>NZ_KQ089853.1:0-6213 GCF_001037575.1 Citrobacter sp. BIDMC107 | reverse complement strand
ACGCCCAGCGAAACGAGAAGATCGCCAGACTCCTGAATGCTGGCATGTCATACACCGATATCATGGGAACGGTGAACTGTTCCCGTGCGACGGTTGCCAAGGTGAGCAAGAGTCTGAAAGAGACCGGCATCACGGGCTAACCCGCCTTCCACAATCCAAAGTGCCGACCTGAGACGGTCGGGTGTATTGAGATCCTCGCCATGTGCGGGGATTTTTTGTTTTAAAAGGGGTTATTCACGCATTTAATCTGGGAAAACCGGCGTCGTGTAGATCGCTGTGGGCGTTGCTGTGCCTGCTGGCGACAAATTTGTCATGGGAAATGACCCCTAAATATTTTTCGTGTGCGTGAAGCTGACTCGGTGGCGAATGAACCCGGTTAAGCATTGGCCTGTATTCTCAGCTTTGAGGCTGAAAACATACGTTGCCCATCCCCAGTGGAGTATTTTCCACGAGCTTTAGCCAGGTAGGAGACTCGTTCTACCAGCGCCACCAGCGATGAGTGATCATCCCTATTGATGGTGTATGTGCCATCACACGGTCGGGCGCGACCAACCTGTGCTGTTAGCTCACTCCAAAGAGTGTTGATCAGTCCGAATGTGCCCTCATTGCCGAATCCGGCAACTCTTACCTGAAAATGAGGCAAGGCAATCCAGCAATGGTAGTGAACCTGCTTGGCCTTCTCTTTCTCTCTTACCCAGCCATATGCAAATTTCTTAATCGGCTGTCCATTCCAGCGCTTCGCTGTGAACTTACCGCGTAACCGGGTGAACAGTTCGCTGATTAACTTATTGCTTTCAGCTACAGGCATTCCTGCTGGAACTGACAGATCGAACCGGAAGGCGAAGATTTTGCTGTAATGGGACTGCATCGCGCAGAGCTGGGTGATGAAGCTGTCCATTATTTCCTGACGGATCGGTGCGTGTCGTTTGCTGTCAGGTTTGAAGTTC
Source organism: Citrobacter sp. BIDMC107 (assembly GCF_001037575.1). Taxonomy (NCBI): domain Bacteria; kingdom Pseudomonadati; phylum Pseudomonadota; class Gammaproteobacteria; order Enterobacterales; family Enterobacteriaceae; genus Citrobacter; species Citrobacter sp. BIDMC107. The sequence continues at coordinate 5,266 of NZ_KQ089853.1, read as the reverse complement.
AGGCTATACGTGTTGTCGCCGAAGGCGTAGTTAGCTGAGTTGATAAGGTGATATCTGCCATTGTCGTAGTGGCTGGTTACTGCATGAGTCAATGTTCCTCCAGTTGATGGTTGGTATGTACAGGTTACAGGTATTAGTAAAAACCAGTACGTTTATCGAATGAGTAGAATCTCCCTATGCCGCGCCACTACTGACGTGGAGGTGCATTTATTGCCAGCTTTTTTACTCAGCAAAGTTTCGGCGAGGTGGGTACGGATTTGTACCTCTCCGGGTTGGCTTCCCTGATTTTACGAGCTGTGGCGACTGCACGTTCCAGAGCTTCTGGGTCGATATATGCGGGCGCTGGTGGCCCGCTTTTTTCCTTGGTCACTGTCATGCTGTCGCCCCGGTTAACAGCATATCGCGGAGACGCTGGCGCATAGCATCATGCTCCACTGCTACAGCCTCTTCTGAGCGTCGCTGGGCTTCGTTGGCGGCGTCCTGAACCAGCTTATCTACCTCACGTTCCATCGCGTTAGCGAGTTCGTTGTGGTAGCTATCTTCGACCTGGCGTTTGAGGTCAATGATCTCCTGTTCCACCAGCATCGCCGGTTTACGAAGCGTGATACTCATATTCCCGGTACCGGCGAGATAGATCGATTGAGGGGTGCTGATGTCATATCGCCAGCCCTCCAGAATCCGTTCCTGTACCTGTTGCATTACCAGTGGTGCCGGGGCGTTGAAACGCTGTGTGGTGCTGGTGGCTGTGTACCGTTGTATGGCTGTATTAATCCGCGCGGCTAATACGGCGGCGTCGGGGCTGAACCGGTCAGACGCTTCGCTCAGGAATGCCTTTAAATCGCTATCTGCGGCTCTCTGAGCCTGTCTTTTTGTAGTCATGGTTATCTCCGTAATCGGTGAGAAAAGGCCGTAGCGGGCCGCAGGCGCTCTCTGGCGAGCGTCATTTGGTGTGATCGCTTAGTGCGATCATCTCGTCAGTTTTTGGGTATCAGGTGGTCAGGCGTATTCGCCGTAAAAACTCTGCCCGCACGCGACGCAATGTTGGGGAGTATCCGGTGTATACCGGAACCATCGGGTGACGTCCCCGCGTCCGAAAGTGACCCCTGCGAGATGGGTCACTTCCAGCGCCATGAGCGTTCTGTACGCAGTCGATAACGGCAGATCAACGCAGCGAGAAATTATCTCGGCGGTTACGGGAATATCGGTTGTATTCAGGTAATGCAGGACGTTAATCCGGGGGACTGTGGCACGGAGGCCGGTATCATTCAGGATCGCGGCGAGGCTGGTGCGTTCCGTATCGGTCGGGGCTGCAAATGTTGGCAGCATGGGCGTTGAGGTCAATAGGTCTCCTATTTTGTGTGTTTTCTTGGTGTTCGGTCATTTTACCATGAAAAGCTCTAAATGAGAATGCCTATCATTTATATTTATGACTTTTTTTTGTGTATACTATGCATAATAAACACATTGATAAATCGGCAGGTATACAGTGAGTAAACAGAGTCAGAGCCTACTCAATCTTACACAGGCTGCTGAGGCGGTAGGTATCACGCGAAAAACGCTTTACTCCCATATTGATAAGGGTTTGGTGAGTGTTACCCGCCAGAATGGTAAACGATACGTCGATGTATCCGAGCTAATCAGGCATTACGGATCCGTATCCCTTCCTGAGGAAAAAGTAAACACCGTTACACGGTCACAAACTAAACATAATGACGATGCAATTTTGGCTATGCAGCGGGAGTTGGTCGAGCTACGGAAGTTGATCGAGAAACAGCAATTATTGCTTGAGGATAAACAGGAGGCCGACAGCCTGCGGGAACAGGTGACCGGGTTGCAAAATGAACGTGACGAAGCGGTAAAAGAGCTGGAGAATGTTAAGAAAGAGTTGGGAGTCGAACGTCAGAAGGGATTTTGGCGGAAGTTGTTTAATGGTTAGGATTAACGTTTCTCTTTAGGGGGCTTGAAGCCCATTTTACGGTATCTATGAACATGAAACGCTTCCTTTTTTTCGTTGGGATGTTTGCCTTTTCATTTGCTGTTAATGCTAAATCTACAAATGGAAATGATTTGTATGATTGGTCAAAATCCAGTGATCGCATGCTTAACAGCCGTAGCGGTGATGACGAATCATTTAAGAGCGGTCTTTACATGGGATATGTCACAGGGGCTGTCGATATTATGTATGTGTCTGGCATGATCTGCCCTCCAGAAAATGCAACAAGCGGACAAATGCTCGATGTAGTCAAATTGTACCTGGAAAATCACCCTGAGCGTCGCGCTGATGGCGCTTCGTTAATCATGAACGCTGCATTGCGTAGCGCGTTTCCATGTAAGAAGTAATGCTCTGCGAGACTGGATTCCTTTGGGCTTTATGTTTTAACGGTGAAAAAATGAGAACTCGGCTTGGAGCTTTATTTTTCTTTCTTTTTTGCAGCAGCGCTATGGCAGCACAGGACGTTTTTACCGCCACCCCAAAAGATAATAGTTTTAAATTTGTCTTTTCTGGGAACGATGGCGTTTACACCCCAAGCGGTGATAAAACACATTTAAAGTGTGCGTTTAATAAGCATATGGAGGGGCTCGATAATGTGGGAGAGCCGTACTCTGCCATTATTTTTTTGTGTCCTAAAGATATCTCGATGTCACTCAAATTTTTTAAAAAAAGTAAAAAGTCATTCTTTATTGTCACCAGCCCAAACATAGAAGGGAGTGGTAGTGAAGAAGTCTTTGTTAAACAAGAAAGCTACTGACAGATTGACGTCCTTAGTATTACGGGGCAGAATCCTTTAAACGAAAAAACCACCCGGCAAGGTGGTTTTTCGAAGGTTCAGTAAACCGGCAAGTTTCTGAACCGAGGTAACAGTCTTGTGCGAGACGTGTCACCAAATTCGTCCTTCCAGTGTAGCCGTAGTCAGGTAATCACATCAAGAATCTTTTAACTGAGATTCTCTCGATACAACCTCGCACACTTCTGTTTACCGTATTGGCTGTTGCCATTGACGGCACTTTGCCGTGTCCGCTGGGGTTGGAATCGTGAGAATAGTTACCCAGCAGGCGCAACGGTCGGATGAAACGGGGAGTTCGTGCATATCATCCAGCTTGGAGCGAACCACCTAAAACGAGCAGTGCCAGCACAGGGAAGCTGAGAGTTAGCGCCCCCAAAGTAGAAAGAGCGGAAAGGCTGGCTGCAAACGTCAAGGTGGGAACACAGGAGCGCACGAGGGAGCGACTTATCGGAAACGGTGGGGATCTTTAAGCTGTGTCGGGTTTCGCCACTCTTGATTTGAGCGTCTGAATTGTGATGCTCGTCAGGAGGGGCGAAGCCTTCTGTAAAGCCTGTGGCGCGCATGTCCTTTGCTCCCAACTGGTTGTTTATTCTCTGGTAGAATAGGCGGATGTGACCTACATGGATCTATGCAGTGGCTAAATACCAGATTGACTCTATCCAGAACTGGCCTTCGTTTGAACATAACGGTTCGACTTATTCTCTTTCACATCTCGATGCACACGAAATCACTTATAAAGGTGATAAGCAGGATTTTACCTTCGTGGTTACTTACGGTTTGCATTGTTTTGCCAAAGAAAATACGCCTTATGTTATCCCGGTTTCTTATCAGGATGGACGTGAGCAAAAGACCGTCTGTATGGAGCGGTATGAAGCATCTAAGCAGATCCGTCAGATTCTGCTTAGCTTGCCTGATATGCGTTTATTCCATACCGCTGCGGAAAAGTACTTCACGTTGGATATGATGAATAGCGCTACAGGACAGCTTGAGCCGTACAAAATTTGCATTGCTTTCTACAAAGAGAAGCGCTTACTACGGATGCACATTCTTTCTGCCTTTTTCGTTCGTTACGGCCCAGGGTTTCCCGGTGAGCCTATCCCAAATAAGGCTGTCAGTTTGTTTAAGGTCGCGACTGATACGGCAAGTAGACAGAAAAAACATGCTTGGATACCAAAGGAAGCAAACAACCGCATCAAATGATATGCGTCAGGTATATTGAGATGAACTGGCTTTGACTAACAGGAAAAGTTGAAGCTGGGTGGTTTTTTCAGGCTTAGAAAGTGGCGACCCCCTTTCGGGGGTCTCAGCCGCCATAAGGCGGGGCAGGACACTTTACCGTCATGGACGAACCTGTTTCCAGGAAGTGGGATGCGATTTCGTTACCGAAATCCCTGTAACCATCCTTAAAATAATTCTATACGCATTGCTCATAGTGTCAACCACTATTCAGATGCTTACCTATATACTAAATTTCCTCGATCTCCTCTCTATCCCTTGCAGCTCCTGATTTTCTGGAAATAGCCGACTATAGATACCCTATACCCTAACTGCTTATTTTGGGCTGCATATAGCCGGACGAGTGCACCCGCCCCTCTCGGCCGGGATCGTTGATACTCCCATGATGCTGTAACCGGCTGGTTGCAAATATCCTGCTGGCGCATGAGCTGCGGTGTCTGACGGATGCTCGCCACCATCGGAACTTGTCACCGATCTTTTTCAAATATCTGCCGGTGGGGTGAACGATATGCTGGCTGTCATATGGTCTGGTTTAGGTATACCTAAAGAGGCACTGGTTTATTGAACCAGTCAGGCCGGGAAAAACATTTATTGAACCACTCTTAATAGACTGTTATTATTGAACCACTAAAAACAGACTAACAAGGGACACCTCCATGACATCACGTGTTTATGCCTACCTCCGAGCCTCGACTAAAGAGCAGGACGCATCACGCGCCAGAGAGCAACTTGATGAGTTCGCTCATTCTAAGGGTATGACCATCGCCACCTATTTCACAGAGAACGAGTCGGGAGCGTCTTTGCAGCGTCCTGAGTTGTTCCGATTGCTGGATATTGCACAGAAGGATGATGTATTGCTGGTAGAGCAGGTAGACCGCCTGAGCCGCTTAAAGGCAGACGACTGGCAGGTATTGCGGCAGACTATAAGCAACAAGGGGATCAGGGTTGTAGCGTTAGACTTACCGACCAGCCACCAGTTAATCCAGTCCGGCGATGAGTTTACTAATCGAATGCTGGAAGCATTGAACGGGATGATGCTGGATATGCTCGCCGCCATTGCACGTAAGGACTACACCGACCGTAAACGTCGTCAGGAGCAAGGAATCAGCAAGGCGAAGGAGGCTGGCAAATACAAAGGTCGCCCAGAAGACGCCCAGCGAAACGAGAAGATCGCCAGACTCCTGAATGCTGGCATGTCATACACCGATATCATGGGAACGGTGAACTGTTCCCGTGCGACGGTT
>NZ_KQ089852.1:0-45548 GCF_001037575.1 Citrobacter sp. BIDMC107 | reverse complement strand
ATTCGCCCAGGGGATCACCATAATAAAATGCTGAGGCCTGGCCTTTGCGTAGTGCACGCATCACCTCAATACCTTTGATGGTGGCGTAAGCCGTCTTCATGGATTTAAATCCCAGCGTGGCGTCGATTATCCGTTTCAGTTTGCCATGATCGCATTCAATCACGTTGTTCCGGTACTTAATCTGTCGGTGTTCAACGTCAGACGGGCACCGGCCTTCGCGTTTGAGCAGAGCAAGCGCGCGACCATAGGCGGGCGCTTTATCCGTGTTGATGAATCGCGGGATCTGCCACTTCTTCACGTTGTTGAGGATTTTACCCAGAAACCGGTATGCAGCTTTGCTGTTACGACGGGAGGAGAGATAAAAATCGACAGTGCGGCCCCGGCTGTCGACGGCCCGGTACAGATACGCCCAGCGGCCATTGACCTTCACGTAGGTTTCATCCATGTGCCACGGGCAAAGATCGGAAGGGTTACGCCAGTACCAGCGCAGCCGTTTTTCCATTTCAGGCGCATAACGCTGAACCCAGCGGTAAATCGTGGAGTGATCGACATTCACTCCGCGTTCAGCCAGCATCTCCTGCAGCTCACGGTAACTGATGCCGTATTTGCAGTACCAGCGTACGGCCCACAGAATGATGTCACGCTGAAAATGCCGGCCTTTGAATGGGTTCATGTGCAGCTCCATCAGCAAAAGGGGATGATAAGTTTATCACCACCGACTATTTGCAACAGTGCCTTTAAAAACACCATATGCGTCTAAGGAACTTCCTATCCGCCTTCATGAAGCTTTTTTCCGGTTACCAGTAAGGGCCATATGACTGGCAAATATTCCGCTCGCGGTATACCGAAGTTCCGAGAGGATGGCGAAACGGCAGAATGCTACAGTAAAGGAGAAATGTTAGCTATAAAACGGTGGCACAGGGTCGGGATACTCGCGGGCTGAAATGGCAGATTCAGTTTGTCTTCCGGCTGTAGCGTCCCTTCCCCACTCACAAGACCCATCTTAACCGAAGGTGTCGCAGCCTTTCTCCCAGACGCTCGACGATTCCTGGGTTTAAGGTCACGAAACAATGGTCATGCACACCGGCTTTCAACTGGCACAAATGTGATTACGAAACACTCGTTAATGCCCTCCCGGTAAGCCTTTAGAAAAGTTACTTTTCTGAGATTAAAATGGACTATTTTAATTATAGTTTGGATATGAATTTTTAAAAAAATAAATGCCTTCAACTTATTTGGAAAATAAGCCGGAATGTTAGAGTGTTCTCATTCAAAAAAGAGGAGAACCAACCATGCCAAAATGTCTATTACCTGCCGAGCTTGCGGAAATTGTCTGTGGATTACTGGTGCAACCCACATTAATGAATGAATTAAAAACACCGGAGTCGCATAAAGCATTTATGCAGGATATCGCTGAGCTGGTGGCGAAACATTGCGGAGGAGAGATTGACGGTGTGATCATGCCGGTGGATCGCGATGAATCAAGCCAGGCCGATTATCTGACCTCTCCGGATGTAACCCCTTATCTCGTCGTATCTCCCGGCGCGGACATGCACTCCCTCACCGATAATGTCTGGCGTCACCATGCCCGAGATGGCTGGCTTGACCATATCAAAGGCAGCGACGAAGAAAGCCCTGATGAATTGCCGACGCATAAAGAGTGCTCAGTTCGCCGCTACGCCCTCCAGCGGATGCTCCTTCAGACACAAACCAACCATGCTAATCTTCCCTCGCAGGTGGTACGAATGCGTGATTACTGCAACCTCGACGACGAACAGCCCGGGTCTTCAGCAGAGTTTATCGTTACTATGGCGCTCGGCGGTCATGCCCAGCTGGCAGTACAGGATGTGGAATCACGCCTGGTAATGGCCCTGACGTTGTTAATTGAAAATGGTGTTCCCTCGGTCCATGTAAACGCGGGTGACACTGATCCTTCAGTTCTGCACGTCCAGGCTGCTCACGGCGGCATGGTCCTTTCAACTGACTCCCTGAATCATGAATTCGGTATTTCGCCGCCTGACAGGTATACCAACGGTCGCCCTGGCTTATTAGTTAAAGCAGCCTCCTGATTCATTAATTACAAATTTGTCCTTTTTTAATTCCATTGTTCGCTCTTTGTTTAAAGGGCGAATATATTTTTAAAAAACTTCACGCCGGGTTATTAGCCAGCAAACCGAAACTGTTAGAATTAACACATCAGATGAAAGGATGACTATCATGGCTAAATTAATTTCAACTCGTGAACTGGCAACAATTATTACTGCATTACTGGTAAAACCGGAATTATTGGGCGAGCTGGATTCTCCAGAAAAACATCGCGCACTGATGGAGGATCTGGGGCGTGTTGTGGCAGAGCATTGCGGCGGCAATGTCACGGAAATCGCATTGCCGGAAACCGATGGTACGGCAGTTGATGAAGCTTTGCTGGATGGCCAGCCTGTCCGCTATCTGGAAACAAAAGAAAGCTCCCCATATCTCATCGTACACCCTGACGACTCACTACCGTCTCTGACGCATAACGTTTGGATGCACGCTGATCCTGATGGCTGGGAAGAACATTTCGATGGCGAGGACAATCCCCTGATGGAGGAGTTGAGCCAGCAGTTCCGCCAGCAGGTGTATGCGCTTCTGACGCCGGAATCGCAGGCAACGCCTTCAGAGATTATCCGGACGTTACAGGACTGGCAACTGGGTGAAACCCAGCTGCCAGAAGAAGACTGTCAGTCCTATCAGGTGAAGGTGTTGTTAGAAGAGAAAAACATTCAGTGTGAAGTGGTGAATGAATCCGGCACGACTTGTTTCGGCCTCATTTTTGAGATCGATCGGGGTGTACCGACGCTGCACATCGACACGGGCAGTGATTCACTGCTGCATATTCACGCGGCACATGACGGCCTTGTTCTGACACCAGATGCGCCGAACCACGGATTTGAAGATGCTCCAGTAGACCGCTTTTCTTATAACAGCCCGTCCCTGTTGGTGCCAGGGGTGTAACCTGGCAAACAACACAGCGGTATTTTGGCCCCGAGTGAAATAATTCAGGACAGGAGTCAGGCAGATGGGCGATGTTGCCACACTACCACCGAAAATTAACGATGGCGTACTTCGACGCTGGAATGCTCAGCGCGGGCAACGAAATGGCCGAGGCGGAAGGTATAAGCGCCTTCCGTCACAAAGCAACCTAAGTAACTGGGTTGTAAGACGTCTGATTGAAGAAATCATAATGGAGGACCGACGAAGAGCAGCATCAGGTTGAGCAGTATGTTGATCAAGTTACCACTACTGGCGCAGGAGAAGTGGAAGGTATGACCCGCGTCCCGGTAGTTCCCACGATGGAACAGCTAATTGCAGGCCGGAAGCAGATAACTTCGGCCACTGGAAAAATGTCTCGATTAATGAGCCAGCGTCTTGCAGATGTTTACCGTGCAATGGTCGCAACTGCAAAGGGGGAGTGAGATGCGTGAATTACTTGGAAAGACAGGGGCAGAACATCAAGCCTCCGTAATGTATCAAACGTTTGGACACCTCGATGCGAAGCCAGGCGAAAAGCATAAAGGTCACTTCGTTTTTATCAACGGTCAGCACGGCGATCTGTGTGTTGTGCATAGTGAATTTTCATCCTTTGACGAAGGTCCTGGCTATTTCAGTGACCGTGCCGATTTCATCTGGGAATTGGTTAAAGACGGAGGACCCTGCTCTAAGGTCGGCATCTACCGGTTTGACGGCGAATACTCGCTTCCTAAACGCCGGAACGGGAAAAGGTTTTCGGGAAGCGTGACGTGCCTTCAATCATTCTAATTTCGTAGTGCATGAGCACCGACAGGTTATCAGTAAAACGGGGAGCGCCACAGTTCGCGTGCAACCTTCCCTATCCATCAACTCGAATGAGTACATAATAATGACGAACGCTGACGCATCTAACGTTAAGACCAGTCCAGAATTACCAACTCTCGAACGTGTCTATGCTCTGCTCAAGGACAACTATAAACCCGCAAGATTTGCTGATCGGGATGGGGAAATCTGGGGGCATGAGTATTCATGGAATCTGGCAAAATCAAGCCTGCAAGACCTGGAGAAGTACGGGAAATCGTATGTATCGAAGCATTCCGACCGGATGGGCGATGGATTCAGTTTTGGTCCTGACCTGGTCATTATTCGCTGACATGCGCACGGAAGTGAGTAAGATGGCTGGCTGCACCGGAGGACAAGAGTGATGAAGGGTAAAAATATCGTGGCTCGTGTCGTGCGGGAAGCGACCTATAAGTGGGAAACCCGCCACAAGTTAACGCCAGAACAATGCTCTGAAATTAATCAACTGATGCGTCGGCTTTCAGAACACCTTGCCTGCCCCGTTTGCAAAGCAATGTCCTTAAAGCAACTCAGGCACGCAGAATACATTTTGAAATGCGGAACGTGCGGTGAAGAGTTTCTTATCAATAAACGTAAAGAATCGGCTCACGCGAGTTAAGCGCGGTGAATGAGCACAACAGTAAGGTGACAACCATGAAAGAACTGATTTCGGTAGCTCAGGCGGCTCTGGACTATATCGATGCCTTACCCAGCGACATGGTGGCATCACTCCATACGATGCCTGGCTTTGATCGCGATTGGGCAACAGAAGTCATTGCCGATGCTATCGTCGAAAGTAACGAGTCCCGGGAACAGATACAGCAGCAGTCGCAGGCAATTCAGTTGCCCGAGACCTGTTTCTTTGATGGCCCGGGCAACACAACAGAAACGTATTTCCTGGCAGACGATGTCAGAGAGTTACTCCGGTCAGCGGGCGTCCAATTTAGCGAGTGATACGGGTAAAGTTCCCAGGCAGTCCGGTCTCACATCGGTATTACGCCAGACGCTGTCAACATTAATTCGATTCAGGGCATGACAATGGAAAACACAGTAATACCGACGGTAACAGAAAACGAGATGGAAGAGGTGATCACCCGTCACACGGCATACGGGCAGGTATCGGTAAGCCGCACGACAACGACGGGGCAGCGCTTGTATGCCTCCGACCTCATTCATAAAGAGGTGATTACGCTGACCTTCAGTGAATCAGAGCAGGTTGAGCGCGATGGAGTGATCCGTCATCGGCTGGCGGAAGGCAGACGCCGTTCCCCACTTCTGAAAGTCAGTCTGTCTCCGGCTCAGTGGGCCTCAATGATCACATCGTTCGGAATGAGTGACGGCGTGCCGTGTACCATTAACAGTTTGATTCGCGGCGACTATGAGCGCCAGCCGGAGATTGGCTATATTGAGTCGACACGCGAACGTTATGAGCGTCAGATCCGGGAAGCCTCTGAGCGCGAGATGGCGAAAGTGAATGAAAAGCTGAAAGCACTGGCTTTGCTGGTGGCAAAAGGCAAGGCAGGAAAGCGCGAGCTTGAAGAAGTATATCAGTCTCTGTCCGGCGCAATCGCCAACCTGCCGGTTAATCTGGCCTTCAGCACCCAGTTGATGCAGGAATCCATGGACAAAATCGTCTCACACGGCAAGGCCGAACTCGAAGCCTCCGCCATGGGCGTGGCCGCTCGTCTCGGTATGAAAGAAATTAGCCGCTTGGCCTCGTTGGAAGACAAGAAGTAACCGGTACGATCACCCATAAGCATACCTGCTGCACACATAAGCGGCACAAAGCTCAGTGGCCAATTCATAGCGTGTTGACATAAACCGTACACACAAATGTGCTTCGTCGTGGCGGGTGCCTGATATGCGGTTCCCGACGCGGCCCCCTTCTCTCTTTAGCGGTCCACAGGACTCCAGGTAATGCCGGTGGGCTGTATCCAGGACGTTTTCCAGTAGCCGACAGTGGTCGGCGTCATACCCCTTAAGAAGGTGTTCCAGTTCTGCCATGGCGAGTGCGGGTGGTAACCAGGTGACGCCAAGACGCAAAAATTGGAGCTGCATTTGAATTTGATGGCGATCGGGCGTGAGACCCTGCACCCGGGGAGCGCGATAGCAAATTCTCTCCAGTGGAGCGAAATGCGTGATAAACGTTTTCTCAGCAATCTCTGACATTCGACTAAATCAGCCTGTTCCGTTTCTTTCTGGCTACGTTAAGACACCATGAAAAGGCCCCGTATGACGGGGCCGGTTCTGTGGTGTTTATTGGATTTGCGGCAGCTCGATCATGAAGCGGGATTCGCCAACTTTGCCGCTGGTGGCCGGGAAGATCGGGATCAGGATGCCATCCCCTTGACCGAAGTCTATTGTGATGTCTTTCGAATCTCCGGGAATGACAGTCGCCCCATTCATACTGACCGCAAAGGCCGCATCTTTACGGACCGTCAGCGTGCCGGTCTGCACTCCTGTGATCAGCGAACCATCTTTCTTCCGGATGCTGTTGGTCCGCAGATACGCCAGTGGCTGGTTATCTGATGTCTTCAGCCCCATGCCCACAGCCAGCGTCTTGATGGTATTAAATTCAATCAGGTTGTTCGGTACGTAGCGGAACCGGCTGCTCTTTGTGGTGCTGTTTCCGGCTTCATCCATTGCTATGGCAGTCAGCACGTAGGAATCTGCATCATCTGTTGCGGGGAAGATACGCGGGTATCAATGCTGAAGGAGTAGCTGGTTGTGGCCACGACATTCGACTTATTGTCGAGGGTTTCGGATTTAAGGGCAAAAGTCCCCTCGCCCAGTACCGGCAGTGCCATGGATTTGCCGTAGTACTCACTACCATCAGCGGCAGTGATCCTGTCGGCCACTGTCACCAGGCCGGTGACACTCTGGAACATCTGCACATTATCTGATGATCGTGTCACGGTAACGCGCTCGTAGCGGTCGAGACCAGATATCAAGTTCAGCGTAATTGCGCTACCTGGGTTGAGATACGCTCTGGAGGGTTCAGCATTCACTTTCGTACCACGTGTGTCGGTGTACGAATAGTTGTACAGCTGAGCCTGGCCGCAAAGTGGGAACAGCAGTGCCGCATAGACGGCGGCGATCAACGGACCTCTGTAAAATTTCATTTATGTTCTCCTGGTTGGCCAGGAAATTTTACCCGAAACGTTTTCATCACCCGGGTGATAAGAGGTGTAATTATTCAGTAAAACAACGCCCGTTTGTGCGCCTTTTGCCAGGCCAGCGAAAGTGACAATATCCGCTGATTAACGGCCCAGAAATACTCTGCTTAACGAAAAAGTGCCGGAGGTGAATCGTTTAAAATAACGACAAAACAATAGGGGAATACTGAATGAAATATCAGACTATAACTTTGGCTATGGTTTTGCTCGGCGTCTCAGTTCCGGTAACAGCTCAGATTTATGAATCCAGCTTTACAGATACCAATGGCATTGAAGTACACGCGCCTTCAACCCGGATGCTACTCAATCCGGCTTCTACCGTAACGCTGACGCTTATTTCTGGATTGGATCGCTTTGTAAACGTTAAAGTGACCCGGGAAACCGGGGCGCAGTTGTACAATACCACCACTACCCGTACCGGTGTGGCTGATCGGCTAAAAGCAGCCGACGGCAGTGAATTTTACGGGAAGAAAGTAACTTTACCCGCTCTCGGGGAAGGAAAACTGATCGTCCAGGTCAACATTTTGGATCTGAATCAGTCAGTGGTAGCTACGTATAACTACAACTGGACAATAGACACCACACCTCCGGCTGCAAATGCCCTTACAGCAACCACATCACTGGGCACTGGAACTGGAGCGGTATTTAAATTAGGTCTTGAAGCTGTGGCGCAATACAGCTTTTTATCAACGGGCATCGCTGATGCGGTTGGAATAGATAAAGGCATATTTGAAATCTATCGCGCTAATGGAACCCTTTTCAGCTCAACGCCAATGAAATACAACGTCGGTGACAAGACGATGTACCTGCCCTACACCTTCGCAAGTGTGAAGCAACCGGGCATCCCTGATAGCAACCTTGACGAAGAATTTCAGGCAAAAGCCAAAATTTACGACACCGCCGGGAATATCCGCACGTTACCGACCCAAAAATTTCGGTTTGATAATACAATTGGTGAGATATCCCTTTTCGCTGTTCATGATCCAAATGATGCAACCAGCGTCGTTCCCGGCGTGAAAAACTACCCGGCCTATAAAGCCGGTATGGTGGTTAACGAAAACCCTATCAGGCTGGTGTATAAAATCCCGAGATCTAACTACCGGGCATATGCAGAGGGTGGACTGGAATTTATTAACCTTTATTCGGCTGCAAAAGAAATCGCTTCTGATGCCACCTACAGCTATGTCGAAATGACGCTGCCATTTGGTGCCTTCAATGGGGATATGGCTCGTATGGCCAACTTTGGACAGTGGGCAGGATACTTCCCGACCTACACGATGACGCTCAACCCGAACGCAAACAAGACGCCTGCTTTTACTGGCACCTGGGAGGATTTTCAGGATAGCAATGGCACCTGGTATAAGTCGAAGGACTTCGAGACAGTTCTGTCTTCCAGATTGCCGATTAAAATCGTCCGGGCAAGATTTAATGTAGAAGCCAGACCGTTTGAGCAGGAAGTTGGGGGACGCCTAACCTGCCGCATTCCGGTTGGCCAGACAAGTTGCGAAGCTCCTGAGAATTTTGATATGGCGGTAGGGACTCAGGGTTATAACCGTACACTTTATTATGTACGCAGTGTCGCGAACCCTATTCTTCGTTCCGAGCAGTGGGTTATGACACGCTGGAACAATCAAATCGTCCCAGAAATTGGTGAGATCACCTACAGCCCGACATCTAAGATACTGACTGTTGAAGCTCATCTCAACAGAGATAATGATTGGTTCGACGGATTCAGACTCCTCGGATTCTATCTTACCGATAAGAACTCCAAACAGCGCATGACGCCTGTGGGAGTCGAAAAGTCCAGAAACGCGGGTAACTACACGATTGAGTATGACCTTTCCCGGCAGTCTGAAGGGCAATACAACGTTGAAGTGAATATTCAGGATCGTTTCGGTAACCAGACAAACAAAACCTATGGCGTGATAGCTCTCGATGCCACACCCCCAACGGTTGCTATTACCTTCGAAGGGAAGCCGGTAAAGGATGACACCGTCGTCTATGGTCTGGAAAATCTGCGCATTGCACTGAGCGATAACCTGACCACACCTCGCATTACTCGTCTCCAGCTAACTGGCGGACCGACATCAGACAATGTTGAACTCAGTTGGTCACCTGCTGGTAAAGACATATACTCGCCGGAATATCCGCGCATATTCCCGAATTTCGAGCCCTCTGAAAACTATGCTCTCAGTGTGACAGTGTCGGACAGCCAGTCCAACACAAAAACTTACACACAGAAGTTCAGTTATCTCCCGAATAACTTGGTACAGCTGCATAACCTTCGAACCCTTGCAGTAAAGTCGGCGCTCAAAACCTCTGATAACGTGCCACTTGCCTATCTGTCTACAAACATGCTCCGCAAGACTAACGGTGAAATAGCCAAAGGCTTACAGAACGCGACCCTCTCAGTACGTAAGGATGCCAACTTCGGGATAGTGTTTAATGGAGCGGAGGCAGCTCCTGGGGAGTCTGTAAATGTTAATATCGACATGGGTATGGGTGATAATCTTCTCATGCCGGTTTATCCATCAGAGAACGGCAAGACCGGAGCCGCTGAGTTTATGATCCAAATTGATGAGCTGAAGTAACCATAAAAAGCCGTCAGTCACTCTGGCGGCTTTTTTTCGTGACGCCATTTCCTGCATTTTCTCCGCTCTCTCTCCTCATAACTCTGTAGCCGCTTGCGTCAAAAAAGTAACTTTTTCTACAAGGGAAGAAGTGTGCTAGTGCGGTTCTTAGAACGGATCGGAATTTACTCACATTTCGATCGTAATGCTTCATGACGTCTCTGTGCATAGTTATCAACAGGATAGAATAATAATAAAGATCAATATAGGATCAATAGCAGATCAAAAAGGAATAACGATCCTCGCAGGCCAGTAATATCGGGGCTCTCAGCGGATCGCCATCCACTGTACAGGGGGCGAAATACACTATGTCGGGTAATCCATCCACTATACAGGGTGCATAATCCACTATACCGGGTGGATTCGATACACTATACCGGGTAGGATGTAGATCTTATGCACAAAACGGATCTTTCTATATGTCTAGTAATAACAACAAGTTATCTCTTGTCATTGAAGAGTCCCTAAAAGATTCCGGGGAAGTTATCCAACTGCTTCCCACGCTAAGACAGACCATTCAGCCGAAAGTTTTACTCCGTCTGGGTGTGTTTGTGCCAACACTGAAATCCACGGATAAGGGTGGCCGGAAGAGTCACCGCATCGATGCCACCGAACCCCTTTCGAGACTATCCATTGTCGAGGGTGAAGGCTACAGCCAGATCCAAATTTATGGCCCGCGCCTCGACATGGACTCTGACTTCAAATCATGGTGTGGGATCGTTTATGCATTGTCTAACCGTCCGCTCGACTCGGAAGGTCAGCTGGAGCTGAATTTCCCGGAGTTTGCTAAGTTCTGCGGTTTTGACACTAAGCGCATTGATAGGCAATTGAAAGAGCGTTTTGATGCTTCATTGACGCGTATTGCCCGAACCAGTATCTCGTTCATTAAGAAAATACCCGGTACAGACGATCAGATAACGATAAACATGCACCTCGTGGAATCCACGTACTACGACAGTTCCACCGGGAAAATCGTCATCAAGCCAAATTCGAAGCTCAATACGCTGTATCGCGTCGACGGTAAAACCCGACTCTACCTGAAGACGTTGCAGAAACTGGCCCGTAAGGAGTCCGCACAGGCCCTGTATCTGTATCTGGCTGAGTTACCGAGCACCTTTTACCGTATCGGATTTGACCGGCTGCGTGAACGCCTGCAACTGTCCTCACATCTTGGCAACCAGAATGCCACAGTTAAAAAGGCGCTGGGCCAGCTTAAAGAGATCGGTTTTCTGGAATACTCCATAGACAAAGAAAACGGCGATTATGTACTGAATATTCTGAAAAGAAACATGAAGCCATGATAGATGCCGGATAATGCAGCTGCCTGCCGCGTGGGTGGCTGCATTACCCGGAATAGTGGATATTCTTCTCCTTTCCGCTCTGTTTTTACCCGGTACAGTGGATCTCCACTACACCGGGTAATGTCAGCCCTAAAACTCCGATGCAGCCCTTTCTCTTCAGCCTTACCCTGACGATTCTGTGTGTTTTTCAACCAAAATGTGAACTATACCCGGTACAGTGGAGCCACGAAAATGTGATCCATACCCGGTATAGTGGATAAGGCCCCTTGCGAACCAGGCACCGGAAATGTGGCGGCACTGGTTGGCAAGTTTTACCCGGTATAGTGGAGCCCGTTACTGCCTCCGCCCCGGATGGCGTGATGTCACGGGAAGGAAGATATACCCGATAAAGTGGTTCGTGAAGGGTGAACGGCCCTGATAGCACGATGAGGCTGAAGTGGAAACTGTACCCGGTATAGTGGAGCCACTAAGATTGCGTACCCGGTGGCTGAGAGGGGAATCTTTTCCCGCCACAGTGGAGTAGCTGATATCGTCGAAAATGTCTTAACCACAATACGGCCATTCTGTTGCTGCACTAAAGAAATGCATCATCGAGTCTCAGGTGTTTTAAGTTGGTAAACCCCCTTCCACCAGGTGTCGAAAGAGACGCTATCATCGCAGCGCATAAACATGCCGTTATGCCTTGCGACAACGCTGAGAGAACCTTTATTTTTACCGCAGGTCTTCTCAAAAGACTCTGTAGCTTTAATAAAAGTTTCACCATCCGTGATGGTCGGGGAATCCAGTTCCTTCGCCAGCCATGACGGATAGCTGTCAGCATTAACCCATACAAGGCGTTCCACAACTGAAAAGAGTACGCCGACAAGGCCAACCGCCCAGAGCGTAATAACCAGTAAACGTAAAATTCGCAGGACTATGAATTTTGAATGCTGTAAAGGCGAGACAAGAAATGGCAACGATATCATGACTGTGAGCATGACTGATGACGCCAGCAACGTGTATAACAATGCCCATGATTTCACATAGGCCGAAAACGCGATCATCAAGCCAATAAGAACAAAGAGCGGTGCAGCGCTTTTCAGACTACCCATGTTTATTTTCATTATTTTGATGCTCCATTTTGTACGAGTTTAGAGATACTACGTTTAAAATCATCTACGGCCTCAAAAAAGGTTCGTGGATGACGTTATTGGTTTTTTATATTGTACCATTGGTGAGCGTTTACCTTTTTACCCTTTAATTAAGGCACCAGGATTCGCCCCTGAAAAAGCGAATTCCATGAGGTTAATGTATGTCACACAATATTTTTATAGCTGAGTTTGATGATGGACTTCGGATGTACGGTATCAATGACGGTACAGCCTGCCATATGCATGCTTTTTTGTTTCAGACCCAGGCGCAAGTAGAACACTGGCTGGGAAGCGGTGATCGTGATACCCGCAAGTTACCTGTAATGCCAGAAAACGCCTCATTGACGGAGGAAAACGTCACTATCGGCCCTGACGAAACATGGGCTTTTCGCTCCCGAGCTTCACGCACCGCACAATGGATCACCGGCCCCCTTGAACATGACAGTGAGTCATGGGAAGACCAGTCTGTATATGGCCACAGCACGTGAACTTCACGCCTCCAGTCCTGCTGACCGACATAGGCAGGACAGGGGTTTACAGTACCCGGTACAGTGTATCGCCTTGCTGAACCCGTGTTTGCTGCTGCTGGCCCAGCGGACGGATGCTGGGAAAGTCAAAGATGATCAGTTTTAGATCCGCGTTCGCGGGGATAATTATTCCTACTGGAATGTTAGCTACAGCGTTAGAATCCATTTTGTTGCCTCACCTTACAAGGGCGATTAACCGTCTTAATGGCAGCATTCGCCCGATCAGGCCGCAGGGGTAACAACTTGTGGTCTTTTTCGTACACAAGGAGTGTTTATGCCTTACATCCCCGAAACACTGGAAGGAACGTTTTTCCGCAAGACTATTGAAACATCACCGGAAGGTGAAAGCCTGTACTGGTTTCGCCGTGCAGATGGCATAGAATTCGCCGTCATTGAGTCGGCTCGCTACCCAGGCAATGATGCCGTGGTAATTTGCGGGGACGGGCGCCCAACAGGCAACACGATTTCAGAATCGCTTTTTGTCATTACTGATGACATGCGGGCGCTTCCCCGTGGCGTGTATGAACAGGAGGCGCATGATGCCTAACCAGATCCCGAACAACCCTACACTTCCGAAGAATTTCGACATTACGCCTAACGAGAAGCGCAGCAAGGCCCAGCTCGATGCCTGGTGGGATCATCCTTACTGCGTCACCCATAACGAGAAATTTCACGTGTACTGTCTGAACGGCGGGGCGTGGGATAGGCCGACATGGCTGGCTCAGGCTGACACGTATGATGAGGCCTGTGAACTGGCAGAACGGAAACAAGCTGAGTGGGTGGCACGCCGGGAACAGCCTATTTACTATATGACCTTTGAGCCGCCTTTTCAGATGGTGCGACAGCCGCAACGCCCTGATCATGATGCTGTAGTAGTTGTGTCGTTCGAAACGAAGGAAGAACTGGACGCCTGGAGCGCAGCGCAGCAATAAAAAATGTCCGCAGTCAAGCGATTGTTGAAATCAGCCTGATGGCCGGAAGTCTATATGGGGTGCGGGTTTGGCTCTACTTCGGGCCGCCTTGCGGGGCTGTGGCGTTGTGGGCTGGGAGCCACATAGGAGCTTCGCGGTAGAAAGCCCGAGCGTGCTGCATCGGGGGCGGTTGCCTGCAGGCGGTAGCCGCGTTTGGTCTTCATAGCCCAATCGGTCGCCGTCCTCCAGAATGAAGAACGCGCAGCCTTGGGCTGCGCGTTTGAGGGATGGCCGCCAGCGGAAACCGGCATCATCAGCTTGGCTTCGGCGGCGCGGCCTTGCCCGCGCCTCCCTTCCTGAATCCCCGATCTCCGACCATGAAGGCTTCTAGCATGTGCGGAATTAGCACCGTGGCATCGACCGCCTCGCCGTAGGTCTGCGCGTGCAGCGTAGCGTAGCGGTCGAGGTCGGCTTTCAGGCTGGCCGGGCAAGCAAAAGTCAGCTTCGTGGATTCCGTTTTCGGCAGCGGCCCGAGCCGTAGCTTGCGCGTCGTCATCGCGAAGTCCCCCTGTTGAAGAAAAGTGGCTGGTACGGCCGCAGCACCAGATCGCGGTTGACGATGATGCGAACCGGCAAGCCGGGGCGCTCCGTCAAGGTGGGCTGGATGTTGAGGTTGCGCCGGGTCATCTCCTGACCGACCTGATTGATGCTGTCCTGGGCGCTATCGCGGCCGGCGATGATGACGCGATCACCGTCCTGCCGGTTCTCCGGCGCAGCCAGTTCGGCACCGATGCCCAGTAGCGTCGTCAGTGCCGCACCGGCAAAGACGCGATCCCAATGCCAATCCACATCATCTTCCAAGCCGGCGTAGCCGGCCGGATCGGTGCCGGCCAAGTTGTCGAGCTTGAGCGAAGACGTGTCGGGCAGGATGATCCGGTTCCACACCACTTGCACGCGGCTCTGCCCGTAGCTGACCTGGCTGTTGTATTTGCCCAGGATGCGTGACCCCTGCGGGATCAGCAGGAACTTGCCGGTAGCCGTGTCATAGACCGGCTCCGTCACTGTGGCGATCACATCGCCCGGCAAGTCCGACTTGATGCCCGTCACCAGCGCCCCGGCGACCACCGTTCCGGCCATGACCTGATACGGCGACGCCGGCAGCGTCAGGTTGCCGGAATCACGGGCTTCCGTGGTTCCGGCTTTCTGGAATGCCTCTTTCTGGTCTTGCCGGTTCTGCACGGCGGTCGGGTCGGCGGGCTGGGCCGCCGTCGACGCAGGCCCGGCCGCCAGCGGGTCGAAGGCCGCATTGGCGGTGAAGCCCGGCGCAGCGGCTACCTGTGTCTGCGCCACCGGCGCGGCCTTCTGCGAACCAGAGCGGAAGAACACCGCCGATGCCGCTGCTGCTTCGGCTTCCTTGCGCAACGCGTCGTTGGGGTCGTTGCCGGGGGCCGCGTAGGCGGCCGTCACCGGCTGCTGCGACTTCACAATGGCCGGGCCAAGATCGCCTGGCAGCGGCGGCCCCAACTCCGGCACGGATGCCGCCAAGGGGGGCGGCAGCTTCGAGTAGTCCGCCGGCAGCGCGTCCAACCCTTCGGACTTCGAGACGCGATCGACGTTGTAAAGCTCGGTCTGCTCGCCTGCACCGCGCCGCTGCGGTTGCAGCGACCACATCAGCGCGCCGAGCACAGCGACCGAGAGACCGCCGACGAGGATGGCCAGCGTGCGCCGGTTCAGGCGCGTGACCGGGCGCGGTTGGGCGCGCAGCGCAACTGCCTCGGGTGCCACCTTGCCCGCATGCGGCGTGGCGAGGTCGGGAGTGTCGTCCTGGCTCATGGTCAGTTCCTCCGCGCCAAGCCATCCGTGCGTTCGATACGCACCACGTCACCCTTGTCGCCGCCCAGGCGCAGTTCGGCCGCGCCGAACAGCCGATCCACGATGTAGTAAGGCGAGCGAAAACGGTAATTCACCAGTTGTCCGTCGCCCTGCGCGCCGATGACGAACAGCGGTGGCAGCTCGCCTTGGGCGATTCCCGGCGGGAACTGGATATAGACCTTCTCGCCATCGTCGAAGGCGCGCAGCGGCTTCCACGGCGGATTGCTGCCTGAGACGGAATATCGGAAGCGGATCTTCTCCAGCGACAGTCCGGTATCGACCGGTGCGGCGGCGCTAGCCGCCTGCGACTGGCGCTGCAAGGCCAACATCCGGTCTTTTGGGTAGTCCCAGGACACCGACGCCATCCATGCCTTTTCCGTCGAGGTCAGTTCCAGCAGGTATGTTCTGCGACTGGTGGTGATGACCAAATTCGTCTTGAGGCCTGAGCGGATGGGCTTGACCAGCACATTGATGCGCATCGCGTCGCCGCTGCCGCTGGACGTGTCACCGACGATCCAGCGCACGGTATCGCCGGCTGCGACCGTCACTAGTTCCTCGCCCGGCTGCAAGGAAACCACGGTCACGCGTCCCGGCGCGGCATAGACTTGGTAGAGCGCACCATCGGTGAAGGGCCACACCTGAATCGCATTGACGTAGCCCTCGCGCGTGGGCGCGATGCGCGCCTCGGCATTGGCACGGGAAACGCGCACCTTCTCATCGGCCGGCTCCGGCTTAGCCGGGGCCGCGTCCAACTCGTGCAGCGGCTTCAACTGCGCTGGCAGCGCCAGCGGCTCGGGCATGGCGACGACTTCCACTGGAGCAGGCGGCTCCGGCAGCGGCTGTGCCTGCACCGGCTCATCGAGCGAAATGGACGGAGGCGGCTTGCCCTGCGAAGCGCAGCCCGACAGGGCCACCACGGTCAGCGCGAAAGCGTATAAGCGGAAAGACAGGTTCATGGCTTGGCTCCTTCAGAAGAATCCAGTTCGCGGCTCCACGACAGGCCGTTGACGTAGATACCCAGCGGGTTCTTGCGCAGGCGCTGTTCGGTGCGCGGGGTTTGCAGGACGGTGGAAAGCACCGCGTTCCATCGCTCGGTCCCGGCGGGGGCACCGTTGATGAACCGTTGCTCCGTCCAACGGACGTTGAACGAGGCATCGCTGGCGCGTACCACGCTGGTGATCTGCACCGTCACCGACTCGCGGCCAACACGGGCGAAAGGATCGTTCTTGCTGGCGTAGTCGTTGAGCACCGCCGCGCCTTTGTCGGTGGTGTAGTCGTAGGCGTCCAGCCAGTTTTGCCGCACCACGATGGGATCGATAGACAGCGAGCGCACCAGCGTCACGAAGCGCGCCAGGTGGTGCGCGATCTGCGCATCGGCGGGCCGGTACGGCGTGGCGGCTTCGCCGACGGCGCGCACCTGCCCCGACTGATCGACCTCGATGACGTAAGGGGTGACGATGGACTGCGCCGAGCGCCACACCAGGCCACCGGCCATCAGCAGCGCAAGCGTGAGGCAGCCGAAGGCCATAAAACGCCAGTTCTTGGCCTGGACGCGGGCCGAGCCGATGCGCTCGTCCCACACCTGCGCGGCGGATTGGTACGGGGTGGCAGGCTGCGGCGTGTCGGCATAGCGCACCTGCGGGCGTTTGAATCGCATAGGGTTCTCCTTGGTGGTCAGGTATCGGGTCACGCATCGGGGCGCAGGCTTGGGCCTTGCCCTGAGCCGCCGCCGTCGCCACTGCGCAGCGTGTGGGCTGCGGTGGTTGCGGCATGGGTGATCTGCTGGCGGCGGTGCATCCGCTTTGCCCAGGCGGGTTGCTCTTGCTTCGGCGCGCTGGCTGCGCCTTCGCCTGCGGCGGCCTGGCCGGAACCGGCAGCGCCGACATCCGCACCGTTCCATCCTGCCCGGAAGGAGTCGGCCACCTTCTGACCGGCAGCGGAAGCGCCCGATGCAGCTCGGCGGCCTGCCGCTTGCGCGCCGGTCTTGGCGACATTGCCGAGGCCCGCAGCCGCGCCTTTAGCCCCGCCGCCCGCAGCGGCGGAACCGGCCTGGAATGCGGACTTGGCGCTGCTGGCCGCCGACGTGGCGGCGCGTGCGCCGCTCCCGGCCAGCTTTGCGGCGGCCGGGGCCATGCGTGCGCCCGCCATGACGGCACCGCCCACGCCGGTCGCGGCGGCACCGATGGCAACACCCGTGCCTACCGCGCCGACGGCAGCGCCCGCCATCGCACCCGCGCCGAGCTGCGGCGCACCGGACACAAGGCCCGTGGCGATGCCGGGGCCGAAGATGCCCAGCGCCAGCAAGGCAAGCGAAGCCAGCATCACGACAAGCGCATGGTCGATGGAAGGCTCGTCGGGATGAACCTGGAACTCCGCGAACAGGCCCGAGCCGATGCCGACGATTACCGCCAGCACCAAGACCTTGATGCCTGACGAAACCACATTGCCGAGCACCTTTTCCGCGAGGAACGAGGTTTTGTTCCAGAGCGCAAACGGGATCAAGACGAAGCCGGCAAGCGTGGTCAGCTTGAACTCGATCAACGTGATGAAAAGCTGAACCGCGAGCACGAAGAAACAGAGGATCACCACCAGCCAAGCGATGAACAGCACCACGATGGGGTCGAGGTTCACGAACACTTCGGGGAAGCCGGCCATGTCACCGATCTGGTCGAGGATCGGCGCAGCGGCGTCGATGCCGGTCTTGGCAAGCCGACCCGGCTGCAAGAAGTTCTCCATCGTTATGGCCGAGCCAGTGGCGGTGATGCCTAGCCCGGCGAACGAGCGGAACACGATGCTCGACAGCCAATTGAAGTTACCGATGATGTAGGCGAAGGCACCGACGTAAAGCACCTTGCGCAGCAGCTTGGCGATCACGTCCTCGCCCTGGCCGGTCGCATGGCTCATGGCCCAATACAGACCGGCAATGGTCATGTCGATGACAATGAGAGTGGCCGTCAGGAACGCGACTTCGCCTTGCAGCAGACCGAAACCGGAGTCGATGTAGCGCGAGAAGGTATCGAGGAATCTGTCGATGATCGTTACGTCGTTCATGGCGTGTCCTCCGCAGCGGCGAGCGACGCATCACCTTCCGGCGCGTCGTCGGTTGGCGTGTCGAAACTCGCCGGAATCGGCGGCAGTTCTGCCAGCGTCCGGTATTCGTCCGGCCCAGTCTGGCCGGTGAAGAAGCGCCGCCGGAAGGCTTCGGCAGCGGCGCGACAGGTGTCTTCGCCTGCGGTTTGCCGGTCGGCTGCGCATTGGGCGCGCAGCGCCTTGAGCCGCACGGGATCGGCGGCCAAGGTGGCGGTCAGGTCTTCAGCCGGCTGCTGGCCGCATGCGGTCAGCAGCACGGCCAGCAGGACAGGAACGCATCGCATGGCCGCCTCCCGTCAGTTGTTGTAGAAGTTGACGGACTGCGGTGTGTACGGCGTGCCGGTGCCCAGGAAGCGCCGCCGCACTTCGCGGGCGCGCTCGGTGGCCGCTGCCTGCCGCGCCAGCTCCAGCGAGGCCGCCCTGTCTTGTGTGATCTGGAGCTGCTGGGCCTGGATGGACTGCTTGGCCTGCAAGGCGAGAAGCTGGTTCGTTGCCTGCATCGCTTGCAGCGCACCCGTGGCCGATTGGCTTTGGCTCACGAGGTCGGCCAGCGCGCTTTCGTCTTGCGTCAGGTTCTGCGACACCTGCGCCTGCATCCGCATCGCGGTGTGCAGGCCGTCGAGCGTGTTCTTCCAGCGTTCGCGTGCGTCCTGTGCCATGCGGTCGCCGCTGATGGTGGCGGCGTACTGCTCCGGGTACAGGCGCGAGAACGTGGCATCCATGCTCTGCACGTCGTAGGCCAGCCCTTGCGCCTCGGCAATCAGGCGTTCAGTCGTGGCGAGCGTCGAGCGCAGCCGGTTGACGATGTTGAAGTCGAGATTCGCCAGGTTGCGCGCCTGGTTCATCAACATCTGCGCTTCGTTCTGGAGCTGGTTGATCTGGTTGTTGATCTGCTCCAGCGTGCGGATGGCAGTCAGCGTGTTCTGCACCAAGTTGACGGGATCAACGAAAGTGAGCGCCGCCGCTGGCTGAGCGAGCATCAGCGAGCCGGCCAGCGCGGCGGCGAGCGAAACGGAAAGTACACGGGTCTTCATGGCGAAATCTCCAGGGGTTGAGTAGCGAGGAAAGAAGCCGCCGACGGCGAGGACGGCAGCAGGTCGGCGGCCCAATCGAGG
Source organism: Citrobacter sp. BIDMC107 (assembly GCF_001037575.1). Lineage (NCBI taxonomy): Bacteria > Pseudomonadati > Pseudomonadota > Gammaproteobacteria > Enterobacterales > Enterobacteriaceae > Citrobacter > Citrobacter sp. BIDMC107. The sequence continues at coordinate 25,947 of NZ_KQ089852.1, read as the reverse complement.
CCGCGATGGCGTAGCCACGCACCGGCGAAGCCGGGAGCGCCGGCCTGCGTCAGCACTCGGTCAATGTCGCGTTGGTCTTGCGGTGTGGATGCGCCCGAGAAGGCGAGCGCGGCTGGCCCCAGGTCGAGGTCGAACAGACGATTGCCCAGGCGCGATTGGTAGTAGTAGTCGCGCTTGGGCTGCGCGGTGGCGACGATTTCGATTTGCCGACTGTTGAGGCCAAAGCCCTCGTAGACCGTGCGAATCTGCGGCTCGGTCGCCTGCGGGTTGGGCAAGAAAATCCGGCTCGCGCAGCTTTCGATGATCGCGGGCGCGATGGTCGAATCCTTGATGTCGGCAAGCGACTGCGTGGCGAAGATCACCGACACGTTTTTCTTGCGCAGAGTTTTCAACCATTGCCGGATGCGTGCCGCGAAGGACGGTTCATCAAGGAATAGCCAGGCTTCATCGAGAATCAGCAGCGTGGGAGCACCGTCGAAACGTGCATCGAAGCGGGCGAACAAGTAGCGCAGCACCGCTTGCACGGCGGCGGGGCTGTGCATTAGCTCTTCCATCTCAAAGCCCTGCACGTCGCCGCTGCCGAGCCGGTCGCGGTCGGCATCCAGTAGCTTGCCGTGCGCGCCGCCCAGCACATACGGCGACAATGCCTGCCGCAGCGCGTTCGATTGCAGCAGCACCGAAAGCCCGGTCATCGTGCGCTGCTCCACCGGCGCACCAGCGAGGCTGCCGAGCGCCGACCAAATGGCGGCTTTCTCGTCGGGGCCGACGGTCACGCCTTCATGCAGCAGGCGGCCTTCGATCCACTCGGCGGCCCAGGTGCGATAGCCTTCGCTGTCGATACGGGCCAAGGGCTGAAAGGCAATGGCGCCGTCCGCGCCGAGGTCGTAGTGTTCGCCGCCCAGGCCCAGCACCGTCGCCCGCATGGATCGCCCCATGTCGAAGGCGAAGATGCGCGAGCCGCCATAGCGGCGGAACTGCAAGGCGAGCATCGCCAGCAGGACAGATTTTCCCATGCCCGTCGGCCCCGCGACCAGCGTATGCCCCACGTCGCCGATGTGCGTCACCAGCCGGAACGGCGTCGCGCCATCCGTGCGCGTGACGATCAGCGGCGGGCCGTCGAGATGGGCGTTTTTCTCCGGCCCAGCCCACACGGCGGACACCGGCATCATGTGCGCCAGATTCAGCGTCGAGACGATGGGCTGGCGCACGTTGGCATAGGCATTGCCTGGTATGGACGACAGCCACGCATCGACTGCATTTAAGGTTTCGGGGATGGTGACGAAGCCACGTCCTTGGATGACACGTTCCACCATGCGCAGCTTTTCGTCGGCTACGGCAGGGTCGTCATCGAACACCGTCACCGTGGCGGTGAGGTAGCCGAAGGCGACTTGATCGCTGCCAAGCTCTTGCAAGGCGGCATCCGCGTCGGCCGCCTTGTTGCTGGCATCCGTGTCCACCAGCGGCGATTCCTGCTGGAAGATGGTTTCGCGCAGTAGCGCAATGACATTCTTCCGTTTCGCAAACCACTGGCGACGCAGGCGGCCCAGCTCCTTTTCCGCCTCGGCTTTATCGAGGCAGAGAAACCGGGTACTCCAGCGATAGGCAAAGCCCAGGCGATTGAGGTCGTCCAGCAGGCCCGGCCAGGTCGAGGTCGGAAAGCCCCGCACCGACACCACGCGCAGATGCTGGTCACCCAGCATGGGCGCAAGGCCGCCGACTAGGGCGGAATCGGCCAGCAGTGCGTCGAGGTGGAAAGGCACCTCGGGCACGGCCAGCCGGTAGCGCCGCGTGGACACCGTGGCGTGAAGATAAGTCAGCGTCGCGGCATCGTCCAACCAGACGATTTCTGGCATCACGCCATCGAGCAGGTCGAAAACCCGATCCGTTTCTGCCAGGAAGGCGTCAAGCCGACCGCGCCAGTCCACACCATCGCCCGGCGCGTGCTCGTAGAGCAGCTTGGCTGCACGAGCGCGGGATTCCTCCGGCGGCAGATAGGCTAGCGTCAGGTGATAGCTGCTTTCGTAGTGGTTCCCCGATTCCTCAAAGGCAGCGCGGCGTTCTTCGTCCACCAGCCAGGACAGCGGTTCGGGAAAGTCGGAATGCGGATAGTCCGCGGCCGACTGGCGCTCGGCTTCCACGAACAGCGCCCAGCCCGAACCCAGCCGGCGCAACGCGTTGTTTAGCCGTGCCGTCGTGGCGATCAATTCGCCCTGCGTGGCGCTGTCCAGATCAGGCCCGCGAAAGCGCGCCGTGCGCTGAAACGAGCCATCCTTGTTCAGCACCACGCCCGGCGCGATCAGCCCAGCCCAGGGAAGCCAGTCGGCCAGCAAGGCGGGCCGCTGGCGGTATTCGGCAAGGTTAAGCATGGCGGCGTCTCCTACACGTCCAGCAGCGGCTTGTGCTTGATGTGCCGGGCGAAGACCTGCATGAACTGCGGATCGACCCTCGCGCCCCACACGGCCAGCGAGTGACCGACGATCCAGAGCACTACGCCAGGAATCCAGAGTTGCAGGCCCAGCCCGACGGCAGCGGCTAGCGTGCCGTTGGCAATCGCCACCGTGCGCGGTGCGCCGCCCATCAAGAGCGGCTCGGTCAGCGAGCGATGTAGCGGCACCTCGAAGCCGGCCGCGAAGCTATCCGGGCCACTCATACGACAGCCCCGCCGGAGAAGCTGAAGAACGACAGGAAGAACGAGGACGCGGCGAACGCGATGCTCAAACCGAACACGATCTGGATCAGCTTGCGAAAGCCGCCCGACGTGTCGCCGAAGGCGAGCGCGAGGCCCGTGGCGATGATGATGATGACCGCGACGATGCGTGCCACCGGCCCCTGAATCGACTCCAGAATGGATTGCAGCGGGCCTTCCCACGGCATCGAGGAGCCGGATGCCTTCGCCGTGCCCGCCGTCATCAGCATGACTGCGGCCAGCAGCAGGCCGTGGTGCGCGGGGCCGGCCAGCCGCCGCAGGCGTGCGATGGTTGAAACCGGATTTACGGAATTACGGAAAGCGTGAACGTGCATCTGCGTCATGGCAGTTCTCCAGGTAGGTCAAGGGACGAGGAAGGCGCAGCGGCATCGGCTGCGAGAGGAACCGGCATCAGCTCGGGAAACGGTGTTTCCAGCGCGTCCGCCAGGCGATAGCCGGTGCCGTCGAAACCGACGACACGGGCGATGCTTTCGACGCGGCGCTTGCGGCCACGCCCGGCGATGTGGATCACGACGTTGACCGCCTCGGCGATCAGCGCACGCGGTGGGTTCACCGCCACTTCAAGAATCAACTGTTCGAGGCGCAGCAGCGCGCCCAGCGCGGAACCGGCGTGGATGGTGGCGATGCCGCCGGGGTGGCCGGTGCCCCACACCTTAACCAAGTCCAGGGCTTCGCCGCCGCGTACCTCGCCGACGATCACGCGGTCGGGGCGCAGGCGCATCGTGGCCCGCACCAGCTCGGTCATAGACACGACGCCAGCGCGGGTGCGCAGCGGCACATGGTCGCGGGCTGCGCATTGCAGCTCGATGGTGTCTTCGAGCACAAGCACGCGGTCGCCCGTGGCGGCGATCTCCGCAAGCAAGGCATTGGCGAGTGTGGTTTTGCCGCTGCTCGTCGCCCCGGCGATCAGGATGTTCTGGCGCTCACGCACGGCGCGGCGCAGGAACTCGGCCTGGCCTGTGGTCAAGATGCCGTCGGCCACATAGCGATCCAGCCCGATGATGCTCACGGCGCGCTTGCGCAGCGCGAAGGCTGGGCCGGGCGCTGCGGGCGGCAAGATGCCCTCGAACCGCTCGCCGGTTTCGGGCAGCTCGGCGGTCAGCAGCGGCCGCCCGCGATGCACCTCTGCGCCGACGTGCGCAGCCACCAGCCGGATGATGCGTTCGCCATCGTCTTGGGACAGCTCCACGCCCAGCGGCATGCGGCCCGATGACAACCGATCCACCCATAGGGTGCGGTCGGGGTTGAGCATGATTTCCACCACGTCGGGGTCGGCCAGCGCAGCGGCGATGACTGGCCCCATTGCCGTGCGCAGCATCTGGATACGGCGATCCAGAGAGGTTGCGGCGGATGAGAGTTCGGGCGGGGTTTGCGGAATGGCGCTCATGAGGCACGCTCCTGCGCTTCAGCCAGTGCCTCCGCGTCATCCATTCGCGCCGGGTCTGGGTGCAGTTCTTCCACAACGTCGCGCACCAGGCTGCGGCCACGCAGCAGGTGGCGGCCGAGCCGCTCCACGAATTGCTCGAAACGCGCTTTGCCTTGGGCGCGAGCTGCGTCCTGATGGGCTTCGGGAATCGGGGTGCTGACGGTCAGGAAGTAGCGGATGAACAGCGCCAGTGTTTCGATCTGGATGTTCTGGTCGCGCTCCATGCGCTCGGCCTGCCGCGACAGGCGATCGAGCCGCTTGGCGATGGCCGCCTCGCGCTGGTCGCCAGCATCGGGCGATAGCCACGACGCGAGCGCCGCCGCGACAATGGACGACTTGGACACGCCTTTCTTGGCGGCCAGTTCTTCGAGACGCTTGGCGTGCTCGGGCTGAATGAACAGATTGAGGCGGTATTGGCTCATAAGTCGATTCCGTCGTTGGGGTCGAGGGAAGCCAGCCGGGCCGTGCGCTGCATGGCCGGGTCGAGCTGGCCGGGAAGCGGCAGCGGCAGGTCGTCGTCGTCATCGAGCAGAGTCAGGTCATGGCCGGCGAGCAGCGGTTCGGGGCTGTATTCGCTGACTTCGGATAGCTCCGGCTGTCGGCGTGGGCCGCCGTCATCGGCGGTGCCTGTGCCATCGCCGGACAGGCCCGCAGCCCGGACCGTTGACACGGCTGGGATCGATAGGCCGCTCCAGTCGTCGGGCCGGGCCGGTGGCGCGTCCGCGTATTGCCCGGCCGCGAGCACAGGCGGCGGTAAAACGCGGTTCTTGAAATTCGCGTCGGCGTAGTAGCGCAGCTTCTTGGCCTTGATCGGTGCCACGCTGGACACCATCACCACAGCTTCCTCAGTCGGAAGCTGCATCACTTCACCGGGCGTCAGTAGCGGGCGGGCCGTCTCCTGCCGCGACACCATGAGGTGCCCCAGCCACGGTGCCAATCTGTGCCCGGCATAGTTGCGCTGCGCGCGCAGTTCGGTAGCGGTGCCAAGCGTTTCGGAGATCCGTTTCGCAGTGCGTTCATCGTTGGTGGCGAACGTCACGCGGACATGGCAGTTATCCAGAATCGAATGGTTCTGGCCGTAGGCTTTGTCGATCTGGTTGAGCGATTGGGCGATAAGAAAACTGCGGATTCCGTAGCCCGCCATGAAGGCAAGCGCCGTCTCGAAGAAGTCCAGGCGGCCCAGCGCCGGGAACTCATCGAGCATCAGCAGCAGCTTGTGGCGGCGTTCGATGCCGTCGCTGCCGTCGAGCGATTCGGTGAGCCGTCGGCCGATCTGGTTGAGGATCAGGCGAATGAGCGGTTTCGTCCGCGAAATATCCGAAGGTGGCACTACCAGATAAAGCGACACCGGATGCTCGGACGCGATCAGGTCGGCGATACGCCAGTCGCAGCGCGAGGTGACTTCGGCCACCGTGGGGTCGCGGTAGAGGCCCAGGAACGACATGGCGGTGCTCAACACGCCGGAACGCTCGTTGTCCGACTTGTTGAGCACTTCGCGCGCCGCCGAAGCGACGACTGGATGCGGGCCACCACCTTCCACGTTCACGAGGTGCTGTGTGGTCATCATCCGGTGCAAGGTCAGCTCGAAGGGGCTGGCCGGATCGGAGAGGAAATTGGCGACGCCGCGCAGCGTCTTGTCCTCGCCCGCGTAGAGCACATGCAGGATGGCCCCGACCAGCAGCGCGTGCGAAGTCTTCTCCCAATGGTTGCGCTTCTCAAGCGCGCCTTCTGGATCGACCAGAATGTCGGCTATGTTCTGTACGTCACGCACTTCATGTGCGCCGCGCCGAACTTCTAGCAGCGGGTTGTAGGCCGCCGACTTCGCATCGGTCGGATTGAACAGCAGGCAGTGTGAGTAGCGTGAGCGCCAACCTGCGGTGATCTGCCAATTCTCGCCCTTGATGTCGTGGACTACGGCGGATGCAGGCCAAGAAAGCAGCGTCGGCACCACAAGGCCGACGCCTTTGCCTGAGCGCGTGGGCGCGAAAGTGAGGATGTGTTCCGGGCCTTCATGCCGAAGGTACTTGCCATCGTGCTGACCGAGGAACACGCCGATCGGCTGCGTAAGGCCGGCTTTGCGAATGTCCTCCGTACTTGCCCAGCGTGCCGAGCCATAGGTCGTGACTAGGCGTGATTGACGAGAGCGCCAGATCGACATGCAGACTGCGACCACCACCGCCAGCAAGCCACTGCCACCCGCTATGGCACCGCCCGTGTCGAAAACGCGTGGCGCGTAGGCATCGAAGAAGAACCACCACTCAAACAGCTTCCACGGGAGGTAGATCGGTGTGCCGAGGAAATCAAACCAGGGGGAGCCAAGGCGTACCTGATAGCCAAGGGCTGCTGCCGTCCATTGTGTGGCGCCCCACACACCCGCGATCACGATGCCGAATACCACGGCTATCTGACCGAACAGCACATTCGTACCTTGCATAGCCCCGCCTCCAATCTCTCCTACGCTGATTCCCTTGGGAAACGCGGCTTAGAAATGTGCCGCAGGCGTCAGGATCGGTGCTGGCTTAGTGCCGGTCAAAGACCGTTTGGGGCAGAAAGGTCGATAAGAAAGAATGAATTCGCGCTGTGTCTAGCCAGGGAGTGACTCCGTAAGCGCCGGCGAATATCAGCGTGCCGAACAGAAGATTCAGGCAGACTAGCGAATTGCTGAATTGCTGAATTGCTGAATTGCTGAATTGCTGAATTGCTGAATTTCAGAATTTGGGGGATTCTTTGGGCGGTGTGTATGGCGTTTTTCCGTCACCGTAGAACCGCTTACGTGTTGCCTCCGCTACCCGGTTGCAAAGCAGTTCGCCCAAAGTAGGCCGATCCGTCTTGCATTGCTGGCGCAACTTCTTGAGCTGTTCCGGGTCTGCCACCAGCTCTTCTACTGTCGGGGTTTTCTTTTCTGCACTAGTGGCTTTGTGCGGTTTATCAGATTGACCGCATGCGACTAGCATTGCAGCGACGAGCGTGATGGCGAGTCTCATGGCATCAATTCCTCCGGAAGATCGGGATTTCGGCTTTTTGTTGACCTGAGAAACTCTGGCAATTCGATGGCCTGTACTCGCTGAATGAAGCGCGCAAGCTCGTCAAACGGATCGCCTTCAAGTCTGAGTAGATAGGTCGTCAAAGGTGGTACGCGTGTCGAAAGCGGCCTCGCCACGACTCCTGGCTCTCGGGAGGCTGCAATGTGTGCAGCCCCTGTAAGTCCGAGTGCAAAACCGGCAGATACCAACGCCATCATCAGGTCGAAAGTGGTAACCCGCTCGGCAACTAGAGGCTGCATTTCAGCCCGGCTAAGTACTCGCTCAATGTGCTTGGCGTGGCCCTCGCACACTTGAGGATCAGATAGCACTAGCGGGTAGCGCAGCAGTTCATCCAATGGAATTCGCTTAAGAGCCAGCAACGGATGCCGAGCTGGCAGCGCCACCATAAGCGTGTCAGTCCACGCGGGAAGTGCGACGATTCCATCACCTACGTCGTCGGACTGTGCAAAGCCGACGTCATACAGGTCGTCGTGCAATCCTTTGATTTGTTGGGATAGTGGCACCTCAAAAAAGCGAATCTCAACCTCGGGCTCCTCCTCGCGACACAACGCCAATAGGGCTGGTAAGCACAGTAGTGTTGCGCCGTCTGACAAGGCGACGCGGAGTTGTCCATGAAAGCCATTTTTTGCTGCCTTCACGCAGTCCCGCGCCTGTTGCAAGGATGCGAACACCCGAGGTGCGTGCTCCATGAGCATCAACCCAGCTCGTGTCAAACGCGTGCTTCTCGTGTTCCGAATAAAGAGCTGTGCTCCTAACTCCTCTTCGAGTTCTTTGATCGTGCGAGACAGTGGGGACTGCTCAATATGCAGTTTCGCAGCGGCGCGAGCGAAGTGAAGTTCCTCGGCGAGCGCCATAAAACAACGTAGATGTCGAATTTCCATGCGTCCCCTACTAATCGTCGATCTATTCAGTATTTAAAACTCGCTGCCATGCTGCGTTCTTCCAACTCAAGGACTCAGGGTGAAGATTGCAGATTCACATGCTCTGGCGAACCAGAAAGCGCTTTAGCGAGAACACCCCATTGCACGGCTGCGTCGGCGCGAGCACGGACCAGAGCCGCTCGCTGGGACAAGGTGCCACGCTCCGCTTCTGCAACAACGGTCGCATCCACCTGTCCCGCCTCAAAGAGGCGTCGACTGCGGTCAAGGAGTCGATCAGCGACGACAAGACCATCGACCTGATGCTGCAGAGAAGTCCGCTGGGTCTGCCAGCCCAGATAAGCGTTCTCCACATCCTGAAGCGCAAGCAAAACCGTGCGTTCCAGGTCAGCCTGTGCGCCGCGACTGCGTGCTGAGCCCTCGTCGATTCCCGCTTGTATTGCTCCACCGTCAAAGATCGGAAGCGTCACACCCAAGCCCAGAGAGAAAATGTTCCCTGCCACACGTGTTCCGTTGTTCTCGAAGCGTTGGCGCCCACCACTCAAATCGAGCACAAGTTTGGGGAGCCGCTCGCCTTCTGCTGCGTTCCATCGCGCCGTCGCCGCTGCAAGACGCGCCTGCGCGGCTCTGACGTCGGGGCGCTGCTGCAGCAATTCGCCTGGCACGCTTCTGGGAGTCCAATCGGGCATGGTGAGAGAGGCAAGCGCAGGACCGCTGCCAAGCGCCCCCGGAATCCGGCCAACGAGCACATCCAAGGCATGCGTTGCTTCGCCGCGTACGCGTCGCAACTGCTCTTGCTCCACCCGGAGGGCGATGACCTCGGAACGCGTGCGTTCAATGTCAAAGCCCGTAGCTTGACCTGCCTTGAACTTCTGCTCTGTCAGACGCTCAAGGCGCTCGGCGACTTGAAGTCGCTCTTTTGCCAGATCTTCCAGCTCTGCCGCCTGCCGCTGCTGCAGTGCAGCGGACACTGTCTCAAAGGCGATCTGCCAACGTGTCGCGAACCAGTTCTGTTCGACAGCAACTGCGTCCATCCGTGCGCCATCAGCGGCATGCGAGAGGCGGCCCGCTAGATCAACTTCCCATGAAGCCGACAGCGGAAGCCTGGCATCGCTGCTGATGGTCGGTGCCAAAGAAAAGTCGCGCGCGCGTTGCTTGGGGCGTGAGCGCCAAGCTAGGGAACATTGAAGCGCGTGTACGTCGGGTGATCGCCACAGCTTCATCAATCCGCGCTCTTGCAATAGCGAGATCGGTGTTGTGCTCCAGCGCGTTGCGCACCAGCGCGTCAATCAGCGGATCACCGTACGCCGTCCACCACTCGGCCGGGAGTGCTTGTGCTGGCACCTGCTGCACAGCCAGACCCGCTTCGTTCATGAATTTGGCCGGAACCTCAACGCGTGATGTCTCCACCCTGTGAGGCGAGTGGCTGCACGCGGCGAGAAGCGTGATCGATAGGAATGCAACAGCAGTAAGGCCGCGGCGGGCGTAGGGATCGGACATGTTGAGCCACTAGGTTGTGAATTGAGGAGGCCGTCTTGACGGGCATAGTTCATGGCGTGTACTATACCGTCCAGACGATTCAAAAATCAAGCATCTTTGGAGTTTCACCATGGCAACTCGTATGAAATCAAGCCCAGAGGAGTCGCATTCGGCGGACAACGGCGCTGAAGCCCCCTCCATCTCTAAGAAAGCGCAACAAACACGGGAGCGCATCCTTCAAGCTGCGCGTGACGTAGTCATGGAGGGAGGTGCCGGGCACCTAACGCTTGACGCGGTCGTTGCACGGGCAGGAATGAGCAAAGGTGCGTTCCTGTACCACTTCAAGACCAAGCGCGATCTGCTCCTCACGATGATTGATGACCAGGTCTCGGCGTTTGATGGCGGGCAGGAAGAGCGAGAGCTGCCATTCGTCGGCGATCCAGACCCTTGGCTATCCAGCCAGGTCTCGGCTATGCCTGACGGCGGGATGCAAAAGATGAGCGCTGCATTGCTGGCGGCCGTGGCTGAAGACCCCACGCTGCTTGAGCCTGTGCGCGGCTGGTACCGCAGGCAGTACGAGAACGCGAGCAAATCTCCACGCGGCACCGATATCGCCGGAATCGTTCTATTTGCCTTGGACGGAGTCTTCCTCGCCGAAATGATGGGTTTTCCGACGTTTGCTGCCGAAGACCTTTCTCGACTCATGCACACCCTCCAGGCGCTCGCCCGCGGCGAACTGGAACTCACCCCTATTGATAAACGCTGATGAAAGGCCTTCCCGTGTCTTGCACTCCCTTTAAATCCCAGTCCTGGCAAATGCAGAAAGTCGGCCTCGCGTTTGTTCTGCTCGCATCGCTTGCCGGCTGTGATAGTCAGAAGGAGCCTGCTTCCGATCCACCGCGAGCGGTCAAGCTGCTCACGGTGGGGGATGTAGGTTCTGTGGCCAATCGCATTGAATTGAGTGGTCTAGCTCGCTCCAGTGAGCGGAGTACCTTGGGGTTCGAGACTGGCGGGCGTATCAGCAAGCTTCATGTGGACGTGGGAGATCGCTTCTCTCGCGGACAGCTTCTGGCTGAGTTGGATGTTCAGCCCGAGCAACTCCGCCTAGAACAGGCTCGGGCGACACTCGCTGCTGCGGAAGCCGCATTGGCAGACAGAATCGTGCAGACAACGCAGCAAAGGGGGCTGCTTGAGGGCAACGTAATCTCCCCGGCTGCATTCGAGAGTGTGAAAGCACAGTTGGTTGCAGCTGAAGGCCAGGTGCGCAATGCAAAGGCCGCATTCGGCCTTGCCGAGCGTGCGCGAAGGGGGGCCGCCATTCATGCGCCATTCGACGGCGTCGTCGCGGAGAAACTCGCTCTGCCGTTCACAGATATTGCAGCCGGAGCGCCGGTGCTTCAAGTGGATGGACTACGCAGCGGCGTAGAAGTCCTTGCGACTGCATCGACGACCCAGGCGGCAAATATCAAAATTGGGCAGGTCGCCGAACTGCGCCTGAGCGAGTCAGCAAGTCCCGTTCGTGCTTCGGTACAACGCATCGGCTTGCGTGCTGAAAATGGCTCACTTTTACCTGTCGTGCTCGTTCCTCAAGATGCTACTCTTGCGCGCAGTCTTCGACCCGGGTCTGCCGTTCAAGTATTGCTGAAGGCACCGGAAGCGAAGGATGCCTCACCAGATCGTCTGATGCTTCCCTATTCGGCACTGGTGCTCAGTGAGAAAGCAGGACAAGCCGCAGTGTTTGTATATGACGTGACCGGAAAGAAGGTGCACCGCCGGGAAGTGCAATTCCAGAGCGAGCCAGGCGGCGACAACGTTCGCGTTGTGGGCGGCCTGAAGCGCGGCGAGATGGTAGTCGCGGCTGGCGCGAGTTGGCTGACGAACGAGCAACAAGTCACCCCACTCAAGGCCACGACCCAATTGGCCGGACGCTGACCCGCTACAGGAAGACTTCGCTATGAAGATCACAGAAATGGCGCTGCGCGCCAGCAGACTCACCTACCTTGCCGCGGTCATCATTCTTGTTGCCGGCATTGCCACGTTTCTCAATTTCCCTTCGCAGGAAGAGCCATCGGTCACGATTCGAGATGCGGTTGTTGCCGTTCTGAACCCTGGCATGCCAGCCGAACGTGTTGAGCAGTTGATCGCGCGTCCGATCGAGGAGCGTTTGCGGGAGCTGGCCGAGGTCAAGCGTGTAACCACAACCGTTCGCGCGGGCGGGGCCGTCATACAGGTCACGATCTGGGAGCGGTACACCGACCTAGCCCCCATATGGCAGCGCGTTCGCGCGAAGGTTGCCGATGCTCAGCCTCTGCTTCCACAGGGTACGTTGGGGCCATTTGTCAACGACGACTTCGGCCGTGTTGCCGTGGCCTCCATTGCGGTGACCGCGCCGGGCTACTCCATGGGCGAAATGCGTGTGTCGTTGAAAGAGATGCGCGATCGCCTATACGCGCTTCCCGGCGTTGATCGCATCAGCTTCTACGGCTTGCAGGAAGAGCGCGTCTATCTCGAATTTGATCGACCAAAACTAGCCCAGCTTGGATTGACCCCACAAGGGGTGATCGATCAACTCGTTAAACAAAACGTCGTGCTTTCAGGCGGGCAAATCGCCATCGGTGGCATCAACGCTTCGCTGGCTGTTAGTGGAGAGGTTCGCGACGCCGCTTCGCTGCGCGCGTTGCCGATCATGATGGCGCAAGCTCAGGGTGCGCGCGGTGCTTCGCCTGCTCCTTCAATCTCACTGGGAGAGCTTGCGCGCGTGCAGGTACAACCTGCAGATCCTCCCGAGTCTGCTGCAGTCTATAAGGGCCAGCCTGCCGTAGTGATGGCAGTGTCCATGACCTCGGGCCAGAACGTGGAGCAATTCGGCGTAGCCCTCAAATCCCGTGTGGCCGAGCTTGAGAAACTTCTGCCCGCAGGTTTCGAGCTCTCCTATGTGACATTCCAGGCAGACGTCGTCAAACGTGAAATGGGCAAGATGAACCAGGTGATGATCGAAACGATTGTCATCGTGCTCGGCGTCGTCGTCCTTTTCCTGGGATGGCGCACAGGATTCATCGTCGGGATGATCGTGCCGCTTACCATTCTGGGGGCACTGATCGTGATGCGCGCGCTGAACATCGAGCTGCAAAGTGTTTCGATGGCAGCCATCATCATCGCTTTGGGGCTCTTGGTAGACAACGGCATCGTGATTGCCGAAGACATTGAACGGCGCTTGGCAGCCGGTGAAGACCGCAAACAGGCTTGTCTCGAAGCGGGTCGTACCCTCGCACTGCCGCTGCTGACGTCCTCATTGGTTATCGTCATCGCCTTCTCCCCGTTCTTCTTCGGCCAGAGTGCGACGAGTGAGTATCTGCGCTCTCTCGTCATTGTCCTCGCGCTCACGTTACTCGGATCTTGGCTGTTGTGTCTGACCGTCACTCCACTGCTGTGCTACCACTTCACCAAAGTGCATCATCAACCGGCGAATGACGCGCAAACCTACAACACACGCTTCTATCGCGGCTATCGCAAGTTGCTTGAGTGGGTGCTTGACCACAAGGCGATCTACGTTGGTGTGATGACGGGTGCATTGGCCGTAGCTCTGTACGGATTCACGACACTGCCATACGACTTCTTGCCGAAGTCCGACCGAGTTCAATTCCAAATACCGGTGCAGCTCGCCCCTGGAACGGATTCACGGCTCACTCTTGCCAAAGTGAAGGAAGTGAGCGGCTGGCTCGGTGATCAAGAAATCAACCCCGAAATCACGGATCACATTGGCTACGTCGCTGACGGTGGGCCGCGCTTCATCCTTGGGCTCAATCCCCCATTGCCAGCATCGAACATCGCGTACTTTGTCGTGACGGTCAAGGCAGGCACCAACATTGACGTCGTGATTGCCCGAACTCGGGCTTACTTCGCGCAGCATCATGGAGATGTACGCGCAGAGCCTCAGCGGTTCTCGCTAGGCACTACCGAAGCCGGCACAGCCGTCTACCGGGTCAGTGGGCCGGATCATGAGGTGCTGATGAATGCGGCGGCGAAAATTGAGTCCGCGCTACGGGAGCTGCCAGGTACGGCCAACATCAAGAACAACTGGGATACCCGTGTCGGCCGTCTCGATGTTCGGGTCGATCAAGATCGTGCGCGACGTGCTGGCGTCACCACCGACGACATAGCTGCCTGGCTTGGCACCCGCTACATCGGCCAGTCGATCTCTGTGATCCGAGATGGCGATACCAGCGTGCCAATCGTGATGCGCGGGACGTCCAATGATCGGCGCAGCACTGCGGACGTTGGTTCGACGACCATCTATCCAGCGTCGGGTGGCCAGCCGGTTTCCCTGGCGCAAGTGGCCGATGTCACGCTCGCTAGCGAGCCGTCTGTGATCCAGCGCCGCAATCTCATTCGTACAGTCACAGTTCAGGGGCAGAACACCGCATACACCGCGCAAGAGATCGTGGATCACCTCGCACCTCGGATCGCCGCAATTGAACTACCTGCAGGCTATGCCATAGAGCTTGGTGGAGAAATTGAGGAATCGGCTGAATCGAATGCATCGCTCACGCACTACATGCCGTTCGCTCTTCTGGCGATGTTGCTGCTATTCATCTGGCAGTTCAACTCCTTCCGCAAGCTGATCGTGATTCTCGCAACGATTCCCTTCACGTTGATTGGGGTCGTGATTGCACTGAAGGCAACAGGCACTCCTTTCAGCTTCATGGCGACATTCGGGGTGCTTGCGCTGTTCGGAATCATCGTCAACAACGCCGTTCTTCTGCTCGAACAAATTGAACACGGCCTCTCGGAAGGTCTCGCCCGACATGAAGCCCTGGTGGGAGCTGCGATGCAGCGGCTGCGTCCAATCGTGATGACCAAGGTGACCTGTATCGCGGGTCTCGTGCCCCTGATGTTGTTTGCGGGGCCGCTGTGGAAGGGCATGGCCATCGGCATGATCGGTGGTCTCGCACTTGGCACGCTCGTGACGCTTGGCCTGATTCCGTTGCTCTACGAGGTGCTGTTCGGAATGAAGTGGCCGGGCAGCAAACGGAGTCACGAGGCGGTACAACAACCAGTGCAACCGGTCTGATCCCTCAGCGTAACTGTCCACACGCTTCCCCCGATCTCTCTCGTGGCCGGAGAGATCGGGGAGACAGATTCTCGCCATCAGAGAGTTTAAGAAGAAATCAGAAGCAGAGCGAATTGACCGCCTACTGCCTATTCTTTGATGCTTTGATGCTTTGATAATCAATTTTCACTGAATAGATTTGGAGAAATATATGAACCCGTTGTCATGGAATCCATGGTTGGTTCTACTGATTGCCGGCCTGTTCGAAATCGGTTGGCCACTAGGCCTCAAGATGGGTGCGGCCAATGCAGCGATGCGCTACGTGGGGCCGGCGATTGCAGTTGCCTGTATGGCAGCCAGCGGCTTTTTCCTATGGTTATCTCTTAAACAGATCCCCATAGGAACAGCTTATGCGGTCTGGACCGGCATCGGTTCGCTGGGCGCGTTTTTCGTGGGCGTGTATGTGTTCGGCGATACCGCCTCCTTGATACGTTGGGTTGGAATTGCGCTGGTTGTTGCTGGCATCGTCTGTCTGAAAATGGGATAAATGAAAATATATATGAAACGCCCTATTTCATTAATCCATTTTGTGCTGCTGGCAGGCCTCACGGCAACCTTATCTGGCTGTGCTTCAAACGGAATGACTCGATCAGGGTTTCTTGGTGATTACGATGTATTGGGAAAAACGAAGTACGAAAATGTTCTGCTCTTCAAGGCGCCAGGCTTTGAACCCAGTCGTTACCGGGAAATATTAGTCGAGGATGCTCAGGTAGTGACGGCAACTGGACGCATAGGTGGGCTTGAAGCTGAGCAAGTGCGAGAGCTTCTCGATCACGTCAACAGTGAACTGCGACATCTCCAAACTAAGTCCGAAGCTCCCGCATCGTCAGGCCGCATACGTGTGCGTGTGGCAATTACGACCATTGAGACGCCCAATAGAGCAGTCAACACCCTAACGACGTTGCTTGTTGGACCAGTGACAACTGGGGGAGCTAGTTTGGAGTTTGAGGCAGTAGATGAACAAACAGATCGTCGGGTGGCTGCTGCTAGCTGCTTCGAGCACGGCAACGCTCTCGCGGATTTCAAAGGCTCCTACACACTGCTCGGGCATGCAAAGTCTGCAATCACCACCTGCCTTGAACGGATCAATAGCGCTTGGAGAAGTGCTGGCTCGTGAATAGCTGCTATTCCATAACTTCGCGCGGATCGCGAGGAGCCTCATCAAGGGGATTCGTAGGGTGCCGTTCTTGTAACGTCTGCAGCATTCTGGAGTGGCTCTGCTTCGTCGCAAAATTGCCGGCGTTTCTCGTTCTTGTCTATTCGAAACGCTGCGTGGTGCTGCTTGCAGAGGTAAAGCGCCTGGAGGTGTGTAAATTCACACGATGGAGTTTGGCCGGTGTGCTGGCAACGGTAGTTCTGACAGGGTGTTCCACTTACCGTCCTTGGATCAACCCGACACTTTCCGACGCCGCCTTAATGTCTCTCGCCGAGAACGACCAACGCATCAGGCCGTCGGAGGTCAACCAACCGGTGGTTGTAGCGGTGACACTGTCAGGCGGGGGCGCTCGGGCGGCGGCCTTCGGCCTGGGCGTGCTGCGCGAACTCAAGGCCACACGCTTCGCGCTAGAGGGCCAGGAGACCACTCTGTTGGATCAGGTGTTCCTGGTCAGCGGAGTGTCGGGGGGCAGCATCCTTGCCGCGCACTTCGCGGCCTTCGGCGATGCCACGCTGACTCGTTTCGAGCCGGATTTTCTGCTTGTGCCTTTTGAGGGGCGACTCATACGTGAAGCTCTGTGGCCTGAGCGTCTTTATAGACTAACTTCACCTTGGTTTGGGCGCAGCCAGATCCTGGCTCAACGCTTGGACGAACTTTTTGAAGGCCGCACCTTTGGTGACGTGCGCCGACGACCGGGCGCGCCCGAACTGATGATCACGGCAACCGACCTCACGACCGGTGCCCCTTTCGATTTCACCACCGAGCAATTCCGGCTAATCTGTTCCGACCTCGATGCAACGCCGCTGTCTTTCGCGGTGGCGGCCTCGTCGGCAGTACCGCTGGTGCTGTCGCCCGTAACGGTGCGAAACAACGCCAATACCTGTCCGCCGCCTCTCCGATCTTTGCCTGTCAGAGGGCAAAATTACAGATCACGCATCCTGCAAAGCGGCATAGACAGCTACCTCAATGCGCACGATCGGCCCTATATCCACCTCGTGGACGGTGGTGTCTCCGACAACCTCGGCGTACGTCTGATGCTAGACCGGCTAGTAGCTTCGGGCTCAATGAGCGCCAATTTCTCGGAGGTCAAGCCCGGAAGCTTGCGCCGACTCGTGTTGGTGACGGTGAACTCCGAACGAGGACTGAGCGAGAGAGTGGACAGTAGCGACCGAGTTCCCAGCACGACGCAAGTACTTGAGTCGCTGATCTTCGGTGCCGGCGCTCGCGAGACCCAGGTGACGCTGGCCATGCTTAACGACGACCTGCAACACTGGCGTTCCGAGATTGTCCGCACCCGTGGCCAAGCGGACAGCCCCTTTGCGGCCGACGCAGAAATCTACGTAGTAAGCGTAAGTCTGAACGACGTGCCGGACGACAAGATCCGGCATTCGCTGCTGCGCGTGCCCACAGCCTTCACGATCGAGGCTACGGATGTCTTGGACCTGCAAACTGCGGGAGGCGAAGCACTGAGGCAATCCAAGGAGTTTATGGCATTGATTGAATCTCTAAGAAGAATCACAGCAGCCAAGCAGACTGCGCCTGGTACTCAGCTTCCCTTGATATCTAACTGATACCGATACTGGGCTTTCGTCCAAGTTCCCAAGAGGCACTTCCGCCGATAACCTTTGCGGCAAGCTGTTGTCCCAGTCGCGGCTCAATTACCGGCCGCCACGGCACAAGGCTGAACCCCATGCCGTCATCGAGCATCGCGTAGCGCCCGCTGGCGAGCATAATGGAACGCCGGTAGATACCGGCTACGCGCTGCCCGTCGGCCACCGGGCGATGCTCTAGGCCGGTTTCCGCCGCAATGTCTTTCGCGGCCTGCACTAGTTCCCGATTGCGTAGCGTGCCCAGCAGGTTGCGCGCGAGGATGACGCGCTGCCCGCGGCGCTGTGCCAGCCCCTGTTCTTCGAGGAAATCGGCTCGCTGCTGTATGGCCTGCTTGGTATCACCGCCAAAGCCCAAGTTGCCCAGCCCACGGCCACCGCCGATCAGTTGCTGGTCAAGCCAAGTCGCGCCGATGACGCGGGCCTGCCGTTCAATAGGAAGGTGTGATTTCAGCTCTACGGCTACATCGCCCAGCCGTTGCGCGTCGTATTGGCGGCCACGCTCGGCCAGGTCGTCCGGTACCTTCCATAGCCCTTCGGCCACGCGCTCCACGATGCAAGCCCGGCGCAGGGCTTCCAGCCGCCGGACATGAGCGGCGACGACTTCCTGCGGGTCGCGTCCGGGCGTAGCCCGGCCCTGCTCGATTACCAGGTGATGATCGGTGCGGTACAGGCCATCGCTCGCCAGCGAGGCGATGTTCTTGTCGGCCGTGCGCACCTCAGTCGAACCCTTCACCTCTACCACAGCGCCCGTGGGATAGTTCGCCAGTTCGTCGCGGGCGTTCAGTGCAACGTAGTGGGCCTTACCGTCCGTGCCGTCGATGATCAGATAGCCTCGGTCGTGCAACTCATCGGCAAGCCCCTTCGCGGCCACGCGGCCGATGAGGCTGCGACCATCGTCGCCCGGCTCGAACACCGCCAGCTCACGCGGCTGGCCGCTCATGGCCCGCTGCATCGTTCGGATGATGTCGCCACGCTCACCCAGGGCACGCAAGGTCTTCTCGGCATCGGCATGAATGGCCCAGGTGCCGGGCTGCACCTCGTCGGCTAGGCCCAGGCGCTGCAAGCGTTGCAGGCGGCCGATCAGCAGCAGGCGCTGGCGTTGCAACCTCGGCTCGTTGAGCCGTTCGACATGCACCCGGCCATCCTCGCCGGTCTCGCGCTGCAAGGTGCGATCCAGGCTCGTCCACCGCTCCTGTTCCACCTCGCGCCTCAAGGTCTGCTGAATCTCCAGTTCGGTGCGCGGCCCCAGCCACTCGGTCGCCAGCTCGGCGGCGCGATGGCGGAAGCCGTGGGCGATGTAGTCACCCGCGATGATGAGGTCTTTGCCGGTGTCGTCGCGCCCGCGCACGATCAGGTGGGTGTGCGGGTTGTCGGTGTTCCAGTGATCCACCGCCACCCAATCCAGCCGCGTGCCCAGGTCGGCTTCCATGCGGCTCACCAGATGCCGGGTGTAGGTGCGCAGGTCGTCCAGCTCGGCCCCGTCCTCGGGCGAGACGATGAAGCGGAAATGGTGCCGGTCGTCGGCGCAGCGTTCCTTGAAGGCGTCCAGATCGGCTTCGTCGGCCTGTGGCCCGTAGCCCCGGCCCGGTTCGCCATCGCGACCCGCGCCGTCGCGCTCGATGTAGCGCAGGTGCTTGGCGAGCGATTGCGGGCTGGCCCGCTGGTGATTGACCAGCAAGGTCTTGATGGTCACGCGCCGCGACATGGGCATTAGCTTCGCCCCGGCGAAGCGCGCCGCCGTGTGGCCACGTCCGAGCCGAGAGCCGGGCCGCTGGCCGGTGCCAGCCGCGCCAGGACGGCGTACTGCCGACTTGCCGCTGCTGGCTTTGCCGGCCTGCTTGAGCACCTTGGAAACGAAGCTCTGCCCCTGGCCCTTGCCCCGGTTCTTCGGGGCGCTGGGGCGCACGCGAAAGTCGTCGTCGCGGCTGTCGGTCATGGCTGCGCTCCCCGCAAGCTTGGGCGTGTCCTGTCGTGCGAAGCACGCGGACATGCCAGCATTGGCGCGACCCTCGCGCCAAACGCGGCACGGTGGCGAAGCCGCTCCGTGCCGCGTTCCCCCCATGTGCTGACTGGCTTTCGACGCGGCCAGGTGCCGCGTCCTTTTGTCTTGCCTTCCGCCTTTGCCCTTCGCTGTCGCTCCAGGCAACGGCGGCCCGGCGGCGCTGCTGCGTGAACAGACAGCGCGCCGGCGAAAGCGCCAATGGCCGCAGGCCGGGCGCGTTCGAGGCAAGACGCCTGAACGTTGGACGGCTGCGCCGGATGCTGCGCGACGTGCGGTGCGAATGCACCGGCACGACAGGCGCAGCGACACTGAAGCAGCCAGCAGAACGACATGCCCGATGGCACGTCAGAGCGCAGCGAATCGGCGGCCATCATGGGCGTATCTCCGGCCACACCGGATGCGCAACGCCGATCACGGCGGATGCGCTGACCGGGCCGAAATAGCGGCTGTCGAACGATGCTGGATTCGTCACGCTCAACAGGAGCAGTTCGCCCGGTTCAAGGCGGCGGCAAAGCTGCAAGGACGGCAGCGCCCGGCCCAGCCGGTCGGCGGGCAGTACGGCGGCCGAAGGCACGCCGTCGATGCGTACCTGACCGGCGACGATGCAGACGTGTTGCGGCGCGACCGCGCCCACACGTTTGAGCAGCGGAACGCGCGTCGGCAGGTAGCCGCGCTGCGCAGCGAGCGCGGCAGCCGTGGCCGGAAGCGGCACCAGCACGATGCTGTCCACGGACAACGGACGTGGCAGCGAGGCGGTGCGCGGGTCGAACGGGTCAATGCGATACCAGCCGACCGCCACGCTGTCGGACGGGTTGTAGGTCAGACGCGGCAGCGGCGACACGAAAGCCGCCCAGGCCAGCGCAGCGAAGCCGATGGCGGCCAGTGTCGCCAGCACGATGCGAGCGCGCAGGCGTGAGCGAGGACGCGGCGCCACGTCGGGCGCGTTGGGTGTGGTGGTCGGGGCGGTCATGGCAGCACCTTCCCGGCCAGCCAGGCGGTATGCCGCTCGGTGGTGTATTCGGGCAGCGCAAGGCGAGCCGCAAGACGGTTGCCCAGCGTGCGCCAGTACGCCGGCGACACGTCGATGGCAGCGATGCCCAGCGCCTCGATGCCGTCGATGCGCTCCAGCACGGCGCGCACGTTGGCATCGCCTTCGGTGTGTAGGAGCAAGCGCGCGCCCGGCTGAACACCGGGGATGCGCTGCGCCGCGTCCAGCGGTGTGCAAGCCTGCATCACCATGAGTTGCCAGCGGATCGTGCCGTAGTCGTTGGCCTGCCAGCGGATGCGGCAGAGCATCGCGCCCGGCAGGAACACCGCGCAGCGCCGCCAGCGGTCGAGCTGAAGCGTGCGCGCCGGTTCGCCGAAGCGCAGGTAGAGCTTGAAGCGATGTTCGAGGTAGGCCAGCGAAACGCGCGTCAGCGGCACATTGCCGGCCTGTCCGGCGAGTGCCGAAAGCGCAGGCAGCGGCGCAGCCGGTGCCGCGTTCGCGGCAGGCCAAGCGAATGCGTTCATGGTGTGTTCTCCGGCGGAAACTCCCGCTCCAGCAGGCCGCGCAGCAGGTCGGCCACGGTCACGCCTTGCGTGAAGGCCGACACCTTGATGCGCGCCCGCATGGCGGGCGTGATGTCGAGCGTGAGGCGGGCCGTGTAGAGGTCGCCTTTGCCCAGCGCGTCGGCATCGCCCTGACGAATCCACGCCTCGGCGTGCGGATTCGCGGGCGGACGTGCGCCGATGCCGACGCGCTTGCCCGTGCGTTTGCTGTTGGGTGGCTGCTGCGCTGTCATGTCGGCCACCGCAGCAGTTCGTCCACCAGGGCGGTGATTTCGCGGGCGGCGGCACTGTCGGGCGCTGTCTCGCGTGCGAGCCGGCCAGCGGCCACGCTGTCGGCGAAGACGATGCGCTGATGCACCTCCGAGCGCAGCGCGGGCAGCGGCTGTTCGGCGAGCGATTGCCGCGCCTCGCGCCCGATGATGGTGGTGCTGACGCGCCGGTTGATGACGAAGGCCGCGCGGAGCAGCGGCCGGAACACCTGCGCCTCGCGGATCAGCGAAACCATTTCCGAGCTGGCCCAGAGGTCGTAGGGGCTGGGCTGCACCGGGATCAGCACGCGCTCGGCCGCCAGCAGCGCGGAGCGCGCCAAGGCGGCGATGCGCGGCGGCCCGTCGATGATGACGTGATCGGCCCGCCTGGCGAGTTCTGGCGCTTCCTGATGCAGCGTTTCGCGTGCGAGGCCCACGGCGCTGAACAGCCGTGGCAAGCCTTGCTGGCTTCTGCGCTGCGTCCAGTCCAGGGATGAACCCTGCGGGTCGGCATCGAGCAGGACGACATGCTGGCCGCGCATCGCCAGTTCGCCCGCGATGTGCGTGGCGAGCGTGGTCTTGCCGACACCGCCTTTCTGGTTGAGCAGAGCGAGGATCATGGCGCGGCCCTCCCTGCTGGAAAGCCGGGCTTTACCTGCCGTGCAAAACGCTGTTCGCCGTGCCGTTTCTCGGTTGTCCACCGAAACGGCGCGCTTCTACTAAAAGTTATGTATTTCTTGTTAGGGAAGTTAGAGGGGCCGCAAACCCGCGCCGTTATTGGCTTTCCGGCGTTTTCGTACTCCTGATAGCACGATAGGCGTACTCCCGATAGCACGATACCCGGTACTCCTGATAGCACGAGGCCGTCCACACCTTTTCCACGAGTTATCCCCGTGCCGTGTGCAGCACGGGCCGGAAGGTCAGCAGTTCTTGTCCGTCGTCCGGCATTCGCTCGATGCCCAGGACGTAGCCGGGCAGCGACTGCCGCGCCACCAGGACGCGCAGGTCGTAAGCGAAGTCGGAGAAGCGCGCAGCGCTGCCCGACTTGCGGTGCAGGTGCCGGAAGTCGAATTGCCAGCCGCCCGGCTGCTTGCCGCCGTGCTTGCGCACCAGGCGGTACAGCCAGCGCTCGATCCCGCCCTTCAAGCGGAAATAGGCTGGGTCGATGGTCAGCACCAAGGCGGCATCGAGCACGCCCGCATAGAACCAGTCCGGCAGGATCAGTTCGATGCCCAGTGGCACGCCGCTGGCATCGGCCAGTTCCTTCCACTCGTTGATCCACGAGAAGCGATGCAATCGCCTTCCCGTGGTTTCGCGGATGGACGTGGCCACCGTGGTCGATTGCAGCCGGTCGAGCGCGGCTTTCAGGCGCAGGTAGTCGTTGAGAGACGTGCCGCGCCCGATGAAGCGCAGGATCTCGTAGGGAGTGGCGCGTATCCAGCGCGACGGGCGCAAGCCCGCGTCGCGCGCCTCCACGATCTGCGAGGCGGCCCAAATCAGCAGGTCGGCATCCCATATCGTTGCGATGCCGTGCTCCTGCGTACCCTCCACGCGGATGGTGATGCCGCCGGCGCGGAAGTCGATCGGCGCGGTACGCCGCGACTTCGCCAGCGAGAAGAACGGAAAGGCCATCAAGTCCTGGCTGTCGCGGGGTGCCATGTCGCCCGGCAGCGCGCGGAACAGGTCGAGCTGTTCGCGCTGCAAGGCTTGCCCTGGCGGGCTGGACATGGCGACGGCCACCCACGCGCCAGCGATCAGCGGCCATCACGGTAATCGCCCGCGTGGCGTTCGGCATATTCCGGGTCGGAAGTCGCCTCGTAGCTGCGCTGGTCGGCCCAGGCATCGAGGTCGGACACCGCGTACATGACGCGGCGGCCGAACTTGCGGAACTTCGGGCCGCCGCCGATCACGCGCTGTTTCTCCAGCGTGCGTGGCGACAGGCGCAGGTACTCGGCGGCTTCGTCGTTGGTCAGGTAGCGTTGGGGCTGCGCAGGCGCAGCGACAGCAGCGGCGGCAGGCCGCAAGGGAGCGGGTCGCATGGGATGTACCTCCATCAAGCCCGGCCACACCACGCGGCCGGTTAGAGGCACTTTCAAGAAAGCGAGGCTGCTTGCTAAGGGACGATCTACGGGGGACGCGAAACGTCCCCCCCTACTGCAACGGCGGCGGAAGCTGTGCCAGGCGGCGATAGCCGCCACGCATCAGCGCATCGCCACGACGTACCAGCCGCCGCACGCGGGCACGTAAGGCGCTGTCCTTGTGCCAGTCGGCGGCGACGGCATCGGCGCCGAACAGCCCTTCGGCCACTTCGCGCAATGACGCGCCCGCCAGGGTCGCGTCGAGCGTCTGCAAGGTGTGCAGTTCCAGCACCGCGGCCGTCGTGGGCCTGGAACGGGCCGCCGCCGCAGGCGTGGCAACCGTGGCCACGGCCAATGCGTCCAGCTCGGACGCGAGCGTGCGATAGCGCGCGCAGGGCGTGGCGCAGGCGCGGGTGGCGTAGAGGTAGGCCATGCCGTCTTCCAGGCCCGGCGCGAGCGCGAGCCGCAGGCAGCAGCCGGGCCAATGCGACACCAGCACCAGGCGCTTGCCGTCGTGGATCAGTTGCTTGCGGCCAGGGACGCGCCAGAACTCGAAGGCATGGGCTTCGGGTGGCGGGTCATCGTCCGGGTAAACCTGCACGACGGCATCGTGATCGGGAAACCAGGCCGGATGCGCGTCGCGCGCATCCAGGGCTGGGTCTTCCAGCAGGCGCAGGCCCCACGCCTGCGCCGTGTCCGGCCGGCGGCGGCGGCGCAGCCAGTCGCGGCGGTAGTCGGGATTTCGGCGCAGGTATTCCCACGCCAGCGCAGGGCCGTCAAGGTGCAGAACGTAGAGATAGGCCGCTGTCGGATACCAGTGTTCGGCGCTGCGATCAGTCATGGCGAAACCTCCCTCTGTTTGGGATGCGTCGCCACGATTTCCGCGATGCGGGAACTATCGAAATGCCATCAGGTCGTCATCAAAATTGGTTAGGCTGTAACTGTCGGTGTCAAGACCATTTGGCTCTGCGTGTTGCGGAAATCGTCTGAATGCGACGGCTACGCCTTCAGGAAAATGACGCGCAGCACCGAACACCGTGCCGCAGCCCGCGCCCAAGATCAGGACTGTTTTCAACAGGATCGCACCACTTCGGTGCAAGAATGCGGATTCAGACCTGCACGGTCTTGATCAAGATTGAAATAGTCACGATGCGCCCCGGCTGGCTAGGCCGCGCTGGTTTTCATCAGTCCGTGATCGCGCCGTTCTCCTGCGCCAGCCGGACGTACTCCGATAACGGGCGCACCGCCTGGAAATACCGATCCCGCCGCACCGGCAGCTTGCGCGGCCCGACGATGCCCGCCAGGTCGGACAGCTTGACCATCCCGAGCTCAGGCATACCGATACCGAGGTCGATCAGGCCGTAGGCCGTGTCGCCATCCGCCGGGTCGAGCGACACCAGCAGCCAGGTCACATGCGCGTCCGGGGTGAACAAGCGCACCACGGGCAGCGGGTCGAGCCGCTGACCAGCGGCGAGCGCCGCGCCGTGGGCCAGCAGCCGGGCGCGTTCATCAGCGGTGACAAGCGGCAGGGTCATGGGCAGCTTCTCCACGAAACCGACGATGCGCGAATGCGCTTTGGTGCCGAAGCGCAGAACTGCCGAAACGCATCCGTGCATTCGTGTGGAAGCACCGATGTGCAAGCCATCGCATCCGTAGAAGAACAGAAGCGCCGAAGCGGAATTGTCGGAAGCCGGAAAGACACGGATGCGATTCCCCGGTTCTGTCGGAATCCGCATCTGCGGATTTCCGTAAAAGCACGAAAGCGGGCCTTTCAGCCATGAATGAACACTATAGATTGTAGCCCTATAGGGCGCAATGGGCTGTCATCTTGGTTTTTATGGGGAAACCAAGTTAGTGACAGCGAAACACTCATTGGCAACGGCAATACGGACAGTCAGGAAGGCGCGAGGCTTGAGCCAGGAAGCGTTCTCCGACGTGTCCAGCCGCACCTATATGAGTACGCTGGAGCGCGACTTGAAAAGTCCGACCCTGCACAAGCTGACCGAGCTGTGCGAGGTCATGGAAGTGCATCCGCTGACGCTGTTGACGCTGGCCTACGCCGGCGACGACACGCACAAGGCCGACGAACTGCTGGCGCGGGTGCGCCAGGAGTTCGAGGCCGTGCTGAAAGAGCGCGACGCGCCCTAGCGCGTCTGAATGCCCGCAAGCGGAGCGCGCAGCGCCGCCAGGCGCGAAGGCGTGAGGGATTGAAGCCGAATGGACATGACGCCATTGGCGGCATGGGGCGCAGCCCGAAAGCCCGGCGGCGCAATGCGCCGACACGCCATGCTGTTCCTACTGCCACGGGCTTCGAGCCATTCGACCATCACCAATGCAATGCTGGCCTTGGACATGCGGGACATGGGGCAACTGCCGAAACCCTGTGCGTGCGATGCTGCGATCAGCAGCACCGCGCCCCGCCGCAATGGGCGGGGCGCGGTGGGCGGCCGTCAGGCCGCCTTGGGCTTGCTGCGCGACCAGATGAGGTCGTGCGTGTCATTCTCGCCTTCGATCAGGCGGGCATAGACCGTCGCCGGGAATGAAGGATCGTCGATGGCCACCGACAGGTAATCCCGCCCGGCCTCGCTGGTTTTCTTCCACGCCGCGCCGAAGTCGTGGCCGGCCGCTTGCAGGCGGAAGTCCGGGGCGCTTTCGTTC
>NZ_KQ089851.1:148174-153542 GCF_001037575.1 Citrobacter sp. BIDMC107 | reverse complement strand
ACGCCTTCAGTAGCTGAGCAGGAGGGACAACTGATGGAGATGGAAGCCACGGGAGCACCTCAAAAACACCATCATACACTAAATCAGTAAGTTGGAGTCATTACCCCTCAATCAAACGTGAGAAGTCGTCACCTTTAAAACTGGTCACATTTTCAATACCCAGATCGGAAGCAGACTGGTTGATAGTCTCTACCGCATAGAACTTTGCACCAGTCAGGCGCGGGGCTAACAGGTAAGATGAAATTAAGGTTTTACGAACACTGCCACTGTAATTAATTACCGCTACTTTCATAAATCACCTCAGAATTTTTTGTTGAACTTCTTAGGGTCGAAATTCTCACCGATTTTATTGAAGAATTCTTTATCAATAATGCCGGGACTCTCTGCTTTTTCACTTTCCTGCGCTTCAGGCTCAGACGGTTGTGTATTGTGCAATACACTTTCCGCTGCACCCTTCGCGCTACTCTTATCATGTGTATTGTGCAATACATTTTTTCGGTTTTGCCGCGTTCTATACAGTGCCATCTCAAGCCCTTTGGCTGTTACCGAAAAGCTGTATTCGCTGTCGAGGATTTCAGCAATTTCATGCCGCGTTAGCCCTCTGTCCAGCCAGTTCTCGATTTCATTTAGGCGCAATCTGACAGCAGCCGATAAGTTGCGGGGTTTCAGATCTGCTGGTTTATTCATAACCCCCTCCGTTGTATGAAAATGACTCTACAACACTCGTAAGAAGGGGTCAATCGAGTTTTGTAGTTTATATGTAGTTTTCTTGTAGTCTATTTGTAGTCTGTCACGTTTTTTGTAGTTTCTTTGTAGTTTTATTGTAGTTTATTTGTAGTCTTCCAACACTAAGGCAAAACGTTTTTTGTAGTTTATCTGTAGTTTTTGGTTGCTCAGATGGTCATGCAAGCATGACCATCAAAGAATAGGACGCTTTTTAGCCAAATGACCCTTAACCTACGGAGATCGCCCTACCAAAAAAAGATGATTTTTTATCCCTTAACCTGCTATACACCTAACGCAGCGTGATAAATCACGCTATCACACTGATTTAAAAGCAAAAAAACAAAATTTAGCCATGCTGCGGTATTACCCAGGTATTACAAATCCAATCTAACTTACTGATTTAAAGAATTTTTTATTTATTACTTTGGTAATACTATGATTTCACCGTATTAGACACCCTTTTTTCGTTTAAAAAATGCACAAAGTGAGGACTGAATGCCAACAATAACCGCAAAAGTATCAGATGAACTTTTGGCCTATATAGACCTGGTTTCAGGTGGTAATCGGCTTTGTTAATGGAATGGTCGCCTCCCATCTCTTGTGCCACAGTGGGACGATAAATCGTCACTCATTGAACGGAGCGCTGCTATCATGAACGTTAAAACTATTGGAATCGATTTGGCAAAAAACGTTTTCCAGATCCATGGGGTTGACGAGCACGGAAAACGGTTGTTCAACAAACAACTCAGACGGGCACAAATGGCCTCCTTTTTTGCCAACATCCCACCCTGTTTGATCGGCATGGAGGCCTGTGCATCTGCTCATTTCTGGGCCAATAAACTGATATCGATGGGCCATAATGTCAAACTGATGGCCCCTCAGTTCGTCAAACCCTATGTTAAAACCAATAAGCATGATGCTGCAGACGCTGAAGCTATTTGTGAAGCCGTCACTCGACCTAACATGCGGTTCGTGCCGGTCAAAACCGCTGAGCAGCAAGCCGTATTGGCACTTCACCGGAGTCGTCAGAGCTTCATCAAACAGCGAACCGCACAAGCCAATCAAATCAGGGGGTTATTGGCCGAATTTGGCATTGTCGTCCCCCGAGGTATCCAGCAGCTACAGCGACGATTACCTGAGCTCGTGGAAGATGCGGATAACCCGTTACCCGTCCTGTTTCGTACACAGCTGAGTCTACTACAGCACCACATGGCGTACCTGTTCGATGTCATCGCTACACTCGACAAGCAGATTGAGCAGTGCTATCGGCAAAATGCTCTCTGCCAGCGTATCGGCAAGATCCCTGGTATTGGCCCTGTTACCGCCAGCGCGCTGATTGCGACCATTGGTAAAGCCAACAATTTCGAGAATGGCCGACAACTGGCTGCCTGGCTCGGATTGGTTCCACGTCAGCACTCCAGTGGGGGTAAACAAGTCCTGCTCGGGATAAGCAAGCGAGGTGATACCTATTTGAGGACCTTGCTTATCCATGGTGCCAGGGCGGTATTGCAGTCGGCCAAACATAAACAGGATGCCGTATCGAGCTGGGCTAACCAGCTAATGGCGCGCCGGAATAACAACATTGCCTCGGTAGCATTGGCTAACAAGAATGCGCGGACTGTGTGGGCGCTCCTGGCCAAAGAGCGGGAGTATTGTGCACCAATAATAAGCGCTTAAGTTGCTTAATCAGTAAGACAGAAACAACACCACCGATTGCCCAGGCAAGCATGAAGTGATGGCAAGACAGGTCAGACCGCGATGGGGAAAACCCGGTTTATTCAAGGCTCCTGAAAGAGCGCTTTGTTGATAGAGGCCTCCATCAGCGTATTCCATCAGGGACAGAGGTATTTTACATCACCTCGGCAAAGTCCGGATCTATGGCTGCAATCGATGACCAGTAAAGCCACCACAACATATTTAGCTTGGCAAACAGGAGGCGACCATCTATGAATAAATCAGATTTCGGGTAAGTCTCCCCCGTAGCGGGTTGTGTTTTCAGGCAATACGCACGCTTTCAGGCATACCTGCTTTCGTCATTTTGTTCAGCGCTCGTACCAGGGCCATAGCCTCCGCAACCTGACCATCGTAGTCACGTAGCGTCAGTGAACCCCCGAACAGCTGTTTTACCCGGTACATCGCCGTTTCCGCTATCGAGCGACGGTTGTAATCTGTTGTCCATTTCCACCGCGCATTACTCCCGGTCATTCGCTGATTAGCCACTGCACGGTTACGGTCTGCATATTCACCGGGCCAGTAACCCGCACCTTTTCGGGGAGGGATAAGCGCGCTGATTTTCTTACGCCGCAGTTCATCGTGACAGAGCCGGGTGTCGTAAGCGCCGTCTGCCGATGCTGCCCTGATTTTTCTGTGAGTCTGCCGGATAAGACCCGGGAAGGCTTCTGAGTCCGTCACATTGTTCAGCGACAGGTCTGCACAGATGATTTCATGTGTGTTGCTGTCAACGGCCAGATGCAGCTTACGCCAGATACGGCGGCGTTCTTTGCCGTGTTTTTTGACTTTCCATTCGCCTTCACCAAAGACCTTCAGCCCGGTGGAATCAATCACCAGATGCGCGATTTCACCCCGGGTGAACTGACATTAACCGACTTTGCGCGCTTGCTGACACTGGTGTAATCCGGGCAGCGCAACGGAACATTCATCAGTGTAAAAATGGAATCAATAAAACCCTGTGCAGCCCGCAGGGTCAACCTGAACACGCGTTTAATGACCAGAACGGTGGTGATGGCGAGATCAGAATAGCGCTGAGGTCTTCCCCGTGATGAAGGCGTTGCCGACTCATACCAGGCCTGAATAGCTTCATCATCCAGCCAGAAAGTTATGGAGCCACGGTTGATGAGGGCTTTATTGTAGGTGGGCCAGTTGGTGATTTTGAACTTTTGCTTTGCCACGGAACGGTCTGCGTTGTCGGGAAGATGCGTGATCTGATCCTTCAATTCAGCAAAAGTTCGATTTATTCATAGATGGTCGCCTCCTGTTTGCCAAGCTAAATATGTTGTGGTGGCTTTACTGGTCATCGATTGCAGCCATAGATCCGGACTTTGCCGAGGTGATGTAAAATACCTCTGTCCCTGATGGAATACGCTGATGGAGGCCTCTATCAACAAAGCGCTCTTTCAGGAGCCTTGAATAAACCGGGTTTTCCCCATCGCGGTCTGACCTGTCTTGCCATCACTTCATGCTTGCCTGGGCAATCGGTGGTGTTGTTTCTGTCTTACTGATTAAGCAACTTAAGCGCTTATTATTGGTGCACAATACTCCCGCTCTTTGGCCAGGAGCGCCCACACAGTCCGCGCATTCTTGTTAGCCAATGCTACCGAGGCAATGTTGTTATTCCGGCGCGCCATTAGCTGGTTAGCCCAGCTCGATACGGCATCCTGTTTATGTTTGGCCGACTGCAATACCGCCCTGGCACCATGGATAAGCAAGGTCCTCAAATAGGTATCACCTCGCTTGCTTATCCCGAGCAGGACTTGTTTACCCCCACTGGAGTGCTGACGTGGAACCAATCCGAGCCAGGCAGCCAGTTGTCGGCCATTCTCGAAATTGTTGGCTTTACCAATGGTCGCAATCAGCGCGCTGGCGGTAACAGGGCCAATACCAGGGATCTTGCCGATACGCTGGCAGAGAGCATTTTGCCGATAGCACTGCTCAATCTGCTTGTCGAGTGTAGCGATGACATCGAACAGGTACGCCATGTGGTGCTGTAGTAGACTCAGCTGTGTACGAAACAGGACGGGTAACGGGTTATCCGCATCTTCCACGAGCTCAGGTAATCGTCGCTGTAGCTGCTGGATACCTCGGGGGACGACAATGCCAAATTCGGCCAATAACCCCCTGATTTGATTGGCTTGTGCGGTTCGCTGTTTGATGAAGCTCTGACGACTCCGGTGAAGTGCCAATACGGCTTGCTGCTCAGCGGTTTTGACCGGCACGAACCGCATGTTAGGTCGAGTGACGGCTTCACAAATAGCTTCAGCGTCTGCAGCATCATGCTTATTGGTTTTAACATAGGGTTTGACGAACTGAGGGGCCATCAGTTTGACATTATGGCCCATCGATATCAGTTTATTGGCCCAGAAATGAGCAGATGCACAGGCCTCCATGCCGATCAAACAGGGTGGGATGTTGGCAAAAAAGGAGGCCATTTGTGCCCGTCTGAGTTGTTTGTTGAACAACCGTTTTCCGTGCTCGTCAACCCCATGGATCTGGAAAACGTTTTTTGCCAAATCGATTCCAATAGTTTTAACGTTCATGATAGCAGCGCTCCGTTCAATGAGTGACGATTTATCGTCCCACTGTGGCACAAGAGATGGGAGGCGACCATTCCATTAACAAAGCCGCTACAGAGCAGATAACCCGCCTTGAGCGGGTTTTCTGCTTTATGAGGCCGCCGCCAAGCGGTTTTTTTACGCCTCGTCAGGGCATTCGGTAAAACACCTATTCTCCTGAATCCCACTGGCCCCGCGCCGCTGCCGTGTGGAAATCCGCCCATCTTGCCGAGCGCCGCTGCCGTGTGTAAATCCGCCCATCTTGCCGGGCGCCGCTGTCGTGTGGGAATCGGCCCACCTTGCCGGGCGCCGCTGTCGTGTGGGAATCCGCCCATCTTGCCGGGCGCCGGTGC
>NZ_KQ089851.1:141900-147569 GCF_001037575.1 Citrobacter sp. BIDMC107 | reverse complement strand
ACCTTGCCGGGCGCCGCTGCCGTGTGGGAATCGGCCCACCTTGCCGGGCGCCGCTGCCGTGTGGGAATCGGCCCACCTTGCCGCGCGCCGCTGCCGTGTGGCAATCCGCCCATCTTCATGACAAAAATTTGTCAAATGACAGGCTCATGTGTGCTGATTTATGTCAGACGGGATTTTGCTTATCAATTATTGAGAACAGAAATTTTCCTGAATCATCAATACTATACTTAGCAAGTAAAGGTGTTTTCTCATTTATCTGCTTGAGTGCAGGATCAAGGAAAGATCGTTTCAACTCTGCCAAGTTCTTCTGCTGGGATTCCGGTAAGACGAAACGGTCATTTAACCAAGCATGAGTAGTAACCCATAAGCCTGAAGATTTGAATTGAGCAAGACTTTTATAAAGGCGGATCGTCCGGGGATTTCGAAGACTGCCACAATCGCGGAGCGAGTAGGTGGTGAACTGGCCGGTAATGACTCCAACTTACTGATAGTGTTTTATGTTCAGATAATGCCCGATGACTTTGTCATGCAGCGCCACCGATTTTGAGAACGACAGTGACTTCCTGCCCAGCCTTGCCAGATGTAGTCTCAGATTCAGGTTATGCCGCTCAATGCGCTGCGTATATCGCTTGCTGATAACGTGCAGTTCTCCCTTCAGGCGTGATTCATAAAGCGGCCAGCCATCCGTCATCCATACCACGACCTCAAAGGCCGACAGCAGGCCCGGAAGACGCTCCAGCGTGGCCAGCGTGCGTTCACCGAATACGTGCGCCACAACCTTCCTCCGTATCCTGTCATACGCGTAAAACAACCAGCGCTGGCGTGATTTAGCGCCGACGTAACCCCACTGTTCGTCCATTTCCGCGCAAACAATGACGTCACTGCCCGGTTGTATGCGTGAGTTTACCGACTGCGGCCTGAGTTTTTTAAGTGTCGTAAAATCGTGTTGAGGCCAACGCCCATAATGCGTGCACTGGCGCGACATCCGACGCCATTCATGGCCATATCAATAATTTTCTGGTGTGTACCGGGCTGAGAGGCGGTGTAAGTGAACTGTAGCTGCCATGTTTTACGGCAGTGAGA
This sequence comes from Citrobacter sp. BIDMC107, assembly GCF_001037575.1. Classification (NCBI taxonomy): domain Bacteria; kingdom Pseudomonadati; phylum Pseudomonadota; class Gammaproteobacteria; order Enterobacterales; family Enterobacteriaceae; genus Citrobacter; species Citrobacter sp. BIDMC107. The sequence continues at coordinate 146,486 of NZ_KQ089851.1, read as the reverse complement.
GCAGAGATAGCGCTGATGTCCGGCAGTACTTTTACCGTTACGCACCACGCCTTCAGTAGCTGAGCAGGAGGGACAACTGATGGAGATGGAAGCCACGGGAGCACCTCAAAAACACCATCATACACTAAATCAGTAAGTTGGCACCATTACCCGGCAGGCGATCTGGATTATCGTCACGCTGTTAAATATACTGTATGCATAACCAGTAAAATTAGAGTATCAGGAGGAAAGATGAAGCTACAGTTTTTCAGCACCGGGAAAGAACACCCGCCACAGGCCCATCCATTGTTTGCCGATCTGGCCAGCTGCGGTTTTCCCAGCCCTGCCGCTGACTATGTCGAGTCCGATCTGGATCTCCATGATTACTGCATACGGCATCCGAGCGCGACGTACTACCTGCGTGCCAGCGGAGACAGCATGGCGGACGGTAGTCTGTACAATGGCGATCTGCTGGTTGTGGACAGTGCTGAAAAGCCGCGGCACGGCGATATCGTTGTCGCCAGCGTACAGGGGGAGTTTACGGTTAAACGGCTTCTGCTGACGCCTCGACTGACGCTGCAGCCCATGAATGCCTCCTGGTCTCCGACTTATCCTGACCCCGATGAGCTGGATATCTTTGGCGTCGTCACGCATATCATCCACCGCCCGAGGGAGATGTACTGATGTTTGCCCTGGCCGATGTGAACAGCTTCTATGCCAGCTGTGAACGTGTTTTCCGACCGGATTTGAAAGGAAAGCCGATAGTCGTCCTGAGCAACAACGACGGGAACGTAATCGCTCGCAGTGCCGAGGCGAAGCGCTGGATCAAAATGGGAACTCCGTGGTTTCAGATAAAAAACGAAAGATACCCGGAAAAAATATATGCGTTTTCAAGTAACTATGAACTTTATGCCTCGATGTCGGCGCGCGTGATGAACAGCCTGGAGGAACTGGCCCCCAGAGTGGAACAGTATTCAATTGATGAGATGTTCCTCGATTTGACCGGCGTGGAGCACTGTATGGAGCTTGAGGACTTCGGCCGGCAGCTGCGTCAGCACGTGTATGACTGTACCCACCTGACCATTGGCGTGGGCGCCGGACCAACGAAGACCCTCGCAAAATCAGCCCAGTGGGCCTCAAAAGAGTGGAAACAGTTTCGTGGCGTACTTGCTCTGACCAGGGGAAATCCGCAGAGAACGCGGAAACTGCTTTCACTGCAGCCGGTTGAAGAAATCTGGGGGGTGGGTAACTGTATTGCACGCAAGCTGAATGTACTGGGCATTAAGACCGCGCTCGATCTCGCCCTGACGAACCCGGCCTTCATCCGCAAAAATTTTTCTGTGGTCCTTGAGCGAACGGTACGTGAACTGAACGGGGAAAGCTGCCTTTCGCTTGAGGAAGCCCCTCCGACGAAACAGCAAATTGTCTGCAGCCGCAGTTTTGGCGTGAAGATCACGGAGTACGAGTCACTCCGTCAGGCTATCTGTCAGCACGCAGAGCGGGCCTCTGAAAAGCTGCGTAAAGAGCACCAGTATTGCCGGCATATTTCCGTTTTCATCAAAACGTCTCCGTTCGCCGTTAAAGAACCTTACTACGGCAACGTGGCTACGGAAAAACTTCTTACACCCACTCAGGACACCAGGGACATCATTGCAGCCGCCACAACGGCTCTGGAGCGTATCTGGAGGGATGGACACCGGTATGCCAAAGCCGGAGTTATGCTGAATGACTTCACCGGCTCCGGCGTTTCGCAGCTGCAGCTGTTCGACGAACGCCCGCCACGCCCTTACAGTGCTGAGCTGATGAAGGTTCTGGACGGGATCAATAACTCAGGGCTGGGTAAAGTATGGTTTGCGGGGCGGGGTATTGCCCCGGAATGGCAGATGAAACGGGAGATGCTTTCTCCTGCTTATACGACACGATGGTCAGATATTCCTGCAGCGAAACTGGCGTAAAACTTTGGCGATTTCACCTTGAAATTCTCAGCCTAAACTGCCTAATTACAATAAGTTAGATGTGAAATCGCCATGGCGAAATTATTGACTCAAATTTCTGTCAAGGACCTCGTTGATAGCCTTGTCCAGTTCATCCTGAATCACTTTTGACATACGGCTAAACTCATAAGTCAGCGTACGCCCTTTCACACGCTTACGCGCGAACTTGTCCTTTTCTTCAAAAGACCAGAGTGGGGAAACCACTGACTTTTCCTTGGGAGATGGATCTATCAATGCCTGAGATGCCTGAGAAATCAGCTTCAGTATACTGGCTTTCTGTTCGTCTTCTGGTCGCTCGCCTTCACTCAAAATTGCATCGAGCTGAGCTGATACAGACTGAATGAGTTCTTCAGGCGTTAATCCCTTTTCACTGAGTTTTTCATTAACTTCTAAAAGAAGTTTATAGTCACTAAACGATAGCTCCGACTGAACCGGGAACAGAGAAATCAAGTCTTGCGGTACGGCCGCCGCCTGCAGCGCCCTGGTAACTTTAGCTTGAGATAACCCCTCCAGTTCAGCAATTTCCTTTTGATTAAATCCGGACTCTTTAAGAGCGATCAATCTCAGGCCAATCTCCCGAAGATTATGTTCTTTAGCTGTCTGGATATCTTTAGCCAGTTGGCGAGCTTCATCAGCTGATAAATGCTCTTCGGTAACCATTACATCAAGGCCTGTACGGACAAAAATTGCTGAGGCTCGCCGTCTTGAACCATCCAGTATCTCAATCCTTTCACTTTGCTTAATACCAATACAGGGAAAGAACTGCTGAAACTTAATCGTCTGGATAATGGATTTCAGGGATTCCCTGGTCAGTGCAAGTTGATCTCTTCCGTTGTTTTCCTGGTTTACGAAGGTCTTACTTTCAACTTCAGATGCAGGCACCCGAACAAACCTGAACGTTACCTTCCTGCCGGTTTTTAAGGTAAATACCTGGCTTCTACCGGTGTCCGTCATTTCCGCAATTGACGCTTGGGTATTTAACTGTCTGCCGATGGTTTTTCTTTTCTCATTCGACATCACATACCTCCGTTAGTACGAATGAACTCGATGCGATCAAAGACTGCCTTCGCAAAGTCTTCCGCTGCTGATTTTGCGCTTTTTAGTGCCTCTGTACTTCCATCATAGGTTGCTGGATTTGCTGAAATAACTGTGTCAAAAGTCTCCCCACAGCGTTCGAAACCATCCAGTCTCGGCAGAACCATGTCTAGCATATCGGCACCGAAAACCTCTTTGGCCTGACTATGGCAAATTTTGTGATCAGACTTGTTCAGGATCTTGGACATGAAGCCGACATTACCGATGAGATTGCAGGTGTGCCCATCCATTTCAATGGAATCTATGAGGGCAGGGAGGCTGGCCACAAACTTCAGGGAAGAATGAAAATCAACCGTAGCCGGTGGAAGAGGGGTCAACATCAGGTCTGCCGCCCCAATACAGTTTTTCAGGAACGCATCAAGGTGAGGACCACTATCAAGGAAAATAAAGTCGTAGTCATGCTGGAGCTTATCGATAATGTTATCTTTAAGCACAGCATGAATATTTTTCCCTGGAAGATGTTCTTCACACAATCCCTTCCAGCCTTCAGCAAGGAATGCATCGTCAATGGAAGCGGGGATTACATCAACACCAGGGATAATAGACGGTACTATAAAATCGGAAAGTAATTCTTCACGAGACACGTTCTGGAGCATGGCCTGAGCAGCCGTATTTTCAACCAGGCCCACTGAATTTTCATGGCTCAGGAACATTGTCAGAGATGCCTGCGGATCGAAATCGATGGCCAGTATACGCAGGTCTTCGAACAGAAGCTGAGGATGAGCTCGAAAAGCATGTGATAATGAAGCGGTAGAAACTGTCTTGGAACCACCACCTTTAAGATTACATACAAAAATCGTAAAGGCTTTATCAAAGCGATCCCTGTACTTGGGTACTTTACGATGGTTATACAGATCGATGACATTCTGAATCGTCATCGCGTATTTCATCGTATTGCCAGAAGGTTTCTTTTTGAAAATGTAGCCACCGGCTTCCATTTCGGCCACAGCATACTCAACACTGCCTTTACTGAGCTTAGGCAGCTTATACAGAGCGGCTTTGCTGTATTCCTGATAGAACTCGGTAAGCTTCAATTCCTCTTTTTGCTGGCGGATACTCTCGCTCAAAGATGTTAGAAGCTTACCTGCACGTGTAGCAACTTTCCGTAACTGCTCAATATTGTCCATTTATCACCTCATGACGTTTTTTGTCATTTTGAACAAAAAGAGTCATGTTGCAAGCAAAAAATCATATTGTTTTGATTTCGCTCTCAACAGGAGGGGGAAGAAGTTCGACGGGCGTGCCACTCAATCACAGTGCCGCAACACGCAGACGCACTTATGACCATCACACAACAAGTCGTACAAAAGGGTATAGAGAAAGGTATCAGCGCTCGCCGCAGCCATGTAACCGAGCGTAGCGAGCGAACTGGCGAGGAAGCGAAGAGGAACCGTTCCGGCAGATAGCTCTTACGCTCAGCTCAAGAAGAGTTTTCCATCCTCTGTGGGAAACAGGTCAACTTCGCGGACGGCCCGGACTGTGGGAAACAGGTCAACTTTGCAGACGACCGGGACTGTG
>NZ_KQ089851.1:0-141525 GCF_001037575.1 Citrobacter sp. BIDMC107 | reverse complement strand
CGCGGACGGCCCGGACTGTGGGAAACAGGTCAACTTTGCAGACGACCGGGACTGTGGGAAACAGGTCAACTCCGCGGACGGCCCGGACTGTGGGAAACAGGTCAACTTTGCAGACGTCCGGGACTGTGGGAAACAGGTCAACTCCGCGGACGGCCGGATTGCGGGAAACAGGTCAAGTTAGGCAAGCACTATGGGAAATACAGCAATTTTAGTATCCCCCCATATGTCAGCAACAAACTGAGGGGGGAGGAAATAAAAAATACAGGCTATTGTTTTTTATCAAGAAAATTAAACAGCAAGCGACCATCTTCTTCAGTGGTATATGTTACCTTTAATGGCGTCTTCTCATTAATTTTCTTCAGAGCAGGTTCCAGGAAGGTACGCTTCATTTCAGCAATATTGTTTTTCTGCGAGGCAGGGAGCATAAACCTTTCACATAACCAGTCATGTGTGGTGATCCAGACACCAGTGCTCCGGAACTGACACAGGCTTTCATAAAGCCGGATGACACGAACACTATTAAGCTGGCCACAGTCATAGAGAGAATAGGTAGTGAACTGGGAGGTTAAGCCGACAAGGAATGGCATGACCTTGTAGTTAAATTCAATCTGCCAGGAACCCCGACCTCGCTTCATTCCTGCTTCAGCCAGCCACGGACGTTTAACTTCTTCAAACTCACCTTCTTTTGGATAAAAGGTAACCGTTGATTCGCCCAGAGCATTTACCCCAGCCTTCACATCACGACTGGCGACAGACGTAGCGACATTGAAGTATTTGACGTAATCGGAAACGCTGATTTTGAAGAGCGGCAATACGTCAGAGTCATCTTCCTGGTTGTCATTAAAATAGGCCTGCATGAGGCATAACCACAGCACACGTTTTGCCTGAAGAGGCAGGTAATATGCAGCTTCGGTCAATTCGTTAGATTGCTTTATACTGGCGCGTTTTTTAAACGTTTTAGTAGCTGGCAAGAGTGCTTGAGTATCCATTTCAATGCCTATGGGTAAATTTTTACCCACCCATAATGACAGTGAAAACAGAAATTGCAAGCTATCGCGATAGTTATCCACCGGAAAAATCTGCACTTTATCCACAAGTGGATAATTGAGAACTGAACTTGACCTCTTTCCCATAGCTTGTTGATGCGTATCCCATAGCTTGTTGACACAAAACCCACTGATACGTGATTAATTTCCCATATTATGTTTACCAGTTGCCCATACAGGCCCCCTCTCAGGCCGCACTGTACGCGGCTTTCAGGCTCCCTAAAAGGTGTAAAATATAGAAAAAGAATAAAAAAGTACTTTATAAAAATATGCCCGTGGATAAGTGGATAACCCCGAGAGAGAGGTGATTTTTCAGGCATTTAGCGTAAGCAGAATTTATAAGTTTTGTTCCATGGTGCTTCCTCGCTCACTCGGGGCTTCGCCCTGTCGCTCGGCTGCGGCGAGCACTGCTGGCTCGATCATATCCGTGGGCGGAAGATACTCCTCCTCCCCCGAGTCGCTCTCCAAAGCCCGCTACAGCGAGACAACCCGCACGAAGATTTCTATCGTCCCTGCAGACATATTCGAATCGTTTTTATTAACCCTGGCTCCCGTGGTGACAGAACACTACTTGCTGTAAAAGGGGGAGTAAGGCCCCTAAGTCACACACCTGAAATTAATAATGCGGAGTTTTACGATAATGTCGTGCTAGAAACTTTCCTGACCGCTTCTCCCGATTCTTTGGGGGCAAAAATCCTGTTCCTTGCCATGCTGATCTACTGGCAAAAGCGATAAATCCATGCGGGCTGGCCTTTGGCCAGTAGACTGGCCCCATGAATCTCCAGACAGTTGGTATCACTTAAATTAGTGATAGTCTTAATACTAGTTTTAGACTAGTCGTTGGAGTCCGAATGATTGATGTTCTAGGTCCAGAGAAGCGCAGACGGCGCAGCGTTCAGGAAAAAATCGCCATTGTTCAGCAGAGCTTTGAGCCCGGAATGACCGTGTCGCTGGTCGCCCGTCAGCATGGCGTTGCTGCCAGTCAGCTGTTCCTGTGGCGTAAGCAATATCAGGAAGGCAGTCTCACTGCGGTTGCCGCGGGTGAACAGGTTGTACCCGCGTCGGAGCTGGCATCTGCAATGAAGCAAATTAAAGAGTTACAGCGCTTGCTGGGCAAAAAAACCATGGAAAACGAGCTGCTGAAAGAAGCCGTTGAATATGGCCGACAAAAAAAGTGGATAGCGCACGTGCCCTTGTTGCCGGAGGATGGCGAATAAGCCTTGTCAGTCGTTGCCTCCGGGTCTCACGTGCGCAACTGCATGCCATGGCCCGTCGGTCGAAGGGCTGGCAGGATCGTCGGTGCAAGCGCAAGCCTGATGATACTGAAGCGCTGGCTCGTATCCATACCGTTATCGACGATCTGCCCACCTATGGTTATCGTCGTGTATGGGCACTGCTGCGCAGACAATCAGAAACTGACGACATGGCGGTGATCAATGCCAAACGCGTATACCGCATCATGCGTCAGAATGCGCTGCTGCTTGAGCGTAAACCGGCAATACCGCCCTCGAAGCGGGCGCATAGAGGGAAAGTGGCCGTTGGAGAAAGTAACCAGCGGTGGTGCTCCGACGGCTTCGAGTTCAGCTGTGATAACGGTGAAAAACTGCGGGTCACGTTCGCTCTGGACTGTTGCGATCGCGAGGCACTTCACTGGGCGGCAAGTACCGGTGGATATGACAGTGAAACCGTGCAGGACGTCATGCTGGGTGCCGTGGAGCGTCGCTTCGGTAACAGCCTGCCGACATCCCCAGTTGAGTGGCTGACAGACAACGGTTCAGCCTACCGTTCTTATCAGACGCGTCAGTTCGCCAGAATGGTAGGACTGGAGCCCTGCACAACAGCGGTGAGCAGCCCACAGAGCAATGGCATGGCTGAACGGTTCGTGAAAACGATGAAGGAAGATTACATCGCGTTCATGCCCAAACCGGATGTGAGAACAGCGCTACAGAGCCTTGCAGCGGCGTTCAATCACTATAATGAAAACCACCCGCATAGTGCGCTGGGATACCACTCTCCGAGGGAATATCGGCGGCAGCGGGCATCGTTAACTTAAGATACAAAAGCTGTCCGGAAATGGAGGGGCAAGATCATCAGAACGTATTACGATGCTTCAGCATGCGATCTATGAGCAGTATGAGGAATACAGAGCAGATATTCCCGTCATCTGGTCCAGATAACTTCTGACAGACCTCACCGGCGAGCAGGACGTTCGCCAGCATCATTCTCCTAAGTACTTAAATATTCCCTTTCAACATGGCCACTGCATCAGCCTCTGGCATCTGGAATTGTACCCGGTGCCGCGCAGCAACATCGAGCGCAAACACTTTCGTATAGACCTCCGTCGAACTAATGCTCTTGTGGCCCATCAGACTTTGCAGCACCTTCAGCGGAATACCGTTGTACAGCATATGCATGGCATAGGAATGCCGGAAAGTATGTGGCGACACCGGGACCGAGAATGTCACACCGTCGGCCGCAGCGGATTCAACCGCTTCATTCAGCCAGGTACGCACTGTACGGTCGGTGATTTCCCAGATACGTGCCTTCTCCATTCTGCCGGTACGTTTATTGCGGCGCTCGAGCGGGATTTTCAGTGTGGCAACCATCATCTCCAGCTGACTGACGTACTGTTTATCTGACAGCGGCACCAGACGATGTGCCTGACTGCCGGCAGGTGTTCTGCCGGCCGTTCTTGCCGCTTTTTCCGCCCGCTGTTTGAGGGTGGCCAGTTGCACAAACGGGTAGGGCGGCGCCAGCGAAAAATCTGACCGAGTCAGGGCCAGCGCTTCATTGATCCGTGCGCCGGTATTCCACAAAGTAGCCAGCAGCATCTTACGGTGCAGATCGGGAACATAATGCAGCAGGGCGCTCACTTCCGGGGCCAGCAGATATTTCGGCAGTTCATCCTGGACGATCGCCATCTGACGCAGAGCCAGCGCAGCCGGGTAATCGATGGCCACAGGCAGGTGCACTTTTTCCGGGGCGTAGGCCTGTCCGGGAAGAGAAGGGTAATTCATGATACCTCGGGTGCTTCATCACTTTCTGGTGCAAACGTCTGACGTTCCCGGGCGTCATGAATATAATGGAACTCATCCAGCATAAGCAGCACGCGGCGACCAGTCCTCCGGGGAAACATTCTCCGCATCTCTGGGGTTAGCTGGTTTCGTTCCCATCCGTAAGGAAAAATTATGCTGTAGTCATTTCTTTCAGGAAGAATATCAGGGCCTGCGACAATACGCGCCACTTCCTGATTCAGACGCTCTCCGCGCCAGCCATAAGATGACAGACGCTTGCGGATACGCCCGATCGGGAAACGGTTATCAGAATGACGGGGAAATATGAGTTTCCCGTCCTCACCCCGGGTGAGACCAAACATATCCAGAGACTGTTCGAACACCACTGTTCGCGTGGGGAAATACTCACGCATAGTTTTCATCATATTTTCCATTACTGCCCCCTGAAACACTTCAGAAAGATATTTGACTGTCTGCGACAAACCAGTCAGCCATGTTTGTTCCTTATCGAGAAATCCCGCTATAAACTGGAAAGTATCTCACTCATAACGGATTTGTTAGCGCGATAGCGTACTGCAGAGACAACTTGAGTCCGCCCGGAGATTGAGTGGCCCGATCCTCGAAGGGATCAAAATAACGAAAGTCAGTCTTTACAAGATGAATCCATCGTCCCTGAGAATACCTACACAAAATTCGTCCCTGAGAAGCAACATAACTGCCATCCAGAAAGGTAGAACGCCCTCCCTCGGCTGGGCTAAGCAGCATCAACCATAAATCGTTATGACCATAAGTTGTATGTAGAAGCAGATACATGTCTTTCAATGTCAAATTGAACCTTCCTTATAGTCACTCAGAGTAATCACACTCGCCGGCATAATATTTTGCTGAGGCATCTTTTCCGCAGGATGTCATCTTCGCCCGGACATTTCTGTGTTAATTGATACCGGGATTATCACCTGGTGTGACAGTCCTGGACGCATTCAGAATTTTCCCGACACCGCTTAAGAATTTTCTCGCATCACTCACAAAGGTGATGGTAACGCCGGATGCAATCCCTCACCTGAAACATCACTCAAGTGATAATAAGCAGACATATAACCACACCATTAAATTACCGGATGGCTGTTTTCTGATGATCCGATTTTTTATCTATTCACGACTTTCCGGAAGTGTACCACGGTGAGGGAATAAGCAAAGCGGTCATTTCTGCCCCTGCGCGCCGGGTCACAGGGAAGGGTCATAACACAACATCTGGTAGCAATAACAGCTGAAAGAGCCGCTACATCTTGTGTTGTTGGGCCGCAGCGCGCCGGTGGGATTCAGGAAGATCCGGAACAACCTTTTTTCGGATCTCAAATGACGAAATAATTAATACCGAAGAAAATTCAATAATCAATAGTTAAAAACTATAAAAGGTGGGGTGAGAACAAAACTTGCACAACTTAACGATTTAACGTAGTCTATAAAGCATGAAATCGAAAAGGAGGTTTTATGAACACATCAACTCAAAAACGAAACGGTAATGATCGTTCCTCCACTATGCATAATTTTTTGGACAACAGCATTGCTGCAGAGCGTCTTGAGAATTTTTTTCAGGATCTGGTAGAGGAAGTTCGGTCAGGTAAAACACCGATTGCTCCTGAAAGTATGGGGAATACCGATGCGGTTTTTACCATGGATGTCATCCTGAAGTTACTTGAAAATCGCGCAGTTAACAGCCTGACGCCTGAAAAAAAACGTCAGCAGCGACGTTTACACAGTAAGGCCCTTTTCCTTCAGAGACTGGAAAATGACGGCGGGGTTTACACCTCAGCTAAAGCTGCAGAAATGGTGGGCAAGAGTAAACCCACAGTTAAAACCTGGAAAGATACCGATCAGTTACTTGCTCTTGATATTGACGGTGAGTTTTACTACCCGGTGTTTCAGTTTACTGATGAGGAAGGGATCTCGGACAAAGGCGTGCTCCGGGGTGTGGCCGAACTGCTGACTATGCTGAGCAGCTTCAGTGACCGAATGAAGTATTCTTTCTTTATGGAACAGAGAAATACTGTCCTGGATGGGCTGAACCCTGCAGGGCGTTCGTTTACCGTCGCCGAGGTTCTGAAAGGCAATCCGGATGAAAAAGTGATGAATGAATTACGCCGGCTGGCTCGCAACTATGGCACACAGAACGCCGTTTAATGAAAGGGGGTGCTTGCCCCCCCTTTATCAATTATTCCTCAACAGGAATTCCCAGGTCATAAACAAGAATATCTGCCGCTTCCTTACCCTGATACTCAAACTGACTGAGACTTGTCTGGCTCCGGGTTATGGCCATCCCGGTTCCGGCCGGATCGTCATGCCATAGCACAAGGCATGGGTCACTGGTGACATTTGACGGAAACTCCATTCCATCAAACCCTGCTGAATGAACTTTTTCAGCCAGTTGATGAGTCACTGCACGTGTTGAAGTTGTTACATCATTCAACCTTAAATCACTGCATTTAATCAGCTTACTGACCTGAAGGACCCGAATATCTTTCTCAATGACTACTGTACCCATTATGTAATTATCGAGATCTGATTCCCTGAGCCCTGTTTTATGCTGAAAAACTTCCTTCATTGCCGTGTCGGGAGTTTTGGCCACGTACATAGAGCCATTCTCACCATCATTAAGACTGTAACGGCAATCCTCGCCATTACGATTGAAAAAGACACTGCTTCCGCCGTGACTACCGAGCTGAAGCCGGAACACCTCAGTTCCTGATGGCACAGTCATTCCGCACCGCTGGAGCTGTTCGTCCTGTAACTTCCCGATTTTATCGAGAGATGCCACGTCCTGTTCATTCATGCCTGCATTTAGAGAAGTTTCAACAGTCTGATTAACTTCGTCGTTTGGGTTTACCCCTGATTTTGAACTCATATTTTCCACCACCTTTCATATAAGGATTAACATAAGCCATAGGCTTAATCTCCATCGTTTTGATGTTTTGTCCCCCGGACAGAATGCCCGGCTGGACGATGTATCTGTCGCTGTGCTGACAGACCCTCAAAGCATAAACGATTGAGAATGTTAAACAACGGCTTGTAATGCACAGAGGGGCAGAAAAATTACGGTATAGGGGGACTACCATTCATAAAAGAAGACGTGCGGATCCGCTTAAGACAATTTTCGGATCTGCACGGCGGGAAACGCGCAAAGGATATGATAATCAAGCCAAGTACATAAAATCATACTGAATGTGATATTTTTCATTAATTATAAAATCATATCTGATATGATGTTTTCTAAATGTGATGTAAATTATACGAAGTATGATTTTTGATTAAACCGGACATGTTCAGACGGAGTGTGCAGGATGTATGAAGATATGTTGTTTTCGCTCAGCTATGAGCAGATGACGCAGATGGCAGAAGAGGAAATAAAGCAATGCGATTTTCGCAGGGATGGCACCCATTATGTCTGGGAAGTGAACAAGGCTCATGACATCCTCCGCTTCTGGTATCTCCTGGCGCTGCGTGGACACACTGGCCTGGCCACAACACGGGTCGAAGCAGACTATAAACGGCTTAAAACGCTCATTTCCCAGAGGAATGAGGGACAATGATGCGGGAAAAATCCCGACGTCCGTCGCCGCTGCAGCGCCGGGTGCTGATTGTGCTGGCCGCCCTTGATGCGAAACGGCCGGGCCCGGTGGCGACGCGGGATATTGAGCGGGTGCTGGAGCAGGGCGGGGACGCCCCGGTGTACGGGCCGAACCTGCGCGCCTCCTGCCGGCGCATGGAAGCCGCGGGCTGGCTGCGCACCCTGCGCGCCCCGAACCTGCAGCTGGCCGTCGAGCTGACGGAGGCCGGTCGCTGCACTGCAGAACCGCTCTTCCAGGAAGCACGCGAGGCTGAAACGGCACGAAAACGACTGACAGACGTCCGGCGTCTGCCGTTACGCCAGACGGCTGCCGGTGACGCGGTGGAGCTGCAGCTGGATGACGGCCATTACACGATCAGGGAAGCGGCCTACGTGATCCGTCTGGACGGTACCACCTGCCTGCAGCTGACGGATGCCGGCGGCATACGCCGGATAAAAGAGGGCGATCCCCTGCAGGTGGCCAGCTGGTATCAGGCCTGTTTTGATGCAGGCCTGCCGGTCACCGTCCAGGTGAATGAGAGCCGGGACTGATCGCCACCACACAAGGAATATGAGCATAAAATGAAAGTCACTGAACCCGGGCTGAATAAGCTGATCGATAACCTGAACACCCTGATTTGCGAGGACAGCCTGCTCACGCGCCAGGAGCGTGAAACGCTGGTACTGGCCGTCGCCGCTATCGGCGCCATGAAAGCGCGCGTCGGCTTGAAAAAAGGCGATGCGCCGACCGTTGCCAGACGGGAAAAAAGGGAGAAAAAAGACCGCCAGCCTGATCCGCGTTTTCCGCGAGCCGGTCATCCCTGGCAGGAAGACGAAAAAACCTTACTGAGTGATGCGCTCGATTCGGTACCGGACGAAGAGATTGGCAGGCATCTGTTCTGGCTTTCCGAGAAACTGGGCAGAACGCCTTTCAGTGTTGCTTTCCAGATCGCGGCAATCAGGGAGCTGCAGGACGGCTGGGAGGAGCAGTTCAGGGAGATTTCTGATAAAATTCGCTTGTCCGGCCTGAGCATCAGTGATTATCTGAAGCAGAACGGCACGGGCCATAACGCCTGAAGAAATTTGCGTTACAGAAAAATTATATAACTGAGGGGCAGTGATGAAAACAGCGATATGGGTGGTGGTGTATTTAACGATGTGTTTTCTGCTTTTCACCGGATGGATGTTCGCCTTTGCGCAGTATGCGCCCTATAACGGGCAGGAACACGCGTTTTCTCTGACGTATCTGCTTAATTTATTTTTTCTTCATGTTGTGATGGTACCTTACTACGAGTTTTTTCAGACTGAAACATACAGCAATGTATTAATGAGTCTGGCAGATGAATCCGGTCAGATGATACGTTTTCATCACGTGGTACCTGTTCTCCGGATATATAGTCTGTCCGCACTCTTAACTTTTGTGGGTTACATCATATATGCAAAATGGTTCACTCATAACTGGCTGAAAGGAAAGCTTCTTCCAAAATGAAACTACCGGGACACCTAAGGATATAAAAAACCAATGACGAAACAGGAATGGATTTTACGACTACGGCGCTGTACATCGAAGGAAACCCTGGAAAGGATTATAGAAAAAAATAAATATTCTCTGTCAGATGATGAGCTTGAGCATTTCAATGCCGCGGTTGATCACCGGCTGGCGGAGATGACGATGGGAAAGTTGTATGACCGGGTACCGTCAGGTGTCTGGAAATTTGTGAAATAGAACAGGAGACCTTATGAGTTACGGCTGGCTCTTCGAAAGTCCGGATGATGACATTTCGGGTGATAATCATATCAATCTGGAACACCTCCCTCCTGAGCTAAAACAGGTTGCTATCCAGATAGGGGTCGCCTCAGAAAACGGAATCTATGGTCACTCCCGTTTTTGCAACACCGATTTTGACGACAAGTTGGCTTGCTTGAATCTATCCGGCGTCTGAATGGGATTTTATTCCCGCGCCTTGATGAGTTCCGCGCCTGATGAACCTCCAGAAAATATACGGCTTCAATGAGCCTTTCCGTTTTACAGGTTCCTCAACAGGCCGGTGGGCCGTTAGTATCATCAATATCAGTATTCGCAAAACCAGATCAGTAATTCTTTAAACCGGTGTATTTCTGCCGTTATGCTACATAAGTTTGCTGTCGTGCCGTTAGGGCCCAGGCTATTCTGGCCAGCTTGTTTGCCAGAGCACAAGTGACGACAAAGTTGCTTTTCCGGCACAGTAAATCCCTGACCCAATCGGCCAATTTGCCAGACTGGTGTTCCAGTTTTTGTATGAATACCCTGGCACATTGAACCAACAAAGTTCGGATCTTTTTATTACCTCGCTTACTAATTCCCAGCAATGTCGTCCTACCTCCCGTGCTGTACTGCCGAGGTACAAGCCCTGTTGCCGCCGCAAAGTCACGGCTGCTGGCGTACTGCTTCCCGTCGCCAATCTCAGTTGAAATAGTACTCGCTGTCAGTGTTCCGACGCAGGGAATGCTCAGCAAGCGCTGTCCAACCTCATCTTCGTCCAACTTTCGTTTCAACTGGGATTCCAAATCTTTAATCTGCTCAACAAGATAGTGATAATGCTGTTGTAATTTCAGCAATAACTGGCTGAGGTAAAGAGGCAAACTATTATCCTCAAGAATGGTACTCAGTCGGCTAATAACGGCAGCTCCTCGGGGAACGCTAATGCCAAATTCCAGCAGAAAAGCATGCATTTGATTGGTTGTTTTTACCTTATCCTGAACCAGGGATTCACGGACACGATGCAGAGCCCGCATTGCCTGCTGAGATTCCGTTCTGGGCTGCACAAAACGCATAGACGGACGCGATGCTGCTTCACAAATAGCTTCGGCGTCGACAAAGTCGTTTTTATTGCTTTTAACGAACGGGCGGACAAATTGTGGTGATATCAGCTTTGGGGAATGCCCCAACTCTTCCAACTTGCGTGCCATAAAGTGAGAACCGCCACAGGCTTCCATTGCGATGGTTGTAGCGGGGCATGTCGCCAAAAATTCGATCAACTTTGGCCGGGTAAATTTTTTACGGTAAACAGCCTTCCCGCGACGATCCTGGCAATGAATATGGAAAGAGTTTTTACCCAGATCGATACCAATGAGCGCAATGTTTTCCATGATAGTTCTCCGAATGAAAGCCTGTCCTCAGCATAATACCGGGAAGGAGGGAGTGACCATCTCATTAAATAAAGCACGCTAAGCCGGTTGCAGCGGCCGTAGCGGCCTGAACTTGCCCGCGCCGATCTTGGCGCTGCTGCGCCAGAGGTAATCGCCGGTCAGGTTGATGTGCTCCCAGCCGAGCGGCGACAGGTACTGCAACAGGCCGTCATCGACGGCTTGACCGTGGCCACGCAAGGCGTTCGCGGCCCGCTCCAGATAGACCGTGTTCCATAGCACGATGGCCGCCGTCACCAGGTTGAGGCCGCTGGCCCGGTAGCGCTGCTGCTCGAAGCTGCGGTCGCGGATTTCCCCCAGGCGGTTGAAGAACACGGCGCGGGCCAGCGCGTTGCGCGCCTCGCCTTTGTTCAGCCCGGCATGCACGCGGCGGCGCAGCTCGACGCTTTGCAGCCAGTCCAGGATGAACAGTGTGCGCTCGATGCGTCCCAGCTCACGCAGGGCGACGGCCAGGCCGTTCTGGCGCGGGTAGCTGCCAAGCTTCCTGAGCATCAGCGAGGCCGTCGCCGTGCCCTGCTTGATCGAGGTGGCCATCCGCAGGATTTCATCCCAATGGGCGCGGACGTGCTTGATGTTGAGCGTGCCGCCGATCATCGGTTTCAACGCCTCGTAGGTGGCATCGCCCTTCGGGATGTAGAGCTTGGTGTCGCCCAGGTCACGAATGCGCGGGGCGAAGCGGAAGCCCAGCAGGTGCATCAACGCGAAGACGTGGTCCGTGAACCCTGCCGTGTCGGTGTAGTGCTCCTCGATCCGCAGGTCGGATTCGTGATACAGCAGGCCGTCGAGCACGTAGGTCGAGTCGCGCACGCCGACGTTCACGACCTTGGTGTGGAACGGCGCGTACTGGTCGGAGATATGGGTGTAGAACGTCCGCCCTGGGCTGCTGCCGTATTTCGGATTGATGTGGCCGGTGCTCTCGGCCTTGCTGCCGGTGCGGAAGTTCTGGCCGTCCGACGATGACGTGGTGCCGTCGCCCCAATGCTCGGCGAAGGGATGTCGGAACTGCGCGTTGACCAGCTCGGCCAGTGCCGCCCCGTAGGTTTCGTCGCGGATGTGCCAGGCTTGCAGCCAGGCCAGCTTGGCGTAGGTCGTGCCGGGGCACGATTCCGCCATCTTGGTCAGGCCCAGGTTGATCGCGTCGGCGAGGATCGTGGTCAGCAACAGGTTTTTGTCCTTGGCCAGGTCGCCTGACTTCAGGTGGGCGAAGTGCCGGGTGAAGCCCGTCCATTCGTCTACCTCCAGCAGCAATTCGGTGATCTTGACGTGCGGTAGGATCATCGCCGTCTGGTCGATCAGGGCCTGTGCGGTATCGGGCACCGCCGCATCGAGCGGCGTGATCTTCAGGCCCGACTCCGTGATGATGGCGTCCGGCAGCTCGTTGGCCAGCGCCATGCGGTTGACGGTGGCGAGCTGCGTTTCCAGCAGCGTCAGCCGGTCATGCAGGTACTGGTCGCAATCGGTGGCCACGGCCAGCGGCAATTCGCTGGCCTGCTTGAGGCTGGCGAATTTCGCGGGCGGCACCAGGTAGTCCTCGAAGTCCTTGAACTGGCGCGAGCCTTGCACCCAGATGTCGCCGGAGCGCAGCGCGTTCTTCAGCTCCGACAGCGCGCACAGTTCGTAGTAGCGCCGGTCGATGCCGGTGTCGGTCATCACCAGCTTCTGCCAGCGCGGCTTGATGAACTCGGTCGGCGCGTCGGTGGGCACCTTGCGGGCGTTGTCGCTGTTCATGCTGCGCAGCACCTCGATGGCGTCGAGTACGTCCTTGGCGGCGGGCGCGGCCCGCAACTTGAGCACGTCGAGAAATTCCGGCGCGTAGCGGCGCAGCGTGGCGTAGCTCTCGCCGATGCGGTGCAGGAAATCGAAGTCCTCGGGTTGCGCGAGCCGCTGCGCTTCGGTGACGCTCTCGGCGAAAGCATCCCAGGACATGACGGCCTCGATGGCGGCGAACGGATCGCGGCCCGCTTGCTTGGCCTCGATCAGCGCCTGGCCGATGCGCCCGAACAGCCGCACCTTGGCATTGATCGCCTTGCCGGATGCCTGGAACTGCTGCTGATGCTTGTTCTTGGCGGCATTGAACAGCTTGCCCAGGATGCGGTCATGCAGGTCGATGATTTCGTCGGTGACGGTGGCCATGCCCTCGATGGCGAGCGCCACCAGGGTCGCGTAACGCCGCTGCGGCTCGAACTTCGCCAGGTCGGCGGGCGTCATCTGGCCGCCCTCGCGGGCGATCTTGAGCAGCCGGTTCTGGTGAACCAGCCGCTCGATGCCGGAGGGCAGGTCGAGCGCCTGCCACGCCTTGAGGCGTTCGATGTGTTCCAGCATGTGCCGCGAGTTCGGTTTGACCGGGGATTGCCGCAGCCAGGCCAGCCACGTCGTCTTGCCGTTGTCGCGGCGCTTGAGCAGATCGTCGAGGCGACGGCGATGCACGTCCGTCAGCGGCTCAGCCAAGGCGTCGTAGAGACGCCGGTTGGCGCGGGTAATCGCTTCGGCGCTCGCCCGCTCGACGGCGTTGAGGGCGGGCACAATGACCGACTGCCGCCGCAGGTGCTCGATCAAGGCTCTGGCCAGCACGATGCCCTTGTCGGTTTGCATGGCCAGCTCGGTCAGCAACTGGACAGCCTGCCGGTAGTGGCCAATCGTGAACGGCTGGAAGCCGAACACCGTTTGCAGCTCGACCAGGTGCTCGCGTCGGGTCTGCTCACGCTGCCCGTACTCGTCCCAGCTTTCGATGCCGACCTTGAGCTGGTTGGCGACCAGTCTCAGCAATGGCGGGAACGGTGGCTCATCAGCGCCAAGGATGACGCCGGGAAAGCGCAGGTAGCAGAGCTGCACCGCGAAGCCCAGCCGATTGGCCGGGCCGCGCCGCTGCCGGATGATGGAGAGGTCGCTTTCGCTGAACGTGTAGTGACGGATCAACTCATCCTTGGTGTCCGGCAACGCCAGCAGGCTTTCGCGCTCGGCGGCGGAGAGGATCGAACGGCGGGGCATGCGGTTTCCTTCTTCTTGAAATTCTATTCTTGATTGCATATCATCTCAACGAGTTTCGATAAGAAAGGATGCGCATGCGACCGTCTGTTGTGCTTGACATGAAGCGAAGCGCAGTGCGTGAAGCGGTAGGCCGCTTTCGCGCCGCGAACCCGCGCGTCTTCGGCTCGGTGCTGCATGGCACCGACCGGGATGGCAGCGACCTCGACCTGTTGGTCGATGCGCTGCCCGGTGCCACGTTGTTGGACTTGGGCGATTTGGAAGAAGAACTGAAATCGCTGCTCGGCGTTGACGTCGATCTGCTGACTCCCGGCGACCTGCCGCCGAAGTTCCGGGCCAAGGTGCTCGCGGAGGCGCAACCGATATGAGCGAGAACCGCCTGCCCGATTACCTCGACCACATTCAGCAGGCCGCAACCGATGCGCGCAGCTTCGTGGAAGGGATGGCCAAGGACGACTTCTTGGCCGACAAGCGCACCCAGCAGGCCGTCATCATGAGCCTGATCGTCATCGGCGAGGCGGCCACAAAGGTGATGGATGGCTACGTCGAGTTCACCCAGGCGCATGCCGACGTGCCGTGGCGCAGCATGCGCAATATGCGTAATCGCATGGCTCACGGCTATTTCGACATCAACCTCGATGTGGTGTGGGAGACGGTACAGGAATGGCTGCCGGCGTTGCTCCAGCAATTGCCCGCCGTGCGTCAGGATGCCGACGATGAAGACCGTAACGACAACTGTGAAAGAGGGATCTCCGATGACTGTTGAATCGAGAATATTTTCTGTAGCCGAGTATGTTCAGCCGTCCGAAGGCGAGCCTATTCGTTCCGTTGTGCTTGAAACCCGAGACTCAATTATCGTGGTTTGGCATGTCCATCCCGGGCAGGAAATTGCGGCTCACATTCATCCTCACGGCCAAGACACGTGGACTGTTTTGTCGGGAATGGCTGATTACTTTCAGGGCAATGGGATTGTTCGTGCCCTCAGGGAAGGTGAGATAGCCGTGGCAAGACCGGGCCAAGTGCACGGGGCGCGAAATACAGGTACCGAGCCATTTGTGTTAGTCTCGGTTGTGGCATCAGCCAATGCCGGTTTCGTATTGGCTGAGCGATAGAGCCCAATCTCTGGAGTTGGTCCAATGAGCGGTCGGGGAGATAGGTAACAGACATGCAGCGGACACGGCTGCTAAACCAGGTCGCAAACCTCCTTGCGTCGCAGCGTGCCGCAAGCGACGCGATCAATCGAATGGGGTCGGCATGAGACTGAACACCATCCAGTTCCCGACCGCGTAGCCGCCTGTCCTGCCGATCAGGTCTTGACCATCGACGCCTGGGATCAGTCCTGAATGTTCTTGGAGACCACTACGTTATGAGCCGCAGCCGCCGCAAAACACCCATCGTCGGGCACACGACCTGCGGCAGCGAGCGCGAGGACAAGAAGCTCTGGCATCAGCGCTGGCGCACCCGTGAGCGCACGGCGCTGACCAGCGCGTCGCCCGAAGCCCTGAGCGCCCATCTGCCCCTGCTGGAAAACCAGGCCAGCAGCGTCTGGTCGATGGGCAAGGATGGCCGCTCCTACTGGCCCGTCAAGCGCCAGGCCGCCACGGCGGATCGCATCGCCAATCACAAGGGACGCAACCCGCAAGAACGCGCCTCCCTGAAAAAGCGCCTGCTTACACTGTGATTCCTTCAAAATATCTCAACGAAATTTCCCGACACCTGTTTAAGCTATCTTGCTGATATTTCTGTTTTTCGATTTTTGCCGGCGCGATGCCGGCGACGTTGGCCAGCTGCCCCGGGCGCGATACTGAGATCAGTTTCTTTGAACAAAAAAACCGCCTTTTGGCGGTCAGTATTCAGTAGCGGGGTTAGAGGGCCAGTCGTGTAAAAAACCACGTTAGCCGACTATTTATTTGAATAACATAATATTTTAACTGATATGCCAGCGTTCATCCTGACTTATCTGAACAGGGCTCCGCCTGTAAAATGTGAAAGATAGAAAGGTAATTATTTATAATAAAATTAAATAATTTCAATTTTCTCTTCAGAATATACACTGACAGTGTGAAAAAACCCCCGTTATCACGGGGATTTTCCTGTAGATAATACGTTACCTGACTTGCTTAGAAGGCGCAAAGCGCAGTATCAAAATACCGGCCAGAGCGGCCAGTATGGACCCTGCCAGAACCCCCACCTTGACCTCATCAACGAGCAGAGGGCTGCCTGTAAAGGCCAGATTGCCGATAAACAGGCTCATGGTAAAACCAATCCCACACAGTACCGAGACACCATAAACCTGTAACCAGGTACTTTTCTCTGGTCGTTTCGCCAGGCCCAGGCTGACGGCCAGTAGCGACAGGCCAAAGATACCTGCCTGTTTACCCAAAAACAGGCCCAGCGCCACGCCTACCGGAACCGGCGACAACAGGTCATTCATCGTCATGCCCGACAACGCGACGCCCGCATTGGCGAAGCCAAACAGCGGCAGTATCATAAACGTGACCCAGGGGTTGATGGCATGCTCAAGCCTGTCCAGAGGCACTTCATCAGCCGCATTCCTGGTTCGCAGCGGGATAAAGAACGCCAGCAGGATACCCGCGACGGTGGCATGCACGCCTGACTGAAGCATGAAAAACCACAGTACTCCCCCCGTCAGCAGATAGGGCAGCAGGCGCGTCACGCCGGCACGGTTCAGGCTAAACAGCAGAGCAACCATTGCCGCTGCACCACCCAGCATCAGAAGCGAAATGTTGCTGGTATAGAAGAGCGCGATGATAGCCACCGCCCCCATGTCATCCAGAATAGCCAGCGCCGACAGGAAAATTTTTAGCGAGACTGGCACACGACTGCCCAGTAAGGCGAGTACACCGAGCGCAAAAGCAATATCCGTGGCCGCCGGGATGGCCCAGCCGGAAAGGGTTTCGTCATGACCGGCATTAAACCCCACGTAAATCAGGGCAGGTACGGCCAGACCACCCAGTGCGGCAAAGCCCGGCAACGCACGCTGGCTCCAGGTGGCTAACTGGCCGGTGACAAGCTCACGCTTGATTTCCAGCCCGACCATCATAAAGAATACGGCCATCAGGGCATCGTTTATCCAGTGCTCAACGGACAGGCCTGCTGTTTTGTATTTCAGGAGTGTTTCATAACCTTCCCTGAGGGGCGAATTGGCCACGATGATAGCGGCTGCCGAAGCAATAATAAGCACAATACCGCCCGCTACAGGTGAACTGAAAAAATTAGAAACGGGCTTGATAACTTTTCTGGTTAATCCGATTGGGTTTTCTGTCACTTAATCTCCCCCTGAGATGTTGACTTACGAATTGTGAATCAGGCAACCCAGAGACTGTGCACTCCAGAAATGCAATGCACAGCCTGATTGACTGATGTAAGAAATTTAGATAATTAAATTAATAAGTTAAATTCGGTCGGTCTGTGGTTACATTTTATCATGCACCGTCAGGTAAATGGCCGCCTTCAGGTAAATTATCGTAAAGCGAAGCCTTGGCGGGGCTAGGGTGCGTTTCCATTCTGAGAAATTTGCTCAGTCTGTTTCCAGAACATGGCTGAAATTTACTATCCGCCGCGTGTCAGTAAATAGTATCTGTCAGTAAGAGCTGGCAACGTAAACTGACACGGGTAGTGATGGAAAATGATTACACAGGACACCGTTTGCAGACAGATGCTGCTCTGAGCCGCATTATCCTGAAAAGCCTGAACAGCAGCTGATGGATAATTATCCGTCCATGCCGGTGACGAATGGCTGTCAGAAAAGACATACCACAGGTCAAAATGGCGCATTTCGTTAACACTGAGGCCAGAAGTTTTGGGCTGGATATATTTATTGCTTGCCGGATGCTGTGAGATCTTTTACGCGGCGGCCATTCCGCGGACCGACGGGTTCACCCGGTTATGGCCGGGGTCGGTTCCGGCTGAGGGCGAAATGACACCCTAAGCGTTAGCTCTGTGTCGTTGCACGATGTCAGCGACGGTATTCTTGCTGATACCGAGCTCGCGTGCGATCCAGCGATAGCTGCGTCCCTCGGCCCTCATCGCAACCACCTTAGGCAAAAGTCGGTCTGATTTTGGTCGCACTCCGGCCTGACGACCAAGCCTCTTACCACGTGCCTTCGCAACAGCAAGGCCTGACTTGACCCGCTCGCTGATGAGATCCCGCTCAAACTCCGCAATGCCGGAAAGAAACGTCGCCAGCATTCGTCCATACGGCGACGAAAGATCGAACGCCATTCCATTCATGGCTATCACGGAAACCTTCCAGTTCTCCAGTTCACGTAGCGTATTGAGCAGATCGAGCGTCGAGCGCCCCCACCGGGAAAGCTCAGTGACCAGGATTGCATCAATTTGTCTGGACTGGGCAAGCGCCAGGACTTTCTTTCGCTCGGCCCGGTCGAGTTTAGTTCCTGAACCTGTTTCCTTAAATATTCCCACCACGTCGTAGCCGGCACGGCCGGCGAAGGCTCGCAGATCAAATTCCTGGCGTTCACAAGACTGATCCGCTGTTGAAACCCGGCAGTAAATGGCGGCACGATGTCCCAATTGAACCCTCCTGGATTTTTGTATCGGAACGCCCTGATTTATATGGGCTGGCTGTTGTCCAAAACAGACTATACTTCAAAAGGGACGAATTTGTATGTCACGACGCCATATTTTCACCGAACGGCAGCGAGCAGCGCTGTTCGATCTGCCCACGGACGAACTGTCGCTACTGAAGTTCTACACGCTGGGCGATGATGACCTGGAAAACATTAGGCAGCGCCGCAGACCGGAAAACAGGATTGGCTTTGCCCTGCAACTTTGTGCCTTACGATATCCGGGCCGTGCACTGGCTCCTGGTGAGATGATCCCGCGTGAAGTCCTTTCCTTCGTCGGTGCTCAGCTTGGAGTTCCGGCTGATGCGCTTCTCACTTATGCCACACGGCGCCAAACCCGTCAGCAGCACATGGACACGCTGCGCGAAATTTACGGCTACAAGACCTTCACGGGCCGTGGTGCCCGTGATCTGCGGGAGTGGACTTTCGGCCAGGCCGAAGATGCCAGATCAAACGAGGATCTTGCTCATCGTTTTATTGTGCGGTGTCGGGAAACTTCCACCATTCTGCCCGCAGTATCGACAATCGAGCGCTTGTGCGCGGATGCTCTGGTCGCCGCTGAGCGGCGGATTGAAACGCGGATTGCGGAAAATTTAACAGCGGATGTTCGCGATCACCTGGACAAACTTCTGAGTGAAATGCTCGCCGGCAATATCAGTCGTTTCATCTGGCTTCGCAACTTCGAGGTTGGTAACAACTCGGCTGCTGCTAACCGTTTGCTCGACAGGCTCGAATTTCTGCGTACCCTGAATATCAATCATAGTGCTTTGGCCAGCATACCTGCCCATCGCATTGCCCGGCTGCGTCGGCAGGGTGAACGCTACTTCACCGACGGTTTGCGTGACATCACTTCGGACCGCCGCTGGGCGATCCTTGCCGTCTGTGTTGTGGAGTGGGAAGCGGCGATTGCTGATGCCATAGTCGAAACCCATGACAGGATCGTAGGAAAAACCTGGCGGGAAGCGAAGCGCCAGCATGACGAAACAATTTCCGGCTCTAAAGCCACACTCACGGATACGATCCGTACCTTCACCGCGCTGGGAGCTTCGTTGCTTGAGGCCCGCAGTGACGGAACCCCGCTGGAGATGGCTGTCGCCAGTTCGGTTGCATGGGACCGGCTCGCTCAACTGGTAGCGACAGGGACTCAACTCAGCAACACGCTAGCCGATGAGCCTCTTGCATATGTCGGGCAGGGATACCATCGCTTTCGTCGTTATGCGCCCCGCATGTTGCGCTGTCTGAAGCTCGAAGCCGCGCCGGTCGCCGGACCATTGGTAGCAGCAGCTTTGTCGATCGGAGAGATGAAAGGTGTTGCATCGCCAGAAAGGCGTTTCCTGCGGCCCAGCTCCAAATGGAACCGTCATTTACGAGCTCAGGAAAAAGGAGATACCCGTCTTTGGGAAGTGGCGGTACTCTTTCACCTCCGGGATGCTTTTCGTTCCGGAGATGTCTGGCTCGCTCATTCGCGCCGCTATGGTGACCTCAAGCAGGTACTGGTGCCGATGATCGCGGCGCAGGAAAATGCAAAACTGGCCGTGCCTTCCAACCCACAGGATTGGCTGGCAGACAGAAAGGCGCGACTCACGATCGCTCTTAAGCGGCTGGCCCGGGCTGCCCGTAACGGCACTATTCCGCACGGTAGCATAGAAGATGGAACGTTGCGGATCGACAGGTTGACAGCAGACGTGCCGGATGGTGCCGAGGCACTCATACTGGATCTGTATCGCCGAATGCCGTCCGTTCGGATTACCGACATGCTGCTTGAAGTTGATGCAGCCCTTGGTTTCACAGATGCGTTTACCCATCTGAGAACCGGGGCTCCATGTCGCGACCGGATCGGTCTGCTCAACGTCCTGCTCGCTGAAGGGCTCAATCTGGGCCTGCGTAAGATGGCGGAAGCTACAAACACGCATGATTACTGGCAGCTCTCACGCCTTGCCCGCTGGCATGTTGAAAGCGAAGCCATGAACCAGGCATTGGCAATTGTGGTGGCCGCGCAGGGTAAACTGCCGATGTCACGCGTCTGGGGGATGGGCACGTCAGCATCGAGCGATGGTCAGTTTTTCCCGACAGCGCGGCATGGCGAAGTCATGAACATGGTCAATGCCAAATATGGTTCTGTTCCCGGCCTCAAAGCGTATACTCACGTAAGCGACCAGTTCGCGCCATTCGCTTGTCAGTCGATCCCGGCGACCGTGAGCGAGGCACCGTATATTCTCGATGGACTACTGATGAACGAGGTCGGTCGCCATGTTCGCGAACAGTATGCCGATACAGCAGGATTCACCGACCATTTGTTCGGAGCCAGTAGCCTGCTCGGCTACAATCTCGTTCTGCGAATCAGGGATCTGCCATCGAAGCGGTTGTACGTATTTAATCCCGATACGACCCCCAGGGAGTTACGCAAGTTGGTAGGTGGAAAAGCCCGGGAGGATCTTATCGTTGCGAACTGGCCTGATATTTTCCGTTGTGCCGCGACGATGACCGCTGGCAAAATCAGGCCCAGCCAACTCCTGCGCAAGCTCGCTTCTTACCCACGACAAAACAACCTTGCAGTTGCGCTTCGTGAAGTTGGTCGTATTGAACGGACCCTTTTCATTATTGAGTGGATCCTGGATACGGACATGCAGCGGCGTGCTCAGATCGGTCTTAACAAGGGAGAGGCCCACCATGCGCTCAAAAATGCGCTCCGTATCGGGAGGCAGGGGGAAATTCGCGATCGCACGACAGAGGGGCAGCACTACCGAATCGCTGGGCTCAATTTATTGACTGCGGTGATCATTTACTGGAATACCGTCCATCTTGGTCATGCCGTCACGGAGCGGCGGAACGAAGGGTTGGATGTTCCCCCTGAATTTCTTCCCCACATATCCCCATTGGGCTGGGCGCACATTCTACTGACTGGCGAATATCTTTGGCCCAAGGAACCGAAAGCTTAGGGTGTCATTTCGCCCTCAGCCGGAACCGACCCCATGATGGCTGGAATCCGCCCTCAGTCGATATTGATGTTATGTGCCTATGCTGCCACGCCACTCTGGCTGGTGTGGATTTTTGGTCACCTCTACATGCAGGACTTAACCTTGAGGCAATTCTACGGGGAGGGGGATTATGTACGCTCTCCAGCAGATCATATGGTGATGGGCAACAGCGTAGGCGTCCACTACCTCAAGGAACTGAGGGCCAAACAAGGCGACGACATGCAGTATCAATGTCTCGGAGTAACAAATGCCGACGGCACCAAGCCAAGTTTGTCGTTTCAAGTCAAAGGTGAGCCTGTATGCTGCTCGTTGGCAAAAGATCAGTGGAGCATCCCCTTCAAAACTATTGGTGACAGCCTCCACCTGCTATGCGGAAAATGGCCCGACGAGAATGAAATTGTGATGACTCCCATACCTGAAAGGATGAATAGATGAGCGCGGATTTTAAGCATGGTTCGGAGGGGTATCCCTGCGGCCAATGTTGCGGTAGCAAGGGGGAATTGAGCACGGGGGGGTGCGAGCTCTGTGAAGGGGAAGGGGGGTTCGCTGATGCAAAGGTGATGGTTACCCGCGTGATCAGCTACGCCAAAGATAACCGACTGCCGGTGATCGCTGCCTTGTCGTCTTTTGCCTTTCGCAGCATTGCCACGAAGGGCCATGAACCGCGTGAGCTATTTAAGCTCAGCCAGGAGCTCAATGCCCCCCGTAACCTGATGAGGTATGGGTGGGATGCCTGGGAGATCTATGCGCGACATGAAGGCGTGATACCCGAACTGGCTGATCTGGGGCGTAGCGTCATGCGCGAATGGTATAACCACTCCTGGGAACATTTCGAGGATGAGGTCGGCTTTGACGCGGCCGAGCATATGATCGCTCAAGCTAAGGCGGAACCAGATAAAACAGAGGCTCGCTGGGCTTACCTGCTCAGTGAAGAGTGGATGGTGGCGTAGTCTGTAATGTGGGATGAAACCTGTGTCATCCCTGAAAATAGAGTTTCATCCTTGAAAATAAAGTCTCACCCTAATTTTATCATGACCCATCGAATCTTATGGCAGGCTGGCGCTGGTGTGGGAGATCAATAAAGTATCATACTAAGTAATAAAGATTCATACCGAGTATTAAAGTATCATGCTGAAGTGGCAGCGATCACATAGGTACGCTGCCATTTCTAAACCCTTTATGCCCCAAAGCGAGTTACAACCAAACTTGCCCAAGCGATCTAGTTCGAACATGTTGACCAAATTTTAGTAATGCTACAGAATGACTATTTGCGAAGGTTAAATATGAATGAAGCTCAAGTATTCAAGCAAGAAGATTTCTTAGGTGAGATTTTTGAAAATGAAGCGAAAGCGTTACTAAGCGATATTATGTCATCGACTTCCTTAGTATCTCTTATGTATGCATTTGAGGAAGAACAAGTACATAAGGCCATTGAATACATTGTTGGAATATTTAATGAGTGCTACAAATTCGGTCATCTTAAAGTTGCCACATCAAGCTCCGAACTGACGCTTTGTGGGTATGCAATGATTTTTGTTCATCCACATCATCAATCGGCATATCTCCATAAAATACAGATTTTTGAGCAGTTTAGAGGGCGTGGGCTAGGGACTGAAATGTTGCAGTCGCTTAGTCAATCATTTAGCGATTTGGGGCTAATTTGTAATAACGATAAAATCAAATTTTATGAACGTAACGGATTTAAGTGCGTTGGCGATTATAAAGTGCCAGACAGTGACGATTTTAAAATGTCCAAACATATGTATACAGGTCTCTACTTGATGTCAAACTCTCAAAAAGTTGATGGCTGCCCTGTGTTCTTTTTAAATGATGCCGACTTAAGGGCTATTGGCAGCATTTCAGAATCACTTTCTTAGCACTTGATGCTTGGCAGGCTGTGCCATTTAGTTGAGTATTGCGGCGTTAGGCACTCTCGCCGCATAACCCATTTTTTGCCCCGAAGTGAGCCACAACGAGTATGATACTTTCATGTACAGAACCTTAAGCGGCAAGCGAATTAATAATACCGTCTAACGTGTTGTTTTGCTTGGATTTTCTCTGCCTACTCTTTTTGCCGTTTTTGGATAAATACACCATTGCCCACTCCAACTTCTCTGTTATTTCCTGCCACGCACCATGGATGA
Organism: Citrobacter sp. BIDMC107; assembly: GCF_001037575.1. NCBI lineage: Bacteria > Pseudomonadati > Pseudomonadota > Gammaproteobacteria > Enterobacterales > Enterobacteriaceae > Citrobacter > Citrobacter sp. BIDMC107. The sequence goes on along the minus strand of NZ_KQ089851.1, from coordinate 117,961 downwards.
TGCTCGCCAATATCGGCATTAACCAAAGCGCGCTGTTTTTGGCAATCTTCAGCATCGATAACTCCGCGCTGCCAATCAGCGTCAGCGCCAGCCGACGTTTGACCAGCAAGGCCAGCAAACTAGCCCAGATCAAGCCGACATTCCGCACCTGATTTAGGAATAAATTTGCCGATAGCGCTCACCCAATACCTCCAAAATGATCTGCTGGTCTCCTGTTAGCTCCGTTACTTGTGGCGGAGCTTCTCCCAGTCGATATTCATGGATGCCACCAAAGCGCAAAAAGATCCAACGGGCCGTCGGCTGCTGGGTCGGTTTCTTTTTCATATCCGCCACACTGCGATTCTGCTCCACTAATCCCTGCCGGATCCGGTGCTCCAACGCTGCGTAAATCATCAGGCTACAGGTCATCACCATGAGCAACGCTTCAATCCGCTCCGGCTTTTTCAGGTACAGTGAGGAGGTTAAAAACTCCGGGCTCTTGAGAAAACGAAAGCCCCGTTCGACATTCTGCTGCGCTTTATAGGTGGCCAACAGTTCGGCCATGGTCAGCGTATCGCTGTGGTCATTGGTCGCCAGGATGAACACCCCGGTCTGGTTGCGGGCCTCTTCAACGCAAGCCAGGCTAGTTGCCGCCAACCCAGTGATTTGAAACTGATGGCCAATTGGCTCTTCGCCACGCTTGGGTCTGCCACGTCCTGTATAAACGGGTTCACCTACCACTTCGGCATCCAGTTGCAGCAGCATCAAGCTGGCGGTAAAACAGCTCAACTCAGCTTGGGCATCCGCCTCACAAGCAAAGCGTCGGGCACACAATTTGGCGAAGGCTTTGAGCTCGCGGGTACTGTCTTTGAGCAGGTTTTTGGCCAATGTCTGCTGCTCGCGGTGGCTGGCCTGTTCGCTGCGCACCAGCAACCAACGTTGCGCGACCCCGGCATAATTCGCGTGTTGCCAACGGCCATGATAGCCATTGCCCAGAGCGGTCAGCGGTTGTGCACCTATGGTTGCCACGGCCTGCTTTGCCTCATTGAGAGTGACGGGCACCCGGGTCACAAATAGTTGCTGCTGTTGCGCCAGTAATTGCAAGGTATCGGCGCAGTACAGTGCGGCATCGCCGACCAGATAACGGCACTCCTGCGCGGCCTTGAGACTGCTCAAATGGCGACGAACGGTCTGGGCAAAGGCTTTGGTGTCATTACTATTGCCGCTCAGGGCCTGCATATAGACAGGTAGGCCGGCCTGATTTTCACAGATGAGCTCAAGGATCACTTGATTCAGCTCTGGCCGGTGATCACGACTATAACCACGCACCAGTTGCAGCTTACCGACCAGATCCCCATCGGCACAGTCATAGGCGCCATCGACGTGGAAGCTGGTAATATCGAGGTGCACTGCGGTGCTTTTGAGCCCCAGCCGCTCGACAACTTGCGCCGCCATCACCTGATACAAGGCGCTGACATCGGCCTCAAAGAGGGCATCGAGACAGCGACCGAGCACATCATCATTGAGGTCATCAGCACAGATCCCGGGGCCAATCAGGCGCTCAACCGGCTTGTTAGCGAAGAATTGCGGGAACATGTGCAGGGTGCTGCTGTGAAAGCCGAGGCCGTTCACTATCATGGCGACCAAGGCTTCACCATGTGAGACCTTGAAAGGCGGGGTTTTGGGGAGCAAGGCATCGATCATGCGGGCAATGCCCAGTTCCTGGCAGAGTGCGGCGACCAAACCAAGGTGATCGAGGTTACGGATCGAGATAGCGGGTGCGGCCATGATGATCTACCTGCAAAAGAGAGTAATAGATCAGAACGGCCGATCGCCGTCAAGCACTGAAAATAGCAAAATCAGGTGCGGAATGACGGATCAAGCCTTCCGCTATCGCTTTTTGTCGTGTCGCGAACGCCTTCAACCGGTTATGTGATTTCAGCTCTTTGAACAACAGTTCGATCTGCCAACGGCAACGATACAATGCCATCACCTTCTCGGCTGGCCATCGCTCACGCGGAAGATTGGTCATCCATATACAGAACCGTTTTTCCTCTGCAAACCAACGTCTTATGAGTCGATATTTATACTTTCCCGAACTCACATCCAGATCCAGAACCTCGGCTCTGCAGCTTCTCCGATCGATATCCTTGAGCTTTTTTCCGAGTAACTTGGGCATTTCCCTGCCGTCCTGTCGGTAAGCTGCCTGTACTTTGGGATTGAGATTTTGACTCCCTCTGACCAGATAGCTTCCTTTGGCTTTGGTCACATCAGCAAAGTACTCGCGGCTGATGTAACCGGCATCCGCCAATAACAGTTTGTTATTTAACGAATTTGCGGCCGGAAGATGCTTGCGCTCCGATTCGGTATCCGCCGTGATACTCATCGATATCGGCGACTGGTCCAGCAAGGACATGGTCATATGACACTCTACCGCAGCGGGGCTGTGCTTATTGAATCGGCCCGGGAAATGTTCTGCCAATTGCGGATGTAACGCGAATGACGACCCGTCCTGCAGCAGTACCTGCTCAAAGCCTGCCAGTCCGTGGGCGTCCGGTAGACACTCCTTGAGGCGTAAGGCGATGGCTCGTTCAACCAGTGCGCGCATGAACAAGGGAAAACCCTGCTTGCGTAACTGGTTGTGAAAGGGTTTATACGCTATTTGGTCAGTATCATGGAGCTGCAACGCATTGAAATGGCGATGCAAACCAGCAATACCATCCACCTTGTCGCAACCAAGCCCTGAGAGCAGAGCCGGGAGTAGTCTCGCAGGCTGGATATCCCGGAGTCGCTGACAAAAACCGGTAAATTTACCGATCCGGTTGAGTTCAGAAGAGCTATGAAGTTGCTTGAGGTACTGGGTTGCATTTATAATAGTCATGGCTTCGGGCGTGTCGGTTTTTTTTTGCGATTAAATCAGATCACAAACGAAGCCTTTTTTCTATCTATTTCAATTGGTTGTAGCTAAAGATCCTGTACATGACAGGTCACTGCAGCGGCCAAACTGTTGCCACATCTCAGTTCAGGAGGAAACGCAATGACTCAGGAAAGGATCCAGACCCGCTACCCACTCGGCGGCCCCTTCGCCACCCAGGCTGAGCTGGAGCAGGCCATCACCCAGGCCATAACGACCCACAGACAAGATTTCTTCCCTCTGCTGGAACGGCTGGTGGACGTGGGGGACACCCGGGTCAACCTCAGTCAGGAGAACCCGCTGCGGGTGCTCAGCATCGAACTCGCTGACGGCCGTGAAGGAGTGGCCCATATCAACTACGAGTCCAACTTCGCCGAGAGCTGCCTGATTATCAACGAATACGACCAGCACCAGACCAGCCTGGCCTTTCGCCTCGACGGGGATGCACTTATCTTCGACGTCGAACTGCCGATCGCGTGGAATTTCAATAACTGAAGATTCAGCGGTGTAATGCCGCCTGGTTGCTACACCCGGTCAGCCAGCTCCCCTCACCCTAACCCTCTCCCAAAGGGAGAGGGGATCAGCCCGTGCCAACCTCCAGCCGTGGTAGTCACTCCATACTCTGCTGTTATTTCAGGCGCCTGTAATCTTCCCCATATGGCTGTCATCTGAATAGCAATATCCAGCATATAGCCACCATAACCCTCACTCATGTACAGGATCTTTAGCGGCAACCAATTGAAATAGATATAAAAAAGGCTTCGTTTGTGATCTGATTTTATCGCCAAACAAAATCAACACGCGCGAAGCCTATGACTATTATCAACGCTAATTACTATCTGGAGCAACTCTTGGCTCCCGCCGCACTCGAGCGCATTGCTCGGCTCTGCAAGTTTTGTCTGCGTCAGCGTGCCATTACCCCAGCCATGCTCGTACCTGCACTGCTGCGGGCCATGGGAGGCGACCAGGTCAATGACATTGCCGGTTTACACCGCCATTTCAATGCCTTGCAACTGGTAAACACCCATCAGGTTTCTTACAAACCGTTTCACAATCAGCTGCGCAAAGAGAGCTTTGCCCTGTTTATGAAAGCCCTGGTCGAGCGGGCCATCGCCTTGCGTATCGACCATCAACTCAAAGCAGCCTCCCTCGGCGCGTTCAAGCAGGTGTTACTGCACGATGGCACCTCCTTTGCGGTGCATCGGCGCCTTGCTGCTGATTTTCCCGGCCGGTTCAAGACCATCAGTCCGGCAGCTATCGAGTGCCATATGACCATGTCACTGTCGGAGCAGAGCCCGTTGTGCATGAGTGTGTCTGCCGATACCGCAGGGGAACGGCAATTTCTGCCTGAAGCCCACACGCTGACCAACTGCCTGCTGCTGGCTGACGCAGGTTACATTGACAGGGCTTGGTTTGAGCAGGTGAACGACGCTGGCGGATTTTATCTGGTGCGCGGCACGAAAAGCCTGAACCCCAAGATAATCCAAGCCTGGCGCGGTGATGGACGGGAAGTACCCAAGCTGGCGGGACTATCTCTGAGAGAGGCCGGACGGCGACGCTGTCGGGCCGAGGTACTGGATATGGTGGTGAAGTCCGGCCAGGTCGAGTACCGGTTGATCCGGCGCTGGTTTGCTGAGGAAAAGCGGTTCTGTCTGTGGATGACGAACCTACCGCGAGCAGCATGGTCAGCAGAGCAGGTGATGAGCCTGTATCGCTGCCGTTGGCAGGTGGAGTTGTTATTTAAAGAGTGGAAATCGCACAACCGGCTCAAGGGGTTTGTGACGGGCGAGAAAGCGATTGCCGAGGGGTTGGTGTGGACGAGCCTGCTGTCGCTGGTGATGAAGAGACGGGTCGCGCAGAGTGTGATGAGTGGGGCGCTATCGATGCTGAAAGCGTCGAAGAACAGTGCGACGTGGTGGCTACCGCTATTGGAAGCAGTGGCCCATAGGGCGCTGACAGAAATAAGGGAAAGATTGGAATGGGCTGCCGATTATTTGGCCAAGAACGCCTGCCGAACCAAGCAGAGAAAGTCGATACAGAACAGGACCTTGGAAGGCGTTTTAAATGGACTCGCCGCTTAAGGTCCTGTACATGATGATACTTTATTACTCGGTTGAAGCTCGATTCGGACTTCGTAGTAGCAATTAGTATGAATCTTTAATTTTGGTCATGTTTCATATAAAACGGTATGAGCAGGGGTGCTTGATTGTTCAGTATGAAACGTTATTCCTCTCCTACAGCTGGCGACCGGCCTGCTCTTCCACAACTTCACTCACTGATGCCGAGTTATCCAATGCCGCGACTCAAGGCAATGGTAAGGCTCAATATGAGTTGGCCAAACGTCTGGCCAGCCAACCTGATTACCCCAATGCCATGCACTGGATGCAGCAAGCGGCAGAGCAGTCGGGCCCTTTGGCTGCCGATGAGCAGGTCCGTGCCAATGCTGCCTGGCATTATTACGCATTATTGGTCGTTTTTTTTGCAACAACCTTACCGGTAGTATTGTCCATGCGGTACTGCGAGATTGTTCCATCCAAAATGTGGTGAATAACTTCAAGGATGGTTGTCAATGGAGTATGGAACCACTCTCTCGGGGCATAGCTGGTGCCATCAACCCCCTTCAAGGTGATATCGAGGCGCTGCTTGGCGAGAAAACCGTGCACCAAGGTCTCCAATTTGTGGGTGTTCATGTTGAAACACTGGAATGTCGTGATGATCCTAACCGGGGCTTGCAGGAACGTCTTGTCTTTCTCGGCGTGCTTTATCCGGTCTTCGACGGTACCCTCGGTGAAACCTATCTTGTAGAGATTTTGCATGAAGGGCATCAATATAGGGTCCGTGCTCTTTGTCGCGAGCACATAGACAAAGCCGCTTGGAATGGGCGCGTAATTTGGCAAGAGGAGTTTGTCACCTAGCATGACCTTACGGCCCTCCTTGTCACGAATAAGCCCCTGGGTTAGTGACTGGTAGAGCATATGCAGCTCAGTGCCATTATCAAAAACCAGGTGAAGTCGTGCGTTATACCTCTCGTACTGTTCCAATCGTTCCCCAGCACTATGCACATAACCCATCACCCCATTCAGGATGAAGAAATCCCCAACCTGAAAACCATGCTCGTTTCGATAGCGCACGAGGGAGAACTCTTGGCCTTGCAGGCCCGTTTTCACGGTCTCAAACAGCGGCGCAAAACGAGCGAAATCTGGACAGGGCTGGCGCTGGGCTATCTCGTCAGGTAACGCCTTTTTTTCCCTAGGCACATGCTGCATGCTGAATATATCGGGAGCATCAAAATCCAATAACCCGAGGTCATCATCGGCAAAAATATCGTCCAGCGAGGTCACCAGCTCCGACGTATCAACGGTGGGTGCATTAACAGTCTCAAGAGCTACTCCCCTGGCAGGATATTGCTCATGCTCCTCGGCAACCATCCCCACTACTTCTATGCCTACCAGCAGACCATGGATATCCTGACCTGAAAGGGCACTGCATTGCTTTGGATCCGTGCGTATCGCCTGCAAGCGCCTTGCAAGACGCTTCTCGGGCATATCGGCACAGGTCGAGTTTTGGGGGGCTCTACCGTGTTGTTCAAAAAACGCCACGATATCCCCAAACTGGTTGCTCACAAGGTCAACTGGCGCACTTTTCGGTTTTAGGGGCTCTACATTGAGCAGACCCAATGCATCGTCTGTCGGTACATTGGTTGAACGGACCAGCGGCTACTTGATGCTGGTGAAGATGCGCGACGCGACGGCCACGTCGGCGATGGAGGGCTTCAGTGCAGCGCTTAATCGGATGCCGTTGGCGGTGCGCAAGAGCATGACTTACGACCAGGGCCGGGAGATGGCCAAGCACGCCGAGATCACGCAAAACACTGGTGTAGCCATTTACTTCTGCGACCCGCATAGCCCTTGGCAGCGAGGCAGTAACGAGAACATCAACGGCTTGATTCGCCAGTTCCTGCCCAAGGGCACAGATCTGTCGGTACACAGCCAGGAGCAGCTGGATGAGATCGCTTACCTGATGAACATTCGCCCGCGCAAACGCTTCAACTGGAAGTGCCCGATTGAAGTCATGACAGAGGTGGTAGGAATGCATCATGCTGCGCCTGCTTCAATTCAATAACCGTGTTGCACTCAGCCCCTGCAACCGCCTATCATAAAACACTGACACTGTATTATATAATCGTGCTTTTGTGTTATTTTTTTAATATTTACTGATTACGTACTTGCTTAACCACTCAGTTGCGCTAGAACTAATAGACGCGAAATTTAAATCTCTAATTTTCCAACACTTAGTAAAACCTCGTTTGCCATCCCACTACCATTGTAGGAGCAAATCAGGAGACATAAAAAATTAGCGGTAGCGTGCCTGGCCCTCTAGATAAGTATTGGAGACTGTAATGAAGTTTGAAAAGTCACAGACAGCAATCGACCACCTGACTCCCGAGCAACACCGAATTACCCAGGAGGCGGGCACCGAAAGGCCCTTCACGGGCGAGTACAACGACAACAAGGAGCCTGGCATCTACGTCGACATAGTGTCGGGAGAGCCACTGTTCGCTTCGACGGACAAGTTCGATTCGGGTACTGGCTGGCCCAGCTTCACCAAGCCGATCGTTTCGGCAAACGTGAACGAGGTGCGGGACAGCGCACACGGCATGGTCCGGACGGAGGTCAGGTCAGTACACGCAGACAGTCATCTCGGCCATGTGTTCCCCGATGGTCCTTCCGACCGCGGCGGTCTGCGGTACTGCATCAACTCAGCGTCCCTTCGCTTCATCCCGCGCGACGAGATGGAGTCCGAGGGATACGGTGAATATCTCGATCAAGTAGAGGAGGCTTAACATGCATCAGCGCGCTGTTCTCGCAGGAGGATGTTTCTGGGGCATGCAGGATCTGATCCGCAAGCGGCCCGGCATCATCTCGACCCGTGTGGGTTACACGGGCGGCGATATTCCGAACGCCACGTATCGTAATCACGGCACGCATGCCGAGGGGATCGAGATTGTCTTCGACCCGACAGTGACGAGCTACCGGAACATCCTGGAATTCTTCTTCCAGATCCACGATCCGACGACGCTGAACCGCCAGGGCAATGATCGTGGGCTCTCCTACCGGTCGGGCATCTATTATGTCGACGAGGAGCAGAAGCGCGTCGCCGAGGATACGATCGCCGATGTGGATGCCTCGGGGCTGTGGGATGGCAAAGTGGTGACCGAGGTCCAGCCGGTCGGCGAGTTCTGGGAGGCCGAGCCCGATCACCAGGATTATCTGGAGAAGCGCCCGGGCGGCTACACCTGCCACTTCGTCCGTCCCGGCTGGGTGCTTCCGAAGCGCCAAAAGGTTGACGACGTACAGCCAGCGGCCGGGACCGCGGCGGAATAGGCTTCACTGCCGTTGCCACTGCGCCGATCCGGTCCGCAATCTTCGTGACCGCGTCGTTCAGCGACGCGGTCATCGAACCCTACTTCAGAGTGACGGCTCGTTCCAGTCAGTCGCCATCGCAACACCAGGATCGCAGATTTATGCCAGACCTCTCGTCCTTTCCGATCACGCAGCGCTGGCCGGCATCTCATCCCGATCGCCTGCAACTCTACGCAGCCCCTACGCCCAATGGCGTCAAGGTCTCGATCATGCTTGAGGAGACTGGCCTGGCGTACGAGCCCCACCTGATCGACATCTCGAACAACGAGTCGAAGGATCCGGCGTTCGTGTCGCTGAACCCGAACGGACGCATACCGGCGATCATCGATCCGGCTGGCCCTGACGGTAGACCCATCGCCTTATGGGAATCCGGTGCGATCCTCCTCTATCTGGCCGACAAGACGGGTCAGTTCATCTCCACCGAACCAGGCCAGCGTTACGAGACCCTAGCGTGGGTGTTCTTTCAGATGTCGGCCATCGGGCCGATGTTCGGTCAGCTCGGCTTCTTCCTGCGATTTGGCGGCAAGGACTATGAGGACAAGCGGCCGCAACAGCGCTTTATCGACGAATCCACGCGTCTGCTGGGGATTCTGGATCGCCGGCTGGAAGGCCGCGACTGGATCGTCGACGACTATTCGATCGCGGACATCGCGACGCTCGGCTGGGTGAATGCGCTGGTGGAATTCTACGCTGCGGGTGACATCCTTGGCCTCAGCAGCTTTTCGAACGTCCGCGCATGGCTTGGACGCGGGCTGGCTCGACCGGCCGTCCAGCGTGGCCTCCACATTCCCGCGAGGCCAGCATGAGCATCATCGCCGCCTATTATTACAACGAAGGCAAGCGAGTTCGCGAAATCGCGCTCGATGAGCACGTCAAGTTGGGCGAGAGTCGCTCGGGCTTCTGCTGGATCGCGCTTAGCGAACCCACCCCCGAGGAACTACTCGCGATCCAAAGGACATATAATCTTCATCCGTTGGCGATCGACAACGCGATGCACCCGCTGTGCCCGCCCAAGCTCGAGGTCTACAACGATGAGTTGTACGTCGTCGCGCAGACCGCCGAGCTGGTCGGCGACCGGATCAGCTACGGCAAGATGGCGATCTTCACCGGTCACAATCACCTTATCACCGTGCGGCACGGCAATGCCGGAGCGCTGGGCAAACTTCGGGAGCAACTCGAGGCATCGCCGACGCAGTTCGGCAAGGGTGTCGACTATGTGCTGCACGCGATCTTGCATCGCGTGGTCGACCAGTATCTGCCCATCTTCGAAATGATCGAGGACGACGTCCTGGCGATGGAGCGACGGTCGCTGCACGATTTCCTCGGGCCAGAAGAGGTGGCGCGAATCTTCGAACTAAGGTCCGAACTCACGCGGTTCCAGCGCACGCTCGGGGCTATGGCCGAGCTGGTGCGAAAGCTCGTTCGCGGCCACTTTCCCTGCATCAGCGCCGAAATGACACCATATTTCCACGACGTCGCGGACCATGTCCACCGCGTGCAGTCCATGGTCGACGGCCTCCTGCTTGTCCTGTCCACGGTCTTTGAGGCCAGCAGCCTTCTTGAAGCGCAAAGGACGGGGGTGATCACCCGCCAGCTGGCGGCTTGGGCGGCAATACTGGCAGTCCCGACGGCGATCGCTGGAATATACGGCATGAACTTTAAGCACATGCCGGAGCTGGACACGGCCTACGGATACTTTGTCGTGCTCGGAGTGATAGCGATATCGTGCGTTTTCCTATTTGTGCGCTTCAAGAAGGCTAAGTGGCTGTGAATACTGCCCATCGTTTTCTTCGCCGTCATCTGACGGTTACAGCGGGCCTTATACGGAAGCTTGTCCAATCCAACTCAAGATGAAGGTGCGTCCATGACATAGCAGCTGACCGACGCTCTACAAGCAGTTCAGTCCTTCATCGCCAAGGGCTAAGACCGCGAATAGCGCGTCAAGGACAGCAATCTCGTCGATCTCGAGCCAGGATCAACCATCGGTCCGTGCGGCATCTGCGTCGACGCGGCGTTTCGCCTCGGAAGCGGTGATGATGGCGATAACGCCTCCACCCTCTACGCGATCACCGATCCGGCGACCGAGCATAAGGGCCTGTTGATCGACGTGTTCGATGAAATCTGCTACCGCGACCCAGTTCAAGAGTCGGGACCTCAATGTAGAAGAAGTTGACTAACGAGCATTCGCGTCATCCGATCAAGCAAGCTGGAGACATTTATGAAAGCCATTGGTTACAAGGTTCCGGGACCCATCGCCGCGGATGCCGCGCTGGTCGACATCAATCTGCCTCGGCCTGTCGCTGCAGGATACGATATCCTGGTTGAGGTGAAGGCCGTCTCGGTCAACCCGGTCGACTACAAGGTCCGCAACAGCACGCCGCCGGCAGATGGCGATTGGAAGGTGCTGGGATGGGATGCCGCCGGGATTGTGCGCGAGGTCGGCCCCGACGTCACGCAGTTCGAGTTAGGCGACGAGGTCTATTATGCCGGATCGATCACACGGCCCGGTACCAATGCGGAGTTCCATCTCGTCGACGCCCGGATTGTCGGTCACAAACCTGCGTCGCTCTCCTGGGCGGAAGCGGCGGCGCTGCCGCTGACGACGTTGACGGCCTGGGAGGCGATGTTCGACCGCCTGGACGTGGCGAAGCCCGTACCCGGTGCGGCGGAGGCGATCCTCATCATCGGTGGCGCGGGCGGGGTTGGGTCGATCGCCGTCCAGATCGCGCGACAGCGCACGGACCTCACCGTCATCGCCACAGCCTCTCGACCGGAAACCCAAGAGTGGGTAAGAGGGCTTGGAGCTCACCACGTCATCGACCATTCTCGTCCGCTCGCGCCACAGATCGCCGAACTCGGCATCGGTGCTCCCGCTTTCGTCTTTTCGACCACACATACCGAGCAACATGTCGCCGACATCGCCGAACTGATCGCCCCACAAGGACGGTTCGGACTGATCGACGATCCCAAGGCATTCGATATCATGGTTTTCAAGCGCAAGGCGGTGTCGATCCACCACGAGCTGATGTTCACGCGGTCGATCTACGGCACGCCCGACATGAATGAGCAGGGCGAGATTCTGGATGCGATGGCAGCGCTGGTTGACGACGGCAAAATCCGCACGACGCTGACCCGGCGACTGTCGCCGATCAATGCCGCCAATCTGAAGACGGTGCATGCACTGATCGAAAGTGGCGCGGCTAAAGGCAAGATCGTCCTCGAAGGCTTCTAACGACCGCGATCGCCAAACATCTTGTCCAACCTCAAAAAGCCGAACGGGTTATGCCCCAGCGATGAGAATCCCATGACCAAATCTATTGCCACCGCCTCGATCAACCGCGAAACCGCAGTCGCCCTCATCGACGCGGCGCTCGCTGCGGCCCGTGCCATCGGCATCCCGGCTGCCGTCGCCGTCGTCGACGCCACCGGTAACCTGCGCGCGTTCGAGCGCACCGACGATGCGCCGTTCCTTACCGTCGATGTTGCCATCGACAAGGCCTGGAGTTCCGCCTCGTTTGGGTTCCCGACCCATGTCTGGAACGACTATGTGACCAACGATCCAAAAGTGGCGCCGCTAGCCTATCGCCCTCGGATGGTCGCTGTCGGCGGCGGTTATCCGATTCTGGAGGATGGGAAGTTGATCGGCGGCATAGGCATCTCCGGAGGCAACTATCAGCAGGATCAGGATGCGTGCGTCGAGGCACTCATGAAAATCGGGTTCCAGTTGCCAGCCTGACGACTGTGAGGCCATCACCGGTGGTAATGGCCAACAGATCCAACCTTTGAGAGGCCTAATGATGGAAGCGTTCGTCGTCTTTACGCGGGAAGAAACCAGCGACCCACATGCACTCGCAACCTATTCTGCAGGCGTCGGACCATCGTTCGATGGTCACGACGTTACCTTTCTCGCCGCTTATGGCGCGATCCAGCATTTGGAGGGGCCGCCCATCGAAGGGGCCGTAATCTTGCGTTTCCCGACGATGCAGGCCGCTCGCGACTGGTATGACAGTCCCGCCTACCAAACCATCGCTGCTCAACGCTTTGCCGGTTCCCGTTACCGCGCCTTTATCATTGAAGGGCGGCGGTGACATACCGACAGAAGCACTTCGGCGCTGACCACGAGGTATCGGCGTGTGAACTCGCATCTTGGGAATCTGTGGGGGGGACCAAGACAGCGGCGCTAGGGGCTCATATCGTCGATCGGATCAGAGAGTTGCTCGGCGAGAATGGGTTATCTATTGCCGAGCTGACGGAGCGGAGCCGCCCTCTCCCAACGGATTGATTCAATCGTTGACGCTCCTCCTATCCGGATCCGGGTTTTCGCACGCTGATCAACAGAGTTACAGCGCGCAACGCCTGTAGTGGGCATCAGGGGATGGGTGGCAATCAGGATGATTGCCCACCTTCCAACGATTAACCTTGCTCAAGTTGCTTCACTAGTCGCTCCGCGTCGAGATGGAAGTCCGAGAAAACAATGCTACCGCCAGCGTCGATAACCGTAAACCACGGAGTTCCTCGTGTGCGGTAGTCTTCCATGAAGGTTGGAAACGGCGAGCCGGTCGGTTGCTCGTCGTGACCGAAAACGATAGGAAGCTCATACTTGAGCTGGTTCACGCGCAACTTCTCGAAGGTATTCTCATGCGTTCCTTCGAAGACGGTCTGGATCACTGCGAACCCCACGTCTTTTGAGCTCAACGCTGCATGCAACTTTTGTAGCGTCGGAAACCCATGCAAATGGCAACCTTGGCACCAATGCTGGAAGGCAAACAAGATTTTCGGGCCGGGCCCGATATCTGACAGTTTGAACGGCGCGATACTTTCCCCATCTTTGCCAATCCATTTTTGCACCCGCAGCTCAGGCGCTTGTCGTTCGATCTCGTTCATCTGATCCTCCAACCCCGATACAGAAGCTTAGTGGATGATCGCGCGTCGCGACGGTGCGCGAACGTCCGACCTTATTTTCCCTATTTCCTGAAGCCAGAATAGATCAGATCGACATTTCGTCCTTAATATACTCAAGCTGCCGGCGAGCGCGAACTGGGCAACCATGCGCTGGTGAGCCTTGAGCTTTGCACGCTGCCCATCCGTTTGAGAGCGAACCTGCAACTTCCGCTCCGCATACCGCAGATCAGCGTACGCAGCCTTGGGGTTATCTACCCTATAGCCATTGGGTATTGGGAATCATGCTGGCCTGACGCTATGTTCGATACGCGATTTTTTACGATGATAGAGCATCTGTATCTGATTTTTAGTCGATTGGCTTATTCGGCGGATGTGCGGGCAAATGCTTTACGCAGAGTACTGAAATGAAGGCCGGCTTCGGTCTGCCGTATCGAGCAAGAGGGGTCACTATGGTCACCAGAGGTTTCACCGGTCGCGGTTCAGGCGACCAGTCCGATCGGATTCCGCCAGGTCAGCATCTGGTGGAGGATTTCCCTGTTCTGTCGGCCGGCCCTACGCCGAGGGTAGAGCCCTCCGACTGGAAATTCACAGTCAAAATTGGTCCGAAGCCCGTCAAAACGTGGAATTGGGGCGAATTCAACACTCTACCAAAGACCCAGGTGACAAAGGATATTCACTGCGTCACCTCTTGGTCCAAACTGGATACCGTTTGGGAGGGTGTACTCATTGAAGACATCCTTGCAGATGCAGAGCTTGATCGGCCTACCGATTTCGTCTTGGCGCACTGCTACGATAATTATTCGACAAACGTCCCTCTGACGGATCTGCTTTCCGGGAAAGCGATGGTCGCCCTCAGTTATGCGGGCAAGCCACTTTCCCGCGATCATGGGGGGCCGGCGCGTCTTCTAGTGCCGCACCTTTACTTCTGGAAATCCGCCAAATGGGTGAATGCGCTGCAATTCACGACGCGTGACGAGGCCGGCTTTTGGGAGCTGCACGGCTATCACATCTACGGCGATCCGTGGCGCGAACAACGATACACCCATGACTGAAAACGAAGCGCAAGTCCGTTCGTGGCAATCATGCGTGATCGACGACATCATCCAGCAAACACCGAGTATCAAGAGCTTCTTCCTTCGGTTGAGCAAGCCGTTCGCGCACACCGCAGGTCAGCACGTCGATATCCGGCTGACCGCGCCCGACGGCTACAGTGCAATGCGCAGCTACTCGATCGCGTCATCGGCAGTTTCGACCCCGATCGTCGAGATAGCTATCGAGCGCATGCCGGATGCCGAAGTTTCGCCGTTTTTTCACGACATCGCGGCGATTGGTGACGAAATCGAAGTTCGCGGTCCGCTCGGTGGCCATTTCCTTTGGCCTGAGCCTGCCATAGATCCGGTTCTGTTGATCGGGGGAGGCTCCGGCCTCGTGCCGTTGATGGCAATGATCCGGCAGCGCCGCGCATTGGCCCAAGCCGTTCCGACAGCGTTGCTCCTGTCCGCACGAACCGCCGAGGACGTTCTCTTCTCAGAAGAACTTCATTGCATCGAAATCAGCGATCCGGCGTTCGTCCTGGCGCTCGCGATTACGCGCGAGAAACCGGTTCGCGCATCGGACTTTGCGCGACGGATCGACGGCATGATGGTCCAAGAAATTCTAACCAGGCTTCAGGGAAAGCCGACGCAAGTGTTCGTCTGCGGGTCTAACGGATTCGTCAACATCGCAACCGATAGCGCGCTGCTGGCGGGCTTGGACGCCTCCATCATCAAGACGGAGCGCTACGGGGGCTAGCGGCGCGAGCTATCTCACGTCGCGCCGATCGTAGACGTGCGCCCTGGGAAGCTTTGGCGATCAACGTGAACCGTTTTGCCGAACACAGTCTTCGTACCCCCCGGCCTCTAGAACGCCTTCGCTCGCGATACCTGGCTCGACATCAAGCTCAATTTGAAAGTTCCTGCACTATCCGTCGTCCTGATATGCTCGACCAGCATGATGGGCGATTCGAGCGGGACCGCTTCCGTCCCAATCGAGGCTCGGTTACCTTAGAGCATCGGCTCGGCGCTACAGGAGGCGCGTGCGGCCTCTGCCTGGCGGTGAAAGCACTTTGGGCCATGTCGCCTGGATAGCGGCCAATCGTCAGCATCTGCTCCGATGTCGGCCAAGGTGCAGTCGCCATCTTTGAACGCCGCGAATTGGAGATCAACGCCATGACAGCGATCCGCGTGCAACTGCCGGAGATGCAATATGACAACTGATGTATTGCTGTACACCACGAATTGGTGCCCGTTCTGCCGCCGAGCGAAGGCGCTCCTCAAGGAAAAGGGCGTGCGATGGAAGGAGCTCGATATTGAGGCGGATCCGGCTCACCGGCAGGCCATGGCGGAAGCGTCGGGGCGAAGCTCCGTGCCGCAGATCTTCATCAATGGCACCCTTATCGGTGGCTCCGATGAGCTATTCGCGCTCGATGTCAGAGGCGAGCTCGACAAACTTCTCGGGCGCAACCCGCCTGCCACCTGAGGAGGTGCGGCTTGGGGCAGCCAGCCCGCGAGCCTTCGCCGGTTGATGAATACAAAAGGAGAGTCCGTTGGTCTCAGCCATCTGGAAAGACACTACTATCGCCACAAGCGACGAAACAGTCATCGTCGAGGGAAATCACTACTTCCCACCGTCAGGAGTCGACCTGAGCCTGCTTGAGATGAGCCCGCACACATCTGTCTGTCCGATCAAAGGCGCCGCGCGCTTCTTTCATGTTCGCGCGGGTGACGCGCTCAACGTGAACGCCGCTTGGACCTATCCCGCCCCCACTCCGGATGCCGAGGGTATCCGGGATTACATCGCTTTCTGGAAAGGCGTGGACGTTGCCTAGCAGACTGGACGGACGACTTCGCTGATAGCCATGCGGGCGCCGACATCTCAATTATCCTGCCCACCCCGGGCCTCGTCGGCTGCAGGAATCTGCCCGGCACCTTAGCGCGACCCGGCACTGGCGGTCTCGCACCCGCCGCGCCTCTGTTCTATCAATAAGGATGGATGACATGGAGCATTCCGAGTTCGATGCCGCTTTCGCGAAGCTTGCGGAGGGATACAGAGAAGGGACTTATGAAGGCCGGCGTTTCAGCTTGATCGTCCGGCGATCTGGGGACGGACGTCGCAACAGTCTGTTCGCCAGGGAGTTGGACGGGACTGACATTGTCAGCTTCAACCTCTTCCGCGTTACATCAGATAGGACATTGTTGAAGCCGTGCGAAATGTCCGCCGAAAAGGTCGTAGCGTTCGTGCTGGAGTTCCGACCGGACACCTGACGGGCAGAAGAAGATCCCGGCCAACCGGCGCGCCTGCGACGGCCGGCTATCTAAGGCTGCGCAAGCCTATAGCCGCAGCTCATTGCACTTCGTCTGGCGAGGAATTCAACATCGATACGTCGCCATCCGCGGGGATATCGGTACAGGCGCCCGTGTAAGCCAGATTGAGAAATCCTAAGCGATGACTAACACCAATGACGCCACCCTTCCGACACATTCTATTCTTGAGGAATGCACAGCGATGGCTGTCGTCAACGCTCTGAAGATTATTCTGAAGAACAGCTACGCGATCTACCTTAAGACAAAAAATGCCACTCGGGCGCATCCCGCCCCTACTTCAGGGACTTTCACTTGCTTCTCGCTCTGTCACTCACAGCATCGGCACGCCCATGACGCATGGTATCCAGGCCTCATAATTTTCCCATATAACCTTCTTGTCTTTTGCGCACCCAGAAAGACTCGAGGCTTTAACTGGACAGATGAGCCCTCGAGGGTAGTGTTCACCTGATTGGCTTTCTCATATCTGATGTTGATTCGCACAGTGTGCCAACCAGGTGATAGTTTCAAAAAACCTGCGCTTCAGAGCGAATTAGACGATCTTCGATAAGAGCGATCCGCCTCAAAATCCAAAACATCTAACATTGTCCTAGAGCCATATTTGTACCTAGTACTATGGCGCTCCCATTAACACATTTGATGATGCACAGAAAACTTAGCTCATGATAGCTTTCAGCTAACAGCTATTCGGAAGCCCGAAAGGATTCAACCGTTTAAGCGTGAACCGTCGATTATAAATACTTTCGTAAGTTAGCTTTAAAGGACGCTTTTAGTCCTTGTAAATACGCATTACGACTCCACAGCTACCAAATCCATACGGCGCCAGCAACCATTAAAACACCCGACACTACTAAAACAATAGTAGAGGCGCGATTGCTGCCTTTCAAAGTATGACCAACACCCACATCCATAACTAGGTGTCGAATTCCGGCTACGAGATGATAAATAAATGAAGAGTATACCAACCAGAAACTAACTTTGCCGAAAGGTGAAGAAAAAATCTCCTTGACTTCATTAAAACCCTTTTCTGACTCCAACGATTTGCTCAGCATATACAGTATCAGTCCCAGAAAAATAAAGAGCATAATTCCTGAAATCCGGTGCAGAATCGATGTAAGCGCCGTGAGAGGAAGCTGAATGGTTCGAATATCAAGATTAACCGGCCGCTTTTTATTCATTTTGACTCCAGTCAACAATTCTAGTGGGGGATTTCAGTTTTCGATCTCATTCATCATAGCAGCTGTAACTAAGGCTGGCGGCGACAATAATGGAGATATTCGGGGCTTACGTTGCATTTTGAGGTCGCAAGTGCATGTGCGTAAATTGAAGCAAATTGCAAGGTTATGCCCAATAGGTAGCTAGCTTATTAATTTAACAAAAGTGACGTGTGTCGTTCTGCAGGGCATGCTGTTCCCCAACCCTGGAAAACCTATCCTCTTTAACACGTCAAAGTCGATTGATAGGCTTGCTGCAACAGCTATCTGCCCGGTTGAAGTCGAAGATCGATGTATCTGTAGGGTTTGGAAATAAATGCGGGCGCCCACCGCACTCACGGCTCAGTTACCATTCTTTGTGCATCGCGGCCGCGCGGCTAGTTGGTAGCTGTTCTAAGCCTAGTCAGTGCCGCCCTTCGCCCCAAGCCCCATAGTCAGATTTGAGAAATGACAGTAGGCGATGCCGCAACGCGCTTCATCGACCTATGTAAAACGACTCCTTTATCGAAATAGTGCACTCATCGCTCTCCACGGCGATCCCTTCATCGCGAATTGCACCGCCCAAGACGATCTGCACTGAAATCAATACTTTCTGATGCCTCTTGATTAGAGATGCCAGCTATAATCATCTCATCGCCAACGCATACGGCGTTCGGCAGCCAACACACTCTCACTCACTACTGGAAGCTCAGACATGAAAACCATAGGCATTGAAAACTCGAAGTCCAGCGTACAGGCCCACTTAACGCTTGGAACCAAAACTATGGGGCTAGGTATCTATGGCGCGTACTTGGCTCTCGCTATTATTTACTTCTGGTTCGGCGGCATGAAATTTACCCACTACGAGGCCGAGGGCCTGGTTCCACTGGTGAGCAACAGCCCGCTTTTGGGATGGGTGTATAGCATTTTTTCGGTCGACATGTTCTCCAGCCTGCTCGGCATACTAGAGATTTCGATCGGCACTCTGATCGCAGGCCGCATGCTGTCGCCCAAACTATCCGTGGTAGGAGGCGCTCTGTCTGCAGGCCTGTTCTTCACAACCCTTAGCTTTATGTTTTCCACTCCGGGCGTCATTGAGCCTAGTTTAGGGTTTCCGGCGATTTCCGTTGCGCCAGGTCAGTTTCTGCTTAAAGACTTAGGGTTGCTTGCTGTTTCGATATTTGTGGCAGGCCATTCGCTGGTTGAACTGGAAAAACGTAAAATTAATGCATAATTTTTTCAATGGCTTAAGGCAGTAATGCCTTAGGCCTTTTTGCCATCATTTTCCCCCGCCAGATCTTTCAACCAGTCACGAGGGCTCAACCCCGTCTTGCGTCTAAATGCGCGAGACAGCGCCGAAGGACTTTCGTAGCCGACTTGAGCTGCAATCAGCGTAATCGAGCGCCCTTCTCGCATCAGCTTCTGAGCCAGGCTAACTCGCCAACTCAACAAATAATCAGCAGGCGTCTGTCCGATGACTCTCTTGAAATGCACGGCATACGCAGCGCGTGACATATTTGACTCACTGGCCAGCTCTGCTATTGACCAGGCATGTTCCGGGGAGTTGTGCATCTGTAAAAGCGATCGGGCAAGCCGCATGTCGGCCAGTCCAGCCATCATTCCGGTGCGCAACTGGTGATGATCGAGCAGGTAACGGAGCAACAGAATGATTAGGAGCTCAAATAAGCGCTCAAGCGCGGCTTCCCTTCCACAATGCACATTTGCCGCCTCGGCAAACATCCACTCCAACGTGTCTGCCAGCATGGGCAGATCATCGAGTGCGAGCACCAAACAGTCCGGTAATGAAGCCGACAAAGGATTATCAATTCCGCCCTCAAACTCCATGGAAGCACACAACAACTTTGCGCCATCGGACTCACCCGCAAACAATTGATGCTTGGCGGGGCGTGGCATAAAAATCAAGCTAGGGCGAGTGAGCTGCAAATCCTTGCGATCGGGACCAAGCAACGTCACGCTGCCGGCCTGAAGCAGATGGATATAACCTCGCCGCTCGGCGCCATCGTAAGATGCAGAGCCGCATAGGTCGCCGTCATAGAACAGATTGGCCCGCACGCCGAACCGCGAGAGCAAATTAGACAAACGATCCATTGGCCGATCCTTGACGAGTCAGAACGCACAGATCATACCATCTGCGTTGTCGTTCAGTGCCTGTAGCGAACATGCCGGCGTAAATCAGCCAACGGATAAAGTGATCACTGAGCAGCTCAGCCTCCCTTTCCAGTTCGGCTGTTAAAAAAACAACACCGTTGTTTGAAAGCACCAGCAAATCAAGTGTGTTGCCGCTGACCGAAAACTGACCCAGTAGAGGCTGTTCTGCCGACTGAAAACTGACCCCCCGAGTTCGACACCAAAACGTCAATTTTTCGGTTTTTGCGAAGACTTCTTCATATGAATCAACAACTTACGTGCGCCTGCGCGAAGGTTTTGTAGTGGCAACTTTGAAGTTTATTTGTGGCGCAATGGCCGCGTCGTTGCGCTACACTCAATGTAATAACTCTGCGGCAACGACGCGCTGCCGCAGAAATATCCTCCGTCACCTACGATCCGACCGCTTTGAAGGCTCAAAAACCCAGTTTCGACCCCAAATAACCCCTTCTGTAGTGGCACGTTGATAAGGTCACCCTAGTCAAATCAATCACTTACAGCATTTGGTGTCGAACTCGGGCGAGCTGCTTTCCAGCCTTGGAGAACGGCGGGCACGGCACGCCGCCGGCCACCAGGTCAATGCCCTGGTAGGGGCGGCCATCGAAGCGGCGTAAGTCTTCCTCAATGACGTTCCAGGCCGGGCGGTTGAGCCGCAGCGTTGCACATGCTGCCGGTTCCAGTTCGACCAGGGCCGCATGATCGAAGCCAGCCATTTCCAGGCCGAGCGCCTGGCCCCCTGCCCCTGCGCACATTTCCAAAGAATTGAATTGGCTCATATCGCTTTTCTCTTGGTTGATTGACGTGGCTTTCTGGCTGCCGGTGCCGCGAACATATCCGGTTGGGCACTGTTGCAAATAGTCGGTGGTGATAAACTTATCATCCCCTTTTGCTGATGGAGCTGCACATGAACCCATTCAAAGGCCGGCATTTTCAGCGTGACATCATTCTGTGGGCCGTACGCTGGTACTGCAAATACGGCATCAGTTACCGTGAGCTGCAGGAGATGCTGGCTGAACGCGGAGTGAATGTCGATCACTCCACGATTTACCGCTGGGTTCAGCGTTATGCGCCTGAAATGGAAAAACGGCTGCGCTGGTACTGGCGTAACCCTTCCGATCTTTGCCCGTGGCACATGGATGAAACCTACGTGAAGGTCAATGGCCGCTGGGCGTATCTGTACCGGGCCGTCGACAGCCGGGGCCGCACTGTCGATTTTTATCTCTCCTCCCGTCGTAACAGCAAAGCTGCATACCGGTTTCTGGGTAAAATCCTCAACAACGTGAAGAAGTGGCAGATCCCGCGATTCATCAACACGGATAAAGCGCCCGCCTATGGTCGCGCGCTTGCTCTGCTCAAACGCGAAGGCCGGTGCCCGTCTGACGTTGAACACCGACAGATTAAGTACCGGAACAACGTGATTGAATGCGATCATGGCAAACTGAAACGGATAATCGGCGCCACGCTGGGATTTAAATCCATGAAGACGGCTTACGCCACCATCAAAGGTATTGAGGTGATGCGTGCACTACGCAAAGGCCAGGCCTCAGCATTTTATTATGGTGATCCCCTGGGCGAAATGCGCCTGGTAAGCAGAGTTTTTGAAATGTAAGGCCTTTGAATAAGACAAAAGGCTGCCTCATCGCTAACTTTGCAACAGTGCCGAAAATTGCCCGTACCATGCTGCAGAACGGCATTGACCGCAATACTGTCATGAAAATGACCGGTCTGACTGAAGATGACCTGGCACAAATCCGCCACTAATCCCCCTTTCCTGGCACTCCCTGCCGGGCCATCAGTGAAAACTGGTGGGGCAGGGAGGCATCAGACTCAGGCTCAGCCTGCCAGCCACAGCGATTTAACAGTTTCATTATCCCAGTTACGTTCCCTGTCAGACGTACTGTCAGCGGATTTGTCTGTTGGCCATTGTCGTCAAAAGCGGCATCAAGGTTTGTCCGTAAGAGATAAACACCGTTTACTCCAGGATTGAGTACCAAAGCATATCGTCCGGCCCATTCTCTGTCGCTCATTACGCGGTAATTCCAGCCCATGTCTTTCGCTGTTTCCAGCGCATACGTCAGGCGGAACATGTCGTTCTGTTCAGTCAACTCGCCGCTGCAGGAGCGCCAGACATAGCCCAGTTTGTCGGCCAGCTTAGCTCTCACACCCAGCAAACGCCCCTGATTCAGTAACCACCCGATATCCTGTGCCACATCGCGCGAGAATCGCCGTTGCTTCAGTGCTGCCGCGAGCCAGCGGGTGAGAAAGAGATTTTCCTGTGCGGGAGAGAGTTCTCCCTGCTCCTGTCTGGCCAGTGCCAGCGCGACCAGTGCACACCATGCCAGATGGCCTGTTTTTTCTGTCAGCGTCATAACAGATACCTCCCTTCAGTCTTACTGATTCCCAGGTCTTAAATCTCAGTTGTTCAGCTCTGTACAGTCGGTCTCAGCTGCCATGTTGCCCCACCAAAACAGGTCACACCGACCACCTGCTCCCAGGTTTCCTTCTGCTCCAGCAGCTTCTCCAGCGCATGAAAGTCCGCGCGCGAGAGCACAATATCTTCCCGCTCGCCGGGCGACTCCAGAATATACCCCTCAGGTATCCGCGTGGCCGATTCAGCAGCCTGCCGTGAGGATATGCGGTAAAAGGTTTTGATGCATCCTCCGCGAGTGAGGGCATCGAGGATGATGCTTTCGGCAACGCGCATGACTGGCTCCGGTTAAAAGTGTTTCACGTCTTTGCCGGTGTGCAACTGGCGACGCTCATCATGCCGCGTAGTGCTTCCACAGACAACGGCTTTGCCTCATTGCCCCGGTGGACCATCGCATGGCAGTTCGGACAAGGAATGCTATGGTAAATATAACCTTCCCCTTACACTCATGAAGCTTATGGAAGAATTATTCACTTGTCCGATATGTAAACTCTCATTTGGCCATAAAGCTAGGTTGAGAAAGCATATAAAAAAGCATACGAAATCCCTTGAAAAGAATCTCGCTAAGGCCAACTCAACCAAAAAGGCTGAGCATGAAAAGATGCTTATTCAGGAGAGGATTGCAAGGACAGGTAGCGCTTTTAAAAATGAATCGGAGAGAAATAAGTACTTTGAAAGAAGGCGTGCTGAAAACCCCATATTTGATATCGATACGCCGATCAGAAAGGCCTCGTTTATAGTGAATGCCGGTGCCTTTGGTTTGGGTAAATCCAGAAAAAACTAGCCGTTTTTTTGGCAAAAGCAGATCTAATGTCCCCGTGGTGAGTATATAAAAAATTACGGGGAGCTGAGCGACCTTCGTCTAGCTCTCTTCTTGTTTTTTTGCCGCAGCGGACTCTCGCGTGCGTCAGACACAAGTGGCGCAGGGGACGGGTTTTTGATGCGCGTCAGCGCATGGGAGGCGCCATGCGCCGGAGACCCCCGCAGCGAAGCGAGGACGAAAAAAGCATTACGGCTTCAGCCGTAATAATCCCCCACACTGCTAAGCCCAGAACAAACCCGCTAAAAACGATACAGAAGCTGCTGTGCGCGGTCGGAGTGGTCACGACAAGGCGATAGCCGCAGTCGGGGCGTATCTCCGCGTTAGCGGGCCGTTAGGGCCGCTTACGAGCGTGTACGCCAGAACGAAAAGCAACACCACCCACAGCAATGACAAGATCTAGTTACAACATCCGCCATTCTAAAGCGATGGTGTTCCCCGGCCTTCGGCCGGGGGCGGCGGCGCTTTTCAGTGGTGGGGAGGGGCTCCTGGCGGGCAAACCGGCGCCGGTTTTATGATGAATCTCATTATGAATGCTGTAACTAATTTGGTTCTCCGGTCGGGGCCCGTCGCGAAGCGATGGGAGCTCTCTCTGATGTTGCCGAACCGGCGCGACCGTCAGGTCGCTGCAAGGGCGGGCATTCTCCGCAGCCTGTCCACAGGGCAGGCGATGAACAGGTTATGTGTTTACAGGATTTATTAAAGGATCTTTAAAAGAGATACAGAGCTGGTGTTTAAAAGGAACCACGCGCCCTGAAAGTCCGACGGCAGGCTCAGAAGATGCTCCAGCGTGGCCATAGTACGTTCACCGAAGACGTGTGCAACAACCGTCCTCCGTATCCTGTCATACGCGTAAAACAACCAGCGCTGGCGTGATTTAGCGCCGACGTAACCCCACTGTTCGTCCATTTCCGCGCAAACAATGACGTCACTGCCCGGTTGTATGCGTGAGTTTACCGACTGCGGCCTGAGTTTTTTAAGTGTCGTAAAATCGTGTTGAGGCCAACGCCCATAATGCGTGCACTGGCGCGACATCCGACGCCATTCATGGCCATATCAATAATTTTCTGGTGTGTACCGGGCTGAGAGNTGCGCCTGGTAAGCAGAGTTTTTGAAATGTAAGGCCTTTGAATAAGACAAAAGGCTGCCTCATCGCTAACTTTGCAACAGTGCCTTTTTAAATTAACACATAAGCATTGCTACTCATAAGGATGTAAAATAACCATGCCCATTAAGGATGTAATTAAGACCTCATTGGTTTTTTTTTGGTATTTGTAAACAGATAATTCCGAAAATATTTCTCAGTAAAATTGAATCCTGCATATATAAACTGCCTTTAGCAGTGCTGCAAAATTATTTTTAAAAATCTTTCATTCAGGTTATTAGCCAGCGAGACCAATCTGTCATGATTACTTCAGACCAAACCTGAGGAATCAAAAATGGATAAATACTTTGACCAGAGCGGAATTGAAATCGACAACGCTAAGATTCAGTGTATTGATTCAGTAAAAGGCACCGGGGAATATATTTATCGGGTCACTTGCAATAAATGCAAAGGCCGTGGTGAGCGTAAACACTTTTATAGGAGCCGCTGCATGGCATGTAATGGTACGGGCTATAGCCTGGTCACAACCCGTACATGTTACACCCTTTCCGCGTTATATCGCACATACCCGGAAGCGGCACGCAAGATTTCAGCAGCTCAGGCAGTAGTGCGTCAGCGTGCTGTACAATCAAAGACTTCCGCGTTCAATCTGTGGTGTAAGAGCAATCAGGAACTGGTTGACGCCATCACACAGCAAGACGGGGAGAACAGCTTTCTGAACAGTCTGAAATCGACGTTATCACGGAAATATCCATTAAGTGATAAACAACTAACGGTCGCAGCCAGAATTCTCGGGATTTAATAAATCAGCTTCAGGCTTTTATAATTCTTATTTAATTTTACTCATTCCATTACGGAGGAAGATATGATCCATTCATTTAAAGACAGACGGCTGGAAAGCTTTTTCCGTAATGGAAAGTCCACAGCAGGTATTCCTGCTGATCTGTTAAATGCGATTTCATGCAGACTGAAAACGTTAAATAATGTAAAAAACGAACGCGAATTGTTATCAAGTAGTTTGCGTTACGAACGCTTAAGGATGACCGCAAACCGGTACTCTTCCATTCGAGTTAATTCAAAATATCGGTTATTCTTTGTGTGGAATGATGGCGTACATAACGTTCACCTGTCGGCGCATGATTATAAATCGCTAATCCATTAAGGTAAAAAATGAAACTTTTCGGTATTTTATCCAGGGATGCAGGCACGGATGCGATGTTTTATATTCAGGCCAGCACTAAACAACAGGCAAGCTTCATATTTGATGCCCTTGTCCCCCGGCTGAATGCGCATTGCCAACTGATCGACCCACTGAATGAAACAATTATACCTTCACTAAGCCGGACGACACTTTCTTTACAGCCCTGGTCCCAGAATACCCAGACACGGACGAGTGAGCTGAAGATGACGACGCACGGTCTGACTCTCTCCGGGGCAGTGATGGTGGAACACTCCCGGCAGATCGTCGACTTCTGCGATAACCTGGGCCTGCGCCTCGATGCACCCACCGGGAAACCCAGCTGGACAGAACTGATCAATGCTGACCTTGAGCAGCTTAATTCCCCGCGTTTGTTCCCCGTCCTTACCCAATCTGGCACGGAAGGACAGTTTCAGATCTATGTCCCGGCACCGGCTGTCATTGACGCCGACGTAGTCATTGCTAGCGTGATCGGCGAGTGTTTTAGCGGCGTTACCCCGTACTGCGTGAACGGCACTCCATATCCGCTGACTGAAAAGCCGCTGATCCGGATGGAGGCACACGTTAGTGACATGCATACACGGGTTTTTGAGCTGACATTCGTCAGTTATAACCTGGCCCTTACTGCGACGGTATATGACAACAATCTGCGCCAGGTTCTGATGCTGTGTGAAGATTTTGGTGTCACCCTTCAGGGGCGAGCGGGTGCATCCTGTCATGCCTACATGCGTAACGAATACCGGCGGCTTGCACATGTAGGTGTTTGCTCACGCTCCGGGGCTGAAGACGATGTCCGCGCTTACAGCTCATATAAAGAGGAAACCCTGATCCGGCAGCTGCTGAATCAGGCGACGGCGGACAGCACATTGATCCCGGCGCGACACGGCCAGCAATTTAACGGTGTGCTGATGAATGCCACCCCGTCATCAGCAACCACCGGATTTATCTACCTGTCACAGGAATTCCCGCAAGGCCAGTTTATGATGACGGCGGAAGTGGTGAATGCCAGCAGCACGCCACGGGGGATCAGTTACATCGAAACGGTGGACGGTTACCGTTTTATTGTGACTGCATACGACACGAGAGCGATGAATTCCCTGACCGAATTTCTTGAAGTTAACGAGACCTATTTTACCCCATACCGCTGGGCGTAGCGCCAGCGCACCGGACAGCCAGGGAGGGCATCCGGAAAAGGTGATTTCACGCCATCAACAGAGCGCGAAACTCGCAGAAAAACAGACTGGCCCTATTTTAATACCCGATCACCGAAGCCAATTGCCTTCCGGGCAGAATGCCTGAGTATACCGGGTCTTAGCGACGTGGGATCAGGGCAGCCGGGAAAAGTAACTTTTGAAAAATTAGACGTGGTCAGTCGGCATGGTGTATTAAATTTCAAATCCTCTGGTTATATTCCTTCTTATAAACAATCCTCCTAATTTTTAAAGCTATCAATCACATCATCAACTATTCGGAAAAATTTTGCCGCAGGTTATTAGCCGTCGAGCGCGTCCTGGTATAATTGCCACATACCAACAGGAGACATCATGAATAAATTAGATATCATTTCCAGTCAGCTTAATTTCATTTCCCTTCTTAATGCTGTCGGTTATTCCGTATCTGATGTTGTATTTAAACGTCACGGTGCATCAACCGACTTTAATGCAGGTTTCTGGACGTTTGTCGCGGAGCAGAAAGATCGCTATATCGAAGTGTCGTGCAGCCTGTCACATCCTACCGCAGAAGGCACGCAGCATATCGATGTGCGCATTGATATGTTTGAAGACCCGATTGATGATGAGATCTCCCGGACTTTAGACACCAACACCTATGCCACGAATTATAAATATATTGAGCGAGTGCCGTTTACTGAATCCGTCAAAAGAGAATTTACCACCAGCCTTGGTGATATTATTTCAGAATAGTGCCAGCTTAATTCACGGCATGGATGCCTGAGATTTTCTTCAAAATATTCTCTTCCGGGTTATTAGGTTTTGAACCCAACCTGGTATTATATATCTACAGGCAATGCCAACAAATAATGAAGCGTCGGAGGCGATATGAGCATTCAGGAATTCGATTTTACCACCTGTGATTTATTTTCCATTCTGGACTCTCTGAATTATTCCCGCGAGGATATTAATGGTCTTACTCCGGCTATTTTCCGGGACGGCGAATTATCGAGAGTCTCTCTCTCTGTCGTCCAGTCTACCCGCTCGGCGGAAATCACGATCAGCCAGCGCGTGAGCACCGCCACAGGTCTCCGCTGCTATGTGCTGTTGATTGCGCAGCATGAAGACCGCATCCACAGTGAAGCCCTCAGCCAAGATGCTGAGGCGCAGTATCAGGTGAATCGCTTTATCCGCAAGATGGCTGAAGTCACGGATGCCAGCACCAAATCGATCAAGAAATGCTCTCAGATGATGAAAAAAATCATAAAGGAGCACCAGTTTAAAGCCAATCCTTCTTTCGGCCAGAGTTTCATCAAGGGTTGATTGAGTCTTGCCCCGGACGCCGGGGCAACGCTGAATAAACCCCTAACCAGCCGGGAGGCGCAGATGCCTGAAAAAAACTTCATTGTCAAAATTGTATGCCGGAATGGCGAGTATGAGCATTCCAGCGTGAAGCTTGTCGCCAGCGATACTGAGGCAAACGCCAGCCAGACGGCATTACTGAATGAGTGTCGCGACGAGGTCGAAGCACTGAGTTTTGAAGACGGCGGAGTGTATGATCTTGGCGGGGAATTCTTCTATCAAGTGAAGAGCTGCCAACAGCTGCCACCGGAGGATGCGGAGATCCTACTTCGTTACCTGTGAACCCGTGGACGGTTGCGTCAGCCGCCGTCCGTTGTAACGCGATCTTGCCTGCCCAGCCCGAGGGTTATGTGGTAATTTCCCGGCAACAGAATGATTCGAAATTAAGGTTATCAGTATGAAAAGTAAATTTGCTGAGCTGCCGGTGAAAAACGGGAAATCCGGTAACTGGACGCTGGACTCCTTTGTGATTACGCCAGAAAAAGCGCAGACCCTGAAGCTTCGCGCCGAATATACAAAGGATCAGGATGAATATATCCCGGCAGGCGTCTACCGGCGTTTGTCCTGTGATAACGAAGTGGTGATGTCCAATACGCCGATGGAGATCCGTACCTGTGAAGCTTTCATTGAGCGAGCAACTGGACGCATCCTGATTAACGGACTGGGGCTGGGAATGGTGCTGCACGCCATTCTTCAGAAGCCTGACGTGACCCACGTGACCGTCATTGAGAAGTCTCAGGATGTGATGAACCTGGTTTCCAAAGCATTTGCTCACGATCCCCGCGTTGAAATTATCCTTGCGGATGCTCTGGAATACTGCCCACCGGCAGGCGTTACCTTCAATGTGTGCTGGCATGATATCTGGCCAGATTTTTCGAGATCAAATCTTGATGAAATGGAAGCGCTCGAACGCAAATATCTCCACCTGTGCGACTGGCAGGACTCGTGGGGTAAAGAGCAGTGTGAAGCCGCCCTGGTCCGTTTTTCAAGGATGGCTGATGAGCAACCTTAACAGCGATTTGATTGCGCGGATCTATGCCGCGTCAGACACCCCGTTAACGAACGAAGAGCTGTATCGCGAGGTACAACGCGAAACGGGGATGTCGGATGCAGAACTACAGAAAATGAAGGCGTTCGGCTCGGACAAAATGCGAACCAGCGGCGTCAAGCATCAGGTTCGCTGGTATCAGCAGACGCTGCGGCAGGCCGGGGTGATCGAGCGTGTCCCGGAAAAGCGGGGCGTCTGGCGCTATGCCTTCAAAAATGACAAGAAGCTGCATGAGTCCTGGGACAAACTGTGCGTCGTTGGCTTCTCAACTTCGCTCGGGGCATCGGTCTTCGGGAATGCGTACGCGTTCTTCAGCAACATCAATGAGCAAATCCATCTCTGCCTTACGTCGCCCCCGTTCCTGCTGCGTAATGCCCGAAATTACGGGCACGGCGGCGGACGCGGTGAGCAGGTGTATATTGACTGGCTGCTGCGGATTCTTGAGCCTATCGTGAAGCAGCTCGTGCCGGGGGGCAGCGTGGCGCTCAATGTGACGCAGGACAGCTTTAATCCAGGCAGGCCATCGCGCTCTCTGTATCTGGAAAGACTGACACTGGCGCTGTGCGATAAGCTGGGTCTTGAGCTGATGGACAGACTGAACTGGGTGAACCGAGCGAAACCCCCGTCGCCGACTCACTGGGCGTGTAAACAGCGTGTTCAGCTCTGTTCGTCTTACGAGCCGGTGCTGTGGTTTACTAATGACGCGCAAAAGGTTCGTTCGAACAACATGCGCGTTCTCCAGCCTCATTCAGAGCAGCATCAGAAATTGCAGGCGTCCGGCGGCGAAAACCGCACTACATTTTACGGGGATGGCGCTTACCAGCTTAAAAATGGCGCCTTCGGCAATAAGACAGAAGGGACTATCCCCAAAAATACGCTTATGTTTGGCAATGCCTGCCCGGATACGCGGCTCTGCCATCGCATCGCCCGCGAACTGGGGTTTCCGCTGCACGGTGCAACGTCACCCACTCGACTCGCCGCATTCCTGATCGAGTTCCTCACCAGGCCTGGTGATCTGGTAGTTGAGCCATTTGCCGGTCTGCACAAAGTACCGGTTGCCGCTGAGCGGCTCGGCAGACGTTGGTATGCAACGGACAAAATAATGGAATGGCTCGGGATCTCGCGCAGCCTGTTTACAGAAATGCCGGGATACCAGAGCAGCCCGATACTCGATGACCTGGTTGCCCTTTACCGTGATGAACTGCGGGAAGGGGGATGAGCTGGGCGGTTTAGCCTGGCCAGCAGCCGGAAGTGACGCCAGCGGGGATGTCCTGCGGCGACGGCGCTGACAGAAAATGATTCAGCAACATACCGGCGTAATGGCCACCAGGATTCTTCTCCCGGATGCCTTAAAAACGACGGCGACAATTTTAATCACTGAAGGGAGTGTGAGCATGAAGAATTTGACTGAACAGGTTTCCCCCATTGAACTGCAAAAGGGCGACCGTGTTGAAGCGTACGGCGCATTAATGGAAGTGATGCACATCGTTGAATCCGGCTGTGATGTCCCCGGCGGCGTCCGCGTTGCCGCCTGCGTCTCGCGGGTTATCGGTGACACCACCGGTACTATTCCGCGTGGATGGCTGGAAACGCCCGAACAAATGTCGGAACGGGGGGCAACCTGGGCCGCAGAGCTTCCGGCTGGGCTGTACTGGAACATTCAGGGCAATGCCCATGCCAGAGTCAGCCGGGTGACGAACTGACGTTATGAGAAAGGTGAAAATATTGCCAGTAGTCACCCATATGGTATAATTGACATACCAAATGGGAGGGTCGGTTATGACTATGAAAGTTTTTTCTCCAGATTTATCCAAAATGAACCCGCACGGCTTATGGCAGGTGGTGGGTCTGGATAATGACGGCATTGCGCTGATGGACAAAATTAGCCACGGACTGGAAGGTAAAGTCGCTCATTCCATTTCTGAATGGGCGAACATCACGCCGTCGGAACTGCGCAAAATGTCCGGCATTCCGAACACCACCTTCAATCGCAGCGTAAAAGCCCGTTTCACTGCGGATCAGAGCGAACGTCTGGTGCGTATTATTCGCGTCATTGAACGGGCTGTAGAGCTGTTCGAAGGCGACAAAGAGGCAGCACAGAAATGGATGAACGAGCCAAACCGTGGCTTGAGCTGGAAGACTCCGGCAGATGTTGTCTCTTCGGAAACCGGCGCACTCGAAGTGATGCGCCTGATCACCCGTATTGAACACGGAGTCTATTCGTGATCCTGTATCGGATGACCAAGACCCGCTATATTACGACTGCATGGTCGGGATTAGGTGCGAAAGAAGCGGGAGGCCGCTGGAACAGTGTCGGCACAGCACTTGTCTATCTGTCCGAGACGGCCTCTCTGACCATGCTGGAGACGCTGGTGCATATCAATGCCCCGCAGCTTCTGGACGCTTACACGCTGCTGAGCATTGATGTCCCGGATGACCAGATCCAGGCCTTTGACTTGAACCTGCTGCCGCCGGGCTGGGCAAGTGAAGATGCGCCCGCAGAACTTGCCCTGTATGGCGATAACTGGGCTGAAAGTGGCTCTTCTGTTGCCCTGCGTATTCCCAGTGCATTATCTCCGGTGGAGTTTAACTACCTTTTAAATCCGGCTCATCCGGCGATTTTTGATCTGATGAAAACCGTCCAGAAAATTCCTTACTAGTTCGACACACGGCTGAAATAGTTTCAGGTTTATATAACCTCCTGGATTGAGATGATAAATGATGACAAGCGAAAAAATCTTTAAAATCAGTGTATCGCTCGTTGTGTTATTTTCTTTCGTTTACTGGGGGCTTGATCCCGAATTTATCTGTAAATTTGCCAGTGACCCATCCAGTACCTGTGATTATTCTGAGCGTATTCCATTGCTTAACTTTATTTCTTCAGTATGGGCATTGATGCTGACTGTGACTCTGGCTGGCATTCTCGTTAAGTGGGTCAGAAAAAATTAGCCGCAGCTTTTGAACCGGGACAGGCTCTTCATAACGTCTTGTGTTCCGTCTGGTATTGCAACCGGGGCAGAGAGTATTTTACTTCAGATAATAACCTGAATATTTGAAATATACTTTTATACCAGACGATGCAGGTTCGTTGCGTACTTAATTCCGAATGTGTCAAATGTGAAATGAATTGCAATCGGATAATGTGATTTTGCTGTTTCCAGATTTGTTCTCTTCCTGTTTTATTCCTCTATTTTTAAAAATTTCGCTTTGTACTTATTAGCCAGTGAACCGACTTTGCTAAAATATCCCTACAGCAACCCAACTGACGGTCGAGGTTAATAGTATGGAATCCGAACAGCTCATCACTAAAATTACTCAGACACTGAAACGCCCCGACGGCTCTGAAGTGCGTATTGTGGTGCAGCAGTCATTTGGCTTAGGCCTCACGCCTTCGCTGGGTGTGTATGTCCTGCGTCGCCCGACCACTGTCGACAACTGGCAGTTGTGCAAAAACACACCGCACAAGGACTGGCGCACCATGTCGGTGGATGAATACCAGAAACACGGGCGTTCTGAAATGCTGCGGTACGTCTCCATCGGCGAAATCCTTCGCCTAAGCGCCGCGATTGGCAAACCGATGAGCTACGTTGATACCTGTCCGGGTTTACAGGGCTGATGGTGTATTTTACCCGTAGCAGAACTGACAAATTTAAAAATTGCAGACGGAGAAAAATGATGATTAACAAACAGGGCAACGCTGTAAATCCCCCGGACTTAAGCCGACTGTATATTATCTCAGGCCGCATGATGTTTGATGATGAGGAAGAAGTGATGCTGGTTGAAGCCGACTCCTCCGGTGAAGCAGAAGCGGCATTCCGGCGACATATCGCCGACGGAGAGGCACACATTGAAAAGGCACTTGTCATTTCGTCGGCGTCCCTTCAATCACTGTTACCAGACCGGATCATTGTTTCCGCCCTGACACATACCTTATAACTGAATCTTTCCCATTTAATAAATGCCGCCCTTGTGGCGGTTTTTTATTTTTTCCGCATAATTACTTAATGCCGCCCTCTAAATAATGGCTGGATTAATAAGTATGGCGCCTGTCTTCTCTATAAAAACTTCGAAAATATTTCATTTCGGGTTATTAGGTGCGGGTATCTGTTTTGATATTATCTATTCACAGACAGCAATCACACTTAATTAAATAAGGAGTTATGCAATGGCAAATAATTACACTCAGGCATCCTTCACAATTCTCTGTTCACAGGAACAGGCTCAGATGGCTCTGGACGCGATTGCGTATGTTACGGACACGGATGTGTCGGAAGGTGATCACCTGCTGTCTAAACCTGCTTCAGAGTGTTCCCTCACTGAACTGCTGGTCCTGGGTATTATTCAGAACCACCCGGAGTGCGATCCGTTTGAGCCGACTTTTGGTCAGCCGGAGTCACCAGAAGACAATTACGAGCTGGAACTCAAAGCGGAAATCACCGGTAGCGGTCTGGCAATCAGCCATGATGAAAGCATTAACCTCGACCACGCAATCGCGGTAACAACTGCCGTGTTGTCGGTGTTTAACCTGCCTGAAATGGTCACAATCAATGCCGCTTTCGTCTGCGACCGACCACGCGAAAACGAGTTCGGCGGTGCGACAATCGTGGTGACTAAAGATACACACCACTATGAGGAAGGCTTTAATTTTTCCCGCCTGATGAACGAAGCCCATGATGCCGGTGTTCAGTATGCGTTGGTGAAAGTGAACCAGTATAACCACGAAAACACATACACAGAATGCTATCTGATGAGCTGCAAAGCGTCTGAATCGCCTTATGACGTTGCACGCCACCGCCTGGCCTCGGACGAGAGTACTTCTGACGATCCTGATGAGGATGGAGTCATCATTCTCAGCGAAGAAGACAACACCAGCATGGCGCTTCACAGCGTCACCGAACTGACGCCCGTCGTGTACGACAGCCTGAGCAAATTGCTGCCTTCGCTGGACGTATTGTGCCCCGTGACTGCCTGATAACCCTAGATTGCCACCGGGACAGCCGGTGGCATGGAGAGCTGAAATGTTCAATAAACTTTTGATTGCGTCCGCTAGCTGCATCAATGAATTTGCGAGTGAAGTCCCGCAAAGCGTCTTCTTTTCCATTGATACATCGCTGGCTCAGCGTATCCGTGAACTGGCGGCATACGTGAAAGAGAATGATTTGTACGTTGCAGAGTTTTTCTTCTATGACTGCCTCTGGTCCGAAACATCGGAAGAGGACATTGAGGAACTCATGGCGAAGGCTGCATTTATTGAAAGTGACAGTAACGGGCAGGAAACCATGCTCCGGGACGTCATGCCGTCCTCTCGCACGGAAACAACTTCCATCCGGGTCATGAAAGAATCATTTCAACTGACGGCTGTACCCCGCCATTGCGGTGATGACATGATGCTCAATACCCCCAGAATTCCGTTGGCAGAGCTGGAATCAAATACGACGGTTTTAATTACCCAGCAGTATTCGTGAGAGCGTGGTAAAGATAATATATTTATTGCCGCGTAATTCTATTTATTCAGTGCTATTTAGTTAAATTGGCATAATTCCAATTTAACTAAATTTATCTTCACATATTGCACTGAAGATATTAGATGGGTTTAATAAATAACGCGATAATGCAGCGAAAGCCAAAATTCAGGAAATAATATGTATATCGAAATAAAAGAAACATTCCTTGAATTACCCTCAGAAATTCAATTTTCTGAGGCGGCTAACGCTGCCATTCTGACGCAGGATAAATGGGGCGATGTCTGGCAAACACTGAAGACCGATGCGGATCTGAATTATACCGATGCCGGTGAGCCGGTCAGTCTCGCATCGCGCGTGACGACGGCAACCAGTGCCATTTATCATGCGATTACCGAAGGCTGGACCATGTGCGTCGGCTACAGCGGCGGGAAAGACTCCCACTCGCTACTGCACCTGTTCCTCATGGCCCTGATCCGTGCCGTACGGAACGGGTCGAACGTCAGCCAGCACCACTTCATTCAGATCTCCAACACCCTGATTGAAAACCCTGAGATGCATCATCAGTCCACGCAGGTTCTCAGCCAGCTCCGAGCCTTTATTGCCGAACAGCAACTGCCCGTGACCGTCCTGGTGGCCCACCCGTCCATGACCCAGAGCTGGGTCGGACGCATTCTGACCGGGCGCGGACTTCCGACCTGGACAAATTCCAATACGCGTCAATGCTCTACAGATCTCAAACGCTCTCCACTGCGCCAGGCCAAAGCCCGTTATTTAAAAAATGCACCAGCTTCCGTCCGCAACAAAGTGTGCCTGATGCTGGGTTCCCGCGATGATGAGAGCGCCCGTCGGGCAGGCAACATCCTCAGAATGGGCGGGCAGTCGGACAGCGTCTCGCTCACGGAGCTCGGCGGCGAACTGTACCCGGTGAAAGAGTGGCGGACACAGGATATCTGGTCATTTCTGATGGCCTGTGGTTCGCTGGCGCGATTTCCGCTGCCAAGCTTTTTGCCGGACAACTTCAGCCTCGCCACGCTTTACAAAGACGCGACCGGGGAATGTATCTGGACGCCGGAGAAATACACGGCCCGGTCTTCTGCCTGCGGCGCTCGCTATGGATGCTCGCTATGCTGCGCCGTCGGCATTGACCACTCGATGGAAACCTTACTCCGCACTGATCCTGAGAAGTACGGCTACCAGGCTGGTCTAAACCGCCTTCAGCGTTTCCTGACCAAAATCCAGTACGACTGGAGCCTTCGGGATTATATCGGCCGCAAAGTGTTTGAGGGCGGGTATGTGCGTCTTCAGCCCAATGTTTTCTCGTCGTCCCTGACCGAACGACTGTTCCATATCTGTTGCAGCCTCGATTACGTGGAGGCCCAGCGGGCCGCAGCGGTGCGGGAAAAGTTACTTTCTGGCGAGGTCGAAGATACGGCGCATAACCGCCGCATGGCGGAGCCGCAGTTTCGACTGGTGCAGGAAGCCAACGTGCTGCATATCGACTTTCTCTGGTCACTGCATTGCTTTAACCCGCGACCATTTCGCGCCATCGAACTTTACCGCCAGGTGTGGGAAGGGGGGGCACTGGATCTGCTCGACGATGAGCCAGCTATGCAACCCGTACCCCGCACGCCGATGCCAGCACCACGCTGGATGAAGTTGCCGGAAGGCCGTATCGGGACGTCATTTGACGGGCTGTCTGATCCGTCTGCCGAAATGGCCTATTTTGACGGTCGGGAGGATGACCGTGCTTCCCGCAGCCTGCTGAGCAGCGGGGAAAGCCTGAACATCGTTGCATTCGAAGAAGAGGATGAGCTGACGGTCGATGAAGACACTGCGTCCTGGATTATCTGGCATGAATATGACGGATTACGCCAGCGTGTGTCTGACGGTGAGTTTACCCCCGTGGCGGCGGCACAGTACCTGCTTAGATACGGCGCCGTCCGAATTTCCCGGGGGAAAGGTGCGGTGTACCACCGCCTCGCTCAACGCGGGCAGGCCTTTTCACGTCTTGGCATTAACGACCAGACGCCGCTGCCGTCCCTGCTCGTCAGCCACCGTTTCAAGATCCTGACCGACTGCGATTACCGCCTGCTCGTTGCCCGTAAACTGCGGGGGCAGCGGCAGAAACTGCGCTTCTGGTGCTGTGTTGCGGCCTGTGTGGCGCTGCACACCCACAACCGAACGCCTCTTGGGGCATGGATCACGACGCAACTGGAGAACGAACGCCAGCAACATCTGGCCCGGACGGGTGACGAACTGAAAGCCGGTCTGCTCGACGCTGTACTGACTCTCTGTAACCTGCGGATTAAGCCT
This sequence comes from Citrobacter sp. BIDMC107, assembly GCF_001037575.1. NCBI lineage: Bacteria > Pseudomonadati > Pseudomonadota > Gammaproteobacteria > Enterobacterales > Enterobacteriaceae > Citrobacter > Citrobacter sp. BIDMC107. Next base: position 81,117 of record NZ_KQ089851.1, on the reverse strand, counting down.
CAATCAATGCAACCGGAGGAACGGTTGTATTACCGGGCTGTCAGAAAACGCTTTCTGACGACGTTAGCCAGGTGTATTTCCCAGGAGTACGACGAAACCTTACGGGAGGTTATTTGGGCGCTGAGGATGCTGTCCGGTCCCCAGTCTTCGAAAAAGACGGGATTCCGGCATGTGGATGATTGCCGGGAGAGTACTGCGGCACTGTTAAGGCCTCTGCTGAATCGTCTGGTCCGCCTGCTGGCGTGAGGCAATTAGCACAATCAGACAGACCTAAAAAAGCGTGAAAATAGCCCCGTTAACGGAAAAATAGATGAAATGTGTGTGGTGTAATGCTCGCAGGGGTGAAGTCCGTTACGGTGCGGGTTTGAAAAGTAACTTTTTTCATCAGACTAACAACATCCATTTTAAAACTATTAGGGACTGATATATGACCGATAAAGAGGATAAAAAAAGGAACTTAAGGAAGATAAGGGGCATTTCAATCAACTGGGAATTTAATAAGCCCACTGGTAAGGAACACCTGCTATTAATTATTGCCATAGTGGCATGTATTTTCCCTAGTCAGATTTTTTTCAATTCCTCTCTATGGAGCGGCTTCCTGTATTTAATTTGTGTTGCGGGTAGTTATGCATACCTGGCTATACCTCATTTTAAACATCGTAAGGAAATCTGGAAGGGATGGCTTGACCAGTCGCTGAAAGAGTACCAGCCGCTTGATCTGCAAGCTTGGGAGGTTTTTAAGGCCCGCGTTAGTGAGGAAGGCATGACTTATGTTGCTTTTGAATCATGGATGAATACTGAGGCTAGTGCTTTATATAAAGAACCCAAACAAGAATGGTCATTTGTCGACAAAACACCGGTCGGAGAAAATGATCAGTCAGAACCTGTTCAACAGATTTCAGTAAGTAATAAAAAAGAATAGATAATTTTAATCGAAAACCGTCCTGAAAACAGGGCTAATTATCCAGAGGATTGCACTATGACTATTCAAGAAAAAAATACCGTTTTCATTTTTAATGCCTGCCACGCTGACAAGGCCACTGCCTCCAGCGCCAATGCACTTTACAGCCTGGAAGTTGAATATCCGATGACCCTGAATGATTTGTCATTGCTGTGTGAGTCTGTCGCGAAAGCGTTGGATGCACCTGGTTGCGTGAAATATGAAATTACGACCGAGCCGGTAGTGGAAGCGGATGAAGATTAATTCGGGGTGTGTACACCACGTTTTCAGGAAGGGATGTAGAGTCCCGCGACCGTGTAACGACTGTCGTTTCCAGGGATGGGCGAATAAAGATGGATAGGCTTCTCAATGTGTGAACCATGTGTGAAAGGAGAAACCACAGTGAAGACACGTGGAATGCTTTTTAAAGATGAAATGGTCAGGGCAATTCTGGCAAACCAGAAAACACAGACGCGGCGGATTATAGAGCCTCAGTACAGTTCACCTGAATGGTCGGTAAGGCCTGCGCAAACACCGCGACATCGTGGGCATACGCATGACTGGTGGCTTCCAACAGGAACTCAGCCAAATTCGGCGCTTCGCGCCTGTCCGTACGGTGTAGTTGGCGACCGTATTACTGTACGTGAAGCGTTTTCCTTGCTCGGGAATGAAGATGCGTGCGCGGTGGACTGGAATGACAACATTGTGATGGACAGATCTGAAGCAGCCCGCATTTACCGTGCGAGCTGTGAACAGCGTTCGGGGGATTATGGGCTGTGGTCGATCCCTGATGAGGCCGACTGGAAGCCCCGTACAGAAAATATGAAGTTCGAAGGTGCGTGGACACCTTCTATCCATATGCCTCGCTGGGCCAGCCGTATAGTACTGGAAATCACCGATTTGCGAGTAGAGCGGTTAAACTGCATCAGCGAAGAGGATGCGAAAGCTGAAGGAGCCCCAACCGAATGTTGTGTTATTGGCGATAAGCATTTTCTTGGCTTCCGCAGCCTTTGGAAAGACACCTATGGAGAAGACAGTTGGCAGGCCAACCCGTGGGTGTGGGTAATCAATTTTGAGCGCATTGCTGGGGAAGTCGCATGAATAATGAGGTGAGTTCGCTGGGTACGGAAAAACCCGAAGGTCCTTTTGTTCTTCTGACGTTAGTCGGTGATGGTTTTATCTTCGATGAGCGGCACGAGATTATCAGGATAAATGGAAGACCAAAGCAGGTCGGAGTAAAGCGAAATTATTTTGAATCTGATCTGGGGGAAGGGAAGGCGAAATGCTGGACAGTGGATATTAATGAGGCCCATGTATTCCCCACTCTGGATGCCGCGACCGAACAGCTATGTAAATTAAGCCGACCACACCTGATTAAAATCCGAAAACTAATTCAGGAAATTTAATAAAAAACCGTCTTAATATGGTTGGGAGGTCCGGTGAAAGTTCTAAATAACAAAGGCTCAGTAATCGAATTACCCAATTTTTCAGAACTCCTCCCGAAGGTTAAATCTGATGATGGGCGATTTTCAAAGCCCAAAAATAAAATATCCAAAGAGCAACGAGCCGAACTGCGTTTGAAATTTGGTGGTCGGTGTGCCTATTGCGGCTGTACTCTGCCGGAAAAAGGCTGGCATGCCGATCATGTTGAACCGGTGAGGCGGGATTTTGAAATGGTCAGAGCCCCCGCTGGAAGCCGAGTGACACACCAGGCTCGAAGTACCGGTAAGGTCATGCATCCTGAACTGCATGCAAGCGAAAATCTTTTTCCGGCTTGCGCCCCCTGCAATCTCTTTAAAGGTGCATTGAGTGTTGAAGGAATGCGGAAAGAAATAAGCCGCCAGGTAGAACGCGCCAGGGCATACAGCGTCAACTTCAGGACCGCAGAGCGATTTGGATTAATTGAAGTCACGGAGAAGCCGATTGTCTTCTGGTTCGAAATGTATCAAGCGACACCGAAATAATTGAAACCATAATAAACGAGGATAATGACGATGTTTTTACACCTGGTACCTAAAATCCTGCATCCGATGGGAAATCTCTGCACGCTGGATTCCGTGAGCGTCACGGAACTGTCGCTTCACCTGACAGGAAATGACCTGTTTGCGATGCGCCCTTATCCGAACAAGCAATACCTGGTGGGTATGCTGAAGGGTCGCAAGGCATTGAATGGATTTCTGGTCAAAATTCCCCGAGCGTTAGAAGAGTTTACGATGGTCTCCGTCTGGAATATTGAAGGATACGGCAAAATAACGCACACCCTGAAGACCTTTGTCGAAGATACGGAATATGACCTGGTTTCCCATGACGTGCTGCTGGCGCAAGGGAGCTACCGGGCACAGGCGTCTGAAGAGTATCGTGTTCACCCTGTCTATAAAAACATTGCGCCGGTACACATCGAACCGAAGATGGAGTCCCTGCTGTCGACCGAACCCAATTTAGAGAACGATGTCTGTGAAACCTATTCGTGGGGGATGCTGGTGCGTACGCGGGAAGAGGGGTTTAAGGCAATGACGATGCCATCAGCCCGTCTCAGGGAGTCTGAGGCACTGCGGGGGGATCGCCAGCCACAACCGGAGCAGGCCATTGTTATTAGCGGGTGAGTGGCGATCAGCCTGATGTCGTTGCACAGGCTGACAGACTCTCAATGGATATACCGGGGAAGTTGATTTTCCAACCTGTAGGTTATTCGGTTCGTACCCCGATTCGGTATAATTAGTTAAATCATAGTTAGTTTATTATGTGTAAGGACATAAACATGGATGAATATCTGGCGCTGGACAAGGCACTCATCGAAGTTCTAACCCCGGTTCCTAAGCCGTTCGCGACATTATTTGCCGGAGAAATCAAAGCAGAGTGTCACAGGATTGCCGCTAGGGAAAGCAATCCGCAACCATTGCGGATTCTTGACCGCCGTTTGCAATCGCTAATTAAGGACGGTCGCATTTCTTATACAACCGGAAAAGGTTGGCTTAAATGTGGTGGCACCGTATAACGGTATTTTCAATACAAAAAATTGGAAAGAATCATGACCAGCAATCGCTCCCGTGAAATCAAAACACCGCCTGTGCATATTATTGCGGATTACGTTCTTCGCTTCATGAAGAACAATAAAGAAGCGAAATTGTACGAAGCAATGAGCCGTCTTGAAAGTAAAATCAAACTCTTTGTTGCTGACGGCCATGATGAGCAGCATATCCGGACACAGTTAAATCAGGCCACACAATGTCATACCAAAGAAACACTGAAACGGGCCTGTGAACGGATTTGTATTTAACCTCATGTTATACATTCTGCGAGTGGTAGGCTGGCCTTTGACATCGTAGCCAGATTCTACCACTGAAAGAGGGACGCAATTTTAATGAAATTTATCCTGTTGTTTTTCATTTTAGTCATTCTGATCTGGGGGTTTACAGGTCTGGCTTTTAAAGAAGCCATTATATTTACGTCCGTCGGACTGAGCATTTCGGTTGTGGCTTTGTCTGCTCTCCTTGTGGTAGTTCTGACATTTGTAATGGCTGCAATGTATGCAACTCAGGAACTGGGTGCGCTGGGAAAAATGATTATCGCTCAGGTTGTACTGACCGGATTATGGAACCTGGCTTTTTCTATTATCCCGGACGGAAAGTTACTTTCTTTTTTCGGCGTAAATATCTGGCAATCCGGCTCATACCTGGTTTACTTCATGGCAGTGTTGATAGCTGTTTTTGCGACGTTCGTCGCGTTCCAGAAGCAGCAGTAGTTTTTACCTGATGCACCATAAGCCTTCCGATATGGAAGGTTTTTTCCTTCAGTGCTGAGTTTATTTATAGCGGGTCTGTCTTTACACCTTTTTAAACTAAATTCTGTCCTATCTAATTTATCTATTTTTTTGCTCTTTGGGTTATTAGCCGGGAGAGTCGGTTTGTTATATTGGGTTTACACCAACCGAGGGCAAAAAAATGCAGATTAATAAAGTCATGTCTTTTCTTGATATTCTTTCTAGCTGGCTTGAAGACAATATTAATATGGAGTCTGAGCTGGTCTTCGATAATGATGTAGACAATACCACCTCAGAAGCCCTGTATCCCGCAGTGGAAAAAGCTAACGCGGTATTGAGCAAACTTGCATCTCTGTCGTCTGATACGATTCAGGCGACGCGTCAGCGTTTACAGGACGCTGTCGAAGGCAATGGGGAGGTTTCTCCTGCTGACGTCAAAGAGCTGCTCTTGGCAACCAAGCATTTGATGCTAGCGCCGGATTGCGGAGAATAATCAGATGAGCAGATTAACATTCGAGATTTCAGGGGTAAAAAAACTGCTTAAAGAAATCCAGTCAGCGGAGCAATTCCTTGCAACCGTTGATCAGCTTTTTGAGCCAACAAATTATCCGGGGGGGGTGCCTCTTAACGAAGCTGGTAAGACGGAAAAAGAAGCTTGCCTGGCAGGGGAAGTTTTCTGGCCATCGCCAAAGCATATGGTTCAGACCCGTCTGACCCCTCAGATTACTCTGGTAAAAGGCCATGGCGTCTGTCTGATTACCAATGCTTCTCTGGATGGAAGTCCTGTCTCCCGAGATACAGCTATCTATGCCCGTGGAATGAATCCGTCGCTTGATGAAGATTGGAATTATGAGTCTGATCAGATTATGGGAGGAGATGATAGTACAGTTACTGTACCGCTTGAGTGGTTTGAACTCGCAATCGAAAAGAAACTTAAGGCTTTTAGTCTCAAAGTATCCCCTACAAAAATAACGCTGGTGAATGGATAAACGAGTCACAGGCTGTATCGGTCTAACATGGTCTGTCCCTGATCTTTCAGCCAGCCGAACAGACCCACCTTAAAAGGAGTATTATGGCTGACACAAAGCGACCTATTTCCCCGCTTACACAGGCCCAAATCTATGTGTTGCATCGTCTGGCAAGCGGAACGAAGTATGAGATCTGCGGTGAATTTCGTCGGGCCCGGGAATGCCGGATGTATAGGGGGGCATCGGATGATGTGCGATGCCGTAGCACCCCGGTCCTCTTTCGGCTTGGGTTGGTTGAGCTGGTTAATCCGTCCCAGCGGCCTTTACCGGGAAGTTATTATCAGGTCAAGCTGAGCGCCACTGGGAGTGATCTCCTGAGGTCCATCGAACGCGACTAAATTTTTCAATTGGAACCGTTTTTCTCTCTGATATCAGGACGGGATGACCACAGGTACCTCGAAAAGAACCTCGCCATTGCCAACCCTGAGGCGCTATTTTTTTCTGGTCAAAATAGGCCCGTTAGCGAAAAAAAAACGGTATCTGATGTGGTGTAATGCTGTTGTCATTTCACCCCAGAAGGATAGCTACTGATGAAATTGTTTTATAGCAAACCAGTTCGCTTTATCGTCATTATCTGTGTATTTCTCCTCGGCGTTGATAACTTGAGCGATATGTTCGCCGATGTTTCCCGATCTGTATTCTACGGCGGTCTCGCTGCTCTCCTTGCAATTGCCGTCGTCATTGCCCGAGTTGGTTACACCAAAAATGCGGACAAGGCCAGCCAGGCGCAGTAACTTTTACTCAGCCACCTTTCGGTGGCTTTTTTTTCATAAGGACTGACTCATGCACAACATTGAAATTTCTACCGTCGCCATTTTCAGCGCCCAGTTTAAAAACATCGAAGACGCCGAGAATGCCGGGGCCCTATATTCAGTCGACATCGAATATCCGATGACGCTGAATGACCTGTCGCTGCTGTGTGAATCCGTAGCAAAAGCCGTTGGTGTCCCTAATGGAGTAAAGTACCAGTTTGTCACTCAGCCGCAACCGGAAGAAAGTGATTATTAACGCTTATGGCGACTGGCTGAACAGGAGAAGAACATTGCCCCATGTTGATCACACCCGGACGCTCCGGGTCCAGCTGTACGATGCCAGCCGCTTTCATGATGGCGCGACGGCGGAACAAGCTGGCGAACTGCATACTGTCGCATTCAGTAAACCCACGATTACCGATGATATTCAGAAAATTGTGGATACCACTGCCGAGGTGCTCGGTAGACGCTACAGCGTTAACGTATTCTCAAACTGAGCGCCGGAGAAGGAGGTGTCCAGGTGACCTCCTTCTACCTTTTTTTAAATCAAAGACCGTCAAATTTAATTCCCCTGTCAGACGTCATCGGCACACTTAAAATAAAAACCGTCCTTTTCCCGGTTGCCATTTTCACTTTTCAGATATTCGTCAAAATATTTCACCACGGGTTATTTGGGCCAGAGGCCGTATTGATATAATGAGCTCACATTTCTGAAAGGAGTTTTAGATGAATAAGTCTCTGGTCAGCTTTGCGGAATTATCTGGCGATGCTATTAATCTTGCGCGACAGTCGGTTATCGAGATGGAAATGACCGCTGCCCGGGAAAAGATTGGAAAGGCTCGTTCGTTATTCCGCTCAGGTATTCATCGTGCTGTTAATGGCTATCCGCTGATTCAGTCGGCGGCTAACCAGATGAGCGTCATTAAACGACTCCAGAGCGACACAGAATATCTCGATGCCTGTATTACTGAGAATCTTTGTATGTTCTCGACAGAGGGTTATCTGTACCTGTTTATGCAACGCCGCTTCATTAATGAACCCGTGTCTGAAGGCCGGGAACTGAACAATATTTCCATTTAAAGGTGACATTATGAAACCATTTGGACTTGCCGGAAAACCGCAGCCTGAGCCCTGTGGCTGCTGCTGGTACTACCCGGAGGATTGCCGTTATGCTGCTGCGAAACCGCTTTACCGCCGCAGCCAGCGTAAGGCTGAGCGTCAGCGTCAGCGTGCGACTATTACCCGCACACTGGCCGAATCACGATAGCCGTAAGGACTGCTCATGCCTGGGCTGACAGTACCCTGTTACCTGGCGGCATTATCCGCTGTGAGTGATTATGATTAAATACGTCACCACGTCGATTTCCCCGATATCACCGGAGCAAAGATGAAACTCAGTCAGTTGGAGGCGGGGATGACCGTTTGGTCACTCTTCCGAACCAAAATGGGCAATACCACCATTAAGACAGTAACTCTTCATTCTGTCGTTATTCAGGAGGTTTACGATAACCACGTTATCGCCAGCTGGAACCGCAATGCGCCGCGTCGGTTCGGGGAAACGGCGATAAGTAGCTGGAAAAAAGATAAGCCGCTACTCATCCGCGACCGTTCCGGAAGTGTCCGTTTGGCGACGCGGGAAGAAAAATCCCGAATATTGGAATCAAAATAGCGCCCGTCCATCTTATCGGTTTGGCCCGTTCCGTTCTCAGCGTATTCCGGTGATGGCAGTTTTCCCCCCCACTTAACTGTAGGGAAACAAAACAGCTCATTGCATCCCACCTTCCTGCTGTCATTTCCCTCTTTATTCCCGTTTTTTTCGAGCCCTTAACCCGCAAACTAGCTCCCGTTCACCGGGTATGATCAGCGTGTCTGTGACCATTAATTTTCAGAGTGAGGAGAGGGTACATGAACCAAACTGAATCGGACCCGTCCGGATATACCGCAACAACGGTCGATGAAGAACGCATGGCCATCAGGGAACTGATCGGCGAAGTGGTCGGCCGCTACCGTAGACAGGTACCGCCTGATCGCGTCCAGAAAGCTACTTTTGAGGTGAATGGCGGGCTGCTCATGGGGCTTTTGCTTGCTCTGCTGATGCTGGTATGTATTATCCAGCGTGTGGCAACTGGCGACCGACTGATGAGCTTTACCGGAGAGCCTGACGTCCGGGATATTCAGTTTACCCTGATGCTGGTCATGGAGCTCGCACTTGGCATTGTTGTCTGGTTCCTGATTGCGACGGGGGACTATTCGCGTCCCTGGCTCTATCGTCTTACTCCGGCAAAACCCGTCTGGCTTTTTGATGAAGTGGAGGACTCCGATTTGGTGCTGCTTTCCAGCAATCCCTTTATCAAACGCTGGCTTCACGAGGAACTAACGAAAATCAGGCGACTGACGTATACCCGCCTCGATGAGAAACTGGAGAAAATCGCCCATTACCCGGATAGCCTAATGCACAGTTGTGTTCGTGCTCACCGTTTGTCACTGATCGCGGGTTCGAAGACTGACTGATTACAGCCGGAAAGAAGCGGGGGACCGGACGGGCTGGCGGCGTTGAGTGTAGAGATTTGCATCCGTCTGTTTCGTCAGCGATTACGTCAGCCGTCCGCTGTTACGGCCTGCGAGGCAGCAAAACCTGAAATACTTACTTATTAAATATTTAGGCGGTCGACCTGTTCGTTTGAAGGGGGCTGGGTGGTATAATGGCTTCGGTGCTGGAGGCTTTTGCCCCAGCCAGCAGAATCACTGTTTGACTGTGGTAAAAAGCAGAAAGCCCCGAGTAATTTTTTCAAATTAACCCGAGGCCCCTGATGCTAGTCACATTAAAGGTTAGCCTCTTACCTGCAAAAATGCAAGGAGAAGAAGCCATGTGTTAACACCAAGCTGTAATGTCCCCTTTGAACCATTCTAAAATGTCCCCAGACAATTCTCTGGGGGATTTTTCATGATCAAAGAGACTGTTACGATGAGTCATAAGGAACTCGACCGACTTCACATTATTCAGGAGTCACTTAATCGCCATATTACTCAGGAACAAGCTGCGGCACGCATTGGCATTTCTATTCGGCAGGTTAAACGTCTGGTGCAACGGTATAGAAATGAAGGGCCTTCTGGTCTAGTTTCCCGCCGACGTGGAAAGCGTCCCAATAATTCCTTTTCTACCGAATTCAGAGCAACAGTAATTTCACTCCTCAAAGGCCGCTACGCTGATTTTGGACCTACGCTTGCGTGCGAAAAATTGCGCGAGATACACGGCTTGTGTTTATCCATTGAAACTCTCAGGAAGTGGATGGTAGAGGAGGGCATATGGCGCGAACGTCGTCGTAAGTTTGCCCGAATTTATCAGCGCCGGATGCGGCGCCCATCCTACGGTGAACTCATCCAGATTGATGGCTCGCCTCATGACTGGTTTGAAGGTCGGGGCCCCAAATGCACACTGATAGTCTTTATCGATGATGCTACCAGCGCTCTGATGGCGCTACGATTCGCTCCTGCAGAAACAACCCGGGCTTACATGGAAACCCTCCGGGGTTACCTTAATGATCATGGCGTACCACTGGCTCTCTATTCTGACAGACACAGTATATTCAGAGTAAATAACCCGGAGCGGGAAGGAGAGTTGACTCAGTTCACACGTGCGATAAAGACACTGGGCATCGAGCCAATCCATGCCAACAGCCCGCAGGCAAAAGGGCGGGTAGAGCGTGCCAATCAGACACTGCAGGACAGGCTGGTCAAAGAAATGCGGCTTCAGGGTATCAGTGATATTGAAACAGCAAACGCATGGTTGCCGACCTTTATTGAAGCCTATAACAACCGGTTTGCTACGCCGCCTCGTATTGCTGATAACGCCCATCTTGATGTACACCATTCTGAAGAGGAACTGGGTTATATCTTCAGCCTCCAGGCGAAGCGCGTTCTCTCCAAAAATCTCACTTTCCAGTACAAAAGCAGTGCGTTTCAGATTCGCAGTGAAGGCCGGGGATATCGACTTCGGCATTCGGTTGTCACGGTATGCGAAAGCTTTAACGGTGAAATTAAGGTTCTGTATGATGGGAAAGCGTTGGGATGGGAAAAATATGTTGATGGCCCGGAGCCTATACCACTGGATGATGAAAAAAGTGTCCATGAACGTGTGGATAATGCCCGTTTTGATTTACGCTCAAAATTCTACGTAAAACCTAAAGCTGACCATCCTTGGCTCACGCGCCGCACGCAAAGTAATCAGCAAGTGAAGCCCCCTAAATTACCCAGAAAGAAGGCTGATCCCGATAAAATGGACTGAAACCAGGCGTTATTCAGTTGAGTGCATATCCAGTCATAGGATAGATTCTTACGTAGCGTTTCTGGCGTGCATTTTCGGGTGGTTTGTTACTGTTTTTAACGGGGACACGTCAGAAACGCGCTCAGGCCGTCTGAGCGGTACGCGTAATGCGGCGTTATGGTAAATAGCCTATGCTAATGTCCGCTAAGAGCTGTGAGTTCAACTGATGGACGCAACACACTTATTGAACCGTTCTGCGGGTGATTCATAGTCTAGCGTTTTTCTCGGCCTTTCGTTGAGCTGTCTGGCAACACTGTTAAGTCTTTGCTGGCTGTGAACCGATAAGTCAGTTCCTTTTGGAAAATATTGTCTGAGCAATCTGTTCGTATTTTCATTTGAGCCACGTTGCCAGGGGGATTGAGGATCGCAGAAGTAAACCTGAATATCTGTGGCTACAGTAAACCGGGTGTGGCTGGTCATTTCAGCGCCCCGGTCCCAGGTTAATGTTTTATAAAGTTCAGCAGGTAATTCCCGGGCTTGTCTGATGAGTGCAGATATAACCGTTATGGTCTTGTTGTCTCTGATCTTCGCCAGCATAACAAAACGGGAATGACGTTCTACGAGGGTGATTATATAGGAGTTTTTCGAGCCCTGAATCAAGTCACCTTCCCAGTGACCTGGAATGGCTCTGTCAGCCGCCTCTGGTGGCCTTTCGCTGATAGGTATCGTGTTCGGGATTGACCCTAATCCTTTCCCTTTAAGCGATGACGTTCTGGATCTACGCACTGCTCTTCCGCTTCTGAGGCATTGCTGCAGCTCTTTTTTTAATGCTCCCCGGGTTTGTATAAAAAGCGTTTTATAAATCGTTTCGTGTGACACATGCATTTCCTGATTATCCGGATAACAACGTTTCAGCCAACCGGCGATCTGTTCCGGCGACCAGTCCTGATGCATCTTCTCTGCAATGATTTTACACAATGCGGGGCTTTCAATTAGCTTGCACGGTTTTGGTCTCAGCGCATTTTCCCACGCAGTAGCATCGGCTTTTGCTGCTCGGTATTGTTTTGCACCACTGTGCCTCCTGACCTCGCGGCTAATCGTTGAGGGCGCTCTTGATAATTTGGCGGCGATGTCCCTGATGCTGAGTTTTGCTACCAGCCCTCTGGATATCTCCTCTCTTTCATCAAGCGAAAGCGCTAATCGGTGCCGTTTTCGCACGGGAGGACGGTAGCCGCCTGTCTGGTGGATAGTGGGCATAATGGAAGAATGATATCTGTCGAACATTCTGGCGATATCATGTAGAGAATCACCTTGCTTATATCTGTCCCAGATAATTGCCTTCTGCTCTGGCGTGTAGTTAATCCGAGTTCTTCGTTTCATGACAACGTCCCCCTTGATTAAGGATAGCGTTGCATCGACCCATTGAACTCACAGCGAGAAGCGGACATTGCAGACTGCCCAGTAGAAAAAGTGCTATCAGAATTATCTAAAGGAAGATCGTATTTACCATGTCTCATTCTAACTGTTTAATAAATTACAAAAATTAAAATTTCCATTTAATATCATCGCGTTAAGCAAGAGAATTAAACCTCTCATTTAATTTATGATTCTTATTTAATTCATGAGTTGGTGTAAAAATAGGTTGCCGCACTATAGAAAGACACATATTTAAACCCAGCAGGAAATCATATTTGAAAGTAATGTGTTTAAGGGGCTGCGTAACAAGAACAGCAAGTAAATACATAGTAATAACAGTTACCATTCCCATTTCGCAAGTGGCCATATCAGAGGTGAACTAATGCCTGCTGCAATTTTAAGAATTAAGGTTATCCTAATAATTCTTTTGTATGATTAAGATCATCGATAAATTTACTAAGGACTCATTAATGAAATTGCGACTCTGGAATCTATTACCCCATGATTACGCTCCTTTTTTTCGTATTCTTCACATCATTGTGGCATTTCTAATATTATCACAAATTATTAACTCTAATCTGACAGAGACCGAAGCAATTGGTGAACATAGTCTTGAAGGAGTTATAACCTGGATGCACATTATTTCAGGGTTAGGACTGATTATTTGTGGTTTTATTATGTTAAGTTGGATGCTTACTCAAAGAGGTTTTACTTATTATTTTTCATGGGTAGGGCTTGACTTTAGTGGTATTAAGCAAGATATAAAAACGTTGACTAGTTTCCGACTGCCCGATGCACATTCGGGAGGTATTGCCAGTACAATCCAAGGATTTGGAGTTCTAGCATTGCTAATTGTAGCACTTTCAGGTGGCCTATGGTTCTTGTTGAATACCATGCAGTCAAATCTGGCTGAAACAGTAATCCACTGGCATAAGTTCTTTACTACTTTCATTGAGGTCTATTTTTATGCACATGGTGCAATGGGAGTTTTGCATATTTTAATTGAAAAATATAAAAGCCGCTCAGTTAACCTAAGTGACTAATCTGTTGTGAGATAATATTACTTCAAGTTGAAGAAAACCCTAAAAATAAAATTTAGTTTACTAGAAGATGAAACAGCACTTGCAGAGACTTTTTAATTAAATTTAATAAAAACGAAAAAATATTCATGGCGAAATGATTGTTTAATTATCTATCATGGATAGAAATGTGAGTTAGTCGTCCTATTTTAGGAAGTTAATAATGACTAAAACAAAAGGGTTACCTCGTCCGCTGACGCACTACGCTTGGCTTTCCATTGCCACGGCTATTGCCACTATCGGACTCAAAGGTGTGGCGTGGAAAATGACCGGTTCGGTCGGTCTGCTATCTGATGCCATCGAATCCGTAGTTAACCTCGCAGGAGCCCTAATGGCGCTCTGGATGCTGACCTTGGCTGCGCTTCCGGCCGATGAGAACCATGCATATGGGCACGGCAAAGCCGAATATTTCTCGAGTGCTTTCGAAGGATTTCTGATCCTATTGGCGGCAGCCAGTATCGCCTATACCGCAGTTGAGCGGATGTTAACTCCACAGCCGCTTGAGGAGATTGGTCTCGGATTACTGGTTTCAACAGTCGCATCAATCCTTAATTTTGTGACGGCTCGCATTTTGTTAAGGGCTGGCAGGCAGCACAACTCTATCACTCTTGAGGCAGATGCTCATCACCTGCTGACCGATGTCTGGACGTCGGTCGGTGTCATTTTTGGTGTCGGACTGGTTTATCTGACCGGCTGGTTTTGGGTCGATCCGATCGTTGCATTGCTGGTCGCAGCCAACATCGTTTGGACTGGTTATCAGCTTATGAGTCGTTCAGCTGCAGGTCTGATGGACGTATCGCTACCCACGGAAGAACTCAAAAAAATCGAGTCACTGCTGGCAGGATATCGTGAACAGGGGCTTGATTTCCATGCACTACGTACACGCCAGGCTGGCGGGCGGGCGTTTATGACAATGCACATCCTAGTTCCTGGGCGATGGACTGTTCAATATGGGCACGACTGGGCCGAGCGTATAGAGAATGATATCCGCACCGCACTGCCTTTTATCCATATCACCACTCATGTGGAACCGTTGGAAGATCCCGCGTCAATGAACGACCAAACGCTCGACATTTCTGATCACTAAACTAACCACATGTCGCTGGTCGGGCAGGGTAACAAACCTCGCTCTACAAAAATTTCAGGTATTCTCTATAATTCTGAGGGTACTTGATGTGACCTGCGCCCAATTGTTGGGCACGCAATATTTTTAAAAAGTCCGCTTCTGGCACAAAGCGGACAGTGATCACCGTTCTTACGACTACTTTCTGACTTACTTCGTGACTTGCCCTAAGCATGTTGTAGTGCGATACTTGTAATGACATTTGTAATTACAAGGGGTGTAAGACATGGGTAGCATTAACCTACGTATTGACGATGAACTTAAAGCGCGTTCTTACGCCGCGCTTGAAAAAATGGGCGTAACTCCTTCTGAAGCGCTTCGTCTCATGCTCGAGTATATCGCTGACAATGAACGCTTGCCGTTCAAACAGACACTCCTGAGTGATGAAGATGCTGAACTTGTGGAGATAGTGAAAGAACGACTTCGTAATCCTAAGCCAGTACGTGTGACGCTGGATGAACTCTGATGGCGTATTTTCTGGATTTTGACGAGCGGGCACTAAAGGAATGGCGAAAGCTGGGCTCGACGGTACGTGAACAGTTGAAAAAGAAGCTGGTTGAAGTACTTGAGTCACCCCGGATTGAAGCAAACAAGCTCCGTGGTATGCCTGATTGTTACAAGATTAAGCTCCGGTCTTCAGGCTATCGCCTTGTATACCAGGTTATAGACGAGAAAGTTGTCGTTTTCGTGATTTCTGTTGGGAAAAGAGAACGCTCGGAAGTATATAGCGAGGCGGTCAAACGCATTCTCTGAACCAAAGCATGACATCTCTGTTTCGCACCGATGGTGACACTTCTGCTTTGCGTTGACAGGAGAAGAAGCCATGAAACTGCCGAACCAACCCGTTGTTTTGTGCGTATTGATAGTATGTCTTACGCTGTTGATATTCACCTGGCTTACGCGCAATTCGCTCTGCGAACTGCGGCTGAAAGACGGTACGCGGGAAGTGTCGGCTGTGATGGACTACGAATCCGGTAAGTAGCTGAAAGAGGGGGGTAACCCCCCTCGATTCAGATGTGGCCAGCAAGCCAATAGCACCTTTAGAAAAGGGTTTCTCCGGTCGGGGAAACCCTTTTTTCCTTCCGTTCGGTGGCAGACCGCCACTCAATTACCCAAGGCATTCAACAGTCTCAGTGGAATACCGTCGGATTAAAATTCTCCCCAGAACGGCTGCGGCTCGCACTGGGTACCTCCTCCTGCGTCCTGTTTAATTCTCAACGCCTCAATTTTTCGAGGACCCGCCGCATTTTCCGAACCTGGCTGGTCGTGGAGAGAGTACTGGTTTGTGGATGACATGCACTGGTCTTCTCATTGGGCTGTAGCTCATAGGACATAGCCAGTGCGGTCAGTGCTTCTTCAGCATCCAGCAGAGCTTTAATGGCCGTCTGGCGCATCTCTGCACGGCGTTCAATTATGGTCATGTTTGTCCTTGCTGCATCCGGTAAAATGACGCCGGGTATTCAGTCTTTCACGTTTTTCAGAATGGCCTGGCGGCAGGCATTCCAGATCGTCTGGGCATTCGCATCGCAGTCCACGAACCCGCCGCATTCCTGATAGATGACCTGGTAGACGCTGTCTGGGATCTTCTCCGGTACAACCGGGGAAAAGATGCTGACGGATGCCTTTCCTTCGGCGGCGTCACAGACGGCGTCCAGATGATTCGCCATCCATTCGGTTAAATTCAGATCCTCCTGAATTGCCTGCGCCTTATAGCGTTCTTTTCTTGTTACAGTGGCACGCATCTGAATTTGTACGCTCGCAGGCTCTTCGCCCTTCATCGCATTCTGAAGTGCAGATTTGGGCTGTTTCATCTTCGTTTTCATTTTCAATCGCACTATTTGGAAAGCGGCTTGTCTTCAGTGGGCTGAACCGGGGCTGTCTCCCCCGGCGTAACCAGCACACCAGCTTCACTCAGCACATGTCTCCACTGCTCATCCCGGTAGGCCGTTGCGGCGTCGGCAGAATCAAAGCATTGGTCGCAGGGCGGAGAATTTACGGTAACCAGGCTCACTACCGGCTTAACGTAGTACGCTCTTCCCCGTGGATAATCTTTTCCACAAGGGGCATAGAGCTCCTCGTCCCCACCAACACGGCGGAGGTGGAATTCTGGTTGCTGGCTGGCCTGCTCGGACAGCTTCACGGATGCCGTCTGCCAAGCTGCGATAGCCCGGGTCATGTCGCTTTCATGCCTGGCAAGATCTGCATCCCGGCGAGCCAGTAGGTGCGCGATAATATTGGCTTCATCGTAATTGATGACCGCCATTAGTTGACGGGTCGCTTCATCCCAGTCCTGTACTGCGGAGCCATCCAGTGGATTAGCGAGGTGCGCCTGGTATGTCGTACGGTAATTTGCGGCAGCACCTTCCAGCTGGTGCAGTTTTTCATCCGATAGTTGTTCGGTCATTGCACAGTTCCTTTTAGATGCAGGCTCAACGCTTGCATTAAAATTCATGCCGTCTGTTTGGCTGCGGCTTTACGCTGGGCGGCGATATGGGCGGCAATCTGCTTTTTGAGGCGCTTATAGTCAGCCCTGAAGCGTGCCACGTCATCGATCTCAATCATGTACCCGCAGCTGTAACCGGCATGCCCAAACGCATCGTCATCTTCGTAGTTTGGACAGTGATCGCTTTCCCAACCCGCTGCATCCAGCAATTCATCAATAGCGACGAGGTGTGCCCTGGGCGCATTCTCAATGATGAAGTAGAGCGAGCGACCCCAGAAGTGGCTGCGGGTACCTTCGATTACAGCAGTGTCGTTCGTGGTCTGGCGGGAAAGTTTCATTGGATACTCCTTTGCCCGGAGCCGCCGGGGCGGGGGTGTGATGTTCACACCTTGTGTTTGCAGTATGCGGTCCTTTTCAGGCAACCGGGAAAGTAACTTTTCGCTGCTGCTGGTGGACTGTCGCCTATTGCTCGCCAGCCTTTTTCTTTAGATAGTTTACGTCTGACTCATCACATACCTGATCCATATGACGCTGAATCCATGCCGAGATAGTCAGGCCATTACGCTTCGCCTCACGGACATAGCGTGATTTTTTCTCCGGGGTCATACGCATCTGGACCAGTGCCGTTGCTTTGTCGGCCTCATCTTTTTTCGCGTTATCGTTGCCCTTCATATGGATCGCGTTAACGTGCTTTTCATTGTTATCGGTCATAGTGTTCTCGGTCAAACAGAGCCGCGTAGTGCGGCTCCCAGGGGGAGAGTGCAGCCGTGTCATGTCGCTGTTGAAACCGTCGGGTCAGGGGCCAGTCCTGTGGCGAGGTTTACGGAAACGTTCTGCACGTTAGAATGAATTGTCTGGTCAGGCTGTTGGTCTGTATTATGGACGACGGTGTCTGATGGATTGTCAGCCATTCGAACAAGATCACCGGCCATAACTTCGTGCCGATGATCAAGCATGACTATGCCAGTCCGTGCCTGGGCACGGGGTGTGCCGTTAGCGCTGCGGATGAATGCACTTCGAAATCCCGTCACGGTACGAACAGTACCCTTGTCCAGGACCCGCTGGCCCGACTCCAGAGTCTCAGCTGCGGCCGCATGAAATTCCGCCACGGCAGCAGCAAACCACTTTTCGAAACGGGGAGCAATGGTCTTCACGGCAAGCGAGGTACAGGAATAGACCTGTTCAACCTGCTTAGAACCGTTTTTATCGGTAAAGGCGATAATGCCGATTCGGCCACAGTTAACGGTGTAGAAGGTTGGTCTGAAGCCGTTGGTGAGGAGTGATTTAACAGCTGAGAAGAAAGCGGATTTAAGCATCGGTTTCATGGGGTTATCCTGTATGCCCGGAAACGCCGGGGCGTGCGGCCAGAGTGCCGCTGTGTGATTAAATATACAGAATCAGAGTTGTTTTGTCAATACAAAACAACGGGTGCTTTTTCCACCTGATAGCTGTATTTATTTTTTAAATCAGACTGTTAAAGTTGTAATGAGCAGTGCAGCAGCGGGCTGAGTCAGCCCACCGAGATCACCGCCGTTGTGGCTAACTCCTGCCCACGCCCGGTCAGCCGTACGCGATAGAAACAGCTCTGTTCTAACCCACTTTTCAGAGTGAACTCAATCAGGCCCAGCCGGAAGAGGGGTGGCAGACTGGGGGCATTAACCGGAAAATATCCCAGCGTACTGAGGCAATCTGGACGCTGCTCCATCCCTTTCTTTCCGTTGCCCTGCATCAGGTAGCGGGTTCCGGTATTCAGCCGACGCAGAGTATAAATTTGGGCGTTAGTCAGCGTCATGATCATCGCCCTCTTCAGTGGAAGAGCTGACCGGCTGTTTCCAGCCGCAGTGACAGTCCTGTAGCGTTCCATCCCCCCCTTCAAGGTACGCCAGGCACTCGGGGCAATACAGCTTCATTACCACGGGACCACCTCGACATGTTCACCCAGCCAGGCCAGCTTCTCGCGAAGCAGTTCGGCGGCATGCATCTGGTCTTCGGCCCAGAATGGAGCGAGTCCCATAAATTCGCACCAGTACGCCAGACCGGATTTTCCGTCGTCCCGGTAAGTCCAGACCGCCTGGCCGTGACCCACGCCGGAGTCGACGGTTACATACAGCCCGGGCATGCATTCACAGGGCTCCTCGCAGTCGCAGGTGCCACTCTGGACCACGCGTACTCGTCTCAGCTTCACTGCGGTACGCAGGCGCAGGAGCTCCTCCAGCGCATCAGCGTCGAATTTCGTCGTGCTGACAAGGGTGTTTGCACTGGTTTTACGCAGCGCCTGAATACGGGTGCGAAGCGCATCGTTGCTGATAGTAGCCTTAATCATCATTATTCCCCCATCTCACCCAGCTGCTTGCGGATTGAAACGCTTTCCGCACGGAGTTCATCTTGTTTTGCCAGCAGGAAACGTTTTACAAGCGCCATCGCGTCCAGAAATTCAGTGGGCTCACATTCAACCCGTTCGCACACGCTCTGAACGGCTTCCGTCACCAGCGGCATTACGTCCAGCGCTGTCTGCATTTCCGAAATCACAGAGGAGTTGCCTGCGTAACGGGTTGCCAGTGACAGAGTCTCTTTGCTCATGGATCGCTCCTTATGCCGAGACCGGACGGACAAACAAGTCATGCGCCCCATCTGCCAGCGGCTCGCAGTAATCACCGAAACCGTCTGGCACAATGCTGCCATCGGCCACGATGCAGGAAGCCACCGGTTTCTGTGCCCGGTACGCTGCCAGTTCGGCTGCGTCGACTTTCGCGCCATCGGTCAGGTCAAAATGCAGATCGTCATACGCAGAGCCGTTCAGCTCTTCTTCCAGACTGATAGCCGCATTCAAGGTAGCCAGCGCATCAGCGACGTCACGTGAGTTGATTTTTGCGTCGCGCAGCTCTAGCTCAAAGGCCAGTTGCAGGCGGCGTACAGCGACGATGTGGGACTTATGCTGGGACAGACGAATGAGGGTGTCGATATCGTGGGTCATGATGCTTACCTTATGCCCGGAAACGCCGGGGCGTTGGTGCGGATGCCGCGCCATGGGATTACTATGATCTTCTGAACTTCTATTGTCAATACAATAGAAAACAACGTTTTGAGGATTTTTTATACAGGACGGATGCTGCGGTAAATTCAGTTGCACACAGTCATTAGCCCCTGCATTTACAGAAGATGGAGGCGGTTTAATCCAGGAGCTGACATCTTGATATGGACGCCAGCCGTCACAGCATGATTCTGCCCGGGGACACCGCGCCGAGTGTGACCTCCCGCAGACGGAAGAAGAGCGGGGGAGAATGTGCCCCTTCTCCCTGCGGTGGTCGCTGGGTTCAATATAGGATTGAAATTCCCCGCTTATCGACCAGATGTGGCATGCGAACAGGGTAGAATACTATTCCGGATTCACGAATTATCAGCGCCAGCCGGTGACCCGCTGACGTACCCGCTGCAACCTGTGCCGAAGGTGTCGACATGATTAAAAAGGAATGTATGAAAGAACGTACACAATCCCCGGGTGAGTCGTTTGCTCACGCTGAGTTTATGGAGAAAGTCTTTACCAACTTACGGATGTTTTGTGACGCCGAATACCGACGGTTAGCCACAGGTGAGAAAGAAACCCAACAGTCGCAACCGGAAAAGACCATACATTCGCATTATCTCGTGTAAGACCCATGCCGCCGTATCCTTTCCCGATGGCCGGGCAGATTTAGCCTGGCCCGATTTTAATTCCCTCATTCTACCTGCCCCGCGTTGAGATGTTCGACAGTGATCCCGGTTATTCTTTTATAGCGATAGATAGATTGCCATTCCATATTTTGGAAAAGTAACTTTAGATGCCTTGTGACGCCGCAGTTCCCCTCTTACTCATCTTCCCTTCAGCGCATGTAACACCTTTCATGCTGACGGTTCTGCATTATTGTGGGTTCTTGCAGACGGAAAAGTAACTTTTTCGATAAATTCCGGCTTTTTGGTACCCGATTTCACACTAAAGTTAAATTTGGCCTCCTTAGCGAAAAATTAAAACGGACGGATCACGTACTATTACCCCGGGAAAAAAAGTTACTTTTTTTTTCGCCTCAGGTTATTAGGAAATGAATCGAACCTGGTATTGTTGTGTTGTAGCGAACAACCACCCTAAACGAAAATTTAAAAGGAAGGCCACAATGTCCACTATCGAAAATGATGTAAAAACCGCTAACAACGATATCAGCCTGCGCACTTACCTGGAGCGTTCCGGTAACGGCGCACGCAAAAGCAATGGTCTGGTCATCAACCCGGCAGTGGTCGAAGAGGAAGAAGGTTTTAACACCCGTACCGCTGGCATGGGAGAAAGCTACTACTCCTTACCCCACGTGGTAGCCCACCTGAACAGTCTTAAAGAGTCCTATAAGTCTGAGCCTTTAAGCGTACCAGCTATCGTCGTGCAGGTTCTGAATGGTCGTCCTGTTCTGCGTCAGGGGGCATGTCGTATCCGCGCCGCCGCTATGGCAAACATCGAGCTGGCAGAGGAAGGGCGTGAACTGATTTCGTTAATTCGCTGCGAGGAGTTTCGCGGTAGCCGCGCCAGTGCCGAACAGTTTACGCTGGACGGTAACTCTAATCTGGCTCTGTCTGTCGTGGCTGAGGCGCTCTCCATCAAACGGATGGTCGAAGATGCTGAAGAACCTAAAACGTTCGCAGAACTGGCCAAGCGTCGCGGTAAAACAGAACAGCACCTGCGTCAGATGGTTCGCGTCCTGGACCTGCCTGAAGCCCTCCAGGTTATGCTGGTGACAGGGGAAGTGAGCATGTATGTCGCGCTGGATGAATATCTCTACAGCGGCGATAAGGCCGTGAATAATATCACCAAAGCCATCGACGTCTATGGCAAGGCGACGGCCAAAACCCTTAAATTCGTCAAAGCTGGCAACATTGATGCAGCCATGCAGCCGAAAGCGCCGGTCGTGCAGGAAACGAACGCAAACACCCCTGAAACCACCGTGACGGAACAAACATCCGTCGAAGGTACTACGGATGAGACCACCCCGCCGCAGCTGGTGGACGGGAATGTTGGGACCAACCCGGAGCCAACTCCGGAAAACACCCCGGAGCCGAAGGCGAAAGATCCGATCAAAACGCCAGAGCCTAAAACTGTATCGGTCTCCAGCGTACTCAACAAAAAGACCGTGACGACGATTGCGGACACGGCAATCCCGCTTTTTTCGCGTATTGCGGAAGAAGCAGAACAACGTGCCGCTAAGAACCTCAGCGACGATACGTACACCTTAGTGCTGACCAATGATGAGATGAATGCCATCTGTGAAGCCCACGGCAATCTCACGCAGTACCTGCGTAAGCATGCCGAAAAGCAGCAACAGGGCCAGGCATGATTTTCTGACCGACCCTCCACCCGGTAGGGTCGGTTACCACCACAGGTCAAGGAGAAACAGGGTAATGAAGAATATCGCGATCAACGTCAGCACGAAGGCACCATTGCAGACAGTTAAGGACCCTGTGACCCGGGTCAGCATTCAGTGTACGGCGAAGGATGAGAAGGGCGAAGACGTGGAAGTGAATATTCTCGATCTGGAGCAGCACCACACCACCAACGAAATTAAAGTGACTTTTGGCGGCTCCCCCTCCCAGGCGCTGACCATGCTCAGCCGGGTGATGGACGTGCTGCAACAGCAGGCGGACGCAGAGCTGCAACTGAATTCTTACGCTCGTTTGCAGTAAACGTAAAAGGTGAATGATCCGTTTTAATAAGTACCTGCAAACCCCATGGATACCGATTTGACGAATGGCACACCCATTTATAAATCTTAACCGCCACTGAACAGGCAATAAACAGAGTTATTGTGAACTTACATCCGAGGGAAAATAGGTGGCTACCAGCTTTTAGGATGGTGATATTCAAATAACTGCAAAATTACGAATTAGCAAGCGTATTGTAGGGAATACATAATGGTAGAATAAGATATGGTTTTAATAATTTACAACGCTTAAATCCACATTCGTCCATATTTAATATTTATGGGAATTTAAAAATATATTCAGTGTAGGTTATTAGCTAGCAGGTCGAATTTTATATAATACCAAAAAACAGGAGGTATTATGAAAACCAGTCTGGCTTACGCATCTAATTGTTCCGACTCTCTCTATTCCTTTATTTACAAGGCACTGCAACAACGCTCAGGTGCCGAAAATGAAAGTCTCTATCAGCAGGCTATTTCAGCGTGCCGTACTCCGAAGCAAAAAAAGAAAATGGCCGGTTACTACGCCGGTCCGTGGCAGATGCTGTTTAACGCCTGGTGTTACAACCGCCTACCCAACATTGCCGTACTGCCCGTGTTGGCACAGCAGTGCTTATCCTTTTTGCAGTGCGAAGAACTGATCGCCGACTGGCACTAATCACATTATGTCCTGCTGGTGGATGCTGGCAGGTCTGGAGTACCTTTAAATGTACAGATATGACAGGAACCGGCAGTCGTTCAACCTGGTCAATGCGCTTCAGCCGGTCTATCGCAACAACGGTGGCGGTTTGTTTGAGTTCGACCGCAGGAAGCAACATGAAACGGCTGATCTCATCTTCGAGGCACTGACGTTTTCCCAGGCGCCCGAACTGGAGCTGGCGAAATTTGTCCGTCTTAAATCTGTGCGCCGAATTGCACAGTTTGACGACGGTGAAGTGCGCTATGGCGTTCACGTTGAACTGGCCGACGCTGTTGATAATAATTCCTTCAGAATTTTCAAAGATGATAATACAGGTGGATTTGATTTTTATTTATTTTCTACTTCAAATAATGAAGCAGAGCTTGTCCGCTTTAATCTGGATGTCTGTGGTATTCATTTACAGGACATTTTTGAACGGTCAACCGGCTTGTGTCTGTCGTACTGAATTATTTATTAAATATTTCACTTCAGGTTATTAGCCACGAAACCGATTGTGGAATAATAATAAAAAACGACGAGGTGAAATATGAAAAATCTTAATATTCAGATTAACGACATCGCAGCAATTAACACACTTGGTGGATCAATGCTGGCGGATATCATCGCCACCCAATATAAAGTAATTGGTGATAACAAAGACACTGCGGAAATGCCTATGCCGTGTATTGCTTACGGGCAGACCCCTGCAAATATCGACCCAGGCGTCTTCATCAACCGTGTGTACTGCTTGGACAGTCAATCGCTAAGTGCCAGCCTGCGTTACGAGCTGTTTAACGGACTTGCGAACCAGGCGTTTACCTTCTTCTGCCAGTCGGGCTGGTACGGTGCATTCCGGGTGGTGTCTTTCCGTGATAACGGACCTGCCGGACTCCTTAATATCGGCATTGTCCATGAGAAGGTGTTAAACGAATTTTGCGCCGATTTTCCCCGGGCTAATGTCAGCGAAACCGGCTTTAACTGCGGCATGACGTTTGACCAGATCCGGATGTTTATTTCAGACCGGGCCTATCAGATGCCGCTCTACAACAACCAAGATCACTTCGTTAAACTCGCGAAACGCCTTGTGGCCTGACACCCAGTGCCAGGCTCAGGCCTGGCCATTATGAAGGAAATGCCCATGAGCGGATTTTTCAGCAACGAATCACCGTTATCACTGGCTCAAGCCCGCGCCGTTGCCGCCGGTTACCAGAACGTCTTTATCGAAAACCTCCAGCCAGCAGGCCATTTCCAGATTGCCATCCGTAATCATCGCGACCACGATCGCCAGCTGATCTGGCGTAACTGGAATTATGAACCCGATGCCTATGATGCGCTCAATAGCCACCTGCAAAGCCACGGACTGAAGGCCAGCTGATCAGCACAAGAACCCGGTAACTCCGGGTTTCTTTTTATGGACTCAGCTGTCAGTGCTGGCAAACGGGGAAGGGAGTCTGGGTCTGCCCGGGGCCCACAGCTGGTGGTATAAGTCTGACCCGCATGCAGATGGTTTCGCCCGGTGCCGAGATGGCGCCGGGGAACTGAAAAGGTATCTTGCATCCGGAAAGAAATCGTCGTGACCTCCCGACCTGCGTGTAGATATGCCTGGCGGATGCCTGCGGTGTGTCGTCTGTAACTGAACTGAGCCATCTTAATTCGCGATCGAGAGAAAAGGGACGTGCTAGCAAAAATTAAGCGCGAGGGACTTTGATATAAATACTCAGACAATTAACGATGACTCACAGGATTTCACTGGTGCTTATGATTCTCCATATTGTTTTAACCCTCTATGTGGTTGTATGTCTTTTCTGCTGTCTATTTTTGAGAGCCCGTAATAAAAAGGCACTTTGCCATTCCCAGACCGAAGGGCGTCGGTATACGCAGGATAGTAAGAGAGGGGGGATTGCCGACGGAAATGGTTCCTTCTTTACCCCCGATACCTCAGGCGGTGATGGTGGATGTGGGGGTGGTGGTGACGCTGGTGGCGGATGTGGGGGTGGTGGTGATTGATGCTGTTCGCAGGCGTCCGCTGGTGGGGAGCTATCGACATTGGTAATTTTGACGGTTTTTTTCGTAAAGGTTGCGGCCGTGGGCTCTGGCTGGTGGGGCGTGAAGTCAGAGAATCTAAATTAAATCCGTCGTGCAGAAAAGTACCTTTTCTGAATCTGTCAGACGCATCCGGAAAGAAAATATCTCTCGGGGCAGCAAAGGCACGCCGGAGGTGATTTGCAGATTCAAGCGGGAAAGTCTATTTTTCATGCACCGAACCTATTTGGGCTGGGACGGAACCTGGTATAATGGACACATACAAAGGAGGGCATTATGAATACTTTTCTTTACGTACTGGTAGGCTGGATTGTCGTGCTGTATCTGGTTAATAAAGTGCGCGAAAAACGCAGCAAAGCGAAAGCGGTTAAAATCCTGGTGAAACGCAATGGCGTTTATCAAGAAGTGGATGCCGTAATGTTGCCCAAATACCAAGGCAGCGATGTGAGTACAGTTAAGACAGGCAATGAATCAGCCTCGCAATGGTTGAATAAAGAGGATGATATTACTGAACCGGAGTACTACAGTGGCGCTTCATTATTGAAGGCAACGAGAGATTTTGAAGCTCAACAAATGGAACAAAAATTCTAGCTACACTAGCCAGTTTTCACGACTAGGAACTGTTAGTTGAACCCTATTCATTCAGATTTAATAGGGTTGGACGGGAGGAGTTTAATAATGACAACGGCCAACGTAACCACCACTACTATCTACCGCTCCGATGATATTGTGCCTTTTCGTCGGCCACAGGGCGTTCTGGATAATCGTTATATGCCGCAGGCTTATGCTCTGGTACGGAACTGGGCCAGCAAACCAGCGGAGTACGGTTCTGGTGTTCTGGCAACCTACAGACAGGCGGTAGTTAATCTTGCGTATCAGGTTAAAGGGACTCGTGTGATTTTAATTCTGGTTCCCATTGAATGTGAGCCGGTTGGCGTAATCATGACTGACACAGTCTTATGGCCGTCGCTACCCATTGGGGAGGTCATGCAAATTATGCAGGAAGCATGGCAAAATATTCCGGTGTTGAATCCATAAAAAAGCCCCGCATAAATTAGCAGGGCTTTTTTTTACTTTGTCGAACCGAATATTTTACCCGGTAGATTCCGAAGAAAGCGCAAAAGGTTATAGGTAATACGCTGCTCCAATCGCATAGTTGTTTTGTATCTGGTGGTAACGTTGTGGATATGGTCCAGATCAGTATAAAGGCCAGGAGGCTTTCTCTTTAACTTCAGCTCCCCACGGATATAACTTACTGCCTCAGGCTTGAATACAGTTAACTGGCGCCGCTCAGTGACTTTCCGAACAAAATCACCCATACCCATGCAAAGCCAGTCTGGCTTCTCACCTTCAAACTTGCAGGGCCCGTTAATGATGACAACATTGATACACTCCAGTTCGCTGGCGCGTAATGTAGACTGAATGGCCTTGATGTGACCGTAGTTTTGCCTGAACGGGTTTTGTAACTTTAGTGTCCCTGACGATTTCCATTTTCGCCAGTGGCTTTCATCCAGCTTCCCATAGAGCTTTCCAGCATAGTTCTTCTGCTCGATGACGTAGAGCCCATGAGAGGCGATAAGGACGTGATCAATCTGCGTGGTGCCAGTGGCACTAACCGGCAGAGTTAAATCGCTCAGAAGGCCTTCTGCATCATCAGGAAGGTACGCTTCAATTTGCTTGGCCGTCCTGCGTTCAGCAATGGCTGACGATACGAATCCCATCAAGCAATAAAGCACAATGAGTACCAGGGCAATAATACTTATTGCTATGGAAGGTGCGAATAAGCAGGTCATTTCTTCCCAAGCTGACTCGCTGATTAAAATTTCGCGGATCTGGGCCGATTTTTTTCCCGCAAACACATCGAATCAGCCTATTTAGGCTATTTTTTCCACCATTTCTGGCGTTATTTCCGGTTTTTACTGAGATCTCTCCCACTGACGTATCATTTGGTCCACCCGAAACAGGTTGGCCAGGGTGAATAACATCGCCAGTTGGTTATCGTTTTTCAGCAGCCCCTTGTATCTGGCTTTCACGAAGCCGAACTGCCGCTTGATGATGCGAAACGGGTGCTCCACCCTGGCACGGATGCTGGCTTTCATGTATTCGATGTTGATGGCCGTTTTGTTCTTGCGCGGATGCTGCTTCAAGGTTTTTACCTTGCCGGGACGCTCGGCGATCAGCCAGTCCACATCCACCTCGGCCAGCTCCTCGCGCTGTGGCGCTCCTTGGTAGCCGGCATCGGCTGAGACAAATTGCTCCTCTCCATGAAGCAGATTACCCAGCTGATTGAGGTCATGCTCGTTGGCCGCGGTGGTGACCAGGCTGTGGGTCAGGCCACTTTTGGCATCGACACCAATGTGGGCCTTCATGCCAAAGTGCCACTGATTGCCTTTCTTGGTCTGATGCATCTCCGGATCGCGTTGCTGCTCTTTGTTCCTGGTAGAGCTGGGTGCCTCAATGATGGTGGCATCCACCAAAGTGCCTTGGGTCATCATGACGCCTGCTTCGGCCAGCCAGCGATTGATGGTCTTGAACAATTGACGGGCCAGTTGATGCTGCTCGAGCAGGTGGCGGAAATTCATGATGGTGGTGCGATCCGGCAGGGCGCTATCCAGGGATAATCGGGCAAACAGGCGCATGGAGGCGATTTCGTACAGGGCATCTTCCATGGCACCGTCGCTCAGGTTGTACCAATGCTGCATGCAGTGAATACGCAGCATGGTCTCCAGCGGATAGGGCCGTCGGCCATTGCCCGCCTTGGGATAAAACGGCTCGATGACAGCGGTCATATTCTGCCATGGCAGAATCTGCTCCATGCGGGAGAGGAAAATCTCTTTTCGGGTCTGACGGCGCTTAGTGCTGAATTCACTATCGGCGAAGGTGAGTTGATGGCTCATGATGTCCCTCTGGGATGCGCTCCGGATGAATATGATGATCTCATATCAGGAACTTGTTCGCACCTTCCCTAGCGATTTTACAAGCTGGTACTCAACTGTCGACCGGTCTAGGGCGATCTGGAGCATGTAAATAGTTTCCCCGGATACATTTCCGTCTATTCCAATCACGGTTGCCGTGCAAGCTGCCTGCTCCTCTGGGTAGTGAGGTGTATAATAGTCATACCAGTAATCGGACTTCACCGATTCTTTCCTCGATTGCAGGTTTTTAACAGGCCATTTCACCCAGACAGATGACATATTCTCTGAAACCAGTGAGTGCTGTAACGCGGTAAGGGGGTTATCAAATTCGCCCATGGACCATAAGGTCTCAAATTCTGCTTGAAAAGTAGATGGGTCTATTACAGCAATAAAATCGAACTGGTCCTTATTAATTTTAGACGCTCGCTCATCCATATAGAAAAGACCAAGTCTGTTCCCTTTATCACTTCTCCAGGTGGCCCCTGCTGGTTGATAGTCCGTATTTATAAATGGTCGAAGTTGCTGGTCTTTGTGCAGAAAGATAAACGATGGGGCCAGTGTTCTATTCGCGTTCTTAACTGGGTTAACATATAGGCGCTCACCTGCGCTGAGGAGTTCAATGATCGACTTTGAAATGACAACATCTACAGATGGCGTGCAGGGGTTAACGCCCTCCTCCACTTGATGTACTAAATCCCCATCCGGACCCGGAATAACGTCTCGCAGACACGTTGGGCAGCGCTGAGTTTGTCCGGGTAAAATTGGCCACGAAAGATGTCCATCGTTATTAAGCGCAATTTTCAATAAAGGATGTTGTCTTGTCATCGCGGTCACCCCCTGCTTTTCGTCTTTTGAGGTTTCTGGTTTTGCTGGCGCCACTCCCAGGGGGCAACGGGATTCGGATCTACCCAGAGGCCTTTAACTGCTTTCTGCGCTGAAGCTTCGAATTTCAGATAGTTTGGGACGATGGCATTACCGTCAAACCGGTATACCCATGCATAGCCACTGTCTACCATTGAGGCGTTTATGTCATAACCATCAAGCCAAATGGTTCCCAGCATCCTGCCGTAAATATCAGGTCCGTGGTCTATTACCGTAATATTCTGTGCAGCAATCGCGGAGCTCAACGCTTGTTTAGCCTTTTGTCCAAAGGCCTGCTTACTTTCGGGGGCATCAATACCGTACAAGCGGATTTTGATGTTTGTATTCTGACCATCGAGCGCGGTGATTGTGTCCCCGTCGATAATTTTTACCACTTTCGCTTCAAATGATGATTGGGTAGCAAGAGTTGCCACCGGGAAAAGGACGATTAATGTCGGCAAAAGTAACTTTTTCAAAAGAGTCATACGTTCTCCCTGAATTAGATGGTTCGTAGTAACAAATAAGTCGTGTGATTTGACGCGCTTATTGTACCAATTAGAAACTCGGCGATTTTCTGTTAACGGAGGCAATTTGAGTGGATAAAAATTTTAATACAGGAGATGAAAATAAAGGCCTTTAACAAAAAATTGAATTTTCACCGCGTGGTAGTCTGAGAACCTAAATTAATCACATTTCACGGAGTAAGGATGTACAACGATAGAACTGAGCCTGCAATAACAGCATTGCTTAATGATGAGACACCTTCCTCTATCCATAAATTACTGGTGCAGGTTGCAAGCATCTACGACGTGAAGGATTTGGCTGAGCAACTTAATGCTGCAACCGGCAGCGAATGGTCGAGGGGAACGCTTATTCGCCAGATTAAAGGTGCAGTTAATGAATGCCAAATCACCCAGGAAGGATATCGTTATCTTCGAACGTTGCTCCCCTCTCGGCCAGCGGACTATGACCAGAAGTTTTTCCGATTTATTGACTTGTTTGCTGGGATCGGTGGCCTCCGGAGTGGTTTTGACGCCATCGGCGGAAAATGTGTGTTCACCAGTGAGTGGAATCAGTTCTCCCGACGGACTTACAGTGCAAACTGGTACTGTGACGAGACTGAGCACCATTTCAACTCAGATATCCGGGACATTACACTCAGTAATCTTCCCGATGTTTCGGATGACCAGGCCTATGCTTCTATCGATGCATCCATCCCAGACCATGATGTTTTGCTCGCAGGTTTCCCATGCCAGCCGTTCAGTATTGCCGGTGTCAGCAAAAAGAACTCCCTTGGCCGAAAGCACGGCTTTGAATGCGACACCCAGGGGACCCTTTTTTTTGATGTTGCCCGGATCATCCGAGCCAAACAGCCTGCCATTTTCGTTCTGGAGAACGTAAAAAATCTGAAGAGTCACGATAAAGGCAATACGTTCCGCATCATCATGAATGCGCTTGATGAGCTCGGCTACGATGTTGCCGACTCCGATGCTCACGGAGCAAAGGACCCCAAAATAATTGACGGTAAGAACTTCAGACCTCAGCACCGGGAACGTATCGTGCTGGTCGGTTTCCGCCGTGATCTGAAACTCAATGATGGCTTTTCGCTAAGTGGTGTATCCGCTCTTTATCCTTCACGACGGCCAACCCTTAGGGAGCTGCTGGACGCTGAGGTCGATAGCCGTTACATCCTTTCTCCAAAGCTCTGGGAATACCTTTATAACTACGCTAAAAAGCACCAGGCAAAAGGCAATGGATTTGGCTATGGTTTGGTAGATTCATCAATAGAAACAGTGGTTTGCAGAACACTCAGCGCACGCTATTATCGGGATGGATCTGAAATTTTATTAGACCGGGGATGGGATTTTAGCATAGGCGAAAAGCACTTTAATGATCCTGTCAATTTGGCAAGGCGCCCACGCCGTTTAACCCCGCGAGAATGTGCCCGCCTTATGGGGTTCGAGCAACCGGGAAAAGTTACTTTTCGCATTCCAGTCTCTGATACGCAGGCCTATCGCCAGTTCGGGAATTCGGTCATCGTCGACGTATTTGCGGCCGTGGCCAGTTTGCTTCGGAGCCGTATTGAGACTGCCGTTTCGGCTCGGCTCAAGGGAGAGTTTGAAGCGGCATCATAGTCATTCTTCTGTGTGATTTAACAGGGTAACGTAATGGTTTAATTCACAAAATATTAACATTCACGCAGATAAAACCTGGGCAGGAAGAGTAAGCCTGCTTCAGTTATCGCCTTCATCAGGAGGTACTGATGACGTATTTTGATTCAGCTGAAGATCTTACTATTACAAAACAAAGGGCTCTCCAGGAGCTTGCTAAACATGGCGTTGAGGCCAGCGACATCAACGTGTTTTTTTCCGAGTTGGGTGAGAAGGAAGAGTACAACGCGCAGGATGTATTGAGATGGCTGGGCTATTAGTCTTTTAAATTTCAGGAGGTCCCATGGGCCAGAAGTTTGCAGTATTTATTGCTTACGATGACGAACCAAACACGAAACGATACTCGGCTGAATTTCAGACGCAGAACGAGTATGTAAAGGGATGGCAGTCGGCCCTAAAGAAAGCACACCACACGTCCGGGCAGAAATCTGTGATCACCTGCGGATGCCGGGGCAAAGGCGCAAAGCGTCTGTACGTCCGGTCGCTACCAAACAGTGATACCTTCATATTGATTAAGGCTGCAAATACCGGCACTGAGCATGATCCATCGTGCGTGTTTTTCGACCTTGATGCCAGGCATACGGGGTTAAAGGGTTATGCCAGCAATGTTGTACGCATCAACAATGAGGGGACCATGTCAATACGCCTCGGAATAGGCATGACGGAGAAAGATCCGCCGGAAAAGTCAGAGGTTCCTACCCCGCCCCAAATCCAGCGACCTGAAGGTGGACAGGCTTCAATGACCCTGTCCGGACTTCTGAGTCTGTTGTGGACTGAAGCCGGTCTTAATGTCTGGTATCCGAATATGGCCGGGAAGCGAAATGATTCGCTGGTTCGCTACCGGATGTTGGACGCCGCAAAGCAGGTCAAATCAGGTAGAGCGTGTATTGGCGACCATCTCTTTATCGGGGTGGCGGACTCTAAAAGCAAAGTGGCCAGTGAGCAGGTTAAGCTGTTGTCGTCCGCAGAACTGAGCGACAAGCGACTGCTGCTGCTATCAGTACTGCCGCGCTATGACGCAGAAAAGCATGAGAAGCCACTGAAGTTTCTTCCTATGCGTAACTTCGGCGGTATGCCCCTTACCTTCTTTAACTCAGACGGGCACTGGGATAGCGTGAAGCGGCGATTCCCACTGGAATATGCAGCCTGGAAAAATGGTGGCAAAGTTGTTGTTTTTGCACTTACCTCTCCCGTATCTGTGACCACTAGAGGTCTCTCTGCACGAGCTCATCAGATAGTGCTTATGCTGGTGAGTGATAACTGGATACCTCTGGACTCCTCATACGAAGCGATTGTATCCCGTAAACTGGATGCCGAACACCGGCACTATGTTAAGCCTATGCGGTATGACGCAAGTGCGAGCGATGTATTCCCCGATTTTTATTTACTTGATACCCGGAGTGATAAGCCGTTCCCGATGGAGGTTTTCGGAATGTCGACACCAGCCTATCTTGCGCGAAAGGAACTTAAGAAGGCGTATTACAACCAGGAATATGGGGCCTATGGATGGTGGCACTGGGATGCTACGGAGAAGACGGAATCCCAGGATCTCCCTCATTTCCCTGAAGCTAAAAAATACAATTCACCCGAATCACAACCTTAAAATGGGGTTAAAAATGGCGTACATACTTTCGATGAGTGAACAGGTTAAACTGAAAGCGTTTTTGGCGGCAGTACTCGATGACTATAAGCTGGGAGCTATTTCGCAGCAGCAAGCTGTTGGCGGGATCACTAGCCTGGTTGATGCTCTTGAGATCAGTGACTCGGGGAAAATCAGCCAAATGCTATCGGAAGGACGTAAACTCCTCCGGACGGGATAAAGAGCCTACGGGCGCCAGGAATTTAAGTTTATAGCAAATTCCTGGCGGGAGCAGTTATGTCGTCTTTTTGTTTCGCGGTTTTGATGCCCCTGGGGATTTAGGTTTGATAGCAACTACGCCGGTCATAGCTTCGGTAAGCTGCTTGATTGTTCCTCGTAAAGACTCTGCAATGGTCTTTTCCGCATTGAGTGTCGCTTCCATGGACATCATCTGATTCCTGAGCTGCTGAAGCTCTTCTGTCAGATCTGTTTGGACCTTTTTGGACACCAGGTTCTCATCAGCTAAGCGTTGTGCTTCAGCTCGTAGTTGTTCATTCGTCCCTTTAGCTGTTGAGAGCTCCGACCGGACGAGCGTCAGGGCCGTGTCCTTTTCGGCTAAAGATGAGCTCAATTCAGAGGCATGGGATTGTGATGAAGAAAGGTCCTGTTCAAGCTGACTGACACTGGACTTTAAATCAGACACGGTCCGTTGTAAGTTTTCATTCTGGCTGTTGAGGGCGGTCAGCTCTACCTGCTGCGCTTTATTTTCATCATTAAGCTGCTTCTGATACTCCTGCTGCGAGGCCAGTTCCTGTTTGCGCTCACTCAGTTGCTGGTTCAGTGTCCCTACTGTCTGCTGTAAAAGCTGGATCTCGTTTTGGGCATGCTGTAATTCACTTTGAGTTCCTGCCAGAGTTTCTTCTGCTTCCTGAAGTGAATCTTCTAATTTACTGGAGAGTTCACGCTGCTGCTCCAGCAGGTTAATCAGGTTAACTTTTTCGTTATTCAGGACTGTAGCCTGTTCTTTCGACTGTGACAGTTCTTCCAGAATTTCAGCATTCCGGTGCCGTAACTGAGTAATTTCTGCCTTCGCAATTTTCACGCTATCACTCTGGATAGCCGTATAGCTTAAGCGGAAGTACCAGGTGATAAACGCAGTAAAATCACTGAATGCATCTTTAATCTGGTCAGGGATTTCAATCGCGCGTGCTTCTTCGGGCACCTCGTCCACGTATTGCTTGTAGGCCGCCAGCATCTCCTGAGCCCGGGCAAAAGACCCCCCCATTTTATCCCGCAGCCAGTGGGCTTTGAAAAACTGGTCGAGGTTTTCGGTGCTGATGCTCTTATCGAGGCAGATTTGTTCAATCTCGGTGAAATATTTAACCTTAGCTATTGACGAGTAAGGGGAATTCTTCAGTAACTCGGGGCTTAGAGGGGGCGTTTTTGGAGTATCTTCACTTAAACTGGACGCTGTCTGTTCATCCCCGTTCATCAAATTTACATTGTCAGTCATCATTCTTATCCTTTGGCCGGGATCTGGTTGGCAAAATAAATGCTAATCAGGTCATTCAGTGCGTTATGCAGGCTTTCACACTCAACTGAGATATGGACGTTACCATTTTCGAACAATCGGCACTTCCAGCCCTTCGGGTCGGTAATGTCACCCGTAAAATCGGTTTTCCGTAAGACAGCAAGCCGATCGTACATGTTCATTCCACTGCCGACAGGCGGTGTTGCTGCATTGGAGCAGATGCAAACGATATTCTCAAAGTCGTTTAAATAGAAGAGATTATCCTGAGAAAAGCCATTATATCTCATCATGTTCGAGTCGGGAAAAATGCCGCGTAGTACCAGTTTTTTTGGCATCACAAATTGCTGGGCATTAGTTTTATACCGGCGATCAAGCTGGCATAGCAGATCAACAAACCCTTCAGCAAGTGTAATGCTGCGCATGGCAACTGCCTGGCGCAATGTACTGCGGATTACGGTTAACGACGCAATTGGCGGAGCGTTCCGGAGAGACTCACGGAACTCTGCCCGCTGGTTGTGATTCCAGAATCGGTCAATACCCGTTTCTTCAAAAAGATTGTTCCATGTCTTACGGTCTATTTGCTGTCGCCCTTCCTCGATGCTTGCGGCCAGGGACGCAGGAAGGCCAAAAGCATTAGGGGCCATAATTTTGCTGTTAAACAGTGAAAACCCGCAAATTGCTGAGGCTTCGGCAATCAGCGTCATGCCGTCCAGAAATTTTTGCATAGCGGCATCACGACTACTGGCGAGTTGTTCGGTACGGGTACTCAACTTCAGTTCCGGCTGCGAATTCATGCTCATTTCACGATCCTTTTCCCACTGTTTTGGCTGAGAGATTTTCACTGGCCTATCCACTGTACACAGACATTAAAGTTGTCTCCTTTAACATGAAAAAGACTTTAAAGTTGTCTACTTCTTCAGATAGACCTACTTAACAGGATACTAAGTAGGTCATCTCCTTTCTCGCGTAGCATCTCTCGACGTTCACAGCAGAGGACACGTTTCAAAATGTCATCCAAAATTTTTTTCCATTATCTGACGTTGGGTGATTTTGATGGTCAGCGAGTAGAGGCTTTAACAATGTGGGTTGCCCTGAGCAAAGTAAGGGAAGTAGATGTACCAGAAATGTACGCGTTTCCTTGCATGAAGGGGGGCATCTTAAAGCTCATTGATTAAACAAACTCACTATGCCGCTACAAACAGCCCAAAACCGTCACTTGATAACGTGTTATTTAGATAAATTAATGCTCAGGGCTTTTAGCCAAACTGTCACTTGATGTAAGAATCCAGAACCTTCAGCACAACGTCCAGGTCTTCTTCTCGTTTCTGTTCTTCACTTTCATGAACAATATGTTCAGTCAAATGTCCTTTAATCACTTCACGCAATAAACCATTCACGGCACCACGTATGGCGGCTATTTGTTGCAGTACAGCGGCACATTCGTGAGGTTCATCAAGCATTTTTTTCAGCGCAGCAACCTGCCCCTGGATCTTGCTTGTACGTGCTTTCAGTTTTTGTTTATCGCGGATGGTATGTGACATGTGGGCTCTCACTCTCCTGGATATTTTATGTAACTATACCAGCGTTATTCTACTGGGGGGTAGTATATTTTACTGGGGGGGAGTAGAATCCGGCCTACACTTAATAACCAAGAATGATTCTCATGAACGAATTTACGACACTTCTTCAGCAAGGCAACGCATGGTTTTTCATCCCCAGCGCCATTCTGCTTGGCGCGCTTCATGGACTGGAGCCCGGGCACTCCAAAACAATGATGGCAGCATTCATCATTGCTATAAAAGGCACCGTACGTCAGGCCGTGATGCTGGGTGTCGCGGCAACATTGTCGCACACTGCAGTCGTATGGCTGATTGCTTTTGGAGGGATGTATATCAGTAATAAATTTACCGCAGAATCAGCCGAACCCTGGCTACAGATGGTCTCTTCAGTGATCATCCTTGGTACGGCTTTTTGGATGTTCTGGCGAACCTGGAGCGGTGAGAAAAACTGGCTGGAGGGAATGCAGGAGAATGAACATCATCACCATGACGAAACAAGGTTGATCGATACTGGCCATGGAAAAGTTGAACTGTCCATTTTTGAAGAAGGACAACTTCCCCACTGGCGGCTACGCACTCTTAGTGGCCAAAGATGGGCTTCTGAAGATATCTCATTAACCACACTTCGGGAAAACAGTACGATCTCTCAGACTTTTGAATTTGTTGATCATGGTGATTATCTGGAGTCAACATCTCCCATCCCTGAGCCTCACAGTTTCAACGTACGTCTGTCTCTGGGACATCGTGGTCATGTCCATGACTATGATGTGGCGTTCGCTGAACACGACCATGACCATGACCACTCTGAGCTTGATGGGCTGGATGTGAATTCGAAAGAGTATCAGGACGCTCACGAACTGGCTCATGCCAATGACATAAAACGCCGCTTCGACGGGAAAGAAGTAACCAACGGGCAAATCCTGATATTTGGACTGACAGGAGGGCTTATCCCTTGCCCGGCAGCTATAACTGTATTGTTGATCTGCCTTCAGCTTAAAGCGCTTACGCTGGGTGCCACACTGGTTGTTTGTTTCAGTATCGGCCTGGCATTGACCCTCGTAACGGTTGGAGTGGGTGCGGCGATCAGCGTTCGTCAGGTCGCCAAACGCTGGAGTGGCTTCAATACCATCGCCAGAAGAGCCCCCTATATTTCAAGCGCCCTGATTGCTGCTGTTGGGATTTACATGGGTATACATGGCTGGAATGGGCTGGTGCATTAACACCGGTACTGATGACACACACTCTGGGTACTTACAAAGTACATCCTAAGCGCCACCGTTGAGGTTATGAGCAGAAAAACCCGGAATATAAAGCTGCTCTTTCCGGGACTTGTTGCTGAGGCAGGGATTAAGTAACTGATTAAATCCATTCCCATAAGACTCAATGATAAATGAAAGAATAAAAAAAACGCTCCCGAATGGGAGCGTAAGCCAGTGACTTCGGCGTCAAATGAGGGTCTGACAAGTGGAGCTGCGGGTTAATTCTGGGTGATCTGGCTGCGATGCTTTTCAGCCTGCTGCTGATGAATAACGGAAGACTGACCATTATTCGCCTTCTCGTGCACAACAGCGGCTTTTTCATGCTCGTTCATTTCTGAAAATGACGTTGCTGATTCGTTGGTGGCCCCTGGTTTGCCTTTCATCATTTTTTTATGCATCTCCGCCATGTCCTGGTGGGCAGAAGCGTTGCCGTTTTGCATCATTTCATGGGACATTGCAGCCTGATCGTGTCCGCTCATATCCATCATTGTCATACTGTCTCCCTGAACAGCGCTTTTTTCAGAGGTTGACTGCATCTGATGGGCGGGTGCCTGGGCATTATTTACCTGGTCATGCATGTTCATTGTCTCTGCAGCCATGGCGGATGAAGCGACAGCCATAATGGCAACAAATGATACAAGGATCTTTTTCATGGTTGGGTCTCCGGTGTTTTCATACCCAAACAATCAACGGCTTATAACAGAGAAAGCATTTGATCTCAGGGCGGGTTATTCATCACGCCAGGAACCAGGCGATTGCGTTATCACTCTGCTCCTGATTTATGTATGATTATAAAAAACCGCCTCTGTTTATCGCGTGACTGAATGATGACAATTTTGTCACCTTCCGGGTTTCTCCTGAAGAACGGGATTAATCCATTAACAGGCGCACTTTGAACACAATTTCCCGCCCCTGCTGTTCTGCTGACAGCTCGCCGCCGTGAGCATGAATGATCGACCTTGTAATTGATAATCCCAGCCCCGCGCCTTCCGTGTTGTAGAACCTTGATGAGTCTGCGCGATAGAACCGGTCAAACAAACGTTCCAGATTAGCGGGAACCTGGCCGGACATCGTATTCGTAATCATCACGTTCACACAGTCACTGTCACGCTCAAGGTGTATCGCTGTACAGGTGTTATCGGGAGAATACTTGATTGCATTGGAAAGCAGGTTACTGAAAGCACGTCGGAGCATATCGCTGTCTCCGGCAACAACGCCCTCTCCTTCAACCGTGATTGTCTTTCCTGTTTCGTCTGCCAGGGGCTCGAACAACTCACGTAATTCATTCAGTTCGGCTGCCAGATCCACATCATGTTTATCCAGCTGCAGCAGACCATGCTCTGAACGTGCCAGAAAAAGCATGTCACTGGTCATTCGTGACAACCTTTTCAGTTCTTCCAGGTTAGCGAATAAAATTTCGCGGTAATGCGAAACATCCCTTTCCTTAGCCAGTGCAAACTGCGTCTGCATCATCAGATTACTGACTGGTGTGCGCAGCTCATGCGCGATGTCAGACGAGAAATCTGACAGTTTCCGGAATGCCCCCTCCAGGCGATCAAACATATTATTGAACTCCTGCATGGTCTCAGAGATTTCCGGCGGAGCCAGATCGGGATTTAGACGCTGATCCAGGCTGTGTACAGTCATGGAGGAAGCCAGACTGGTCATTTCCCGTAACGGTTTCAGACCAATACGTGTGGTCAGCCAGCCCAGAAAAACAGAAATAAAGACCAGACCGATATTGAACCAGAACAGCCAGGTACTGAGTTTGTCCATAAACAGGGTGTGATACCCAGTATCCGTGGCAACCGTAATGATGACATGTTTGCTTTTACCCTGTTCCGGCGTCACGGCAACCCGCCGCGAGATACTGCGGTACACGGTGTTATTTTCTTCCGTCTGGATCATATAGTCGAGAATATCACCCGACTTATTAAGCAGGACCGCTGGAACAACAGAATTTTTGGCATAGAGTTCAACAATTTTTTCATTTTCCATGTTTTTTATAGAAATGAATAAACCATTGTGCCCTACCATCGCATCGTTTATTTTTTCTGATAATGACTTAATATCCGTTTTGTTCCGGAACGTCTCTGTTTTAAGAAACTCTTCGGTGAGCTGAAGTTTACCTGTCAGAAAATCGCGGTCCTGATTATCGAAATAGCCATTAAGGGTGCTAATCAGGATAAAACTTGATAACCACCATACCGTAAGCATCACCGCAGAAAAAATCAGGCTCAGGCGTGTGGTCAGGGAAATTTTGAACCTCACTCTTCTCTGATCTCCAGGACATATCCGGCACCGCGAACGGTATGGATCAGTTTTGGCTCAAAGTCATCATCAATTTTACTTCTCAGACGTCTCACGGCGACATCAATCACATTCGTATCACTGTCAAAATTCATGTTCCAGACCAGGGACGAGATAAGACTCCTGGGTAACACTTCTCCGGTGCGTTGCAGCAGCAACTCAAGCAGAACGTATTCTTTACCGGTGAGATGGATCTTCTTCCCCGAACGGATCACGGTCCGGCGCACCATATCAACGGTCATATCGGCGATGGTGCAGACTGTTGCGGCCTGCGAGCGTGCCCGGCGCAGTAGGGTTCTTACACGTGCAACCAGCTCCGTAAAATCAAAGGGCTTAATCAGGTAGTCATCTGCGCCAAGCTCCAGTCCTTTCACTTTGTCCCGCACGTTGTCCTTTGCGGTTAAAAACAGGACCGGTTCTTCGTGCCCGGACTCCCTCAGTGCGCTGATGATTTGCCACCCGTCGAGGAAAGGCAGCATCACGTCCAGTATTATCAAATCATACTGTCCCTTCGACGCGGCCCCGAGACCATCGCGGCCATTATTAAAGAGATCGGCCTGATAGCCTTCCTCAACCAGTCCCTGCTGCAGGTAACGACCTGTTTTTTGTTCGTCTTCAACGATTAAAATACGCTGCATGGTCAACTCGCTGATATGAAAGTAAAAATCTCACGCATGAGCTTTGGCTGTCCCCTAGCTGACCTGAGACGGAGCAAGCATTCCGAGCCACGCTACGGCGCCCAGAATGATAATCGCAACAACGAATTCTGTCAGGATGCTGTTTCGCATCAGGGCAACGCTGCGATCATAATTCCCTTCCCTGACCATAACTTCAAGCCGGGGAC
Organism: Citrobacter sp. BIDMC107; assembly: GCF_001037575.1. NCBI lineage: Bacteria > Pseudomonadati > Pseudomonadota > Gammaproteobacteria > Enterobacterales > Enterobacteriaceae > Citrobacter > Citrobacter sp. BIDMC107. The sequence goes on along the minus strand of NZ_KQ089851.1, from coordinate 40,844 downwards.
CCAGGTGAAACCGGTTTGCTGCAGCCAGAAGAAGCATCAGAACAAACAGAGCCGTCTTGGCAAGCAATATCCTCCCCCAGGAACTGTTGAATAAGGGAGTTAAGTTACCCTCAGCAATATACAGATAGTTGACCAGCGCACTCAGGATCAGGGCTACAACAATCACCGTTCCTGCCGTGGCAAATTTTGCCAGGGAGTCAGATATCACAATGACGCTCTGTGCATTATGCGCGTTTCTGCGCATCAGCAGGATAGCAAATGCAACCAGAGCACCTGTCCAGGCACCTGCAGCACCGAGATGGGTCAGATCGCTCAGTAAATGGAGATAGTAATGCAGACCGTCATGCATAACGGCGTGTCCTCCCCAGGCAAGTGTAGCCAGCGCCACGCCCCCACTCATCGTCATCAGCAGGCAGGACAATACTCTCTTATTAGTGTAAAGGAACAAAGCACCGAGTGTGGTAAACAGGGCACAGAGCCTGACAATCCAGCTAATACCCACATCAGTTTCTTCTATCACCATCTCGATAACATGGATGGATAATTCTCTGAGGTCAGTTACTCCACTCATGGCATTAGATACCAGGAGCATATTAATGCCAGTAAGAATGATGCCTGTAACAACAGCAAAGGTTATAAACGACCTGAAATTAGTCAGGTTATAGGTTTCATGTCTGACACCGCTTATTCCATATATCTGAAAAAATGGCAATCCAAATATTACCATCAAATCCAGATAAAGAAGAAAACGAATAACAATCATAATCAGGTCGTTCATAATATTACTTCACTGTAAAGGTGTAATTACCGGTAATAGGGTGCGTATCTGAAGAAACCGCGCGCCAGTCAACACGATAAGTGCCAGCGGGTAAAGGCTCTCGCGGAATAATGACCATCGATTTAGGGTCAGCGCCTGGCGCCACTTTTGCCGCGACCGGCATCGGAGAATGTGATGACATGCCTTTCATACCCGTCATCGTTAATTTTGCACCTGAGAATTTCACGGTCAGATTTTCCGAGAAATTAAGCTGAATCTTTTCCGGGGCCGCTACGGCTGAATCAGCCTGTGGCACAGAGCTTTTTAATTCCGGATGGGCCATAGCAGAGAAAGCAACGCCCATAACGAGGCCACCTGTAAGAATGGCTTTATTTAAAATCGACATTTTATTTACCTGTTTAGTTGAGTGTTTTATATCAGTGCGTTAAAACCAGATTCTGGCTCCCGCCAGGAATACTACCTGATGGTCTTTCTCACCTTCTCTTTTCGCCATATCGGATGTTTTCCCGTAAAGTTGATTCCAGGAAACGCCTATATAGGGTGCAAACTCACGGCGTATTTCATAGCGCAGCCGGAGCCCCAGCTCTGTGTCAGTCAGTCCCCTGCCGCGACCCCGCGATTCATCATCCTGACTGTAGAAATTCACCTCATAGGATGGCTGGAGTATGAGCCGGTTAGTCAGTAAAACGTCGTATTCTCCTCCCAGACGAAGGGCTGCTTTTCCGCCATTACTGACAAAACCCGTAATTTCAGACTCAAAATTATAGAGTGCCAGCCCCTGAAAACCGACAGCAGCCCAGGTCCGGGCAGAAGCAGGTCTGAAATCCTGCCTGACACCCGCAACCAAATCCCACCATGGGCCAACCGCATGTCCCCAGAGTAACTGCGCTTCAGCCGCCTCCGTTTCCCCATTGCTTCGTTCACCTTCACTCTTTAGCCAAATCCGATCTGTGTCGCCTCCAATCCAGCTGTTAACACTCCAGCTGAAATTGTTGGTGTTATCCGACCGTTGCCATTCCAGTTGATCCAGCAGAACCAGATAATTAATCGCACTGTCGTGAATCGCATGCCCCTGTAAATTGCCGAATGCAGCCTTCCGGTCGGCATCGGTAACAGGCGGAATTGGCGTTCTGCTCTCAGTTACAATGGGCTCCATTGACGTCATCTCAGTGAAATTCTCATCTGCTGGCATCTGCATGGCAGACATGTCGTGCCCGGCGTGGGGATCTGCAGAGACGGAGCCCGCCGCAATAGAAAGCGGTGAGGTAAACAAACCGGCGACCAGAACAGGTATGGCCTTCAAATTTCTCTTCATTCGCATCATTCCTCCACCCGGACTTCACGAAACATTCCCATTTCCATGTGATAGAGCAAATGGCAGTGATACGCCCAGCGGCCAAGCGCATCTGCTGTCACTCTGTAACTGCGTTTTGTACCAGGGGGAACATCTATTGTGTGTTTACGAACCATGAAATTACCGTTTTCATCTTCCAGATCGCTCCACATACCATGCAGGTGAATGGGGTGAGTCATCATGGTATCGTTGATCAGCGTGATCCTGAGCCGCTCACCGTATTTCAGCAGCACCGGTGCGGCATCTGAAAACTTGATTCCGTTAAATGACCAGGCAAACTTTTCCATGTGGCCGGTTAAATGCAGTTCTATGGTACGGCCAGGTTCACGTCCGTCAGGATCCTCAAAGCGGCTTTTCAAATCCGCGTACGTGAGAACCTTTCTTCCGTTATTTCGAAGACCAATACCCGGATCATTTAATTTCGGAGAGACGCTCATCGCCTGCATATCAACCAGTGGGTTATCCGTTTCTGACGCAGGATGACTTTGCATACCCGGCATTCCGGCCATCCGGGAATGATCCATACCGGCCATGCTGCTGTGATCCATGGGCGCGGAGGATGTCCCGCTATCCGGAAGGTCAGCACCGTCCATAGACATCATCTCTCCGCTGTTATCCATGCCTCCCATCTGGCTGTGGTCCATTCCTGCCATATCATGTCCCATTCCCCCCATACCCATATCTTCCATGGTCAACAGAGGACGGGGATCGAGGGGGGGAACGGCAGCACTTAACCCCTCTCTCGTGGCCAGTGTCCCTCGAGCGTAACCGGTCCTGTCCATGGATTGTGCGAAGATGGTATAGGCCTCACCCTGAGGCTCCACAATGACATCATAGGTTTCGGCAACGGCAATCCTGAATTCGTCAACGGTAACCGGGTTTACATACTGGCCATCTGCAGCCACGACCGTCATTTTCAGCCCGGGGATACGGATATCGAAATAGGTCATTGCCGAGCCGTTGATAAACCGTAAGCGTATCTTTTCACCGGGACGGAACAGTCCGGTCCAGTTTTTCAGCGGGGCCTGCCCGTTCATGAGATAGGTGTAGGTGTAGCCACTGACATCCGCGAGGTCAGTCGGATTCATTTTCATTTCAGCCCACATTTTCCGATCGGCAATGGTGGCTGACAGCCCCCTGGTATTCACGTCGCGGAAAAAAGAGCCAACGGTTGGTTTATTGAAATTGTAGTAATCCGACTGTTTTTTTAATTTTTTCAGCAGGCTGTGAGGATTTTCATCGGTCCAGTCAGACAACATGACCACATGCTCACGATCGTAAGCAAACGGTTCTGGCTCCCTGGCATCGATGATAATGGCACCGTATACCCCCTCCTGTTCCTGCAGACCGGAATGGCTGTGGTACCAGTAAGTCCCGTTCTGCTTAACCTTAAAGGTGTAAACGTAGGTATCATCAGGCTCTATGCCCATAAAACTCAGCCCCGGAACACCATCCATATTGGCCGGAAGAATAATGCCGTGCCAGTGAATGGACGTCTGTTCATTAAGACGGTTTTTGACCTTCAGGGTAATGGTGTCACCTTCTTTCCAGCGAAGAACGGGCCCCGGCAGGCCTCCATTGATTGTTTTGGCCTGACGCTCACTGCCCGTGATATTGACGGCCGTTTCACCAATGGTCAGGTCAAACTGAGTACCCTGCAGGGATGCGGCAACTGGCAGGCTCAGACTGGAACGCGCATTGAAACTCCATACGCCAAGACTTCCGGCTACGCCAGAGAGGGTTAACCCCTTCAGGAAAGTTCGTCGAGACGTTTTCAACAGCATGCGCATTCCCTTATTTAAAGTATGGTTACTGACAGAATTCGAGAACCGATTTAAATTAAATTACTGGTTCATCCACTTACAATGAAATGAATCTAGCACACCTTAAGAAACAAATTCATTACAATCGTGTAATGTACATAGCTGTATTACATTTACGTCATCTTCCCCACAGGTTGATTATTTTTATATATGATCATAAGGACATCTTTTATGTACCTCAGAAGGTAATTACACATGAATATATTAATCACGACCACTGCGTTTACAGCTTTATTTTGTGGGGCAGCTTTTGCTCAGTCCAGTGATATTGCCCATGAAGCACATCGATTTGTTAATAATGCCTCAGCCGTCAGTCATGTGAATTCCTCGACGCATGAAAACTTACCGGACAGGGTTAATAAAAACAACACGCCCTCATTCTCTGAAATGAATGAACATGAAAGGGCCATTGTTGCTCATTCATTTATGAACAACAGCGCGTCCTATGCGCATCAGAAAATGATTGAGGAACATAAAAAAATGCTGTCCGGCAGTGATGCAAATTCAAAGACCTCGTCTTCTTCTTTTAACGAACTGAATGCCGGAGAAAAAGCCGCTCTCGTGCATGAGCAGGTCAATAATGCCGGTGCGGAAGCACATCAGACGCAGGCAAGAAAGCTTCGCGGGCTGTATTCGACCAGGTAACTGCAGGCGGGTTAGTGCTTAGCGTCAGGTGCGCAGCAGGGCTTTACTGACGGGTTACGTAGCAGGACATGAGCCCCATATTGCTCTGCCGTAACCTGTTTCAGTCCCGTTAATCATCACCGTCGGGCTGGTCATACAGTTCCCAGAGCTTCAGGAGCAAACGGGAAACAAGATATGTTACAAAAATGACGACCATCAACGGTGCTCCCGATTAACTGACAGATGACACGCCTCCTGAAAACCCCTAGCATACGCCGCAGTGTTCATGCTAACGGCGAATTCCAGTAAATGTATTCTACCGATGTCGTAAAAGAAAATGCCTACCTTTCAGCCACCCGCTCGGGGCTGGAATCGAACGAGATCGCTACTCTTCAGCGCTCCTTGCCTTCCCGGTTTAATCTGCGGCATTTGAAAAAAAATGAATCATTAAAACTCGTACTGCAAAAGAAAGCGGGAAAATCACGTGTCGTGGCCTATAAATTTACGTCCGGTTCATTTAATTACACGGCGTATCGTATATCAGATAAAAAGTTCTATAACCTTTCCGATACTTCCGGGAAAGGCAGTCTCGATTATCCGTTACCGGCCACAGCAAGACTCAGTTCGCCTTTCAATCCTGCAAGGCTTAACCCGGTATCGGGAAAAGTGAGTCCCCATAATGGCATTGATTATTCCATGCCCATGAACACGAAAATAGTCAGCGTCATCGACGGAAAAATCACCCGGGCCGAATACAACAGTACCATGGGATATTTTGTTGAAGTAACGGGAAAAGCCGGTGTTAAAACTCGCTATCTCCACCTCAATAAAATACTCGTTACTAAAGGGGCCAGGGTTACACGGGGAGGTGCTATTGCGTTATCCGGTAACAGCGGACGTTCATCCGGTCCTCATCTGCATTACGAGCTGGTCATCAATAACAACCCTGTTAACTCTCTGGCGTTCCGGGCAGCGGCACCCGCTGATAACAAACTCGAACAGCATGCCTTTGCGCATGCCAGAGACTACGAACGATACCTGGACTGATAACGGGACCGCGACGCGGCCCCGTCTGCCGGATTAATTTTTTTTATCGTTTTCACTTCCGTGATGTTGATGATCTCCATGCCCTCCGTGGCCGTGGAAAAGATGCATTAGCGGGCAGACCAGCAATAACAGATATGGCCAGTAACCTGCCACATGTGACCAGTGTTCGCGCAGGAGGGCAAATGCCGCGATCGCGGCGACAGCAATAAGCGCATAGGTGGTACTTTTCATACTGGACTCCTTCTGTTCGTAACAGACCCTTCATTCAGGGTTATTTCCCGAGCCTGACACTTTTCAGACGCAACGCATTCACAATGACGCTGACGGAGGAAAGAGCCATGGCCGCCGCCGCAATAACTGGCGACAGCAGTATTCCATACACAGGATAAAGCAGACCTGCAGCCACAGGCACGCCAAGTGCGTTGTAGATAAATGCAAAAAACAGATTCTGACGGATATTTTTCATGGTGATCTCTGACAGATGACGGGCCCTGTTCAGTATCATCAAGTCGCCTTTGAGAAGGGTGACTCCGGCACTTTCAATTGCCACATCTGTACCCGTTCCCATGGCTATACCCACGTCAGCCGCTGCCAGCGCCGGGGCATCATTCACACCGTCTCCGGCCATCGCAACCACATGGCCAGACTCTTTCAGTCGGGTTATCACTGCTTTTTTGCCATCCGGCAGAATTCCGGCTTCAACCTCATCTATTCCCAGTTTCCGTGCGACTGCTTCAGCAGTAAGCTGGTTATCCCCGGTGAGCATAACAATGCGGATCCCCGCCTGACGCAAAGCTTTAAGCGCATCCGGCGTGGTTGTTTTCACGGGATCCGAGATAGCTATCAGGCCTGCAAGGTCCCCGTCTGTGGCCACATAGATAACGGTAGCGCCTTCCATCCGCAACGTATCCGCAACGGCCTTTTGATTATCAATAACGATACTGTTTTCCTGCATAGCCAGTTCATTACCAATAACAACCCGTTGACCTTCGACATCGCCTGAGACACCTTTACCCGACGGTGCATCGAAATGAGTGACTGCGGGTATTGCGATCCCCTTTTCCTGTGCTGCTTTAACTACTGCCATACCCAGCGGATGCTGCGAGCCTTTTTCCACTGCGGCCGCTACACGTAAAAGAGATGTTTCCCCACCCGGAATGAGACTGATAATCCCTGTCACCGTAGGCGCACCTTCCGTGAGCGTGCCTGTTTTGTCGACAACCAGCGTGTCCACTTTTTCAAGACGCTCAAGGGCTTCGGCATTCCTGATTAACACCCCGGCCTGGGCTCCTTTGCCCACCCCCACCATTATCGACATCGGCGTGGCCAGCCCCAGCGCGCAGGGACAGGCAATAATCAGGACCGACACAGCCGCAATGAGACCGTGCGCCATCCTGGGCTCGGGCCCCCAGACAGACCAGATCACGAAAGCAACAACCGCGATAAGTATCACCAGAGGAACAAACCAGCCTGAAACGCTGTCAGCCATTCTCTGGATGGGGGCACGCGAACGCTGTGCATCAGCGACCATCTGAACAATTCGTGAGAGCATCGTTTCATCACCGACTTTCTCTGCACGGATGATAAGACTACCTGTCTGATTAATCGTCCCCCCAATGACAGGGTCACCCTCCGTTTTGGTAATCGGCATAGACTCCCCGGTCACCATCGATTCATCAACGGTTGTTTTGCCTTCGATCACGATACCGTCGACCGGAATACTCTCTCCAGGTCTGATGCGGAGCTTATCGCCAGGCAGGACATCTTCCGCATTAATATCCGTTTCATGACCGTCATGATCCAGCCGCCTGGCGGTTTTGGGGGCAAGATTCAGTAGTGCAGTAATGGCACCTGAGGTTTGTTCCCGTGCCCGCAGCTCAAGAACCTGTCCCAGCAGAACAAGCACCGTAATAACTGCTGCGGCTTCAAAATAAACGGCCACCAGGCCATCCATGTTTCTGAACGATGCAGGAAACCAGGAGGGGAAGACGGTTGCAATGACGCTGTACACCCAGGCTACGCCGGTGCCCATTGCAACAAGGGTAAACATATTCAGGGAGCGGTTACGTAACGACATTCCGGCCCGGGCGAAGAATGGCCAGCCACACCACAACACGACAGGAGAGGCCAGAAGCAGCTGCAGCCATGTGTTGTGCTGTGGCGGTACTGTATTCCTCAAGGCGGGAAACAGATGAGATCCCATTTCGAGTACCAGAACCGGAAACGCCAGCAACAACCCCAGCCAGAAGCGTCTTGTCATGTCGCGAAGTTCATCACTTGGCCCCGTGGATGCCGTAGCTACGAGCGGCTCCAGTGCCATTCCACAGACAGGACAGCTTCCGGGACCACTGCGGCGTATCTCCGGGTGCATCGGACATGTCCACACACCTTCAGAATTCTCTTTCTCCGCCTGGTGGTGAGGCTGTTTTATCTGATCAGGGCTGACTTCGTGATGATCGTGGTGATGGTGATGGGAATGTTCACTGGCATCTTCGGTAAGATAACGATCGGGATGGGCTTTAAATTTACTCTCACAGCTGGCGGAGCAGAAATAAAGTTGATGGTCCTGGTATCGAATGCTGCTGTGCGCCCTGTCGGGCAGGATGTCCATCCCGCACACGGGATCTCTCACCTTATGCAATACGTGGCCCTCGTCCGGGGATAATGTCTGCTCAGAAGCAGTCTGGTTGTTGTGTTGCACTGCATTGTCATTTTTCACAGTAACTCTCCTTATGCATACCGAAGCATCTTCTGTCTTCAGGGTATGTCATGGATGCGATTACCACGAATGCCGCCGGCATAAGAGTGCCTGCTGCCGGCGTCCCGTTATCAGCCGTTCCGCTGACTATTCGATTCGCTGGAAGACTTTTTTACTTCCATCCGGTGAGAATGCGATAACATCGTAAGCCTCTTTTCGGGCTCCCATCTCCATTCCAGGACTTCCTGCTGGCATACCGGGGGTGGCGAGACCGTATATACCTGAACCAGACTGCATTGCCTTATGTATCGTTGTCGCAGGCACATGGCCTTCAATGATCAAATTACCGGCAACCGCGGTATGACAACTTCGCAGTCCTGCAGGAATAGCATGCTTTTCTTTCAGGGCTGACAGCGCCTGATCATTCATGACGTGAGTTCGTACTTCAAACCCGTCTTTTTCCATCGCCTTGCCCCACAGGGAACAACAGCCACAGTTTTCAGATTTGTACATATCAATCACTTTTTCACTCGCCATCGCGGGCAGTGAAAGGCCGAGAGCCAGCGCCATCAGAACCACTTTTTTCATACTCACCTCTGTATATTATCGATTTAAACCCTGACGTCAGGGTGAATCAGTAAAGAAGGACACCCACAGGGGGTGCCCTTTCAGGTTCAGGACACGCTTTTTTTATGTCTGCGCAGCCAGATTAATTTGTAGGCGGCAGGAATAATGAACAGGGACAGCAGCGGAGCCGTGATCATCCCACCAATCATGGGTGCCGCGATACGGCTCATGACTTCTGAACCTGCACCGGTTCCCCAGAGTATTGGCAGCAGACCCGCAATGATCACCGCCACGGTCATGGCTTTCGGCCGGACACGCAGTACGGCACCATGATAGAGGGCTTCATCAAGGCCTTCCGGTGTGAACGTCTCTTTACGGGACAATTCCGGGTGCGCTTCAATGGCATGACGCAGATACATCAGCATGACCACGCCAAACTCTGCTGCCACCCCGGCCAGAGCGATAAACCCCGTTCCGGTTGCGACAGACATATGGAAGCCCTGCCAGTACAGGAACCATATCCCGCCAACCAGGGCGAACGGCAGGCTCATCAGGATCAGCAGGGCTTCATCAACCCGGCGGAATGCCAGATACAACAGGATGAAGATGATCATCACCGTCATCGGCACCATCAGCTTCAGTTTCTTGTTGGCATGCTCAAGCAGTTCAAACTGTCCGGAGAATGACACGCTGGTACCCGGTCTCAGTTTCACTTTCTGACTGATCGCCGTTTTAATGTCATTAACCACCGACACCATATCCCTGCCGCGCGCGTCAATGTAAATCCAGCTGGCTGGACGGGCATTTTCCGTTTTCAGCATAGTCGGCCCGGAAACGACCTTAATATCCGCAACATCGCCCAGCGTGATCTGCTGCTTCATCGGGGTCAGGATCGGCATCTGTTTCAGGGCCTGCGGGCTGTTCCGGTAATCCTGCGGATAGCGGATATTAATCGGGTACCGGGCCACGCCTTCAACCGTCTCACCCACCATAGCCCCACCGATGGCTGATGAGATGAACAGCTGCACATCGCCCACCGTCATTCCGTAGCGGGAGGCTTTTTCCCGGTTGATATCCACATCAATGTAGCGCCCGCCTTCCAGTCGCTCTGCGAGAGCAGACACTACGCCGGGTACGGTTTTGGCGACCGCTTCGATACTCTGCGCCGTTGCATCGATATCGGACAGAACCGTTCCGGACACCTTGATACCTATCGGGCTTTTGATCCCGGTTGAGAGCATATCAATACGGTTACGGATTGGCGGCACCCAGAGGTTTGCCAGCCCCGGTAAACGGACGGTCCTGTCGAGTTCTTCAATAATCTTGTCAATCGTCATGCCTGGACGCCACTGATCCTCAGGTTTGAGCTGGATCGTGGTTTCAACCATTTCGAGCGGTGCGGAATCCGTGGCGGTCTCTGCTTTACCGGTCTTGCCAAATACAGAGGCCACTTCAGGAACGCTTTTGATTAACTTGTCCGTCGTCTGCAGGAGCGCTGCAGCTTCAGCCGGAGAGACACCCGGCAGGGTCGACGGCATATACAACAGGTCGCCCTCGTTAATCTTCGGCAGAAACTCACCGCCCACCTGGCTCAGCGGCCAGATAACGGTGAAAATGGACAAGGCCGCAACCAGCAGGGTTGTTTTTGGCCAGTGGAGAACCCGCAACAGCAATGGATGATACGCTTTGATCAGTACCCGGTTCAGGGGGTTACTGGTCTCTGCAGGAATTTTCCCCCGGATCCAGAATCCCATCAGAATCGGAATGACGATGATGGCCAGCGCGGCCGCGCCCGCCATGGAGTACGTTTTCGTGAATGCCAGCGGGCCAAACAGACGTCCTTCCTGACCTTCCAGGGTAAAGATAGGAATAAAGGACAGGGTGATGATCAGCAGGCTGATAAACAGTGCGGGTCCCACTTCAACGGAGGCATCGGTAATCACCTTCCAGCGGGTGGCGTTGTCAATCTGCTCACCAGGATGCTGATGATCCCACTCCTCAAGCCGCTTATGCGCATTCTCAATCATCACAATGGCGGCATCCACCATCGCACCGACGGCAATCGCTATCCCTCCCAGCGACATGATATTGGCGTTCAGTCCCTGGAAGTGCATGACGATAAAGGCGATACACAGACCAAGCGGCAGAGAGATAATCGCCACCAGGGCAGAACGTACGTGCCACAGGAACAGGGCACAGACGATGGCCACCACGATAAACTCTTCCAGAAGTTTGGAACTGAGGTTATCAATCGCCCGGTCGATGAGCTGGCTGCGATCGTAGGTGGTCACGATTTCAACGCCTTCCGGCAGGCTGGCCTTCAGCGTCTCAAGTTTATCCCTCACTGCCGTGATAACGTCGCGTGCATTTTTACCCGACCGCAGGATCACCACGCCGCCAGCGACTTCGCCCTGGCCGTTCAGCTCGGCAATACCACGCCGCATTTCAGGCCCGGTCTGCACGCGGGCAACATCCCGCAGATAAACCGGCACGCCGTTCTCGCCTGTTTTCAGGACGATGTTATTAAAATCATCAATGCTCTGAAGATAACCGCTGGCACGGACCATATACTCAGCTTCGGCCATTTCAACGGATGAGCCACCGGCCTCCTGGTTAGACGATTCAAGGGCCTGTTTCACTTCGGGCAGGCTGATACCATACTGAGACAGTTTTACCGGATTGACCTGAATCTGGTACTGTTTCACCACGCCGCCAACCGAAGCGACCTCAGCCACGTTCGGGATGGTTTTCAGCTCAAATTTCAGGAACCAGTCCTGCAGAGAACGCAGTTCTGAAAGGTCGTGTTTTCCGCTGCGATCGACAAGGGCATATTCAAATATCCAGCCCACCCCCGTGGCGTCCGGACCGATTTCAGAACTCACACCGGCGGGCAGTTTTCCCTGTACCTGGTTCAGGTACTCCAGCACGCGGGAACGGGCCCAGTACAGATCGGTGCCGTCTTCAAAAATGACATACACATACGAATCACCGAACTGTGAAAAACCACGCACGGTTTTTGCGCCAGGCACGGACAGCATGGTGGTGGTAAGTGGATAGGTGACCTGGTTTTCTACAATCTGCGGGGCCTGGCCGGGATAGCTGGTTTTGATAATGACCTGCACATCTGACAGGTCAGGCAAGGCATCGACAGGCGTGTTAATAATCGTCCATGTGCCCCAGATGCTGAGAAACAGGGCCCCCATCATGACCAGGAAACGGTTGGCGACAGAGCGCCGGATAATCCATTCAATCATCGTCGTCTCCTCAGTGCCCTGAATGCATATTTACAGGCTGGTCAGACATTGCTGGCATACTGCTTTCTGTTTTTTCAGGGTGGCGCATACGTTCCAGTGCGCCCGTAATATTGGCTTCAGAGTCAATGAGGAACAGGCCACTGACCACCACGGTATCGCCTTCATTCAGGCCGGAGCCGATGCCGGACTGTTGCTGTGACTCATGCAGAACGTGGATCTGTTTCGGCACAAACTTGCCTTCATCATCAACAGTAATCACGCGCTGTTCTTTGCCGGTATCGATAACGGCCTGGCTTGGTATCAGCAGCATCTCCTGGCTCCTGGTATTCAGTTTCAGATAGGCATTCATGCCCGGCTTGAGAAACTCATCCTTATTAGAAACCTGGAGACGGACCTGAAGCGTACGGGTTGTCTGATCCACGCTGGGAAGAATATTCCATTTTTCGACATGGAATGTTTTATCCGGATAAGCCGGTACCGAAATTTCAAACTGCGACGTATCTTTCAGCAGATAGGCGATAGATTCTGGCACTGCAGCGCTGATCCAGACCGGGTCCATTCCCTGAATCTGAGCCACCACCTTATCTTTCGAAATATTCATGCCGGTGCGCAGGTCAAATGCAGTAATGACACCATCAATAGGTGCTTTAATGGTAAAACGGGTCTGAATGCTCCGGGTAGAACGCAGTCTCTGAATATCCTCTTCCGGCATACCTGCCAGGCGAAGCCGTTCCAGAACGCCTTTAATTTGCGTGGAAGTACCACCGGTGCTGGATAACAGAAGGAATTCACTCTGTGCTTCCACCCAGTCCGGAATGGTAATATCGATAAGTGGCGTCCCCTTCTTCACATGATCGCCAATCGTCATGGGGTAGACTTTTTCGACAAACCCGTCAGAACGCGCCTGCACAATAACAAACTGATACTCGTTATAGCTGACATTAGCCGGGATTGTCTGAGAATAATTCAGCATTCCTCGCGTGACTTTTTGCGTTTTTAATCCCAGATTCTGAACCTGGGTTGGGTCGATACGGATCCCGCCACTGCTTTTATCGCCACTGTCATCAGCATATTTTGGCACCAGGTCCATATCCATAAAGGGCGATTTTCCGGGTTTATCAAATTTGGTATCCGGTTTCATTGGGTCATACCAGAAAAGCACCTTTCGTTCCGGTGCCTTTTGTTCTGTTTTTTCTGTCTTTTGTGCTGAGTTTACATACTGCCAGGCAGTAACCGATATCAGCCCCCCTGCTATGAGGCTGCTGATAATTATTGCAGCATATTTTATCTTTAAAGAAGCCATACAATTTTCCGCTAAAAAATCAAAACACCTGGCATATGCGCCTGACGGTTAACTCACACATATACCTATGTGAATGTACAGGCGCACAGGATGTAATCGCTCCGGACAGCCAATCAGGACTGCGTCACGTTAATGCTTTTGAGTAAGGAGATATTGCCCTGCTGAATAAACGAGAAATCGACATGGTTGCCTGTTTTCAGGGCATTAATAGCATCGTCTGCATTAACAAAAGTAAAGCGCATGGTCATTGCAGGCCAGCCCACCGCTGGAATTGCTTCATGCGAAATGGTGATTTTCTTAGTATTCATATCAATGTCTTTAACGACACCGGTGCCCTTGATAACTTGCTGTACCGAAGCATCACTGGCAGTATTCATATCGCCATGCTGATGTGTTTCAGCATGAAGACCGGCAGAAAACATGACAGAGAAGGCACCAAATAAAACGGCTTTAAGTGAATTACGCATTTTAATTTCCTGATTAATTAAATAAATTTACTCTACCCAACCGCCACCCAGCGCGGTAAACAGATTAATTTCGTTAACCTGCCGGGAATAGGTAAGATCGAGAATGGTTTGCTGGGTAGCGAAGAGGGAACGTTCTGCATCCAGCACTTCGATGTAACTGACAGCACCACTTGCATACAATCCTCTGGCACGCTGGAGAGTTATCTGAAGTGAATCAAGATAACGCTGCTGTGACTCAAGTTGCTGGCTAAGGCTGTCGCGCAGCGCAAGCGTGTCGGAAACATCCTTAAAGGCTGACTGAATTTTTTGTTCGTAATTAACCACCGACTGTTGCTGGCGAATTTCAGCCAGCTTCAGATTGGCTTTATTCCTGCCAGCATTAAATATAGGAATTTCAATTTTAGGGATAAAATTCCACATTCCACTTCCTGACGTAAACAGGCTGGACAGCTCCGTACTGCTTGCGGAAAGACCACTGGTCAGGGTAATTGAGGGGAAAAAGGCCGCTCGCGCTGCGCCAATATTGGCATCAGCCGCTTTCAGCTGATATTCCGCTTCCATAATATCCGGTCGCTGCAGCAAAATTTGTGAAGACAGATTTGGTGGCAATTTTACTGGGGCTATCTCCCCGCCTTTCATCCCTTTTTCTGACGGAAGTGCGCGGTACGTTCCCAGCACCAGTTGCAGGGCATTGTTTGCCTGAGCCAGATCGCCTTCTCGTTTGGCTATTTCGGCGCGGGTACTTTCGATTTGTCCTCGCGCCTGTTCAAGTGCCAGAACGTTCGTACTCCCGGTCACGAGCTGCTGCTCAACGAAAGCATAGGACTGTTGATAATTTTTCAGCGTTTCCCGCGCAATACGAAGTTGTTCGTACGCCAGTTGCTGGCTGAAATAGCTTTGTGAAACGTTGGATACCAGCAGGATGTGTACGGCCCGACGGGCTTCTTCGCTGGCAAAGTAGTTCTGGCGATCAGCATCACTCATGTTCTTAAGTTTGCCGAAAAAATCGAGCTCATAACTGAACTCCAGACCTGCGTCGTACTCCTGTGTGGTCGGCTTGTCACCTTTCAGACCACCGCTGTATGTGATCCCGGATGAGGCATTCAGCTGGGGATAACGATCTGCATCCGTGACGTTGAACTGGGCCCGGGCCTCTTCAACCTTCAGTGCAGCCATTCTCAAATCACGGTTATTAGTCAGGGCTTCAGTAATCAGCCGGGTGACCTGGGGATCGACAAAAAAGTTACGCCAGCCCGTATCCTGATAGCCATTCACCGCTGGCGTCAGGCTGTTACGGGACAGTGAAAACTGCTGGGGTACCGGTGCTGCCGGACGCTGATATTCAGGCGCCAGAGAGACACAACCAGCCAGAATGAAGATTGTGCTGATGCTGAGTAGTTTTAATTTGAACATATTGCTTCTCGTCCAGGCAGACCTGGTAAATGGTTCAAATGAAGTCCAGAGTATTGATAGGGGTACTTTACCTAACGCTCTCTGTTTGCCGAGTGACAGGATAATGACAATGTTGTCATTTTTGCTGTAATCCGTTGATAACGATCGTGGGCGCAATAGAATGACATTAGCAGCCAGCCGGGGAGCAAGATGAAAATATTGATCGTCGAAGACGAAATTAAAACAGGTGAATATCTCAGCAAAGGGCTTACAGAGGCAGGGTTCGTAGTGGATCACGCTGATAATGGTCTTACCGGATATCATCTCGCCATGACAGCCGAGTATGATTTAGTCATTCTGGATATCATGCTACCTGATGTGAACGGCTGGGATATCATCCGCATGCTGCGCACTGCCGGAAAGGGTATGCCGGTCTTACTGCTGACGGCCCTCGGCACGATCGAACATAGGGTCAAAGGACTGGAACTGGGTGCGGACGATTATCTGGTTAAACCCTTTGCGTTTGCCGAACTGCTCGCCCGGGTGAGAACCCTTCTGAGGCGGGGAAACACGATGATCACGGAAAGCCAGTTTAAGGTGGCTGACCTCTCGATTGATCTCGTATCCAGAAAAGTCAGTCGCGCCGGAAACCGCATTGTGCTCACCAGTAAAGAGTTCAGCCTGCTGGAATTCTTCATTCGCCATCAGGGAGAGGTTCTTCCCCGCTCCCTGATTGCCTCTCAGGTCTGGGACATGAATTTTGACAGCGACACTAATGCGATCGATGTCGCAGTAAAGCGACTCCGCGCTAAAATAGACAACGATTACGGGACAAAGCTGATCCAGACAGTCCGGGGCGTGGGCTACATGCTGGAGGTCCCGGATGCATAGCAAACCTTCCAGACGCCCTTTCTCACTCGCTCTGCGGCTGACCTTTTTTATCAGCCTGTCCACGATACTGGCTTTTATCGCCTTCACCTGGTTTATGCTGCATTCTGTTGAAAATCATTTTGCCGAGCAGGATGTCAGCGATCTTCAACAAATCAGCACCACACTGAACCGTATACTGCAGTCCCCGGTGGATCCGGATGATAAAAAAATAAGCAAAATAAAGGAATCAATTGCCAGCTACCGCAACGTTGCCCTTTTGCTCCTCAATCCCAGGGGTGAAGTGCTCTTTAGCTCAGCTCAGGGGGCGGCACTACGCCCGGCAGTGAATTCAGCAGATTTTAGCGAGCACAGCCGCGCACGGGATGTCTTTCTCTGGACGGTGGAGGATCCTGCGGGACCGATGGATACCGGGTCCGAAATGAAGATGGAAACATACAGGATTATCGCCTCCTCTGGTCAGGCGATATTTCAGGGCAAACAGCAGAACTATGTCATGCTGACTGGCCTATCCATTAATTTCCATCTCCATTACCTCGATGCGCTGAAAAAGAACCTGATTGCGATTGCCGTCGTGATAAGCCTGTTGATTGTTCTGATCATTCGAATCGCTGTCCGTCAGGGGCACCTGCCCCTTCGTAATGTCAGCAATGCCATTAAAAACATCACCTCCGAGAATCTTGATGCGCGACTGGAACCGACACGCGTTCCCATTGAGCTGGAGCAACTGGTTATCTCGTTCAATCATATGATTGGAAAGATTGAGGATGTCTTTACCCGCCAGGCCAATTTCTCTGCCGATATCGCGCATGAGATCAGAACGCCCATCACCAATCTGGTGACGCAGACTGAAATCGCACTGAGTCAGGATCGAACACAGAGGGAACTTGAGGATGTCCTCTATTCCAGTCTTGAAGAGTATAACCGGATGACCAAAATGGTCAGCGACATGCTGTTCCTGGCACAGGCAGATAATAATCAGCTGATACCTGACAGGGTCATGTTTGACCTCAGAGCGGAAGTCATGAAAGTCTTCGAGTTTTTCGAAGCCTGGGCCGAAGAACGCAATATCACGCTCAAATTTAACGGGATGCCCTGTCTGGTCGAGGGAGATCCACAAATGTTCAGAAGAGCGATCAATAATCTGTTATCCAATGCCCTGCGTTATACCCCGGAGGGACAGGCAATCACCGTCTCAATAAGAAAACAGGGGAGCTTTTTTGACCTTGTGATTGAAAATCCGGGGAAACCAATCCCTGAAGAGCATTTATCAAGGCTGTTTGACCGTTTTTATCGGGTGGATCCGTCCAGACAACGAAAAGGAGAAGGCAGCGGCATCGGTCTTGCGATTGTGAAGTCAATCGTGGAAGCACATCACGGAAGAGTGCATGTGGAATCGGATATACGCTCGACACGTTTTATTTTATCCGTACCCAGACTGGAGAAAATGATTCCGGATCCCCAACACTGAGAATAAAGATTTAAATGACAAAGATGTCATTAGCCTGTCATGCAGCAAACAGAAGCCATTTGATATAATTAGTGCAACTTATCAGGAAGGCTGGATTGCTTCATCAATACCCGGCGTCAGAGTACGCCAGGAATGAATATCCAGCCATCTCCCGGAGAAATAATAACTGCCGAACCTGTTTAAGTTATGAAACTGAAAACACCGGTTGTACTTCCCCGGACATCACTAATTCAGAAATGGAGAGTTATCATGAAAAATATCGTATTAGCATCTTTGCTGGGCTTTGGTTTAATTTCATCGGCCTGGGCCACTGAAACCGTGAATATCCATGATCGCGTCAACAATGCACAGGCTCCTGCTCACCAGATGCAGTCTGCTGCGGCTCCTGTCGGGATCCAGGGGACTGCTCCTCGTATGACCGGTATGGACCAGCATGAACAGGCCATTATTGCTCATGAAACCATGACGAACGGCTCGGCGGATGCGCACCAGAAAATGGTGGAAAGTCATCAGAAGATGATGGGAAATAACACGGTATCCACGACCGTCCCGTCAACGTCTTACGCGGCGATGAATGAGCATGAAAGAGCAGCGGTTGCCCATGAATTCATGAATAACGGGCAATCCGGCCCACATCAGGCCATGGCCGAAGCGCACCGCCGCATGATCAATGCAGGCTGAATGCGACGGTAGTATCCGTGCTGTTACCTTTTCCCTGATAGATTTTCCTGAAACAACGTTGCTACATTTTTGCCCCCCGTCAGGGGGCTTTTTTGTCTGACTCAGCTACACTTAACCGGTACCTGTCTGAAAGGAATTATTATATGAAAATCAAAAACACCCTTTTTGTAATATTAATGTTATCCCTGCCAGCCATTTCTGCTGAACATTCGGAAATGAAAATGTCAGATATGCACTCATCGGCATCATCACAGGAATATATGGCTGGCATGAAAAATATGCATGAAAAAATGATGGCCGCCGTTAATGAATCCAATCCCGATAAGGCCTTTGCAAAAGGTATGATCGCACACCATGAAGGGGCAATCGCAATGGCTGAGACCGAGCTCAAATACGGAAAAGATCCCGAAATGAGAAAGCTTGCGCAGGACATCATTAAAGCTCAGAAAGGTGAAATCGAGCAGATGAATAAATGGCTTGGCAGTCAAAAATAAAGATTGCAAAAAAGCCATAATAAGCGTAATTTTAATTCACTCCCGGGCACGGGAGCCTGTTAAACGTTAAATAATTAAAACCCGATTAATTTCGGGTTTTTTATATACTATACTCCGGTCCTTTGCTGTGGACCGGAATATATGCAGCTGCGATAATTTTTACACATTATCTCGTCATGGCAACAATATCGCTCAGGATCTCAACCAGCTCAATCCTTTCCTGCATTCCGTCATGATAGGTTGATCTTGAGATGATTCTTTCCGCTGTCATCCGGGGCCAGAATTTATCAAGCACATTATCGGGTTTCATTCCCACCGCCCGGCCAATTATTTTTTTAGCATCACAGGTGTCCGTAAACGTGACGGCTACACCGGTCATTTCTTCAATCAGATCCGGGCAGAGATAGTTCTCTATTTCACGTTTGCGCGTGGCGAAGAATACCTTACCGGCATCCTCCACTTCTTTTTTACGTTTCTGAATGGACAGAACCTGTGCAGGGTCTCCCCCAATATCGGAGTCCAGAAATACGCACCAGGGAAGCCCCAGATCGTTGGCCAGATTCAATGTCACCCAGTGTTTGACGCTGCCACACCCTCCTATGAGGACTGGCACTATTTTCACGTCCTCCAGAGAGGCTGGCAACATACCTGACTGTTTTAATGAACTGGCCGCATGCCTCAGGAAAGTGACATCCGACTTTCCCTCTACCAGAACTATCCCCTGCGCCCTTTCCATACCGGTCTCTGGCAGCACCCCCAGGCTTTCAGTGGCTTCCTTCAGCACAGCGTCATCCGGCATTTTTACTACGGGTTCACCCGCCTCATTTCGGGTGACATAACGTACGCCTTCGACAGGGATCAATCCGGCCAGCGCCGGGACATGGGTGGTGACGATAATCTGACGGTGCGGCTGGCCTGCCAGTGCCAGTAACGCTTTCATCAGCATCATCTGATAGTTCGGATGCTGTGACGTTTCAGGCTCCTCTATGGCATAAATCACATTTCTGGGCGTCCCCGCGACATGCTTCTCGGCCTCAGCCCGGAAAAAATTCAACAGGATAAGCCTCCTTATCCCGCTGCCGCGCTTATTGATGGGGATGCCATTTTCCCCGTCCAGGGTGAAACTGAAGGTCCACTTGGGTTTCTCCTTAAATCGTGGAGTCAGTTCACTGGCGAGTTCGGGGGCCATTTCACGTAATTTATCCAGCGTTCTCTGTGCGACATCCAGTACGCTGTCCTGGATCTCATTTTCCAGCGCTGTAATTTTGTCCTGCAGCGCAGCCTGAGCGTCTTTTACGGCCTGCTGTAAGGGGTTTTTAGCTTCTGAATCCCCGTCGCTGCTTTCCCTGTCGGCTTTGAAAATCGCATACGTGGGCAGCAAATCGAGGATCTTACCCCATAATGATTTTGTGTCGGTTCCAAACTCTTTATCGACATCCAGCAACATTTCAGAACAGGTATAGGGAGCGGCGGCTTCCCTGATGGCCTGACGCCATAACGATGCAGTGCGTTTATCCGCCACATTTTTTTCAGCTTCTTTTCCCACCGCCCTGAGCTCGGAAATTTTCATTGCCAGTAAGTTTCTCAGGGGCTCCTCTTCGGGATGGATGCAGCGGATGCAGGTCTGCTCCGGTTTTCCTGAAGTCGTTGCTTTAAACGTTTTGACGATTTCAAAATTGCCGTCTTCATTCAGCAGATGTTCTGAGGCGAGCGTGGTCTGCACCCTGTCGTCGATCATGATAAAATCGGGCAGGTCATCAAATTCACAGGCTATTTCAAAACGGCCGTCCCCTTCTCTTAGGCTGAAACAGTTCATGTCATTCTTGTCAGCCTTCATTCCTTCTGTTTCAAAAAAAATAGCCAGCGCTTCCAGAATCGTTGACTTCCCAAAGTCATTACGACCGACAATACCCGTCATGCTTTCATCAATAATGATTTCAGTAGAGTTTCTGTAGCCTCTGAAGTTTTTCAGTTTTAATTTTCTGAGCCGCATATGAAGTCCTGTGTGTAAGAAAGCGTTTTGCTGCAACCTGAATACAAAATATATTTTCAAATGCCTGCCAACATGCAGGGATAACCGTTATTCAGAATATCTTAACGACATTTCTGGATTATGATCTGGTCGCGCTTTCTGAACTTTACTGCTCCTCAAAACACCGGAAGCCAACTTGTGGTTCGATACATGGCTAAGTTAAAACTCCAGAATGATGGGTAATAATTTCAATGCTCATTATATTTTTTGGAACTGACTCATGGCTTTTATGACTTAAATGATAATAATACACATTCTTTGATATTAATTATGTCGTACGGACATTGATAAATTTAAAGGTAGATAGATTTTCATTTACGGATTATTTCCTAAATTCATCGATAATGTGATCGACATAAAATTTTCATTTAAGAGTGAAGAGATAATTTATGGTTGTCCGAAACAGCTCAAACTGGTGTATTTAACATAACAGAAGAAACGAAAGGCTTCATAGCAACCTGATACTTCAGGCCGCTAAGGGGTTAATATTGCTGCAGACAATTAGACCGGGAAGCGCATGGCGTCACCATTTCTCCCGCCTGGCTGGAAGTGAAGAATCATTGTGCAAAGCTCCGTATTCGGGCTTTGCATCTGACAATGGTTCCCTGGATGAAAGTACGATCTCCACTCCAAGGACGCTGAACACTCTAAACAAACGCTCAAAACCCACACTTGCAGGGTTGGCCTCCAGTCGGGCATAAGTTTGCTGTGTTACACCCAAACGTTCAGAAACATCTCTTTGCGTCAGTCCATTGGCTTTGCGAAAGCCGATTAAAACAGGACGCAACTGATTCAAGGTCTTCAAAGCGTATTGAGTGTTCATAAGTGATCTTCCGTATCGACGGGTTAACAAGCACAACGAATGGATTTACAGCAGATAAGCTGTAATACTCATTAACAGACTATAGGCTGTAATACGCCTCTTGCCAAGATTCGGCATCTTTCAAAAACAAGGCCGTGTTGAGTAAGCAGTACTGGTATCTAGCACCCCTGACCACTTTGCTTGAGAGTGACCCAGTGACATTTATCGTGATCGTAGGTCTTTTAGACGTTGTTGCTAACCGGCATCATACTCAGGTGGTAACCCCCAGGGATACTCGGGAAGTGATAATTTATTCCCGCCCTAATCAAAATATATAACCCTATCTTATTAGCTTTCTTAGTAGTTTATAAATGAAGTAAAAATTAGCGAAGAAGCTTTACATTAAAAAGTGAGCAAAAATTTTTACCATTGAACCGGCAAAATTTGCAATCTGCGGCTTTTAGCCTGAGAAAATCCACATTAACAGAATAATCATCAAGTCCAACAGAGGCATAACTTACGTCCTCGAATAAATCGGTAATAAATGAGTTGAAATTACAAAAATTAACCTCACTCAATATCCTGAACACCGCAGAAATATAACTACTATGCATTATCCTGACTTCAATAACCTTTAATAAACTAGAATGCGATTTACTTTTAAAGAGGTCAAAGAGAAAGTAAACCAGCTCATTTTTATTGTCAGAAATCCATTTTAAAATTTTATCCCTGGCACATGGCAATAAATACACTGGAGTTTTGAAAGGATTTGAAATGTCAACCACAAGGGAACAATAACCATGAGGATTTATTCCACTTATAATTAAGTCACTAAGTCCTTTCACTGCATCCAAATAGTTGTCAAAACAAACCTCATATAAACAGGTACTATGAGCTGCACATTTAGATTCAAACAACCATCTATGACGAAGATAACCAATGCCTTTAGAGTGTATATCTTCAATAATACATTTATGGCAGTAACGAATCTTTGAGATGTTTACCAATGGATATGAATTAGTTATGTGTAAATTATTTCGACAGGCATCTTCAACAGCGTTGAAATACCCGTAAACACCAGAAGATAACGACACTATATTGGAAGTTAGTATATAACCATTTCTTGTGGCAAGAATGTCATATATATCCTGCAAACTATGCAATTTGTACATATCAATCAGTTCGAGCCGAGGAAAGGCATCGTACCTTAGTTCACCATGCTTAGATATTATGTTCCTGCAATTGGATAAGTTATACATTATCTGTGAACGCAGAAGAAAACTGTGCCACAATTCATTTTCGTAAACCATATCACTCCCTCTTATTTAATTAGATTCTTTTTCCTGAGAAGTGTCATTGTCATTGGTAGTTTATCTCTGTATTTCAAAAGCCAGTTATGCCCCCCCAGTAAAGCATCCAGGCTTGTAAGTGACATCGGGTATTGCCCCTGAGATAAAACAACATTTATTAATGATGATGAGATTATATCTCTCTCGCTCCAGTCTACTCTTTTATTTCTATAACATCGTACTGCTTTAGGAAGACAGGAATTAAGCCAGCCATTTTCATGTTTATTTAGCCAAAAGAAACTAGCATAACAACTTTCCTTGACTAACTTTCGCGTTACAGAAATGGATTGATTATGTATAAATCTTAATATTTTCTGCTTATGACGCCGTCTTAAAGAATCTTTTTTACATTTGATGTAGCCCCCTGAAACACCGGACAGTAGCTGTATCTCCAGATAAGAGATAGGCTTGAATATATGTCTAACACTAACGCCAATTTTGAGATGACCGGGATCCTGTTAGGGCAAGAAGTCCGTAAACGTAAAACTCCTCAGGAGAAGATCGCCATTATCCAGCAGACGATGGAGCCGGGTATGAATGTCTCCCATGTCGCCCGCCTGCATGGTATCCAGCCCAGCCTGCTGTTTAAGTGGAAGAAGCAATATCAGGAAGGCAGCCTCACCGCCGTTGCGGCTGGAGAGGAAGTCGTTCCTGCTTCTGAGCTTACTGCTGCTCTGAAGCAGGTCCGGGAGCTTCAGCGCCTTCTGGGCAAGAAAACGATGGAAGTTGAGATCCTGAAAGAAGCCGTGGAGTACGGTCAGTCGCGAAAATGGATAGCGCACGCGCCCTTGTTGCCAAAGGACGGGGAATAGCCATGGTCAGCCGGACCATGGGCGTGTCGCGTGCGCAACTGTCACTGCGGATTAACCGTTCTGCCGACTGGCAGGACAGGCGCTGTAACCGGCGTAATGAAGAAGCAGACGCAGAAATACTGTCGGCTATCCTCAACATTATCAGCGATATGCCGAGTTATGGTTATCGACGCGTGTGGGGCATCCTGCGCAAGCAACGTCGCACAGAGGGACAGCCACCTGTGAATGCCAAACGGCTTTACAGGATAATGAGCGAGCATAACCTGTTGTTGTTGCATCACAAACCAGAGCGACCGAAGCGTGAACATAAGGGCAAGATAGCGGTGGCAGAAAGCGATATGCGCTGGTGTTCAGATGGCTTCGAGTTCGGCTGCGACAACGGCGAAAAACTGCGGGTAACGTTCGCGCTGGACTGCTGCGACCGTGAGGCCATAGACTGGGCAGCAAGCACGGGAGGCTATGACAGTTCGACCGTGCAGGATGTGATGCTGAGGTCGGTGGAAAAGCGCTTCGGCGACAGGTTGCCCGACACAGCGGTGCAGTGGCTGACGGATAACGGTTCAGCGTATACCGCGTATGAAACGCGGAGGTTCGCGAGAGAGCTGAATCTGGAGCCCTGCACAACAGCGGTGAGCAGCCCGCAGAGTAATGGCATGGCCGAACGGTTCGTGAAAACGATGAAAGAAGACTATATCGCGTTCATGCCAAAACCGGATGTGAGAACAGCACTGCGAAACCTTGCAGTAGCGTTCACGCATTACAATGAAAACCACCCGCACAGCGCGCTGGGATATCACTCCCCGAGGGAATACCGGCGGCAGCGGACATCGTTAACTTAAGATACAAAAGCTGTTCGGAGATGGAGGGTCAAGATCAGAATCTTTTTTACATTTTTTACGCCATGAGCATAAACCGTAACAAGATGAAATTACAGAGGATACAGTTCCTTCCGATAATGAGTTTTTCTCAGCTATGGATGCCAGACTAAACCCCCTTACAGCCATAGACTTGATAAGCAATTCAGTGAATATATTAATTTTTGTGTTTCGCTTAAACGCCCTCAGGTATTTTTTATAAATAAGTGTTTTAATGTAACATCTGCTGCGATTAAATTCTCTCCCAAGGTTGC
The DNA here is from genome assembly GCF_001037575.1 of Citrobacter sp. BIDMC107. NCBI lineage: Bacteria > Pseudomonadati > Pseudomonadota > Gammaproteobacteria > Enterobacterales > Enterobacteriaceae > Citrobacter > Citrobacter sp. BIDMC107. The sequence goes on along the minus strand of NZ_KQ089851.1, from coordinate 15,879 downwards.
TAACACTAGTATTATTTTCAGCCATATGAAAGCTGTATTCCTTATGACTTTTAAAGATTTCTTTCTTTTTATTAGGACGACTTCCTGCATACGTTGGCCAGCAAGTATTTAACAAACAATAACAAAGCAAAAGGTGCTTTGTGGGATGCTGACAACATTTATCTTTGAGTATAGGCTCCCAGTAGTGATAATCAGTAAGGGATGTCGGTAGAAGCTCCGATGAACCCTCCCCAAATAACTGGCACTTAGCATAAACATGTGCGTAAAATACATTTTTCTTCAGATTCCCGTCCAATGATAATAAATTTAACTTTTTAAGTACATCCATGTAATTTGGGTGACAAATTTCTTTTCTTCTGATTATATTTATGGACTCATAACAAAATTTAGCAAAATCGAAGTCTGTCTCATTGCTGAGTTGTTCTGTATACGAAACAGGAGGCATCAGTCCAATACGTATGTGCGGTGCAGAAGGGACATTGATGCTTTCAAGCACTACCTGGTGCCGATGGCAGGTTGTAACCCCATGAAGTTGATGCGCCAGATGCCAATAAGTAACACCATAATGAAAAGTATCTTCACGAGCGCAAACCGGGCAAAACTTCAATAGTGTCCGCTGTCCTAGTGAAAAATTACTAAGGCGGCACAATCGATTAAGCCTGGCAGGGGTCGTGTTGAAATCCATAATTTCATTACGACTGATTGGTAGTGCCCAGGCAAACAGAGGGAGTAAAGTCTGTTCATGCCAGAGCTGGTCTGCACTTTCGGATGTATGAAGAGAAATAGCCTTTAATCCTGAATTGAGAATTGGATGGACGCTCATATCAGGTTTGTGGAAAATGATCGTTAACAGAGAAGATGGGGACATACCGTACACGGTAGCTGTCCGACAAAACCGACTGAACAAGGATTCATCAGGTAAAACAGACAACATTCTCATTTACCCCACCTCTCTTTGACCGTTACGAACTGATGACCTCATTACAATTTATTAAGTGGATCTGTATTTATAAGCCCGCAACGCTGAAGAGCATCGTAGGTATTTTTCTTTTCAGCTGTTCTGGTGATAACAAGATCATGGTCAAGAGACAGTATTTTCTCGTCGAAATTGCGCATAACCTCGTCTATTTTTCTTACGAATTCCTTGTGCTGTGGCCTGTCTATATCTCCAGGGATCAAAGCTTTTAAGGGCTTCTCTGACATGAACTTAGCCGAAGCATCACTTTCATTAGATGCAGAGAGCCATTTGGCTTCCTCGTCTTCAGTCGCTGCCCCCGGGAGTAAAGTATCCTTATATTCCTCCGTATGGCTTACGAGTACCGGTACAGAGGCCGACAAGACTGCACCAGTTATGATTTCATTACCGCTACCGATAACCTTTAATTGTGCCCCCCGATAAATCATCTGAGCCAATCCAATGTTGCCTTTAGATAAAATGAATAATTTTTCGTTTAACTCATCATTTAATGGTGTTTCAACATTTGTCCATTGTAATGGCCATAAATAATGAATAAACGATTGCCAGTCTTGTGAGTCGTATCTGACATTTGAAATTTTCATATAACCACCAGACTCTGCCCGCCTGGCAATTCTCATTTTCTTTGTCAGAGTCTCGTCAAAAGGATGATTTCCACAAAAAACCATAGATACCCCCATCGAATCTACAATTTCATGTAAAAAATCAATCAACTTACTCTCACCTCCAGTTCTTGAAAATTTTAGCCTCTGCATTTCATCAATAACAAGGATACCTAAAAATGATGATTTTATTCTTTGCGCAATCTGGCGAGCCAGAGCACCATTTCTAATCTCTGGTGTAGTTCGTTCAATACCAATTGCATCATCTAATTTTTGTAAAATCTCTTCACAAAGGTCTCTCACACTTGAGTTGTATGGACAATTAATCTTTACCCATACGATTTGCTTACTGAAGCCGGGAAAAACTCCTTTATAGCTGCTGTGTTCTATAATCTGAGGGAAATGATCCATGACTTGCTCGATCATGGTAGTTTTTCCAGAACCACTCATTCCAACTATCGTAATGGTTTCAGCCTGGGATTTAAAATATCCACTTTCGGGTTCAATATCAGGACGCTCAGTCCCATAGTAATGAAGATATTGAATAGTTCCGCTTTTTAAAGGATTACGGGCTGCATAGCTTTCCCTAAGTGCCCGTAAAATCATTTTATAAGCCTGGATAAGATTGGTTTGAGGGCAACGGAATTTCTTTATACGTTCGACATACTGCTCTCTAACATTCGCCGGGGCAGTCCAGCGGATTTTTTCGTCAATTTCGGGAAAATAACTCATTTCCAGAAGTACTTCATCTTCCGTAAGCGCTTCAGGAAGTGCTTCAATTAAGGGGTTGCCACGATACTCAGGTAACTCCTGTTCTTTATATATCGCTGAAACGCTCCGTATAAGGTTCATTATTCTGCGTCCTCAGTCTTCTTCTTACCTTTTAACCATCTTTGTTTCTCCTCCCGGCCAGGCAAAAGCAGAACCTTACTGGATGACGGAAGTAGGGGTTCAGGTCTTCCATTAGCAACATCAGTTCGCCCTAATGAATCAAGTTCATTTTTCCTGTTCTTTTTAATATCTTTACCATGTACCCGTCGAGATTCGTATATTTCATTTAATCTTTCGTTACCTTTCTTGTTAAAATCATCTTTATTATTGATATTGCTGAGTGAATCCAGAGTAAATAAATTAATTTCTTTTTGAGTATCTACCCAATCAGCCATTACATCTGTATCAAGATGAGCTTTACCTTTAAATATATCTCTTTTCTTAAGCAGGTAATGCTTTTTGAAAATGCTATTTTTGTCAAATCTTACATATATATAATCTACGCAATTGTCATCTATTCTTGCTTCACAAGTGGTTCTTCCAAATACTCTGGCACCTGATGCAATGTCTGGATCACATTCATAAAAAAGATTATTGTACTGAATCCCACCGGCGGTAATGTTAGCGTTCACAGGGATCAACAATCGTGCGATCACTTCGTCGGCCCCAACGGCTCTTGCGCTGAATCTCCCGTGCTTTAAGCTTATCATCCAACTATTTTTTGGTGATATTACGAGATCATTTTCAATCAGTAAGGGATTGATATAAGCCAGTTCTTCATATGTTCTCTGATTATGTGCAAGTATCTCCCGAATCAGTAAAGACGTGACCTCCTGAATCGTTAAACAAGCCCTGGATTGCGGTGTTGGCGCTCCTTTAACAATCTTACCCCTTCGTGTTGTTCCAATAAGCCTATGAATAACTTCATCATTTAGAATACCGAAACAGCGTTCAACAATGCTTTTTCTGTCGCCTCTACCGACTGGCGCAAACTCAAGTTTTGTCAGGGGGGTCATCTTTTCCTGAGGTTTAAGACCAATCATCTCCCCGTTGTCACACATCAATGTTAATGGAATATGAGAACAAGGCCAATCATCATTAGTAATAGAGATTCCAAATAATCTACAATATTCTTTTTTTGGCATAAAGCAATTTGCTAACGCTTGTCGGGCAGCTCGCCATGAAGCATGGTATAAAGAAACATGAAGGCCAACAATCATTCTTGTTGCGCGATCCACCACTGTATAAATAGTTGGGCGCCCAATGACTTTTCGTCTGTTTAAACTCGAAATAAGATGTACATCAGCGACAGTTGAGTCTATTTCGAAAACATCACCCGGTAAAACAGTTGTATTAGCCGCACTACCTAAAAGCGCCCGCATTTTGAGGTCTATTTCTTTTTTCGTGTTCTTCTTCTTTATCGAGAAATCTTTAGTGAAGAGTTTTTTATTCCAGTATGAAAATTGTTTTAAAGAAGGAACATATGGAGCTCTATTTTCTAAGTTCGCTGTTTTAATTTCATCCCTAAAATACAAATCAATATGTCTCTCTAATGTTTTCTTTATCGTATCTCCGTTAACTTTATAATGATACATAATGAGAGATTTTCTAATATTATTTATATCTCTTTCATTAAGAATGAAAACACGTGAACGTTCATTAGGTAATGCTCTGTTTTTCTTGGAATTCCCAAGTTTAATTTCATGTTTGATTCTACTTTTCCCAGCGGCACCACAGTTCGAGAATGCGGGTAGTAATGCATAAACATCCTGCCCATGTCGCCAGTACAACGCCAGAAGCGTTCTGATAGTATATTGTGATATTTTTTTATTTCTGGAGTAGTCCATTAAAAGGTGAGACTTTTTATGTAATGCATAGTCGAACAGAAACATTCTGTCATCTACAAGATCTTTAATGATATTGTAATTTTCATCTCGCCTTCCCCTGTCTTCATCTGTTATTTCTTTCTCATCTACTAACATATATGAAGGGTATATATAATCTTTACAAGTTATGCTATTTGATTCAATATAATATTTAAACAATGAAAATGAGAAAGGAATTGGCTTACCCGTTCTTTCTGATTTTATTTTAAACAAAATTAACAAATCAACCTTTTTGTCAAAATCCAAAACACGATAAAGCCCCTCTGCAAGCAAATCAGTGCCTTGAGAGAGCCAGACTGAATTTCTAATAATATCCATTTGCGTTCAGTCCTATATAGTGGCCATTGGATATTATCTTTATCAGACCGGTTTCGAGTATTGGATATGATAAATCAATTTTTATCATTTTTAATCCAATCATTGCCTGCAATAACATCATCGCTTCTTGTGCATCTACCCCAATGATTGATGAAATCATTGCACGTAGTCCCACTATGGGATAAACATCTGGTTTAAGCTTCCATAGGATTTTATCAAGAGGATATTTATCATAAAATACAGAACCATCTCTTAATACAGAAGTAACCCAACAAATATTTTTACCGACGACGTTATTGAGTTCCGAGCCAACATAAATTTGAAACTCAACATCAATCAACTGCCAAAACATCCTCTCTATTTCAAGTTTTTGGGCTTCGCGTTCAGGTATGCTCTCGTTTTGTTTTACTGCTACAGCTTTGTATCGAAGTCCGCCTTCAGGAGTTCTCAAGGTCAGTAAAAAATCGGTTGTCATAACATTCAGAACTTCGACAGGTACTCCTCTTACTCCCCTCACCATAGGATGTTGAAAATGTAGATGATTTGCTATTTGTTGGGTAAGCCGGAGAGGAAAGAGTGGGAATTGTTCCCGGATATCAATCACCGAGTCATTAAACTCAGCCAGATAGAAAAAGTTACTTTCGACAGAAGAAAGGAGATGATGGTTTCGAAACGTCTTAAGGCCAAAGACTATCGAACGGTTTCCACGGGATTTAACGTCCTGAGCTCTAAGCCAGGGCTGATAACTTTGGCCATAGCCCACTCCTATGCCGTCACCTAGCGCATTTTCATAATCCAAATAGGATTTGAGACGCCTACCCCTACCCATGATCGTACCCAAAAAACGACATTGATACGTACCTATATGTGCATTTTATAGTCTCCAACCCTATAACCACACATTCAGTAAGTATACAACATTAGCGTCGTTTTTTGAGAATGGTTACAACTTTAGTGCTTTGTGTACAACTTTATTGTCTTCGGACATCCACCTCTCTCGTTAAAAAAATTCTCGTAGCGTCATATATAGTGAAGCCTTTACTAGTGACTAATGATGAAAAAGATTAGCACACAGATGTCGGGTGACCAACAACCCGCAACCCGTTAAGTGGCGATCGCATCCCCTGAATGCACAACCATTGCGCTACATGACTGATTAATAAGGGTTTTAGCCGCAATTACACTATGGGGGGTGCTATTTGAACGATGGGATTTACCGATAATTAAATCCCATAGTACATAAAGTGAGCTAAAAAAGGCCAATAAGCGTGACACCGTCACCTCGCGAGGTTTTTTTGTGGTAACTAGTTATTAGTAAAGGCATGACTAAATGTATAATGGGATAGTTGTTCGGGCCTCCTCTTTGGTCGTTATCACGGATGAGGGGCTGTTACGACTGATAGACAGTGATTGCACACATTGGGCTAAGGGCAACAAAATGACGGCGTCGCGAATTACACACCTAATAACGTCCTGTACCAAAGGTAAGCACTTCCAGTGCGGCTCCCGTGCGGAACTGAGCATCCGGGCCGGAGAGACACCTGAAGAGGCTATGGCCAGTTGGGCAGCGACCATAAGACGGTCGCAAAGTGCATCACCGGTACCCGCCCTATCGCTCTATACTGGGAATCACTGGTCAACGGCAAAAGAGATTTTACGGACGACGGAAAACCTGGAGTTGTGGGTGATCTCTGCCGGGTTGGGTTTTTTGAATAGTCGGGACCTCGTCGACGTATATGAAGCCACCTTTCATAATTTACCGTTCAGTCACCGCCATTGGTGGCGGGAATTAACAAATACATTCGGGAAGGAAAGATCGGAGAATTCCATAGGGACGTTAATGGAAGCCAGGCCTACTGATGATTACGTGATCGCTGCCTCCCCAGTTTATATCGCTGCGGTTGAGGACGATATCCTGGCAGGAGTAGGTAAACTAAATAATCCCATTGCCCAGTTGACCGTTGTAACATCTGGGGCATATTCTGGGGGGCTGGAACCCTATTTAATTCGTAGTGAATCCCGCATGATGCCGGAACTTTCAAGCAACATGGTATGTCTCAACATCAAACTCGCGCAATATATCATTAGTAGTCAACGCATTTAGTCTATGGCTGAAATAGATAAAACAGAGGGTTTTAGAATTGAAAGCGATTATCCATGTTAATTCGACAAATGACAGTATTACTATCCAGCTATGCGGAGTTGGCGCTACTGAGGTACAGGCCAGAGAGAAAGCATTTGGCAACGTAAATCGCGTTGTTAATGTCTCCAGTCAGCAGTATCAGGGCGGACAGTGTGTCACAGCATCTCAAGAATTTATAGATGCCTACAATGTAGAACCTGTTTGGGACTCACGATTTGATGAGACTGGTAAGGTTGTAAATAGCCTTAATGAAGACTCACATCAGTTTATTGTTGATTTTTTGGAAAGTCTGTTTATTGATGAAAATGGCGAACTGAATTGCCGTGTGAAATCTGTACAGAATGAAACTTCTGATAAAAAAAGATTAGTAAATGAGTCTTCGGCATTTAGACATGCTATGGATATCCACTATAAATATGCTTCAGCGATCAAACCTGATACTAGTCATTAACTCTCTTCCGCCTCGTTTTGTATCTCTTACTTCATAAAGGGGTTTGAGGGCCAATGGAACGAAAACGTACGCTAAGAAGGTAATTCATTGTTTAAATTAAAATTTAATTCTCTCAGTTCCCCCTTCAAAATATCCTCCGGTAGCGTGAACGTATAATGCCCCAGCATATTGATATGCCCGTGCATCAGTGGGGATAACCGGACGATATCTTCACCCCCGGTTTCTTCTCCATTCCTGCGCATCCAGCTCAGGGCTTCCTGCATATAAAGTGTGTTCCACAGTACCACTGCGTTAGTGACGAGGCCCAGTGCACCCAGTTGATCTTCCTGACCTTCACGATAGCGCTTTCTGATCTCACCGCGCTGCCCGTAGCAGATCGCCCTCGCCACAGCATGGCGGCCTTCTCCCCGGTTTAGCTGCGTCAGGATCCGCCGACGATAATCTTCATCATCAATATAATTTAGAAGGTACAGCGTCTTGTTGACGCGCCCCACTTCCATGATCGCCTGTGCCAACCCTGATGGGCGCGAGCTTTTCAGCAAGGGGTCGTCTCAGAATTCGGAAAATAAAGCACGCTAAGGCGTAGTCACCCCGTGACTCCCCCGCGCCGATGCAGCGAGCTTCGTTCCGTCTTGCAGTGACGCAATCAGCGGGCAGGAAACGTTCCCTTTCCGCGCATGGCAGGCGCACACCAGTTCAGACAGCACGGCCTCCATGCGTGCCAAGTCGGCCATCTTCTCGCGCACATCCTTGAGCTTGTGCTCGGCCAGGCCGCTGGCTTCCTCGCAATGGGTGCCATCCTCCAGCCGCAGTAGCTCGGCGATTTCGTCCAGGCTAAAGCCCAGCCGCTGGGCCGATTTCACGAACCGCACTCGTGTTACATCCGCCTCGCCATAGCGGCGAATGCTGCCATAGGGCTTGTCTGGCTCCGGCAGCAGGCCCTTGCGCTGGTAGAACCGGATGGTCTCCACATTGACCCCGGCCGCCTTGGCAAAAACGCCAATGGTCAGATTCTCAAAATTAATTTGCATATCGCTTGACTCCGTACATAACTACGGAAGTAAGCTTAAGCTATCCAAACCAAATTTGAAAGGACAAGCGTATGTCTGAACCACAAAAGTCTGAACCACAAAAGTCTGAACCACAAAAGTCTGAACCACAAAACGGGCGCGGCGCGCTCTTCGCCGGTGGGCTGGCCGCCATTCTTGCGTCGGCCTGCTGCCTGGGGCCGCTGGTTTTGATCGCCTTGGGGTTCAGCGGGGCATGGATCGGCAACCTGACGGTGCTGGAACCCTATCGCCCGATCTTCATCGGCGCAGCGCTGGTCGCGCTGTTTTTCGCCTGGCGGCGCATCTACCGCCCGGCGCAAGCCTGCAAACCGGGTGAGGTCTGCGCGATTCCCCAAGTGCGAGCTACTTACAAGCTCATTTTCTGGATCGTGGCCGCGCTGGTCCTGGTCTCGCTCGGATTTCCCTACGTCATGCCATTTTTCTATTAATCACAGGAGTTCATCATGAAAAAACTGTTTGCCGCCCTCGCCCTCGCTGCCGTTGTTGCCCCCGTGTGGGCCGCCACCCAGACCGTCACGCTGTCCGTGCCTGGCATGACCTGCGCCTCTTGCCCGATCACTGTCAAGCACGCGCTTTCCAAGGTTGAGGGCGTGAGCAAGACCGACGTAAGTTTCGACAAGCGCCAGGCCGTCGTCACCTTCGACGATGCCAAGACCAACGTCCAGAAGTTGACCAAGGCGACCGAGGACGCGGGCTATCCGTCCAGCCTCAAACGCTGATCCGTTAACCGAACTCGGGAGCGACACATGGGACTCATCACGCGCATCGCTGGCAAAACCGGCGCGCTCGGCAGCGTCGTTTCCGCGATGGGCTGCGCCGCCTGTTTTCCTGCCATCGCCAGCTTTGGCGCGGCCATCGGACTGGGCTTCTTGAGCCAGTACGAGGGGCTATTCATTGGCATCCTGCTGCCGATGTTCGCCGGCATCGCGTTACTCGCCAATGCTATCGCTTGGCTCAATCATCGACAGTGGCGACGCACGGCGCTCGGCACGATAGGCCCGATCTTGGTGCTGGCAGCGGTGTTTTTAATGCGGGCTTACGGCTGGCAGAGCGGTGGACTGCTCTATGTCGGCCTGGCCTTGATGGTTGGGGTGTCGGTCTGGGATTTCATCTCGCCAGCACATCGCCGCTGCGGGCCGGACAGCTGTGAATTGCCAGAACAACGTGGCTGACGGCAACAGCCGTAGCCACCACAGAAAAGGAAAAATACATGACCACCCTGAAAATCACCGGGATGACCTGCGACTCGTGCGCGGCTCACGTCAAGGAAGCCTTGGAGAAAGTGCCCGGCGTGCAATCGGCGCTGGTGTCCTATCCGAAGGGCACAGCGCAACTCGCCATTGAGGCGGGCACGTCATCGGATGCGCTGACTACCGCCGTGGCCGGACTGGGCTACGAGGCAACGCTTGCCGATGCGCCACCGACGGACAACCGCGCCGGCCTGCTCGACAAGATGCGCGGCTGGATAGGGGCCGCTGATAAGCCCAGTGGCAACGAACGCCCGTTGCAGGTCGTCGTCATTGGTAGCGGTGGAGCCGCGATGGCGGCAGCACTGAAGGCCGTCGAGCAAGGCGCGCAGGTCACGCTGATTGAGCGCGGCACCATCGGCGGCACCTGCGTCAACGTCGGTTGTGTGCCGTCCAAGATCATGATCCGCGCCGCCCACATCGCCCATCTGCGCCGGGAAAGCCCATTCGACGGCGGCATGCCACCCACACCGCCGACGATCTTGCGCGAGCGGCTGCTGGCCCAGCAGCAGGCCCGTGTCGAAGAACTCCGTCATGCCAAGTACGAAGGCATCCTGGACGGCAATTCAGCCATCACCGTTCTGCACGGTGAAGCGCGTTTCAAGGACGACCAGAGCCTTATCGTTAGTTTGAACGAGGGTGGCGAGCGCGTCGTGATGTTCGACCGCTGCCTGGTCGCCACGGGTGCCAGCCCGGCGGTCCCGCCGATTCCGGGCTTGAAAGAGTCACCCTACTGGACTTCCACCGAGGCCCTGGCGAGCGACACCATTCCCGAACGCCTTGCCGTAATCGGCTCGTCGGTGGTGGCGCTGGAGCTGGCGCAAGCCTTTGCCCGGCTGGGCAGCAAGGTCACGGCCCTGGCGCGCAATACCTTGTTCTTCCGTGAAGACCCGGCCATCGGCGAGGCGGTGACAGCCGCTTTCCGTGCCGAGGGCATCGAGGTGCTGGAGCACACGCAAGCCAGCCAGGTCGCCCATATGGACGGTGAATTCGTGCTGACCACCACGCACGGTGAATTGCGCGCCGACAAGCTGCTGGTCGCCACCGGCCGGACACCGAACACGCGCAGCCTGGCATTGGAAGCGGCGGGGGTAGCCGTCAATGCGCAGGGGGCCATCGTCATCGACAAGGGCATGCGCACCAGTAGCCCGAACATCTACGCGGCCGGCGACTGCACCGACCAGCCGCAGTTCGTCTATGTGGCGGCAGCGGCCGGCACTCGTGCGGCGATCAACATGACTGGCGGCGATGCGGCCCTGGACCTGACCGCAATGCCGGCCGTGGTGTTCACCGACCCGCAGGTCGCCACCGTGGGCTACAGCGAGGCGGAAGCACATCACGACGGGATCGAGACCGACAGTCGCCTGCTAACACTGGATAACGTGCCGCGTGCGCTTGCCAACTTCGACACACGCGGCTTCATCAAGCTGGTCATCGAGGAAGGTAGCGGACGGCTCATCGGCGTGCAAGCGGTGGCCCCGGAAGCGGGTGAACTGATCCAGACGGCGGTGCTCGCCATTCGCAACCGTATGACCGTGCAGGAACTGGCCGACCAATTGTTCCCCTACCTGACCATGGTCGAAGGGCTGAAGCTCGCGGCGCAGACCTTCAGCAAGGACGTGAAGCAGCTTTCGTGCTGCGCCGGATGAGGAAAAGGAGGTGTTCAATGAGCGCCTACACAGTGTCCCGGCTGGCCCTTGATGCCGGGGTGAGCGTGCATATCGTGCGCGACTACCTGCTGCGCGGATTGCTACGGCCGGTCGCGTACACCACGGGCGGCTACGGCTTGTTCGATGACACCGCGTTGCAACGGCTGCGCTTTGTACGGGCTGCCTTCGAAGCGGGTATCGGCCTGGACGCACTGGCGCGGCTGTGCCGGGCGCTGGATGCTGCGGACGGTGACGGTGCGTCTGCGCAGCTTGCCGTGTTGCGGCAACTCGTCGAGCGTCGGCGCGAGGCCCTGGCCAGCCTCGAAATGCAACTGGCCGCCATGCCAACCGAACCGGCACAGCACGCGGAGAGTCTGCCATGAACAGCCCAGAGCACTTGCCGTCTGAGACGCACAAACCGATCACCGGCTACTTGTGGGGCGCGCTGGCCGTGCTCACCTGTCCCTGCCATTTGCCGATTCTCGCCATTGTGCTAGCCGGCACGACGGCCGGCGCGTTCATCGGGGAGCACTGGGGTATTGCAGCCCTCACGCTGACCGGCTTGTTTGTCCTGTCTGTGACGCGGCTGCTGCGGGCCTTCAAGGGAAGATCATGACCGCTTCCCAGCCAGCCGAGAGTGGGCAGCTTTGAGCTTCGCTACCAATCTGGAGGAGTACCACCATGAACGCAAACGCCCCGAACACTGCCAGTTGCACCACCTGCTGCGTATGCTGCAAAGAAATTCCGCTCGATGCCGCCTTCACCCCGGAAGGCGCGGAATACGTCGAACATTTCTGCGGGCTGGATTGCTATGAACGCTTCCAGGCACGCGCCAAGGCCGCGACAGAATCTGACATTGCGCCTGTCCCTGGCGGTTCGCAGCCGTCAGATTGAGGCATACCCTAACTTGATGTCAGATGCCATGTGCAAACGATGTCAGAATAGAGTTAAATTTCCTATTGATTGACATATTCCGTCAAAGGTAATAGATTTCATCCTGACACTTTTGCCTTTGGAGGCATCTTGCAAGGTCAACGCATCGGCTATGTCCGCGTCAGCAGCTTCGACCAGAACCCGGAACGGCAATTGGAGGGTGTTCAGGTGGCGCGGGTGTTCACCGACAAGGCTTCTGGCAAGGACACCCAGCGTCCCGAGCTGGAAAGGCTGCTGGCCTTCGTCCGCGAGGGCGACACCGTGGTGGTGCATAGCATGGACAGGCTGGCACGCAACCTTGATGACCTGCGCCGCATCGTCCAAGGGCTGACACAACGGGGCGTGCGCATGGAGTTCGTCAAAGAAGGGCTGAAGTTCACCGGCGAGGACTCACCGATGGCCAATCTGATGCTGTCGGTCATGGGAGCCTTCGCTGAGTTCGAGCGCGCCCTGATCCGCGAACGTCAGCGCGAGGGAATCGTGCTGGCCAAGCAGCGCGGTGCCTACCGGGGACGAAAGAAATCGCTGAACAGCGAACAAATTGCCGAGTTGAAACGGCGAGTTGCGGCAGGCGACCAAAAAACCTTGGTGGCCCGTGACTTCGGCATCAGCCGCGAAACCTTGTACCAGTACCTGCGGGAAGACTGACCATGCCACGCCGCTCAATCCTGTCCGCCACCGAGCGCGAAAGCCTGCTGGCACTGCCAGATGCCAAAGACGAACTGATACGGCACTACACGTTCAACGAAACCGACCTGTCGGTGATCCGTCAGCGTCGCGGCGCCGCGAATCGATTGGGCTTCGCTGTGCAGCTTTGCTACTTGCGATTCCCTGGCACCTTTTTGGGCGTCGATGAGCCTCCGTTTCCGCCCCTGTTGCGCATGGTGGCCGCGCAACTCAAGATGCCAGTGGAAAGTTGGAGCGAGTACGGCCAGCGCGAACAGACACGGCGGGAGCACTTGGTCGAGCTGCAAACGGTTTTTGGGTTCAAGCCCTTCACCATGAGCCACTATCGGCAAGCCGTGCATACATTGACCGAGCTGGCCTTGCAGACCGACAAAGGCATCGTGCTGGCGAGCGCACTTGTCGAGAATCTGCGGCGGCAGAGCATTATCCTGCCCGCCATGAATGCCATCGAGCGCGCAAGCGCCGAGGCCATCACCCGTGCCAACCGACGCATTTACGCGGCGCTGACCGATTCTTTGTTATCACCCCACCGTCAGCGCCTGGACGAACTTCTCAAGCGCAAGGACGGCAGTAAAGTGACGTGGCTGGCATGGCTGCGCCAGTCGCCTGCCAAACCGAACTCTCGCCACATGCTCGAACATATTGAGCGCCTGAAATCCTGGCAAGCACTTGATCTGCCCGCAGGCATCGAGCGGCAGGTTCACCAGAACCGCCTGCTCAAAATCGCTCGTGAAGGTGGCCAGATGACGCCTGCTGATCTGGCAAAGTTCGAGGTGCAACGACGCTATGCCACGCTGGTAGCGCTGGCCATCGAAGGCATGGCCACCGTCACCGATGAAATCATCGACCTTCACGATCGCATCATCGGCAAGCTGTTCAACGCGGCCAAGAACAAGCATCAGCAGCAGTTCCAGGCTTCCGGCAAGGCGATCAACGACAAGGTGCGGATGTATGGGCGCATCGGTCAAGCGTTGATTGAGGCCAAGCAAAGCGGCAGCGATCCGTTCGCCGCCATCGAGGCCGTTATGCCCTGGGACACCTTCGCCGCCAGCGTCACCGAAGCGCAAACATTGGCGCGGCCTGCCGACTTTGATTTCCTGCACCACATCGGTGAAAGCTATGCCACGCTACGCCGCTACGCGCCGCAGTTCCTGGGCGTGCTCAAATTGCGGGCTGCGCCCGCCGCCAAGGGTGTGCTCGATGCCATCGACATGCTGCGCGGCATGAACAGCGACAGCGCGCGCAAGGTGCCCGCCGATGCGCCAACCGCATTCATCAAGCCGCGCTGGGCAAAGCTGGTTCTGACCGACGACGGCATCGACCGGCGTTACTACGAGTTATGCGCCCTGTCGGAGCTGAAGAACGCGCTGCGCTCCGGTGATGTCTGGGTGCAGGGTTCTCGCCAGTTCAAGGACTTCGACGAATACCTGGTGCCGGTCGAGAAGTTCGCCACTTTGAAGCTGGCCAGCGAATTGCCGCTGGCAGTGGCCACCGACTGCGACCAATACCTGCATGACCGGTTGGAATTGTTGGAGGCGCAACTCGCCACAGTCAACCGCATGGCTGCGGCCAACGACTTACCGGATGCCATCATCACCACCGCGTCAGGCCTGAAGATCACGCCGCTGGACGCGGCAGTACCAGACGCCGCGCAAGCCATGATCGACCAGACAGCTATGCTGCTGCCGCACCTCAAAATCACCGAGTTGCTGATGGAGGTCGATGAATGGACGGGCTTCACCCGCCACTTCACACACCTGAAGACCAGCGACACGGCCAAGGACAAAACCTTGCTGTTGACGACGATCCTGGCCGACGCGATCAACCTGGGTCTGACCAAAATGGCCGAGTCCTGCCCTGGCACCACCTACGCCAAGCTGTCTTGGCTGCAAGCCTGGCACATCCGCGATGAAACCTATTCGACGGCGCTGGCCGAGCTGGTGAATGCGCAGTTTCGGCAACCCTTCGCCGGCAACTGGGGTGACGGCACCACGTCATCGTCGGACGGCCAGAACTTCAGAACCGGCAGCAAAGCAGAAAGCACTGGTCATATCAACCCGAAGTATGGAAGCAGTCCAGGACGGACTTTCTACACTCATATCTCCGACCAGTACGCGCCCTTCAGTGCCAAGGTGGTCAACGTGGGCATTCGTGATTCAACTTACGTGCTTGATGGCCTGCTGTACCACGAGTCGGACTTGCGCATCGAGGAACACTACACCGACACGGCAGGCTTCACCGATCACGTGTTTGGCTTGATGCATTTGCTGGGATTTCGCTTCGCGCCGCGTATCCGTGACTTGGGCGAAACCAAGCTATTCATCCCCAAGGGCGATGCCGCCTATGACGCGCTCAAGCCGATGATTAGCAGCGACAGGCTGAACATCAAGCAAATACGCGCCCATTGGGATGAAATTCTGCGGCTGGCCACCTCCATCAAGCAAGGCACGGTAACGGCTTCGCTGATGCTGCGCAAACTCGGCAGCTACCCGCGCCAGAACGGCTTGGCCGTGGCGTTGCGCGAGCTGGGGCGCATCGAGCGCACGCTGTTCATTTTGGATTGGCTGCAAAGCGTGGAGCTGCGCCGCCGCGTCCATGCGGGGCTGAATAAGGGCGAGGCGCGCAACGCGCTGGCCAGGGCGGTCTTCTTCTACCGATTGGGTGAAATCCGCGACCGCAGTTTTGAGCAGCAGCGCTACCGGGCCAGCGGCCTCAATCTGGTGACGGCGGCCATCGTGTTGTGGAACACGGTATATCTGGAGCGTGCCACCAGTGCTTTGCGTGGCAACGGCACGGCGCTGGACGACACATTGTTGCAATATCTGTCGCCGCTGGGGTGGGAGCACATCAACCTGACCGGCGATTACCTATGGCGCAGCAGCGCCAAGGTCGGTGCGGGGAAGTTTAGGCCATTGCGACCGCTGCCACCGGCTTAGCGTGCTTTATTTAATGAGATGGTCACTCCCTCCTTCCCAGTACTATGCTGAGGACAGGCTTTCATTCGGAGAACCATCATGGAAAACATTGCGCTTATTGGTATCGATCTGGGTAAGAACTCTTTCCATATTCATTGTCAGGATCATCGTGGGAAGGCCGTTTACCGTAAAAAATTCACCCGACCAAAGCTAATCGAATTTCTGGCGACA
>NZ_KQ089850.1:0-192482 GCF_001037575.1 Citrobacter sp. BIDMC107 | reverse complement strand
AATTAATTTGCATATCGCTTGACTCCGTACATAACTACGGAAGTAAGCTTAAGCTATCCAAACCAAATTTGAAAGGACAAGCGTATGTCTGAACCACAAAAGTCTGAACCACAAAAGTCTGAACCACAAAAGTCTGAACCACAAAACGGGCGCGGCGCGCTCTTCGCCGGTGGGCTGGCCGCCATTCTTGCGTCGGCCTGCTGCCTGGGGCCGCTGGTTTTGATCGCCTTGGGGTTCAGCGGGGCATGGATCGGCAACCTGACGGTGCTGGAACCCTATCGCCCGATCTTCATCGGCGCAGCGCTGGTCGCGCTGTTTTTCGCCTGGCGGCGCATCTACCGCCCGGCGCAAGCCTGCAAACCGGGTGAGGTCTGCGCGATTCCCCAAGTGCGAGCTACTTACAAGCTCATTTTCTGGATCGTGGCCGCGCTGGTCCTGGTCTCGCTCGGATTTCCCTACGTCATGCCATTTTTCTATTAATCACAGGAGTTCATCATGAAAAAACTGTTTGCCGCCCTCGCCCTCGCTGCCGTTGTTGCCCCCGTGTGGGCCGCCACCCAGACCGTCACGCTGTCCGTGCCTGGCATGACCTGCGCCTCTTGCCCGATCACTGTCAAGCACGCGCTTTCCAAGGTTGAGGGCGTGAGCAAGACCGACGTAAGTTTCGACAAGCGCCAGGCCGTCGTCACCTTCGACGATGCCAAGACCAACGTCCAGAAGTTGACCAAGGCGACCGAGGACGCGGGCTATCCGTCCAGCCTCAAACGCTGATCCGTTAACCGAACTCGGGAGCGACACATGGGACTCATCACGCGCATCGCTGGCAAAACCGGCGCGCTCGGCAGCGTCGTTTCCGCGATGGGCTGCGCCGCCTGTTTTCCTGCCATCGCCAGCTTTGGCGCGGCCATCGGACTGGGCTTCTTGAGCCAGTACGAGGGGCTATTCATTGGCATCCTGCTGCCGATGTTCGCCGGCATCGCGTTACTCGCCAATGCTATCGCTTGGCTCAATCATCGACAGTGGCGACGCACGGCGCTCGGCACGATAGGCCCGATCTTGGTGCTGGCAGCGGTGTTTTTAATGCGGGCTTACGGCTGGCAGAGCGGTGGACTGCTCTATGTCGGCCTGGCCTTGATGGTTGGGGTGTCGGTCTGGGATTTCATCTCGCCAGCACATCGCCGCTGCGGGCCGGACAGCTGTGAATTGCCAGAACAACGTGGCTGACGGCAACAGCCGTAGCCACCACAGAAAAGGAAAAATACATGACCACCCTGAAAATCACCGGGATGACCTGCGACTCGTGCGCGGCTCACGTCAAGGAAGCCTTGGAGAAAGTGCCCGGCGTGCAATCGGCGCTGGTGTCCTATCCGAAGGGCACAGCGCAACTCGCCATTGAGGCGGGCACGTCATCGGATGCGCTGACTACCGCCGTGGCCGGACTGGGCTACGAGGCAACGCTTGCCGATGCGCCACCGACGGACAACCGCGCCGGCCTGCTCGACAAGATGCGCGGCTGGATAGGGGCCGCTGATAAGCCCAGTGGCAACGAACGCCCGTTGCAGGTCGTCGTCATTGGTAGCGGTGGAGCCGCGATGGCGGCAGCACTGAAGGCCGTCGAGCAAGGCGCGCAGGTCACGCTGATTGAGCGCGGCACCATCGGCGGCACCTGCGTCAACGTCGGTTGTGTGCCGTCCAAGATCATGATCCGCGCCGCCCACATCGCCCATCTGCGCCGGGAAAGCCCATTCGACGGCGGCATGCCACCCACACCGCCGACGATCTTGCGCGAGCGGCTGCTGGCCCAGCAGCAGGCCCGTGTCGAAGAACTCCGTCATGCCAAGTACGAAGGCATCCTGGACGGCAATTCAGCCATCACCGTTCTGCACGGTGAAGCGCGTTTCAAGGACGACCAGAGCCTTATCGTTAGTTTGAACGAGGGTGGCGAGCGCGTCGTGATGTTCGACCGCTGCCTGGTCGCCACGGGTGCCAGCCCGGCGGTCCCGCCGATTCCGGGCTTGAAAGAGTCACCCTACTGGACTTCCACCGAGGCCCTGGCGAGCGACACCATTCCCGAACGCCTTGCCGTAATCGGCTCGTCGGTGGTGGCGCTGGAGCTGGCGCAAGCCTTTGCCCGGCTGGGCAGCAAGGTCACGGCCCTGGCGCGCAATACCTTGTTCTTCCGTGAAGACCCGGCCATCGGCGAGGCGGTGACAGCCGCTTTCCGTGCCGAGGGCATCGAGGTGCTGGAGCACACGCAAGCCAGCCAGGTCGCCCATATGGACGGTGAATTCGTGCTGACCACCACGCACGGTGAATTGCGCGCCGACAAGCTGCTGGTCGCCACCGGCCGGACACCGAACACGCGCAGCCTGGCATTGGAAGCGGCGGGGGTAGCCGTCAATGCGCAGGGGGCCATCGTCATCGACAAGGGCATGCGCACCAGTAGCCCGAACATCTACGCGGCCGGCGACTGCACCGACCAGCCGCAGTTCGTCTATGTGGCGGCAGCGGCCGGCACTCGTGCGGCGATCAACATGACTGGCGGCGATGCGGCCCTGGACCTGACCGCAATGCCGGCCGTGGTGTTCACCGACCCGCAGGTCGCCACCGTGGGCTACAGCGAGGCGGAAGCACATCACGACGGGATCGAGACCGACAGTCGCCTGCTAACACTGGATAACGTGCCGCGTGCGCTTGCCAACTTCGACACACGCGGCTTCATCAAGCTGGTCATCGAGGAAGGTAGCGGACGGCTCATCGGCGTGCAAGCGGTGGCCCCGGAAGCGGGTGAACTGATCCAGACGGCGGTGCTCGCCATTCGCAACCGTATGACCGTGCAGGAACTGGCCGACCAATTGTTCCCCTACCTGACCATGGTCGAAGGGCTGAAGCTCGCGGCGCAGACCTTCAGCAAGGACGTGAAGCAGCTTTCGTGCTGCGCCGGATGAGGAAAAGGAGGTGTTCAATGAGCGCCTACACAGTGTCCCGGCTGGCCCTTGATGCCGGGGTGAGCGTGCATATCGTGCGCGACTACCTGCTGCGCGGATTGCTACGGCCGGTCGCGTACACCACGGGCGGCTACGGCTTGTTCGATGACACCGCGTTGCAACGGCTGCGCTTTGTACGGGCTGCCTTCGAAGCGGGTATCGGCCTGGACGCACTGGCGCGGCTGTGCCGGGCGCTGGATGCTGCGGACGGTGACGGTGCGTCTGCGCAGCTTGCCGTGTTGCGGCAACTCGTCGAGCGTCGGCGCGAGGCCCTGGCCAGCCTCGAAATGCAACTGGCCGCCATGCCAACCGAACCGGCACAGCACGCGGAGAGTCTGCCATGAACAGCCCAGAGCACTTGCCGTCTGAGACGCACAAACCGATCACCGGCTACTTGTGGGGCGCGCTGGCCGTGCTCACCTGTCCCTGCCATTTGCCGATTCTCGCCATTGTGCTAGCCGGCACGACGGCCGGCGCGTTCATCGGGGAGCACTGGGGTATTGCAGCCCTCACGCTGACCGGCTTGTTTGTCCTGTCTGTGACGCGGCTGCTGCGGGCCTTCAAGGGAAGATCATGACCGCTTCCCAGCCAGCCGAGAGTGGGCAGCTTTGAGCTTCGCTACCAATCTGGAGGAGTACCACCATGAACGCAAACGCCCCGAACACTGCCAGTTGCACCACCTGCTGCGTATGCTGCAAAGAAATTCCGCTCGATGCCGCCTTCACCCCGGAAGGCGCGGAATACGTCGAACATTTCTGCGGGCTGGATTGCTATGAACGCTTCCAGGCACGCGCCAAGGCCGCGACAGAATCTGACATTGCGCCTGTCCCTGGCGGTTCGCAGCCGTCAGATTGAGGCATACCCTAACTTGATGTCAGATGCCATGTGCAAACGATGTCAGAATAGAGTTAAATTTCCTATTGATTGACATATTCCGTCAAAGGTAATAGATTTCATCCTGACACTTTTGCCTTTGGAGGCATCTTGCAAGGTCAACGCATCGGCTATGTCCGCGTCAGCAGCTTCGACCAGAACCCGGAACGGCAATTGGAGGGTGTTCAGGTGGCGCGGGTGTTCACCGACAAGGCTTCTGGCAAGGACACCCAGCGTCCCGAGCTGGAAAGGCTGCTGGCCTTCGTCCGCGAGGGCGACACCGTGGTGGTGCATAGCATGGACAGGCTGGCACGCAACCTTGATGACCTGCGCCGCATCGTCCAAGGGCTGACACAACGGGGCGTGCGCATGGAGTTCGTCAAAGAAGGGCTGAAGTTCACCGGCGAGGACTCACCGATGGCCAATCTGATGCTGTCGGTCATGGGAGCCTTCGCTGAGTTCGAGCGCGCCCTGATCCGCGAACGTCAGCGCGAGGGAATCGTGCTGGCCAAGCAGCGCGGTGCCTACCGGGGACGAAAGAAATCGCTGAACAGCGAACAAATTGCCGAGTTGAAACGGCGAGTTGCGGCAGGCGACCAAAAAACCTTGGTGGCCCGTGACTTCGGCATCAGCCGCGAAACCTTGTACCAGTACCTGCGGGAAGACTGACCATGCCACGCCGCTCAATCCTGTCCGCCACCGAGCGCGAAAGCCTGCTGGCACTGCCAGATGCCAAAGACGAACTGATACGGCACTACACGTTCAACGAAACCGACCTGTCGGTGATCCGTCAGCGTCGCGGCGCCGCGAATCGATTGGGCTTCGCTGTGCAGCTTTGCTACTTGCGATTCCCTGGCACCTTTTTGGGCGTCGATGAGCCTCCGTTTCCGCCCCTGTTGCGCATGGTGGCCGCGCAACTCAAGATGCCAGTGGAAAGTTGGAGCGAGTACGGCCAGCGCGAACAGACACGGCGGGAGCACTTGGTCGAGCTGCAAACGGTTTTTGGGTTCAAGCCCTTCACCATGAGCCACTATCGGCAAGCCGTGCATACATTGACCGAGCTGGCCTTGCAGACCGACAAAGGCATCGTGCTGGCGAGCGCACTTGTCGAGAATCTGCGGCGGCAGAGCATTATCCTGCCCGCCATGAATGCCATCGAGCGCGCAAGCGCCGAGGCCATCACCCGTGCCAACCGACGCATTTACGCGGCGCTGACCGATTCTTTGTTATCACCCCACCGTCAGCGCCTGGACGAACTTCTCAAGCGCAAGGACGGCAGTAAAGTGACGTGGCTGGCATGGCTGCGCCAGTCGCCTGCCAAACCGAACTCTCGCCACATGCTCGAACATATTGAGCGCCTGAAATCCTGGCAAGCACTTGATCTGCCCGCAGGCATCGAGCGGCAGGTTCACCAGAACCGCCTGCTCAAAATCGCTCGTGAAGGTGGCCAGATGACGCCTGCTGATCTGGCAAAGTTCGAGGTGCAACGACGCTATGCCACGCTGGTAGCGCTGGCCATCGAAGGCATGGCCACCGTCACCGATGAAATCATCGACCTTCACGATCGCATCATCGGCAAGCTGTTCAACGCGGCCAAGAACAAGCATCAGCAGCAGTTCCAGGCTTCCGGCAAGGCGATCAACGACAAGGTGCGGATGTATGGGCGCATCGGTCAAGCGTTGATTGAGGCCAAGCAAAGCGGCAGCGATCCGTTCGCCGCCATCGAGGCCGTTATGCCCTGGGACACCTTCGCCGCCAGCGTCACCGAAGCGCAAACATTGGCGCGGCCTGCCGACTTTGATTTCCTGCACCACATCGGTGAAAGCTATGCCACGCTACGCCGCTACGCGCCGCAGTTCCTGGGCGTGCTCAAATTGCGGGCTGCGCCCGCCGCCAAGGGTGTGCTCGATGCCATCGACATGCTGCGCGGCATGAACAGCGACAGCGCGCGCAAGGTGCCCGCCGATGCGCCAACCGCATTCATCAAGCCGCGCTGGGCAAAGCTGGTTCTGACCGACGACGGCATCGACCGGCGTTACTACGAGTTATGCGCCCTGTCGGAGCTGAAGAACGCGCTGCGCTCCGGTGATGTCTGGGTGCAGGGTTCTCGCCAGTTCAAGGACTTCGACGAATACCTGGTGCCGGTCGAGAAGTTCGCCACTTTGAAGCTGGCCAGCGAATTGCCGCTGGCAGTGGCCACCGACTGCGACCAATACCTGCATGACCGGTTGGAATTGTTGGAGGCGCAACTCGCCACAGTCAACCGCATGGCTGCGGCCAACGACTTACCGGATGCCATCATCACCACCGCGTCAGGCCTGAAGATCACGCCGCTGGACGCGGCAGTACCAGACGCCGCGCAAGCCATGATCGACCAGACAGCTATGCTGCTGCCGCACCTCAAAATCACCGAGTTGCTGATGGAGGTCGATGAAT
Organism: Citrobacter sp. BIDMC107; assembly: GCF_001037575.1. Taxonomy (NCBI): domain Bacteria; kingdom Pseudomonadati; phylum Pseudomonadota; class Gammaproteobacteria; order Enterobacterales; family Enterobacteriaceae; genus Citrobacter; species Citrobacter sp. BIDMC107. Next base: position 186,186 of record NZ_KQ089850.1, on the reverse strand, counting down.
GGACGGGCTTCACCCGCCACTTCACACACCTGAAGACCAGCGACACGGCCAAGGACAAAACCTTGCTGTTGACGACGATCCTGGCCGACGCGATCAACCTGGGTCTGACCAAAATGGCCGAGTCCTGCCCTGGCACCACCTACGCCAAGCTGTCTTGGCTGCAAGCCTGGCACATCCGCGATGAAACCTATTCGACGGCGCTGGCCGAGCTGGTGAATGCGCAGTTTCGGCAACCCTTCGCCGGCAACTGGGGTGACGGCACCACGTCATCGTCGGACGGCCAGAACTTCAGAACCGGCAGCAAAGCAGAAAGCACTGGTCATATCAACCCGAAGTATGGAAGCAGTCCAGGACGGACTTTCTACACTCATATCTCCGACCAGTACGCGCCCTTCAGTGCCAAGGTGGTCAACGTGGGCATTCGTGATTCAACTTACGTGCTTGATGGCCTGCTGTACCACGAGTCGGACTTGCGCATCGAGGAACACTACACCGACACGGCAGGCTTCACCGATCACGTGTTTGGCTTGATGCATTTGCTGGGATTTCGCTTCGCGCCGCGTATCCGTGACTTGGGCGAAACCAAGCTATTCATCCCCAAGGGCGATGCCGCCTATGACGCGCTCAAGCCGATGATTAGCAGCGACAGGCTGAACATCAAGCAAATACGCGCCCATTGGGATGAAATTCTGCGGCTGGCCACCTCCATCAAGCAAGGCACGGTAACGGCTTCGCTGATGCTGCGCAAACTCGGCAGCTACCCGCGCCAGAACGGCTTGGCCGTGGCGTTGCGCGAGCTGGGGCGCATCGAGCGCACGCTGTTCATTTTGGATTGGCTGCAAAGCGTGGAGCTGCGCCGCCGCGTCCATGCGGGGCTGAATAAGGGCGAGGCGCGCAACGCGCTGGCCAGGGCGGTCTTCTTCTACCGATTGGGTGAAATCCGCGACCGCAGTTTTGAGCAGCAGCGCTACCGGGCCAGCGGCCTCAATCTGGTGACGGCGGCCATCGTGTTGTGGAACACGGTATATCTGGAGCGTGCCACCAGTGCTTTGCGTGGCAACGGCACGGCGCTGGACGACACATTGTTGCAATATCTGTCGCCGCTGGGGTGGGAGCACATCAACCTGACCGGCGATTACCTATGGCGCAGCAGCGCCAAGGTCGGTGCGGGGAAGTTTAGGCCATTGCGACCGCTGCCACCGGCTTAGCGTGCTTTATTTAATGAGATGGTCACTCCCTCCTTCCCAGTACTATGCTGAGGACAGGCTTTCATTCGGAGAACCATCATGGAAAACATTGCGCTTATTGGTATCGATCTGGGTAAGAACTCTTTCCATATTCATTGTCAGGATCATCGTGGGAAGGCCGTTTACCGTAAAAAATTCACCCGACCAAAGCTAATCGAATTTCTGGCGACATGCCCGGCAACAACCATCGCGATGGAAGCCTGTGGCGGTTCTCACTTTATGGCACGCAAGCTGGCAGAGTTAGGGCATTTTCCAAAGCTGATATCACCGCAATTTGTCCGCCCATTCGTTAAAAGCAACAAAAATGACTTCGTTGATGCTGAAGCTATCTGTGAAGCAGCATCACGTCCATCTATGCGTTTCGTGCAGCCCAGAACCGAATCTCAGCAGGCAATGCGAGCTCTGCATCGTGTCCGTGAATCCCTGGTTCAGGATAAGGTGAAAACAACTAATCAGATGCATGCTTTTCTGCTGGAATTTGGTATCAGCGTTCCGCGAGGTGCTGCCGTTATTAGTCGACTGAGTACCCTTCTTGAGGACAGTAGTTTGCCTCTTTATCTCAGCCAGTTACTGCTGAAATTACAACAGCATTATCACTATCTTGTTGAGCAGATTAAAGATCTGGAATCTCAGTTGAAACGAAAGTTGGACGAAGATGAGGTTGGACAGCGCTTGCTGAGTATTCCCTGCGTTGGAACGCTGACTGCCAGTACTATTTCAACTGAGATTGGCGACGGGAAGCAGTACGCCAGCAGCCGTGACTTTGCGGCGGCAACAGGGCTGGTACCCCGACAGTACAGCACGGGAGGTCGGACGACATTGTTAGGGATTAGCAAGCGGGGCAACAAAAAGATCCGAACTTTGTTGGTTCAGTGTGCCAGGGTATTCATACAAAAACTGGAACACCAGTCTGGCAAGTTGGCCGACTGGGTCAGGGAGTTGTTGTGTCGGAAAAGCAACTTTGTCGTCACCTGTGCTCTGGCAAACAAGCTGGCCAGAATAGCCTGGGCACTGACGGCGCGACAGCAAACTTACGAAGCATAAAGGCAGAAATACACCAGTTTAAACAATCATTCATCTGGTTTTGCGAATACTGATATTGATGATACTAACGGCCCACCGGCCTGTTGAGGAACCTGTAAAACGGAAAGGCTCATTGAAGCCGTATATTTTCTGGAGGTTCATCAGGCGCGGAACTCATCGAGGCGCGGGAATAAAATCCCATTCAGACGCCGGATAGATTCAAGCAAGCCAACTTGTCGTCAAAATCGGTGTTGCAAAAACGGGAGTGACCATAGATTCCGTTTTCTGAGACGACCCCGTGTAGCGATAAATAGTCATGCGAGAAACGTTGAAGCGCTTAGCAACTGCACCAACTGTCATTTCAGGATCAGCAAGTAAGATTCTAATTTGTTTAACATCTTCTTCAGAAAGTGACGGTTTTCTCCCTCCCACACGGCCCCTTGCGCGTGCAGCTGCAAGGCCTGAGCGCGTTCTTTCAATATTGCGGTTGCGTTCAAAGCTAGAGAATATCGCCATCAGATGCGTATAGATTTCCCCTATAACTGGCGCATTTGTGTCTATTCTGTCCTTGATGGCTATGAAAGTTATTCCGCGTTTCTTCAGGTCGTCGAGTAAAGTAATGACTTGACCCAATGAACCGCCGAGCCGATCTAGTGCCCAAACTACTAGGGTATCTCCCTCGCGCAATGCTTTCAGGCAGTTCTCCAGTTCCGGCGCACCTTTTTTGTCGCGCTTGGGGCCGCTACGTGAGGTCTGATCCTGATAGATTTGCTCACATCCAGCTTTTGTTAGTTCGTCAACCTGGTGCGCCACATCCTGAAGATGCGTAGATTTACGTGCATAGCCGATTTTCATTCTTTTCACGCTAATTAGTTATGGGGTTATTGTTATGTTGATATAGTAACGAGTTTTGTTACATGAGGGGAGTCATTTTTCGGGAGAAGTCAGGACTTTTCAAGACTGTCACAAAAACCATCGTTTTTGATACATTAATTTAACCAATAGGTTGCAGATCAAATCGCCTGTAACAGCCTTTCTGGCTGTTTGTATATAATCATGAAAAAATGGTGAGTAGAGTTTCAGGGTAACAGGGGATGCTTATGTCGGTTTTCCACAACTGGCTACTTGAGATCGCATGTGAGAATTACTTCGTCTACATCAAACGCCTTTCCGCCAACGATACCGGCGCAACAGGTGGTCACCAGGTAGGGCTTTATATCCCTTCAGGTATCGTTGAAAAACTCTTTCCGTCTATCAACCATACCCGTGAACTGAACCCTTCGGTTTTTCTCACCGCACATGTGTCATCGCATGATTGCCCTGACAGCGAAGCCCGGGCAATTTATTATAACAGCCGTCATTTTGGTAAAACCCGGAATGAAAAAAGGATTACCCGCTGGGGTAGAGGCAGCCCACTTCAGGATCCTGAAAATACAGGGGCTCTGACGCTCCTGGCTTTCAAGCTTGATGAGCAAGGGGGGGACTGTAAGGAAGTAAATATTTGGGTATGCGCCAGCACTGATGAAGAGGACGTCATTGAGACCGCTATTGGTGAAGTTATACCCGGAGCGCTTATATCCGGCCCCGCAGGACAGATTCTAGGCGGACTATCTCTACAGCAAGCGCCAGTAAATCATAAATATATTCTACCTGAAGACTGGCACCTGCGCTTTCCGTCGGGAAGTGAAATTATTCAGTATGCAGCCAGCCATTATGTGAAAAATTCCCTTGATCCGGATGAGCAACTTCTTGACCGCCGGCGCGTGGAGTACGACATATTTCTATTGGTTGAGGAACTGCATGTTCTGGATATCATCCGGAAAGGATTTGGCTCTGTGGATGAATTTATTGCGCTGGCCAATTCTGTCAGCAATCGCCGTAAATCCAGAGCCGGGAAGTCGCTGGAACTGCACCTGGAGCATCTATTCATTGAGCACGGCCTGCGACACTTTGCGACGCAGGCCATCACAGAAGGTAATAAAAAACCCGATTTCCTTTTCCCTTCCGCAGGGGCTTACCACGACACTGAGTTTCCCGTAGAAAATCTGCGCATGCTGGCAGTCAAGACTACCTGTAAGGATCGCTGGCGTCAGATACTGAATGAGGCCGATAAAATTCATCAGGTGCATCTGTTTACACTCCAAGAGGGAGTTTCTCTGGCTCAATATCGGGAGATGCGGGAGTCGGGTGTCAGACTGGTCGTGCCATCATCTCTGCACAAAAAATACCCGGAGGCGGTGAGAGCTGAGCTAATGACGCTAGGTGCGTTTATTGCTGAGCTGACAGGGCTTTACGCAGATATTCCATAGATTATCTCCCGGCATAAATACCGGGAGGAGCGATCAGATTCGTTCAACCTTGCACGAATCGGCATTAACCGCTTTCAGGATATAAGGTTCAAGCAGTTTGGCTACGGCTTCAAACACGGGCACCACTACGGAGTTACCGAACTGCCTGTACGACTGAGTGTCTGACACAGGAATGCGAAAAGGCCTGCCATCTACTTTTTCAAAACCCATAAGGCGCGCGCACTCTCGTGGAGTCAGCCTGCGGGGCCGATGCGCCTGATTTTCTTCGTTCGCGAAGTCTGTTTCACCTGTGGCCATATCCCAGCCACGGTCTATCAGAATTTCAGACCCGTCTTTGTGATAGCGAGCAGAAAGCGTACGGGCAATGCTTTCTTTATTTTCAGGATTAACGAGGCCAAAACCGAATCCGTTACCCTTAGCTGCGTGCTTTTTGGCGTAGTTATAGAGATACTCCCAGAGTTTCGGCGTCAGTATATATTTGCTGTCAACCACGGGTTCCAGCAGTTCGCCAAATGACGGACGCTGTTCCGGATAAAAACGACTAATATCGCGCAGGGTAAAGCCCTGGTGAATGTTCAGATCACGACGGAAACCGACCAAAACGATACGTTCTCGGTGCTGAGGTAAAAAGTGCTTTCCGTCGATAACTTTAGGATCGTTTTTGCCCATCTCAGCTGCATCCGCAACTTCATAGCCCAGTTCGTCGAGGGTATCCATGATGACTTTAAAGGTTTTACCCTTGTCATGGCTCTTCAGGTTTTTAACGTTTTCAAGAACAAAGATGGCAGGTTTTTTTGCGCGGATAATACGCGCCACATCGAAGAAAAGCGTTCCCTGAGCCTCACATTCGAAACCATGCGCGCGCCCGAGCGAGTTTTTCTTGCTTACGCCCGCAAGGCTGAACGGTTGACAGGGGAAACCTGCCAGAAGTACATCATGATCCGGCACATGCTCATTAATGTAAGCATAGGCATCGTTTTCAGGTACTTCAGGTTTATCACTGAGCGTGACTTCCCGAATATCGAGATTGAAAGTGTGTTCCTGAGCATCGTTAAACCAGTTAGCTTTATATGTGCGCACAGCCTCTTTATTCCATTCACTGGTAAAAACGCACTGGCCACCGATGGTTTCGAAGCCCTTCCGTATACCTCCAATCCCAGCAAACAGGTCAATAAACCGGAAGGCATAGTCAGGGTGATGTGCAGGCGCTTCCGGAAGCATTTTTCGTAGAAGTTCCTCTTCGGCTAACGTCAGCGTCTTAGGTGAGCACTTACCATTAATCCAGCGATTAAGAGTCTCGCGACTCCACTCATTTTTACCAACTTTTCTAAGCAGTTCAGCCACGTACTTCTGGTCATAGATTTCCAGCACCTGCCCGAGCAGCTTTTTATCATTTTCCTGTCGCAGTTGTTCTTCCGCTTCTGCTTTCTCAAGCAGATCCTGCGCCAGTAATTCAAATTCAGACATATTGCCTCCATTGGGTCTTATGGGTGAAACTGTATCACTCATTTGACCCAGATTGAATGTTTTTATCTGGATATTTAAACAGGTTTATTGTTAGGTAATGACTCCAACTTATTGATAGTGTTTTATGTTCAGATAATGCCCGATGACTTTGTCATGCAGCTCCACCGATTTTGAGAACGACAGCGACTTCCGTCCCAGCCTTGCCAGGTGCTGCCTCAGATTCAGGTTATGCCGCTCAATGCGCTGAGTGTAACGCTTGCTGATAACGTGCAGCTTTCCCTTCAGGCGGGATTCATACAGCGGCCAGCCATCCGTCATCCATACCACGACCTCAAAGGCCGACAGCAGGCTCAGAAGACGCTCCAGTGTGGCCAGAGTGCGTTCACCGAATACGTGCGCCACAACCGTCTTCCGGAGCCTGTCATACGCGTAAAACAGCCAGCGCTGGCGCGATTTAGCCCCGACGTATCCCCACTGTTCGTCCATTTCCGCGCAGACGATGACGTCACTGCCCGGCTGTATGCGCGAGGTTACCGACTGCGGCCTGAGTTTTTTAAATGGCGGAAAATCGTGTTGAGGCCAACGCCCATAATGCGGGCGGTTGCCCGGCATCCAACGCCATTCATGGCCATATCAATGATTTTCTGGTGCGTACCGGGTTGAGAAGCGGTGTAAGTGAACTGCAGTTGCCATGTTTTACGGCAGTGAGAGCAGAGATAGCGCTGATGTCCGGCAGTGCTTTTGCCGTTACGCACCACCCCGTCAGTAGCTGAACAGGAGGGACAGCTGATAGAAACAGAAGCCACTGGAGCACCTCAAAAACACCATCATACACTAAATCAGTAAGTTGGCAGCATCACCGAATACGCGTTCACCGTTTTTAAACTGAACACAGACATCGTGTTTTTTATCAGCCCAGTCCAGACCAACGTGTGCAGCAAATTGATTAGTCACAGTCATCACCAACTCCTTTTTATCGGGGATTGGTATGCATTCCACGCTCTTCGAAAGAAATATAGCCAGCAGTTTATCTGCATGCCCTGAGTATTCGTTAGGGAAGGTGCGAACAAGTTCCTGATATGAGATCATCATATTCATCCGGAGCGCATCCCAGAGGGACATCATGAGCCATCAACTCACCTTCGCCGATAGTGAATTCAGCACTAAGCGCCGTCAGACCCGAAAAGAGATTTTCCTCTCCCGCATGGAGCAGATTCTGCCATGGCAGAATATGACCGCTGTCATCGAGCCGTTTTATCCCAAGGCGGGCAATGGCCGACGGCCCTATCCGCTGGAGACCATGCTGCGTATTCACTGCATGCAGCATTGGTACAACCTGAGCGACGGTGCCATGGAAGATGCCCTGTACGAAATCGCCTCCATGCGCCTGTTTGCCCGATTATCCCTGGATAGCGCCCTGCCGGATCGCACCACCATCATGAATTTCCGCCACCTGCTCGAGCAGCATCAACTGGCCCGTCAATTGTTCAAGACCATCAATCGCTGGCTGGCCGAAGCAGGCGTCATGATGACCCAAGGCACTTTGGTGGATGCCACCATCATTGAGGCACCCAGCTCTACCAAGAACAAAGAGCAGCAACGCGATCCGGAGATGCATCAGACCAAGAAAGGCAATCAGTGGCACTTTGGCATGAAGGCCCACATTGGTGTCGATGCCAAGAGTGGCCTGACCCACAGCCTGGTCACCACCGCGGCCAACGAGCATGACCTCAATCAGCTGGGTAATCTGCTTCATGGAGAGGAGCAATTTGTCTCAGCCGATGCCGGCTACCAAGGAGCGCCACAGCGCGAGGAGCTGGCCGAGGTGGATGTGGACTGGCTGATCGCCGAGCGTCCCGGCAGGGTAAAAACCTTGAAGCAGCATCCGCGCAAGAACAAAACGGCCATCAACATCGAATACATGAAAGCCAGCATCCGTGCCAGGGTGGAGCACCCGTTTCGCATCATCAAGCGGCAGTTCGGCTTCGTGAAAGCCAGATACAAGGGGCTGCTGAAAAACGATAACCAACTGGCGATGTTATTCACCCTGGCCAACCTGTTTCGGGTGGACCAAATGATACGTCAGTGGGAGAGATCTCAGTAAAAACCGGAAATAACGCCAGAAATGGTGGAAAAAATAGCCTAAATAGGCTGATTCGATGTGTTTGCGGGAAAAAAATCGGCCCAGATCCGCGAAATTTTAATCAGCGAGTCAGCTTGGGAAGAAATGACCTGCTTATTCGCACCTTCCTTAATATAAAGACACAAGCAGAGACATTTTTGGCACGATATAAAAACGCTAAGTTAAAAAATCACTATGACGTGTTGGGTATCAAATGTTCACTGGCATAAACCTCTGTTTCTGATGTAAAACAGATTTTCTGAGGAGGCGTAAAACCTCCTCGTACTGCGAAATTGATTTAGTGATAGCGATCGATCACGCCAACCAGATAGTGGTCGGTTTGCTGCATGTTGATGCCCGCTTTTTTAGCGCTGCGGACTTCATCCAGAATGATTTGCAACAGCGTCCCGTCCACGATTTCCTCTTTTCTGTATCGCTTCAGGAAGTTAATCGCTGACTTATCGTTTGCTGCCTGGGCGTCTTCCGTCAAAGAGGTCAGCGCATTAATGCGCTTCTGGTAATCGCTTACCGTCTGCTCAAACAGATCTTCCAGCGTGGAAAATTCACCGCACCGGGCGTGTTGCTCCTGTAACACCGGCGTGGCGCCGCTCTGTTTGATGTATTCGTACATGCGCATCATTTGCGTCACCGTATTTTGCGCCTGATGACGCAAAAATAGTGCGGTGCCATTAAGGCTATTCTCGCTGCACCTCTGGCTGAGCTGAAGATACAAATTTGAGGTATAAAACTCCTGATTCATTTGCGCATTCAGTTTTTGAACTATTCCGCTAGCGATCATAGGACTTCCTTATTTCTTGTCATCTCAGAAAACGGTCACTCTTCGAAAAAACAACCAGAATAAAAGCGATTCTTTCGCTTTTTTTATTGCGCCTGGTTACGCAGTCATATTCATTTTAAGTCGGGATGCTCCTTATTTAAATATCCAACCCTACTATCGCATTTCTATCTGGCATTATTCTGTGATGGTGTTTCGATATTCACACTCCCTGTGCCAATCCTTTCTTATCGACAGTAGGAAACTTCCTCCGGCTATTCTGCTGAACACGATTAGGGGCACTGTTGGGTGATGCTGCCAACTTACTGATTTAGTGTATGATGGTGTTTTTGAGGTGCTCCAGTGGCTTCTGTTTCTATCAGCTGTCCCTCCTGTTCAGCTACTGACGGGGTGGTGCGTAACGGCAAAAGCACCGCCGGACATCAGCGCTATCTCTGCTCTCACTGCCGTAAAACATGGCAACTGCAGTTCACTTACACCGCTTCTCAACCCGGTACGCACCAGAAAATCATTGATATGGCCATGAATGGCGTTGGATGCCGGGCAACCGCCCGCATTATGGGCGTTGGCCTCAACACGATTTTCCGCCATTTAAAAAACTCAGGCCGCAGTCGGTAACCTCGCGCATACAGCCGGGCAGTGACGTCATCGTCTGCGCGGAAATGGACGAACAGTGGGGATACGTCGGGGCTAAATCGCGCCAGCGCTGGCTGTTTTACGCGTATGACAGGCTCCGGAAGACGGTTGTGGCGCACGTATTCGGTGAACGCACTCTGGCCACACTGGAGCGTCTTCTGAGCCTGCTGTCGGCCTTTGAGGTCGTGGTATGGATGACGGATGGCTGGCCGCTGTATGAATCCCGCCTGAAGGGAAAGCTGCACGTTATCAGCAAGCGTTACACTCAGCGCATTGAGCGACATAACCTGAATCTGAGACAACATCTGGCAAGGCTGGGACGGAAGTCACTGTCGTTCTCAAAATCGGTGGAGCTGCATGACAAGGTCATCGGGCATTATCTGAACATAAAACACTATCATTAAGTTGGAGTCATTACCCAGAAAGTCACTTTCGGGTGATCTGGCTGGAATGCAAACTGATGTTACCGTCACGCGTATCACGATTACTTTCTGAAACGGGGTTCCTGTCAGTCAGCCAACTGTTGCGTGATCTGAAATAGCTGAACTCCCCGGTGTTATAGCCGGGGAGGCCACCTCAGGACATTGTCTCTGGCCTATACAGTAACTCTTGCCCCACCGGGCATGAATGACACTCATGGCATCGATTTCGATTAAGCTGTCTTGAAAATAAACTCACTAGATGTATTATGGCTGAGTAGTTAGGACCCTTTCTTTTGCTGTATTAAGAGCGCTTTCTGGAGATTGCTTCTGATTAATTGCGTTGATTATAGCGGTTTTCTCCGCATACCAGAATGAACTCAGCTCAGGAATGTTTGGCATGATCTCGCCATTTTCTGCGCTCTGCATGGTTGCCTGGATACGCGGATCTTTTTCCAGTTTTTTCTGGTAGCTCTTCAGTGTAACTGCACCTAATGGAACGGCATCATTCAGCGTGGTAAGTCCTTCATCTGTCATCAGATAATTTTCTATAAATTCCACAGCCAGTTCTTTATTAGGGCTGGCTGCATTAATGCCGATGCTGACGACCCCCACAAATGGTCTAGCCTTTTGTCCCTGGAATGTGGGCAGTACCGTAACACCGTAGTCAATACCGCTGGTACCAATATTTTCCCATGACCACGGGCCATTGATAATCATCGCTGTTTCACCTTTATTAAAGCTGGCTTCAGCTAGCGGATAATCCGTATCTGGGCTAATACGTCCGCTTTTGACCATATTCACAATAAATTCCAGCCCTTTAACTGCGCCTTCATTATCAATACCCACATGACTTGTATCGTAACCGTTATCGGTCTTTTTAAATACGTACCCCCCCGCAGAGGCAATTAATGGCCATGTAAAATAGGGCTCAGAAATATTCCATGTAATTGCTTTTTTACCCTTTTTTCTTAGTTCATCATCCATTGCCGGGATTTCTTCCCACGTGGAAGGTGGGGATTTAATCAGCTTTTTATTCCAGATCAGAGTCAGCGCTTCTATACTCATAGGATAACCAATCAGCTTCCCGTTATACTTCACGGCGTCCCATGCAAAGGGGACTATTTTCTCTTTGAATGCCGGGGAAGGATTAACCTCGTATAATAAACCTGACTTTGCATACCCGCCAAAACGGTCATGCGCGTATATAACAATATCCGGACCACCACCACTGCTTGCCACCAAGGGGAATCTTTCCTCTATATTTTTCGGTTGTTCCACCGTGACAGGAATACCGGTATCGGCTTCAAAACGTTTTCCGACAGTCTCAAGAGCCTGTCGTCCATTACCAAGACTACCTCCCCAAATGATCAGTTTACCTTCCTGTATCGCCGCATACGGGGTTGCAGAGTACCACGCAGCGCAGGCAGCAATAAGCATGAATGATTTTTTCATCGGGATTCCCTCCAATTTAATTTGAATTTGTATGATCCTGTATCAATATTCGTCAGATTAACTCCTCCTGTGATCTCATCCCCCCATGTACAATCAGTGATAATGATCTCAATTTATCTATATAATGTGAGTTACCTCACAAAAATAGAAGGCTGAAACATGACTTTTATCACATTGTATTGTGAAGTCATAAGATTTAACTCATCCCCAACATACTAGCGAAAGGAGGATTTTACTGAAAGAGGAGAGGTTTATAATATCTTTTGATTATTACTTTAAAAAAAGAGTGTGTTATGGAAAAGAAATTATCCAAGTATGAGCCTGATGAGTATGTAAAAGTTAAGCATCCGGAATGGTCGAAAAATGCCACAATCTACCAGGTTAATATAAGGCAATTTACTAAAGGTGGGACATTTAATTCCTTTGAAAAACATCTTGACAGGATTAAATCCCTTGGTGTTGATATTATTTGGCTGATGCCAATTCACCCTGTTGGGATCGAAGCTCGTAAGGGCTCGTTGGGGAGTAGTTATTCTGTTCGCGACTATTATGATGTCAATGAGGAGTTTGGTACTCATGAAGATCTCAAACAGCTAGTAAGAAAAATTCATGACAAAGGGATGTATGTCATTCTCGACTGGGTGGCAAACCATTCTTCTCGAGATAATACATTGACCATTACTCATCCCGAATGGTATTCAAAAGACAGAAAAGGTCATTTTACGCCCACACCTTGGTATGACTGGGATGATATTATCGAGTTTGATTACGGCAATGCTGAATTACGCCAGTACATGACGGCAGCATTGAAATACTGGGTTGATGAATTTGATATCGACGGATACCGGTGTGATGTCGCCGGTTTTGTCCCGCTTGATTTCTGGGAAAATGCCCGAGCAGAGCTTGAGGCGATAAAACCCGTTTTTATGCTGGCAGAATGGGAGTCCCGGGATTTGCTGAAAAAATCCTTTGACATGGTCTATTCATGGAGCCTGTGGGACAAAATGCTACTGGCGGTTAATACCGGAAAGTTATCTCCGCTGATAGAATGGATGGCGCACCAAACAAAAGCATTTCCAGCTGACGGAATAAGCATGTCATTTATTGAAAATCATGATAAGAATGCCTGGGAAGGGAATCAATTTGATAACTTTGGCTCGGGTCTGGAAGCCGCGATTGTTATGACCGTAATGGTAAAAGGTATGCCATTAATTTATGGTGGGCAGGAAGCCGGACTGAAGCGCTCTCTGCCATTTTTTGAAAAAGATGAAATAATCTGGCAGAAACACCACATAGGTGAATTATACAAAACCCTGTTTCATCTTAAACATGTGAATCATGCCCTGTGGAATGCTCATAACGGTGGTGAGATGGTACGAATTAACCATAATCATGAAGATAAAGTTATTGCTTTCTCCAGAGAGAAAGATGGGCATGCCATTATTTCCATGATTAACTTCAGTAAAGAAAAATTGACAATAAAAATCAAGGAGAAGGAATATAGTGGATATTATATTGATTGGTTCACAAAAGAAGAAATAGATGTTAAAAATCTCAGCCAGGTGGTTCTTCAACCCTGGGGTTATAAAATATTCAGTAGCATCCCGAAAAACGCATAGTCAGAGAAATAATCACTATGTTTTAAATTGTATTAGTCGCGACTGGATCTGACACATAGTCTTGAAAGATTGAAAGTTACCGGTTTGATATGGGGGGCGAAGCCTTATAGGGGGCCGACGATTAGTGGAACGAAAACTCACGTTGAGCGATTGTGGCTGAGAAAAACCAAAGGATCCTGCTGGGATCCTTTGAAAGGAGTTAAGGCTGCACTCTAATTGCCATAATGTGTATTAGCTATACACAGTTTAGCCAGGCCTGAAAGCCTGATTTACGAGCTTAAGGTAGCTTCCGGGCGTCCGCCTGAACGTTGTGGCTAAACAGGAAATACAAAGGCGTTCAACTACACAGTTGTCTGCAGCGTCAGATGATATAAGAATAATCCTTATCGGACTTGGTCGGATCTCAGCGAACAAAGCGCATGCAGTCTGTGGCTGTTATCATCGACACTCTCAGTACTGTGCATAAAGAGAATCGGGTGATGCTTCCAATTAGTAGAACATGTGTTTTTCAATAAACGTCCCGATGACTTTTTCGTGGATCTCTACTGAACGCGAGAAGCAGATTGTTTTACGAGCCAAGCGCTTAATGCGGGTGCGCAGCGTCAGGTTATTGCGCTCAATCCGTTGGGTGAATATTTTTCCGGTCAGATGCTTATCCTTCGGCACCTCCCGGCCATAGCTGCCCCAGTCGTCGCTGGTGATCATGCCGATGTTGAATGGCGTAAGCAGTGCCAGTAGTTCCCGGCAGGTTTCATCGGTACGGGGACCAAAAGTGTAGGCCAGTACACCCCCTGTTTTGGTGTTATACGCGTACCAGAGCCAGTGTTGCCGGGCTTTACTGCCAACGAAACTCCATTGCTCATCAAGTTCGCAGATAAGCGCCACATCAGCATGAGCAACGGGCGAAGACGTTATTCGCTTTGGCGTGAGTTTTTTGGCACTGTTGCAAATAGTCGGTGGTGATAAACTTATCATCCCCTTTTGCTGATGGGGCTGCACATGAACCCATTCAAAGGCCGGCATTTTCAGCGTGACATCATTCTGTGGGCCGTACGCTGGTACTGCAAATACGGCATCAGTTACCGTGAGCTGCAGGAGATGCTGGCTGAACGCGGAGTGAATGTCGATCACTCCACGATTTACCGCTGGGTTCAGCGTTATGCGCCTGAAATGGAAAAACGGCTGCGCTGGTACTGGCGTAACCCTTCCGATCTTTGCCCGTGGCACATGGATGAAACCTACGTGAAGGTCAATGGCCGCTGGGCGTATCTGTACCGGGCCGTCGACAGCCGGGGCCGCACTGTCGATTTTTATCTCTCCTCCCGTCGTAACAGCAAAGCTGCATACCGGTTTCTGGGTAAAATCCTCAACAACGTGAAGAAGTGGCAGATCCCGCGATTCATCAACACGGATAAAGCGCCCGCCTATGGTCGCGCGCTTGCTCTGCTCAAACGCGAAGGCCGGTGCCCGTCTGACGTTGAACACCGACAGATTAAGTACCGGAACAACGTGATTGAATGCGATCATGGCAAACTGAAACGGATAATCGGCGCCACGCTGGGATTTAAATCCATGAAGACGGCTTACGCCACCATCAAAGGTATTGAGGTGATGCGTGCACTACGCAAAGGCCAGGCCTCAGCATTTTATTATGGTGATCCCCTGGGCGAAATGCGCCTGGTAAGCAGAGTTTTTGAAATGTAAGGCCTTTGAATAAGACAAAAGGCTGCCTCATCGCTAACTTTGCAACAGTGCCGTTATTATTGCTACCATTGCAAATAACGTTGCCCTGAACCATAGCTTTTTAAGTGTCTGCCTGAGAATCCATTGCCAGCGTGAAATCATTCAGCATATCCTTGTATTAAGTTCGGGAAAATAAATGCCGCCCGGCAGGACGGCATTTTTGTATTAACGAACGAGGTGCAGGAAGTGCAGGTGTTTTTCGTACTGGTCCAGTATGTCATTAATCAGCTGTTCCTGATTCCAGCCCATCACATCATAGTTTTGACCGCCTTCTTTCAGATAGACCTCAGCGCGATAATATCGATGTTGCTCAACCTGCTGCTCGTCATTGTCCATTGCAGCCATGGCGAAAGCCGGTGAGTTATAGCCACGAAGTCTCACTTCATAAATAAAGTTCAGCTCATTGCCCAAATCGACTTCAAGCCGAATTCGTTCGTCATCAGTATCACTTATATGGCTTATCGTTCCCTGTTTATTCAGTTCTTCCTGAACCAGCGTCATGGCGGGCTGGATAACGTCGCCCATAAAGCGTTTCACAAGAGAGCGCTTTGGCAGATAAGCGATATTGCGCAAGCGTCTCTGCCATGGAATCGGGTTACGCGCTGCAGTCGGAGCAATAGTCGCCATGCTCAGGCTTTCACGCTTGGTCAAATCCCGACGCAGGGCTTTTAATAATCCGTATATGGATATCAGTAAAATCACTGAGAAAGGTAATGCGCTCGCTATTGTCACGGTTTGCAGCGCGCTCAGTCCCCCCGCAATCAGCAGTGCGATTGCCACAATCCCTATGAGCGAGGCCCAGAAAATTCGCTGCCATACAGGCGTGTTAGCGACGCCACCCGATGCCAGCGTATCAACAACCATTGCCCCGGAGTCAGCCGAGGTGACAAAGAAGACAATGACCATCGCCATTGCAATAAATGACAGCACGGAAGAAAACGGGAAATGCTCCAGGAAATTAAACAGGGCCAGCGCGACATCCTGCTGAACGGTATTGGCGAGATCAGCCGCCCCCTGGTGCATAATGAGATAGATTGCGCTGTTACCAAACACCGTCATCCACATGAGCGTGAAGCCGGCGGGAACAAACAGCACGCCGGTGACAAACTCGCGAATGGTTCGACCGCGCGAGACTCTTGCGATGAACATCCCCACAAACGGCGACCATGAAAGCCACCATCCCCAGTACAGTAATGTCCAGCCCCCCAGCCAGTTGCTCGACTTAGGTTCATACGCATAAAGGTTAAAAGTTTTACTCACCAGTTCAGAAAGATAACCGCCCGTATTTTCCACAAATGACTTCAGCAGAAGCACGGTTGGTCCCAGACACAGGACCAGCGCCAGCAGCAGCACTGCCAGGCCCAGGTTGAGCTCAGACAGTATACGTATTCCCTTGTCCAGGCCGGACACCACCGAAATCGTCGCTAAACCAGTGATGACAACGATTAGAATCACCTGCACCGTTTCATTAATAGGCACCCCGAAAAGATGATTCAAACCAGCATTCACCTGCAAAACACCGTACCCCAGCGATGTCGCAACGCCAAAGACGGTGCCAATAACGGCGAAAATATCAACCACATGGCCTACAGGTCCGTATATGCGCTCGCCAATAATGGGATAAAGTGCGGAACGCAGCGTTAAAGGCAGACCGTGACGGTAACTGAAAAAGGCCAGGATCAGTGCCACAATGGCATAGATTGCCCATGCGTGCAGGCCCCAGTGGAAGAACGTCAGGCGCATTGCTTCCTTCGCTGCCGCAACGGTCTCTGGAGTGCCGACAGGAGGTGAAAGATAATGCATCACAGGTTCAGCAACGCCAAAGAACATCAGGCCGATCCCCATCCCTGCCGAGAAAAGCATCGCAAACCAGGAGTGATAGCTAAAATCAGGCTGCGCATGGTCCGGACCCAGTTTGATATCACCGTAGCGTGAGAGTCCCAGGAACGAGACACTCAGTAGAATCAGGGCCACTGCAAGGATGTAGAACCAGCTGGCATTCGTGAAGATTTGTTGCTGAAGTAGTTTAAAATTTTTGTCGGCGACATCCGGGAATACAGCGGCAAAGGCGACAAGAAGGAAAATTAACAAAGCAGATGTAAAGAATACCGCTTTGTTAATCTGGCTTTTAGACTTCTTTTGGATTGTATCATTTTCACTCATAATCATTTATTCCATTAATTAAAATCCGCACTGTATAGAGGGTACTACATCTCAAAGATTAGCAAACTTCAACTTACGATGCGGCGTCAATCGGAATGCAGAGTGCAAGAGTGGCCATACAGATATCCTGTTGATAGTCTGCCAGCCGTCTTCTGGAGCATTTGATTTGCATAAATTGCATCAGATCTGGGGATTCACTTTGATTAGAGCAATATTGAGAATGACTTACTAACGTCTGATGTTGCGTAAAGCGGGCTTTAAGGGGTCAGTTTGGAGATCGGAAATTTTTGTACTATAAGGACTTCCCCGGCATGTCAAAGCCGGTATTTATGGTTTCTGTCTGCTCTTCAGTAAAAATAAAGGGGAGAGACTGCGGTACTATAAACGGCCATGATGAATCGTCATCGATTCGGGCCCTGATGAAAGACGCGCGTGAGGTTCTTGTTCGTTAAGCGGATACGTATATCCTGTACAATAGCCAGATAGGCCTCACGGGGTCTAACCCTTTATCATCAACGAATTGCAGGTCAGATGGTTATACAGCTTCGAGCTTTAGTTGACTGAGTACAGCCGGAAATCATCACCGTAATGTAGTGATGCCCAACACAGCCGCGCATTTTTGGCGGCGATGGCCACAACAGCCCGCCAGTACCCTCTGCGCTCAACCAACATACAAACCCAACGGCTGAATGAGTCAGTCCTTTTCCCGGCGCCAATAAGCACTGAACGAGCCCCCTGAACCAGAAGCGTTCGCAGATACGAATCACCGGCTTTTGTGATCCTGCCGAGTTTCGACTTTCCCCCGCTGCTGTATTGTGATGGCGTCAGCCCCAGCCAGGCTGCCAGTTGACGTCCATTTTTAAAATCATGTGCATTACCGATACTGGCGACCAGTGCACAGGCCGTTGTGGGACCAACGCCCTTTAGCTCCATCAGCCGCTGACTGCGATGATCTGTTTTGGCTATGTGGGACAAAATTCGGTCATATTCAGTGATGTTAGCTTCAATGCGATCAACGTGTTCCATCAAATCATCAACACATTGCTGAACCTGAAGCGGTAAAGAGCTCTTCTGCACAGAAACCATGTGGCGCAGGGCATCAGCACTTTGTGGCGCGATGACACCGAATTCAGATATCAATCCTCGCAGACGATTATACGTTGCTGTTTTCTCTTCGATAAAACCCTGACGGGTACGATGTAAACACTGCATGGCCTGCTGGCTTTCGTCTTTCACTGGTACGAACCGCATATGCGGACGACGAACAGCTTCACAGATAGCCTGAGCATCAGCTGCATCATTTTTTCCTGATTTTCCGGCCATACGATAAGGCGATACAAACTTAGCAGCCATCAGACGTGGCTCATGACCATACTGCCGAAACAATCTTGCCCAGTAGTGAGCCCCGGAGCATGCTTCCATCCCGATAACACAGGGAGGCAAACTTGCAATTAACTCAGGAAGTGCAGCACGCGATACTTTAGGCTTAACCAGAACAGTTCTACCATTTTGATCAACACCGTGAACAGCAAACACATTTTTAGCAAGATCGATACCGACAGTCGTGATAGTCATAACGAATTCCTCCGGGACGATGTGTACCCCATGATTGCACAAGAGTTAATCAGGCGCATAATCAGGGGAAGTCCCTTCCATTCGTTAAGCACATTATTTAACCAATTCGGATACGTAAGTGATTGATTTATCGTCAGTGGCTATCGCTTTTAGGTTGTCGCTCTTGCTGTATCGCATTTAGGTTATCCGATTAAGACAAAATCCCCTGAAAACGCTGTATAGCGCGGGAGTACACCCTTATGCGATAACCATTTTTGTTAAAAATTCCGCATCAAATAATTTATGAGGGAAACTATATGGCAAGGAGGCAGATTCTTTCTCTGTCGGAAAGAGAATCATTACTGGCATTACCGGACGATGAGTTAACGCTGACCCGAATGGCCTATTTCAGTGAGCATGATCTGGCGATTATCAGTGCTCACCGTAAACCCGCCAGCCGTTTTGGTTTTGCCGTCCTTCTTTGCTATCTGAAAAATGTTGGCTTTGCCCCGGATAAAAAAATCCCACCCTCTGATGCGTTGCTGGGGTCCGCTTGGAAAAAGGAAATTATCCTACTATAAGGGCTTCCCCGAACAGTCAACGCCGGTTTTTAATTTCTGTCTGTTCATCAATGAAGGGCAAGGGATAAGACTGCGCTACTATAAACGGTCACGTTGAATCTCTATTGATTCGGACCCTGATGAAAGACGCTCGTGAGATCCTCCTTCGCTAATCGGATAGGGATATCCAGTAGGATATGCAGATACTTCTCACGGGGGTCTAACCCTTTACCATCAACGAGTTGCAGTTCAGTTACTACACAGTTAAATTTTTCATGTTGCCGAATACAGTTTGAAGTCATCGCCGTAATGTAATGATGCCCAGCACAACCTCGCATTCTTGGCAGCGATTGCAACGACAGCACGCCAGTATCCCCGCCTGCCAATCAACGAGCAGACCCAACGGCTAAACGAGTCCGTTCTATTCTCTGCCCCTATCATCACAGAACGAGCTCCCTGTACCAGCAGCGTTCTCAGATATGAATCACCGGCTTTCGTTATTCTGCCAAGCTTTGATTTTCCACCACTGCTGTATTGCGATGGCGTTAACCCCAGCCAGGCTGCCAGTTGGCGCCCGTTTTTAAAATCATGTGCGTTGCCAATACTGGCGACCAGTGCGCTCGCTGTTGTGGGGCCAATACCTTTCAGTTCCATTAACTGCTGGCTGCGATGGTCTGTTTTGGCCACACGAGATAATACCCTGTCATATTCGGCGATTTTTTCTTCAATATTAGTTATATGAGCCAATAGATCATCAATGCAAAGCCTGACCTGTACTGGCAGAGTTTCCCTCTGGTCAGAAACAATATGACGTAGAGCATCAGTGCTTTGTGGGGCGATAATCCCAAATTCGGATACCAGACCCCGAAGACGGTTATACGTTGCCGTTCTTTCCTGGATAAATCCCTGCCTTGTCCGATGCAAGCACTGCATTGCCTGCTGACTTTCGTCTTTGACGGGTACAAAGCGCATATGCGGCCGCTGCACAGCCTCACAAATAGCTATTGCATCAGCTGCATCATTTTTCCCGGTCTTACCCGCCATGCGATAGGGTGAGACAAATTTTGGGGCCATCAACCGGACATCATGGCCATACTGCCTGAATAATCTTGCCCAATAGTGGGCACCCGAGCAGGCTTCCATTCCAATTACACAGGGAGGTAAACCTGCGATGAGTTCAGGAAGTGCTGCACGTGACACCTTGGGTTTAACCAGAACTGCTTTACCATTTTGGTCAACGCAGTGAACTGCAAACACATTTTTAGCAAGATCGATACCGACAGTAGTGATGGTCATAACGAATCTCTCTGGGTCAATATTTACCCCATGATTGCACGAAAGTTAATCAGGTGCATATCCAGGGGAAGTCCCTTCCATTCGCTAAGCGCATTTTTTGCACAGATGGCTACCGACTGAACGTAACGTGTGAGTCATGATCAGAAATGTGTTAACTCTAGGAATTGACACGACTTACTGTTCGATGGGGAAATCATGTTTAGCTATCTCAAGGCTATGTATCATCAATCAAAAATTCAGGCTGAACTCAAGGCACAGATACATGAACAAACTACGGTTAATGCTATCTGTCATCACCCTGAATCAATCGAGATCATTGCGGTTTGTTCGACTGATGCGTATTACCGAAAACGTAAGGACGCTGCTTTTCTGACAACCTGTTCTGTGCTCATGCGTACTTTAAAAGATGAATCCGTACCGATGGTACTACGGAAAACAGCATGGCGATTATTGAACGAAAGATACCAACGAATTAAGTTAAATCAGGCTTATAGGATAGAAAATTTCTTGCTTGTTGCCGATTTTGAATATGCTCTCGAAGAACATGATGAACTAGCAGAGTAGTACTAGTGAGGCGATGAATACCGACAGTTAACGTGCATGTGACTTAAACGTCCGAAACCGAACGATTACGTACAGCATGTAGACAACATGTCCGCAAGTAAGCAAAACCATTAACGGACAGCCGGATCATTTCGTACATCCCTTACGGTCAGGGGTTCGCGCTCAATGGAACGAAATCACCCGTTAGCTTAAAACGCTTAACGAATGGAAGGGACTTCCCCTGGATATGCGCCTGATTAACTTTCGTGCAATCATAGGATAAACATTGACCCAGAGGGATTCGTTATGACCATCACCACTGTCGGTATCGATCTTGCTAAAAATGTGTTTGCTGTTCACTGCATTGACCAAAATGGTAAAGCTGTTCTGGTTAAACCCAAGGTGTCGCGTGCAGCACTTTCTGAACTCATCGCAGGTTTACCTCCCTGTGTCATTGGAATGGAAGCCTGCTCGGGTGCCCACTATTGGGCAAGATTATTCAGGCAGTATGGCCATGATGTCCGGTTGATGGCTCCGAAATTTGTCTCACCCTATCGCATGGCGGGTAAGACCGGGAAAAATGATGCAGCTGATGCAATAGCTATTTGTGAGGCAGTGCAGCGGCCGCATATGCGCTTTGTACCAGTCAAAGACGAAAGCCAGCAGGCAATGCAATGCTTACATCGGACAAGACAGGGATTTATCCAGGAAAGAACAGCAACGTATAACCGTCTTCGGGGCCTGATATCTGAATTCGGGGTTATTGCCCCACAAAGCACTGATGCTCTGCGTCATGTTGTTTCTGACCAGAAGGAAACTCTGCCAGTACAGGTTAGGCTGTACATTGATGATCTATTGACACATGTCACTAATATTGAAGAGAAAATCGCCGAATATGACAGGGTATTATCTCGTGTGGCCAAAACAGATCATCGCAGCCAGCAGTTAATGGAACTGAAAGGTGTTGGGCCCACCACAGCGAGTGCGCTGGTCGCCAGTATTGGCAATGCCCATGATTTTAAGAACGGGCGCCAACTGGCAGCCTGGTTGGGGCTAACGCCATCACAATACAGTAGTGGCGGAAAATCAAAGCTTGGCAGGATAACAAAAGCGGGTGATGCCTATCTGCGAACCCTACTGGTCCAGGGAGCCCGTTCTGTAATGGTAGGGGCAGAGAATAGAACGGACCCGTTTAGCCGTTGGGTCTGCTCGTTGATTGGTAGGCGGGGATACTGGCGTGCTGTCGTTGCAATCGCCGCCAAGAATGCGAGGTTGTGCTGGGCATCATTACATTACGGCGATGACTTCAGACTGTATTCAACAACATGAAAAATTTAACTGAGTAGTAACTGAACTGTAAATTGTTGATGGTAAAGGGTTAGACCCCCGTGAGAAGTATCTGCATATCCTACTGGATATCACTATCCGATTAACGAAGGAGGATCTCACGAGCGTCTTTCATCAGGGTCCGAATCACTAGCGATTCAGCATGACCGTTTATAGTAGCGCAGTCTTATCCCTTGCCTTTCATTGATGAACAGACAGAAATTAAAAACCGGCGTTGACTGTTCGGGGAAGCCCTTATAGTACAATAATTCTCTATATCCAAACTGACCCCATGTTGTCCGCATCATTAAAACCGCGGGTTTGCCGCTGACTCTGGCAGATATGGGGCTGAAACAATTCCGTGAGGAGGAGTGGCGTAAAGTTGCCGAAATCGCCTGCGCCGAAGGCGATACCATGGGCAATATGCCTATGGCGGTCAGTGCCGATGATGTCTATCAGGCAATGATCGCAGCCAATGCCATGGCCGAACGCTATAGCCACCAGAACTGACAAGATACAAAGGATGCAACCTCTCTCCCGAAAGCGAGGGGTTGCATCTTCCCTTGCGCAAGATCAAAACGATAAGTTACATTTTTGTTGGTCAATGCTGTTTTTAAGTTTTTTAAAAACAAAGAATTAACAAAAAAGGATTAAAAATCACCGAGACGGCTGCCGCGATCAAGATCACACAAATGTCGCCATTTAAAGCGTAGAAAGGTTTGAGCTTTTTCTTGCCACTCGCCTCTGGGGGGCAAAACCCACGATAACTTCAAACATTTTCACCCGATGCCAGGAGTTGGCATCAATACCCTATTACTTGCAACGCTGGGAGGAACACATGACATATGCAACGATCAATCCCTTCACGGGAGAGCTCATCAAAGAATTTCCCAATGCCACTGATGCCGAAGTCACAGAGGCAATTGAATCGGCCCACCAGGCCTTTTTGAGTTGGCGCAATACCTCTTTTGCCAACAAGGCTGAAATACTCAATCGGGCTGCAGCCCTGCTCAGAGACAGCAAGCGCCGCTATGCAGAGCTGCTGACCCTAGAGATGGGTAAAGTCATTGGAGAGGCCGAGGCCGAAGTAGAACTGTCGGCGCAGATCCTCGAATACTATGCCGAGCATGCCGAGAGACTGCTGGCACCGCAGAAACTGCCTGTGGCCGATCCCGCCGAAGGGGAAGCGCTGCTGGTCAATGAACCTCTTGGGGTCTTGCTGGCCATTGAACCCTGGAACTTCCCCTATTACCAGATAGCCAGGATCTTGGCTCCGCAACTTTCTGCCGGCAACACCCTGCTGCTGAAACACGCTTCCAATGTGCCTCAGTGCGCCGCCGCTTTTGAGAGCCTGATGCGGGATGCCGGACTGCCACAGGGCGCCTTCCAGAACCTGTATGCTACCCGGGATCAAGTCGAGCAGATCATCAACTCACCCAAGGTACATGGCGTGGCTCTGACCGGCTCTGAAGGTGCAGGCGCCGTTATTGCCTCTCAGGCCGGTAAGGCGCTGAAAAAATCCACTCTGGAGCTGGGCGGCTCTGACGCCTTTATCGTGCTGGAAGATGCCGAGCTTGAGAAAACCATAGATTGGGCGGTATTCGGCCGTCACTGGAATGCCGGTCAGGTATGTGTTTCATCCAAACGGATGATCCTGGTGGAAGCCATTTATGACAAGTTTATGGAAGGCTATACCAAAGGCGTAGCCGCGCTTAAAGCCGGTGACCCTATGGATCCGAACACGACTCTGGCGCCCCTGTCTTCCCAGGGTGCTGCCGATGAAGTGAAGCAGAAAATTCGTGAAGCGGTTGAGCATGGTGCCACAGCTACCGAAGTTGGTCCCAAAGTGCCGGAGCAAGGCGCTTTTGTACAGCCGACCATACTTACCAATGTGACCCCGGACAACCCGGCTTACTATTGGGAGTTCTTCGGCCCTGTCTCCATGATCCTCAAGGCAAAGGATGAACAGGAAGCGATTGCCATTGCCAACGATTCGCCCTTCGGCCTCGGTGGCTCTGTGTTCACCGCCGATGAACAGCGCGGTCTGGCGGTAGCCAAGCAAGTCTCTACCGGGATGATGTTCGTCAACCACCCCACCATGGTTAAGGCTGATTTGCCCTTTGGCGGCATCCGCCGCTCCGGCTATGGTCGTGAACTGATCGACTTAGGCCTGAAAGAGTTCGTCAACCACAAGTTGATCAACGTGGTGGATATCAACGCTCCCTTCTGATCGCGCTTGAAGCATATTTAGTTCGATAAAGACCCGAGCACCTGGCCGGGTCTTTTATCGCCACAGGGCTTTGTTGAATAAATCGAACTTTTGCTGAGTTGAAGGATCAGATCACGCATCCTCCCGACAACACAGACCATTCCGTGGCAAAGCAAAAGTTCAGAATCACCAACTGGTCCACCTACAACAAAGCTCTCATCAACCGTGGCTCCCTCACTTTCTGGCTGGATGATGAGGCGATTCAGGCCTGGTATGAGTCGGCAACGCCTTCATCACGAGGAAGGCCCCAGCGCTATTCTGATCTCGCCATCACCACCGTTCTGGTGATTAAACGCGTATTCCGGCTGACCCTGCGGGCTGCGCAGGGTTTTATTGATTCCATTTTTGCCCTGATGAACGTTCCGTTGCGCTGCCCGGATTACACCAGTGTCAGTAAGCGGGCAAAGTCGGTTAATGTCAGTTTCAAAACGTCCACCCGGGGTGAAATCGCACACCTGGTGATTGATTCCACCGGGCTGAAGGTCTTTGGTGAAGGCGAATGGAAAGTCAGAAAGCACGGCAAAGAGCGCCGTCGTATCTGGCGAAAGTTGCATCTTGCTGTTGACAGCAACACACATGAAGTTGTCTGTGCAGACCTGTCGCTGAATAACGTCACGGACTCAGAAGCCTTCCCGGGCCTTATCCGGCAGACTCACAGAAAAATCAGGGCAGCCGCGGCAGACGGGGCTTACGATACCCGGCTCTGTCACGATGAACTGCGCCGCAAAAAAATCAGCACGCTTATTCCTCCCCGAAAAGGAGCAGGTTACTGGCCCGGTGAGTACGCAGACCGCAACCGTGCCGTTGCTAATCAGCGGCTGAGCGGAAGCAATGCACGGTGGAAATGGACAACGGAATATAACCGTCGCTCGATAGCGGAAACGGCAATGTACAGAATGAAGCAGTTGTTGGGAGATTCACTGACGCTGCGTGACTACGATGGTCAGGTAGCGGAAGCTATGGCCATGGTGCGTGCGTTGAACAGGATGACAAAGGCTGGGATGCCAGAAAGCGTGCGTATTGCCTGAAAATCCAGCCAGCTACAGGGTCGTTCGCAAGAAATCTTATTTATTCAACAAAGCCGCACTGGAACTGACAGAAGAACAAAGGCGTTTTCTGAATAGTATGCTCGATGAGGCTGAGGATTGTTCTGGGGATGAGCAGTAATTGTCAGTGTACTTTTATAAAAACACTCCTCTGGTTTCTGAAGTCTGTACTGACCGAAAGAGTAAGTGTGCTTCTAAAAGCACACTATGATATTCCAATCAACCAGGGCGTATAGATGCTGATCAGTTAAATACCATCCCACCATCAATAATGAGTGCCTGACCTGTCATATAATCTGAATCCACACCGGCCAGATAGGAAACACATGCCGCAACATCCTCTGATTCAGAAATGCGTCCGAGGGCAACATTTTTCGCCCACTGCTGAAGGCCCCATTCCAGAGACTGGCCATTTTCATCTGCGACTTTTTGTGCGATACCATTCATCATAGGGGTGCGAACAATTCCCGGGCAATACGCGTTCACAGTAATCCCAAATTTCGCCAGATCTTTTGCAGCTGTCTGAGTTATACCGCGAACAGCAAACTTTGTAGCGCCGTAGACGGCCAGATCAGGGTTACCCACTTGGCCTGCCTGCGATGAGGCGTTGATTATCTTACCGATAATGTCCCCCGTTTTTGCCGGAGTACGCTGCTTAAAGTACTTCACAGCGGCCTGAATACCCCAGTACACACCTCCTACGTTAACATCAAAGACTTTACGGTAAATTTCTGGAGTAATTTCCTCAATTGGTGTCGTTGGGCCAAGACCGGCATTATTAACCATAACATCCAGGCGGCCAAACTTTGCAACGACTTTATCCACTGCTGCAAAAACTTGTTCGCGATCTGCGACATCCGCAGCTACTGCCAGTGCCTCGCCACCCATTTCTTCAATAAGCCTCACCGTTTCATGTGCCGTTTCGCCATTGAAGTCCAGACTACCGATACGAAATCCATCTTTCGCCAGACGGAGAGCGATTGCTTTACCAATTCCCTGCCCCGCACCAGTAACAACAGCTACTTTATGTTCTGTACTCATCGTTTCTCTCTTTGAACTCGTTTCAGATATACCGAATTCATAGTAGTCCAATATCACTATATGCACATTAGCTTTTATTATCAGTGCACAGTTTTTTTCGATTAGAAACATATCACCTAATATATACATGGCTTTGTTGAATAAATCGAACTTTTGCTGAGTTGAAGGATCAGATCACGCATCCTCCCGACAACACAGACCATTCCGTGGCAAAGCAAAAGTTCAGAATCACCAACTGGTCCACCTACAACAAAGCTCTCATCAACCGTGGCTCCCTCACTTTCTGGCTGGATGATGAGGCGATTCAGGCCTGGTATGAGTCGGCAACGCCTTCATCACGAGGAAGGCCCCAGCGCTATTCTGATCTCGCCATCACCACCGTTCTGGTGATTAAACGCGTATTCCGGCTGACCCTGCGGGCTGCGCAGGGTTTTATTGATTCCATTTTTGCCCTGATGAACGTTCCGTTGCGCTGCCCGGATTACACCAGTGTCAGTAAGCGGGCAAAGTCGGTTAATGTCAGTTTCAAAACGTCCACCCGGGGTGAAATCGCACACCTGGTGATTGATTCCACCGGGCTGAAGGTCTTTGGTGAAGGCGAATGGAAAGTCAGAAAGCACGGCAAAGAGCGCCGTCGTATCTGGCGAAAGTTGCATCTTGCTGTTGACAGCAACACACATGAAGTTGTCTGTGCAGACCTGTCGCTGAATAACGTCACGGACTCAGAAGCCTTCCCGGGCCTTATCCGGCAGACTCACAGAAAAATCAGGGCAGCCGCGGCAGACGGGGCTTACGATACCCGGCTCTGTCACGATGAACTGCGCCGCAAAAAAATCAGCGCGCTTATTCCTCCCCGAAAAGGAGCAGGTTACTGGCCCGGTGAGTACGCAGACCGCAACCGTGCCGTTGCTAATCAGCGGCTGAGCGGAAGCAATGCACGGTGGAAATGGACAACGGAATATAACCGTCGCTCGATAGCGGAAACGGCAATGTACAGAATGAAGCAGTTGTTGGGAGATTCACTGACGCTGCGTGACTACGATGGTCAGGTAGCGGAAGCTATGGCCATGGTGCGTGCGTTGAACAGGATGACAAAGGCTGGGATGCCAGAAAGCGTGCGTATTGCCTGAAAATCCAGCCAGCTACAGGGTCGTTCGCAAGAAATCTTATTTATTCAACAAAGCCTAATTGATGATGAGTAAAGATGGTTTAGGGAGGGGACCGAACCACCCCGGAACGGCCCCCTGAAGGAATGGCAATTCCGTTCACCGCCAATATTAGCTTTTTCCAGGCTGTGATAACATCTCCGGGTCATTTTTCAGAGCCAGGGCAGATGAAGAAGAAAAACAGCACACCCACTCCTCACGATGCCACGTTCAGGCAGTTCCTGACGCAACCGGATATTGCCCGGGATTTCATGGAAATCCACCTGCCTGCAGAGCTGCGAGCAGTCTGCGATCTCAGCACGCTGAAACTGGAATCAGGCTCGTTCGTTGAGGATGATCTCCGCCAGTATTTCAGCGACGTCCTCTATAGCCTGAAAACTACAGCCGGCGACGGCTATATTCATGTTCTGGTCGAGCACCAGTCAACGCCGGACAAACATATGGCTTTCCGCCTCATACGCTATGCGGTAGCCGCCATGCAGCGCCACCTGGAGGCAGGGCATAAAAAACTGCCACTGGTGATACCGGTGCTGTTCTATACGGGTAAGCGCAGCCCGTATCCGTACTCTACTCGTTGGCTGGATGAATTTGACGCTCCCGAGCTGGCAGGCAAACTCTACAGCAACGCTTTCCCGCTGGTAGACGTTACGATCATTCCGGATGATGAAATCGCTGGCCATCGCAGCATGGCCGCCCTGACTTTACTGCAAAAGCATATTCACCAGCGGGACCTGGCAGAACTGGTCGACCGGCTGGCACCCATCTTGCTGGCGGGATACTTGTCTTCATCGCAGGTGATATCGCTGGTACACTATATAGTGCAGGCAGGCGAAACATCCGACGCCGAAGCCTTTGTACGCGAACTGGCACAGCGTGTGCCGCAACACGGAGACGCACTTATGACCATCGCACAACAGCTTGAACAGAAGGGCATCGAGAAGGGGATTCAGCTCGGTGAACAACGCGGCATTGAAAAAGGCGAGCGCGAAGCCACCCTTAAAATTGCACGAACCATGCTCCAGAACGGCATTGACCGCAATACCGTCATAAAAATGACTGGTCTGACTGAAGACGACCTGGCGCAGATCCGCCACTAATCACCCTTTCCTGGCACTCCCTGTCTGGTCATCAGCGAATACTGGTGGGGCAGGGAGTCACCAGACTCAAGTTCAGCCAGCCACAGCGATTAAACAGCTTCATCACCTCGCCACATTCCCCCGTCAGACACGCTGTCAACGGATTTATCTGTAAAGCGACATAGAGATTGGCTCGTAAGAGATAAATGCCGTTCACACCCGCACTGAGCGCCACAGCATTCCGACCGGCCCCCAGTTAGCAGCTTCTCAGTCGGGCACAATCCAGTAAAAAAGCGATGAGTCATCGATGGAGATACAGGCTAGAAAAGTGCGGTTCTGGCTTGTTCATATCCCGGGTGATGCTGCCAACTTACTGATTTAGTGTATGATGGTGTTTTTGAGGTGCTCCAGTGGCTTCTGTTTCTATCAGCTGTCCCTCCTGTTCAGCTACTGACGGGGTGGTGCGTAACGGCAAAAGCACCGCCGGACATCAGCGCTATCTCTGCTCTCACTGCCGTAAAACATGGCAACTGCAGTTCACTTACACCGCTTCTCAACCCGGTACGCACCAGAAAATCATTGATATGGCCATGAATGGCGTTGGATGCCGGGCAACCGCCCGCATTATGGGCGTTGGCCTCAACACGATTTTCCGCCATTTAAAAAACTCAGGCCGCAGTCGGTAACCTCGCGCATACAGCCGGGCAGTGACGTCATCGTCTGCGCGGAAATGGACGAACAGTGGGGATACGTCGGGGCTAAATCGCGCCAGCGCTGGCTGTTTTACGCGTATGACAGGCTCCGGAAGACGGTTGTGGCGCACGTATTCGGTGAACGCACTCTGGCCACACTGGAGCGTCTTCTGAGCCTGCTGTCGGCCTTTGAGGTCGTGGTATGGATGACGGATGGCTGGCCGCTGTATGAATCCCGCCTGAAGGGAAAGCTGCACGTAATCAGCAAGCGATATACGCAGCGAATTGAGCGGCATAACCTGAATCTGAGGCAGCACCTGGCACGGCTGGGACGGAAGTCGCTGTCGTTCTCAAAATCGGTGGAGCTGCATGACAAAGTCATCGGGCATTATCTGAACATAAAACACCATCAATAAGTTGGAGTCATTACCGCGAATGTGTTAGACTGTGTCCACCATAGAAAAGCCAGAAAACGAAATCAGATATTTTAGTCGCCACATATCGTGTCCTGTGATATTTGATTACTATCACCCGATAAGCGTATTAATAAATGCTGGCTCAACATTGGTGGATATTTAAATGGTCATATTCCTGATGACCTAACGTGGGAGTTGTGTCGGGCTTAAAGCTAATTCACCGTAAGAACAATTTTCCCAACATGCTTGCCGGACTCCATCAATGCATGCGCGCGTGCTGCTTCGCGTAACGGGAATGTGCTGTGAATCATGGGATGGCAACGACCTGCATTGAGAATCGGCCAGATATTTTTAAGCAAGTCGTTGGCAATTTCGGCTTTTTCGACCGAAGTTCGTGCTCGCATCGTTGAACCCGTGACAACCGCTCGCTTCAACGCGAGTTCTTGCAGATCCACTTGTTCTGCGAAAGCTCCGCCAAGGAAGCCAATGATTACCAGCCGGCCATCCATTCCTAAACTCCTCATATTTCGGGAGAAATAGGATGCACCCATTATATCGAGAATGATATCAACGCCACGGCCATCCGTTTGCTTCAAAATGAAATCAGAAAAATCAGTTGTCCGGTAGTTGACTGGCGTAGCGCCAAGCTCTGCGATCACATCGCATTTATCATCTGATCCAGCCGTCGCATATGCCTCGATACCGATTTCGCGGCATAGCATCAACGCGGTTGTGCCGATACCACTTGTTCCCCCATGAATCAGAACACTCTGACCCTGTGTTGCGCCACCAATCTTGAACAAGTTTGCCCAGACGGTGAACAGAGTCTCAGGAAGTGCCGCCGCTGCTATCATTGACATGCTGTCTGGCACCGGCAGTGTCTGGCTTTCCGGCACGATGCAATACTCACCATAACCACCGCCATTCGTCAGAGCACAGACTCGGTCACCAATCTTTACGCCCGTGACGCCTTCACCAATTGATGAAACCGTTCCAGCGACCTCAAGACCAGGAATAGGGGTTACGTCGTCAGGCATAGGGTAATGACCCTGGCGTTGAATGACGTCAGGACGATTAACACCTGCGGCCTTGACGCGAACCAAAATTTCCCCAGCCTTTGGCACCGGAATCGTTGTCTGAACGGGCGTTAAAACCTCTGGCCCGCCAGGCTCAGAGATTTCAATGACAGTCATTTTATTCGCAGTATGTAACATGAACGTAAGTCCTTATGATTTTGTTTTTCGTTGAATTTCCCAACTACACTGTGTCTCATCACTAGCCACTTTTCTGTACGTTGCAGCACGTACCCTCTTCTAGGGGTGAATCGCCACGGATAATCTAGACACTTCCGAGCCGTTGATAATACTGGTTTTCATATTCTGTCGGTGACATCTGATCGCTAGAACCATGCCGACGCTTACTGTTATAAAACATTTCGATGTAATCAAAAATATCGCTGCGGGCTTCTTCCCGCGTTCCGTAGATCTTTTTCTTTATCCGTTCGCGTTTCAACAACTGGAAAAAGCTTTCTGCAACCGCATTATCATGGCAGTTACCGCGACGGCTCATGCTGCCCTCCAGGCCGTGTGATTTCAGGAACGACTGCCACTCATGGCTTGTGTACTGACTGCCCTGATCCGAATGAACCAGCACCTGTTTTTGGGGATTACGCCGCCATACAGCCATCAGCAGTGCGTTCAGGACAATGTCCTTTGTCATCCGGGATTGCATGGACCAGCCGATAATTTTGCGTGAGAACAGATCAACAACCACGGCAAGATACAGCCAGCCTTCGTGGGTCCTGAGTAGAGTAAGAGGCAGGGCGTAGTCGGACTATTTCCCTGCCTCTCCTCCCCGAACCGGACGTGCACCTTTCAGCGCATCCGGCTCTCCATTTAAATGCTGGCGAACGCCATTGCCACTTCTGTAAAGCGCGATGTATACGTGTTTCTGGTCTCCGTCCTCAGATAGGGATTACCTTCGGGTAGCCGCCAGCGGAACAGCTTCTTGCCTTGCCCCACCAACCGGTACAGTATTTCGCCGCTGAGCTTGCCGTGATTGGTTTTACCAAATAAAACCCACGTTTTGCTCTGACCCGGTTTCGGTGATTTACACCACCACCTCATCAGGGAAGCGATACCTGTACGGTATTTGCGGGCCAGCCAGTGAGCCAGCTTCCAGAACACGACACGGTCGATATAACTGAAGACTTTGGCCTTAAAATCAACGAACTGATAGAACATGGCCCAGCCTTTCAGTTTTCGGTTGAGTTGTTCAGCCATATCGACTTTGCTTTCACTGTAGTTGCCTGATAACAGTGCTGTCAGCGATGCGGCGAAGTTTCTGGCTTTCTCCTGCGGGATCGTTGAGACCACTCGCATCTCGCCATAACGACTGCGTTTGCGAATGATCCTGTGCCCCAGAAAGATAAAGCCGTCATTAACATGGGTGATTTTAGTCTTATCCATGTTCAGCCTGAGTTTCAGACTGCCTTCGAGCACACCCCGACACTCCTCCCTGATGGCTTCCGCCTGTGCTTTGGTGCCTTTGACGATGAGGACAAAATCATCGGCATAGCGGCAGTACGCCACCGCGGGTTTCCACTGCCAGTTTTCTCTGACCGCCGTACTTCGGCCCCGTTGGATACTGTTATTCCAGTACCACCGATCTTTTCTGGCTTTCCCGCTCAGGTAGCGCTCATGCAGGTATTGATCGAACTCATTCAGCATGATGTTCGATAATAGCGGCGATATAACACCGCCCTGTGGCACACCTTCACTGGCCGCCCGAAAGAGACCGACATCGATATGTCCCGCCTTGATGGTTTTCCACAGCAGAGTCATGAAACGTGCGTCACTGATCCTGCGGCGTACAGCCTTCATCAGCAGTCGATGATGTACGGTGTCGAAGTAACTGGACAGGTCGCCTTCAATCACCCAGCGTCCCCGGGTTTCACCGCAGTCTGTGAGCTGTAATTTCACCGTGCGGATCGCGTGGTGGACACTGCGCTCAGGCCGGAAGCCATATGAGAGCGTATGAAAATCACTCTCCCATATCGGCTCCATCGCCATCAGCATGGCCCGCTGAACAATACGATCCCGCAACGCGGGGATACCCAGTGGTCGCAGTTTGCCGTTGCTTTTAGGGATGTAAACCCGTCTGGCGGGCAAGGGCTGGTAGTGGCCTGAGAGTAATTCATCCCTGAGGATTTGCAGCTCAACAGCCAGTCTGGCCTGTAGCATTGTTTTGTTCACGCCATCAACGCCGGGGGTATGCGCCCCCTTTGATGAAAGCGTGATCCGCGCCGCTTCAGCCAGCCATTCTGGTTGTGTTATCAGACGCAGCAGCCGTTGAATCCGTAGGGACGGATCGGTGGCTGCCCATGTGGCAAGCTTGCGTTGCATTTCGCTGATTATCAAAGGTCTTCACCTCGTTAGGTCAGTTAATTCACGTCGCAAACACATTCAAACTGCTTCCCTTCGCCATGTAATGGGCTTTCCCCATCGCGGACTACTACGGAAGCTCCGCCAGCCAGCGCGTCATCGGAGCTATGCCCCCTTAACATCCGTCGCTGACCTTCCCCGGTTTACCTGCCTGGACTCAGGCATACTGAGGAGGCTGCCCGTCGCACTCTTTATCCTTGCTTGCCGCAAGTTGGCAGAAGTCAGCAACGCAAGCGTGATAGACGCTGCTGCCCCGGTGTTTCGCATACATGTCAAAACACCTTCGACCGGCAGTGCTTACGTATCACTGCCAGTTCCTCCTGCACGGCCTGTCAGATCACGTAGGCCGTGGTGACGTTTTCAACCCACAGAGGCGGATTAACGGGTTCATGTTCTTCAGCCTTTCAGTACTTAACCTTGAGGATCATCTCGGCTTAGTGATCTCGCCTCAATCCCCGTTGTCAGCGGGTTACATCACCCTGCGGGCATGCCGCAGGTCACTGCCGCTCAGGTTCTCCACCGTCACACCCGGTGGGATTGTTGGGTTTCTCATCGTGAGTTACCGGTTCAATATTCCAGACAGACTCGCGGTTCATTTAAGCATCCATGCCCGCCCTGAACTCCGGGCACACTGTAGGTTATGTCCGTTACCCAACGCTCATCCGGAGCATCCGGATTGAACTGTCGCTGGAGCCTGTTGGGCGACACGATACTGGCCTCGCCTTTACGTGCCCGCGGGCTCCGGTATCCGACCTGAGCCTTTATCCCGACACGTTTCATCAGTCGCCAGACCCGGTTCACTCCGCACTGTTGCCCGCTGTCCCGCAGATCCAGATGGATTTTGCGATAACCATAAACGCATCCCGATTCCAGCCAGAACTGTTTAATCTGTCCTGTCAGTCTCAGGTCTGCCTGATGGCGTTGTGAATGCGGCTGCTGAAGCCAGGCGTAAAAACCACTGGGATGAACATCCAGCACCCGACAGAGCAGGCGAACAGGCCAGCAACAGGTGTTGTCACGGATAAAGGCGTACCTCAGTCGGACAGCTTTGCGAAGTACGCCGCTGTAGATTCAATCTGTCAATGCAACACCCCTTTCAATTATCTCTTTCGGTGTTTTGAACTTCAGTGTCTTTCTCGGTCTGTTGTTTAGCTGAGCAGCAACCAGATCTAGTTCATGTTGAGTATATTGGGCAAGACATGTCTTTTTAGGAAAGTACTGCCGAATTAGCCCATTTGTGTTCTCATTTGTTCCCCGCTGCCAAGGACTCTGAGGATCGCAGAAGTAAACTTTAACGCCGGTGCTGACAGTAAATTCTAGATGTCTGGCCAGTTCCATTCCTCTGTCCCATGTCAGTGATTTTCTGAGTTCTGACGGTAAACTCAGGAATTTGTCGGTAAGAGCCTGATTTACTGAGACAGAATCTTTGCCCCTGAGTCTAAGGATGATCGTATAACGTGATTTTCGGTCTACAAGTGTGGCTATATGGGAGTTTTTTGTACCTGAGACTAAATCGCCCTCCCAATGCCCCAGAGAGCGTCTGTTATCGATATTTCGGGAACGTTCGTGAATTGGTGTTCCGTTCACTATGTTAATCGTACCTCTTTCGCCTTTGCGGGTATGACGCCTGCCATGGCGAAGGCTATGCGACCGTCGCAGATGCTGTATATTCAGGTGGTGTAGCGCTTCACGGCTACGAAAGTACAGCGTTTTATAAATTGTCTCAGGTGATATTCGCAGCGTTTTTTGACGTGGTTTTGTTCGCCTTAACCATCCTGATATTTGCTCTGGAGACCATTTCATCTCCAGCTTTTCCAGAACAAGCTTTCGCAATGGTAAATTTTGATCCAGTAAGCACGGTTTTGGCCTTTTCGCCATTCTGTTGGCTCGGTTATTAGCATCAACAGCTTTGTAATAGCGTCTGCCCCGATTACGCTGAACTTCACGTGAGATCGTCGAAGGACTGCGATTCAGCGCAGTAGCTATCGCACGAATGCTCATTTTGGGTGACAAACCAGCTCGTATCTCCTCGCGCTCAGACAGTGTCAGGTGAGCTACAGCCCGCTTACGCTCATGGGGTTTTATGCCGCCAGTATCCCTTAACATAGTGAAGATCGTTCCGGGTTTTGAACCCAGGATATTCGCTATTTCACTGAAGCCTGTTCCGTTCTTCCATAGTTCAAAAACAGAGGCTTTTTCCTCTGCTGTAAATGTTCGTCTCATTCAAAAAACCTCCGCAACCCCATGTTTTCACATAACTGTTGCGTTGACCAATTGAATCTACAGCGGCTTTTTTTAATATGTCCCGTTCGTCGGTAACCCGCTTCAGCTCTTTCTGGAGACGGCGGATCTCGGCCTGAGCATCTGACTGTTCTTTATTAGTGGAAGGATCCGGACCGTACTTCTTTATCCAGGCGTAAAGGCTGTGGGTGGTGATATCGAGACGTGTTGCAACGCTGGCAACAGAATAACCGCGATCAACAACCTGTTTGACTGCTTCAGTTTTAAACTCTTCGGGATAACGCTTACCGCTCATGGGCACCTCTCTTTAAGCCATCTTAAATGACTCTGAGGTGTCTGTTAAACCTGTGGCGATTCACTTACCTGAACCCAGCTCACCTTCCAGACCAATAATATTGACATCAGGTGTCCTGATGATCTGAGCCACATTCTCTGCAACTTTTTCATGACTGCTGCCTCTAAACATATCCTGGTCAGCGGGTGATTCCGTCTGCAATCGTAGAGTCATTCAGCAATTTCCTTCGTTATAACGTAAGATTCTTTCACTATTAGACACAGTACAGAGCCCACAGCAACCAAATGACTGCAGCCGGGGCAGTTTAGTTTTAAGCATGCATAAGCCGATTTCGATGGAATCCCTTTCACACAATAATATTGAATTGAAGCAATGAAAACATTAATGTGTTTGTTGTGACTAGCTGCAGGGGCCTGGAAGAAATTCCAAAGCCTGACAAACCGGAACAGGGCTTGCTCTGCTCCGGTTTTATCCAGTTCATCTTGAAGCCCTTGTTTTTGTTACATATCCCTGCTCACTCTTTCAGCCATTGTTAAGCTTCTTGTGTGTAATCTGCGAATAATACGGATGCAAAATTGATGCAATGGATTATACATACCTACAGCGCACGTTACGCTGAGCTGAATCGAATTTCAGAGAACGTTCTTCGCTATTACCCTGCCCAGCCAGTTGAACACATTTTATCATCCGGCCCCGAGAGTGACATGTTCTCTGCCTGGTACAGCCTTCATCAGAGTCAAACTAGACGTTATTTACAGGCAAAAGAAGACAGCTACAGAGTTTAAGTCTGACATTATTCGTGGCTGTGTCTGCCTTCGGAGTTTTCAGCTTATCCCGATAACAGCGGTTTTGAAAAATTGACGTTTTTTACACCGGTACATTGCCCGAACGCAATCTCCCCCGTAGCGAAATACCGCCCCGCAGAAAATCGTCCATGCTCGGCATGCCCCTGGAACATCAGCATCTTTTCAATAAAGGTTTTACAGCCTATAGTCTGTATAACACAAAATACACCTTACCTGCTGTATTACAGGGCGGTACTCCCTACTCAGTCTGCGAGGCAGGTCACTTATGAATAATCAGTTCCCGATAAAAACGCTGAACCAGCTCAGACCTGTGCTAATCGGGTTTCGCAAAATCAAGGGCTTCACGCAAAAAGATGTGTCTGAGAGGCTTGGCGTAACGCAGCAAACCTATGCCCGCCTGGAAGCAAACCCTGCTAGCGCCAGTATTGATCGTCTGTACAAGGTATTCAGTATTCTGGGCGTAGAAATAACGCTGTCATCTATTTCCCCTTCACCCTTCATTTCCCACACAGAGATGAGGGGGGCATTTGACAGCACTCCCGCCAGACGGGAGAAATGGTGACTATTAGAAGTTTGCTAGTTTTGTCGAATGACGCCAACTACATGTCCGCATCCATCGAGTAGTGGCTTCAAGCCACGATTGTCACTGCCTCCGCTGCCTTTTTCCAGTAACTCTCTCCTTTTAATTCTAATATTTAGGGGTGTCAACGCAAAGCAGAAACGGCACCTTCTTTGCGAGACAGAAATGACCTGTGATTGCCTGGCCGATTTATGGCAGCTAAGTGCGAGAAGCGGATATAGCGAATTCGCCATTGTACGGGATTAGCAGGTTTACTGAAGCAACCTGCGATGGCGTTATGGCAATAGTCAGTCCCCTGTCCAGTCGGCATAGGTGGCCACCTCGTCACCGCCGGGGATAAACTGATTGAAGCCTCCGCGCAAAATCACTTATTCTTTTCCGTTAATAAAATGCAGGAGCAAAGTCATGACTGGCGAAATTCGTGGGCGAGGCAGGCCACGAAAAACAGAGAGTACCTATACAGATACCCGTAATGACCTGATCCGAAGCGGGCTTGAACTGCTCACGCAGAATGGTTTTCTTTCAACGGGAGTCGATGCCATTGTCAAAAATGCCAGTGTTCCTAAAGGCTCATTTTATTACTATTTCAAGAGCAAAGAAGAGTATGCCCAGACTGTTCTGAGCGCCTATGACAGTTTCTTTGTGCATAAACTCCAAAAACATCTGTATGAATCATCCTTCACACCAATGATGCGTCTGGAAAATTTCATCGACGATGCCTGCGACGGCATTAAAAAGTACAATTTCACCCGGGGCTGTCTGGTTGGCAATATGATGCAGGAGAGTCCGGGTCTTCCACTGTCCTTTATCAAACAGCTCCACGAAATACTTGAGCGCTGGCAGGCGCTTGTGGCGTGCTGTCTGTCCGACGCGTTATCTTCGGGCGAAATCCGTTCCGATATGAATAATACGCAACTGGCGGCCATTTTCTGGAGCAGTTGGGAGGGTGCCGTAATGCGTGCCAAACTTTATTGCTCAACCCAGCCTGTGTACGACTTCTGGAGCTATTTCAAAAAGTCAGTACGCTATCAGCCCTCTAAGGACACGGCTGTTGAAAAGTAAAAAAGGGGCCGCAGCCCCTGATAATAATTATCAAACCCAGGCTGAGCCTGGCTTCCACTTCATTAGCTACACTGAATTACTGCCCGGCCACGAATTCCGCCACTCAGAAGTTTTTCGGCCACATTGATGGCATCACTCAGCGGATAAACGGTGGTCAGGCTATCCAGTCTGGACTCCGGTAAATACTGTACCGCCTGCTGCCAGATCGCCGCTCTTTTTTCCTTCGCGAACATGACACTGTCAATCCCTTTCAGCGTGACGCCACGCAGGATAAACGGAGCCACATTCCCCATTAGTTCCATCCCCTGTGCCATGCCGCAGGCTGCAACAATACTGCCATAACGCACCCCGGCGCATACATTGCAGAGCGTATGGCTACCGACTGTATCAATGGCGGCAGCCCAGCGTTCTTTCTGTAACGGTTTTCCGGGACAGGAGAGCTCGGAACGGTTAATAATCTCGTCCACACCGACCGTTTTATAGAGCCAGGCAGCCTCTTCCGGGCGTCCAGTAGACGCCGTAACGCGGTACCCCATTGATGCAAGGATCATGGCCGCAATGCTCCCGACGCCGCCGCTGGCACCGGTAACAAGTACCGGACCATCTTCAGGCTTAATACCATGATTCAGAAGTGCGTCTACGCACAGCATCGCGGTAAACCCAGCTGTTCCGATTGCCATTACGTGTTTGCCGTTAGCGCCAGCCGGGAGCGGCGTCAGCCAGTCTCCATTTACCCGTGCTTTTTCGGATAGTCCGCCCCAGTGTTTTTCCCCAACACCCCAGCCGGTCAGGAGAACCTTATCTCCGGCCTGATATTCGGGATGTGAACTGGCGGACACTGTACCGGTAAAATCAATGCCGGGCACCATGGGAAAGCGTCGGACGATTGGGCCCCGGCCCGTAATGGCCAGTGCGTCTTTGTAGTTGATGGATGAATAGTCAACATTGACCTCCACATCCCCCTGCGGTAGTTCACTTTCAGCGATTTCAGCAAGTTGCGCACTATAGCGTCCATCTGTTTTGTTGATTAATAAAGATTTAAACACGTTCACCTCGTTTGTCCGGGCGTTTACCGTTCAGTCATTAAGTCGTCAATAAATAATATTGACCGATCGTCTAATAATCAACACTACTATCCCAGTGCTTTGCCAGCATTCAAGAAACATTATTCATTTCATGCACTTAAAGCTGTCTTTTTTGACCGACATCAAACTGTATTCTGGTTTATCTGGTGCAGAGGGAAAATCAGCATCCCTGAAGATACATAGCTAATGCTTCAGAACACGGCTGATGATGCGATAAAACAACCAGGCTTTAATGAGTTAGTCTGAGCGGACCTTCGGCTCAGTAAATAGGTCCGCTCCGTGCCAAGAGCAGACGCTGGTAATTCGGGTAATGGTGCCAACTTACTGATTTAGTGTATGATGGTGTTTTTGAGGTGCTCCAGTGGCTTCTGTTTCTATCAGCTGTCCCTCCTGTTCAGCTACTGAAGGCGTGGTGCGTAACGGTAAAAGTACTGCCGGACATCAGCGCTATCTCTGCTCTCACTGCCGTAAAACATGGCAGCTACAGTTCACTTACACCGTCTCTCAGCCCGGTACACACCAGAAAATTATTGATATGGCCATGAATGGCGTCGGATGTCGCGCCAGTGCACGCATTATGGGCGTTGGCCTCAACACGATTTTACGACACTTAAAAAACTCAGGCCGCAGTCGGTAAACTCACGCATACAACCGGGCAGTGACGTCATTGTTTGCGCGGAAATGGACGAACAGTGGGGTTACGTCGGCGCTAAATCACGCCAGCGCTGGTTGTTTTACGCGTATGACAGGATACGGAGGACGGTTGTGGCGCACGTATTCGGTGAACGCACGTTGGTCACGCTGGAGCGTCTTCTGGGCCTGCTGTCGGCCTTTGAGGTCGTGGTATGGATGACGGATGGCTGGCCGCTTTATGAATCACGCCTGAAGGGAGAACTGCACGTTATCAGCAAGCGATATACGCAGCGCATTGAGCGGCATAACCTGAATCT
Source organism: Citrobacter sp. BIDMC107 (assembly GCF_001037575.1). Lineage (NCBI taxonomy): Bacteria > Pseudomonadati > Pseudomonadota > Gammaproteobacteria > Enterobacterales > Enterobacteriaceae > Citrobacter > Citrobacter sp. BIDMC107. Next base: position 145,740 of record NZ_KQ089850.1, on the reverse strand, counting down.
GAGGCAGCATCTGGCAAGGCTGGGCAGGAAGTCACTGTCGTTCTCAAAATCGGTGGAGCTGCATGACAAAGTCATCGGGCATTATCTGAACATAAAACACTATCAGTAAGTTGGAGTCATTACCGGTGCTCTGATATATTTATTATACTATAGTGGGGTATGTGTTGATCTTAATGTAATACTCCCCTATAGTATAAGAAATACAGAGCAGTGAGGTAAGCAATGCCCAGTACTCCTGAAGAGAAAAAAAAGGTCCTAACCCGGGTTCGCCGTATCCGGGGTCAGATTGATGCTCTGGAAAGAGCACTTGAAAGTGGCGCTGAATGCCGTTCCGTTCTCCAGCAAATCGCCGCCGTCCGGGGCGCCGCTAACGGACTGATGGCAGAGGTGCTGGAGAGCCACATACGGGAAACCTTTGACCAGAATGACAGCTACAGTCATGAAGTCAGTAAATCAGTTGACGATACGATTGAGCTGGTTCGTGCCTATCTTAAATAGGTGAGGCCATTATTACATTGAGGATATATTACGTATGAAATCACGTGCCGCTGTTGCATTTGCACCAGGGAAGCCCCTGGAGATTGTTGAAATTGATGTTGCTCCGCCTAAAAAAGGCGAGGTGCTGATTAAAAACACCCACACAGGTGTCTGCCATACCGATGCCTTTACCCTCTCAGGGAATGACCCTGAGGGCGTTTTCCCGGTGGTTCTCGGCCACGAGGGAGCCGGTATCGTCGTTGAAGTTGGTGAAGGCGTCACCAGTGTGAAGCCGGGTGACCATGTTATTCCGCTCTACACCGCTGAATGCGGGGAGTGTGAATTCTGCCAGTCCGGTAAAACGAACCTCTGTGTATCGGTTCGCGAGACTCAGGGCAAAGGACTGATGCCTGACGGGACCACTCGCTTTTCATACAACGGTCAGCCTCTTTACCACTACATGGGATGTTCCACATTCAGTGAATACACCGTTGTGGCCGAGGTTTCTCTGGCAAAAATTAACCCGGAGGCGAACCATGAACACGTCTGCCTGTTGGGTTGTGGCGTGACTACCGGTATTGGCGCCGTCCATAACACGGCTAAAGTGCAGCCGGGCGATTCAGTTGCCATTTTTGGTCTGGGGGCAATTGGTCTGGCTGCGGTACAGGGGGCCCGTCAGGCAAAAGCGGGACGTATTATCGCTATCGATACTAATCCGACAAAATTTGACCTGGCCCGTCAGTTCGGGGCCACTGACTGCATTAACCCGAATGATTATGACAAACCGATTAAAGATGTTCTGCTGGATATCAACAAGTGGGGTATTGACCATACCTTTGAATGTATCGGTAACGTTAACGTCATGCGTGCAGCGCTGGAAAGTGCTCACCGTGGGTGGGGGCAGTCCGTTGTCATTGGTGTCGCAGGGGCCGGACAGGAGATTTCCACCCGTCCTTTCCAGCTGGTCACCGGGCGCGTATGGAAAGGTTCCGCGTTTGGCGGAGTAAAAGGCCGCACTCAGCTCCCCGGTATGGTCGAGGATGCCATGAAGGGGGATATTGACCTTGAGCCATTTGTAACCCATACGATGACACTGGATGAAATCAATGACGCCTTCGAGCTTATGCATGAAGGCAAATCTATCCGGACAGTGATTCATTACTGATCCCATCAGAATTTTAATCAACTCAAACTGAAGGAAGTGGAAAATGACAACTCCGGTAATTTCTGGTGACGGCATCTTTTCTCATGTGTTCATTGGCGCAGCCGATGTCGAGAAATCCTCCGCATTTTACGATGTCGTCCTGGGCACGCTTGGTATCAATAACCTCGGCCCGTTTGGCAACGGCTGGGTACTCTATGGCCGCGAAAAGCCGGCATTTATCATTGCCCGTCCGGGCAACGGTGAAGCACCTTCCGCTAACGGGGTGACTGTCGGCTTCGCTGCTGCCACCCCGGAAGAGGTTGATGCTTTCCATGCTGCCGGCCTTGCCGCCGGTGGAGCTGATGAAGGTCAACCTGGCCCGCGTGGTCACCTTCCCGGGGCCTATGCTGCCTACCTGCGGGATCCGGCGGGTAACAAAATCACGGCGTATACGTTTATCTGACGTCCGGATTTAAAGATACTTCCCCTGGCTTCGGTCAGGGGAAATAACCATGAGATAACGGCTGATGGAACTCATTGAGCAGCATGCCAGCTCTGGCGGCTGGCAAAACGTGTACCGGCATTATTCACAATCCCTTAATTGTGAAATGAATTTCGGTGTGTATCTTCCTCCCAAAGCAGTAACAGAAAAACTGCCGGTACTATACTGGTTGTCGGGCCTGACCTGTACTGAGCAGAATTTCATCACCAAATCAGGTATGCAGCATTATGCAGCCCGGCATAACGTCATCGTTGTTGTCCCGGATACCAGTCCCCGGGGTAATAATGTCCCGGATGCCGACAGTTACGATCTTGGCCAGGGGGCCGGTTTTTATCTGAACGCGACGGAACAGCCGTGGAATGTTCATTACAGGATGTATGACTATATTCTCAGAGAGCTTCCGGATGTCGTCATGAATCATTTTCCTGCAACGGCAAGAAAATCTATATCCGGTCATTCTATGGGAGGGCTGGGTGCTCTGGTGCTGGCTCTGCGAAATCCTGGTGAATATGTGAGCGTATCAGCATTTTCCCCGATAGTATCGCCTTCTCAGGTGCCATGGGGGCAACAGGCATTTAGCGCTTACCTGGGTGAAAACAGAAAAACGTGGGAAGCCTACGATCCAGTCAGCCTCATTTTACAGGGTGAAAAATTACCAGAAATCTTCATTGATCAGGGGCTGAGTGACGCCTTTTATGAAGAGCAACTGCGCACCAAAATCCTTGAGAGAGTATGCAATGAGATGAACCTCAATGCGTCGTTCCGATATCATACTGGATACGACCACAGCTATTATTTCATTTCCAGCTTTATTGGTGAGCACATTGCTTACCATGCCAACAGGCTCAGGCTGTCAGCATGAGTTGATTTCCAGCCTCAGAAAATGTGCTTAATTTTCAGGCCTGAACAGGGCCTGAACCCTGCAGACCTGAGATGTACTGTAACTGGTGGCTTCAGCAGTTTCTCTTATGCTCAGTTTCTTGACCTGTCGGTAATACAGAACTTTCTTATGTCGTTCCTGATCGGCCTGTTTGCCCCGGTGAATCGCCACGGATAATCTAGACACTTCCGAGCCGTTGATGGACTGACCCCGCCCCGGTAGACGATCCTGCCCTATAGTTTGGACTGACCCCACGCCTGTAGACAAATCCTGTCCTCACGACGAGGCCTGTTCGAAGGCCTCCGGACTGACGTCGCCGAGGTGGCTGTGGCGCCGGGACCGGTTATAGAAGACTTCAATGTAATCGAAGATCCGCCCGGGCCAGATCCCTGGTTTTATATATGCGTTTTCTGATCCGTTCTTTTTTCAGCGAACTGAAGAACGATTCGGCCACCGCATTATCCCAGCAGTTGCCACGCCGGCTCATGCTCGGCGCCAGGTTATTGGCCCGGTAGAAGCGCTGCCAGTCGTCACTGCCGTACTGGCTGCCCTGGACGCCCTTCTAAGAGTCAAGCTGTTATCGGGATACTGTTGATCCGCCTGTTTTGATTGCGCAGTAACGTGTAAACTTCGCGGGAGATATATCGCTTTAGACAGCGTATCGCTTCCATTTTTGTATGTCCTTCGGCTACACGCCTGGCGACATATTCCTTTGTTTTTGCGTCAGTTCGTAAGCGTCCGATGGCGATGATGTGAAGTGCACTATTTGCAGCACGATCTCCACCACGATTAAGTCGGTAACGGTTCGTTTTTCCAGAAGAAACGGGGACCGGGCTGACACCACACAGTGCCGCAAATCCTGATTCTGATCTTAACCGTTGAGGATTGTCTCCGGCAGTGATCAGCAACTGTGAAGCGCTTTCGTATCCGATAGCATTACGTTTAATCAGCTCAGGTGCCAACTCGTCGACAATTGCCGCAATCATGACATCCAGATCAGCGATTTCGTCATGTAACTCGAGATAGCGTCGGGCAAGGGACTTTAATGAAATGCGATAAACGTTGGTTACATTGCGGTATTCACTGGCATCAGGTCTCCAGGAACCCAGGGTCCTGATGAGCTGCATGCGCGTCATATTTCTGAGCTGTTCACGTAATTCATCCGGGGCAGAGATAATATTTGAATGGATAATCTGGAGAGCGACTCTGCGGGCTGATATTGCTGTTTTTCGGCAAGTTTTTAATACCCGCAGGGACTCAATCATGCCATCACGCGTTTTGGGAGTAACTGTCCTGATGCCTGAGAATGCTGCATGAGCGGCACATTCAGCATCAATTGTGTCACTTTTACCCCGTTTGCGTCGCTCCATCCGGTCTGGAGCAGTCACCTCAAGAACTTCTAACCCGGCGTTCTGAAAATAACGAAGCAAACCGGAACCATAGGTACCTGTGCACTCAACACCAATTCGCTTTAATGTCCCAAACGAGGTCATCCATGCCAGCATCTGCCGGTAACCTTGTCGTGTTGTGGAGAAATACTGAGTCCCAAGGACTTTATTGTTCTGATCTACGACAGCGGCAACGTGCAAATCTTTATGTGTATCCACGCCACCCACAACGGCAGCTTCGGTAACTTTATCAACCATGACAGAGCTCCTGTGAGGAAACAGAGTTGAATCTCCAGACAGATAACCCGGACAGGACAGTAACGAGACAAGCCGTCAGGCCCTTCTTGAGTCACGCGCATCGGTGAGGAGATGCCTCGCATGAAGGCGCTTCCGGCAACCGACGGGTCCAGGGCAGGACACAAAAGGTCGATCGCTGTGTGAGTCAGGATGCGGGAAGGTCTTCACTGCATCAGTAATCACACCAATCTGGTTAAACGGCAAACTAAGTGGTGGTAAAGACTGACATCGGCATTATTACTATCGCTGTGGAACATCACCCCGACGGGCTTACCACGGGTTTCCCATGCCATTTCCAGTGCTTTCATGGTAAGCCTGCTGTCCGGCGAGAACGACATGGCCCAGCCCACTGGTTTTCTTGAGAACAGGTCGAGAACAACGGCGAGGTACGCCCAGCGCTTAGGTCCATTATCCGGCACAACCCTGCAACCACCGTGATTTCTGTATATTCCGTTTCCGGAAAAGGCCATAAAGACGCCTACCCCATTAAGTTCAAATGGAGCATAATCTGCATCATTGAGAGTTAATTTGCCTTTTAACGCCATAGCGACCTACATCCATATAAATGATGTGGGTATAGTACAAATATATGAATCAAAAGCTAAGTCTAATATATTACAAGTTGTAACCACCGGTCTCATGAACCGATATTCAGAATTTTCTTAGAAACCACAACCAGGATCTCTGATTGTGGTAATGCAGGAACGCAATCCGGCAGTTCTCATTCACTCAACGTCCCCGTTGTGCAGATGAACGCTATACATAAGCCGACGTTTATAAAGGGAAACAATAACTCAGAAAGCGTGCAAGCGGTGCATTCATTGAGGGATTCTATGTGAAATAGCGAATCACTAAAGTGATGACTGCCCCTAACAGTGCCACGACCGCCAACAATTTTAAAATATGTGCTGAAATCGTATCTGTAAACATCACCATTACACCAGTGATAATAAACGCAATTGCAGCCAACCACATACTTGCTGTGGAAACTATGGGGCTCGCAACCCCGAGAATATCACCGAGACTATTGCCAAATGCAAATATAAAAGCAATCAGTGCTGGCCTAATCCACTTTTCGTTACGAGCATAATAAGAGTCATTGATATCTGCCATCATTTTTACCTCGAATTGAACGTAAGCCATTTGAATTTCTTAGTTCTTGTGAATGTTCGAAGGCTAACATAGCCTCATTGTGATCTTTGATACTAACAGTTTTTCTATTGTGTATTATTCAGTGTGAGTAGATTCATTTTTAGTGCTAACACCATGAATGACAATTGTTTTACCATCAGGCAGATGAACCCCTATCAAACGAAGGACAAAACCTCGCCAACCAGAATTTGCTTCCTTTATGCAGCGATACAGTTCGTTATTTTCGTTTTTCAGTTTATTCCATTCAAGAGAAAGGGTCTCGGAATCTAACTCTGAGATGTGTTTCACTTCATTGTTTATGCGTACAGTATTCATACCACTCCCAGTCATAAATAATCTCCATAGGTTTGATAAACAGGTTGAACATTGACAAAACTTCTTGTAGCAAGCTTTATCAAATAAGAATGCCATTAGGCTAACATAGCCTCATAGTGCATGTTGCTGCTAACTGGGCGTTTTTCATAATTGTTGATTTTTATTATTTGGCTCTTTCTTTCTGAATGGATTGCCATGACGGTTAAAAAATTCGTTCCAGTGATGTCGCAGGTATTCAATATTGATAGGCATTTGCAAGCGGGAAAAATCAATTTGCTTGCCTTCCAGTTGTAGCAAGTCTTTATCGACGGAGAGCACATCCGGGCTGAAACGGGCTTTCATTGAATCAGGGTCGATTGAAAAGTGCCAATTGTCAAAGAGGGTGTGGATGTCACTTCGCAGTAGAATCCCGTTTGTCACATCCGGCTCACCACCAGCATGACGGGGTTTAATGTGCGCTGCCTCAGTTCTTTGTCTGGCTCGAACGCCGGTAAGAACACACGTACCGGCGCAGTTTTTCCGGACATCTTCGGAAAATGGTGCCTGGTCCGGGCTCGACATTGTGATTTGTTCCTGCCCCTCCTGATACGTTCGGGAAGGAAAAGTTACTTTTGTTGATGTTACTGCGGGGATCGAGAGATAGGCAATTCCTCGCCGACTGAACTTTCCTCCATTAAAAACCTTCCGGATGGAGTAAGTCATGCCCACCAGGACAGGGTTACTCATTTCGACGATTTTGCTTTTGCAGTTTTCAACCGGATATAATTTTATGAAAGAGCCGGTGAATATGTCATAGGCTCCGTCTGGACGCTCAACACACAGAACAACATGTTCAAAGTAGTCCCTTGAGTCAGCGATAACCCAGTTGCCGGTCATGATCCGTTTCGTTTGGCAGGGACCCGTTTTGAAGATACCAGGCTTCAGGTCTGGAGTTAAGGTTCCAGTTTTCCCGTCCGTGCGAATGGAAATAATTTCCCCTGTTAACCCCAGCTCTTCCAGTTTCTGGAAGACAGGGCGAAGCCTGACGGGTTGAGGCTTATTCACTCTGGTGTTCATGTTGTTTCCGGTTTGCATCCCATTGTTCATTCAGGTTGGCACTGGCGTCCACGCCTAGTCATAAAAACGAGCCCTCGTCGCTAAGAGGCCTGTTCACGGCGTCCACATCAGAATCTCTTCAAAACTCATGAAATCCGTTATAGGTCAGGCAATCAATCAGCCAGATGCGAAGCTAGCAGGTCTCATTATCTCACAGGCAAAGCACCAACCATGCGGAGGGCATTCATTACTTCGTTAATACCAAACATTTCCTGTTCCGGCCATTCTTTCCCCGCTAATGAACATGCCGTGCAAGCTGAATTAAAACTATTAACGCGTTCACGATGCAGGGCCAGTAGTGCGACGACGATCAGCTCTCTTTCTTTTCCAACCAAATCTTGAATGCCCATAGTATGAATCCTAATTTGATTAACTTAATTGGCTATTTTACCCAGGGCATCACATAACTGTTATCCGGGCGCATCACAATGGTCCGATCCTTTTTATGTTCAATCGTCCATGTTTCCTGGCGTCGGAATTGCTTTGTCGCATCAACAACGATGACCGCGACAGTCTCAGAGTGATTCTCAATGAGGACGCAACCGCCCTCAGACGTAGTGTTGCCGTTAGCATCTGGGCATTGGCTGCTCCCGAATATAAGTGCTTCCTTGCCGTGGTCATCCATTCGCCAGCCCGGACTCATCACGATAGTCGGCTCCCTGAAAGGTCCATTCGTGTATTTCTGATACACTCCACTTTCCGTCGCACCATTTGCCAGGTCGCAACCTGACAGGCCCGCAGATAAAATAACAATGGTCGCTTTTAAATATCCCGTAAGGTAATTTGGCATTAGTGGTATCAACTCTGTCGGTTTTCAATAAAATGGTGGCGTGCAGTCAGCACATCTCAGAATGAGGTGCCTAACCAGGAAACACTGTCATCCGGTATAGGCTGGATTTTCCATCTATTCCTCGGTACCGAGGAAATCAGCCCAGCGAGCAGCCAGCCGGTCTGTATCCAGGTCATACACCAACGGGTTGAGCGTTTTGCCTTCAAACAGCTCTCCCGCCTCGATGCCCGGTTTAAAATGAACGGTGAGTGTGGACGGGTCTATACCCATCAGATCCGCGTCAAACAGCGCGTGCATTGTCGGCGTCAACAGGATGCCGTTCGAAGGGTTGTAGCGCGTCCCATGCTCGATATGAGCCGCTACCAGCACACCACCATTAACCCATCCCGTGACCGCACACCGACCCGCGAAATTCTCAACAAGGAGATTCTTGAATTTTGTCTGCGCTGCGCCGCTCCGCTGGGTCACAAAGCGCTCGCAAGGCTCTCCCTGAATGTCCACGTCAGGTTTTCGCTTCCGTTCGCTGGTGGCGTTCTCAGAGCGTTTTAACGGGATTCGTGGATAAGCCAGATTGTAGGCAGCGCCTGTGGTCATTTGTTCGATAACGGCCGGTGCATATCCATCCGCTTCGAGCTTACGGTAGGCGGCACGGTAGTCCTGCTGGGTTTTCACCGGAAAAATGTCGCCGCCGGTACCGTTACCGGGCGCGGAGATCTGTCGCACATACCGGAATATCTCCGAGCCAATCATCCACCAGCTGTTGTAGTTGAGCATGCAGCTCAGCAACCGTCATAACTTCAATTTGAGTTGTCATCAGATTTCCCTACTGAGTGATATTTAAGCAGGCAAGAACCATCCCACTGCCGAGCAAAACACAGGCCAGAAAGGTCGTACAAAGTTCCCACGCATCTCTGAGTCCTGAGCTGATGGCATTTATTTCATGATCGTCTGCCTGCTCAATGAGCCAGTCGACGTATTCATCGTGCTTTTTGTTAGAATCCATATTGGTTAGTGCTTATCATTTCCGGCCGTTCTGTGTGGCCGTCAGGAGGGTACTACTTACTTTTCTCATCTGACGGAAGGTATCGGAAAGTGTGCTGATCGGATGGCCTTCATTTCCTGCGGCCGCAGAATCACCGGCAACAAATTTCATGGCCACGGATACCTGATACGCCAGCCCAGAAAGAGCGGTATCGAACTGCTGAGCCTCTGAGCCAAAACGATAGGCATCCTCAACCGAGGCTCCTGTCAGCCATGCGTGTGCGATGAGTCTTCCTGTTTTTTCCGGGTTGTCGCGGGACACATTCGAACTGACGGTACTGCCAATAAGGTGATAAAGAAATCCGTCGCACCTCTCAGGGTATTCCCACATCGATTCACAGTACTCGTCATAGGCTCTCTGGATAGCGGCCGGGGACAACATGGACAGCTCCGGGTATATAGCCTGGAATTGCTGGTGGTATTCCGGATCGAGTTCGTCAACGTCACTGGATTTGAGCTCCAGCTGCTCCAGTCCGAACTCTCCCGCCCGGGGCCACAACGAGGCGAAACACTCCGGATTTCCCATGTACGCGCATGTCGCGGCGATAGCGTGGTTCCATTCCCACTCCGCTGATTTAACCTCGTTAAACAAAGATTCGGAAACCGGCGCGAAGCCACTGACAAAATCCGTGTTCCAGAGATGCGTGTAGGCACCGGGATTTTCATACACCGGCACATCCCATTCAGGCCGTGGGGGAAGACGGTCGAGTGTAAAGGGCTGGCGAAGGATCATGGACTGCCCCCGGTAGACAAAATCCCCCTCACCCTCGACAGGATTACCGAGAAGCAATCTGGTCGCATCCGCATTACAGGCGTCACGGTCAGGATATTTCCGGGGCAAATACGCATTGAAATAAGGGTGGTAGATCGCCTGACTATGGTCGGTATTATTGATCTCACGAGAATATGGCGCCGGGAAGACCGACCACTCCTCAATAGCCTCTGAGGCGGTCATTGTTGCCTGCGGAACGAGGTCTAAGGCTGTTGCCAGGTTATGGCCATTCTGTTTCACCAGTTGGACAAGTTTCTCGAACACGAAAACATTATCGCCATATACCTGATAGCTCACACCGGGGATACCGTCTATTGAGCGGAGCCTTTCGCGAATGACATCATCGTTCATATGATGATTGTGGAACTCATCCATACAAAAAAACCTACCAGCAGGTACTTCACGGCTCATAACGAATTCCTCACGGATTATTGAGACTCTACTTCAGACCGGTCTAAAGAGATGAAAGCGATGTACATCATAACATCAGCCAAGTCGGTGACTAATAGGTTGCATGACCTCATCATCAGTGTGAGATGTGCCCCACAGTCGTCTTACCCGTATCAACCTCCCTTGGTAGTTTGATCGGTCATATTGAAAGTCTGTTTGCGCTCTGTTGTAGGGGAAAAACAATCACGCTTTTTGCTTTCGCGCATCAAATGCACAACGCCTTTGCTGGCGTGCCCCAGATCAAACACAACGACCTGTCCAACCTCTATGCCCTGCCCAACCAGCTCCGGATCAATCATCATGACCTGGCCTAAATGCTCTGACTTTTGCTCAGTTCTAAACATAGTAACCCTCTCTTATTAAAAGCTAACGTTTATGGTGTAACTGAACTGGCGACTGCCATGAGTCAACAGCGTCAGATACATCATGAAGTTGCATGTCCTCATCCAACTAGTGCTTGTTAACTACAAAACATCGTGCCCGACATTAACAATGTGCAGCCATCAGTATCACGTATTTGACAATTGTGCCCTGGCAAGGCCGCCCGCGAATTTCGAGTAAACAGGAAGAAAATAAAAAGAAAACAAAGAGTTATAGCCTGATGTATACGCGCCGATCGGGAATCAGGCGAAGCCTGACCGCACGGAAGGGTCTGGCAGGGGGCATTAGGGATGAGGACATGCAATTGTGTTATCACGTCCGCACCAGCTGTCGTGGAAATCATCCCCGGCCGGTTAACCCGGTTTCGGATGTTCACCAGTTTTCCGGGTAGCAAGGCCAGCTCATCCAGACATCGAGCACCTCGGTATCACTGACCGCCGCAGCGTAAATCCCGGCACCCGGGAAGAAATAGACAGGCAGGCTGGCGGCGGGTGACGTGCTGTCATCCGTCAGGGAGCCGACAACCTCATGCGGCCCCCGGAGTAAATCACCCAGGTAGTCATCCGGCCTGATGCCGTTGCGGGATGCAGCCATCTCCACAAACTCCGCCAGCGGATGGCGGGTCGGATAACCCCTGAACACTTCATACGATGGCGAAACACATTCGCCGCTGGTGGACCGCCCCCAGTACCCGGCCAGTTGTTCCGGACCGAGTCCACAGGCATGTTGGGTGACCTGTGCTTTAAACTGTTCGAACGTATTCATTCCTGAAGTCCCTGTAGGGTATATTTGGCAAACCTCCCTGCCAGCGTCACTACCGGCAGGACACCGCATTGTCAGACGCGACCACCGGCTATGAACCGGCAAGACGTCAGTCGCCCGCCAGCCCGGGTGAGGTGGAATACAGTTTACCAGTTCCGGCCGACTGACTTTGCCGCCAGGAGACGCTAATTACACTATTATTGAATCTTTGCATCTTCGATGACCAATATCGCCCCGACGCTGAACGCTACTGGAATGCATCTCTTGCCACGATTGAAAGGATCAAACACACCTACCGCGCAAAAATCCGGAACTCCTGATCCAGTCTTTCGGCCATAACAGCCCAACGCTAATGTATGTCCATTAGCGTTGGGCTGTTATGATGGCTGTGCCAGTTTATATTACCGGACTGATCATGATAGGTACTCTGAGACCATGTAAGAAATGAACAACCCATTACTGCTTAAGGCGAGCAAGTAGATTTTGTTTACGTTTCCATGCCCGCCAGGCCCGTAACTCCCCAGCCCCCTTCAGAGCAATGAGAAATTTGTTGGTCCTTCAGTTGTTGCCACCTTACTGTCTTCGCAGGCCGTCAGGCAGACACTTTTAAGTCGGTGGTTGTAGAGGCCAATACGGGCGATTTCCTGGAGATAATCCCGTTCCTCCATCGTTAGCGACTGCCCTTCCTGTGATTTTGTGATCATGTCCTGCCAGTTCAGCAATTTCTCGTAATTCACATGCTCACTGGTGTCGAGACAATGCAGACGGAAGTAACGTATAAACAGCGGAAATTCATCAGTCTGGGCTATATTGGATGCTCTGACGGTGAGCCGACACAAACAAACGATGGTGTCCTGCTGCATTCTTATCAGCGTATTCATGCTCTGGGGTAAGATGTCCGGCAGCTTCATGTAGCAGTCGGAAAGACGCTGGAGAAGTGGTCCTGCTTCCGCAGGCTCACGGCCCTGATAAACCTTCAGGGGTTCAGTCCCCAGTTCCTGCATCATGGGATGATACAACCACTCTCGTGACTCCGTCTCATCAATGATAATTTTCTCGATACGTTCGCTGTAGGTTCCATCTCGCCTGCCAAGTTGTACCTGACTGATTTCGTATTCTATATCCGGCAGATCGATACGTAATGCTGCTACCATTTCCGAGGGATGGAGATGGTCGAACGTCAGCTTCCCGGCCACGCTGCGATCGGTATCAAGAAACACGGCGACACAGAGGTCGTTAACCTTCACAAACAGATCTGCCGTGGCGCCGAACATGCTTCCGCTGCCGCTTACCTCATCAAGTGGCACCTTCCCGCCTTCATAACCGGCCAGAAGATGCGGGAAACCGAGAAGATGTCTTTCCCGGACAACTTCAATAATTTTTCCCCGAATCGCCTCCATCAAGCCGTCACAATCACCGAAGAGGTCCGTGGTGTGGCTATAGTGCCAGAGTTTGACCTCACCCTGCCTGGCGATCAAATCCGTACGACACCCGGGGCAGATACAGTTGCATGCACTCCCTCTGCTTACTTCCGTGATGTCCAGATACCGTCCAGTTTCGCGATGGAGTCCGAAAGGAATCCCATAGGTATAGCTCTTTCGCATGTTATTTCCCCCGCAGCATACAGACATTCACTATATCGGACGAAAGCAGTATGACATTTCGATAAGAGGTCTTTTTTCATGAGTTTTTAAGTTGCTTTTATTACTGTGGCAGGGGCAAATGGATAAAGCGATGGCAATTCTATGCTGGTAAAAAGCTACTTTTCCGGTTGCCCGTCCCTCCACCAGCAGTGAGACTTATTAATACGGACGGAACCGGAATTAGTGAGCATTCCAACAGTGGGCTCACTTTCAGGACGAAAGCTGATTTAATATAAATACTGGACCCTACATTCAATGCAGTTTGTGTTGATCAATATAACCCATCATAAATTGCATAAGTTCCGGGTCACTCCGGGCAGAAAAAAGTACAGTCACTACGTTTTTCATCGCACTTGTCGCATTGCTGGCGTCAATAGCATTCTTGTCATTTATAATTGCATTATTCCCAATTTTATTAATCTGATTAATTACTTCATCCTCACTGATGCTTGTACTCCGGATTGAATCAAAAATCGGGTAGGCCTGCGCCGCATATTCAGTGAAGCGGACAGCATCAAGGCTCGATGCCAACGCCGCCTTTTCCTGTCGGGAATATACCGCCAAAGCGGTCTGACTCAGCAACTCCGAAGGCGTCTCGCAGGCCGCAGTACTGGTGTTCCCCTGGATCATGCCCATTCTGAAAAAATTCGAGACAACCTTGTTTATTTCATCATTCATTATCTGGCTGAAACCAACTTTTGGGTCTGAGGTAGTGAAATTTGCCCTGTAGTTCTCAAGCGCCAGAGAGGCAACCTCTGCGTTGCCCGTCTGAGTTGCGTTACAGGCGTAACGGTAACCTTCATCCAGTTTTTGACTGAACTCGTTTAGGCTCGCCGCGTTTAAATAAAAGGAGATGAATGGAAGAGTTAAAATTAATAAAGGTTTAATTCCCATGCGTTTTACCACAACAGAGCAAGTAAAGCATTTTAAGTGAAGTTATTACTTTTCTGATTAAACTAATTCCCAGAGGTGGTAATAAATAATTTAATAAATTTATATGTTCAACAGACGATTTCATAAACCTCTTTTTGTTAAACGTCGGCTGTATAATGGTTCCCGGGATTTTCATTTTACTGACGAACCAGGGTCCATACACTGGCGGGGACTTTATCGTAGAGTTTTTTCATTGTCAATTCAGCTTTTCGATGGTCATATGCCCCGGAAATTTCTAGTGAAACTATACCAACATTCTTTTCACAGAGTCGTTCAAATACTTTTTCCAGTGTGTCAAATGAAGAGCACTTACGAAATTTCATCAAATACGCCTGTTTAGTTTCGGACATGGTCAACCTTAAGTTATTTTCAGCAAAAGTACAGTATCCCAATCTTATGTGGATTTGTTCCGGGAATCTAATTTTTTTTGCAACTATTTGACGTATAACTCCGGCTCGTTGCTGAACTGGCGGGCCCCCTTTTTTTGTTTCACGATGACTCCAGCCCGGTAGTTCGCTGGACTGCGACGTAGCCCGATACAACAGGTTTATCAATAGCTTACGCGCGTCCATCATATGCCGGTGCTTTCTGAAACTTGACCCGGTTCTCCCTCGCGCCGCTCCTATCTGGCTCCTGGAATCCGGGTCGTTCCAAGGAGTCATCATGGCAAAGATCAAGCTCACCAAGACCGCCGTAGAGTCGGCGCAACCCCAGGCGAAGGACATCGAACTACGGGATACCGTCGTGCCCGGCTTCCTTTGCAAGATTACCCCGACGGGACGCCGGGTGTTCATGCTCCAGTACCGCACGAACTCTGGCCAGCCCCGCAAGCCCTCGCTGGGACTCTACGGGGAGCTAACCGTCGAACAGGCGCGGGTCAAAGCGCAGGACTGGCTGGCCGAGGTTCGCCGGGGTGGTGATCCCGGCGGTGCCAAGGCCGAGGCGCGCAAGGCGCCCACGATGGCCGAGTTGTGCAAAAAGTTCATGGAGGACTACTCCAAGAAGCGCAACAAGGTCAGCACGCAGGACGGCTACCAGGGCGTCATCGACCGCAACATCATCCCGCTGCTGGGCCGCAAGAAGGTGCATGACGTGAAGCGGCCCGACATTGCGGGGCTCATGGAAAAGCTGGCCTACAAGCCGACCGAGGCCAACAAGACCTTCGGCGTGCTGCGCAAGATGTTCAACTTGGCCGAAGTCTGGGGCTTCCGCCCGGACGGTACGAATCCGTGCCGCCACGTCCCGATGTACCCGCCGGGCAAGGAAACCCGGCTCATCGTGGACGAGGAAATGGTGCGGATCTTCCGCCAGTTGGAGAAACTGGAGGCGGAGGGGCTGGAGAACTACGTCATCCCGTTGGCGATCCGGCTGCAATTCGAGTTTGCGGCGCGGCGCTCCGAAATCTGCCCGCTCGAATGGAGCTGGCTGGACTTCGAGAACCGGCGCGTGGTGTGGCCCGACAGCAAGGTTGGCGGCATTTCCAAGCCCATGAGCGAGGAAGCCTATCGGCTGCTTTCGACGGCGCCGCGTCTGGAAGGCTGCCCTTACGTCCTGCCGTCGCCGAACGACCCGGCCAAGCACCTGACCTTTGGCGAGCACTATGGCGGCTGGTGCCGGACGCTCAAGGCCGCCAGCGTGCCGCACGTAGGCACGCACGGCATCCGTCATCGCTCGACCACCGACATTGCCAATTCCGGTGTGCCGACCAAAGTGGGAATGAAGCTGACGGGCCACAAGACCGTGGCGATGTTCATGCACTACGTCCACACCGAGGACAAGCCGGTGCGCGAGGCGGCCGAGCTGGTGGCCAGCCGCCGCCAAGCCATCACGGGCGCGCGGCAGCTTGCGGAGGCGGTGGCATGAACGGGCGCCGGCCATCAGCAGCATCGCTCGCAGCGCCCGCGGCGCTGCTGGGCGACATTCGGGCACTGATCGAGGCGGCGCGCAAGCGCGCCGCCTCGACGGTGAATAGCGAGCTTACGATGCTCTACTGGCGCATCGGCCAACGCATCCACACGCAGGTCTTGGACAGGCGCCGGGGCGCCTACGGCAAGGAAGTTCTGCCCACCTTGGCTGCGCAGTTGGTGGAGGAGTACGGCAGCAGCTTTGCAGAGCAGAACTTGCGCCGCATGGTGCAGTTCGCCGCCACCTTCCCCGACGAGCGAATTCTCGTATCACTGATACGAGAATTGAGCTGGACGCACTTCATCGCCCTGATGCCGCTGAAAGACCCGCTCCAGCGGGACTACTACGCACAGATGGCCAGCACCCAACGCTGGAGCGTGCGGACGCTGCGCGAGCGTATCGACTCGATGCTGTACGAGCGCACGGCGCTTTCCCAAAAGCCGGAAGAAACCATAGCGCAGGAGTTGGCGACCCTGCGCGATGCGCAGCGCATGTCGCCGGCCCTGGTCATGCGCGACCCGTACATCCTCGACTTCCTGGGCCTGCGGGACACTTGGCAGGAAGGCGACTTGGAAGCGGCGATCATCCGTGAAATGGAGTCCTTCCTGCTGGAGCTGGGCGCGGGCTTCTCATTCGTCGCCCGGCAGAAGCGCATTCCGATCGACGACGAGGATTTCCACCTTGACCTTCTGTTCTACAACCGCAAGCTGCGGCGGCTGGTTGCGGTGGAGTTGAAGGTAGGTGACTTCAAGGCGGCCTACAAAGGGCAGATGGAGCTTTACCTTCGGTGGCTAGACAAGCACGAACGGGAGCCGGAGGAAGCCTCGCCGCTCGGGATCATCCTTTGCACCGGCAAGAAGCGCGAGCAGATCGAATTGCTGGAGCTGGACAAGTCCGGCATCCACGTTGCCGAGTATCTGACCGCCTTGCCGCCGAGGGGCGTGCTGGTGGAGCGGCTGCAACAGGCAACGCAACGGGCGCAGTTGCAAATCGAGCAGCGCAAGACGGACAACGAGTAGTCCTGTCCCAAGCAGTCGGGCGTCCCGGCGTGCCGCCGTCGCGCTGTCGTGCTGCGCATCGAGCTTCGCTGCGCGAGTCTCGCCCCTGTCGGGCTTCCATCACTGACGCCTCCGTCCCGGCTCGTTGATCCGGGCCTGCGCGCTCCGCTTGCCAAAAATCGACTCTGTGCAGTGGGCGGGTGTGGGCGGTCTTGCTGTTCCCTTCACCGTATCACGGCGTTCTCGCCGTCAAGGGCGGCGCGCGCCATGCGCGCTTGCGTCCTGGCGGCCGTCTGCGACCCCTGACTGCTTGCGCTGCGCCGTGCTGCCGCCGGTTCCGGGCAATTCCGCCCGAGCAACCGGAGCACGATCATGTCGCAACTGTCCTTTCCCTCGTTCGATTCCTGTCTGCTGGTGCGCGACGCGCACGGGCGCTATCTACCGGCATCGGCCGACGACATTCTGGAAGCTGCGCGCCAGGTCATTGACCGGAAAATGCAGCGCGGAGCAGAGTTCACTTCGCCGGCGGCGGTCAAGGAATACTTGCGTACAAAGTTGGCCAGCTTCGAGCATGAGGTGTTCGTAGTGCTGTTCATGGATACGCGCCATCGTCTGATCGAATACAGGGAGATGTTCCACGGCACTATTGACGGTGCGTCGGTGTATCCGCGCGAAGTGGTCAAGGAGGCGCTGCGGCTCAATGCGGCGGCGGTCGTCGTTTCGCACAACCATCCGAGCGGAAACCCCGAGCCGAGCGCGGCTGACCGGGCGCTGACCCAGCGGCTCAAGGAAGCGTTGGGTCTGGTGGACGTGCGCGTGCTCGATCACATCATCGTTGCGGGCAACGAAACGGCATCGTTCGCCGAGCATGGGCTGATCTAGCCCAAGGGGCTTCGGCCCCTTTTTGCTGCGCCTGGTGGCATAGCTATGGCCCTCGCGGCCTGATGCTCAGGCCGTCGCAACCTGAATCATCTCGTCGTAATGTTTCTTGTCCACCTCTTCCAGCCACTGGAAGATGTTCCCGATGACGCTGTGGCTTTCGCCTGCCAAGTTTTCTGCGGATTCCTCTGTTATCTCAATAACGTCGCTATGTGAATACTTATTGATAAAGCGGTAGATTTTTTCTTTAAGCTCTGGTGTCGTGATGGTGCAATCTTTTAGGCCAGCCTCCATCAATTGACTAATGTCGCTTCGCCGCCTTGGATATTTGAAGGTAAAAAACGATTCAACAAGCTTTCGGGCGAGGTTGGCGGTCAAGAACGCCTCATCTCGATTGAGTGTCGTGTGCGCCCTATATTCGTAAAGCTTCTTGAAGATATAGTGGTACTCGGAACCGTAGTTCTTGAGTGAGTCGTCGGCATCCACAAGTAGGGAGTGACGAGGGGAGCCAGGTGGCGCATCCAGGCGATAAAAGAAGCAATTCTCGGCGTTGCCTTTTTTGACTCGATTCCTATTGGTGCCAGTGAACCAGTCTCTCACTAGCTTAAAGTAAGTGAAGTTGTGAGTCAGCACAAAAAGTTGCTTGGCTTCAGTGCATTGCGTTCTCAAAAACGAGTAGGCGTGAAACAAGTGATTAGAATCAAAGCTTGAGACCGGATCGTCAACGACGACGATCGTATCCTTGATGTTATTTCCATTTTCTTTGAGCTTCGTGATGAAATAGACAAATGCAATCGCAGTCTTCTCACCTTCGCTCAAATTCCCATCGTGCTCACCAACCCCGTTTCTGATGATCTCATAGCCTTTCTTCTTCTGATTGAAGTTCAGGCAAAGCTCAGAGCGGCCAATGAAGCGATGCAGGATGTCATTGAACTCCTTTGCCCCGACCGTTTCATTCGAGAGCGCCGCTTCTATGGCTCCGACCTCTAGACTAATTTTTTCAATTTCCTTATGGTCGTTCTTTGCTTCTGACTCAAGGTCATTGCACTTCTTCTCACTTCCAGCATAGTCAAACTCTTGCACCTCAGCCGCAGCAAAGTGAAGCTCCAGTGCCACCTTGCTTTTTGAGGTCTCAGATTTGAAATTTGAAGTCTTATTGTTGTGCTTTCCAACGAGAGCAACAATCGACTTCAGGATGTCATTGAAATTGGTGACATCGTCTTCAACCACATCCGAGATCTGAATGTCTGTCTTCCCAGGGTCTGTGATCTTGGCCTTCAGGGCTTCCCGCCAGGCGTCCATTTGCTGGTCGATCTTTTCAGCAGCAGTTGCGTAGTCCTTTTGAAGCTTTTCTGCCTCGGCCGATAGTTCTTTATAAAACTCGGTCGATGCGGGAAACTGATTAGCTGGAGCGCCTTGAGATTCAATCCATGTCGCCGCATTCTGAAGTCGGCTCTGAAACTCCGTGAACTCCTTGCTGAAGTGGGCAGCAAGCGCCTCGGCACGAAGCTGGGCGAACGGAGAGCCGCAGAACTCGCAGGATTGCGAGTCGTGGTTTTTATGGATTTCCAAGCCTGCTTGAACCCATTCGCGGATGTCCGGGTTATCGGTAAGCCGCTGGATTGCTTGATTGACCGCCGTAGTCCCAATCAAATCTCTGATGCGGCCCGCCGCTTTCTTAAAGTAGTCCGGCTCAATGGCCGTTGAGGCGAAAGCAATGCTTGGAAGCTGATCTGGCTTGGCGGCATTCGTAAGGTCGATAACCCTCTCATCTGGAAGAACCGACTCCGCCTTGATAATTGTCTCGCCGTTATTCTGTATGAAGTTGGAGAGCTTGCGGCGGTCGTAATTCAAGTAATAACTGTCGCTCGTATCAATCGCCTGAAGTCCAAGCTTCATTTTCTTGGCAGCATTGGTCAGGAACTTCTCTAATGCCTCACGCTGCTTCTTGATATCGCTTTGCTTGTCGTCGTGAGCCTTCTTTTTCGACTGAAGCTCGCTCTTCAGCTTCTCCAGCTTCTGCAAGTCATCAATCTTCTCTTTCGCAATAAGAAGGATGCTCTTTACGGATTTGTCCCAATCAATGTTCTCATGCACGAAGCGTTGATTGAAAACATGAATATTCAATTGGGATGAGTGGAGTGTGGATTCCGTGATCGTTGAGCCATCCTCCAGAACTACTGAAAATTGGCCCGTGCTGAAGCGGGGAACCATCGAGCGAAGCTCAAAGCAAGAGAATAGATTCGATAACGTTGACTTGCCTGTTCCATTCCAACCATAGACCAGGTTGTACCGGCCGAACTTTTGGATCTTCGTTCCATTGAAGTCGCTGAAGATTCCGAACTGTTTGAGGCGGTTGATGCAGACAATCATCTCTAGATCTCCGTGTTCTTGCTTTCCCATCATTAGCTTGCGAAACAAATGGTAAACGAAGAGTCCTCTTGCGTCTCCGCTTCGCGGATCGCGCTGCTCCAGGTTCGCTAGTCGCTCATCCCTGGCGGGACTGGCTTCGCCAGCCTTCCGCATCGCTGACGCCTACGGCCCGGCTTCCAGCTTCGGGCCTGCGCGCTTCGCTTGCGTGCGGTCAGCACAAAGGGATGGCCGTTGCCTTGTCCAGCCGTCTCCCCTGACTTCATCACCTTACCCGCGACCGTAGCCCGCGCCCGTGTGCCGTCAAGGCGCGCAGGGCCGTGTCCTCGGCTGCGCCTGCGGGCCGCACCCACCCTGCGCTTGGCTCCTTGACGGCCCCCGTCCGCGCGCTCCTTTGGCCGCGGGCGATGAACTCAGGAAAGACGGTGGCAACAGGGCCAACCGGGTTCCTCGTGCCGACCGCACCAAACAGCCGAAAGGCTGGGCTCCGAATCTAGAAATCCGGTGTGCGGTGTGAACAGCAAACCTCTTTTGTCAGGAGAAAGACCATGCAACTCGCATCCCGTTTCGCTTTCCGCTCCCCCTCGCTGCGCAGCGATTACCCGCTGTCCGACGACCAGATTCACCGCGTGGCCCCGTCCATCTTCGCGGATGCCCCGCACGAGAGCCGTTCGCAGCGGTACGCCTATATCCCCACCGCCGCCGTGCTGACCGAGCTTCGCAAAGAAGGCTTCCAGCCTTTCATGGTGACGCAAACCCGCGTGCGCGACGAAGGCAAGCGCGAGCACACCAAACACATGATTCGCTTGCGCCATGCCAGCCAGATCAACGGCGCGGAGGCCAACGAAATCGTGCTGCTGAACTCGCACGACGGCACCAGCAGCTATCAGATGCTGGCCGGAATGTTCCGGTTCGTGTGCAGCAATGGCCTTGTTTGCGGCAACACCGTGGCCGATGTGCGAGTGCCCCATAAAGGCGACGTGGCCGGTCTGGTCATTGAGGGCGCTTACGAAGTCTTGAGCGGTTTCGATCGGGTGAAGGAATCGCGCGATGCCATGCGCGGCATCACCTTGGACGATGGCGAATCCGAAGTGTTCGCCCGCGCCGCGCTCGCCCTCAAGTACGACGACCCCGACAAGCCCGCGCCCATCACGGAATCGCAAATCCTGATGCCGCGCCGCTTCGACGACCGCCGCCCCGACCTGTGGAGCGTGTTCAACCGCACCCAAGAAAACCTGACCCAAGGCGGGCTGCGTGGCCGCAGCGCCAACGGGCGCCGACAGCAAACCCGCCCGGTGCAGGGCATCGACCAAAACATCCGACTGAATCGCGCCCTCTGGCTGCTGGCCGATGGCATGCGCCAGTTGAAAGCCTGAATCCCCACGCGGCAGGGGCAGGCAGCAGCCCTTGTCGCTTTCTTCGCTGCTGCATTCCTGAACCGATAGGAGTTATCACCATGAACGCCGTTACCCAAACCGAAGCCCGCGCCATCAACACCGCCGCCGCTATCCCGCTGGAAGCCGCTGACCCGACCAAGAACCTGATTCTGGTTCCGCTGTCGCGGCTGGTGTCGCGCCCCACTGGCCGCAACGTGCGCAAGACCCCGCGCATGTCCATTCCCGAACTCGCCGCCAGCATCCAGCGTGTCGGCCTGCTGCAAAACCTCATCGTGATTGCCGCCGCCGACGGCGAGCATTACGAAGTCGTGGCCGGTGGCCGTCGCCTCGCAGCGTTGAAGCTGCTGGCGAAGAAGCACCGCATCAGCAAGGAATGGGAGGTGCCTTGCCTGCAGGTGGCCGATGGCACCGCACGCACGGCCAGCCTGACCGAGAACGTGCAGCGCGAAGCCATGCACCCCGCCGACCAGTTCGAGGCGTTCGCCGCGCTGGTGGCCGAAGGCCGCAGCATCGAGGATATCGCAGCGGATTTTTCCGTCACGCCGCTGGTGGTGCAGCGCCGCTTGAAACTCGCCAACGTCTCGCCGCGCCTGCTGGCCGACTATCGCGCCGAGGCCGTGAGCCTTGACCAGTTGATGGCCCTTGCCATCACCGACGACCACGCCGCGCAGGAAGCCGCGTTCTACGATGCGCCGACATGGCAGCGCAGCCCGCACAACCTGCGCGACCGTCTGACCGAACGCGAAATCGACGCCTACCGGCATCCGCTGGTGCGCTTTGTCGGGCTGGACGGCTACGAGCAGGAAGGCGGTGGCATCCGCCGCGACCTGTTCGCGGAGGGCGACAAAGGCGTGTATCTGACCGATGCCGCACTGCTGGAACGGCTGGCGCAGGACAAGCTGGCAGGTATCGCCGCCAAGGTGCAGGCCGAGGGCTGGGCGTGGGTGGATGCCACGCCGGGCATGACCCATGCCGATCTGCAAGCCTTCCAGCGTGCGCCAAGGGAACGCCGCAGTCCGAACAAGCGCGACGCGCAGCGCATCGAGAAGCTGCAAACCAAGCTGCACGAACTGGCCGAAGCCGTGGATGCCGCGCTGGACGACGAAGACGAAGAAAAGGCCGATGCCTTGCAGGAAGAAGGCGAACGCCTGGGCGAGCAGTTGCAGGCGCTGGAAGAAGGCTTGCTGGACTATGCGGCCAATGTGAAGGCCGCAGCCGGTGCCATCGTCACCATCGACCGCGACGGGCAGGCCGCGATTCATCGCGGGCTGCTGCGCGAAGCCGAAGCCAAGGCGCTGCGCACGCTGGAACGACTGCGGCAGGGTTTCGGCAGCGAAGGCGAAGCCGCAAACGAGGACGAAGGCGAGGACGACGAGCAGCCCAAGACCGCCACCATGTCCGACCGACTGGCGCAGCGGTTGAGCGCGCACCGTACCGCCGCGCTGCAAATCGAAGTGGCCCGGCATCCGCAAGCCGCGCTGGCCGCCGTGGTGCATGGCATGGTGCAGACCGTCTTGCAGGAAAGCCACTACGGCCACGACCTGCCGCTGGGCGTGCGCCTCACGGTGCAAGACCGGCTGGAAGGCATGGCCCCGGACTGGCCGGAATCACCCGCCGCCGTGGCGCTGCGCGAACTGCAACAGGTGGCAGGCGAAACCTTGCCGGAGGACAGCGCCGAACTGTTCGCCGCGCTGCTGGCGAAATCACAGGATGAACTGGTGCGGCTGCTGGCCGTGTGCTTAGCTTCCACGGTGGACGTGGTGACGCCTCGCGCCACGCCGCACCAGCCCGGCGCGGAACTGGCGCAGGCCGTGGGGCTGGATATGGCCGCGTGGTGGCAGCCCACCAATGAGGGTTACTTCCGGCATGTGCCGAAGGCCGCGATTCTGGAAGCCGTTGGCGGGTTCGCGCCCTCGCACGTCACCCGACTGGCGAAGTTGAAGAAGGGCGACATTGCCAGCGAAGCCGAACGGCTCGCCGCTGGCACCGGCTGGATGCCCGCCATCTTCCGCACCGAAGGCCCGCAGCAGGCCGGGCAGGACGCGCCGGCGGATGGCGAAGCCGAAGCACAGGAAGAAGCGGCCGCCGTGGCGGATGTCCAGCCGCAGGCCGAGGCTTTGGCCGCGTGACTTCGCACCGTAGATAGCGCCCCGGTTCCGGCCGGGGCGCTTCATATTGAGGATGCCTGCCATGACCCACCAACCCGCAAACCGCCCCCGTATGGCTGCGACCTATGCCTCCGGCACGGTGCGCGCCCGCCGCTGGCACGGCGACGGCGACGTGCGCGGCTACCGTCCGCCGCGTGGCTGGACGGCCCGCGCCGACCTGACCGATCTGCATCCCCTCACGGGCCGCGCCTTGCCGCGCGCCGTGTGGTGGATCATCGAAACCAAGAAATAACGAGCCGCACCGGCCCCAAGCCGTGCCGCCTTGGGGCCGGTGGTCGAAAACTCCGGGCGCGGCGGTGGCCGCGCCCGGTTTCACTGCTAAAAAAAAGCCCCATCGCCGCCTTCGGTCGGCGGCGATGGGGCCACGCACAAGGGCGCTCGTGCGCGAAATCCACGAAGCCAGCAAGTGTGGCGGCGCATCGCGCCGCCAACGATTCGACCGAGCCCCGCCGCAATGGGCGGGGCTGGTGTGGCTACGCCCCGGCTTGCTGCGGCAGGTTGCACGAAAGCGTGCCGTCCCCGACGCTGGCGGTTCGTTGTCTGTACGTCACGAAAGACGGTTCACCGACACGCCGCCCAGCCTCGCTTCTATGGAGCTTCCACACCACGCCTCAGTATGTGGCCGTGAGCTGCGGCAGGGGCGCTCTGGCCTTGTCGTCGGGGCATTGACCTGGCCCGCGTCAGGGCGCAAGCCGGTGCAGCCGTCACGCGGGGATGCCGAGTTGGCCACGTCTCCATTCGGGAGCGGGCGGCCTGTGCGTCCTTGTCTTGTTGTGAATCCTGGCGGTGGCGCGGCTGCGCCTTGGGCTTCATGGCCGCAACCTTGCAGCGAAAACAATTTCCCCTGCGCTGCGCGCATTCCTCGCGGGACAAATTCTTTTCGCTTCCAGGTTCTCCACGTTGTTGCGACCGCTGCGCGGTGCGACCAGCCCATCCCCCGCCGGCCGGATCACAACAAGGACGCACTGGCGCGACCTTGTTCAACCCGAAAGGAGAAACATCATGGCTAACATCGGCACCTTCACCGCAGAGAAAGACGGCTTCACCGGCACGCTTCGCACCCTGACGCTCAACGTCAAGGTCAAGCTGGTTCCCAACGACAAGGGCGACACCGAGAACGCCCCCGACTTCCACCTGCAAGCGGCTGGCCACGAAGTCGGCGCAGCGTGGAAGAAGACCAGCGAGGCCGGGCGGGAATACCTGTCCGTATCCATCGACGACCCTTCGTTCCCGGCGACGGTCTATGCCCGCCTGATCGAGAACGAGGACGGCACGCACGACCTGATCTGGTCGCGCAACAAGCCGAAGGCGGCCTGACAGCCGCTTACCGCGTCCCGCCCACTGCGGCGGGGCGCGATGCTGCTGATCGCAGCACCGCACGCGCAGGATTTCTGCTGCTGCCGCGTGCTGGATACGCCCGTCACCGCGGGCCTGCATGCGTGCCTTGTGGCTCGCAATCCGTGTCAACGAGCGGTGTGTGGCGTGTCGGCGCTGTAAGCGCCGCCGGGCTTTCGGGCTTCGCCCCGTGCCGGCAAGCCGTCACGGCCATCCGGCTTCAATCCCTCACGCCTTCGCGCCTGCGGCGCTGCGCGCTCCGCTTGCTGCAATTCAGTACCACACGCCAACGCGCTACGGCGTGTCGGGCTCTTCCAATATCGCCCTGAGTTCCTGGCGCACCTGTGCCAGCAATTCATCAGCTTCGCGGGTGCTGTCACCGGCATAAGCCAATGTGAGCAGCGTGAGCGGATGCACTTCCATGACCTCGCACAGATCGGCCAGCTTCTGGATGGTTGGGCTTTTCAGGTCGCGCTCCAGCGTGCTCATGTAGGTGCGACTGGACACGTTGGAGAACGCTTCCTGGCTCAAACCACGCGCCTTCCTTACCGTCCGAATCGCCGCTGCCAATGAGTTCTTCGCTGCCACCTATGGTTTCCCCAAAAAACCAAGATGACAGCCCATTGCGCCCTATAGGACTACAATCTATAGTGTTCATTTGGTGGTGATGTTTTCCTTTTCCGTGCTTTTACGGAGATCCGCATCTGCGGATTTCCTCAGACCCAGGGAACCGCGTCCGTGTCTTTCCTGACTTCCACCAATACGCCTTCGTGCCTCTCCGCTTTTGCGGCTTCGTGCGCTTGCGCATACGTGCATCCGTCCGCAGGCACAGATGCGCCTCGGCGATTGCGTGTGTTCGTGGAAGGGGCGCGGCCTTGACCACGCTTGTCACCGAGGAAGACCGGGTGCACCTACTGGCCCACGGCCTCACCCGCGCCGCAGGCCAGGAATGTGACCCGCTGCCCGTGGTGCGCCTGTTCACACCGGACGCACATGCGACCTGGCTATTGGCCGCGCTCGATCCGACCGATGGCGATACGGCCTACGGCCTGATCGACCTCGGGATCGGGATGCCTGCCCTGGCGACGGTGAAGCTGTCCGATCTGGCGTCCATCGTCGGGCCGCTCAAGCAGCCCGTGATACGAGATCGGTACTTCCAGCCGACGCGGCCGCTGTCGGAATACGTTCGACTGGCTCAGGAAAACGGTTCGATCACCGATTGACGCATTCCAGCGCGACCAGGCAAAAAGTATCGCATTGTGACTATTTCGGTCTTAGCCAAGACCTGGCAAGTCTTGATCCGCATGCTTGCACCAGGGTGGTGCGCTCCTGACCAAAACAGTCATGATGCCAGGCGCGAGATTCGGCACGGTGTTCAATGCTGCACCCCATTTCCGGGCGGTGCAGTCGTCGCATTTAGACGATTTCGGCAATGCACTGGAGCGAATCTGTCTTGACACCAGCAGTTAAAGCGTAACCCGAGTTTGATGACCACTTGATGGCGATTCGATAGCTCCCGCACAGCGGAATTGTGGCGACGTTCCCAGAAACAGGGAGGTTTCGCCATGACTGACCGCAGCAGCCAACACTGGTATCCCACGGCCGCGTATCTCTACACGCTGCACCTCGATGGCCCAGCGCTGGCTTGGGAGTATTTGCGCAGGAATGCAAGCTACCGGCGCGACTGGCTACGCCGGCGTCGCAAGCCAGATGCGGCGCAGGCCTGGGGCCTGCGCCTGCTGGAAGATCCCGGCCTGGATGCGCGCGATGCACATCCTGCTTGGTTCCCCGATCACGACGGCGTGGTGCAGCTATACCCCGACGCCGACCCACCACCCGATGCGCATACCTTCGAGTTCTGGCGCATTCCTGGGCGCAAGCAACTGACCCACGACGGCAAGCGCCTGGTGCTTGTATCGCATTGGCCAGGCTGCTGCGTTCGGCTCGCACTCGCACCCGACCTAGAAGATGGCTCGGCCTATCTCTACGCCACACGCGCCTGCGCCACGCCCTGTGCGCGCTACCGCACGCTCGCTGCGAAGCTGGATGCGCTATCTGCCGCAACCGTGGCCGCGCCTGTGGCAACAGCCCGCTCTCGCCCCACGCCCGCCGCGCTGCTGGAACTGCATACCTTGCAAGCGCTCGACGCGACCCTCGCGGGAGCCTCTTTGCGCGAAGTGGCCGAAGGTCTGTTCGGCGCGGATGCCGTCGCGGCCGACTGGCACAAAGACAGTGCATTGCGTGCCCGCGTGCGGCGGCTGGTACGCCGCGGCGATGAGCTGATGCACGGCGGCTACCGCCGACTAGCGCAGCTTCCAATGTTCCCGTCGCATTAGGGGGGACGTTTCTCGACCCGTGCGAATCGTCCCTTAGCAAGAAGCCTTGCTTTCTTGAGAGTGCCTCTATCCGGCCGCGTGGTGTGGCCGGGCTTGATGGAGGTACATCCCATGCGACCTGCTCCCTCGCGGCCTGCCGCCGCTGCCGTCACTGCGACCTCGCAGCCTCAACGCTACCTGACAAACGACGAAGCCGCCGACTACCTGCGGCTGTCGCCGCGCACGCTGGAGAAGCAGCGGGTGATCGGCGGCGGCCCCAAGTTCCGCAAGTTCGGCCGCCGCGTCATGTACGCGGTGTCCGACCTCGATGCCTGGGCCGACCAGCGCAGCTACGAGGCCACGTCCGATCCCGAATACGCCGAGCGCCACGCGGGCGACTACCGTGATGGCCGCTGATCGTCGGCGCGTGGGTGGCCTTCGCCATGTCCAGCCCGCCAGGGCAAGCCTTGCCGCAGCGCGAACAGCTCGATCTGTTCCGAGCGCTGCCGGGCGACATGGCGCCACGCGATTCCCAGGACTTGATGGCCTTTCCGTTCTTCTCGCTTGCCAAGTCGCGGCGCACGGCGCCGATCGACTTCCGCAGCGGGAACGTCACCATTCGCGTGGAAGGCACGCAGGAGCACGGCATCGCAACGATATGGGATGCCGACGTGCTGATATGGGCCGCCTCGCAGATCGTGGAGGCGCGCGACGCGGGCCTGCGCCCGTCGCGCTGGATACGCGCCACGCCTTACGAGATTTTGCGCTTCATCGGGCGCGGCACGTCCCTCAACGACTACCAGCGCCTGAAGGCCGCCCTCGACCGGCTGCAATCGACCACGGTGGCCACGTCCATCCGCGAAACCACGGGAAGGCGCTTGCATCGCTTCTCGTGGATCAACGAGTGGAAGGAACTCGCCGACGCCAGCGGCACCCCGCTGGGCATCGAGCTGATCTTGCCGGACTGGTTCTATGCCGGCGTGCTCGACGCCGCCCTGGTGCTGACCATCGACCCGGCCTATTTCCGCTTGAAAGGCGGTATCGAACGCTGGCTGTACCGCCTGGTGCGCAAGCATGGCGGGCGGCAGGAGCACGGCTGGCAATTCGACTTCCGACACCTGTACCGCAAATCCGGCAGCGCGGCCCGCTTCTCGGACTTCGCCTACGACGTGCGCGCCCTGGTGGCGCGGCAGTCGTTGCCCGGCTACGTCCTCGGCATCGAGCGGATGCCGGACGACAACACCGAGCTGCTGACCTTCCGGCCCGTGCCGCACGCGGCACGGGGATAACTGCGGGAGAACCTGTGGACGGCCTCGTGCTATCAGGAGTACCGGGTATCGTGCTATCAGGAGTACGACCCTCGTGCTATCAGGAGTACGAAAACGCCGGAAAGCCAACAACGGCGCGGGTTTGCGTTCCCTCTAACTTACCTAACAAGAAATACATAACTTTTAGTAGAAGCGCGCCGTTTCGGTGGACAACCACGAAATGGCACGCCCAGGCCGGCTTTCCAGCTCGGAGGGCCGCGCCATGATCTTCGCGTTTCTCAACCAGAAAGGCGGCGTCGGCAAGACCACGCTCGCCACGCACATCGCCGGCGAACTGGCGATGCGCGGCCTGCATGTCATCCTGCTGGATGCCGACCCGCAGGGGTCATCGCTCGACTGGACGCAGCGGCGTAGCCAGCAGGGCCTGCCCCGTCTGTTCAGCGCCGTGGGCCTTGCCCGCGAAACGCTGCATCAGGAAGCGCCAGAACTCGCCAGGCGGGCCGATCACATCATCATCGACGGCCCGCCGCGCATCGCCGCCCTCGCGCGCTCCGCGCTGCTGGCGGCCGAGCGCGTGCTGATCCCCGTGCAGCCCAGCCCCTACGACGTATGGGCTTCTGCCGAGATGGTCGCACTGATCCGCGAAGCACAGGTGTTCCGGCCAGCGCTACGCGCGGCCTTCGTCATCAACCGGCGCGTCAGCACCACCATCATCGGCAGGGAGGCACGGCAATCGCTGGCCGAACAGCCGCTGCCCGCGCTGCGCTCGGAGATCCACCAGCGCATCGTCTTTGCCGACAGCGTAGCCGCTGGCCGGCTCGCCCGCGAAACCGCGCCCGACAGCGCCGCTGCCCGCGAGATCGCCGCGCTCACCGACGAACTGCTGCGGTGGCCGACATGACTGGAAAGCCATCACCACGCAGCAAGCGCGTCGGCATCGGTGTACGTCCCCCAGCGAATCCGCACGCCGAAGCGTGGATTCGCCAGGGCGACGCAGATGCCTTGCAGAAAGGCGACCTCTACACCGCTCGACTGACGCTTGACATCACGCCCGCCATGCGGGCGCGCATCAAGGTGTCGGCCT
This sequence comes from Citrobacter sp. BIDMC107, assembly GCF_001037575.1. Classification (NCBI taxonomy): domain Bacteria; kingdom Pseudomonadati; phylum Pseudomonadota; class Gammaproteobacteria; order Enterobacterales; family Enterobacteriaceae; genus Citrobacter; species Citrobacter sp. BIDMC107. The sequence goes on along the minus strand of NZ_KQ089850.1, from coordinate 115,999 downwards.
TCACGCGAGGCGTGACCGTAGCCGAACTGCTGCGCAGCCTGCTGGAGCGGGAGTTTCCCCCGGAGGGCACGCCGTGAACGCATCCGCTTCGACCGCCCACACCCCCAAAGCAAGTGCGCCCACGGCTGCACCGCCGCCGGCGCCTTCGACACTCGCCGGCCAGGCCGGCAACGTGCCGCTGACGCGCGTGGCGCTGACCTACATCGAACCCCGCTTCAAGCTCTACCTGCGCTTCGGCGAACCGGCGCGCACGCTCCAGCTCGACCGCTGGCGGCGCTGCGCCGTGTTCCTGCCGAACGCGGTTCTGTGCCGCATCCGTTGGCAGGCCAACGACTACGGCACGATCCGCTGGCAGCTCATGGTGATGCAGACCGCCACGCCGCTGGACGCCGTGCAACGCATCCCCGGCGTGCAGCCGGGCGCGCGTCTGCTGTTGCACGCCGAAGGCGATGCCAACGTTCGCGCCGTGCTGGAACGCATCGACGACATCGAGGCGCTGGGCATCGCAGCCGCAGACACATCGCCCGCGTACTGGCGCACGCTCGCGAACCGGCTCGCAGCGCGCTCGGCGTTACCCACATACACCACAGAACGGCACGCCGCCTGGCTGGCAGGGAGGGCATTGCCATGACCACGATTTCCACGACCGGCCCCGTGCCGCATCCTCGCTCGCGCCTGCGCACTCGCCTCGTGCTGGCAGGCTTCGCCACCGTCGGCCTCGCTGCGCTGGCCTGGGCTGCGTTCGTGCAGCCCCTGCCGCGAATGGCCTACAACCCGTCCGACAGCGTGGCGGTCGGTTGGTATCGCATCGAACCGTTCGACCCGCGCACCGCCTCGCGGCCACGTCCGCTGTCCGTGGACAGCATCGTGCTGGTGCCGCTGCCCGACAGGGCCGCCATGCTGGCTGCGCAGCGCAGTTACCTACCGACCCGCGTTCCGCTGCTCAAACGTGTGGGCGCAGTCGCGCCACAACACGTCTGCATCGTCGCCGGCCAGGTTCGCATCGACGGCGTGCCGGTGGCCGCCGCCCTGCCTGCCGACCGGCAGGGCCGACCGCTGCCATCCTTGCAGCTTTGCCGCCGTCTCGAACCGGGCGAACTGTTCCTCTTGAGCGTGACCAACCCAGCGTCGTTCGACAGCCGCTATTTCGGGCCGGTCAGTGCATCCACCGCGATCGGCGTTGCGCATCCGATCTGGCTGGAGACACGTCCATGATGGCCGCCGATTCGCTGCACTTTGCCGCGCCTCTCATCGTGCCATCGGGCATGTCGTTCTACTGTTCGTCGCCTTGTCATCGCACGTGCAGTGCGGGTGCATTCGCACCGCACTTCGCGCTGCCTTCGGCGCAGCCGTCCAACGTGCAGGCGTCTTGCCTCGAACGCGCCTGGCCTGCGGCCATTGGCGTGTTCGCCGGCGGGCTGGCTGCTGGTGCAGCAGCGCCGCCGGGCCGCCGATGCCCGGAGCGGGAGCGAGGGGCAAAGGCGGAAGGCAAGACAAAAGGACGCGGCACCGGGCCGCGTCGAAGGCCTGTCTGCACATGGGGGTGGCGCGGCACGGAGCGGCTTTGCCGCCGTGCCGCGTGGGGCGCGAGGCCCGCGCCAATGCAGGCATGTCCGCGTGCTTCGCACGCCCGGAGACGCCGGAGCTTGCCAGGGGCGCTGCCATGACCGACCGCCGCGACGACGATTTCCGGGTGCGCCCTGGCGCGCCGAAGAACCGAGGCAAAGGCCAGGGCCAGAGCTTCGTTTCCAAGGTGCTCAAGCGGGCTGGCAAAGCCAGCGGCGGCAAGTCGGCGGTGCGCCGTCCTGTCGCTGGCGGGAGCGGCCAGCACGCGGGCCAGCGGCCCGGCTCACGGCTTGGGCGCGGCCATACGGCAGCGCGCTTCGCAGGTGCAAAGCTGACACCCATGTCACGGCGCGTGACCGTCAAGACGCTGCTGGTCAACCAGCGCAACGCCAGCCCGCAGTCGCTCGCCAAGCACCTGCGCTACATCGAGCGCGACGGTGCCGGCCGGGACGGCGAGCCGGGCCGTGCCTACGGGCCGCAGACCGACCATGCCGACCTCGATGCCTTCAAGGAACGCTGCCAGGACGACCGACACCATTTCCGTTTCATTGTTTCCCCGGAAGACGGAGCCGAGCTGGACGACCTGCGCACCTACACCCGGCACCTGATGAACCGCATGGAGGCCGACCTGGGAACGCGGCTGGATTGGGTGGCGGTCGATCACTGGAACACCGACAACCCGCACACGCACCTGATCGTGCGCGGACGCGACGATACCGGCAGAGACCTCGTCATCGCGGGCGACTACATCGCCCACGGCTTCCGCCATCGCGCCGCCGAGCTGGCGACGGAATGGCTGGGGCCGCGCACCGAACTGGAGATCCAGCAGACCTGGCAGCGCGAGGTGAAGCAAGAGCGGTGGACGAGCCTCGACCGCACGTTGCAGCGCGAGGTCGGCGAGGATGACCGGGTGCGGATCGAACGCTTCAACGAACCGACGTTGCAACGCCAGCGCCTGCTACTGATCGGCCGGCTGCAACGCTTGCAGCGGCTCGGCCTGGCCGACGAGGTGCAGCCCAGCACCTGGGCCATCCATGCCGACGCTGAGAAGACCCTGCGTGCCCTGGGCGAGCGTGGCGACATCATCCGCACCATGCAGCGCGCCATGAGCGGCCAGCCGCGCGAGCTGGCGGTATTCGAGCCGGCCGACGACGGCCGTACCCTCGTCGGCCGCGTGGCCGCCAAGGGGCTGGCCGACGAGCTGCACGACCGCGGCTATCTGGTCATCGACGGCGTGGACGGCAAGGCCCACTACGTCGCTTTGAACGCCCGCGACGAACTGGCGAGCTACCCCACCGGCGCGGTGGTGGAGGTGCGTGGTTCCGCCGAGGTACGGGCGGCGGACAAGAACATCGCCGCACTGGCGAGCGATGGCCTGTACCGTACCGATCATCACCTGGCGATCGAGCAAGGCCGAGCCAAGCCCGGCCGCGACCCGCAGGAAGTCGTCGCGGCCCACGTCCGACGGCTGGAAGCCCTGCGCCGGGCCGGCATCGTGGAGCGCGTGGCGGAAGGGCTATGGAAAGTGCCGGACGACCTATCCGAGCGTGGGCGCCAGTACGATGCGCAGCGACTGGGCGGCGTGGCCGTGGACCTGAAATCTCACCTGCCGATCGAGCGGCAGGCCCGCGTGATCGGCGCCACCTGGCTCGACCAGCAACTGATCGGCGGCGGCCGGGGATTGGGCGACCTGGGCTTTGGTGGCGATGCCAAGCAAGCCTTGCAGCAGCGCGCCGACTTCCTCGAAGAACAGGGGCTGGCCCAGCGGCGTGGGCAGCGGGTGATTCTCTCCCGGAATCTGCTGGAAACGCTGCGCAATCGGGAGCTGGCGCAGGCCGCCCAGCACATTGCCGCCGATAGTGGGTTGGAGCATCGGCACGTCACAGACGGGCAGCGCGTAGCCGGCATCTACCGGCGCTCGGTCATTCTCGCCAGCGGTCGCTATGCGCTGCTCGATGACGGCATGGGGTTCAGTCTGGTGCCTTGGCGGCCGATAATCGAGCCACGACTGGGGCAGCAGATCGCCGCGACTGTACGCGGCGGCGGTGTGTCATGGGAGGTTGGACGGCAACGAGGTCCTGGGATTGGATAGGGGCCGTAGGCTGTCGTACCGAGTTAAGGTGTCGAGCAGCGTTCTGGCCCTAGCTTCTGTGCTCCGTTAAGGCGACTAGTCTGTGCTTATCGCCGACGCTGTGGGTGCATGGTTGCTTGCCGATTCCGGTGCAACTCGCAAACGCGCTGCCCCGACCTGAACTGCCCATTCAACGATCTGCCCGGCCAACACGTCCGTCGCGACACCGAACGCGCTCACCACATCTGCCTCTCGCTTGCTGCCTGTAGCTTGGATTGCTTCGAAGCGTCTACTGGCAATAGCAGTCCGTTTGGCCGGATCGACCAGTTGCACATCGAGCCGAACCCGAACCGCGGCGATCGCTTCAGTGCCGCGGTATTCGAGCTGGAACGCCCGTAGCGTACTGCGCAACTCCATATCGGCGCTCATTGGCGTGCTATCGGTAATCACCGAAGTCGACCGCCCATCGCGCATGAAGGCTTCGACGATTCGGTCGCGTAGCAGCACCGGTGCGGGGTCGGCCCAACGCACTCCTTGCCAAGCCGACAAGCGACCATCGGGCTGCGCAATGAAAAGCCGCTCCGAATCCAGGACGCGACTACTCTCAGGGGCGTAGACGCGCAGCGCCCCAGGTCCAGGAACGGCGCGTGGCGTACTCTCCGCCTGGGCGATGTGATAGTCGGGCAGTTTGTAGGTGACCATTGGAGCTGTTTTGGGAAGCACACTGCACGCGGACAAGCCGAGTACTAGCGTCATAGTCGCGGCAGCGACGGGAATCATCCTGGCGGAAGTGTTCACGGCTTGGTTTCCTCAATGTTCTCTCCACCGAGCAGGTATTGCGCCGGATTGCGATCCAGTCGGCGCAGCACGGTGTTTAGATTGGCCAGCGCCTGCTGGAGTTCGTGCATGGCAGGGCCTGTGGCGGCCATGCCTTGGTTCAGCGATTCCTGATTGTTTTGCAGTAGCGTCTCAACCCTGAAAGCGGCGCGTTCGAGGGATGCCGTTGCATCACGCGTGTTCACCATGATTTGCTTACCATCGTTATTTAGTAGCAGGTTGGCATCGCGAAGAGTGCTATTTGCTTGGCGCACGGCAGCTGTCGATTCTCTGCTTGCTTCGGTCAGATTGCTGATTAACGTCGCGATCTCGGCCCTCTGGTCAGCGACCGCGCCCGTAGTCTGTTCGAGATTCACTAGACTGCGGTGCACAAGAGCCAAATTCTCCTTCGACAGTAACTCCTGCGTGCGCAGCAAGATGCCGTTGAGTGTCGTCATGCTGTTACCCTCGCCGGAGACCAGGGATGCCATCGCCGAACGTGGCGCGAGGATCAACGGTTCCTCGTCCTCTTTCCGATCCAGCAATGGCACGTTTGGCCCACCGTCGCTCAACTCGATCACCGCGTTGCCGGTAATTCCCGTGATGACCAATTCAGCGCGGGTATCCTGCCGGACCGGGATGGTGGCATTGATACGCACGCGCGCTATCGCCCGCCTTGGGTCAGGCGGCGAAAGAGAAAGTGCAACGACTTCGCCAATCGTGATTCCGCTGTACTGAACCTGGCTGCCGGGCGTAAGCCCGGTCACTGGCTCATCGAACATGATCCGGTAATACTGGTAATCGTGGTCGGAACGTGTGTCGCTGAGCCAGAGCGCGAAGCCGATACCAATCGCACCGAGCAGCACGACGAACAGACCAATGAATACATGATGGGCACGTGGCTCCATGATCAGACCACCTCGTTTTCAGAGTGTAAATATTGCGTGCGCCCAGCCCAATGCGTGCGCGACGGAAGAATGATGCAGATGCGGAAGGGTTTCATGGCTGCGTCTCTTGGCTGGAAGCACCAGTGGCCTGTGCGGCCGCACGGCCACGGGGGCCGTGAAAGTATTCCTGTATCCACGGGTGCTTGAATCGCTCGACTGCCTCGATGCCGTCGTTGATGAGTACCTTCTGGTTCGCCAGGACCGCGACACGGTCGCATATGGTGTACAGCGTATCGAGGTCGTGGGTTACCAGAAACACCGTGAGACCCAGTGCATTGCGCAGGGTCAGAATCAATTGGTCGAAAGATGCAGCCCCGATTGGATCCAGTCCTGCGGTGGGTTCGTCAAGAAACAGGATGTTCGCATCAAGCGCCAAGGCTCTCGCCAGTGCTGCTCGTTTCACCATGCCTCCGGACAACGAGGCCGGATATTTGTCTCCCGCTCCGGCAGGCAACCCCACCAAGCCCAGCTTGCTTCTTGCCAAACGCTCGGCAAGAGGCCGCGCCAGACCGACATGCTCGATTAAAGGAAGAGCGACGTTCTCCAAGACGGTCAGCGATGAATACAACGCGCCCTTCTGGAACAGAATGCCGAACCTTCGCTCCATACGCGCGCGTGCAAGCCATTGGGCTCGCAGTAGGTCGCGCCCCCCGATACGGACCACGCCCGAATGCGGCTTCTGCAGCCCGACGATGCTACGCAAGAGCACGGATTTCCCGGTGCCTGATCCTCCCACCACGCCAAGGATTTCCCCGCGTCGCACGTCCAGGTCCAGGTCCTGATGGACCTGCTGGGTTCCAAACCTGTTGTCTAGGCCGCGCACTTCAATAGCGTGTCGCACACCGTTGTCGGTGTCTTCCTTCACCGCGCTCACCAGCCCATCTCCATGAAGAACAGTGCAGCGATGGCATCGATCAGGATCACCATGAAGATTGATTGCACAACACTAGAAGTCGTGTGGTCGCCTACCGACTCAGCGCTACCGGCGACCTTGAACCCTTCATGGCAGCCGATAGCGGCGATCATCACCGCGAAGAGCGGGGACTTGCTCATTCCGACAAGAAAATGGCGCACCTCGATTTTTTCCTGCACGATGGCAAGGAACTGTGCAGGAGGAATCTCCAAGCTCAGTGCGCATACAGTGGCGCCGCCCACAATGCCAGCCAAGATGCCTACTAATGTGAGCAGTGGCAAGGACACAAGAAGCGCCAGCACGCGTGGCAGCACCAGCAACTCGATGGGGTCGAGCGCGTTGGAGCGAAGCGCATCGATCTCTTCATTTGCCTTCATCGAACCGATTTGGGCGGTATACGCGCTTGCGGTACGGCCTGCAATCAATATGGCCGGGAGCAGCACTCCGAACTCGCGCATGAACGAGAAGGCGACCAGATGCACCGAGAAGATGCTCGCACCGAAGTTGGCCAGCACCGTTGCGCCCAGGAACGCCACCACCATTCCTACCATGAAGCTCAGTAGCGCCACGATGGGAATGGCGTCCACCGCTGACCGCTGGATTTGAGCGATCACCGAGGTCGTGCGCCAGCGACGCGGGTGACGAACGGTACGGCTCCATGTTTCGATGATCTGACCCACGAACCCGGCCAGACCAAGACACGCACGACAGCCCTGTTCCACGGTCAGGCCTATGCGTCCCAGACCGCGGAGCAGAGGATTCCCGCTCACCGCTGCTTTGTCCGTCTTCTGCTGAGCGGTAGCAGCGGCGGCAAGCGCTTTCATTAGGGCGAGGCGATCCGGGGACAGATTTGGAGCTGCCTCCGGCCGGTCGAGTATCGAGTCTGGCCCGAGAATTTCCACCAGCAGAGCCGCGCCGGCGGTGTCCAGTCTCTGGACTTGCGTCCAGTCGAGCAAGGGAGTGGCGTACCCCTCGGCATGGCTGATGCGGGCGGCGGACACGGATTTTGCCAGACTGGCGTAGTGCTCTATCGTCCAGTCGCCACCCGCCAGCCATTTGTGATCACCGCCGACCATGGCATCCTGCCGGAGCCAAGCCTGTGAAGCGTTGCTCATGGCTGCGTGTCCCGCCAAGCGCTGTCGATGCGCTCGATGCAGTTCGTGATCGCCGCTTTGGCATGACCCAGCAATGTGTACGAACCGGCGAACTCTTTAATGACGTTGCCGCGCTCGAAGCAACTGGCGGCAGCAACGCGTCGTCCCGTACTTACATCGACTGCTTCGAACTCTAGGCTGGCACCGCCCGTCGTCACGGGTCCAACCAGCAGGGTCGTCATTGCATTGACTGCCCGATTCGGTGTCTGCAGTTCGGTGACCGCTACACGCACCCGAACCTGTCCCGTGCCACCTGGGGTGGCGGGACTTTTGCCTTCCTGGCGTTTCAGTTCGCTCGTCACATGGTCTAGCACTTCACGCTGCTGCGCGTCATCGAGCCCATCGATGCGACCCGAGGCGGTCTTGATCTGCGCATCTTCCACCACGACAGCGGCATAACGCTTGGGCTCGAATCCCGCTGCGCGGTACATCAGTACGTTCTCGTATCGTGTCGGCGATAACTTCTCGTAGTCGCCGAGAAATCCGGAGCGCGTCATGCTGTTGGTCGCGCATCCAGAGAGCGCGGCTGCTACGCAAAAAAAAATGCCGCCGCGGATCAATGCAGTTTTGCTCTTCATAATGGGTCTCCTTGATCAAACGAAACTAAGACAGGCAATGCCTGCTGCGATGAGGGCGGTGCCAGACCAGCGCGTCACTGATGCGAGATCGCCTAGCAAGAGGGCGCCGATACCCAAGTTTCCAAGTAGCCCGATTCCTGCCCAGGCTGCAGAGGCCGCGCTGATCGGAATCCGCTTGAGCGCGAGCCACAAATCTCCGGCAAACCTGCGCTCGTGATTGGCTTGTACCGCGTCGAACGCCCGGATCATCTCGTCGATCAGTGTCACGAACAAATCGCGTTTGGTCTTGAAATGATAGAGAAACGCCCCTTTGCTCAACCCGGCCCGCACGACGACGGCGTCCAGCGTCAGACGACTGGCGCCTTCCTCCAGCACCAGTTCGCGAGCGGCCTGCAGGATGCGCTCGCGAGTTAGCTGGGCTCCTTGCTGGAGAACGGGCTGCGCATCGGTGCTGCTATGGGCGGTGGACGGGGGGGGCAACTTTGTTTTCGCGCGAGGCGGCATGGTCGTGCTCCAAAAAAAGCTTGAGTCATATACAGTCCAGACGGTATAGTAGAAGGCGTAAAACAGTCCGTCAAGACTTTTTCGGAATGCAAGGACCTGCCATGTCTCAAATTCTTGAACGCTATCGCCTCATGGCCATGATTTCGCCGCTAATGCTTCTTGCGGCTTGCAGCCATGCTCCGCACTCTGCCGATCCGCCTCGCCTGGATGTACCGGCCCATTTCTCAAATGAAGAGGGAGGTGAAGGCATCCTGGACAAATCATCCCGCCGTACTCTTCCCGTCGACTGGTGGACGGCCTACGGCGATCCACAGCTCAATGTCCTAGTCCGGGCGGCGCTGGAGCGCAACACCGAACTGTCGATTGCGCGCGCGCGCGTCGACGAGGCCTCGGCCGCCACGCGGCGAGCACGGGCCTCCCTGCTCCCCTCGTTGTCCGCGGGCACGCAGGCAACTCGAGGACGCGACTATTCAGAGAACGTTGCGATCGGCAATGATGGCCGCGCCACGTTGTCTGCATCGTGGGAGGCAGACCTGTCGGGGCGGCTTTCGCAGGCAGCAGAAGGTGCGCGCCTGGATGCGGTGGCAGCCGAACAAGCGTGGGTTGCCACGCGTTGGCAGGTCGCGTTTGAAACAGTGTCGGCGGCTGTGCAGCAGCGCCAAGCCAGTGAACTCGAAGCGCTCGCCACGGCGCGGCTGGCATCCGCCGAGCGACTCGTCTTGCTGACACAACGGAAGTTCGAGGCCGGACAAGCTACCGGCTTCGACATCGAGCGAACCCGCTCCGGCGTCGTCGCACTGCGTGTGGAGCAAGAGCAACTTCGGCGTGCGCGCGGCGAGGCGACGCATGCACTTGATGTACTAGCGGGACAAACGCCCGGAGCGTCTGCAGCTTCTCCGACTCTTGCTTCACTCGCCGCCCCCAATTGGACACCGACACGCATACCTGCGGACCTGCTGAGTGAGCGGCCCGACGTGCGCGCCGCCGAAGCGAAGTTCGCAGCCGAAACCGCGCGCTGGAACGCAGCCGAAGGCGAACGCTTCCCTAAGCTGGTGTTGGACCTGAGCGGCGGACGGCAGCGCGTTGAGAGTGCGGGGACGCGCATTACCGGCAACATTTTTTCACTTGGGGCCGGGGTTTCGTTGCCGATCTTCGATGGTGGCGCGATCCGTGCCGGCATCGAGACCGGAGAGGCGCGCAGCCGAGCTGCGCGCGCGGAGTTCGAGCGCACTTTGTTGAGTGCATTGCAGGACGTAGAGAACGCATACCTCGGTTGGCATACGCAGCACGCCGCACTGGAGCATCAGACCGAGGGGGTCGCAGTCGCGGAGCGTCAGCTCGATCGCAGCCGCCGTCTGTTTGAGGCGGGACAAGTGGACGCCACGGTGGTGGCCGAGGCTGAGGCGGGGGTGATGTCAGCGCAGGCTTCGCTGATCCGCACGCGGGCCGAGACAGCCGTGCAATGGGGTGTGCTGGCAAAAGCACTATCCGGCCCACCTGTTTGATCGGGGAAGCTTGCTGGAGCAGCTTGCGAAGGCTAGATAGCGTGGCGCAAGGCGAAGGTGGTGAGGCCTAAGTGAGGAGGAATGCGAACATGGAAATTCGGCATCTGCGCTACTTTCTAGCGGTGGCAGAGGAACTGCACTTTGCCCGAGCCGCAGAGCGCCTCCACATCGAGACATCGCCGCTGTCGCGCGCCATCAAAGAGCTTGAAGAGGAGTTGGGCGTAGCGCTATTTGCGAGAACCACTCGGAGCACCCGCTTGACTCGTGCAGGCAGACTCTTCTTTGAGAGCGTACCCCGTGTCTTCGCAGCTTTGCAGCAGGCGCGCGACAGTGTGAACGCCGCAGCCAATGGCTTTCATTGCCAGCTCCGTATTGCATTGTCTGATGGAATCACGCCATCGCGCCTGCCTGCGTTGTTGGCGCTCTGCCGGCAGGAAGAGCCGGAAGTGGAAGTTCGCTTCTTCGAAGTGCCTTTGTCACAGCAAATCAAGGGATTGTGTGGCGAACTGTACGATCTCGGCTTCGCTCAATCGGATGAAGTCGGCGAAGGCATCATCGCCGTGCCGGTGTGGAGTGACCCTCTGATGGTAGCTGTGCCCGCACGGCACCCCTTGCTATCCCACAAACAGATTCCCCTGGAAGAGCTGTTGCGGTATCCGCTGGTGCTCTGCGACGCGGTGGCGTGTGAGGGCCATGCTCGGCAAGTTGAACGGGTGCTACGTCGCGTGGACATTGAGCCTCTAATTGCCGAACGCGTGACTTCCAGCGATCTAATGATGGTCCTGGTTTCGGCGGGACTTGCACTAGGCCTCACAGGAGGTGCGCATATTACTGCCAGCAGGGAACAGGGTGTGGTCGCACGGCCGCTGACTGGAGGTTCGCCCATGCTCACGACCTATCTGCTACGACCGGCCAGCGAGCCGTCAGAAATACTGACTCGCTTCATGGAACGCGTTCATTCGATCAAATCTCCAGACGCCAAAAGTCGGCGGTAAACCATCACACAATCTCCCAAGGAAACTTAACCATGAAGAAGATTGCTCTCATATTGCTTTCCTCGACACTGGCAGCCTGCAGCCCATCCGGGAAACCAGATAAAGGCAACCTTCCGACGGTCGATGAATTAGCGCTCAATCCTGAGCGGCTGAAAAAGTTGCGCCAGCAATGCAAGTTGGATCGTCCTATGCTGGGCGACCAACTATGTAACCGGGTTGCCGAGGCTACGCGAAAGCGCTTTTACGAAGATGGCGATGTGCCCTACACCACACCTAAAGAGCCGCCGAAGTTCTAAGCTGGTGGTCACGCTGGAGTATGTATGCCGGATATGAAAAACTTGAAGGAGAATTGCAATGGGCTGGATCTATCTTGTTTTGGCTGGATTGTTTGAAATCGGATGGCCGGTCGGGCTGAAAATGGCGCAAGAGCCAACATCGCGTTGGAGTGGGGTCGCAGTAGCCGTCTCTTTCATGACAATTAGCGGCGCCTTCCTATGGCTTGCTCAGCGTCAGATACCGATTGGGACTGCTTATGCGGTGTGGACGGGTATCGGAGCGGCGGGAACGTTCTTAGTCGGAATTCATTTCTATGGCGACCCAACCTCCCTGATGCGATACCTTGGCGTGGCGCTGATCATCCTGGGCGTTATCACGCTCAAGTTATCGAGTTGAGTACTAGCTCCTTTGATAGCGTAGTCACTGGGACACCCTGCGACACAGACTGGATCGGGTTCTGGGAACTCGCACGGTCACCTCCTCCTAGTCGTTATATGTGGTGAGCTTGCCGCAGCCTCGGGAGAGTTCGAGCCAGTGCGCGTAAGGCGGTGGAGCAGCCATTCCGGGTGCTCCACCTTCAGCTCCTGCAAAGGTGGAGAAAGAGTGTGGGTTGGCTAGCATGGCGCGGCCAAGAATCACCAAACCCATCTACCTGCCAGCGATCACGTGCTCGGCCATTCGCGGATCGTCGATGCCCCAACTCACTGCCACAGGTAGCCCAGTCTCGCGGCTCATGCGTTTGGCAAAGGGGCTGACGCGACGGCCGGCAACCAGCGGCTGGCCATTCGCTTCCTTGACATTAACCAGTCCGGCTCGGCCGTGGCAGGCCGCCGCGACCACCCTGCCGTCAGCCCAAGCGCCCGACAGCAGATTGACGAGCGCCCCGCTCCGGGTAAGTCCCACATGGTGCCATGGCCGCCGGGCAGGAACATCACCGCACCCCCTTCCGGGGCGATGCTGTCGATCTTCAGCGAGCCTTCGAGCTTGTCCATCGACACCTTGTCATCGAGGAAGCATTCCACGCTCGGCGGGTTCATGCCTTCGCTCGCTATGGAATGAGGATCCACCGGAATCTCGCCGCCGGCGATTGACGCAATATCCACATTGGCACCTGCATCGACCAAGGCGTAGTACGGGGTGGACTGTTCCTCGAACCACACGCCGGTCAGGCGCGGGTCGTCGCCCATCGTTGCCTGCGAAGTCAAAACCAGCAGAATCTCGAGGGGAGTTCCCATCATGGTTTTCTCAGTTCAGACGCTTGGGATCAAGCGGCCAGCGACCATTACGCCTGCTTGGCTTTGCGCGCTGTCTCGACCAAGCTGTCGAGCCAGTCCTGATGGCCGTTGATCATCGGGTTGGGTTTGGCGTTGTGCAGCTCCTCGGCCGGCTTGCCCTTCTGCGTTTCCTGCGTGAGGATGCGCACGCGCCCGCCGTCCAGGTTCTCGACCAGCCAGGCGTGATGCACATCCAGGCGCGTATCTGTGCCTTCCTCGCCGGACCAGCCGTGCCAGGCCACGCGGCCGGGTTGCCCATCCGCAGGTGCCACGTACTCGTTGCACTGCCCCTCTACCGGGAAGCCGAAGGTCTCGAAATAAAATCGATCGCCGTCGGCCAGTACCGGGCCTTTGCCGCCATGAAAGCGCACGTTAGCCGAGTTGGCGTAGTAGCTTGGCCACAGCGATGGTGTGACGAGTAGCGGCCATACGTCGGCCGCGCTCAAGCCGGCGGCGATGATCTCATTAGAGGCGAAATTCTCAGTAAAGCCCGGCGTGTAGCCTTCGGGCCAGAGGATGGCGTTCTGTTGCTTGCTCATATCGAAGCTCCTTCACAAAATGTCAATGACGCAACAGGGGTGGCTGCGTCATTCAAGTGGTCATAGAGCAATCATGAGCCTCCCTGTGAAATAAGTGAAATCCTAATTTTTTATTTTTGAAATCATATAATTTGATATCAGCGTCTAGGTTCTGCCATCCGCCGACAAGGCTATCTCGCAGCGGTGCTACGAAAGGGTCCGTCTCCAATTGAGCCGGCTGATTGCATATTTGTAGTGCGAGGCAGAGTTGTGCTGAGCATGACGATGAGAGCCATCTTGCCTACTTGTTGTTAGCACAGGAAGTGAACAGCAGTGCTCGTATCCAGCGATGTGCTGGATCGTGATGGGTGCGTTCGTGCCAAGCAGCCGTCTTGGTGAACCCCGGTATCTTCATCGGCGGCAGGGAGATAGCCAGCTTGTCCATACCGGCGACCAAGCGGCTCGGCAAGATCGCGACCATGTCACTGGCACGCAGGATGTCTGGCAAGATCAGAAAGCTCTTGACCGACAGTGTGACGCTTCGTTGTTTGCCCAACTGTTCTAGCGCATCGTCGGTGACGCCGCGGAAACCTCCACCATCGTAGGAAACAAGCGCATGGTCGAGAGCACAGAACTGCTTAACTGTCAGCTTGCGCCCCATAGCCGCTGGATGGTCTTCCCGCAGGACACACACGTAGTGCTCCTTGAATAGCTCTCGGGCATGCAGATTTGGCGGAGTGATCTCTGGCGTCAGGAGGGCTAGATCGATTTGACCGCGCTCAAGCTGGTTCTGTAGCAGTCCGCTCTCGACTGGCACTAATGAGACTCGAACGCGCGGTGCGTGCTGTTTGAGTGCCGATAGAAATGGGACAGCAATGGCACGCAGCGCATAGTCCGTCGCGGCGATGGAGAAGGTCAGTTGTGCGGTGGCCGGGTCGAAAGAAGGTGGCTGGAGCAGCGCGTCGATTTCCGCTAGCACCTGTTTGACAGATATCCCTATGTCTAGCGCCCGCTGCGTCGGAACGATGCCCCGCTGCGCACGCGCGAACAGCGGGTCGCCGAAGCTTTCACGCAGCCGCGCAAGCATGCCGCTCAAGGCCGGTTGGGTTAGTCCAAGACGTGCTGCCGCCCGTGTCACGTTGCGTTCGTCCAACAATACGTCCAGCGCCTTGAGTAAGTTGAGATCCATGCTCTTGATATCTTTCATTCTTATCCAGATTTCAATAAATAATTCTTTCCCATGATATCTAGATTCTGCTCATGAGGGGAGCGAGACCCAGCGAGAATTTTTTTCTGGGCAACCTCTTGGAAACTCCAAATGCGCCATAGGGTGCTTTAGTTTGCGGCGTTTGTCTTCGACTCGCCCCGCCGCTCATTCTTTCTTTTCCCTCGACCGTTGTGCTCAAAACGGTCTTTGACGGGCACCCACGCGGCACCGATCCTCGCTCTATGCGGCACGTTCCTGTGCCGCTTTTGAACGAGGAATCAGTGCAGGGAAATCGGAGGCCAGTCAATGCAAGCTCAGGGCGTACTGTTCGGGCAGATCGCCGCCGTATTCGGCATCGTGATCGCCGGCGTGTGGGGTGCAACGCAATGGACAGCCGCCGCCCTGGGCTATCAACTACGCCTTGGCTCGCCATGGTTCGACTTCTTTGGAACCCCGGTCTATCACCCTTGGCGGCTGTTCGAGTGGTGGTTCTTCTTTGATGCCTACGCGCCGCACGTCTTCGATATCGGCGGGGCCATCGCGGGTGGAAGTGGTCTGGTGGCCGTGGTGGTCGCCATCGCCATGTCGGTGTGGCGCTCGCGGCAAGCGCGCCTTGTCACCACCTACGGTTCGGCACGCTGGGCCGATGCGGAAGACATACGCAAAGCTGGGCTGATCCAGCCCGACGGGGTTTTCCTCGGGCTGCATCGCGGCCAGTACCTCCGCCATGAAGGCCCGGAACACGTCCTGACCTTCGCACCAACGCGCTCGGGCAAGGGTGTGGGCCTGGTCGTTCCCACCTTGTTGAGTTGGCCCGCATCCGTCGTCGTTCACGACATCAAAGGCGAGAACTGGACGCTCACCGCAGGCTGGCGTTCGCGGTTTAGCCACTGCCTCCTGTTCAACCCCACGGATGCGCAGTCGGCAGCCTACAACCCGCTGCTGGAAGTGAGGCGCGGCGCGCACGAAGTGCGCGACGTGCAGAACGTGGCCGACATTCTTGTCGATCCCGATGGCGCACTCGAACGCCGGAACCATTGGGAAAAGACCAGTCACGCGCTGTTGGTCGGCGCCATCCTGCATGTGCTGTACGCAGGCGAGGACAAGACGCTGCGCGGCGTCGCCAACTTCCTCAGCGACCCGGCGTGTCCGTTCGAGCTGACGCTGCACCGGATGATGACGACGAAGCACCTGGGCGATGCGCCTCACCCGGTTGTCGCATCCGCTGCCCGCGAAGTGCTTAACAAGTCGGACAACGAGCGATCGGGCGTGCTCTCCACCGCCATGTCGTTTCTCGGCCTGTACCGCGACCCGACCGTGGCCGAAGTCACATCGCGCTGCGATTGGCGCATCGCCGACCTGATTTCCGCCGAGCACCCGGTATCGCTCTATCTGGTGGTGCCGCCCTCCGACATAAGCCGCACCAAGCCGCTGATCCGGCTCATCTTGAACCAGATCGGGCGGCGGCTGACCGAATCGCTCGACGGCAGCGATGGCATCGCGCGCCGGCACAAGCTGCTGCTGATGCTGGACGAGTTTCCGGCGCTGGGCCGCCTCGATTTTTTCGAGTCCGCGCTTGCCTTCATGGCCGGGTACGGCATCCGCAGCTTTCTCATCGCTCAAAGCCTGAACCAGATCGACAAGGCGTATGGGCAGAACCATTCCATCCTCGACAACTGCCATGTCCGGGTGACTTTCGCCACCAACGACGAAAGGACGGCGAAAAGGATTTCAGAAACCCTCGGCACCGCCACCGAGCTTCGCGCGCAGCGCAACTACGCCGGCCACCGGCTCGCTCCGTGGCTGGGGCACCTGATGGTGTCGCGTCAGGAAACTGCACGGCCGCTGTTGACGCCCGGCGAGGTGATGCAGCTTCCACCTGATGACGCCGTGGTCATGGTGTCCAGCGTCGCCCCGATCCGCGCGAAGAAGCTGCGCTACTACGCCGACGCCAATTTCAAGAATCGCGTCCTGCCACCGCCCGCGCTCGTAGCCGGGAGGTACGCCGACGCGCCGCCAGCCCGCCCCGACGACTGGAGCGGCTTGGCGATCCCGGCCGTACCTGCGGCGCCGGCCTCGGCATCCGCCGATGGCCTGGGCGGCACCGATGACGGCGGCCCACGCCGCCAGCCCGAACTCTCCGAAACCGTCGCCTACGACCCCGAGCCGGACGCACATGCGAACGACCTGGCGCTGCTCGATGACGACGACCTGGCGCTGCCGCTTCCCGGCCAGCTCGACCCGGCCATGCAGCGCACGGCCCGGCTGGCTTCCCTCGACCCCAACGACGGAATCGACCTATGAGCCAATACCGCCTCAATCTTTTCATCCAGCCCGAGCACGCCCAGCGCCTGGACGAACTGGCCGCCAAGAAAGGCGTGTCCAAGTCGTCCATCGTCGCAGCGGCCTTGGCGTCCTGGCTGTCGCCCGATGCTGGCGACCAGCGCGAGGCCGCCATTGCCAAGCGGTTGGATCGACTGTCGCGGCAGACCGAACGCCTGGAGCGCGACCAGAACATCCAGATCGAAACGCTGGCGCTGTTCATCCGCTACTTCCTGACCGTCAGCACGCCGGTGCCCGAAGCCCATCAGGATGCGGCACGCGCCCAGGGCAAGGTGCGCTTCGAGCAGTTCGTCGAACAGTTGGGTCGCCACCTTCTGCGTGGCCGCAGTCTGGTGCGCGACGTGGTGGAGGAACTGCACCCCGATCCGATGCAGATGGATGACGCAGCAGCGATGGCCTCCGCCCATGAACGAACTGCGGAGCGTGCGTCATGAGTGCCGTTCCACAGATCCAGCCCGAACCTCGCTCATCCGCAGCAGCGTCCCAGGATCGCCGCATCCAGATGCTGCGCACTGCAATGGGGCCGCTGATCGCCGCTGCGCTCGAAGACCCGGATGTGGTGGAAATCATGCTCAACCCCGATCGCACCCTGTGGGTGGATCGGCTGTCGTCGGGTCGCTCGCCGCTGGGCGTGGAGATGCCCGAGGCCGATGGTGAACGCATCATCCGCCTGGTCGCCGCGCATGTCGGCGCGGAGGTGCATCGCGGCCAGCCGCTCTTGACCGCCGAGTTGCCGGAAACCGGCGAGCGTTTCGAGGGCATCCTGCCTCCGGCCGCCCCGGGGCCAGCCTTCGCGCTACGCAAGCGGGCCGTGAGCATCATCGGCCTGGATCGCTACGTGGCCGACGGCATCCTGACCGCCGGGCAGGCCGAGTTCCTGCGCCGCGCCGTGCGCGAGCGGCAGAACATCCTAATCGCCGGCGGCACCAGCACCGGCAAGACCACGCTGGCGAACGCGCTGCTGGCCGAGATCGCCGCCACAGGCGACCGCGTGCTGGTGCTCGAAGACACCATCGAGCTGCAATGCGCGGCCCGCGACCATGTGCCGCTGCGCACCCGCGCCGGCGTCGTCACCATGACCGAGCTGGTGCGGGCCACGATGCGCCTGCGGCCTGACCGCGTGATCGTCGGCGAGGTGCGCGGCGGCGAAGCCCTCGACCTCATCAAAGTGTGGGGCACCGGCCACCCCGGCGGCATTGCGACCATCCATGCCGGCTCCGCGCTGGGCGCGTTGCTGCGCCTCGAACAGTTGATTCTCGAAGTCGCTGTGAATCCGCCGCGGGCGCTGATCGCCGAGGCGGTCAACGTCGTCATCAACATCGCCGGACGCGGCCGCAAGCGCCACGTCGAAACCATCGCCCGTGTCGTCGGCTTCGACGGCACCGGCTATCGCCTGGCGGACGCACTGGAAACGCCGTTTCCCGAGCTGACGCCGGTTCCTCTCGCAGCCGACGCCGCTGCACATTCCCGTCCCCCAACCAACTTGGAGAACTGCCATGACGCACGTTGATTCTTTCCGCTTTTCCGTAAATCCGCTTCCTCGCCTGTCCGGCCTGGCGCGGCTGCGCAGCCTCACCCGCCCTGCGAGGCAGGGGCTGCTGCTGGCCGCGCTGCTGCTGTTGCTGGCCGGAACGGCGCAAGCCGCCGGTTCCTCGATGCCGTGGGAGGGGCCCTTGCAGTCGATTCTGGAGTCGATCCAGGGGCCGGTGGCACGCATCGTCGCGGTCATCATCATCATCGCCACGGGCCTGGCGCTGGCCTTCGGCGACACCAGCGGCGGCTTTCGCAAGCTGATCCAGATCGTGTTCGGGTTGAGCATCGCGTTCGCCGCTTCCTCGTTCTTCCTGTCGTTCTTCTCGTTCTCCGGCGGGGCCGTCGTATGAGTACGGCCAGCGACCTTCCAGGCTTCGAGGTGCCGCTGCATCGCTCGCTGACCGAGCCAATCCTGCTGGGCGGCGCGCCGCGCACCGTGGCAATTGCCAACGGCACGCTGGCCGCCGCCGTCGGGCTGGGCCTGCAACTGTGGATTCCCGGCGTGGTGCTCTGGATCGTCGGCCACTCGCTGGCCGTATGGGGTGCGCGCGTCGATCCGCAGTTCATGCAGGTCTTCGCGCGGCATATCAAACACCGCCCGCTTCTGGACGTGTGAGGGGAGGACGCCATGCTGAACCTTGCCGAATATCGTCAGCGCCCGGCCTTGCTTGCCGACTGGCTGCCCTGGGCCGGGCTGGTCGCGCCGGGCGTTGTGCTGAACAAAGATGGTTCGTTTCAACGCACGTTCCAGTTTCGCGGCCCCGACTTGGACAGTGCGACACAGGGCGAGCTGATTGCCACGTCGGCGCGGCAGAACAACGCGCTTCGCCGTACCGGGTCTGGCTGGGCCTTCTATATCGAGGCCGAGCGGATGCGGGCATCGAGCTATCCGCAATCCTCCTTTCCCGAACCACTGTCCTGGCTGGTGGATGAGGAGCGACGCGCGGCGTTCGAGGAGTCGGATGGCCATTTCGAGAGCGTCTATCACTTCACGTTGCAACACCTACCGCCGCAAGAGTCTCGCGCCCGTGCGGCTGGGATGCTGTACGAGAACCGGCCCACTGAGGGTGTGGACTGGCGTGGTCGGCTTGATTCCTTCGTGGCAGAGACCGATCGCGTGTTCGACCTGCTCGATGGTGTGATGCCGGAGATTGCCTGGCTGGACGATAGCCAGACGCTGACCTACCTGCATGCCACAGTCTCCACCCGGCGCTATCGCGTCGGCGTGCCCGACGTGCCGTTCCATATCGACGCACTGCTTGCCGATGCCGCGCTGGTCGGCGGCCTGGCGCCCATGCTGGGCGATCAGCACCTGCGCGTGGTGTCGGTACGAGGCTTCCCGACCTCGACCTGGCCGGGGATCTTGGACGACCTCAACCGCCTGGGCTTTGCGTATCGCTGGAGTACGCGCTTCCTGTGCCTGGACAAAGCCGAGGCGGAACGGGAATTGGGGCGCTT
Source organism: Citrobacter sp. BIDMC107 (assembly GCF_001037575.1). Taxonomy (NCBI): domain Bacteria; kingdom Pseudomonadati; phylum Pseudomonadota; class Gammaproteobacteria; order Enterobacterales; family Enterobacteriaceae; genus Citrobacter; species Citrobacter sp. BIDMC107. The sequence goes on along the minus strand of NZ_KQ089850.1, from coordinate 96,341 downwards.
GCGGCGCCAATGGTTCGCCAAGCGCAAGAACGTCATCGCGCTGCTGCGCGAAACGATCTTTCAGCAGGAAAGCCCGCTGGTCGATACCGATGCCAGCAACAAGGCCGCCGACGCCGATGCCGCCTTGCAGGAGCTGGGCAGCGATCAAGTCGCCTTCGGCTACCTCACCGCCACGGTGACGGTGCTCGACGCCGACCCGGCCGTGGCCGACGAGAAGCTGCGCATGGTGGAGCGCGTCATCCAGGGCCGGGGTTTCGTGACCATCCCCGAAACCCTCAACGCAGTCGATGCCTGGCTGTCGTCCGTCCCCGGCAACGCATACGCGAACGTGCGTCAGCCCATCGTTTCGACGCTGAACCTGGCGCACATGATGCCGATGTCAGCGGTATGGGCTGGGCCGGAGAAGAACGAACACCTCGATGGCCCGCCGCTGATCGTCACCCGCACCGATGGCGCGACGCCGTTCCGGCTGGTGACGCACATCGGCGACGTGGGGCACACCCTTGTCGCCGGGCCGACCGGCATGGGCAAGTCGGTGCTGCTCGCCATCTTGGCCATGCAGTTCCGGCGCTACTTCGGCTCGCGGATCTTCGCCTTCGACATGGGCCGCTCGATGCGCGCCACCATCTTCGGCCTTGGCGGTGAGCACTATGACCTCGGCGCCGATGGCGGCATCGCCTTCCAGCCACTCGCGCGAATTGCCCACGAGGGCTACCGCACCTGGGCCGCCGAATGGGTGGAGGGCCGGCTGCTGCACGAAGGCGTGACGGTCGGCCCGGACGAGAAGGCTGCCATCTGGTCGGCGCTGAGAAGCCTTGCCGGTGCGCCGGTGGAGCAGCGCACCATGACCGGCTTGTCGGTGTTATTGCAGTTTAACGCGCTGCGCCAAGCGCTCGCGCCCTATGTGCTGGGCGGCGCACACGGCAAGCTGCTGGACGCTGACCACGACCGGCTGGGCATGGCCGACGTGCAGGGCTTCGAGATGGAAGAACTGATGCACAGCCCGGCCGCCGTGCAAGCGGTGCTGCGCTACCTGTTCGCCCGCTTCGACGAACGTTTCGACGGCGCGCCCACGCTGTTGATCCTCGATGAAGCGTGGCTGTTCCTCAATGAGCCGTCCTTCGCGGCCCGCATCCGGCAATGGCTCAAGACGCTCAGAAAAAAGAACGTCAGCGTCATCTTCGCCACGCAGTCGCTGGCCGACATCAAGGACTCGACCATCGCGCCAGCCATCATCGAAAGCTGCGCGAGCAGGATCTTCTTACCTAACCCGCAGGCCACCGAGCCGCAGATTCGCACGATCTACGAAGGCTTCGGCTTGAGCAGCCGCCAGATTGAGATCGTGGCGACCGCCCAGCCCAAGCGCGATTACTACTACCAGTCGCGCCTCGGCAATCGCCTGTTCGACCTCGACCTGGGGCCTGTCGCGCTCGCATTCGCGAGCGCATCCACCCCTCAAGACCAACGCGACATTGACCGCGTGCTGACGCAGGCCGGCGCTCCCGGCTTCGCCGGCGCGTGGCTGCGCCATCGCGGCCTCGGCTGGGCCGCCGACCTGCTGCCGTCCGCTCCGGCGGCAGCTTCCTTTCTCGCTTCTCAACCGCTGGAGGTTTCGCCATGATGACCAAGCCCCGTTTGCTCTCTGTCTCACTCGCTGCTGTGCTGTCGGTATCGCTGTTGGCCGTGCAGCCCGCATCCGCGCTGACGGTGTTCGACCCGTCCAACTTCGTGCAGAACACGCTGACCGCCGTGCGCACGCTGGAACAGATCAACAACCAGATCAACCAGCTCCAGAACGAGGCGCAGATGTTGATGAACCAGGCCAGGAACCTGGCAAATCTCGACTTCAACATCGTCAACCGCCTGCGCTCGACGCTCGCCACCACCGAGCGCCTGATCGCCGAGGCGCGCGGCTTGGCCTACGACGTGCAGAGCATGGATGCCACGTTCGCCCGCCTGTACCCGGAACAGTACGCCTCCACCATCAGCGGCGACCGCATGGCACAGGATGCCCGCGAACGCTGGCAGAACACCTTGAACGGCCTGCACACCGCGATGCGGATGCAGGCGCAGGTGTCGCAGAACCTCGCCCAAGACGAAAGCGCGCTGGCCGACCTCGTGAGCCAGAGCCAGTCGGCCACCGGCGCGCTGCAAGCGATGCAGGCGACGAACCAGCTCCTGGCTTTGCAGGCCAAGCAGTCGATCCAGGCGCAGCAGCTCCAGATCACGCAAGACCGGGCCGCTTCGCTGGAACTGGCGCGGCAAGCGGCGGCTATGGAGCGCGCCCGCGAAGTGCGGCGGCGCTTCCTCGGCACCGGCACGCCGTACACGCCGCAGTCCGTCAACTTCTACAACAACTGACCGGAGGCGGCCATGCGATGCGCTTCCGTCCTGCTGGCCGTGCTGCTGACCGCGTGCGGCCAGCAGCCGGCCGAGAACCTGGCCGACGCCCTGGCCGCAGATCCGGTGCGGCTCAAGGCGTTGCGCGGGCAATGCGCGGTCGACCGGCAGGCCATGGGCGAGGATGCCTGCCGCGCCGCCGCCGAAGCCTTCCGGCGGCGCTTCTTCGCCGGCCATACCGGGCCGGATGAATACAACTCGCTGGCTGAACTCCCGCCGATTCCGCCGAGCTTCGATACGCCCGCAGATGAATTGCCAGAGGGCGCCGTTCCGCTCACTCCGCCCGAGGATTCGCCATGAACGACGTGACCATCATCGACCGTTTCCTCGATACGTTCTCGCGCTACATCGACTCGGGCTTCGGCTTATTGCAGGGCGAAGTGGCATTTCTCACCGCCACGCTCATCGTCATCGACATGACGATCGCTGGCCTGTATTGGGCCATGAGCCACGCCACCGGCCAGGGCGACGACGTGATCGCCAAGCTGCTGCGCAAGGTGCTCTATGTCGGCGCGTTCGCCTACATCATCGGCAACTTCAACTGGCTGGCGAGCATCGTGTTCCGCTCGTTCGCCGGCTTGGGAATCACCGCTACCGGCTCGGCCATCACGATGGAGAACTTTCTTCAGCCGGGCCGGCTGGCGAAGACCGGCATCGACGCAGCCGCGCCGATTCTGGAACAGATCGGGGACATGGCTGGGTTCCCCGAGGTGTTCGTGAACATCGACCCTATCGTGGTTCTGTTCATCGCCTGGCTGGTGGTGATCCTCTGCTTCTTCGTGCTGGCCGTACAGCTTTTCATCACGCTGATCGAGTTCAAACTGACTACGCTCGCCGGCTTCGTCTTGATCCCGTTTGCACTCTGGAACAAGACCTCGTTCCTCGCGGAAAAGGTGCTAGGCAACGTGGTGTCGTCAGGCATCAAGGTCTTGGTGCTGGCCGTCATCGTCGGCATTGGTTCCGGGCTGTTTGCCGAGTTCCAGGTACATCCCGACGAACCATCAATCGACCACGCGCTGGTCGTGATGCTGGCCTCGCTCGCGCTGCTGGCGCTGGGCATTTTCGGCCCCGGTATCGCCACCGGCCTGGTGTCCGGTGCGCCACAGCTTGGTGCGGGCGCGATGGCTGGTGCTGCGGTCGGGGCTGTCGGCACCGGCGTTGCCATCGGAGCCGCCGCAACGGGAGTGGGCGGCGCCGTCATGGCTGGGGCACGAATGGCCCCGGCGGCCGCAAAGCTGGCCGGTGCCGGCGCGCGTGCCGCGACTTCGGCGGCCGGCAGTGCCCGATCGGCGTTCCAGGCCGGTTCCGCTGCGGCCGGCGGCGGTGCCAAGGGCGCGGCGGCTGGCCTCGGCAATGTCGCCAAGACCGGCGCACAAGCCGCAGGCCGCAGCGTCACCTCTGGTGCTTCCGCTGTTGGGCAGAAGGTGGCCGACTCCTTCCGCGCTGGCTGGAACGGCACAGAAGCCGGCAGCGACGGTGCTGGCCGCGGCCAGACCGCAGACGGCACCGCAGGCTCGCAGAAGCAAGAGCAACCGGCCTGGGCCAAGCGGATGCACCGCCGCCAGCAGGCTACCCATGCCGCGACCACTGCCGCCCACACGCTGCGCGGGGGCGACGGCGGCGGCTCCGGGCAAGGCCCGAGCCTGCGGGATTCCGATACCTAACCTTCAAGGAGAACACCCATGCGATTCAAACGACCGCAGGTGCGCTACGCCGATACGCCGCAGCCTGCCACCCCGTATCAAGCCGCCGCCCAGGTGTGGGACGACCGTATCGGCTCCGCCCGCGTGCAGGCGAAGAATTGGCGCCTGATGGCCTTCGGCTGTCTAGTGCTCGCGCTGTTGATGGCCGGCGGCCTGGTGTGGCGCTCGGCGCAGTCCATCGTGACGCCCTATGTCATCGAGGTCGATCAGGCCGGGCAGGTGCGCGCTGTAGGTAAGGCCGCTACGCCGTATCGGCCCGGCGACGCGCAGATCGCGCACCACCTGGCGCGCTTCGTGACGCTGGTTCGCTCGCTGTCCATCGACCCCATCGTGGTGCGGCAGAACTGGCTCGATGCCTACGACTACACCACCGACAAGGGCGCGGCGGTGCTCAACGACTACGCCCGCACCAATGACCCATTCGCCCGCATCGGCAAGGAATCGGTAACGGTGCAAATCACCAGCGTGGTTCGCGCCAGCGACACGTCTTTCAACGTGCGCTGGACAGAGCAGCGCTATGTCAACGGTGCGCCCGCCGGCACCGAACGCTGGAACGCCGTGCTTTCGACCGTCCTGCAAACCCCGCGTACTGAACAGCGCTTGCGCAAGAACCCATTGGGTATCTACGTCAACGGCCTGTCATGGAGCCGCGAACTGGATTCTTCCGAAGGAGCCAAACCATGAAACTTCGTTTCTGCCTTTACGTTTTTCCTTTGACGCTGCTGGCCCTCGCGGGCTGCGCCTCGCAGGGCAAGCCGCCGCCGTCCATCTCGCTCGACGAGCCGGTGCTGGCCCAGCCATTGCCCGAACCGCCCAAGCCCGTCGAAGTCGTCGCCGTCCCTGAACCGCTGGCGCTGCCGGCGCAGTTGAAGCCGCTGCCGGAACTCGATGAGGCCCCCGTTGCGCCGGAGCCGGCCGACGAAAAGGTGCGCGTTTCCCGTGCCAATGCAGAAGCGCGTATCGCGCCTACCCGTGAGGGCTACGTCAACGCGATTCAGGTGTGGCCGTTCACCGATGGCGCGCTTTATCAGGTCTATGCGTCGCCGGGGCGCGTGACGGTGGTTTCGCTTCAACCGGGCGAGGAACTGGTGACGGTCGCCGCCGGCGATACCGTGCGCTGGATCGTGGGCGACACGTCCAGCGGCGGCGGGGCCGATCTGCGCGTCAATGTGCTGGTCAAGCCCATCCGTTCCGGCCTGAAAACCAATCTCGTCATCACCACCAGTCGGCGCACCTACCTGCTGGAGCTGACCTCGACCGAGAAGGCATGGATGGCGTCGGTATCCTGGGACTACCCGAAAGACCGGATGCTCGCGTTGCAGCGCCAGGCGCAGGCTGCGCAGGCGACAACGCCTGTCGATACGGGCCTGTCGCTGGACAAGATCCGCTTCCGCTACGCGGTATCGGGCAGCAACCCGCCGTGGAAGCCGCTACGCGCCTTCGATGATGGAGAGAAGGTCTATATCCAGTTTCCGGCGGGCATCGCCCAGGGCGAGTTGCCGCCGCTGTTTGTCATCGGCGCGCAGGGCGACGGGCAATTGGTGAACTACCGTTTCCGCGCGCCGTACTACGTCGTGGATCGCCTGTTCGGCGCGGCCGAACTGCGGCTGGGCGGCGACGGCGGCGACGTGGTGCGGATCGAGCGCACCGATGGCGTTGCGCGGAGGAACTGACCATGAGCCAGGATGACACTCCCGACCTTGCCGCGCCGCAGGCGGCGGGCAAGATCGCTCCCGAGGCGGTCGCGCTTCGCGCCCAGCCGCGCCCGGTCACGCGCCTGAATCGGCGCACGCTGGCCATCCTCGCCGGCGTCCTGGCGGTGGCCGTGCTCGGCGCGGTGATGTGGTCGCTGCAACCTCAGCGGCGCGGTGCGGGCGAGCAGACCGAGCTTTACAACGTCGATCGTGTCTCGAAGTCTGAAGGACTGGATGCGCTGCCGACGGACTACTCCAAGCTGCCGCCGGCGTTGCCGCCTGCCGTTCCCGAACTGGGGCCGCCGCTGCCGGGCGATCTTGGCCCGGCCATCGTGAAGTCGCAGCAGCCGGCGACGGCCGCCTACGCGGCCCCCGGCCACGACCCGAACGATGCTCTGCGCAAAGAAGCCGAAGCGGCCGCGGCCTCGTCCGTGTTCTTCCGCTCGGGAGGGCAGAATGCGGCGCCGGTGGCGCAGACACAGGTGGCCGCTGCGCCGGGCTTCGCCGCCAATGCGGTGTTTGACCCGCTGGCGGCCGGGCCGGTCTCCACGGCGGCCCAGCCTGCTGACCCGACAGCGGTGCAAAACCGGCAAGACCATAAAGAGGCTTTCTTGAAAGGTGGCTCCACTGAAACCCGTAATTCCGGCAATCTGACCCTGCCAACTTCGCCGTATCAGGTCATGGCCGGAACGGTGGTCGCAGGTGCCTTGGTGACGGGGATTAAGTCGGACTTGCCCGGCGACGTGATCGCCACGGTGACGGAGCCGGTCTATGACACAGCCTCCGGGCGCTTCCTGCTGATTCCGCAGGGTTCGCGCATCCTGGGCAAATACAACAGCCAGGTCAGCTACGGGCAGAGCCGCGTTCAAGTCGTCTGGAACCGGATCATCCTGCCGGACACGTCTTCGCTCACGCTCGACAACCTGGCCGGCACCGACCCAGCCGGCTATGCCGGGCTGGAGGACGATGTGGACTACCACTGGGGCCGCATCTTTGCCGGTGCGGCACTCACCACGCTGCTGGGCGTCGGTGCCGAGCTGGCCGCGCCGGAGAACCGGCAGGATGGTGATCGCGTCATCATCGCTGGGCGCGACAGCGCGCAGGACAGCATCAATCAGGTCGGCCAGGAGATGACCCGGCGCAACCTCAACATCCAGCCGACCTTAACGCAACGGCCGGGCCTGCCGGTTCGCATCATCGTCAACCGGGATCTGGTGCTGCGGCGGTACCAGCCGCTGTTCTTCAACCGGGGGACTTCACGATGAGCACGACCAAGAAGCTGCGGCTCGGCCCGCTGCCGAAGACCGAGAGCACCAAGCTGACTTTCGTTTGCCCGACCAGCTTGAAAGCCGACCTCGACCGCTACGCCGCGCTACACGCGCAGGCGTATGGCGAGGCCGTTGATGCGGCGACGCTGATCCCGCATATGCTGGAAGCGTTCATGGCGGGGGATCGAGGATTCAGGAAGGGCACGGCGACCCGCAGCACACCACCGAAGCCGCCATGATTGCACCGCATGCTATTCAACGGCATCCATCGAACGCGCAGCCCAGGCTGCGCGTTCTTCATTCTGGATGCCGCCGAGCCTGTTGGGCTATGATGATGCGACAGGCCCGCCGTTCCTCGGCAATCCAGCACTACACAGTGCGATGCGGCTTTCTCTCCCAACGCTCCTATGTCGCTCCTAGCCGACAACGCCGCTCTTCTTCTAAGCGGCCCCGAAAGGAGCTAACCTACTGTCCCATATACGGTTTCAAGTCCTTCTTGATTTGCGCGAAAGACTTGACACCGGCACTTTTTTGTTGCCCGGAACCTGTTCATAAGCAGGTACCGCAATGCTAAAATGGCTGTAAATAAAAACAGTGTATTCAGGTGGACACAATGAATAGCCAGCCAGTAACCAGACGGTTTGCAGACAACGATCTCCATCAACAATTGTCTACGGTTAAAGTTAATGACAAGCAACTGATGCGCCTCATCCGCTATTTTTCTCACCTGAAATACCATACGGCTAAGACGTATCTCCATTGGCTGCGTTCCTGGAATGAGTGGTATCAGGCAAATGCAGGAAAGGAGGTGAACGAAGATTGGCCCGCCAGCTCTCTCCCGGTGACTGAAACTCCACTGCTGGCCTATTTAGACCATCTTCAGAAGTCACTGTCACGAAGCAGTATTAAAGGGTGCCTGCATGCCCTGAACAGTATCCAAAGGAAAGCACTCGATCAGCCTGGGATCATCACATCTGAAGTGGGTTATATTCTTGCGGCCCTCGAACAGGCTGAAGCCCGAAAGCAGAAAGTTACCCGCCAGGCTACGCCATTCATGGTGACGGATCTAAAGGCATTGATTAAAGCACACAGTACGACGCAGTCGGTGCGCAAACTCCGCGACCTTTGCCTAATTTGGACAGGGTTTGAAACACTGCTTCGCTCAGCGGAGATCAGGCGAATTCGGATGGAAGACCTTGTGCTGGATGAAAAGACCGGCAGCTTTACCTTGACGGTATACCGGACAAAATCCACTGTCAGTACCCTGCTCACCTATCATCTGACCCCTAACCTCACAGCCACACTGAGAAGGCTGATGGGTATGGTCGGAAGGGATCAATACAGCCATCCGAAGGACTATCTCTTTCAGGCCGTTAACTTTCAGGATAACGGATATATGCCACCTGAATGGGGTTTACGAAGCCAGGGTAACGAAATCAATGCGCTGCTGAGAAACCATAACATGCCCTATCTGCCTACCCGAACCCCGCTCGGGGGAAATGGCGAACCCATTCCCGTCGAGGATGAGGGTATGCTTAGTAAGAACACGCTACTCCGGGCCTTTGAAGCGCTTTGGGAAGAGCTTCATCCGCAGGAAACGGGCACCCGATGCTGGACCGGTCACAGCGTCCGCGTAGGCGGTGCCATCGAACTTGCTCATGCCGGGTATACGCTCTTGCAGATCATGGAGATGGGTAACTGGAGCAACGCGGAGATGGTTTCACGCTATATCCGTAACATTGAAGCTGGTAAAAAAGCGATGACGCAATTCATGCGCGGAGCGCTGGATGAGTAGCGCCCATGCGGGCGCTGCTGAGGGTTATTTCTTACGGAAAGGATTAAACCGGTTCAGATCCTGAAGGGCGTCTTTCGGCGGCAGCATACCTGTGCGTTTCATTTTATAAACGCCGTTAAGCTTCATAGTTTGCACACCCAAGTTTAACAGTGCCACCAGCTTAAGCGTATACAGAAACGTGAATGCCGGGGCCATCTGGATAAAAATAAACAACAAACCGGCACACATCACCCTCAGCCACGCCGCATATTCCATGCTCAGCGGTCGCTTAAAATAATGGATTTCCAGTAATCCCACCGCCTTGTTACTGATCCACACCGCTGCCAGTGAGAGTAACAACACGATGCACACCATAATGCCCAGTTCCATGATCCTCACTCCCCGTCGTTTTTATATTTTGTGTTTCTGATTTGCCTGCTTTGGTTTTGTTTTTCGCCTTCTTTTTGGGTTTGATATGGTGGAACAGGAAACAATCCACCAGCACCCAGCCATTGGCATACCGGGCCAACAGCAATTTCTGCCCCGGATAATGAGCATGAAAAAGCATTTTCACATCGGCGGTATTCATGATCTGTTGCTTACGCTTCAGCTCCTCCTCAGGCATCTCATATTCCTGAATAAATGGTGATGACAACCGCTGGCGAAGCATACGAATAGCGCTGGCATTTTCATCGTGTTTAGCCAGACGGCCAAAACGCACAAGCGCCTTATGAGACACCTGGACAGGTCCCAGATGGGAATCAACCAGTTCATACTGCCAGAAATATCGCAGATCCACTTTCACCCAGCTGATACTGTCTTCCTGTGCAGCTTTCATTATGGTTCCCGACATCGGGACCATTGTCAGTTTGGTCAGACGTATGTGAATATAATCAGCCAGGGTCCTGAGGGACTCCGGTACATTATTGTTCAGCAGAAGCTGCTGAAGCCCCGGGGTCGACGTCTGCCAACTCAGGTTGCGGCCGTCAGGTAAAAATTCAAAGTTTTGATCCGCTGGCGCCGATTTCGCATTGTTTTCCTTCCTCATGAGAAAGTAATGGCCACACAGTAACTCGGACCGTACCTTATCCTCTCCCGGGTCATGTCGGGCTTTACTGAGATCCACCGTCAATACAACACGGTTAATAGCGTCCTCGTGGTATTTTTTCACCCAGACACAGACACGATAAAGTCTCTCATCGAGCTTCTGGCTGGTAGTGGAGATCCATTGCATGCTTTTCTCCTCAGACCTTACTCATAATGAAAATGCCAAGATCCGCACCGGGTACAAGCTCCGTGTAGCTATGGTTGATCCTTCGTGCATTTGACGGTGCGTCATCCGACGCAGGCACCCAGTTCTGAAGACCTTTAAATGCTGGCTTTTGTCCAACAGCGAAAATGGGCAGTGAGGCTTTCACCACCTTGTAATCCGTCTCGGCGTATTTGCTACTTCCACGCTCCGTGCCTTCAGGACGGTATGAGAACAGATGCGCGATCGGAACCGGGAAGGTATTGGTCCGACAAAGACGTAACGCATCCCCGTCTTGTAGGACCTTTCTTTCAAGTAATGCCTTCGCCCTATCGATGTTCGCAACCACTGTCAGGTCAGTGGTCGCTGGCGATTTGACCGCTGCCGTACGACGCTTATCCAGCATCGCGATGAGCTCACTGGCGTTGGTTTTTACCTGGTTCCGGTTTAGTCGCCAGCAAAAAGTAACTTTTTTAAGCCGTGCCTCCACAAACATAATTTTGCGAGTAGACGCCACTGTCACAAGGCCGGGAAGTTTACGGTGAACTTCCTCAAAGCGGATGTGTTTCTGATCATTTACCCTTTTCATAGCTGAGGCAAAGTCAGTTTTGGCGTCGTTGATATCGCGAATAATTCTGCTCAGCAGTTCGGCACCCTCAGGAACAATAATCAGCCCCGGATATTTGGTCGTTACTTTCGTTGAATTCCTGCTGAGTACATCGATGTCATCGATACAAAAATCCTGAAATACACGGATAATGTCATCTACAGAGGCATCAGAAATAGTACTCACCTCAATTGGGGTAACCTCTTTCAGCCGCTCTTCGTGGCGCGTGACGGCCCCCACAGTCATCAGTTCCGCCATCACCGGCTGATGGTTATTCAGAAAGGCTCTGAGCTGTTCAATTCGCTCCAGAATCCGATCACGGTAGAAAGGTAAATTTTCACTGGACATTCATCACTCCGGTTTCAATAAAACAGCGCAACACCGTTACATCCTCAACCACTTCTGAAGATGCGATACGCAGCCGGTAGCTGTACTTTTCCAACACCTTCCGCAGTTCATCGGAATTGCCTGTTGTATAAAGGGGCAGAGGTTCAGCCTGCTGGCCGTCATGCCTGAAACAACGATTAAGGTCGGACAAAAGGCCAAAACTGACAGGCCTGTGTTGCAGATTGATACGCTGCCAGTCCAGCGGTACACCGAACTTCACCCACCAGCCCAGTCCAATAAGTTCATTTCGTATACTCTGCACATTACCCAAATCCGATACTGTAACATCCGGGATAACGCCATTACCTTCCACCAGCAAATGCATCACGCTCTTAAAATCAGGCTGACGACACTTTCTGGCTTGCTTCAGAATGGTTCGGATCGAACGCAAACACTGACGAGAATGCAAATTACGACGTTCAGCCGAACTAAGCCATCTGTTGATGAGTTCATTCGAATACGCCACCGGGCATTCCCCGAGGCCTGACCTTCCGTTTTCACGGACATACAACAGACAGGAGGTAGCTGCACTCACTACAGCGTCATATTTTTCATTCATGTTTACCCCCGTTAATATCAGAAATCTGGTTATCCGGAGTCAGGAACAAAGGCTGATAATGCAAGCGCCACGGATAATGTACCGTTAGGCCATCCGTGCCAATACGGTTCAGCCTGTAGCGGCCGTTCATTCGATCAACAGACCAAATGCCGGGAACTACAGGACGGCTCCACCGACAAACCGGTAAACCTCCGAGCTGAAGGGTATTCACCAGCCCTTTATCAATCTCGGTCACGCGTACCTTCAACAAGAAGCATAACCAGGGAGAGCACCAGATAAACAGCCAGACGGGCGCTAGGACAAACTTGTTTAGCAAATGCCCTGTCATCAACATCGCAGATAACAGCATAAAACTGATGATCAACCAAAAAACCATCCATCCTAACCAGGCTCGTGTCTCACAAAGTTTCCATTCCAACAGGTAAAGTCGCTTTTTCATCCAGAGCCCCCGGAACTCAGTGAATGACTGAGGTGTGCTGCATCAAAATAGGTGTGCGTGGCAAGATCTCGTTTCGCCACAGCTCTTGCGCTGACGTCCATCCATGGAGAATTCCGTTGCCACAGTGTGAATTGAACGCCATTACCTCATCATTTAGCTGATAGACAAGCCTGTCTGGCATCTCAAGGTACTCAGGCAGAGAAAGCAGTACGCCGTGGATCATTTCGCCAGTCAGCCTGGATAACGTCTCTTCTTCGTCGAGATTTACTGTTGGCATTGCAGATAGTGGGATAGAGAAACAGCAGAGATCCATACCCACAGCGTCATAACCAACATCAAAACCATCATCATTAAGCACAAATCGAAAGATAGCCTCAGGTGCCTGACCCAACTCGGGCATCGGTGCTTCAGGCACCTCTGTGCCGGTAAAATATTTTTCGGTCCAGTTGCTAAAGGGACTGGTAAACATCCAACAGAGCAGCGACAACGCAATGTCCGTTTTGAGTACTCGTTTCGTGCCAGACGCTCCAAAAGGATGAAGATTGCTTTTCATGATTTACCTGTAGATTGCTTTATTTACAGCTATTTAAACACATTCCGGATTTTCCCCAATAGGTTGCAAAACGCTAAAATTCGCAGATGCTGGTCCCCTTCTGTTTTAGTCGATGCTCAAGATAGATGCTGGCCAGATCGAGAGGATGATTTTCTTCGAGGCATGCCCGAACGAGATCTTCAGTTGATACAGATTCCAGTCCCCGGGTTTCAAGAATTTCTTTCGCCGTCGTCAGCGCCCGGGAGGCACTTCGACTTAACTGAATTTTCACCTGAGAACTGCTTTCACACAGGGTGTCAGCTGGTACGGTCTGTGAATCGGTATTGTACATAGGGGTATCACTCCATATCAGGGATCGAATGAAAATTGACTGCAAGAGACGTCTCTGGTTCACCGTTTTCCACAGTGCTTAGCCAGGTTCGGGCAGGAAGTTGTTGCTCACAGAGAAGCAGGTAACCTTCGCCCATAAGATGCTTTTGTCCCAATGCATGCAGTAGATCCCCTGAATATGGACCCAGAGCAGTTTGGGTATAAAACAACGCGCCTGCGGGTATTTTTTTAGACAACATGCTCATTAATACGATCTTCTCGTCCTCATTTTCGGGTAAAACGAGGATTATCCTGAACCCCTTGTTAACGTGTGATTGCAGACCTGCAACCAGCGACCGAAACCTGAGCGCATAAATGACCATCCTGAATCGGGTCATTAACAGTGTTGTAGCAGCAAAAATAACGACGACTGAGCCGAATTTTGACCGGTAAAACCACCAGTTCAGGCCACCGGCCACAATCAAAACAACCAGAAGCACAATGCTTCCGTAAAAAAATGCAGCCGGGAAACGGGTTCTTTTTCCTTCGAGGAGCGCCGACGCCATTATTACGCCCGTGATGCAGTACACAACCCAGTCATAGAACGATTCAGTCATCATTAGGTGCTTGTGTCTCGTATTGTTATAAAATCGGACGCCTGCCTTTATAAAGCCCTCAGCAATCGTGTCCCATACAGCCATAGACTTCGCTAAAATTGTCGCAACTGTCTGTTGTCACAAAGAGTTCCCCACGGCCTAAACGACGCTGTAGATCGGCCTTTACTTCAGCTGCCGGTTTGAGAAAAAGATACTCCAGCTGTGAGTCACTTCCCGAAGAAAGCAGCAACTCAATACTGAAATCAACATGCCGATAAGAGAACTGGCTTTGGTCGTGGGAAAAGACCGAGTTCACAGGGATATTGCTCAGACTTATGGTGGCAGGCATAGTCACTCCTTTGTTTTAAACAGTATACAAATCTCTATCGTTCCATTTTTCGGATAAGAGACCTATTTTCGCGAAACTAAAACAAAGTAAGTAAATTTTATTTATGCAGTCTCCAGCATGTAGACTGATTGCGGCCGGAAACGGAAACACGTGTCAAAAAATTGAAACTAACCGGAGCAGGAAAGGAAGCAGCAGAAAGAGTGTCATTTTGGATTGGAGTTGATGCGGAAGGTAACGGATGGTTTATGAAGAGCTGTGACCGGAGAGCAATGCAGTTAATCATATCGGTCAATGAGTACGTTGAAATATAGCGGATTAAAGAACAGATTTGAGGAATAAAAAAAGGCACGGATAACCGTGCCTTCTTGGGAGTATAAAAAACTGAAGATATAAAACTATCTTCAGCACTCATGCCGCAACGGAGACTTTAACCTCTGTAGCGGGGATGAGTTTACGTAATGTGGAGAATACTTCATAAATTAGATCCTGACGGTCATGGATTTTAACCCGGCCACCAGTCAATTCAGATACATTCACCCCTTGGTAAAGTTCATTAACGACTTCACCATCTTGATCAAGGACTCGAACATGAGCAACCATATGAAAGTAAGATTTTGCAGCATAACTTTCATAAATATCAATAATCGATTCATTATTACGACGTAAAACTACTTTGCCGGACGGCAGCGTTGTTTCATCCATATAACAATCGGTTAATTGATCGTCGAAATCGTCCTCTTGAAGTGAAATATGCAGACTCAGTTCGTCGGTAATTCGACGTGAATATGAATACTCACTAAATGTATAAGCGGCCATGCTTATATCACTGAAAGTGCGATAAGCATCATGAAGACCGGATGTTATTTCATCTGATACATAGTTGATAAGCCCAATAAAATGCGTATTCCAGAATTGTTCCAGTGCAAAACGGGCGATTAAAACCTGTCCATCAACTTCCATCAGTTTTTTGTATTCTTCACGATCATAGCCACCAGGTTGTGTGCTATCCGCAGAAAGACTTAGGATATCACAACAGACATCATCGTATTCAAAGCGGCTAGTCGCGTAGTGTTTACCAGAGATATCCAGATACTGACCGGAAACTTGGTCGAAGACCTCAAGGAAGTAAACCAGGCGCTTCTTGAGGGTATTAGCATCCAGTCCATCCAGTTGAGTAGCATTAAGCGTTTCCGCATAATGGTCCACAGACTGTCTTAATTCACTGGCTGATATACTGCAAGAAAAAGAAACCTCGTCGCCCTGGCAGTGAGAGACATTGATATGAATCTCTGTCTCATCAAAATCAATGCCAATGTCTGCCAGTACTGCACGAACGTAGTTTTGATTATCAGTATAATTAGTCATTTTCACTTCCTCAGGAAAATTGAAAGGAAGTGCCCCATAGGGGAGCAACTTCCCCAGTGGGTGGATAAAAATATGTTTTTCTAAATCATTCTATCCTGCCAGTTAAACAGGAAAGTGAACGCAATCATTTAGTCGAACAAAGTTACTTTTTACGATGAGGTGAGAATGAGGACCGGTTAAACACCGTCCCGAAACTCTTCAATCGCTTCATGGATCAACGCTGCTCTGTCACAGATTTGTACTCGGCCACAAGGTCCCACAGAAGAGAAGGTTCCGTGCGAGGATTCACACTTAACACTCCCATCACTGCCAGTGAAACGAACGTTCATCATAACCGGCACATCGTGTCCGGAACTTACGCAGGTATAAAGACGAATGAGTTTTTCATCATCGCAATACGCCCCCGTCGTGCCTTCAGACTCATTGAAACCAATGTAAAGATCAGGCATGCAAGCCGGGTATTCATCAGTGTTCAGCTCAAGATGCAACATCAGTTCATGATTTACACGACGGTGATATTGATATTGACCTAAACTATGAAATGAATTTTTAACAGACTTGATAACCTGAAGAGAATTAAATAGACACTCTGTTATTTTTTTCTCAAACTCATAGATAAAGTCGCCAAAATCAGAATGGAAAAATTGCTTCAGTGCATACCGGGCAATAAGAACTTTCCCGTCAACACTCATTCTATTCTGATAAATTTCCTTTCTGAGACCTTTCTGAAATTCATCATATTCAGGCAACGATTCTGAGGCCGCCAATATTGATGTTGCTATATCGAAAAATTTCATAGTGCTATGCGCATTATGATAACCACGAATTGTTATTTTCTGAAACCCAGACTTTTCATATACTTTAAAAAGGTATTTGATTTTATTCCGGAGAACTTCGGTTTCAGAATACGGCGCTTTATGTTTTATCAACTCTTCGATATATGAATCAAGATAGAATAACAAATCATCAGTCGCCACTTCTGCTTTGAATGAGAGTTGTTCAAAGAAATTAGACTTATCAAACAGTTTAATATCCTGTTGAATTACTGTCAGACCAAGTTGTTTTTTAAGCATGGCGCTAACAAAATTTATATCATCGTTTTCATTAAACATATCTACTTCCTCTTGAAAGAATAAAGGAAGCATCCCCTAAAGGGATTGAGCTTCCCTTAGGGTTATTTATTAATTACATGTAAAGCAGATCATCCGAATGCTCTGGAGCATACGAATTGATTTGCTTAAGCGAGTTATTTATAGCCTTTCTGTACAGCGATGAAGAATGCGATTGAACCATTTTGTACTCAGTGACGAGAAGAGGTGAAGTAAAGCAACCTAGATTCGCGTCGAGAGTTAAAGGGCCATCGTTGCAAGATTCAATAACAGCGTAAATGCGCCGCTTCATCACCCTACCCGACAGGTAACGATTAACATGGTTCAGGAACTTGTCAGCCCCAGAAATACTACTCACATCCCAGTTGGCAGAAATTATCTGGTCTGCAACTGAAACGGGTACCGGTTCAACTACTATCTGAGTATTGATTTGATGGTCAACACTGAAGAACCTGGTTAACACTTGTGGAACTGAACTTTCCGCAACCTTTTCTGTAACTGCGAAAATAAGCGGAAGAACCTGAGATAAGCGTGACCGTAACTGGCCATGAAGATGGCTGATGAAATTGTGACCGTTTTCAACCATACCAAGGATTAAATCCTTGTCTGCATTGCTGGAACGATAATAGACATAGTCCAGTTTTTCACGGTTCACACCTTCATTCAGCCAGTCTGGCTCAACATCAACAAGACGCAGGTGAGCTGCTGACACTGAAACCTCAAACTGCAAGGTTTCAAGAGTGACCGGCCCAGCCTTCAACAACGCAGCTCCTGAGCAATATTGTGCAACAGGATGGTTATCCACGTCAGGGCCCCATAAAGGCTCCCAGTCGCGCAGATAACGCATTAAATGCGGTTTTAAAGTCCGGACTGGAATATCAACCTTCACAACAAGACTCTGAATGACTCCGGTTTCCAGATTGACACTTTGGATCGCAGCACCTTCAAAACCCATCTTCACCAGCATCGCTTCAATTAATTTATAAATAGCTTTCATTTTATTGCCCTCGGTTAAGAGGGAATTCTCCCCAAGGGAAGAGTTCCCTCAGGGATTAGATAAGTTGAAAATAAGTTTTAATACCCGTAACGAATAGCGTGTTGTCTTTCTTGAAGGTAGGCTTCGTATTCATCTTTTCCGGATGCGAAGCACTCTTTAACAAAGACACCGCAAAACATTTTAAGATCATCTCTGGCATGCATTTCTTTATCTGACATGACTTTAGCATAATCAGACGTGTCGATATCCGCTAAGCGCCAACCGTACTTCATGTAAACACGATTACTGTGGGCAAAGCCTTTAAGATAGCGGCGTGCATTTTTGATGATCTGACGACTACCAGACATGTCGGATGACAAAAAGTCAGGTGCGATCATCGTTTCCAGAATATCAACTGGCAACCCCTTACAAAATATTTGAACATTATAACTATTGTAACAGTCATGATATTTAGGGTCCTTTATAAGACGGTCAGGTTGGTCAGTTGTTATCTTATTTAAAACATCAAGTGCTAAACGAATACCTTCCTTCATAGTTTCATGTAATTCTACATTCACAAATGAAAAGAAGGGACTCAGTCCTTCTTTGTACGTGAGATAGTCTTCACCAAAACGTCCATGTCGAGTTAAATGCAGCAATCGTTGCTTGTTATATTCACTATCAGTCACGTCGTAACTACCACCGCGCTGTAGAGTGAATCCTTCCTTGACAGTAACCGGGAATCTAATATGGTCAATAAAGAAAGACCGATTCTGCTTATTTTTCACTACATCTAAGGAAGGTGCGAATAAGCAGGTCATGTCTTCCCAAGCTGACTCGTTGATTAAAATTTCGCGGATCTGGGCCGATTTTTTTCCCGCAAACACATCGAATCAGCCTATTTAGGCTATTTTTTCCACCATTTCTGGCGTTATTTCCGGTTTTTACTGAGATCTCTCCCACTGACGTATCATTTGGTCCACCCGAAACAGGTTGGCCAGGGTGAATAACATCGCCAGTTGGTTATCGTTTTTCAGCAGCCCCTTGTATCTGGCTTTCACGAAGCCGAACTGCCGCTTGATGATGCGAAACGGGTGCTCCACCCTGGCACGGATGCTGGCTTTCATGTATTCGATGTTGATGGCCGTTTTGTTCTTGCGCGGATGCTGCTTCAAGGTTTTTACCCTGCCGGGACGCTCGGCGATCAGCCAGTCCACATCCACCTCGGCCAGCTCCTCGCGCTGTGGCGCTCCTTGGTAGCCGGCATCGGCTGAGACAAATTGCTCCTCTCCATGAAGCAGATTACCCAGCTGATTGAGGTCATGCTCGTTGGCCGCGGTGGTGACCAGGCTGTGGGTCAGGCCACTCTTGGCATCGACACCAATGTGGGCCTTCATGCCAAAGTGCCACTGATTGCCTTTCTTGGTCTGATGCATCTCCGGATCGCGTTGCTGCTCTTTGTTCTTGGTAGAGCTGGGTGCCTCAATGATGGTGGCATCCACCAAAGTGCCTTGGGTCATCATGACGCCTGCTTCGGCCAGCCAGCGATTGATGGTCTTGAACAATTGACGGGCCAGTTGATGCTGCTCGAGCAGGTGGCGGAAATTCATGATGGTGGTGCGATCCGGCAGGGCGCTATCCAGGGATAATCGGGCAAACAGGCGCATGGAGGCGATTTCGTACAGGGCATCTTCCATGGCACCGTCGCTCAGGTTGTACCAATGCTGCATGCAGTGAATACGCAGCATGGTCTCCAGCGGATAGGGCCGTCGGCCATTGCCCGCCTTGGGATAAAACGGCTCGATGACAGCGGTCATATTCTGCCATGGCAGAATCTGCTCCATGCGGGAGAGGAAAATCTCTTTTCGGGTCTGACGGCGCTTAGTGCTGAATTCACTATCGGCGAAGGTGAGTTGATGGCTCATGATGTCCCTCTGGGATGCGCTCCGGATGAATATGATGATCTCATATCAGGAACTTGTTCGCACCTTCCCTAACTGACGTTTAACACAATCCGTAATGTTCTGGTCTTCGAACCCAGGGAACGGGATATCTAAAAATATTGAACTGTATGCGTTAGCATACGAATGAAGAAAATCAAATGAAACATCGGCGTCACAGCGTATACCAGTAAATTTACCGTCACAACCAGTTAAGCAGATAACATTGCTGACCTTCACAGCGTGATTGCGTGACATCAGAAATGCATTAATGATTTTCTCGATAATTTTCATGTAATCCTCTCGTTATAAAAAGGGATTACGCCCATCAGGGGAGTAATCCCCAGATGGGTAGTGTTAATCAGAAATCAGAAAGACCTAAATCTTTATTTCGCCCTGATATCGTGGAAGATATAAGACGATTTACTCGTTTCTGTATACTGTATTCAGACGTCTCACTTATAAAAAGTGGTAATGACTTACCAAGAGACTGTCCATTTCGATAATAGTGACAGACTATATAACCATGTCTCCACCCTGTACTGATATAAGACTTAACACATTTGATAAAACCCGAAGCTGCCGCTTCTGTTCGTAAAGAGGTAAATGATTTCAGATACCGGTCCATTGAACATAGTGCAATAGCTTTAAGAGTTACCTCCAGCATTTCATTCCCGTACTTCACTCTCTTAATTAACTGATCTTCATTACGGTGCAAGAATGCATTCCGCAGTCCGGCAATCAGTATTAAAACTTCTCTGAGTAAAGTACAGAGTCTATTACGCACATATCTCATGAAGTCATCAAAATATAAAAGCCAGAAACAAGCAGCCTGGCTAATCAAGAGATCATGGGAACAAGCTAGCATCTTAGCCAGCTCGATATCTTCGGAACGAAGAGAAAAGTTACTTTCCTCAAACCGTTGTTGCTTTGAATTACACGTATAGAGTTCTATCCATACAGAGATAAATTCAAGCGATTCCATGTCTTCGCAGAGCAATTCAGCACTGCTGATACACTGCTGAAGTTCAAGGCCGATATCATACGATACCGGACAATCTTTCAGAGTCTCGACATAGTCAGGGACGAACCGCGATAAATGCGTTGTTTTCAGGTACAGGCTGAGATGCACTTGTGTCAAAGGATTTACAAGAGACTGTACAGGCATCTCAGTAATGGAAACCGGTACAACACCATCCTTTATCAGAACTGCATTGACAAGATCTGTAGCTAATTTCATAAGGCCTCCAGGTTAAATGCTGAGGGCCCCCCCGATGGGATTGGCCATCAGGGATGTAGTTAAAATATGTGATATGTTTATGCGCAAAGAGCTATGACATTGTCGATATAACTGACAAGAGATGGTCGCTCATCCTTTACTGCAAAATGACGAAGTCCATCCAGATTATATGCCGGTAGAAAATCGGCATAACCACGGGTACGAAGATCATCAACCACAAGTTTTAAATAATCAAATCTTCCAAGAGAACCTCTCAATGGGGGCCTTCCCGGTTTGGACAAAACTTCTAAAGCTTGTTGCCACGTGATATCTTCCGCTTTTCCTGTAGCAAGATTAAAATGCACATAAATGAATGCTTTATAATCTCCACGACAGGTAAGATAGTAATTCGGAAAAAAATATTTATCACAGCGTAACAAACATGTACCTGAAGGGCGAATTACATACAACAGGTTTTTGTCCTTATCTATTATGCTGTGTTTTAAAATCGTAAGGTCAACTTCACTATCATGAAGATAATAGCATGATGATGGTTGCTCAACGATACGAGATGAAATCACAGCAGCAAACTTATTAAATAAGTCTTGATTTTCAGTTTTCATAACAATGCTCTCTTATATTAAACGATGAGCATCACCCTAACGGTAATACTCCCGTCAGGGGTTTTGAGTTATATGGATATACCACGTCATACAACCGACCGTAGCCAGATGTACCGCACATTTATTTAACTGAGCAAGCATCTCAGCCGTAAAAAAAACCTGAATAACAGGTGATTTTCACGAAGGAAATCTAATTATCTGTTTAGTATTTATGAAATTAAACACTAAAGAGATAACCCCCCCCGACCTAAAAAGGCGGGGGAGTTATCGGGTTTAAAGCTGAGCAAGACATTCAGGAGCCCATTTTACTGGGAAGCCATCAGGTCCTGTTAATTTCAATACTTCGTTCCAGTCGATTCCTTTCGTCCCTTCAGGAATATCGAAATCTGGTTCAAAGACTTTAATTGTCAGCTCTGAAGTGGGATATCGCTTTGCAAAAAACTCTTCCATTCGGGCCTGAAGTCGTATTGCTGACTCCATACCCGGGCAAGCGCTTCTTGAATTCACAACATCCTTATCCGCCCAGACGTAAAACTGTATTTCTTTCACATCCGGAGGAGGCAGTAGACTATCCGGCACTTCAACGTTTTCAAGACACCAGGCAGAGCTCGCAGCCCAACACGGTGTTGAAGTCGCTTCAGTTACTGACAGCGCGTTTTCTATGCCTTCAGCCACACCTAACGTCCAGGTACGGGTACCTGAGTTGTAGTGTGGGTCGTACAGCTGAATTGAGCCGCCGGTCATATCGGCAGGCGGTTTCATCATCAGTTTCGGATTCTCTACCCGAGCCTTATCACCATTTTTCTCTACGAACGTTCTATGGATTGTCAGAGGACGTCCCCGTGTATCACGATAAATTGCGATCATTCCCGGGTAAGTTGACGGTTTCTCTAGTGACTTATCCATATAGTAAAGTCGGTTGTTCAGACCAAGATCCTTAGGCAGATTACTCAGAATTCGTTTAAGACCACGATTTCGGAGATACATGCCCACAGGACTCCCTGGCTTGATTTCACCTGTATAGTGATATAACACTTCAAGTTTACGCAGCCGTTTTTCAACTTCATCGCTATCAAGCGTTTCGGTTGCACGAACTGTTGATTTATAACGCCGTTCACTTTCGAGATCCGCATCAGTTAACGGAGCGTACAGATCCATACCAAAGAAATCAGTCAAGATCTTCTTACAAGTCTGGGTTTTGCTCAACTTGTAATACTCTGCCAGCACATCAATACCGTCACAAAATGCATTCACAGGGAAATCATTGTGAATAGCACAACCGGTATAGAGGTCTTTTTTTCGGAAACGGAACTTTGATTTCCCGTCCCCGGTGAAGGGGCAAGGAACCTGGCTAGGTGCTTTATCACAAGCATCTTTAAATGCCGGTATTCTATCGAATACATAGCGCCAGCCAGAGGCTTCCGCAACACGAGCGTGAACCATTTTAATAAAGTGCTCAGATACTTCATGTGGTGTACGCTTAACAGCCGGTGATGCATAAGTCATTTTGTTCTCTCTTATCTGGCATTGTGGGTTTCTCAATGCCCTCTGCGATGCAGAAAACAGGGAGAAACCCACAACGCAGAATCTAAGAATAAGGGCCATAATGGCCCTTAACAATTACGCTTCAGACTTGAAGCCATTATTTTCAAGACGCTGGATAAAACCATCAACCATTGATGTTGCCATTTTTACATTACCCTCCGGTATAGATACATCCCGGAGAATTACTTCTTTTGGCAATTCACTTTTGACAACTTCACCCATGCGACCAAAAATACGGACACGATGCATCATCCCGACTTTTTCATACTCGACACGGTAAGTCTTTATCTGAGTCATATATTGCTCCTTAATCCTTCAGGGAGCAAAACGACCCAACCGGGCGTCATTTTGCCCCGATTGGGTAGAGTTAATTAGATAGAATTTGATGTACTAATTTACTGACCACATTCGGCAGTAAAGAAATATCATCAACATTTACGAAGGTGCCCTCATCAAAACCAATTAACTCATCAGTTTTAATGCCTACACCAGCGATTTCAATACCGTTACTTTCAGCTACCGTAAGAACATCACTAATGGTGTAATCAGACTCTGTCGGATAACCATCAGTAATAAGGAAAACAATTTTCCTGTCAAACTGGCTTTCAAGTAACAATTCTACAGCAGCCATTAAGGCGGAACCCGTTGGGGTATTATTCCCTTTACAGCCGAGTGAAAATTTTGAAAGCGTCTCTTCCGCGTTTTCATCAAACGTTTTGATAACTTCAAAGTCTTTGTCGACAAACGGATAAATCACATTAGCAACGTGCATTTTTGAATTAGCTTCAATCGCCAAAGTTAATGCAAGGTCAGTCTTAATTGCGTGGATATAACGGTGATCCAGAATCATAGAACCTGAAATATCACGAACAATAACCAAGCCGACGTGGCCCCGGTTTTTAGATTCGCTTTGCGACCGGAATACATCCCTCACACCCATCGGAGACTGGATCAATCGATTAATGTCGAATGACAAGCCTCTATCACGGGTTTTAAATTGACCACGCATTTTTACCTGCTGTAAAACAGATAAGTCTGCCCCAAGAGTCTGACTGATATTTAATGCTTCATTGTAGACATTCAGATCAATAAGCAAATCTGGAAGATCCCACTCATTTGCACCAAATTCAGCTTTAACCTCATCCGACACACTGGCAGCAATTACGGAGATTTCATTTGCAAGAGCCTCATGAAAATCTTCACTTTCCTCATCGCTGTTAAGAAAATCATCCAGCAATTTGGCAAGGATACTCCACTGCTCAGGAGAAAAGTTACTTTCCCCATCGGAAGGATTTCCATTGGAACTGTCGATTTGGGAAGGAGTTCCGTCAGCATCATACGAGTCAGGGTTAGCCGATTCATCGGTTTCGGGCTCTCCATCAGGTTCACCGTTACCGCTCTCAGCACTTTCTTCATCCCCTTTAGATTGCTCTGACGGCTCATTATCTTCCATAGGTGCTTTACCATTACCAGCATCATCGTCTTGCTCTTCGGAATCTCCATCCCCTTCACCCTGGTTGTCACCATTGGTTTCGGAATCAGGTTCATTCTCAGAGCCAGATGAATTGTCTGTGTCGTTTTGCGGGTCTTTATTCTGATCCTCTTCTTGCTGTTTCTCTTTGGCTTCATCCCGTAAACGCTCTAAAAGAGCCAAGGTTTTACGCGCCAGAGAATCGCAATTTTGCGTACTTTTGCAACTTAGAGCCTGATGAATAATCTCATCAACTTCTAAAATTACAGGCTCAAGGATTTTCTTTGCATAATCGAAAAATGGATCAAGCGTTTCTTTATGCCCTTCTTGCTGGAGAACGTTAACCCGCAATGTATTAAGCAGGAACATTTCAATAAACTGAACAGGGTTTTGAGGGCTTGAAGAAACATCAACCGTCATTCGCCCAGCTTCAACCATCAAGGCATAACTTACCGCGAGGCGCTTTTTTGCCTCCTGATAGTTAATACCCGTTTTCTCTTCCATCTGGACATCATCAAAGAGATTAATAAGTCCATGTAGACGGTAAGCCCGGGCATATGCGATTTTCTTTTGTTTAAGGGTTTGAAATTCAGCGTTCAGCTTATCATCTATACTGATGAAGCCATCTGCATTAATCAGTTCCCCAACAAAAGCTTCACGGTATACTTCATGTTCTGTATAGCGACCGTGTCCAGCTTCATGACATATAAACCCTTCAATTAGCTTGACGAATTTCTCATCGCTATAATCACCATTAGGTAATACACAAACGTTCTTTTCGCTGTTGAAATAAGGTGTATGTACCTTATTGTCTATTACAACATTAAGACCACTTATACCGCTTATCACGCTGGCTATATTCGTCAGGCGTTGAATATGGCGGGGTGAAGATTTCAAATCAAATTTCATTTGAGTACCTTTAATTAATAAAGGGTACTCACCCAGATGGTGAAGTACCCATCTGGGGTTATTTTTACAAGACTAAATCACCAGCCGTTCAGTTCGAGTTCGCTGTTAAAAGCACTATTACTACCACTGGCCTGAAGGGAAACATCTTCTTCAGGGACAACAGCAGACAAAGGTGCAGTTACTGCGTTTTTCTCAACTTCTTCAAGCGGATCTTCTCTGAACACATTTGCTGAAGAAAAAACATCATCCTCAAAAGCATTCTGAGAGTTAGCCGTATTATCCTGTGAATCAATATTGAATGACCGGGTAATGGAATCCAGCCAATCTGTTACTTTCTGCTCACCAGAAATAATACGTTTCAGCATTGACGCATCACTCATGAAATAGAACCATTGCTTTAACACCGCAACATCACGGGGAGAAGAAATGGCGCCTTTGGGTAAATTATTCATGACGTGCTTGATAGCTTCTGCAAGAACAACCGCCTCTTTATGAATGAACATAAAGCTAATGATTTTATCTTGCATCTGTTTTAATCGGTCAATCGTGCTGGAACGCAAATTATCATTTTTACTGATTTTTGCATAAACCTTCATAGCTTCATCGGCCAAATCGATTATCAGTTGTTCCTGATAAAAGTCCTGTGTTTCATCCCCCTCCACACTAATCGGTGAAAACGGAATGAAATGCGCCAGATTAAACCGGAATGATTTAATAAAATCATCTTTCGTTAATTTCAACTGGTCGATTAAATCTGACATCAACGGACTGCGATCTTTCTCAGCCTGAATATGAGTGTCATAGTTATCAACCACATTCTGGATACCGGCTTGAAATTCACGTTCAATTTCTTGTGCCTCTTCCAGAAACTCCTCCATTCTTTCGACAGGCAAAATCCACATATTGCTATAGCGGATACACAACCGTGAACAGAGTGTTGAAATTCGACTAGTGATAGTGCTTTTGAAACTCAGTGCCTTTATGTCTATCCAGCGAACTTCACTTTTAGACACGCTCTTCTGGTCCGTTATATCATCGCCGCCATAGGACAGTTCGATTTTATCGGTACGCCGAGAGCCCTGACAACCACTGATTTCGATTTTTGTTATAACAGCACCTTCCAACAAATCAGGATGTGCTTTTACAAAGTTATCACAGATTTGCTTAGCGGAAACTTTATTAAGTTTAGAAGTATTGAAAGTCATAGGTTTTCTCCAGATTAAAAAAATGGGAAAACCTCCCTGTCGGGAAAGATTTCCCGATAGGGTTAAGATTATTACTTCTCAAGTGTTGTTAAAAGAATTCCAGGAAATTCACTCTCGACAGACGTCGATTGAATACTTCCTTGATACATGAATCCTTTTGATTCAAGGCCCTTAATCATGGCTTCCATATCTTTGTCACAATCTTGATAACAAATAAATGAATAGTCATTATTGTGCTGCTTAAGACCTATATATTGATTTCCTTCCTGTGCAATCGCGAAAGTTTCATCCCCGTCTGCACTCAAAAAACCGTAAAACGAAAGATGAGCAAAGTCTGTCACAAGGCATTCAGCCTTCTGATAACTCGTCCCATCTATAACTACTTTTTTGCAGTGTAATACTCCATTGTACGGTTCTTATCGTCACCGAGTTTTAAATCGATGGCTTCCAGCACCATACCACTGGCATGTGCAGGCAGAGCCGACGCAAAAGCAATTTTAAACGTATCCAGTAAGGACATGGTCTTTAACGTCATCGACGTTCCAACCCATGCCACAAGCTGACGAATATCCATTACACTGTCTTCAGTTCCTATGTTGTTTACTGCAACGGCTACCGAAACGAATTTTTCAATTACCAGCATAGGCAGGCTATTGTAGCGTTTAAGCAAAACGTTGGTTAATGCAACCTCTGAAGGCCTTTCCATCTCCACAATCAGGAAGCGTTTAATAAACGCTGCATCCTGCCGCTGTGATGAAACGAACTTACGAGATCCCCCACTCATGTTTGTGTTTGCTGTACCCATAAACCGCGTAAACTTATTGGCATTAACCACTTCGCCACCGTTGGCGGCTAGTGACCAGGGCTTACGCTCTATAGGCATATGCAGCTTCGCGGCGGTATCAGGGTCAATCTTGTCCACTTCATCCAGAAGAATGAGGTGGCCTTCCTGAAACGCCGTTACAAGCTCGCTGGGCACAAAACTGGTGTTTCCGTTAATGAGACTACGCTCACCTTCAAGTTCATCAGCACGAATATTACTGTTGATTTGCTTTATGGTTAGCGGCCAATTCAGCATATGGCTAATGTACATTGCCATTTCAGTCTTACCAGAACCAGACTCCCCTTTCAGGCATACACTTAAATCTATATCGTTACTTACGAGCAATTGTACTACTTGCTCAAGTATACGAGCATTCGGTATATAATCCTTATTCAGGTTTGCACGATGTGGAGATAAACGTTTAAATACTGGAACTATCATATCCTCGGACATTTCAGGAATACCAAACAAATCTTTGGCCTTAACCAGGTAATATTGTTCCTTATTCGCATATGCTTTTGTAGATATAACATTTGCGGGTAACAGATTACCAATATTTTCTTCCAGTAATGAATTTTCGGTTTCTAATATAGTTGCGGCGTTAGTCATTTTTAAAACTCCGGTAAAATGCAAACACCGCCCGCTGGCAGATGTTTGCCAGTGGCATATTAGTTGAAGGTCATCTTACACGCTGTAACCATCTGTTTTCTGATAGCATCAACGTTGTAACCAAGATGAGTCCCTACAATTTCGAATACTTCAGATTCAATCCATTCGAACTGGCGCTCAAATGTAGGGTTTACGATAACCCAACCTGATGTATCCCTTAATGTTAACTTGTTATTTACGACAAGTTTTTCAAACAAATTAATTGTTGATTTAAATGCTTTAGAATAGACATCCATTATATCCCGATCAGTCCATTTTACTGCCAGTTTATTTTCTGCCAATAAATAGTCACGGTCGAAAAAGATATCCCATCCCATATCTTCCTTACAATCATGCAAAATAATCTCTTTATCCTGATGATATTGAGATAATTTAACATTTTCACTTTCAAAACTGTGCGTGTATTCATACAAGCTTTTTTTAAGCTCTGACCTAAACTCAATAGCATCTATACCATGAGTGGCACATGTAAGCTCAAATGACTGCGACATATACCAACGTGTTTCTGCTTCAAGAAGCGGATTCACTTTGATATTTCCGAATTCATCAGTTGTATAGAGTGATTTTGTAAAGACAAGATATTTAACGTTTTCCAACGACTCTTCCATTGCGACGACGTATAACTGATATACATCTTCAGGAGCCCAGTCGATAACCAGACCACCTAATTCTGCATTGTATTCTTCTAAAGTGAAGAGATAATCAGTTTCAGAAGCAAAACTAATTCCATGCAGAATTTGATTGTTGAGTAATTTGGAACAATGACCTAGCAATGCAACATCATCCGACACATGAGGCACCAGTTCCGGGCCAGAATGTTTTTCTTCTGATTGCATGCTTTGCTTTTGGGCTATTGCATTATTTATATATTCAAGCGGAGACTCAACTATGGGTATTATTTCATTTTCCTCTTCTTCAAAATCGAATATAGAGAAAAAATCCATTTGTTTACCAATAAATGATGTCGAGCTAATTTTTTGTTTCATGGGGCCTCCAAAGGGAGATCTCCCATGAAGGGATTTCTCCCCTTTAGGGTGGTTTAAATGTCAGATCTGTCTAAAGCTACTTTGCCCAAAACCCTTGGGGGGTTTAGGTATGTGAGCTAACTTACTTGTTGCAACGACTCTCATGTAGTCAAGAGGGTGCTCTCTCCCTTCCAACGTGACAATATCCACAACAAGATAACCGGAGACCATTAACTCATCACCTTGATTTATACCAGTGAAACAGCCTGAATACATTTCTGGTGACACTTTGATTTGAATAGAAAATTCTCTCTCAGCGATTTCACCATTAATTTCAGTCTTCATTCTGTTTTTGAGCTTTATTAATAACCCAACGTTACCGTCAGTCATTTCTTTCTCCATTGCACTGATAACTATCCCGGACACTTTAACTTCATTAACATATTCAAGATGTGACATTTCTTCTCTCCTCATTTTAATCAAAGAGAAGCCCTGTCAGGGTTCCCCCTTAACAGGATTAAATAAATTTATTTACAATGAACATCAATGACATCATGCCAAGAACAGCAAAACAAAACGTCTGACCAAAAGGTCTTGGTTCTTTAGCTGTTTTAGCGCTATTGACTTGAGTCAAAAGTTCATCAATTGTTAACTGCCGTTTTTCTGCCTTCATTTTGTCATCTAAATATTGCGCTTCTCGTTTTGTGAGAAATTCAATTTTAGATTTGATAGCATGGTCCCAGCCTTTGGAATCGAAAACGCTCAATTCACTAAAGGTATGTAGCATGAGTTCATCAGGAAAACCTAATTCTTTCATTAAGGGACGGACGGCTGCATACAATGCATCTACAGTTTCATAATGTGCCTTTGTCACTTCATTAAAGCGATTACGCAATGCTAATTTATCGCGCTTCACAATAATTTCAGAAACCCAGGCAATCAACTGATCATTTTTTAACTCTCTGGATTTATCGAGTGAATAATCTAGGTCATCCACATCAAGGAATGTGTTCAACCCATACTTTTCAAACTCTTCATTTAAAAACTTATCCAGTTCAGCTAAAGTTTTAAACATGGGAATTGCAGGTGCTTCTTTGAGTAGCTTATAAGCCTTCTCAAAGTCAATTGGATTGACATGAATTTGCTGCATTTCTACATGATAATAAGTTGAAAAAGCTGAAAGCTTTTGGGCCAGCATAGAAACCGATTTTAAAGAGTTCAGTTCAATTATAGTTGGTCCGTCTTCATTCAAAATAACAATAAGGTCATTATCATGCCCTGAGTAAATAATCAGAGATTCCAATAACTTCTTGTTAACTGCCTTGTCCATATCCGGAATCAGATCGGCGAAGGCCAGAAGAAGGGCTTTACTGCGTGCTTTGCTTTTAGACATTTGGGGTCACCTATATATAGTAAGAAGGAAGGAATAATGGAATATTCCAACACAAAGGCAAAGCCTGTCATTCATCTCCCGTAAGCTATGAACCGCCTGATTTATACTTTCTGGCATTAGAAGTACGCAACGAAAATAGCTCAATCAAGAGCTAAATTAGTTACGATTTGGTAAATTCGGTTTGCCTTTTTACGGGCATAGGAAAGGCACCAGCGACAAAGGTGACATTTTGCCGGTGGTGCCTTGCAGCTTAAGTAAGCTGGCCGCTTTTCACGGCTGAATCCGCGCTTAATGCGCAAAGTAACTTTTGTCAGTTACTTGAAATGTGGGAGCGATAATACAAAGCTCAATATTCTTATACAACATAGAGTCATTATTGTAAATACTGATTGGAAAATTCTTCTGTTAAATTTGATTCTATTCTCATATTCGCTGCCTCTTTCAATTTTTCTTCGGCGCATTCGCTTAAAAAGAAGGACGGATCACCGTACCACATTACATGCAGCTGTTGTTCTGCTCGTGTAAATCCTACAAATAGAAGTCTTCTCTCTTCTTCAATCGCTTCCTGCCCCACTGATCTCTTGCTTGGGATCTGGTCAGCATTGCAACTCATAATAATGACTTTTTTCCATTCTAGCCCCTTCGAACCATGCAATGTCGATAAAACTACTTTATCCGGCGTATATTCCTCATCCTTCTTTTTAGGCCCCAAACACATCGCCGCAGCTCGATTTATCATGTTTTGCCAGCCATTTTTCTCAGCCCATTGCTTACAGGTATCTAACGCAATTCGTGTCAGTGAAGGTGAACCTTTCTGAGTCCTCATTTTTATTGATGACAATTCCATCCATTTAATCAGATTTGCGAAGCGCTTTTCGATTTCAACTTTATCCCGAGTCTCCTGTGTAAACCGGGTGAAGTTTGAGTGAAGTGTTCTTGTTTCCAGGGAACTTGCATCTGGGATGCTCAGTTCACCAAAAGTTACTTTTCTCCCTTTCATGCTAAATGCTGTTTGATCCAAAACTTCTTCATTTTCACCGAAAAGCGCCAGCACCCTCTTCATTAATCGAACATCGTTGGACTGCCGAAAGAAAGCCATCAGATGCAGTACGTCGCTCGTCTCTTTCTCATCCCAAAAGGACTTGCCTCCATAACGAAGAACCGGCTGCTCTATGAGGCTTTCAAGCTGATCAAGATGTGCATTACCTCTGCTAAGGATTGCCCAGCCATTTGGGTCTTGGTTAATTAGATTGAGGATGCCTTGAATCTGTTCATCCATATCAACATATGAGCGGAAATTAACTTTTCCACCACCACTTTTAGCTGAACGCAGATCCTTAACGTATCTGTAAACATTTTTTTCAATCAATGCCCCTGCAACCTTAAGAATTTCTGGTTCACACCTGAAACAGGTATTTAGATAAAATATGTTTGGCCTGAATTGTTTTTCAAATTGCTGGAATATTTTTACCCCGCCGGAGGCCCTGAAAGAATAGATTGCCTGATCATCATCCCCTACGATGCTCGTGTTAACACCACCCCTTGTATGTAGTGCGATCCAGGCATACTGAATCGAGTCGGTGTCTTGCACCTCATCTACAACTAAATGCGTCAAATTTAGTGGCTGCATTTTTCCTGAGTGCATCTGGCCCACGACAAAACGTGAGAGTGCATTTAAGTCAGCTACGTGGTCTTTCTGACATATTGCCTGGTATGTGTTGAACAAGTGGATTTGTTGACGCGTATGGCGAACTGAAATGATGTCTGTATCCATTTCCCTTCCAATCGCATCAATAGCAAATTCAGCTTCCGGGTAACGGAAAGGCGCGCCTGACTCCTTTAACGCACGATGAATTACAGAACGCTGTGCCGAGCTAATCAGCATCTTGCCCTTCCAGTTGACCATGTCCAGTTGCATCCGGATAAAGCCGTGGAAAGTATTTACCAGCACCCTATCCTGGTCTTTTTTACTTAACCGACTTTTCAGCTTTTCAGCCAATGAATTTGTTGCAGCGCGAGTAAATGTGACCATTCCAACCTTGGCATATGGGAACTGCCTGAGGATTGAGATCACAGCCTCGATCATCGTAAATGACTTCCCAGACCCTGGTGCTGCAATAACCATATTATTTGCGTTTGCATTTTCAATGATGACCCTTTGCTCATCTGTTGGTTTACCCATAAAAGCCTCTGAATATTTAGTCCCACTGATTATACGATTTAATTTAGAGGGATTTTTCTTTACAAGGCTGGTTTTTGTTCGCTTCACATTTTTTCATTTTTTCTGCATTTTGGTTGTTTGAGAAACTGACGAGTATGAAATAATGCTTCTAGACAAAAAAATCATTCAAAGAAGGGTCTCAAATGAAAACTAAACGTTTTGTATCTCTGGTTTCTGCTTTTGTTGCCAGTGCATCGCTGGTTGGTTGTGCCCGGGATGCTGGTAAAACCCCGAATTCTGCACAGCACAGCGACACTCATGGGCTCTACTGGCATGCTAATTCTAAAGACTCGGTAGCCAAAAATGCTTACTCTTTGGCCGGTTTTGACGTTACTTTTAATGAAGAAACAGTCCAGCCGGGTGGCGATGCAGATAACTTGCTTTCCAAACTGCTAATTAGTGGCTCTATGGGCTATGTTACAGGAGGGCTCAGTGGATTAAGTATTATGAGTTTGGGATCAATGTACAGCTCCTCTGACGCTGAATATATCCAGGTTAACCAATACGTCGTCTTTGTCCCGAACCCTAAAAAACTTCCTTATAACGATGAAAGCTTAGTACGTGCCGGTGCTGCATATGTTTATAATCACACCAAAGAGTCACAGGTGGCACTCGGGTTCAATCCTTCGAAGCAAAGTGCGGCTCTGGCTTCATGCAAGATTGATATGGCAGTGATGAATAAATGGAGTACCTGCGACCTCCCTTCAAAGCCAGCTGCCGACGTAATGCCGACTAAGTCCATGTACAGCTTCCAGGTTATTCGCCCAGCGTCTGGATCTGAAATCCCTCAACTTAATCTACCTGCCGGTGATTATTCAGTAGTTCGTTACGTATTCATTCCATTTAAAGGCAATGAATCTAGTACTAACTTCTCAGGTATTATTTTCCGTTCTGACAGTCCAAAATTCACTACCCCAGGTGGCGTTGCTGCATCTATTAACGGTAAAGATTATTATCTTTTCGCAGGAGAATATGGTCAGAAGGGTTTCCCTGAAAAAACTCTTAAAGCAAAATAAAAATAAAGGGGCTTTACAGCCCCTACATTTAGTATTTTGGTAATTCCTTCCCAGTAATTGGGTCTACATAAGTTGACCCAACTTCACAAATCGCGGGCCGTGGTAGATAGCTACAGTCCACATTCTCCTCTTTAATTGCCTGATTATTTTCCTGTCTAGCTTTTATCATATTATCCTCACCACCCATTGATTCTTTCGTTCTTTGGGATGGAAGTTGGTAATTTTCATTTTTAAATGGCAAATTTTCTGTTATCGATGACTCGGAGAATGTAGCGTACTGATCAGGAACTTCTCCGACCTGGACGGCATCGTTAATCCATTCAGTTAAATCGATCTTATCAAAATCTAATCTCTGTATTTGACTAATTGATAATCCAACGCAACTCGAAGCAACCGGATCTATTCCAAGTTGAGGATACGCCTGCTGCATAATCACGCGAGATAACATTGAATTGTAGCAGCACATGTCTGTTGCTTTTTTAACACACTTCTTTGTAAATCCCATATTGAGATATTTAACACAGCGTTCAGTATCCAGTGTGAAACAGGATTTCTGATTTTTATGAATAGACGCTTCCATTTCTTTTTGATCACAGGCCACAAGCATTTCAAGCAACATTTTTGTTATTTGATATGCGGTATAAATCCAGCCAATGACATTTAATGCAAGCATAAAGTTTTGAATTGCTGCTGAAAAGACTACTTCGCCACCCGTTGTCGCTACATTTTTAAAAACGAAGTCCCTTACTGTATCGGGAAGCAAGTCATATGCTTTTTCCATGGCCATCTTCTTAAGGGTACCAAGCCCGAAAGAGCTCATTG
This sequence comes from Citrobacter sp. BIDMC107, assembly GCF_001037575.1. Taxonomy (NCBI): domain Bacteria; kingdom Pseudomonadati; phylum Pseudomonadota; class Gammaproteobacteria; order Enterobacterales; family Enterobacteriaceae; genus Citrobacter; species Citrobacter sp. BIDMC107. Next base: position 62,183 of record NZ_KQ089850.1, on the reverse strand, counting down.
TCTCCTTAGCAAGTTGACCACTTCCACCAGCAGTGGATGAACCTACTGTTCGCCCAAGGTTACCGGCCACATTTTCGTAGACGCTGGTTAGCGAACTGGTGACATTGTTCCACATCTGACCAACAGTTTTACCTGCCGATGCTGTCCATTCACCAACCGAGTTAGCCATTGAAGCCCAGGTTCCACTCTCCCCACCGGTCCAGCTTACCAGCTGAGCATTCACTCGTGTCCAGTTCGTGTTTCGGATCATCGACCCAGCCAGCATAATCGCCTCTAGTGAGCCAGCGGTACCCTGTGGCTGTTCGCAGCAATCTGTTTTGGCCAGCCCGTTCACAAAACCAACGGACCTGCCGCACCATTCTGCTTTCCCCTCAAAGACGGAGCAGGAATTAGGGTCGTTGGGATCTTCGCATTTTGCCTCACCCTGCATGTACTGAACCATGTTTGAGTACGCGGCCACTTTCCCAAAATCATTGTTTTCCTCTTTTGGGCCGGTTTCGCATGTTCCACCAGAACATGGGATCATACCTACACAGGCGTTAGTCTGTGACTCTACCTCTCTGACGACGTCCTTACCTCTGTCACACGTATATTTCTGCTCATACATGTAGCATGTATTTGTGCCTTCATCGAACCAACCTTCTGCACAAGTCTGTGTATCGAGCACACACGCAGCATCATTTTTATATGTGCCGCAAGCGTCAGGCATATTTTTAATGTCGTCGTAGTTGTAGCAGAGGTCTTTTCCTGCGGCGTCTTTCATGATGTTTCCCTTCGCATCATATGAGCACAGCTTTTCCTTCGCCAGGGGATCACAGAAGTAACCTTCAAGGTTTGTTTTCCAGGTTAAGAACCCGGTATCGCCTTTATAAAGCGGTGTGGCCATTTTAAGCACAGTTTCCGGGAGCCGCTTTGTACCGACATCCATGTTCACAAACCGGTCAAACCGACAGAATGAATTCGGCGTTTGTACTGCATCAAAACAACCTGCGGGTTCCTGTATATGTTTATCCTCCAGCTTCATATTTTCAAAAGTCAGCTCAACTTCAAAATAGCCTTCCCCACCGCCACCTACCCAAACGCGTGACGCCATTGTCACTTCACGGTCCACCTCCTGATATACAGAGTTTCTTACCTGGTCGGTAATATCGTAGACTTTGTCAAGCTTCCATGATTTTTTCAGCTCCCATGGCCCTTGTGGTGATGGATAATTGCTACTTCTATATTCTCCATCTATGTGAGCAAAAATCTGCGTTCCATCAAGCGTGACCCTCATATGATCATCCCACTCTGCATTAATTATTTTCGCAGTTGCAAGCTTTGCATCAGGATGAAATTTTAAGGTTAATGAGTTGTCATATACTCCATCGTTCCAATAGTTGTCGTCTCTTCTGCCGAACCAGACCCTCACACAATTATCCCCGCACATAGACATATCACCATTACCACCTGAGATATAAACAGGTACGGAAAAATCACGAGTTATTGTGCAACTATTAAAGTTATCTTTCTTGGGTGAGTTGCAGTAAAACTCTTTATAATCTGGATAGTGTGTAGTAATAGTTTGTTTTTTTGTTTCCGTATTGCAACTCTGTAGCCAGTTGCCTGTACCGGCTACAGCATTACCAATTTCATTTCGGCCAGCATTGAACATAGGGTCGTTAGGTTTAATATTAGATGCTGGGTTGTCTTTATTTGCATTCACCAGTGTACGGTAGGCAACCCCATCGTAACTCTGCGCTTCAAACAGCTGACTTTTTCGATTTTTGATGTCATTGATGAATCCATCCTCATCTCCATACCGGCCACCGGAATTAAACTGAATATCACTGTGCTTCTGCTCTGAGCTGAATAGCTCTCCTGTACTGGTTTTGGTTCCTGCCGTTGTATTCGTGTTGTTACTTATACCAATGTTACCGCTACTGTCTCTGGAAAGTAACTTTGCCCCCTCTTTCGTATAATTAGAGTTGATCGTACCGCCCGTCATGCTCGGTAACTGTACGGTCTTACCGATCGACTTGCCGTCAGATGCAGCATTACTCATAACACTTTCGTTTGAGTTCAGCGCCCCGTACTTCCCAACGTCTAAGTTTATTGAATCTGCTTTACCTACATATTTATCTGATATTTTTCCGCTCAGGTTTTCCCCGGAATCAGCATTCTTGTACTTCTCTACAATATCCTGAGCACTTGTTGTTGCATTTCGATTTGCGTTGGGGTTCGCAAGGTCAAAATTGTTTTCCAACTGATCAAATATCGCATCAGCTGCGTATATTTTTGGTGTCATAACCATGTTAATGAGCGAAACGTAAAATGCCCAACTCATAGTATTTGCGAGCATAGACGCAATAATTGTTGAAGCAATTAATTTCCTAGTTTTCATATTAAAAGCCTCCTGCAATTAAGCGCCGGGATTAAAACGCACGCAACAGTCATTATATCTCCATAGCATATAGACATAATTATCTATGCCTATTTTCTTTCGTCCACCTTTCAGCGTTGACCAATCATGTACGGAGTCACCAAGCCTATGGCAGCAATCAGGCCCTTTAGCTTCTGGCGTTGGGTAAAGCATTGAAAGTCTATATTGTGAACGAGGAGTGAAGTATTCCCATGTTTTCTCACATATTGCATCTGCTCCCATTGTTCTCATTAGCATTCCTTGCCGATGTAACTTAGTTAGTAGTCGTTGTGTAATAAGGGAACTGGTTCTGACGGCATCATCATTCGCATAGACGTGCCCTGTAAGCGGGTACAAGTTACCATCACAACCGGCACAAAAATAGGCAGCCAAATTATCCTTTCCGGCAGTCACTGCCACGCAGTCAGCAGCACATACCATTGAGGCAATAGGGTTTGCAAATACCACAGCTTCGGGGTTCAGCACGAGCGTCAACAGATCACTTTCCCACATTGGATCAACTTCGCTGATATACGTCAGACTGGCATCAATATAAGGTTCTGCTGTACATTCACCGATTATCAGCAATTTCAACATTGTCATGATCGGGAATTCCCAGAGATGTACGTCGTAGAATCCGGCTTCTGTAGCAGTCATAGGCTGGTTAGTATTGCTCTTGCCAATATCGAACTGTGATTTTTGCAACATGGTTCCCTCCAAAAATGGGCTGCACCATGGGCTTTTCACTACTTCTACGATTTTAACTGGCTGGAAAAAACTTAACTGCCATCCGATTTCTGGTATCCCATTTTGGTCTGTGCAATAGCAGCCGGGGCGTGAGGGTGCGGCACCTTCAGGTGCCGCACCAATTCCCATGATCCGCATCGGGAAGATGCAACTCCAGCAGATATTTTTGATTAGTCCCTGCCACACACCAGCTGACTGGCACATTGCTCCCGGGACGCCGGTATCTGCGGCCATGGTCATTGCAGGCAGGGAAAATGACAGCATGACAGCAACCAAAATTTCCAAAAGTAACTTTTTTAGCTTCTTCACCGGCACGCTCACTATTTAGTAATGAATGTTGTCACGCTTTCCATATACGTAACCACTTTGTTGAAATACTCTCTCATCAGGTCCGGGTAATTCAGAGTCAGCCATGTGGCCAGCAGCGCCCCTAAAATAAATCCGATCTTCATATCAGTTCTCCTCTGCCGAGATTTTTTCTCCAACACCACGTATTTCAGCTTCACTGAATTGCGTTATCCGGAATTTATCTTTTTCAGTTGAAATCAACACTGGAGTGTTTTTAATCTGGAAGCGGGAAATAATTTGCTCATTGACTTTGAATACTTTCCCGTTAAATTTCTCGCGCAGATCATTCAGATGGTCCCAACCATTTTCCTGTTTAATTCGCGTAAACATCGGCATAACCTGTCCGCTGCCAAGAAGTTGGCGATATTGCTTCTCAGCCCAATCAAGCTGCCCCGGATTCAATGGGTCAAAAATTATCATGGTGAGGTTCTGCGGGAACCTGCTCAGCGGGTTAATCAGCTCGCCCGCAGAAGCAATGACGCGGCCCTGCTTATCTTTCACGTCCTGAGTGACCCTGATAGTCGGGTCAATTAACCATTCCTTGTGCTCCTGAGCCGGAGGCAGATTAACCATGAATTGGTTCTTCCATGTGTCTGCAACAGCTCGCTTCTTGGCGCCCTCCCAGTCATACTTTTGTGCTCGCTCTTCGAGCTCTTTAATAATGCTTTTCTCTTCGACCGGATAGGTCGTACCAGCATTAGGTAAAATATCCTGATCGGGATTTCTGGCCAGTTCTCGCTGGAAGAAATCAACGTTAAACGAACCGACCATTTTAGCGAATCGGGATTCCTCACGGGAGATAATTGTCGGGACCTGCGTGACCTGGTACTGGTCAAACGCATCAGGGTCAATCGTAATCAGTGGAGAGTCAAACTTCCCCTTCACCACCAACTGATTGATTGCAGCCTGAGTCTCCGGAAGACGCGTCGTGCCTTTCTTCAGACCATTAAAAACCACTCTCGCCTTATTTTGTGACGCGGTACGGAGTAGATCTTCTAGGACGTAATCAGGCAGGCTAAATGACGCAAAGATAGTGATACCGTTTTCTGTCGAAAGCACCTCTTCCCGTCTGCTATCTATTTTTCGTTCGAAGTCAGCGGCGGTGATCCCTGAGGTACCAAACATTTTTTCGATATTCGTCGACTGGCTGCGCATTACTTCTGGTTTATTTTCGACAGACTTCAGTGCTGAGTCGTTCAGCTGAATATTTCCCTGAATTTCATCACGTCTGCGAATAATGTCATTAACTGCTTCAGAATTATTATTCTGAGCGCGTATAGCCTGAGTATGATCGATAACCGCCTGCACACTGTCAGCATTCATACCCGGTACATAGCCCCGATTCGTTGGCTGACTGATGTCCCTGTTTTGCTTCAAAGCTTCAGCCTGGCGGACGTACTTCTGGACATCCGGAGAATCCAGAGAGCCTGACGAGAGCGGGCCTTCTGCTGTTTCCGGCGGCGTTGACTGAGCGCCCAATACTTGAGCTTGCCTAGCAATGTCGTCAGCAACCTGTTGATACTGGGGGCTAGCCGTAGCGGTGGACATCAAGGCGTAAAACGCCAGGCAGGTGGCCAGAGGCTTAATCGTTGTTTTTAATTCAATAGATCGCATATGTTTTCCCAATAACTGAAGTCAACTTAACCGGCCCCCAAAATCGTGAGTCCCATGAGTGATCCGTTTGGCCAATTAAAAAAACTTCTCCTTTCGGAATAGTTAATTCTCTTTCAATAGACTCAGCAGGTATGTTGTATTTCATTGAAATACGTCTGGCATTAGCTTTATAAAACTTGCTCCCGTTATAAACGCCATCCATTGTGACTCTTAGGCGATCTCCGCCTACCCCCGCCACAATTTTAATAACCTTCTCATTTTCACGTATAAATCGGACTGATTTTGGCATATGAAATGCAATGATGTTTCCTGCCTTGACAGATTTATCCTTCAAGTCAATCATGTAAAAATCAGCAGGTAAACAACCATTTAATAGCCCATGTCCAAATGTAAATCGAGTAAAGAAGATGGCCAGTACCAGTATCAGAATTGCCAAATTGATCGGCACGTACCAATCAAAACTCAGTAACCCACGCTTCTTAGGTATGTATTCGCTCATAACCTGCTTCTCTCAGATACCGGAACCAAAGGACTAATTTTTACATTACCTTAATACCTATTATCCATGTTTTGGACCGTCATTATTTCTACAAAGCCAGTTATTTCTGATAATTTACGCCCCTCTTTTTCTTTCATTATTGCCATTGATTGGTGATTCATGAGACTTGTATCACCGTTCATGCAAAGTAACTTTTCCGACGAAATCAATTCAAAAGACCAAAGACAAAAAGCCGGGACATTACTGTCCCGGCTTCTATTTCAGTACATAAATTTGTCTTACTGCGATGTACCAGTTGTTTCTACAGCCTTTGATTTTTCCTCATCTGGGCCATATACGACCGTGCGCTGTGTTGCTGAATCTCCACTATCATCATATGCGACTACACGGATATCTTGCTTCCCACGATTAAGATTTTTCGATAGTGTCGCAGTGCTGCCAAAAACATTCCTTAGTTCATCATTGATATACCATTCATAACGAACCAGTTTGCCATCAGTATCGACACATTTATTTGTGAAACTCCAGCTCATATTGGATTCTGTATGGCTTAGCACACATTGCGGAGCGGCGTTTTTTACAACATCAAAATCTACTGATGCTGTACCACGCTGTCCCATTTTACTGACAACATCCAGCGTGATTTCATATTTTTTCTCAGTAAGACCGGGAATTCCCTGAGCCCAATAGTTTTTACTACCCTGGACAACCTCTCCATTTACTTTATACGTCACCGTATCAATACTGTCAGCAGAGTGCGCCAGTTTAATATTAGATCTTAGTGTGACATCAAGAGGAGCCCTCATGAACTTATTAGAGAATTTTGGGGTCATTTCAACAGTCATCGGAGTTTGCTCATCGACGACGAAGGTATTTTCAATACGCTGTTCGTTATTACGGTTATCGCGGAAAACGATCATCAACGTATATTTACCCGGCTTCGCAATTGCAAACTCTTTCGTATCTCCTTCATCTTTTGAAATGGAGATATTTTCCTTATCGTAGATCCACTCCCGTGAATAAGTTACTCCCGGATAGTCACCGTCTTTTATTCCGGTCAGGGCGACGTGTAAGGTCGACGGGGCCATAGTGTATTTTAGCTTCGTACTGACTTTCATTTCAGGGAACTTATACACCCAGGACTTAATCGATACTTTCCGCGTGGAAATGGTACTTTCCTTGCTGTCAGCGAGCCATGCACTGTATGTAAATGCCGCATAGCCTTGCTTATCCAGCATCTCCTCTGTCAGCGTCATCGACAACTTAGGCCCTCTGATTTTCTGTCCGTCAGGGGCAGTCCATTCTTCAATGACGTCATTTCCGTTCTGGTACCGACTGTTCGGGTTGGAGTATTTACCATCTAAAGTAACTTTACTTCCCACCTCTACCTTTGAAATGCTGCTCACTGAAACGGAAAGGCGCTTGGGTTTAGCGACCGTTAACCGCGCAGACGTCTCTTTCCAGGAGGACTCTTCAGCCAGGTCGTCTGAATCCAGATAGCGCATCCGGGCGTAGATAGTTGGCGGAAGCTTCTCAGCGGCAGTCACGGTATAGGTAGTGTCACCCGCGACCCAATTAATTTTATCTTCCGACCACATTACTTCAGCCGTACCCTGCGGAATCGGCTCATCATTATCCAGCAACGAGACTGGTAAATCATCGCCTTCAAGAATTTCCGCAACATCAATACTTAGCTTAGGCTGTTTGTACGTTACAACTGTCAGCACGTCGCTATAAGACACTTTTGACGTAAACTTGTTGGTCATCTTGGCCCTGTAGAGCCACTTACCGACGTCAGTTTTTCTGATTGAAATACTTCTCTTCCCAGTCATGTCCGAAAGCATCGTCCATGTCTGCCCATTGTCTGACGACTCCTGCCACTCGGTAGGAGCAAGCGCATCAGAGTTAGCTGTGCTGGCCGATTTGAAGTTCACAAGCGTACTGAGCGGGATACGGCCGATAATCAGGCTCTTTGAGAGATTACCCTCCAGCTCTTCACCCTTATACACACGTATGCCGACCGCACTTGTTTCCCGGGTCAATTCAAAATCAGCGAAAGGCGAACGGACTTTAGCTATCCCGACAAGACGCATGTTCCCAAGGTCCATATTCTCGATTTTGATTTTTGTTTCGACTACCCCGGCATCATTCACCGGCAATGCCTCGGTTAATGGGGTACGTTCATACGTCGTTTTAAAACGGCCTGTTTCTGGATCTTTACCATAGATACTTTTCTGAGCGTAAATGGTTACATCCCAGTCACCCATTGTCGTCCGGCTAAATGAGCTTTTGCGAGTTGAATTGTTATAGCGCCCAACTGACACCTTCAACGGTAATTCCATTGTAGTAGCCGTCTTTTTGTCTTCGACTTCCATCGTAGCCCGAATGCTGAAGTCGGGGACCGTATACACGTTAAGTGTATCGGCGGTCCGCATTGTCGGGTCCTTCGAGTACTCTACAGCAATGTCGAATACATTTTTCGTCCACAGTGGGGCTGCGGCTACTTTCAGACGCTGAACGAATGTAGTTGCATCGTTGTTTGATGAACGGTTTTTAAACGTCGTTTTTGTGTTCTCACCCCCGTTTTGCGAAACATAGACTGTCACATCAGCAGGTACCACTTTTGCCAAGAGGCGAGCAGCTTCCCCACCTGTCGTGTACGCTAGTGCAGTGTTAGGGTTGATCCCAGTTACCAACTTATTTTTCTTGTAAGTAAGGATTGGGTTATATGGCAGTTGAGTTGTCAATACGCGGCGGTATTTGGCCGACACAGCTTTAGAGCCTCTACCGTTTATCATATAGACTTGGTAATCGAGCAGGTTTTCGCCAGTTTTATTGAAGAACCCCGTAAGTCCTGGCGTCCTGCCTTTAAAGTAAAATTCAAGCCCGTCCGGTACATTGTTCCACTGAGGGTAACAGGCAGTGATATCAGATTTGCCGCCATACCACTCAAGATAAGCCTGCGCGTTCTCTTCCGTAGTAAAGAGAGTGCATTTATCACCGGCTGTCTGACTCATCAGATCGGTATATTGCCGAACGCGAGAATACAAGGTGACGTCTTTTTCTAAGTTTTTAAGCGCAAACCCTGTCGGTTGATACGTGAAAGTGGTATTGAATGTCACAATCTTGCCATACAGGTTTTCCGCCACGACTGTGATTTCGTGGTCAGCATTCACATCTAGATCATCCCCCACCGGCAGATAATAAATGCCTTTGTAGTTCGTTGGGGTGAGTTCAACAACTTTGTTATCGATAGTAACGGCTTTAATATCCGCAACCCCGGCCTGCCCCTGGAATGCGGCAACAATAATTTCATTTAAGAAATAAACAGGTGCTCGTTTTGCCAGCGCTGCCCCATCCTTAAGTACCATGAGTGTGGGGTTATCAGAAAGCATCAGTTTGCTTTCGGGCTCATTGTACGTAGACGTATTCTTGCTAGTATTCTCTATAGTGAACGTGGCGGCATAAGAGCCATTCGTCAGGTCTGTTAAGTCAAAGATATACAGATACTCATCGCCGACCTTCTGGGGTCCGCTCACGGGCTGGAGGGTACGCCGTATCGGTGTTACCCAGGATTGCTTAAAGTCGATAACCGTACCGTCATCCAAAGTTACTTTTGTTGTCGGCTTGAAAACCCCGTCCGGCACCATCGTCAGCGTCATAGCTGTTGGTAGCCACCACTCGCCTTCAGTCTCTTCCTGGGGCACTTTGACGGCTACAGCTACCGTTTTAGCGCCGGTATAGATTTGCTGACCGCCAATACTGATAGTTTTAGCTTCATCAGTGAAATTCCAGAGAGTATGGTCAACAACAGGAGGACGGTAGTCCCAGGTCAGCGTAAGCTTTTGCGCTTCAGGAGGGGCAAAGTAATTATTTTTCGAATTAGCGGTGACAGTTATTTCCCGTGAACCTATCAATAAATCCGAATCACTTACTTTAATACTTCCTACATCGATCGTGCAACTGGTCCCACCAATAGGGACTTCACAGGCAGAACCCGATCCGATAGAAATATATTGCACAAAATTGCGGGGTTCTACTGAGACGGCAAAACTCCTGATCACTTCATCCTTAATATAAGATTTAAGTGTGTAACCCTCTTGAACCAGCCCATTCATAGACGACTTTAGGCCGGTGATCGTCGGTTTAACCGGTACGAGAGCATTAACTGTATACTCCCCTTTCACTACTTCTACTTTTTGCCTTTCTGTACCGGAAAAATAGGAAATTTTGTAAGGGAGTTTTAGGTCTCCTGAGCTGTTTGGAATCCCGGTTAACGTGAACCCGTTAGCAGTAAATCCAGAGCTATTTGGAAGCCACTCAAAGAAGCAGACAAGATTATCCACCGTTGATGTCGCACGATCATCAACCGTCACATTACATGCGGTTCCAGAGCCTGAGGCAGTAATTATATTATTGTTTACGAATGCAACAAAATCGCCCGGGCCGGGATTAAACGTGACGGCAGGCATATCAGCCTGGAGTTTTCCGGAAATCATAATTGCCTCGGCATGTACCGACTTAATCGAGGCAATTAAAGAAAACAACAGGGTTAAACATAAACCTGATTTTCTCATGACGAACACCTGTTTTTTTTACGCAGAATTAAAATTACTCTACGATAAAAAAATCTGAAATCTTGTTCGTTAAGAGGAAAAAAAAATATTAATTTTTTGCTAAAAATTGAAGATTTTTAACTCACTGACAGCTTTTCGACTCCGAAAGGCGCAGAGCAGTTATTATCGATTCTGAGGATACCCATGGCATCTTAAGCGTCAAGAATCCAAGCAAAAAAAGTCCTGTTGAAACACAATCCATTTGCGTTACGGGAAGATTATAATTTATGGGTTTAAATGAACCCCTTTCGACCGGAACAATGCCTGACGTGACTAACAAGCCCCCACGGTCATTTGGGCCGATAGTGATATTTTTGTAAGCCTGGTGTGTGCGATGCGTGGTTTTTCTCTTTTCAATTTTAAGTGTAGGTTTAATTCTCAGGAAGACAGAAGCCAGCGCCATGGCTTCGTTTTGGGATAGTTTCATGAGAATACTTCCCTCTGAATTCCACCCATATTCTCTATTGTCAGCCGGAGGGGCGAATTGGAGAGTAAGGTAATATTTTTCAGCCTCGCTTATGAAGGCTGAATTATCAGCAGACCGACTTATGTCGACGTTCACTTCAAATGCCATCGCCACTGACTGGCTGAAGACCCTAGCCCGTAGAGCCTTCGTTCCAATAGCTTCCAGTTCTTTCATTGCTATGCTCTCTTCTTAAAGAACCATATACCGGAGATGACTTCATTATCCTGGATGCGTATCAAATCCGAAATAACAAAACCACCTTTTCCTTCCGAAATTATCATGGTGTAAGAGCTCGTATGCACAAGCCGAGCATTTTTGATTGGTAACCCAGCACACTTAACAGAAATTTCATCAGGCGAAACTTTTTCAACAAAAGTAACTTTTGATGCAACACCATTGATATGTATGTTTCCGTTATCTGCAATTTTAACGTTTAACGAAGGTGTGGATTCTTTATCACAGGGTTGGAAAACAGACGTGGCTTTAAGAACTTTGCCAGTAAAATCGTACAAGTCGGGCTCCGCCGGTCTTGCGTTGAAAAGCGAGTAAGCCCCCGCAATTGTTAAACCGAGCACTACAAGAGGTAATAGTTTCTTGTAATTAACTTTCATCCTCCAGTTCCTCTCCAATCAGGTGTAAAGCACTCACGCACATAAGCCTAAGCTGATACAGCAAATTGTCGGCGGTGATACCACCAACAAATGTCACTGTACGGCGTATCGATACACCACCAGGCTCGCATTGAATATGGCCAATACCCGCATCGCGAAGAAAATCATTCTCGGCGCTTACGAGGTCTGCTTCCGCAGGTGGAATGACCACTTCGATGAGTATTGTATCAATTGGAGCCCATTCCCAGTCGTACTTAAGGGAGGAAATTGGAGCGATAGAAACATGAAATTCATCAATATTAAAAATTACAGGTTTTTTGCCCGTTGATTCAGGCTGAATGAAGGGATTCTCGACCAGGACAACTGGGAATTCAGAAATAGACAGAACTTCGATTAACTGATCTCGACGTAAACCATGTATTAGTGAGTTGCGTGATAACATTCAGTCAGCCTTCATTATAATAATCAAACAGTTACACATGATGCCGTTAGTTTCTTTACGCTCATCCAGATTGCACGGCAGAAACTCTTAGGATCATAGGGTGCTAGGGTAACAAAAAAACCTAACTTGACCAGTAAAGCATAGAGATTTTTTACATAAAATAATAAATAAGTACCAATTTTAGTAAGATATTTCTTACTTCAACCAATACTTTAGGACAAATCTGTACCCGTTTTAACACCTGTTCTTAAATCGTGCAAACGAACAACCATAAACAGGAGCTAAACCACCTTTTTTTTAGTAGTATACATAACTAAAATTAGGTTTCATAAAACAAACTGGTTAGACCTGAAACAACCAAAGAGGTTCATAATGAGTTTTTGAGTTGGATCTATAATTCTACGAAATTATTTAACTTGCTATGCAGCATTGAGTGTTCCATTAACTACATGTAACCGGTTCACCATCCAACCTCATCTACTAATAATATACCAACAAAAAAGCCAGCTGGTAAGCTGACTTTTTTGAGAGATTACAAATTTTAATCAATTGATACTTCTATATTTACTTTGCAAGATTTGCGAGGTTTGCATTTGCCCTTTTCTTCTGCTTTGTTGTCACACCCTGCACTTGCGCTTGTTCACTGAGCGCCATGGTTTCGGTTTGAGCTAAGTTAACGTCCGGAGAACCATGATTAGTTTTTAGAACTGAATCATTCTGATTTGCGATCGCAACAGGCGGCAAGGTCTCTACAGTCACAGGCATGGAGTTTTTGGCCAGTTCTGTAGACATTAATTCCAACCGCTGTTCCTTTGCTGTCTCAGGCTTTACTGCATCACTGACATCAGTTTGACAATTAGTTGAAAATACAGCAGCAGGATTCTTGCAATTATTAATCTTTAAAATTAAATCGTTGAATTTCGAATCAAGCATAAGACTTATTTGTTCTTTCAACTGTTCATTACTTAAATCACTCTTTTTAAATTCATCATTAAAAAACCGATTTAGATCAGCAGCCGTTAATCTCTCATTCAGTCCATTAATAAAACTTGATAGCTCGGGGAAGAGGTTATTTAGCACTAACCCCGTAGTGATTGCAGACCTTATTATGGAAAGCTGTTCGCCACGATGTGTTAAGTCACTTTTTTTTAGAAAATTATAGGCATACGGAGATTGCCTTTCCGATAACCAAAACGCGCTAATCTGGATGCGATCGTTTTCCTTCTCAGTTTTTTTTGTCATACCCCCCCCCCTTTACAAAACCATCATCACGCAAAAACAGTATCTGCAATAGCCAGTGAGAGAGCGAATTGCGGATTATCTACCATGATGATTTTCGATTTATCAAAATGTTCACGCACTGCCGGTTCAATCAGGTAAGAACCCCCACCGACTAGGAATACATTGTGCGGACGTTCTTCCACCTGAGTGACTGCTTTGATCACTTTTTCTTGAAGTTGCGCTACGGCACTATTTACGGCTTGGAAGACACCATCAAGATCATCGGAAGAAACCTTTAGTGAGGCTTTGTTATCACGATTGTCGACCAAGTGTTGAATATACGCGTAGCTTGCGTTCAGCTTTGAAGAATCCAGATAACGACGGACTTCATCATATACGATAGAACAACCAATACGGTCAAAACCCTTGACTCGGGAGATCTGTTCCAGCTGACCAGTAATGCTTGCTACATCAAGTGTTGTCCCACCTAAATCGATAACCAGGCTTGATTCAAAAGATTCAATTAACTCAATTTCATCTGCACGAGTTACCGCCGGAAGTGACTCAGGAAACACGGTAACTGAAACAACATTAAATGAAACACGCTTACCATCAATATAACGTTCAACCGGCTTCATCAGGTTGTCTTTTTTCCGTTGGATGTTTTCGTCATTGGTTTCACCCAAAGCGGTATAAAACTGACTAAGTGGCAATGTTACATAGAGATGAACATCCTGCGGCTCTAAACCAGAGGAATGAAGAGCATGGTGAACATTCAGACGACTGATCTCATCGTACTGATGCGCAACGTCGGTAGTTTCAAGGGCATTACTAGATTCACTGTGATGAGAGAATCGTTGAAGGCCATCAATAAGGTAATTAAACGGAATAAGCCCGTCATGGCTTACCCGGAAATCTGCAACGAAACTATTTTGAGTCAATAAGGGAACAAGGTCACCTTGATTGTTAACACAAACCAGTTTTGCCGCTTTACTACCATCATCAATAACAACTTTAAGTGTCTCTAATTCAGTAGAGTTTGATTCAGCTACAGCCAGTTTTGTTTTTACTAATTCAGTCATGCAGAACCCCTCGAATTGGTTTAATTAACCCACCACTTTTGATATGGGATTTATACACTAATGGTTGCTTTAGGTCAACAAAAACGAGGCAAGAAACACACGTAAGTTATTGTTAAAAAAGAATCCTTCGTTTTTAAAAATTGTCTTGCTCTACTTTATGTACACTTGATAAAAACACACATAAATGACGTTTTCTTCAGCTTTACGACACTAAAAAATCCTATCCAAAGACGGCACTTAAAAGTCTCTCTGTGCGGATACTACAGATGAATTCAACTTCTATTTTGCCTAAGCGCAGAAATTAGCCCTCTTAACGAAAATATTGCCGACACTCATCCGGTATTATTACTGTACTTTCTAGAAGAGGCATTTATGGCATCTGAGCACGTCCAGACAATTGACCTGACTAATTATTCCGGAAGGGTTTTCTTTCTGGCAGACCCCCATGGACATTATTCGACGCTTTGTAATCTTATCCATTCGATATCGAGCCCAGATGAGGAACTAATCATTTTCCCTACCGGGAATCTCTTTGATTATGGTCCTGAGCCCATGGAGTTAATGACAGCGATAAACACTGGTATTTTTGATGGACGTTCTGTGCGAGTGTTCTCAGCAGCCGGGGCTGGTGAAGAGATGATGAAGAAGCTCTTACCCACAAATAATGATCGTAGGACTTATTACCCAAGCACATTTCTTAACGAACGGTGGTGTGCAAGAGGCGGACGTTGGCATAAACAAATTAACCGCAGTTATCTTGAAGAGGAGATCAGCAAACTGCTCTCCACCCAGCTGGCCACGGTGATGAAGGTGCTTTTTAAAGGAAATATTACTATCGGTGTTTGTCCATCCGACTACACGGACATACGACAGGGTTTCGACAATACCTATAACGCTCTCCTCGCGTTTAATCAGGCAAACGTGAATATCTTTCAGAGTCAGTTTCTTTTTGGTATGGATCACGCAGTCAGCCCAATGAATATTAGCGATGTCAACCTCGTTGTACTGGGTCGGAATCCGGTCAATAGCATCAGAAAGGCTCATGGGTTACCTTTGACTAACTTACCTGTACTCGTCGGCAACTGTCTCCATATCAATACTGGCTCGCTGTTCATGTCAGCAATTAGCGATCCAGCACTACTAGCCCCAGGTATACCTCGTACTACAGTTCCGGCAATAACGCTGGTCGAGTTGATACTGGCCTCAACACCAACCCTAATTTGCCACCAAATGATCCTTAATAAGAACGGCATTTACACACAAAACACAACACCACTTGACCTGGATTTAAAAGATAACAACATAGAGGCTGCTTTATAATGCAGAAATTAAAACTGATAATTTTACCGGTGCTGGCATTTGTGTGGCCATCAATCAATGCAACCGCATCGACTAAAACACCAATGCCTACTTCTCAGCAGTCAGTTGCTAAATCTGAGGCTAACTATGAATTTATTTCTATTTCTGCAAAATATGTCGACGGTATGTGGCTTGTTAATGGTCAACAAAGACCTGTAATTAAAACAAGCATGACTAAGCGTAACTATCTCCAGATCGCAAATCAGTCAACACTTACGCCTTTGAACCTTGTGATACCCAAAATTGCATTTGACGTTATAGCCAAAAATGGCGTTTTGTTATCAAATATTGTATCCCTGGATGAAGATGCAGCCGGTAAAAAAATTCTATGGTTAGAGCCGGGTTCCAGCCTGACAATCTCTTTCGTCAATGACCTATCCAGTACCCCATTACAGGCGATAGTGTCCGTAAGTAAATTGAATAAAAGCGTTATTGCGATTTTTGGACCAGACCAGGGTAAAAAATTCACCCTCCCCCAAACTTCAAAATCACAGGATTTTTCAAAGGAGTATGACCCTTCACCAGAAGTCGCACTACGTCTCAATGTGCCCAAAAAAATTCACTCTTCCGTCACAATCCCAGATGTCGCGACTGCATCATTACCGTCCTCACATACCTACGAGATTATAGCGACTGATAAACTCAGGTCTTTTATGTTTTCAGAGTTTGTTTGGGTTGGTAAACGTAACAGCTTCCTCGTTGGTTCTAATTATTTCTCCAAAAATTTGACGGTTTACCCAGGTGAAGAATTCGATATCAGCACCATACAGAAAACGATTATGAGGGCTAGTAATGATTAAAGCAGCCGGAGTGATTTTTATCTGTCTTTTGACTGGCTGTCAGTCGGTTGGAAGCAAAATTGCAGACCTCCCCTCAGTAGGTTTCGACCCTGTGATGAGCAACAAAAGTGAATCCTATACCGACGGAAAAGTTACTTTTCTGATTGAGAGTTCAGGCACTGATGTCTGGCTGCTCGCCAAGAATGGTACCAAGGAATTTATTGAGTTATCGGATCTAAATCTAGCCGGAAGCCGTTGCACCTATTCATCGCGTGGGAAACTGTTATTAACACCTGGTTCAGTTTCATTGTTTACTGTTCCGACTGTTGGTTTACTCGGCCTTTGCTACGACAACACTGACCAATTAACGTTTATTAATAACGCATTTACCAAAATTTCACAAAAGTCGAGTGATGGACCCACATTGCCATTGTTGTTCAGTATTAGATATGAATTTCCCGGCTCGGGTGAAACAAACACAACGCTAGTTACGCAATCATTAAGTCTTGCATTTTTGGAACAGGAGCAATCATGAAATCTATATTGGCCGTCATCTGTATTTGCTGCTGCGAGGTGGCTTTTGCTTATCCTTATCGCATCTACACAGCACCTGATGGTGCCATTGTGAAAAATATACTGACCAATGAAGTGATCGGTAGGACACCGGTTGAAGTTGATGTCAGTAATACTGAAGCAGGCTCCACGTTCGGGATATCTATGTATCGGCATGAGAATGTTGCAATAAAAATATTCACAGTAATGCCAAGCGCGGAAAATAACTTTACTGTTTCAGGTCCCGACGTTGCAACAATGTCTTTACCAGGTAAAGCCCCTTTAAACGTAATTAATGACAGTAATGCAGCAGCAGTTCACATAGATCTCAGGCCTTTTCTTTCTGAACCTGTACATCAACCCATTCAATAGTTAATTTAGGTCCCTGTCATGGGGACCTGCAATCTCATTTATAAGGATATTTGTTCTAAAGATCATGCAGTTACACGCATCTAGAATGATTAAGGCTTTACAGTATTGATAATGGAGGGAATGAAATTAAGGTCAACATAGTAATAAATCCGCATCCTTGCGATGCGGATTAATGCAAAATTTAATTATTCTTTTTCTTTCAACTTCGATTTTATAAACTCCTCAATTTCTGCGATCAATTCGCTATTAATTCTATTAAATTCAAACCTAATTTTTCTTCCAGACGCATTTTTGCTAATCCTTGCATATTTATCTTTATTATCAAACACGGCTAATTCACGAGTTTCCCACCCCTTGCTAGGAGGTTTTATGTCAAGCTGTTCAACTACTGTAGTAATTTTATCTATTACTGTCTTCTGTGCTTCGGAAATATCGGTTACATCCAAGCTCCTTATTTCCTCCCGAACATTATCTACAACTTCCTCAAGAGAGAATAAATTCTTTTCGACGTACTTCTGTAGTCGGGATAAGCGATTGTAATACGAGTTAGGAATACCTTCATAGTCAGGAAAGAGAGCAATAAGAGAATTATCTATCTTCGCCGCCTGGATACGCTTAGAAACAGATACATGGCTGATTCCGAGATAATTAGCAAGCTCTTCATTAGTTGCAAATCCAAGGTCTTTCATTTTCTGTAAATACTGGAATCCAACTTCACGGTAAGAAAATCTCCGTGATGTCTGTGCTGCTGTAATGATGGAATTAATATCTTCCGGGGATAATTCATCCGGCAACACCCATAGTGGCAAATCCTTCGCAGATTGAATACAACAGAAACGCCTACGACTGCCCTCTATAAGCAGATACACCCCATTTCGTTTGACAGCAACGCCTTCTGTATCAACACCACGTACCTTAATTTGTTCCAGGATATCTCGAACTGCATTTACAGTGAGAGCTTCCTGGTTTCGTGGGTTCATAGGGTGTACTGCGGTTTCCAGTTCCACCTTCTCAGCCGGTACAATGATGTGTTCAGCTTCCAGCTTACGTCCATTATGTAAAGCAAACAGCTTCCTCAGTCGAGGCTGTGATTTCAGGCCTGGAAGCCCGGAGCGATGGCTGACTTCAGTACGCTTAGGTGCATTAATATAACGGGATTTGTCATTCCCGATATGCTGCTCATCACTCATGCGTTACTCCTTTCTTTCACAGAAAAACTCTTAATCTCATTTATAAATTGCTGGTAGACCGCCATTACAGATTCTTCAGCCACATCAAGCTGCTTAGGTGAGCAAAGCTCTTCAGACTTTTTAATATCCAATACGGTTCTGCCCCTTGATGCTGCGGCTTTAAACGCTTCGGAATTTTTAATATTTGCAGACATAAAGAGTTCCTGCACTGTTCTTACCAGTTTATCAAGAACAATTTTTTCATATGGACTCTTATCGTCTACGTTAACAGCCAGCACTTTGAACCACCTCAGATTTTCGCCCTTGCTCGGCGATTGTTTGAAACGCTCGCTGATGGTCAACATGAAATCAGTTGTGGAAGCATAATCGTATTCACGAGGTGATACGGCAACAAGAATGCCATCAGCGGCTTCATCAGCTGCCCAAGTGATTGGCGAATCCTCTGGTGGAGTATCGATGATAATCAGGCCGTATTTTTTCTTCAAAACAGGCAGAATAACTTCTTTGAATCGAAGTAATAGCTCTGTTCGTTCTTCTCTGGAACACTGCCAGTATTTATCTTTAAATCGCGCATCTGTAGGAAATGCTGTAATAACATCAAGATTCGGTAGGTGTGTCGAAAAAGGCATACTCTCAATGATTTCTTCTTCCGAATACCCTAAATCAAGGTATTTTTTGTAATCTGAGTCCTCTTCATAAACCCCTAAGATGGCGTCAATAGCAGTGAGGAAAACATCATCTTCCGCTACACTTTGTATCATCCCGCTACCAATTGAGCCTTGTGGGTCCCATTCGATCAAAAGTGTCCTTGCGTTTAGATGCATATCAAGCGCTGCGGCTACAGCAAGAGCCCCTGAAGTTGTACTCTTACCCGTGCCGCCCTTATGGTTCTGCGTTACGATTGCACGGCTATGGTAATAGTCGCTGTACCGAGGACAGCCCAGAGCATCCATGATTTTTTGGACGTCCCACCTGGTATAGAGATGGTTTTTGTTCTGAAAGATAGGAGCACCAACCAGACCTCTATCTTCAAGATCGGCAAGGATTTTATTAAAGGTGACGCGTGACTTGCCAAAAAAATCTGACAGATTTTTTTTATTCAAACAATGGTTATAGATGAGGCGATCTACACCTTCAACACTATCATCCGAGACCGAAACCCTTGAAGAGACCAATAATGACTCCTTCAGGGAAATCTGCTCGCTCTTCATTCGTTGACCGACAAGGGCGATCTTATCAATTAGATTCATTCTCTTCCGATCCCTTTTAACCTAAATAATGAAATTAAACGCATATATGTACACTTTACGCATAATGCGTACATTCGTGCCTTATGCGTTTAATTGTAACCGTAATTCTAACTATACGCTAACGTTCTGTTTCTTTTTCGTCGATTATGGGATATCAGCCTCATCGGTTTACTTTGTTATGTGTAAAAAGAGAGTTATAAGGAATGACTTTCAACATTGGCGATAGCAAACTACCGACTTAACAAGAGTCAGCTATGTGGCAACTAACGTCAATTCCCCTGTATTCAAAAGCATCTCTTTTTGGGCTGGCGATTAACGGGGTTAAATGTTCCGGCACTCAAACAGCATCCCGCCCTGGGCTGGCGATTAAGGGGGTTAAATGTTCCGACACCCGGACAGCGTCCCTCCCTTGGCTGGCGATTAAGGGGGTTAAATGTTCCCGCACCCAAACAGCATCCCGCCCTGGGCTGGCGATTAAGGAGGTTGAATGCTCCGGCACCCGGACAGAATTCGGCCTTGAGCTGGCGATTAAGAGGGTTCAATGTACCGCCGCTCCGACAGTATCCCGCGCTGGGCTGGCGATTAAAGGGGTTAAATGTTCCGGCACCTGGACAGTATCCGCCTTGAGCTGGCGATTAAGGGGGTTAAATATTCAGGCACCCGAACAGTATCCCGCCCTGAGCTGGCGATTAAGGGGGTTAAATATACAGGCACCCGAACAGCATCCCGCCCTGGGCTGGCGATTAAGGGGGTTAAATGTGTTCCGGCACCCGGACAGTATCCCGCCTAGAGCTGGCGATTAAGGGGTTATATGAATCAGTTCCCGGGAGGGATCTATACATGACCTACGATAAAAGCAAAACAACATTAAAGTTTGGTTGTAAGAACTGAAAAGTACAAAGTTGAAATATGAAACGCGGGTTGGACCTCTCTAACGTTAGTGGTAATGACTTATGGTGCAAACATAAATCTACATATTTATGGGAAGCTGGTTAGACGACGTCCGGTCTGAAGCGCACAGACTGAAAGAGTACCGTGTGGTTCGGCGTGAACCCAGACAATAATGTTAATTCTTCGCAGCAAAATAAGAGGGCGTTCTCACAAAAGTTGTGGAGACTTGTGCAGATTACTTCTTCTGAAATCTCGTAGGCCGTTCTAATTATCTCTATGTTACTAACATTTAATTTCCTTTACCTTTTCTAGTGTTTTCGAAATAAGGTTTCGGTGTGCTAGAACTTTGTTGGAATTTAAAGCCTGGACTCTAATACCGGGCAAAAGAGTAGAATATGCCAGGCCCCCGCAAAATTTTCGACGGCTAAGGCGCCATTCAGGAATGAACTAAATCCTTCCTGCTTACCTCGTGATCCAAAAGATGGCATTCAGAATACTAAGAAAGCACGCCGAATCTGAGCCTATAACCCTTTGGCTAAATTATGCAAAGCAATGTTACTCAACACCCGGGATAAACTTTAAGGTGTTTATATACCAATTTTGGAGATTAAGGCGCACATACCCGGCGGAGCGAATTGGTTGGATCGTCAGTAAATTGTTTTATTAGGAATAAACTTCCCCAATTTCAAGATGCGAATTTCAGGTTTTTTGGTAAATGGCACTACGCTTGTTTTACAGATAGCAACCAGTTACAACATCTCGATTAACCATATTCTAGTAATCACTTGAAGCTGAAAATGGTTGACTATACCAACCTAAATAGAAGGCATTTCATTTTAGTTCAAAACAAAACTGCAACTTAATAGTTATGGTTGGTTTAGATAACCACAAATACGAAAATTGACTAACAAAACAAAAAGAAACCAACTCACAAATATTATCTCTAACTTGTTAAACAAACCAACAAGACATGAGTTATTGTTTGTTTTTCAATGCCTTACCAAACTTTAAATCGATACATAAGAAATTATGGGTTGCTTAGCTAACCATAAAGATAGTGTTTATATCTAATATACAGTAGCGCGACAAATTTGGTTATCACTTGCAACCACAACATCCGTATCCAAGGCAGGAAATTTAGCTCAGCACAGGCCGAGCATGATTAAACATCAGCCGTATAAAAGCTACATCACCAATCAACTTAAGTAGAAGCCCCAGAGAAGCCAATCAACAGTATCTACAAATAAAATTTAGGGATATTTAGGGATATTTAGGGGAGTTAATTCGATCCAGAAATTCTGAACCTGAACAATTGTTGCGGGGGAGGGCAGTGTAACACAGTTAAAAACCTGTATTTTGAGTAAAGTACGGATACCTCATCCAGTAAAGATGAGGTATCCAGTACTACTTAAACGTTATGCAGCTGCATTGCTAGCAACTTCCTGTTCATACAGTATCTCAATTGCTTCGCCGTAAGAGCAATCAAGACGGCTTTGTATTTCCCATAGCTTTCCACGGTCGGTACTGTCAGTCGTAAAACAAAGCTCCATTTTCCTGTCTACATAGAGGCGACATATCTCCTGGAAATTCTCGAATCGGACGAGCATCTCAGAAAATGCACGCTTTATCGTTCGTATGTTTTTCATACGCTCATATTCAGCATCAGTCGTGGAGAAGTAGTTATTAGCCTTCATGGCTTCTATGCTCTCCTTTTCCTGCTTCATGATGATCTTCCACGGCGAGTTGGCCGTCAGGGCTCGACCTACCGAGGAGGTGAAGTAATCTTCAAAGGACTGGGTAATACAAATACCAGCACAGTTCGTTTTCCTGAATCGGCGCCAGGCAGCTTCAAGGAAAGATGAGAAAAACTGATTTGACTGATTACTGGAGCCTGAAGCATTATCCGGGCGAATATACTCCCATGCCTCATCAAGGATGAACAACCGGCGGCGACCGTCCTTTTTGATAAACATTGCATGCTGAGCAGCTTGAATGATCGACATGAGCACGACTGTCTGGAGGTGAGGGGTACCCTTCAACTCTTCAAGCTCAAGAACTATAAACCGACTACCGAAGTTTATTGGCGGGAGCTTTTCGGTAAATCGATTTCCGTAAATGCCTCCTTCACACCATTGCCCTAATTGCTCACCGATATCTTTAATACGCTTATCTTCATGGGCAGAACAGCGGCGTGCAAATCCTGTAATAGAGCCTGTACTTCCGACTTTACGTGATTCGTTATATTCATCACCAATCAGTTGAAGCATGACCGATTGTTGAAAGTCGTCAATATTTCCTTTTTCAGATGCCATTATTTTTAACTGATTCAGGACCATAATGGTCTGTGCAACTTTATCCTTTTCTTCATCGTTATTATTTGAGTCGTCATTGAAAACAGGCGCTTCATCAAAAACTCGGTCTGCAACAGTGACATCGGTCAAAAATGCGAACGGATTCAGAGTAAAATCAGGCTTTTTACCAAAATCTATAAACTGACTATTTGTATATTGCTCCGAAATACCCTGATACGAGCGACCAACGTCAACTACAAAAATCTGGGCTCCATCAGGGTCAAATGCATCATAAGCATTGTTTTTGAAACCTTCAAAAGTATCACGATAATGGATCAGATTATTAGAACGCGGCCCTGCACCAAGATAGTTATTAATGATGTATGCAACCCAGAACGATTTGCCTGCACCAGAAGTCGCCCCAACAACCATATTATAGCTGGCAGAAGTCTTGAAGATATCAAGCCCCAACAGCTGGCCCTCTCGTGAGACGAGGTTAAGTACAGGTCTGTCAGTATTACCTTTCCATGGGCCGAATAGAGGGGTCATATGCGCTGCACCAGTATTACTGACTACCTCAAAACGGTCCAGATCTAGTATCGTCTTGGGGTCATTACACATTGGAAGGCAAGAGACAAAAGATGGAAAGATGATGTATGAATCATCAGCCACTTTAACGCGACTTTCCAGATAAAATGATTTTAACTGGTCTGCGGCAGACTGGACATCTAATGCTGAATTCCCCATGACGGTAAATGTCAGATAACTGTGTAAAAGACGGGCCCCATCTTCCAGTTCACGTGTTACCGCCATGTAATCATTATCCATGTCCTTCAGTCTTGGACAAAACGTTAAGACGGTTGGGATACTAGCTTGTTTGTTAGTAATTGCCTTATATCTGACGTTATCTCTAGCTAATTTTAAGGGATCGGCGAAATGGACTGTTTGAGTTATCATAAATGGGCTAAATATAGTTTTACGCCCATTCATCCAATTCACTACAAGTTCATACATGCTTCCAAAATTTACATGTTCTGGGAACTTGACCACAGATAATTGTTTGAAATAACGATGTTCAGAAACATCAGTACTCTGCGTTGTAGATGAAAAATTATTTTCAGTTACTGTATATTTTCGCCCCGGAACATTTAGCTGTTCGTTAAGACGCCTCATAGTGTTGACTTCAACATGACCTTCAGCCCAACGTGATGTTTTTCCCGGATGCATTAATTTATCCATGCAATAAAGCCAGTTTTCGGCGCTAACTTTATGTGGAAAAAGGCCCAGTGTGTTCAACTTACTGATTAGGTCAGAGTACAGTGCATCGATGCGATTAATTTCAATTTCAGTAGGAAGCGCAGATTTCAACGGAATAGAAAATGACATCCAGATCTGAAAGTCACGAAGCATTAATTTATCATGATCCGGTTTTAAGGGTTCATTTAGACTTCTATCATAATAATCCAGCTGGTAGGCCGTGAGTAAGTCCCCCTTAAGCTTATCATGTCCTTCCATTCGACCACCACGAACTGCCGACCAGGCACTTAAATGCAAGGTCAGGTCCGGCAGTGCTGTTAATGAGGTCTGACAGATAGTGTCAGTAGGAAAATCCATTTTAAATAATTCAGCTAACACATCCTGCTGATTATCAAAAACACCAGGTGAGGGGTTACAAATAAACATAAACCCAAGCCGATTACCGTCTATTAGAAAATAATTCGTGCCAGGAATCTGGTCGTATACAGGAATAAACCCACCAAACTGGTGGCGACTTAATTCTTTATTATAGATGTTAGCAGATTTCATTCGCGACCTCAGAGTTGTCTGATAATACCGTTAGACGAAACTGCTTTCGTTGCTCGCTGTTGCTGTTGCATATTTTCACGAGCGGCATCCTGAACTTGCAAAGGAACTATTCGCGCCGGATTTGATGTCGAATTTTTACCCGCAATCCAAGTTTGGGGTTTGACATTCACATAGACAAAGCCAGGCAGGTTTAAAGCGTCATTATCGTCCGTGTATGGTGCAAAGGTGATTCTCATGACGCGGCCTTGCTGAAGTACAGCAAGCGGTTCTGGAGCTACCACAGCCTGTTTATACCCTTGTGTACGGTATTGCTGGATCTGGCCAGAGCTGAGCGTAGGGTTTACAGGCTGTCCATTATTAACGGAGTAAAGGTCTTTACTAGCACTGATATCGGAATTTGGCGCAACGTAGCGCGGTACAGGTGCCGGAGATACAACCTGTGTT
Organism: Citrobacter sp. BIDMC107; assembly: GCF_001037575.1. Taxonomy (NCBI): domain Bacteria; kingdom Pseudomonadati; phylum Pseudomonadota; class Gammaproteobacteria; order Enterobacterales; family Enterobacteriaceae; genus Citrobacter; species Citrobacter sp. BIDMC107. The sequence continues at coordinate 37,202 of NZ_KQ089850.1, read as the reverse complement.
GTTTGCTTCATGACATCAGCAGTCGGATGGATAAAAGGGTTACCGGATGCACCTGTTGAGCTGTAGCTCGTTGTCATCCTTACATTAGAATTAACTGGAACGCCGCTTATCGGCCGTGGCCCGATTGTTGATGTTGGCGCGCCCATTTTTAATGTCTCATCGTACATAACGGGGACTTGGCCAGCAGGTTTAATTTGCGTCGTCTTGTATGTCACAGGCTTATTTACCAAGACGGCAGACTTAGGGTATTGCACAGCGCCAGGCGGCGAAATTTGGGCAGGGTACTGGCTGTCATTGACAGCCGATTTCTCCTTTCCCGAATTAGCTTCTTCCTCCGCAAGGCCGGAAAGATCATCACGGTTATTCGTTAGTTCCATAACTTCACGAGGGCCTTTACAAACGACCCCTTTTTCAATTCCCGGACATTCTGATTCTGAGCTGCCGATAGTACAACCCGCTAGGTATGAAGATGAACCAACAACCAGAGCGCTGAAAATAACTTTTTTAATGTTCATTTCATTACCTTAATTAGTAGCAAATGGGTTTTTGAGTAAGGGTTCGACACTTTGTTTTAACCATGAATCAAAATCTTTCGGTATGCCATTACCGGCAAGTCCGTCTTGTCTCACAACTGAAGGTACGCCCTGTAATTTATAAATACCTGCCAGCATCAGAGATCCTACCAATGGCTCAGCCGGACATGTTTCTGCCTCTTTTTTTGTCAGGAGCCTTTGTTCTATATCGGTCTTATTTCCCATAAGCCAACGCAAGATATCAAGGTCATTCACTTTGCCTTTTTCTTTACTGCACCATAGTTGACGTAATTCTTGCTTTGGCTCACCGGGGGAGGGGATTAAAATGATGTCAACCCGGTATTTTTCTCTTTCGTCATAGAATTTTTTTATTAAATCTTGGCAACCATCACAATCAAGCGTGATAAAAATAGCGGCTTGTCTTTTTAGTTTTGGGTTTCCTAAAGGGATCAATGCCACAGTATCAAGAGGAAAGGGGGCGTCGTCTAAATTAATAAAGTAGGATTTTCGTACATCTTCTACGGATAAGACTGACTTTCTCTGAAGAATGTCCATGACGCTACCACCCGTTATTGTATAACGTCCATCAGTGGTCACAGCCATCAACTGCGAACGTTCATCCTGGAACAGATAAAGACCTCCAGTCGGGATGTAAATAACATCTTTAGGCTTATAGCTTTGCATTTTCGCCAGTACGCCCTCTAAAGGTTTCGTGGACACTCCACCTTCTTTTGCTTTTTCCATTAATGCAGCTGCATCAGTGTTGTTTAATACATTTTCAGCAGCATTTGTAAGGGGTGGACACACTGTGATCATAGAGACCAGCAGAGATAAAAGTAACTTTTTCAATTATCGTATCTCACTTTCTTTTGTTTCGCCTTGTAGAGATTGTACCTCACCAAAACTTCCACCAAGGTCGATATAAGAGACTATTTGAACATTATCTGGAATTGTTACTGCTAATGATGCATCAATAACCAAATAGCCACGAGAACGGTAAACTTTCATTAATGCTTTAAAGTAATTTTCAAAGTTGTTTTTAGACTGTACCAAATCCGGCTCAGGATTCTGCTTATTAAATTCTTTCCTTAAAGTTTGCATATCAAGTACTGCAATTTGGTAGGACGGATTCGACATTGCTTTGACGCTTTCATAAACAAAACTCGCCCCCTTGTATCCATAGATCACGAAAAGCACAGCTAGGCCAGCTAGCATCAAATACTTGAGGGTTTTCTCGATATCTATTTCCAAAGTTACTTTTTTGGTTGTACGTATACCCCCAACAGGTTTAGCCGCCTCAAGCTTCACGTTTTCAGCAGAATCACTTTTTGTTCCTGGTTCAATGTTATTTTCCATAATTAACCTCAGCGACTCGTCAGGTTTGTAGGTATTGTTGCGCCTGATTGAACGATAAACGTAATTGGGCGCCCTGGGCTAACTTCGACTATTGGCCACTGCTGCTCAGCAATTGATGTGTAGTAGTCCACAAGACGGTTTAGACCGCCCTGAGCTGCTCCGGCTCCGGCCAACGCTCCTAATGCCCCGATGTTCGGCGATTGGTATTCAGCCGTTGAGTTAGGATCGATATTTAACGAAGACACCTTAGATGGGCTCAGACTACCAGCCAGTGCTGACAGGCCTCCTGCAAAAGCAGAACCTGCGATCGCATTTCCATTTCTACTTATCAGATTTCCACGAATACCATTTTTCCCGTCATTTTCACTAACTGCGTATGCTTCCAGTTTGACGTCGAAAGCTTTTCCTTTCGAGTTCACACAAGATATTGATGTTGCCCGAATGTATGCTCGCTGTGACGCCAGATCACCCACAGCTGAACCCAACAAATTACAATCCCGCAAATCCATCGTGAAATTGTTTGGCATGATGATGTCTTTTTTAATACGCATAGTGACTGGCATGGGTTCAGCTTTAGACGACAGACTCGTTGGGGCTTCCAGACCATTAATTAGCACCCCTGTGATAATTGACGTCGCTGGGAGAAACATTTCGTCTTTACGTGCCGCATGCCGAGCTTTACTGTCTACAGGAGCGGTCCCGTCGCCGCGAATAGTTCGTGTCGGGGCTTTGTCACCGCCAGCAACGACCTCACGCCCCTCTCTTATCCGGCTTTCGGATATCGGCATAACCTGAATGACACCATCAGAACCATTTGTCTTAATTGAACTCTGCGTGATAGTCCGCATTGGGCTATTTCGGGTCGGTGTGATCGGAGCGTATCCGGAACTAGCCCCATTCACCGCAGCATTTGGATTTAGCTGGTATGGCGTTGCTGGGGCCTGCTCATTGACGTTTTTGCGTGACCCACCTGCGTCGAGATTACGATTACCGTTTCGTGAGGTCTGCATGTCAGTCAACTGCGTCGAGAGCTGCTGGACTTGTGAAGCAAGGTTGGCAATCTGTACTTTGCTTTCTTGCTGGGCCTTTTCAGCTTTATCACGATCTGCCTTTGCCGCATTCTGATCAATGCGGTTCTGCCTGACCATTTCGTTATAAGTCTTCTGGCTTTCCTCGTTACTCAGCTTAGTCATTTGTGAATCATCAATCAGGAACCCAGTTTGCATATCTTTTTTCTGGGTTTTCTTCTCTTTTTTAACCGGAGTGGAAAAAATTGATTGACTAATAACGATAATCAATACAATCAACGCAGCACCAATTACTGAGATTCTGACAGTTTTATTTTCCCAGGCATTTTTAATGTCCATTATTAACTCCACTCTTTGGTTGCTGGAAGCGCTTAACTTTCAAATTTCGTTCGTTTTCTGTCATCTGAGGCACGATATAAGGTTCACCCGCCCTGGGCCATTTATCTTTAAAATTCAATCCTGAATTATCGGATTCAACAGGGGCAAAATCCTTACCATTATTAAGCGAACCAACTTCTTTAATTTCCTTAACTCCGCGCCGACTTTCAAACTCGGTTGAGCTTCCAACGAATTTTTGCGCAAGGGTAGGGTCGCTTATAATTATCGTATGTTCTTCAAACGCATCGTCAACTGTCTCACCCGGTCGGTGGTCATCGGGAACTATATTCACTGTTCCTTTTGGAATGTACTCAGTTTGGTAGTAATAACTGGTACCCAAAAAAACGACTAGTCCAAATGAGACCCCTGTAAGAAAAGTAGCTTTTCTCATTTTATCTTTTAATCAGGCTTGGTCGTGTGGTTACACGAGTCTGGCGCTCTTTAAATAATTTATCCCGCACAATGTAAAGCTCGGTTTCCTCTCCAGGCTGAAGAAATGCTTTATCGAACAAAGCACTTGCAATTACTCCTTCAGTTATACATTGCTGATCAGCGACAACTTGTCCGTAAGGCTTGTCATTTTTAACAAGAATGACATCTATCAATTCCCTAGATCCCACAAGTCTTTGCCCTAACTTTGAATACATATTGAAATTACACGGGGACTGCTCTGAGCTCGGTATACGTGACAAGCGGTCTTCTTGTAAACTAAAACCAGAAGGAACCTCACCTAGCGCAACCGGAGTCAGTAAATCAATGATCCGCTGTTTATGGTCATCCTGACGAGGGTCAGATGGTGCCAACTCTTCTGACTGGGATCGTGCCAGCATCTCATCATAATTATGTTTATCCAAAGATGTCTCACGTTTCGCCTGCATTGTCGGGCTCAAAGAAGTTGTGACCGAAATCATTGCACCAGGAACATCCAGTGGAACCAGTGTCAGGTTATAAGTCGATTCAGGCACTGAATCTTCTGAAAGCATTATTCCAATTGGCTTATCCGTGTTTGTTGAAATAAATACATCGCCGCCGTTAACGAAAATACTGGCTTCATCACCTGGCGTTGAAGTACTTACAGATGCGTTTTTAAATGAAGTTGAAATTCTGTTTTGCAGACCCCGTGAAACTGGCAGTACAATATTCCCACCCGGTGGGACGTTTACTCGCTGCACTTCTTTGTAGCGATTACGAGCCTCTACATATAACTCATCTGCTTTTGAAGGGGCCCCGGTGCTTTGTGCATTTTGTTGAGGCTCTTTCCCTGCCGGTCTTCCGTAACTATCAAAATTTCCGGATTTAACCTGTTGCTGATAACCGACAAGCGTAGGGTTTTTTGACAATGCGCCAGTTATCTCATTGACAGCTGGGGAGGCACTACTTGCAGGTGAAAGACTTGGTAGTTCAGTGGTCGGTTTTGTTGCTTGTGACGTCTCAGGCGCGGGGCCGGTGCCAGATTCTTTAATAATCGCATTTTTCACACCATTCTGAAATTCATCTGCCCCGACAGGCATAACAACCGGGTTATTTACTGTCGCCGGTAACTGATAGTCTTCAGCAAAGACTACATTCGAAGTTGCCAGCAAGATCATTGCTGTAATCGCGTGACAGCGAAAGCCCTTTTTAGAAGTCATAATTAGTTACCTGTAGACGGCGGGGGATTATCGAGTGTTGCCAGTTGTTCTTTGCCGTTGATTGTAATTTTCTTAATATTTGGTGTACCAGAATACTGATTTACATAGGCTATGCGTGGTCGTCCGTTTTTCATACCCAGCACCCATTCAAACGTCCATTTTGATGATTCTGTTTTGTCCGGAACATTAATCAAACGCGTTGATTTCGTTCCCCAGACATAGACCATGTCATTTTTGGTGTCATAATACATATCGATCGGTTTAAATGACTGTTCAACACCACGAGCTTGCATAATATTGGTCTGCTGCTGTAATGACTCACGGGTTTTCGCCTGTAAATCCGGAGAAAGCGCATCCAATATGGTTGTTGTTACAAAGCCTATGTTTGTTGGGTTTATGTTCCCAATTAAAGTACTGAAGAATAAGGCCCATTGAGTTTTATATGACTCTGAGGCTTTATTTCCCACAACTTTAACTTCTTCCGTCATATTAGGCGGAAGCACAATAGTCACAGGATCGGTAAGAAATTGATTTTTTACCACTAAAACTGCGATGACTAATATAGCAATTGAATTCACACGTAAGAGTTTTTCGTCACGTTTAATCAATGCACTATAAGTAATTCCAATTTCAGAAGCTTCAATCTCTTTACTAAAGCGAGCTTTAGAATCCCGAAAGCGTCCTTTTGAGTCTTCGCCTCCATTTTGCGAAGTCTCGTCCTTTTTATCAAAATCGCCATTACTGGCACTTTTAATGAATGGAATTTTAAGCTTGCTGAGAAGTTTCATTCTTAGCTCCATCAAGAATAGAGGTTTCTGATAAATGGATCGGTAAAGTAACGACTACTAAACACTGATTTCCCTGGAAACAAGCCGAACCACCACAGTTTGTGTTTGAGTTTTCCTCTAACTCCTTCTTCAGCTGCTTTTTTATATGCAAACCAAAACACAACCGCAACAACTACAGAAGTTATAAAGAAATCAAAAATATTACCACTCGCGATAGTCACGAATGTTATACCCAATTGCTTTGCATCCCAGAATAGAATCAACAAAGGCATATTAATTCTGTAAGGGAAACGATAGGTATGTGGAGGTACCTCGTACTGACTTGTCATAAAAACTCCAGAGAGGGGGAATATCCCCCTCATCGTTATTGTTCTAACAAATCACAGCGGGATACCAGCATCCAGGAACGTGCTGATAATTTTTTCACCGTTTGCCATAATCAGCATCATTAATGCTGAAACCAGCGCCAAACCAAGGTTAGGTTTTACAACGCCGAAATAAGCTACGGAGAACAACATGCCGCAAGCGATGATTTTACCCGGCGCACCAGTTAATGCTTCGCTCATGTAGGCCCAGATATCGCCGAAGGCTCCGTCGTCGGAACCCGCGTACGCTAAACCGCAACTTGCTAAAAACAGGAGAATAAACAAAGGCACTTTTGCATGTTTAGACTTCAGAAATGCAAAAGCGTTAGTTTGTTCTCTTTCAACGTTAGTATTCAATGTCAGTTCCATAATTACTCCGTGTTGATTTGAGTTCACGTAAACGCATTTGCATAATACTTTTTATTTTTCTTTCATTTTTCTGTTAACCACCCTTTTTTTCCCTTAATTGCGCCTGGTGTTTTTTTAGCCTATGAATGTCACATGTGAATACCGTGTGTATATCGGATTGAAGAAGGTGAGGCAGGTTATTTTTTCTTTATAGGGAAGAAGTTCATCGTCTATCTCTTCACCATTTTTGTGATAACCATCCAGTCCGATATTTGAGAAAGCTCTGTGTAAGGATGTCATTCTAAAAAAGTCACTTTTCCCATTGATACAAGTGCTTTTCAGCCACATCCTGTGTGTCGCCCCATTCATGCAAATGCTTTTCAAACAATGCGCCTTTTCCAGCCTCATTCATGCAAATGCCTTTGTAGCAAAGACACATATCCGAAACCCATTCATGCAAATGCTTTTCGACCAAAGGAACCTTTTCCGGGCTCATTCATGCAGTTGCTTTTCGACCAAGGGCAACTTTTACTATTCCATTCATGTAAATGCTTTTTGGTGAAATTCAGCTATCGAATCCCATTAAGAGAGGTACTTTCAGTCCAAAGGCACCTTTTCAGGTCGATTCATCCAAATGCTTTCCGGTCAAAGACACCGTTACGGCGCCATTCATGCAAATGCCTGTCAACCAAAAGCACCTTTTACTATCCCATTCATGCAAATGCTTTTCGACCAATGCCCCGTTTGCTGCACCATTCATGCAAATGCTTTTCGACCAATGCCACCGTTTGCGGCCCCATTCATGCAAATGCTTTCAGCTAAAGGCACCTTTTTACTGTCCCATTCATGCAAATGCTTTTCAGCTAAAGGCATCTTCCCGCCTCATTCATGCCAGGGGTTTCCAACGTAGGCACCTTACACAAACTCATTCAAGCAAATGCTTTTATACAAAAGGCACTTTTCTGTCGCCATTGAAGCAAGTGCTTTTCACAAAGGTCACTTTTCTCCCCCCATTGAAGCAAATGCTTTTCACCACCACTATGGGATTTTTAAACGATTTGCTTTTATTTTCATGAGGTTATGTTTACTTATGGGACCTCTGTTTTGAACTGGATATTTATCAAAACGCCTCTGTTCTAATCATGTCCCAGACAATTACAGGCTTTAATTTTCTGTGCAAATCTCAGTGTGACATGAGAAGGACAGGGATTTTTCACGTATAGCCACTATGCACAAACGTTGATGGGTAGTTTTATCTAAAGGCATCTGGATGAATGACTTCTGATTAAATCATTCAAAATCAATTGCTTAGTATTCGTTATCTAACTCAGTGAAAATTAGTTAAATAAAGCATTCGATCGAATGCTCAAAATTCCCAGGGTGCTTAAGCAAAAGTAAGAAAGGAAGCAGGGAAGCAGGGAAGCAGGGAAGCAGGGAAGCAGGGAAGGGTATTCATATCAGCAGAGGCGTCCAAAAAAGCATTTGGATGAATGCCCGTACGCCTCATTACATCCAAAGTTACTTTTCTGCGAACTGAACCAGAGGATCAGCTTTGTTTTGCCAGAGCAAGCTTTGGACTTCTCTTAAAAATCTGGAACTGAATATCTCTACCTTTCTTAACCTCTTGATATTCAAGGTATCCTATTGATTTTAACTCCAGCATAGCCTTTCTGATGATCTGGTTTTGAGTACGTACTGGAGTCGTCAAAAGAAGCCGCTCACGCAAACGCTTCATGTTAACGAATAACGTTCCGGCAGGCATTGCCTCAAAATAGATGTACAGGCTCTGTGCAGCTTCTTTTTTGGCGAGAACCGACAGTACCTGTAAGCTTAATAGGGTTTTATGATCATACCGGTAAAGCTCCCACATCGAGGGATCACCCACGAGCTCTACTGTGTCCTTCTTAGGGTCAATCATAGCTTTCTGCACAAGGTGTGTGACAGTGAAGCGTTCAGTTTTAGAATCACGGAAAGAAATAACAACGGACGCGAGGTTTGCCAGCGCTTCCTGAAATCGTGAACGGGTTCGCTTGTTGATATTTGTAGAACTGATACCACACATTTTTGCAAACTCATTGAACGACAATGTTATTTTCTCGGAGGCGAATCCATATTTACTGAACGCCATAATGCACCCAAGCCAACACTTGAAGTCCGTGGACATCGAAAGCTTAAGGCCAGTGATCCGGATGTCATCGTATCCTTCTGACCGGGCCAGTTCCATGCTCGACAACTCATCAGAAGCATCAACCTCAAAATTTCTGAATCGCTTCTCTTTAGTTCCCACCGGGGTAAAAACACTTAAGCGCAGTAAAGCAATGGGTTGGACCGATTTCGAAGAGTTTGGACTCAGTTGATAAGTCCTCCCTGTATCCGTGTTGGTCACATCAAACGGATGTGCTAACTCATTGTTATCACTCATTTAAACTTACCCACCATGTTTTTCCCTTTCTACATTTAGCTGTGAATAGATTATTCGTCCAAATGCTTTTCACGCATTAAACTAAATGCCTTTTCAATTCAAGTAAATGCTTTTCTTATTCGATCAAATGCTTTTCGCATGCACCTGAATGCCGGATCATTGCTATTTCTTTTAAAAATCATCACGTTACAATGGTCGTGATCTTTATTGTTCTCTATTGATCTCTATTGATCTAAAGAATTGATCTATCTTGTGGAAAACGGGGATAAATTCCCTCTGAGAAAGAGCTCTGGCCCTACAAATTTAGGATTGGATACAAACCCTGTATAGAATGCAGCCGGGAAAAATATCAGTTAGCATGAAGTTATTAAGAAAGATAAATTCAAACTATTCAGATTTTCTTTTTAATTTAATTTTTAAAACAGCCTATTTTTGAATTAGTAAGATACCTAACCACTAAAAGAAATTTTGTTTTTTATGCCTTCAGAGTTGTTTGAATCTGAGAGCATTAATGTATCATGTAATAAAAAAAGGTGCTTATATGAATCATTGCGACTATCAGATTATTGAAATCAGCCCAAAAGATCTTATTATCGAGCCTGGATTTAATCCACGGGAAGCGGTAATCGGTGATCTTTGTTACGAACAGGAGCCAGTAAAATCGGCAATTATTTCTCTCAAGCAAGCCTATAAAGAGGGGCGACGTGTTGATTTAATTAAGGTAGTAAAGAAGGACTCCAAGTACGTTGTCCGGCAAGGGCATTGTCGTTACAGAGCATTATTGCTTGCTCTCGCGGAAGGAGCTGACATCCAGCTCTTTTCAGTCGTACTTATGCACTACAAGGATAAAATCGAAGAATACCTAGAGAACCTTGATGGGAACAGGAATAACAGTCTCAATCCCGTTGCACTAGCTTACGCACTCGCAGAGACCCTGAAGCTTGGCTCTACCGTTGAATCCCTTGCTATGCGCTATCAGCGGTCTGGCACAGCGATTCGCAATCAGCTTAAAATCCTTGATATGCCTTTAGAACTGCAACGTTTAATCAGCCTAAACCTTATTAAAAAAACACTCGCGATTGAAATCATGTTGAAGTATTCCAATGATCATGCAAAAGTCCTTGCACACTTGGAGTCCTGTTCTTTTTTAGTGCCATCTTCTGGCGTACTTGATTTATCGAAACCAACAACCGTTGAAACAGCAACAAACAGTGAGCCACTCGAAGAACAGGAAAAACCTCCTGTACATATTAACCCTAAAGACATTAAAACAAAGTCTATCACTCGCAGTTCGTTAGGTATTAAACGTCTTTCACATAAAAAAACTGAACGGTTAAAAAATGAATTTATTGGTTTGATTGATAATGTAGGGTCAACAATGTCAGACAATAATAAACTGACAGAATTAATTTTAGACGGACAGCATTCTAATTTATTTATGAACGTCAGTAACACTTTAATCACAAAAACAAATGAAAGTGTAAAGATCACTTTAGATGAAGCAAAACTTCAACTTGTATTAAGTCTTCTAAATGATGAAAATACTGCAATCATCATTCCAAAATCTAAGGTTACAGAACTGAACGAAATTCGTGACCTTTTGACAAATGAGTAGATAGCTGAGGATAATTTATGGACAAGATTGTACATTTTACCGTCATTAATACTTTTAACGATTTACTTATTGCGAAAGCCTCGCTCGACCGTAACATTGTTGAGATCAACGCTGGTAAGCGCTTTGATCATTTTGAAGAAGGACATGATCAGTATGTACAGAAAGTGACTGACGCTTTACTTATCGTGGAGGGACGTCTGGAGAACCTTAAAAAATGAAACATTCAATTTTTTTTACTCACGATGGTTATTTATTGCCAGCGGTCGTAAAGCCTTTCCACGGTAACGATGGGCACTATTATGCCATGATCACACGTGAATGCTTTGCCTGCGGAGGGACAGGAGAAATCGCAAACGCCGTCTGCGTGACATGTAATGGAAGCAAAACGTCACCGGCCACAGAGGAAAAACTGGTACTGAAAGAGGGCATCGAATTTCTTGAAACTATCCCGGAATTTCGCTGCAATCCCGATCTAGACGCTTGGAAACGTAGGCACAGCGGGCACCTGGCATTGTTACAAGCCGATAATTCTAAGTTTGCAGTAAGCATTTCACAGCAGTTAAACAACAATCTCTTTTTAACAGTTCGTCAGTTAGAATCTTTCTACTCAACTTACCAACCCGTTTCTAAAGATTTGCCAGAAAACGCTGATGTACCTGTTGAGCATTCTTTCAGCATTGGTGATGTAGTGAGTATTGATATCATTTTTACAGAAGTGCGAGCTGCTTTTTCAAAAGGCTCCCACAGCTACTTTTTTACTTTTACAGGCAAAAAGCAGAATGATGGATTCGCATTAACAGGTAATGTGCAGGATCATGTTTTATTGGGGCATAGCTATCATCTTTCCGGAAGGGTGAGAAAGATCCACTATTTTGACTCTGTGCCCTACGCATTACTGACGGTGTTTAAATTAACCACAAAGCCTAGTGCGTAGTGAACAGAACTCCCAAATACAGGGTGTTTATTCATTAGCCACAGGCTTTCTGCACTGTCGTGCCGACTCACTCACGTCAAATTTGTTGCTCACGCATCGGGTTTTTACCCGGTTTTAAACTCCGAAAAATATGCCTATTTCTTTAAATTCAACACCCGTTATTAACTAATCTTTTAAATTAAAAATGATAATCTTATTAATTATATATTTAATTTTATTCTCCTTAACATTCAGGTTAAGGCGATTTTGTTAAAACGGAGTGATGTATGCAAAATGATCTTGGACTTGGGTTCATCTGCAAGTCAGCAAGAGCGTCAGCAAAAATTATATCCCGGAAAGTTACTTTTCCGCTAAATGGCTCGAGTACTACAAAACTTACCCTAACGGGACTACAGTGTCATCCATCCTGCCGGTTTCCGTTTTACCAGCTGTCTATGCTAATCCACAACCAGCTCGCTGATCATGCCGCCAACGTTGTCGATGAAAATGCTCCGTTCACTGTATCCATTAACATACATGAATGGCTGAGTCGTGCCAGAGTGGCATTTATTGATTATCACGGTCTGCGTAATACCGATAAAACAGCAATGATCACATTGGATCATCTGGAAGAATTACTTACTCACTTGTCGACTACATTGGCCGTATATATCCCGTATTCAAAGAAGCGCCTGAACTTTAGCTTTCTGACGTCCTTTACACTGATCAAAACATCACAGTCTTATACTTTGATGTTCCCTGGTGTGCTGCGGCCGATCTTGGTGTTACTTGGGGGGTTAATTCAGGAATTTATGACCGAGAAGTTATTGAAGAGACGTAATACCCAACTTGTCATTTTTGAATATTTGCGAAAGTCTCGGCGCCATTCCCATAAAATTACCGATATTGCTAACGCTCTTCAGTTGCAGACGGTGAACGTACGAATCATGCATGTTCTTACCCAACTTGCAGATCTGGGGCTTATATCGTTTATTTGTGAAGGTAAGAGAGGGGAGCGGTCCATCGAAGAGCTTCAGTTTATTCCTTATGCCAGTCGGGACCATTCCGAAGTTTTGAGCTTTGAGGAATGGATAAGCCCGATCGACTAACCACTGACTGTCACTTAACGAAGGACAGCCAGGATCTCTTTTTCCTTTTTTCGCGATTTTGATTGACTGCCGACAGAACGGTAAGCATTGAGAGTATGAATTTCAAAACCGCGTTCTTCATAGAGCTCCAGCGTAAAGGGAGTCAAGCTGTTGGATATGGCCACTGAAGCCCCTTTACGATGAGCTGCCACCAGCATATCCGCCAGTTTAACATGTGCGCTCTTATTGAACGGTATGCCGTCATAACTGACAAAGCTGGTTTTGCTGATTTTATCATAAGGCGGATCGCAATAAATTTGGTCACAACCACCAGCACTCTCCAACGTCAGACCAAAATCTGCGGTTGTCAGCTCAACGCCAGAAAGTCTGAATGAGAGATAATCGACTTTCTGGGGGTCCAGAGTTAACTTGGATCGATTCCCCCACGGAACTGAGTACTTACGTTTCAGATTGTAACGACACAGGCCGTTATATCCGAGTCGGTTCATTGCGTAGAAAAGGACTGCTCGTTGCAGCGGGGCATCATCCAAACTGGTGCTGTTAAACGTGTTCCTCAGCTTTAAGTAATCCTCTTTATCAAATTCCCTTTCCGCCAGAAGATTCACTTCTCTGATGAATGCCGATTTATTCCGCTGGATGTTGCGGTACAGATTGATTAGATCCGGATTACTGTCTGCCAAGAGTGCATCGGTGGCAAACATGTTAAGGAACACAGCGCCCCCGCCGATAAATGGTTCGACCCACCGACGGCTCTGATCATGTGGGAAATGCTGACTGATGAATGGCATCAGTTTGGTTTTACCCCCCGCCCATTTGATGATTGGTGTATGTTTTCGCAACGCGTATTCTCCTTTAAGCATTATCGGTATGTCACCCTTATGGTACCGAAAGCCGGATTACAACCAACAAGGTTTAAGCAGGGAAAATCGCGGGTGTTGTGAAAGAAATTTTCATTCCGACACATTTTTTTATTTTTTTTCACTTTTTGGCAAAAAAGTTAACTACCTTCTTAGCTCGCATAAACATTTGTTTTTAATTGTTTATTTAATCTTTTAGGTCTGAGCATCAGAACGTTTTGCTTCGCGAAATTCGGAATAAACCCCAAAAGTACCTTTTTAACGAAAAAGTGAGATTTTTTTTTCCGGTAGTATTCACGCACAGATGAAAGGTATGGCAAAAAAGAATACAACGGAGTATCTATGAGTGATCTGATGACTGATTCCCAGCAAACTAACTCACGGGTCTTTAAATCACCCCTCGTGTCATTTTCAACAGTGACAGGTTCCGGCCGATTCGTCAGTGGCATGAAGCAGTTCCGCGACGCGAACCCTGACCTTTGTAATGAAGTCACTGAACAAAAAGCTTGGGCTATCAACCCTTCAGTGGTTCAAATCTCGCCAGGCTTCAACTCCCGTGAGATGGGGATGGGGGAGGCATATTACCAGCTGCCGGAAGTCGTAGATCATCTCAATAACATCAAGTGTGCATTCATCCGGGGTGATTACGTTGACCCTATACGCGTTCTGATCAAAGACGGTATTCCGTACGTTTGCCAGGGCCATTGCCGTTTAAAAGCGGCTTTAATGGCTCAGGCAGAAGGACATACTGACCTCACCATTCTTTGCATCGAGATGAAAGCCGATGAGATCAGCTGCGAACTGACGACAATTGACGGGAACCGTGGTCTGGCTCTTTCTCCAGTGGCACTGGGTGAATCCTACAGACGTCTTCAGGCGCTGGGCGGATGGTCGCTTGATCGTATTGCCGAACGTGAGGGCAAGAGTAGTACAACCATTGCTGCTCTCATTCGTCTGACCGGATGCTCTGTCTACATCAAAAAATTAATCCATGCCGATGCTATTTCCTATGTTGCAGTCCTATCCCTTATTGATGAGTTCGGTGAAACGGAAGCCATCTCTCGTATCGAAAAAATGATCGCCGAGCTTGAGAAAGCTGATTCAAGCGGTATCAAGATTAAGAAGACGCCACGTGGCAGTATTCGTGTTGTCCCTTCCGATTTTAAACCGGCACGTGTTCCACCTGTTCTCGCCACAAAAGCCGTAGAAGGGGTCAAACTCATCACTACGAGTTTGTTGCAGAAACTCGGTGATATCCAACTTCCCGAAGTGACCGACTCCAGCGAAGATGAAGAAATTTCCTTTACGTTGAACCGAAGCATGCTGGAGATGCTCAAGAACCTGCAAAGTGAGATCACTGAAGCAGAAAACAAGCAGCTTCGCCGGGTCGAAAATCGGCAAGCTCGATTGAAAGGGGAGAAAGTGACTTACAAATCCGCGAAAAACACAAATACTGGCGGAGAACCACAATCTGAAGCACCACCAGCACAGGCTTGAATTAAGCATTTCAACTTATGAGTAGCACATAATTAGAAGTACGATATTCAAGAACGAGCCACCCAGGCTCTCGCCCATTGCCCCTACTAAGTAGGGGCTTTTTTTTGTCCTGTCTCCGGCACGCTTTCTCTTCATTAAAACGACATCTGTCTGTCCTACCTCCCGCAGCGCAACTTTCGAGATTTTTATGTCGCCCAACCTATTAGCTTTTTGAACGAGGTTGATATCCTGGTAATAGATAATTCCTACATAAAGGACTGATACTATGTCTGCTGTTGAATCTAATTTCCCCCAAATTGGCGCCCCAGGGAACTCTCTGGTCGCTTGTATGCCCCTAACTGGCCTCAGTGTTAACGAGGATAACTTTCTGCCCGAAATGCGGGAAGAGCTTGGCATCATTGCCAGCCAGGTCGAATCCTATAACGAAGAGCTTAGTTTACTGAGGTCCATGTCCACTCAGTTTATGAAATACGGAAATCAGAAGCTCTATTCCTACCTCTCGGGCTATAACCATCTCATTTCAGAAACAGATGCCCTGTACGCAGAAAATGCACTTCGTTCTGAGTACTGGAAGCGGGTAATGGCCCTTACCGATGTGCTGTCCGTGATGTCTGACGAAAAAAAGAACGAATGGGACAAGCAATTTACTGCTGACCGGTATCACCGGCCTCCGCAAGAGATCCCTGAGTTTACACTCGACGCAGTAGTTGCCACGGTTGTCACATTGCTCAATGACCGGCATCAGTTCATTAAAGAGCGCGTCTATGCCGTTTTTCAATCATTAAGCCGTCACCACAAAACCAATAAAGCTTTTGGTTTCTCAACCCGCATGATCACCGTCGGTGTCTGTGAAGGGGTGAAAGACAAGTGGGTAAAACTTAAAGTTGAATTCAAAGAATCAGGACTCATGCCACTGTCGGAACTGCGGGTGATCTGTTCTTATTTCCGGGGAGAAACAGTTAAACCGGTCTATGACACGAAAAAAATGGTTGAGAATATGGTTGGTCATGCTGGGTTCAGAAATTGGATCAGCCTGGATGGCAACAGTATTCGTTTTCGGGTTTACAAGAATGGTTCGATGCACATTGATGTACATCCTGATATTGCAGAACGGCTTAACAACATTCTTGCTGCCATTGTCCCTCTGGCGCTGCCTACTGAACGCTTAGCCCATTACAAAGCCACGTTGCAGGAGTTCCCGGCACTGAAACGCTGCATCGATTTTCATTCACGGATGCAGCTCGCAGAGCTGGAATTCACTCGGAATGAAAAGGAATGGTCCAGCTGGACATCGCTCGGTTATGCCGGTGAGTTCGCTGATAAAACGCGGCAGGTGAACGCGGAGGTTCTGCGGT
Source organism: Citrobacter sp. BIDMC107 (assembly GCF_001037575.1). Lineage (NCBI taxonomy): Bacteria > Pseudomonadati > Pseudomonadota > Gammaproteobacteria > Enterobacterales > Enterobacteriaceae > Citrobacter > Citrobacter sp. BIDMC107. Next base: position 21,007 of record NZ_KQ089850.1, on the reverse strand, counting down.
TCCTCGGTGCCCGGATTACTAGCTACCATGTGACATTTGATTATGACCCGACCGAAGTGATGCGCTTCATCGGTCATATGGGTGCCATGCCCGATATTGTATCCCACCAGTTTTACCCTTCATCGCTGCGACTCAGTGAATACGTCGCATCCATTATTGCGACCGGGGAGGGGGAGCGACTGCTAGAGCCAAGCATCGGGCACGGGGATTTGCTGCAATGTTTTCCTAAGAGCGTCAACGTTACCGGCATCGAACTGGATACACTAAATTGTCTGGTCTCCCGAGCTAAAGGTTACGATACAACGGAGGCCGATTTTCTGGCATGGTCAGCAGCGAACCCAAATCAGAAATTCGACTGCGTGGTGATGAACCCACCTTTTGCTGACAACCGGGCTAAACTCCATCTACTGGCCGCTGCGTCTCATCTCGTTTCCGGCGGGCGTTTAGCGGCCGTCCTGCCGCTATCCCTTCAGGGGATCGATAACCTGCTGGGCGAGGGATACCGTGCTGAATGGATGGACACCTTCGATAACGAGTTTGACAACACTGCCGTCTCCGTCCGTGTTCTGTATGTAGAATGCCTTTAACTGAAGGAAAGACCATGTCTGAAATCTCACCTGGCCTGCCAGAGGACCAAAATGATGTTGAATTTATGATGGATGATTTCCAGCAGAGCCTGGGGAAAAGTAAACCGGTACATGAAGTGCAATTTCTGGGAGAGTCACCGCAAAGTGAAGACTCCGCCAACGCTGCCGATTCGCCCTGGTTTGAAAACTAACCTGTTAAAGGAGTTGGTACAGATTGCTCCCTTTATGGGCTCCCTACAAGATAGCGGGGAGCCCGAGCAGTGGTTATTACTCAGGATGAGATAAACTGTGATTAATAGTGCATGTTAAGCACTTCGCATTCCTGCTTTTATTGGCGAACATTTCACTCTTTTTTTCTTGTTTTTTATATCCCCTTCCCAGAAAAGTTAGCCTTGCTCACTTGGTATTATTGATACCTGACTGGGGGAGGATAATCATGAAATGCAGGGCGATACTTTTAGCACCACTCATAGCTTTTTCGTTTACGGCACAAGCTGAGATTGCAGAGTTAAGATTCAATGACACTCAGAATCAACCAAAGATTGTTGTTCCATCTGTGCAGTGGATTAATCCAGCAACCTCATTCGAGGCTGATGTAATCTCCGGCTTAGACCGGTACGTCCAGTTGTCGTTACTTAATGTCAACGGTGCAAGCTTGTGGAGCACGAAAAGTAGCAAAGTTACGGTTGATGACCGTATGACCTCCAGTAGCGGGTATGACTATTATGGAAAAAGGTTAAGTGTCCCTGCGTTTGGTGAAGATAATTACACCCTGAGGGAAGTGATCACAGATCTCCAAAATAATGAAATTTCTCGCCGGGACTACGTTATATCTATCGACCGCACTCCCCCTAAAACTAGCACAATTGGATATACGCGAAATGGATGGCAATATGGTAGCGAAGCCATCTTTACCAGCGTTCCTTCAGGTATGCAGTATGCCTCTGTTCAGGCTCTCGTCTTTTCAGGCCTTTCAGACAGTCGCTCTGGTCTCGACCGGGCTGAGTACTTTCTTGTCGATTCGAACGGCGTTGAACGAAAGAGAGGGGCTGTAATTAACCTGGTCGATAATTCAGTAACCGTCCAAAATACTACTGCGAGCGATCCAGCCCTGGCGCCAGCTTCTCAGTCTGAATACCGTATGGGCCTTTATGTTTATGACAAGGCAGGAAATAAAGCATCAGTAAGCAGACAAAGTGTGATTGATCGGGTCAACCCTCCTTCTGTTCTACAGGTGCTTAATACCAGGACAAATACCTGGGAAAACTACTCAGCTGGGATAACTGTTTACAGTAATCCAATATCATTGCGGGTACTCAGGAATAAAAGTAACTTTACTGCTGCTAATAAAACAAGCTTTGGGTGGGCAGATGCCAATTATCAAAGTTCTGACAGCACATATAATATTTATTCGTTCAATTTTGTTTTCCCCAGTACCGGTGATATTTATCACGAATTCCAGACACTTGCGGGAGGCGTTCGTCGGTACCATCACTCTGAGTTATCTTTCACTCCTTCCCCAACCATGGAACTTGCACCAAAGGTCACAAGCAAAGAAATTTTTCGTAGTGATACCGGTAAATGGAGCAGTGCTACTGGGAATGTAAGAACTGCCAAATTTACCCAAATACGCGTGACTACCGAACCTCGTAACTATGTACAACGGGTTGCAGCTAATTCGAACCGTAACTGGTACTGCCTTATCCCGGTAGGAAGCACTGGTTGTACCATGAACGTGGATTATACCTTTACTTCCGATAAGGGGATGCAATACATCCATCTGGTCTCAGGTAAAGACGGTACTGCTATTTATGATAATCTGGCTGGGGCATTCGTAGTGATTTGGGATAACAACCCACCGGTTATTAACGCCGTAAAAATTAACCGTATGGATAAAAATGTAACCATGACGGTTACTGATGATGACCGGATAAATGGATGGCAAATAGGAGCATGGGATACCCGAGAATTTGGCGTGGTGCTTAAAACCGAAACGGGGAATGTGATTGACCTACCCGCCAGGACATGGACAGAGAGTGATTTTAAAACAAAAAACGCGGTCATTTCCTATGCTGATCTGCCGGACGGCAAATATACCGTTCTGTCCGCCTATGCAAGAGATCTTGTGGGCAACACGGCAAACTACGTGATAAATGATTTGCTTACCATTGACTCCACTGCCCCTCTAATTTCCTACCGGTATCTGAATGATGATCCTGAAGGCAAACTGGTTAAGGGACTAGAAAACCTCAGAATTAGTGTAGCTGACCCTTCAGGTGACGCCTCGCTTGAATCACTGGTGTTGAGCGGTGGACCAAACAGTGAACAGGTGACATTAGCTTATTCCAGTCAGGGCTCAGGAGTTTATACGCCAGAGTACCCGCGTATCTTTCCCGTAATAGCAAAAGAGGATGGCATTTATACAATTGAAGCTCACGCAGTCGATGCCTCTGGAAACCGGTCCTCGAAAAAGCTCAATTTCCTCTATCAACCAGCAAACATGATCACTCTGGACAGGCTACGTACCCTTGCTACTGCGGCTGCACTAAAGACCACGGATAACCAGCCACTGGCTTTTATCCGGACAAGCGTACTTCGCCGAAAGGATGGTTCTGTCATTACTGGGCAGTTAAACGGTACGCTGTCCGTGCGGAAAGATGCTGACTTCCCGGTAAGTGTAGCTGGCGTAACCGTTGCGCCAGGAGAGACAAAGGCAATCATTTTTGATATGGGGCAGGGTGAAGAACGTATTTATTCTGTCACACCAGGAAAGAGTGGCGTTTCTGGTACATCTGAGTTTGCCGTGGAATTCCCGCAGTTCTGAATAATTTTGGGGTGTCGTTAAGTCGGCACCTTGCTGAAATATAGCCAAACCTCCACCCATATCTTTCAGTTCCCGCACTGTGGCATTTACATCAAAACATGAATTCTTGCTTACTTGTTCGTGTACGAAAAGTCACTTTTTCTCGTCCTGGTGAAGATCCATCTCAATAGTCAATCCGTTGCCAATTTTTACCTCGCCAAAGTTGTTATAACGGACATTTTCAAAAGTTTAAAGCTATGAAATACCTCTGATAACCAGCAAGGTCAGAAGAAATGATTTTGTAAAATAGGGACAAATACATCCCGGGAGCATCACATGCGTAAAATACTGACAGGCTGTATCATTGCCACGGCCATCTCTTCAACTTATCCGGCGGCGGCTCAGATTTTCAGTTATTCCTATACCGACACCAATCAGCTGGCAATGACGCTTAAGCCTGCAACGCAGAGCTATCTCAATCCGGCTGGCGCCCTGACCCTAAACTTAATTTCCGGTCTAGACCGGTACGAACGTGTGACTGTAACCAGGGACAGTGATAAAAAGGTTATGTATTCGGGACTAACGGCCAAGATAAGTGTTGCAGACCGCATTGTTGCTGCCGACGGCACAGAGTATTACGGAAAGGACATGGGGTTACCTGCACTTGGTGAAGGGTCTTTCACGGTAATCAATGACACGCTAGATCTCCAGCAAGCCGTCGTAAGTTCCACAACGTATCGTTTCACCATCGATACTACAGCGCCGAAGTACACCAGCATATACCCAAGCCAGAACGCAGGCTATGACATGGTCCTGAGTGGACCACTTTGGGAGCTCGGTCGCGGAGGTTCTGGCCAGTTTTCCATCTTTGCTGACGGCGTTGATGATGCGTATGGCATAGACAAGATCCGGTTGGTCATCAAGCGCAGCAATGGAACAGTCGTTTCCGATAATACACTCAGCTACGACACGGCGGCAAAACGTGCCTTTTACCCCTGGATAAAGGAAGCGGTCACTCAACCTGGCATGCCCACCAGCGATCTCAATGAAGAATTCACCTTCAATTTTATCATCACTGATAAGGCCGGAAACACGCTGAATATTCCTCCGCAGCGCTTTTTATTTGATGACCAGATAGGTGAATATACGCCCTTTGCGGTCCATGACTCACGAGTCAGTACGAGTGTGGTTCCAGGGATCTCTTCAGGGTACGTACCGTTTGTGCGGGGGCTCTCTGTACTCGAAAACCCGTACCGGATGGTCATTCGTATTCCCCGAACTAACTGGCAGCCATACCGTAACGGCGGCATCACCATTCTTAACAATTATGGCGGCTCTAAGGTTATTTCAGAAGACACGACCTATGTGTACGTAGAAGTGAAGCTCCCACAGGGTACTCTGGATGGAAACTACTATCGCCCTGTGAACAGGTACCAATGGGCCGGTGGCGGTCTGACTCAGTACGCCTCCTGGCTGAACTGGGACCCGGCGGCGGTAAAAAGTCCTGCGTGGGGGAGTCCTGCGATTGAGCGACAGAAGTCTGACGGCACTTGGTTCAATAGCGTCGACTGGAAAAATTTTCTGGCTTCAGATATGCCGGTGAACCTAACCAAGATCCGTTTCACTGTGCAAGCACGCCCCTACGAACAAGCAATTACCGGCAGTGCCACCTGCAAGATCCCTGCCGGGTCAACGTCGTGTACTGTCGACCTGACACAGGCGATTACAAACGGTACCACCGGCTATATACATACTGCCTATGAAGTGCGTTCGACAACCGAGTCCACCTTCTTCATGCCGCTCTGGGAAAACATCGCCTGGCATACAAAGGGGCCCACAGTTACTGGCTACAACTACAATGATGCGACCAACATTCTTCAGGTATTCGTCAACGAGCCAGGAGACGGATGGTATTTCGATGCCGTTAAACTGAGCCGGGTGTGGTTGTCTGACAAATCCCGCAATAACGCGGATATCAACGTGACAGGAAAACAAACGGGGCGTAACACAGCAACCGGGAATTATACTTACGACTTCAACCTGAAACAGATCCCGGAGGGCAGCTATAACGTGCAGCTCAACGCCCAGGATTCTTTCAGCAACACGGGAAGCTTAGCCTACAAAACCGTGACGGTCGATAACTCGCCGCCGTCCATCAGTATCAACTACGAAAACAAACCTATCACCAGCAACGTGACAGTGTTCGGCTTGGAAAACGTCCGAATTCAGCTCGCAGATACTCTGACCAAACCCTCGTTAACTCGCATGACGCTTCGAGGTGGACCGGTATCTGATGCTGTTGAGTTGTCCTGGGTAAATCTCGGAAATGATCTCTATACACCGAATTACCCGAAGATCTTCCCGTCACTTAATGACGGTGAAACCTACACGTTGACCGTGTATGCCAAAGACGAGATGAACAACGTTAAAGAAAGCGCCGTCGAATTTAACTACCTGCCGAACAACCTGGTACGTCTGGAGAACCTTAAGACCATCTCCGTCAGTACCGCCCTGAAAACGTCCGACAACACGCCGCTGGCTGTACTGTATGCCAGCCAGCTGCGCAAGAAGGACGGTTCTATCGCAACAGGGAAACAGGACGCGATACTGACGGTACGTAAGGATGCGGCCTTCGGCGTTACGGTGAATGGGGTTTCCGCAGCACCAGGGGAGAGCAAAAACGTTCAGCTGGATCTGGGTCTGGGTGACAGCCGCAGCTTCCCGATTTTCCCATCGATTTCCGGCGTCAGCGGAACGTCAGAATTTATGCTGAATATCGAGGAACTGAAGTAAAAGCGAGGCAGGGTGACCCGGTACCGGGTCACCCTTTCAAGGTAATGGCACCGCGATGATGATTATCCCATCTTATCCAGATTCCGGTCACAGGTTTATGCACCGTTTTTGTGGATAACCTGATGTCCCATCACTAAAACCGCAAATGAAACTGGCCTGCCGCTCTCTGCGGATCTGCCCATACACCTACCCGTCAGCATGGATCAACACATCATTCACCCGGCATAGTGGATTTGGGCAACTCTCCTAACCGGGAAGCGTGTTGCTTTTCATCTTTAGCCACGAAAACCCATCCTTAAGAGGCGCCTAAACGGGAGGCTTTTTTATTTCACCATGACTCCAGCACCGAAATTCGCTGGACTACGCTACAGCCCGATACAGCAGGTTTATCAATGACTTAAGCGAGTTCAACATATGCCGGTGCTTTCCGAAACCTGACCTGACTTCCGACCGCCTGACTCCTATCCGGCCCTTGGAATCCAGGTCTTTCCAAGGAGTCATCATGGCTAAGATCAAACTCACTAAGTCCGCTGTCGATGCGGCGCAACCCCAGGCAGAGGCCGTCGAACTCCGGGACACGCTGGTCCCCGGCTTCCTGTGCAAGATTACCCCGGCGGGTCGCAAGGTGTTCATGCTCCAGTACCGGACGAACGCTGGCGAGCGCCGCAAGCCCTCGCTAGGACTGTACGGGGAGCTGACCGTCGAACAGGCGCGGTCGCTGGCGCAGGAATGGCTGGCCCAAGTCCGCCGAGGCGGAGATCCCGCCGCAGAGAAGGCGGAGGCGCGCCAGGCACCTACGATCAAGGAGCTATGCACGAAGTTCATGGAGGACTACTCCAAGAAGCGCAACAAGCTCAGCACCCAAGCCGGCTATCAGGCTGTCATCAATCGCAACATTATTCCGCTGCTGGGACGCAAGAAAGTTCAGGACGTGAAGCGTCCTGAAATCGCCGGACTGATGGAAAAGCTTTCGTACAAGCAGACCGAGGCGAACAAGGTATTCAGCGTCTTGCGCAAGATGTTCAACATGGCCGAGGTATGGGGCTATCGGCCCGACGGTACCAACCCTTGCCGTCACGTCCCGATGTTCCCTGCCGGCAAATCGACTCACCTCATCAGCGACGAAGAAATGGGCAACCTGTTCCGACAGCTCGACAAGATCGAGTCGGAGGGGCTGGAGAACTACGTCATCCCTTTGGGAATCCGCCTGCAGTTCGAGTTCGCCGGCCGCCGCTCGGAAATCATCGCGCTGGAATGGAACTGGGTTGACTTGCAGAACCGGCGCGTCGTCTGGCCTGACAGCAAGACAGGCGGCATGTCTAAGCCCATGAGCGAGGAAGCCTATCGGCTACTCTCGACGGCACCCCGGCAGGAGGGTAGCCGCTATGTGCTGCCTTCTCCTAGCCACGCTGGCAAGCATCTAACCACGGGCGAGTATTACGGTGGCTGGAGCCGTGCGCTCAAGGCGGCTGGCGCTACGCACGTGGGCACGCACGGCATCCGCCACCGTTCGGCGACCGACATTGCCAATTCGGGCATCCCGGTCAAGGTCGGCATGGCGCTAACGGCGCACAAGACCGTCGTCATGTTCATGCGCTACGTCCACACCGAGGATAAGCCGGTGCGAGAGGCGGCCGAACTGGTGGCGAATCGGCGTAAGACGATCACCGGGATGCAGGGAGCCAAGGAGGTGGCCGCATGACCCGGCGCAAGGCATCCGTCTCAGCGCCAGCAGCGCCGCCCGCGCTGCTGGGCGACATCCGGGCACTGATCGAAGCGTCGCGCCAGCGCGTCGCCTCGGCGGTCAATGCCGAGCTGACATTGCTGTTCTGGCGCATTGGCCAGCGCATCCATACGGAAGTGCTTGCCGGGCAGCGGGCCGGGTACGGCGACGAAATCCTGCCGACCCTGGCGGCGCAGCTTGTCCGCGACTACGGACGTAGCTTCGCGGACAAGAACCTGCGCCGGATGGTGCAGTTCGCCGCCACCTTCTCGGACGAGCCAATTGTCGTGACGCTGTCACGACAATTGAGCTGGTCGCATTTCGTGGCGCTGCTGCCGCTAAAAGACCCGCTCCAGCGGGACTACTACGTGCAAATGGCCAGCGCCGAACGCTGGAGCGTGCGGACGCTACGCGAGCGCATCGACTCGATGCTATACGAGCGCACGGCGCTGTCCAAGAAGCCGGACGAGACGATCACGCAAGAGCTGGCGGCGATGCGCGATGCGCAGCGCATGTCGCCGGCGCTGGTCATGCGCGACCCGTACATCCTCGACTTCCTGGGCCTGCGCGATACCTGGCAGGAAGGCGACCTGGAAGCCGCGATCATCCGCGAAATGGAGTCTTTTTTGCTGGAGTTGGGCGCGGGCTTCTCTTTCCTAGCCCGGCAGAAACGCATCCAGATCGACGACGAGGATTTCCACCTGGACCTGCTGTTCTATAACCGCAAGCTGCGGCGGCTGGTGGCGGTGGAGTTGAAGATCGGCGAGTTCAAGGCAGCATACAAGGGGCAGATGGAGCTTTATTTGCGTTGGCTCGACAAGCACGAACGCGAACCGGAGGAAGCCTCGCCGCTGGGCATCATTCTTTGTACCGGCAAGAAGTCAGAGCAGATCGAGTTGCTGGAGCTGGACAAGTCGGGCATCCACGTAGCCGAATACCTGACGACCCTGCCGCCGCGTGCGGTGCTGGGGGAGCGGTTGCAGCAGGCGACCGAACGGGCGCGGTTGCAGATCGAGCAGCGGCAGCCTGGCGAGAAGTCCTGACAGCAGCATCTGTCCAACCGTACACCCAAACCACAGCACGAGCATGTGGCAACGGATCTCTTGCTCTATCGAGGCTCCATGCTAGTGTGGAATCGCCATAGGCCGATAAGGAACTGGCCTGCGGCTCAAGGATGCGCTGGGGCTAGTGGGCGCGAGCGCCCAATCACATGATTATCGCGGGCAGCAGCGCCATGTTCTATGCCGATCGCTGTTTTAATTAAATATCTCAAACTATAAAGTCAGTTAATTTTTTCAAAATATTCACGAATCAAGTCATCATTTTTTAAATACGAATCGAGAACCTGAAACAGAAAAAGATCCCCGCTAATATTTATATCAAACGGGATCATTGAGTTATCTATTTTGAATGTCTTTATTTTTCTATGCCCCTTGATGTTGGCATTGCTCAATCTTTCTTGATAGCTATCCAACGTATATACGATAAATTCGTGATCCAAGTGAGTTATAAAAAAATCATCGCCTTTTGAACTGTATTCAAGATGGATGACTTGCGTTACGACGTCGTCGCCTGCCACCTCAAAGTCCTCCATCAATTCTTCAAAAGTCAAACTTAGCTTCTCTGCGTCATGGTGAATCCATAGATTGTTCTCATATTTATCGGTGGAGTAGAACTTTGACAATCTAGGAAGGGAAGATATTTTCAATCGCAACGGAGCGCCAAACTCCATCTCCTCCATTGCAGGGACATAATCGGAGACGTAATCAATCCTGAATGCTATTTCGGACAGCATTCCTTTTTCAATGAGTTCCTCGATAGAGGTAAGCAGCTTCCTCGGAACTTTTATCCAGAAGTGTCGCCCTATGCGTTCATCGCGTATTGTCTGACTATCCTTGTCGTTGAATATCTGAATATTCTCGTTCAGGCTGACAAGACTATATTTAGAGAACTGAGCATCTTCCTTTCTTATGTCAATTCCAATTTTCTCGTACTCACGTTCAACTACCTTGGAATATTTTAGCTCCAGCATCTCAGCCCTCCCCATGATTGATTGGTGCTTGGAATAAAAAATGCAGCCAATGCGATAATTTGCGTAATTTTCTTTTATGTACGAAACACCATCTTCGTCATGGATATGCTTGTAGGAATTGTTGAGAATTTCTAGCGATCCCGGATACTCGTTGAGATAATTATTTAAGTAGTCCATTAAATGCTGGATTGTCTTTATAGCCAATCGCTTGTCCACTAGATCAAGCTGTGGCCCATAAAACTTGGCTGCGTTTGGATGGTCGCGTTTGGCTTCAAATTCTTTCAGAATGGCCGCCTTTTCATTCATGCAGCCCTCCGTATAAGCACGCATTACGTCTGCCTGAAAGCTCTCATTTGCCAGAGAGGTTTGGATGAGGGGAAGCAATTTCTTGACAAAGATCGGGTCTTTATTAAGAAAGACGTAGCAAAATTTCCCAAAGCTGAATAACGCGATTTTTTCCGAAGAAAATTCATTGATTTCTTCAAAGATATTTTTCATATTTTTTACTCAACTCGCCGTAGTCCAAATAGTAAGCGACGGAACCTTGAGCGTCTCCACTTTGTGGATCGCGCTGCTCCACGTTCGCTATTCGCTCATCCCTGACGGGACTGGCATTCGCCAGCCCTCCACGGCCCGACACTGTGATCCGGGCCTGCGCGCTCCGCTTGCATGTTGAGCTGGCGACAGCAGGGCATGCAGAGCGAGCCGCGCGCAGATGATTCAGCCAAACGCTAAACAAAGCTGTAGGGCATCCCATAGAGAGCGCGGTTGCGCTACTCGTGATTTCTATGGAATTTGATCGTATCCAAAACTGCATGAGGCAAGCTTGCGAGTTACTTGATACTCTTCGCCAGAATACTGGCGAACTCGACCTCGTTCCGAAACAAGGTGCAGGTTCTTCCTTGCCCGCGAACCAATGACATACAGCAATTTCATCGCGCTTTCTTGACCGTTCGGATCATTGAAATGCGGCACCATATCTTCTAATAATGCATAAGCGATCACTGCATCGAACTCGGCTCCCTTGACGCCGTGTATCGTCGAGATGGTGATTCCAGTCCTATGCTGAAATACCTTCCTGAATGTCTCAATATCGCCTATAAATTCGCTACCTTCACTCTTCAATCGATTTACCCGGGCTTGCGAACTATCGAAGAAGGCAACGTGATGCTCTTGAAGCAGCGTGAAAAGGCGAAAGTCGATTGCTAAGTTTGCAAACAGACGCTCGAAAAATGCGCTCAAGTAGGTAAGACCATCTGTTTCATCGATCTTAATTGCATTGCACTCCCTCAACAAGGACCTCCGCGTGAGCTTCGACACGCTAGCCCCGGCCGCCTCTAGGTCATTCAGAATCTCCCCGGCCCACCGCAGTCTGCGCACATACATTCCCGGCGATGCCTGAGTAAGTGCAATCTTAGAAAGCCTGTACCAGAAATTCTCTGTGTCCCGTGCAAAGGGAACCATACCGGGGCCATCGAATGAGTACTCCGGCATGCTGGCGACCAAACGACGTGTCATGCTTGCAAGATGCGTCCACTGTGGCGCGAGAATGCACACCTCGTGAGGTGAGATGCCCATAGTCTCAATGTTGAAACGGATGAGCCGGATGAGCTCAGCGTCCAGATCATTTTTGCTCACTGTGTCGTCGAATGAAATAAGGCTTGGGTACGCCTTGTCCTCGGATGCGGCTTCGATGCGTGTGTTGTGAACGTTGTAGTTTCCGAAGTACTCAATGATGCGCTCAGAAGAACGGTAGTTCCGCGACAGTTCGAGTTCGTCCAAATCGATATTGGCCATCGCCTTGAAATCCTCGAAGGCAATCGGATATCCGCCAAGCGATTGATAAATCGCCTGGTTAGGATCTCCGACAATAAAGGCCTTGGTCGCACCTTGACCAGCTTTCAGAATGGCGGTGATGATCGAATACTGAATTCGTTTGGTGTCCTGATACTCGTCGATCAGCACGAAAGAGAACAACTGTGCCAGAAGAGTGCTGATCGCAGGATGACGTGCGATCAGTTGGTACGCATAGTAAAGAATGAGCTCAAAGTCTAGCTGCCGACTTTCGTGCAGAATCTCAAAATACTTGCCCAATATGACGTGAAGACCCGAATGCTTCCAATCTTGTGGGCAGGAGAGCACATATCCAGTTTCGGTGTAATAAAACTCACAATCCCAGAATGTTATTTTTGGCTTCTGGTAAGGCTTGCACAATGCCTCCAGGATTTTCTCGCGCTCATGCTGATCGATCACACGGAAGCCTCGATCCAACGCTTCGTGATAGATGCCGTACGGTTTCAATATCCATTCAAGACAGAACGAATGTATCGTTCCTATCCATAATCGGGATGTATCCACCCCAAGGCTCTCAATGCGCTCGTGGATTTCGTCGGCGGCACGGTGCGTATAAGTGATGGCAACGACAAACTGCTTGTTCGATTTCAGCCTGGACAACTCATAGGCGATTTTGTAGGTGAGCGTGCGCGTTTTCCCGCTGCCCGGGCAAGCGATGAGAAAGACGCTCCCTGGCTTCAGAATGGCTGCTTCCTGCTCGGGATTCAGATCATCTTTGTTCCACATGAACATGATCAGAACACCGCGAGTACATCGTTGATGCGATCATCTGGGAACGTGGCAAGCATCTCGTTTCGGATGCCGACGAAGTCGATGTCTCCATTTCGGAAGGCCAGCAGCTTGGCCCTAAAGTCGTCGAATACGGCAGACGCAGTGAAGATATCTTCTGCATCGATGTAGTTCACGCGGTAGCTCAGCACGTTAAACCAGACTTCCTTAGTGACCACCGGATGCGCAAAAGCGATGGCGTCCAAGATGTACTTCGGAATGGCGGTCTGCGGATCGATCTTCTTTCCCAGCAAGATGGCAAACCATCCCTTGCCGTAGTTGTCCGCCATGGTCAATGCGCGCTGACCGAACAACGCGATGTCCGCTGATTCGAGCTCCGCCTTGGCCGTCGCGATGGTTGGTGCATCCTTGTAGACATCAGGAAGGATGCCGACCACCTTACGCGCATTGCCGGCGGCAATGAAGTCGACCTCGAAGGTATGGGGGGCAAAGAATGGAGAAACCCACCCGTTATCTTTGAAGGTGTCTTCCAATAACGCTTTCCTGGCGACCCCTTTTTCCTGGGATGCCTGATACTTGCCCTTGCGCCGGAGCAGCCCTTCGGAGTCTCCCGCCGCCGGCGTTGTGTCAATGATGGACTTGTCAAGGTCGGTGACGATGCTGCACCGCTTCCGGATTCGGGCATCATCGAAAAGAACCGCGACGTTCTGAAATCCAGTGCTGCGGATATTAATTAAACTGATGCCGAGTTCATCAAGGCTGACGCCTAGCACGTTCTTGATCAGGATCGGAACGAGAATTTCTTCTGCATCGCCCTCCACTAAGAGGACGCTCTTGGCAAACAACAAGTTGCTACGGACAGCATCCAGGTAGCGTTGAATGTTGCCGATCTCTTCTGGGTTTAGGCCAATTGCAGGCTGGTATGCCTCGCAACGATCACCTTCTCTGCCGAGGATGTTCACGTTCTGAACATTGCTGACCTCAGAGATGTGCGTCGAATGGGTCGAATAAATGATCTGTGTGTCGTCGTATTTGAGCTTGTCGAACAGTGTTTTCTGGATATGTGTGTGAATGTGAGCTTCCGGCTCTTCGATAAGCAGAAAGTTGGCGATCGACTGTTTAGCCTTTTGATACTTGAATTCAAGCAGTTTCAACGTGAGGAATATCAGGTTTGCTCCACCAAGGCTCAGCTCGTGGATCGGTCCTTCGTGGCTCTCCCCCGATTCGCCAACGAACAGCTTGAGCGACTGGAACAACTTGTCAGCTTCGTCTGGCAGATCCGACTTGATAGAAAGAGAAGACGGCGAATACGCCTCACCCGCCGCATCCTTGATGGTGTCTCTGATATCCGTCCGGACGACCTGCACGTCTGGCAACGCTTCGATGGAGTCATTCAATGCCTTTACCCCGTCGGTGATAGCCTGGAACGCCACGGGGTCGATATCGCCGCTCTTGCCCTTCAGAAGCGAAAAGAGCGGATTTGTCCGGTTGTTGTGAAATTCGGAGACGACGTCCCGTAGCGCCTGGACGAAAGTGAACGAAATTTCTTTGGAGACGGACAGCACGTTCGGAATCTTCGCGCCGATAACACGAAATTCAACCTCTTCATTGAATCGAACATTCGCGAAGTCGCCGACCACATCCTTATAGAAGGCCTCGTCGTTGAAGTCGGCTTCACTCCGACCTGTGAAAATCGTTTCATAGTCGTCGATGGTGACCGGGTTCAGGATAGCGTCGAGGCCTGCCTGATCACCATCGTTCAATTGAGAAAGTCGCAGCCTGATTTCCTTCTTCGGACGAAAGATCAGGTTGTAAGTGGCCTTGCCGTTCGCCTCTTCCTCAATTACGCCCGTCCCATGTCGGAAGAGCGCCTGCACTGATTCATCCGCAGAGATTTCCTCAAACTCAAGACTGATGATGATCCAATGTCCCTGCCAGCGCCCTAGGCCGCGATGAAAGTCGGTATGCTCCAGCCGGTAGGCAGAGCGAATCATGTTGTCATCAAGCAGCAATCTGATTGCGCGAAAGAGATTGGTTTTGCCAGATCCATTTTCGCCGATGACAGTGTTGATACCCTTCTGGAACAGCAGCTTCGTGTTGGGAAAGTTCCGGTAGTTGACCAGGCTGAGCTTGGATATATGCATTTGATTCAATCTTGTTGTTGAAATCCACATGCCGATCGGCCGATGGATTGGTTGAACACTGCAGCCATTGATCCCAACTACGGAATGGCCAACTGTCAGTTGGTTTTAGAACGGCACCGTGTCTAAGGTAGGAATCGGTTGGAGCGCATTTTTAATCTCGGTTAGCCTTGCAAGTAGTTCATCGAAAGTCACGATCACGATCTCTGCGAACGCATTTCGAACGAGCTCGAATGACTTTCTTTGCTGATGCTCTTGTGGCGTCATGCCAGCGACAACTATGCAGCGAACCGCATAGCTGTGGAGGTCGTATCGGTTCATGTTATTTTTTATGACGGGTAGTTCACTCTGCAATTTGAAACGCTGATCTAGAATTTGAGCAATCGCTCCACCCAATTCTGTCGATGGGCCAAAAACATCATCTCCACGATAGGGAGATTTTCCTAGCAGTTCGGTTTGCGGCTTTTTTATCTCAATGAGGCCAAGATTGCCCGTGGAAGCGGATGCGTATAGAAAATCTGAAAATTTTCCGCCGGACCCGTTAAGTCGCTTGCCACCTGCATAAGCTTGCCCCTGAACCAGCATGGCTGGAACGGCAAATGCAAGACTAAGTATGAAAGGATTTTCCAGAAAGAAGCTTTGCCACTTGCTTTCCGTCAGTCCTTTTCCAAGCATTTCCTGGTATCGCTCAATCAGTTGATTCAGTGTGATGAGCTCAATATCATTCTTTAATGCCAGCAGCGAGCGCGGCTCAGATTCCGCCAGTGCTTCTATATTGTCTTGAACCATGCGAACAGCGGCGCGCCGATCACGCTTGGAAAGCGTCACATGCTGCCGCCCACCATCGGTCATTTCCGTTAGTGCATCAGGTCTTACGCTCTTCTTTAGAGCGGGAAATTGTGCTGAATCGGCAGCATGTAATAAGGTCTGGTAGACATGAAATTGCTTGTCCTTGCGCGCGTCTCTCTGGTGGCGAGAGGCTATGCGATTTAATTCTTTTCTTAATTCATGAAATCTTCTTATTCCGAGAATAAAGAATGGCGAATCAATTTTCGCGTCATTTCCTTTGTGGACAATGAGTATGCTTACGTTTTCTAAGCTGGCGGCTGTTTCGCAAATTTGCCGATATTCCCACAGAAGCCCCAAACCGAATCGAAAATCTTTGGCAAACCCATCCGGCAACTGCTCAAGAAGCCCAACGACATCGTCAGTAGTCTCTGGCAGTATGTAGGGCTCGATAACAGGCCGAGCGACGACGATGCGTTCAAGGGTGCCGTATTTAGGTTGCAGGTAATCGTCGCGATCTTCTCGAATATTAAGAGGCCAAATGGTCAATCTGTCTGGACACACATTGAGCAGTCTCGCTATTGGCGAATCCGGCTTGCGCTCCGCTGCGGGAATATCAGTGAAGAAAACGTTAATGCCTTCCTCTTCCGGTTCGGCTGCTTCAATGACAAGGAAGGGGCCGCCGTCCAAACGCTCACGTTGATTGAATGCTGAAGGTCTGATAGATGCCATGAACTATTCTTGATCCCTACTGTTCAGAGAAACGATTTGCGGGCCTTGCCTCAGCGCAACCTTATGGTGCCTTCCGATCAGAATCGGACGACACACGATTGATGTCAAAGGGGAGTGCCTTATCTGCCGCGATTCGGGTCAGCAGCATCCGAATCGCATCCGAAATTGATAACCCCATTTCAGCCAGAACAACAGTTGCGGCTTCTTTAATCTGCCCGTCAATCCGGGCACGAACGACGTCGTTACTTGCCATTGTTGCGCTCACAATAGATGTAGCTACATTGTGGCTCATAAGTACTATTGCGTCACTTACATTTTGTTGTGAACAGTAGAGCATCCCGGCGTGCCGCCGTCGGGCTCGCGGGCGTTGCCCCGCGCCTCGTGCCGAGTCGCGGCCATGCGGCTTTGATCCCTGATGCCTCCGGCCGTCTCTTCGCTCCTGGCCTGCGCGCGGCGCTTGCCCTCCAGGGGATCGGCTGGACAGCCCATCCCCGCCGCGCCTTGCTTGGCGCCCCTCGCATGCACCGAACAGGTTGCACCTGATCGACCAACAGCCATCCAGCTAGGCGTGCCGCTGGCACGCAGGGGCGCTCGCCGCGCGGCGTTGGTTTCAGCGCACCCCCTGGCCCATTGGCCGCTGTTCGTCTTTCCCCAAGTTCATCGCTTTTTCCCGCGACCGTAGCCCGCGGTGCCTGGCCGTCAAGGCGCGCAGGGCCGAGTCCTCGCTGCGCTGCGGGCCGCACCAACCCTGCGCTTCTCCCTTGACGGCCAGTCCCTCGCTGGCCCGGTTTTTCGCGGGCGATGAACTCAGGAAAGACGGCGGCAAACAGGACCGGCCCAGGTCTCTGCGCCGAACCAACCGAAGCCACAACGGGCTCCGAATCTTGGAATCCGGTCAGCTTTGAAACCACAGCAACTCATTGGAGAAAACCATGCAACTCGCATCTCGATTCGCTTCCCATTCCCCGACGCTGCGCAGTGACTACCCGCTGTCCGACGACCAAATCCGCCGCGTAGCCCCGTCCATCTTCGCGGAGGCCCCGCACGATAGCCGCTCCGAACGGTACGCCTACATTCCCACCGCCGCCGTGCTGGCGGAACTGCGCAAGGAAGGGTTTGAACCCTTCATGGCAGCGCAAACCCGCGTGCGGCACGACGACCGCCGCGACTACACCAAACACATGATTCGCCTGCGCCATGCCAGTCAGATCAACGGCGCGGAAGCCAATGAAATCGTGCTGCTGAACTCGCACGACGGCACCAGCAGCTATCAGATGCTGGCCGGAATGTTCCGGTTCGTTTGCAGCAATGGCCTTGTGTGCGGCGATACCGTGGCCGATGTGCGCGTGCCGCACAAGGGCGACGTGGCCGGTTCTGTCATCGAAGGCGCTTTCGAGGTGTTGAGCGGCTTCGAACGCGTGAAGGAATCCCGCGACCTGATGCGCGCTATCACGCTGGACGAAGGCGAAGCCGAAGTGTTCGCCCGTTCCGCGCTGGCCCTCAAGTACGACCCCACCGATAACAAGCCCGCGCCCATCACGGAAAGCCAAATCCTGATGCCGCGCCGGTTCGACGACCGCCGCCCGGACTTGTGGAGCGTGTTCAACCGCACCCAAGAAAACCTGACCAAAGGCGGATTGCATGGCCGCAGCGCCAACGGACGCCGCCAGCAGACCCGCCCCGTGCAGGGCATTGATTCCGATGTGCGCCTCAATCGCGCCCTCTGGATGTTGGCCGATGGCCTGCGCCAGTTGAAGGCCTGATTCCCCACGCGGCAGGGGCAGGCAGCAGCCCTTGCCGCTTTCTTCGCTGCTGCATCCCTGAACCGATAGGAGTTATCACCATGAACGCCATTACCCAAACCGAAGCCCGCGCCCTCAACACCGCCGCCGCTATCCCGCTGGAAGCCGCCGACCCGACCAAGAACCTGATTTTGGTTCCGCTGTCGCGGCTGGTGTCGCGTCCTGCTGGCCGCAACGTGCGCAAGACCCCGCGCATGTCCATTCCCGAACTCGCCGCGAGCATTCAGCGTGTCGGCCTGCTGCAAAACCTCATCGTCATTGCCGCCGCCGATGGCGAGCATTACGAAGTCGTGGCCGGTGGCCGCAGGCTGGCCGCGTTGAAGCTGCTGGCGAAGAAGCGCCGCATCAGCAAGGAATGGGAAGTGCCTTGCCTGTTGGTGGCCGATGGCACCGCCCGCACGGCCAGCCTCACCGAGAACGTGCAGCGCGAAGCCATGCACCCCGCCGACCAGTTCGAGGCATTCGCCGCGCTGGTGGCCGAAGGCCGACCCATCGAGGACATAGCCGCCGATTTCAGCGTCACGCCGCTGGTGGTGCAGCGCCGCTTGAAGCTGGCGAACGTCTCGCCCCGGCTGCTGGCCGACTACCGCGCCGAAGCCGTGACGCTCGATCAGTTGATGGCCCTTGCCATCACCGACGACCACGCCGCGCAGGAAACCGCGTTCTACGACGCGCCGACGTGGCAGCGCAACCCTTCCCAATTGCGCGACCGCCTCACCGAGCGCGAGATTGACGCATACCGGCATCCGCTGGTGCGTTTCGTGGGGCTGGATACCTACGGAGCCGCAGGCGGTGGTGTGCGCCGTGACCTGTTCGCGGAAGGTGACGCGGGCGTGTATCTGACCGATGCCGCGCTGCTGGAACGGCTGGCGCAAGACAAGCTGGCAGGTATCGCCGCCGAGGTGAAGGACGAAGGCTGGGCGTGGGTGGATGCCACCCCCGCCGTGACCCATGCCGACCTGCACGCCTTCCAGCGTGCGCCGAGGGAGCGCCGCGAACCGAACAAGCGCGAAGCGCAGCGCATCGAGAAGCTGCAAACCAAGATGCACGAACTGGCCGCCGCCGTGGATGACGCGCTTGATACCGAAGACGAGGAAAAGGCCGATGCCTTGCAGGAAGAAGGCGAAGCCGTGGGCGAGCAGTTGCAGGCGCTGGAAGATGGCTTGCAGGACTACGGCACGACCGTGAAGGCCGCAGCCGGTGCCATCGTCACCATCGACCGCAACGGGCAGGCAGTGATTCATCGCGGGTTGATGCGCGAGGCCGAGGCCAAGGCGCTGCGCACACTGGAACGCCTGCGCCAAGGTTTCGGCAGCGAAAGCGAAGCCGGGAACGACGACGAAGGCGAGGACGACGAGCAGCCCAAGACCGCCGCCATGTCCGACAAGCTGGCGCAGCGGTTGAGCGCCCACCGCACCGCCGCGCTGCAAATCGAAGTCGCCCGGCATCCGCAAGTGGCGCTGGCCGCGCTGGTGCATGGCATGGTGCAGACCGTCTTGCAGGGCAGCCACTACGGCCACGACTTGCCGCTGGGCGTGAGCCTGAAAGCGCAAGACCGGCTGGAAGGCATCGCCCCGGATATACCGGATTCGCCCGCCGCCGTGGCGCTGCGCGAGTTGCAGCAGGTAGCAGGCGAAGGCTTGCCGGAGGACAGCGCCGAACTGTTCGCCGTGCTGCTAGCGAAGTCGCAAGATGAACTGGTGCGGCTGCTGGCGATATCCGTGGCCGTCACGGTGGACGTGGTGACACCCCGCGCCACGCCGCAGCAACCGGGCGCGGAACTGGCGCAGGCTGTCGGCTTGGACATGGCCGCATGGTGGAAGCCCACCAATGAGGGTTATTTCCGGCATGTGCCGAAGGCCGCGATTCTGGAAGCCGTGGAGCAGTACGCCCCGGCGCACGTCACCCGGCTGGCGAAGTTGAAGAAGGCCGACATTGCCAGCGAAGCCGAGCGGCTGGCCGATGGCACCGGCTGGATGCCTGCCATCTTCAAGGCCGAAGGCACCGACGACACCACGGCGCAGGATGCGCCGCAGGCGGTGACGAACGACGAGCCGGAAGCCATCGACAACGACGACGAGCAGCAGGCCCACGCACTCGCCGCCTGACCTTCACCACCACCGAGCGCCCCGGTTTCGGCCGGGGCGCTTCGCTGTTCCATCAGCATCGGCCCCAGGCCGTTCCGCCCTGGTGCCGATGGTCAAAAATCCGGGCGCGGCGGTGGCCGCGCCCGGTTTCCAAGCCCAAAGCCAGAACGCCCCTTCGCCGCCTTCGGGCGGACGGCGAAGGGGCGGCGCACAAGTGACCTTGTGCGCGGGAAACCCTCGAAGCCCATAAGTGCGTCGGCGCACAGCGCCGACGACATTCCGAACGCGCCCCACCGCAATGGACGGGCGTGTGGGGCTACGCCCCGGCTTGCTGCCGCAGGTTGCACGAAAGCGTGCCGTCCTCGACGCTGGCGGTTCGTCGCCTGTACGTCACGAAGGACGGTTCACCGACACGCCGCCCGGCCTTGCAATGGAGCTTCCACGCCACGCCTCACGCAAAGGGCCGCAAGCAGCAGTAGGGACGCTTTCACCTTGTCGCTGGGCATTGTCCTTGCCCGTGTCAGGGCGCAGGCCGGTGAAGCCGTCGCGCGGGGATGCCGAGTCGGCCATGCCTCCATTCGGGAGCGGGCGGCCAGTACGTCCTTGTGTTGTTGTGAATCCTGGCGGTGGCTGGGCTTCATGGCCGCAACCTTCCAGCGAAAACAATTCCCCCTGCGCTGCGCGCATTCCTCGCGGGACAAATTCTTTTCGCTTCCAGGTTCTCCACGGTGTTGCGACCGCTGCGCGGTGCGGCCAGCCCATCCCCCGCCGGACGGATCACAACAAGGACGCACTGGCGCGACCTTGTTCAACCCGAAAGGAGAAATCATCATGGCTAACATCGGCACCTTCACCGCAGAGAAAGACGGCTTCACCGGCCAGCTCCGCACCCTGACCCTCAACTTCAAGGTCAAGCTGGTTCCCAACGACAAGGGCGA
>NZ_KQ089849.1:0-449655 GCF_001037575.1 Citrobacter sp. BIDMC107 | reverse complement strand
GAGCAGGCTTCCATTCCAATTACACAGGGAGGTAAACCTGCGATGAGTTCAGGAAGTGCTGCACGTGACACCTTGGGTTTAACCAGAACTGCTTTACCATTTTGGTCAACGCAGTGAACTGCAAACACATTTTTAGCAAGATCGATACCGACAGTAGTGATGGTCATAACGAATCTCTCTGGGTCAATATTTACCCCATGATTGCACGAAAGTTAATCAGGTGCATATCCAGGGGAAGTCCCTTCCATTCGCTAAGAGTCTACATATTCATTAACATGTTGATTTAAAGGCCTTAATTCACCATTCATCACGTTTTCAGACAAGGTGAATGAGTAATGCCCTAACATATTGATATGACCGTGCATCAGCGGTGATAATCTGGATATATCTTCTTCGTTAATTTCAGTAGGCTGGCTATCTGTATTAATATGTCCAAGGGCTTCCTGCATATACAGCGTATTCCATAAAACAACAGTATTTGTTACCAGTCCCAATGATCCAAGTTGATCCTCTTGCCCTTCGCGATAGCGTTTTCTGATTTCACCACGTTGACCATGGCAAATGGCGCGAGCCACACTGTGTCTCCCTTCACCCCGGTTTAGTTGCGTTAGTATTCGGCGACGATAATCTTCATCATCAATATAATTCAGCAGGTATAGCGTTTTATTTATTCGCCCAGCTTCAATGATGGCCTGCGCCAAACTAGACGGGCGCGTGCTCTTCAATAAACTACGGATTAGCTCTGATGCTTGTACAGTTCCCAATTTAAGAGAACCCGCAATCCGCATCATATCGTCCCAGTTAGCCTCAATCAGTGCTAGATTGATGCAACCACGGGCCAATTCATCGAGAGGGCCGTAATTCGCATTTTTATCCACTCGCCAGAAAACGGCATCTCCGGCATCCGCCAGACGTGGGGAAAACTGGTATCCCAACAACCAGAACAGACCGAATATCAAATCACTGGCACCTGCTGTATCAGTCATAATTTCCTGTGGATTTAACCCCGTTTGCTGTTCAAGTAAACCCTCCAGAACAAAGATTGAGTCTCTCAACGTACCTGGGACAACAATGCCGTGAAAACCAGAAAACTGATCGGAGATAAAGTTGTACCAGGTAATTCCACGATCAGAGCCAAAGTATTTTCTATTGGGTCCGGCGTTAATCGTTTTTACTGGCGTAACAAAACGCATACCATCAGCAGATGCGACCTCTCCACCACCCCATCGCTGAGCGAGACTGAGCGTAGCCTGGTAATCAACCAGGCGAGCATTCGCTTTGATAAGGGTTTCTGACCGAAAATAATTTTGTTTCACCCAACTAAGACGATGCCGGGTTAATGATGGAATATTGTGCTTAATTAATGGTTCAAAGCCAATGTTGCAGGCTTCTGCCAGTAATACAGCACAAATGCTGATATGCAGATCTTTCGCTCGCGCATTAGACTCGCTGACATGAGTAAATTCTTCGGCAAATCCTGTATGGGCATTGATTTCCAGTAAGAGCTCAGTCAGATCCACCAAAGGTAAAAGACCTCTGACTTGTCTGTTGAGAGCTATCAGACTTGGTGATTCATCCAGTTTCTCTAGGCTGCTGATAGTCAACGTAGGATGTTTCCCCCCGTATTCGATATGGACTGACGCATTATCATCAAAGCTATCAGCTACCGCTTTCCAGGCAAAATCTAACTGCTGAGCAAGCTTTTCTGTTGCCTGCTGAGCATTGACAGGGTGGCCTAATGCTCGACAGACAGAGACGCGTTGAGCTTGCCATTCTGTCCCTTGTAATAGCTTTGACCGTGGATCTCCCCAACGATCGCTATTCTCAAGATAAATATCCCGCCGCCTTAATGCATCCTGAAACCGCTCAAGTAGACATAGTGAATAGCCAGGCCGTCTTACTCGGCCTTCTTCGTCAAAAACCAAACGCTTCCAGGGGCCGGTAATAATATTTTTTGGAGCATCGTCAAGGATGTGCTTTCTTGAAGCGCCTAGCGACGATAAATAGTTAAAAGCTGCCAGAGTATGTTCTCCCGCCGGGGCGGCCAGAAAAGTTAATTCCCGAAGAACTCTGGGTAGAAAACGGCGAACGCGCCCATATTGTTCAATCATTTCATCTTGGAAATTATTGTCTGCCGGTCGGGCCAACTCATTGACCATTTTTACCGACTCAGCCAGTCTTTCTTTGGAAATGCAGGAAAAAATTGATTTTCGGAGGTGGGAATCATCAGTTACCTCATCCAGCAGGAGTGCACAGGCTTTTGCCAGTATCAACGAAGAGCGGTCCAAATCCTTCAACGTCCTCAACCGCTTCTTTTGCCCTGCTTTTTTAGCCTCTCCCGCAATATTAGTGATTAGCATATCCAAAACATCGATGGCTTCATCCAGCGCAATGACCTCCAATGATTTAACAAAGGCAATAAGTATCGCTGTACGTTTCTTCATGGGGATACGAACTATCTTTTTTACCGAGGTTACATTGGCATAGCGAGCAAGACTTTTTAGCTGAGCCGGTGGAAGGCCTGTAAAATCAAGTTGCTGAAAACCCAGTTGGTGCAATTTGTTATAACGATCAAGTGCATCGTTAAATGCAGGACTACTGACTGTCACAGGACCTTTTTTCAGTTGCTCGAACATGGATACTCTCTGACCTTCACTAAAGCTCAGTAATTCATCCAGTTGTCGTTTCTGTTCATCATTGGGCAATGCCAGTAATCTTTGCCAAAGACGGTTTGCTGCTCGTTCGCGGATTTCGGTGATCACTCTGGAGAGTGTTGTGGTTCCTGGTAATAAAATTTTATGCTGTACCAGCCATGCGGTGGCGAAATCGAACATCAGGCTGGGGCGTTCATTGCTAATCCAGGCTCGGGTATACAGCAACCGGTTCAATCTGAATGTCCACGGAAACTCCCCGAACTCATGATAGTGATAATATTTTTTGATTTGAGCATAATGCTCCCAGCGGGTTGGTTCTCGTTTTGCGTATTCAGCCAGAATATCAGTCCGACTGATTGAAAGCTGCGTGGCAACAAAGGTTTGTACATTGTGCGGAACCAGAGCCAAATCAGGCAGGAACGCTCCTAAAAATCGGACGGATGTTAGTTGAAGGGCTATACCAAGACGGTTTTGGTCCCCGCGCCTTTGTGCGATGAATATCAGGTCATTTTCATCCAGAATAAAATAACGGGAAAGTTGTACCTCGTTCGGCTCTGCCGCATAACGCCCATAATTTTGCTTCTGCTCTTCAGTCAAAAAATCGATAGGCATCCAGCACTCCTTGCGTAACTATGACTTAGGTCTATTTTTAACTATCTCAAATGTTATAAGTTTTGAGACCACTCAAAACGATTTCAAACATGAGTATCAAAAATCGCGATTTATACTTTATGATACTACGCAGTATCAATATCGATTTGTGAGACCAATATGGCATTACTGGGATATGCAAGAGTATCAACCAGCCATCAGAAACTGACGGTACAGATTACGGAGCTGAAATCTGTAGGTGTCAGAGATGACCGGATTTTTACTGATATGATGTCAGGAGCCACGGATGAGCGCGAAGGGTTACAACGGCTGCTTGCCCGTGCAGAAAAGGATGACATCATTATTTGTACCAAAATGGATCGGCTTGGCCGCAATACCGTAGACATGATCCACATTGTTGATGCTTGCTATAAAAAGGGAATAGCCATTCGTTTTCTGGAGAACGGACTAAGTACAGAAGGAACTATGGGGAAAATGGTGATTCAAATTTTGGCGGCTGTTGCAGAAGCAGAACGAGAACGTATTCTGGAACGCACTAATGATGGCAGAATTGTTGCTATGGCATCCGGTGTCAAATTTGGACGGAAACCGCACTCGAAAGCAGCACTTGTCAGACAACTTATCAATCAGAAGCTATCAGAAAAAATAATTCTAGAAAAGACAGGGGTTTCTCGGGCTACTTATTTTCGGTTAAAAAAATCGGAAAACAATCAGAAATCATCATAAAGATAATATTAACCATGATTTAAAAAGAATTATTCTAAGCAGAGATCAAGTCATACAACAAATTATGATAGGGAATTAAAAGCTATGGAAGAAATAAACCTACTTAAAGAAATTCGTGAGCTAAAAAGTCAACTATCCTACGCTAAAAATATTGGTTTCTTTATGGGGGCTGGTACCTCCTGTGCTTTAGGCTTGCCAAATATATCTCAATTGACTATTCAAGTCGAAAGTGCATTAACCGGATCATTGTTGGATTATTTTAATGTTATTAAAACAGACTTATCGAAGCCTGATGAAACAATTAGCATTGAAGATATTCTTAATCAGATAAGACGGATTCGCGAAATAACTGAAGAAAGGCCTGATAGAGAATTCCTCGGGGTTTCTGGCATAAGCGCGTGTGATCTGGATATTGAAATTTGCAAAAATATTTATAATCTAATCACGGAGAAAGAAGTTAGTGCTAATCTGACTGCTCCAAAGAAATTTTTTGCGTGGTTAAACATGCAAAACAGAGATTTTTCGAAAGAGATTTTTACTACAAATTATGATCTGGTAATAGAAAAATCTCTTGAAGCAATTCGTGCGCCGTATTTTGACGGTTTCGTTGGTTCTTATGAACCATTTTTTTGGCAAGAAAGTGTCGAAACACTTGTTCGTAGAAATGATCTAACTCAGAACTGGATTCGATTATGGAAGATACATGGTTCTCTTAGTTGGTTTTGGAAAAAAAGAGAGAATCTGAAGTCGCATAAAGTTATACGCCTTGGGAAAGTAGATAAAATTGAAGAAGAGAAAAATGAGATAGTCATTTACCCATCAAAAGAAAAATATGATCTATCTCGTAGACAACCTTTTTTAGTTTACTTCGACCGCCTTAAAAACTATTTACTAAATGGTGAGCTTCTATTCATTTTCACCGGATACTCATTTTTAGATCAGCATATAAATGAAATTATTTTTAATTGCTTGAGGCAAAACAACAGGCTTAGTGTTGTAGTCTTTTTTTATGCAGACAGTGAAGTTAAAAAATTGCATTCCCTTTCGGCAGGATATCTAAATCTATCTGTATTCGGACCAACAACTGCGATTATAAACGGAACATTAGGGAAATGGTCCTTTGACCAATCCGAGCTAAAAAACAAAGAAAAATGTGATAGTTTTTGGAATGCTGAAGGTGAAAAATTCTTGCTTGGTGATTTTAATTATTTGGTTGAGTTCTTAGTTGGTAATTCTGGTCGTAGTAGTGAGATTGAGGTATCTATAAATGAAGACTGATTCTACATATTTAGGAAAGGTTATTCGTGTGGATTCCAGTACTGTAGAGGTAGAAGTTTCATCAGAAATACCTTCCGCTGCGCCAATAATAAATGGACGATTGTATAAAATTGGCCAGATCGGCACATTTGTAAAAATGCCAATGGGAAATATTACTATCTACGCTATCGTTGCTGCGGTAAGTGACAGACCGTTCACAGATAGTAGCGATGATGAGTATAGAGTAAGCTCAAAATTTCTTTCAGTACAACTGATTGGCGAAAAAATAGGTGACAGTGAGTTTGAAAAAGGAGTGGGTACTTATCCTACAATAGGTGATGAAGTACACCTTGTAATCGAACACGACTTATTTGCAATTTATGGTGAAAAGGATGCCGGTTCCATTGAAATTGGAAAACATTCTTCATCTGAAAATTTAGGTGTTCATGTAGATACTCATAACTTAATTTTACGTCACTGTGGTATTTTAGGCTCAACAGGTAGCGGGAAATCCAATACTACCGTCAGTATTTTGAAATCTATTCTACATGGTTACGTTGGTTCAAGAATTATATTGGTTGACCCACACGGTGAATATGCTTCTGCATTTCCTGATGCCAAAGTACTTCGAATTAATGAAGTAGCATCCCCATTGGTGATACCATTTTGGCTTATGACCTTTGAAGAACTTGCCTATTTTCTTGTAGGTGCTGATCATCGCGATGAACAAAGAATAGAATATCGTTTACTGAGAGATCTTGTAACAAAGCTTAAGAAAGAAAACTTAAATTTAAAAGCTGGGATTGTTAATGAAAATCTTATCACAGCCGACTCACCTATTCCTTTTAGCGCTAGGCAGCTATGGTATGAGATGAATTGGTTACTTAATGCATCATTTTCTTCTGCAAAGAAAGATGAACAAACTAGAGATACAGCAAATGAACTGGCTGCTGGGGATGCAGAAACATTGACTCCGGCAACCTTTGAAGCATATGTAATGGGAAATACAGCTCCATATAAATCTCAACACGCAGAGTATTTTTCTTATGAAAAAAAATTACTTTCTCGACTCAGAGATACCCGATACGATTTTCTGTTCAATCCAGGTGATTACAAAACAGCAGATTCTGAAAAAGATTTGCATGATTTACTAGCTGACTGGATAGGCTGTGAGCAGCGATTAACAATACTAGATCTTAGCGGTGTACCATTTGAGGTGTTAGATATAACCATAGGCTTGATTACAAGATTTGTTTACGACAGCATGTTCTGGGGGCGTAAAGAGTCATATACCGGTAAGCAAAGGCCAATACTCTTAGCATTTGAGGAAGCTCATACGTATTTAGGGAAAAATGACAAGAGTAATTATTCAAAAGCCGCAGTTGAGAAAATATTTAAAGAAGGGAGAAAATTTGGCGTAGGAGCGCTAGTCATTTCTCAACGCCCCTCAGAGTTGTCAGAGACTATAATTTCCCAAATTGGCACGTTGATAGCTCTTAGGCTTACCAATTCAAGTGATCAATCCATAGTGAAATCATCAGCCCCCGATAATCTAAATAGTCTTATGGATCTTCTTTCATCTTTGCGTATAGGTGAGGCAGTTATTTCAGGTGAGGCTATAAAAATTCCATCTAGAGTTCGATTGAAATTGAATCACCCAAGACCTACAAGTGAAGATCCAAAGTTAATTGAATGTTGGACAAAAGCATTTTCTTTCGATGCTGATAATTATAAAATTGTTGTAACTAAAATACGTGAACAGAAAATATAACCAAAGGAGTGTAAAATGGAACGAAGAAGTATTTCATCAAGCATGATTCGTAGTATTGGGTACGACGAATCTATTTCTACATTAGAGATTGAATTCAATAGTGGTGCAGTATGGAATTACCATGATTTTCCTATTACATGTTGGTATGAATTTGATGGAGCAGAATCGCACGGTAAATTTTTTCATAGCTTCATAAAGAATAATTATCGAGAGTCTCAAGTGGGATAACCTATGAATGAACTGTCACCGAAGCATAATAAAGGTCGGTGGCAGTCACAATTAGCGTCTTATGGTAACAGCACAACTCATTGTTTAAAAAAAATTTGAATTTGGTTTCCTATCGCTTAGCGTAGGTTTTCGCCCCATTGGACCTCAAACCCCGTCCTCAAGCGTTTTCATTTGTGGTTATTAAGTCTGCTGTATCTCGCCACCTTCGGTTCATTTATCGGTTTTTCAGCAGGCTTTGCCATGCTGGCGAAAACACAGTTCCCTGACGTGAATATTCTGCAACTGGCGTTCTTCGGGCCCTTCATCGGTGCGCTTGCGCGATCGGCGGGCGGTGTTATCTCTGACAAGTTTGGTGGTGTGCGTGTCACCTTAATTAACTTCATCTTTATGGCACTGTTCAGCGCCCTGCTGTTTCTCACTTTGCCCGGCTCGGGCGAAGGAAGCTTTATCGCGTTTTACCTGGTGTTTATGGGCTTGTTCCTGACCGCGGGTCTGGGCAGCGGTTCGACCTTCCAGATGATTGCGGTGATCTTTCGCAAAATCACCATTTACCGGGTGAAGCTGCACGGTGGTACTGAAGAACAGGCCCAGCGTGAGGCGGTAACCGATACCGCCGCCGCCCTGGGATTTATCTCCGCAATTGGCGCTGTCGGGGGCTTCTTTATCCCGAAAGCGTTTGGTTCATCGCTGGCGCTGACCGGATCTCCGGTAGGCGCCATGAAAATATTCCTTGTGTTCTACATCGTCTGCGTGCTGGTGACCTGGCTGGTTTACGGCCGTAAATCACAAAAAAAATAGTCATCTTTTGGCCTGTGTAGGCAACGTTATTCGAAGCAGGAGTTATGTCATGAGTAAACTGTTAGACCGCTTTCGCTACTTTAAACAAAAGGGCGATACGTTTGCCGAGGGGCATGGGCAAGTAATGCACACCAACCGGGACTGGGAAGACAGCTATCGTCAGCGCTGGCAGTTCGATAAAATTGTGCGTTCTACCCACGGCGTTAACTGTACCGGCTCATGCAGCTGGAAAATCTACGTCAAAAACGGGCTGGTAACCTGGGAAACTCAGCAAACCGACTACCCGCGTACCCGACCTGACCTGCCAAATCATGAGCCCCGTGGCTGCCCACGCGGCGCAAGTTACTCGTGGTATCTCTACAGCGCTAACCGCCTGAAATATCCACTGGTGCGTAAACGCTTAATCGAATTGTGGCGCGACGCCCTGTCCCGCCAGCCCGATCCGGTGCTGGCCTGGGAATCCATTATGAACGACCCGCAAAAATGCCAGAGCTACAAGCAGGTACGCGGGCGCGGTGGGTTTATCCGTTCCAACTGGAAAGAACTTAATCAACTGATTGCTGCTGCCAACGTCTGGACGGTGAAAACCTACGGCCCGGATCGTGTGGCCGGATTCTCTCCCATCCCCGCAATGTCGATGGTCTCCTATGCCGCAGGTACGCGCTATCTCTCGCTACTGGGCGGAACCTGTCTGAGCTTCTATGACTGGTACTGCGACTTACCGCCCGCGTCACCGATGACCTGGGGCGAGCAGACCGACGTTCCTGAATCCGCCGACTGGTATAACTCCAGCTATATCATCGCCTGGGGCTCTAACGTGCCGCAGACCCGTACCCCGGACGCGCACTTTTTTACTGAAGTTCGCTACAAAGGCACCAAGACGATTGCCATTACGCCAGACTACTCGGAGGTCGCCAAACTGTGCGACCAGTGGCTGGCACCGAAACAAGGGACAGACAGCGCGCTGGCAATGGCGATGGGCCACGTCATCCTGAAAGAGTTCCATCTCGACAATCCCAGCGATTATTTCCTCAATTACTGTCGTCGCTATACCGATATGCCGATGCTGGTGCTGCTGGATGCCCGCGAAGATGGCAGCTACGTGCCTGGGCGCATGATGCGCGCCTCAGACCTTGTCGATGGTCTGGGTGAAAGCAACAATCCAGAGTGGAAAACGGTGGCTTTCAACCGCGAAGGTGAACTGGTTGTCCCGAATGGATCCATCGGTTTTCGCTGGGGCGAGAAAGGCAAATGGAACCTGGAACCCCTGGCGGCTGGCGCTGAAACTGAACTTTCCCTCTCGCTGCTTGGTCAGCATGATGACGTGACCGGCGTGGCATTCCCCTATTTTGGCGGCAACGAAAACCCACATTTTCGCAGTGTAAAACAAGAACCAGTGCTGGTCCGTCAACTACCGGTAAAATATCTTACCCTCGCTGACGGTAGCCGTTGCCCGGTGGTGAGCGTCTATGATCTGGTGCTGGCGAATTACGGCCTCGACCGTGGTCTGGATGATGTTCATAGCGCACAAGATTACAGCGAAGTAAAAGCCTACACCCCGGCCTGGGGTGAGCAAATTACCGGCGTGCCACGCCGTCATATCGAACAAATCGCCCGTGAGTTTGCCGATACCGCGCACAAAACGCATGGCCGTTCGATGATCATCCTCGGGGCTGGCGTTAACCACTGGTATCACATGGACATGAACTACCGCGGGATGATTAACATCCTGGTGTTCTGTGGTTGCGTGGGACAAAGCGGCGGCGGCTGGGCGCACTATGTGGGTCAGGAGAAACTGCGTCCGCAAACCGGTTGGTTGCCGCTGGCCTTTGCGCTGGACTGGAACCGCCCACCGCGTCAGATGAACAGCACCTCGTTTTTCTACAACCACTCCAGTCAGTGGCGTTATGAAAAACTCACCGCGCAAGAACTCCTCTCTCCGCTGGCCGATGCGTCGAAGTTTAGCGGACATTTGATTGACTTTAACGTACGAGCTGAACGAATGGGCTGGCTGCCCTCTGCGCCGCAGCTTAACCTTAACCCATTGACCGTCAAAGCGAAGGCAGAACAGGCTGGGTT
This sequence comes from Citrobacter sp. BIDMC107, assembly GCF_001037575.1. Lineage (NCBI taxonomy): Bacteria > Pseudomonadati > Pseudomonadota > Gammaproteobacteria > Enterobacterales > Enterobacteriaceae > Citrobacter > Citrobacter sp. BIDMC107. The sequence continues at coordinate 439,530 of NZ_KQ089849.1, read as the reverse complement.
ATCTCCTGCGCAATACACTGCCCAAGCGCTGAAGTCGGGTGATATTCGTTTTGCCTGCGAGCAGCCGGATAGCGGCAAAAACCACCCACGCAACCTCTTCGTCTGGCGCTCTAACCTGCTCGGTTCCTCAGGTAAAGGGCATGAATACATGCTCAAGTATTTACTGGGTACCGAAAGCGGGATCCAGGGGGAAGCGCTCGGTTCAAGTGAGGGTATTAAACCTGAAGAGGTTGAATGGCAGTCCGCGGCGATAGAGGGCAAGCTCGATCTGCTGGTCACGCTCGATTTCCGTATGTCCAGCACCTGTTTGTTCTCCGATATCGTTTTGCCAACCGCTACCTGGTATGAAAAAGACGATATGAACACTTCGGATATGCATCCGTTTATTCACCCGTTGTCCGCGGCGGTCGACCCGGCATGGGAATCGAAGAGTGACTGGGAAATTTATAAAGGCATCGCCAAAGTGTTCTCCGAGGTATGTGTGGGACACCTTGGACAAGAAACGGATGTGGTGTTGCAACCACTGCAACACGACTCTCCGGCAGAGCTGGCGCAGCCGTTTGACATTCTGGACTGGCGCAAAGGCGAATGCGATCTCCTTCCGGGGAAAACGGCACCAAATATCGCCGTTGTGGAACGTGACTACCCCGCTACCTACGAACGCTTTACTTCACTCGGTCCGCTCATGGACAAGCTTGGTAACGGTGGGAAAGGCATTGCGTGGAATACCCAGGCGGAAGTCGATTTCCTCGGCAAGCTGAACTACACCAAACGCGAAGGCCCGGCAAAAGGCCGACCGCTGATTGACACCGCGCTGGATGCCTCTGAGGTGATCCTCGCCCTGGCGCCGGAAACCAACGGTCAGGTGGCGGTGAAAGCCTGGGAAGCGCTGGGGGCGATGACCGGACGCGACCATACGCATCTGGCGTTGAACAAAGAAGACGAAAAGATTCGTTTTCGCGATATCCAGGCGCAGCCGCGCAAAATCATCTCCAGTCCTACCTGGTCCGGCCTTGAAAGCGAACATGTCTCCTATAACGCAGGCTATACCAACGTCCACGAGTTGATCCCATGGCGTACCCTGTCCGGTCGCCAGCAGCTGTACCAGGATCACGCGTGGATGCGAGCGTTCGGTGAAAGTCTGGTGGCGTATCGTCCGCCTATCGATACCCGCAGCGTCAGTGAAATGCGCGAAGTTCCGCCTAACGGCTTCCCGGAAAAAGCCCTCAACTTCCTGACGCCGCACCAGAAATGGGGGATCCACTCTACCTACAGTGAAAACCTGCTGATGCTGACGCTTTCGCGCGGCGGCCCCATTGTCTGGATCAGCGAGACCGATGCCAAAGAGCTGGGCATTGAGGATAACGACTGGATTGAAGCCTTCAACGCCAACGGTGCGCTCACCGCGCGTGCAGTGGTGAGTCAACGCGTGCCGCCGGGAATGACCATGATGTATCACGCTCAGGAGCGAATCATGAATATCCCAGGCTCGGAAGTCACCGGGATGCGTGGCGGGATCCATAACTCGGTCACCCGCGTCTGCCCGAAACCCACGCACATGATCGGCGGCTATGCGCAACTGGCATACAGCTTCAACTATTACGGGACGGTCGGCTCTAACCGCGATGAGTTCATCATGATTAGAAAAATGAAAAACATTAACTGGCTGGATGATGAAGGTCGCGATCAGGTACAGGAGGCGAAAAAATGAAAATACGCTCACAGGTAGGCATGGTTCTTAATCTGGATAAGTGCATCGGCTGCCACACCTGCTCCGTCACCTGTAAAAACGTCTGGACCGGGCGTGAAGGGATGGAATATGCGTGGTTTAACAACGTCGAGACTAAACCGGGGATTGGTTATCCGAAAAACTGGGAAGATCAGGAAGAGTGGCAAGGCGGCTGGGTTCGCGATGTCAACGGCAAGATAAGACCGCGTCTGGGCGGTAAGATGGGCGTGATCACCAAAATTTTCGCCAACCCGGTGATCCCGCAAATCGATGATTACTATGAACCGTTTACCTACGATTATCAGCATCTGCATAGCGCGCCGGAGAGCAAGAATCAGCCCACCGCGCGTCCGCGTTCGCTGATAGATGGTAAACGGATGGACAAGATTATCTGGGGTCCAAACTGGGAAGAACTGCTTGGCGGCGAATTTTCAAAACGTGCCCGCGACCGTAACTTCGAGAAGATGCAAAAGGAGATGTACGGTCAGTTCGAAAACACCTTTATGATGTATTTACCGCGCCTGTGCGAGCACTGTCTGAATCCAAGCTGTGTCGCCACCTGCCCGAGCGGTGCTATCTATAAGCGTGAAGAAGACGGCATTGTGCTGATCGACCAGGACAAATGTCGCGGTTGGCGCTTGTGCATCAGCGGCTGTCCGTACAAAAAAATCTACTTTAACTGGAAGAGCGGTAAGTCAGAGAAGTGCATTTTCTGCTACCCGCGTATTGAGTCCGGCCAGCCGACGGTGTGTTCAGAAACCTGCGTTGGGCGTATCCGTTATCTCGGGGTATTGCTGTACGACGCCGACCGTATCGAGGAAGCAGCGAGCACTGAGCATGAAACCGATCTCTACGAGCGTCAGTGCGATGTGTTCCTCAACCCGAACGATCCGGCGGTGATTGAAGAGGCGCTAAAACAAGGTATTCCACACAACGTCATTGAAGCAGCCCAGCGCTCGCCGGTTTACAAAATGGCGATGGACTGGAAGCTGGCGCTACCGCTGCACCCGGAGTATCGCACCCTGCCGATGGTCTGGTATGTGCCGCCATTGTCACCGATTCAGTCGGTCGCCGACGCGGGCGGACTGCCGCACAATGGCAACATTTTGCCTGCGGTTGAGTCGCTGCGAATTCCGGTTCAGTACCTCGCCAATATGCTCAGTGCGGGTGATACCGGTCCGGTGCTGAGGGCGCTCAAACGGATGATGGCCATGCGCCACTATATGCGTGCGCAAACCGTAGAAGGCGTCACGGACACCCGCGCGATTGAGGAAGTGGGTTTGAGCGTTGAGCAGGTCGAGGAGATGTATCGTTATCTGGCCATCGCCAACTATGAAGACCGCTTTGTGATCCCGACCAGTCACCGCGAAATGGCGCGTGATGCCTTCCCGGAGAAAAACGGCTGCGGATTTACCTTCGGCGACGGTTGTCATGGTTCCGACACCAAATTCAACCTGTTCAACAGCAGCCGTATTGATGCCATCGACATCACCGAAGTGCGCGATAAAGCGGAGGGTGAATAATGCAAATCCTGAAGGTTATCGGCCTGCTGATGGAGTACCCCGACGAGCTGCTATGGGAGTGTAAAGACGACGCGCTGGCGCTTGTGGCCAGCGATGCCCCCATGCTTAGTGATTTTAGCCAGGAGCTGCTCAATGCGCCGTTACTGGATAAACAAGCCGAATGGTGCGAAATCTTTGACCGGGGTCGGGCCACCTCTCTGCTGCTGTTTGAGCATGTGCACGCCGAGTCCCGTGACCGTGGTCAGGCAATGGTCGATCTGTTAGCGCAGTATGAAAAGGTCGGGCTGCAGCTAAACTGTCGCGAACTGCCGGATCACCTGCCTTTATATCTTGAGTACTTAAGCGTGTTACCGGAAGCGGAGGCCAAAGAAGGACTGCAGAACGTCGCACCGATTCTGGCGTTGCTTGGCGGGCGCTTAAAACAGCGCGATACGCCGTGGTATCAACTGTTTGATGCCCTGTTGCAGCTTGCCGGAAGTCCTCTATCGAGTGACAGTGTCACTAAGCAGGTTGGCGCGGAAACGCGCGACGATACCCGACAGGCGCTGGATGCAGTCTGGGAAGAGGAACAGGTGAAGTTTATCGAAGATAATGCCACCGCCTGTGACAGTTCACCGTTACAAAACTATCAACGACGCTTTAGCCAGGACGTGGCACCTCAGTATGTCGACGTCAGCGCGGGAGGCCCGAAATGATACAGTACCTGAACGTCTTTTTTTACGATATCTATCCGTACCTGTGCGGTACGGTGTTTATCCTCGGCAGTTGGCTCCGCTACGACTACGGGCAATACACCTGGCGCGCGTCTTCCAGCCAGATGCTGGACAAACGCGGCATGGTGTTGTGGTCAAACCTGTTCCACATCGGTATTCTGGGGATTTTTTTCGGGCACCTGTTTGGCATGTTAACGCCGCACTGGATGTATGCCTGGTTCCTGCCGATTGCGGTAAAGCAGCAGATGGCGATGATTGCCGGCGGACTTTGTGGTGTGCTCACACTGGTGGGTGGCGCTGGCCTGCTGGTGCGCCGGTTGACTAACCCGCGCATTCGCGCAACCTCCTCGACCGCCGATATTCTGATCCTCTGCGTTCTGCTGATTCAATGTATTCTCGGTTTAACCACTATCCCGTTCTCTGCACAGCATCCTGACGGCAGTGAAATGCTAAAACTGGTCGGTTGGGCGCAGTCGGTGGTGACCTTCCAGGGCGGTGCGTCTGCGCATCTGGATGGCGTGGCGTGGATTTTCCGTGTGCATCTGGTTCTGGGGATGACCATTTTCCTGCTGTTCCCGTTCACCCGACTGGTCCACGTGTGGAGTGCGCCATTTGAGTACTTTACCCGCCGTTATCAGATAGTGCGTTCGCGCCGCTAATTTCCTCTGCTGCCCGGTAGCGCTAGCGCTTACCGGGCCTGGATCGCTATCCCGCTTTTTGTACGTTATGATGCTTCTCCATCCCAGGGAGAACGCTAATGAAACCACAGGTTTATCACGTCGATGCCTTTACTTCAGTACCCTTTCGCGGCAATTCAGCGGGAGTGGTGTTGCATGCTGACGGATTGAGCGAAGCACAGATGCAACTTATTGCTCGCGAGCTGCGTCATTCGGAAACCGCATTCCTGCTGACCAGTGACGACAGCGATGTTCGCATTCGTTATTTCACGCCGACGGTCGAAGTTCCTATCTGTGGACACGCTACCGTCGCCGCACATTATGTGCGCGCCAAGGTGCTGGGTCTGGGCAACAGCACCGTCTGGCAAACCTCGCTCGCCGGTCGTCATCGGGTCGATATTGAAGCAAGTGACAATGACTATCGCATCAGCCTTGAACAAGGCGTACCTGGATTCGAAGCTCCGCTGGAAGGTGCTGTACGTGCCGCGATAATCGATGCACTGCACCTGAGCGAAGACGATATGCTGCCCGGATTTGCCTGCCCTGACCGCTATCAGCAAGCAAATTGGCTGTAACGGTTTCTTCCCTTTTCAAATTCGCAAGGGCGAAAACGCCACCGATGGCCGCATGTTCTCGCCTGCTATTGGTATTGTGGAAGATCCGGTTACCGGCAATGCCAACGGTCCAATGGGCGCGTGGCTGGTTCAACATGGGTTGATGCCGCATGACGGAAAAACGCTACGTGTTCAGGGGCATCAGGGCCGCGCGCTCGGGCGTGACGGTATTGTTGATGTGACGGTGGCTATCCGGGAAAACCTGCCGGAAAAAGTGACTATTACCGGTTCGGCAGTGATCCTGTTTCACGCCGAATGGGCGGTAGATTTTTAATTGTTCCCGTAGGCCGGATAAGGCCTACAATCAAAACAGACAAACTAAAGCGAACTTTAAAATCGACCATAGGCTTAAGTTCTTCTTATTGGGCAGAGCCAGTAAATATTTTTGCGAAAAAGAATTTAGAATCTGTATTCTCAATGCGCGACATAAGGAGAACATTTAAAACCTTGTCTGGAACGCTCCACTTCACAGAGAATGAAAAAGATATTGTTAATCAACATGCTAATAAAATCATCGGAAAAAACATTATGACAGATATGATTATATTATTGAGAAACGTGAAACCACGTTAAAATGGGAGAAGGCATTACAGGTTCCACTGTCAAATGACGGGCTTAATGAGATTAATCTCATCATAGAAAAGAAAAAGAGTTTACGAGGCATTTATCTAATGAATTTCAATTAAACTGGTTATAAAAGGCCTGAATTATTTTAAAAAAGATTCAGGCTTTTTTTATAATTTGCGATGGCAGTCACAATAATTAAATTACAAATAGTTTGATATCATACTTTCTTTAGTCTTGATATTTAAAATAAGGATTTGCCATATGAGTTTCTGGGATGCTAAGAAAGGATTTTTATTATCTCCGGGAGATAGAACAAGTTGTGGTGGTTATATTTTAGAAAATTCCGACCTTCCTGGTATTAGAGGAGTTAAAATAGCATGTGAGGGGGATGAGTATATATGTGGTTTTGATGGTCAACGATACCAAATTGAGGGTGGCGTACCAAATGACTCACATATAGAAGCAAGCAGGATTTTATATAGAGACACCTTCAAAAGTGCATTTGATAACGATATTGATCATGAAGGTCGAAAAATAACACCTTCTTCAGAAATATTCAGACAAATGCAAGAGGAAACCGGTTTACATAGACGCTCGCATGATTCACTTAGAGACTTCGATGAAAGATTTGAACACGATGATTTTATTGGTATGGCTGGAGGGATAATACTTGGACGGAAAAAAATCATTACTGGAGAAAAGAAAAATAAATTCTTAACTTCAAATTTTAGCACAGGTTTTCGAACAAGGATTCCCAAACATTTATTTGATATTTACTCAAGGATGGGGCGAGATTTATCAGATTATGAAACCGAAATAATATGTCTCCTTGCAGGTTCCGCACACAGCAGAGGTTCATGCAAATGTCATTGCAGGTTTACACCGCATTTTAATATAACATACAGATATGATGAATACCTTTTGTCCAGTTTTCAGTCAGTAAATAGTACCAGTAATTCAATACCTGATACACCACCTGTACGGCAGCAGCGCCCCCCAGAAGCAAGACAAACGGTAGAACCTGGTTTTTGTGTAGTACCAGATCAAACATCACCTAAGAAATATGAGTGTGAGTTAATAGTCAATCCGCCATCAGGAGTAAAAGAGTTATACCGCAAGCTAAATCCAGAAATGGAAAAAAAACCAGGCTCTATATTGATTGTTGTTGATCCTGAAAAGCAAGATCAAAAGCAGATTCAGACTCTGCAAAAAGCACGAGATAAAATTGATAAAGCACTTGAACCTCTTACTATAGAGGAAGCAAAACTTTTACACGATAACAGAGCCGTCGTAGATACATTTTCATATCAGCTTTATGGAGATTATTTAGGTAAGGCCGGGGATGGTTTTGGATATATAAGTGAAATAGGCAAAGGATACTATGAAGAGATAAATGATATATTAAAAGAAATTGAAGATCTATACAAAAAAACTTACACGCATAATAATGGAAAAATATCTGGAGAGGAGTTTTTTGGACAAAGATCGAGGCTTTTTAAAAGATTGGATATTGTATTAAATAAGTTCTCTAAATCACAATTAAATTTAGAAGAATATAACAGTATAAAGAAAGCGCTGGGCCTCTCAACATCTTCTGTTATGCATAAGTGGAACCAATCTGGAGTCGATAATATTGAAGGATATGCGAATTATATTGAACATTCTTCCAAATTGATAAAAATAATAAAAATGTAGGATACATTGGTGTTGGCTTAGATTTTGCTGGTTATTCAGCAAATGTATATGACGCTTGTTCCAGAGGCCGTGAAGATGCTTGCAAAAAGGCTGCAATTACTGAATATAGTAAGTTTGGTTTTAAACAGGGGACGAGTATGGGGGTTGGTTGGGCCAGTGGTTTAGCTGCGCGAGGTGCCTGCATGTGGGTTCTTGGGCTAGTAACTACGGAAGTGGGCGCCGTAGGTGCTAGTTTATGCTTTGTAACGGGGGTTGGCGTAAGTATAGGAACCGCAAAAGTTGTCGAGGATAGTGCTGAACATTATGGTGAATTATTCGGAGAACATATAATTTATGAGCAATTATTTAAAAAATAATCCAAACTTTATTTTATATTTAATAACATTCTCCATGATTGGAATGTTACTTATTGTTATTATTTCATTGGTAAATAAAAAATATTATGCTATGGTTGTTGATTTATATATTAAAAAGTATAATAGATTGCCTATTATGGCAGGATTAGCAAAAGAAGCTAGCCTGATATTAACACCAGGGTCATACCATGCAAAAGTTGGTTTTATTATGGATTCATTAATATTGCCGTATAACAAGTTTTCTAATCATGATATGACAATAGAGCAATATAATTACATTAATTCCTTACCAATGAAATTAACTATTGGATTTAGAATTGAGGGTTTTCTTTGGATTATATCGATTCCACCAATGTTAATAGGATTTATTTTACACGCATTATTTGAATGATAATTCAAAGGGACTCCATTGGAGTGCTTGTTATTTTTTATTTCAATGCCCCATAAATCTGATCAACAATCCAGCCATATGTAGCAACAGGTAGTAACCCGCTTACAAATACATTCGGATTTACTTTAGGGTCTGCCGGATAAGGCGATGACGCCGCATCCGGCACTATTCTCACCCCCTATTTCCCCGCCTCTGGATGCGTATCAAACGCAGCCATGACCGTCGCCAGCTCATCTTCGGTAAACCCATGCTTCACGTCATCCACGCCCAGTCCAAACTGTTCCTGCAGCAAGGCATACAGGCTGGCGACATCGGGCAGATTAATCTGCTCTACCGCACGACCATCCTGATAACGGGTGAAATGAAAATTGGTCAACGTCAGCTTACCGCCGTCCGGAAGATGACGACACATCAGCAAATGATGACGAAAATGCGATTGTGGCCAGTGCGCGGACCAGAAATTGCCCATCAGATAATCGCTCTGGTGCTGTACAACCAGGTCAAAACGGTACATTGATTGCCAGTGATCGTGATGGCGGAACTGCAGGATCCAATCGTCCCCCTCCTGAACCAGACGATATTCGCCGTGTGGCGTTTGCTGCTCAATGTCGGCCTGCAGACGAATCGGCGCCGTCAGCGTTTGCCCGCCGAAGCCAACGTCGGCGATCCACTGCTCTCCCTGTAATTCAACCAGCAACAGACGATGCGTGCGCGGCGGCAGACTTGACGGATTTGCCAGTACCACACGACCGAGAAGGCTGCGTACGTTAAAACCGATTTCGCGTAACGCGCGCTCAAACACTCCATTCTGTTCAAAGCAATAACCGCCACGACGCGCCGTCACCAGCTTCTCTTCCAGCGACAAATCGTCAAGCTGCATCTCTCTTGGCAGTAATACATCCAGGTTTTCAAACGGAATCGCGCCGTTGTGCAGTAAATGCAGCGCTTTTAAAGTTTCAATGTCGACGCTGGCCGAATCTGACCAGCCAATACGGGCAAAATAAGCGGTTAAAAAAGGCGTCATAGGGAGTTCCTGTTCGATTAATGCAGTACTTATAACGCATTTTTAATTTTACGCCGTCGATTTTGTGCGTTGTTCCTCCAGACGAGGCGACAAAATCGCTAATACCGTTAATATCTATATCTATTGTGGTGTGTTATCTCTCAGCCCAGGAGCATCCATGAGCCATTTCCGTTCAATCGAATTAAAACATGCCAGTCGGCTGCTTAACCACGGCCCTACGATACTGATCACCAGCCGGGATGAGCATACCGAGCGGCGCAATGTGATGGCGGCGGCATGGTCAATGCCGGTAGAATTTGAACCGCCGCGGATTGCAATTGTTGTTGATAAGACCGCCTGGTCGCGTGAACTGATTGAGCGTAGCGGCAAGTTCGGCATTGTTATTCCGGGCGTGGCCGCCACCAACTGGACTTACGCGGTGGGCAGCGTTTCCGGTCGCGTGGAAGATAAATTTAACTGCTACGGTATTCCGGTGGTAAAAGGTCCGGTGCTGGGATTACCGTTAATAGAAGCGAAATGTCTGGCCTGGATGGAGTGTCGCCTGTTGCCTGCAACGGCGGCACAGGAAAAATATGACACCCTGTTTGGGGAAGTGGTCTCGGCTGCCGCTGATGAACGAGCTTTCGTGGAAGGACGCTGGCAGTTTGATGATGGCCAACTCAATACCCTGCATCATCTTGGCGCCGGAACGTTTGTCACCAGCGGGAAACGCATAACAGCGGCTGAATAATACGGGCGCAATAATCGCCCGTTCTCTTTCACATGCTGTAGCCGGGTTTTTTAATCAGCCTCGTCATCTGTGGCGCAATTTCCGCATCCCACACGCTCTGCCACTCCCCTGGCTCAATTTCATTCAGCGCCACGCTCACTGAACTCTCTTTGCTTTGTAAATGACGAATAATGACTTCGGTAATATCCGCCGCCAACGCGGCCTTCTCTTCTTCGTTCAAATCGCGAGGAAAACATTTGATATCAACGTGCGGCATGCCAGGTTCCTTAGTGTTTTGGGATGCAGGTAACTTATGCGGACTCTCGTTCAACCAGGTGAAATCCGACATCAATAATATCGTCTTCACGTGGAATTTGTTCGATACGATCGAGGCGACGCGTTGTCCAATAGCCCGTCGGAGCTCGCCCGCTGTTCCGGGATTTGCACTCCTGCGGAACAGCGTTTTTTTATTCAAATAATCTTATTGCTTTTCAGTACAGTACGCAGCCTCGGATGCTGACAAACTGCATCAGCGATAGCGCTAATATTCGGCGTGTTGTCCTGAAACCAGTCATGCCCTGGCCCCCAGGTGCGCATAACGGCAATATATACGTCCAGTAGTGTTAGCTGATCCCCGAATGCGTACGGCTCGGCGTTTAGCTGATCGTTCAGCCACATATAGAGGGATTTACGGTACTCAATGCAGTTCTTTTTCAACTGCGCCGGGGCGTCCGGTACCCAGCGTTCTGGATAGTCGGCATAGGTAAACGTGGGATAGACATTTGCTACCAGCCATATCAACAGACGCTGAAACTGCTGGCGTTCGGCGTGTCCAACGGGTGGTGAAAGTTCAGGGCGACGATCGAGGATCATCAGCGCGATCGCCGCCGTTTCTGTCATCACACTGCCATTTTCCAGTACCAGCGTGGGCACCTGGCATAGTGGATTCATCGTCTTAAGCAACTCCCGCTGAGGGCCATCACTGTCAAAACCGTCGACATTAATAAAATGATAAGGGATCTCCGCCAGTGTGAGCATCACTTCACTGATGGCCGATCCCCAGCCCGGTACCCCATAGACCTTAATCATGCTGCAATCCCCAAAGTTAAAACCCTAAGTGTAGAGCAGCATTCGGCAACCTATGCAGACATGATTATTACTTTCATAATAACAATGGTCGAATACCGGGGGAGAATAAGCCATGCGTTCCAGTATGTTTGAATATATGAACATTTTTGTACAGGTTGTTGAGCAAGGTGGATTTGCCAGAGCAGCAGACGTGTTACACCTGCACCGCCCTGCAGTGACCAAAGCTATCCAACATCTTGAAGACGATCTGGGAGCAAAGTTGCTTAACCGCACGACTCGTAAAGTGAGTCTGACAGAAGAAGGTGACGCTTTTTACCAACGCACAAAAATCCTGCTCAGTGACGTTGATGACATCATGGCTTCTTTCTCACCCACCCGCCCTCCGCGCGGAAAGCTTAGGGTGAATGCCCCCCTGTCGCTGGCTCACTCGGTATTAGTCCCGGCCCTGAACGATTTCCAGTCGCGCTACCCGGATATTGAGATTGTCCTCACCTCCACCGACCGCAGAATCGATCTGCTTGCCGAAGGTATCGACTGCATGATTCGCATTGGCGAGTTACAAGACTCTTCTCTGATTTCACGGCGGCTTGGTGAGGTAAAAATGGTGACATGCGCGTCACCGGATTATCTGCAAAAACACGGCGTACCGCAGACGCCAGAGGATTTATCCCGACATCAGGCAATTAACTTTTTCAGTGAACGTCATCGTGAAGCACTGGAATGGTCCTTCGTCCGTGAGGGTGAAACCGTGTCGTTTATCCCCACAGGTCACATCAGCGTTGATAACTCCGACATCCTTTTGACAGGCTGTTTATCCGGACTCGGTATCATCCACGGTGTGCACGCGGTACTGGCCCCCTGGATCCAGTCGGGCCAGCTCGTAGAGGTGCTGGCCGATTATGCTGGGGAATCAAAACCCGTTTCCGTGCTCTACCCGGACAGGCGTCATCTTGCCCCCCGCGTTCGGGTGTTTATTGACTGGCTGTATGCGCTTTTTACCGAGCAAAAATCGCGCCTACAGGGATTATTATAATCTGAGTAATAGTGAAGTTCCGCAACGGCGGTTTTTCACCCTCATCTGAGCCGTTAAATTGTGCAGACCCAATACAGAACAATTTACAGAGGTTTGCTATGTCTAAGGTCGTGGTTTTTAATCAATCAGGTGGCGCTGACGTCCTGACAATTGAGGATATACAGGTTCCGGCGCCAAGTGCTGATGACGTTCAGATCCGCGTGCGCGCAATCGGCATCAACCGGGCGGAAATTATGTATCGTACCGGCCAGTATATTTACCAACCCAAATTCCCGGCGCGTCTGGGCTATGAGGCTTCTGGCGTTGTTGAATCCGTGGGAGACAACGTGCGTGAGTTTGCGCCCGGCGATAGCGTCAGCGTCATCCCGGCTTTCAGCTTCCATGAGTATGGTATGTACGGTGAAGTCGTCAATGCTCCAGCCCATGCTGTCGTCAAACATCCAGAGAATCTTAGCTTCGAGGAAGCCGCGGCGAGCTGGATGATGTATGTGACCGCTTTCGGCGCGCTGGTTGAATATGCGGATATTAAGCCTGGTGATAACGTGCTGATCAATGCTGCTTCCAGCAGCGTCGGACTGGCGGCAATTCAGATTGCTAACATGCGGGGAGCAAAACCGATTGCGATGACGCGCACCAGTGAGAAACGTGCCCAGCTTCTGCAACTTGGCGCGGCAGAGGTTATCGCCAGCCAGGAGCAGGATCTGGTGGCGGAGATTAACCGGATCACTGACGGCAAAGGTACCCGCGTGGTCTTCGATCCGGTCGGTGGCCCTGGCGTGGCAAAAATTGCCCAGGTGATGCCTGCCGGCGGACTCTTTTTCCAGTATGGCTCTCTTGATGCGCGTGATTTGTCGATTCCGGTAATTGAGATACTCGGTCGTCATCTGACCTTCCGCGGCTATGAGATTTTCGAAATCACCGCGGACGCAGAAAAACTTTCGCGGGCGAAACGGTTTATCTTTGAAGGACTGCAATCCGGTAAGCTCAAACCGCTGATTGATAAAACCTTTGCCTTTGATGATATCGTTGAAGCACATCAATACATGGAAGCCAACGGTCAGGTGGGCAAAATCGTCGTCACCCTGTAATCCTTGTGCGGCACAGTCTTGTGCCGCAAATTACCCTCAAAGCACTTTCGACAAAAACTGCTGGGTGCGCGTGTGGCGTGGATGATTCAACACCTGCTCGCTGCTGCCCTGCTCGACGATTTTGCCATCAACCATAAACACCACCTGATCCGCCACTTCCCGAGCGAAGCCAATCTCGTGCGTCACCACCACCAGCGTGGTTCCCGACTTCGCCAGCGCTTTGATGACATCCAGGACTTCGCCCACCAGTTCAGGATCCAGTGCAGATGTAGGCTCATCAAACAGCATGACGCGCGGATTTAGCGCCAGTGCACGGGCAATAGCGATACGCTGCTGCTGACCGCCAGATAAGTGACGCGACCAGGCATCGGCTTTATTGCGCAACCCTACCGCATCAAGCAGCGTTAATGCCCGCTCGGTGGCGGCTTTACGCGATGCCAGTCCGTGCGCAATGGGTGCTTCAATCAGGTTCTCCAGCACCGTTAAGTGCGGGAACAGATTAAAGTTCTGGAACACATAGCCGACGTTAACCCGCTGGCGCAAAATTTCCGCCTCTTTCAGCTCATACAGCTTGTCTCCCTGCCGACGATAGCCAATGTAATCGCCATCGATTTGAATAAAACCCTCATCGACGCGTTCCAGATGGTTGATGGTACGCAGGAGTGTGGATTTCCCTGAACCGGACGGCCCGAGAATGACCGTAACCGTTCCGGGAGGGATCTCCAGCGACACATTATCCAATGCTTTGTGGCGACCAAAGTATTTGCTGACGCCGGTAATAGAAATATGACCTTCAGGCGAGTGGGACATGGACGGCCTCCTGCTGTGGACGTTGACGACTGCGTTTTTCTGCACGGCTCACCCGGACGGTGTTGATCGCTGAACGTCGTTCGCTGCGTGCCAGCGCACGTTCGACCAGATGCTGAATAAGCGACAGAATGCTGGTGATCACCAGATACCACACCGCACCCACCATCAGCAGCGGGATCACTTCCTGCGTGCGGTTGTATATCATCTGGATGGTGTAGAACAGCTCCGGCATTGCCAGCACGTATACCATCGCCGTCCCTTTCGCCAGGCTGATGATTTCATTGAAGCCAGCAGGCAAAATGGTGCGCAGCGCCTGCGGCAGAATAATCCGCAGCGTACGTCGCCCTGCCGGTAAGCCCAGTGCTGCCGCTGCCTCGTACTGACCGTGATCAACCCCCAAAAATCCACCACGTATAATCTCAGCGGTATAGGCGCTTTGCACCAGCGTCAGGCCAACCACCGCAGTGGAAAACTGACCGAGTACATTGATGGTCTCAAAACTTCCCCACTGAATGGGAGTAAACGGAATACCAATCGTCAGCGTGTCGTATAGATAGGAGAAGTTGTACAGAACGATTAGCACCACAATCAGTGGTAACGAACGAAACAGCCAGATGTACCCCCAGGCCAGACAGTTCAACAGCCAGGAAGATGAAAGCCGCGCCAGCGCCAGCAGACCGCCGATGAGAATACTCAACAGCGTCCCGATAAGTGTCAGTAACAGCGTTTGTCCAAGACCAGACAAAATCACCGGATCGAAGAACCAGCGGGCAAACACACTCCATTCCCAGCGCGGATTAAACGCCACAGACTGGAGAATCACCGCCAGGGCAAACAAAGCAATGATCGCGCCAACGGTGCGCATGGGGTAACGCGCCGGTACGACTTTAATGCTATCTGTCGTTTTCATCTTCTCTCCTCAGGCGATTCTGGCCTGACCGGCAATAGTCAGCAGTTTGGTAAAGCGCAGTCGTCCATCAAACGGTGGCTGGCTGTACTCTTCGGGATTGCGCGTCGTATCAAATTGCGGATCGTAGCCCTGGCTTAAATAAAGTCTGACGGCCTCCGGCTGGCGAAATCCTGTGGTCAGATATATCCGGCTGTAGCCCGCGAGTAGCGCCCGACGTTCCAGTTCCTGCACTACACGCGCCGCAAGTCCCTGCTGACGCAGGCTGCTTTTTGTCCAGATACGCTTAATCTCGGCAGTGTCCTTGTCGTAAGGTTTGTAAGCCCCGGTGGCGATAATTTCACCGCCACGCTCCAGGACCACAAAAAGTCCCTGCGGTGCCAGATACCATTCGGTCAGTTCCACTTCAGCGTCACGAGAAAAATAATCGCCATAGCGGGCAGCATACTCACCGAACAGACCGTTCAAAATGGGCTGTAGCTCGCTGGCTTCAGGTGAGACCACGCGAAATTGATCGCTCACGATAACCTCCTTAGTCGCCTAAACCGGCCGGGTTGATTTCAGATTGCGGAATGCGTTCCACCCCTTCTCCCCAGCGACTCAGCACCTTGTCATAGGCGCCGTTGCCAATTACGCCGTTGAGGGCGGTTTGTACCGGCAGAACCAGACCGCTGTCCTTTTTCAGCGTCACAGCGATGTGTGCCGCTTTTGGCCAACCGCCATCAACACTACCCACCAATTGCGTTTTACCGTTGAGTGCAGCTTTCCATGCGCCGATTACATTAGGACCGAAGTAGGCATCGGCGCGACCTGACTGTAGGGCCAGGGTTTGCGCGGCATCATCTTTGGTATACACCGGCGTAAACGGCTGTAACCCTTTCTTCACGTTCTCATCGTTCCAGGCCAGCAGGATGGCTTCCTGGTTCGTCCCTGAACCGACGATAATGCGCAGTCCAGCGATATCTTCCGCCTGCTCGATTTTCTTCAGCTTGCTACCGGTTTTGACATAAAAGCCAAGAGAGTCTTTCCGATACGTCGCGAAATCGAATTTTTCTTTGCGTGCTTTGGTGACGGTAATATTGCTGATCGCGGCATCGTATTTGCCGGAAGTGACGCCCAGCGGCCAGTCTTCCCATGACGTAGGTACGACGTTGAGTTCCAGCCCCAAACTGTCAGCCACCAGACGCGCGATGTCCGCCTCGCTGCCGATCAGCGTCTTATTGTCATCGGCAAAGACGGTCAGCGGCGGTTGACTGAGCCCGGCAATCGCCACGGTGAATTTGCCCGGTACGGCCAGGTGCAGGTTTGCGGGCAATTGCGCAATCGCCTGCGGATTCTTTGCCGTATTGATCGGCGTTTTATTGGCTTCCAGACTTACGCCCGTGCCGTTAATCGTCACATCATTTGCCCAGACAGTCGCGCTGAAAGCCAGCGACAGCGCGAGGAATACTGATTTTTTCTGCATAGCGTTTTTCTCTTATTGTGCGAATTGATTTGCAGGTGTCGTTAATCCCAGGCTTGCGCGCAGGGTCGTACCGGGATATTCATGGCGGAACAGGCCCCGCGCCTGAAGCACAGGGACAACCTGTTCGACAAAACGCGGGAAGGTATCCGGCGTTCCGCCCTGGATAATAAAACCGTCTGCGGCTTTCTCGTCGAACCACTGCTGCAGGCCGTCGGCGACCTGTTCCGGCGTGCCGCTGAAACGCGGACGTGGGCTGGCCGCTTCCAGAGCAACCTGACGGAGTGTTAAGCCACGCTCGCGCGCGTTGCGTTTGATCTCATCAGTCGTACTGCGAAAGCTGTTTTGTCCGAGAGAGCCAAGATCCGGGAACGGTGCGTCCAGCGGATATTGGGCAAAATCATGATGTTCAAAGTAGCGGCCAAGATAGTTCAGCGCGTCGGTAACGGAGACCAGCGCAGCGGTAGTCTGATACTGCTGCTCAACGTCCTCTGCGCTGTCGCCAACAATAATACTGACGCCCTGGAATATATGCAGTTGATCGGGATGTCGTCCGGCGATTTCCAGCTGACTTTTTACATCCTGATAGAACGCCTTAGCCTCTGCCAGAGACTCCTGATGGGTAAAAATGGCATCAGCATGCTGCGCCGCTAATTTCTTGCCATCTGCTGAAGCTCCCGCCTGAAATATAATCGGACGACCTTGTGGCGTACGCCCAATATTTAACGGCCCGGCGACCTGAAAATAATCTCCATGATGGTTTAGCGTGTGCAGTTTATGCGGATTAAAAAATTCCCCGCTTGTTTTATTACGGGTAAAAGCATCGTCTTCCCAGGAATCCCACAGTCCTTTCACTACCTGTAAATATTCATCGGCAATACGATAACGCTGAGCATGCTCCGGATGCTCAGCGCGAGAATAGTTTTTTGCCGATCCTTCCAGAGGCGACGTAACCACGTTCCAACCCGCACGCCCCTTGCTGAGATGGTCCAGGCTGGCGAACTGCCGTGCGGTCGTAAACGGCTCGCTGTATGATGTAGACACTGTGCCAACCAGTCCCAGATTCTGGGTGATGCTGGCCAAAGCGGATAATACTGTCAGCGGCTCAAAACGATTTAAAAAGTGCGGGATTGATTTTTCATTAATATACAGGCCATCGGCGACAAAAATAAAATCCAGCTTCCCTTTTTCCGCAATAAGCGCCGTCTCTTTGACAAAATTAAAATTAATACTGGCATCGGCCTGAGCCGCCGGGTGGCGCCATGCGGACATATTTCCCGATGCGCCATGCAGAATAGTTCCGAGCCGTAGTTGCCGATTTTCAGCCATAATAACCCCTACCCAACAGGTAAACTTAAAGGTGTGCGAATGCCGTTTTTGCTAACTGCGCAAAGTAATGTGCGGCAGGTTCAATTAAACGCTCGTCCGGATTAAATCCCGGGTGATGTAATCCGTATTCACTGGCGCTACCAATACTGACAAATGCGCCTGGTGTATTTTGCAGGTAGACGGCAAAATCCTCCCCGCCCATATGCAGGTCGGCATGGTGAGTGGTGTAGCCTGACTGTTTCGCCACCGTGGTGGCGATATCGGCCCAACGCGCATCTTTCACCAACGCGGTCGGCCCCGCATGCCAGATAACGTCTATTTGTGCGCCAAAGGCATGGGCAAATCCGGCAGCGATGTCATTAACCCGTGCTTTAACCTGCTGCTGTACCTGAGTCCGGTGCGTTCTGAGCGTCCCTTCCAGTTCAACGGACTCTGGCAGTACGTTCCATGTATTTCCTCCCTGAATACGGGTCACGCTGAGTACCACCGAATCCAGCGTGTTAACGTCGCGACTGGCAACGCTTTGCAACACGGTGACCAACTGGCTGGCAAGCAGGATGGCATCTTTGCCTTCATGCGGACGCGCCGCATGTGCTCCCTTGCCATTTATACGCAGCACAAAGCGATCGACATTGGCATAGAACGCACCGCCGCGTGTGGCAAATTCGCCCACTGGCAAACCGGGCTCATTGTGCATACCAAAAATAGCCGCTACGTTTTGCAACGCACCGGCGCGGATCAACGTTTTTGCGCCGCCGAAACTCTCTTCAGCTGGTTGAAACAAAATACGTACTCGCCCCGGTAAGGTTGTTTCCTGTTGTTTAAGCAGCAGTGCTGCACCAAGCATCACGCTGGTATGGACGTCATGCCCGCAGGCATGCATCACGCCCGGTGTGAGGGAGCGAAACGGAACATCGGCGCTTTCTTCTATCGGTAGCGCATCGATATCCGCCCGCAGCGCGATGACATCTTCTCCCTTGCCGATTTCCGCGACCAGACCGGTTTTCAGCTCGAACGGCAGAATGTCGACATCCGCAGCGTGCAACCAGGCCTGAATGCGCCCGGTGGTTGCTTCCTCCTGCAGGGAAAGCTCCGGGTGCTGATGTAATTCGCGACGCCAGTTGATAAGCGTTGAGCTGAGGGTCATCAGAGCACCTCCACGGCATTATGGACTTGTGCCAACAAACGCAGCGATGTCAGACGTGCGTGGCCCTCCGCCACTGGCGTGTCGATAATAAACTCATCAATACCAAATTGCGTATGCAGAGCATTCAGCTTTACCATCACCTCTTGAGCGGTGCCGTGTAACAACGCCAGTTCACGACGCGCGATTTTGCGTGGCGAACTCCCCGCCTGTACGGCGAATGCCAGGGCTTGCTCTTCACTGGCGACTGTAACGCGTTGACCATTTTCTAGCTCAACGCCCCAGATTTGCACGTTTTCCGCCAGTTGCGCAGCGGTATCGTGACTGTCAGCCACAATCACCTGAACGGCGACTATCGTCGGGCGGTCGCTGTGGGTCTGCCAGAAGGACAAAACCTCACGTAATAACGCTTTGTCACCGTTGAGGTGCGCAGCGAAGATAAAATTCCAGTCGGATTGCGCTGCTAACTGTGCGCTTTGCACACTGGCTCCGAGTACAAATCCTTCTGGCGGTATTGGTGGGATTGGCGTCGGGAATACCGTTTCCCCGCTTTCCGTTCCGTTCAGCGCCAGCCAGCCGTTAAGCTGAGAAAGCTGATCGGCAAAACTGCCTTTTTCTTCCTGATGCAGTCCATGCTGTAACGCCTGAGTCGACAACGGTAACCCGCCAGGGGCCTTCCCTACGCCGAGATCGACACGTCCAGGAGCCAGTGATGCCAGAAGATTGAAGTTTTCCGCCACTTTGTACGGGCTGTAATGTTGCAGCATCACGCCGCCGGAACCAACGCGGATACGCTGGGTTTGCCCGAGGATCCAGGCGATCACCAGCTCCGGCGATGGACTGGCCAGCTGTGGCGTATTATGGTGTTCCGCGATCCAGAAACGATGGTACCCCCACTCTTCCGCCAGTTGCGCCAGGCGCAACGTCCGGGAAAGCGCAGTCGCGGCAGTTTCACCTTCCCCGATGGGGCTTTTATCCAGAATACTCAGGCGATATGACATGTTACGAGCCTATGTTTGTTAACATGTCTTTATTATTAATTTATCAAATAGCCATACTGAAACATTTAATTCACATTTACTCAGCTAAAAAGTAGATAACAAACCCTGCAGCAGTCAGGGTTAAAATTTGGATCGCCCTGTACCGCTAAACTGAAAAACACCCGCAATTAATAGCCTACAAAATATAATAGGGTCGTTGATATCACGGTAATAACATCAAAATCTTTTCATGCCAGTTTTCTTTTTTCGAAATGGTTTTTTAGCGCAATTTACGTTAAGTCAGTTTAAACGACTTGTAACGTTATGCGCTTGTATTAATTGTTTCACTTTTATGACGCGGGATGAATGATTTACATGGAAATTTTTATTTTAACTACTTCCACAGAAATGATGATTAGTAGAGAATGCAACGTTTCTTATTAAAACGGTTGAAAACAGATTTCTAATATCCCCCGATTTTATTGCGGGGATTTTTGTATGGATTATACATAGCATCATGGGACCTCTATGAAAAGTAACATGCCCGTTACACAAATTGAGCACGCACTTAACGATAAAGCGACGCTGCTTTCTACGACGGATAAAGAAAGTCATATTACCTACGCCAACTCCGCATTTATTGATGCCAGCGGATTTAACGAACAGCAATTAATGGGCGAACCGCATAATATTATTCGCCATCCTGATATGCCTCCCGCGGCGTTCGCCGATATGTGGTACACGCTACAGCAGGGAGACAGCTGGACGGGAATGGTGAAAAACCGTCGGCAGAATGGCGACCATTACTGGGTTCGCGCCAACGTTACACCGGTCTGGCACAATGAAAAGCTCACTGGCTACATTTCAGTGCGTACCGTTCCTTCGCGCGATGAAATAACTCAAAGCGAAAGTTTATATCAAAAAATTAATAACCAGCAGTTTAAAGGGTTTCGACTTTTTAAAGGCATTATCATTCGCCGCGGCATATTGTCATGGGCATCAATGTTTAAATGGCTGAGCATTAGCCAGCGCGTCAATTATTCTTTAGGGGTAATCGCCCTGCTCGCTGTGCTATTTCTTTTTGCTCCTGTTAATCCATTTATTCAGGCGGGAGGGTTGCTGTTCTTATTTCTGATGTTTGCTATTTACCTTAAGTATCAGATTTGTCAGCCAGTTAATACGCTACTGACGCAAATGAAGAAAGTGGTATCCGGGAGAAAACCTGATAACTGTCATTTAAATCGGGTGGATGAGATCGGAATGCTGATGCGTCTGGTTAATCAGTCCGGGCTTAATCTGAATTCACTGGTCGATGATGTCAGTACGCAAATATCCGGTATTCGCGCTATCAGTCAGCGAGTATCAAAAGAAGGTACGGCACTGCATAAGCGTTCCGAAGAAACCTCCGCCGACCTGCAACAAACCGCTGCCGCCATTGAAGAAATTGGTAGCGCGGTACAGCAAACTGCTGAGACTGCGGCACATACTATGACCATGGCCGATAAAACCAGCGCCAATGCGGCAGAAGGCGGCGATATCATGAAACAAACTATCGCCATGATGCAGGCGATATCGCGTGACAACGGGCAGATCGTCGACATCATCGGCGTCATTGATAGTATCGCCTTTCAGACCAATATTCTGGCGCTCAATGCCGCGGTCGAGGCCGCGCGAGCCGGAGAGTCAGGACGCGGTTTCGCCGTTGTGGCGGCAGAGGTCCGTAATCTGGCACAACACTCAGCGTCTGCAGCAAAAGAGATCAAACAGTTGATTGAGAAGAACGTCGCCAACGTGAATAGCGGCGTCAAAATGGTAGAACAAACGGAGACGCATCTTACCGGAATGATTGGCGATGTCCTGCAGATGTCGATGATGATCAAAGATATTAGTCTGGCGACGCGTGAGCAAACCCTGGCGCTGGATCTGATTAACGATTCGATTTCACGCGTAGGCACCATGACACACAATAATGCCGAGATGGTAGAGCGTGTCACCGATGCTACCGCCGATCTGACTCAACGTTCATCGCGCTTACAGCAGGCCGTTCAGGTCTTTGGCGTATCAGCATAACCTTACGGCGCTTATCGGGTGAATGTCTCGATAAGCGCACTCCTCTCCAGGTATTTACGCCCTTTTCTTTTATTGGCTGAATCGAGGCCACACCGCGCCAGTGCAGGCTGTACAAAAATGCTGAATTCTTGTTATCGGGGCTTTGCGGAACCGAACAATTGAATGTAGGATGCTCGGCCGGCAGTTTTCCCCCGTAACACAATGAAGGGTAAGGCTGTTTTCGCCGCAGCAGGTGCGGCAAAAAGGATTTGTATTTTTGTCAGGTCAACAGGAAAAGTAATGAACACAAACAACACGCAAGCCGCGGAACAACATGCGGCGAAACGACGCTGGTTGAATGCCCACGAAGAGGGGTATCACAAAGCGATGGGAAATCGACAGGTACAGATGATCGCCATTGGCGGCGCAATTGGTACCGGGTTGTTTTTAGGGGCTGGCGCACGCTTGCAGATGGCTGGTCCTGCTTTGGCGCTGGTTTATTTGGTGTGCGGTATTTTTTCGTTCTTTATACTGCGCGCGCTTGGCGAACTGGTTTTACATCGCCCTTCCAGCGGCAGCTTTGTCTCCTATGCCCGTGAATTTTTAGGTGAGAAAGCCGCCTATGTGGCTGGCTGGATGTACTTTATCAACTGGGCGATGACCGGCATTGTCGATATCACCGCGGTGGCGTTGTATATGCATTACTGGGGCGCATTTGGTGATGTACCGCAGTGGGTATTCGCCCTCGGCGCGCTGGCCATTGTCGGCACCATGAACATGATCGGCGTGAAGTGGTTCGCGGAGATGGAGTTTTGGTTTGCACTGGTCAAAGTGTTGGCGATTGTGATTTTCCTGGTGGTGGGTACCGTCTTTTTAGGCACTGGAAAGCCATTGGATGGTAACGCCACGGGTTTTCACCTGATCACCGACAACGGTGGATTCTTCCCACATGGCTTGCTGCCGGCGCTGGTACTGGTTCAGGGGGTGGTTTTCGCGTTTGCCTCCATTGAACTGGTGGGCACCGCTGCTGGAGAATGCAAAGATCCACAAACCATGGTGCCGAAAGCGATCAATAGCGTTATCTGGCGTATTGGTCTGTTCTATGTGGGTTCTGTCGTGCTGCTGGTTCTGTTACTGCCGTGGAATGCCTATCAGGCAGGGCAAAGCCCGTTTGTTACCTTCTTCTCCAAACTGGGCGTGCCGTATATCGGCAGTATCATGAATATTGTGGTGCTCACCGCGGCGCTTTCCAGCCTTAACTCTGGGCTGTACTGCACCGGACGTATTTTACGTTCCATGTCGATGGGCGGATCGGCGCCGAAATTCATGGCTAAAATGAGCCGCCAACAGGTACCCTGGGCGGGGATCCTCGCCACGCTGGTCGTCTATGTCGTCGGGGTATTTCTTAACTATCTGGTGCCGTCGCAGGTGTTTGAGATCGTGTTGAACTTCGCGTCGTTGGGCATTATTGCGTCGTGGGGCTTTATCATGGTCTGTCAGATGCGTCTGCGCCGGGCCATAAAAGAAGGTAAAACGGCAGACGTTAGCTTTAAACTGCCGGGCGCTCCGTTTACCTCGTGGCTAACCCTGGTGTTCCTGTTGAGCGTGCTGGTGTTGATGGCGTTTGACTATCCAAACGGCACCTACACTATCGCGTCATTACCGTTGATTGCCATCCTGCTGGTTGCAGGCTGGTTCGGCGTGCGTAAGCGCGTCGCGGAAATCCACCGCACCGCGCCGTAATGGCTGAAGGCCTGACAGGTTAACCCTTCAGGCCCTCTTTTTTAGTTCGCTTCAATCAACTGCGCTACATCGTTGCTGTTAATTTCCCGCGCGTTTCCATCCTGATCGGTATAACTGGTCATTCCCGTATCTTTATCCACTTTTGGCTTACCCTGGGTGGTAATGGTTTGTCCGCTTTTGGTCGTCATGACGTAATCAGTGGTGCATCCTGCCAGGGTAAACAGCATTACGCCTGCACAAAGACAGATAAATGGCTTTTTCATGGTATTCCCGTGTTATTCAGTTAGCCGTTGAGGGCGTAGTGTAAGTCCCTGAAGTGGGTCGGGCTACTGGCGGGGTGTAACGAGGCGTATCGTGGGGTTTAGAGAAATGACAGGAGGGGTTTCCCCCTCCTGATTTTTTACAGCGCAATACGAATAACATCGTCCGGCTGGGTAGCTTCCTGCTCACGGGTAGATTTCTGTTTCACGCTGACGTACAGGATTTTACCATCGGCAGAGAGTGCCAGGCTATTCGGGAATGTTGGGGTCTCGAATGTTTTGACGACTTTATAGCTTTTCGCGTCGATCACACTCACTTTACCGGCCTGGCGATGAGTCACGTAGGCTTCATTACGCGTCGGGTTGAACAGCACGGCAAGGGATTCCGGCGCGGCGACTTTTGCCAGTACGTTGCCGTTACGGGTGTCGATTACCAGCACTTCCGCCGCTTTAGAGTCGGTGACAAATGCACGGTTGCCCGCTGTGTCCAGGCTCAGGTTGATAAAGAAATGCTCTTTCCCATCATCCAGCAGTTTTTTGCGACTGAGAATTTTGTTGGTGGTGGTATCGATGGTAATGAATTCACCGTCCGCATTGGCGGTGTACAGGCGCTTAGCCTTGCTGTCGACCGCCAGAGCGGTGCTCATTTTGCCGGTATTTTGAATGGTGTCCTTCAGTTTAATGGCATCACCGTCCACCACCCAAATCACGCTCTCTTTACCAATACCGCTAATGTATACCGTGTTAGTGGCGTCATCTGCGGCCAGCTCACGCGGCTGCAGCGGGCGAACATCTTCAGAACGCTTACGCGCATCCAGCACCAGACGTCCTTTCACCGCGCCCGTTTTAGCATCCATCGCCGTTACCGCGCTATTTACCGTGTTGCCGAACCACAGCGTTTGCGTGGCGTTATTGATGGTGGCACCAAACGGTTTGAGATCGTTATGAATCACCTGAGTCACTTCGAGGGTGACCGGGTCAAGGCGGTAAACCACCCCGCCGGTATCCAGTTTGCGGCTCTGTGAGGTCGCCAGCCACAGCGCGTTCTCTTGTTGGCTGTACGCCATTTCATAAGCGCCTTTACCGACGGCTTTGCGCAGCAGTTCTTCTGCAGCCTGCGTAGTAAAAGATGATGCAACGAGCAGTGAACCTAACAGTAAAGAACCACGCAGACGCGGTGAAAACAGATGACGTAAAGACATGACGACTCCCTTTGATAAATTCGTTTGTTACTGCTTCACATAGCTTCAATGAGCAAAATCATGGTTTTGCCTTTTTAAGAATGAGAATAGTAATCATTATTTATCTCAATGTGGAGTATTTATTTGCTTTCGGGTTGTAACCTTCTCATTTTCTCCATGAATAATCGCTTTTCATCCAGATAACGTCATTGGCATTTTACCAGACCTACATTTCGTACGAAGCAGGCCTGGTTACAGACATTCACCGTCTTCCACTCTTACGCATCAATCCTCAGCAAGACGAATAACTACCTTGCCGAAGTTTTTGCCGGTCAGCAGACCGATAAAGATTTGTGGCGCATTTTCCAGGCCGTCGGTCACCTGCTCGCGGTAGTGGATTTTGTCCTCTTTAAGCCAGCGCCCCATCTCCCGCTGAAACTCCTGAATGCGGTGACCATAATCCTGACCAATGATAAAACCCTGCATCCGGATACGCTTTTTCAGCAGGGTTGCCATTAACAGCGGTAATCTGTCAGGTCCGGTCGGAAGCGACGTTGCGTTATAACCACTGACCAGGCCACAAAGCGGAATCCGCGCAGAAGTATTGAGCAATGGCAGAACGGCATCAAATACTTTTCCGCCGACGTTTTCATAATAAATATCAATTCCTTGCGGGCAGGCTTTTGCCAGTTGTTGCGCAAAATCTTGTGCGTGGTGATCGAGGCAAACATCAAAGCCCAGCACCTCTGTGGCATGTCGGCATTTCTCTGCCCCACCAGCCACACCTATTACCCGACAGCCTTTAAGCTTACCGATCTGTCCAACCGTTGCGCCAACCGGCCCGGTTGCGGCGGCTACCACCAGCGTTTCTCCCGCTTTCGGCTGACCGATATCCAGCAGGCCCATATAAGCGGTAAACCCCGGCATACCCATAACACCCAGCGCCCAGGAGGGATGTTCGGGATGAGCGCCAAGCTTCACCAGTCCGTTACCGTCGGAGATGTCATAGTCCTGCCAACCGCTGTAGCTCAATACCCATTCGCCTGGCTGGTAGTCCGGATGGCGGGATGACACCACGCGACTTACGGTACCACCCACCATAACACCACCAATCTCTACTGGTGGTGAGTAAGATGGCTCATCGCTCATGCGGCCACGCATGTAGGGATCGAGGGAAAGATAAACAGTGCGCAGCAAAACCTGGCCTTCGCCCGGGGATGCCACCTCATCTTCTTCAAGACGGAAGTTCTCTGGGACTGGCGCGCCATGTGGACGGGAAGCCAGTACCCAGCGACGGTTACGATTAGTCTGTTGACCCATGATGTGCTCCTCTGCTTTTGGCATGAATCCATCAATAGTAGCAGTCTGCGCCTGCTATTTAGCTGACGACGTGGTTTAACCGCACAACCAGGTAAACGCAGGGTTTCGCGGTTTCATTGATAAACCGACAGTCATTCGGCGGGCCAAGTTCCAGGCAATCACCTGCCTGCATTTCATGGCGTATGTCCCCTTCCACAAAAACTAATTCCCCCTGCTGTAACCAGATAAGTTGTCTGGCCTGCACATAGGAAGAAGCTGGCATCGGGATATCACTTCCGGCGGGTAATTCAATCTGCACCAGATCGATAGGTAGATCGCTGCGCGGTGAAACATGGCGGCGCAGATAGTGGCTTTGCGGGTCGTGCCAGACGGGCTGGTCAGCGAAGCGCAGCAGCTTGCCCTCCTGCATTTCAGCCCGCGCAATCAGGGTAGACATGCTGATGCCAAACGCACCGGAAAGTCTACCCAGCAGCGTCGCCGTTGGACTACTCTCGCCGCGTTCTATTTTATGGATCATGGCTCGCGACACGCCCGCGCGCTCGGCAAGTTCCGTGAGTGACCAACCGCGAGATTCCCGCTCAATGCGAATTCTTGCACTGATCCGTTGATTTATGCTGTCTTCAATAGTATTCATATTGTAATACTATAGTGAACAAGCCCTGAGGTTCAACATGTCAATTCGATTTGCTAGCAAAGAAGACTGCGCCGCCATTGCAGAAATCTACAACCATGCGGTACTGCATACGGCGGCTATCTGGAATGATCAAACGGTCGATGCCGAAAACCGTATTTCCTGGTATGAATCCAGACAATTGATGGGGTATCCGGTACTGGTGAGTGAAGAGAATGGCGTGGTTACGGGATACGCCTCCTTTGGCGACTGGCGTAACTTTGATGGCTTCCGCCATACCGTTGAACATTCGGTGTATGTCCATCCAGAACATCAGGGAAAAGGACTCGGACGAGCACTACTCAGCAGACTGATAGACGAAGCCCGCGCATGCGGCAAGCATGTAATGGTGGCAGGTATTGAGTCTCAGAATCAGGCATCACTGCATCTGCACAGCTTGCTGGGCTTTAAAACCACCGCGCAAATGCCACAGGTTGGAACCAAATTTGGGCGGTGGCTGGATCTGACCTTCATGCAGTTGCAGTTAGACGATCGCCGCGAACCGGATGCCCTTAGATGAACCAGACGCTGACCCTCTCCTTTCTGATTGCCGCTGGTATTGGTCTGGTGGTGCAAAATACCTTGATGGTACGCATCACGCAGACGTCCTCGACGATCCTTATCGCCATGTTACTTAACTCGCTGGTCGGGATCGTGCTGTTTGTCAGCATATTGTGGTTTAAGCAAGGTTTAGCAGGGTTTGGTGAATTGGTTTCCAGCATACGCTGGTGGACACTCATCCCCGGCTTGTTGGGATCGTTCTTTGTTTTCGCCAGCATTAGTGGATATCAAAATGTAGGCGCTGCCACGACGATTGCGGTACTGGTTGCCAGCCAGCTTATCGGGGGACTGATACTGGATATTCTACGTAGTCACGGCGTGCCTCTACGGGCGCTGATGGGCCCAATCTGTGGCGCGGTAATGTTGGTGGTCGGGGCATGGCTGGTGGCGAGACGTTCGTTTTAATTGTGCTTATCCGACCTACAGAACGCGCCTGTAGGCCGGATAAGATCCGGCGAGGAAATATCAAAGAATAGTGCCGCCTTTGGTCAACTGTTCGCGACGGGCTTCCATATCTTCTTTATGCTGACGGCCATGATGGGCGATAGCCGTACGCAAACGCTGTTGCTGGGTATAGCGGTCTTCCCGGCTCAACGCGACATCATCGCTGAGCTCAATCAGCAATTCATTCATATGCGTAATGACGCTCTCCTCAATGGCGGCATCAACACGTGCGCTGACCTCATCCAGATGCGACATAACCTCTCCTTAACTCATTAATTTAATTTTGCTTTTGAAAAATCACTGCCCATCAGGCTAACGCTGTATCCGCTGACGTTGCTACGCGTAGCGTAGAACGTTTTACCGTTTGCCAGGGCTATCCAAGGAGCCTGCTGGTAGAAAATCTCTTGTGACTGCTGGTAAAGCGCGGCGCGCTCTTCCGGTTTGCTCACCAGTTTCGCCTTTTCAACCAGCGAATTATACTCTTTATCGCACCAGCGCGCGGCGTTAGATCCGGTTTTTATGCTGTCGCAGCCCAGCAGCACATCCGCGAAGTTATCCGGATCGCCGTTGTCTGACATCCAACCAAACAACGCGGTGTCATGCTCACCTTTACGCATTCCGGAGAGATATTCACCCCACTCATACGATACAATTTTCGCCTTCACGCCCACCTTTGCCCAGTCGCTCTGGATCATCTCGGCAATCCGTCGGGAGTTCGGGTTGTATGGGCGCTGGACCGGCATTGACCACAGCGTCGCTTCAAAGCCATTTTCCAGCCCAGCCTGCTTCAGTAGGTCTTTCGCTTTTTGCGGGTCGTAAGCGTAATCCTGCAGATCTTTATTGAACCCCAGCATATTCGGTGGGATCGGCGATTTTGCCACCGTACCAGAACCTAAAAAGACAGCGTTAATAATGGCCTTTTTGTCCGTTGCGTAGTTCAAAGCCTGACGCACCAGTACGTTATCAAACGGTTTTTTCTCGGTATTAAACGCCAGATATCCAACGTTCAGCGCGTCAACCGAATGCAGCGTCAAATCTTTATTCTTTTTAATCTCGTCAAACTGTACGGGCGCAGGTGCTGGGATTATTTGGCATTCATTGGTTTGCAGTTTTGCCAGCCGCGTCTGGACGTTTGGCGTGATTGAGAAGATCAGGTGTTTCGTTGGAACGGCGCCATCCCAGTAGTTAGGGTTGGCAAGATAGCGGATTTGCGAGTCCTGCTTGTACTGCTGCAGCACGTAAGGCCCGGTGCCAATAGGCCAGTTGTCGACGTTTTCCGGTGTACCTTTTTTCAGCATCGCGTCGGCATATTCCGCAGAGAGAATCGAGGCAAAATCCATTCCCCAGTCGGCAAGAAACGCAGCATTAGGTTCATTCAGGACAAACTGAACGTGATAATCATCGAGCTTCTTAACTTCTTTAATCAGTTTATCCAGACCGACATCGTTAAAGTATTCATAGCTTCCCTGAGAAACCTTGTGATACGGATGATCGGCATCCTTCTGCCGTAATACCGAGAAAATCACGTCGTCAGCGTTGAAGTCGCGGGTCGGTTTAAAGAATTTATTACTGTTGAATTTCACGCCTTGACGCAGGGTAAAGGTGTAAGTCTTACCGTCGGGAGAAATCGTCCAGTCCGTTGCCAGAGATGGTACCGGGGTATTCTTTACCGGATCAAAGTTGATGAGTCGGTTGTAGAGCACTTGTGAACTGGCCACAAATGAGGGACCGGAACTGGCAATTTGCGGGTTAAATGACTCCGGCGATGCTTCAGAACAATAGATGATGGTGTCAGTATTGGCCGCGAACGCAACGCCTGACGGTATGACGGTGCTGAGAGCCAGCGCGAGTAACGTTTTCCTTGCAATCATGGTTATAAGCCTTCTTATTTTATTATTAACCGAGATATCAGAGCATAGCTGACAAAAACTGACCAATAACAAATCACTATCAGGTTATTCTAATCAGGTGTATTTCGCTGAATAATTCATCACCCTAAGCGAATTAATTTCCCTTAAGTCTTTTTCAAAACGTCAAGATTTTTCCCGGCACTCTATGCCATGAAAATTAGCCCCTTTTTGCCTCTCTTTCTCCGTTTGCTCGTTTTTATAAAACGTAAAGTAGATACGTGAAGAAGTCTAAGGGGTAACAACGTGGCAAAAACTCTCTTGCGCAGCGGCAATTTGGATGACTATCAGGCCGTGGGCGGCGGTGGTCAGGCCGTGTTTGATTCAGCATTGCAAATTCGTGAAACGCTTCGTCTGCGTAAACAGCAGGCGATGGTGGATTGTTTGGCGATCCCACAAATTAACGACAACGGCGATCGGGTTGACTGGTATTCCCCGATAGAAGGGAAAGCCGTGGCGTGGAAAGCCGCTGATGAAGAAGCACGTTTTCGTGCGCTGCGCTATCTGGGAAGCACGCTGGAAAATGCGGCGGCTTTGAGCCGTAAAAGCCTGCAGTCGGGAAAAACCTCCCTACAGCTGTTTGGCTCTCTGCTCGAAAAAGCCATCCAGTTTCCCGGTGAAAACCACGTGTTTCTGGTTGATGGCAAACCCGTTATTACGTTCTGGGGCTTCGTCAATCTGAATGAAAATCCCCGCGACGATGTGCTCGATTGCCTGCGACTTGCCGATATTCCTCCTGTCGTTACCGTAGCAGAGCCGGAACAGGAAGAAGAAATCCCCCCGGAAATCACCTTCGCCGAGGCTGATGCGCCTTTATTGACGCCAGTCGTCGAGCTGGCTAAACCGGCTGAACCTGAACCTGAACCTGAACCACAGCCACCGGTTATAGTTAACGAACCGGAGGTTACACCGCCGCTGGCACAAGAGAAACCTGCGCGCCGCCTGCCTCTGTGGAGCCTGCCCGTTGCCGCAGTCATCATTGCCGCCATCGTTGGGCCGCTGCTGTGGAAGCAACAGACCACCCAGCCCGTACCCGCAGCCGCCGCTGTTGAAGTCGTTAAGATTGATATGGCACCGCTGCCAGCACTGGCATCTGCTCTGCCTTTGCATCGTGCTGAAGTGACTCCAGCTGCGAAGAAAGAGAAACCTGTAGAAGGACCGGTGGTGATCGCCGCGATTCCAAAAGATGCGCTGGTGATGGATGCCAATCAGATGAAGGCAGGAACGACGCGTTTCCTCAATGGTAACTGGCGCGTCCTGGTCGATGTTAAAGATCCGGTGAGCGGCAAAGCGCCGTCGCTGCGCTATCAGATCCAGGCTAATAAAGGCACTGCTCGCGTGGTTCATGGTGACAATATTGTTTGTCGTGCCGAGATTTTCTCCGGTTTGCACCAGTCGGGTGAATTAATGATTAAGAGTCGCGGCAATGCCCGTTGTACAGACGGGTCACGTTATCCGATGCCTGAAATTACCTGCAAAGCGGGAACCAACGACGTCGCCGCCTGTACCGCGCGTTATGACGATCACGCGGAAATCCCTCTGACAATCAAAAAGATAGGTGCCTGATTCTATGTTGGTGAATCTGTGTGATTACAAGCAGAGCGTGACGCTCATCGCCAATAGCGGTGTTCAATTCCTGGATTTTGGCCTGACGCCGCAGGAATCTGCACACCATGGCCGCTTTGTGCGCAAAACGGCAAACGGTCCCCTGCTACGGCTGGATTTCGATCTGGCAACGGGTCGCTATACCTTGCCTGGCAGCACTGGCGGTCAGCCCGAAGTGGTGAAGCCGGAAAGTACCCAGACGCTGCATTATTCGCTGGATGTCCTCGACGGTGTCTGGCTGCCGCTGCCGTTTCTGCGCTTTAACCCACCGCGCACGTTTGTTGAAGGCCCGGATAACTGGGCGCGCGTGCAGGTACGAAAACTGGCGCAACCCGACAGCGCGGGCAACACCCACCGCGTTACCGTGGCGCTGGATAGCCAGCTCACTGAAAATGCCCCTGCAGCGTTAACGCCTAATGAGAACGACCTGCTCAACGGGACACGATTCGCGCTGGCCTGGCATGACAATGAAATTGCTGATTTCCTTGACCAGACCTGGATTGACGGCTGGTTGCGCGAATCTTTTATGCACCATGTCACCCAACATGAGAATCGCTCAGAACAAGAGATCCAACTGGCGCTGCGTAACTTTGAATACCAGGCGCACTGGCTGAATGTGCTGACTCTGTTAGGCGAGCAGCTTTCTGTCCCGGAAGTGAAACTGGTTACGCATACCCTTAGCACACCCGCTATTCCCGTCGATCTTATTTTAGATATCGGTAATACCCATACCTGTGGCGTCCTGATTGAAGATCACGGGGATGCCAATGACGGGCTGCGTCAGACCGCTGAATTGCAGGTCCGTTCGTTAAGCGAGCCGCAGTTCCTCAACGATCCGCTGTTCACCAGCCGGCTGGAGTTTTCCGAAGCGCGCTTTGGTAAGCAGCATTTTTCCGTTGAGAGCGGGCGTGATGACGCCTTTATCTGGCCGTCGATTGTGCGTGTGGGTGATGAAGCCCGTAAGCTGGCAATGCAGCGTATGGGCACCGAGGGCAATAGTGGGATCTCCAGCCCGCGCCGTTATCTGTGGGATGAAACGCCGGTGTTACATGACTGGCGCTTTAGCCAGATGAATGGAAAAACCCAGCGCGAACCGCTGGCTACCGCCTTCCCACTGATGAACCTGATGAACGATGACGGGCAACCGCTGTTCAGCCTGCCGCAGGACGATCGTCTGCCGGTATTCTCACCGCAATACAGCCGCAGTACGCTGATGACGCATATGTTATGCGAAATACTGGCCCAGGCGCTGGGGCAAATTAACAGCGTAGCGACGCGTTTGCGCCTCGGATTCCCGGCATCTCCTCGTCAGTTACGGACGCTGATCCTGACCCTACCGTCGGCGATGCCCAAACAGGAACGCGAGATTTTCCGCCTGCGCATGTTTGAAGCTATTGCCCTGGTCTGGAAAGCAATGGGCTGGCACCCGCAGGATGAAGACTTCACTACCCGTAAACAGCAGGAAAAGAGTGTGGTTCCCGTACCTGAAATTCAGATGGAATGGGATGAAGCCAGCTGCGGGCAACTGGTGTGGCTGTATAACGAGGCTATCTCTCACTACGATGGCCACACCGAATCATTCTTTAACGCCCTTGCCCGCCCGGACCGTTTGCCGGAACCCGGTGAGACTAAAGGCCGTGCGCTGCGCGTGGCATCGATCGACATTGGCGGCGGGACAACGGATATGGCCGTCGTCCATTATCAGCTTGATGACGGCGTCGGCGCGAACGTTAAAATTACTCCGCATTTGCTGTTCCGTGAGGGTTTTAAGGTGGCAGGCGATGACATGCTTCTGGACGTGATTCAGCGTTGCGTGTTGCCTGCGCTGCAAACCCGCTTACAACAGGCTGGCGTGACCGATGCCGCTGCATTACTGGCCACGCTGTTTGGCGATTCCGGTCGCATCGATACCCAGGCGATTTTGCGTCAACAAACGGCATTGCAGCTCTTTATGCCGCTCGGTCATGCGGTACTCAGTGCCTGGGAACAAAGCGATATTAACGATCCGGTCGCTGGTCTGCATGCCACATTCGGAGAACTCCTGAGCCAACGACCAACGCGCAACGTGATGAACTACATCCAGCAGGCTATCGACCATGCGTTGCCAGCAGGTTCGCCAGCGTTTGATGTTCTGAGCGTGCCGTTGCAGGTACAGTTCAGGCAGTTACAAGAAGCTCTGTTAGCGGGGCAATTTACCCTGACTTCCCCGCTGCACGCGGTTTGTGAGGCTATTTCACATTATCGCTGCGATATTTTATTAGTGACCGGCAGGCCCGCCTGTTTACCGGGCGTGCAGGCGTTGATCCGCCATCTGCAACCTGTTCCGGTTAACCGTATGATCTGGATGGATAACTACCGCGTGCATGAGTGGTATCCGTTCAGCCAACAAGGGCGGATTGGTAATCCCAAATCCACCGCGGCAGTCGGCGCCATGCTGTGCAGCCTGGCGCTGGATTTGCGTTTGCCGCGTTTTAACTTTAAAGCTGCCGATATCGGCGCTTACTCGACCGTACGTTATCTTGGCGTACTGGATAACACGGTCAATACCCTGCGCGATGAGAACATCTGGTATCACGATATTGATCTGGATAAACCCGGTGCGAAGCTGGATGCCCGGTTGCACTTCCCGTTACGTGGCAACGTGACGTTAGGATTCCGGCAACTGGCAAACAGCCGCTGGCCTGCCACGCCGCTGTATACGCTCAGCATAAATTCCGCCGAACTGGCAAAAACCATCGCCGGAGATGGCGTGTTGAATGTACGGCTGCAGCTACGCGGCGGCAGCAAAGAAAGTGGCCCAGAATTCTTCGTCCTGAGCGATGCCTGGTTACAGGATGGCACCCCCGTTGCCGCCAATGCCTTAACGTTAAAACTGAATACGCTGGCAGACCGTCGCCATAGCGGAAGCCATTACTGGATCGATAGCGGGAGCGTGTACCTGAAATGAGTAAGATGTTTAATACCGCGCAGGCCGCCATCGAGTGGGTGGTAGATACCCGTCAACGTGCGGCGCGTCTTGATGATGAAGCGGATGCCCTGCTGGCACAGCTTACGCTAGCCGCAGTGAGTGAATCTGCGCTGGAGACAACCTTTTCATCGCAAGGATGTATAGGGTTATACGGACATTCACAATCGGCAAAAGCACATCTGCTTGCGGCATTGTGCAGCAATGCCACTGGCAAAGTGAATATTGTTACCCCGGATCGCAGCTTTGATTATTTCTCGCATATTAATCCTGGCCATGCGCCAACCAATATGGCGATCCGCTTTACGCGCGATGAAAATCCGCATGATAGCGAATGGCCGTTGCGTCTGCGGTTACTCAGTGAAGCGGAACTGGTACAGCTATTTATCGCCCAGTTCAGCGCGCTCCCGGATAACCGGCAGGTCGAGAAATCGATTATTGAGGCGCGCCTGGAAAAATGGCAAACGCTGCGTCAGCGTCACCCTGTGCCGGGCATTACCGCACATGATGTTGCGGCAATCGGTCGTTTCTGGCGCTCCTGCGTACCGGCAAACCAGCAGCAAATTGACGATGCGCTATGGCACCAGTTTGCCACGTTGCTGCCCGCACTGGATCTGACTACCCGGGCAAACGCCTGGGCACTACTGTGGGGAGAACAACCAGAGCTGACGCAGCAGTGGCTGACTCTGGCGCACACGTTGCAACAAACCGGACACGCGCAAGAATTAGCGGCCCCGCTGAGTCTGCTGGTTGATCATTTTGGTTTACCTGCCGAAAGTTTCCTGACCCAGGTGGCATTAACAGGCAATAATGAGGCGCAAAGCGATGTGGTGGTTCATCCGATTGAAAATCATCAGTTGCTCAATGCAGTTAGCCTTTCTTTGTCGTCACTGGCGCTGCTCACGCGCGAACTGATCCTGACTGTTGAAGACGCAGTGCTGGAGAATGTCGATCTGCTCGATATTCCCCTCGCCCCGGATACTCATCCGCATCCACTGTGGCAGGCAAAATTAGGCTGGATGCTGGAACATTATCGCCAGCACCTGCAACCGGATGTGCTCTTAATCTGCAACGCTGTCTCTACCCGCGCCCAGACGCCCGCCATCACCTGCAAGCTATTGGGCTGGGTTAACGATACTCAACCCGTCCACGACGCCGCATTGCCAGGCGTGGTCTGGGCCATTACCCCGCAGGATGCGCGTTTTAGTACCCAGCAAAATCTTGACGAATCCGTGCAGCAATTAATGGGCAAACCCGGACTGCACTGGGGCACGCTGCAGGCGCTGGATAAACACAGCTTACAACGCCTCGTCGAATGGTTGACTCAGGCAACCTCACCACAGCAGCGCCAGGCCAGGCTGACCTCCCTGCGAGAACAGCACCAGCAGCGCGTACGCGAAACCCTAATCGGCTGGATTAATCCCGTTGAGACCGAATCAGCAAGCAATGAGTCAGTGATCCGCCAGCTACAGGCTCAGGCGGCAAAGCATGGCGAACTGCTGGATGGTTTGCTCCCGCCGATGCGCATTTTTGAGTCGCTGCTGCGTATTCAGCAACCGCGCGAGGAGCAGGTAAGTGGTTTATTTAATGAAGAGATTGACCTGTTTGCCGAGGTGCGTGACACAATGCACTCACCGGAAAGCCAGGAGACCGGATATCAGGCTCACAAAATGTGGATTAACCACGTGCGCCAGTGGTGTCGCGATGAAAATAATGCCCGCCGTTTACGACTCGATCCCCGTACGTTAAGGCAGGTTGCCGACATCCTCGTCACCACCAGCTATCGCCTGGAGATGCCGCAACGCTTACAGCGCATTATGCAGCGCGAAAACGTCTGTGCCGCGCAGCTATACGCCGATATCGGTGATTTTATTACCTGGCTTGGATTTGCCGACGTTGCTGAGGATCAGCGCCCTGCCAGCAGGATCCAGAAAGGATCGGCTATTTTTAGCGCGCCGAAGCAACAGCCGATGTTACGCCTGACGAAGCTGGATGAACAACCTTCGCACGGCGCAAGCCGCTACGTATACGACTGGCTGGTCGCTTTGTATACCCGTGCGAATGAGAACGTGGGGTATCAGCATCCACAGGATGTCAGCGAAGTCGACAAAAAGCGATTGGATGCCCTGCTTTCCGCCTGAAGCGGCGTTTACGCCGTCATCAGAAGAGAGAGAACATTAACGCGACGGGAAAACTCATCGGCCAGGTCGCACCGACTAATACCGCGCTGAGAAAGCGAATTCGCTTTTTATCGCGGGAAAGAAACCAGGTGATGATTGCCGTGATAACGGCCATCACCGCATAAAAAACCAACATTTTTTGGTACAGAGACATGTAAGGCATCCGGGCCGAAAGGTGAAATCGCGCGCAATATGCTCTTTTTCATGACCCACATCAAGTTTTATTAATTAATTTAAGAAAAGTGGCTGTAAAACAACCCATTTTCATTATGTTCAGAATTCGTACTATTGCGGATAGTTATAACCCGTACTATACCCATATGGGTTAAAACGAAAGGTGGCACAAATGAATGTTTCCAGTAAAACGGTGGTGCTGATAAATATATTTGCTGCTGTAGGACTTTTCAGTCTGATTTCCGCAAGGTTCGGCTGGTTTGCTTGATGTGGTTCTTGTTTGATTAATTGCAGCGTCCGTTGGCAGAGAGGGACTTCTCTCTGCCATTAGTGCACGATCTTCCCACTCTCCCGCCGCCGGGTAAATTATCCTTAGTATGTAATGTCCCTAATCCTTCTGCGGCATTATATTGCCCGAATAACGGCTCGGCGTTGTGCCGGTATGTTGATGGAAGAACGCGATAAAAGCGCTGTCGCTGACAAACTCCAGATATTGCGCCACCTGGCTAATAGGGCATCCATCCGCCAGCATCTCCATGGCTTTTAGCAACCTGAATTGCTGCCGCCAGTTCTGATAATTCATCCCGGTATCCCGGGTAAATATTCGACCGATTGTTCTCTCACATGCCCCAACCCGTCGGGACAATTGATTCAGTCGCGGTGGGAGTTCGCCCATACGTAATCCCTCTAGCCACACGTTCAACCGCGGATCTGAGGGAAACTGCAACGTCCAGTTTTCACTGCGGGCGGCGCGTATTTCCTCACAAAAAACGGTGATGAGGCTGGCCTGCTTCGCGGCTGGCATATCCCATGGCCAGAAAGACATACGTTCTATCACCTCAAAAAAGAGAGGGTTAACGTCGACTATCTGCAGCGGTAAATCAGATAACGGCAACGTGGTTGAGAAGTACAAAGAACGATAAGCCATCACGCCGCGCATTATGGCGCGATGTACCGTACCGGCTGGGATCCAGACCGCACGACGTGGCGGTAGCAGACACAACGCCTGTTCCAGCTCAATCGTAATGCTTCCCGCTGCCGAATAAAGTAGCTGATGACGAAGATGGCTGTGCCGTCCTGAATCGTGTACGCCCATCTCGGAAGCAATCCCGATTACCGGTTTATCAAAGCTGTCCGCATCAAAAGCATCATCTGGGGCAATTTTCATCTTCTGTCCGATATCTGACATTTATAGTCCTGATAATGGTAACGCGACATTTTCCTTTCAGCAATAATGCCCACCTGTTTTCTGTTTCTCTGGATATTGCTATGAACACATTTCATCGACCGCCGCTGTGGCTTCTCACATTCCTGATTATGTTTCCACAACTGGTGGAAACCATTTACAGCCCGGCATTGCCAGGTATTGCGACGTCTTATCACGTCAGCAGTGAGCGCGCGGCTCAAACACTCTCCGTTTATTTTGTTGCCTTCGCCGTCGGCGTGGCGATGTGGGGATGGCTGAGCGACTGCATCGGGCGACGCCGGGCGATGATGGCTGGACTCCTGTGCTACGCCACGGGTTCCCTCATGGCCGTTGTTGCCACTGATTTCAGCGTTCTGCTGCTGGCACGGATGGTCTCGGCCATTGGAGCTGCTGCCGGATCTGTAGTGGTACAGACCATGCTAAGGGACAGCTATGAATCAACTGCGCTATCCCGCGTCTTTTCTGTGATGGGTGCCGCGTTGGCATTGAGTCCGGTTTTCGGTCTGCTAAGCGGAGGATGGTTGGTCAGTTTGTATGGTCATACCGGGGTATTTATTGCCCTTGTGCTGCTGGCGCTGCTACTGCTGATGCTGACCGTGACCATGCTGCCAGAAACCCGGCCCGAACATACGCTCAGACCAAGGCTTGCTGCGCTACTCTCCCGCATGGCGCGTGACTATGAGCTGTGGAAAAACGCCATACTGGTTGCTCTACTGAACACCATGCTGTTTAGCTATTACAGCCTGGCGCCGTTTCTTTTTGGGCAATTGGGATGGAGCTCCAGAGCCTTTGGCTTGACGGGGTTGCTACTTGCGTTTGCTTCTCTGTCGGGTAGCCTGCTGAACCAAAGACTGTTAACGACAGGTCTGACGCCGGAACAACTGGTACGTTATGCCTGTGCGCTGGCAGCGTTGTCAGGTCTCGTAGCGTGGTGCTTACAGCACTCTGCGTGGATCCTGATTCCGGTGTTCGGCGTGGTGATTGCCTATGGTATCGCCATTCCCAATGTGCTGAGTCAGGCGCTGCGTCATTATCGTGAACAGGCCGGAGCCGCGGGGGCATTGTTTGGATTAAGCTATTACCTGTTGCTGGGAATGATGCTGGGATTTGCAGGCATGGTGCAACAACTGGGGCTAGTTCTGAGCGTCTGTGCCCTACTCGCCTGGCTTTGCAGCCTGGGCCGCAGATAAACCCGATGGCGCTCCTGAAAGCACAAAGCCCCGGCAATATGCTGGGGCTTTATTTTATCAATTAGCCTGACCTCGCGGATATTTCCAACTTACCGCCGTCCGATGGCGACGAGGCCAGTGGCGCGAATAGTATAGACACACGTTTGCCGATATTTAGCTATCCGTGCCCCATTTACCGCTCGCGCTTAAAAGATTACTCATGCTTGATCATGACATGGCGAACAATAGTGTAATCTTCCAGCCCATAAACCGACATATCCTTGCCATACCCAGACTGTTTTTGCCCACCGTGCGGCATCTCGCTAACCAGCGTGAAATGGGTGTTGACCCAAGTGCAACCATATTGCAGGCGAGCGCTAAAGCGATGCGCACGCCCAACATCCCGGGTCCAGACGGAAGATGCCAGTCCGTATTTCGAATCATTTGCCCACGCCAGCACCTGGTCTTCATCATCAAATACGGTCACGCTGACCACCGGGCCGAAAACTTCCCGCTGCACGATGGCATCTTCTTGCTTCGCCCCGGCCAGCAGCGTTGGGGCAAAGTAGTAGCCTGCGCCATCCACTTTCTTGCCGCCGGTGATAACTTTGATATGCCTTAGGGCTTTGGCCTCATCGACTGCTTTAGTCACGCGATCAAGATGTGCCTGCGAGCTTACCGGTCCCAGTTCCGTCGATTCGTCGTTCGGCGCACCAATTTTCAGGCTGGCAACCGCGGCGCCGAGTTTCTCAACCAACGCGTCATAAATGCCTTTTTGGGCATAGATTCGACAAGCGGCGGTACAGTCTTGCCCGGCATTGTAATAACCAAAGGTCCGCACGCCGCTCACTACCGCATCCAGATCGGCATCATCAAAAATGATCACCGGAGCTTTGCCGCCCAGTTCCATATGTGTGCGCTTAATTGACGGCGCGGTGTGCTGAATAATGTGTTCACCGGTTGCAATGGAGCCAGTCAGAGAAACCATGCGGACTTTTTCATGGCCGGTCAGCGGATCGCCCACCGTTTTACCGCGACCAAACAGGACGTTGATAACGCCAGCCGGGTAAATATCTTTGGCAAATTCGGCCAATTTAAGCGCCGTCAGCGGGGTAATTTCTGATGGTTTAATTACCACACAGTTTCCCGCTGCCAACGCCGGAGCCAGCTTCCACGCCGCCATCATCAGCGGATAGTTCCACGGTGCAATAGAGGCCACCACGCCGAGCGGATCACGGCGAATCATCGACGTATGTCCTTCCAGATACTCTCCAGCCGCCTGTCCTTGCAGAGTTCGTGCAGCCCCGGCAAAGAAGCGAAAAACGTCGACAATAGCTGGAATTTCATCGTTAAGGACACAGTGCAGTGGCTTACCGCAGTTAAGTGATTCCAGCTCAGCGAAGGTTTGCGCGTTATCGGCAATAGCGTCCGCCAGTTTCAGCAGCAGTTCAGAGCGGACTTTCGGCGTGGTTTGCCCCCAGGAGGCAAACGCGGTGTCTGCCGCACGCACCGCGGCATCAACCTGCATGGCTGACGCCTCAGCAATCTCCAGAATGAGTTCACCAGTGGCAGGGTTATAGACTGGCTGCTTTTCACCTTCACCGTTGACCAGCTCGCCATTAATCAGTAATTGATGTTGCATAGCAATTTCCCATATCGTCGTTTATTTACCGTTTCCGGCGAGAGTGTCGCCTTCACGCGTTAGCCACCAGGCCCCTAAAATTGGCAGTGTTGTCACCAGCATTACCAGCAATGCCACAACGTTGGTGACCGGCACATCCCGTGGACGGCCCAATTGATTGAGCAGCCACAGAGGAAGTGTTCTTTCATGTCCGGCGGTGAACGTTGTCACGATGATTTCATCAAACGACAAGGCAAACGCCAGCATCCCGCCCGCCAGTAGTGCCGATGCCAGATTGGGCAGCACGACGTAACGAAAGGTTTGCCAGCCGTTGGCACCAAGATCCATAGACGCTTCAACCAGACTCCATGAGGTACGGCGAAAACGCGCCACAACGTTGTTAAACACCACCACCACGCAAAACGTCGCATGGCCCACTACGATCGTGAGAAAACCCGGTTCCAGGTTGATGGTTTTAAACGCCGTCAACAGCGCAAGGCCGGTAATAATGCCCGGCAGCGCGATCGGCAACAGTAGCAACAGCGATATTGCACTTTTGCCAAAAAAGTCCCTACGCCACAGCGCGGCCGCGGCCAGCGTCCCCAGAACAAGGGCAATAGCGGTCGACAACGCAGCGATCTTAAGTGACAACGTCACAGACTCCAGGATATCGCTACGCTGCGCCGCAACGCTAAACCACTTCAGCGTTAATCCCTGCGGTGGAAAACTAAAAGCAGCCTCCTCAGTATTAAAAGCATAGGTGGCGATGATGAGGATGGGAAAGTGCAGGAAAATAACCCCGCCCCATGCCGCCAGTTTGAGTAACCAGGGCGCGCGTTCAGAGTGCATCGAAAGCTCCCAGACGCTTCACGAACGCCAGATACAGTGCGATTAACACAATCGGCACCAGAGTAAATGCCGCCGCCATCGGCATATTGCCGATCGCCCCTTGTTGCGAATACACCATGTTGCCGATGAAATAGCCTGGTGGTCCCACCAACTGTGGCACGATAAAGTCGCCCAACGTCAGAGAGAAGGTAAAGATAGATCCCGCAGCGATACCGGGTATTGCCAGCGGAAGGACCACATAGCGGAAGGTTTGACGCGGACGCGCGCCCAAATCAGCGGAGGCCTGTAACAGTGACGGCGGAAGTCTCTCCAGTGCGGCCTGTACCGGCAGGATCATAAACGGCAGCCAGATGTAGACGAACACCAGAAAGCGCCCTAAGCCTGAAGTTGACAACGTATTGCCACCTACCGCAGGCAGCGTCAGGAACGAAAGCAGTAGCGGCTCCAGCCCAAGATGGGTTAAAAACCACTGCGCCACACCGTCTTTAGCTAACAGCAGCGTCCACGCATAGGCTTTAACGATGTAGCTGGCCCACATTGGCAACATTACGGCAATGTAAAAAAAGGCTTTCATTTTGCCGCTGGTATAGCGCGCCATATACCACGCCATCGGAAACGCCAGAATCGCGCTGGCAATGGTGACCGCCACCGCCATCGTCAGGGTACGCAAAATGATGTCGTAGTTAGCAGGATTAAACAGCGCCTGCAAATTCGCCAGCGTCAGGTCCGGCGTGACCGACATAGTGAAATCGTCGAAGGTATAAAAACCTTGCCACAACAGCGTCAGTAATGAGCCGAAGTAGACAATGCCAAACCACATCAGTGGTCCAAGGAGCAGCAAAAACAGCCCCATCCCCGGATTACGCCAGAAGTAACCTGAGATCCGGTTCAGGCTTGTCGACTGTGGAGGCGAATGTAAGACGTTCATAGCCATTCACCTCTCCTCAACCAGCGGTACCATCACGTCGCGGGACCATGATGCCATCACCTGCTGACCCGGCGACAACGTTGACGGTAGCATTTCTCCCGTCAGGTTCGCCTGGCTAACCAGCAGTTTTTCCCCTCCGGCAAGTTTCAGCTCAAACCGCGTCGCCGCCCCCTGATACTGCACCGCCTGAATAACACCCCGGGCCTGGACTTCTCCTCCGGCATCATTCAAGCGAATGTGTTCGGGACGTAGGGAGAACATACCCTGTAGCCCACAAACGTTCGCCGACATCGTCGCATCAAAGACATTTGACGTTCCGACGAAACTTGCCACAAACGGCGTCCGCGGACGCATGTAAAGTTCACGCGGAGAATCCACCTGTTCGATGCGACCGTTATTAAACACCGCCACCCGATCGGACATCGACAGGGCTTCACCCTGATCGTGGGTGACAAAGATGAAGGTGATGCCAAGGGATTGCTGTAATTTTTTCAGCTCCAGTTGCATCTGCTCACGCAGTTTGAGATCCAATGCCCCGAGCGGTTCATCCAACAGCAGGACGCGCGGTTCATTGACCAGCGCCCGGGCAATAGCCACACGCTGACGTTGCCCACCGGAAAGCTGCGACGGTTTACGTTCATAAACAAAACCGAGTGCGACCTTATCCAGTGCTTCACGTGCTTTCGCGTGGCGTTGTTTTTTATCAATGCCTTTAACCATCAGCCCATAGGCGACGTTGTCGAGGATCGACATGTGCGGGAATAACGCGTAATCCTGAAATACCGTATTGGCGTCCCGTTCCCAGGGCGGTAATTCGCTGGCCTGTTTACCAAAAATAGTGATCGCGCCGCCTGACAGTTGCTCAAACCCGGCAATCAGGCGCAGACAGGTGGTCTTGCCGGAGCCGGATGGCCCCAGCATAGAGAAAAACTCACCGTCGTTAATCGCAATACTCACCCCATCCACTGCACGAACATCCCCATACAAACGCGAGACGTTATGAAACTCCACTGCGTACGTCATAAAACCCCCAGCGGAATTAACGACCACCCATAATGGCGATGTAATCCTGCGTCCAGCGACTGTAAGGAACGAATTTTCCACCTTCGGCAATTGGCGTTTTCCAGAAGGCAATTTTGTCAAAATAGCTATAGCCGTTGGTTTCACAGCCTTTTTCACCCAGTAACGGGCTGGCTTTACAACCTTCAGGCACCACTGGCAGAGAACCAAACCAGGCGGCTACGTCGCCCTGTACTTTCGGGGTTAATGACCAGTTCATCCATTTGTAAGCGCAAACCGGGTGTTTCGCTTCACTGTGCAGCATGGTGGTATCAGCCCATCCGGTAACCCCCTCTTTTGGGAAGACCGTGGCAATTGGCTGACCTTCACCTTTCAAGGCGTTAGCCTGATAAGGCCAGGCGCTTGACGCCACTACGCCTTCGTTTTTGAAATCGCTCATTTGCACGGTGGTATCGTGCCAATAGCGATGGATCAACGCGTGCTGATCGCTCAGGACTTTGATCACCGCCTGATACTGTTTTTCAGTGAGCTGATAGGGGTCGGTAATACCCAACTGCGGCTGGGTGGCTTTAACGAATAATGCGGCGTCGGCAATATAGATCGGGCCATCGTAAGCCTGAACGCGACCTTTATTGCTTTTCCCGTCAGGCAGATTTTGTTCAACGAATACCACGTTCCAGCTGTCCGGCGGCGTTGGGAAGGTTTTGGTGTTATACATCAGCAGGTTTGGTCCCCACTGGTATGGCGTACCGTAAACTTTACCGCCAACGTTAAACCACTCCCCTTTTACTACTCGCGGATCAAGGGTTTTCCAGTT
Source organism: Citrobacter sp. BIDMC107 (assembly GCF_001037575.1). NCBI lineage: Bacteria > Pseudomonadati > Pseudomonadota > Gammaproteobacteria > Enterobacterales > Enterobacteriaceae > Citrobacter > Citrobacter sp. BIDMC107. The sequence continues at coordinate 395,020 of NZ_KQ089849.1, read as the reverse complement.
AGGGATCAGCGCAGTATTAATCGGCTGAACGCGTTTTCCCATTATCAGGCGCAGTGAGGCATCACCAGAAGCGGTTACCAGGTCGTAACCGCCTTTAGCCATCAGGCTGACCATCTCATCAGAGGTGGCCGCCGTTTTTACATTGACCGCACAGCCGGTATCTTTCTCAAACTGCGAGACCCAGTCATATTGTTTATCGGTTTGCCCACGTTCGATATAACCCGGCCAGGCAATAATATCCAGGCGGCCTTCCGGTTTATCTAATGATGTGGGGGGTTCGGCTGCCTGCGCAGTCATCAGCGTCATGCTGAAGGCACACAGGCTACTGAGGGCAAGTTGCTTGCTCATAACGTCTTACTCCTGTCGAAAAAATATTGAGCGGCAGCCTTGCCGTAAATATATGTCCTTTTCTAAAAATAGTCGGGGTGTTGTAAGCGTTCCTGCTGGTGCAAGGAAATTTAATCAGGTTGTGAGCTAACGCTCATTACGCTACAGACTCTGACCTGGGGGGTAATCTTCTGGAGTATAGACAAGGAGTTAGATGCAGAGGTGGCAATAGTATTAACTATTGATATTTTGTATGGCCGCACCCGATATAAATAATACCGTGGTTCAGCATTCACTATTTCGAAAATAAGAATGCGCTATTCATTTATATTGAATAGCGCGTTATGGTTTATTTCATCATTTCACGAATTAATTTGCCAAGCTGTTTTACGGCCTGCTCTTCGCGCTCTCCCCAGTGCCATGCAGTATTAAAACGAAAAAAACGTGTCCAGCTTCCCGAGGTCGAGAACATTTTCCCCGGCGCAATGCTGATGTGGTGTGCCAGCGCATGGGTACTGAGCACACCAGCATCAAGCGGTTCCGGCAGCTCCAGCCACAGAAAATAACCGCTGTCGTTGTGGTGAATTCTGACTTCCGCCGGAAGATGACGCAGCAGCGTTTGCCAGGCCTGTTGTTTACGTTCCGCCAACTGCCGACGCAAGCGTCGCAAATGCGCGTCATAGCGCCGGGTTGAAAGATAATCAACAAGTGCAAGCTGCATGGGCGAACTGGTAGATAAAGTACTCATTAGCTGGAGTCGCTGAATACGCCGGGCATGTTTCCCTGCTGCCACCCAGCCAATACGAAATCCTGGCACCAGACACTTCGAGAAAGACGAACAATGCAGAACGCTGTCGGCGCGATCCCAGGCTTTGGCAGGTAGCGGTTTTTCGCGGCCAAAGTACAGCTCGCTGTAAACATCATCTTCAATCAGCATTACGTGGTATTTTTCCAACAAGGCAACCAGACGCGCCTTTTTCTCTGCGCTGAGCGTAAAACCCAGCGGATTTTGGCTGTTGGTCATTAGCCAGCAAGCTTTTACCGGGTACTCCTGTAACGCCTGCTCCAACGCGGCAAGATCGATCCCCTCGTTAACGTCGGTGGCTACCGACAGCGCCTTCAGACGTAATCGCTCCAGGGCCTGCAACGCCCCGTAAAAACAGGGGTTTTCGACAATCACCCAGTCACCCGGTTCAGTGACTGCTTGCAGGCTCAGGTTGAGGGCTTCCAGCGCGCCGGTGGTGATGACGATTTCGTCCGGTGAAATGGTCATCCCCTGTTGAGCATAGCGACGGGCAATGGCATGACGCAGCTCAGCATTCCCCGGCGGCAGGTTTTCAATCACACTCATGGCGGTGGCGGTTTTACTCACCTGTGCCAACGAGCGGTTCAACTGTTGAAGTGGAAACAGACGCGGGTCGGGGAATGCGGAGGCAAAGGGCATCACTGACGCATCCCGGCTGGCCTGCAACATATCAAAAATATAGGTATTGATATCCACCGCTTCGTCGCGCGTGACCTGCACCTGCGGCGCTGCCAGTTCACGTTCGGGGCGCGCGGCGACATAATAACCAGACTGCGGCCGGGCGATAATCCGCCCCTGGCTTTCCAGCAACTGGTATGCGTGTCCGACGGTCATAAAACTCATTCCGCTGCTGACCACTTGCTCACGCAAGGAAGGCAAGCGATCGCCTGGCTGCCATACGCCAGACGCAATTTGATCGCGAATTTGCTCTGCCAGTCGCTGGTACTTTTTCATTTTTGATCCTGATTACCGGTGTCGGTGACAATCACTGTGTATATCAGTTTACATAATCAGGGTGTTTTTTATAACTGTTATAGTTAACAGTTTTACAACATCGTTAACGCCAGCTCTTTGCCTAAGGCGCGCGCAGCAATCTGCACAGCATCAATTTTTGTCGTGTGCTTTAAATCAAATAAACGGGTGATCTCCTGCTTAGGTCTGCCGATCCTGTTCGCCAGCTCCTGCTGGGTGATTTTTGATTCAAGGAAGGCATTCAGCAGAAGAACCTTTATACACACAAAGTAAACATTTATGATTACCTTTTAATTACCTTGCTATTAATATCGCAAAATCACTAACGTGGGGAGGACGCTATTTAATAACAGGAATCCAGCTTCCAGATTTCATATCAGCGTGTACAACCTATAACAGCACTGCAACTGTTATGGTTAAAAAGAACTGTTCTGTTTCTGCCCCGCAATGCTTCTCAGGCTTAGAATTGCGCCAAATCAATTTTGTCTGCGGAGTTAAGCATGTTCGGTCTTGACGCGTTTCACCTGGCGAGGATCCAGTTCGCGTTTACGGTATCCTTTCACATCATCTTTCCGGCCATTACCATCGGCCTCGCCAGTTATCTGGCAGTACTTGAGGGGTTATGGCTAAAGACGAAAAATCCCACCTGGCGTTCGCTATACCATTTCTGGTCGAAAATATTCGCCGTAAACTTTGGTATGGGTGTAGTTTCCGGGCTGGTGATGGCTTATCAGTTCGGTACCAACTGGAGTGGTTTTTCCGAGTTCGCCGGTAGCATCACCGGGCCGCTTCTGACCTATGAAGTGCTCACCGCCTTCTTCCTCGAAGCGGGCTTCCTTGGGGTAATGCTGTTTGGCTGGAACCGGGTTGGCCCAGGGCTTCACTTCTTTGCCACTTGCATGGTCGCACTGGGTACCATTATTTCAACCTTCTGGATCCTCGCCTCTAACAGCTGGATGCAGACACCGCAAGGCTATGAAATAGTTAACGGCCAGGTCGTTCCCGTTGACTGGTTCGCCGTTATTTTCAATTCTTCATTCCCTTATCGTTTACTGCATATGTCCGTTGCCGCTTTCCTCAGCAGCGCGTTGTTTGTTGCAGCGTCAGGTGCATGGCATTTATTGCGCGGGAATAACACCCCGGCTATTCGCGCGATGTTCTCAATGGCGCTATGGATGACGTTAATCGTCGCCCCGCTGCAGGCTTTGATTGGCGATATGCACGGTTTGAATACGCTGAAGCATCAGCCGGCAAAAATTGCTGCGATTGAAGGGCACTGGGAAAATCCGCCCGGCGAACCAACCCCGCTACTACTCTTCGGCTGGCCGGATATGGAGCAGGAACGCACCCGCTATGGGCTGGAAATTCCTGCCCTGGGCAGTCTGATCCTGACCCATAGCCTGGACAAACAGGTCCCGGCACTAAAAGAGTTTCCTAAAGAAGACAGGCCTAACTCAACTATGGTGTTCTGGTCGTTTCGCATAATGGCCGGGCTAGGCATGCTGATGATCCTGCTGGGCGCTTTTGCCCTGTGGCTGCGCTATAAGCAGCGTTTATACACCTCGCGCCCTTTCCTGCGCTTTGCCTTGTGGATGGGCCCTTCAGGTCTGATTGCCATCCTTGCCGGTTGGGTGACCACTGAAGTTGGCCGTCAACCGTGGGTGGTTTACGGTCTGCAACGTACGGCGGATGCGGTTTCCGCACATGGTGATTTACATATGAGCATCAGCCTGCTGTCCTTCTTTGTGGTGTACAGCTCAGTGTTTGGTGTGGGTTACAGCTATATGATACGCCTGATCCGCAAGGGGCCACATGAAGATGACCCAACAATTCCGCCAACCGGCACGCCTGCCCGGCCGCTTTCGGCTGCCGTCCTTGATTCTCAACCGGAGGCTCATCGCTAATGGGTATCGATTTATCAGTTATCTGGTTTGTGATTATCGTGTTCGCCACGCTGATGTATATCGTGATGGACGGTTTTGATCTCGGGATTGGCATTTTATTCCCCGCGATTCAGGACGCTGATGACCGCGATGTGATGGTTAACAGCGTCGCTCCCGTATGGGATGGGAATGAAACCTGGCTGGTGCTGGGCGGGGCCGGGTTATTTGGCGCGTTCCCGCTGGCCTATGCGGTGATTGTCGATGCGCTGACGATCCCGTTGACCCTGATGCTAATCGGCCTGATTTTTCGCGGCGTCGCGTTTGAGTTTCGCTTCAAGGCCACGCCGGCGCATCGACCATTCTGGGATAAAGCCTTTCTCAGCGGTTCAATCCTGGCGACATTCACCCAGGGCGTGGTGGTGGGTGCCGTACTCAACGGATTTTCCGTTACCGGTCGCAGCTACAGCGGCGGTCCTTTCGACTGGTTGACCCCGTTCACGTTGTTCTGCGGCGTTGGCCTGGTTGTAGCCTATGCCCTGCTGGGAGCGACATGGCTGGTGATGAAAAGTGAAAATCCGTTGCAGGATAAAATGCGTCGCGTGGCCAAAAAACTGCTGCTGGCAATGTTGATTGTGATTGCCATTATCAGCCTGTGGACACCACTGGCGCATAGCGCGATTGCCGAGCGTTGGTTTAGTCTGCCCAACCTGTGGTTCCTGATGCCGGTTCCGCTGCTGGTTGCGCTTATCAGCATCTGGCTGTGGCGTTCGCTGGGGCAACATAACTGCCATACGCTGCCTTTTGTATTGACACTGGGGCTGATTTTCCTCGGGTTTAGCGGGCTGGGGATCAGTATCTGGCCACACATCATTCCGCCGTCCATTACGCTCTGGCAAGCGGCGGCTCCGGCGCAAAGTCAGGGCTTTATGTTGGTTGGCGCACTGCTGATTATCCCGATAATCCTGGTGTACACCTTCTGGAGCTACTACGTTTTCCGCGGCAAAGTTCAACATGGTGAGGGGTATCATTGATGCAACAAACAATCTGGAAACGCCTGATGTGGCTGGTGATCCTCTGGGGCGGCAGCGTGCTGGCCCTCGCCGCTGTTGGCATGTTCTTTCGTCTCCTGATGACGGCCGCTGGATTTAAGTCCTGAATCTCTCCCTGATAACACCCGGGCAGCGCTGCACTGCCCGGGTGTTACAAATCCCAACATCGACTAAACAAAAATGTAAAAAACATCGAAATGACAAAACAGAGATTGTCATTATCCCGATTAAAATATTGAATAGTCACCAGGCGAAATTATCGCCAATTCCGCAGCTAACGTACCAGAGGGTGCATGATGTTTAAGAAAGGGTTAACAGTGTTATTGCTGGCCGGCGCGCTTTTTTCCGGTCAACTTTTCGCTACTAATCAGGGACATGAATATCTTCAGGTGCAGGATGCCGATCATTTACTACGACACACGGCCGACAGCGATGAGCTGCGAGTGACGGCGGAAGAATCCGCCGCCGATCTTCGTGAACACCATCACTGGCAAAAATCACGCAAACCCGATACGCATCTGAGCTAACGATTAACCTTTACGCTTCGGCAGTGTCTTCATCAGTTCTTCCGGACTGACCGAAGCCACGACGCTACCCGGCAACGGCATCTTCAGAATGTGATGTTTCATCTTGCCGATCACGTGCATTTCGCACGGTCGGCAATCAAATTTCAGCGTCAGGACTTCATCGCCGTTAACCAGTTGCATTGGTGTCGCTTTCCAGCTCTTGATATTCCCTTTCGCCTGTTTCGGACACAGGTTAAAGGCGAAGCGCAGGCAATGTTTGGTGATCATCACCGGTACTTCGCCCTTTTCTTCATGCGCTTCATAGGCTGCATCAATCAACTGAACGCCATAACGGTGATAAAACTCACGCGCTTTTTGGTTGTAGACGTTAGCCAGGAAACTCAAGTGCGTTTGCGGATAAACCGGCGCTGGCTGGGATACTGGTTTGCGGCTGCCGCGCTTATAGCTTTGCAGGCGCGCTGTATCCAGCATATCAACGGCTTCACGTCGTAACTGATTTAGTTGACCGTTTGGCACGAACAGCGCGCCCGGCAGATTCACCTGAATATTGCGGGCGTAGTACATCGTCTGCCCAAGTTTTGCCAGTCCGTCCTGTAGGTTACTCAACGCTTTTTCCGCATTGTTCGCTTCCTCAAACTGGCCATCCAGCGTATGGGTGATGCTCACGCCCTCTTCACTGGTGAGCGTCAGAATCAACTGCTCCTGCCAGCCGCCGAGCTCAATATCGATCGCAACACGGCGTTCGCTGGAGGTTTTGGTTAACGCTTGCTGCCAGTTATGATCGAGGTTGCGATTCAGCGGATGATGCGGACGCACTTTGTGCAGATCGGCAGGCATTTCATTCGGCCATACCCGATAACGATTGTTCCCCGTTTTTTCCACGGTGTTGGCGCGGAATCCAACAACCTCACGTTTGATTAACACGTTCAGGCCATCCCCGTTAGCCAGCGGTTCTGTCACCTCAACATCGAGATGATCTTTCGCCACCTTCAGGACTTCGCCGACCGGCAAACCGATAAACTTTGGTGAGTCGAATGCGCCGATATCCCCTTTACGGGCATTCACAAAATAATCGGTGCTGCCGCGATGGAAGGTTTTCTCCGTGGATGGGGTAAAGAAATGTTCGGTACGTCCCGCTGATGAACGGGCCAGGTCGCCGCGCTCTTCAATGATGGCATCGAGCATCTGGCGATAATGCGCGGTAATATTCTTGACATAACTCATGTCCTTATAGCGCCCTTCAATTTTGAAGGAACGCACACCTGCGTCAATCAATGCGCCGAGGTTGGCGGTCTGATCGTTGTCTTTCATCGACAGCAGGTGTTTTTCATAGGACACCACGCGTCCCTGATCGTCTTTCAGGGTATACGGCAGACGGCAAGCCTGGGAACAGTCGCCACGGTTAGCACTGCGTCCGGTTTGCGCATGTGAAATATAACACTGACCTGAATAGGCAACGCACAGCGCGCCGTGAATGAAAAACTCAATGGTCGCATCGGTAGCCTGATGGATGGCGTTAATTTGCTCAAGGCTCAGTTCGCGCGCAAGGACAATCTGGGTGAATCCGACATCAGCAAGAAATTTCGCCTTCTCAACGCTGCGAATATCACATTGGGTGCTGGCATGCAGTTCAATCGGGGGAATATCCAGTTCCAGGATCCCCATATCCTGTACGATCAGAGCATCAACACCGGTCTGATACAAATCGGTAATTAACAGCTGCGCGGGTTCCAGTTCATCATCGTGCAAGATAGTATTTAGCGTCACAAAGATTTTCGCCCCATAGCGATGGGCGAAAGGCACCAGTTCGGCGATATCTTTCAGGCTATTACTGGCGTTATGACGCGCGCCAAAACCCGGTCCACCAATGTAAACGGCGTCTGCGCCGTGCAAAATGGCTTCGCGCGCAATGGCGGTATCCCGAGCCGGGCTTAACAATTCAAGGTGATGAGGCTGCTGGCGCATACAGTTGTTACCATCCACAAGCGGTAAAAATGGCGGCTATTGTAGTCACAAGCGCAGCTTTTCGGAATAGTTTTCCCGATTAACTGCGCGGGTAATGGATCAGCGAATGAAAGTGCACCGTTTGTTCGCTGCTGTTACGGTAACTGTGTGCCATATCTCCGGCGAAACGGACACCCTCACCAGATTTAAGGGTGCGCCACTGCCCCTCAATACACATATCCAGCAGACCATTAATCACCACCACGTGCTCTATTACGCCGGTCTCATGCGGAGTAGATTCACTGAGCGCGCCGGGCGCCAATAGTATCGAAAAATGATCGAAGCACAGTTGAGGATCCCACGGGAACAACGGCGTGACGACCATTGCCTGCTGCTGGGGATCGAATGTTAGCGTGCCGTCTGACTCTGGTGGTGAAATAAACGTTGAAAACGGGACGTTCAGCCCAGTGGCGATTTTCCACAATGTCGCCACCGTTGGACTGGATTCATTACGTTCAATCTGCCCCAGCATCGCTTTTGAGACGCCAGTTTCCTCCGCCAGACGCGAAAGACTCCATTCCCGCTGGTGACGTAATGTCCTGAGCGTTGTGGCCAGATAGTGGGTTAAGTTGTCCATTTTCTCCTTCGTCGCTCTCCTTACTCGGGGCTACAGTTTAGCACTTGTACGCTATAACGCACAGTGCTACAGTGATTGACCGTTATAACGCACACGGAGTGAATATGCGTGCATTCTCCATCCCCCTGCCCACTGTATTATCGGGTTTTGTGGCGGTCCTGGTTGGCTATGCCAGTTCGGCGGCCATTATCTGGCAAGCGGCACTCGCCGCAGGTGCGACTACCGGGCAAATTGCAGGTTGGATGACCGCACTGGGGTTAGCAATGGGGGTCAGTACGCTGGTGCTGACATTGTGGTATCGCGCTCCTGTACTTACCGCATGGTCAACGCCCGGTGCCGCGTTGCTGGTGACGGGCCTGCACGGGGTATCTATTCAGGATGCCATCGGCGTTTTTATCGTGGCTAACGCGCTGATTGTGCTGTGCGGCGTAACCGGACTGTTTGCCCGCCTGATGAAAATCATTCCCCATTCGCTGGCATCAGCCATGTTGGCTGGGATCTTACTGCGTTTTGGTTTGCAGGCATTTAATAGCCTGAACAGTGAGCTTATTTTGTGCGGTAGTATGCTGGTGGCATGGCTGGTGCTAAAAGTTATTGCCCCAAGATATGCCGTTATCGCTGCGATGTTAGTGGGTATTGCCATCGCCTTGATGAAAGGTAACATTGTCACTAATGATGTTAATCTGTCACCGGTTATCCCAGCGTTTATTACCCCGCACTTTTCATTAGCCCACAGTATCAGCATTGCACTACCGTTATTTCTGGTCACTATGGCTTCGCAAAATGCCCCCGGTATTGCGACCATGAAAGCATCAGGATATTCGTTACCCGTTTCCCCTCTGATTGTTTTTACGGGTCTACTGGCGCTGCTATTTTCACCTTTTGGCGTCTATTCCATCTGCATCGCCGCCATAACCGCCGCAATTTGCCAAAGTCCTGAAGCGCATCCGGATGCAAATCGACGCTGGCTCGCCGCAGCGGCAGCTGGCGTCTTCTATCTTCTGGCTGGGGTTTTTGGCGGTTCGGTTACAGGACTGATGGCAGCCCTGCCCGTAAGCTGGATCCAGATGCTTGCTGGTCTTGCATTACTCGGCACGATTAGCGGTAGTTTATATCAAGCCTTACATAATGAAGCTGAACGCGATGCGGCCATCGTGACTTTTCTGGTTACGGCCAGTGGTCTGACGGTATTTGGCATTGGGTCTGCATTCTGGGGGCTGGTTGTCGGCGGTATTTGCTACGCAGTGTTGACGTTATTTCGCCGCGCGTAGCTGCGTTGGTGTTTTACCTGTCACTTGTTTAAACCGGTTACTGAAATGACTCGCCGAACTAAATCCGCAGGCCATTGCAATATCCGACAGGCTGCGTGATGAATAACAGACCAGTTGCTGCGCTAGCGCCATACGGCGTTGCATGACGTACTGATGCGGCGCCATATTCATCGACTGGCGAAACATTCTGGCAAAATGGAATTCGCTTAGCGCTGCTTCACCAGCCAGATCGCTCAACGTTATGGGATACGCCAGATGTGCTTCAATATAGGCCAGCACGTTACGCAAGGTGGCAGGTGCAAGCCCTCCGGTGACAACGGGAAGCCGCCATTGAACGTTGCTGTAATGCTGGATCAGATGCGTTAACAGTAGTGAAGATGCCGCGCTAAGCGTGAGGTGATTAGCGGGTTGCAGCCAGTCGTTACCAAGCAAAAACTGACGGTAAACCGCCGTGATCCCCGGGTCGCTGCCAAAAGTATGCTCGTCCAGCGTGAAGCTATAAGGGCTTTTGTCCCAGACTTTTTCACCCACTTCGCGCAGGTGAGCGTCGGTACAATAGAGATGAACAAAGGAAAGATCGTCACGAATATCCCAACTGGACTCACTCTCTTTTGGCATCAGGCAAAAACGATCCGGTCCGCCGCCATTCTTCCAGCCTCCCGCCGTTTTGTGATAACTCTCGTAGCCATCCGCGATGTATAAACTGAGCGTGTGGTGATCGCAATACTGGGTAATGGTGTCGCGCTTGTTTGACCAGGCAGCCAGTTGGATCCCCGAATGTAACGCAACCGACTCGTGCAGCACGGCATTGTGTTTGCGTAAGTTTTCAAAGGCACCATAGGGCTGAGACATACCATCACATTCAAAATAAGTTAGCAGGCTTTCAGTCTATATCAGCTACATATCGTTAACAGCTTCCTTTTCACCTTTACACTAAAAAAAGCGCAAGATTTTGCAAGTCCAGCGCAAGCCGATGAAAGCCCCCTGCTATCCGACGTGGCACAGTGTGCGCCTGAAGACCAAAAAGAGAGAGTTGTATGAACGGACTGTTGTACTGCCTGGTGGTGGTGATTTGGGGAACGACATGGATTGCGATTTACCTGCAACAAGGCCCGGTTGCGGCGCCAGTTTCCATCTTCTGGCGCTTTGCCATCGCCAGCACTGTGATGATAGCCATCCTGCTGATCAGCGGGAAATTGCGTAAGCTTTCCGGACGCGATCATCTGTTTTGTCTGTTACAAGGTGGATGCGTTTTTTGCTTTAACTTCTGGTGTTTTTACACTGCCGCTGCGTGGATCAATACTGGTCTCGAATCCGTCATTTTCTCGATGGCGGTCCTGTTCAATGCGGTTAATAGCTACCTGTTTTTTGGTCAAAAACCACCAGGACGCTTTTATGTTGCCGCCGGGCTGGGGCTGACAGGTATCGTCACCTTGTTCTGGCAGGATTTGGTCAACAGCGGGTTGAATCACTCGCTGCTGCTGGGGATTGGTTTAAGCGCCCTCGGCACTTTTGGTTTCTCACTGGGCAATATGATAAGTCTGCGTCATCAGAAAAAAGGTCTCGAGGTGATGACCACCAACAGTTGGGCGATGCTGTACGGCACCGTGTTGATTGCTACCATTGCGTTGGTGCGCGGCGACAGCTTCACGCCACAGTGGACCTTCAGTTATCTCAGTGCGCTGTTGTATCTGGCTATTTTTGGTTCGGTAATCGCCTTCGGCGCCTATTTCACGCTGGTCGGACGCATTGGTCCCAGTAAAGCGGCATACAGTACACTGCTTTTTCCACTGGTGGCGCTAACGCTGTCTACGTTGTATGAAGGGTATGTCTGGCAGGTTAATGCGATTGTGGGATTAGTATTGATTTTGCTGGGGAATCTGGTGATGTTTGCCCGACCAGAAACGCTGATGGGTAAACTCGTATATCGTCGCCGGGCGGCATAAAAAAACGCACCATCCAGGGATGGTGCGTTCTTCGTTATTATTGTTTTTTATTTACGTCAAACATGGAAGCATCAGTCGCCATGTCATCAACAACTTTCTTCAACGTTTCGAACGCCATCGGCGTACTTTCGTTGTTCAGGTCTTTACCTTCACCCTGACGTACAACTTTAATGACAGGTTTATTGGTTGCCGCATCAATCAACTCACCTTCGAAAAAGAGGTGCGTGTCCATGGTACGGTGCCCCGTCGCCATTTGCGTACCCGCAACGAGCAGTGCAACCGGGACCACTTCATAGAACTGCAGCCCTTCTTTGCTGGTAGCAACACCGGTGATTGCCCCGCGGAAAATCAGACTGCGCGAGCCTGGCGTCGTAACCAGCGGTTTACGTTTTGCCAGGGCAGTTTTCATTTGGGTATTGGTATAGCTCAACAGCTTATCAAGAACCTGCTGACCGACCTGGGTGGTTGGTTTAGGAACCGGATAATACGTGATCGGGTTATAAACGATGTTATCGTATTTAGACTCATTAAAGTTGGGATCAACCCAACGCAGCACCGGCTGTCCGGTTGCAGATTTTGTTTCCTTCAGGCCGGAGTAATCTTTTAAAAAACCTGAATATTTATCAGGCTGCGTAATTTTTGAAGCACAGCCTGATAACGCCAGTAAACCCGTAAGCACTGCAACTTTAAATAAAGTTTGAGCACGCATGGAACGATCCCTTAGTATTTGCAGATATGCATCTGAAATAATAGCAAAAGGAAATCATTTTGGATGAACTAAAAATGGTAAGGCCCGCACAATTTTATCTTAACGTTTTCTTAATATTCAGCACGAAAAAAATGCTGAACGTAGAAAGAGTTATCACAAATGGGCAGGTCAGATCGTTTTCCGCGCCAGCATTGTTGCAAAGCGTAGTTTAATTCGGTTGCCGTGCTCATCCGTACGATGAAGTTCACCTACGTCTTCGTTATATTTCAGCAGATCCCAACCTGTGTAGTAGCGGCGTAACTCCCCTGTTTTAAACGCAAACGGGAACCCAACGGTGCACGGAAAATCATCGGTATCCATTGCCGCGACGATCAGGTTATACCCACCTGGGTTGGTGCAGCGCTGCATATTTTCAATCAGGCCCGGGATGGTTTTCGCGTCCAGGAACATCATCACCACGGTAGAAAGAATAAAATCGTATTCACCGTCAAAGTTTAGCGCATTGAGATCCGCCACCTCAGCGTGCAGATTAGTCAGCCCTTCCGCGTTTTTAATGCGTTCCAGATTGGCGATGCTCATCGGATTCTTGTCCCATGCGGTAACGTCATAACCGTTGGCCGCCAGGTACAGACTGTTACGGCCATTCCCGCAGCCCAGATCTAACGTTTTGCCCGGGGCAACAATTTTCGCCGCGTCGACGACATCGGAATGCGTGCGGGTCAAATCATATTTCTCAGTAAAGTAGTTTTCGTCACAACGGATCATTATTTATCCTCAGATTTCAGTAATGCAGCACGTTCGGTGCGAATAAGCAGTTTTCCCTGCATCAGCAATGCAAACGTACGTATCAGTAATAGCGCAATGATAAAATTGGTAAAAATAAACAGCGGGATCGCCAGCGTATGAAAAAAACCTGACTCGCTGCCATGCCCTAAATGCAGCCCCGTAGTCGCCAGTGCCGACACGCCGAACGAGAAGCTCCAGAAAGACGCATTAAACGGCTGTGACAAATACCACGGCATCAGGCGTAGCATAAACAGAAGTTGCAGCAGACCATAGCCGAACAGCATTTTGGCTAACGTATCTCCCTCGCCACCGTTCACACTAAGCCACGCGCTACAGGCGACCAGCGCAGGCGCCAGTTGTATACCAAGTGAAGTCCGTAAAACCGTTGGCAGCTCGCCGCAGCTTCGTAAACGCTGCAGAATAACCGGCTCGAGGCTGAGCCAGGAAAATACCCCTGCGCCCAAAAACACCAACCCGGCATCGTTGAAGCCAAGCGCACCACAGGCCATGGCGCTGATAAAGTTATTGGCAACGGTTGGCAGATACAGACCCGGTGTGGTGGCCTCTTCCGGGTGCTCGCCACGCCATAATCCAGCCGTTTGCCAGGCTGCATACGCCAGCTGTATCACCACGCCGATGCTGAACAACACAATTGCCAGCGGTCGATACCACGGGACAAAACCAATCGCGACCAGCATCGTTGTAGCCGGAAACAGACTGACAAAACTGCTCATCACCGGATGACGAATTTCCGCCAGTACGCTATGAGGAAAACGCAGTAAACGACTAATAAAGGCCAGCGTCAACAATCCCCAGATGACCATCGCAAGGATCACTAAACCGTCGCCAATCCAGTGGCTTACAAGCCATACCTGGCTGGCATATCGCCACGCGAACCCCATCCCGATGATGCCCAGTACCATGCCAAAATAACCGGCCGGAAGATTGAGGACTCGCTCACTTTGCTTGCTCTTACTCATTTTGTTTATTTTTTAAAGTATATTTGAAATGCATTTTATGGAATTTCCACGAATTTAGCCAGTGCGGAAAACTTTGCTACGTTTAACTAAGGTGCGCAACATGGAAATGAGCTATGACCAAATATCGTCTGGGCGATGAACCTCGCGCCTTTAGTTACCAGGATAATGGCAATAAAAAGAGCGTATTACTACGCCAGATAATTGCGCTCATTGATTTTAATGATGTTAAAGCCGGTACGCTCGGTGGCTGGATTGATGATGAAAGCGTGCTTTCGCAAAGTGGCGATTGCTGGATTTACGATGAGAATGCGCTCGCGTTTTCCGGCGCGACGATATCCGGAAATGCCCGTATTACACAGGCAAGCGTGGTCAGAGATGGCGCGCAGATTGGTGATGCCGCCTGGATTGACCGAGCAGAAATCAGCCATAACGCGCAAATACGTGACAACGTCACCATTCGGGATTCTGTTGTTCGCGGTGAGTGCCTTCTCTGCGGTGATGCGCGCGTTGTGTGTGACTCTGAAATTATCGCCGCCAAAGGACTTACTCGTGAAAACGACCAGCTCCTGCAAATTTACGATCGGGCGACAGTCAGCAATTCACGCGTGGTGCATCAGGTGCAGATCTATGGTGATGCAATTATCAACTATGCCTTTATAGAACATCGGGCTGAAGTTTTTGATTTTGCACGGGTTGAAGGTAACGAAGAGAATAATGTCTGGATCTGCGATTGCGCTAAAGTCTATGGACATGCGCGTGTCATCGCCGGAACTGATGAAGACGCCATTCCTACCCTGCGCTATAGCTCGCAGGTGGCGGAACACGCGGAGGTTGAAGGTAATTGTGTGCTGAAGCACCATGTGCTGGTCGGGGGGCATGCAAAATTACGCGGCGGCCCAATTCTGCTGGATGGGCACATCCTGATTGAAGGCCACGCCTGTATTCTGGGTGAAGTGCTGATCGAGCATCATATTGAGATAACCGGTCAGGCCCAAGTTGAAGCCTTTGATGGCGATGCGATCCATCTGCGCGGGCCAAAAGTGATCAACGGCGAACAACGTATTACGCGCACCCCTATCGCCGGTTTATTCTGAAGAGTCATCAATGATGCGGGCATAGAGATTCACATCATAGTAATCGCCATTGAGGAACTCCGCTTGTCGTAAGCATCCTTCCAGTTGAAAGCCATTACGCAACGCCACCTGGTTGCTCTTGACGTTATCTACACGACATTTAATCACGAAGCGGCGAATCTCCTGGCGCTGCGCATAATGCTGAATCAATGCCTGTAGCGCCTGAGACAGAATACCTTTGCCCTGGTGATCTTCGTCCAGCCAATAACCAATATAAGCGGCTCTGTTCAGCGGTTCTATCTGGTTAAACGAGATAACGCCAGCCACCTCCCCTTGTTCGAAAATAAGGAACATTTTGGCGTAGCCGCGCTGGTGCAACATCATATTGCCCTGCACATTCTTGCGGGTGTCCTCCACAGAAGTCACAAACTGCGGCCAGTTCAGCGACTGCTGGAGCCAGACTTTATTTTTAAGCACCAATTGATGCAGAGGGGTGACGTGTTGTTCTTCGACGGCACGCAGTTCCAGCGCGTCACTAACGATTATTATTTCTGACATGTTTATCTCCTTTGCAATCGTAAACGGGGCATTTCTGACTGGCAGTAGCCGATATTACTCTGTTTAGAGTCGGGAAAGTCTTATTTTTATGCTGTAACAGCAATCACTTAGAAAGAATCTCTGGCGTGGAACCCGTTACTCTGGTGATCCGGGTATCCCTTCATGGATAGACCGTAATGATGACAATAACACTTTCACTTTATTGCTAAGGAGCAAGCATGGCAGCACCTTTGGGTCGTTTAGCACTTATTCCGCTTTTACTGATTACCGCCTGTCACCAACCCGTTTCCTCCACTCAAGCAGGCCCCGTTCCCTTTGCAGTCAATCAGCAACAGGTCGTGGATAATACCACGCTGGAAATTTCCCGTAGCGCACTGGAATATAACATTCATAAAGTTCAGCAACTGCTGGCAGATAAAACCCGGATGTGCGCCATTCTTAAAGGAGACGCGTATGGCCACGATCTCTCACTGGTAACACCGGTGATGATGCAAAACGGCGTGCAATGTATTGGCATCGCCAGCAATGAGGAGATTAGAACCGTTCGCCAGTCAGGCTATACATCACAGCTCATGCGCGTTCGCAACGCGACGGAAAAAGAGATGCGCCAGGCAGCGGACTTCGATACCGAAGAGCTGATCGGTAATCTGGATATGGCTAAGCGTCTGAGTGCCATTGCTCAGGAGAAAGGTAAAATCATTCGTATTCATCTGGCACTGAACTCTGGCGGTATGTCGCGTAACGGTCTGGAAGTCAGTACCGCTGCAGGTCTGGAAGAAGCCCGCGCCATTTCCGCATTACCCGGCCTGAAAATTGATGGCATCATGTCGCATTTCCCGGAAGAAGATGCTGCGGTGGTTAGACGCGATCTGGCCCGTTTCAACACGCAATCGGCCCAGGTACTGAAAATTACCGGGCTTAAGCGCGAAGATGTCACCCTGCATGTTGCGAATACGTTCGCCACCCTGACCGTTCCAGAATCCTGGCTCGACATGGTCCGTGTTGGCGGTATTTTTTATGGCGATACCATCGCCAGCACCGAATACAAACGCGTCATGACATTTAAATCCGCCATCGCGTCGGTAAACCATTACCCCAAAGGAAACACCGTCGGATATGACAGAACCTATACCCTTAAACGTGATTCCGTTCTGGCCAATATCCCGACAGGTTATGCCGATGGTTATCGCCGTGTATTCAGTAACGCGGGACACGTGCTGATCCGCGGCCAGCGGGTTCCGGTACTGGGTAAAACATCCATGAATACCGTGATCGTCGATGTGACCGATTTACCGCAGGTTGCATCTGGCGATGAAGTGGTGCTGTTCGGTAAACAGGGAAATGCGCAGGTTAGCGCAGAAGAAGTCGAAGAAATTAGCGGCGCGCTGTTCACTGAAATGTCGATCCTCTGGGGGGCGACGAACAAACGCGTGATGGTCGATTAACACCTAAAACAGGAAGGGCTTCCTTTTCTCGCTGGAAGCCCTTTTACACAGCAAGCGCCATTCTACTTAGCTCTCACTGACACTCTCTCTTTGCAAAATTTTGAGCAAATCTTCCTTCAGGTGGAGTTTCTGTTTCTTAAGACGAACAATGTCCAAGCTATACCCCCGACCATCCGAACCTTCCAGTCTGGAGATCTCATGATCAAGGCTGTTGTGTTTTTCGAATAAGGACAGAAAGCGAGGGTTCTCGGATTTCAGTCGGGAAATAAGGTCTCTGTATTCTGGAAACATACTTTCTCCCTGTTAGTGGACAAGAACGTGTATAAGAAATACACACTCACAGAGTACCCATTTGCCATACAGAAAAATGCGAACAGGATCGAGTAAATAGTGTACAGAGTCGTTATGAGGATGAATGCAGATACGGCTCCCCATCAGGAGAGCCGTAAAGAGAGTGATTAACGCATCTCGCGGTCGTCAACGTACTGACGTTTATCCGGCGCTGGTGGGAAGTACTGATACAGCCAGGTTTCGCTGATGGCGTCACCCTGACAACGCAGGAACATACGCATATCTACCGGATCGGTTGAGTCAGAGGTCGGATACCAGTCAAACTGAATGCGATAACCGCCGATTGGTTCCACGTAGAGGATCTCAATCTGTTTCGCTTCACCGCTTGAGAGCGTAATCACCGGTTCAATGCCTTTCGGCGCAGCAGCTTTTAGATCGCCACCAACAAAATCAACGGCAAAACGGCGCGCCCATTTTTCCGGGTAGTGCTCGCCCGGTGCCCATCCTTCCGGAAAACCGCCCATGCCTGTCCGGGTCGCCATCACGCGAGCCAGCGGTGAACGCACCGGCGGCTGAGCGCTCCAGTACAGGCGATATTTGAATTCCAGCTCATCGCCGGCTTTGATCTTCTTCTCAGGCTGCCAGAAGCAGACAACGTTATCCAGCGTTTCGCCGGTCGTCGGGATCTCCATCAGGCCGATGGTCCCCTTGCCCCACTGGTTTCGCGGTTCGACCCACAGGCTTGGACGCTTGTTATACCAGCCCATGATGTCCTGGTAATGGGAGAAGTCGCGATCGAGTTGCAGCAAGCCAAACCCTTTCGGGTTGTTATCGGTATAGGCGTTGAACTGCAGCTTTTGCGGGTTATTCAGCGGGCGGCAGATCCAC
Source organism: Citrobacter sp. BIDMC107 (assembly GCF_001037575.1). NCBI lineage: Bacteria > Pseudomonadati > Pseudomonadota > Gammaproteobacteria > Enterobacterales > Enterobacteriaceae > Citrobacter > Citrobacter sp. BIDMC107. The sequence continues at coordinate 376,929 of NZ_KQ089849.1, read as the reverse complement.
TCGCCATTGCCCCGCCACATCGCCAGACGATCGGAGTCATGAATTTGCGGGTGAATAGTGTCGCACATTCGACGCTCATTGTTACCGCAGCTGAACATGCTGGTCATCGGCGCAATGCCGAGCTGCTTGATGTCTTTGCGCGCATAGATGTGGTTTTGCACATCCATAATCACCTGCGTTTTCTCGCAGTGGATCACGAACTTGAATGCACCGGTTACGCTTGGGCTGTCGAGAAGTGCATACACGGTAAAGGAGGTTGCGCCCGGTTTAACCGTCTCGAACCAGAAAGAGGTGAAATCAGGAAACTCTTCTTTGCTGTCGGTGTAGGTATCTACCGCCAGACCGCGGGCCGATAAACCGTACTGATAGGTGTCATCCACGGCGCGGAAATAGCTGGCACCCAGAAAAGAAACGACATCGCGGCGGGCCAGTTCTGGCGCTTTAAAAACACGGAACCCGGCGAATCCGAGGTCAGTCTGCCCTTCCAGCTGTTTGGTATCCACGCCCGCATCGTTATATTTAAACAGTTCCGGACGGAAGTGAATTTCACGCGCCATATGCGTACTGCCATCAACCGAGAACATGCGTACACGGCGACGAAAACCCATTCCCACGTGGAAGAACTGCGCATCAAGCTGACGATTTTCAACGTTATTCCACAGAGACTGCTCTGCGTCATATTGAATGCTGTTGTAGGCCTGCGGCGTCAGTTTCGCCAGCGTGTCCGGTAACGCGCGCGGTGCGCCGCCCCAGGGTTTCTGTGCTAAGTCATGGGCCATCGATTGCAGAACGGAAAAATCAAAACGTACGGTTTTTCCGTCTGCAATGTCAGACTCTGCCGCAAAGGCGGCGCGGGAAAAGAGTGATGCAATACCACTGGTTCCGCACACGGCGGCCATTGCCATTGAACCTTTAATAAATCGTCTGCGATTCATGCCTGAAAGTGAGTCCTTCTGGTCGTGTAAATGGTCCCGCGCCGGTCAAAATCAGCGGCAAGAGAGTGCACATTTCTGACCGCTCACTCTAGACAAAATTCATTAATAATCCAATTGTTGGTCGCCGATTATCTGTACAAAATCGAAAATATTTTATGTCGATGGGAACAGACCGAATCCCATGTAAATTCCATTAAAGTAAACCACACCGACGTTTACTTCGCTCTTGCGCCTCCTGATACAGCGCAAACTCGTCATAAACCGCGCAACCCAGCGCCTGTTCAAACGCGTCGCGGCTGGAATTCCCGTGGCTGCGAGCCTGCGTTTCATTCCCCAGATTGGACTGGAAAATCCCTGCGGCGCTCACCGGTAAAAAATCTTCGTAGGTGATGGGTTGCGCAACCAGCCACCCTCGCTCAATGAGCGGTTGCGGGTCGTCATCCGGACGGATTGCCTGGCGATGCGCTTCGCCTGATGGCGTCAGTCGATAACGAAACCAGGCGAGTCCCTGCTGGCGCAGCAGAAACTCACTGTCCGGGAACGCCTTGAACACCTCCTGAAGATGTAACTGGTGCGTCAGATTGTCTTTCCCCGTTCCCGCTTTATTCAGCAATTCGTCGTATAACGCTCTACCTTTCGGCGTCAGGGCCACACCGCGCTGTTCGATTTCACCGAAACGTGCCGTGTGAGTGCCGCGCATTTCACCGGCAAACAACACCGGTTCTTCCAGCGCTTTGAAACTCGTCTGACGTAATAAAATGGGCACCTCGCGGCGTGGCGGCCCTTCAATCAGTATTTTCGGTTCAATGCCGCATTCCGGCATCATCGACTGCACCCGGTCGATATCCAGCGTACGCGGCGTCAGGTGGTTGATATGGCAACCGGGGAAACACACTACATCAGCAATCAGCCGGTGTTCGTTATGCAATGCGTGATAGGTCTCTTCATCGACCGTGGCGTGCTGATGCCAGCGGAATGTTTCCAGCGCTTCATGCACAAACTCTTGCGCCTGTTCAGATGTAAAACTGCCCTGCGCATCAAATTCATCCAGCAGCTCGTGACAACGGCGAGTGAAAATATCGCGTTTCGCAAGGATCTCAGCGGCTTTTTGCCGCAGCGCGGCGTTTTCGATTAGTTCGAGCCGTAATAACGAGGTGAATACCCGAAACGGGTTGCGCGATAGCGAGGCATCGTCGATGGGACGAAAGGCTGTGGAATGTACGGGGACGCCTGCCTGGGAGAGATCGTAATAACTCACCGGATACATGCCCATAACGGCAAACATTCGGCGCAGCGTAGAAAGCTCCTGCGCGGTACCCACTCGAATAGCGCCATGGCGCTCAACGTTTAGCCGGGCCAGTTCATCCGCATTCGCCAGTTTTTCATGCAGCGTCGGATTATTTTCCAGTACCGCCAGATTCACATCAGCGACAAGTTCCAGCAACGTGCCGTATTGCGGGACTTCCTGCTGGTACATTGCTGACATTGCCTGCGAAAATTGTTCCCGAATCTCATCTGCCGTGATGGTGTTCGCCATAATGTCATGCCTCCAGTGAATATTACCTGGAGTGTAGAAAACACCGCTGACTCCGGTGGGAAGAATTTACAAAGTGTGACCCCGCGTAAACTTCCCACCCATATAAACGATGAACAGTACCTACTGACGGGGTTTCAAATGGCTTTCCAGCCAGGGGAGCATCTGTTTTTTACGGCTAAGCATACCTTCTACCTTGCAGGGTTGCGGGATGTCTGAAAGTTCTGCTCCAGCAAACCACAGGCTGGTGTCACCCAGATTGATGTCGGTGAGCATCAGCACGACCAACGCAGCATTCTTTTCCTCTGCATAGCGCGCCATTTCCTGACGGAGATCGTCCAGCACCGCATCCACCTGTTGCAGCGCATACAGTTCAAGCTGCGCTACACAGACTGAATGTCCATGGATGGTGAAGGTTTTAATGTCTTTCTGCAAAAGTTCGCGGGCGCTCATCCCTTCCACGCTTGTTTTGGCTGACAGCAGGTCGCGACTGAAAGCGTCAAGATCCACTCCGGTTTTTTGGGCCAGCGCATCAACCGCCAGGCGATCGTCAGTGGTGGTCGTTGGTGAACGAAGCGTGACAGTGTCACTCAATACGGCGCCGAGCAGTAAAATAGCCTCAGCGGAAGATAACTGGTTGCGTTCATCTTCCGGCATCAGTTGCCACAGCAGGGTTGCGCTACTGCCGACGGGCTTCACCCACACTTCCGGTGGCAGACGGGTGACTAACCCACCAAGTCGGTGATGATCGATAATTCCCACCACGTTACTTTCTGTCAACGATTCCGGCCCCTGAGCAGGCTCGGTGAAATCGACCAGCCAGACATCACGATCGGTCAGTTCAAACGTCAACCGTTCAGGCATCGTCAGCCCCGCATGCTCAAAGATAAACTGCGTTTCGCGGTTAGGCTCGCCCAAACGCCATGCCGTCGCCTGCTGGCCACGTAAACTAAGCCAACGAGCCGTCATTGCGGCGGTGCAGATGGCATCGCTATCGGGATTAAGGTGCCCTATTACATGTATCATTCATCAGTGCCTTGTGAAGAGAAATCGTTCAAAAGTAAACAATAACCAAAGTATAACGACTGAACATACTCCCTTCCATGATCCCACCACCCAGCAACGCTGTACAAAACATAAGCAAAATAAATCAGTTGTAAGTAAAACATGATAAATGTTAATAATATTTTGCTATCAGGTTATCAAAAACAAACAACTTTACTTGTCACCGATACGGCTCTGTTTTTAACATCGCTTATGGAAAAAAATGTTCTGTTCAATCAGCGCATTCGCTTGCGCCATCTTCATACTTTTGTCGCCGTTGCACAGCAGGGAACGTTGGGGCGCGCGGCTGAGACCCTTAACCTGAGTCAACCGGCACTCTCCAAAACGCTAAATGAACTGGAGCAACTGACCGGGACCCGGCTCTTTGAGCGTGGCCGCCTTGGCGCGCAGTTAACGCTGCCAGGAGAGCAGTTTCTTACCCACGCGGTAAGAGTGCTGGATGCGCTCAACACTGCCGGGCAAGCGTTAAATCAGCGCGAAGAATCGCAGACTGATGTCGTACGGATTGGGGCCTTACCCACCGCGGCACTGGGCATTCTGCCTGCGGTAATTGGTCCTTTCCACAAGCAGCAAATGGAGACCACGCTACAAGTCGCCACCATGAGCAATCCGATGATTCTGGCAGGTTTAAAATCCGGGGAAATCGACCTTGGCATTGGTCGTATGGCCGATCCGGAATTGATGGTCGGTCTGAATTATGAATTGTTGTTTCTGGAATCACTTAAACTGGTCGTGCGCCCTAACCACCCGTTGTTGCAGGAAACCATTACGTTAAGTCGGGTAATGGAGTGGCCGGTGGTGATTTCGCCAAAAGGAACCGCGCCTCGCCAGCACGCAGAAGCATTGTTGCAAAGTCAGGGCTGTAAAATGCCGCCTGGCTGCATTGAAACACTGTCAGCATCGCTCTCCCGCCAACTGACGGTTGATTACGACTATGTATGGTTTGTCCCTTCAGGTGCGGTTAGAGAGGATTTACGCCAGGCGACGCTGGTATCGTTGCCGATACCTACCCACGGGGCGGGTGAACCCATCGGGATTCTTACTCGTGTCGATGTGCAACTCTCTCAGGCCGCGCAGATCCTTATCGCCGCAATACGCAAAACCGTACCTGTTTAATCGTATTGATGATTGGGCCTGTTAGTACCTACAGGCCCAATTCATGTAAATGTTCAATATATGGACGGTGAAACCGTCATAAAACACAGCTAAAAGCGTATTTTTTCTTAAAAGCAATTTAAGCAACACTTATTATTGATGATATCTCTGTCGAATAATGGCGGACGAAATCCCCGACACAAACTTACATCTAAAAATTTCTTCTTGGAATTCAATGAAGAATAAAAAATCAATCCAATTAAGTTAATTTCATATTACATTAAATAATTAGCTATTACCTCTAAACAAATTCTTAAAAAACACTAACCTCAGCTTCACCCGCTATTCAGTCAGAATCTCACGACATATAATGTTTTCGCCATTTAATTTGTTATTAAGGAAAATAACGTGAAATTTGTTAATTGTTTAAGCGCAGTAGCGCTTCTGGTCGCAGGTGCTACTTTTCAGGCCCAAGCGGCTGGTTCTGATTCTGCAAACATTGATTTTTCAGGAAATATTACATCATCAACCTGTGATGTCAGTATTGATGGTATTTCTGCTTCCAAAGAGGTCAAACTGCCAGATATCACTGTTCCTGCGATGCAAGCGGCTGTCAGTAGTCCTGCGATGAAAACCAAATTTCAGATCACCGTTAAAAACGGCGCCACTGAACCAGCGGGTGGTAAAGTAAAAGGGCAATTTTCAACAACCGGTAATTACAATAGCACCAGCAAAGCATTGTTAAACGCTGCCGCAGGAGATAAAGATGCGGGTTTCCAGGTAGAAGATACCGCAACCAGTACCATTATCGATTTTACATCAGCCACACCGCAATCTGAAGCCACTTACGATACCACCAACGGTGCAGTATTTAATTATACCGTCGGTTATATCTACTCAGGTTCTGGTACGCCGACTGTTGGTGTAGTGAAAGCGAATACCACCTTTGTAACAACCTACCCCTAACAAGCTGTATAAGATCAACATTAGTTAATAACTCTGCTGCAACTTTAATTCAAGGTTGCAGCTATTTAACCAAGACACAAATGATATGATTCCACAAAATACATTCAGATTAATTATATTTTCTGCCGCTATCTCTTTTAGCTATTCGTCAGTCGCCAGCATAGTGATTAACGCTACCCGTGTTATTTACCCTTCCGACGCGAAGGAGGCACTAATTAAAATGGTTAATCAGGGGCAACAACCTTTATTAGTCCAGTCCTGGTTAGACGATGGTCATGAAGATGTTGATCCGCAAACCTTAAACGTTCCTTTTATCGCCTCCCCCCCAGTCAGTCGGGTCGATCCTAAACAGGGACTGACCGTACGCTTAAACTGGGACGGGCAACCGTTACCCACCGATCGTGAAAGCGTGTATTGGTTTAATGCACTTGAAATCCCCGGAAAAAATAAAGATGCCGCTAAATCAAATCAGCTGCAGATCGCGCTGAAAACCCGCATCAAGGTTTTTTATCGCCCCGCATCCCTTCCTGGTTCGGCGGATGACGCAATCCAACATCTGAAATGGAGCCTTGCAAACCAAGGTAAACAAATTTGGGCGACGGCGAAAAATGACTCTCCTTATTTTGTTTCGCTTGTTGGCGCTAACATCACTTCCGGGGGGAAAAAATACAAAATTGAGCCCGACATGGTCGCCCCTTTTTCCAGCGCCAGCTATGAAGTGAAAACGCTCACCACTCCCCGGCTAGAATCCGTTTCATGGACAGCAGTCAATGATTACGGGGCTAACGTTGACGTAACGGATAAATAAAAAAACGCGTGCAAGGATTGCTCTATGTCAATGTCAAAACACCGGTTAGCGACCTCAGTATGGGTATTATTGGCTATTTGTCAGACAGGTTTTGCTGACGATAATTACATTGAATTCAACGATGACTTTATCTTCAGCAATGCAGGTAAAAAATCGGCAATCGACGTGTCACAATATGCACGCGGCAACCCGGTGAAACCCGGTATATATACCGTCTCAGTTTGGATTAACGGTGAGCAACAGCAAACTGCAAAGATCCAGTTTATTGACAACCACACCCCGAACGCGTCTCCCTGCCTGACTCGTGAGGTGCTCGATGAAGCAAACGTTGATGTAAGCAAACTCCCCACGGCAGATGCGGACGAAGGTGAATCGCAATGCTATATCCTGGCGGATTATTACCCCTCATCCAGCGTGAGTTACGATCCTAATTCACAGATCCTGATGCTCACAATTCCGCAACTGTTTCTCGTCAGCCACCCTGCGGGTTATGTCAACCCCGCACGCTGGGATGCCGGTATTCCTGCTGCAATACTGAACTGGAGCTTCGGCGGTTATCACAGTGAAAATGACGGTAGCGCCTCTGACAGTGGTTATCTGGGGCTCGGCTATGGTCTCAACCTTGGAGCATGGCGGTTACGTTCCAGCGGCGCGCTGAACTGGACAAAAGACGATAGTGCAACCTGGGACAGCTACGATCTCTATTTAGCACGGGATTTACCCCCTATGCGGGCACAAATGGAACTGGGCCAGGTCACCTCTCGCAGCGAAGTACTGGATAGTATCGGCATTAAAGGCATACATCTGTATAACGACAAACGCATGGATCCGCATGATGGTCGCTACGTTCCCGTCATCAACGGCGTGGCCAACAGTAATGCCAAAATTACCGTACGACAGCAGTCGCGCATCATCTATGAAACCACCGTTCCGCCAGGTCCTTTTGCTCTGAAGGATTATTATGTGGCAATCAACGGCGCTGACCTCGACGTTACCGTGGAAGAAGCTGATGGGTCAAAACGGTTATTCACCGTACCGTATGCCTCTGTTGCTCAGTTAATGACCAAGGGTGAAGTTGACTGGGATTTTGCCGTTGGGACATTAGACAACAATGACAACAGCGACTCCCCATGGGTGCTCACCACGAACGGTAATTATGGACTGAGCGATATTTTCACGCTGTATGGCGGCATACAGTCAATGGAAGAAGACTATCTGGCGGGGATGCTGGGTCTGGCGATGAATACGCGTCTTGGTGCTATCGCAGTCGATGTTATCCACTCTCGTGCTTCACTTGAAGATATTGGCGCTCTGCAGGGGCAGAGTTACCGTGTAAGCTACAGTAATGTGCTGGACGCAACACAGACCAATTTCAGCTTTAGCGCCTATCGATACAGCACCAAAGATTACCTCTCGCTTAATGACGTCATCTCTTTGCAAAATAGCATCGATAGTTATAGCGACGATCACGATACTAACCGTAACGATGCGTATCGCAACAGCTACAGTCATTCCAAAAATGAGCTTCAGGCTAACGTCAATCAACCTATTGTCCTCAACGGAGAGGATTACGGCTCATTCTATCTCAGCGGCACCTGGACGAGTTATTGGGGTAGCTCAGACAAAACGTCTCAGTATTCGCTGGGCTACAGCAATACTTTCCGCACCATCTCGTGGAATATCTCGCTGCAGCGTAGTTATAACGAATGGGGTGATGAAGATGACAGCCTGTACGTTGGGTTGAGTATTCCTTTTGGTAGCAACGCTCAAAACGATCAACCAGCATTCTCCAGTCTGAACCTCAGCGCCAATAGCGACTTTAGCGGCAACAATGGTTTCACCAGTACGGCCAGTGGTAACAGTAGCAACAATAAATGGAACTACAGCCTCAGTACTACCGCTAACCAGGCCAGCCAGGGAGAAGACACCTATTCCGTCAGCGGATATTCCACCTATAACGGCGCGCATGGAGCGACCAGCGTTTCCGCTACAGTCGATAAAAATCATAACCAGCAGTATTCCCTAAACAATAACGGCGGTGTGCTGTTACACAGCGGTGGATTGACGCTGTTACCGGGTAATGTCAACGCACAAAGCGCCATAGCCCTTATTGAAGCGCAAGGTGCAGATGGCGCGACCACCACCAATGGGTATGGTGAGATTGACAGTGCCGGATATGCAGTTGCCACCAGTCTTTCGCCTTATGCCGAGAATACCGTCGGGCTGGATCTCAGCACCATCAAGGCAGACGTCGAAGTGAAAAACACCTCCGCCGCCGTGGTTCCGCGCGATGGCGCCGTGGTGAAAGTCACCTTCGCCACCCAGCAAGGTCAATCGGTGTTTGTCACGCTCAGACGTAGCGATAACAGTTTCATTCCATTGGGCGCGAACATTCTCAATGAACAGGGAGAATCCGTTGGCGCAATGGGTCAGGCGGGCCGCGCCTTTTTACGCGGGATCGAACAACGTGGCAGCCTGAAGGTTATTTGGGGGAGCGACGCCGCAAGCTACTGCGATGTGAGCTACCAGATCCCTGACGCGCCCGCGATGATCGGAAAATCAATTCGTCTGGAGACGTTAATTTGCCAGATGCCAGGAGCCGGGAAATAGCTTATGCGCCAGGTAATGCTTGTTTCTTTTCTATTATGCAGCCCACATCTCTTTGCGGCAGATGTCGTGGTTAACTTTAAAGCCAATTTGCTTGCTATGACCTGCACCGTCAATATTGTTGTTGGTTCAAGCAAAGCGGTGAACCAGACCATTGATTTTGGTGTATTAACCCGCGCAGAACTGGAAGCTCAGGGCGCTAATACGCTGAAAGATTTTTCGTTGCAGTACAGCAACTGCACGATCGGATCCAGTACAAACCAGACGGTTACCTGGATGAAAACGGGTATTAAAGCCTCTTCGTGGTACAACGGCTATCCAACCGAACTCTATGGTGGGAATAACGGGGCCGCAGCAGTTTTGTATCGTTCTGGCTCCCCAAATTCTCTGTTAGTTCTCAATAGCAGTACGCCGTTTGACTGGACCTCAACTGAGCGCACCAATAAGGCCCTGAACCTGGTTTTATCTCTGCGTCCAACGTCTTACTCAACCACCGCGACAAGTGGCACCTTCAACGGTTCGTTGACGTTCACCACCACCTATCAGTAGGAGCCACCATGAAATTTATACCAATAGCCTTATTGCTGATATCCACGCCGCTATGGGCCGCGAACAGTACCAATACAAATGTATTAACGGTTAAGGCGGAGTTGGTTACTGGTAGCTGTGACATCACCGCCTCCGATGTTGATTTGGGCGACTTAGACGCGAGCGAGTTCGCCGCTGGCGGCGCATGGGCGAATTTATCAGCAACAACGAAGGGTAACGTCCCCACACAGCCCCTGAAGATTAGCTTCCGCTGTGATTCAGGCTCTCTCGCCAAAACGCTGGTGTTGAGCTTTAAGCCGCAAAAAGCGCAACTCACCGGTAATCAGATATTCCCGAATGAATATACCGGTCCGATGACTGCAGCGGGAAACGTGGGCGTTGTGGTCTTTGAGGGGAGAACAAGTCCAGTTGCTATTAATGTGCTTAATAAAGACAATACCTCTGCCGTCAATATTGTTAACTATAAAGGTTCAACCACTACCTATTCTGATATCACCCTTTCGGCTCGTTTTCAAAAAGTGGATTCAGCAAAAACGGTCACTCCAGGTGGCGTATTAAGTCAGGTGCAAATCAGCGTGAGCTACAAATAATGGATAAACGGCAGGTTAATATGAGCACGATGATTTCACGATCAATTTCTTTTGTGGCATTGCTGTTGAACGGAATTTATTCATATCAGGTGCAGGCTAAGGAGTGTTATTTTGACAAAATTAATACCAGCACGGTAAGCGCGGGAACGTTAGCCGTGAATAATTATAACCCATCCAGTACAACACCCGTGCTATTGGGGACGCTCAGTGCGGGAGAATATGGTCACATAACTTGTAATACAGGTAATGATGGTTCTGATTTTTATGGAAGATCCACAGCAACAAGCGGTACGCAATACGATAGTTATACCAGCACCAGTGGTAGTACAAAATATAGCTACAACAGAGTTTTTTTTCCAACGAGCATACCTGGAATATATTATAACATTTACATAGCTAATTCTATTAATGCTACTTATACAGCTTACATTCCGTCTAATACGAGTTGGACACGTGAGATCGATAATGCCGCAGAAGGAGGTTTTCCTGTTGGATTATACATCGAAGTTTGGCAGCGTGGGGTGGTTTCCTCAATAGGTAATGGTGAAGCGCATCCTGTTATAAATGGTGAAGTAGGCAGGTTTAAAGCAGGGAATGAAGATGTAAGTAGTCAACAGGTTGTCGCTACAGTAAACGCATCTTCATTCACCGTAAAATTCGCCACGCCAACCTGTAATTTATCCGTATCCCCCACCACCATCGACTTTGGCGATGTGGGTAATGACAAACCACGAAAAACCTTCACCTTGAAAAATAGCAACTGCGTTAATGCTTCAGGGGTTACCCTTAAACTGACGTCGACCAAAGCGGCTTATGATAATAGCGGGTTGTCTATTCTCGCCAATACCACAACTGGCACCTCAGCAGCGGGCGGACGGGGAGTGGCGGTTTCTTACGAGGGATCGTCCCGGCAATATCTGTCGGCGAATGACACAAATTCTTCAGTGTCCATCGACTTTGGTTCCATCGTAACGGCGAAAGATATCACCATGGCCGGGTTACTCACCTGCACCTCCGCCAGCAATAACAGTACCTGCGATGACTACACCCCTGGCGCGTTCACCGCAGCGGGAACTATTAGTGCCACGTACAAATAGATAGTAAATCCGGTAATACAAAGGATCGTATTACCGGATGGCTGGCCTGTCAGAATGTTTCCCAGTTATCCGTATTTACCGTGTTTGATTTTGGCAGTGAAACCGATGGATGAACGGCAGGTGTAACGCGTCTAATTGCGCTTGTCCCGGTTAAACGGAATGTGCCGACGGCTTCCGTTAAGCGTGCGGCCTGCTCTTCAAGAGAGGCCGCAGCAGCCGATGCTTCTTCAACCAATGAGGCGTTTTGCTGCGTGACCTTATCCATCTCTGAAATCGCCTGGCTTACCTGGACGATGCCCCGGCTTTGTTCATCAGAGGCCGCCGCAATTTCCAGCATAATGTCGGTCACGCGTTTTACCGCATCGACAATATCCGTCATCGTATTGCCCGCAGCGACCACTTCTCCGGAACCCTGGTCAATCAGTCGGACTGATTCGCTGATCAATCCTTCAATCTCTTTTGCCGCCTGAGCGCTGCGGCTTGCCAGCGTACGGACCTCACTAGCCACCACTGCAAACCCACGCCCCTGCTCTCCTGCCCGCGCCGCCTCAACCGCCGCGTTCAGCGCCAGGATATTGGTCTGGAAGGCAATGCTGTTAATAACGGCGGTAATTTCAGAGATTTTCTTCGAGCTGGTTGAGATATTGCCCATGGTTTTAACCACGCCAGAAACCATCTGACCGCCCCGGCTGGCCTTGCCGGACGCATCTTCCGCCAGCGTACTCGCATGATGCGCGTTGTCGGCGTTTTGCTTCACCGTAGCCGTCAGCTCTTCCATGCTGGCCGCCGTTTGTTCAATCGCCGCGGCCTGTTGTTCGGTACGTGAAGACAGATCGGTATTACCCGCCGAAATCTCACTGGTACCGCGGTAGATTTCTTCCGCGCCCTGACGTACCGTGCCCACTGTTTTCGCCAGCGACCGTTGCATTGTCTGCAGATGACGGCTCAGGCGCCCAATTTCGCTGCGCCCAGTGGGTTCCTCTGGCATTGTCAGGTCCCCTTCTGAAATTTGCTCAATGCGCTGGGCCGCACGTAACAGAGGATGAATAACGGTACGGCGCAGAACAATAAACGTCATCACGGTCAGTGCCAGCGCAAGAACGAATGCCCCCAGCATAAAGGCCATGCCAAGCTGTGTACGTTGGTGCGCCTGTTCGCTTAACTGATTCGCCCTGGCGGTACGAATATCGATCGCCTTTAACAATACCTTGTTGTAAGCAGAGTCCAGCGGTCTGGCCTGTTCATTTTCATGGTTGATGATCGCCTCGAACATGCCGTTTTTAGCGTACTTGAGCATAGGCTGTAAGCCATCGATATAGGCTTTGAAATTGGCGCTCAGTTCAGCGTCTAACGCCTCTCCGGCAGTAGTTTTCACCGCACGAGCCATATAAGTATTGAAACCGTCCTGCGATTGCTTAATACGTTTTTCTGCCTCGGCAATATTGGCCTTCATGTCATCCATTTCAGCAATACGGCTCGCCGCACCAGCATGGATCATGTTGATACGCGCGGTGCGTAAGTGGTTAGAGCTGTTAGATAACCCCATCCGGACCTGAATCTCATCGGTTACATCGCGCTGATCGCGATCGGCCTGCATAAGAAAATAACCTGCCAGCCCGGAACTTAAGGCGAATAGCAGAAGGATGCCACCGAGAATGGAGGAAAACAGCGGAACCAGCCGGATTTGATGCAGAAAGCCCAGTTTATGCAGGGCTTGCATCGATGTAGTGTTGTCCATGACCGTCGACTCTCTTGTAGGGTTTATGCGTGAAAACACGCCCGTTAGATAGTCATCGGCAATCCGGGAAGTTTACTTACCGTGAAAAGCGCCGGATTCGTCACACTTTCACAACATAATTCTAAAAAATTCAGGAAAGTGCCAGCGGTGAAATCCGCTGGCCAATGAATCAGTTATCACCAAAATGGATAACGGTACGGATGGATTTACCCTGATGCATTAAATCGAACGCTTCGTTAATCTGCTCCAGAGGCAGGCGATGCGTAATAAACGGATCTAACTGAATTTTTCCGCTCATTGCTTCTTCGACCATACCCGGCAACTGAGTGCGCCCTTTTACGCCGCCAAACGCGGAACCACGCCACACGCGACCGGTTACTAACTGGAACGGACGTGTTTTGATCTCCTGACCGGCACCCGCCACGCCAATGATGATGCTTTCGCCCCACCCTTTATGGCAACACTCCAGCGCCGCACGCATCACGTTAACGTTGCCGATACACTCAAAGCTAAAGTCCACGCCACCGTCGGTGAGCTCAACAATCACGTCCTGTACCGGCTTATCGTAATCGTTCGGGTTGATGAAATCGGTCGCGCCCATTTCACCAGCCAATTTGAATTTCTCCGGATTGGTATCAACAGCCAGAATACGCCCGGCTTTTGCCTGCACCGCGCCCTGAATCACCGCCAGGCCAATACCGCCCAGACCAAATACGGCTACGGTATCGCCTTCCTTCACTTTCGCGGTGTTATGGACCGCTCCGATACCGGTGGTCACGCCACATCCCAGCAGACACACTTTATCCAGCGGAGCCTGCGCGTTAACCTTCGCCAGCGAGATCTCTGCGCAAACGGTATATTCGCTGAAGGTACTGGTGCCCATATAGTGATAAATCGGCTCGCCGTTATACGAGAAGCGCGTTGTGCCATCAGGCATCAGACCTTTGCCCTGTGTCGCCCGCACGGCCTGACACAAGTTAGTTTTACCCGATTTACAGAACTTGCACTCGCCGCACTCTGCGGTGTACAGCGGGATCACATGATCGCCCGGTTTCAGGCTGGTGACGCCTTCCCCCACTTCAACCACAATGCCGCCGCCTTCATGGCCCAGTACCGCCGGGAACACGCCTTCCGGATCGTCGCCTGAGAGGGTAAAAGCATCAGTATGGCACACGCCGGTGTGGGTAATTTTAACAAGCACTTCACCTTTCTTTGGTGGTGCGACGTCGATTTCAACAATTTTTAACGGTTGGCCGGGGCCAAATGCAACTGCTGCACGTGATTTCATTTGTCTCTTCCCATTATTGCAAGGTGATGGTGTTATTTTAGATAAGCACGCAGAAGATGGCCGATCTCAGCCATGCGCACAGCTCGCTGGTCTGGTGTTGTCTCCCCACTGACCAGTTCATCTTTCAGGTGGATCTCAACCATTTCGCCCATCAGACCATTGGATGCGCCGCGTACGGCGGCAATTTGTTGCAGGATCGACAGGCATGGTTCGCCAGATTCCAGTGCGCGCTCAAGCGCATCAACCTGACCGCGAATACGGCGTACACGAGTGAGAATGCGTTTTTTATCTTCGGGTGAATGCGGCATACGCCCTCCATATACTATAGGGGGGTATACTATCAGAATTTTTATGTAATTGTAAATTATAAGAATCATTTAAAATCAGTGAGTTAATAAGAATGTATAGTGGACATATGCAGCCTTTTCGATGCCCCCATTCATGCCCCCAAGAGCATTTTTGCCCCCAAAATCTCCCCCCCAAATTCCTAAAAATTATTTTGTGCGAAGCTCTTTCCAGATTTGAAGTGAGTGGATTTACACGTCCAGCTATCCGTGCCGTTGTGCAACTGGTTAAAACGGATTTCATCGTAAACGGTCGTTTCTCTCGGCAATTTATAAACCGCTGCCGTGTTAATGCCTAAACGCTGCAGCGCTTTAGTTCGTTGATGCCCGGCCACCAGCAAATCGCCGCGAGCGATGAGAGGTTTCACTAGGCCAAGAAACTTGATGCTATCTGCCAGCAGCTCCAGCTCCTTATCGTCAATGTGGCGAGGGTTATATTTGGCACCGTATAGCGGGGTAATATCTGCGTTTAAATCAAGCATCAGCACCCTCCGTAAGCAGTTGCGTTACGAAACCGAACAGTGAGCCATTTTTTTCAACGAACGACTCCAGCCGGGACATTAGTGCCGATGCCTCGATATCCGACAACGGAATCCTTTTCCTACAAAATGTCATGTAATCGATATCAACACCCGGTGTGTCTTCATCGTCATCAAAATCGATTGTCACGCTTTCGCCAGTTAGCAAGGCGCTTAACTCATCATCAGAAAATCCGATGAAACTTAGATTCGCGCCCTCCTCATTCAGCAAATCCAGCTCCATTTTTAACAGTTCTTCATCCCACCCGGCATTTAACGGCAGCTTGTTATCTGCGATGCGGTATGCACGTTTTTGCTGGTCCGTTAATCCCGTCAGGGTAATTGTTGGCACCTGCTCAAGCGCCAGCGATTCAGCAGCGGCGCATCGCCCATGGCCCGCAATGATCACGCCGTCCTCGTCAATGAGTACCGGATTGGTCCAGCCGTATTCCTGAATGCTGGCGGCGATCTGTTCTATCTGTTCCTCTGAATGTGTGCGCGTATTTCTTTCGTAACCATTCAGTTCTGAAATGTTTTTAAAGATGACTAATATCTGTTCAGCCATGATTTACCCGTTTATTATCGGCACCGCCTGCGCAGGCAAGCGGGCCTCGGTTCTATCCACGGCACCCTGTGGGTATGAATGACTGCCGCCAGCTCCAACTGGCGGTGGTCGCCCACCATCCAATAATCACTACGCAGAGTCCGCGCTGAGTGCTGGCCACTGAATTTTTTTGTATAAGCCCATTCTCAACAAGTTTTAACCTGCATATTTTTTAAGGAATAAATTGTGTCTCAGCCCAACATTTATAAATTTAACGAAATTACTGGACGAATTTTTTCAGCTTTATATGATTCATTTCCACAACCCCTTCAGATTAATTTTGAAGACTATCTAACACCACTTACCTCCCCAAATAATCCTGTTGATGAAGTAGCTGATAATTTCTTTGGATGTCAATTTGTATCTGATTCTGCTACATGGATTAAAGAGGCTGGATATATCACATCAGTATCAAGCGATCGTTTTTCGTTCTATGGTACCGTTTTAACAGCAAAGGGGCTGGAATGCCTAAAAAAGGTTCCAACCAGTCTGGACTCTCAACCCTCATTTGGGAAACAACTAGGTGATGCCGTAAAAGGCGGAAGCGTCGATGCTTTGCGAACCATCACGAGTTCGGTCATTACTGTAGGCGCGGCCTTTACTGCACAGCGATTCGGATTACCTATCACTTTTCCCTGATTCTAACGATCAGAACGCCTTATGAAGGCGTTCTGAAGTAACCCACTAAACCGTAAGTTGTAGCTCAGGTTAAATCAACAAAGCCATCGCCAAAAGTGATACACAGTTGATACTTCCATCTGCCACCTCTGCATAAAACGTGATTTAATGCTGTCTAGAGGTAATAGATAACTGCCTTAAAGCGGTTAACCCTTGTAATAAATACAGACTACAGTTCTTTGGCTTGATTATCATCAACCCACTTATCAAGCTCACCATCAGAATGCATTTCAACAACGATTAAATCCGTAGTTTTATGCAACTTACTAACCTTGGTTTCTAAGTCGGAAATACTTGGGTTTAAAACGACAAGTGTCTTGTTGTTTCCGCGATATGGAGAGTTTGAGATATAAGCATAAGGGTGAAATTCTACATTTACATCAGCAATCCCAACAACTCTATCTTTTCTTTTCACTAATGACTCATACATTGTCGAACCAAGTATCTGTTCAATTTTTTTATTATTTTTTGCATTCTGTAACTGCGACACTAGAATGAGAACATCTTTGTCATCTTTCTTTGATGCAATATCATAGACTCGGTTCATTACAGATTCTAGGACATGACTATGTTCGCCAGCAGCTTTAATTCTGTAGGATGCCATCACGTTCTCCTTTACGTTTATGATTATGATTAGATCAAGAAAACTCCCCCAACAATATATCAAATTTCATCGTGACAGCACATAGCACTGGTCACTTAGCTGGGCAAGGGATTCTCACACTAGTTGAGTCAATACCCCCACCAGCAGCAGTTGTAATTTTAGTACCTGGCGCGATAGCTACGTGTTTCACCGTCGAACCGTCCGCGCGCGTCGCCTCGGTGTAGGTCGTGTGCGTGCAACCACTCAGCGCCACCAACATGGCCAGCGCAAAAAGACTTTTCTTCATGTATTCCTCAAACAGAATTTTATACTTTGCTAAAAAGTATTATCCCTTGAAAACGGCGAATTACCCATCTGCTAAATCAGCATAATTCACTGGTTTTGCATGTTGGCCAACACCACTTCACAGGATTTTATAAAATTGAGTATCCGGGGTACATGGCTGTAGGTAGCTGAAAATGCGGACCGTCTTTCAGCGCTCTCCACTCGCCGCCCCATTCAACCGGAATACCTGTTTGCAGGCTCGCCAAGCGAAACGCTTTAGCGATTTGCTCGTAATATTTCCAATCCCATGAGCCGGAAGCCTCACCTGCTGGATACGCGTAGACGTCGATTGCATGCCCGGTGATGTGTCGGCTTTTCATCGTCTGGCTTTTGCCAGCGTCAACCAGTGCCCGCTGCCGTTTTTTAGTGCGCAGCCCCTCAGTAATAGCGAAATCCACCGTGGATAGTGAAAGCGCTACGCGGGCCAGCTTGACTAAATCAGCATTGACTCCAGCCAGGTGTGATTCACTTCGACTGCTAAATTTATAGACCATTATTTTTCCCCATAAAAAAGCCCCGCATTTAGCGAGGCTGGTTAGTTGCTACTTTTTCGTTGCGCTATTCGCTCGCGCAAATCGATGCCGAACCGGTTTTTCAATCCCCAAAAAATAACAGCCTTAATCCCCTTGTAACCCAACATGCCAATCACAAATGCGATCTCGCTGTGGCTTAACGTGACAACCCCTAGTTGTGGGATGGTCACTGTTACGTTTGGGAGGTGCGCCGCTGCAAACGTCATGATCACGGTTCCGATCAAGACGTCACCACAACATTCCCTGAGCCTACCGCCCCAATAAAAAAACCGAACGATTACACCCAATACAACCAACAGAAAAATATCAAACGAGGTTTTATGCGAGCGGTACAGCTCCAACATAAATCCCCACCAACTTGGTATATGCGGCATTATATAAACCATAAATAAGAAAAAATTAACTAACTTATTGTTTTTATGAGTGTAGAAAAAATCTAGGGATTATGAGGCCATTTATGGGCCACACACTTACTTATTACGCTGTAATATATTGGAATACACATTTTTACTCACATAGCTTCACCCTATTCCATTCTCGTTTTAGAATACTCCTTATTACCGCCATGAATTTATCGGTCAATTTAATTAGCTTAACATAGGTGTCTTTAGAGTTTTTTATTTGGCCACTATCAACATCCACAACTAATTCATCGGCAGTCATATTAATAAAACGAATTAAGGAATCAACCTCCTGCGTTTCTTTTTCATCATGATTAAGACTTAAAAGAATTAGGAAGGCCGTTTTATCAATTTTGTTTTGCGATTTTCTAAGTTCATCCAGCGCATTTGAAAACTCTGCATTAGCTTCTTTACATATTTCGAACATTGTTTCCGGGTGAGCAGAGCTTTCGAAATCCTTTGTTGTGTCTTGGTGTTTATGAAGAGAAAGCAAATAATCAACTTTTATATTGTAATGATTAAATGCAAGCGCACAAAAATCTGCTGAATTCAACCTTAATTCATTAATCCAATTTTGTCTATTCGAAGAAATAACTTGAGCATTAATTGTTTTTTGAGCAATAGAAGTCTGTAATTCGCGATCTTCTTTTAACGAGGAAAACTGTGAAGACCTTTCTCCCATCATAAAAATGTGTTGTTTTGCTCGCTCAGCCTGTAGAAATTTCTGCTGTTCCTGACGTTCTTTCTTGACGTTTTTAGCGTTCACATGGAACGTTCGCCAAGCAATTAAAGCGGGAATAATACCCCCCAAGAAAGTAGCACCAACAGTGAGGGCTAGTTGGTTGTAATCTGTTGGGGTATCAATAGTGAGCTTAGGTAAAGAAGATAATTTCAAAAATAACTGGTCAACATTACCGGCTTCTAAAAGTTTGAACGGCACGCCCTGCCACGACATACTTAGTCCTATTCATTAGGTATACGATGAATTTCAATATAGCATTTAAATCATGTACTTGAAATTTTGAAACTTATGATTCTTTGGATTTTGCGTGCTAATTGCAGTTTGACGATCTAACAGGGGTACTGTGCCGTAGCACGTTCGCGAATACCCCTGTCGGATCGCCGGAAAGCAAAAACCCCGCGCTGGCGGAGTTCTCGTTATGTTCAGATTGTTCGCTTTTCGTCGCTGCCATCGTGGCGCAGCTCTGCCAAGCATAGATAAATTATTCACTTTACTGGCCCGTTTTCAACGGTTTTTTCACTAATAAGCACTTCTAGCTAATTTGGGGTATCGCCATCTGGTTCAGGCCGTCCCATAGTATTAATTCTGCGAGGCTTTACCCCCTGTACATTGATACTCAATGTACACGTCCGCTTGTCTGCACCCCATTGGGCTAGGGTCTGTACATTGTGACGTTTGCCCGCCAAAAGCCTCAGCACCGTCGTACCCCCAAACCCTGCATTTTTGCGCGGCCAGCGATTGCCCCTGCATCAAATCTACATTCGCTTTTTCAAACGCGCCGTAGCTATCGCCAATGTGATAGCCCATTCTAATTGTCCCGTCAGCTTTGCTTCCACCGACAGGCGTCATCTGTTTTTGAACAGTGCAGCCGGATAGCGCCAGAACACACAAACAACACAATGTTATTTTTTTCATGTTAAACCCTATTCCTTAGAGGTTTTTTCATGATGCGCTATGGCAGTATGGAAACATACTGCCAGTACGGTCTTTTAGGAATACGTTTACCCGGATCGTGACTTCGCTTAATCAGTGCGTAACTGACGGCGTGCCTCCAGATAAACGCGCGCCCTGAATATCTCAACACACCAGCGCACTCGCTTTCTTGCCTCGTCCAGCGTCAGCCAGGGGGCAATCTGCTGAATATCCCGGGTCAGATCCGAGATTTTTTTCTCGTCGTATAGTACCTGACCCCGATCACGTAAACCGGATCCGTTGTTTCGAACGCCTCCAGCACACACCGCTCCATAAAATCTGCATCATCGTTCGTTATAGCTTCGTCGATGATGCAGGCAGGCTGTTTTGGCCAGAGAATCGCGTGAGCGCGCTTTAATGCCAGCTCGCCTTTAAACCCCTCATCTCTCGCCTGATTCAGCGCCTCTGTAAAACGTTCGAGCGCGGCATCAGACCAGTGCATGCCCTTTAGCGACCGCCAGCAAGCGTGGGTTGTCGGTGTTCTTGGCGCTATTCCGCCGCGAATACTTTCTCCCCAAACACAGAGCAGTGATTTGATCCAGGCTGACTGAATACCAGTGAGTAGTGTTGATTTGCCAAGCCAGCGTTTATTCGGCGCAGTGGCTGCATGCTCCAGCGCAGATTGGTGCGCCCTTCTTTGACGTAGTGAGCTCATCGAATAAACCCCTCCCGCCGCCATATCTCCAACGTTCTGAATACGCCCTCAGCATGCATGAGGCGCAATTCCTCGTAGCTGTACTCTTTGGTTTTAACTCGTCCGTCTATAACACCATGGCAGCCGTCACAAGCAATAGCGCCCTGCATATCGTCCGGCTTACAGGCAGCTCCACACGTTCCTGCTAGGCGATAATGAGCCAGCACGCTGGTTTCAGGATTGAAATTACAGTGACCGGGGATGCGAACGGTGCATTCGCGGCCACGGGCTTGTTTACGTAGATCGATCTTTTTCATGCTGCATACTCCAGCAATTGGGCGGCAGCGTTTTCGGCCTTGACAGCGTCCTTGAATGAGCGATAAAGGATATGGTTCCACAGCACATTGAGGACGGCTTTATACAGCTCGTTAAATTCATCCTCGCCCATTTTTGCGAACGAGATAGAACGCGCCTCACGACGGCGAGTGTTATCAGGGAGGATAAATTCGTCATAGAACCCGGCTTCAACTGTCGCCCACTTCCGGTACGATTCGAATGATTTAGTAAGTGCGGTGCCATTCACGCGGCGTGATGCCACGCGTTGAGCGTAGATTTCTGCCGTTTCCTCTATGAATTCAGCATAGCCAGCCAGGGCAATCAGGTAGCGGACGTATCCGCTCAGATAGGATTTTTCAGCGGCAGTAATAGAACCACCGGACGGAGTCCAGTATTCAAAACCGAGCTGAAGGAGTGAGAAGAGTTTTTTGTTTAGTCCTGCGGTGATTATTATAAATCAGTTTGCGAACGGCTAAAAGATGTCGGGGTTAATCCTGCCAGCTTTCTTGTTTCCTCAAGCGCTGAAATTGACGTGACAAATTCGTCAACCATCAAAACAAAACCACCGAGTACGCATCCCTGCTCAACGTAGACCAGCACAGCCCCGGTATGGTTAGCGGCACCGGGTACGAGGTTATCTGAAATATGCATACAACCTCCCATCCATCAGGATTAATAACTGTATATAAAAAAAGTATATATAGGTAAGAGACCCTAGGATAAATTAAAAAAGATTAATATTGGTTATAATTTTACTTAAATTATATTTAATTAATTATTAATCGTATGCGAACAATATAAAAAACAAATCATTAAGAAATGTTGCTAACTTGTTGATTTATGTATAAGTGCTACATTTTAAACACTGTAGATAGTCCCAAAATGGAAAACCTGCGAAGCGAGTCATTTCATGTTGGTTTATATAGTTAAGTGCTCCCGACACAGGGACGCGGCCTCATGTTTAATGGGTCAGATCGCAGGAAAGTTACATCATTCACCCTAAAAACTCCCGAGTGTTCCCTATTTCGGTATGTAATTGCGAAGAAAAATCCTGATAATTCCCCCGGCATATGCCGGGGTTTTTATTTGGTTCAGATAAGATATTTTGACATTAAAACCATCTCCAATTAATACCTTATAAAATTAAATTACCTCTGAGGTACTGGAGATGGATTCTCTTGCATGATTGCTATTTTCAATTCGTCTTCTGTAGGCAAACTTTCTGCGGCTACATTATAAAACTTTCCGTGACAAGGCATAACAACTACCTGAAGATTGAAAGATCTCAGTACAGCACTAGCTGGCGTAGGATCACCGGCCTTTATCAATACGGGCTTTGACACAACCCTGATGACATCAAGATTATCGTCATACTCTCTGACTTCGCCTTCATAACCATGACCGAAAATAATATAGTCTTGCATATCACCCTCATTGGTAAGGGAAATGATCTCAAATCCACGAATATTATGAGAAAGAAAACCAAACTGAAAACCCGCCGTAGTGGGCTGATTTTGACTTATCCATCGATAATATCTGAACTACCTAAAACAGAGATAAGCTTTGCCCTGTTTTAGGTTGTGGTGTGACATATGTTACATCCCGAATTTTCTCACCAAGGAGAAGAAAATTGTCCAAGCGTAATGGAGGAATCGTTGTAAACCCTTTCATCCCCTTCTTCCTGGCCATTCCTCTTGCATCCATGAGAATTCTTCCTAACACATTCATACCATAAAAGTTACCTTCCGGATCTTTACTTGCGCCCCAGAATTGATCTTTCTCAGAGTGTTCAACGATGTCATAGTCGCCAGTACTATCTAACAATGCAAAGAACGTATCCCAGTTCTGGCAAAGTTTTACGCAAACGCACCATTTCATAATCGAAACACGATTTTTTTCCCAACCATTTCGCGTTTTAGATTCAAACGACCTAGCCGTTTGCTTTGCCTCATAAGGATTCCCCTGAGTTATGATTAACTTCTGTATATCAGGGTAATCAGGGTAGCGGCATGCCTGGTAGAGGATTTCGCTAGACTGAATGGGGATATCATTCAAAAAGAGTGGGTATCCTTTGGCCATATTGGATAGCCCCCCCCATTTCTCGGTGGTTTTCCTGAAAAAAATTGTATTATCGTGAGAGTAGAGTCTATAAGTCATAGTTACTGATTATACACGATACGTTTCATTAGTGGATACCAACAGTCTAAAGCAGATGTACCTGTGAGTTCATAATCACCCCACCAAAATGCTAAAGGTGTATTGTTTGGACAGTTTCGGTAAGTAAATGTTGTACCGCCAAAACCTACACCCTTAAAAGTTGAAAATCCAAGTGGTTTAAGAACATCACTTGGAGACTTGCTTTTCAGCAATATGTCAAAACCAACTTTTGTTAGTATGGCCTCTAAACGATCTCTTGTCGACTCGTCTTGAAAATTTTTGTTTTGAGAATAGCCTGTTCTTAATGTGCCAGTATAAATTTCGGAGTCAGCAAATTCACTAGGTATATTAACACTATAATCCCTAGGCCAAAAAACCCCTGAACTTGAAGAGTAACTTACTCTATTCTCAACGTTTCTCATGCTCCCGGTTTTTATAACAACATTGATATTCCTATTGGAAAAGATACTTTCAATTCTATTTTTAATGTGGTAATCGGCATAAGTGTGGGATGCAAAAAAATAAACACTTACGTTGATATTGCTGAGATCATAACTATCTATTAACCATGCCAAATCAGTAATTGCTTTGTTTCCAGAAAATGACACATCATCGATATAAACAAAACTCTTAAACTTTCTTACATATTCTCGTTCTGACTCCCTCGTCACAACATTAAATTTAACACTAACTAAATCACTAAGTGACTTAATGAGTTCACTCTGGCTAGAACCTTGCTTTTGAATATTTAAAAAGCATGACTCTCTAAAGAACGGTACATTAGCTCGAGATTCAGCTATTGCTTTTAATATATGCTTATAATTATCTTCAGAAAGATAACCAATATCCAATAGTCTAATAGTTTCGTCAAGAATGAACCTCCTATCACTTTCATGAAATTGGGTGATCCATTTCTTTACATGCTGAGAGCACATTCCCATCGCTGGAACATGTTTATAATCGGCTAATTTTTCTGCAATCTGTTTTATTACTTGGTCATCGGTTAATAACGAAATAGACATGCAATTCCCTTTTTCTTTCGAGAAGCGTACAATCTGTATGATGTTTACCCCACCATAATAATGACAAAACAAATTATTTACAAATCAAAAACAATAGCAATATATAGACACGCATCACATTATTTATTTTATTCATAAATAAATGCTGTTGCAACATAAGCTTTTTATTCACATAATCACATAAACTGATATATAGAGATGCATTGATATATTTTCGACACTATATCATTTACATTTATCTTAAGCTCATCTTGCAGTTAATGTACAATCAAGGGACATTTTGTCTAATAGCGGACAGGACCGGAATATGTGGCAATTCGCAATCAATACCGGACTACGCCACGGTGAATTGGCTGCGCTGTCGTGGGATGACGTCGATCTGGTTTCCGGTACTGTACACGTTCAGCGAAATCTGACTAAGCTCGGGGATTTTGTTCCACCTAAAACCCTAGCGGGAGATCGGGAGATCACCCTGCTGGCTCCGGCTCTCGATGTGTTACGTGCGCAGTACCTCATCACCGGCCATCGCGAGGGAACAGATATTATTCAGCATTTCAGGGAGTACGGCAGCAGCGAAACGCAACAGCACAAGTTTGTATTCCTGCCAGGGCTAAAACAAAAAGTACCGGGTAAATATTTTTCTAATCAGTCGATAAGTGATCGATGGGATGCCGCTGTTAAAAAGGCCGGAATTCGCCGCAGAACACCCTATCAGACGCGCCACACTTACGCGTGCTGGGCATTATCCGCAGGCGCTAACCCGTCATTCATCGCCAGTCAGTTGGGGCATGAGGACGCCCAAATGGTTTACCGGGTGTACTCGTCGTGGATTAAAGAACTCGATGGAGAGCAGGTGGAGATGCTGAACGAGAAACTGGGTTTTAAATCGAATTCAAGTATACAAAAAGAAGGTCTGTAAAAACATAAACTCTCAAACTTCATCATACAGCCCAGTTATCACTACTGTAACCGTTCATCATTGCTCCATAGGGTTAATTGTAATACCCTCAGATATTGGGCCATGTGATTGAATCTTAGGTAGAATCATGTTAAAACCGTAAATTACAAAACTAAAGGTTACTAGTTGAAAAGGAAATGCGTATACTGTATACAAACACAGTGCAAGGAGGGTTCTATGCTGAGCTTTATCGCAAAATATATACTTACAGCCAGCGCTGTTGCCCCTGTATGCATTACGCTATCATTTGTTGCTTGGCTTAACGGAAGCAAGGTTTATTGTTTTTTTAGTCTTAGTCTGGCAATTTTAAGTTTTTTGCTATGCTGGTTGACATTACATATCGCTAAGAAAAGAGTAAGCGAAACCCATGTTAACTTAACATCTCTTACTCCTGCAAATAAGGAGATCACTAATTATTTCCTAGCATATTTATTCCCTCTAATTACTGATGATAAACTGATTGAAAATATTTGGTTGGCAGTGTTTTTCTATATCAGTTTATTTGTTTATATAGGTTTTTCTGGTAGTTACTCTTTTAATCCCATCTTATCTTTCTTAGGGTATAAATTTTATGAGGCAGAAGATGATACAAATGTTTCTTTTGTTTTAATATCTAAGAAGGCATTGCAAAAAGGTAATGTTAAAGGATTAAAGGTTGTACAGCTTACTGATCATACATTCATAAAGGTTTAATTATGGAACTATTTGCCCTTACAGAAGATGATATTACTCCTGATGTTGTTAAAATATGTTTGGACAAAAAAACGTCGGACACAGTTAACCAGATTTTCGAGAAAATGATAGCAGCATTTTATGAAACATCTCCTGACCCGATGGATTACTCTGCCGACTATAAGCTTGATAAAAATGAACATTTTATCATACCTGGCTTTAAGCAACATATACCATTAGGAGAAGCCCTTATCTCTCCTAAAGCAATTACAGCCTTAGATATTAATGATATTGGGCTAGACAAAATTAAAGCTCTATTTACAGGTTCTACAGATGGTCAGCGCATTTACATTCAAAAGTTTGATAAAGGACAAGTGATAACAGCTACAAATAGTTTTTTCTTTTTCGATAATACAAAAACATTTTCAGCCCCTGAGCACAACGGTTTAACTATTGGGCCAAAATTAACAGCAATAATAGACAGTAACATATTATTATTCAGAAATTTCAATAACCTCAGACGTATATTCAATATGGATGAATATTATCGATCCGCTACTGATAGTGAACTCGATGCGTTTCAAGAAAGTGATGTATTTCATTGTGAAAATGGGTTCAAACTTTCTGATTTTGACGATACTGTTATACGCAGGAAGGTTACTTTACTTAACATGTCTGGCGTTTTAAAAGAACATACAATAGCGACCTTGCAAGAAGCTGCAAGTGTGTTAAATCATCCACTAGATATTATGCGTTTTGAAGAAAAAGACAAAATAAAACTCCCAAACAACAAAAGAGATATAAAATTATTACTTAGCTTCCTTGACTCAGATATCTATATATCAGCAATAAATGGTGTTAAGTATCGCTCTAACTCCAAGACACGGATTATTTAGGATATTATTCTTGGTGTTTCTACACGAAAGCTATCATATAGGGCAAGAACTGAAATTTCACTTGCCCCCATTACGCCCCCTGATGCAGTGCACACCATAATAAAGCCTTAACTATCAATTAGATAAATACATAACCCTATACTATAGGGGGGTATACTATCAGAATTTTTATGTAATTGTAAAAAACTAACATCTATTTAATGAGGGGGTTACGACCAGGCCTCGTCAGATGAGCCCTGGTCGCCAGGTCACTGAATGGCTTTCTGAACTAATTTTTCCAGATTTTTTAAGGGTTGAATTGCCGCAGTATCTGGTCCATAAGTCTGTAATATCTCAACCGGATGATATCCAACGACTACACGTCCATCCGACTCTTCCCGAATCAATACTCTAAAGGGAAGGTCGAGCGCCATATCAGGATATGCCTGCATTAATGATGTGCCACCTTTAGGATTGCCAAAAATAATGACGGTTGTGGGTAACATGGTTAGTCCAGCATTTTTAGCCTCTTTCGCATGATCAAATTCTCCAAAAAAAACAAGATTATGACTCTCAATGGCAGCAATGAGATGCTCTCTGGTCTGCTGGTAATTATAAGTACTATACGTTTTGATCATGGTATTCCCGGTGTTGGCAGCATGACTGGTTACCGTCATAAGCAGATACAGTGCAACTGTGATAAATATATTTTTTAGAGACCGAAGCATCACAACATCCTTAATTTAACGATAGTCTGGAAAGCTATCTAAGACCAGCGGATACTTTGCCGGTATAATCTCTCTCGTTCTGATTCAGTGCAAGGATACACTTGGCAGAATGCACCATCGCAATAAGACCCGCAGCCATCATTATCGTGTCTTTTAAGACCAGTCGCCCGGCGCCAGAAAGATAGGGAAACCCGGTGTGAGAATCCTGGCCACTTACCCATGTTTCTGGTGTAAATATCAGGAATGTCAGAGTGACAAAAGGAGTTAAGAAGGCAAGTGTTGCCCCCCAAAAGCCGATTTTTGGTGATACATAATGAGCAAGAATTAATAATGAAAAAATGACTTCAACAATACCAAGTCCGGTAGAGTACCCATAAGTATTATTCGCATGATGCCATGCGCGGTTAGCCTCTATTAATTCGCCTTCATGGTTCATGAACTGAGTATAATTACTCGGATCGTTATAAAAGAAAGACATAAATGGGCTATTAGCTACAAAAGGAACGATGCTATCTGCTTCATAGGGAATGAACTTCAACAATCCTATCCACATAAATACAATGGCAATAGAAATGCGACAAAGATTTATTCCCACGTTTTCTTTCGTTGAAACATATTGGTATAGTTTATCCATCATATCCAGAGGTCCTGTGTTGTAGAAATCACGACCTTTATAACCTTGTTATTTATATGCCTATATGTTCAGGAATCTATAATTTTTGTTTGATCGTCTGGGAAGGTCAAAATATAGACTATGGATAAGTTCGGTTGAGTGGAATGAACTCCTTGTTTTCAGTTTGGCTATCAAACTACTCGTAGCAAATCGTTGTATAACGTGGTGAAAGCATGTCTCTCTTCATCGCCCACGGTTGCTGTATCCCTTGTCCGACAAAGTAGAGCGTTCCTTTACCCTTTTCCCAGATACCTCCATCAGTTTATCGCTGTTACGCCACAGCGTTAGGTTGTCGTCAAAAAGATTCAGTTCGCCGTACGTATCGGCAACCAACCTGACATGATCAATTTTTACCAATCCATAACCCAGGCTTACAGCATTAATATTCTCTCACGTCAATAACCACTAAAAGTTAATGGTTTATAAAACAATTTAACCTTACAATAACCATACTTTTTCATGTCTTAAGTTTAAGCTGGAGAAAAAAATGGAGCTCAGCCGGAGGCAGTTCTTTCGAATCTGCGCGGGCGGTATGGCAGGAACAACTGTTGCATCTCTCGGATTTTTATCATCTTTTTCCGTTCACGCGGAAACCCGTCAATACAAACTCTTAAAAGCAAAAGAGACACGTAATAACTGTACGTACTGCTCAGTAGGCTGCGGCATGCTGATGTACAGCCTTGGCGATACAGCCAAAAACGTCAAAGAAAGTATCTACCATATTGAGGGCGATCCGGATCATCCGGTGAGCCGTGGATCGTTGTGCCCTAAAGGCGCTGGCGTGCTGGATTATATTCATAGTGAAACCCGTCTGCAGTATCCCGAATATCGTGCACCGGGTTCGGATAAATGGCAGCGTATTAGCTGGGATGATGCGATTAATCGTATTGCCCGACTTATGAAAGATGACCGCGATGCCAACTTTATTGAGAAAAATGCCCAGGGCGTTACCGTCAACCGATGGTCCACCACGGGCATGCTATGCTCCTCAGCGGCAAGTAATGAAACCGGGATCCTCGACGGTAAATTTGCTCGCGGACTAGGTATGGTCGCTATCGACTGTCAAGCACGGTTATGTCATGGCCCCACCGTTGCTGCTCTTGCACCAACGTTTGGACGTGGTGCGATGACCAACAACTGGGTCGATATTAAAAATGCCAACGTAGTGCTTATTATGGGCGGTAATGCCGCTGAGGCACATCCGGTAGGCTTTAAATGGGTAGTCGAAGCGCAAACTAAAAACGACGCCACCGTGGTGGTTGTCGACCCGCGTTTTAACCGTAGCGCCGCCGTCGCCGATCTGTATGCGCCAATACGCGCGGGTTCCGACACCGCATTCCTGCTCGGTGTAATCCGTTATCTGCTGGAAAACAACCAGGTGCAGCACGACTATGTGCGCCATTACACCAACGCCAGCCTGATTATCCGTGATGACTATCAGTTCGACGACGGCTTGTTCAGTGGCTATGACGACAAAAAACGCCAGTACGATAAATCGAGCTGGCTCTATCAGCTTGACGAACAGGGTAATGCCCTGCGTGATGAAACATTGTCTCACCCACGCTGCGTGTGGAATTTGCTGAAAGCCCACGTCGACCGCTATACGCCAGAAATGGTTAACCGGTTGTGTGGGACCTCAGTGGCAGATTTCAATCGTATCTGCGAAATTCTCGCCAGCACCAGCGTGCCTGACCGCACCGCTACTATTCTGTATGCGCTGGGTTGGACACACCACTCCGCCGGGGCACAGATTATCCGCGCCGCCGCTATGCTCCAGTTGCTACTGGGCAATATAGGCATGGCGGGCGGTGGCGTTAACGCCTTACGTGGCCACTCCAATATTCAGGGCTATACCGATCTTGGCTTGTTGTCGACGAACCTGCCGGGCTATATGCCGCTGCCGTCGGAAAAACAGCCTGACTACCAGACCTATATTTCGCAAATCACGCCGCCTGCGCTAGGCGTGAATGAGGTCAATTACTGGCAAAATACGCCGAAGTTCTTTGTTAGCATGATGAAAAGTTTCTGGGGCGACAATGCAACAGTGGAAAATAACTGGGGCTACGACTGGCTACCTAAATGGGATCGCCTGTATGACGTAATGACCCAGGCTGAATTGATGCTCGAAGGGAAGATTAATGGTTACATCGTTCAGGGCTTCAATCCGCTGGCGGCGTTTCCGGATAAAAACAAATCAACTCGCGCGCTTTCAAAACTGAAATATATGGTGGTTATCGATCCGCTGGTCACTGAGTCGTCCAATTTTTGGCAAAATCATGGCGAGATGAACGATGTAAACCCGGCAGATATTCAGACCGAAGTTTTCCGTCTGCCCTCTTCCTGCTTTGCTGAAGAAAATGGTTCAATCGCTAACTCCGGGCGTTGGTTGCAATGGCACTGGGCTGCGGCAGAACCACCAGGTGAAGCCTTACATGACGGGAAGATCCTCGGTCGCCTGTTTATGCGGCTGCGCGAGTTGTATCAACAGGAAGGTGGAGCGAATCCGCAACCCTTGTTGAATATTGCCTGGAATTATAAAGATCCCTACGACCCACACCCAGAAGAGATTGCGCGTGAAGCAAATGGCCAGGCGCTTGAAGACCTTTATGATGACAAAGGCCAGCTTATAGCCAAAAAAGGCCAGCAGCTCAGCAGCTTTGCACAGTTGCGCGATGACGGCTCGACCAGCAGTTTCTGCTGGGTCTACTGCGGAAGCTGGACAGAACAAGGCAACCAGATGGCCAATCGCGACAACAGCGATCCGTATGGTCTGGGCTGCACACCGGGCTGGGCGTGGTCATGGCCTGCCAACCGCCGTATTCTCTACAATCGCGCTTCGGCCGATCCATCAGGAAAACCGTGGGATCCCAAACGAACCCTGCTGCATTGGAATGGCAAAAAATGGGCCGGTATGGACGTAGCCGACTACGGCCAGGCCGCACCGGGCAGCAACGTTGGTCCGTTTATCATGAACCCGGAAGGCGTAGCGCGTCTGTTCTCCATCGACAAAATGAACGACGGGCCATTCCCGGAACATTACGAACCCATTGAGTCGCCTATTGGTACCAACCCGCTGCACCCGGATGTTGTATCCAGCCCAGTTGCGCGTATCTACCATGACGATATCGCCAATATGGGTAAAGCGGATGCCTTCCCGTACGTCGCCACAACTTACTCCATTACCGAACTGTTCCGCCACTGGACCAAACATGCGCTGCTCAACGCCATTGCTCAACCCGATCAATTCATCGAAATCGGTGAGGCGCTGGCGAGCAAAAAAGGCATTGCGGCAGGTGATACGGTGAAAGTGATGTCGAAACGCGGCTTTATCAAAGCGAAGGCGGTGGTCACCAAACGTCTGCAAACGCTGACTATCGATGGTAAGCAGGTCGATACTATCGGTATCCCTTGTCACTGGGGCTTTGAAGGCGCCACACGCAAAGGGTTCCTCGCCAATACGTTAACGCCATCGGTGGGTGACGCGAACTCGCAAA
This sequence comes from Citrobacter sp. BIDMC107, assembly GCF_001037575.1. Taxonomy (NCBI): domain Bacteria; kingdom Pseudomonadati; phylum Pseudomonadota; class Gammaproteobacteria; order Enterobacterales; family Enterobacteriaceae; genus Citrobacter; species Citrobacter sp. BIDMC107. The sequence continues at coordinate 345,388 of NZ_KQ089849.1, read as the reverse complement.
CACCGGAGTATAAAGCGTTTCTGGTCAACATCGAGCGAGCGTAAGGAAGGGAACTCATGGCTATGCAATCACAAGATATTATTAAACGCTCGGCGACGAACAGCATCACGCCGCCGCCCCAGGCGCGGGATTACCGTGCAGAAGTGGCAAAATTAATTGATGTCACTACCTGTATTGGCTGTAAAGGCTGTCAGGTCGCCTGCTCAGAGTGGAACGATATTCGCGATGAAGTGGGCTACTGCAACGGCGTCTACGACAACCCGACCGATCTCAGCGCTAAGTCCTGGACGGTGATGCGCTTTAGCGAAACCACCCAGAACGACAAGCTGGAATGGCTGATCCGCAAAGACGGCTGCATGCACTGCGCCGATCCCGGCTGTTTGAAAGCCTGTCCATCCGCTGGAGCAATCATTCAGTATGCCAACGGGATTGTCGACTTTCAGTCCGAGCACTGTATTGGCTGTGGCTACTGCATTGCTGGCTGCCCGTTCAATATTCCGCGACTTAATCCCGAAGATAACCGGGTCTACAAATGTACGCTGTGTGTTGACCGGGTCAGCGTGGGCCAGGAACCGGCCTGCGTGAAAACTTGTCCGACCGGCGCTATCCAGTTTGGCACCAAAAAAGAGATGCTCAATGTAGCGGAAACTCGCGTGGCGCAGTTGAAAAAACGCGGCTATGCCAATGCGGGCATCTACAACCCACAAGGGGTCGGCGGCACCCACGTGATGTATGTACTTCATCACGCGGATCAACCATCGCTGTACCACAATCTGCCGGATGAGCCAAAAATCGCCGCACCAGTGAACCTCTGGAAGGGGATTTTAAAACCACTCTCCGCCGCCGGATTTATCGCCACCTTTGCCGGGCTGATTTACCACTACGTGGGAGTCGGCCCAAACAAAGAGACGGATGATGATGAAGAGGAGAACGGTCATGAGTAAAAGCAAAATGATTCTACGCACCAAATTCATCGACCGTGCTTGTCACTGGACGGTGGTAATAAGTTTCTTCCTGGTGTCGCTTTCCGGTATTGCGCTGTTCTTCCCGACGTTGCAATGGCTCACCGAAACTTTCGGTACACCGCAAATGGGGCGAATTCTACATCCGTTTTTCGGGGTGATGATTTTCATCGTGCTGATGTTTATGTTCGTCCGTTTTGTACACCACAACATTCCCGATAAACAGGACCTTCCCTGGATTAAAGGGATCGTTGAGGTACTTAAAGGCAATGAGCATAAAGTCGCTGATGTGGGGAAATACAACGCAGGGCAGAAAATGATGTTCTGGAGCATCATGAGTCTAATTCTGGTATTACTGATTACCGGCGTTATTATCTGGAGGCCCTACTTTGCCCATTATTTCTCAATTAACATTGTTCGTTGGAGTTTGTTAATCCACGCGACAGCAGCCATTGTGCTGATCCACGCCATTCTGATCCATATGTACATGGCGTTTTGGGTAAAAGGTTCAATTAAAGGGATGATCGAAGGGAAAGTGAGTCGACGCTGGGCGAAGAAACACCATCCTCGCTGGTATCGTGAGGTTGAACTTAATGAAGAAAAAGCACCGGAATTAGAGTCTAAATAAAAGCAATAAGGCCGCTGTTATTCAGCGGTCTTATTCTCTCAATGGCCCAGTGATATACTGCGGCGCTGCAAGACCTGATTATCAGGCGAATAAAAGGCTCTCCATTCAATAATGAACAAACCCTATCCAACCCGCAGCAAATCACTGTATCTCGTGGTATAACGCGGTGAGAGCATATCTCGCTTCATCGCCCACGGTTGTTGTATACCTTGTCCGGCAAAATAGAGCGTTCCTTTACCCTTTTCAGCATTGAGCGTATCCAGAACGGCCATCAGCTTATCGCTGTTATGCCGTGGAGCGTTGTCATCAAAAAGATTCAACTGTGCAACACCTGAGCTAAAAAAATCGCCCAGCATGACCCCTGCTTTTTGATAACGTAGCCCCTCTCGCCATATTGCGTCCAGGCTACATGTGGCCGCCCTTATAATTTCCCGACTATCCTGGGTTGGTGTCAGCAGTTTTATCGATGCGCTGTTACCGTAATACGGTTCATTCAGGGAAAATGGGCTGGTTTTGATAAACGTAGAGATAAACCGGCAGAACTGGTGCTCTCTGCGCAGCTTTTCCGCAGCACGTGAAGCATAGGTACAAATTGCCTCTCGCATCGCGTTGTAATCCGTGAGTTTTTCACCAAACGATCTTGAGCAGATAATTTCCTGCTTAACTGGCGCAAACTCCTCCAGCTCCAGGCAAGGTTCACCGCGCAATTCCCGCACAGTACGCTCAAGCACAACGTTGAAATGTTTGCGGATAAAGCGAATATCGGTATCTGCCAGGTCGCAGACCGTTTTAATGCCCATAGCGTCAAGTTTTTTACTGATACGGCGTCCGACACCCCAGACTTCATCAACCGGGAGCGCAGTCATCAGCTTACGCTGGCGCTCAATATTCGAGAGATCCACCACCCCGCCAGTCTGTTCCTGCCACTTTTTGGCCGCATGGTTAGCCAGCTTGGCCAGGGTTTTGGTCTGGGCGATACCGACCCCAACCTTGAGGCGTGTTTTTTGTAAAATGGTTGCTCTGATTTCCCGACCAAAATCCGTCAGATCCCGGCAGTTTCGCACGCCCGTTAAATCGCAAAAGGCTTCATCAATACTGTACATCTCCACGCGCGGCGACAGCTCCTCCAGAATCGACATCACCCTGCTGCTCATATCCGCATACAATTCGTAGTTCGAACTAAAACAGAACACGCCATAGCGCCTGAACAGATCTTTCTGTTTGAAGTATGGCGCGCCCATATTAACGCCAAGCGCTTTTGCCTCCGCGCTACTGGCAATGACACAGCCATCGTTATTTGAAAGAACGACAACGGGTTTGCCCTTAAGATCGGGCCGGAATGCCGACTCACAGCTGGCATAAAATGAATTAACATCCACCAGCGCAAACATAATCAGCCCGCAGATTTAATGATGAATGTCACCACGCCAAATATATCCAGCGTGTCCTCGCTGCCGATCATGATCGGCGCGTAGGCGCTGTTCTCTGGCTTCAACATCACCACCGGATGCAATTGCAGGCGCTTAACGGTGAATTCGCCTTCAATAGCAGCAACCACAATGTCTCCGTGGGCCGCTTTTCTGGCACTGTCGACTACCAGCAAGTCGCCAGCACCGATCCCTGCCCCCATCATGGAGTCGCCAGACGATTTAACAAAATAGGTTGCACTGGGATGCTGCACCAACAGATCGTTGAGATCGATACGTTTCTCAACGTAATCCTGCGCAGGAGAGGGAAAACCGCAGGGCACGAGATCGCTAAATAGCGGGAAGTGTTTGATTTCGCGGTGTTCAACTGGCTGGAAAAACAACATAATAATCTGCCTCTCATATAACTGTATTTATATACAGTAGTTTTAATGAAGACAGTGATCAAGTGACAAGTGTGGCGAATTGAGCGTTGTTTAACCATCTTGTCGATAAGCTTTTATGATGTCTGGAAAAATAATCGGCTAAAAAAATGCCCCACATTTGCGGGGCATTACCTCAGGAGCGTTTTCGCGGCATCATGCGCAACAACGTATTGTCCTTCCAGAAATAGTGATGCATCAGGGCAGCAGCAGCATGCAGAGCAATAACAAAATAACCCAGGTTTGCCAGCCTCACGTGCCAGGACTTCAGCATATCCACTAAATCAAAGTTGGCCTCTGCCGCATGCGGCATAACGATGCCGAATGCAATCCACGGGTTACCCCGGTTGTACATCATCACCAGCCCAATAATCGGCAGGACAATAAACAACAGATAGATAACCAGATGCCCCAGATGCGCCATTCCGGTCATCATCGGCTTCGGTTTTGGCACAATCGGCGGAGCCGGGTATTTCAGCCTGACCAGCAGACGCGCCACCATCAGCGTTAAAATAGTGATACCGCAGGATACGTGCACCATGTTGAACAAGGGGCGATAGCTGCGCGGGAAAAATCCGCGAAACTCCATGGCGCTGTACGCCACAATAACCAACAAAAAGACCAGCCAGTGAATACCGATTTGCAGGCCAGAATACTTATTCCCCATAACACTTCCTGAATAAAAACAATAATGCGTCAACATAACGGGCTTTTGTTAAAAATTCATTAACTTTTGTTCACCCATTTTCAGTCGCTTACGCTTAACCGCAAGAACCGCTATTGCCGAGGATGCCTGTCTGGACTAAGCCTGGTAGGGAAAATATGTCGTACCGCCTCATTCTGACAGGAGAAAACCATGAGTAAAATTGGCATTAACGGTTTTGGTCGTATCGGTCGTCTGGTATTGCGTCGACTACTGGAAGTCAAAAGCAACGTGGAGGTTGTGGCCATTAATGACCTCACCTCGCCCAAAATTCTCGCCTATCTGTTAAAGCACGATTCAAACTACGGCCCGTTTCCCTGGAGCATCGACTTTACCGAAGACGCGCTGATTGTCGACGGTAAAAAAATCGCGGTTTACGCAGAAAAAGAGGCCAAAAATATTCCGTGGAAAACGACTGGCGCTGAGATAATCATCGAATGCACCGGTTTTTATACCTCGACAGAAAAAGCCAACGCGCACCTGGATGCAGGGGCCAAAAAAGTGCTGATATCCGCCCCGGCTGGCGATATGAAAACCATCGTCTTTAACGTCAACGACGATACAATGGATGCGAACGATCGGATTATCTCGGTCGCATCGTGCACCACTAACTGCCTCGCACCGATGGCGAAAGCCCTGCACGACAGCTTCGGTATTCAACTTGGCACCATGACCACCATCCACGCCTACACGGGAACGCAGTCGCTGGTTGATGGACCTCGCGGGAAAGATCTGCGCGCCTCACGGGCAGCAGCGGAGAATATCATTCCCCATACCACCGGAGCCGCCAAAGCCATTGGTCTGGTCATTCCGGCATTGAGCGGAAAATTAAAAGGCCACGCCCAGCGTGTTCCGGTGAAAACAGGATCCGTCACGGAACTGGTATCGGTATTGGGGAAAAAAGTCACTGCTGAAGAGGTCAACAACGCGCTGAAAAAAGCCACGCAAGACAATGAGTCATTTGGTTATACCGATGAGGAAATCGTCTCGTCAGATGTCATTGGCTCGCATTTCGGTTCGGTATTTGATGCGACACAAACCGAAATTACCGAAGTGGGCGATCTGCAACTGGTAAAAACAGTCGCCTGGTACGATAACGAATACGGTTTTGTCACCCAACTTATTCGTACACTGGATAAATTTATCAAGCTCTAATGTTCTGGCGGAGGCTCGCCTCCGCCCTCTTTCATTTCCCGCGAATTCAATACGTTGTGAGTCTCTCCCCGTTTTCGATTCACTGACTGTGCTATAGCTAACCTTTGCCACTGAGGGAGCATAGTAATGGAAGCACTGAGTCGTGAAACGTTAGAAAACATGATGGAGCAAGCCGTTGCTAAGGCCACCACCGTCTCATTCTGGCCGCAGGGTGAAGCCCCCGGAGCAAAAAACAGCGATGCGGTGTTTACGCCTGAACCCCGACATACAGGAACATCTCAGTATGATCGTGCGGTCACCGGTATTCGCGCCCCGGAAATTACCGTTTATGCCCCCGCAAAACCTAACGGCATAGGGATCCTTGTCACGCCAGGCGGCTCTTATCGTCGCGTGGTGGTGGATAAAGAAGGCAGCGTACTGGCACCGTTCTTTAACGCTCGCGGTTATACCCTGTTTGTGATGACCTACCGCATGCCGGGTGATGGCCATGAGGAAGGCGCAAACGCGCCGCTGGCCGATGCCCAGCGCGCCATGCGCTACATTCGCGCCAACGCCCATGAATGGAAAATTAACCCTGATCGTATCGGTGTGTTGGGCTTCTCTTCCGGTGGTCACGTGGCCGCCAGTCTGGGAACCCGGTTTGCTGAAACGGTTTATACGCCGATAGATAACGTAGACGAGCAACCTGCGCGCCCTGCGTTTATGGCACTGGTGTACCCGGTTGTCACTCTGCGCGAAGACATCGGTCACCCGGGATCTCGTCTTGAGCTGGTTGGCGCTAAGCCCGAAAAGGAAGATCTGCGCCACTATTCTCTGGAAGAACGCGTGGATAGCACAACGCCGCCGACATTCCTGCTACACGCCATTGACGATCCGGCGGTGAAGGTAGAAAACAGCCTGGTCTTCTTTAATGCGCTACGTGAGCAGGGCGTTCCGGTCGAAATGCATCTGTTTGAACGCGGTAAGCACGGATTTGGTATTCGTGATGCGCAAGGGTTACCGCTGGCAATCTGGCCGGAAATGATGATGAACTGGGTAGCCACTAAAGTGTGAAGATTGCGCCGGGTGGCGTACAGACTCACCCGGCGAAAAACTTAGGACTGCAGATACACCACTTGCGTTTGCAGGTATTCGTTCAGACCATGTTTACCATCAGCCCCGCCAATCCCGGACTTACGCCAGCCAGCGTGGAAGCCCTGCATCGCCTCGAAGTTTTCACGATTAATATAGGTTTCGCCAAACTTCAGCCCCTTAATCGCCTTCATTGCCGTATTCAGATTCTGCGTATAGATCGATGAGGTCAGACCGTAGTCGCTGTCATTGGCCATTGTCAACGCCTGTTCCAGCGTATCAAACGCTACCACTGGCAGCACCGGACCAAACGTCTCCTCGTGCATAATCGCCATCTCCTGGCGCACGTCTAACAGTAACGTCGGCGGGTAGTAATAACCTTTGCCGACAACAGCCTTACCGCCCAGCACCACTCTGGCCCCTTCCTGCACCGCTCGTGCGACTTTCTGCTCCACACGATCCAGCGCAGCGGCGTTAATCAGCGGCCCCATCGCAATGTCATTGCGTTCGGCCGGATTGCCAAACTGCACGGCTTTCATCGCCTCACCCAAACGATTAACGAACTGGTCATAGATACCTTTCTGAACGTATACGCGCTCAGCACAGTTGCATACCTGTCCGGTATTGATCACCCGCGAGTCAACAATGGCCTTCACCGCCAGCTCAAGGTCAGCATCGTCCATCACGATAGCCGGAGCTTTACCACCCAACTCCAGACAAACTTTAGTGATGTTTTTGGCCGCTGCAGCCATAATTTTTTCGCCCGCGCCGACGCTGCCGGTCATACTCACCATCGCCACCTTCGGGTTTCCGGCCAGCTCCTGACCGACCGTTTCACCGCGTCCCAGCACCAGATTAAAGACCCCGCGCGGTAAACCAATGTCATCAACAATTTTGGCAAAGGCGATGGCGTTATTCGGTGTGAATTCACTCGGCTTAATGACAATGGTATTCCCCGTCAGCAAGGCGGGAGCCAGTTTGCGGGCAATCAGGAAAAACGGGAAGTTCCACGGCAGAATGCCCGTCGTCACGCCCAGTGCACGCTTAAACAGCAGAATATTCTCACCCGGGCGATCGCTTTGCAGGATCTCGCCTTCATAGCGACGCGCCCATTCCGCCATGTAATCGATATAGTCGGCGGTAAACGCGACTTCAACGTCAGCCAGTTGTCGAATTTTTCCACCTTCCGCCACAATCAACGCGCTGATTTCATCGGCTCGCTGGCGGATACCCGCAGAAATTTTGCGTAACCAGTTTGCCCGTTCAATGGCAGGCAACGCTTCCCATTGCGGCTGAGCGCGATCCGCGGCATCGATCGCTTTACGTGCGTCTTCGGCACGCCCATCGGGAATACGCGAGATAATCTCTTCCGTGGCCGGATTGACGACATCAATCCAGGCGTCATCGTGCCAAGTCACAAACTGCCCATCGATATACATAGGATGTTGTACGGGTACTGACATGCGGCTCTCCTGTGATTGATTTGTTTTCAACAAGTAAAACTATTGTTAATTAATATCAATCATGCATGGCGCATTATCGCTGGAGTGGCGGTTCTGTGAACTGCTTCATAAAAGCGCCTGGCAAAGTGATTATGAAGAGAAAAAACGGGTGGGCTTTCTGCCCGTTTGCCGTAAAACGCCGACAAACGGGCAGAAGGGATTACAGAGAACGGCTCTCAAGTAAGTCGGTCAGCGCGGTATCATTTTTTAGCTGCTGCCAGGCTTGCTCAACGTCCTGAGGAATATCAACATGGGCGATAAAATCGCGGCCGCAAGGCCCGTAGCCGGTTGCATCATCACGCAGGCGCGGAAGCTCACCGGTAATGAGAGACAGGTAACGATCCACCGACCACAGACCTTCGGCGGTCGGGGCAAAATCCACGCCGTCGCCCTGCTCAATCAACTCGGGGACAAAACCGGGGAAACTGATCCAGCGTGGGGCCTGAGGGTCGTCACGCGTGACGCGTTCAAATGTCGCCATGGTACGGCGCTGCATGGTAGGGTCTTGCACCACAATGACGGTCCCCATGGTTTGGGTCGCCTGACGCAGTAACGCACAGCTAAACCGGGCGTTCTCCCCACAGTTGGTGGACTGATCCTCTACCCAAATCTTCTCACCAGGAATGTGCCAGAACTGGTGCGCGATATCGGCAAGGATCGCCGCTTCCGCGCGACCAGTGGTACGAATCGTGTGGTAGCGTGGATGCTCTGCGATGGCGGCATACAGAAAGGTCGTTGAGTGACCGATACCGCCGCTAATCAGCAAGGGAACCTGTTGCTCTTTCGCTATCCGACAGGCTGCATCGATGGTCGGGATCACTGCGTTCCCGGCCAGAATCACGCAATCTGTCTGCACCGTGATATTTTCAGCGAAATCATTTTGCGCCAGCCATTGCCCCACGGTGTTAATCGCCGCAAGGGTGGTGGCGGAAAGTGGCGGAAACTGTCTCATGTTCATGACTCCTGGAGTTTGTTCTTTACCGGATACAGATGCCGGATGGCGGCTACGCCTTATCCGGTCTACGGTCCAGCACTGCGTTAACCCGTAATCTGATCCATTGCCTGCAGGATACGCTTATCCGAAATCGGATACGGCGTGCCAAGCTGCTGGGCAAAGTAGCTGACGCGTAGCTCTTCTATCATCCAGCGGATCTCTTTGACATCGTCATCTTCGCGGCGCGCGGGCGGCAGTTTATTGAACCACTGCTGCCAGGACTGCTGCACGCTGTCCACTTTCAGCATCTGCGCGCGATCGCGGTGCGGATCGATGGCCAGTTTCTCCAACCGTTTTTCAATCGCCTGCAAATAACGCAGCGTATCGCCCAGACGTTTGAAACCGTTGCCGGTAACAAATCCTCGATACACCAGTCCGCCCATTTGCGCTTTGATATCCGCAAGCCCCAGCGCCATGGTCATATCCACGCGCCCTTTCAGACGTTTGTTGATATTAAACACTGCGGTCAGGATCTGTTCGACCTGCTTCGCAATCTCCACCACCGTATCGTTCAGTTCAGCCCGCACTTTTTCATGCAACGCCGCAAAGCCTTCTTCGGTCCACACCGGACCACCGTTGGCGTCAATTAACTGATCCACACCGCAGGAGATACAGTCGTCTATCAAATCCAGAACTTTACCGTACGGGTTAAAGTACAGTCCCAGCTTGGCTTTATTGGGCAGCTTCTCGTGCAAATATTTGATTGGCGAAGGAATATTCAGCAGCAACAGGCGGCGTAAACCGCACCACATCGCCTGCTGTTGTTCCAGCGGATTATCAAACAGTTTGATGGCAACGCTGTCACGCTCATCGACCAGCGCCGGCCACGCTTTTACCTTATAGTTACCGCGTTTTTGTTCGTAACTTTCCGGAAGTCGGCCGAAGCTCCAGATGTGCAATCCACTCTGTTCGATACCGTCATCGGCCACCGCAGACAATGTTTCCTGAACTTTGCCCTTCAGCGCATCTTTCAAATCCTGTAGCGAACGCCCTTCCTGCAGCTTCTTGTTCTTATCATCCACCACCCGGAAGGTGATTTTTAGGTGATCGGGCACCTGATCCCAGTGCCAGTCTTCACGGTCAACGGTGACGCCAGTCATGCGGCGCAGTTCACGCTCCAGCGAGTCCAGCAGCGGCATTTCCAGCGGCGTCACTCGGCCTAAAAACGCTTCCGCATAGTTCGGTGCGGGTACAAAGTTGCGTCGTACCGGTTTTGGTAACGATTTAATCAGGGCGATCACCAGTTCGCGGCGCAGCCCTGGAATTTGCCATTCAAAACCGCTCTCGTCGATCTGGTTGAGCAGCGGGAGTGGAATATGTACGGTCACACCGTCCGCATCGGCTCCGGGTTCGAACTGGTAGCTCAGGCGCAGCTTAAGGTTACCCTGATGCCAGAAGTTCGGATAATCCAGCTTACTGATTTTCTCCGCGCCCTCTTTGATGAGCATGCTCTTTTCAAAGTTGAGCAGATCCGGTGTTTCACGGCTGACCTTTTTCCACCAGCTATCAAAGTGACGAGCAGAAACCACCTCATGGCTGATACGTTGGTCGTAGAACTCAAACATCGTTTCGTCATCGACGAGAATGTCGCGGCGGCGTGATTTGTGCTCTAACTCTTCCACCTCCGCTCGTAGTTTCAGGTTATCGCGGAAAAACGCATGGCGCGTTTGCCAGTCACCTTCCACCAGCGCATGACGAATGAACAGTTCACGCGATAACGCAGGATCGATCTGACTGTAATTCACCTTACGGGCCGCAACAATCGGTAAGCCGTAGACAGTGACTTTTTCTGTCGCCATCACAGCACCCTGCGCGCGTTCCCAGTGCGGCTCACTGTATGAACGTTTGATCAGATGCTGGGCTACCGGCTCCACCCATTCAGGATCGATACGCGCGGCAATGCGTCCCCACAAGCGGCTGGTTTCCACCAACTCCGCTACCATCGTCCACTTCGGCGGTTTTTTGAATAAACCTGACCCCGGGAAGATCGAGAAGCGAGCGTTACGCGCCCCGGTAAACTCCTGTTTATCGGTATCTTTCATCCCGATATGAGACAGTAAACCGGTCAGCAACGCGACGTGGATCTCCCGATATTCAGCAGGTTCGCTGTTAACCGGAATACCCAACTCTTTCACCACCTGGCGCAGTTGTGTGTAGATATCCTGCCACTCTCGCACGCGCAGATAGTTCAGAAAGTCGACTTTGCACTGGCGACGAAACTGGTTTGACGACAACGCTTTTTGCTGCTCGCCGAGATAGTTCCACAGGTTCACAAACGCGAGGAAATCAGACTCTTTGTCGTGGAAACGGCGGTGCTTCTCGTCGGAAGCCTGCTGCTTGTCCATTGGACGCTCGCGCGGATCCTGAATGGACAGCGCCGAGGTAATGATCATCGCCTCACGTACGCAGCCATGTTTTTGCGCTTCCAGCACCATGCGCGCCAGACGCGGATCCACCGGCAGTTGCGACAGCTGACGGCCCAACGGCGTTAACTTGTAAGCTGTTGCCTGTTCGTCGGTGGTTATCGCCCCCAGCTCTTCGAGCAGGCGTACACCGTCCTGAATATTGCGCTTATCCGGCGCTTCAACAAACGGGAACGCCGCGATATCGCCCAGCCCCAACGCGGTCATCTGCAAAATAACGGATGCCAGGTTGGTACGCAGGATCTCCGGGTCGGTAAACTCCGGACGCGACAGGAAATCGTCTTCGGAATACAGACGAATACAGATCCCTTCCGAAACACGACCGCAGCGGCCTTTACGCTGGTTGGCAGAAGCCTGCGACACCGGTTCAATCGGCAAGCGCTGAACTTTGGTGCGGTAACTGTAGCGACTGATACGCGCGGTGCCTGGATCAATGACGTATTTGATTCCCGGAACGGTCAGCGACGTTTCTGCCACGTTGGTCGCCAGCACGATACGGCGACCACTGTGCGACTGGAATACGCGGTTCTGCTCACTGTTTGAAAGACGCGCATACAGCGGCAACACTTCGGTGTGGCGTAAATCCAGTTTATTCAGGGCATCGGCGGTATCACGGATTTCACGTTCGCCGCTCATGAAGATCAGAATGTCGCCCTGACTTTCACGGCCTAACTCATCTACGGCATCAAAAATCGCCTGCAGTTGGTCACGCTCGGTGTCATCTGCATCTTCAACAATCGGGCGATAGCGCACTTCCACCGGATACGTTCGGCCGGAGACTTCGATAATCGGCGCGTTATTGAAATGCTTTGAGAAGCGTTCAGGATCGATGGTCGCCGAAGTGATGATAATTTTTAGATCCGGGCGACGCGGCAGAAGTTCTTTCAGATAGCCGAGCAGAAAGTCGATATTCAGACTGCGTTCATGCGCTTCATCGATGATGATGGTGTCGTACTGCATCAGCAGTCGATCCTGCTGGATTTCCGCCAGCAGGATACCGTCCGTCATCAGCTTGACCATGGTGTTATCACTGACATGATCGCTGAAACGAACTTTATAACCAATACAGCCGCCCGGCTCGGTCTGCAGCTCTTCCGCAATACGGTTCGCCACGGTGCGCGCCGCCAGACGACGCGGTTGGGTATGGCCGATCAGCCCTTTTACCCCGCGCCCCAGTTCCATACAGATTTTGGGTAACTGGGTGGTTTTCCCCGAGCCGGTCTCGCCAGCAACAATCACCACCTGATGATCGCGAATTGCGTCCAGAATATCCTGTTTTTTCTGGCTGACGGGCAGGTTTTCCGGATAGCTGATTTCCGGACGCGCCGCTTCACGCAGCACAACTTTACCGGCTGCCTGCTCAATCTCTTTCGCCATCTCCTGGTAAATGGCCTGTTGTGCATCAGGATTTTTAACCTTCTTCACGCCGTGCAGGCGGCGGGCAAAACGCTGTCTGTCACGCAGCATCAATGAATCCAGCTGTTGCTGCAACATGTTGAAGGTTAATTTTTGTTGTTCTGTCATAGCGTTAAAAGGCAGTGCTCTGCCGGGTTAAATCTCTTTTAGATGATGGGTATAGAGTACCACATCGGCGCTTTTCATGTGTTGTTCAATAATTTCGAACATAGGATTCGATATATTGCGCTATCACTGCGACAGGATTGTGAATAAAGTGTCAACAAGCAACGGGGCTCACCCCCTTCAAACACATAAAAGGAAACACCCATGAGCAAGGTATTAGTTCTTAAATCCAGTATTCTGGCAGGGTACTCTCAGTCTGGTCAGTTGTCTGATTATTTTGTTGAACAGTGGCGTGAAAAGCACTCTGCTGATGAAATCACTATCCGTGACCTGGCTGCAAATCCTGTACCGGTACTGGATGGCGAACTGGTGGGTGCGATGCGCCCGAGCGATACACCGCTGACACCGCGTCAGCAGGAAGCGCTGGCGCTGTCCGATGAGCTGATTGCTGAGCTGAAAGCGCATGATGTGATTGTTATCGCCGCGCCGATGTACAACTTCAACATCCCTACGCAGTTGAAAAACTACTTTGACCTGATTGCCCGCGCTGGTGTGACTTTCCGTTATACCGAGAAAGGCCCGGAAGGTCTGGTGACGGGTAAACGCGCTGTGGTGCTGACCAGCCGTGGTGGTATCCATAAAGATACACCAACCGACCTGATCACGCCGTACCTGAACGTATTCCTGGGCTTTATCGGCATCACCGACGTGAATGTCGTCTTTGCTGAAGGTATTGCTTACGGCCCGGAAGTGGCGTCTAAAGCACAATCCGACGCGAAAGCCGCTATCGACAGCGTAGTTGCTGCCTGATAATTCCCCCTCTCACCGTCCGGTGAGAGGGTTTCTCCGGCACTTACTTCTTTACCTGTACCCGTATCTGTTTGCCGTGAATGCGATTAATATCACGCCAGATGGTTGCATAATCCCTGCATTTCGCCAGATTCTCTTCCCAGCAATGAAGCAAAAATTGTTCAGGCTCCGCGACATCCCGGCTTAACAGTTTGAATACCCAACGATTCCAGACATACCACTTGAGAAGCCACATGATTTCACCCCACAACGCGATCGGTGTTGGACTATATCAGCATCCATTTTATGCCGTGTGACAACTATTGCGATGTCGATGAATAAGTCAGCGTCGTGACCAGGGGTTGTGTACAAAGAGATTTATTCTTTCCGCAACCACTTACCATTTATACCCTGGACGTATTCACCCGGTTTAGCGCGAGCAACCAGCTTTTGCCCGGCCATTTTTGCTACTTCATCTGGCGGAATATTATTGCTCTCTGCCAGTTGCTGATAGCTGGCGTTGCGCGCTTTATTAATCTCACTCACCAGTGCCTGCGTTTCGGCATCGGTTTGCAATGCAACCAGATAGCCATTGAGCGTTTCTCCTACTCGACCCTGAGCTCTGGCTTCATTCAGGGTCAATGCCCACGCATTGCTACTGAGTAAACTCAGGACGACCAGCGCCACTGCAAACTGTTTTCTCATCATGACCTCAGAACAAATCGCTGCGCGATTTCAATAAGCTTTCGACGTCTTTATCAACTTTGATATGGATCTCATGCTCGATTTTGACGTTCATATTAATGGTGATGGGCTCTTTTGGCGCAGCCACTTCGATTCTGGGAGTGCACCCTACCAGCAGAGATGAAGCCAGCAGACCCAGCATGGCAGCTATCGTTTTCATTGTTGTTCCTCACATTCCTTGCCTTCCGGGCAATGGGTTTCCGGCAGCGCTGCATTTTGTTCAAGCCATGCCTGTAAATTGTCGCCAAAACGCAAGCTGCGCCATAGCGTAAAGACGTTTTCCTCGTGGGTATAATTCAAATTAACTGTACCTACTTTGCCATCCACCCGACTATTGCCAGTCACGGTTGACTGCATGGTTAAGACACCGAGGTTATCCAGATTTATTTTCGTCCACGAATGGCTTATTTCCATATAACGCAGCCAGTTAATGGCCGCCCCCGCCGCCATGTTATCTTTGACGACCGCATCAGCGGTATCCTTATCAATACGCAACGTCATCGGCCCTGGATTAGTCAACCAGCCGTCTTTAATGATCCATTTTTCATTATCCAGCCATAATGGCAACGCGCCACTGACCGGGCCAGACATGGCGAACTGTTTGGGGTTAACCGCACTGATAAGCTCGCTGGAAGAGATATTCTGCACTCGCAATAAGGCCGGATCGTGCTGCGGCATCCGCAGTTGCTGCATGATGATTTTGCCCCCCAGCAGGTCAGCGCTGACATCGCTCAACAGTAACGGGTTGTTTTCACTCCAGGGGTATGCCCCCTGCAGATCGGCGGCGATATTTTTCACCGTCACCTGATTCACCACTTCCGCAATACGCAAAGAAATAGGTCCACGCGTACCCAGTTGCCATGCACCTTCACTAAACCGGAAAGGCAATACAAAATCGACACCGTTGATTTGGTTATCGGGCATCCAGGCGCTACCGCCTTTTAACACTCCATGACCGCCCGCTTCAAAGCCCTGCTCCGGGGCTGCCGAAAACGCGACCTGCGCATACAGCTCACCTTCTCGTAGCTTCATTTTCCAGTCAGGTGGGATCAGCGGTTGGAATACGGTGAGCGATTGTTTTGGCCACCAGGCCTGTCCGCGCAGGCGGATACCGTCCCAACGACCATTCAACTGTACGGGCCCAATCGCCCCAGCGTGAAGCTGGCCTTTGAACTGGAAGATTGTCGGATCGCTACCATCGACGCTAAACTTCAGCGTCGATGGTGGTAACACGCTTCCCCCGGTGAAAGTGGTGTTACCTGCGTCCAGCGACAGCGCGCCGCTAAATGTCGGTTTGGTTGCATCCCGCACCCAGACTATCGGTTCGTCCATCACCAGACGTGGGTTTTCCACCTTCATCGTGCCGTATTGCAGATGATCAAATCCGGTGGAAAGATCAAATAGCTTCAGGGTATTGTCATGCCATTCCCCCTTACCCGCTACGTCCCAACGGGCATGCATCGGCGTAAAGCTGCCTTCACCCCAATATCGCCACTGCCAACGACCAGCATCAGGAAGAAAATCATTTGCCAGGCCATCCAGATGCAGTTCAAAGCCCCCCATCTGGTTTTCATGCGCACGTAAAATAGCCTGCAGACGCCCATCCACACCGCGTTGCGTGACTTTTACCCCTGCCAGCGGCCAGCGAATCTCGTCAATATCCAGCGAATCAATCACCCGCCCACGTGAGCGCAGCAGCGCCCCTGGCTCGAAAGCCAATTGCGGATCGTTCAGACTTCCGGTGAGTCTCGCGGGTAATTTCGCGTAGAAGATCAGATCGCCCTGTTTCGCTTCACCGGTCAACTGTAGCGGCATCTCGCTACTATCCATGCCAAGCTTACCCGGCCCCAGCGTTAATACGGCATTTCCTTTACCGGCGTCGCCATGCGTCAGAACATTCAGACGCCCACTCACCACCGCGTTTTCCAGTCCTGCCTGCCAGTTTTCAACTTTCATGCCCAGCCGGCCACTTAACGGGAATCCCTGATAAGGCCAGTTCCAGCGTCCGTCGCTGATGGTCAGTTGCTGGCGTGTTATTTCCCACGGAAGGTCAAGCAGCGGATCGGCATTATCCCGCGCCATGACGATCAGTTGTCCGCTGTTTTGTTGCCACTCCAGTTCGGCGTCCACAAGCGTAGGTTCTTGCGGCAAACTTAACGTCGCAACCGCATGACCGCTTACCGGCAGTCCATCGGGCACCAGTGGCATAGTAAATTCACCGACCAGTCTTACCGGCGGCTGGCCTTCAAATGCCGCAACATCCAGCTCAGTTACTGTGAGGTTTTGCCCGTGCAAACGCCCCTGGAATTTAACTTTGTCCCCCTGGTAACGCAGCTGTTGAGTAGAGGGAGTGAGCGAGAGTGACAGTTTTCCCTGCCATTCCTGCCATGGAGAGAGAATAAGTTTGTCGATGTTAATCCAGGTATTAGGCAGCATTGACTGCCATTCAGCCAGCGTTTTGGGCGCTACTGGCGACGGCTCTGTCTGCGGCAATTTGGCCAGGCAAGCTGAGTCCAGCTCGATGCTCCCGACATTCAGCAACCAGCGGCTGGGGTGAGACAGATCCGCCTGAGTAATGCGCGCTAGCGGACAATCTTCAACCAGATAGCGGAGTTCAGGTATATGTAACCCATGCCGTGTCAGCCGCGGGCTCTCGTCCAGCGCGATGCGTGTTCCAACGGGTAACCAGATACCCACCAACGTAGGCACCCACAGGCCAAGCGTCATCACTAGCGTCAGCGGCACGAGAATCAATAATAAGAGGAGTGCCAGAACGGCTTTATATTTACCCTTCATGGGTAGTTAATATCCTGATTTAGCAAAAATTTAAGCCGGTTTAGGCCCGTATTGTGGCATGTTTAACTGGATATGCCCACATTAAGGATAGATAACCGTTTTATAGGCACGCTGTTACACGTGCCGTCGGGGATATTAAGATTCAGACTCAATGGGGCCTCAGTTGTCCATCGCTATGTTTAGGTCCTATACGACCTGCTTCTATCAGAATTTCTTCAATGAGTTCTTCGAGGCACTCCCTACCATGATGATCGCAGACCAGATGTACCTGCCGGGAAATCTCATCAGGTTTCATACCATCGCATAATGCCGCCTTCAGCATTAAGGTGGCCCATCGTTTTGCTTCAGAGTGAGTTAACATGACTCCTCCCGATATTTGCTACCTGTATAAGCGTAGCTGTCAGGATGTGATTCGGCTGGCTTTTTCACCACGTTGTCTTTACCGGCATGAGCTGAATGAAAATTATCCAGTTGTTGAAAACGCGTAATCTGCCCACACTAACCAGATATACGTTGGAATTATTCATTACGTCCATGACTATCAATAACTTTTTATATTTTGTAAAATAATTTGAATTAGATTAATGTGACGTCAAAATCACTGGAGAAAGTCTTATGAAACTCGCCATCTATAGTACAAAACAGTACGACAAGAAGTATCTGCAGCAGGTTAACGAGGCTTTTGGTTTTGAACTTGAATTCTTTGACTTTCTGTTGACGGAAAAAACAGCCAAAACCGCCCATGGCTGCGAAGCCGTGTGCATTTTCGTCAACGACGATGGTAGCCGCCCTGTTCTGGAAGAGCTGAAAAAGCATGGCGTGAAATATATCGCGCTACGTTGTGCCGGGTTCAACAACGTCGATCTCGACGCTGCAAAAGAGCTGGGTATGCAGGTCGTACGTGTGCCAGCCTATTCACCGGAAGCCGTCGCTGAGCATGCGATTGGCATGATGATGACGCTGAATCGCCGCATTCACCGCGCTTATCAGCGTACCCGTGATGCCAACTTCTCTCTTGAAGGGCTGACCGGCTTTACCATGTATGGCAAAACGGCTGGGGTGATCGGTACAGGTAAAATCGGTATTGCGGCCCTGCGGATCCTGAAAGGTTTTGGTATGCGCCTGCTGGCGTTTGATCCCTACCCAAGCGCTGCTGCGCTGGAGTTAGGCGTTGAATATGTCGATCTTAAAACGCTATTTGCCGAGTCCGATGTCATCTCTCTGCACTGCCCGTTAACACCGGAGAATTATCATCTGCTCAATCACGAAGCCTTTGAGCAAATGAAAAACGGCGTGATGGTTATTAACACCAGTCGTGGTGCATTGATCGACTCGCAAGCCGCTATCGATGCGCTGAAAAACCAGAAAATTGGTTCTCTGGGTATGGACGTGTATGAAAACGAACGCGATCTGTTCTTTGAAGATAAATCCAATGACGTGATTCAGGATGATGTGTTCCGTCGTCTGTCGGCCTGTCATAACGTGCTGTTTACCGGGCACCAGGCATTCCTGACCGCCGAAGCGTTAACCAGCATTTCTGAGACTACGCTACAGAATCTGGCACAAATCTCCAAAGGCGAAACCTGTCCAAACGCCCTCTTCTGATTTCCGTGCTCCCCTGGATTCAGGGGAGCATTTTCAGACAATCACCGATGATAAAACACTCAGTATCATTATTATATTGAATGTATTCCCGTCACAAACCCAGAGAAATAGAATGAAGAAAGTTGTCACGTTGATTGCGCTCAGCATGCTGATGGCTGGCTGTGTGAGCAATGGAAAAGTGTCCGTCAATCGCGAACAGTTGCAGCATCACCGCTTCGTTTTGCAGAGCGTCAATGGCAAGCCGGTAACCGTCGCCAATAACCCACCTGAATTAAGTTTCGGTGAAAATATGACGGTGTCGGGAAAAATGTGTAATCAGTTCCATGGTCAGGGCAAGCTGTCCGACGGTGAATTAAAAGTGAAAGACATAGCAATGACGCGCATGATGTGCGCCGATCCACAGCTTAACGCGCTCGACGGCATCGTCAGCGAGATGTTTAAGCAAGGCGCACAAGTTGATCTGACTGCTGACCAGTTAACACTGGCTACGGCAGAACAAACGTTGACGTTTAAACTGGCAGATTTAATGTAGTAAAAGCAGTGGCTCAATAATTCCCACAGCTTCCGGCGGCAAGCGACTGCTCACTACAGCGTTTGCCGTTAGGTAATGCACACATGCCGATGGCAGAACCATCCAGTTGGCGTGCCACGGAGAGCGAACCTCCAATCATGGCGCAATTTGCCTCTCCAGAACTGGACATTGCGGCCTTCATCCCCGGTGCGACATGAGCGGCTGTTGCCTGCTGAACAGGTTCACTGCTGCACGCCGATAATAATAACGCGGCACACCCTACCCAAAACGCTGCGCGCATCTTACTCCCCTCTGAATATTAACCAAACGACACAGCCATAAATAATAGGCAGCGGAAACACTGCCGTCGAGAGGCAAAATGCGCATTTATGCGTGCTGTTTACATTTTCTGGCAATTTTTTGGCTACTCCTTTGATCAAACCATTCATTCTGATTATTCCCAGGACACAAAAGCGAAAATCTGTCTTTAGCGCTTTTGCTAAAATAGAAAGATAACTACAGGATTCGCCGCAGTTACGCGGGTCCCTCTTTTTGCGCAATGTAAGGGTGTCAGTATGATCACAATTGACGGTAATGGTGCGGTTGCTTCAGTCGCATTTCGTACCAGCGAAGTTATCGCCATCTACCCGATTACGCCCAGTTCGACAATGGCTGAACAGGCAGATGCCTGGGCCGGAAACGGGCTTAAAAACGTCTGGGGAGATACCCCTCGCGTCGTAGAAATGCAGTCAGAAGGCGGCGCAATCGCAACCGTTCACGGTGCATTGCAGACCGGTGCGCTCTCTACGTCGTTTACCTCATCGCAGGGCCTGTTGCTGATGATCCCAACGCTGTACAAACTGGCCGGTCAGTTGACGCCATTTGTGCTGCACGTTGCCGCGCGTACCATTGCTACTCATGCGCTGTCTATCTTCGGTGACCATTCCGACGTAATGGCAGTGCGCCAGACAGGGTGCGCGATGCTGTGTGCCAGCAGCGTGCAGGAAGCACAGGACTTTGCGCTCATTTCACAAATGGCCACTCTGAAAAGTCGGGTTCCGTTTATTCATTTCTTTGATGGTTTCCGCACATCGCATGAAATCAATAAAATTGTGCCGCTGGCCGATGACACGATCCTCAGCCTGATGCCGCAAGCTGAAATTGATGCGCATCGTGCCCGCGCGCTGAACCCTGAACATCCCGTTATTCGCGGGACATCTGCGAACCCGGATACCTACTTCCAGTCGCGTGAAGCGACAAACCCCTGGTATAACGCGGTTTACGAAAACGTCGAACAGGCGATGAACGACTT
The DNA here is from genome assembly GCF_001037575.1 of Citrobacter sp. BIDMC107. Lineage (NCBI taxonomy): Bacteria > Pseudomonadati > Pseudomonadota > Gammaproteobacteria > Enterobacterales > Enterobacteriaceae > Citrobacter > Citrobacter sp. BIDMC107. The sequence goes on along the minus strand of NZ_KQ089849.1, from coordinate 324,823 downwards.
CGCCGCGGCGACGGGCCGCCAGTATCAACCCTTTGAGTATTACGGTCATCCACAGGCGGAACGTGTCATTATCTTGATGGGTTCTGCAATTGGTACCTGCGAAGAAGTCGTCGAAGAGTTACTTGCTCGTGGAGAGAAAGTTGGCGTCCTGAAAGTTCGGCTATTCCGCCCATTCTCTGCCAAACATTTACTGCGCGCCCTGCCGGAAACCGTACGCAGCATCGCCGTTCTGGATCGCACCAAAGAGCCGGGTGCCCAGGCAGAACCGCTGTATCTGGATGTAATGACCGCGCTGGCGGAAGCCTTTAACTGCGGCGAGCGGGAAACCCTACCACGCGTAATTGGCGGGCGTTATGGCCTTTCTTCCAAAGAGTTTGGCCCGGACTGCGTCATGGCGGTCTTTACTGAGCTGAGTAGCGCGAAGCCGAAACCTCGCTTTACGGTTGGTATCTATGATGATGTCACCAACCTGTCACTACCGCTACCGGAAAGCACCCTGCCCGGTACCGCGAAGCTCGAAGCGCTGTTCTACGGTCTGGGCAGTGACGGCAGCGTGTCGGCCACCAAAAATAATATCAAGATTATCGGTAACTCGACGCCGTGGTATGCGCAGGGTTATTTCGTGTATGACTCGAAAAAAGCAGGCGGTCTGACGGTTTCTCACCTGCGCGTCAGCGAGCAGCCTATTCGATCAGCGTATCTGGTTTCACAAGCCGATTTTGTTGGCTGTCACCAACTGCAATTTATCGATAAGTATCAGATGGCCGAGCGCCTGAAACCAGGCGGGATCTTCCTGCTTAATACTCCTTACAACGTGGATGAAGTCTGGGCGCGTTTGCCGCAGGAAGTTCAGGCAGTACTGAATCAGAAGAAGGCCCGTTTCTACGTGATTAATGCGGCCAAAATCGCTCGCGAATGCGGTCTGGCAGCGCGTATTAACACCGTTATGCAAATGGCATTCTTCCATTTGACGCAAATCTTACCCGGCGACAGCGCGTTGGTTGAATTGCAGGGTGCGATTGCGAAAAGCTATAGCAGTAAAGGTCAGGATCTGGTTGAACGTAACTGGCAGGCGCTGGCTCTGGCGCGTGAATCCGTCGCCGAAGTGGCACTCCAGCCAGTTGACCCGCACAGCGCTAACCGCCCACCGGTGGTTTCTGATGCCGCGCCGGATTTCGTGAAAACCGTTACCGCGGCAATGCTCGCCGGTCTGGGTGATGCTCTTCCCGTATCCGCGCTGCCGCCAGACGGCACCTGGCCAATGGGCACCACGCGTTGGGAAAAACGCAATATCGCCGAAGAGATCCCCATCTGGAAGGAAGAGCTGTGTACCCAGTGTAACCACTGCGTTGCCGCTTGCCCGCACTCGGCAATCCGCGCCAAAGTGGTTTCACCAGAAGCGATGGAAAACGCCCCTGCCAGCCTGCATTCTCTGGATGTGAAATCACGCGATATGCGCGGTCAGAAATATGTCCTGCAGGTTGCGCCTGAGGATTGCACCGGTTGTAATCTGTGCGTCGAAGTGTGCCCGGCGAAAGACAGGCAGAATCCGGAGATCAAGGCCATCAATATGATGTCGCGCCTTGAGCATGTTGAAGAAGAAAAAGTTAACTACGACTTCTTCCTCAATCTGCCGGAAATAGATCGCACTAAACTGGAACGCATTGATATTCGTACCTCACAGTTGATAACGCCACTGTTTGAATATTCCGGCGCCTGCTCGGGCTGTGGTGAAACGCCGTATATCAAGTTGCTTACGCAACTGTACGGCGACCGCATGCTGATCGCCAATGCGACCGGCTGTTCATCGATTTATGGCGGTAACCTGCCCTCAACGCCGTATACCACCGACGCTAACGGTCGTGGGCCCGCGTGGGCAAACTCACTGTTTGAGGATAACGCCGAGTTCGGTCTGGGCTTCCGTCTGACGGTAGATCAGCACCGTGTGCGCGTTATGCGTTTATTGGAACAGTTTGCCGATAACATTCCGGCTGAACTGAATGACGCCCTGCACGCTGAAGCGACGCCAGAAGTACGCCGTGAACAAGTTGCCGCGCTGCGCCAGCACCTGAAAGATGTCGAAGGCGCACAGCAGCTGTTAACCGATGCCGACGCGTTGGTCGAGAAATCCATCTGGCTGATTGGCGGCGACGGCTGGGCTTACGATATTGGTTTTGGCGGTCTGGATCACGTCCTGAGCCTGACCGAGAACGTCAATATTCTGGTGCTGGATACTCAATGTTACTCCAACACGGGTGGACAAGCGTCGAAAGCCACGCCTCTCGGGGCTGTCACCAAATTTGGCGAACACGGCAAGCGCAAGGCGCGTAAAGATCTTGGCGTCAGTATGATGATGTACGGGCACGTGTATGTTGCACAGATCTCTCTAGGCGCACAGTTGAACCAGACGGTGAAAGCGATTCAGGAAGCAGAAGCCTATCCGGGTCCGTCGCTGATTATCGCCTATAGCCCATGTGAGGAGCACGGTTACGATCTCGCGCTAAGCCACGATCAGATGCGCCAGCTGACGGCGACCGGATTCTGGCCGCTGTACCGCTTTGATCCGCGTCGTGCAGATGAAGGTAAATTGCCGCTGGCGCTGGACTCTCGCCCACCGTCAGACGCGCTGGCCGAAACATTGCTTAACGAGCAGCGCTTCCGCCGCCTGAATGCCCAACAGCCAGAAGTTGCTGAGCAGCTGTGGAAAGACGCCGCCGCCGATCTGCAAAAACGCTACGACTTCCTGGCCCAACTGGCAGGTAAAGCAGAAAAGAGCGGTGCCGAGTAATACATTTATCTCAGTATTTGCCTGGAACCAAAAAAAAAGCCCGAACAGTCGTTCGGGCTTGTCAATTTATTCGCTGGCTAATTAATAATTACCATCAATATACCAACGAAAAATAAAACGTGACAATAAAGGCATATAACACGCGCAGAATAGCCCAACAAAATTCAATTGTATAATTTTTATTTTATATATATTTCAACCAATTCATTCATGATGTCTATTACCATTTCCGTAGAATTATTTGTTTAAGGTTTTACTTAAGGCGTAACAATTCACATTTATCTCTTTACGGAACTTCTCCTTTAGCATGCCTTTACTCCCTACATGGGTAGTCACAGGTTAATAAAAAAACTAAAGGATTATTTCAATGAACAGAAAAGTACTGGCTCTCATAATTCCTGCCCTGCTGGCTGCAGGCGCTGCTCACGCTGCTGAAGTTTATAATAAAGACGGCAACAAATTAGATCTCTACGGTAAAGTAGACGGCCTGCATTATTTCTCTGACGACGCTAACAGCGATGGCGATCAGACTTATATGCGTATGGGCTTCAAAGGCGAAACTCAGGTTAACGATATGATCACCGGTTATGGCCAGTGGGAATATCAGGTTCAGGCCAACGGCACCGAAGGCGATAAAGGCGACTCCTGGACTCGTCTGGCATTCGCAGGTATTAAAGTCGGCGACTACGGTTCATTCGATTACGGCCGTAACTACGGCGTCATGTACGACGTTGAAGGCTGGACCGATATGCTGCCAGAATTCGGTGGCGACTCTTACACCAAAGCAGACAACTTCATGACCGGTCGTGCAAACGGTGTTGCAACCTACCGTAACACCGACTTCTTTGGTCTGGTTGACGGTCTGAACGTTGCGCTGCAGTACCAAGGCGCGAACGAAAATCAGTCACCAGAACAAGAAGGCACCAATAACGGTGGCGACGATCGTAACATGAAGAACTCTAACGGTGACGGCTTCGGTATCTCCTCTACCTACGATCTGGGTATGGGCGTAAGCTTCGGTGCCGCATACACTTCTTCTGACCGTACTAACGAGCAGGTAAACCATTCAACTGCAGGTGGTGATAAAGCTGACGCATGGACTGCTGGTCTGAAATACGACGCGAACAATATCTACCTGGCAACCATGTACTCTGAAACCCGCAATATGACTCCGTATGGTGGTTCTGACGGTAGTGATAATACTATCGCCAACAAAACTCAGAACTTTGAAGTGACTGCGCAATACCAGTTCGACTTCGGTCTGCGTCCGGAAGTTTCTTTCCTGATGTCTAAAGGTAAGGATCTGACTATGCCAGGTACTGCTGCAAGCCCAGCAGGAACAAGCGGTGACAAAGATCTGGTCAAATATGCTTCTGTAGGCGCTACTTACTACTTCAACAAAAACTTCTCCACCTATGTTGATTACAAAATCAACCTGCTGGACGAAGACGACAGCTTCTACACTCGCAATGACATCTCTACTGATGACACTGTAGCACTGGGTATGGTTTACCAGTTCTAATCCGTCAGCCCGCTGGCAACAGCGGGCTCTCTTTATGTTCTAACAATTCTGTTTTATCCAGATCAAAACATTATATCTGTTGCGTTAAAACATCTCTCTGATAGATGATATCTTGCATTAAGACCTGTAGTAGAGGATACCTGCAATGAATCATCATCCTGTAAAATCATCCCGTATTGCATCCGTCGGCTATGACGAATCCTCTCACACGCTGGAAATTCGCTTTCACCAATTGGCTACCCTGCAATATCAGCCTGTCCCTGCCCGTATTTTTCGTGATTTCCTGAGCGTGGTCTCGAAAGGTCGATTTTACGACGGCGTAATAAAAGGCAAGTTTCCTGAAATCAAAATAAAGTGATGCCAAAATGTGATCTTTGTCATTGTACATAAAGTGCCATTACGCGGTAAGCTTTAGGTGGATACTTAAACAGGAGGTTTTATGAACAGAACGATTCTTGTACCCATCGATATTTCAGACTCAGAATTAACTCAACGCGTTATTGCCCATGTTGAAGCAGAGGCCAAAATTGACGATGCGCAGGTCCATTTTCTGACCGTAATTCCGTCACTGCCCTACTACGCTTCTCTGGGACTGGCCTACTCGGCAGAGTTACCGGCCATGGACGATCTGAAAGCCGAAGCAAAATCTCAACTGGAAGAGATTATCAAGAAGTTCAATATCCCAAGGGACAGGGTGCACATTCATGTCGCAGAAGGTGCGCCGAAAGATAAGATTCTGGAGATCGCCAAAAAATTACCGGCTGATATGGTCATTATTGCCTCACACCGACCTGACATCACCACCTACCTGCTGGGCTCTAACGCCGCAGCAGTAGTGCGTCATGCGGAGTGTTCGGTACTGGTAGTCCGCTAAGCTTTCAGGCCCGCACATCGCTGCGGGCTTTTTGTTTCTACCACTTATACCCCACGATTCCTGTCCTAAATGTGCTGACATTTTTCCCGCTTATCCGTACCATACACGCCACAGTTTTTATATCAGACTTCTTTTGCCGGACTATCCGGCGTGATGCATACTCTTCTGATGCCACACTATGAATTGAGCCTCTATTAAATGTCGCAAAATCAAGATATTAGCAAGAAAGAACAATACAACCTGAACAAATTGCAAAAACGTCTGCGTCGTAACGTGGGCGAAGCCATTGCCGACTTCAATATGATCGAAGACGGCGATCGCATTATGGTGTGTCTTTCCGGCGGGAAAGACAGCTATACCATGCTGGAGATCCTGCGTAATTTGCAGCAAAGCGCCCCGATCAGTTTTTCCTTGGTTGCGGTTAACCTCGATCAAAAACAACCTGGCTTCCCAGAGCACATTCTGCCGGAGTATCTGGAACAGCTGGGCGTTGAGTACAAGATTGTCGAAGAAAACACTTACGGGATCGTCAAAGACAAAATCCCTGAAGGCAAAACGACCTGCTCGCTCTGCTCTCGCCTGCGTCGCGGCATTCTGTACCGTACGGCAACCGAGTTAGGTGCCACCAAGATTGCGCTCGGCCACCATCGCGACGACATCCTGCAAACGCTGTTTTTAAACATGTTCTACGGCGGAAAAATGAAAGGTATGCCGCCGAAGCTGATGAGTGATGACGGTAAGCACATCGTGATCCGTCCGCTGGCTTACTGTCGTGAGAAAGATATCGAGCGCTTCTCCGAAGCGAAAGGTTTCCCGATTATTCCGTGCAATCTGTGCGGCTCACAGCCTAACCTGCAGCGTCAGGTCATTGCTGACATGCTGCGTGACTGGGACAAACGCTATCCAGGTCGGATTGAAACCATGTTCAGTGCGATGCAGAACGTTGTGCCTTCACATCTGAGCGATATCAATCTGTTCGATTTTAAAGGCATTAAGCACGGTTCAGAGGTTGTGGACGGCGGTGATTTAGCGTTCGATCGTGAAGAGATCCCGCTACAGCCTGCGGGCTGGCAGCCAGAAGAAGATGATGCTCAACTGGATGAGTTACGCCTGAACGTGGTGGAAGTGAAGTAAGTCGATTATGTAAACGCCCTATCAGGCCTACAACGAGCATATACCCGTTGTAGGCCTGATAAGCGGAGCGCCATCAGGCACTCCAATGGGTATTTATTTCAATAAACGAACTCGGCAAGTCTTGCCTTTAATCTTACCGTTTTGCAATTGTTTCCACGCCTTGTGCGCTATGTTCTGGCGAACGGCGACATAGACGTGTGCCGGATGAACGGCAATTTTGCCGATATCGGCGCCATCCAGGCCAATATCACCGGTCAGAGCCCCCAGAACATCACCAGGACGCATTTTAGCCTTTTTGCCACCATCAATGCATAACGTCGCCATCTCTGCTTCCAGCGGCAGGATTGACACGTTAGCTGGCGCCGGCAGCCAGTTCAGCTTCAATTGCAGCATTTCAGAAAGAATATTGGCACGCTGTGCTTCTTCCGGCGCACAGAAACTAATCGCCAGACCGCTGTTACCGGCTCGCGCGGTACGTCCGATACGATGGACATGAACCTCCGGATCCCACGCCAGTTCGAAGTTAACCACCAGTTCGAGTGATTTAATATCCAGGCCACGTGCGGCCACATCGGTAGCAACCAGAACGCGTGCGCTGCCGTTGGCAAAACGCACCAGCGTCTGGTCGCGATCGCGCTGTTCAAGATCGCCATGCAGTGAAAGTGCGCTTTGCCCCGCCGCATTCAATGCGTCACACACGGCCTGACAGTCTTTTTTGGTGTTGCAAAAAACGACGCATGAAGCAGGCTGGTGCTGGCTGAGCAATTTTTGCAGCAGCGGAATTTTTCCGTGGCTGGAGGTTTCGAAAAACTGCTGTTCAATCGCCGGTAACGCATCGACCGTATCAATTTCAATGGTTAATGGATTTTGTTGCACCCGGCCACTGATGGCGGCAATGGCTTCCGGCCAGGTCGCAGAAAACAGCAAGGTCTGGCGAGAAGCTGGTGCAAAGCGAATGACATCATCAATCGCATCGCTAAAGCCCATATCCAGCATGCGGTCGGCTTCATCCATAACCAGCGTATTCAGGGCTTCCAGAGAAACGGTGCCTTTTTGCAGGTGGTCGAGTAAACGCCCCGGCGTGGCGACAATAATATGAGGTGCATGCTGCAGAGAGTCACGCTGTGCACCAAAGGGCTGCCCACCGCATAGCGTTAAGATCTTGGTGTTTGGCAGAAAGCGCGCTAAACGACGCAGTTCACCCGCCACCTGGTCGGCAAGCTCTCGGGTTGGGCACAGCACCAGAGACTGCGTCTGAAACAGCGCGGCATCAATATGCTGTAATAGCCCAAGACCAAAAGCAGCCGTTTTGCCACTGCCGGTTTTAGCCTGCACGCGAACATCTTTCCCCGCCAGGATTGCCGGTAATGCGGCAGCCTGAACAGGCGTCATTTCAAGATAACCCAGCTCGTTAAGGTTCTCGAGTTGAGCAGCAGGTAAAACATTCAGGGTTGAAAAAGCGGTCACAATTTAATCTCGCGGTAAAAACTCACATTCAGCAGGCGCGTATCCTCGCAGATCTACGCCCACGATGCGACAATTTAATAGGTTCTTCATCCGGCGGCGGATCCGGCATTGGCTGTGGACGAGGAATGGGATCGGGAATGGGAACCGGGTCAGTCGGGAGCGAATCCGTGTGCGCAGTTGCAATCAGACAGGTCATATACTCCTCCAGTCATTCAGGTTGACTCTTTTAGGGTAGACGCTGATTTCCTGCAGGCAAAAAAAAGCCGACTAATCTAAGTCGGCGTCGTACGAATCAATTGTGCTATGCAGTAATTCAAAAAAGGAAGTAAGACAATATGGAGCGCAACGCCCATCGCTTGACGTTGCATTCACCTGCGAGAGAGATATTGCCCCGAATAGGTAGATGGTTTATTGACCTCGCTCAAAATTCAGGACGTTTTCATGCGCAAAAGTCACTAAAAAACGTTGTTGTTACAACCATTTACTACGATGCAACCATAAAGTAACACCACCAATCAGGACCACTAACAGAATACAAAAAAGTGAGAAACCGAACTGCCAACCACCGCCGGGGATACCGCCGAGGTTAACGCCGAAAAGCCCGGTTAAGAATGTGCTGGGAAGAAAAACCATTGCCATCAATGACATTGTATACGTTCGGCGAGCCAGAGACTCCTGCATCACCTGCGCAATTTCATCCGCCATGATACCGGTTCTGGCAATACAGGCATCGATTTCATCCAGCCCTCTCCCCAGCCTGTCAGCGATATCCTGCATCCGTCGCCGATGGTCGTCAGTCATCCAGGACAACCTTTCGCTCGCCAGGCGGGCATAGACATCACGCTGTGGCGCCATATAACGGCGCATCACAATTAACTGCTTACGCAGTAATGCCAGGAAGCCACGCGGCGGGATCTGCTGATCGAGCAGGTTATCTTCCAGATCGATAATTTTGTCGTGCAACTGTTCGATAAATTCGCTGGCATGATCGGTCAGCGCATCACAAACATCCACCAGCCAACCGCCACAATCAGCCGGCCCTGTACCTTCCTGGAGGTCGCTGACCACATCATCCAGTGCCAGCACTTTGCGCTGACGCGTTGAGACAATCAGACGTTCATCCATATATAAACGCATCGCTACCAGTTGGTCAGGCCGCTCGTCGGTGCTGCCGTTGATACAGCGCAGCGTAATTAACGTACCTTCTCCTACCCTGCTGACACGCGGGCGCGTGCTTTCACCCGCCAGCGCATCACGCACGTTATTGGGAAGTAAGGGCGTTGTCGCCAGCCATTGCGCACTTTCAGGATGAGTATAATTAAGATGCAGCCAGCAGGGATGCTGAGTATCGATAACATCGTTATCTTCCAGTGGTTTCACCCCACCACGCCCATCCAACAGCCAGGCAAACACGGCATCCGGCACATTAACATCCGTTCCCTTAATGGCTTCCACAGCGCCTCCACAAACATTCAGCTTTTTTCGTTAGTCTAGCCGTCAGAATATGTTAAGCAATATCTCATTGTCCCATTGTGCTGAAATGACTCATAAAAGTATCTGATAACAAAAAAAGCGCCGACAAATGTGGCGCTTGTTGCGAGGCACCCTGTTAAGCCCGCTGGCGTCTCTCAGATTCAAAAGCGTGACTTAAACGAAACTTGTGCGTTCGCGACTGGAGGTCAGTCACTTGATTTTTCAGAATATCCGAAGAGTCAGACAGTTCATCCACCATAATGGCGTTACTCTGTGTAACGTTTTCCAGTTCCGCGAGCGCATGAGTAATACTGATGATCCCTTTCTCCTGCTCCTGCGTAGTGGTTAATATCTCGCCCATCAGTTGGTTTAATTGCCCGGCACCACCAACAATATCCTGCATATTTTTTTCAGCTTCACGCACAATAGCCGCACCTTGCTGAACGTTTTCATGAGTTTGGGCAATCAGATGTTTAATATTCTTAGCGGCATCTGCGCTACGGTGCGCGAGCATTCGTACCTCTCCGGCCACCACGGAAAAACCTTTTCCATGTTCTCCCGCTCTCGCCGCTTCTACGGCGGCATTCAATGCCAGAATATTTGTCTGGAATGCAATACCATCTATCAGGGTAATAATTTCTGTCATCTGCTGGGCGCACTCGGTGATCGACTGCATATTGGTTGCGACCTGCACCATTAAATCACCGCCCTGCCGGGCAGATAGTGTTGCAATATTGGCCTTAGCACTCGCCATTTGCGTATTCTCTGCATTGTTACGCGTGCTGACCGCTATTTCATCCATGTTGGCAGCCGTTTGCATTAATGCTCCGGATTGCTGCTCTGTTTTTACTGATAACTCAGCGCTGCGTTCCGCGAGCTGTTCAGAGAGCGCCATCGCCGTTTGTGAAGATGTTCTGATCTCATTAACGAGTGTTGAAATATTACTTGATAAACTATTAATGCCCGGTATTAATCTTCCCGCACAGTTATTGCCAAACTCTGGAATACTAATCGCCAGATTCCCGGAGGTTACCTCCTCAATGCTTCTTTTAACCGTATTAATTGGCACGACTAAATATTTCGTCATATACCACCACAAACATAATATAGAAGTAAAACTGACCAAATTAGTTCCAATGATAATTACCGGGGGAGCGGAAAATATTATTTCAAAAACATTGAGAGCGACCGCCGTAATGAGCAGAAATAAAATAATAAAGGTTCTGACGCTAATATCATTTAACATTTTAGTCCTGTGCGCTAAGAAATAACGTGGATATTATTTTTTATAGCATCTGCAATGCAAATTTCCATAACGCGGAGACGAAAGACGAACTTTCAATGAGAGTCTGCAATCCTTTCACTTAAGACAGGTAATCACACTATTAATTTACATTAACCAGGTGTTTTATCCTACAAAGGATGAGACTGGCGCTTGTCGTTAGATTATTGTGATGACAAGCACGTCGTGTGCATAAAATGCACAGAATTATAAATCTTATGAATATTTGTATAAGTAAAGGTCTATCATTTTCGATGTTTGCCCCTTCCCTCTAATAGTCATTGTAAAAACACAAGAACATCCCAGGTTTTATCAGGTTAACTGGACAAAACCTGCTAAATTTATCATCACGTCTTTTTTTTGATAGGTAGTAAGATGTTGCACGTGTCGTGGGACCCTGTATTGATTGGGATTTCCTTTATTGTCGCGTTTATTGCCTCCTTTATTGCCCTCGACAGCGCGGGCAAAGTGGCAATTTCCAGCAGACGTGAATCTACCTTCTGGCGACTCTCTGGCGGCGCTACGCTGGGTATGGGGATCTGGTCGATGCATTTTATCGGTATGCTGGCCATGAAAATGAGTATGCCAATAAATTACCATTTATCCCTCACCGCGTTTTCGTTCTTTATTGCGCTCATTTCTGCGACAGTCGCCATCAATATCGCCATTTCTGGTAATACGCTATCAACAAAACGCCTGCTCATTGCTACCAGCATATTAAGTGCCGGTGTTGTTACAATGCACTACGTTGGTATGTATGCCGTTATCGAACATGTGGCTATAACCTGGGATCGCTCGCTGATCCTACTCTCCGTGATTATTGCCGTCGCTGCGTCTGGCGTGGGTTTGTGGCTGGCCTTTCACTTACGCCAAAATAGCCGTCGAGCGCTAATAAATCGGCTTATTGCTGCCTTTATTATGGCGCTGGCAATAGCCTCTATGCATTACACCGGTATGGGAGCAGCTACGTTCACCCATTTTGGACACACTGCGCACGATGGTCTCAGCACGCTGGAACTTTCTATCTGGGTCTGCGCCGTCACGCTTGTTATTTTGGGGATCATGCTGGTGATTTCGATGGTGGATTCGCAACTCCGTACCTCCCGACTGGCTGACAATCTGCATCAGTTGAACTGCCAGCTTGAGCATCAGGTTCACTTCGACGCGCTGACCGGTCTCGCTAATCGTACGCAAATAGACACCTGCTTACTGGCCTGCCTGCGGCATTCTAAACTGCATCAGCAGCATTTCGCGTTGGTATTTATCGACCTCGATCGTTTTAAAGTCGTTAACGATACCTGGGGACATCACATTGGCGATCAGCTACTGATAGCCAGTACACAGCGAATCTTCACTTGCCTTGATGACTCAATGACGCTGGCAAGACTGGGGGGCGATGAATTTATCCTACTGGTTCCAGACTGCAACCAGCAGGATATCTCCGCCCTGCTGACGCGGATTGCCGATGTGATCGGTGAACCCTTTACCTTGTTCGGACATACCATTCGGGTTTCGTTAAGTGCGGGGAGCAGTATTTACCCTGAGCATGGCTCAACGCTGCATGAGCTAAAAGTGAAGGCCGATATGGCGATGTATCATGTCAAACAGGCGGGCAGAAACGGCTGGGCTATTTATCATCCTGAAATGGAAGCTATCGCGGATACACCGCCGACATTTTTACAAGAATTGTCGCAAGCGCTTGAACGCAACCAGTTTGAGCTATGGTATCAGCCTAAATATACCGCTGGAGATCATTCCCTGACCGGTTTTGAAGCATTATTACGCTGGCATCATCCGGAACGCGGCATGCTGCTGCCAGCCGAATTTCTTTCTGCGTTGGAAGATACGGGCCTGATTATTCCCGTTGGGAAATGGGTTATCCAGCAGGCATGCCTGCAGTTGCATAAATGGAAATTACAGGGAAATACAGAATGGACGCTCGCCGTTAACCTCTCACCCGCCCAGTTTGAACAGCATGATATTATTGATGTTGTTTGTAATGCCCTGGCGCAGTATCAACTGTCACCTGCCTGCCTCACGCTGGAACTCACTGAAAGCACCGCCCTTAAAAATTTGAAACGCAGTGTGGAAGTCCTGAATGCTTTTTCTGCTTTGGGGATCACCGTATCTATTGATGATTTCGGTACAGGTTATTCAAATATATTGATGCTGAAGTCTCTTCCGGCGCGCGAATTAAAAATTGACAGGATATTTGTCAAAGATATCAGCGAGAACAGCAAAAACACAAAAATTGTGTCTACCATTATTGACATAGCTCACTCCATGAATATGCGTGTGGTGGCAGAAGGAATAGAAACCCAGGAACAGGAAATACTCCTTACTCAGATGGGGTGTAGCATGCTGCAAGGTTTCTTGTTTGCAAAACCGCTGCCAGCACATAAGATTCATGAACTGATACAACAAGAAAACAGCATCAAGCAAAAGCCAGTTGTACCCCCCTTGTCTCACCGACAATCAATAACATTGTGAGACGTAATATCTAAAAATATTCGCCATTTAACAGGCAACACAGCAGATAAAAATAACGGGATTATCGATGAGCACAACCGAGCTGCATTCACTGGATTTATTAACCTTTCCGGTGTGGATTGTTTTGCCACATACCGAAGAGCTGGTGTTCGCTAATAACGTTGCACGGGAGCTAATGCAGGGTCTCTGTTTTTCCCCGCTCCGCAAGGGAACATTTTCAACGCATGCTCAAAATGACTTAACCATGTATCTCAGCGACTTGCGAAATCATCACCATGTAGTGGAAATTCTCACGGTTTACCGCGACGGTGAAGAGATTGCGATGGCAAGTCGCCTTTCCATTAAACCCCTGCCTGGCATGGGTGAAGTCATCCTTTTCGAAGGCATTGAGACGCCTGCTGCACAGGGTCTGAAAGCGAGCCGTTCAGCAACCTATCAGCGGAAAAAACAGGGATTTTATGCGCGCTTCTTCCAGACTAATTCCGCGCCAATGTTACTTATTGATCCGTCCCGCGATGGGTTGATCGTGGATGCAAACCTCAGTGCGCTCAATTTTTATGGATACACTCATGATGTGATGTGTCAGAAACATACATGGGAAATCAATATGCTGGGCCGCCATATACTTCCGGTGATGCATGAAATCGCCCATCTGCCCGGCGGCCATAAACCTTTGCATTTTGTCCATAAACTGGCTGATGGGACTTCCCGTCATGTGCAAACCTACGCCGGACCGATCGAAATTTACGGTAATAAACTGATGTTGTGCATTATTCATGACATTACCGAACAAAAGCGGCTGGAACAGGAGCTGGAGCGTGCGGCCCTGCGAGATGTTTTAACGGGATTACTTAACCGCCGACATTTTTATCAGGTAACCGAGCCGGAACAGACGCATGCGATATCATTGACGCAGGACTACAGCCTGTTGTTGATCGATACGGATCGCTTTAAAAGCATTAACGATCTGTTTGGCCATTTAAAAGGCGACGAAGTGCTTTGTGCTCTGGCACGCACCCTGGAATCCTGTGCGCGAAAAGACGATCTTATTTTTCGCTGGGGTGGTGAAGAATTTGTGCTGCTCCTGCCGCGAACGTCGCTGGATGTCGCTCTCAACCTCGCAGAAGTGATCCGTGCGACAGTGGCAAAGGTGACTCTCCCTGGCCTTCCCCGCTTTACCGTCAGCATTGGTGTAGCACGGCACGAAACAAATGAAAGTATCGATGAGTTATTCAAACGTGTTGACGACGCGTTGTACAAAGCCAAGAACGAAGGCAGGAACAGAGTGCTGGCCGCCTGATGTTTACGTCGTTCAGCGACTACGTTTAGCGTGACGCTCCCAGTTATCCTGTTTTGCCTGCGCGGTTTTACGCAATGCCACATAGCATGCCCCGCTGCCGCCGTGATGCGGCAGTGCGGCGCAGTATGCTTGCACGTCGTCAAATTCCGTCAACCAGCGCGCTACGTAGCTGCGAATGATATTGGCATGAGAATTATCGTCACGTCCCTTGCCGTGTATCACCAGCACGTTACGCAACCCTTCTTGCTGCGCCTGCAGAATAAAGCTAAAGAGCATCTGACGACATGTTTCAACAGGTTGGCGAATAAGATTAAGACTCGCCTGCTGCGGGTATTTTCCGTTTCGCAGCTTGTCAGTCACACCGTTCTGTAAACCTTCGCGACGAAACTCGAGCGGCACACTTAACGGGACAATATCGAGAAATCCTGTCGAGAGAAAATTATCCAGTTGAAGCGTATCGATACGCGCCGGAGTGCGAAGATTGCGCATGGGCTGCCAGTGTACATCGGTATGGCTTTTCAGCGGTTGAACATCCCCCATAGCGTCAAGAAACAACGATGCATCATCAAGGTTCATGTTTCATCCTCCAGCGTATTGCGACGGGCATTATCATAACCGCGCACTATTATACCGACAACTATACCGGTAACGGTTTACGGTTATTTCCAATAATTAACAGGATCCGTCGCGCTGAACCGATCTACTCACGACAAGTTGATATCCATTTTTAGAGGTATAGCTGCGACGGTCACTGGCGTGATAATGTGTAGCCTCGCCTGAATGCTGTAATGAGAGAAACGGATGCTTAACTTACTGGAAGACACCATCGACACGCCGCTGGGCCCGCTGTGGGTTATTTGTGATGAGCAATTTCGCCTGCGCGCAGTGGAATGGGATCAGCACAGCGATCGCATGGAACAATTGCTGGATATTCATTACCGCACAGAAGGTTATCAGCGCATTACCGCCAAAAACCCAGGTGGATTAAGCGACAAACTCGCTGAGTATTTTGCCGGAAACCTCAGCATCATTGACACGCTGGAAACGGCAACCGCTGGGACGCCTTTCCAGCGTGAAGTCTGGCAAGCGTTACGCACTATCCCCTGCGGGCAGGTCATGCATTATGGTCAACTGGCCGAACAGTTGGGACGCCCCGGTGCTGCAAGAGCCGTCGGCGCAGCTAATGGCTCCAATCCAATAAGCATTGTGGTCCCCTGTCATCGCGTCATTGGACGTAACGGCACCATGACCGGATATGCCGGTGGCGTACAACGAAAAGAGTGGTTATTGCGTCACGAAGGTTATTTGCTACTCTAGATTCCAGGCAATTAATGCCTTATCCATCACACTTCCGCATAATGCGATCCCAAATTAATTGTGGTTAATCAAGCAGATACAAATATTCACTCCAGTTATGCTTGAATTATTCTCTCTTGGGAGTAGCTCAGGCTTACGTGCTCACCAAAAAGATGTTAAAATTGACAAATATCAATTACGGCTTGAGCAGACCTATGATCCCGGAAAAGCGAATTATACGGCGCATTCAGTCTGGCGGTTGTGCTATCCATTGCCAGGATTGCAGCATCAGCCAGCTTTGCATCCCGTTCACACTTAACGAGCATGAGCTTGACCAGCTCGATAACATCATCGAGCGCAAAAAGCCTATCCAAAAGGGGCAGACGCTCTTTAAAGCAGGTGATGAACTTAAATCACTCTATGCTATCCGCTCCGGAACGATTAAAAGCTATACCATTACCGAACAAGGCGATGAGCAGATTACTGGCTTCCATCTGGCGGGCGATCTGGTCGGTTTTGACGCGATTGGCAGCGGACATCACCCGAGCTTTGCTCAGGCGCTGGAAACCTCGATGGTATGCGAAATTCCTTTCGAAACCCTTGATGACCTGTCCGGCAAAATGCCAAATCTGCGTCAGCAGATGATGCGTCTGATGAGTGGCGAAATCAAAGGCGACCAGGATATGATCCTGTTGTTGTCGAAGAAAAACGCTGAAGAGCGCCTGGCGGCCTTTATCTACAATTTGTCTCGTCGCTTTGCCCAGCGTGGATTCTCGCCTCGTGAATTCCGCCTGACCATGACCCGTGGCGACATCGGTAACTACCTCGGTCTGACGGTTGAAACCATCAGCCGCCTGCTGGGTCGTTTCCAGAAAAGCGGTATGCTGGCGGTGAAAGGCAAATACATCACTATTGAGAATAGCGATGCGCTGGCAGTTCTTGCTGGCCATACGCGTAACGTTGCGTAATCTTTCCGCAAGCCTCTCTGTTATCCTTCTGTCAAATCGCTAAATTATCCCGATTTATTGATCTGGCAGGAGGTTATTCCCTGTTTCAAACCACATTATTGGGTTACTCTTTTAGTTACAAACTGCGATGACAGTTGTAAGGAGACCCTGTATGGCTATGTATAAAAATATGCTGGTCGTCATCGACCCGAACCAGGACGATCAACCAGCATTACGGCGAGCTGTTTATTTGCATCAACGGATTGGTGGCAAAATTAAAGCCTTTTTGCCGATCTATGACTTTTCCTATGAGATGACTACCCTGCTGTCGCCCGATGAGCGTACGGCAATGCGTCAGGGAGTTATCAGCCAGCGAAGTGCATGGATACGTGAACAAGCGAAATACTATATCGAAGCAGGGATCCCTCTGGAGATTAAAGTGGTCTGGCATAACCGACCCTTTGAAGCCATCATCCAGGAAGTCATCAGCGCCAAGCATGACCTGGTCCTCAAGATGGCGCACCAACACGACCGCCTCGAAGCCGTAATATTTACGCCAACCGACTGGCATTTATTGCGTAAATGTCCAAGTCCGGTATGGATGGTGAAAGACCAGCCATGGCCTGAAGGGGGTAAAGCACTGGTTGCAGTAAACCTCGCCAGTGAAGAGGCTTATCACAACGCGCTCAATGAAAAACTGGTCAAAGAGACGCTACAGCTTGCAGAACAGGTTAACCATACCGAAGTGCATCTGGTAGGCGCCTACCCTGTTACGCCAATCAACATCGCGATTGAACTGCCTGAATTTGATCCCAGCGTTTACAACGACGCAATCCGTGGACAGCATCTGCTGGCCATGAAGGCGCTACGCCAGAAATTCAGTATTGATGAGAAAGTGACGCACGTTGAAAAAGGCTTACCTGAAGAGGTCATTCCTGATTTAGCCGAGCACCTACAGGCAGGTATTGTGGTATTGGGGACCGTCGGACGTACCGGTATTTCTGCCGCGTTCCTTGGTAATACCGCGGAACAGGTTATCGATCATCTACGCTGTGACCTGCTGGTCATCAAGCCAGATGAATATCAGACGCCAGTTGAACTGGACGACGAAGAAGACGATTAACCACATAATAAAATGCCGGATGGCGATATCATCCGGCATTTTAAACGCCTAGTGTTGCTCCTCGCCGCCGAGGAAATAGATACCAAGCGGGATAGCCAACAGAATCGTAAACACCATGCTGTAGACACAAATCATTGCAGATTGAATGGCATACATTGAAGCGGTCCAGTCGGATAGCGGAATATCATACTGTTCAATAACGCCGCCGATCGTCGCGCGCGTCACGACCGACGCTGCGATAATAAACACTCCAAGCAGGCACAACAAAAATTTCCGTCCCTTCGCTGTTTTCAGCTTAGCCATGATCATAGTACTGTCCTTTTGCAGATGAAAACCTTGTTACTTTGCGCTAACAATACCATGACATCAACTGACTGTCTGCTACATAAACCGCATACAGGGTTGACGTCAGCACTATTTCGCTGAAAATAATGCTGATTGCATTATTTATCTCTCCTTTTGATTAATGATCTGACCACCCTAACTGAGTAAAATATCCGGGGATTAAGATGTCAGATGATATTTAGATAACATGGAGTTGCCAGGAAGAATCATGATCGCTGAACTGTTTATGAATAATGCGTTTAATTTGACGGTAATTCTCAGTTGCTGTGCCGCGCTGGTCCTGATGAGCGTCTGGTATCATCGTGAAGAGCGTCGCTGCAAAGGATTCATATTTCATGCCGCACAATTTTTTGTCTATGCCATTATCATTGGGACGTTTGGCAGCATTGCTAATAACGTTATCGAAAGTTACAGCCTGAAATTTATCTCCCCCAGCGTGGTCGACTTTATCTGCACCTCATTGATTGCGTTAATCCTGACCATCAAACTTTTTCTGGTGATTAATCAGTTTGAAAAGACGCAGATTAATAAAGGCAGAGATATCACCAGCGCGAGGATCCTGTCGCGTATCATCAAGATTACCATCGTGGTTGCCATCATTTTACTGTATGGCGAACACTTCGGTATGAGCTTATCCGGCCTGTTAACCTTTGGCGGCATTGGCGGTATCGCTGTGGGTATGGCGGGGAAAGATATTCTGAGCAACTTCTTCTCAGGCATTATGCTCTATTTCGACAGACCGTTTAGCATCGGCGACTGGATCCGCTCCCCGGACCGCAATATTGAAGGCACTGTGGCCGAAATTGGCTGGCGAATGACTAAAATAAACACCTTCGACCATCGTCCGTTGTATGTGCCAAACTCGATTTTCTCCTCCATCAGCGTAGAAAATCCAGGGCGCATGACCAACCGGCGTATTAAAACGGTGATCGGGTTACGATATGAGGATGCCGATAAAGTCGGTGCTGTTGTCGAGTCGGTCAGAGAAATGCTGCAAAACCACCCAGGAATAGACCAGAAACAAACTCTGTTGGTCTATTTTAATGAATTTGCCGATTCATCGTTGAATATCATGGTGTATTGCTTCACGAAAACCACCGTCTGGAAGGAATGGCTCGCGGTACAGCAAGACGTTTATTTAAAGATTATCACGATAGTCCAGGCAAATGGCGCCGACTTTGCGTTCCCCAGCCAGACGCTGTATATGGATAATCCTGAAGCATCGCCGTCGACACACTAACAAAAAAAAGACGCGGAAATCCGCGTCTTTTTTGTACTTATTTCAATGAGGCAATATCAATTACAAAGCGGTATTTCACATCGCTTTTCAACATCCGCTGCCAGGCATGATTAATATCCTGAATATTGATCACTTCGACATCGGCGGTAATACCATGCTGACCACAAAAATCGAGCATCTCTTGCGTTTCGGCAATACCGCCGATAACTGAACCCGCCACAGACCTACGTCCAAGGATCAGGGGAACCGTATTCAGAAACGGATCCAACGCACCGAGATAACCAACCAACACCAGCGTACCGCTTAGTGCCAGGGTTGGGATATACGGGTTCAGGTCATGAACGTAGGGCACAGTATCGATAATCAGATCAAACTGATTTGCTGTCGCTTTCATCTGCTCACTGTCAGTGGAAAGCACAACATGACTGGCACCCAAACGTCTGGCATCAGCTTCTTTGCCCGGTGAACGCGTAAACAGCGTAACTTCCGCGCCCAGTGCATTTGCAAGTTTGATTGCCATATGCCCAAGTCCCCCCAGACCGACAACCGCGACTTTACTGCCCTCGCCTACCTGCCAGTGGCGCAGAGGCGACCATGTCGTGATCCCGGCGCAGAGCAGCGGTGCCGCACCGCGTAAATCGATCCCTTCAGGGACCTTCACCACAAACTTTTCAGTAACGACAATTTTGTCAGAATAGCCGCCGAAAGTGGGCAGACCGTCATGACGGTCGATATCGTTATACGTTAGCGTGTTGCCTTCTTCGCAATATTGTTCCAGCCCTTGTTCACAGGCGCTACAGTGTTGACATGAATCAACCATGCAGCCTACCCCTGCGAGATCGCCCACGTTGAATTTCGTTACCGATTTACCAACATGCACCACGCGGCCAATGATTTCATGCCCTGGTACCATCGGATATTTAGCACCGCCCCAATCGTTGTAGGCGTTGTGGATATCCGAGTGGCAAACACCGCTGTATAAAATATCGATAACCACATCATCTTCACGCGGGTCACGACGAACAAAACTATGGGGGACTAAATCTTCTTTCACTGCCAGAGCAGCATAACCCTTCACGTTCATGACCATTGAGATCTCCTCAGGGATTAGGTGTTACCAGAACCAGCATAGTTCAGGGCAGCAGGTTGTACTCAGCGTCGCTAACCGGTTCCAGCCATTCGTTCGACGCGCCAGGGGCCGGGATTTCCACGGCGATATGGGCAAACCAACTATCACGCGCAGCGCCATGCCAATGTTTCATTCCCGCAGGAATATGCACGACATCACCGGTTTCCAGCTCGCGCGCCGGTTGATTCCATTCCTGATACCAGCCTCTGCCCCTGGTCACCAGCAATATTTGTCCGCCCTCATGATGAACATGCCAGAAGTTACGACAACCCGGTTCAAATGCGACATTGCCAATTACCACACCTTCCATGGAGAGCATGGTCAGATAGCTATCACCAGTGAAATACTTCGCATAAGCTTCATTTTTCTCGCCTCGCGGAAAGACGCTGTTACCATCAAATTGTTCGTTCATAGTGACTCCAGTATGAATAATGTCAGCGGTGTTCGTGCAAGACAATCATTAAAAACCGTACGGGCATATCAGGACAGGCCGTTCAGACTGCGAGGGAAACCGCAGTATGCTTAGAGCTGTGCTTCATTGAGCGTGAGTCCCGCATCCAGTTGGTATTGCATATTCGACTCTCCAGAGCGGTGGCAACATTGCACCACCGGGGGCTGAAAACAGTAAAATTATAGAGACTCGACGTGTCGGTGATTAGAGAGGAAAAGAAGGACAAACTTATGAGCTGAGCTCATCAATAATAAGCAGCAGGTACTCTTTATTTGCAGGTTACTGATTGATGGCTTACGCCACAATCTCGATTAAATTGCCGTCAGGATCTTTTATCACCGCTTCGTAATAACCATCGCCCGTAGTGCGCGGACCTGAGACTAATATCCCCTGTTTCTGCGCTTGCATTGCAACGGCATCAACATTTTCATTGCCGCCAACAGAAATGGCGAGGTGTACCCATCCGCAACGATTATTGTCAGGTTGCTGCCCGACAAGACCCGGTTTGGTCATTAGCTCAATTGCAATATCCTCGCCAATTTTGACAAAATAAGATTCAAACCCAGGGTTGGTTTTACTGCAGTATTTTTCGTTGATCTTACCGTCAAAAAATGAGACCCAGAAGCGAGCTTGCTGCTCTAGATCCTGTGTCCATAACGCCATATGCGCAATTTTCATAGCTTACCTCTTTCCGTTGTATCCAGAATAGTACGATCCCTGTAAGGGATGTTGACATCGTTAATCATAATGCACGATCATGCACTTTATTGCTCGATGTTTATTTTAACTGGAGTATCTATGCTCGATTACGCCGCATTCCCGGAACAGCGCCAGGCGCTTATCTATCAGATCCTGCAAGAAAACGGCAGAGTCATTTGTTCTGAACTCGCGAACCGATTAGGCGTTTCTGAACATACAATTCGTCGTGACTTGCATGAATTGAGCAAAGATGGCGTGTGCAAGAAGGTCTATGGTGGCGCGGTAATTTCACTCCCTGAATCCGAAGACATTGCCGTGCGCAAGGGTATTAATGTGGCCCAAAAGAGCAACATCGCGCAGCGATGTGCCAGACTGGTCAAATCCGGAAGCTGTATTTTTATCGACACGGGTAGCACCAATCTGGCGATGGCAGAAGCTCTGCCCGCCGAACTAGCGTTAACCGTGGTGACAAATTCACCGGAGATTGCCGCCGTTTTGCTAAAAAAACCGCTGTTTGAGGTCATTATGCTGGGCGGCGCGGTACAGAGATCTTCAGGCGGGTGTGTGGGAGCTTCCGCCATCGCACAAGTGCAGGACATTTTATTCGATCAGGGATTTATTGGCGGCTGTGCGATGTCGCCTGAATCCGGCTTAACGGGGTTCGATTACGCGGATTGTGAGTTCAAAAAAGCGGTGATCAAACAATGTAATGAAACTATCGTCGCGCTAACCGCTGAAAAAATCCCAGCCGTCGCCCGATATGTCGTTACCGAAAGCAGCAATATTGATGTAATTGTTGTAGAGGACAACATCAGCAAAGAGTACGCCACAGCATTCCAGGCGCACGACATTCGGATTTATACCGTATAACCGCGGCAGGCTCTCTGAAAACTTACTGTGCTAAACGTCGCTCCTGGCGTCAGCGCGGTGATCGCTGACAGACAATCCAGACGGATTTTTTGCTGATTTTCAGATTGCCCCACTACCAGAAATTCTTCTTTTTCCACGGTGGTACACGTCGTCAACGCTTTAGCATCAAAACATGTGCCATCCGTTAGTTCAATGCGCAACCAATAGTGGTACATGCAGGCGATTTCCAGATAATCATGAAGATCGCAATCTATCGGGTGATACTCTTCGGTCGTGTTCATCGCGTTACCTTCCCCAACGTCTTGTATATTCGGGAAATCGCCAACGCAACTTCCCGAACTATCCAGCTATTTCAACGCTTCAATGGGAGCGCCAAAATTAATATGCAGCACATTGCCGTCAATCACCAGCGCCGGAACAGATTTCACGCCAGCCACTTCAGCCTCGGCAACCCGATCAGGATGCTCTCCCAGATGAACCACATCGATTTCAACATCCGCAGACAAGTGCTGCAGAAGAGCTTGTTCTGCGGAAACACAAACCGGGCAACCTGCATGATAGAAACGAGCTTTAGTCATGATACATCTCCTTTAAATTATAGTATCGATTCGATACTATAATTTATAGTACGTTGCTTTTATTCTTTGTCAATATAGTTTTCAATCGATACTATATGCCGAGGAGGATTTGTTATGCCCGACATGTCACTTTTCGACGTACTTGACCGGCTTTCCAGCCTGACACGGATGTGGTTTCGCCAACATCCTTTACTGGTGGATCTCCAGCCAGTACAACTTAGTGCGTTAATGTATCTGGCCCGTTGTAACCGTTATTCCAATACGCCGTTTGGCGTGACAGACTACCTTGGTCTCACCAAAGGTACCGTGTCGCAATCGCTGAAGCTGTTGGAAAACAAAGGGTTGATTGTTCGCAAGCCGGATGACCGTGATAAACGTAGCGTCCATCTACACTTAAGTGAGTCGGCCAATACCTTACTGGAAGCCCTGCTGCCCCCCACGTTTTTAGTGGAGGGTGAATCGGCAATGGGTGAACGGGCGAGCGTACTCAGAGAGCTGCTGTTAGAACTGTTACGCGGGATCCAGAGGACCAACAATGTGCCTGGCTTTGGTCTTTGCCATAGCTGTCGGTTCCACCAAAAAATTGATGGTCAGGGATTTTGTAATCTGACGAAAGAGAGATTAAGTGAAGAAGATTCGTCGCTGATTTGCCGTGAGCATCAACCGCCGGAAACGTAATGCGGTTAACAATGGTTAACGAGATGTGCTGGCGCTGAAATCCGCGCCAGCTCTGGTTTTAGATGAGGTTAACGAAGGTTATCAGGAGAGTGTATCCAACTAGTGTTTAACGATATACATTGTGCGGCTATAGGCCACATCTTCAGGGTTAGTAATCGGATACCCTTTCAGCCACGGTTTAATTAAACGCCCATTAGTGTACTGATAGATCGGCGCAATAGGCGCCTGTTCCATCAGAATTTTCTCCGCAGCGTTATAATCAGCATTCCGCGCTTTTTCTGTATTCTCCAGAGTAGCCTGGGTCAACACTTTATCGTATGCAGGGTTATTAAAGCGGGAGATATTGCCCGTATGGGTCGATGTTAATAGCGACAGGAACGTAGAAGGTTCATTGTAGTCACCCACCCAGGAGGCACGGATCACATCAAAGTTGCCGGTATTACGACTATCAATATAGGTTTTCCACTCCTGGTTTTGCAGTTTCACGTCAACACCAAGGTTTTTCTTCCACATAGAAGCCACTGCGATAGCAATCTTCTGATGATTTTCTGAGGTGTTGTACAGCAGCGTCAGTTTAAGCGGTTTCTGTGGACCATAGCCCGCCGCACGCAGCAGCGTTTTCGCCTGCGCATTCAATTCTTCCTGACTCATTTGCTCAAACGGTGAAGGTTCCGGCACAAATCCTGCCGTTACATCCGGCGTAAAATGCCATGCTGGCTTCTCACCGGTACCCAGCACCTTCTCCGCCATCAGGCGACGATCGATAGTCATGCTGAGCGCCAGACGCACGCGTGAATCGGCAGTCGGTCCCTTCTGGGTATTAAAGGCATAATAATAAGTACCAAGCTGCGGCGGGGTGTAAACCTGACCCGGGATATCCTTCAACAGTTTCTGGTACATATTTTTCGGGAAGGATTCTGTGATATCAATATCACCAGCAAGATAGCGCTTGGTCGCTGCCGATTCCTGGTTAATTGGCAGGAAGGTAACTTTTTGCAGCACTGTTTTGGCGTTGTCCCAATAATGCGTGTTCGGGATAACTTCCAGTTTTTCGTTCACGACGCGATTTTTTAGCACATAGGCGCCGTTACCAATCAGGTTACCCGGTTTGGTCCACTCTTTGCCGCTCTCAACGTTGGCTTTTTGTACCGGATAAAATGCAAAACTCGCCGTCAGATTGGCAAACCAGGGCAGCGGTTTATCCAGTTGAACTTTCAATGTCCGTGCATCGACAGCACTAACGCCAAGTTTATCAGGCGTGGCTTTGCCATCGATAATAGCCTGAGCATTATTAATGCCCGCCAGCGCAGCAAACCAGGCAAACGGCGACAGCGTTTTTGGATCAACCAGACGCTGCCAGCTGTAGACAAAATCCTGCGCCGTTACGGGCGTACCATCCGCCCATTGCGCATTGTCGCGCAGCGTAAACGTCCAGATGCGGTTATCGTTACTCTTCCACTGGGTAGCGACGCCAGGTACGATCTCACCCTTCTCATTCTGGTTGACCAGCCCTTCAAATAAATCACGAATTACCTGAATCTCAGGGAGCCCGACGGCCTTTGCCGGATCAAGCGACGCCGGTTCGTCTTTTATATGACGCACCAGTTCTTGTTTCTCTGCCAGTAACGTTCCGCTGGGAACATCAGCAGCCCAGGATAAAGAAATGCTGCTAACCAACAACGCACAACAGGTTACTGAAACAGAATGCTGCATAAGATACCCTCGATTCCGGCTACTAAGTGAATGTGTAATTATTTGTATCGCCAGCAGGAAATGCAATTAACTTCCGACAAGAAAGTGATATTACACCTGAAAAGATAAGTGTGTGAAAACGATTTGATTATCCATACATTTTGCACAACACTGCGAGTAACAATCCAAGCATTCAGAGATGACTATGACCGTTACCCGTCCCCGTGCCGAGCGCGGCGCATTCCCACCTGGAACCGAACATTACGGACGTTCATTGTTAGGCGCACCGCTAATCTGGTTTCCTGCACTGGCAGCCGATCGTGAAAGCGGCCTGATACTGGCGGGAACGCACGGCGACGAAAACTCCTCGGTCGTAACCCTTTCCTGCGCATTGCGTACGCTTAACCCTTCCCTGCGTCGCCATCATGTGGTGCTAGCCGTAAACCCTGACGGTTGCCAGCTTGGGCTGCGCGCAAATGCGAACGGCGTCGATCTTAACCGTAACTTTCCCGCCGCAAACTGGAAAGAAGGCGAAACGGTGTATCGCTGGAACAGTAGCGCAGAAGAGCGTGATGTGGTGTTGTTGACCGGCGATCATCCGGGCTCGGAACCAGAAACCCAGGCATTGTGTCAGCTTATTCACCGAATTCATCCCGCCTGGGTAGTCTCTTTTCACGATCCACTGGCCTGTATTGAAGATCCCAGAAGCAGCGAGCTGGGCGCGTGGCTGGCACAATCGTTTGAATTGCCTCTGGTCACCAGTGTAGGTTATGAAACGCCCGGCTCTTTTGGTAGCTGGTGCGCAGACCTAAATTTACACTGTATAACCGCCGAATTTCCGCCCATTTCATCGGATGAAGCGAGCGAAAAATACCTGCTGGCCATGTCCAATCTCCTGCGCTGGCACCCTAGAGATGGAGCTGCCCGGTCGTAAAATGCAGGGCTGGCACCGCATCGGTGGCAAGCCACGTTGGACCATCAAGATCGGCAAAGCTAACCAGTGGCGTAAGGGGTAATGCCGCGCCGATCGCCCGGGAGGTACACAGCATGCAGCCCAGCATCAGCGCAAATCCCTGCTCGCGTGCTTCGGTTGCCAGCGCGAGCGCTTCCGTCAGGCCGCCTGTTTTGTCCAGTTTGATATTGACCATTTCATAGCGTCCGTGCAGCGCTTTCAGACTGCTACGGGTGTGGCAGCTTTCATCTGCGCAGATGGGCAGCGGATGTACAAAATTCTCCAGCGCGGCATCATCCTGCGCCGGCAGCGGCTGCTCCAGCATCGCAACCCCTAAATCAGCCAGCAGCTGACAGCGTGCCGCAAGGCCTTCTGCCCGCCAGGATTCGTTGGCGTCGACAATAATCGTGGCGTCAGGAACAGCCGCACGAATGGCAACCATTCGCTCACTAATCAAGCGAGCATCCAGTTTAACTTTCAGCAATTTCGCGCCATTTTCCCACAGCGCAGCCGCGCTCGCAGCCATTTGTTCCGGCGAGCCAATCACTACGGTTTGCGCCGTAGTCACCACTTCCGCCAGTTCACTTCCCACTAATTCCGCCAGCGACTGCTGCTGTTGACGCGCGCTTAGATCCCACAACGCGCAATCCACGGCATTACGCGCTGCCCCCGCTGGCAGCTGCTTTTGCAGCTCTTCACGCGTCATTCCGTTTTCCAGTTGTGGCGCAATGCTCATAATTTGCGCCAGCACTGAGGCATCGCTTTCACCGTAGCGCGGGTACGGTGTGCACTCGCCTATACCTGTGACGCCGTTTTCTTCCACTTCGACAACCACCACATGCGCTTCGGTCCGGCTCCCACGGGCAATGACAAAGGGAGTGTGCAGCGGCCAGGCTTCCTCATATACCTTAACTGTTCTCATTTGTTTTCCTTAATGCAGTCCCTGAAGCGGATATCCGCAAATAGCGTTTGCCGTGTTAACTGCTGATGGCATAAACTAGCCTCGACGTTAACTATATGTAAACAGGAAGATAACCATGTCACAAACCGTTCATTTCCAGGGCAACCCGGTTGCAGTTGCCGGCTCTATTCCTCAGGCTGGAAGCAAAGCTCAGGCTTTTACCCTTGTGGCTAAAGACCTGTCTGACGTTACGCTGGGCCAGTTCGCAGGCAAGCGCAAAGTGCTGAATATTTTCCCAAGCATCGATACCGGCGTTTGCGCGGCATCGGTACGTAAGTTTAACCAACTGGCGACAGAAATCGACAATACCGTCGTACTGTGCATCTCAGCCGACCTGCCATTCGCCCACTCTCGTTTTTGCGGCGCGGAAGGTCTGAGCAACGTTATCACGCTGTCCACCCTGCGCAACGCAGAATTCCTGAAAAACTACGGTGTTGAAATCGCTGAAGGCCCGCTGAAAGGCCTGGCCGCACGTGCCGTGGTCGTTATTGATGAAAATGATAACGTTGTTTTCAGCCAGCTGGTCAATGAAATCACCAACGAACCAGACTACACCGCTGCGCTGGACGTACTGAAAGCGTAAGCTGCGTCTGCATACAAAAATGCCTCCACATGGAGGCATTTTCATTTACGGTATTACTCTTCGCTTTTTTTCTGCTGGCTCAGTCCATACTCACGCAATTTGTTAGCAATCGCAGTATGCGAAACACCTAGGCGCTTGGCCAGCTTGCGCGTGCTGGGATAATTCATATACAGCTGCGTCAACACGGAGCGTTCAAAGCGGCTGGTGATTTCATCCAGCGACCCTTCCATCACCTCTTCTCCGACAGCAACCGTTGCCGCATCATAATCCGGCAGCAAAATATCCTGTGGTCGCAGCTCATAGCCTTCTAGCTGGGTCAGAGCCCGGTAGATCGCATTTTTAAGCTGACGCACGTTGCCCGGCCAACCATAACGAGTTAGTACCGTGCTGAGATCTGCGGACAGTTTCGGACGCGGCACGCCCTGCTCGTCGGCAAAACGCGCCACAAACAGTTCGGTAAGCGGCATAATATCTTGTGGGCAATCGCGCAGCGGCGGCAGGTTTAGCGTTAGTACATTCAGACGATAATAGAGGTCTTCACGGAAAAGTCCTTTCTGCACCAGTTCCACAAGGTTCTTTTGCGTTGCGCAAATCACGCGAACATCAACATGAACTTCGTGATCTTCTCCCACACGACGGAACGTGCCGTCATTGAGAAAACGCAGCAATTTGGTCTGCATACGCGGCGACATTTCGCCAATTTCATCTAACAGAACCGAACCGCCATTCGCCTGCTCAAAGAAGCCTTTTTTACCTTCCGGCGCATGGCCAAACAGCTCGCTTTCAACCGCATCTTCAGGAATTGACGCGCAGTTCAGCGCCAGATACGGTTTTGACGCACGCGGACTTGCCAGGTGGCAGGCATGAGCAAAGAGATCTTTGCCGGTGCCGGTATTACCGGTAATCAGCAGCGGCGCGCTCAACGTCGCCAGCTTACGCGCCTGTTCCACCACATGTTTCATTTTGGCGCTGACGGCAATAATCTGGCTAAACGCGCTGAGATCCTGCGTAGTCATATTTTGCAGCTGGCGTCCCATTCGGATAGTGGAGCGCAACATCACCACCGCACCGGTCAGCATCTGCTCCTGATTTTCGCCCTGCAAATGGACAGGCGTAATTTCCATCAGGAAATTCTGTCCGTTAATCACGACATGTTCGCTATGGGAATCCTGCGGATTGCTTTCCAGCCAGCGCTGGAAGTTAAACCCATTGATTAACTGGGCAGCGGTATGATTGCGCATCCGTTCCTGACTGTGGGCGAAAAGCTGACAGCTCGCAGGATTCGCCATCTCGATTTTGCTTTTCATATCCAGAGAAAGGACCGGTTCTGGTAGCGCCTCAAGCAGCGCGCTCAGCGCAAGATGTTCACGCTCTGAAGGCATCCAGGGTACAGTACGCACATCCGTAACGCCTGATATACGGCGGATTTCAGCCATCAGACTGCTGAAGTTGGTGAACTCCAGCTCCGCAAAATTAAGGTAAATTCGCCCGATGGGGTCAATCTCGATACCGCGTAAATCAATGCTTCTCAGCACCAGTAAATCGAGCAGTTCGCGGGTCAGACCAAGACGGTCTTCACAAAAGACTTCCAAACGCATAGGAACCTTCACCTGGACAAGGGATTATGTGTTAAATGATAAGCCAGTATTTGGTTTGCAGGAAGAACTCTGTCAACAAATATTGACAGCGAGCTGGAAAATTGGGCGCCGGGGCGTAAAGTTAAACGATCGGCGCCTGTTTTATAGTTAACTTTCGCGCGGAGATTTATTCTTTTGTAAGGTCTCTTTCACCTGACCAATCAGTTGGCGGCGGAAATCGCCCAGCCGTGGCTTATCATCATCGAACCACGGCAATGGTCGGCAAAGTTCCATAGCTTTAATGCCCAGACGCGCCGTTAATAACCCCGCGCCAATGCCCTGAGCCGCACGCGTAGATAAGCGGGCGGCTAAATCCTGCGACATCCAGTCCATTCCTACTTCCCGCACCAGTTCACTGGCCCCGGCAAAAGCGATATTCAACAGCACCAGACGGAACAAACGCAGGCGGCTGTAATAACCCAGCTCAATGCCATACAGCGAAGCAATACGATTAATCAGCCGCAGATTGCGCCAGGCGATAAACGCCATATCCACCAGCGCCAGCGGACTGACGGCAATCATCAGTGTGGATTCTGCCGCTGAACGGCTAATCTCACGCCGGGCTTGCGCATCCAGCACCGGCTGCACCAGATGGGCGTACAGACTAACCACTTCACGATCGTTCTGCGTTTCATGAATTGAGGCATACCAGCGCTGCAATGCCGGATGAGACTGATCGATGCCCGCCTGCTGCGCCAGCTTTTCACAGAATGCACGACCTTTTCCGGTTCCATGGCTGTGGAGTAGATCTCGCGCTTCATCACGTTCGTGCGCGCGCTGACGCAATCGCCACAATCTGCGCCATTCGGTCGCCACCGATCCAACCCCTGCGCCGATAATCAATGCGCCTGCGGCACATCCTCCCAGCGCGACCCAGTCCTGAGTCTGCCAGGCATTCATAGTCCACTGCACACCCTGAGCGACAACGCTCACGCCAAACAGCGCCAGGCCACCCATCACCATCTTACGCCACAGACTACGTTTAGGGCGAAGGGCCGCATCAATAACGGCTTCTGCCTGACCTTCGTCTTCCAGTGGTTCATCCACTGTCGCCGGAGAAAAAGTTTGCGCCTCCGTTTCGTTAAACATCTGCTGCGCTTTAAACGCCGCATTTTGTTCCACGTCCAGCGGACCTGAGAAATCGATACGCGGTTTTAACGGCTCGCTCATCGCAATTTATCTCCTATTAAAAACTCCAGCGCGGCATCAAGACGGATATGCGGTAAGGGCTTATCGACATCCATCACCTGCGGGCGAAACGCCTCAAACTGAAAGCCCTGGTTGTCCCAAAACGCTTGTCCAGGTAAACGCGCGGGCACTTCCCCCGGATAAACGGTTAGCGGTTCGCCATCGCTCAGACGATTACCACGCAGCGCGGGGATCTTTTCACCTTTCACATCGATAAGGCCGCTGGTGGTTGCCTGCACCGATGCCAGGCCCAGACAATCCATGCTGATACCTTCGAACGCAGCGTTTTGCCAGGCATCCTGGATCAACTGCTGTAAAAGCGACACCATATTGGCGTGCTGATCGACCGTGACATGGTCAGCTTTGGTGGCGGCAAACAGCAGTTTGTCGATCACCGGAGAAAACAGCCGACGAAACAGCGTGCGCTGTCCATAATGGAAACTTTGCATCAGTTGGGTCAGCGCCAGACGCATGTCGTTAAACGCCTGTGGCCCGCTGTTGAGCGGTTGCAGGCAATCGACCAGCACAATCTGACGATCAAAGCGCAGGAAGTGATTCTTATAAAATCCCTTCACGACTTTTTCACAGTAGTAATTAAACCTGTCGCGCAGCATGCCCGCATTGGTGTGTTTATCTGCCTGCGCCAGCTTCGTTTCTCCCCAGGCATCAACGTCCGGCCACGGGAAGAATTGCAACGCAGGCGCGCCCGCCATATCTCCTGGCAGAACAAAACGGCCCGGCTGAATAAAGTGCAGTCCCTGCTGCTTGCATTGATGCAGATACTCCGTCCAGGCAGCAGCAATTTCCGCCAGACGGTTTTCGTCAGCAGGTGCCAGTGGATCCAGCCCGTGGCTTAACTGCCGCCATTTTGCCGACCATTCGCCACGCTGACCCTGTAATAATCCGGTCATTTGCCGCGACCAGCCCAAATAATCCTGGGCCAGCATCGGTAAATCGAGCAGCCACTCCCCCGGATAATCGACGATTTCCAGGTACAGCGTGGAGGTGTCTTTAAAGTGGCGCAGTAATGAGTCATTAGACTTGTAACGCAGTGCCAGACGAATTTCACTCACACCGCGCGTTGGTGTCGGCCAGGTCGGCGGAGAGCCATACAGCTGCGCCAGTCCTTCATCATAGGTAAAGCGCGGAATACCAAAGTCGCGTTGTGGAACTCGTTTCACGCCAAGCAGACGCTCTTCGCGCACGCAACTGAGCAACGGCAAACGCGCACCGGCATGAATATTGAGTAACTGATTTACCATTGCGGTGATAAACGCCGTTTTACCGCTCCGGCTAAGTCCGGTGACAGCCAGGCGTAAATGCCGGTCTACGCCGCGATTAACCAGCGAATTGAATTCATTTTTAAGTCGCTTCATCGCCATCCCGTTTTGCTGAAGGAACCGAAGAAATTATAACAAACAGGAAGTAAAGATAGGGGTCAATTCTTACTTATCAACTACCTGAGCTGTATCAGGCGGCATTATTCTTACCGCCTGTAGCAGAATGAATGTGGGCGGTTTATTTATTCTCTACTTTAGGAAGCGCTATCTGGTTGATGCCACCTTCGTTGGTCACCTGCGTGTAGCCCATTTCAGTCAGCATATCTTTCGCCTGCCCTGATTGACGCCCGGAGTTGCAATAGAGCTTCACGGTATCGTTCTTATCTGGAACTTCAGTTACGATACGCGCCTTGATCTCTTTTAACGGGATGTTGACAGCCCCCTGAATATGCTGCTGTTGGTACTGTTCAGGAACGCGAACATCAATCCAGTGCTCGGCAGCATAAACCGGCATGCCAATAACCAGTGCCAACGCTAATACGCTTTTCTTCAACATAATATCTTCCTGACTGATAGTTGGATTTAACCCTTACACTATACGCCAGTTCTTAAGAAAATATTGCGACCGCATTATCACCGTCCGCACCCGTGGACGATTGTTCCTCAGCACGCACATAGTGCGGTTAGCCTTTTGATTTTCCAACTCGCATTCCGAGATTGTTGTCATTCGCCACTTAACTCCATAATATGTCCGCCATTGACTCTCGGACGGAGCTTGGGATCTATGTCTCCTACCATTTATGATATTGCACGAGCCGCTGGTGTATCAAAATCCACGGTATCGCGCGTGCTTAATAAGCAAACCAACATCTCGCCGGAGGCGCTTGAAAAGGTGCTGCGCGCAATTGATGAGTTACAGTATCAGCCTAATAAACTAGCTCGCGCGCTTACCTCTTCCGGATTTGATGCAATAATGGTGATATCTACCCGTTCTGCAAAAACAACTGCCGGTAATCCGTTTTTCTCTGAAGTATTGCATGCAATTACTGCCAAGGCTGAAGAAGTCGGTTTTGATGTCATATTGCAGACGTCGCGAAGCACCGAAGATGATTTACAAAAATGTGAGAGCAAAATTAAGCAGAAGTTGATCAAAGGGATCATTATGCTGAGCTCTCCTGCCGATGAATCATTTTTTGCTCGGTTGGATAAATACAACGTCCCGGTTGTGGTTATCGGGAAGGTTGAAGGTGACTACACTAATGTCTATTCTGTAGACACCGATAATTATCGCGACAGTATTACGCTGACAAATGCGCTGATTGAGAGCGGCCACCGTAATATAGCCTGTTTGCATGCACCGCTTGACGTTCATGTTTCTATCGATCGCGTTAACGGTTATAAAGCCAGCCTTCAGGCACATAACATTAAAATGCGTGATGAGTGGGTTATTGACGGGGGGTATACTCATGAAACCGCCCTACTTGCTTCTCGAAAATTACTGAGTCAGCAGTCGTTACCCGATGCCGTATTTGCGACAGACAGCTTAAAGTTAATGAGTTTATATCGCGTAGCGGCCGAGAAAAACATTTCCATCCCAAAACAACTTGCCGTCGTAGGCTATAGTAATGAGCTACTTTCTTTTATGCTCACACCAGTTCCTGGTGGAATTGATGTACCTACTCAGCAATTGGGTGAACAAAGTTGTAATTTATTATTTAATCTGATTGCAGGTGAAAAAGGATTACAGAATATCACGGTGAGCACGCAAATATCGTTGGCGGACTCACTGGTGTAAAAACAGGGGCATAATAATGTTTCATTTTTACCTTTGTGGTAGCGGTCCCATGAACCAAGAGACTACTCTGCGGAAAATAAGCTGTCAATTAGCAGAGGTGGTCTGGAGGGGGGTAAAAAAGAATTTTGGCAGCCAAAAAATCGTATTTGTGAGCTGCCGCAAATTAACTGAGGGAATGTTGATTAATTGTTGCTTGCTTTTACTAATTCAAATATCAGGTTCGATTACCGGAATATCGTTTCGACAATTTTGCCGCGGCCCGACTCAACACCGGTTCCAGAACCAACGCCAGCAGCATTTTTAGCGGGCGTCGGGCGACGGATTTCACCGCCCACCCTGCTACTCCCGCCGGGCCGTAGCGAAGCGCCGTTAAAAGCACCAGCTTACCTGCTATTTTAAAGCCCGGCTTAACCCTTTGCCCGGCACGTTGCCAGCGATTGTTCATTTCTAACCTCACAATTGGCGGAAACGACTACGTAAGGAAAAAGTATCGGACGTCACATAACGTTCCATTTCACGCAAACGCTTTTCACTAGCCGCCAGCTCGCGATCGACGGCATCCAACAGCTCACCGCTTGAAGGCTGCTGCTCGCCGGAAACCACATTATCCGGCATCGGATCCAACACAAATGTCAGCACGATATAGGCGACGAAGGTGAAAAAGGCCAGACCAAAAAAGACTGACAGCACCACCAGGATCCGTACCAGCTTCACAGGCACATCGAGATAATGCGCAATACCCGCACAAACCCCCTTCACCATGCCCTGCTGCGGAATACGCCACAGTTTTTTGTTCAGATTAACGCCTCCCATTAGCGGTCCCTCCAGTTTGGATGTTCAGCATCAAGGATGTCTTCCAGCGCCTGAATGCGCTCGCGCATCCGCTGTGCGTCATCGTTAAGTTCGACCAGACGTTGCTGTTCACTTTGCGACAGTTCGCCACGACTGGAACGGTTGCTGTAATGCAGCCAGAGCCAAATCGGTAAAACAAACAACACAAAGATAGTTAACGGGATAGCCAGAAATAGCGCGCTCATGAGTACTCCTTACAGGTGATGAGCGGCGGCGCGTTCGGGCGCCGCCAGATGTTATTATTGCTTGTCTTGCTGCATTTTGGCTTTAAGTTGCGCCAGCTGCTCGCTGATTTCATCATCTGCTTTCAGGTCAGCAAATTGCTGATCCAGGGACTTCTGTTTACCGAAATTATGGCTTTCAGCCTCAGCTTCCATCTGATCGATACGACGCTCGAAAGATTCAAAGCGCGCCATCGCTTCATCAAGTTTACCGCTGTCCAGTTGACGACGAACATCACGTGAAGAACTCGCTGCCTGATGACGTAACATCAGTGCCTGCTGACGAGCACGGGTTTCACTGAGTTTATTTTCCAGCTCACCAATCTCTTTTTTCATACGCGCCAGCGTATCGTCGACCAGCGTGACTTCATGCTCCAGAGAGGCAATCAGGTCAGTCAATTTCTGTTTTTCGATTAACGCAGAACGCGCCAAATCTTCTTTCTCTTTGCGCAGCGCCAGCTCAGCTTT
This sequence comes from Citrobacter sp. BIDMC107, assembly GCF_001037575.1. Lineage (NCBI taxonomy): Bacteria > Pseudomonadati > Pseudomonadota > Gammaproteobacteria > Enterobacterales > Enterobacteriaceae > Citrobacter > Citrobacter sp. BIDMC107. The sequence continues at coordinate 289,508 of NZ_KQ089849.1, read as the reverse complement.
TTCTTGCCACTCTGCCTGTTGCGCGCTGGCCTGTTCGATACGACGAGATAATTGTTTCTTTTCTGCCAGAGCGCGTGCGGAGTTTGAACGCACCTCAACCAGCGTATCTTCCATTTCCTGGATCATTAACCGCACCAGCTTCTGCGGATCTTCAGCCTTTTCCAGCAACGCATTAATGTTGGCGTTCACGATGTCGGCAAAACGAGAAAAAATACCCATAATGTAATCCTCACTTACTGTTCTGATATCGGGCTATGCCCTGCTGATTTCGTAATGCACTTGGCGTGCCAACTTTTTATCTAATTGATTTTAATAATTATATCTAATTTTACCTGGCGAGAGAATTAGGGTAAATTGGTGAATAACACTAACAAATGGTGAATTTCATCATGGCAGGATACAAAGATAATCTTCTGGGTGAAGCAAACAGCTTTATTGAAGTGCTGGAGCAGGTTTCTCATCTGGCGCCGCTGGATAAGCCTGTCCTGGTTATCGGTGAGCGAGGTACTGGGAAAGAGCTTATTGCCAACCGCCTGCACTATCTCTCCACCCGTTGGCAAGGCCCGTTTATTTCACTTAACTGCGCAGCGCTCAACGAGAACTTGCTTGATTCCGAACTGTTTGGTCACGAAGCAGGTGCCTTTACCGGCGCTCAAAAACGCCATCCTGGACGCTTCGAACGCGCCGACGGCGGTACGCTGTTTCTCGATGAACTGGCAACCGCCCCGATGTTGGTGCAGGAAAAATTACTGCGCGTTATTGAATATGGAGAGCTGGAACGTGTTGGCGGCAGCCAGCCGTTGCAGGTTAACGTACGACTTGTTTGTGCAACCAATGCCGACTTACCTAGCATGGTCAACGAAGGCACTTTTCGCGCGGACCTGCTGGATCGTCTGGCCTTTGACGTAGTGCAACTCCCACCGTTACGCGAACGCCAAAGCGACATAATGTTAATGGCCGAGCATTTTGCCATTCAGATGTGCCGCGAGATCGGGTTACCACTGTTTCCAGGGTTTAGTGCCGAAGCCAGAGAAACGCTCCTCCACTACCGTTGGCCGGGCAATATTCGTGAACTGAAAAACGTCGTGGAGCGATCCGTTTATCGACATGGGACCAGTGATTACCCGCTGGATGAGATAATCATTGATCCCTTCCGCCGTCATGTCGTGGAATCTCAGGTGCAGGAAGCAAAACCAACATCTGCAGCATTACCGCTGGATCTGCGTGAATTCCAGCAGCAACAAGAGAAAGACTTTCTACAAACCAGCTTACTGCTGGCTAAATTTAACCAGAAAAAAGCCGCTGAATTACTGGGTCTGACTTATCATCAGCTACGAGCCTTGCTGAAGAAGCACCAGATCTAGCACGCATTCGCAAGTGTCATACTGGCGGGTTTGACGCATAACCTCATCTAAGCTACGCCAATTTTTCGAAAGTCGTGTTGGAAAAGTGTGAGCTGCGGGAGAACCGCTGGATGGGGACTCAGGTACTGGGTGCGACATTCAGTGGCTCAGATCTCTCCGGCGGCGAGTTTTCTACTTTCGACTGGCAAGCAGCAAACTTCGCACATTGCGATCTGACCAATTCGGAGTTAGGTGACTTAGATATTCGGGGTGTTGATTTACAAGGCGTTAAGTTAGGCAACTACCAGGCATCGTTGCTCATGGAGCGGCTTGGTATCGCTGTGATTGGTTAGCCCAGCGTTTACACCGGGAGATGCGTTTGACGATTTACTTTTAACCAGTACGACTCCTGGCAAGCATTGTGAAACGTTTTCTCCAGTGGACGAATATCCTGACCTGCCGCATCAACGACATGCCATCTAATGCTGCATTCTGGACAGGCATTTGATGAATATTTAACCAATTCATTTTCGCGAGAACAACGAATAACCACTCCCGAATCATGAAGCCATGTCTTATTTATAATCTCAACTTCAGCCATGTCATCCCGTTTACTGACATCCTCAATACAAATAACATTTATGCCTATTTTTATAGCATTGACATAATCCGCTAAGTTGCTCATTTATTAAATATTCCCGTTGATTCGTACAATAACGCATTGTAATCGCTTACGCATTTTGTCACAGCGAGGAAACCGTAACAAATTACGCCAACTGTCCACATCCTGCACCGCGTTTATAGCAAGTCAGATGGGGCATGAAAATGCTAAGATAGTTAACAGAGTAGATTCAAAGTGGATAGCAGGTATGAATTTTGACCATGACGCGGTGTTGAACTCGCGCTTATCGAACCTGTTGCTCCCAAAAACAAACGGTAATGGCAAATGTCATTAAGTATTAGTAAGATAGCCTCTTTATATAATCCATTAAAATTATGCGCCTGGTTTTATCATCTCTGATCGTGATGGCTGGATTTCTGAGTGGTCAGGCTGCTGCTGCGCCTGAGCAAGCTTCGCACGCTGATATCCGTGACAGTGGGTTTGTCTATTGCGTCAGCGGGCAGGTCAATACGTTCAACCCGCAAAAAACGAGCAGTGGTCTCATCGTCGACACGTTAGCGGCCCAATTGTATGACCGACTGCTTGATGTAGATCCCTACACCTATCGACTAGTGCCTGAGCTGGCTGAAAGCTGGGAGGTGCTGGATAACGGCGCAACCTACCGCTTCCATCTGCGTCGTGACGTACAGTTTCAAAAGACCGCCTGGTTCACTCCCACCCGCAAACTGAATGCAGACGATGTGGTGTTTACCTTCGAGCGCATCTTTGATCGCCACCATCCATGGCACAATGTGAACGGCAGCAATTTCCCCTACTTCGACAGCCTGCAGTTCGCCGATAACGTCCAAAGTGTGCGCAAACTGGACAACAACACCGTTGAATTCCGCTTAACTCAACCTGATGCCTCCTTTATGTGGCATCTTGCCACACACTATGCCTCCGTAATGTCGGCGGAATATGCGGCTAACCTGGCAAAACAGGATCGTCAGGAACTGCTCGACAGACAACCTGTCGGCACAGGACCGTACCAACTTTCGGAGAATCGTGCCGGCCAATATATTCGGTTGCAGCGGCATGAAAAATTCTGGCGTGGCACTCCTCTGATGCCGCAGGTGGTAGTGGACCTCGGTTCTGGCGGAACCGGACGGTTATCAAAGTTACTGACCGGCGAATGTGACGTTTTAGCCTGGCCTGCCGCCAGCCAGCTCAGCATATTGCGTGATGACCCTCGCCTGCGTCTGACGCTGCGCCCGGGGATGAACATTGCCTACCTGGCGTTCAACACCAATAAACCGCCGTTGAATAACCCTGCCGTGCGGCATGCGCTGGCGCTAGCGATCAACAACCAACGGTTAATGCAGTCTATCTACTACGGGACGGCAGAAACCGCAGCATCTATTTTGCCTCGCGCCTCGTGGGCTTATGATAACGAAGCTAAAATTACAGAGTACAACCCGGCAAAATCGCGCGAGCAGCTAAAAGCGCTGGGGCTGGAGAATCTGACGTTACAACTTTGGGTTCCTACCAGCTCTCAGGCCTGGAACCCCAGTCCGCTGAAAACCGCAGAGCTGATTCAGGCAGATATGGCTCAGGTGGGTGTGAAAGTGAAGATCATCCCGGTAGAAGGCCGTTTTCAGGAGGCAAGATTAATGGATATGAACCATGATCTGACGTTATCCGGCTGGGCGACGGACAGTAACGATCCTGACAGTTTTTTCCGGCCGTTGCTCAGCTGTGCCGCCATCAATTCGCAGACCAACTTTGCCCACTGGTGTAATCCGCAGTTTGACAGCATTCTGCGCAAAGCCCTCTCTTCGCAGCAGCTTTCATCGCGAATAGATGCCTATGACGAAGCGCAAAATATTCTAGCGCAAGAGTTACCGATCCTGCCGCTGGCCTCTTCACTGCGTCTACAGGCTTACCGCTACGACATCAAAGGGCTGGTGCTCAGTCCGTTCGGCAATTCCTCTTTTGCCGGGGTGTCCCGGGAAAAGAAAGATGAGGTGAAAAAACCATGATTATCTTCACCCTGCGTCGATTTTTGTTGCTGCTGGTCACCCTGTTCTTTCTGACCTTTATTGGATTCAGCCTGAGCTACTTCACACCTCATGCGCCGTTACAGGGCGCATCGTTGTGGAACGCTTGGGTATTCTGGTTCAATGGTCTCATTCACTGGGATTTCGGCGTATCCAGTATCAATGGTCAGTTGATCTCAGAACAGCTGAAAGAGGTGTTCCCGGCCACAATGGAACTGTGCATTCTTGCCTTTGGTTTTGCACTAATGGTCGGGATCCCCGTTGGTATGCTGGCAGGCATCACGCGCAACAAATGGCAGGATCGTTGCATCAGCGCATTGGCTCTGATGGGGTTTTCTATCCCCGTTTTTTGGCTGGCTCTGCTGCTGACATTGCTCTTCTCACTGACCCTCGGCTGGTTACCCGTTTCCGGGCGTTTTGATCTTCTCTACGAGGTGAAACCCGTTACCGGTTTTGCCATTATTGATGCGTGGATCTCCGACTCACCCTGGCGCGATGAAATGCTGGTCAGCGCTATCCGTCATATGGTGCTCCCGGTGCTAACGCTCTCCGTTGCGCCCACCACCGAAGTCATCCGCCTGATGCGTATCAGCACCATTGAGGTCTTTGATCAGAACTACGTCAAAGCGGCAGCCACACGCGGTTTGTCACGCTTAACGATTCTGCGCCGTCACGTTCTGCACAACGCCCTGCCGCCGGTGATCCCGCGTCTGGGCTTACAGTTTTCCACCATGCTGACGCTGGCGATGATCACCGAGATGGTCTTTAGCTGGCCTGGTCTTGGCCGTTGGTTGATTAACGCGATTCGCCAGCAGGATTACGCGGCGATTTCAGCGGGCGTGATGGTGATTGGTTCACTGGTTATCATCGTCAACGTTATTTCTGATATTTTGGGTGCTATGGCTAACCCTCTGAAACATAAGGAATGGTATGCCTTACGATAGCGTCTATAGCGAAAAACGCCCGCCAGGTACGTTACGCACCGCATGGCGCAATTTCTATGGTGATGCAACTGCGATGATCGGCCTGTACGGCTGCGCGGGATTGGCTGTTTTGTGTATTTTTGGTGGTTGGTTTGCCCCTTACGGCATCGATCAGCAATTTCTCGGCTATCAGCTTTTACCGCCGTCATGGTCACGCTATGGCGAAGTCTCTTTCTTCCTCGGAACTGACGATCTGGGACGAGACGTTTTAAGTCGTCTGCTCAGCGGCGCGGCCCCGACCGTTGGAGGCGCGTTTGTCGTCACTCTTGCCGCCACACTGTGTGGCCTTGTATTGGGCGTAGTTGCCGGTGCGACGCACGGCTTGCGCTCCGCTGTGCTGAACCACATTCTGGACACCCTGCTGTCGATCCCTTCTCTGCTGCTGGCGATTATTGTGGTGGCCTTTGCCGGACCGCATCTGACACACGCCATGTTTGCGGTCTGGCTGGCGTTGCTGCCGCGCATGGTGCGCTCCGTTTACAGCATGGTGCATGACGAGCTGGAGAAAGAATACGTCATTGCCGCTCGCCTGGATGGTGCAACCACACTGAATATTCTGTGGTTTGCCGTTCTGCCCAATATTACCGCCGGTCTGATTACTGAAATCACCCGCGCACTGTCGATGGCGATTCTGGATATCGCCGCGCTGGGTTTTCTCGACCTTGGCGCACAGCTGCCATCCCCGGAATGGGGGGCCATGCTCGGCGACGCGCTGGAGCTGATTTATGTCGCACCGTGGACGGTCATGCTGCCAGGCGCAGCGATTATGATAAGCGTGCTGCTGGTTAACCTACTGGGTGACGGCGTGCGCCGCGCAATTATTGCGGGGGTGGAATAATGCCATTACTGGATATCCGCAACCTGACGATTGAATTCAGAACCGGTGACGACTGGGTTAAGGCAGTTGATCGCGTCAGCATGACCCTCAACGAGGGTGAAATCCGCGGGCTGGTCGGCGAGTCTGGTTCCGGCAAAAGTCTGATCGCTAAGGCCATTTGCGGCGTCGCTAAAGATAACTGGCGCGTAACCGCAGACCGTATGCGTTTTGATGATATCGATCTGCTACGCCTTTCCGCGCGTGAACGACGCAAACTGGTCGGTCATAACGTCTCCATGATTTTTCAGGAGCCACAGTCATGTCTCGATCCGTCTGAGCGGATCGGACGGCAGCTAATGCAAAATATTCCTGCCTGGACTTACAAGGGCCGCTGGTGGCAGCGCATCGGCTGGCGCAAACGCCGTGCGATTGAACTCTTACACCGCGTCGGGATAAAAGACCATAAAGATGCCATGCGCAGCTTCCCATATGAGCTAACCGACGGCGAATGCCAGAAGGTCATGATCGCTATCGCATTGGCGAATCAGCCGCGTTTGCTGATTGCCGATGAACCGACGAACGCGATGGAGCCAACCACCCAGGCGCAAATTTTCCGTCTGCTAACCCGTCTGAATCAAAACAGCAATACCACCATTTTGTTGATAAGCCATGACCTGCAAATGCTCAGCCAGTGGGCTGACAAAATCAACGTGATGTACTGCGGACAAACGGTGGAAACCGCGCCAAGTAAAGATTTGGTGACCATTCCGCATCATCCTTATACTCAAGCGTTGATTCGCGCTATTCCTGATTTTGGTAGCGCAATGCCGCACAAAAGCCGCCTGAATACCATGCCAGGAGCAATTCCATTGCTGGAACAATTACCCATCGGCTGTCGTCTGGGGCCGCGCTGCCCTTATGCACAACGCGAATGTATTGAAACCCCAAGACTGACCGGAGCAAAGAATCATCTCTACGCCTGTCATTTCCCGCTGAACATGGAGAGAGAGTGAGATGGTAGAAACCCTGCTCGAAGTTCGTAATCTGAGCAAAACCTTTCGCTACCGGACAGGTTTATTTCGCCGCCAGACCGTGGAGGCCGTCAAGCCCCTGAGTTTCACCCTGCGCGAACGTCAGACGCTCGCCGTCATTGGTGAAAACGGTTCAGGGAAATCTACGCTGGCAAAAATGTTGGCGGGTATGATTGAACCTACCAGCGGTGAGCTGCTGATTGACGATCATCCGTTAAAATATGGTGATTATTCATTTCGTAGTCAGCGGATCCGTATGATTTTCCAGGATCCGTCAACATCGCTTAATCCTCGGCAACGTATCTCGCAGATCCTCGATTTTCCGCTACGTCTGAATACCGACCTCGAGCCTGAGCAGCGTCGTAAACAGATCGTGGAGACCATGCGTATGGTCGGACTGCTGCCGGATCACGTAAGCTATTACCCGCATATGTTAGCGCCGGGGCAAAAACAGCGTCTGGGCCTTGCCCGTGCGCTCATTTTACGACCCAAAGTCATTATCGCCGACGAAGCCCTGGCTTCTCTGGACATGTCGATGCGTTCGCAGCTCATCAATCTGATGCTGGAATTACAGGAAAAACAAGGGATTTCATATATCTATGTGACTCAGCATATTGGCATGATGAAGCACATCAGCGACCAGGTATTAGTCATGCATCAGGGCGAAGTTGTTGAGCGCGGCAGTACAGCGGACGTTCTGGCCTCCCCGTTGCATGAACTTACCCGTCGCCTGATTGCAGGTCATTTCGGCGAAGCGCTTACCGCCGACGCCTGGCGGAAAGATCGCTAACAAACGACTGCCCCCTCAACCGGGGGGCATTCTGCCATCAGTGACACAACGTAGGTAAGAGCAGCGTATCAACTTCGGTAAACGTGACTGACGGATAAAGGGCACCCTGCATTGCCCAGACACCTGCAGCACTGGCCTCGTCGACAAGTTGTGCTGTTTCGACTCCCTTCACTACAACACGGTCGCAATATTCCCTGATATTTTTGATCAGCACCGGGAACATCGGTTTTTCTACCTGTTCCAGGAAAAAACCGCGATCCAGTTTAACAACGTCAAAATGACCGCAAACCAGCGGGCTGGCCCCTACGCTGCCGGAGCCAAGATCGCCTAACCACAATGCGTTTGGGCCGTCGCGAAGTGAATTAATCAACAGACTATTCAGGCACACGGTATTCGTCAGAAAACGTTCTGAAAGTTCCAGTGCAATAAATGGTAGTGCCTGTAAGGCCGACTTGATGGCTGGATCACCAATCGCCAGCAGCGCCATTTCGTCAATGAGTTTCAGGGTACAAATAAGGCTGTTGCGCTCAAACCAGTCACGCTTTTCGGCAATTAATCGAATTTGCTCGAGCATGAAATTACGCTTTTGTTCGCTATCCCACGCTGAAATGATGAAATCTGGATGCAACGGTTGAACCGTATCTGAAGTAAACCGGGTGTTGATCTCTACGCCCAGTAATTTATCTGTTGTGTCTCTCATCGTTTCCGCGATGAAATGATAGTGCATAAGACCACTCCAATTGATCATAACGTCATGATAATGCACTTCTAATCACAATCAATCAATAATATCGATCAATGCGACGATATTGATCGATAAAAACAATATATCATAACAAGCTGAATATTGTCATATTTTTTGTTTTAAGAAAGTTCCTACCTTGCTATGTTTATTAACATCAGCTAGCAATGAAATAATACCATTTCAATGCCTTTGAAACCTTGCATTTTCTCTGATTCACCGACGTTAAATGCCTGAACGAAGCATAACCGGAGGGGAATGATATACTCCCCACATGCAATGAAGTGACAGGTCACGTGAGGTTGATAACCATTCCTCAGGGAAAAGGCGTGGGATATAATTTCAGACCAATTTCGAGTGAGCTTAACGCGTCAATCATAATTCATTGATTGGTAAAAGATAAGTGTTAACAAAAAGGATTAAAGCCATGGGTTTTTTATCAGGTAAGCGTATTCTGGTGACAGGCCTTGCCAGTAAATTGTCTATCGCATGGGGAATCGCTCAGGCGATGCATCGCGAAGGTGCTGAACTGGCGTTCACCTACCAGAACGACAAGCTGAAAGGTCGTGTGGAAGAATTTGCAGCGCAATTAGGCTCCAACATTGTTTTGCAGTGTGATGTGGCTGAAGATGCCAGCATTGACGCCATGTTTGCTGAACTGAGCAAAACCTGGCCGAAATTCGACGGTTTCGTACACTCAATCGGCTTCGCACCTGCTGACCAACTGGATGGCGATTATGTGAATGCAGTTACCCGCGAAGGATTTAAAATTGCGCATGACATTAGCGCTTACAGCTTTGTTGCGATGGCAAAAGCATGTCGTTCCATGCTAAACCCTGGCTCTGCGCTACTGACGTTGTCCTATCTGGGCGCAGAGCGTGCAATCCCTAACTATAACGTCATGGGCCTGGCTAAAGCCTCCCTGGAAGCGAACGTCCGTTATATGGCTAATGCGATGGGACCTGAAGGCGTGCGTGTGAATGCCATTTCCGCAGGTCCAATCCGTACACTCGCCGCTTCTGGCATTAAAGATTTCCGTAAAATGCTGGCGCACTGTGAAGCGGTTACACCGATTCGCCGCACCGTTACCATTGAAGATGTGGGTAACTCCGCAGCATTTCTGTGCTCCGATCTCTCTGCCGGTATCTCTGGTGAAGTCGTACACGTTGACGGTGGCTTCAGCATCGCCGCAATGAACGAGCTGGAACTTAAATAATCCTAAGACCTCGATGGGCGGTCTTGCGCCGCCCATGACACTCCTCTCAGCCACCACATATGCCTTTCTGATATTTATTATCACGTAACAATCTTTCATCCCCTCATCTGCTTACGTCAGGATATTGCAGCGCAAACGATCCGGCGTAGTAGTATGACGACGAGTCCGGGTCGCCACTTTTAGACCAAGGAACGCCCATGGAACAACGCCGAATTGAAGGCAAAAGCCACTGGTATCATGAGACGCAATCCAGCACGTATCCGCATGATGTTCTGCCGCTGGTCCCGGAAGCCGCTCATGTCGACGACAGTTTTTTACTGGATCTGGCATTACCTGATGACGCTCTTTCGCCCTTTCAATCCTGGTTAACCCCTGCCCGTAAACTTGCCCAGATGCTCTTCCCGGCTCATGTAAACCTGAATCAGATGCATACGTTCAGTGCCTATGAACGGATGAGTACAGCCCTGACCGTCGCTCAGGTGTATGGTGTGCAGCGATTATGTAATCACTATGCCGCGCGTTTAACACCGCTTCCCGGTCCGGACTCCTCGCGGGAAAGTAACCATCGACTGGCACAAATCACCCAATATGCTCGCCAACTTGCCAGCTCTCCTGCCGTGATAGGCGAACGCGACCGTCAGCATCTGGAAGCGGTCGGACTGACCACCAGCGATAATATTCTGATGAATCAAATCATCGGCTTCATCGGTTTTCAGGCCCGAACCGTGGCCCTGTTTCAGGCCTGGTCTGGTCATCCGGTACGCCGAATACCGGGGCTGGATATTCAGCAATTTGCTCACGCTTCGTTATTTAACGCTACAAAGACAACCTGGCATGCTGCACCATTCCCGATCGAAAAATATCCCCCCCATGCTGAGAATTCTGCCAGAGGATATCCCGATGAACTGCAAGCGTTGGTGCCATTATTGATACATTCACCGGTCATTTTAGATTTACTCACGACGCTGATTTCCGCTGTCCGGCGCAGCACTGTATCAGTACAGGAATTTTCACTGGCAGCGCTGGTGACGTCACGAATTAACGGCAGCGTGGCCTGCTTTAACGAGCAGGCGCATACAGCAAATGAATTAGTCGACGTTATCGCCCTGCTTCGCCTGGATGAACGTGAATTACAACGTTGGGAACAACGACATCCGGTTGAGCGCGTCACCCTACAGGCGGTACAATGGCTGACCCGGGCGCCCGACCGCTTTAGCACCGCACTGTTAACGTCTTTGTTCGATCAGGGAATCTCTTCAGAGCAGGCCATCAACCTGCTAGCCTGGAGTGGATTGTGCGGATGGTTGAATCGCTTGAAAATCGCGCTGGGCGACACTGATTAACCGATCCACTTACTGAAAGAGCGCTTGCTGCCACTGGCAGAATCGCGTAAAACTGTCAGCCGCTCTTTTAGCCACGAAAATAGACAATTATGCTTCAGGACAACCCGCTGCTAGCGCAGCTTAAACAGCAACTACATTCCCAGACGCCACGTGCTGAAGGGGTGGTAAAAGCCACGGAAAAAGGCTTTGGCTTCCTGGAAGTCGATGCACAAAAAAGCTATTTCATTCCACCGCCGCAGATGAAAAAAGTGATGCATGGCGACCGCATTGTTGCGGTTATCCATACAGAAAAAGATCGTGAGTCTGCAGAGCCGGAAGAACTGATCGAACCCTTCCTGACGCGCTTCGTGGGTAAAGTTCAGGGCAAAAATGATCGTCTGTCCATCGTGCCGGATCATCCGTTACTGAAAGATGCTATTCCTTGTCGTGCCACCCGTGGCGTTGAACATGAATTTAAAGAAGGCGACTGGGCAGTTGCAGAAATGCGCCGTCACCCGCTGAAAGGCGATCGCACCTTCTACGCCGAGTTAACCCAATTTATCACTTTTGCTGATGACCACTTTGTCCCGTGGTGGGTCACACTGGCACGCCATAATCTGGAAAAAGAAGCACCGGACGGCGTAGCAACCGAAATGCTGGACGAAGGCCTGGTTCGTGAAGATTTAACCGCACTTAATTTCGTCACCATCGACAGCGCCAGCACCGAAGATATGGACGATGCGCTGTATGCTGAAGAACAAGCTGACGGCACGCTACAATTAACCGTCGCCATTGCCGACCCAACAGCCTGGATTGCAGAAGGCAGTAAGCTGGATAAAACGGCAAAAATTCGCGCGTTCACCAATTATTTACCGGGGTTCAATATCCCGATGTTGCCACGTGAATTGTCTGACGATCTCTGCTCTCTGCGCGCGAACGAAGTGCGCCCGGTTTTAGCTTGTCGTATGAGCATTACCGCCGATGGCGCGATTGAAGACAACATCACCTTTTTCGCTGCGACAATTGAGTCAAAAGCGAAGCTGGCCTATGACAATGTTTCCGACTGGCTGGAAGGTACAGGCGAGTGGCAACCAGAAAACGACGCGATTGCGGAACAGATCCGTCTGCTGCATCGTATTTGTCTGAGCCGAGGAGAGTGGCGCCATAACCACGCGCTGGTCTTTAAAGATCGCCCGGATTACCGTTTCGTTCTCGGTGAAAAAGGTGAAGTACTGGACATCGTCGCTGAACCACGCCGCATCGCAAACCGTATCGTGGAAGAATCCATGATTGCGGCAAATATTTGCGCCGCCCGTGTGCTTCGCGACAAGCTGGGCTTCGGTATTTATAACGTCCATATGGGATTCGACCCGGCCAACGCCGACGCTCTGGCCGCGCTGCTGAAAACCCACGGTATGCACGTCGATGCCGAAGAAGTCCTGACTCTGGAAGGTTTCTGCAAACTGCGCCGCGAACTGGATGCTCAGCCATCAGGCTTCCTCGACAGCCGAATTCGCCGCTTCCAGTCTTACGCTGAAATAAGTATTGAGCCAGGTCCACACTTTGGGCTGGGTCTGGAGGCATATGCCACCTGGACTTCCCCAATCCGTAAGTATGGCGATATGATCAACCACCGTCTGCTTAAGGCTGTCATCAAAGGCGAAACCATCGCCCGACCTCAGGATGATACCACCGTGCAAATGGCAGAACGTCGTCGCCTGAACCGGATGGCTGAGCGTGACGTGGGTGACTGGCTTTACGCCCGTTTCCTGAGTGATAAAGCCGGTACCGACACCCGCTTTGCGGCCGAGATCATTGACGTCAGCCGCGGTGGCATGCGCGTGCGTTTAGTTGATAATGGCGCTGTTGCCTTTATTCCTGCTCCCTTCCTGCACGCCGTTCGTGATGAACTGGTATGCAGCCAGGAAAGCGGCACCGTGCAAATTAAAGGTGAAGTGGTTTACAAAGTCACAGATGTGATTGACGTAACTATCGCTGAAGTACGGATGGAAACCCGCAGCGTTATCGCGCGTCCAGCCGCGTAACACGCATAAATCAAGCGACCTTTCTCATTTTTGAAAGGTCGTTTTCTTTTTACCTCCCAAATTTCAACCGCGCACTACACTTCTTTCATCCAGTCAAAAAATTTATTTACTATTTTTCAGCTCCGTTGGCTTTGCTTTTTACGGATTCTGGATTACACATAAATATATAAAAAAAACAATACGTTCAGCCATAATCACCCTGAATGAATCATGGCTACCCATACTTTTGAGGCTCTATGCGCTTTAAACGGGATAGTACACATCATGAAAGACGTCCGGGAGCTGATTACGTTGTATAGCTATGTTGGCACTAATAACCCTTACTGGCGTTTGTCAGAGGATTGCAACATCCTGCATTTCTCTGTCGAAGAAACGTCAGAGGCCGATCAGACCATCGAATTATCCCCGGAACAAGCCGAACGCATTCGCGAGATGACGGTAATTACGTCAAGTTTATTAATGACGTTGCCGATTGAAGATGACAACATTCCCGTGCATCTGGTCGGCCGAAAAATCAATAAGCGTGAATGGGCTGGTAGCGCATCCGCCTGGGATGACACCCCTTCCGTAGCCCGTGACCTGGCTCATGGCCTCTCTTTTGCAGAACAGGTGGTTTCTGAAGCCAATTCAGTCATTGTCATTCTTGATCGTATGGGCAACATTCAGCGGTTTAATCGACTGTGCGAAGAGTATACCGGACTCAAAGAACGTGAAGTCATTGGCCAAAGTGTATTCACATTATTTATGAGTCGACGTGAAGCTGCCGCGTCACGACGCAATATCGAGGTCTTTTTTCGCGAAGGTAACTCATATGAAGTTGAACGCTGGGTGAAGACCTGCAAAGGACAGCGTCTGTTTTTATTTCGTAATAAATTTGTGCATAACGGTAGCGGCAAGAACGAAATATTTCTGATCTGTTCCGGGACCGATATCACTGAAGAACGCCGCGCCCAGGAGCGTTTGCGGGTGTTGGCGAATACTGACTCGATCACAGGATTACCCAATCGCAACGCTATTCATAATCTGATCAGCAATGCGATTGAGAACGCGGGCGATACGCAGGTCGGGATTGTGTACCTCGATCTGGATAACTTCAAAAAGGTAAACGATGCCTACGGGCATATGTTTGGCGATCAGCTATTGCAAAGCGTATCGCTGGCAATACTCAGTTGCCTTAGCGAAAACCAGTTACTGGCACGGTTTGGCGGCGATGAGTTTATTGTCCTTGCCACCGAAACATCCCAGGGTTCACTGGAAGCCACCGCGTCGCGTATTCTGACACGCCTGCGTCAACCTTTTCGCATCGGCCTGATTGAAATCTATACCGGATGCTCTATTGGTATTTCCCTCGCTCCACAACATGGTCAGGACTGCGAGAGCGTCATTCGTAACGCCGATACGGCCATGTACACCGCAAAAGAAGGTGGCCGTGGACAGTTTTGTGTTTTCTCTCCGGAAATGAATCAGCGGGTATTTGAATATCTGTGGCTGGATACTAATCTGCGCAAGGCGCTGGAAAACGATCAACTGGTTATCCATTATCAGCCAAAGATCACCTGGCGAGGCGAAGTGCGCAGCCTGGAGGCGCTGGTTCGCTGGCAGTCTCCGGAACGTGGCCTCATTCCACCACTGGAATTTATCTCCTACGCCGAAGAATCAGGGCTTATCGTTCCTCTGGTCGCTGGGTTATTCTGGACGTTGTGCGTCAGATAGCAAAATGGCGCGCAAAGGGAATCAATCTGCGCGTGGCGGTAAACGTTTCTGCCCGGCAGCTCGCCGATCAGACGCTATTTACCGATCTCAAGCAGGTGCTTCATGAACTCGACTTTGAATATTGTCCCATCGATGTCGAATTAACGGAAAGCAGTTTAATTGAAAATGAGCAGTTGGCACTGTCCGTCATTCAGCAGTTTAGCCAGATGGGGGCGCAAATCCATTTGGATGATTTTGGTACCGGTTATTCGTCACTGTCTCAACTGGCCCGGTTCCCACTTGATGCAATTAAACTGGATCAAACCTTTGTCAGGGATGTACACAAACAACCTGTTTCGCAGTCGCTGGTACGTGCCATTGTTGCGGTCGCACAGGCACTCAACCTGCAGGTCATCGCCGAAGGTGTTGAAAGCGCGAAAGAGGATGCGTTTTTAACCAAAAATGGCGTCAACGAGCGTCAGGGTTTTTTGTTTGCCAAACCAATGCCAGCCGCCGCGTTTGAGCGTTGGTATCGACGGCACCTCAATAAAAAAACACGCTAATGCAGTGGGATCAAACGTTGGAAATAGCCATAAATGGACATTACGTAACGATCCTATCTTCATGTAATCACAGAATATATAATATTCTTCTATCGTTGATAGTTAATACTATTTTTCCCTTCTCTTTTGCCATGAAATTCTGCATCATGAAATTCAAACTCTATTGCCATTAGGATGATAACCATGTCTGATATCGACGCTCAGCGTCTGGCCGAACGCATTGATACTGTGCTGGATATCCTCGTTGCAGGTGATTACCACTCAGCTATCCATAATCTCGAAATTCTGAAGGCTGAGCTGCTAAACATGACCAAAGAAGATGCCGAATCCTTGCCCAAAAAGCACAAGGCTCCCTGGGAGATCTGATGACATTAACCCTTTAATGTCGCTGCTATAAGCAAACTGCACGTGAGGCAGTTTCCGTTTAATTTCCGATACGATATCGCAATAAAATTAATATTATGAATTCCCGACAACAATCTATTTTGCAGATGGTGACTGATAAAGGTCAGATGAGCGTTGCCGAACTGGCAAAAATCACCGGTGTCTCAGAAGTGACCATTCGACAGGATCTGAACACACTGGAAAAACAGAGTTATTTACGCCGTGCGCACGGTTTTGCTGTTTCATTGAACAGCGATGATGTGGAAACGCGCATGATGACTAATTTTACGCTGAAGCGTGAGCTGGCTGAATTCGCCGCATCGCTGGTAAGCCCAGGTGAGTCCGTATTCATTGAAAACGGCAGCAGCAATGCGCTCTTAGCCAGAACGCTCGCGGAGCAAAAAGATGTCACCATCATTACCGTCAGCAGCTATATAGCCCATCTGCTGAAAGAAACCCCCTGCGAAGTGATTCTCCTTGGCGGCATCTATCAGAAAAAAAGCGAAAGTATGGTTGGGCCCTTAACTCGCCAGTTTATCCAGCAGGTACACTTCAGCAAGGCCTTTATCGGCATTGATGGCTGGCAGGCTGACACTGGCTTCACCGGACGCGACATGATGCGTTCTGATGTGGTTAACGCGGTGCTGGAAAAAGGTGCAGAAGTTATTGTGCTTACTGACAGCTCAAAATTCGAAGCCATTCACCCGTACACGCTGGGTCCATTAGAGCGATTCAGCCGCGTAGTCACGGACTCCAGGCTTAGCGCCAGCGTACAAATGCAGCTTGAGCATTCCGGATTAACCGTCAATATCATTGATGCCCACGCGTAACATCTTCAGCAGATGATTTGTCAGTTGGCAAATCATCTCCTCTCTGAGAGTTATCTGACAGTCCAATTAAGACTTTTTACCTGTCGTTAACAGGATTAAGTCGTAAAATTAATGTTAGCGATATAACAGGAACGAACCTCCAACTTCAGGATAGTGTTTGTAATGCCTTCGCTAAACGGTTTCACGGAAATATCTTCGTTAGCCTAAATTTAGCGCTATTCTTAAAGAACACTGGATTCCGTGAATCAATAATTCAGGAGAAAGTATTATGTTAGTAACGAGCAAAAAAATGACCGCTGCCATTCTGGCGATTACTCTGGCAATGTCGCTGAGCGCCTGCTCTAACTGGTCCAAACGCGATCGTAACACTGCAATCGGTGCTGGTGCAGGTGCAATAGGTGGTGCAGTCCTGACTGACGGCAGCACGCTGGGTACGCTGGGTGGTGCTGCAGTAGGTGGTATCATTGGCCACCAGGTGGGTAAATAATCTACGGTTGAACGGCTCGATATAATAATACGTTTACTTTTTCAGGTCTGTATTATTAAAAAGCCACGGAAAAATTCCGTGGCTTTTTTTATTAACCGCCAGCCAGTTTAACTTTCATTCCTTTGGCTTCCAGCAGCGATTTAATCAGGTCGCGTTTATCACCCTGTATCTCAATCACGCCATCCTTCACTGCCCCGCCGCAACCACATTTTTTCTTCAGTTCCGCAGCTAATTTGGTCAGTTCGGCATCATCTTGATCAATACCGGTAATCAAACACACGCCCTTGCCTTTGCGGCCACTGGTCTGGCGCTGGATACGGACAATGCCATCGCCTTGTGGACGCACAGGAGCAGCTTTTGGTTCATCAATGCGCCCGGAGTCGGTTGAGTAGACCAGGCGAGAGTTTGAGTCGTTCATTTACGCACCTCGTTTCAGTGAGGCATTAATCATCTTCAGCGTCTGAGCCGGATCTGCCGACTGCGTGACCGGACGACCAATAACCATATAATCCACACCAGCTGACTGTGCTTGTTCCGGCGTCATAATGCGACGCTGGTCGCCCGCCTCGCTGCCTTCAGGACGAATACCCGGCGTAACCAATTTAAATGCCTGGCCAAACGCCTGCTTGAATCGCGCCGCTTCCTGCGCGGAGCATACAACGCCATCCAAACCACAATGTTGGGTTAAGCGCGCCAGCCTTTCAGCATGCTCTGCAGGTGACAACGTCACGCCGAGATCGGCGAGGTCGCTGGCTTCCATACTGGTCAGAACCGTTACCGCAATCAGCAGCGGTGCGTCCTTGCCAAAAGGTAATAAGGCTTCACGTGCGGCGGTCATCATACGCGCCCCACCAGAAGCATGAACGTTAACCATCCACACGCCAAGCTCAGCCGCTGCCGCAACGGCATGCGCGGTAGTGTTGGGAATATCATGAAATTTCAAATCAAGAAAAACGTCAAAACCACGCTGTTGTAAATCGCGAACCAACTGAGGTCCAAAAAGCGTGAACATCTCTTTGCCCACTTTCAAACGGCAATCACGAGGATCAATTCTGTCGACAAAAGCTAATGCTTTATCACGATTGGAATAATCGAGAGCGACAACGACAGGAGAATCAGTAACAGCACGAGAAGAAGATGAAGCAGTAAACGTCATGACCAGACCTTCTTGAGGATGGGCGCCGACAGTAGCGCGAAATGGGTAAACGGCGTGCATTCTACCTGCGGTAATAGAAAATTAACAGGCGCGATTCCATTTCTGCCAGGCGAATTTGGCAACGGTGGCTGAGGATGGCTTTGTTCTCATCATTAGTATGTTGTAACTAAAGTAAGATTTTTTTAAAAATTACAACCCATCAAGTCCGCGAATAGGCTTAATGGTTGACCATGAGCGACAAGATGGGCAGTGCCAGTACAGTGTATATGCGGTAAATCCGCACTTCTGGCAACGATAGCGCGGCTTGCTGCGCACCTGCTCCCCGACCATATCGCGCAGAACCATCAGGCTCTCTTTCGCGCGCCCTTCTTCTGCTTCGTTAAGATGGTAATCCATTAATTTGTGGAAAACGCGCATCGTAGGATGGCGTTGTAGTTGGCGGGTAATATAAACCTGAGCGGTATCAGTCCCCTCACGCGCTTCAAGAATATCGGCCAGCATCAGCTCGGCGGCGGCGCCAGTATTCTCTTCAACGGCCCGACGTAAAAACTCTGCCCACTCATCGGTTTTCCCCAGATGCTGGTAGCAGCTTTGCAGCATTTCCAGCGTTTCGCTGACCAGTTCTTTATCCTGAGAAATCACGCGTTGCAGACTTTCAACGGCCTTCGCGTACTCGCCTTTCACCATGTACACACGGCCCATCATGATAGAAACCCGGGCACTGTTTTTGTCTGCCGCAGCCCCTTTTTTCAACAGCGCCATGGCGCGATCCATATCGTCGCTGCCCATCTGCTGTAAGGCCAGTTCGCAGTAGAAGTGGGCTATCTCAATACGCTGTTTATCTTTGCCTAGCTTCACCAGACGTTCTGCGACATCAATGGCTTTCTGCCAATCGCTGGTCGCCTGATAAATTTGCAGCAGTTGCTGTAATGCACCGACGCGAAAATCTGTTTCATCGGTAAGCTGATTGAACATGTCTTCCGCGCGGTCGTACAGACCTGCGGCCATGTAATCGCGCCCCAGCTGTTGTACGGCCAACAAACGCTGCTCGTAGGTCAGCGAAGCACTTTCCATTAACGTTTGATGGATGCGGATTGCGCGATCGACTTCACCGCGCGAGCGAAACAGGTTTCCGAGAGTGAGATGAGCCTCAACGGTGCCCGTATCCTCTTTTAGCATATCGAGGAACAGATCCACCGCTTTGTCTTGTTGGTTGCTCAGGAGGAAGTTAACCCCGGCGACATAGTCACGGGAAAGACGGTTAGCTTCATCCTGCTTGGTTTGTTGCGCACTTCTGCGACCCATATACCACCCATAGGCAGCGGCTACAGGTAAAAGCAGAAACAACAACTCCAACATAAATAATTATTCCTTCACAACCGACGAATCGGCAGAAACCGCAACGTCGGTCGCAGGCGTAAGCTGGTTTTCCAGTCGTTTGATTTTACGTTCGGCGCGCGCAAGAGACACACGAACCTTCAGCCAGAAAAGGCCGCAAATTAACCAACCAATCGCAAAACCTGCGGCAAACAATACAGCAAGCAGCGTAGAGATACGATACTCACCCTGAGCCAGCAGGTAATTAAACGTAACCTGTTGATCGTTTTGCGCACCTAATGTCACCGAAATAACAAAAATCGCCAACACCAGTAAGAAAATGAGTAAATATTTCACATTACTTCCCGTTATGTGGTTTAAGCGAATAAATCGTGTACAACTTACCGCGTTGAGCCCTTTAAATTACCATTTTCACAACGAGTGCGAAATGGAAAAGCGCTTTCCGCTTTCTGATTTAAGGGCAAAATTTGAAAAATCAATCATAGCTAGCTTTCTTGCTCGCGTTGCGCGATTTCTTTTGCCTCCTGCACAGGCGGCGTAAGTGGTCCGCATACTCGCTGCGCGAGCCAGGTCGCCAGCGTTACCAGCAACCATGAAATCAGCGTTGCAACGACCAAATCACGCGGCCAGTGCATGCCCAACAGCAAGCGGCTACCCATAACACCTGTCGCCCAGATAAGCAAAAACACAATCGTCAGCGTACGTCGGCGTGGCCATAACAGCCCTACTGCCAGTAAAGCCCAACTGGCAGCAAACATCGTATGTCCTGACGGAAAGGCAAAACCCGTTTCTTTTTGCCAGTGCTTACGTAGAAACGTCGGAATATCCTGTTGTTCGCCCAATTGCTCTTTAACTAAGTTGCCACGATCTTTACGTTTTAAAGTGTAGAACTCATCAACCGGGATATGGTGCGTTTTTTCCAGCCATACGACAAAGGGCCGAGGTTCCTGCACCCTGTCTTTAACCCAGGACTTCACACCCTGACCGACTAAAATTGCCACGGCCAGGATCGCAAACAGCATTACCGCAGCTTTCAGACGAAAACGCAGACACCACAGAAACCATGCGCAGAGCACAACGTGAGTGATAATCCCCCACGGCTGCGTCACCGTTTCCGTTACCCAGTACAGAGATTTTAGCCACCAAACGTTGTGTCCCGGCTGCCAGCTCCAACCCGATACCCATACAGCAACCGGCATAATAAGTAGCAGCCCGGCCCCGACCGCAGTGCGCTTTGCAATTGACAGCATTGCCTCTCCTTTCGTCGATAAGTCTCACAATCATAACTGAAAAAAGTGCATGCCGGGAAAATTGACATTTTTGTGCCATTCCAAAGGCGAATCCGTTGTCGCGATTAGGTGAACATCGTTGCCTTATGGCAAAATAGTGCAATACAGAACAAGAAGCCAACAGGCGACGGCACGACAGTGCCAGCATAATCTGGAGAATTACATGCAGCTTAAACGTGTGGCAGAAGCCAAACTGCCAACCCCCTGGGGTGATTTCCTGATGGTGGGATTTGAAGAACTGGCAACCGGACACGATCACGTCGCACTGGTTTTTGGCGATATCACAGGTCAAACGCCTGTTCTGGCGCGTGTCCACTCCGAATGTCTGACTGGCGATGCATTGTTTAGCCTGCGTTGCGATTGCGGCTTCCAGCTCGAAGCGGCTCTCACCCACATTGCTGAAGAAGGGCGCGGTATCCTGCTTTATCATCGTCAGGAAGGACGCAATATCGGCCTACTCAATAAAATCCGTGCCTACGCGTTGCAGGACCAGGGTTATGATACCGTTGAGGCTAACCATCAGTTGGGCTTTGCGGCAGATGAGCGTGATTTCACGCTGTGTGCGGATATGTTCAAGCTGCTGGGCGTGGACGAGGTTCGTTTGCTGACCAATAACCCGAAAAAAGTGGAAATTCTGACTGAAGCGGGAATCAATATTGTTGAACGCGTGCCGCTGATTGTGGGTCGTAACCCGAACAATGAACATTACCTGGACACCAAAGCCGCCAAGATGGGGCATTTGCTGGGCAAGTAATGGTTGTTACCGCCGATAAAAAAGCCTGCTCTCGCAGGCTTTATACATTTTAATTCAACATATTACGAATCACGTAGTGCAGAATACCATCGTTTTGGTAGTAAGTTAGCTCCGTCGCGGTATCGATACGGCAGCGGCATAAAATCACCTCTTTACGTCCATCTGAGCGAACCATATTCACCGGCACTGTTGCGCCCGGCTTGATGTTTTGCAGGTCCGTAATATCGATCGCTTCCTCACCTGTTAGTCCCAGCGTTTTGCGCGTGACTCCCTGTGGAAATTCCAGCGGCAAAATCCCCATACCAATCAGGTTAGAACGGTGAATTCGCTCAAAGGACTCAGCGATAACCACGCGAACCCCCAGCAAGCGCGGGCCTTTTGCCGCCCAGTCGCGACTGGAGCCAGAGCCATACTCTTTCCCGGCAATAACCGCCAGGGGGATATTCTCCTGTTGATATTGCATAGCCGCATCATAGATAGCCACTACCTCAGTTCCCGGCAAATGACGCGTCATCCCACCTTCCACTCCGGGTACCATCTCATTACGAATACGAATATTGGCAAAGGTACCGCGCATCATCACTTCATGATTCCCGCGGCGTGAACCATAGGAGTTGAAATCTTTACGCTCAACGCCGTGGCTTTGCAGATAACGACCTGCCGGGCTATCCGGCTTAATACTGCCGGCAGGAGAAATATGGTCGGTGGTGACGGAATCCCCAAGCATTGCGAGGATACGCGCACCATGAATGTCCTGGACCGGATCCGGCGTAGCCTGCATACCATCGAAGAACGGCGACAAGCGGATATAAGTTGAGTCAGACTGCCAACCATAGGTATCAGCCCGATCAACCTGGATAGCTTTCCATTCTGGCGTACCTTCAAAGACTTCAGCGTATTCTTTATGGAACATGGCGGTAGAAACCTGCTCCACGGCACGGGCAATTTCCTGAGCCGTCGGCCAGATATCTTTCAGATAAACGGGATCGCCCTTTCTGTCATGGCCTAACGGATCTTTCGTCAGATTGATATTCATATTCCCTGCTAGCGCATAGGCCACCACCAGCGGCGGAGACGCTAACCAGTTGGTCTTCACGAGCGGATGGATACGCCCCTCAAAGTTTCGGTTGCCGGAAAGCACGGCGCCAACGGTGAGATCGCCTTTTTTGATGGCTGTCTCGATAGGATCGGGTAACGGACCCGAGTTACCAATACAGGTGGTACAGCCATAACCTACAAGGTAAAATCCCAGCTCATCAAGGTACGGCGTGAACCCAGCCTGCGCCAGATAATCAGACACCACCTTCGATCCTGGCGCCAGCGAGGCTTTCACCCACGGCTGACGTTTCAAACCAAGCGTCACTGCTTTTTTCGCCAGCAGTCCCGCCGCCATCAATACGCTTGGGTTGGAGGTGTTGGTACAGGAAGTGATAGCTGCTATCACCACCGCACCGTCCGGCAGCTTATACTGCTGACCGCTCATGGTGTAGTCCACGGGCTGACGGTCTTTCAGCGAGCTATTTACTTCGAGTTCATTACTTGCCGAAAACGCTTTCGGAACATCAGCCAGTGCCACCCGATCCTGCGGACGCTTCGGTCCGGCAAGGCTAGCTTCCACACTGCCCATATCCAGCTCCAGTGAACTGGTAAATACGGGTTCATCCCCTGGATTACGCCACATGCCCTGCGCTTTGGCATAGGCGCTGACCAACTCAACCTGCTCCTCACTGCGTCCACTCAGACGCATATATTCAAGAGTGATGCCATCGATCGGGAAGAAACCGCAGGTTGCGCCGTATTCCGGCGACATGTTCGCAATGGTTGCCCGATCGGCCAGCGGTAAGGTGTCGAGGCCATCACCATAGAATTCAACAAATTTACCGACCACGCCGTGCTTACGCAGCATCTGGGTAACGGTTAAAACCAGGTCGGTAGCGGTGATACCTTCCCGCAGTTTGCCCACTAGTTTAAAGCCCACAACATCCGGGATAAGCATAGAGACCGGTTGACCCAGCATTGCTGCTTCAGCCTCAATGCCTCCAACGCCCCATCCCAGCACACCGAGACCATTAATCATTGTCGTATGGGAATCGGTACCGACCAGCGTATCGGGATAAGCCACCCACTCACCGTCCTGTAACTCGCTCCAGACGGCTTTGCCAAGGTATTCAAGGTTTACCTGGTGGCAAATACCCGTTCCCGGCGGTACAACGCTGAAGCGACTAAATGCCTGCTGTCCCCATTTCAGGAACACATAACGTTCATGGTTACGTTCCATTTCCAGGCGAACGTTTTCTTCGAAAGCATCATCATCACCAAAACGGTCCACCGTTACCGAGTGGTCAATGACAAGGTCCACTGGCGAAAGCGGATTCACTTTTGCCGTATCTCCCCCCAGTCGTTTCACCGCTTCGCGCATGGCGGCAAGATCGACCACCGCCGGCACGCCGGTAAAATCCTGCATCAGAACACGAGCGGGTCGATAGGCAATTTCACGATCGGCATGGGCGGTCTTCAGCCAATGCGCGAGAGCATGAATATCATCTTCGGTAACGGAATTACCATCCTGCCAACGAAGCAGGTTTTCCAGCAACACTTTTAGCGATTTGGGTAGTCGGGTGATATCACCCAGTGATTTAGCAGCCAGACGTAAACTGTAGTAGCGGTAGGTTTTATCTTTAACCTGCAATGTGTCCTTACTGGCTTCTCGTAGGGTCGACGACATAGCTCCTCCTTAAATGACAGGGTTGGATCCCCTGATTTTCCTCAGGGTTAGTATTAAAGATAACACAAACAAAATGTAACGCTTTGATAACAACTCAAAATGATAAAAGTAGCGGGCGATATAAAAGCGCGAACTGAGGTCGATGGTAAGGAGGAAGGTCTAGCCGTGTAGATTAATAGGATGAATATTCAGCAGGCAATAGAGCAATGGATAATACGTTGATTAGGTTGTTGATGACGATTACATAGATAAATGATTCGATATTCAAGGGCACAAGGTAATCGTTATTATTATAAAATACGTACGAATTATTGTTTCTGTTCATCATCATCAGTTAACAGATCAATAAACGCCCGTTGTTCAGGAGAAAGGTTCCAGGATTCGGGTACCTTCTGCCCCTTCTCTGCGACGGTTTTGCTCTCTTGTTCATGGTCATGAGGCGATAGCGTTTCGGTAGAGTGCTGCTCTGGTGCGGACATATTTACCCCCACACATTCCAGGCCACGAGTGCGACAACAATCCAGAATATCGCAGAACCAAGAAATACGGCGAACCAGGCTTTACGTTTCATCACCGGATCCCTGCGTGCTGGCTGGTTTCCTGAAGGCATCGCTAACCTCATACTATCGAAATCACTTATCATTTAGGCACCAAACAATCGGTACAATTAATCATCAGATAGGAGGAATCCTAATAAAAAAGGCGAAAAAAAGCCAGTTAATTTTCTGACTCGTCCTGATAAATAAATCGATTGTTTGATCGGTTATAAATATTTGAAAGGAATTTTTGGCAAGCTGACTAATTTGAAACTACTTTAGAGAACTTTTTCCACAAGCTATATATGGTTAATTTATCCACGGTAAATTATCAATTAATTCAGTGTTTCCCGTCGGTATCGCTTTATGCTTATGGATACCGACGAGGTTACAGTCGTTATTATTTCTCAGGCAATTTAATATCATTAAACATGGCTTCAATATCATCGTTGGAACGCAGCGCCACCGCCGTGTCCACCACATCACGCGTCAGATGCGGCGCGAAACGTTGAATGAAATCATACATGTAACTGCGTAAGAAGGTGCTGCGACGAAAACCAATTTTGGTGGTGCTATGGCTGAAGATATCGTGAGCATCCACGCGTACCAGGTCAGGATCGGAAACAGGATCAACCGCCATACTGGCAATCACGCCCACGCCAAGGCCCAGACGGACATAGGTTTTAATGACATCAGCATCGGTCGCGGTAAAGACAATACGTGGCTCCAGACCCGCGCGGTTAAACGCGGTGTCCAGCTCCGAGCGTCCGGTAAAACCAAACGTGTAGGTCACCAGCGGATACTGTGCCAGTTCCTCAATAGAAACCGAAGATTTTCCCGCCAACGGATGATCCGGCGTGACGACGATCGAGCGGTTCCAGTGATAGCAAGGCAACATCACCAGGTCGTCATACAAGTGCAAGGCTTCCGTCGCGATAGCAAAATCTGCATTTCCTTTAGAAACGGCTTCGGCGATTTGCGTCGGCGATCCCTGGTGCATATGCAATGAGACGCGAGGATAGCGCTCAATAAAACCTTTAATCACGTTCGGTAAAGCGTAACGCGCCTGAGTATGCGTAGTGGCGATATATAACGAGCCTTTGTCCGGCCAGGTATGTTCGCCAGCAACGGACTTAATGGCATCCACCTTCGACAGAACTTCTCGCGCAATACGAATAACTTCCTGCCCTGCTGGCGTAACCTGCGTCAGGTGCTTACCGCTACGGGCGAAAATCTGGATGCCAAGTTCATCTTCCAGCATACGAACTTGCTTACTGATACCGGGCTGCGAGGTATAAAGCCCTTCCGCTGTTGAGGAGACATTAAGGTTGTGGTTCACCACCTCAACAATGTAGCGAAGCTGCTGTAATTTCATGTTATGCCATCCCGATTCGCGCCATCAAATCATCGTTTCAGTGCAGGCTCGCGGGCGCTGCTAATACGATTTAATAATAAAAAGTCTGTTAACTATAACCACTATATCATTTCTATGTACGCTGTATAGGTATGACAAAAAATAATATGCGAGAAACAAAAAGGGCCGCTTACGCGACCCTTTGAGGAGAAATTCAGCCGAAACGCTGTTATTTCTTCCCTTCTACCCATTTGCCGTCAACGAAGAACGCGGACCAGCCAGTCGCCTTACCGTCTTTCTCAGCGGCAACGTATTGCTGCTTGGTTTTACGGCTGAAACGAACCATGGACTTGTTACCATCCGGATCAGTTTGCGGCGCATCTGCCAGATAACGCAGTTTTTCCGGCAGGCGATCGCGGAAGCGGTACAACTCTTCCACCAACGGCGCACGAGTCTCACGTGATTTCGGGAACGTATTGGCCGCCAGGAAGATACCTGCAGCACCATCACGTAACACGAAATACGCGTCAGATTTTTCACACGGCAGTTCCGGCAACGGAACTGGGTCTTCTTTCGGCGGAGCGACTTCACCGTTACGCAGGATCTTACGGGTGTTTTTGCACTCGTCGTTAGTACACGCCATGTACTTGCCGAAACGTCCCATTTTCAGGTGCATTTCAGAACCACATTTTTCGCACTCGACGATAGGACCGTCATAACCCTTGATACGGAACTCGCCCTCTTCGATCTCGTAGCCGTCGCAGGTTGGGTTATTACCACACACATGCAATTTACGCTTAGGATCGATAAGATAACTGTCCATTGCCGTACCGCACTTCTGGCAGCGGCGTTTGGCGCGCAATGCGTTCGTTTCCGCGTCGTCGCCTTCCAGCACGTTCAATACTTCGTTTTCCGGCACCAGGTTAATGGTGGTTTTGCAACGCTCTTTCGGGGAAAGTGCATAGCCGGAGCAACCAAGGAAAACGCCGGTACTGGCGGTACGAATACCCATCTTGCGTCCGCAGGTCGGGCAATCAATGCTGGTCAGCACCATCTGGTTCGGACGCATACCGCCTTCTTCAGGATCTTTCTCGGCTTTATCCAGTTGCTGAGTAAAATCAGTGAAGAAGTTGTCGAGTACGCCCTTCCATTCGGCTTCTTTATTCGCCACCTGGTCGAGGCTATCTTCCATCTGCGCAGTAAAATCGTAGTTCATCAGTTCGCGGAAGTTTTCTTCCAGACGATCGGTGACGATTTCACCCATTTTTTCAGCGTAAAAGCGACGATTTTCAACGCGAACATAACCGCGATCCTGAATCGTAGAAATGATCGACGCATAGGTAGATGGGCGACCAATACCACGCTTTTCAAGCTCTTTAACCAGCGAAGCTTCACTGAAGCGCGCAGGCGGTTTAGTAAAGTGCTGTGCTGGCGTCAGTTCGATAAGCGTCAGCGTATCGCCTTTGTCCACCGCCGGTAAGATGCGATCTTCATCGCCTTTACGCAACGCTGGCATCACTTTCGTCCAGCCATCGAAGCGCAGAATACGACCGCGCGCCTTCAGGCGGAAATCACCCGCACCCACGGTGAGCGTGGTGGAATCGTATTTAGCTGGGGTCATCTGACAGGCAACAAACTGGCGCCAGATCAGCTGATACAGTTTTTGCGCATCAGCTTCCATATCTTTCAGCGATTCCGCCTGTACGGCGACATCAGAAGGACGGATAGCTTCGTGCGCTTCCTGCGAGTTCTCTTTGCTGGCGTACTGGTTCGCGTTTTCCGGCAAATATTTTTTACCAAAATTATCGCTGATGTAATCGCGAACCATGGTCACTGCATCCTGGCTCAGGTTGGTTGAGTCAGTACGCATGTAAGTGATGTAACCCGCTTCATACAAACGCTGCGCCATCATCATGGTTTTCTTCACACCGAAGCCGAGACGCGTACTCGCAGCCTGCTGTAGCGTGGAGGTAATGAACGGTGCGCCCGGCTTGCTGCTGGTCGGTTTATCTTCACGTTCCAATACGCTATAGCGCGCTTTTTCCAACAGGCTAACAGCGGCAAGCGTTTGTTCCCGATTTACGGGACGGAACGGCTTATCATTTTGATGCGTCACCTCAAGCGGCAACGCGTCGCCGCCCGGCGTGGTCGTGTTAGCATCAATTTCCCAGAACTCTTCTGGAACAAATGCTTTGATTTCGCGTTCACGCTCAACCACCAGACGCACAGCCACAGACTGTACGCGACCGGCAGACAGACCGCGTGCAATTTTTTTCCACAGCAGTGGCGACACCATATAGCCCACAACACGGTCCATAAAGCGGCGCGCCTGTTGCGCATTAACACGATCGATGTTCAACTCGCCCGGTTTTTCAAACGCCTGGCGAATAGCATTTTTGGTAATTTCATTAAACACCACGCGGCTGTAGCGGGTGTCGTCGCCACCGATGACTTCCCGCAGGTGCCATGCAATGGCTTCCCCTTCGCGGTCAAGGTCAGTTGCGAGATAGATGTGGTCGGCTTTTTCAGCCAGTTGCTTCAGTTCAGAAACAACTTTCTCTTTACCAGGCAGCACTTCATAGCGCGCATCCCAGTTGTGCCACGGGTCAACACCCATACGGTTGACGAGAGCGCCACGTTCATCCTTTTTGGGCTTTTTAGCCGTTTTGGTGGAGGTTGAGTCGGCGCTCTTTTTAGTTGCTGAGCCACTGGTCGGCAAATCACGGATATGACCGACGCTGGATTTCACCACGTAGTCATTACCCAGATACTTGTTGATCGTTTTGGCTTTTGCCGGGGACTCAACGATGACAAGAGCTTTACCCATATTCACCTTTACCTAATTTGATTCTTCCAGAATGCGTCGCACGTTGATTCACCTTCCACTGGCGACGAGACATCGATATGGTCTCTGCGTCGGCGGATATCAACCCTTTAAACTGATTCGCGCTTGTAATGTAACTCTCATGTAACTGAGTTAACAGGCTTTTTTTCTCACAAACGCTCTAGCACGACGAAGTATTGGTCGAATGTCAAGCAAATCTGTTGCCAGATTGACGAAAGCGTCACACTGTACCTGATAAAATGCGTTACGCAACTTTATTAGCATGCAAAAACAAATCTCGCCAGTTGTAACACTGTCGTAAAACCTTCATTTATGTCAGGGAATATTTGCCCATAAGGCGGGCTCAGCGTAGACTAATGTCCTTGTTTAAGGAGTAAATCATGCATAAAGACACTCAACCCATCGATCGCGAAACACTGCTGATTGAAGCCAACAAAATCATTCGTGAGCATGAGGACACGCTGGCGGGGATTGTCGCCACCGGCGTTACGCAGCGAAACGGCGTGCTGGTTTTCAGCGGAGATTACTTTTTAGACGAGCAAGGGCTACCAACGCCCAAAAGTACGGCGGTGTTTAATATGTTTAAACACCTGGCGCACGTACTTTCCGAAAAGTATCACTTGATCGATTAACACGAGTAATAATTTGCCGGATGGCGGCATCGCCTTATCCAGCCTATATTGGTGCATATTTGTAGGCCGGATAGGAGATATATGAGCATCGCTATCCGGCAATGACAATTTTACATCAGTGGCTTCTGCCCCCGCTGCCACCAGCGCATCAGCAAACGATCGGCGCTCTCCGCCGCACTACCGGTAAAACGATCCATCAGCTTTTTACGCTGCAGATAGCGAACGTTCAACACTTCACGACCTTCCATCAGCCCGAGGATCACCTCATCGCTGGTATTGATCTCATCCACCAGCCCATTTGCCAGCGCCTGTTGACCAAACCAGTGTTCACCGGTGGCAACCTGCTCAATGTCCAGAGTCGGACGCATGCGCTGCACAAAATCTTTAAACAGATGATGCGTTTCGTTCAGATCTTCGCGGAATTTCTGCCGCCCTTCTTCCGTGTTTTCACCGAGTAAGGTCAACGTACGCTTATACTGTCCGGCGGTGTGCAGTTCGATATCAATATCTTTCCCTTTCAGGAAGCGGTTAAAGTTCGGGATCTGCGCCACCACGCCAATTGAGCCGACGATTGCAAACGGCGCCGAGACAATTTTATCCGCCACGCAGGCCATCATATATCCGCCGCTCGCAGCGACTTTATCCACCGTAACGGTCAGCGGGATCTGCTTATCGCGCAGACGTTGTAACTGGGACGCAGCCAGGCCATAACCATGTACCACACCACCCGGACTTTCCAGACGAACCACCACTTGATCCTGAGGTTTAACAACCGCCAGCACAGCCGTCACCTCTTCGCGTAATGCGCTGACCTCATGGGCATCCATACTGCCTTTAAAATCAAGCACCCATACACGAGGTTTATCTGATGACGTACTGTCACCCAGTTTCGCTTTTGCCTTAGCCGCTTTCGCCTCCAGCTTTTGTTTCTTTTTCTGCGCCTTATGCCAGAATTTTTGCTGATGCCCATCCAATAAGGCTAGCGACAGGTCTTCCTTCATCTCTTTATATTGATCGCTGAGGTTAATAACCCGCAATTCCCCACGCTGACGTTTGCGTTGTGTCGCGTTTACGATCAGCATCACCACCACTGCAATAGCCACCACGACAGTGACAATTTTTGCCAAAAACAACCCATATTCAGACAACAATTCCACGAGACCCACCTTGGTTAAACAACGCGACTTCCGCTCAGTGTACAACAGGCGTGTCACCTCGTCTTGCTTCATACATCCAGTGCTGAATCAGTAAAAAGCATGACAAAGCGTTCATTTTGCGGTGTTATTGCCTTTGGCTGATTGAAAAAGTACAGGGTTTAAGGCATAAAGCCCAAAAGTTATCGCGAACGAGATATCCAGGACGTCGCCGAGGAGTAGCCGTGCATTACCAACCTAAACAAGACCTTCTACAGGGCCGCATTATTCTTATCACCGGTGCCAGCGATGGTATCGGACGCGAAGCCGCGCAGACCTATGCACGCTATGGCGCGACCGTTATCCTGCTTGGGCGTAACGAAGAAAAACTGCGTCAGGTTGCCCGCACTATCGCCGATGAAAACGGAACACAACCACAGTGGTTTACACTGGATCTACTGACCTGTACCTCTGAAGAATGTCACCAGCTTGCGCAGCGCATTGCTGCACATTTCCCGCGTCTGGATGGCGTACTGCATAACGCCGGATTACTCGGCGATATTTGTCCAATGAGTGAACAAAACCCGCAGGTCTGGCAGGATGTGATGCAGGTAAATGTAAATGCCACTTTTATGCTGACTCAGGCATTGCTGCCGTTGTTACTCAAATCCGATGCCGGATCGCTGGTCTTTACCTCTTCCAGTGTCGGTCGCCAGGGACGCGCCAATTGGGGAGCATATGCCACCTCAAAATTTGCGACCGAAGGGATGATGCAGGTTCTGGCTGATGAGTATCAAAACCGTCATCTGCGCGTAAACTGTATCAATCCTGGTGGGACGCGAACTGGCATGCGAGCCAGCGCATTCCCAACGGAAGATCCGCAAAAATTGAAAACTCCCGCCGATATTATGCCGCTCTACCTGTGGCTGATGGGCGATGACAGCCGCCGTAAAACCGGTATGACTTTTGATGCCCAGCCGGGCCGTAAACCAGGAATTGCCCAATGAGTGAAGAACGCTATCAGCAACGTCAACAGCGCGTAAAAGATCGGGTTGACGCACGCGTTGCCGCAGCGAAAGATGAGCGCGGAATTATCATCGTGTTCACCGGAAATGGTAAAGGTAAAACCACCGCCGCATTCGGGACCGCCACGCGCGCTGTGGGCCATGGTAAAAAAGTCGGCGTCGTACAATTTATTAAAGGTACGTGGCCAAACGGAGAACGTAACTTACTTGAACCCCACGGCGTAGAGTTTCAGGTTATGGCGACAGGATTTACCTGGGAAACGCAGAACCGCGAGTCTGACACCGCAGCCTGTATGGCCGTGTGGGAACACGGCAAGCGGATGCTGGCCGACGATGAACTGGATATGGTGATACTGGATGAGCTAACCTACATGGTGGCATACGACTATCTGCCGCTTGAAGAGGTCATCAATGCCCTGAAAGCGCGCCCAGCCCATCAAACGGTCATTATCACCGGCCGTGGATGTCATCGCGATATTCTGGAGTTAGCTGACACGGTTAGCGAGCTGCGCCCGGTCAAGCATGCGTTTGAAGCGGGCGTGAAAGCCCAAGCAGGAATCGATTATTGAGTGTAGGCCGGATAAGGCGTTTGCGCCGCATCCGGCTCCACGCTAACGCCTGATGGCGCTTTGCTTATCAGGCCTGGTCATGATTAACCGTTGTTGCTGCGACCACCCGGACGACGGCTGCCGCCGACCTGAGAGTGGCGCTTCACCGCACGACGGATCTGATTCGCCTTCATGCGACGACGATCTTTCTCGACGGCCACTTTAGAGGTCGTTTCCGGCTTCAGGTCCACCAGTTCACGCAGATAGTTGGTCTGAGCAAGATCAAGCTCTGTCCAGCCACCACGCGGCAGGCCTTTCGGCAGCGGGATATCACCATAACGGACACGAATCAGACGGCTTACCTGTACACCTACAGCTTCCCACAGGCGGCGGACTTCACGGTTACGTCCTTCGGTCAGCGTGACGTTATACCACTGGTTGATCCCTTCACCACCGCTGAACTTGATCGTTTTAAATGCCGCCGGACCATCTTCCAGCTGCACGCCACGACTCAGATCGCGCAGTTTTGCATCATCAACCTGACCAAACACACGTACCGCATATTCACGCTCAACTTCGCGGCTTGGGTGCATCAGACGGTTAGCCAGTTCACCATCGGTGGTAAACAGCAGTAAACCACAGGTATTCACGTCCAGACGCCCTACGGCAATCCAGCGCGCATCACGCAGTTTTGGTAAACGATCAAACACGGTCGGACGACCTTCCGGGTCGTTACGGGTACACAGTTCGCCTTCTGGCTTGTAATAGGCCAGAACACGGCAGATTTGCTCCGCAGACTCTTTAACCGAAATCAGATGACCGTCGATACGGATTTTCAGACCCGGAGTGACTTCAACGCGATCGCCGAGCGTGGCAATTTTGCCATCAACGCTCACGCGACCCGCGGCAATAATAGATTCGATTTCACGGCGAGAACCGTGGCCAGCGCGCGCCAGCACTTTTTGTAACTTTTCGCTCATAGAGCTTCCTTTAGGTGTCGCCTTCACAGGCGTCTGGTATACTTTCTAAAACAACGAGTTAGCTAAAACATCAACTTAACTCACTGATCTGTAACTCTTTCATGGTACACAGCATGGCAAACAACGTGTCACACAAGCTGTCACACACAATGATTCGTGGGCGCACATACTACACTAACTTTAGACTAAATGATTCAACAACTTTTGTGCGCTTAAGTCTCAGTACTGATAGCCTAAAGCAAGCAGAAGTGATCATGAATCAAATCCGCCCTTTCATTCCCCTTGTGCAGAATGGAAAGATGAGCCTCGAAGAGTTCAAACGCAAAATGCAGGGCTACCGAGCCGCCACTAAGCAGGACTTTGACAACTACCTTCTACAGGCACTCGAAAGGGATGTTGACGAAGTGAAGCGTCTGCCTGAGTTAGGGCAATGGCACAGAAACATTAATCCTGATTCTCCTTTATCAGCTTCTGATACGATTTATGCAGCTCAAGGTTACTCAGAAGCACACTTCCAACGCATGATGAATGGTAGCGATCAGATGGCAAACGAAGTGCTTGCAAGTCTTCACATGAAGAAACTGGAACTTTCCAAGGATGATTTGCCCCTTGCTAATCAAGTGGGCGCTGCTCTTGATATGAGCCGCGCGACCGTCGCGCAAGCCTATGAAGCATTCTTTTCGAAAGATCTGCTGCAATATCGCCAACTCATTGTGTAGTGGTTTACTGAATTTGGCCACCTGAACAGAGGTGATATGCTCACCTCAGAACATTACAGGTGCCTCAATGAAAAAAAGAAATTTCAGCGCAGAGTTTAAACGTGAATCCGCTCAACTGGTCCTTGATCAGAACTACACCGTTGCAGCTGCGGCCAGTGCTATGGATGTGGGTCTTTCTACCATGACGCGATGGGTAAAGCAGTTGCGGGATGAACGACAGGGCAAAATACCTAAAGCCTCCCCTATAACCCCGGAACAGATTGAAATACGTGAGCTGAAGAAAAAGCTACAACGCATTGAAATGGAAAACGACATATTAAAAAAGGCTACCGCGCTCTTGATGTCAGACTCCCTGAACAATTCTCGTTAATCGGGAAACTCAGAGCGCAGTATCCTGTGGTCACACTCTGCCACGTGTTCGGGGTTCATCGCAGTAGCTACAAATACTGGGAGAAAAGCGCCGAAAAGCCAGACGGCTGGCGAGCTGTGTTACGCAGCCAGGTTCGGGAGCTGCATAACATCAGCCATGGCTCTGCTGGCGCAAGAAGTATCGCCATTATGGCAACCCTGAGAGGCTTCAGAATGGGACGCTGGCTTGCTGGCAGGCTCATGAAAGAACTGGGGCTGGTGAGTTGTCAGCAGCCTACCCACCGGTATAAACGTGTTGGTCATGAACACATCGCTATCCCGAATCGCCTTGAGCGACAGTTCGCAGTGACAGAACCTAACCAGGTGTGGTGCGGCGATGTGACGTACAGTGTGCCCGGAGTTCAGGGCGGGCATGGATGCTTAAATGAACCGCGAGTCTGTCTGGAATATTGAACCGGTAACTCACGATGAGAAACCCAACAATCCCACCGGGTGTGACGGTGGAGAACCTGAGCGGCAGTGACCTGCGGCATGCCCGCAGGGTGATGTAACCCGCTGACAACGGGGATTGAGGCGAGATCACTAAGCCGAGATGATCCTCAAGGTTAAGTACTGAAAGGCTGAAGAACATGAACCCGTTAATCCGCCTCTGTGGGTTGAAAACGTCACCACGGCCTACGTGATCTGACAGGCCGTGCAGGAGGAACTGGCAGTGATACGTAAGCACTGCCGGTCGAAGGTGTTTTGACATGTATGCGAAACACCGGGGCAGCAGCGTCTATCACGCTTGCGTTGCTGACTTCTGCCAACTTGCGGCAAGCAAGGATAAAGAGTGCGACGGGCAGCCTCCTCAGTATGCCTGAGTCCAGGCAGGTAAACCGGGGAAGGTCAGCGACGGATGTTAAGGGGGCATGGCTCCGATGACGCGCTGGCTGGCGGAGCTTCCGTAGTAGTCCGCGATGGGGAAAGCCCATTACATGGCGAAGGGAAGCAGTTTGAATGTGTTTGCGACGTGAATTAACTGACCTAACGAGGTGAAGACCTTTGATAATCAGCGAAATGCAACGCAAGCTTGCCACATGGGCAGCCACCGATCCGTCCCTACGGATTCAACGGCTGCTGCGTCTGATAACACAACCAGAATGGCTGGCTGAAGCGGCGCGGATCACGCTTTCATCAAAGGGGGCGCATACCCCCGGCGTTGATGGCGTGAACAAAACAATGCTACAGGCCAGACTGGCTGTTGAACTGCAAATCCTCAGGGATGAATTACTCTCAGGCCACTACCAGCCCTTGCCCGCCAGACGGGTTTACATCCCTAAAAGCAACGGCAAACTGCGACCACTGGGTATCCCCGCGTTGCGGGATCGTATTGTTCAGCGGGCCATGCTGATGGCGATGGAGCCGATATGGGAGAGTGATTTTCATACGCTCTCATATGGCTTCCGGCCTGAGCGCAGTGTCCACCACGCGATCCGCACGGTGAAATTACAGCTCACAGACTGCGGTGAAACCCGGGGACGCTGGGTGATTGAAGGCGACCTGTCCAGTTACTTCGACACCGTACATCATCGACTGCTGATGAAGGCTGTACGCCGCAGGATCAGTGACGCACGTTTCATGACTCTGCTGTGGAAAACCATCAAGGCGGGACATATCGATGTCGGTCTCTTTCGGGCGGCCAGTGAAGGTGTGCCACAGGGCGGTGTTATATCGCCGCTATTATCGAACATCATGCTGAATGAGTTCGATCAATACCTGCATGAGCGCTACCTGAGCGGGAAAGCCAGAAAAGATCGGTGGTACTGGAATAACAGTATCCAACGGGGCCGAAGTACGGCGGTCAGAGAAAACTGGCAGTGGAAACCCGCGGTGGCGTACTGCCGCTATGCCGATGATTTTGTCCTCATCGTCAAAGGCACCAAAGCACAGGCGGAAGCCATCAGGGAGGAGTGTCGGGGTGTGCTCGAAGGCAGTCTGAAACTCAGGCTGAACATGGATAAGACTAAAATCACCCATGTTAATGACGGCTTTATCTTTCTGGGGCACAGGATCATTCGCAAACGCAGTCGTTATGGCGAGATGCGAGTGGTCTCAACGATCCCGCAGGAGAAAGCCAGAAACTTCGCCGCATCGCTGACAGCACTGTTATCAGGCAACTACAGTGAAAGCAAAGTCGATATGGCTGAACAACTCAACCGAAAACTGAAAGGCTGGGCCATGTTCTATCAGTTCGTTGATTTTAAGGCCAAAGTCTTCAGTTATATCGACCGTGTCGTGTTCTGGAAGCTGGCTCACTGGCTGGCCCGCAAATACCGTACAGGTATCGCTTCCCTGATGAGGTGGTGGTGTAAATCACCGAAACCGGGTCAGAGCAAAACGTGGGTTTTATTTGGTAAAACCAATCACGGCAAGCTCAGCGGCGAAATACTGTACCGGTTGGTGGGGCAAGGCAAGAAGCTGTTCCGCTGGCGGCTACCCGAAGGCAATCCCTATCTGAGGACGGAGACCAGAAACACGTATACATCGCGCTTTACAGAAGTGGCAATGGCGTTCGCCAGCATTTAAATGGAGAGCCGGATGCGCTGAAAGGTGCACGTCCGGTTCGGGGAGGAGAGGCAGGGAAATAGTCCGACTACGCCCTGCCTCTTACTCTACTCTGGACAGGCAAGCGTTGGGCTTACCTTGCAGTTGTTCTCGATCTGTTCGCAAGGAAACCAGTGGGCTGGGCAATGTCATTCTCGCCGGATAGCAAGCTGACCATCAGAGCGCTGGAAATGGCGTGGGAAGCTCGCGGTAAACCAGCCGGAGTGATGTTCCACAGTGACAGTAATAATGCCGATGTCAGTCTTTACCACCACTTAGTTTGCCGTTTAACCAGATTGGTGTGATTACTGATGCAGTGAAGACCTTCCCGCATCCTGACTCACACAGCGATCGACCTTTTGTGTCCTGCCCTGGACCCGTCGGTTGCCGGAAGCGCCTTCATGCGAGGCATCTCCTCACCGATGCGCGTGACTCAAGAAGGGCCTGACGGCTTGTCTCGTTACTGTCCTGTCCGGGTTATCTGTCTGGAGATTCAACTCTGTTTCCTCACAGGAGCTCTGTCATGGTTGATAAAGTTACCGAAGCTGCCGTTGTGGGTGGCGTGGATACACATAAAGATTTGCACGTTGCCGCTGTCGTAGATCAGAACAATAAAGTCCTTGGGACTCAGTATTTCTCCACAACACGACAAGGTTACCGGCAGATGCTGGCATGGATGACCTCGTTTGGGACATTAAAGCGAATTGGTGTTGAGTGCACAGGTACCTATGGTTCCGGTTTGCTTCGTTATTTTCAGAACGCCGGGTTAGAAGTTCTTGAGGTGACTGCTCCAGACCGGATGGAGCGACGCAAACGGGGTAAAAGTGACACAATTGATGCTGAATGTGCCGCTCATGCAGCATTCTCAGGCATCAGGACAGTTACTCCCAAAACGCGTGATGGCATGATTGAGTCCCTGCGGGTATTAAAAACTTGCCGAAAAACAGCAATATCAGCCCGCAGAGTCGCTCTCCAGATTATCCATTCAAATATTATCTCTGCCCCGGATGAATTACGTGAACAGCTCAGAAATATGACGCGCATGCAGCTCATCAGGACCCTGGGTTCCTGGAGACCTGATGCCAGTGAATACCGCAATGTAACCAACGTTTATCGCATTTCATTAAAGTCCCTTGCCCGACGCTATCTCGAGTTACATGACGAAATCGCTGATCTGGATGTCATGATTGCGGCAATTGTCGACGAGTTGGCACCTGAGCTGATTAAACGTAATGCTATCGGATACGAAAGCGCTTCACAGTTGCTGATCACTGCCGGAGACAATCCTCAACGGTTAAGATCAGAATCAGGATTTGCGGCACTGTGTGGTGTCAGCCCGGTCCCCGTTTCTTCTGGAAAAACGAACCGTTACCGACTTAATCGTGGTGGAGATCGTGCTGCAAATAGTGCACTTCACATCATCGCCATCGGACGCTTACGAACTGACGCAAAAACAAAGGAATATGTCGCCAGGCGTGTAGCCGAAGGACATACAAAAATGGAAGCGATACGCTGTCTAAAGCGATATATCTCCCGCGAAGTTTACACGTTACTGCGCAATCAAAACAGGCGGATCAACAGTATCCCGATAACAGCTTGACTCTTAGAAGGGCGTCCAGGGTAGCCACTATACAAGCAGGCAGTTCCGGCAGTTACTGTGGCGTTGCCAGATCAGGCAGAGTATGAGCCGACGTGGAAACTGTTGGGACAACAGCCCGATGGAACGCTTCTTCCGTAGTCTGAAAAACGAGTGGGTGCCAGTGACAGGTTATATAAACTTTAGCGATGCTGCTCATGCGATCACAGACTATATCGTCGGGTATTACAGCTCGCTAAGGCCGCATGACTATAACGGTGGGTTGCCCCCAAACGAATCGGAAAACCGATACTGGAAAAACTCTAAAGCCGTGGCCAGTTTTAGTTGACCACTACAAACCAACAGTGTAAGTCCCCCTAAGCATTCGATTTTTTCTTGCAACTTTCGCTGTCATATAGCGTCACAGACATAGGTTCCCCCTCTTTATTCTCAACGGATACTAAAACAACGGCATTTTTACTCATAATCAGTGATTTTATTGAAGGGTTATTACAAACCAATATCCCTTTTATACCGTGGTCACTACTAGCCACATCATTGATAAAACCTGCATCAGTTGAATCAACTCTCACTGTATAGTTGAGAGAATCTATACGTTGCGCAGGAAGTTTAACAACCTTATTTCCTGTTTCCACTATCGGGACATAACCATCTAGTGTTGAAATTTTCACGCTGGTTATGGTGAAGAACTGTTTCAAGAAATCAGGTGGTACAACAATCTTCGTTTTTTGAGTACCTCCTGTCTCATCAGCAAATGCCAAAGAACTTATAAAACAAACAAGTAGAGCTAATATTTTCATCACATTTTCTCTTGTATTGCCAGCTATGACAGGAAGCCAGCTTCATTTGCTTATGATGTGGTTACAGGCTTTGAGAGGATAGCCGATAACACGTAAAGGGGCGCAACGCCCCCTTTATCATGGAAACTTTTTGCCTTGCCTCTGATAATAATCCTTCCAGAATTTCGTTGGTGATTCTGCACAATAATCGGACAACTCTTTGAAATCAGACTTAAACTGAGGGAGGTTTTTGGCCAATGTTATTTGCTTTGGTAGTGCACCTGTACCATCACCAACAACTTTAAACGTCATTGCACCACGCTTTCTATCCTCGTTAATTAATTCCAATACTGCAACAGTTTGCATTCTGCCTTCATGCAACTGCTTCAAATAAAACTTTCGGTTAAGGAAGAAATCACGGAATGTTGGCGCGTCTGCTTCAAGCCTAATGTCCCAAGTAAGCGGTAGAGCATCACAGATTTTTTCACTCATCATTTCACCGCTCGCGCTTCCGTCCTCGGATGCCTCCATACTCAAAGTCATCTTTGGTTGTGAAGGATCTAATCCCAGTTCGCCACTGTCCGCTGAGTATTCAGCATTTGTTGACCATTGACCTGTTAAAAATTCGCTATCGTAGATGTACGTATTCTTTAATTCTTTATAGGAGGAAGGAATTTTCACTAAACTATCTAAAACTCCACTGAAACTGGTCAGAAACCCCGCAAGATAGATCAGCGCGTATTTACCCCATTCGAGTTTTTTCATGGACATCCTGTGCGAGAAGTTGTGTTCAATCTTGCTTGTTAACCGCCACTAATTCCAAAACACCATGATGAGCTTGCCTATGGCAGTTTGGACATAATGCTATAGCATTTTCCACGGAGTCCTCTCCCCCTTTAGAAAGCCACTCAATGTGGTGAACCTCAAGAAATGGAGTACCATCTTCTTTCAGGAAAGGTGCATCACGCTGACAGCTTTGGCACTTACCATTAGCTCTTAAAAGAACTTCAGCAACTACATAGGGGCTTCGCTTATAAACTCGCGTTGTAACTTCGATTAGCTCAGGAGTTTTACTCTCAGCTTCTAAAATCTCTTTGCGTTCTGACGGGAGCAGTTCTGACGCAGCATCAACAGCCTTTTCAAACTCAGATTTTACCTTGCGGTAACACCATTTGCCTTGTTGATCCTGGTATAACTCCCAAATACCATGAACTGAGGGTTCATAGATTTCAAAAATGTTCCCTCGCTTGAATAAGCGGTCATACTGGTGATGACGATGGGTTACATTATCCGTTCGTCTGGCTGTTTTGTTGAAACTCCAGTAGCTCCGATTGCAGTTAACCGTGTTAACAATAAGGTTAAGGCGAGTATCGTCTTTATAATGCGGGAATATCCCTCTAAGATAATCATCCACTTGATTAGCCGTTGCAGCACCTCCGAACTGTTCTGCGACAACTTGTACAGTAGTTATTCTTATAGGTTGATCCCCATACTTGTATGTTCGTTTGGATTTTGCAGACATCATCATAACTCTTGCATCCCAAGATTTATCTCAGGTTAACTATCGAGCATAGTATATGCAACTATCTGCTTTAGGTATAAGAAACCATTCAGGGCGTTGATGATAAGTCAACGTGCAGAACCATTCGGCATAAGCGTAATATTGAAGGGAAAAGTGTACATACACCATGAGAGTCGAGGTGTGGCTATTGGCTGTCACACAATCTGGTAACAGCCATTAACTAAATGAAATTAAGTAGTTGATTTTAAATGGTTTAATATTCACCTTGTGCGCCTTCACAGGCGTCGAACAGGAGAATCAACGGCGCCAGTCAGCGCCATTTTAAGGCCGCGTAGTATAGCGGTTCACGCCCTTATAAGAAAGGTTTAACGTCACCGACGCCTTCACGCAACACCACCGGAGAATCGTCGGTTAAATCAATGACCGTGGTCGGCTGTTGGCCGAGATATCCGCCGTGGATAATTAAATCCACCTGTTTCTCCAGGCGGTCTTTAATTTCTTCCGGATCTGACTCGGTAAATTCGCTACCCGGCAGCATCAGTGACGTGGAGAGCATCGGCTCGCCCAGCGCTTCAAGCAGCGCCAGTGCTATCGGGTTTGAGGGTACACGCAGGCCGATGGTCTTACGTTTTTCTTGCAACAAGCGGCGCGGAACCTCTTTCGTCCCCTTCAGGATGAAGGTGTAGTTGCCCGGCGTGTTGTTTTTAATTAAACGGAAGGCCACGTTGTCGACAAACGAATAGGTCGACAGTTCAGACAGGTCACGGCACATCAGCGTAAAGTTGTGCCCGTCCGGCAGGTGACGGATGCGGCAAATGCGCTCCATTGCGCCTTTATCTTCAATTTTGCAGCCCAACGCATAGCCGGAATCGGTTGGATAGACGATCACCCCACCTTTACGCACGATTTCAACGGCCTGATTGATCAGCCGCTGCTGCGGGTTTTCGGGATGAATATAAAAAAACTGGCTCATACTTTCCTCTCTGTGATCTTGGGCTGCTCCCAAAGTTGCCAGACGCCTTCTACGCCTGCGGGCAACCAAAGTTTACGACCCAACTCAATCCATGGGCAGGGTAGATGAAAATCAGACCCTTGCGATGCCCACAATTGATGCTGACGCGCAAGCGTCGCCAGATGGGTGCGTTCATTGGGAGACTGCTGACACTGCGCTACTTCCATCGCGTCGCCGCGATGTTCAGCAAAATGTGCAACCAGTCTTTTCAGCCACTTAGCGCTAAGATCGTACCGCCCAGGATGAGCCAGAACAGCCTTACCGCCAGAATGATGAATGACATCAATAGCTTGTTCTATTGTACACCACTGTGGCGGAACGTAACCGGTTTTCCCACGGGCAAGATATTTTTTAAAGACATCCGCCATGGTTGTGGCTTTGCCACATTCCACCAGGAAACGCGCAAAATGGCCCCGCGTAACCGCCCCGCCATCAGCCAGGCGCAACGCCCCTTCCCACGCGCCGGGGATATGCGCTTTGTCGAGTCGTTCGGCAATCAGGCGCGCACGCTGCTGACGACGTTCCGTTTGTTGCGCCAGAAAATCGCACATCATGGGATGGGCGATATCAATGTTCAGACCCACTATATGGATCTCATGGTTTTCCCAGACAGTTGATATCTCGACACCAGGGATCAAATTTAACGCTAATCCCGAACGTGAAATTTCTTCTCTTGCCGCCGCAATGCCCGCCGTGGTGTCATGATCGGTGATCGCCAGTGTACCGACTCGCATCTCTACCGCACGGTGTACTAAGGCTTCTGGGGTTAATCGCCCATCGGAGGCTGTAGTATGACTATGCAGGTCATAAATCACTGCGTAATTCGTGTCGCTCAAGGCGGCTCCCGTTTCAATAAATGTCGTAACACGCCCATCATAGCGGTTTCGGCAAATATACTGAAATCAGGTGTTGACTTTATTCCACCGAACTAGTTAACTAGTACGCAAGTTCACATGAAGAAGGTATCTGCAATGAAAGCAACATTTTTTCTGCACGGTTGGTGGCGCACTTCCTGATTTCGGGCAGTGTCTTACGTCTGCAATTTGCAACCAGATACCCGGCCCGCCTAATGAGCGGGCTTTTTTTTGAACAAAATTAATGAGAATAACGATGCAAACACAAAAACCGATACTCGAACTGCTTGCCTGCGATGCCGCCTACCGTGAGAATCCGACGTCGCTGTTTCATCAGGTATGTGGCGCACGTCCGGCAACGCTGCTGCTGGAATCTGCAGATATCGACAGCAAAGACGATCTGAAGAGCTTGCTGCTAGTCGACAGCGCATTGCGCATTACCGCTCTCGGTGACACTGTCACTATTCAGACGTTATCCGCAAACGGCGCATCGCTGCTGCCCTTGCTGGATGCTGCCCTGCCCGCTGGCGTTGAGAATGAAAAACAGACGAATGGTCGTCATCTGCGATTCCCTGCCGTCAGCCCGCTGTTGGATGAAGACGCCCGTTTATGTTCTCTTTCCGTATTTGATGCTTTTCGCATACTGCAGGGGCTGGTGAATGTTCCTGTTCAAGAACGTGAAGCGATGTTCTTCGGCGGTCTGTTTTCCTACGACCTGGTTGCCGGTTTTGAAGATTTACCTCAGCTTGAAGCGGGCAACCGTTGTCCTGACTACTGCTTCTATCTGGCAGAAACGCTGATGGTTATCGACCACCAGAAAAAAAGCACCCGAATTCAGGCCAGTGTTTTTACCCCCAATGATGCGGAAAAACAGCGACTTAACGCCCGTCTGGCGCAGCTGAGCCAGCAGCTTACCGAGCCTGCGCCGCCGTTGCCGGTCACTGAAGTCCCGCAGATGCGCTGCGAGTGCAATCAGAGCGATGAAGAGTTCGGCGCCGTAGTACGTGGCATGCAAAAAGCGATTCGCGCGGGCGAAATTTTCCAGGTAGTTCCGTCCCGACGTTTCTCGCTGCCCTGCCCGTCACCGCTGGCAGCCTACTATGTGCTGAAGAAAAGTAACCCCAGCCCATACATGTTTTTCATGCAGGACAACGATTTCAC
Organism: Citrobacter sp. BIDMC107; assembly: GCF_001037575.1. NCBI lineage: Bacteria > Pseudomonadati > Pseudomonadota > Gammaproteobacteria > Enterobacterales > Enterobacteriaceae > Citrobacter > Citrobacter sp. BIDMC107. The sequence goes on along the minus strand of NZ_KQ089849.1, from coordinate 245,691 downwards.
GCTGTTTGGCGCCTCCCCGGAAAGCTCGCTGAAATACGATGCCACCAGCCGCCAGATTGAGATCTACCCGATTGCCGGCACTCGCCCGCGTGGTCGTCGTGCGGACGGTTCGCTTGACCGCGACCTTGACAGCCGTATCGAGCTGGAGATGCGTACCGACCATAAAGAGCTTTCTGAGCACCTGATGCTGGTTGACCTTGCGCGTAACGACCTGGCGCGCATCTGTACGCCTGGCAGCCGCTATGTTGCTGACCTCACCAAAGTCGATCGTTACTCCTTCGTAATGCACCTGGTTTCGCGTGTGGTAGGCGAGCTGCGTAGCGATCTGGATGTGCTGCACGCTTACCGCGCCTGTATGAATATGGGCACGTTAAGCGGAGCGCCAAAAGTTCGCGCTATGCAGCTTATCGCCGAGGCAGAAGGTCGTCGCCGTGGCAGCTACGGCGGCGCGGTAGGTTACTTCACGGCTCATGGCGATCTGGATACCTGTATTGTCATTCGTTCCGCCCTCGTGGAAGACGGTATTGCCACCGTACAAGCCGGTGCCGGGATTGTTCTGGATTCTGTACCGCAGTCTGAAGCCGATGAAACCCGTAATAAAGCGCGCGCGGTTCTGCGTGCTATCGCCACCGCGCACCACGCACAGGAGACCTTCTAATGGCTGACATTCTGCTGCTCGATAATATCGACTCTTTTACCTATAACCTGGCGGATCAGCTGCGTACTAATGGTCACAACGTGGTGATTTACCGCAACCATATTCCGGCCCAGACGTTGATTGACCGCTTAGCAACGATGAAAAATCCTGTGCTGATGCTCTCTCCAGGCCCAGGTGCGCCAAGCGAAGCAGGTTGCATGCCGGAGCTGTTAACCCGTCTGCGCGGCAAGCTGCCAATCATCGGCATTTGTCTGGGACATCAGGCCATTGTTGAGGCCTATGGTGGATATGTGGGCCAGGCTGGAGAAATCCTGCACGGCAAAGCGTCCAGCATTGAACACGACGGTCAGGCAATGTTTGCTGGTCTGGCGAATCCGCTGCCGGTGGCACGCTATCATTCGCTGGTTGGCAGCAACGTTCCGGCAGGATTAACCATTAACGCCCACTTTAACGGCATGGTGATGGCGGTGCGTCACGATACCGATCGCGTCTGCGGCTTCCAGTTCCATCCGGAGTCCATTCTGACCACCCAGGGCGCGCGTCTGTTGGAACAAACGCTGGCCTGGGCGCAACAGAAGCTTGAACAAACCAATACGCTGCAACCAATTCTGGAGAAACTGTACCAGGCGCAGACGCTGTCTCAGCAGGAAAGCCACCAGCTGTTCTCCGCCGTGGTCCGCGGTGAACTGAAGCCGGAACAACTGGCTGCGGCGCTGGTGAGCATGAAAATTCGTGGCGAACACCCGAATGAAATTGCCGGTGCGGCAACCGCGCTGCTGGAAAACGCAGCCCCATTCCCGCGCCCTGATTATCTGTTCGCCGATATTGTCGGTACCGGCGGCGACGGCAGCAACAGCATCAATATTTCTACCGCCAGCGCCTTTGTTGCTGCGGCTTGCGGACTGAAAGTTGCCAAACACGGCAACCGCAGCGTCTCCAGCAAGTCAGGCTCTTCGGATCTATTAGCGGCATTTGGCATCAATCTGGATATGAACGCCGACAAATCCCGTCAGGCGCTTGACGATCTCGGCGTGTGTTTTCTGTTTGCGCCGAAATACCACACCGGTTTTCGCCATGCCATGCCGGTACGCCAGCAGTTGAAAACCCGCACGCTGTTTAACGTGCTCGGCCCGTTGATTAACCCGGCACATCCGCCGCTGGCGCTGATCGGCGTTTACAGCCCGGAGCTGGTGCTGCCGATTGCCGAAACGCTGCGTGTGCTCGGATATCAGCGGGCAGCCGTAGTGCACAGTGGTGGCATGGACGAAGTTTCGCTGCATGCACCGACCATTGTGGCAGAGCTGCACGATGGGGAAATCAAGAGTTATCAACTGACGGCAGAAGACTTTGGCCTGACGCCTTACCACCAGGAACAGCTGGCTGGCGGCACACCGGAAGAAAACCGTGACATTCTTAGTCGCTTGTTACAAGGTAAAGGTGAAGCCGCTCATGAAGCCGCTGTTGCCGCGAATGTCGCCATGTTAATGCGCTTGCACGGTGAAGAAGATTTAAAAGCCAATGCGCAAACCGTGATTAATGTACTGCGCAGCGGTGCGGCCTATGACCGTGTCACTGCACTGGCAGCAAGAGGGTAAATGATGCAAACCGTTTTAGCGAAAATTGTCGCAGACAAGGCGATTTGGGTAGAAGCCCGCAAACAGCAACAACCGCTGGCCAGCTTTCAAAATGATGTTCAACCCAGCTCTCGTGATTTCTACGATGCGCTGCAAGGTGCGCGCACCGCCTTTATTCTGGAATGTAAAAAAGCATCTCCGTCAAAAGGCGTGATCCGTGATGACTTCGATCCGGCACAGATTGCGGGCGTTTATAAACATTATGCTTCCGCGATTTCCGTACTGACCGATGAGAAATATTTCCAGGGCAGTTTTGATTTCCTGCCTATCGTCAGCCGCATCGCGCCGCAACCTGTTCTGTGTAAGGACTTTATTATCGATCCTTACCAGATTTACCTGGCGCGTTTCTACCAGGCGGACGCCTGTTTGTTGATGCTGTCGGTCCTCGATGATGAACAATATCGTCAACTCGCCGCCGTCGCCCACAGCCTGAAAATGGGCGTACTGACCGAAATCAGCAACGAAGAAGAGCTGGAGCGCGCTATCGCACTGGGCGCCAAAGTCGTTGGTATCAACAACCGCGATTTACGCGACTTGTCGATTGATTTGAATCGCACCCGCCAGCTTGCGCCGCGCCTGGGCCACGGTGTGACCGTCATCAGCGAGTCCGGGATCAATACCTATGGTCAGGTGCGCGAGCTCAGCCACTTCGCCAACGGTTTTCTGATTGGTTCCGCGCTGATGTCGCATGATGATCTGCACGCTGCCGTGCGTCGCGTACTGCTCGGCGAGAATAAAGTCTGCGGTTTAACCCGGGCTCAGGATGCCAACGCGGCGTATAAATCCGGCGCGATTTATGGCGGACTGATTTTTGTACCCACATCGCCACGCGCGGTTAGCGTTGAGCAAGCGCGAGAGGTCATGACCGGCGCGCCGCTGCAATACGTCGGGGTGTTTCGCAACACAGATATTATCGACGTACGTGAAACAGCGGCTGCTCTGGGACTCACGGCCGTGCAACTGCATGGTAGCGAAGATCAAGCCTACGTAGACGCGCTACGCAATGCGCTACCCGCACAGGTACAAATCTGGAAGGCGCTCAGCGTCAGCGATAAGTTGCCAGCCCGGGATTATCAGCATGTCGATAAATACGTATTCGACAACGGTCAGGGCGGCAGCGGGCAACGCTTCGACTGGTCACTTTTAGGCGGACAATCGCTGGATAACGTATTACTGGCTGGCGGACTTGGCGCAGATAACTGCGTTGACGCGGCAAAAACCGGCTGTGCCGGTCTCGATTTCAATTCTGGCGTAGAGTCACAGCCGGGCATCAAAGATGCACGTCTTCTGGCTTCGGTCTTTCAGACGCTGCGCGCATATTAAGGAAAAGGACATGACAACATTACTCAATCCGTATTTTGGTGAATTTGGCGGTATGTATGTGCCACAGATTCTGATGCCTGCCCTGCGCCAGCTGGAAGAAGCTTTTGTCAGCGCGCAAAAAGATCCTGAATTTCAGGCGCAGTTTACAGACCTGCTGAAAAACTATGCGGGTCGCCCAACCGCACTGACCAAGTGCCAGAACATTACTCAAGGCACCAACACGACGCTGTATCTCAAGCGTGAAGATTTACTGCACGGCGGCGCGCACAAAACCAACCAGGTGCTGGGCCAGGCGTTGCTGGCGAAGCGCATGGGTAAAACGGAAATTATCGCCGAAACAGGCGCGGGGCAGCACGGTGTTGCATCTGCTCTCGCCAGCGCACTGCTGGGGTTGAAATGCCGTATTTACATGGGCGCGAAAGATGTTGAACGTCAGTCGCCGAACGTTTTCCGTATGCGTTTGATGGGTGCAGAAGTTATCCCCGTTCACAGCGGTTCCGCAACGCTGAAAGATGCCTGTAACGAAGCGCTGCGCGACTGGTCTGGCAGCTACGATACCGCGCACTATATGCTCGGTACAGCGGCAGGTCCGCACCCCTTCCCGACTATTGTGCGTGAGTTCCAGCGGATGATCGGTGAAGAAACCAAGGCGCAGATTCTGGAAAAAGAAGGTCGTCTGCCGGACGCCGTTATCGCCTGCGTGGGTGGCGGTTCTAACGCCATCGGTATGTTCGCCGATTTTATTAATGAAACCAGCGTCGGTTTGATTGGCGTAGAGCCAGGCGGTCACGGGATTGAGTCTGGAGAACACGGCGCGCCGTTGAAACATGGTCGTGTCGGGATTTACTTCGGCATGAAGTCCCCGATGATGCAGACCGAAGAAGGACAGATTGAAGAGTCTTACTCTATTTCCGCCGGGCTCGACTTCCCATCGGTCGGGCCACAGCATGCGTACCTGAACAGCATTGGTCGCGCCGATTATGTTTCAATAACCGATGATGAAGCACTGGAAGCCTTCAAAACGCTGTGTCTGCACGAGGGGATTATTCCGGCACTGGAGTCCTCCCATGCCCTGGCACACGCGTTGAAAATGATGCGTGAAAATCCGGAAAAAGAGCAGCTACTGGTGGTTAATCTCTCCGGTCGCGGCGACAAAGACATTTTCACCGTACACGATATTCTGAAAGCGCGAGGGGAAATCTGATGGAACGTTACGAAAACCTGTTTGCACAGCTGAAGGACCGCAAAGAAGGTGCTTTTGTCCCCTTCGTAACCCTGGGCGATCCGTCTGTTGAGCAGTCACTGAAAATCATTGATACGCTGATTGAAGCTGGTGCCGACGCGCTTGAACTCGGCATTCCGTTCTCCGATCCGCTGGCCGATGGCCCAACCATTCAGGAAGCCACCCTGCGTGCGTTTGCCGCCGGCGTCACACCATCGCAATGCTTTGAGATGCTGGCGCTGATTCGCCAGAAACATCCGACGATTCCCATTGGGTTGCTGATGTATGCCAACCTGGTCTTCAGCAAGGGCATTGACGAGTTTTACGCCCAGTGCGAAAAAGTGGGTGTGGATTCTGTGTTGGTAGCCGATGTCCCTGTTGAGGAGTCTGCGCCATTCAGAACTGCTGCACTGCGTCACAACATCGCACCGATTTTCATCTGCCCGCCGAACGCTGATGAAGAACTGCTACGCCAGATTGCCTCTTACGGTCGCGGCTACACTTATCTGCTTTCACGTGCAGGTGTGACCGGTGCCGAAAATCGTGCGGCATTACCGCTGCATCATTTGGTTGAAAAGCTGAAACAATATGATGCACCGCCTTCTTTACAGGGCTTCGGTATCTCTGCGCCTGAACAGGTAGCCGGAGCTATTGAAGCCGGTGCTGCCGGTGCAATTTCCGGCTCGGCAATTGTGAAAATCATTGAGAAAAATGTTGCGGCACCGGAACAGATGCTGGCTGAGCTGAAAGCGTTTGTCAGCACGATGAAAGCCGCCACCCACCAGTAAGTTAAATCAACCGCCAGAGACGTCTGGCGGTTTCACCCTTCTTCCGTGTGCTTCATTCTATACATAGCGCTATCCGCATTCTGAATGGCTACATCCAGTTCACCGTTCACCTCTGCAATTCCCCACGATACTGACAATGGCACGGTATGCCCATCCACCACAAACACATGACTGGTCACCTGCCCGCTAATACGTTGCGCGATTGCTATGGCGTCAGTTGCCTGCGATCGAAACAGCAGGATCATAAATTCATCCCCGCCGGTACGAATTACAATATCGTGGCTGGTGCGAGTGTTTGACAGCATCCTGTTGGCGATAATTTGCAACGCGCGATCGCCTGCCGCGTGGCCCCAGGTATCATTGACGGCCTTAAATTTATTGCAGTCCAGTAGCACCACCGAACAGTGTGATAAATCCCGACGCTTGATAATGTCGAGTATTCGGCGGTTAAAACAGCCGGTCAGAGTATCGATATAAACCTTGAGGTCGCTTTCGTTTAGCCATGACTTTAACGAGAAGCTAATGATGATGAAAAAGAACGGCGCCAGCAGGATAACAATCCCGGCATGTGTATCGCGCGCCATAAAACGGCCTAATGAAAGCGAATAGTGCAGCGCATATTTCTCCGAAAAATTGCGCACCAAATAGCTGGATTGCCCCGCACATTTGCCGGATAAGCAGAGGCTCTCTTTGTTGGTCAGATTCACTAACTCCACGTTCAATCCGGGAAGGATTTGATTATCAAACGCCTCGGCTAACGCTTCCTGCAGTTCAGGCTTCGAATGATCATAGACCAGATAGGCAACGATTTGGTCTGATATCTCCTTACCCGACAGATCGTAGATATAGCTCACTACGCTGTAGGCTTTTTCACCGGTAATTTTATCGGTATAGAAGTTTGTTGAACTGAGAGCTTTATTTTTGACGTTTTTTTGCAACAACCGGGTATAGAAATCGGTGGGCGGATAGAAAAAATGCGTTATATCCATCGCCATTTCGGAGTCAGAAAAACTGAAATTGCGCGAGTCAGAAGCCATAAACCAATAAAAATAATCTGAATTGCTGGCGATAATGTAACGGTGCGCATCGAAGCTGCCTGGATTTAGCTCATTAACCATTCCGCGAATGAACTCCGCCGCAGTATACATACACAGCGCATTATGGCTGGGTTGCTGAGCAATAATCGTCCCCGTTGCAGAATGAACCCGCTTTGGGTCGGCGTTAATTCCCCATTCATCTTTGTTTCGCGGAACAAACTGCGCCATAACACCACACTGTTCGCCGGTTTTGATGTGGTAATAACGCTCGCCAATCGCATCGGCAATCAGTTCATTATCGTTAAAAATGTCCAACATGTGAGCTTGCAGGCGGCTAACGCCTTCACTGGCGGCCGCCATACGCTGTTCATAAATGATAAACAGAAACAACGAGGTAAAAATCAACGTAATGAGCCCGGATACCAGCAGAGCCTGCCTGTTTCTGAGCTTATCCTGCACAATCTTCACGAGTCCACCCTGATAGTTAACAGTATTGCCAAATCGGTTACCCGTTTATGTTGTTGCATAACAGCGTTGTACGTTGATAGAGAATGTTTGCCACTCCGAAGCAGGTAAGTTGATGTAGCCCGCAGCAGCGCGCGTAGGTTACAGATTTATACAATAAAGCACATATTTGTTAACATAAGCGCAAACTAATCATCACCTTCGATAGGATACCCTGCCCGCCGGATGGCCTCGCGGCAGTCGTTTACGCCTGCGGCATAGCCCGCCTCAATCTCACAAACCGGACTTGCGCTGCAATAAGGTAGTGTAACCGGAGTCGCAATAAGTTTCTCCAGCGCCTCAATTTTATCCATGCAAAGCAATAATTCACGTGCAACACTCACGGCAAACGCTGCCGTTTGATCCTCGTAGAACGGTTCCAGAAGTGTGATTTTTTGCTGTAGCAGATGGCGGGTCAACATCATCAGCAATCCCCTCAAAGTTGGTTTGCTTAAAGAGTAGCACTACATCAAAGGGGAGAAAGGCAGGATGTTTTCCCCAGAATTTTTTAAATGAAGAACGAGGGGAATTTTTCCTGGCTGCTAACCACGGGCAGGTATGCCCGGAATCTATACAGTTCAGTCGTTTTGGTTGTGCAACCATTAATGAAGTTGACTTCAAAAAGTCCCTTGCGAGACACTGAAGGAAAGCATGCCAAATATGGGTGAACTTGTTGAGACATCTGTTGATTAAATTAGTTATGTTAAGCGTTGGATTTTTAAGCGCTGGGGACATACTGGCAAATACTCCGGAACAGGTAATCACCGCTTTCCAGAGGGATTATAAATATTGGAATGACCAGTCATTTCAGAGAAATCAGAACTACGGAAAGCAAGAAGTTATGCTCCTGGCCCAGAAGGGTTGGAATGAGCTTTTGAATAAATATACAAAACCTGGTTTTCAGGGCGAGCCTATAGCTTTTGGTTCTGAGTCTAGTCATGATCCTGAGCAAGAGAACATCATATCGGTTCAGATTACTGAAAAAGTAGCGACCGTGACGACCAGATTATCGAGGCAGTATTATTCACCTGTTTATGAATATCAATTGTCCAAAGAGAATGATACCTGGTACCTATCTCAGATATTTTTAGTTGATGATGATGGAAAATATCCGAGTTTGTAATAAATAGTGCACTCATTACAACTTTATGAGTTAAAAAAATCTGCCATAATGACAGATTTCTTTAATCTATCATTAGAGATTTGCAACGTTATGATATACTTTTTGAACATCATCGTCATCTTCAAGAGCATCAACAAGCCCTGCAAAGACTTCTAAATCTTCTGGTGAAAGTTCAATTTCTGATTGAGCAATCATCTCTAATTCTGTAGTTGAGAACTCAGTAATTCCTGCTGCTTTTAGAGCTGCAATGCCTTTATGAAGATCTGTAGATTCAGTATAAATAACGATGTTTCCTTCTTCCTCGGTTACATCACGAACATCTACTTCAGCATTAAGCAGAATTTCAAAAATATGGTCAGGGTCTGTCCCTTCAAATACAATTACTCCGGTATTGTCAAACATATAGCTGACAGAACCCGCCGCTCCGATATTCCCGCCTTTTTTATTAAAAATTGAGCGGACATTAGCAATCGTACGGTTAACGTTTGAAGTCAATGTTTCAGCGATAATCAGTGAGCCACTGGGACCAAAGCCTTCATAACGCCCTTGCACGAACGTTTCATCGCTGCCGCCTTTGGCTTTATCAATGGCTTTATCAATAACGTGTTTTGGAACCTGCGCTTGTTTCGCACGTTCAATAACGAATTTTAAAGATGTATTTAATTCTGGGTCTGGTTCGCCTTGTTTAGCAGCAGCATAAATTTCTACACCGAATTTTGCATATACATTAGACGTTGCACCGTCTTTAGCTGTTTTTTTAGCAACAATATTTGCCCACTTACGTCCCACTGGAATGATCTCCTCGAAAATTCATTTACATTATTGAATGGTAAATAATCTGCCATCACATTATATCATGATGTATAAACATTAGTCCATGAAAAATAAAATATCCAAATTTTACGATATGTTACTTTAATTTTATCAATAGGTAACATTTTGGATAAGTTATCCCCTTATTATCTGCAGGTTCTTTTTTGTACGTAATAAATGAGCCGCAGCAATAATGCATAAGAGAATAGAAACAAAAGCGATATTCCAGATAAACACACAGGCTATTATAGTTACCGCGGTACTGCTTAAAGAGAGCGCTACAAGTCATCTTGCACAGCGCCTTATTTGATAGTGTGTTCGTTTAGTACCGGGACAAGATACTTAGCCTATATTTACTCCACCACTACAACAAAGGGAAATGCTAAATGGGTGGAACGGTACAACCAGCATCTCTGACTGATGCGTTCAGAAGCACACGTGACTCAGTTGACTACGGCTGGTCAAAATAACGATACGCGTGGAAAAGAATGGAAAAACTGGTCATTTGATGACCAGTTTTGCAGAGGAGTTTTGCAGAAGAACTTAAAAACGATAACCCGCAGAGAACATAAACACCCACGGATCGAGGCGTACACTGTCGCGCTGCTGGACGCCACCCATTTTATAGCTTGCGGTGGTGTCGATATCCATGTACCAGACCGACATGTTAATCAGCCAGTCGCGGTTAATCAGATAGTCCATACCGACTTGCCCTGCTGCACCCCAGGAATCTTTCAGACTCAGGTCCGATAATCCTGTTTCTTTACCGTTATCGTTAAAGCCTTCATCGAAGAAGGTCGTGTAGTTCACACCAACACCTACGTACGGACGCAGTTTACTGCTGGAGTCACCGAAGTACCACTGTGCCATTAACGTCGGCGGCAAATGATGTACGGTGGCAATATCACCCGTTGCTGCAGTACCAATTTTATGGCGGAACGGTGTAGCCGCCAGTAATTCAACACCGATATTGTCGGTTGCCATGTAGGTAAATGTCAGACCCAACTGCGTGTTATTGCTGACATCAAAGCCACCTAAGCTGCCCAGCGTACCACCTGCACCTTCCGTCGGTCTGACGGTGGCTGAACCTGCACGAATAAAGAACTCTCCAGCTTCATGCGCAAATGCGTTACCAGAGAGAAGGGTTGTTAAAGCCAATGCTGCAACTGTTAATTTTTTCATGTCCGCTCCATCGTTATGGTTATAAAAGCGGAATGAATATACCTACTTTGGAGTAATAAATGATCTAACATGGATCACATTGACTTTGATAATTTAACATTTATTGATCCAGATTAAGTTAGAACTTGCATTCAGAATCCTGGTTAAATTAATTCAGATCAATTTTGATATATTTTCAATGTGCAAGTACCTCCAGCTCATTGCTGATGGGTGTTTGTTATCTGCACGCGATGCGCAGATAACAAACAGCGTTCATGCACGACGCTGAAGTCATAGCCAAAAATTACCGCAGCTTTACAAAGATATGCTTTTCCATACATCGCGCGATGCTGCCACTGTAGAGTTATCCAGGGTACAATTGCCCGCAAATGAACACCTGCAAAACTCAAGGAGAGTGCATGTCTATCACGGCGAAATCCGTTTACCGTGACACGGGAAACTTTTTCCGTAATCAATTCATTACCATCTTGCTGGTATCGTTGTTGTGCGCGTTTATCACAGTGGTGTTAGGGCATGCCTTTTCCCCCACTGACGCACAAATTGCGCAACTCAGTGAAGGCGATCAGTTAACCAGCAGCGTGGGGTTGTTCGATCTGGTGCAAAACATGACCCCGGAGCAACAGCAAATTTTGCTACGCGCTTCCGCGGCGTCTACGTTTTCTGGTCTGATTGGTAATGCCATCCTTGCCGGTGGGGTCATCCTGATGATTCAGCTGATTTCAGCAGGTCATCGGGTCAGCGCATTACGTGCCATCGGCGCCAGTGCGCCAGTGTTGCCAAAGCTGTTTATTCTGATTTTTTTGACTACTCTGCTGGTGCAAATCGGTATTATGCTGGTTGTTGTTCCCGGTATTCTGCTGGCCATCCTGCTGGCACTCGCACCTGTGATGTTGGTACAGGACAAAATGGGTGTCTTTGCCGCGATGCGCAACAGTATGCGTCTGGCGTGGTCGAATATGCGACTGGTTGCGCCGGCAGTAATCGGTTGGTTGCTGGCAAAAACGCTGCTGTTGCTTTTTGCGCCAAGTTTTGCAGTACTTACGCCGAATGTAGGCGCGGTATTGGCGAATACGCTGAGCAATATGATCTCCGCGGTGTTGCTGATCTATTTGTTCCGCCTGTACATGCTGATTCGCCAATAAACCCTGAACGCATTCCGGGCTTGTACCCGGTGCTTTTGATGACGGAATCGAAGAATGAAGCAGTTTCTTGATTTTTTACCGCTGGTTGTCTTTTTTGCTTTTTATAAGCTTTACGACATCTATGCGGCGACCTCGGCGCTGATTGTCGCAACGGCTGTAGTGTTGATTTACAGCTGGGTTCGCTATCGCAAGGTCGAGAAGATGGCGTTAATCACCTTTGTCCTGGTGGCCGTATTTGGTGGCCTGACTATTTTTTTCCACAACGATGAATTCATTAAGTGGAAAGTAACGGTGATTTACGGGCTGTTTGCTGGAGCATTGCTGGTAAGCCAGTGGGTGATGAAAAAACCGCTGATCCAGCGCATGTTAGGTAAAGAACTGACCCTGCCGCAGCCAGTCTGGTCGAAACTAAATTTAGCCTGGGCAGTCTTTTTCATCCTGTGTGGTCTGGCGAATATCTATATTGCATTTTGGCTACCGCAGAACATTTGGGTCAACTTCAAAGTGTTCGGCCTGACCGCCCTGACTTTATTCTTTACGCTGCTGAGTGGGGTCTATATTTACCGTCATCTGCCGCAAGAAGATAAATCGTAATACATGCTCGCCAGATCTGCGGATCTGGCGAATTTTTATCCCCTCGCGTTCCATAGAGCTGACAACCTGACTTACATCTGCTCTGCATGCCGCATCCCCTCTGTTCTCGACGCACAAATTCTAGTAGCATCGCGCCTGTAATCTTTCTCTATAGTCGGTTCTACAATGACAACAACGAATAACACTCCCCAGGGTGAACTGGTTTTACGCACTCTGGCCATGCCTGCCGATACCAACGCGAACGGTGATATTTTTGGCGGCTGGCTGATGTCACAAATGGATATAGGTGGCGCGATTCAAGCCAAAGAGATCGCACATGGTCGTGTGGTAACTGTGCGGGTTGAAGGAATGAGCTTTTTGCGCCCGGTCGCCGTAGGTGATGTAGTGTGTTGCTATGCTCGCTGTGTGAAACGCGGGACAACCTCAATCAGCATCAATATTGAAGTTTGGGTGAAGAAAGTCGCTTCTGAACCTATTGGCCAGCGTTATAAGGCCACCGAAGCTCTGTTTATCTACGTTGCCGTTGATAAAGACGGGAAACCGCGTCCAATCCCCACGTTGGCCTGATAGCACACGCCAGTAATGCTATCCGGCAATCATCACTCTTGATCATTGCCGGACGGCCTGATGCTTACTCGATCTGCGTTGTGCCGTTTAATTTGAAAACAATATTCACCACGAGTCCGGAACCGGGTTTACCTGCTTCATAACGCCATCTACGCATCGCGTTTTTCACTTCACGCTCAAACATATTGGCAGGCTGTGCAGACAGGATCTCCACATTTTCAACCCGACCATCCGGCGTTACATTAAATTTGACCTTTACCCGCCCTTCAATGCGCAGCGCCTGAGCTCGCGCCGGATACTGAGGCTGATTACGGCTTAAAGCACGTGGACCCGATGGCGCACTGACCACCGGTTTGCTGGTAGTTGCCGGTGCTGTATTGGTCATTGTGCGCGTAGGTGCCGTATTTTCCAGCGGGGAGGCCGGCCGCGGTTCTGCTGGTTTAACATCGCGTTTCGGCTGCTCTTCCACCTTTTTCACCGGTTTTGGCTTCGGTTTAGGCTTGGGCTTCGGTTTTTCAATCACCACCGGCGCCTCTTTTGGTGGCTCTGGAATCGGCTCTGGTTCCGGTTCAGGCTCGACAGCGGGTTCCGGCGGCGGCTGAACGGCCTGAGGTGGTTCGAGATCGGCAGGCGCGACCATCGTGACAGAGATCGGCTGCGCTGGCGCAGGCAGTTCAATAACCTGATGTACCGAGGTATACAGCAAACCAGCCACTACGGCACCATGAATGCCGACAGACAGTAACGTTGGCCAGGGAAAGCGACGAGGTAAATCAAGGGTCATTGAAGTCATAATCGTTTCAGTAAAAAAACCAGGCCCCGATTTTAAATGCAAATAGCAATCATATTCAATAAGCCCGTGGCGGTAACTGACATTTAGAACGCGATTTTATGATAAAAAACCACTTTCAGAGTATGGCCTTAACATATCAGTTATCTTTCCGTTGCAGTTGTTAGGCCTTTCCAATAACGTTATTAACGACTTTTACCGTTCAAGGAGTTCTACCCGTGCTGTATGTTATTTACGCCCAAGATATCGCAGACTCTCTCGAAAAACGTCTTTCCGTGCGCCCTGCTCATCTGGCTCGCCTGCAACTCCTTCATGACGAAGGTCGTTTGCTCACGGCGGGCCCCATGCCAGCGGTCGATAGTAACGATCCCGGTGCGGCGGGTTTTACCGGCTCGACGGTGATTGCCGAATTTGAATCTTTGGAGGCGGCACAGGCGTGGGCGGAAGCCGATCCGTATGTTGCAGCGGGCGTTTACGCGCAGGTTTCAGTAAAACCGTACAAAAAAGTATTTTAAAAACAAAACAAAAACAGACATTGGGCACCGCCAGCGGTGCCCTTTTGGGATCAGATGCTGTGGATCGCAAACAGCAACGAGTTGCGTTGATGGTTGAGAATGCACTTTCTGATAGTGTGGATACGCATATTACGACGCGATTGTCCTTCAAGCCAACGTGCTTTACGGCGGCTAGCCTGACGCAGCATCCGCCAGCGTCCCACTTCCGTTCTACTACGCTTCATGTTTACTACTCTTTCAGTCACTGAGTGGCCATTATAACGCCACACCGAATGCAGACCAGCGGTTTTCCCGTGTTTTTATTTGCCAGATTAATCCTGATGCGTAAACTCTTAACAATACGCTTTCAAAAGGATTTTTAAATTTATGACAACCTTCTACACCGTGGTGAGTTGGCTGGTCATTCTGGGTTACTGGGTACTCATTGCTGGCGTAACATTACGCATTCTAATGAAACGACGCGCAGTGCCCTCCGCAATGGCCTGGCTTTTGATCATCTATATTCTGCCATTGGTAGGGATCATTGCTTATCTGTCCTTCGGTGAGCTCCACCTGGGTAAACGCCGCGCCGAACGCGCCCGGGCAATGTGGCCGTCAACGGCCAAGTGGCTGAACGATCTTAAAGCCTGTAAGCATATTTTTGCGCAGGAAAACAGCAGCGTCGCCTCCTCCTTATTTAAACTGTGCGAGCGTCGTCAAGGAATCGCCGGCGTTAAGGGAAATCAGCTGCAACTGCTCACCAGTTCAGATGACGTGATGCAGGCGCTGATCCGTGATATTCAACTGGCGCGCCACAACATAGAGATGGTGTTCTACATCTGGCAGCCGGGTGGTATGGCCGATCAGGTAGCCGAGTCGTTAATGGCTGCCGCGAGGCGTGGCATTCACTGTCGCCTGATGCTGGACTCCGCCGGCAGCGTGGCGTTCTTCCGCAGCCCTTGGGCGGCGATGATGCGTAACGCAGGTATCGAGGTTGTAGAAGCGCTGAAGGTGAACCTGATGCGTGTATTTTTACGCCGTATGGACCTGCGTCAGCATCGCAAAATGATTATGATCGACAACTACATTGCGTATACCGGCAGCATGAACATGGTCGATCCGCGCTTCTTCAAACAAGATGCAGGCGTTGGGCAATGGGTTGATTTAATGGCAAGAATGGAAGGCCCGGTAGCCACCGCTATGGGCATCGTCTATTCTTGCGACTGGGAAATTGAGACCGGAAAGCGCATTTTGCCCCCGCCACCGGACGTCAATATCATGCCGTTTGAGCAGGCCAGCGGGCACACCATTCACACAATTGCCTCGGGTCCTGGTTTCCCAGAAGACTTGATTCATCAGGCGCTGTTAACCGCAGCTTATTCAGCGCGCGAATATTTAATTATGACCACGCCTTACTTTGTTCCCAGCGACGATTTGCTGCATGCAATTTGTACGGCAGCACAGCGTGGGGTCGACGTCAGTATCATTCTTCCGCGTAAGAATGATTCCCTGCTGGTTGGCTGGGCAAGCCGGGCCTTTTTCACTGAGTTGCTGGCAGCTGGCGTTAAAATTTATCAGTTCGAAGGCGGCCTGCTGCATACCAAGAGCGTACTGGTCGATGGCGAGCTGAGCCTGGTCGGTACCGTTAACCTGGATATGCGCAGTCTGTGGCTCAATTTTGAAATCACGCTGGTCATTGACGATGCTGGATTCGGCGGCGATCTCGCCGCCGTGCAGGATGATTATATTTCGCGTTCCCGCCTGCTTGATGCCCGTTTGTGGGTAAAACGACCACTCTGGCAGCGGATAGCAGAGCGACTGTTTTACTTCTTTAGTCCGTTGCTGTAAAACGTGCCCATCAGACAGTAAACAGGTAGTCATTATGGATATGGATTTGAACAATCGCCTGACCGAAGACGAAACGCTTGAGCAGGCTTACGACATTTTTCTCGAACTGGCTGCGGATAACCTCGATCCGGCAGATATCATTCTGTTCAATTTGCAGTTTGAAGAACGCGGCGGTGCCGAGTTATTCGATCCGGCAGAAGACTGGCAGGAGCATGTTGATTTTGACCTGAACCCTGATTTCTTTGCCGAAGTGGTGATTGGTCTGGCAGATACAGAAGACGGCGAGATTAACGATATTTTTGCGCGCGTTTTATTATGTCGCGAAAAAGATCATAAGCTCTGCCATATTCTCTGGCGCGAATAATCAAACAAAAAAGCTGCTCTCGCAGCTTTTTTTATTTTTAGCCCGGCAGTTTGCTTCCGCAACGGTTACAAAACTGCGCGCTATGTTCGTGCTGCGCCTGCTGACACTGGGGACATTTTCGTTGGTGCCCGCGATGCTGGAACGCACTGCTCATGTGCGTGGTAATCAATCCCGTCGGTATCGCAATCACCGAGTAGCCAATCAGGATAAGCACGGACGCCACCATGCGCCCCAACGGGGTGTGCGGTGTGATATCGCCATAGCCGACGGTGGTTACAGTAACAATCGCCCAATACACCGACGCATTCAGCGTAGTAAATCCATATTTTGGCCCTTCAATCAGATACATCATCGCACCAAAAACCACCATCAGAATGGCGATAAAGGAATAGAACAACATCAGCTGATGTCGGGCACTTTTTAACGCATTCCAGAACACCCGTAGAGAAGGCATAAAGCGCAACAGCTTGAGAATACGCAGTACGCGCAGAACACGCATCGCCCGCCAGGCGAAAACATAACTCAGACTGATTTCCGGCCATAGCCACATCACATACAGCGGCAGAATGGTGGCAAGGTCAACTATCCCCCAGAAACTAAACACATATTTGGCGGGATTGGCCCAACAGCATAAGCGCAGAAGATATTCGAGAGTAAAGACCAGAGTAATAAAGATCTCCAGCCAGACAAAAACGCGCCATTCCTCAAAGGTTAAATGGTATTGCGTCCCTACTCCGGACTCAATGAAGATAACAATAACGCTGAGCAAGGCGAATAGCGCGCACATACCTTCAAAGCGACGCCCTGAACGGGTGTTTAAATCGAATAATTTGCGAAAGAGCGCGCGGCGGACAGAAGAGACTAAACCTGGCACAGATACCTCACCAAAAAAAGGGCTGACTTTTGTCAGCCCTCGGAATTATAGCGGGTCTACTTTCAGGCAGGAAACTGCGTGTCGGAAACTTCCTTCGAGAACCGGGCGCGTTTTTGCGCATTCCGGCCCTGCAATCGGGCAGCGCGTACGGAACACGCAACCGGAAGGAGGGTTAATCGGGGACGGTAACTCGCCTTCCAGCAACTGGATAACCTTGTTCCTTTCCTGATCCGGATCGGGGATCGGCACCGCAGACATCAGCGCTTTGGTATAAGGATGCAGCGGGTTATGGTACACCTCGTCATAGGTCCCTAATTCCACCGCATGTCCGAGATACATAACCAGCACACGGTCGGAGATATGTTTAACCACCGCGAGGTCGTGGGCAATGAAGATTAACGATAATCCCATTTCTCGCTGAAGTTGTTGCAGCAGGTTAACCACCTGGGCCTGGATTGACACGTCCAGCGCCGAAACGGGTTCATCGCAGATAATCAACTTCGGTTCGAGGATCAGCGCGCGGGCAATACCAATACGCTGACACTGGCCACCTGAAAACTCATGTGGGTAGCGGTTAATCAGGTTGGGCAGTAATCCTACCTTCATCATCATCGCTTTCACACGATCGCGGACTTCCTGACCAGTAAGATTCGGATGATAAGTACGCAGCGGTTCGGCAATGATTTCACCAATGGTCATGCGCGGGTTTAAAGATGCCAGCGGATCCTGGAAAATCATCTGGATATCACTGCGTACTTCCCGCCACTCATCGGGTTTCATGCCGAGTAAATCTTTACCCAGCCAGGCAACCTTTCCATCGGTGGCCTTCACCAGGCCGATAATCGCACGGGCAAAGGTCGATTTCCCGCAGCCTGATTCACCGACCACGCCCAGGGTTTCGCCCTCATACAGTCGCAGGGTTACGCCATCAACTGCCTTAAGGGTTTTAGATGGTTGCCAGAACCACTGTTTGCCATCTTTAATATCGAAATGGACTTTAAGGTCAGCAATCTCAAGGAGCACTTTACGTTGTTCGGTTACCGCATTCATACCAGTTCCTCCACCGGCTTAAAGCAGGCGCGCAAACGGCCTGGACTAAATTCCTCCAGTGGCGGAGCACTGCTACAGATTTCCATCGCATGCGGGCAACGCGGCTGGAAGGGACAGCCTTTTGGCAGACGCAGCAGGTTCGGTGGGTTGCCCGGGATCGTGAGCATCTCTTCCCCTTCTGCATCCAGACGAGGTACTGCATTCAGCAAACCAATCGAATACGGATGAACGGGCTTATAAAAGACATCCCGCGCACTGCCGTATTCCATCGTACGACCGGCGTACATCACCAGAACTTTATCGCAAATACCGGCAACAACCCCCAGATCGTGGGTGATCATGATAATCGCGGTGTTGAATTCGCTTTTCAGTTCATTCAGCAGCGTCATGATTTGCGCCTGTACCGTCACATCGAGCGCAGTGGTCGGTTCATCGGCTATCAGTAATTTGGGCCTGCACAGCAACGCCATAGCGATCATAACGCGCTGACGCATACCACCGGAGAATTCATGCGGATACATTTTCATGCGCTTACGCGCTTCCGGCATTTTCACCGCATCCAGCATTCTGACCGACTCTTCAAAAGCTTCCGCTTTGCTCATGCCTTTATGCAGCATCAGAACTTCCATCAACTGCTCCCCGACCCGCATGTACGGATTGAGAGACGTCATCGGGTCCTGGAAAATCATCGAGATTTGCTCGGCGCGCAGTTTGTTCAGTTCACGTTCCGGTAAGTTCAGAATTTCACGTCCGTTGAACGTAGCGGAGCCCCCGATACGACCATTAGCCGCCAGCAGGCCCATCAGGGCAAAGGCCGTTTGCGATTTACCTGAGCCGGATTCTCCGACAATACCCAACGTTTCTCCAGCTCGCAGAGAAAAGTTTAAATCGTTGACCGCAGTTACATCGCCGTCGGGGGTAGCGAACGTCACACGCAAATCTTTTACGTTCAGCAGTGCGTTAGCCTGTTGTTGCGCGAGCGGCGCGGTTGAGGTTTCAATTACGCTCATGGCTGCACTCCTTAACGGTCTTTCGGGTCGAGGGCATCACGCAAGCCATCGCCAATAAAGTTAAAACAGAACAAAGTGACCACCAGGAAACCTGCCGGAAACAGCAGCAGCCATGGTGAGACTTCCATTGAGTTGGCACCATCACTGAGCAGAGCGCCCCAGCTACTTAACGGCTCCTGCGTACCTAATCCCAAAAAGCTCAGGAAGGATTCAAACAGGATCATGCTCGGCACCAGCAATGAAGCGTATACCACCACCACACCCAGCACGTTCGGCACAATATGGCGGATAACGATACGCACGGTAGACACCCCACCCACTTGCGCCGCTTCAATAAACTCTTTGCGCTTGAGGCTCAGCGTTTGTCCACGCACGATACGCGCCATATCCAGCCAGGAGACCATCCCGATAGCGACAAAAATCAGCAGGATATTTTGCCCAAAGAAGGTGACCAGCAGGATCACAAAGAACATGAACGGGAAGGAGTTGAGAATTTCCAGCAGACGCATCATCACCGAGTCGATTTTTCCGCCGAGGTAGCCCGACAGAGAACCGTACAGTGTACCGACAACAACCGCGACCAACGCCGCCGCAATGCCGACCATTAGCGAGATGCGCCCGCCAATCGCCACGCGTACCAACAGGTCACGTCCCGACGAGTCAGTACCGAAATAGTGGCCTGATTCCGTATCCGGCGCGCTGGACATCATGCCCCAGTCAGTATCGAAGTAGGTAAACTGCGACAGCATCGGCGCGAGCGTCACAAACAGCGCAATAATTACCAGCACCACCAGGCTTGCTACCGCAGCACGGTTATGCATAAAGCGTCGACGCGCGTCCTGCCACAGGCTGCGGCCTTCGACCTCCAGCTTTTCACTGAAATTCTCCAGCGCTTCGCTGTTTTTCTTACTTAACATCATAGCGAGCTCCAGTATCAGTAACGAATTTTCGGGTCGATAACGGCATAAAGCACATCGACAATCGCGTTAAACACGATGGTCAGCGTACCCACCAGTATGGTCAGACTCAGAACCAGCGAATAGTCGCGGTTTAACGCGCCGTTGACGAACAACTGACCAATGCCAGGTAAACCATAGATGGTTTCAATAACCATCGAACCAGTGATAATGCCGACAAATGCCGGTCCCATATAGGACAGCACTGGCAACAGCGCAGGTTTTAACGCATGGCGGAAAATAATCCGCCGCATCGGCAGCCCTTTGGCGCGCGCGGTACGAATAAAGTTAGAGTGCAGCACTTCAATCATCGAACCGCGAGTAATACGAGCGATACTGGCGATGTAGGCCAGTGACAAGGCCACCATTGGCAGGATCATAAATTTCAACGCCCCACCGTTCCAGCCCCCGCCGGGCAGCCATTTCAAGGTTATGGCAAATATCATGACCAATAAGGGAGCGACCACGAAACTGGGGATAACTACCCCAGTCATTGCCACCCCCATCACCGTGTAATCCCAACGTGTATTTTGCTTCAGCGCGGCTATCACCCCGGCGCTAACGCCGACGAGTACCGCCAGAATAAAGGCTGCCGCACCCAGCTTCGCAGAAACCGGAAAACTCGAAGCAACGAGGTCGTTAACCGTGTAGTCTTTATATTTAAAGGATGGTCCAAAATCGCCATGCGCCAGCTGTTTCAGATAGCTGAAGTACTGCGTCGAGATAGGATCGTTAAGATGATATTTCGCTTCAATATTCGCCAGCACCTCTGGCGGTAACGCGCGTTCCCCGGTGAATGGGCTTCCGGGCGCAAGGCGCATCATAAAGAATGAAATCGTAATAAGAATAAACAGCGTCGGAATCGCTTCCAGACAGCGACGTAATATGAATTTTAACATTGCCCGTACCTTCTGGCGTGTGCCTTTATACCTCTTTAACCCCGACGTTCAGGTAAAGCGGTATTAATAGTTCGAAGAAAAAAGACACTGTGGGGCAAAAATGATTGCCCCACGTCTTGCCATTAATGCTTGATAATATACAAGTCTTTAACGTGGATATTATCCATCGGGTCTTTACCGGAGTATCCGCCAACCCATGGTTTCACCAGGCGGGCATTAACATAGTAATAAACCGGTACAATCGCAGAATCTTTATCCAGCTGCTGTTCCGCTTTCGAATACAGTTCGCTGCGCTGCGCTTCATCCGTCACTTTCAGCGTATCCGCAATCAGCTTATCAAATGCCGGGCTCTTATAGTGGACGGTATTATTGGAGCTGTCGGACAGCACCATATTCAGGAAGGACGTCGGTTCGTTATAGTCCGCACACCAGCCCGCACGTGAAACATCATAGTTGCCCTGATGGCGCGTATCGAGGAACGTTTTCCATTCCTGGTTTTCCAGCTTCACATTAGCACCCAGATTTTTCTTCCAGATAGATGCCGCGGCAATAGCCAGCTTCTTATGCAGGTCTGAAGTGTTATACAGCAGGTCAAAGGTCAGCGGTTTCTCAGCGGTATATCCGGCCTCAGCCAGCAGTTTCTTCGCTTCTTCGTTACGTTTTTCCTGAGACCACTTGAACCACTCTGGCTCAACCAGTTTCGCGCCATCGGTGTATGGAGGAGTAAAGCTATACGCCGGCAGGTCACCCTGGTTTTTCACTTTATTGACGATAATGTCACGATCCAACGCCAGCTTCAGGGCGGTACGAACACGAACATCGTTGAACGGTGCTTTCTGGTTGTTGATTTCGTAATAATAGGTGCACAGATACGGGTCAACGTGGACTTCGTTCGGGATCTCTTTTTTCAGTTTCTGGAATAACTCAATCGGCATGTTGTTATAGGTCATGTCGATTTCACCGCTGCGATAGCGGTTAACGTCAGTCACTTCAGAAGAAATAGGCAGGTAGGTTACCTGGTTAATAACCGTTTTGGCGTTGTCCCAATAGTTGGTATTACGCTCAAGCACAATGCGCTCGTTCACAACCCAGTCTTTCAGTTTATACGCACCGTTAGTAATGATGTTAGCGGGCTGGGTCCACTTCTCGCCGAATTTTTCAACAGCAGCTCTAGGAACTGGTGAAACGGAAGAGTGCACAAGCAGTTTGTAGAAATAAGGAACAGGTTCACTGAGGGTGACTTCAAAAGTATGATCGTCGAGAGCTTTTACACCGAGATCGGTGATCGGTTTTTTACCGGCGATAATATCATCAATATTGACGATGTGACCGTACTGCAAATAACTGGCGTACGGTGATGCAGTATTTGGATTAGCCAAACGTTGCCAGCTATACACGAAATCTTGCGCGGTAACAGGCGTGCCGTCAGACCACTTAGCATCTTTACGCAGATGGAATGTCCAGACTTTAAAATCTTTATTTTCCCATTTTTCAGCCACGCCAGGCGATGGTTTGCCATCGACATCACTGATTAATAAACCTTCAAACAGGTCACGGTTAATGTTGGATTCAGGTACACCTTCGATTTTGTGGGGATCGAGTGACTGCACTTCCGAACCGTTATTACGCACCAGAGTCTGCTTTTCAGCAAGCTGCACACCCGCTGGCACTACTGCCGCCGTGGCAACATTTCCAGCGACTAGCGCAGTTAAGATCCCCGCAGCTACTAAACTTTTTTTAGTGATGTTAGTCATTGTGTTGTACTCCCTCATTATTATGGCTGGTTTTTTAACCAGACTGTTAATCCTGTCAGGATCACTGTACGGCACCGGAGATTTTCTGCCGTCAGGTCGTTTTTTGTTTTACTGCTTGCTATCACCGACTTTATTTATTCTGGCGGTTCGTATGACTGCCTTACGTCGATTATCTACGTGCCTCCCCTGCCGGAAACACGCTATTACCCTGTTGAGAGAAACTAACTGCAAATGATTCTCATCAACGTGAATTCTTCTGCATAATACCTGGCCGGAAAGTATCAAATGCGTTTCTTAACCGCCAATACATTTTACAAATTTGTTAACCAATTCTCTTTTATTGGAAATAAATCTCACAAAGAAAGTCTTACGAATGAAGGTTTTCTATAATAAACCCATGAGAAACAATAAATTACATCAAGAAAGGTGTTAACTACCCTGTCAGGTGTCAACACCACGTCAAAATGCACATAAATTTAACAATTGGTTATTAATTAGCACATTCAACTGAAAAAAACGCTGAAATAACTAATAACATTTCGATAATCCTACAGCAAGCCCCAGAGTATGATGTTAATTAAATAACAGCGATATCAGGCTCTCTCTGGCAGATGGATGAGTGTTACATTCATAAAATCAATGAATAAACAAATGAATAACCATCAGCATTTTTTATTATCACTATGCTGATTTTCAACTTTAGTGAGAAGTTTTACTGATAATGAAAGGAAACGGAGCCGGGACCGACTCCGTTTGTACAGAAGAGAGATATCAGGCCAGCAAACCTGGGAAAATGGATTTGATACCTGTAACAATGAATTCGATACCCAAGGCCATTAACAGTAGCCCCATAATACGCGTAATGACGTTGATGCCAGTTTGTCCCAACAGTCGTACCAGCCATGGCGCCATGCGAAACAGCCCCCAGCAGCACAGGGCAAACAGCGCAATCGCGACAAAAAAGCCAAACAGGTTAATCGCACTGTGATATCGCGTACCCCAAACAATAGTTGAGCTTATCGCCCCCGGTCCCGCCATCAACGGCAATGCCAACGGTACAACGCCGATACTCTCACGGATTGCGGTTTCTGATTTTTCCTGTTTGTTTTGTTTATCTTCCCCTAGTTTTCCGCTAATCATTGACATCGCGATAGTCACAACCAGAATGCCGCCGGCAATCCTGAACGAATCTATTGAGATACCGAAAAGTTGCAGAATACCATCACCAAGAAACAGCGAAGTCCACAGAATGATAGCGACTGACAGGTTTGCCGTAAGGTTGGTTTTGTTTCGCGCTGCAGCAGTTTGATAACTGGTCATACTGATAAAGACAGGGATGATCCCTACCGGGTTGACTAACGCAAATAACCCAATGAAAAATTTAAAATAGACAGGAAAATCAAATAGCGTTTGGATCACGGTTAGCTCCGAAGCGTTAGCCGGATAAAATGAGTCATAAAAATTGATAAAATCCGCGCTGAAGATACGCCTTTTGTCAGCATACTTCACCTTCTATCTTCGTATATCTACGTAAATACGCTACCAATACTCAGTGTTATTAATATGTATTAATTATGCTAACGTTATTAGCATTCATTACGTCAATTTATTAACACTTGACAAGAAACGCTAAAAGGGCCTGCTGAAAGGTGTCAGCTTTGCGAATTTTTGATCCAGATCACGCAATTACTACTCAGAAGTGAGTAATCTTGCTTACGCCACCTGGAGGTAACGCGTTAGAGTTAACTGGCACTAGCGTACAAGCTCTTTTAGTAAATCAAAGTAAAGTGGACGTTAATTAACCGTTTGATTTTCAAACCGTTACACAAATTTTCGTCGGTCTGTCTATACTCTCGTATCGAGCAGATGATTTACTAAAAAAGTTTAACATTATCAGGAGAGCATCATGGCTGTTACTAATGTCGCTGAACTTAACGCACTTGTAGAGCGCGTAAAAAAAGCCCAGCGTGAATATGCCAGTTTCACTCAAGAACAGGTTGACAAAATCTTCCGCGCCGCCGCTCTGGCTGCCGCAGACGCTCGAATCCCTCTCGCGAAAATGGCCGTTGCCGAATCCGGCATGGGTATTGTCGAAGATAAAGTGATCAAAAACCACTTTGCTTCTGAATACATTTACAACGCTTACAAAGATGAAAAAACCTGTGGTGTGCTGTCTGAAGACGACACTTTCGGTACCATTACCATTGCGGAACCAATTGGTATCATCTGCGGTATCGTTCCAACCACTAACCCAACTTCTACCGCTATCTTCAAATCGCTGATCAGCCTGAAGACCCGTAACGCCATCATCTTCTCTCCGCATCCGCGTGCAAAAGATGCAACTAACAAAGCAGCAGACATCGTTCTGCAAGCTGCAATCGCTGCTGGCGCACCGAAAGATCTGATCGGCTGGATCGATCAACCTTCCGTTGAACTGTCTAATGCGCTGATGCACCACCCGGACATCAACCTGATCCTTGCGACCGGTGGTCCAGGCATGGTTAAAGCGGCATACAGCTCCGGTAAACCGGCTATCGGCGTAGGCGCAGGTAACACCCCTGTTGTTATCGACGAAACCGCTGATATCAAACGTGCTGTTGCATCTGTTCTGATGTCTAAAACCTTCGATAACGGCGTAATCTGTGCTTCTGAGCAGTCTGTCGTCGTGGTTGACTCTGTATATGATGCAGTACGTGAGCGTTTTGCGACTCACGGCGGCTACCTGCTGCAGGGCAAAGAGTTGAAAGCAGTCCAGGACGTTATCCTGAAAAATGGCGCGCTGAACGCAGCTATCGTTGGTCAGCCGGCATACAAGATTGCTGAACTGGCAGGCTTCTCCGTACCAGAAACCACTAAGATTCTGATCGGTGAAGTGACGGTTGTCGATGAAAGCGAACCGTTTGCTCATGAAAAACTGTCTCCGACGCTGGCAATGTACCGTGCGAAGGACTTCGAAGACGCAGTCATTAAAGCTGAAAAACTGGTTGCGATGGGCGGTATCGGTCATACATCTTGCCTGTACACTGACCAGGACAACCAGCCAGAACGTGTTGCTTACTTCGGCCAGATGATGAAAACCGCGCGTATCCTGATTAACACCCCAGCTTCTCAGGGTGGTATCGGTGACCTGTACAACTTCAAACTCGCACCTTCCCTGACTCTGGGTTGTGGTTCCTGGGGTGGTAACTCCATCTCTGAAAACGTTGGTCCTAAGCACCTGATCAACAAGAAAACCGTTGCTAAGCGAGCTGAAAACATGTTGTGGCACAAACTTCCGAAATCTATCTACTTCCGTCGTGGCTCTCTGCCAATCGCACTGGATGAAGTGATTACCGATGGTCACAAACGTGCGCTCATCGTGACCGACCGCTTCCTGTTCAACAACGGTTATGCAGACCAGATCACCTCCGTTCTGAAAGCTGCTGGCGTTGAAACCGAAGTGTTCTTTGAAGTTGAAGCTGACCCAACTCTGACCGTTGTTCGCAAAGGTGCTGAGCTGGCTAACTCCTTCAAACCAGACGTAATCATCGCGCTGGGCGGCGGTTCCCCGATGGACGCTGCGAAAATCATGTGGGTTATGTACGAGCACCCGGAAACTCACTTCGAAGAACTGGCGCTGCGCTTTATGGACATCCGTAAACGTATCTACAAGTTCCCGAAAATGGGTGTGAAAGCGAAGATGGTCGCCGTTACCACCACTTCCGGTACCGGCTCTGAAGTGACTCCGTTTGCGGTTGTTACTGACGATGCAACTGGGCAGAAATACCCGCTGGCAGACTATGCGCTGACTCCGGATATGGCGATTGTTGACGCCAACCTGGTGATGGATATGCCGAAGTCCCTGTGTGCGTTCGGTGGCCTCGATGCCGTCACTCACGCTCTGGAAGCTTACGTTTCCGTACTGGCTTCTGAGTTCTCCGACGGTCAGGCTCTGCAAGCGCTGAAACTGCTGAAAGAAAACCTGCCGGCGTCCTACCATGAAGGTTCTAAGAACCCGGTAGCACGTGAGCGTGTACACAGTGCAGCAACCATCGCCGGTATCGCGTTTGCTAACGCCTTCCTGGGTGTATGTCACTCAATGGCGCACAAACTGGGTTCTCAGTTCCACATTCCTCACGGTCTGGCGAACGCCCTGCTGATCAGCAACGTTATTCGTTATAACGCGAACGACAACCCGACTAAACAGACTGCATTCAGCCAGTACGACCGTCCGCAGGCACGCCGTCGCTACGCTGAAATCGCAGACCATCTGGGTCTGAGCGCACCGGGCGACCGTACTGCCGCGAAAATCCAGAAACTGCTGGGCTGGCTGGAAGAAATCAAAGCTGAGCTGGGTATTCCTAAGTCTATCCGTGAAGCTGGCGTTCAGGAAGCTGACTTCCTGGCACACGTGGACAAACTGTCTGAAGATGCGTTTGATGACCAGTGTACTGGTGCAAACCCACGTTACCCGCTGATTGCTGAACTGAAACAGATCCTGCTGGATACATACTACGGTCGTGAGTACAGCGAAGGCCAGACCACCGCTAAGACTGAAGCAGTAGCTGCACCGAAAGCAGAAAAGAAAGCGAAGAAATCCGCTTAATTTTCTCAGATAAGTTTTAGTTTCACCATAAACGGTCCCAGTTGGGACCGTTTTTTTTCGTCTTTTGTTATGAAAATTGAGTGATCCCCAATTTAACCATGTGAATAGAATGGCACGGTAAGAGATGTATTCAGGAAGATGTGAGAATAGCCGTCAGAAGAGAGTCTGACAGGGTAGAGAACATTGACGAATGTCCCGGCCTACCCTGTATTTATAAGCGCTCAGAAGCCTGCAGGGTTAATCGTGGCTGTGTCGTTCTTGTATCGCCGTCAGAGAGCCCTCAGACTGCGCCTGTTTGTAGTGTTTACGACATACCGACACATAGCGTTCATTCCCGCCAATAACCACCTGCTCGCCCTCGTTATAGGGCCTTCCAGACTGATCAAGACGTAAAACCATGCTGGCCTTACGCCCACAGAAACAAATGGTTTTTAATTCAACGAGCTTATCAGACCACGCAAGCAGGTATTCGCTGCCGCCAAATAATTCACCACGGAAATCTGTGCGTAAGCCATAGCACAACACGGGAATATCCAGCCGATCGACAACTTCAGATAATTCATAAACCTGTTGTCGAGTCAGAAACTGTGACTCATCAACCAGTACACAGTGAATTCTTTGCTGCTCATTTTCAGCACGAATCTCTTCGTACAATGATGAATTTTGGTTAAACAATTTTGCAGGCGACGACAGACCTATACGTGAACTTACTTTTCCAGCACCAAAACGGTCATCAATTTCCGCTGTATATACAACAGCACGCATCCCACGTTCCTGATAATTGTACGAAGATTGCAGCAATGCAGTCGACTTACCGGCATTCATTGCAGAATAGTAAAAATATAGCTGTGCCATTGACCGAAGGCCCTCACATGGGGAAATAAATATGCGCGGGATTGTATCATATTTCACGAAAGTGTCGGTGTAGCGTTGCGCCCAAAGGCGTATAAATGCGCGGGCAAGCCCGCTCAGTGCCGCCTGAATTTCAGTAGCAGGTTGTGAGAGAGCATACAACCATCGACCATACAGCCCGAGCTCGGACGCGTATATACACTCTCTTTCGCAAATAGTGCTCATGAAATTTATCAATGTCACTTATCATCATACGGCAATAAAGAAACCCTTCCCATATTGTTATTGAATCTACCCACTCTCACCATGTATTAGCGAATTCACGTAAGCAAAACTAATACAAAAGGTTGAAATCACTGCAAAGAGATACTATTTGTACACCATAAAATGTGACCTGAATCTTGAATTTCTACTCTCAACCGCTGAGAAGCCCCCTCGCCAATAAGCCTTTTTTATGCCCAACATCATGGGGAATTTAAGACAGGAGAATTAATTCTGTTACTAAATAAAGCGCAATTTTGAATTCCTTACATTCCTGGCTATTGCACAACTGAATTTATCGCTCTATTATTAGCTCAACAAACCACCCCAATATAAGTTTGAGATTACTACAATGAGCGAAGCACTTAAAATTCTGAACAACATCCGTACTCTTCGTGCGCAGGCAAGAGAATGCACTCTGGAAACGCTTGAAGAAATGCTGGAAAAATTAGAAGTTGTAGTTAGCGAGCGTCGCGAAGAAGAAAGCGCTGCTGCCGCTGAAGTTGAAGAACGCACTCGTAAACTGCAACAATATCGTGAAATGCTGATCGCTGACGGCATTGATCCGAACGAACTGCTGAATAGCATGGCTGCTGTTAAATCTGGCACCAAAGCTAAACGCGCTGCACGTCCGGCTAAATATAGCTATGTTGACGAAAACGGTGAAACTAAAACCTGGACTGGCCAGGGTCGTACACCGGCAGTGATCAAAAAAGCGATGGAAGAGCAAGGTAAACAACTGGACGATTTCCTGATCAAGGAATAATTCAGAAATACGTTGCTTAAAATCCCGCCATTGGCGGGATTTTTTTTACTGGTACTTCGCTCAGCCCTACCCGGATTAGGTATAAAAAAACGGCGCTGTTAATACAGCGCCGTTCTGACCAGATAATACCAGAAGGTTACTTCTTAATACCCATCTCGTCTTCCAGCCAGGCTTTAAATTCAGCGCCGAGAGTATTATGGCGAATACCATATTCGACGAACGCCTGCATATAGCCCAGTTTATTACCACAGTCATGGCTTTTGCCCTTCATGTGATAAGCTTCAACCGTCTCTTTTTCAATCAGCATATCGATTGCATCTGTCAGCTGAATTTCATCACCCGCTCCCGGAGGGGTTTTAGCCAGCAGAGGCCAGATATCGGCACTAAGAACGTAACGACCCACAACGGCCAGATTAGAAGGCGCTACATCAGCTTTTGGTTTTTCAACCACGCCAACCATCGGGACGCTTTCGCCC
The DNA here is from genome assembly GCF_001037575.1 of Citrobacter sp. BIDMC107. NCBI lineage: Bacteria > Pseudomonadati > Pseudomonadota > Gammaproteobacteria > Enterobacterales > Enterobacteriaceae > Citrobacter > Citrobacter sp. BIDMC107. The sequence continues at coordinate 216,125 of NZ_KQ089849.1, read as the reverse complement.
GGGGATAATTCAACGCCTTTACAATCAACAACACCATAAGCCGTAACATCTTCTACCGGTTCAACCATAATCTGGCTGCTACCTGTTTCATCAAAACGATGAATCATTTCGGCAAGGTTGTCGCGGGATAAATCAGATTCGTATTCGTCAAGAATTACGTCCGGCAGGATTACAGCAACCGGTTCATCGCCAACCACAGGGTGCGCGCACAATACTGCGTGGCCCAGACCTTTTGCCAGACCCTGACGCACCTGCATAATAGTCACATGCGGCGGGCAAATAGATTGCACTTCTTCCAGAAGCTGACGTTTTACACGTTTTTCCAGCATCGCTTCAAGTTCAAAGCTTGTATCGAAGTGGTTTTCAATAGAATTTTTAGACGAGTGAGTTACAAGTACAATTTCAGTGATGCCCGCAGCAATACATTCGTTTACGACGTACTGAATTAATGGCTTATCAACCAACGGTAGCATCTCTTTCGGGATTGCTTTCGTAGCCGGTAACATCCTGGTTCCTAATCCCGCAACTGGGATAACGGCTTTTTTGACTTTTGAATTAAGGGCAGCCATTTAAAACTCTCCTGGACTGTTCATGTATTGAACGTGTTCATCATTCTGTATCGCATCCGAGTATATCAGTACAGCGACAAACTTCTGGTCTGAAAAGGACGCGCGTCGGTATAATTAAGATAAATACGAATAAATCTGGCGCTGATAGTAGCACTCACAGCACGGGGAGGGTGAACCAATTTCATTTGCACGCCTCTCAATTGTTCATTCCGCAGACAACATCAAGCGCAGACGCCCTCCCGCCCCCCATATTTGGCATTGCCATGACTCACAATGTTGGCTCAACTGATTAAGATACGTATTACCTAAGGTACCCAGCGGAACGCCATTGCTGATTTGCACTTGGTGGGAACCTGTATTTAATGTCGCATTCAGCCCTGCAGATACCAGAATCAGATTTTTTAATCCGCTGTGGTAATACCCCACCAGCAAGGGAAACTGCCCTGGTAAATTTGCTTGCCGCAACAAATGATTTACCTGTTTCAATAACGTACCTAACTCCGGCAACCGCTGATTTTGTTGTGTCAGTTGCTCCTGCAGTAGACCATTAAATAGCGCCCGCAATAATAATGCAGCCAAAACACCATTATCCCCTGCCCGCGTCACATCAAGGCAATAGAATGCAAGGTCATGATCCGACAGCGGCGCAATATCCAGCACCAGCCCCGGTTGGTCGGCTACTACCAATTGTCGATAGTTAATGCGACAGTGCGAAATCACTTGCGACACTGGAGGCTGTAATTCTTTTAGCAGCTTCGCGGCGGCGGCAGGATCGTCCACCATCGCATCCCAGTCGCGAAACAGCCGCTCTTCTTCTTCCACGCGTGAATTAAACATGTTGGGATAAAGACATGCAAAGACGGTTTCTCTCAAGCGATTAAGGTCTTTCACCGGCTTCAATAGGACATCATCCACCCCGAGTCGTAGCGCTTTGGCTATGTCGGACATGTTTTCCGTCGCAGAAATCACCAGTATCGGGGTCTGATCGCCACGATTGCGTAGATACTCAACCAGTTTGAGGCCGTTCATTCTTGGCATAGCCAGATCGCAAATCATCAGATCTGGCGTGAAGTGTCCAAGTAGTTCAAGTGCTTCAAGCCCGTCGCCAGCCACCGCCGTTGTCGCTCCCAAAGAGGAAAACCATGAGTCCATGAGTGAGCGAAATACCGGCTCATCCTCAACGATAAGAATCTGTTTTCCGACCAATGGCTGCGTCATATTCTCCCCCCTGACTGGCTTTAATAAATAGTGGCATGCTATTGCCACTCACGCCTGTCAGAATTAGCTTAAGTGTTGATAAAAAATGCGTTAGACGTTGGTTTTCACCAAGGGTAGAAGTTCATCCATTTTCTTCTCGACCGCCAACTGCCCGGCAGCAATTGCTGCACTGGCGCGGTGAAAATCCAGCGTGGATATTTGTGGACAAAACGGCTGAATCAGTATGTCTGGAGGGTCGCCGGCCATGCGGTTACGTTTCAGACGATTTTCCAGAACCTGAATAGACGTCGTCATGATCTCCATCGCCGTCGGTGCCGTGACCGCACGCCTGGCCGTAATATTGCTCAATCGCTCTTTCAGGCGGGCATGCCATGAAAGCTCGTCAGCATCATTACCCGATTCGGCATCGCTATTGACGTTGAAGGAGAGTAAATCTTGTTGCATGAGATGAGCATCGTGTTGCAGGTCGACCGCGATAACAATATCGGCCCCCAACGCACGAGTCAGGGATACAGGGACGGGATTCACCACCGCGCCATCGACCAGCCAGTAACCATTATGCGCCACGGGAGACATCAGACCAGGAATACTACAGGAGGCTCGGACAGCCAGATGCAAATCACCTTCGGTAAACCACAGCTCCCGCCCCGTACTCAGATTAGTAGCAACAGTTGCGAAACGGCGTGTGCATTGCTCAATTGCTTCTACCGGCATAACATTACGGTACTGATTGAATACCCGTTCACCGCGCAGTAAACCTCCCCTGCGCCACGAGAGATCCATCAGCCGTAAAACATCCCAATAGCTGAAAGAACATACCCACTTTTCAAGAGCAGGCAACTTATTGCAGGCGTAGGCAGCACCAACCAGCGAACCGATGGAGCACCCTGCCACGATATCAACATCGATGCCCATATGCTTAAGGGCTTTAATAACCCCAATATGCGACCAACCTCGCGCCGCGCCGGAACCTAGCGCCAGCCCAATTTTTATTTTTCTCATTATACGTACAAACTTCCCCTGGCTTGCAGACGTAGCAACATCGCTACCGCTCAGTTAACATAGTGCCACTCTGGCGTTTTTACGCCGTTTTTATATTCCAGGGAGTACTTTGTGTCTCAGCTTTGTCCCTGTGGTAGCGCTGTCGAGTATAGCCTATGTTGCTACCGTTATGTGTCCGGCGCGCAAGTAGCACCTACGCCGTCACACCTCATGCGTTCTCGTTACTGTGCTTTTGTGATGAAAGACGCAGATTATCTTATCAGGACCTGGCATCCAGATTGTCATGCGGCCTCGTTTCGCGACGACATTATCGCAGGATTTAATCATACTGAATGGCTTGGGCTGACCGTTTTTGAACAAGAGACGGCAGACACAGAAGATATCGGCTATGTCAGTTTCGTCGCACGGTTTTCTGAACAAGGTAAAACAGGTGCAATTATCGAGCGCTCTCGTTTTTTAAAAGAAAACGGTCAGTGGTACTATATAGACGGTACACGCCCTCAAATTGGACGAAACGATACCTGCCCTTGTGGCTCCGGTAAAAAATTTAAAAAGTGCTGCGGCTAATCAACGCCCGACAGTATCAATTTTGCAAACATTCTCAACAGGATCACCGCTGCAAATGCATTCATTACAAAGAAAAGTGCTGCGTACTATTTGCCCAGACCAAAAAGGTCTGATCGCACGCATTACGAATATCTGTTACAAGCATGAACTGAACATCGTGCAGAACAATGAGTTTGTGGACCACCGCACCGGACGCTTTTTTATGCGCACCGAACTGGAGGGCATTTTTAACGACGTCACGCTGCTTGCCGATCTGGACAGCGCCTTACCTGAAGGCTCAATCCGTGAATTAACCCCAGCAGGCCGCCGCCGCATCGTCATTTTGGTCACTAAGGAAGCGCATTGCCTGGGCGATCTGTTAATGAAGGCCAATTATGGCGGGCTGGATGTTGAAATCGCCGCGGTGATCGGCAATCACGAGACGTTGCGTCCTCTGGTTGAACGGTTTGATATTCCGTTTGAGCTGGTCAGCCATGAAGGTTTAACACGTGACGAACATGATCAGAACATGGCTGACGCTATCGACGCCCACCAGCCGGACTATGTCGTGTTGGCTAAATACATGCGCGTTCTGACCCCGACATTTGTTTCACGCTTCCCAAATAAAATTATCAATATTCACCATTCATTCCTGCCAGCATTCATTGGTGCTCGCCCGTACCATCAAGCTTATGAGCGCGGCGTGAAAATCATCGGCGCGACGGCCCACTACGTAAATGATAACCTTGATGAAGGCCCAATCATTATGCAGGACGTGATCCATGTTGATCACACCTACACTGCCGAAGATATGATGCGCGCGGGTCGCGACGTTGAAAAAAATGTTTTAAGCCGTGCGCTGTATCAGGTTCTGGCTCAGCGCGTCTTTGTTTACGGTAACCGAACGATTATTCTGTAATCGATTGATAAGTTAATTGGTTACCTTTACATCTTTACGTGTAAAAATCAGGCAACCAGTTCTTTTTTATCAACGGAATGCTTTACAGGGGCGCATCATTTGATATGATGCGCCCCGCTTCCAACGGAAGCAGGCCAGTAATTAGCATTACCCCGTGGTGGGGTTCCCGAGCGGCCAAAGGGAGCAGACTGTAAATCTGCCGTCATCGACTTCGAAGGTTCGAATCCTTCCCCCACCACCATTTTTTACTACAGCGATGTAGTTATCCCGGTGAGCAATACAGAAGTTTGCATTTGTCGGGGAAGGGTGAGAACCTTCGATTAAGGTTCGACTCGAGCGAAAGCGAGAGAACGTTGCCAACGGCAACGGCCCGAAGGGTGAGGAGCGAAGCGACGAATAATCCTTCCCCCACCACCATTCATTCTTTTAGACTCACAAAATTAGTATACCCCTGGTGGGGTTCCCGAGCGGCCAAAGGGAGCAGACTGTAAATCTGCCGTCATCGACTTCGAAGGTTCGAATCCTTCCCCCACCACCATCACTTCATAAAGCACCAACACAAAATCAATCTGCAATGCCCCAAATCCTTCCTATTCGGGAAGGATGAGAAGCTTCGACCAAGGTTCGATTCGAGCGTTAGCGAGAAAGCGTTGCCGCAGGCAACGACCCGAAGGGCGAAGCGCGCAGCGCTGAGTAATCCTTCCCCCACCACCATCACTTCATAAAGCACCAACACAAAATCAATCTGCAATGCCCTTTATTTGCCTGATGCGCTGTGCTTATCAGACCTACAAACTCGACACATGCCCACAAATTGCCTGATGCACTACGCAGGCCTACGGCGCTCGCTTAAACCTGCGTAGGCTGGATAAGGCGCTTGCGCCGCCATCCGGCAAACAGACATAAAAAAACCCCGCCGAAGCAGGGTTTATCTTTCACAGAAATACGATTAGTGACGTGCACGAACAATCTGGTATTTGCGTGTCAGATATTCGACAGGGACGCTCCAGATGTGTACCAGACGCGAGAATGGGAACAACAGGAACAGCGTCATACCCAGCACAAGGTGCACACGGAAAATAAATGCGACGCCATCCAGATACTGAGACGCTCCGCCATGGAAGGTCACCACTGTCTGCGCCCAGTTCACCAGCTTCATCATCTCGCTGCCGTCCATATGCTGGGCGGAGAACGGAATGGTCAGCAGACCCAGCGCACACTGGATAACCAACAGAGAGAGGATCAGAATATCCGCTCCGGTGGTGGTGGCCCGCACTCGTGGGCTGAACAAACGACGTTTCAACAGCAGTACACCGCCAATCAGACACATTACGCCACTGGCGCCACCCGCGAACATCGCCATCTTTTGTTTCACTTCAAGCGGCAGCCACGCTTCATACATCCAGTGCGGCGTTAACATACCCAAGAAGTGCCCGGCAAAAATCCCCAGGATCCCGATGTGAAACAGGTTTGACGCCAGGTTCATCCCTTTGCGATCCAGCATCTGACTGGAGGCCGCACGCCACGTATACTGCCCGTAGTCATAACGCAGCCAACTGCCGATCAGAAAGACAGAACCCGCGATGTACGGATAGATGTCAAAGAAGAACGTATTCAGGAAGTGCATTAGTGCTGTCCTCCGGTGGTGATATTCAGATACTGCGGCGCAACGGCCCCGGCAAAACGACGCTGGTGAGCGGAGATTTCCGACTCGCCACACCCCTGATCGGCGAAGAATTTTACCTGCTCTTCTTCCCAGACCGCATCCAGCGCTTGTGGAGTATCATCACGGGCTTCATCCGCAATTTTTTCAGCCACTTTATCGCTGTCGATAACGGTATTCGCCAGTTTTAACAGCAAATCGAACAGCACTGCATAACGGCTTCCACGCTGCTGCAAACGAGCGCTGAGCAAAGCCAGGATCGGCGCAATATCCTGCAAGCCACCTAGCGCTTCGCTTTTCGGCAGTTGCGCAAGATATTCCAGATACAACGGCAGATGATCGGGAAGTTCGCGGCTGTCGAGCTGCAAACCGTGCTGTTCATACTGTGCCATCAGGTCAACCATCGCCTGACCGCGATCGCGGGATTCACCGTGTACATGTTCAAACAGCAGCAGCGAGGTGGCACGGCCACGATCAAACAGTTCGCTGTAACTTGCCTGCACATCCAGCACGTCTTGCGCGATTAGATCGCGCAGGAAAACGCCCAGAGTCTGGGCATCCTCTTTATCCAGGTTCTCAGATGACGCGAGTGCATCGAAAAGTTCCTGCTGATGCTGCCACAGGGCAGCATCCGGGTACTCGAGCAAACGCGAAACAATGACGAGTTCAATCATTGGTGCGGCTCCGTTTTGCTGGTCACATCGACAGCGTCGATGCGGCGGCTGTTGAACAGATTGAATTTAGTATCAGAACCGTGGCAACCGTCACCGAAGGTAAAGCCACAACCGCTTTTCTCCGGGAACGCGTCACGCGCCAGTTCACGATGGCTGCTCGGTACCACGAAACGATCTTCGTAGTTCGCGATCGCCAGATAACGATACATTTCCTGTGCCTGCGCTTCGCTCAAGCCCACCTCTTCCAGCGCACGGGTATCGACTTTACCGTCAACGGTTTCCGTACGTTTGTAGTGACGCATTGCCAGCATACGTTTCAGCGCCAACAGCACCGGCTGAGTATCGCCTGCGGTCAGCAGGTTCGCCAGGTACTGAACCGGGATACGCAGACTGTCAACGTCCGGCAGTATACCGTTGCTGCCCAGCTCGCCCGCATCGGCGGCAGACTGAATCGGTGACAATGGCGGCACGTACCAAACCATCGGCAATGTGCGGTATTCCGGATGCAGAGGCAGCGCCAACTTCCAGTCCATCGCCATTTTATAAACCGGAGACTGCTGTGCGGCATCGATAACGCTCAGCGGAATACCATCTTTCAGCGCCTGTTCAATAACAGCCGGATCGTTCGGATCGAGGAACACGTCCAGTTGACGCTGGTACAGATCTTTCTCATGCTCGGTGCTTGCCGCGCTTTCAATCGCATCCGCGTCATACAGCAGTACGCCGAGGTAACGGATACGACCGACGCAGGTTTCGGAGCACACGGTCGGCTGACCGGCTTCGATACGTGGATAGCAGAAAATGCACTTCTCTGACTTACCGCTCTTCCAGTTGAAGTAGATTTTTTTATACGGGCAACCGGTGATGCACATACGCCAGCCGCGGCATTTGTCCTGATCGATCAGCACGATGCCATCTTCTTCACGCTTGTAAATGGCACCGCTCGGGCAAGTCGCCACGCACGCCGGATTAAGGCAGTGCTCGCACAGACGCGGCAAATACATCATGAAGGTGTTTTCGAACTGACCGTACATCGCCTTCTGCATGTTCTCGAAATTTTTGTCTTTCGCCAGCTTCTCGAACTCACCGCCGAGGTCATCTTCCCAGTTCGGACCTTTGGTGATTTTATCCATACGCTGACCGGTGATCAGCGAGCGCGGACGGGCAATCGGCTGCGCTTTGCTGTCTGCCGGGGTGTTGTGCAGAGTCTGGTAATCGAAGTCAAACGGTTCGTAGTAGTCATCAATACCTGGCAAATGCGGGTTAGCAAAAATTTTACCCAGCAGCAGCGCTTTGTTACCCATGCGCGGCACCAGCTTACCGTTGATTTTACGGATCCAACCGCCCTTCCATTTTTCCTGGTTTTCCCAATCAGTTGGGAAGCCAGTACCCGGTTTGGTTTCAACGTTGTTAAACCAGGCATACTCCGCACCTTCACGGCTGGTCCAGACGTTTTTACAGGTTACTGAACAGGTGTGGCAACCGATGCACTTATCGAGATTCAGCACCATGCCGACTTGTGAACGAATTTTCATTTTACGCTCTCCTGTACCTGGTCATTGCCTTCGCCATCCAACCAGTCAATGTTCTTCATCTTACGAACCACCACGAACTCATCACGGTTCGAACCTACGGTGCCGTAGTAGTTAAAGCCGTAGGCCAGGTGGGCATAACCACCAATCATGTGCGTCGGTTTCGGTGTGATACGGGTCACCGAGTTATGGATCCCGCCGCGCTGCTCGGTAATCTCCGACCCCGGAATATTCACAATACGTTCCTGGGCGTGGTACATCATGGTCATCCCGGCCGGGACACGTTGACTCACAACCGCACGAGCGGTGAGTGCCCCGTTACTGTTAAAGACTTCGATCCAGTCGTTATCCTCGATACCCAGATCTTTCGCATCCGCTTCGCTCATCCACACGATCGGACCGCCGCGACCTAACGTCAGCATCAGCAGGTTATCGCTGTAGGTGGAGTGGATACCCCACTTCTGGTGTGGCGTCAGGAAGTTGAGCGCTTTTTCTGGGTTACCATTTGATTTCTCGCCCATCACCTCTTTCACCGAACGAGTATCAATTGGTGGGCGGTAAACCAGCAGGCTTTCACCGAAGTCTCGCATCCACTGATGATCCTGATACAGCTGCTGGCGACCAGTCAGCGTACGCCATGGGATCAGCTCGTGAACGTTGGTGTAACCGGCGTTGTAAGAAACATGTTCATCTTCCAGTCCTGACCAGGTCGGGCTGGAGATAATTTTGCGCGGCTGCGCCTGAATATCGCGAAAGCGGATTTTCTCGTCTTCTTTATTCAGCGCCAGATGCGTATGGTCACGGCCGGTAAATTCACTCAGCGCAGCCCAGGCTTTCACCGCCACCTGACCGTTGGTTTCCGGTGCCAGGGTGAGGATCATCTCAGCGGCATCAATCGCCGTATTCAGCATCGGCTGGCCTTTTGCCGGGCCTTCAGCCTTGGTGTAATTGAGCTTGCGCAGCAGATCCATTTCGCTCTGGGTATTCCAGGCAATCCCTTTCCCGCCGTTACCGACTTTATCCATCAGTGGGCCGATGGACGTGAAGCGTTCGTAGGTTGCCGGATAATCACGCTCAACTGTCATGATGTGCGGCGCGGTAACGCCTGGAATCAGATCGCATTCGCCTTTCTTCCAGTCTTTAACATCCAACGGCTGCGCCAGTTCGGCGGCCGAGTCGTGCTGAATAGGCAGCGTCACTACGTCGGTTTCTTTGCCAAGGTGACCCACGCAAACTTCAGAGAATTTCTTGGCGATAGCCTTGTAGATTTCCCAGTCGCTCTTCGATTCCCAGGCTGGGTCAACGGCGGCAGACAACGGGTGAATAAACGGATGCATATCCGAAGTATTCATATCGTCTTTTTCATACCAGGTGGCGGTCGGCAGCACGATGTCGGAGTACAGACAGGTGCTCGACAGACGGAAGTCCAGGGTGACGACCAGATCCAGCTTGCCGTCCAGTCCGTTATCCTGCCATTCCACTTCTTCTGGCTTCACGCCCCCCTGTTTACCCAGATCCAGCCCCTGAATACCATGTTCAGTACCCAGCAGATACTTCAGCATGTACTCGTGGCCTTTACCGGAAGAGCCGAGCAGGTTAGAACGCCAGATAAACAGGTTACGCGGATGGTTTTTACCGTTCTCTGGTTGTTCAGCCGCAAAGCGAATAGAACCTTCCTTCAGAGATTTAACGGTGTAATCCACCGGTGTCATCCCGACTTTTTCCGCCTCACGCGCAATGTACAGCGGGTTAGTACCCAATTGCGGCGCAGATGGCAACCAGCCCATACGTTCAGCGCGAACATTAAAGTCAATCAAATGGCCACTATAGCGGGATTTGTCTGCCATCGGGGACAGCAGTTCCTGTGCCGTAACCGTCTCATAGCGCCATTGGCTGGAGTGGTTATAGAAGTAGGACGTACTGTTCATATGACGCGCCGGACGCTGCCAGTCAAGGCCAAACGCCAGCGGCTGCCAACCGGTCTGCGGACGCAGTTTTTCCTGACCCACATAGTGGGCCCAACCGCCGCCGCTCTGGCCGACGCAACCACAGAACACCAGCATGTTGATAAGCCCACGATAGTTCATATCGAGGTGATACCAGTGGTTCAGACCCGCGCCGACAATAATCATTGAGCGGCCGTGCGTTTTATCTGCGTTATCGGCAAATTCACGGGCAATACGCACGATCTGAGCGCGCGATACGCCAGTGATTTTCTCTGCCCATGCCGGAGTATACGCTTTGATATCGTCGTAGCTGGAGGCGCAGTTTTCATCGTTCAGACCGCGTTCCAGACCGTAGTTGGCCATGGTCAGATCGTAAACGGTGGTCACCAGCGCGGTGCTGCCATCTGCCAGTTGCAGGCGTTTTACCGGCAGTTTGTGCAGCAGAACATTTTCCAGTTCAACTTTGCTAAAGTGCTCGGTGCCTTCGCCGCCAAAATACGGGAAGCCGACTTCAGCGATGTCGTCCTGGCTGCCCAACAGGCTGAGCTGCAGTTCGGTTTCGTTACCGGACGTGCCGTCGCGCTGCTCAAGGTTCCATTTACCTTTTTCACCCCAGCGGAAACCAATTGAACCGTTTGGCGCAACCATTTCGCCGTCGGTATTGATGGCAACAGTTTTCCACTCTGGATTATTTTCCTGACCCAGGGAGTCAACCAGATCGGCGGCACGCAGCATACGACCCGCCGCATAATACCCGTCACGCTCTTCGAGCATCACCAGCATCGGGAAGTCGGTGTAACGACGCACGTAGTCGGTGAAGTATTGGCTCGGGTTATCAAGGTGGAACTCGCGCAGCATGACGTGACCCATTGCCAGCGCCATTGCGGCATCGGTGCCCTGCTTCGGAGCCAGCCACAGATCGCAGAGTTTAGCGATTTCAGCGTAATCCGGGGTGATGGCGACCGTTTTAGTCCCTTTGTAGCGAACTTCCGTGAAGAAGTGCGCATCTGGGGTACGGGTCTGCGGAACGTTTGAACCCCAGGCGATAATGTAACTGGAGTTATACCAGTCGGCAGATTCCGGAACGTCAGTCTGCTCACCCCAGGTCTGCGGAGACGCAGGCGGCAAGTCACAGTACCAATCGTAGAAGCTCAGGCAGGTGCCGCCAATCAGCGACAGATATCGTGCACCGGAGGCGTAGGAAACCATCGACATCGCAGGGATCGGCGAGAAGCCCGCCACGCGGTCAGGACCGTAGGTTTTAACGGTGTAAACGTTAGAAGCGGCAATCAGCTCATTCACTTCCTGCCAGGAAGAACGCACAAAACCACCACGACCACGCGCTTGTTTGAAGCTTTTTGCTTTATCGGCGTCTTCGATGATGGAGGCCCATGCGTCTACCGGATCGCTGTGCAGTCTTTTCGCTTCACGCCACATTTTCATCAGACGTTTGCGCATCAGCGGGTATTTCAGACGGTTAGCGCTGTAGAGATACCAGGAATAGCTTGCACCACGAGGGCAACCACGAGGCTCGTGGTTTGGCAGGTCCGGACGGGTACGCGGATAATCGGTTTGCTGGGTTTCCCAGGTCACCAGACCATTTTTCACATAGATTTTCCAGCTGCATGAGCCAGTGCAGTTTACCCCGTGGGTTGAACGCACGATTTTGTCATGCTGCCAACGCTGGCGGTATCCGTCCTCCCAGTCCCTGTTGGTATTGAGAAGCTGGCCATGCCCATCGGCAAAGGTTTCGCCCTTCTGCTTGAAGTAGCGAAACCGGTCCAGGAATTTACTCATCGGTTTTCTCCTGTAGGAGCCTGACGGCTCTCTGATAAATCGACATTGCTTGATTGAGAGCGAAGGTAACGCTCTGAAAGGGCGTGAGAATTGATAACGATCAAGGCAGGCAGGGATGAAAAATGAGGGTTGGTTTTTACATACCCCCAAAGTGGGATATTGACATTTAACGTAATAAATTGAATTTAAAGGATTTTTAATAATTCAATTATCATGCAAATGTTAAATTCTTTATAAGTGGGTATTAAGGGGTATCCCCCCTGCTTAGCATGTTGCGTACGCCGTTCTCACAGGCTGTTGTCATGCCACAATACAAAAGTATGTTGTAACTAATTATAGACAAAAAAAAAGCGCGGTCTAACACCGCGCAATGGATAATCAACTTACACTTCATCCTTCAAACTGCTTCGCGTTGGCTGCGCTCGTTCTCCCCAGTCACTTACTTCTGTTAGCTCCTGGGGATTTCTCACTTGTCGCCTTGATGCAGTTAGAATGATTTTGTGTATACCACTTTTTTACTTTTTAGAATGACGTCCGTATACCGCCCAGGTGATAACCACACAAGCGACATAGAAGATCAGAAATACTTTCATCGCACCGACCGGAGAACCGGTTAATGCCAGGGACGTGCCAAATGCTTTCGGGATAAAGAAGCCGCCGATCGCACCAATAGCAGAGATAAAGCCCAACGCTGCCGCCGTATCGGTTGCCGCCTCGCGCATCGCTTTCTCTTCTGAACCACCTTCAGCTTTCACTCTGTCCATCGTCAGTTTGCGAAAGATTACGGAGATCATCTGGAAGGTTGAACCACTCCCCAGTCCGGCCGTCAGGAACAACGCCAGGAACACAGCGAAGAAGGCAATGAAGTTGCCGCCGACACCGTTTGATGGCAGCGTCAGGAACAATAAGGCACTGAAAATAGCCATCAGAATGAAGTTCACCAGCGTGACGCGGGTCCCGCCCAGACGGTCAGAGATTGCGCCGCCCGCAGAACGCGCCAGCGCACCAATGAACGGGCCAAAGAAGGCGTAATGCAGGATCTGCACCTCAGGGAACTGCGTTTTTGACAGCATCGCGAAACCGGCAGAGAAACCGATAAAGGAACCGAAGGTCGCCAGATACAGCAGGCTCATAATCCACAAATGCCCGCGTTTCAGCACCGGCAATTGCTCTTTCAGCGAGGCTTTGGAGGTTGCCAGTTCGTTCATACCGAACCATGCGGCCAGCGTGAAAATAGCGAGGAACGGCACCCAAATCCATGCGGCGTTTGCCAGATACAGCTGCGTGCCATCCGGTTGTTCAACCCCGTGGCTACCAAATACGGCGAAGATTGACAATGAAACCACCAGCGGCGCGACCAACTGCATCACGCTGACGCCCATGTTGCCCAGGCCACCGTTCAGACCCAGCGCGCCGCCCTGTTTCTGTTTTGGAAAGAAGAAGCTGATGTTTGCCATACTGGACGCAAAGTTCGCACCAGCGAAGCCGCACAGCAGGGAGATAATAATAAAGGTACTAAACGGCGTGGAGGTATCCTGCACCGCAAAACCTAACCATACGCAAGGAATGATCAGGATGCCGGTGCTAAATGCCGTCCAGCGACGTCCACCAAACAGGGGGACCATAAAGGAGTACGGAACACGCAGCAGCGCGCCGGACACCGAAGGTAATGCCGTCAGCATGAACAGCTGTTCAGTGGTGAAATCAAATCCGACTTTCGGTAAGTTCACCGCCACGGCGCTAAATAACATCCACACGCAAAACGCCAGCAGCAAGCAAGGGACGGAAATCCACAGGTTACGGCTGGCGATTCGTTGACCACGCTGCTGCCAGAAGGCGGGATCTTCCGGCCGCCATTCGGTAATTACAGCTCCAGATGCCCTTTCCGGGGCAGATGAGTGACTCATAGACACCTCTGATACTTGTTTCGATGCCTGCAACATTAGGGTTTACAGCTGGAGGTAAGTTGATATAAATCAAAGGAAAAGGTGTCATTATTCATGCCTAAAATTTATTATTACCCTTAATGAGTACATAACTTCGGTAAAAAAGATGTGGTTTTTCACGCTTCTGTCGCACCCTACTCCCCCTCGCCCAGGATCTCTCCCTCCACTGGCAATTAAGGGGTAGCCCGTTTGAGGTATGGGTATACTCCAGTGTATCGCCGAGAATAACGCCACTGCCTGCAGCAGAATCGTCATTCAATAAGGTTTTCTGTTCGACGAAAACCCGAAGGAACAAGTCACCATGTTTAAACGTTGTCTCTCCCCGCTTACGCTGGTCAACCAGGTGGCGCTGATTGTTTTATTGTCCACAGCCATCGGCGTGGCGGGTATGGCTGTCTCCGGCTGGCTGGTTCAGGGCGTTCAGGGTAGCGCCCATGCAATCAACAAAGCGGGATCGCTGCGCATGCAGAGTTATCGCCTGCTGGCAGCCGTACCGCTGGACGCTAGCGATCAACCGCTGCTGGATGAAATGGAGCAAACGGCGTTTAGCCCGGAGTTGACGCGTGCCGCAAAGCGAGATGGACAACAGGCGCAGTTAAAAGCATTACAGGATTACTGGCACACTGAACTTGCGCCGGGACTTGCGCATGCGCAAACGCCTGATGCGGTAGCGCAGGATGTGACGCGCTTTGTGGGCGGACTGGATAAATTGGTCACCGCCTTTGACCATACCACCGAATTACGCATTGAACGCGTCGTCCTGCTGCATCGCCTGATGGCCGTATTTATGGCATTGCTGCTGGTTTTCACCATTATCTGGCTGCGCGTGCGCCTGTTAGAGCCGTGGAAACAGCTGCTGTCGATGGCGCGAGCCGTCAGCCAGCGTGATTTTACCCAACGCGCGCATATCAGCGGTCGTAATGAGATGGCGGCTCTGGGCTCGGCGCTAAATAATATGTCGGAAGAACTGGCCGAAAGTTACGCTGTGCTGGAACAGCGAGTACAGGAGAAAACGGCGGGGCTGGAGCACAAAAATCAGATTCTTTCTTTTCTGTGGCAAGCTAACCGCCGCCTGCACTCTCAGGTGCCGTTGTGCGAACGCCTCTCTCCGGTACTGAATGGTTTGCAAAATTTGACCTTGCTGCATGATATTGAGCTCCGGGTTTACGACCTGGAAGATGAAGACAATCATCAGGAATTTACCTGTCAGTCAAATGCCAGCTGTGATGAGAAAGGTTGCCATCTGTGTCCTCGCGGAACGCTGCCCGCGATTGACGGCGGGATTACATTGAAGTGGCGGCTGACCGATGCGCATACCCAGTATGGTATTCTGCTCGCCACCTTGCCGAACGGACGCCATCTCAGCCACGATCAGCAGCAGCTGGTTGATACTCTGGTTGAGCAACTGACCGCAACGCTTGCGCTCGACAGGCATCAGGAGCGTCAACAGCAGTTGATTGTGATGGAAGAGCGTGCCACCATTGCGCGCGAACTTCATGATTCCATTGCACAATCGCTCTCTTGTATGAAGATGCAGGTTAGCTGTTTACAGATGCAGGGCGATGCGCTTTCAGATAACTGTCGCGAGTTGCTCAGCCAGATTCGTAACGAGCTAAATGCTTCATGGGCACAACTACGAGAACTGTTAACCACCTTCCGTTTACAGCTCACGGAACCTGGATTACGACCGGCGCTGGAAGCCAGCTGTCAGGAGTACAGCGCCCGTTTTGGATTTACGGTTAAGCTGGATTACCAGCTACCGCCACGCCTGGTCCCTTCGCATCAGGCGATTCACCTGCTACAAATTGCGCGCGAAGCCCTGAGCAACGCACTTAAACACTCTCAGGCCAATGAAGTGGTCGTGACGGTGGTGCAAAATGGCAAGCAGGTCAAACTGACAGTGCAAGATAACGGCTGCGGCGTACCGGAAAACGCCGAACGCAGTAACCACTACGGCATGATAATAATGCGCGACCGCGCGCAGAGCTTGCGCGGCGATTGCCGCGTACGCCGTCGCGAGACGGGCGGTACTGAAGTTGCTGTCACTTTTATTCCCGAAACAAACTTCACAGAAGTCCAAGGAGATACCCATGAGTAATCTGGAACCGGCAACTATCCTGTTGATCGACGATCATCCGATGCTGAGAACCGGTGTAAAACAGCTTGTCAGCATGGCGCCCGATATTACCGTTGTCGGCGAAGCCAGCAATGGTGAGCAGGGTATCGAGCTGGCTGAATCCCTTGATCCTGATCTGATCCTGCTTGATCTCAACATGCCCGGCATGAACGGTCTGGAAACCCTCGATAAGCTGCGTGAAAAATCACTGTCGGGCCGCATCGTTGTGTTTAGCGTATCCAATCATGAAGAAGATGTGGTTACCGCACTGAAGCGTGGTGCCGACGGTTACCTGCTGAAAGATATGGAGCCGGAAGATTTACTGAAAGCATTGCAGCAGGCTGCCGCTGGTGAAATGGTGCTGAGCGAAGCCTTAACCCCGGTTCTGGCCGCCAGCCTGCGCGCCAATCGCGCAACGTCCGACCGTGATGTTACTCAACTGACGCCGCGCGAACGCGATATTCTTAAACTCATCGCCCAGGGTCTGCCTAATAAGATGATCGCCCGCCGCCTCGACATCACCGAAAGCACAGTAAAAGTTCACGTGAAGCATATGCTGAAGAAAATGAAGCTCAAATCACGCGTTGAAGCCGCGGTATGGGTGCACCAGGAACGCATTTTCTGATAACGCGCTCATGCGTCATTGTTAACGAGGATCATTTTCCGAAACGGTAATAAACGGTTCGGTCAGTGATAGCGTGATCTCATTGGAAGAGACACGCTGGCCCTGCTCATCTTCTACCACCACAGACAACCGCCAGCGGTTTGTCGCACCTTCTCTGTTGTCCCACTTCGGCATAATAATCGTCCAACCCTGAGCGCTTCGGCTATTGCTGCCCGCCGTTAAGCTCAACGCCTGAGTATCACCCTGCCATGCCAGACGACGGATCCCATGCAAACTACGCACCTGCACCTTCAACGCCACCGTCTCACCAGGCTTGAGATCCCAGGGTGGCGTGGCCAAAAATACCGACAGTGTTTTACGCTGGCGATACTCCAGCGTCGGCAGATTGTTACGTTGTGGATCGTCATAACGACTGCCGCGCAGCGATCGACTGTTTGCCACCTCGCTTACCATCAGCTGTTTTTTTAGCGGCACACCAAAACGATAATTTAGCGTTAATCCGAGGTTATTCTGACTGACGCCATTTTCACCCTGCTTATGCTGTGCTGTCACGGTGATCAGCGGCACCGGCGTATAGCTCAATCCCAGATTCACCGCCACAGGATTGTGGTACCCGGTTCCGGAATGAAACAGATCCACCTGGTCACCAAAATACTGCTCCACGCTGACGCTGGTATTGAGATGTTGATAGAACGGCATGCGCATTTGCGCGGTCAGGTCGTATCCCCGGGCCATCCGTTGTTCTTGAGTTGCAAAACGATCCTGCCAGGAGGACAACGGTTGATAGTAATTAGCAGATAAACGGAGGTATTCACCCCACGCCTCTGCCCCCACGCCTCCCCGAGGCAGATTCTCATCCAGCAGGTTGTCATAAAAGGTGTTGTAACCCAGTAACCAACCGTCACGAACCCAGCGCTGCCCAATCCCCGCATTACTGACCAGGCCTCCGTCCTGTTGCGTCAGCCCCAACTGGCTCCATGTGAGATAACGTTGATTGTCCTGCCACGGGATAAACCAACTTCCCCGACTCCCGGTAAAGCTGCCTTCGTTATCCACCTGCAACCCGACGCTGGCGTTTCCCCAGGGAGAGAGCCAGGATTCCAGTTGCTGATTCACCTGTTCGCTGACCCTGTCGCGCACCTGGCCAAACGCAAACTGCTTCGCCTGTTCACCTGTATCAAGCCCGTTATCGGTCATGCTGGCTTCCCCAAACGCTTTGACCATTTCGGCAAAGTGCTTTTCGCCTGCCCGCGACTCCGGCGCCATACCAAGATCGGGCAAGCCATCACTATTGTTATCGAAAGGGTTTTCCGCCTGGTGAATAAATGACGATTGCGCGCTGGCAGTACCGCCTGCCAACGGCAAGAGTGCAAATACAGCGAGAGATAAATAAATATTACGGCTCAAATCGTTAGTGGTTTCTTATATCTATTAGCCACAGCGGCATACTTATCTTAAACCATAACGTCTTCAGTATTGATTTTCAGCCCTTCCTTCCTTTTTCGGCATTATCCTGGCATCTAGAAATAGGTGTAACATACGTGTCAGTTTTTAACGCTCACATGCAGCAAAAGGAGTAAAAATGCAAAAGATAGTGATCGTCGCGAACGGTGCAGCCTATGGAAGCGAATCGTTATTTAACAGCCTACGTCTGGCTATCGCCTTGCGCGAGCAGGAAGGGGATCTCGATCTGCGTTTGTTTTTAATGTCGGACGCGGTAACCGCGGGATTGCGTGGTCAAAAACCCGCGGAAGGATACAATATTCAGCAAATGCTGGAGATTCTGACGGCGCAAAATGTGCCGGTCAAACTGTGCAAAACCTGCACCGATGGCCGTGGAATCACCACGCTGCCGTTAATTGACGGAGTAGCCGTCGGCACGCTGGTTGAACTGGCTCAATGGACGCTGGCTGCAGATAAAGTGCTGACCTTCTGATACACCGCTTTCAGGCAAGCACACTGAAAGTGTCGATAATTTCCGGATTTAATCGTAGATGGGCGCGGTTTCGTTGAACGTTAGCACGCCCTTTCAATCCTTTTGAGGGATTTTGTCACTTTTGTTTAATCGTTATGCCATTTTTTGATCAAAATCAGCATCCCGTTGCTCCCCCTTTGGTGTTATGCAATGAGTGAAATGTGAACAACATCACGCAGCACTTTCGACAGAAAGTACGTTGTTTTCAAGAACGGGGTGAAAAATGGCATTAGTGAAGGCAAGTTTAAAGTTATTTGGTGGCGATACGGTGGTTGTGCGCTGTTCCGAGCGCTGTCACATCCATCTGATGAGCGAGAAAAATCACGTCAAAGACACGCAGTCCGACATCTTAAGCGTGCAGGATCGTGATAACGCATGGTTGACCGTGCCCTACACCGGCATCTGGAATGTGCTGATCGACAGCCACAGCCAGTCGCTAGAGCATTCAATAAGTTATATTGCAGCCTAAGCGTTAATTGCCCGAAAAGCGCCTGGCTTTCGGGCATTCAGTTCCCGGCTGGATTCAGGCAAACCCTGGCCGCATAACGCCTTCCGGCAGATTCTCTCCCAACAATCGTTTGACCGTGATCACCAGATCGTTAAGACAGTCATCCTGCATCCCCAACTTGACCAGCTCTTGTTCCAGCGAGAACAAATACTGGGCGTTGGTGCCTAAAGGTCCGCTCGCCGCAGCGATAAGCGGCGCAATCACCTGCGCGCGCGTGTCTGACTCAAACAGCGGGTGGCGAGGATCCATAATAAAGACCAGCGCGTTCACCGTCCGACCATCATCCAGCGCCAACTGGCACCAGGTGGGCAGATAGCATCCGGTGATCATTTCACGCTTCCACAGTAAAGAAAGCTCTTGTTCGAGCGATGCGTTAGGTAAGCGGTAGGCTACACCGGTAGTGCGTCCGCCCTCTTTCAAGGCCAACATGCGTCCTGGCTGACCCGCCGTTCCTCGCCCCGCCGTCAGGCGCAGGCAAAAAGCACGGTGCCAGCCAACTAACGTCCCGGTACAGGACTCATCAAACTCTAAGGCCGGATTCCACATCAACGATCCATAACCGAAGATCCACACCGGTCCATCATCGGGTCGGCAAGCAAGCGTGGCCGCCAGTGAGGCTGCCCGTTGTTCCGCTGACCAGAGTAGTGATTCTTCAATAGCACCAAATGCCGTCTTACAGTCGGCATTCAATAAAAAATCACGCGTTAACACCTTACACCTCCGCCACTGCTGCTTCCCTGCGACAACTTTTTTGACGCCTTCCGGGCTTTTTTACTGCTCATTTTGAAACCAATAGCTGGACAATAGGCAATTCGCCGCTAGCTTGCAAGGCAACAAAGCGTCAACGGCACTTTATATCCTCTCGCGTTGCTAAGCTCTGCACTATCATTTGTATCAGTAGTATCAGCAATTTTTGTTGACGTTAAAATCTAATGCTTTGTTATTTAAATACTCTATAAACAAGATATGCAATTTTATCCGCTTGGATGCAAAAATTGGTCCATGCCGTAAAATTACGTAAAACTAGATCGGAAATACCGAAAGATCTGTTATTTTTTACATTCTTTAATACTTTTATAATTATAAATACCTGCAGAGATGGAGAATTAGTTCAATGACACAAGTACATGAGGCGGTAAAAACCCGCCACAAGGAGACCTCTCTCGTCTTCCCGATTTTGGCGCTGGTAGTCCTGTTCTTCTGGGGGAGCAGTCAGTCACTACCAGTGGTCATCGGTATTAATGCGCTGGCCCTTATTGGTATATTAAGCAGCGCATTCAGCGTTGTCCGTCATGCGGATGTATTAGCACATCGACTTGGCGAACCCTACGGGTCACTGATCCTCAGCCTGTCCGTCGTTATTCTCGAAGTCAGCTTAATCTCCGCATTAATGGCGACCGGTGATGCTGCACCTACGCTCATGCGCGACACGTTGTACTCAATCATTATGATCGTCACCGGCGGTCTGGTCGGTTTTTCGTTACTATTGGGTGGCCGTAAATTTGCTACTCAGTATATGAATCTGTTTGGTATTAAACAGTATTTAATTGCCCTGTTCCCACTGGCCATTATTGTACTGGTGTTCCCAATGGCGTTACCGGGAGCGAATTTCACTACCGCCCAGGCGCTGCTGGTAGCATTAATTTCTGCAGCGATGTACGGCGTATTTTTACTGATTCAAACCAAAACGCACCAAAGCCTGTTCATTTACGAGCATGAAGATGAAGGCGACGATGACGACCCGCATCACGGCAAGCCATCAGCACACAGCAATATGTGGCACGCCGCCTGGCTTATCATTCATCTGATCGCCGTTATTGCCGTAACCAAGATGAACGCCAGCCCACTGGAGACCTTGCTGACTGAACTGAATGCCCCAGTGGCCTTTACCGGTTTCCTGGTTGCGTTACTCATCCTCTCTCCTGAAGGGCTGGGCGCGCTGAAAGCGGTTCTGAGCAATCAGGTACAGCGGGCGATGAATTTGTTCTTCGGTTCAGTATTAGCCACTATTTCACTAACCGTACCAGTGGTGACGCTGATCGCATGGGCAACCGGGAATGATTTGGTGTTTGCGCTGGGCGCGCCAGAGATG
The DNA here is from genome assembly GCF_001037575.1 of Citrobacter sp. BIDMC107. NCBI lineage: Bacteria > Pseudomonadati > Pseudomonadota > Gammaproteobacteria > Enterobacterales > Enterobacteriaceae > Citrobacter > Citrobacter sp. BIDMC107. The sequence goes on along the minus strand of NZ_KQ089849.1, from coordinate 194,997 downwards.
ATTGTGATGGTTTCTTCACTGGTACTGTGCCATATCTCTTTTTCCACCGGACGCACCAATGTGCTTAACGGTGCGGCACATCTGGCGCTGTTTATCGCCTATCTGATGACGATATTTGCCTGATGAAAAAAGCCGGACACCGACATAACTTGTCGGGTCCGGCTTCTTATTTCCTTTCGTATACCTGATAAGCGCAAGCTCTATCAGGCACACAAAATGAATTAGTTCTCAGTATCCAGCTCGTCGAAGCTTTTCACCAGGTCATCAATCGCTTTAATCTGCGTCAGGAACTGTTCCAGTTTTGCCAGCGGCAGCGCGGATGGGCCATCGCATTTCGCATTGGCTGGATCCGGATGCGCTTCAATAAACAGACCCGCCAGACCTACCGCCATACCGGCGCGAGCCAGTTCGGTAACCTGCGCACGACGACCGCCGCTTGCTGCGCCAAACGGATCACGGCATTGCAGCGCATGGGTAACGTCAAAAATCACCGGTGAGTTGCCGGAGACTTTCTTCATCACGCTGAAGCCCAGCATGTCTACAACCAGGTTGTCATAACCAAAGTTCGCGCCACGGTCGCACAGAATAACCTTATCGTTACCACCTTCATGGAATTTATCCACGATATTGCCCATCTGGCCAGGGCTTACGAACTGCGGTTTCTTCACGTTGATAACGGCACCGGTTTTCGCCATCGCTTCCACCAGATCGGTCTGACGCGCGAGGAATGCCGGCAGCTGAATCACATCCACCACGTCAGCAACAGGCTGCGCCTGGCTGGCTTCGTGAACGTCGGTGATCACTTTTACGCCAAAAGTCTGCTTCAGTTCCTGGAAGATTTTCATCCCTTCTTCAAGGCCCGGTCCACGGTAAGAGTGGATGGAAGAACGGTTGGCTTTATCAAAGGAGGCTTTGAACACGTAAGGGATACCCAGCTTTTGAGTAACGGTTACGTAGTGCTCACAAATGCGCATCGCCAGATCGCGGGATTCCAGCACGTTCATTCCGCCAAACAGCACGAACGGCAGGTCATTTGCCACGTTGATGTCGCCAATGCTAACCACTTTTTGTTTCATAGGATCGCCTTAAACGGTAGGTAAAGTGTCATTAATCAATGCAATACAATTTGCTTGTGCGAAATAGTATTAATCTGCGCACGAATCATTTCGCTGATCGGGTCTTCCGGACACTGCTCAACGAAATAACTTAAATCGGTCAGCGCAACATGTTCACACTCGAGCTGCGCGTAGATTAATCCACGATCGCGTATTTCATACGGATCTTCAGGATTAAACTGTAATAGTGCTTCGCTGGCACGCAGCGCCAGCTCCATTTGCCGCTCTTCCATCAGCGATGATTTCAGCGTGTCGAGCAGCTTGCGGATTACTTCTGCATTATCCGCCTCATCCAGGTCTTCGTTAAACAGCTCCGCGACCGGGCTGATATTCCCCTTCAGCCACACTTCCAGCGTGTGCTCATTTAACGTTTCGCCATTGAACGGATTGATTAGCCACATTTCGCCATCGAGCGATTCAATACGCAGGATGAGTTGTGTCGGGAAAATCACCGGCACCAGCGGTAGCTCCAGTCGGTTGGCAATCCACAACAAGATAGCGCCCAGAGATACGGCGCTGCCCTGACGATTTTTCAGTACCTGGTCAAGCCATAATGCATCAGAAAGACGATAGACGCCGTGGGTATCCGTAAACCCCCATTCGCCGTAAAAAAGTGCCAGCAGTTTTTCCAGTTGCTCATCCTGAGACAGGAGCTGGCTAATTTCTTCTTGCGCCAGACTAACCAGACGTTCCAGTTCGTCATACACAGTTTGTGTTGGAAAATCCAGACGGATAGACTCCGACGCCAGGATCATCCCATCACACAATGGCGCTTTATTAAATTCGAAATCAGCTAACGACCTCATGCTTACCCCAGTAACGGTATTTTTGTGGTGGCGAGTTTAATGATGATGTACAGCACCACCAGCGCCAGCGGAAATGCGACTAATCGCGCCTGCTGACTGCGCGCCCGACGATAATCGAGCGCAATAAAACCCAAAACGATGTAAATGATAACCCCAAACAGCTTTTCAGTCAGCCATGTCCCGTGCTCAGTGAATGGCAGGATGTGCGCTTTAACCATTAACGCTATGCCGCTGAGTAATAAAACGGTATCGACAACCGGCGGCACGATGCGCGTCCAGCGCGCGCAGGCAAGGCGCGAGTCGGTGTAACGCCACCAAAAACGCAGCGTTAACAGACCAACAGAAAGCGCAATGCTGATGAGATGGACGTTGAGTAACACGCTGAAGGTACTCATGATGGGATGCGTCCAAGCGTAATTCGCTCGTTGCCGCCATAGTCGCGGCAGGTTTCAACCGCCTGGTAACCAGCATGAGTATAGGCGTCGCGGACTGCCTGTCCCTGCTGCCAGCCGTGCTCCAGCAACAGATAGCCGCCGGGCGTTAGCATTTGTCGAGACTGGTCAATGATATGCACGATATCCGCCATACCCTGCTCACCCGCCACCAGTGCCGATAGCGGCTCAAAACGTACATCGCCAAGCGCCAGGTGCGGGTCCTGTTCGTCGATATACGGCGGATTGCTGACAATCATGTCAAACTGCTGCCCCTGCAAAGCGCTGAACCAGTCGCTTTGCAGCACGCAAACATTGTCGATGGCCAGATGCTGTTTGTTGCGAGTTGCCAGCGCCACGGCATCGGGCATGCGGTCAACCGCGGTCACCGCGCAATCCGGACGCTCAGTTGCCAGCGCCAGCGCGATGGCGCCCGTGCCGGTTCCCAAATCGAGAATACGACACGCAGAGGCAGGCAGACGAGCCAGCGCCTGCTCAACAAGACACTCAGTATCCGGGCGTGGAATAAGCGTAGCCGGAGAGACAAACAGCGGCAGCGACCAGAACTCGCGCACGCCGGTCAGATGTGCCACCGGCTCACCCCGCTGACGGCGTTCCAGTAATGTATCGAGCCGTTGACACTGCGCCTCGGTTAACACCGTTTCGCCGAACGCCAGAATAAAGGTGCGCCCCTTACCGGTGACAAACTCGAGTAAAATCTCGGCGTCACGTCGCGGGCTTTCGCTTGCCTGTAATTGGCTTATCGCTTCACGCAGCCAGTGCTGATAATCCATTAATCCTGCTCGGACAACGCCGCCAGTTGGTCGGCCTGGTATTCCTGGACAATTGGCTCAATCAGCATATCCAGTTTGCCTTCCATCGCTTCATCCAGACGGTAGAGTGTCAGGTTAATGCGGTGATCGGTCACACGACCCTGCGGGAAGTTATAGGTGCGGTTACGATCGCTGCGATCGCCGCTGCCCAACAGGTTACGACGTTCAGAGGCTTCCGCCTGTTGACGTCTTGCCACTTCGGCGGCACGAATTCGCGCCCCCAGCACCGACATCGCTTTGGCTTTGTTTTTATGCTGTGAACGTTCGTCCTGGCATTCCACCACGATACCGGTCGGTAAGTGGGTAATACGGATTGCGGAGTCGGTGGTGTTAACGTGCTGACCGCCCGCGCCTGATGAACGGAAGGTATCAATACGCAGATCGGCCGGGTTGATATCCGGCAGTTCGGCATCCGGCAGTTCCGGCATGACAGCGACCGTACAGGCAGAAGTATGAATACGCCCCTGCGATTCCGTCGCAGGTACGCGCTGCACGCGATGGCCGCCGGACTCAAACTTCAGTCGCCCGTAAACGCCTTCGCCGCTAATCTTGGCAATGACTTCTTTAAACCCGCCATGTTCGCCTTCGCTGGCGCTCATGATCTCTACCCGCCAGCGACGCGATTCAGCGTAACGGCTGTACATGCGGAACAGATCGCCGGCAAACAGCGCCGCTTCATCACCACCGGTTCCCGCACGCACTTCGAGGAAAGCGTTACGTTCGTCATCGGGGTCTTTAGGTAACAGCAGGACCTGCAGATGCTGTTCCAGCTGCTCGCATTTCTCTTTTGCTTCGCGCAGTTCATCCTGCGCCATTTCACGCATTTCAGGATCGTCGAGCATCATCTGAGCCGTCTCGATATCTTCCTGAACCTGTTGCCAGTCCGTAAAACAGCGAGAGACATCGCTTAATTGCGCATATTCGCGCGACAGCGCACGAAAGCGATCCTGGTCTGCGATAGTACCCGCATCACCGAGCAGCGCCTGAACTTCTTCATGGCGTTCATGCAGGGCTTCCAGTTTGGCAACGATAGAAGGCTTCATAGGCGTAAATGCACCCTGTAAAAAATAAGATTGGTGTGCTGCTACTCCAGCCCGAGGCTGTCGCGCAGAATATTCAGGCGTTCACTATCCCCGTCACGGGCGGCCTGTTGAAGTGATTTGGTTGGTGCATGGATCAGGCGGTTGGTCAGTTTCCAGGCCAAATCCTGCATAATGGCTTGCGCATCACCGCCCTGCTGAAGAGCGGCCAACGCTTTAGCGGTCAGTTCATCACGGATCTGTTCTGACTGACTGCGATACTCGCGGATAGTGTCGCTTGCGCCCTGGGCGCGTAGCCAGGCCATAAACTCGCTGGCTTCCTGCTCCACAATCGTTTCGGCTTCCACCGCCGCCGCTTTGCGCTGGGCCAGGTTATGCGAAATGATGCTTTGCAGGTCATCAACACTGTACAGATAGGCGTTAGACAATTTACCCACTTCCGGCTCGACATCGCGCGGTACGGCGATATCCACCAGTAGCATAGGCTGATTGCGACGGTTTTTAAGCGCGCGTTCCACCATTCCTTTACCGATAATCGGCAGCGGACTGGCAGTAGAACTGATAATGATATCGGCATCCTGCAAACGCGCGTCGATATCACTCAGTGAAATCACCTCGGCGCCGACTTCATCCGCCAGCACCTGCGCACGCTCGCGCGTACGGTTGGCGATGATCATCTTCTTCACTTTATGCTCGCGCAAGTGTCGCGCTACCAGTTCGATGGTTTCGCCCGCACCGACTAACAGCACGGTTACCGTTGAGAGCGATTCAAATATCTGCCGCGCCAGAGTACAGGCGGCAAACGCCACCGACACGGCGCTGGCACCGATGTCAGTTTCTGTACGTACACGTTTAGCAACAGAGAATGATTTCTGGAACATGCGCTCCAGCGCACTGGCGTTCTGGTGGCCTTTTTGCGAATCCGCAAATGCTTTTTTCACCTGCCCCAAAATTTGCGGTTCACCGAGCACCAGTGAATCCAGACCACTGGCAACGCGCATCAAATGACTGACGGCGTCGTTGTCCTGGTGCCAGTACAGGCTATTACGTAGGTCTTCTTCATTGAGGTTATGGTATTCGCACAGCCAGCGAATCAGCGCTTCTCGCAGGTTATCCTGCTCTTCCACGCTGAGGTAAATCTCTGTGCGGTTACACGTCGACAGCACTACCCCGCCCTGCACCATTGGCAGCGCTTGCAGGCTGTCCAGCGCCTGATCGAGCGTATCCGGCGAAAACGTTACGCGTTCTCGCAGCGATACAGGTGCCGTTTTATGGTTAATACCAAGCGCTAAAAGGGTCATGTGTGCGGGAATAGTACCAGCGTTGATAAGGTTAGACTGGGTGCATCATACAGGATGCGTGCGGTCAATAAAAGAGACTGACCCCTTTTGGAGTAATAGCTTAGTGCACAAATTTAAGCGATTTAAGATAACTTGAACGTAGACGATGTCAGATGGTGGCGCTAGCATTGAGAGTTATAACTGCAACGTATCTCAAGGATTTGTCATCATTATGACCCTGCCTGATTTTCGCCTGATTCGCCTGCTGCCCCTTGCGGCCCTGGTTCTTAGTGCCTGTACCCTCAACGCGCCGAAAGGTCCCGGCAAAAGCCCCGATTCCCCGCAGTGGCGCCAGCACCAGCAGGAAGTACGCGCCCTGAACCAATATCAGACGCGCGGTGCGTTCGCTTATATCTCCGATCAACAGAAAGTGTATGCCCGCTTTTTCTGGCAGCAAACCGGTCAGGATCGCTATCGTCTGCTGCTGACCAACCCGCTGGGCAGCACGGAACTGGAACTCAACGCGCAGCCGGGCAACGTTGAACTTGTCGATAACAAAGGCAAGCACTACGCTGCCGACGACGCTGAAGAGATGATCGGCAAACTGACCGGCATGCCTATCCCATTGAATAGCCTGCGCCAGTGGATCCTCGGTCTGCCGGGAGATGCCACCGATTACAAACTCGATGATCAATATCGTCTAAGTGAAGTGAACTACAGCAAAGACGGTAAAAACTGGAAAGTGGCCTATAGCGGCTACGACAGCAAAACGCAGCCAGCGATGCCGGCAAACATGGAGCTGTCGGACGGCTCCCAGCGTATTAAGCTAAAAATGGATAACTGGATTGTGAAATGATGACTCATTGGCCCTCTCCGGCAAAACTGAATCTGTTTTTATACATCACCGGACAACGTACGGACGGTTACCATTCGCTGCAAACGCTATTTCAGTTTCTTGATTATGGCGACACGATAGATATTGCGCTGCGTGGCGACGGCGAAATCCGCCTGTTAACCCCGGTGGAAGGCGTTGCGCACGAAGACAACCTGATCGTCCGTGCGGCACGTTTGCTGATGAAGGTAGCATCTGAAAACAATCGCCTTCCCAAAGGGAGCGGTGCGGACATCAGTATCGACAAACGCCTGCCGATGGGCGGCGGCCTCGGCGGTGGTTCATCAAATGCGGCAACCGTTCTGGTGGCGCTTAACCATCTCTGGCAGTGTGGACTTTCGATTGATGAACTGGCGGCACTCGGTTTAACCCTAGGGGCGGATGTTCCCGTGTTCGTGCACGGCCATGCGGCCTTTGCCGAAGGTGTTGGAGAAATTCTGACGCCGGTCGAGCCTGAAGAAAAGTGGTATCTGGTTGCTCACCCGGGAGTCAGCATTCCGACACCGGTGATTTTTAACGATCCCGACCTCCCGCGCAACACGCCAAAAAGGTCAATAAAAACGTTACTAAAATGTGAATTCGGCAATGATTGCGAGGTTATCGCAAGAAAACGTTTTCGCGAGGTTGATGCGGCGCTTTCCTGGCTGTTAGAATACGCGCCGTCGCGCCTGACTGGTACAGGGGCTTGTGTCTTTGCTGAATTTGACACTGAGTCTCGTGCTCGCCAGGTGCTTGAGCAAGCCCCGGAATGGCTCAAAGGCTTTGTGGCGAAAGGCGTCAACCTCTCCCCATTGCACAGAGCGTTACTCTAAATCCTTCTGGTTTCAGGAAGATGGCGAAATGACGAACCGCCAGGAGCATACAAAAGTATGTGACTGATGTGAGGAATTAATGCCAGCGAACATGAAACACGAAGGATAACGAGTAAACCGGGCAAGCTGAGTTGCGGTGACAACGTCACCCTGTTCCAGACGTTGCATCGCGCTCTTTAATACACCGCATGGAGAGGATACTGCCTGGCCCGCACAGTTTTCGGCAGATTCTTTCCACCAATGGACGCATGCCTGAGGTTCTTCTCGTGCCTGATATGAAGCTTTTTGCTGGTAACGCCACCCCGGAACTAGCACAACGTATTGCCAACCGCCTGTACACTTCACTCGGCGACGCCGCTGTAGGTCGCTTTAGCGACGGCGAAGTCAGCGTACAAATTAATGAAAATGTACGCGGTGGTGATATTTTCATCATCCAGTCCACTTGTGCCCCTACTAACGACAACCTGATGGAATTGGTCGTTATGGTTGATGCGCTGCGCCGTGCTTCCGCAGGCCGTATCACCGCCGTTATTCCTTACTTCGGCTATGCACGTCAGGATCGTCGCGTACGTTCCGCTCGTGTACCGATTACCGCTAAAGTCGTCGCTGATTTCCTGTCCAGCGTTGGCGTTGACCGCGTCCTCACCGTTGACCTGCATGCTGAACAGATCCAGGGCTTCTTCGATGTACCGGTTGATAACGTATTCGGTAGCCCGATCCTGTTAGAAGACATGCTGCAGCTGAACCTGGACAACCCGATTGTGGTTTCTCCAGATATCGGTGGCGTCGTGCGTGCCCGCGCTATCGCTAAACTGCTGAACGATACCGATATGGCTATCATCGACAAACGTCGCCCGCGTGCGAACGTTTCTCAGGTGATGCACATTATTGGTGACGTTGCAGGTCGTGACTGCGTGCTGGTTGATGACATGATCGATACCGGCGGTACGCTGTGCAAAGCAGCAGAAGCACTGAAAGAACGTGGTGCAAAACGCGTATTTGCTTACGCAACCCACCCGATCTTCTCAGGTAATGCGGCAAACAACCTGCGCAACTCTGTTATTGATGAAGTCGTTGTCTGTGACACCATTCCACTGACTGACGAAATCAAAGCACTGCCAAACGTGCGTACATTGACCCTGTCGGGTATGCTGGCCGAAGCGATTCGTCGTATCAGCAACGAAGAATCCATCTCTGCTATGTTCGAGCATTAATCGAGCCCGGCTCAAAAACCCGCTGCGGCGGGTTTTTTTATCTGTAATATTTATTTGTATGACTTTTGCCTCCTTCACCTGCCATTCAGTTGACAGATGATGCGCCCATGGATGAAACATTATTGTGAACAGATTATTTTCCTCACATGTGATGCCTTTCCGCGCCCTCATCGACGCTTGTTGGAAAGAAAAATATACTGCTTCCCGCTTCACCCGCGACCTGATCGCCGGGATAACGGTTGGGATCATTGCCATTCCACTGGCGATGGCGCTGGCAATAGGCAGTGGCGTTGCTCCGCAGTACGGTCTGTATACCTCAGCCGTTGCTGGGATTGTTATCGCCCTTACCGGGGGCTCGCGCTTTAGCGTATCTGGCCCAACCGCCGCCTTCGTGGTGATTCTGTATCCGGTGTCGCAACAGTTTGGGCTGGCAGGCCTGCTGGTTGCCACACTCATGTCCGGGATATTCCTGATCCTTTTCGGCCTCGCCCGCTTTGGTCGTTTGATCGAATATATTCCGGTCTCCGTGACGTTAGGTTTTACCTCAGGTATCGGTATCACCATCGGTACTATGCAGATTAAAGATTTTCTCGGCCTGCAAATGACCCACGTGCCAGAGCACTATTTGCAGAAGGTGGGCGCGCTATTTATGGCTTTGCCGACCATCAACGTGGGTGATGCCGCGATTGGCATGGTGACACTGGGGATCCTGATTTTCTGGCCGCGTTTGGGTATCCGATTACCGGGCCACCTTCCCGCACTCCTGGCAGGCTGTGCGGTAATGGGTATCGTGAACCTGACCGGCGGCCATGTCGCCACCATCGGATCTCAGTTCCACTATATTCTGGCTGACGGCTCGCAGGGCAATGGTATCCCACAGTTGCTGCCGCAACTGGTATTACCGTGGAATATGCCAGAGTCAAACTTTACGCTGAGCTGGAGCTCGTTACAGGCGCTGTTACCGGCAGCATTCTCGATGGCAATGCTCGGGGCGATCGAATCTCTGCTGTGCGCCGTCGTACTCGATGGGATGACCGGCACCAAACACAAAGCTAACAGTGAGCTGATTGGTCAGGGACTGGGCAACATCGTCGCACCGTTCTTTGGCGGTATCACCGCCACGGCGGCAATTGCCCGTTCTGCGGCAAACGTCCGCGCGGGTGCAACATCGCCAATCTCAGCGGTTATCCATGCGATTCTGGTGATCCTAGCCCTGTTGGTGCTTGCACCGCTGCTTTCCTGGTTACCGCTTTCCGCCATGGCCGCCCTGCTGCTAATGGTGGCATGGAACATGAGTGAAGCGCATAAAGTGGTGGATTTGCTGCGTCATGCGCCGAAAGACGACATCATCGTCATGCTGATGTGTATGTCGCTGACGGTGCTGTTCGATATGGTTATCGCCATCAGCGTCGGTATCGTTCTTGCATCTCTACTGTTTATGCGTCGTATTGCGCGCATGACGCGTCTGGCGCCGGTCAACGTAGACGTACCGGACGATGTGCTGGTGTTGCGCGTCATTGGCCCGCTATTCTTTGCCGCGGCGGAAGGATTATTTACCGATCTCGAGTCGCGTATTGAAGGTAAACGCATCGTAGTCTTGAAGTGGGACGCGGTCCCGGTACTGGATGCCGGTGGTCTGGACGCTTTCCAGCGTTTTGTGAAAAAACTGCCTGAAGGCTGCGAGCTGCGGGTATCTAACCTGGAATTTCAGCCGCTGCGCACCATGGCGCGCGCGGGTATTCAGCCGATCCCCGGTCGTCTGGCATTCTTCCCGAATAAAGACGCCGCTTTAGCGGATATTAAATAGCAAAAAGGCTCCCGTGAACGGGAGCCTTTTTATTGCCGGATGAGGTTCGCTTATCCGGCCCACAAAACCCAAACATTGCACCGAACCCGTAGGCCCGGTAAACGCAGTGCCACCAGGCAATTACGCGTTTAAAATGCTCAATGCCGTTGCCTTAACGCTGGCCAGCAGGACTTTCACATCCTCCAGGCACACCGTCGGGTTCAGTAGCGTCAGCTTCAGGCAGGTGATGCCATCCGCTTCGGTCACGCCGACGTTGGCGCTACCGGAAGCCAGCAGCACGTCGCCAATACGCTGGTTCAGCAGCGCAACGAACGCCATATCATCGCTTTCAGGACGGAAGCGGAACAGCACGCTTGCCAGCTGTGGTTCCATCACCAGTTCAAGATGCGACTGGGTTTTGACAAACTCAGCAACATCACGCGCCAGCGTTACGCCATTATCAATGATTTCGGCATACTGCTTTTTGCCCAGCGCTTCGAGGCCCATCCACAGCTTCAGCGCATCGAAACGACGCGTGGTCTGCAGCGACTTCGATACCAGGTTTGGTACGCCAGCCTCTTCATCGAAATCAGAGTTCAGGTACGCCGCCTGGTAACGCATCAGCTCGTAGTGGCGCGCATCTTTTAACAGGAACGCACCGCAGCTGATGGTCTGGAAGAACTGCTTGTGGAAATCCAGCGTCACGGAATCTGCCAGCTCAAGGCCGTTGAGGAAGTGACGATACTGCTCAGAAAGCAGTAACGCCCCGCCCCATGCCGCATCCACGTGCATCCAGATCTGATGTTCTGCCGCCAGCGCCGCAATATCCGCTAACGGATCGATGGCGCCCGCATCTGTCGTGCCAGCCGTCGCGACAATGACCATCACCTGCTCGCCGTTGGCTTTCGCCTGGGCCAGCTTGTCTTTCAGGTCAGCCAGATCCATGCGTGAAAACGCATCGGTCTTCACCTGGGTGACGGAGCGGTAGCCCAGCCCCATTAGCGCCATGTTCTTCTGCACGGAGAAGTGCGCGCTTTCAGAGCAGAACACTTTAATTTTGCTCAGATCACCGGTCAGACCATCTTGCTGAATGGAATGTCCCTGGCGAGCAAAGAAGGCGTCGCGCGCCAGCATCAGGCCCATCAGGTTACTCTGGGTGCCGCCGCTGGTGAATACGCCCGCATCGCCTGCCGCATAACCCACCTGCTCACGTAGCCATTCGATCAGTTTGATCTCAATGATCGTGGCCGACGGGCTTTGGTCCCAGGAGTCCATACTCTGGTTAGTGGCGTTGATCAGCACTTCCGCCGCCTGGCTAATCACCAGACTTGGGCAGTGCAGGTGCGCCACGCACTGAGCATGGTGAACCAACAGGCTGTCTTTGAGAAAGTATTCAACCGCACGCTCAATAGCGGCCTGGTTGCCCAGGCCCTGAGACGTAAAATTCAGGTTGATACGTTCACGCAGTTGCTCAACGGTTTTGCCCTGATACATCTCAGGCTGCTTCAACCATTCAACGACCGCTTGCGTACTCTGCTCGATAGCGTCCTGATAGGCGGCGATGCTTTGCGCCGAGCCGGACAGAATCGGGTTTACGTCTGACATTCGATCCAACTCCGTTTAAACCGGCTTCACGCCAGCGCCCAGCAGGGCGTTTTCGAATTTATCGAGGAAAATTTCCAGCTCAGCGTTGGTGATCAGCAGAGACGGCAGCAGACGCAGCACGCAGCCGTTGCGGCCACCACGCTCCAGAATCAGCCCGTTTTCGAAGCATTTCTTCTGCAGCAACGCAGACAGCTCGCCATCAGCCGGGTAGCAACCCATATGATCCTGCGCTTCGTTCGGCTTCACGATTTCCAGGCCGATCATCAGGCCCAGACCACGCACCTGACCGATAACCGGGTAGCGTTTCTGCAGGTCAGTCAGTTTGCCTTTCAGCCATTCGCCCTGGGCGGCAACTTTATCGGCAATCTTGTCGTCTTTGAGGATCTTCAGCGTTGTCAGACCGGTCGCCATCGCCAGTTGGTTGCCGCGGAAAGTGCCAGTGTGGTGGCCCGGAGCCCACGCATCGAATTGCTTTTTAATGCCCAGTACCGCCAGTGGCAGACCGCCGCCAACCGCTTTGGACATCACGATGATATCAGGTTCAATACCGGCGTGTTCGAAGGCGAACAGTTTACCGGTACGTGCAAAGCCAGCCTGAACTTCATCGATGATCAGCAGAATGCCGTGTTCCTGAGTCACTTTACGAATGCGTTGCAGCCATTCGACCGGAGCCGGGTTCACGCCGCCTTCGCCCTGCACGGCTTCAAGGATCACGGCCGCAGGTTTACGCACGCCGCTTTCAACGTCGTTGATCAGGTTTTCGAAGTAATAGGTTAATGCTTTAACGCCAGCCTCGCCGCCGATACCCAGCGGGCAACGGTACTGATGTGGATACGGCATAAACTGCACTTCCGCCATCATATTGCTGACCGCTTCTTTCGGCGACAGGTTACCGGTCACGGACAGCGCGCCGTGTGTCATCCCGTGGTAGCCACCGGAGAAACTGATGATGCTGGAACGACCAGTAACTTTCTTCGCCAGCTTCAGCGCCGCTTCAACGGCATCTGCGCCGGACGGACCGGTGAACTGCAGGCAATATTCTTTGCCCTGGCCCGGTAATAAAGAAAGTAAATATGATGAGAATTCATCTTTTAACGGCGTGGTAAGGTCAAGCGTATGTAACGGTAAGCCGCTTGTGATGACACTTTGAATGCTCTGCAGCACTTCAGGATGGTTATGACCAAGCGCCAGGGTTCCGGCACCTGCCAGGCAATCAAGATATTGATTATTTTCTACATCAGTAATCCAGACGCCCTGCGCTTTAGCGATTGCTAATGGCAGTTTACGTGGATAGCTGCGGACATTAGATTCAAACTCAGCCTGTCTTGCTAAAAAGGTATCATTGCTCTGTGGTAATGAATTAGCACTTAAAGTATCAATACGGACTTTATCCGTCATCATATCACTCCTACAACCAGGTGTAGATTAACGCCTGATTGAATAAATGGTTATAAGGATTACCTGTAAAAAAGCGCGGCTAATATATGTTGTTTTAGCTTAGGACTCAATCATTTATTTCCTTGCATCAGAAATAACAACTTTCCCCTTAAAAATCAAAGCACAAAGACCATCCGCCATTACTAAATCCTAAAGAAATATAGCTATTTAATTAACAATGTTGTCGCTAATTGCAACGCAGACAATGTAATAAAAACCATGAGATTTTCATGTTTTTATTATTTTTTTACACGTTTTTACCATTAATAATGTAGGCACTTTCTTGTTACGACATGATTTTTCACTTATTTGCCTATAAACCGAATAAAAAAGTCGATCCCTTAATATAAATCACTTAGTATGGCGCGCTTATTTGCAGGCTTTGTAAATAAAATTAATGCGCAGCACCCGGTAACGCGTACAGGCGACACTCGTTATCGACAACAGGTATACCCTGGGTTGTCAGCAGAAATGTTCGCGGGCGGACATTTCGTAAGGCGAACTTTGTTCCCTTATGCCGAGAATGAAAATTTTCTAGCCATACTTTTATGGCGCCCTGATATGAGATTGTTATGACTCACATTTATCCACCATCCGTCGTTGCCAAATTTGGCGGCACCAGCGTCGCTGATTTTGATGCGATGAACCGAAGCGCCAGCATTGTCCTTGCTGATCAAGATGTCCGTTTAGTCGTTTTGTCTGCTTCAGCAGGCGTGACAAACTTACTGGTCGAGCTTTCTGAAGGTCTGGAAACGCATCAACAATTAGATAAGCTTGAGACTTTACGCGCCATCCAATACAAAATTATTTCCCGCCTGAAGCAGCCTTCCGTTATCAGCACGGAAATCGATAATCTTCTCAACAACATACAGCGTCTTGCACAAACGGCGATGGTTTCACCGTCTGATGCGTTAAGCGATGAATTAGTCAGCCATGGCGAGCTGATGTCCTCACTACTGTTTACTGAAGTCTTACGTGAACGGCAGGCCGAGGCCGGGTGGTTTGACGCCCGCAGCGTGATGCGTACTAACGCGAACTTCGGCTGCGCCGAACCCGAGCTTGGCACACTGCACCACCAGGTGGAGACTCACCTGCGCCCTCGTCTTGAGCAAGCGATTATGGTGACTCAGGGATTTATCGGGCGTGATGCCGCAGGACACACCACAACGCTTGGACGCGGCGGTAGTGATTACACGGCTACGCTTCTCGGTGAGGCGCTTCACGCCACACGCGTTGACATCTGGACCGACGTCGCAGGGATCTACACCACCGACCCACGCATTGCGCCGCGGGCCAAACGAATCGACCATATCTCATTTTCCGAGGCCAGCGATATGGCCGCCTACGGTGCGAAGGTCCTCCACCCGGCTACGCTACTCCCGGCAATGCGTAAAAGCATTCCGGTCTTTGTTGGCTCAAGTAAGGATACTGCCGCCGGAGGTACGTTGGTGCACAACACCACCGATAATCCACCTCGCTATCGTGCGCTCGCCGTGCGTCGTAAACAGACGCTGTTACGGTTACACAGTCTGGAGAAGCAACCTTCCTGCTCTTTCCTGGCGCAGTCCTTCGCCATTTTAGCTCGCCACGCTGTCACGGTGGATTTGGTTACAACCTCAGAGAATAGTATTGCGCTGGCGCTGGACGCCACTCATGCAACCTCAGGTGAAGACCATGTGCTGACCACCGCATTGTTTACCGCATTATCCTCCCACTGTCGCGTGGAAGTGGAAACCGGGCTGGCGTTGGTCACTTTGGTGGGGAATCAACTCACACAGGCTGCGGGAGTTTGCAAAGACGTTTTTGCCTGGCTTGAAGAGCATACGATACGAATGATTTGCCATGGAGCATCGAACGACAACCTGTGCATCCTGTTACCGGCTGACGATGCAGATAGCACGATTAGAGCATTACATTACCGGTTATTCGAATAATTCTTCTCTTATTCTGTCGCATCCAGTTTAAGCAATGATCATAAACAAGCAGAGCCCTGGTTTTATAACCGAGGCTCTTCATTCTGACCACCACCCTCTCAACAGAGGGAGGATTTAGTTATGACGGTGATTGGTGTCACCACGACGACAGCGTTTGTCATAATGACGTACCCACCAGTAACGGTCACTGATTTGTTCGTGTCCACCCACTCTGGCACCTGCTAACCAGAGAATACCGCCAACAAAAATACTGAGCACCGCACCATGTGCGAAAAACTGCGGCAGATTAAATTGCGGCAACTGGTTTAAAATTGAATAACCCACACCCACAACCATTACCACCAACCCTAAAGCCATGAGCACGTTACCGAGTAGCGAAGCGTTTTTGCGTTTCATGTGTCACCTCCGGAACTTTGGGTTGTTACAGGGAATACCCCTAATCCTTATGTGTAAAGTATAGACAACACTGCCGTTCGCAAGTGCGGGAGCGATCACAATTACAAACACTCATGCAACAAAACTTTACAAATAAGCCACTGAACATACTCATTTTCTAATAGTCCATTTGTGCAATTATTCAGCTTTTGGCGATAAGCACGCAGTTTTTTGTCAAGCGCACCATCAGACAGTAAACTACACGTCGTTTATCGAAACACTCAGGACAAAACACGTGGCGATTAAATTGATTGTCGGCCTGGCGAACCCCGGCGCAGAGTATGCGGCAACGCGACACAACGCAGGCGCATGGTATGTCGATCTACTGGCAGAGAGATTACGCGCCCCCCTGCGCGATGAGCCGAAATTCTTCGGTTACACCTCCCGAGTAACGCTTGAAGGTGAAGATGTCCGTCTGCTGGTACCGACCACATTTATGAATCTTAGCGGCAAGGCCGTCGGTGCGATGGCCAGTTTTTATCGTATCAACCCCGATGAAATTTTGGTCGCGCACGATGAATTAGACCTGCCTCCTGGCGTCGCCAAATTTAAGCTTGGCGGAGGTCATGGCGGACATAATGGCCTGAAAGACATCATTAGCAAATTAGGTAATAACCCCAACTTTCATCGTTTACGCGTTGGAATTGGCCATCCGGGCGATAAAAACAAAGTTGTCGGATTTGTTTTAGGCAAACCGCCTGTTTCAGAACAGAAGTTAATTGATGAAGCGATTGACGAAGCGGCACGTTGTACCGAGATTTTGTTCAAAGATGGCCTGACCAAAGCTACGAGCCGGTTACACACCTTTAAAGCGCAATAAGCAGTGATGTGCGGCATTTTTCTCGCGTGCTGTGTATAATAGGCAAAGTTATTTACATTTCTACAATCTGTTTTCCATAATAGGTTGAATATCAAAAGATTAAGGTGATTTAAACATGGGATTCAAATGCGGTATCGTCGGTTTGCCAAACGTAGGCAAATCCACCCTGTTCAACGCGCTCACAAAAGCGGGTATTGAAGCGGCAAACTTCCCGTTCTGTACTATCGAGCCGAACACGGGTGTTGTCCCGATGCCCGATCCGCGTCTGGATCAGCTGGCCGAAATCGTCAAACCACAGCGTATCCTGCCTACAACGATGGAATTCGTCGACATTGCCGGTCTGGTAAAAGGCGCGTCCAAAGGTGAAGGTCTGGGTAACCAATTCCTTACCAACATCCGTGAAACCGAAGCTATCGGCCACGTGGTGCGTTGCTTTGAAAACGACAACATCATCCACGTTAATAACAAAGTGGATCCGGCTGACGACATCGAGGTTATCAATACCGAACTGGCGCTGTCTGACCTGGATACCTGTGAGCGTGCTATCCATCGTGTGCAGAAGAAGGCCAAAGGCGGTGACAAAGACGCTAAAGCGGAACTGGCTGCGCTGGAAAAATGCCTGCCACAGCTGGAAAACGCCGGCATGCTGCGCGCGCTGAAAACGCTGACTGACGAAGACAAAGCGGCCATCAAATACCTGAGCTTCCTGACCCTGAAGCCAACCATGTATATCGCTAACGTCAACGAAGACGGTTTTGAGAACAACCCGTACCTCGACAAAGTGCGCGAAATCGCGGCAGCCGAAGGTTCTGTTGTGGTTGCCGTTTGCGCTGCCGTTGAAGCTGACATCGCAGAACTCGATGATGCTGACCGTGAAGAATTCATGGCTGAAATGGGTCTGGAAGAGCCGGGCCTGAACCGCGTTATCCGTGCTGGTTACGAATTGCTGAACCTGCAGACCTACTTCACCGCTGGCGTGAAAGAAGTCCGTGCATGGACCATTCCTGTCGGCGCCACGGCTCCGCAGGCCGCAGGTAAAATCCATACCGACTTCGAGAAAGGCTTTATCCGCGCACAAACCATCGCGTTTGAAGATTTCATCACCTATAAAGGTGAGCAAGGTGCGAAAGAAGCTGGGAAAATGCGTGCCGAAGGTAAGGACTATATCGTCAAAGATGGCGATATCATGAACTTCCTGTTCAACGTCTAAGCCGTTTCTATTGTCTCATGCGATCTCAGTGAATCGCATGAAAAATGGGAAACCCCATAAAATCCACGCAATTGCGTGGATTTTTTATTTTATAGCATCTCAGAGGTTCCCGCTGTGGTGCATCTGAAAGTTGGCACCAAACACGATGACCAAAAAGGCTGAGCTATTTTGGCAAAGCAGCAGTTGCCACGTGAACGTACTCATATTGAGGCGCGTGGAAGCCAGGGGCTGTCTACCCGCACGGTATCGCGGTGATCGAGCCCCTGGATAAGATGCAGTGCACTGAGACGGCCAATTTCATAATGCGGCAGCTGTACTGTGGATAGCGGCGGCAAAAACAGCTCGCCGGTGCCTACCATGTTGTCATAGCCCAGTACGGCAACATCCTGCGGAATGCGCAGCCCTCGCCCCAGCAAGACCTGGTAGATAACAAAAGCCACGCGGTCGTTACCGCATACCACCGCATCAAACATCGGACGCGTGCCACTCAGGTAATGCCCGGCAATCTCCGCCGCATCAATATGGTGACTCTCGCCCGCCGGAAGATAGTGGTGGAACATGGCATCAGGGTCGACGCCCGCTTCACGACAGGCGCGCACCATTCCCGCCCGGCGGCGATCGGTGGCCACAATCCCTTTTGGCAGGTGGATGCACAGCAGCCGACGGTAGCCTGCGGCCAACAGCGCTTTCACGCCAAGGTATTGCCCTTGCTCATCATCAGGAATATAGGTGGGAAAAGGGCCACTGATGCTTTCGCAGTTCGCCAGCACGCAACGATACTTATGCAGCTTTTCCGGCACGGGAACCTGACGCAGCCCCATCGCGGTGTAGATAATGCCGTCAGGGCGATGCGCCAGCAGCAGATCCACCATTTTCTCTGGCTGGTCATTGCTGAACATATTCACCACAAAGCTATTCCAACCGTGCGCCCGCGCGGTCTCTTCGATAGAAAGCGTTATCTCCACGGAAAATGGCGTGGTCATGGTGTCCAGCGCTAACACCCCGATAGTGTTAGCCGTGGTTTTCGCGCCACGAATTTTTTTCGCTGAGAGATCGGAGACATACCCCAGCGCATCTACCGCTTCCATCACCTTTTTATAGGTTTCTGGCCGCAGTCGTTCGGGTTCGTTAATCGCTCGCGATACGGTCATTAACGAGACGTTAGCCCGTTGCGCCACATCCTTTAAAGATGCCATACCCTCTCCTTTGACGGCGTTCATCCTGCCGGGTCTGAAAATGCGATCTTGATAACACTCGCAAAATGTTAACGTTAACTTTTGTGATTAACATCGATATTACCATCAAATTCGCGAGAAAACCGAGAATGTTAACGTTATCTTTTGCTCAATTCACTTACAGGGACCAGCAAATGACATCACTACTTTCCAAAGCCAACGAAGCCTTAAACCAGCAGAAAGACCTTGTAAACCCGCGCTGGTATCCACGCTATCACCTCGCCCCTCCGGCTGGCTGGATGAATGACCCTAACGGCCTGTCCTGGTTTGATGGTTACTACCATGCGTTCTATCAGCACTATCCGTGGCAGCCGGTCTGGGGACCAATGCACTGGGGCCATGCGCGCAGCCGCGATATGGTGAACTGGGAGCACTTACCCATCGCACTGGCACCTGAAGGGCCGGAAGATAAAGACGGCTGTTTTTCCGGTTCAGCGGTGGTTGAAGGCAATAAGCTGGCCCTTATCTACACCGGACACAAGTTTGACGGCGAGGCGAAAGAGGAAAACCTGTATCAGGTACAGTGCCTGGCCACCAGCACCGACGGGATTCACTTTGAACGCCAGGGCATGATTCTGGATACCCCGCGAGGCGTACACCATTTTCGCGATCCGAAAGTCTGGCAAGAGGGAGACAACTGGTACATGGTGGTGGGTGCCCGGGTCGATGACGTGGGCGAAGTGCAGCTCTATCACTCGCAGGATCTACAGCACTGGCAGTTTGCCAGCACGCTCGGCAGGGCCGATGACGGCATGGGCTACATGTGGGAGTGCCCTGACCTCTTCCCACTGAACGATAAGCTCGTCTTCATGTTCTCGCCGCAGGGCATCGCCGCGGACGGATACGATTACCGTAACCTGTTCCAGAGCGGCTATATGGTCGGCGAATGGCAGGATAACCATCAGTTCCACGTTACCCAACCCTTCCAGGAGATGGATCACGGGCATGATTTTTACGCCCCTCAGTCATTTATCACTCCGGACGGTCGCCGCGTGGTGATCGGTTGGCTGTCCATGTGGGAGTCGCCGATGCCAGAACAGGCCGACGGCTGGGCGGGCATGCTTACTCTTCCCCGGGAAGTGACGCTCGATGCAGATCTGCGGCTGCGCATGAACCCGGTCAAAGAGCTGGAGACATTACGCGGTCAGCTTCATGTCTGGCCGGTCAGTGACCTGAACAATCGCACCCTGATGGTAGAAGAACAGGCGCATGCTCTCGAAGTCGAACTGAGCCTCGATATCGCCCGCAGCCATGCTGAACAGTATGGCATCGCGCTGGGTGACGGGCTACGCGTCTTCGTCGATACCCAGGCACAGCGTCTGGTGCTGGAACGCCGCTATCCGCAACACGGCCTGTCGGGCTGCCGTAGCGTACCGCTGCCCGCCAATGATGTGCTGGACCTACGTCTATTTATCGATAGTTCGTCGGTAGAAGTCTTTGTTAATCACGGCGAGTACACCCTTAGCAGTCGTATTTATCCTGAACCGGACGATCGCCAACTGACCTTATTTAGCCAGAACGGACATGCCATTTTTAATAACGGGCATGCCTGGCCGCTCGCCGCCAATTAACCACCCGTCTCATTGCTTTGGGGAAAAATAATGACAATCTGGACGCTCGGAGATGCCGTGGTGGATTTGCTACCGCGCGACAATATGCAGTTTGAAGCCTGTGCGGGAGGCGCGCCCTTCAATGTGGCCATCGGCGTCGCCCGCCTCGGCCATGACAGCGGCTTTATCGGCCGTGTGGGCAATGACACTTTTGGCCGCTTTCTGCATCAGACGCTGGTAACAGCGCAGGTGGATACAGGAAGTCTGGAGTTTGATGCACAACAGCACACCAGTACCGTACTGGTTTCACTGGCTCCCAACGGTGAGCGGCAGTTTGAGTTTTTAGTTAATCCGTCTGCCGATCAATTTCTCAGCCCGGCGAGTCTGCCCGACTTTGGTGCCGATATTCTGCACTTCTGCTCGCTGGCGCTGGTTGCCCCTGAGTGCCGCGCCACCCTCACTCAGGCAATGGCCGCATTGCGACAGGCCGGCGGTACGCTGAGCTTTGACATTAATCTGCGTCCGCAGATGTGGAGCAACGAGATGCAGATGTTTGACCTTGTCAGCGAGTTTGCCCGGCAGAGCGACATTCTGAAGATGTCGGAAGAAGAGCTGCTATGGCTAACACAAACTGACTGTCTTAGTAGCGCCTGCGAACGCCTGGCTGATTTTCCCGCACGCCTGAAAATCATCACCCGCGGCGCCGATGGCGCAATCGCTTTCTGGCAAAACCATAGGCTGACTTTAAGCGGCTATCACGTCGACAGCATCGATACCACCGGCGCCGGTGATGCCTTTATGGCCGGGCTGCTGGCGGCACTCGCCGGAGAAGGCTGGCCCACATCGACGTCAACGCTACTTCCGCTTATCGAGCAGGCCAGCGCTTGTGGTGCTCTGGCGACCACCCGGCGTGGCGCGCTAAGCGCGTTTCCCGACAGCCAACACCTGAGCAGCTTTATTCAGTCGCAACCGTCGCTACGGAGAACGATTACCTCGTAATAAAGCGCACTCGTTACGTCGTATCAGAAAGACCTTACAATGACCTGATCTGGATTGGAAAAATCATGAAGATAAATATGCCGTTCAGTAATGATAAATATCGATACTCATCCGGGTATCTGCTCTTTTTCTTTGCCGCCTGGTCGTTGTGGTGGTCTTTTTATGCAATATGGCTAAAAAATAAACTTGGCCTGTCCGGAACGGAGCTGGGAATGCTGTATGCCGTAAACCAGTTTTTCAGCATGCTGTTTATGCTGGGCTACGGTTTTCTGCAGGATAAGCTCGGTACCCGCAAACCCCTTATCTGGATGATGGGGACTGTCATCACGCTCAGCGGTCCGTTCCTGATTTATGTTTATGAACCGCTGCTGGTCTCCAACTTCAAGCTTGGCATGGTGCTAGGCGCCATTTTCTTTGGCCTTGGCTATCTCGCCGGTTGCGGTCTGGTGGAAAGCTTCGTCGAGAAAGTGAGCCGTAAATTCAACTTTGAATTCGGCACTGCTCGTTTCTGGGGATCGCTTGGCTACGCCGCAGGGACTTTTGTTGGCGGTATCTTCTTCAGCATCAACCCACACATTAACTTCTGGTGCGTGTCGGTCATGGGGGTGTTATTCCTGGTGATTAACGTGGTGTTCAAAACCGACGCACCGGCCCCGGCATCCACGGATACACGTTCGCCCGAGCCAGACGCGCTGACCCGAAAGGATTTTCTCACCATCTTTAAAGATTCGCAGTTCTGGTTTTTCGTTATCTTTGTCGTCGGCACCTGGTCGTTCTATAGCATCTACGATCAGCAGATGTTCCCGGTGTTTTACGCCAGCTTATTTGACGATCCCGAACTGGCACCACGCGTATACGGCTACCTCAACTCGGTACAAGTCTTTATGGAGGCCGTCGGTATGGCGCTGGTTCCGTTCCTGATTAACCGCATCGGGCCTAAATCCGCATTGCTGCTGGGTGGAACAATCATGACCTGTCGAATCCTGGGGTCAGCACTGTTCACCGATATATATATTATCTCTTTGATTAAAATGCTCCATGCGCTGGAGGTCCCACTGTTTGTTATTTCAGTGTTTAAATTCAGCGTAGCGAATTTTGATAAGCGCCTGTCGTCAACGATATATCTTATTGGCTTCAATATCGCCAGTTCCATTGGCATCATCGTGCTGTCACTGCCTGTCGGTAAGTTGTTTGATAAAGTGGGCTATCAGGAAATCTTCCTGATTATGGCGAGCATCGTGGTAATAACACTAATATTTGGCTACTTCTCGCTGAGTAAAAAGCATCATCAGCAGAAGGGTATCAATGAACTGGTGACTGAGTAGCGAAGTTTTATTAATATCGCGACAGGGCCATTAGCCCTGTCGTACCCCCTCAACAGTAAGTTCGAACTGTCGATTTACTCAGGCATGTTCCAGCCAGTTGCGGAATATTTGCGCTCGCAGTATTCCCTGAAAATCAATCAGCCCAGAACAACCAAGCTTCTTGATCAGATTCTGCCGGGCCTGGTAAATCGTTTTTAAGTGTAGATTTAACAATGCGGATATCTCAAAAATAGTTCGACCTTCTCCTAACTGCGTTAAAATATATTTATCTCTCGCGGTTAATGAGATATTTGAATCAGATTGATTCTCGTGATTACCACCAGCACGAGTAATATCAATAATAAATTGTTTGATTGAGGCAACTCCGATATCTACTGGTAGTCTGTAAAGCGAAACATCATTAAGATACTGATACAAATGACCATCAATCAGCAATACCAGACGATGCGTTTTCAGATTGTAATTTTGCTTTTTTACCGCCTCAAAGTGATTCGCGGTAAAGAATACAAGTCGCGCATTGTCATCTTCAAAAATGATATCTGCAAGAATATTCATTAACCCTTGCCTGACAAAAATATCATCAATCCATAACTCTGCGTTTAGAGTATGTTCCTGAACGATGTTCATCATTATGGCCTCAATGAAAAATCATAATTGATTTAGAGGGGTGCTATGTATAGTCTTAATTCAAAAAATGCTTAGCATAAGGGCTTTCAGCATATAACAAGGGTACTGTACATATTTTGTTAATATGAAGACTTATTAAACGTCGTCAGCTGTGTAGCGCAACACTATTTCCAGGGTTTTTCTGATAACATCTGCCTGGACAACGTCAACAGTTGACTCCAGAGAACCAATCAGGCTTAAAATGATGTTTTTATTATTAACATTATCACCTGCCAGAATTACATTTGTTACCGCCTGCCCCAATACCACAGACTCATCTGCTAATAGCTCACCTGCATTATGGAAGTAACTTGATAAAGCTTTATCCGTCATTACGTTGTGGACATTAATTTCATGGAGCATGGTAACCTCGCTTGTATAGTCTGGAAGATTATCTTTAATGTAATTTAGGGTTTTTGCTGGCACTGAATGCACTCTCATCTCTGGTTTTATCCGGTTTTCTGCTTATTTTCTCCGGATTAATGTTTGTAAAATCATTGATAACGCTGTCAATTAATTGCTTGCGTGTGCCATCTATTTCACTGGCCTGCATAAGTCGCAATTGCTTAATCACTGCAGCTAACGAAACGTCTCTATGCATTCGCAGAATTTCTAGCACAGCCAAACCTGTAATTTCATGTTTCAAGCGTTCACTATCAGTTTTCTTCATAACGCCTTCACTACTTACCCCTATCATATAAGGGGTTTATTTTATTCAAAGAGCAGACCAATTAACGCATTGTAATGTTTTTGTTCTTTCTCCCCTGATGCTTTTTCAAGACGACACAAAAGCTTAGTGCAAAGTGATTTGCGGTTCAGATTACGTCCATCTTTGAGTATCTCAGTGACGATTTCTCCCAATGTTTCCTGTTGAGTTGGCAGATGCGCCTTTGCAAAGTAACGAGAAATCGCGCTTGCAGTATCAGTGCGAACGTTATGCTGCTGCATGTCATGCTCCTGTATCAAAATGCTGGTGAATATTAAGTTTTATAACAGTAGCAAAGTTGTACCAAAAATGTGTACAACAAGATTAATTTGTTTTTACCAAAATGTGCTAAATGATATAAATCAATTAGTTATAATTATATCGATTGATATAAACATTAGGATCACTGTACAAACCACGTCGTAACATGGCTAAATTTCATCTTAATCAGACCGTTCAATTGTGAAATTAAAGTTAGAATAATGTATTAAAATCAGGACATAACCTGGGTTGTCTGATACTGTCATATATCTTCCTCTCCCTTATTCCCGGACTGTCCATGCTCACGACCATTATTTACCGCAGCCATCTACGTGATGACGCCCCCATCAAAGCGCTTGAGGATATGGTGACAGCCGCAAATATCAAAAACAGGCGATCTGATGTTACGGGAATCTTACTCTTTAACGGTCACCACTTTTTCCAACTGCTTGAAGGCCCTGAGGAGCAGGTAAAAGAGATTTATTGTTGTATTTGTAACGATCCACGGCACCACAATATCGTTGAGCTGATGTGTGATTACGCTCCTGCGAGAAGATTCGGAAAAGTGGGAATGGAGTTATTTGATCTACAAAAACATGAACGCAATGACGTTCTGCAAGCTGTGCTGAATAAGGGAACATCAAAATTTCAGCTCACCTATGATGACAGGGCGTTACAGTTTTTCCGCACATTTGTCCTTGCGACGGAAAAATCGAGCTATTTTGAAATACCAGCGCCGGATTGCTGGAGTTTTATTGCCGACAACTCTTGTACTCTCCTGGATGAAAACACACTCCCATCCGATATCGATTTCAGCTTTGCTTTTCAACCAATTATCGATCCTATGTCGCAACGCGTCATTGCTCTGGAAGCACTTATTCGTGGTAGAGACGGTGAAACGCCCGCAACTTATTTTGACAACTTAAATCCTGAGGAACTGTATACCGCGGATCTGCAGAGCAAAAAGACTGCTTTTGCAATGGCAAGCGCGCTGGGACTTAACGACAAAATGCTGTCAGTCAATCTGCTCCCCATGACCCTGGTAAACAAACCCAATGCAGTCAGCTTTCTTATAAACGAAATCGCTGCGCACGGGCTAGTGCCTGAACAAATCATTGTAGAGTTTACCGAAAGTGAAGTTATTTCTCGCTTTGATACGTTCGCGCAGGCCGTGAAGTCACTCAAGGCTGCGGGGATCTGTGTGGCGATAGACCATTTTGGGGCAGGTTTTGCCGGGCTTCAGCTTCTGTCTCGTTTTCAACCCGACCGAATTAAGATAAGCCGCGAGCTGATCACGGATGTGCATAAAAGTGGACCGCGGCAGGCTATCATTCAGGCAATTATCAAATGCTGCGCGTCACTGGAAATTATGATTTCCGCAGTCGGCGTTGAAAAACCCGAAGAGTGGATGTGGCTTGAATCCGCGGGCATTGAAATCTTCCAGGGTAACCTTTTTGCACAAGCCTGCCTGAATGGTATTCCATCTGTTGCATGGCCAGAGAAAAATGATTTCTCAGCGTCAAAATAACTAACGCATTGTTATAAATCAACAATCACCACAACCGCCCTCATGCTGAACATAAAAAAACAGCATTTACTCCTTGCATGATAGTAAAGTAAATCTTAATTTTGCTAGAATCTTATATATGTTTTGTACAATTTGATGAATGTTGTACAAAGTAGCAGGAACCGCATATCGGTGACGGAGAATCAGGAGTGTCCGGGGGAACTATGGCTTATTACAGCATTGGGGATGTCGCAGAACGTTGCGGGATAAATCCTGTCACCCTTCGGGCATGGCAACGACGTTACGGTTTACTCAAACCTCAACGCAGTGAAGGTGGCCACCGACTCTTTGATGAAGAAGATATTCAGCGTATTGAAGAAATAAAACGTTGGATTAGCAATGGCATACCTGTTGGCAAAGTTAAGGCGTTGCTGGAAACCAGTACCCGTCAAGCTGACGACGACTGGAATCAATTACAAGAAGAGATGATGAGCATTCTTCGCATGGCGCATCCACCGAAACTGCGAGCCAAAATTACCGCACTCGGTCGCGTTCACCCCGTAGATGCGCTGATTGATCACGTTTATCTTCCCGTACGTCAACGGCTGATACTTGACCATAATACATCCCGCATAATGAACAGCATGCTTGATGGCGCATTGATTGAATATGTTGCAACACTGCTGTCTGAAACGCGGCGCAAGTCAGGAAAGGATGCTCTGCTGATGGCCTGGGATGTTGAAGACAGAACCCGTCTGTGGCTCGAAGCCTGGCGTTTATCGCAATCTGGTTGGCATATTGCCGTTCTGGCTGAACCCATTGAATCGCCAAGACCTGAACTTTTCCCTGGGCAAACGCTTTTTGTCTGGACCGGTATCGCGCCAACCCGCAGACAAAATGAACTGCTACAACACTGGAATGAGCAAGGTTATAAGGTCATTTTCCACAGCCCGTAGCCATTACGTAATACGTGTAAGATAAATCATACAACTCTCATTTTTTGGGTGGTTATTTTGAGTACCATCCAAGGAATATGTTGCCCCCTACTCTCCTGACTTAACACCCGCTATAGCATAAAAATAAAACAAGATACTCACCCGTTGGTATTATTTTTTTGTCGACGACATCACCTTTTTCCTAAGTAAAATTCATTAGATCAACTGGCGTACACCTAATACTTATTCTAGGGTTAAATTATGTCTTCTTGTGCCACATTATTGTTTTTCTAAAGTAATAAATGTGGTTATTTGAAAAAGGTAAAGGATATGGCTCTAGTCTTAGACAAACGCTTAATTCTTTGTTGCTGCGCCTTTTCCATTATCTCTGTGGCAAATGCAGCAACCGTTAACGGAACATTTCAGGTGCTGATGACGATTCAAAAGGCCTGTACCGTGACAGCGGGTTCGGCTTCAAATATCACACTTGGTCCGGTGAATACCACGGCGACAAATACCAGTGCAAGCAACACTATTTCAATTAATTGCTCAAAAACCACGCCCTATTTTATCGGGCTGGCGCCGTCGGCCGCTAATGGAGGGACGACGACGGGCTCGGGCGCCATGTCCTCTGTGGCTAACGCTGCTACCAATACCGATAAAGTGCCCTATCAGCTAAATCGCACGTCAGCAACAGGTCCGGTATGGGGAAATACCGCCACCGACACCGCACCTGGGAATGGCGTAGCAGCGACAGGGACCGGTCTGGTGCAAACTTTTACTGTTTATGCCACCGCACCGAGCGCCAACTTCACTCCTGACGACTATGCCGACACGGTAACGGTTAACGTTAACTACTAACTTCAGGAAGCTATATGAGAGTAAAACTGCCTGTTAAGCAGTGTGCCTGCGCATGCCTGCTAGGGATGGTTGCGAGCGCCAACCTTGCCACTGCCAGTGGGCTGCAAATAGCCCCGGTCACGTTAACGTTGCAAGCGACGCAAAATGCCGATGGTATCTGGTTGAGTAACGCGGGTGAAAATGTGCTCAATGCCCAGGTTCGGGTTTTTCGCTGGAGTCAAAGTGCTTATGACAACAAACTTTCCCCCTCTCAGGGGCTGGTGATAAGCCCGCCGATGTTGGCATTAGCCCCTGGAGAACGTCAGTTGATTCGAGTTATTCGCACAAGCCCTCCCTCGGCACATGCCGAAGACGCTTATCGTTTGTCGATAGATGAGTTACCTCCTGCAAAAGTAGAAAAAAATAAGCTTCAGTTTGTGCTGCATTATTCCGTTCCCGTTTTCATTCAACCAACATCAGCGGCACAAACGCAGGCAAAACTGCAATGGAAATTACAACAACTGGATGGCAAAAAATTTATTGAAGTCAGTAATCAGGGAAATGGGCATGCACAGTTATCTGCTGCAACATTTATAAGCCCTGACGGTACTAAAAAAGTCATTACACCCGGACTATTAGGCTACGTTTTACCAGGCTCAACAATGCGCTGGATAGTCTCCCCGTCGGCCAGTAATAATCATTATGGCGGGAAAATTGAAGTCACAATCAATGGCCAAAAAACAGTACAAGATCTGTAACAGATTCTGGCTTCTGGTGAAATATTGCTTTCTCAATGGAGTATTAATATCGGGAATGGTTTGCGCACAAACGCTGAATAATAACCAGAGTGAGAATGGTGTTATTAATAGCACCTCACAAATTACGGGAGTCGATTTGTATCTCGATGTCACCTTAAATGGGAATCCCGTTGGGCTGGTACATTTTGGCTACGATAATGGAAAGCTTTATGCGGGAGCTAATACCCTGAGTAAAATGGGCTTTCGCTTTGCTCCAGACGCCACTAACGCCGTCTGCCTGAACGATATCCCCCAGTTAACCATTGACTACAACGTTCAGTTGCAAACGCTCTCGCTTACTGCGCCACTTAGTTCACTCGATCTTGCCACCACGCAGCTTAACTCGCCTACCGAAACCGCGCCAACGGCGACAACATCACGCGGAGCGCTGCTCAATTATGATATCTATACCCAGCAGGGGGATGAGAGCGTAATAAATACCTTCAGTGAACTTCGCGCCTTCAATGCTGCCGGCGTGCTCAGCACCACCCAGTTGACGCAGTACTCCACCGAGGGATACGCCGATAACAGCTTTGAGCGCCTTGATACCAGCTGGCGTACCTCATTTCCTGATACGATGTTGGCGTTAACCGTTGGCGATACCCTGACAAGCTCACTCATCTGGTCCCGACCAACGCGTATCGGCGGCATTCAGATAGGCACCGATTTTGGTTTACAGCCCTATATGCCAACCACCCCGCTCCCTGCATATCTGGGATCCGCGACGTTGCCATCAAACGTTGAGCTGTACGTGGACGGTGTCAGGTACTACAACGGAGAAGTCCCCGCAGGTAGTTTTCAGATCAACACCATGCCTAACATCAGCGGCGCGGGAACGGGTCAGGTGATGATGACAGACGCGCTGGGCAGAACGAGCGTACAAAATTTCTCGTTCTACAACGATCAACAACTCCTGCGGGAAGGATTAACCGCCTGGTCGGCAGAATTGGGCACGGTACGCGAAAATTATGGTTATTCCTCTTTTGACTATGCCAGCGCACCGGTATTGAGCGCTACGTGGCGTCGCGGGTTTAGCAATACGTTGACCGCCGGGGCTCACGCAGAAACCAGCGATGGACTAATTAACGCAGGCTTCAGTAACGACTGGATCCCGGGAACCCGCAGCGGCACATTTTCGACATCACTTGCCGCAAGTAGCGATTCAGGGCAGAACGGATTTCTGTATAGCTTTGGTTATCGTTGGTCCGGCGAACGGTTTAATTTCAGTACCAGTACCACGGCAACTTCTGGCGATTACCGCGATGTCGCCACCCATTATGGTGAGCCGCCCCCAACGCTTAACAGCAACACGGTCATTGGCTATTCGCTGGAATCTGCCGGAAATGTCAGCCTGAGTTATCTGCAGTTTCGTTATCCACACGAAAATGCGGTGCGCTACGCCAACGCCAGCTGGTTCAAATCCGTTACAGACAGCATCTCACTGAATGCCGGACTCAACCAGAACATTGACGATAACCGCGATCGCAGTATCTATCTGATGGTAACGATTACCACTGATAACAATCTGAGCGCCAGCAGCACGCTACAACGCACCAACGATGAAACCGGCTATCAGCTCAACGCCAGCAAGACGCCGCCTGCCGACGGCGGTTGGGGCTGGAATCTGGCCGCCAGTCAGCAGGCTTCCCGACAAAGTGGCCAGGGAGAAGTAGGATATCTGGGGCGTTATGGTAAAGCGTACGCGGGATTCAGCCGTTTACCAGATAACCATTACGGCTACGCAGGCGCAACCGGATCGCTGGTGACCATGGGAGGCGGCTTGTTTGCAGCAAGGGAAATCAACAATGGTTTTGCCGTCGTCTCAACTGACGGCGTGCCTGATGTTCCAGTCAAACTGCAAAATAACCTGATTGGTCGCAGCGATGACCAGGGACTACTGCTGGTCACGCCGCTCAACAGTTATCAAAAAAACCTGATCAGTATTGACCCGATGGATCTCCCCACCAATATGCGGATCGCACGCGTTGAGACGAATGCCACGCCTGCCGATCGTTCCGGCACTTTGGTTAGTTTTGGCATCACCCCCGTACGTGCTGCGCAGGTTATCCTCGTCGACAATCAGGGTAAGCCAATTCCTGAAGGCAGCATGGCTTACGCCATCAGCGGAAAAGGACAGTCGTCTGTCGTTGGCTTTGATGGGATGACCTGGTTCGACACACTGGAGCAGCACAACACGCTGCGCGTTGAGACGGACACCGGTAGTTGTCGCGTGCAATTTGACTATCCTGTGTCAGCAAAGGGGATTGTACAAATAGGCCCGCTGGTTTGTCGCCCACACTAACAGGAGTGCGCTCATGAGGTTAAGACATCTGCTACTCATCGCTGCCGTACTTTTTTGTCCGGCAATTAGCCATGCGGTAACCTGTTCGGTGAGCAATGTGCAACCCATAAATTTAGGTTCGGTCAATCCACTGTCTGCGACAGGCGCAACGTCATCAATGACGTTCAGTTACACCTGCACCAAAGAGCTTGGTGACGCGCTGGCAGGGATCAATCTCTGTTTTAATATTGGCGCCTCGGCCGTCAGTGGCCAGGTGACACCGCGAAATATGTCATTAAGCGGAACGCCTGCCAGAACGCTGGCATACCAGCTTTACCAGGATAGCGGGCGCACCAAAGTCTGGGGCAGCCAGTATCAGTCGGGAACCACTTTTCCCATGGTACAGCTTAACCTGCTGAATCTGACGCCAGTGACGGGTTCACTCACGGTATCGGCGCAGATCGTCACGCCACAAACCGCAGCCGTCCCCGGAAATTATCAGGATAGCTATACGACGGCCACAGCCCTTGTCACTCTCAATCCCGGATTGCTTTTCCCGCCAACAACCTGTGGCGATACGGTTGCCGCCAGGCTGCCTTTCACCGTATCGGCGACCGTAAGCAAACAGTGCAATATCACCTCTGCAACCGATATTAGCTTTGCGCCAGCCAGGGCGACCGGGCGTAACCTTACGGCTTCAAATACCGTGGGCGTAGCATGTTCCAATAACACGCCTTACACCATCGGGCTTCAGCCCTCCAACGGTAATACGGCAGGCACCGGCGTGATGGCGGGCACAGGGTCAAATACGGATAAAGTCCCCTACCAGCTTAGTTCGACGCCAGGTCCTTCCGGTACGGTCTGGGGCAATACATCGCTCAATACCGTCGCGGGCAACGGTACGGGGACAACGACTACCTACCCGGTTTACGCCACCGTCCCCAGCGCGAACTACACGCCAGACAACTATGCCGATACCGTTACCATCGCCGTAACCTACTGACCTCAGCTTAACCGCAATAAAGCAAATACATTTTGTTATCAAATTATTTACTTTTAGAGGTGCGTCATAAATCTAACAAATTACGATTTTTATATATTCTGCATATTAAATTACGCACCCTGCAAAACAACCCAAATACAAGCAAAGACAAAGAATAACTATTCAATCGCAAGTTAAAGCCCATACTAATCATGGCGATAATTCGTGCTGGTCGGGCAGGCCCTTCTATGAAAAAAATGTTAAATTTAGGTTTATATGGTGAGATTCACTGTATACCACGGCCAAATTAAGAACATATTACTTTTATAACTAAGGTTTATCATGGATAAGTTATCTTACGCTTCAGATAGCAGCACATCTGCCTGGAATACCTACCTGCAACAAATCGAGCGTGTGGCCCCTTACCTGGGCGAACTTTCCCATTGGGTGGATACCCTGCGCCACCCAAAACGCGCGCTGATTGTCGATATCCCGGTGCAGATGGATGACGGCACTATCCGTCATTTTGAAGGGTATCGCGTGCAACATAACCTCTCCCGCGGGCCGGGCAAAGGCGGTGTGCGTTATCATCCTGATGTTGATCTTAATGAAGTGATGGCCCTGTCCGCATGGATGACCATCAAATGCGCAGCGTTGAACCTGCCGTACGGCGGTGCCAAAGGTGGAGTGCGCGTCGATCCGTTCTCGCTGTCTGAAGGCGAACTGGAGCGTTTAACTCGTCGTTATACCAGCGAAATCGGCATTATCATTGGGCCGCAGAAAGACATTCCTGCGCCGGATGTAGGTACTAACGGAAAAGTCATGGCCTGGATGATGGATACCTACTCCATGAACCACGGCACCACCGTGACCAGCGTGGTCACCGGTAAACCTATTCACCTTGGCGGTTCATTAGGTCGTGATAAAGCCACCGGTCGCGGCGTTTTCGTCAGCGGTCTGGAAGTCGCGCGCCGTGCCAACATCGAAGTTGAAGGTGCTCGCGTTGCAGTGCAAGGTTTTGGTAATGTCGGCAGCGAAGCCGCCCGACTGTTCGCGGCAGCTGGTGCACGCGTAGTCGCGATTCAGGATCACACCGCTACGCTGTTTAACTCCACAGGTATCGACATGACCGCGTTGTCTGCCTGGCAGTTAGAGCACAAACAGATTGCCGGTTTCCCGGGCGCTGAAACCATCGCCAGCGAGGCCTTCTGGAGCCTGGATATGGATATTCTTATTCCTGCCGCGCTCGAGGGTCAGATCACCCGTCACCGTGCGGAAACCTTGACCTGTAAACTGGTACTTGAAGGCGCTAACGGCCCAACCTATCCGGATGCCGATGATGTGCTGGCAAGCCGTGGTATCGTGGTTGTGCCTGACGTGGTCTGTAACGCCGGCGGCGTGACCGTCAGCTACTTCGAATGGGTTCAGGATATGGCAAGCTTCTTCTGGAGTGAAGAAGAGATCAACAATCGCATGGACAAAATTATGACTGATGCGATGGTGCATGTTTGGGAAAAAGCAGCTGAGAAATCCTGCTCCCTGCGTACCGCAGCCTACATCGTTGCCTGCGAACGCATTCTGCTGGCACGAAAAGATCGCGGAATTTATCCGGGTTAACGCCGAAATCGACCATGCCTACAAACCACCTGTTCTGCAGGTGGTTTGTTTTCCATAAAAACTCGTTCAAAAACTTTCCGCACAAATACCGCCCGACCTCTCACTTTCGCTGTTTTATGCACCATGACGTTCCAATACGGAACATTATTATGCTGCTATGTTTCGTATTGAAACGCTCTTCACAGCAATTTTCTTTTGCAAACCCGTGTGCAAAATTACCTTATCGGCAGCGAGCGGTCGCCGTAGCGTTGTACAAACCGATACCCTACATCAGATGCCTGCCCGAATTTGGCAGCCATCCAGGACTGTCTGCGGAGCATAAATAATGAAAAAATTGATCAACCGTGTTGAAGACGTACTGAATGAACAACTCGCCGGACTGGCGAAAGCGTATCCTTCCCTTGCACTGCATCAGGACCCAGTGTATGTCACCCGCGCAGATGCACCGGTGATGGGCAAAGTGGCGCTGCTTTCCGGCGGCGGCAGCGGGCACGAGCCTATGCATTGCGGCTACATTGGTCAGGGCATGCTCTCCGGCGCCTGCCCGGGTGAGATTTTTACCTCCCCCACGCCGGATAAAATGTTCGAATGCGCCATGCAAATTGATGGCGGCGAAGGCGTGCTGCTGATAATCAAAAATTACACCGGCGACATTCTTAATTTCGAAACCGCTACCGAGCTGCTGCACGAAAGCGGCGTCAAAGTCACCACCATGGTGGTGGATGACGATGTGGCGGTGAAAGACAGTTTGTATACCGCCGGACGTCGTGGTGTGGCTAATACCGTATTGATCGAAAAACTGGTCGGCGCGGCCGCCGAACGCGGTGACTCGCTGGAAGCCTGTGCGGCTCTGGGTCGTAAGCTGAATAACCAGGGCCACTCCATTGGCATAGCCATTGGCGCCTGTACCGTTCCGGCAGCCGGACAACCGTCGTTCACGTTACAGGATAACGAGATGGAGTTTGGCGTAGGTATCCACGGGGAACCGGGCATTGACCGCCGCACCTTCACCTCTCTCGATCAGACCGTTGATGGAATGTTCGATACCCTGCTGGAAAACGGTAACTACAGCCGTACGCTCCGCCACTGGGACAACGTCCAGGGCGCGTGGCATGAAGGTAAAGAAAGCAAGCGTGCGTTACAAAGTGGCGATCGGGTTATTGCGCTGGTCAATAATCTCGGTGCGACGCCGTTGTCTGAACTCTTCGGCGTGTATAACCGCCTCGAAAGCCGTTGCCAGGATGCAGGCATCGTCATTGAGCGCAACCTGATCGGTTCTTACTGTACCTCTCTGGATATGACCGGCTTCTCCATCACCCTGTTACAGGTGGATGACGAAACGCTGAACTTATGGGATGCACCGGTTCACACCCCTGCCCTCAACTGGGGTAAATAAGGAGATTAATGATGTCCCTCAACAGAACACAGATTGTTAACTGGCTCTATCGCTGCGGTGAAATATTCACCACTGAAAGTGATTTTCTCACCGGACTTGACCGGGAGATCGGCGATGCCGACCACGGTCTGAACATGCATCGTGGTTTCAGCAAAGTCGTTGAAAAGCTGCCGTCCATCGCGGACAAAGACATCGGCTTTATTTTGAAAAACACCGGTATGGTGCTGCTCTCAAGCGTCGGCGGGGCCAGTGGACCGCTGTTTGGCACGTTTTTTATCCGCGCCGCCCAGGTGACTCAGGCTCATCAAAGCCTGACGCTTGAAGAGCTGTATCAAATGATTCGTGATGGCGCAGAAGGTGTGATTAGCCGCGGTAAGGCTGAACCTGGCGATAAAACCATGTGCGATGTCTGGCTGCCGGTAGTGGAGTCTTTACGCCAGTCATGCGAACAGAAGCTGAGCGTCCAGGCGGCTCTGGAAGCGGCAAGCCAACAAGCGGAAGTCGCAGCGCAAAGCACCATCACCATGCAGGCTCGCAAAGGCCGCGCCAGCTATCTAGGTGAGCGCAGCATTGGGCATCAGGATCCCGGCGCAACGTCGGTCATGTTTATGATGCAAATGCTGGCTCAGGCGTCCAGAGAGTAAGGATAAAGCGATGGTAAACCTGGTTATTGTTTCTCACAGCGCCCAACTGGGCGAAGGCGT
This sequence comes from Citrobacter sp. BIDMC107, assembly GCF_001037575.1. Taxonomy (NCBI): domain Bacteria; kingdom Pseudomonadati; phylum Pseudomonadota; class Gammaproteobacteria; order Enterobacterales; family Enterobacteriaceae; genus Citrobacter; species Citrobacter sp. BIDMC107. The sequence goes on along the minus strand of NZ_KQ089849.1, from coordinate 159,546 downwards.
CGGCGTGCTGGCCCGGCAGATGTTAATGGGTGATGGTTGCAAAATAGCCATTGCCGCAGGCATTGACGATCCTGAGAATCCGATTGGCACCGATCCGATTAAGGTGATGGAAGCCATCGAGTCCGTGGCCGATACGGACCACGTGCTGGTGATGATGGATATCGGTAGTGCATTACTGAGTGCGGAAACCGCGCTGGAACTGCTCGACCCTAACATTGCCGCCAAAGTGCGTTTGTGCGCAGCACCACTGGTTGAAGGCACACTGGCCGCGACGGTTAGCGCCGCCGCAGGTGCTGATATCGATCGGGTCATCCGTGATGCCATGAACGCCCTCGACGCCAAATGTGAACAACTGGGTTTACTTTCGCCATCCGCAGCGAAACCCGCATCCGCAGAACTGTCTCCCGACGCTGATGCCCGTTCTGTTGCCATTGTGGTGAAAAACCCTAACGGCATCCACGTCCGCCCGGCTTCGCGGCTGGTTTCTGCGTTGTCTGGTTTTAACGCCGACATGTGGCTGGAGAAAAACGGCAAGTGTGTGGTCCCTGATAGCCTGAATCAAATAGCCCTGCTGCAGGTACGCTGTAATGACACGCTACGCCTGATTGCTAAGGGCGAACAGGCAGAGGATGCGCTGGCCGCATTTAAACAGTTGGCGGCAGAGAATTTTGGTGAATCGCTCGAGCCCGCGCATACTGATAACAAGGCAACTCTGGCTCCCTCAAAAGTCACGGGGACGGCATTTTGTCACACGCCGTTCTCGCCAAAGGTAAACCCGCAGTCCGCCGCATCACTGCAGGCTGAGCAGCAGCGATTACAGACCGCCATCCAAAGTACGCTGAACGATCTGAGCAAACTCACCGCTCTTGCTGAAGAACGATATTCCGCAGATATCGCCGCCATCTTTTCCGGTCACCACACGCTGTTGGACGATCCTGAACTGTTTGAAATGGCCTGCGATGTAATGCGTGAAAAACAATGCAGCGCCGCCTGGGCCTGGCATCAGGTGCTGAGCGATCTCAGCCAGCAGTATTTACAGCTCGATGATCCTTATCTGCAGGCGCGATACATTGATATTGAAGATTTGCTGTCTCGTTCACTGCAACATTTGACGGGAGAGAGCGCACAAATTCCCGCGTTCTTGCGCCCCACTATCCTGGTCGCTGATGTCATTTATCCGTCTACGGTACTGCAACTCGATCCGAAGACCATCAAAGGTATCTGCCTGCGGGACGGCAGCGAAGCCTCTCATCCGGCGATTATCGCTCGTGAAATGGGTCTGTGCTGGATGTGTCAGCAAGGCGCTGCTCTCGATAGCATCAAGATGGGCGATACTCTGACCATTGACTGTGTCGCACAGCGGATAACCCGCGCAAACTGATACCGAAGCACACCCTTTCCGACAAAGGGTGTGCTTCTTCTCTATTCGCGTCGGGAAATGTCTGTTTGTTCGCAAAATGGGGTGTCGATCACGCGCAACGGTCGATCCTGAACTAAGGTTTTCTCATGGTAAATGCCGCTACTTCGGCACACCGCTAAGGAGATTAACCGATGATAACGCCTGCAACTCGCCATCCAGGCCTGCTTTCTGTTGCAATAAAACTGACTCTCGCCAGTACATTTTTTGCCCTTTCCTCTTTTGCCGTCAATGCAGAAGACGCGCCAGCCGCTACACCGCAGCCGCCAGATATCCTGCTTGGACCTCTGTTTAACGATGTACAAACGGCTAAACTGTTTCCAGACCAGAAAACCTTTGCTGACGCAGTTCCTAACAGCGATCCTCTCATGATCCTTGCCGATTACCGGATGCAGAAAAATCAGTCCGGATTCGACTTACGCCATTTTGTGGAGGTGAATTTCACATTACCGAAAGAAGGCGAGAAATACGTTCCCCCGGCCGGGCAATCATTACGCGAACATATTGACGGACTGTGGCCGGTCCTCACCCGCTCGACAACTGACGCTGAAAAATGGGACTCGCTACTGCCACTTCCAGAGCCGTATGTGGTGCCTGGCGGGCGTTTTCGCGAAATATATTATTGGGACAGCTATTTCACCATGCTGGGGCTTGCCGAAAGCAATCACTGGGATAAGGTCTCGGATATGGTGGCAAACTTCGCTTACGAGATTGATTCCTGGGGACACATTCCTAACGGCAACCGCACCTACTACCTGAGCCGTTCGCAACCGCCGTTCTTTGCCTTTATGGTTGAACTGCTGGCGCAGCATGACGGGAATGACGTGCTGAAAAAATACCTCCCGCAGATGCTCAAAGAGTACAGTTACTGGATGGAAGGCGTCGAAACACTCCAGCCCGGTCAGCAAAATAAGCGCGTGGTTAAACTGGATGACGGTACCATTTTGAACCGCTACTGGGATGACCGCGATACGCCGAGGCCAGAGTCCTGGGTCGAGGATATCGCCACCGCTAAAAGCAACCCCAATCGCCCTGCCACAGAAATCTACCGCGACCTGCGTTCAGCGGCTGCGTCCGGCTGGGATTTTAGCTCCCGCTGGATGGACAATCCTAATCAGCTGGGCACTCTGCGCACCACCAGCATCGTTCCGGTCGATCTCAATGCGTTGATGTACAAAATGGAAAAAATGATCGCCCTCGCCAGCAAGGCTGCCGGTGATGATGCCAAAGCGGCGCAGTACGATGGCTTCGCTAATGCCCGACAAAAAGGGATCGAAAAGTACCTGTGGAACGACAAAGAAGGCTGGTATGCCGACTACGATCTGAAAAGCCATAAAGTACGCAATCAGCTCACGGCCGCCGCCCTGTTCCCGCTGTATGTCAATGCGGCGGCAAAAGATCGCGCCAGTAAAGTCGCCACAGCCACCCAGGCACATCTGCTGCAACCGGGCGGCCTTGCTACCACGTCGGTGAAAAGCGGCCAGCAGTGGGATGCCCCCAACGGCTGGGCCCCGCTCCAGTGGGTCGCAGCATCCGGGTTACAGAATTACGGTCAGGATAACGTTGCGATGGATGTGACCTGGCGATTCCTTACCAATGTGCAGCACACCTACGATCGAGAGAAAAAGCTGGTTGAAAAATATGACGTGAGCACCACCGGCACCGGCGGTGGTGGCGGGGAATATCCATTGCAGGATGGTTTTGGCTGGACCAACGGCGTCACGCTAAAAATGCTTGACCTGATCTGCGCCAAAGAGAAGCCCTGTGACAGCGTACCCGCATCGCGGCCAACACCGACAAGTACACCACCAGCCGAGCCTAAAAAACAGACTCAACCGACGCCATAACGTCATTACCTGAGCCGTTTTACTCCCCGAATCCGCGCTTCGTCGCGGATTTTTCTGTCATATTTTTCGCTATTTAAGCTGCCTCTATCCCCTCTAGCCCTTATGGGGTATCCGGTGTTTTCATCCGTGAGAATTTGATTCTGAACATGTTTTTATTCGCTGTATATGTAAATATATAGCGAATTTGTAACCTTCAGGATACTGATAATGGCACTGACAAGACGGATGTTTGCCCAACTCGTGGCATCTGCACTGCTGCTACGCCATCTTCCCGCATTGGCGCAAACGCCGCTAACCGTTGCCGTTGGAGGCTCGCCAGGGCCGAATATAACCCAACGCGTGGTCAGCGCGGGGGCGCCCGCTGACATGCTGCTGCTGGCCGTCGCGCCGGAAAAACTGGTAGGGCTTTCCTCCTTTGATTTATCTCGCCAGACCGCCATCCCGTTCCACGATGATATTCGGGCATTGCCGAAACTGGGCAGGCTGGCGGGCCGCGCCAGCACGCTCTCGCTTGAAGCACTCCTGGCGCTTAAACCTGACCTGGTTATTGACTGCGGTAATGCCGATGAAACCTGGCTTTCTCAGGCCAGACAAGTGAGCGCACAAACTCACATTCCCTGGCTGCTGATTAACGGCGAACTGCGCCATACCCCAGAACAGTTGCGCGCAGCCGGTGAAGCATTGGGCGTCGTCTCGCGTACCGCAATGCAGGCCGCGCTGGCCCGTCGATTTATCGATAATGCAATAGCTTTCTCGCATACAGCTGCAGCGAATCTGCGTTTTTATGCCGCGCGCGGTGCCAGAGGACTGGAGACAGGTTTACAAGGTTCTTTGCATACCGAAGCGGCAGAACTGCTGGGGCTACAGAATGTGGCGCACATCCCCGGAAGACAGGGGCTCACACAGGTTTCAATGGAAAATCTGCTCAGTTGGCAGCCCGATATTATTTTGGTGCAGGATACGATGACAGCGCAGCACCTACGAGAAGATCCGATCTGGCAAGGAGTCAAAGCAGTTGCGGACCGGCGCATTCTGTTTCTCAGCGGTCTGCCGTTTGGCTGGTTGGATGCACCTCCTGGCATCAACCGCTTACTGGGATTACGCCGCCTGCACGCCTGGCTTGATCCGCAGGTTAACGCGAGCTTTAAAGCCGATATGCAGCGCTACAGCGAACTGTTCTGGCATACCACGCTAAGCGATGCACAGTATCAACGTCTGGTGGCAGTCTGATGAAAACATCTACTCTCGGTTTTCTGATGATTGCTACGGTGGTGCTTTGCGCGAGCGTCGCCGCTGTATCGGGCGCATACCGCCTGGATGCACAACAGGTTGTGAATCTTATTACAGGTACTGATGACGTCCCGATGCAGGACAAAATCGTCTTCTGGCAAATCCGCCTGCCGCGCATTCTGGCCGCATTGCTGCTTGGCGCGGCGCTGGCAAGCGCAGGAACCACCTATCAGGGTATGTTCCGCAACCCGCTAGTCTCGCCGGATATCCTCGGCGTGGCGGCGGGTGCCGGTTTAGGTGCCTGTACGGCAATACTTTTCGGATTACCGATCCTTTTCATTCAGCTGTATGCGTTCACCGGCGGTTTATTCGTGGTCGCCGGTGTCTGGTTGATTACCCGGCGAGTTAAGCGTCACGACCCGGTGTTAACGCTGGTGCTGGTCGGGATTGCGCTGGGCACGGTATGCGGCGCGGGAATTTCACTCATCAAAACGCTGGCCGACCCGTATACCCAACTTCCCTCCATCACTTTCTGGCTGCTCGGCGGTTTATCAACGATTACGCTGCACGATCTGTGGTTCTCGGCACCGCTGATCTTGGCAGGACTGGTCCCGCTATTGCTGCTGCGCTGGCGCATGAACCTGCTTACCCTTTCGGATGATGAAGCACGATCGCTTGGCATCAACGTCGCCCGACTACGGCTGGGGCTGATCGTCTGCGCAACGTTAATCACCGCCTGCACCGTCGCCATCGCGGGCATCATCGGCTGGATTGGGCTGGTTGTGCCACATATCGGCCGACTCCTCAGTGGCAATAACCACCAGCAGCTACTGCCGGTTTCCATGGGGGTCGGCGCCATTTTGCTGCTGCTCACCGATACCCTCGCCCGTACGCTGAGCAGCACGGAAATTCCGCTGGGGATCCTGACTGCATTTATTGGCGCACCGTTCTTTTTGCTGCTTTTGCTGCGAGGAAATCGACCATGACGCTATTAATCGTGCGCCGGGCGTCGCTGGGATACCACAGTCAACAGCCCGTGCTACGCAATGTCTCATTTCAGGTTCCGCCCGGCTCCGTCTGTTGTCTGCTTGGTGCCAACGGTAGCGGAAAAACCACCCTGATGCGCACCATTCTCGGCGTTCTTTCGCCGCTTCACGGTGACATTCTTCTTGATGGCATCGCCATAAATCATCTCAACGATCGGCAACGCGCCGCCGCTATCGCCTGGGTTCCTCAGGCGCATGACGGCGCGTTTGCCTTCACTGCGCTGGACATGGTGATGATGGGGCTGGCCCCGCAACTGGCGGCATTTGCGGTTCCCGGGGCTAAAGAACACGACATTGCTCATCAACAACTGGCGATGCTGGGGATCTCTCACCTGGCGCCCCGGCGCTGGAACACTCTGAGCGGCGGAGAGCGGCAACTGGTATTGATTGCCCGCGCGCTGGCGCAACGTCCGCGCCTTTTGTTGCTGGATGAACCCGCTTCCAGCCTGGATTTTGGGCATCAGATCCGTCTGCTCGACACGCTGGTGACGCTGAAAAATTCGGGTATGGCCCTGCTGATGTCGACGCATCATCCGTTGCACGCCCGGGCAATCGCCGACAGCGTGGTACGCGTTGAACCGAACGGTGAAGTGTCGCAGGGGCTTCCTGAACACCAGCTCGCCACCGATCGCCTGGCTGCACTGTATCACGTTACACCGTCACAAATTGCCCGCCACCTCTTTGGCTCTCACAATTAAGGAATAAGAATGCTCATTGACGACATTGATTTTGCCGATCTTTACCGTAAACAGTTACAACTGGCGAACAGAACCGAGAAAAAGCCGGAGCACTGGGATAAACGTGCGGAAAAAATGGCGGAGAATTGCGCCTCATTAACCGACAGCTATTTGCTACAGCTGTTGGGGAAAATCGACCTGCAAGGAGCGGAGTCGCTGTTTGATATGGGCTGCGGTCCCGGTACGGTCTCGCTGGCGCTGGCTAAAAAGATACCAATAATTTACGGCGTAGATTACAGCCAGGGAATGCTGAGCGTTGCTGCCCGCCGCGCTGTGCAAATGAACGCCCGTCACGTACAGTGGGTGCAGCGGGCCTGGGAAGAACACTGGGATGATTTACCCCAGTGCGATATCGCCGTCGCCTCGCGCTCTACGCTGGTTGCCGATATGCGCCAGGCGATGACCAAACTGAATAATCAGGCCCGGCTGCGGGTTTACACCACCCATCTCGTCAGTTCATCTTTCGTTTCCCCCACCATTCAACGTGCGCTGGGCCGCGAGGTGATTGAGCTTCCCAACTATATCTATGCGCTTAATGTCCTGTATCAGATGGGGATCCACGCGCACGTTGATTTTATCCGCGGCCCCAACTGTCAGCAGGACAACAGTACCTGGACGCGCTTTCTGGAAAACGTGCGCTGGAGTATGGGCGAACTAAGCGCCGACGAGGTCGAACGTCTGGAAACCTGGTATCAGCAGCAGGATCCACGCGCGATTGCCCCCGCCAGCCGTGACTGGGCGCTTATCTGGTGGGACAGTGTGCCGCGGGAGGCGCTGCGATGATCTACTTTTCGCAGGCGCAAACCGACGCGCTGCTGCTGGAAGATATTCAGGGCGGCGATCTGACTACCCGCGCGTTGGGAATTGGCGCACAGCCCGGCGTTATGGAGTTTTACCATCGCCAGGGTGGGTGCGTTAGCGGCACCGCTGTTGCCAGACAAATGCTGACATCATTGGGCATAACCGTCAGCGATATTATGGCCGATGGCGAACGAGCGAGCGCGGGACAGAGAATAATTTGTGCGCACGGAAATGCGGCGGCACTACATCAGGGCTGGAAAGCGGTACAAAACGTTCTGGAGTGGAGCTGCGGAGTTTCGGGCTATCTTGAGAGCATGTTGAGCCAACTGCGCCAACGCTATCCTGATGGGCAGATTGCCTGCACCCGCAAAGCCATTCCCGGCACGCGTTCGTTGGCGACTCAGGCAATACTTGCTGCCGGGGGCATTATTCATCGCGGAGGATGCGCCGAAACGGTGCTGCTGTTCGCTAATCACCGCCGTTTTCTTACCAACCCAAACGACTGGACAAACGCGGTTGCGCGCTTACGCAGCCATGCGCCAGAAAAAAAGATCGTCGTCGAAGCGGATACGCCAGATGAAGCATTAGCCGCGCTACGCGCCGCGCCCGATGTTCTGCAACTCGACAAATTCACCCCTGAGCAGGCGACAGACATTGCCCGTCAGGCACCTTCACTGGCCCCTCATTGCACGCTGGCGCTGACTGGCGGCATTACCCTCGCCTCGCTGGCGAGTTATCTCGACTGTGGCATCAGGCTCTTTATCACTTCCGCACCTTATTACGCTCCACCTGCGGATATCAAAGTTAGCCTGAGCCCGGACGCACGTGGCATATAACATTAAAAAATGGACTAACAATAATGAATTTCAACAAAAGTTGTCTTTACACAGCCCTGTCGTTTGCTTTCGCGCACAGTGCTTTTGCTGGGCAAGAAAGCGAAACCATGACCGTCTGGTCAAGCCCGGCCTCTGCGGCAACCACTACGGTTCTCGGCCAGGAAACGATCCAACAGTTGGATAAACAAAACGTGGCGCAGGCGCTAAGCGTCGTCCCCGGCGTGGTGCTGCAAAAGTCGGGCAACCGCAATGAGCAGCAGGTGAAAGTACGCGGTTTTGACAGCCGTCAGGTTCCCGTCTTTTTTGACGGTGTGCCGGTGTACATCCCCTATGACGGCAACCTCGATTTAGGCCGTTTTCTGACATCCGATATCGCTTCAGTTGAAGTATCCAAAGGCTACTCATCTCTGCTACAAGGGCCTAACCAGATGGGCGGTGCCATTAATATCACCACCAAAAAGCCCACCAAACCAATTGAAGGCAGCATCGGTTATCGCCAGGGCTGGAGTCGTAGCAAAGACAACGCTCACGATATGCACGCTTCATTTGGCGCCAGTAACGATCTGGGTTACATTCAGCTCAGCGGCAGCCAGTTGAAGCAGGATTTCCTTGGCTTACCGCACGGCGTGGACAATCCGGTTGCGGGTAGTCACGGCAAGATTGCCAACTCGTCCGCCGATGATAAACGCGGCATCGTGAAGCTGGGCTTTACCCCTCGCGGCGATGATGAATATGTCCTGACCTATATTAATCAGGACGGTGAAAAAGATAACCCACCATATGCCGGAACCAGCAGTCAGAAATCACGCTACTGGCAATGGCCACAGTACGATAAAGAGAGCTATTACTATCAGGGCACCACCCATCTGGGCGATCGTTTCACTCTGAAAAGCCGTCTGTATCGCGATACCTTTGAAAATACGTTGATGATGTACAACTCGCTTGCCGATCTGAAAAACAAAAAAGGCAACTACAGTCATTATTCAGACTATAGCGATGGAGCTGGCCTGCAGCTCGCTGCGGATATGCGTGAAAACGACCTGCTCTCTTTCGCCGTAAACTGGAAGGATGATGTTCACCGCGAGAAAGGCGCACCGAATGCGGCTTACGACCGTTACGAAGACCGCACCTGGTCTGTTGCCAGTGAATATCAGTGGGCGGCGGCGGATAATGTCGATGTAGTGGCGGGAATAAGCTATGACTGGCGCGACAGTCTGGAAGGCATGAAGCACGAAAAAAATGGTAGCGTCACCCACTATGATGACAACAATCAGTCGGCCTTCAACTGGCAGATGATGACCAAATATCACTTCGAAAATGCAGACACATTAGCGCTGTCCTATTCTGACAGAACGCGTTTCCCTACGTTGAAAGAACGCTACACGACCTCAAAACCGGCCTATAACCAGGTGGCGCTGGTCAATCCGCAGCTTAAACCTGAACGCGCCCGCAGCGTGGATCTGACCTGGAATGGGTCACTTAGTCAGAACTGGGGATTCGAAGCCAGCGTGTATTACAACCGCATCAGCGACGCCATCCTTTCACACAATATTGATGCCGACACCATTCAGAATCAGAACAGCGGCCGGGTGGATTACACCGGTCTGGATGCAGGCGTTAAAGGTAAAGTCTTTGATATACTGGATGTCGGTCTGAGCTACGGCCTTATTCATGCAGACGTCAAACGCAGCGACATCGGCAAGATTACCGACCTGCCAACGCAAACCCTGACTGCCTGGATGACGCTGAAGCCATGGGATCCGCTCAGTATTACGCTGTCAGAAGAGGCCCGTTCGTCGAGCTATAGCAATAGCGACGGCTCACAGAAAGCCGCTGGTTTCGCCATTACCCATTTACGCGCTGACTACGCCATCGGTCACGGATTCAGCGTTAACGCGTCGGTCAATAACCTGTTCGATACGCAGTACGTTTATAGTGAAGGATTTATTGAAGAAGGCCGTAATTACTGGGCGGGGATTGAGTATCAGTTCTGACTTAGCAATACAGAGAAACGGCCCCCGCGGGGGCCGTTCGATTAATCTCGCCGCACCAGTCGGAAGACACCCAGCACAACAATCGCGCCGACCACGGCCACCAGGAAGCTGTGGAGATTAAACCCGCTGACATCGCCGCCGATACCAAACATCGTTGCCAGCCATCCACCGACCACAGCACCGACAACACCGAGAATACAGGTCAGGATAAATCCACCGCCATCGCGCCCCGGCATAATCAGTTTGGCGATAACCCCCGCAATCAGACCAAAAATAATCCAGGCAATAATTCCCATTTTCAGGCCCTCTTTCCAGTGAACGCACGCGCAAGACATTCTTGCGCCAGCCTTTAAAGTATAGGCAAACCATCGCTATATGCTGTTTTCACGCAGACTTAATTCATTGGCGTTGGTAAAAAATTTCATCCATTTGTATTAAGTTCCGTTGATTGATGCCGATAATCCAACGACAAACCAGGCATCCGGGAGTCATTAGGTGTGAGTAACTACAATGAGCAGTTCCTGAAGCAAAATCCGTTAGCGGTGTTAGGTGTACTTCGGGACTTAAAATCGCAGCAGGTTCCACTGCGTATCTCCTGGTCGGGCGGCCAGTTCATCAGCAAAGTTCTGGCCGTCAGCCCGGACGAGCTGGTCATGGATTTTGGTAGCCAGGAATATGAAAACCAGGCCGTACAGCGGGCCAGTCAGATCTCGATTATCGCCGAAACGCAGGGAGCCAAAGTAGAATTCACCCTGCCACAGTTAAAAAAAGGTGAGTATCAGCAACTGCCAGCGTTTATTTCATCCTTGCCGCCTTCCCTGTGGTTTGTTCAGCGTCGGGAATATTTTCGCATCGGCGCTCCGCTGCATCCTCCCTATCGCTGCACGGCAAAAATGCCGGACAACAGCACGCTGTGCTTTCGCTTATTCGATTTGTCGCTTGGCGGTATGGGCGGGCTGTTAGAAACGGCAAAACCAGAAGGACTGGTAGAAGGTATACGCTTCGCGCAGGTTGAACTGAACATGGAACAATGGGGGGTGTATCACGTTGACGCCCAGCTTATTTCCATTAGCGAACGCAAAGTTATCGACAGTAAAAACGAAACCATTACCACTCCCCGCCTGAGCTTTCGTTTTCTCAACGTCGGCCCGGCGGTGGAGCGGAACTTACAGCGGATTATTTTTTCCCTTGAGCGCGAGGCCCGGGAAAAGTCGAACAAAGTGCGCGATTAACATCACCTGAATTACATTACATCCAGCGCTTGCTGAAGCTTCCAGATATAGCGCGGAGCCTGCGGCGCCGGATGATTGTCCGCAACATGTTCAATAAATTCATCCGGGCTGAGATCGTTGATCTTATTGATGGCTTTCTTCCTGTCGGAAGAGAACGTTCGCAGCAATGCTCCCGCTCCGTTAGCGTACGATACTACCAGCGCATACTGCATCACCTGTGGATCCTCAATCCCTGCCAGCGGCCCGGTCTCCAGAATGCTCAGGTATGCGGCCCCCATGGAGATATTGCGTTCGGGGTTTTTCAACTCGCTGGTCGACGGCTCTCCGCTCCATCCCATGCGACGATAAACATCGCGGCCTGAAGTCGAGGCTTTTAACTGCATCAGACCAATCGCATTAGACTTACTGACCGCATTCGGATTACCGCCTGATTCAATGGCAATAATAGCGGTAATCAATTGTGGACTGACACCCCAGGCCGCACCGGCTTTTTCACTGATCGGCATCCATTGCATTGCGCGTTTAACCGGAACTTCAGCATTCCACGGCGGGTTTTTGTAATCATGTTTTGAACTACAGCCCGCAAGTAATACAACCAAAAAAGCAAACCATCTCAATTTCACGTCATCTATCCTTATAGCCGGAACCTGTCGCTGAGGTGACAACGACATACCTACGCGGCATGATATACATTTGGTTTTAGTTGTAGCAAGGAAATGCCATGTCCCGGTTTCACTTAATTGCCCCATCGGGCTACTGTATCAATCAACAGGCTGCCTTACGTGGGCTTGCACGTCTTACTGAGGCCGGTCATCAGGTCGACAATTCAGCGGTCATTGCGCGCCGCTGCCAGCGTTTTGCGGGTACTGAGGCAGAAAGGCTTGCTGATGTGAACTCGCTCGTTAATCTGAAAACCCCCGATACCATTGTGATGGCGGTACGTGGCGGCTATGGCGCGAGCCGTTTACTGGAAGATATTGACTGGCAAGGGCTGGCAGCCCGCCAGCAACAAGATCCGCTGCTGCTGTGCGGGCACAGCGATTTTACGGCGATCCAGTGTGGTCTACTGGCTCAAGGGAATGTGATTAGCTTCAGCGGCCCGATGCTGGCGGCCAACTTCGGTGCCGAGGAGATAAACGCATTCACCGAGCACCATTTCTGGCAAGCATTGCGTAATGCCCAATTCACCCTCGAATGGCAGGGTGACGGTCCGCAGTGCGCGACTGAAGGTACACTGTGGGGCGGAAATCTGGCGATGATCATTTCGCTGATGGGTACACCGTGGATGCCGGCCATCAAAAACGGCATTTTGGTGCTGGAAGACATTAACGAGCATCCATTCCGTGTCGAGCGCATGCTGCTGCAACTGTACCACGCGGGAATACTGGCCCAGCAAAACGCCATTATCCTCGGCAGTTTTAGCGGCAGCGCGCCGAATGATTACGACGCTGGTTACAATCTTGATTCAGTTTGTGATTTTCTGCGCACCAGGCTGTCCGTTCCGTTGATCGGCGGCCTCGATTTTGGCCATGAACAACGCACCGTCACCCTGCCGCTGGGAGCCAAAGCGGTGCTGAAAAACGATAAAAACAGCACTCAGCTCACCTTAAGTGGGCATCCGGTACTAAAATCGTAAAAAAAGCAGCTAATGGGGCTAAGTAAAACGCTGTTTCTGTCGTTATTATGGTAGGGTTTATTAATACGAAACAGCGTAATTCAGGAGTAACCGAACGTTGGATGCCGCAGCAATTATTAGCCTTTTTATTTTGGGTTCCGTTCTCGTCACCTGCAGTATCTTACTCAGTTCATTCTCATCACGTCTCGGTATCCCAATTCTGGTGATATTTCTCGCTATCGGTATGTTAGCGGGTGTGGATGGTATTGGCGGCATACCTTTTGATAACTATCCTTTCGCCTACATGGTGAGTAACCTGGCACTGGCGGTTATCCTACTCGACGGTGGCATGCGCACTCAGGCCAGCTCTTTTCGCGTTGCGTTAGGCCCGGCGCTATCGTTGGCAACGGTCGGTGTGCTGATTACTTCCGGACTCACTGGCATGATGGCCGCGTGGCTGTTTCATCTGGATCTTATCGAAGGACTCCTGATTGGTGCGATTGTTGGTTCAACTGACGCCGCGGCGGTCTTTTCCCTGCTTGGCGGTAAGGGGCTTAACGAACGCGTTGGCTCTACGCTGGAAATTGAATCCGGTAGTAATGACCCGATGGCCGTGTTTTTGACCATCACACTCATCGCCATGATCCAAAATCACGAGACCGGTTTAAGCTGGATGTTCGCGGTGCACATTATCCAGCAGTTTGGCTTAGGAATCGCTATCGGTCTTGGCGGTGGATATATGCTCCAGCAGATGATTAACCGCATTTCTCTGCCTGCCGGACTGTATCCACTCTTGGCGTTAAGCGGTGGGATCCTGATTTTTGCCCTGACCACTGCGCTGGAAGGCAGCGGTATTCTGGCGGTTTATCTGTGTGGTTTCCTGCTGGGGAATCGCCCCATCCGCAACCGATTTGGTATCCTGCAAAACTTCGACGGTCTGGCCTGGCTGGCGCAAATCGCCATGTTCCTGGTGCTTGGACTGCTGGTTACGCCGTCCGACCTGCTGCCTATCGCAATCCCTGCGCTGATTTTGTCTGCGTGGATGATATTCATTGCCCGCCCGCTTTCGGTCTTCGCCGGACTGCTGCCGTTTCGTGGCTTTAATCTGCGCGAGCGTATTTTCATCAGTTGGGTGGGTTTGCGCGGCGCGGTGCCGATCATCCTCGCCGTCTTCCCAATGATGGCGGGCCTGGAGAACGCTCGCTTGTTCTTTAACGTCGCCTTCTTCGTGGTACTGATCTCGTTGCTGTTTCAGGGAACATCACTTTCATGGGCCGCGAAAAAAGCCAAGGTGGTGGTCCCTCCCGTCGGCTGGCCCGTTTCGCGCATTGGTCTCGATATTCACCCAGATAACCCGTGGGAGCAGTTTGTTTATCAGCTCAGCGCAGATAAGTGGTGTGTGGGTGCCGCGCTGCGCGACCTGCATATGCCGGAAGAAACGCGAATAGCCGCCCTGTTTCGTGACAACGAGCTGTTTCACCCCTCCGGCAGCACGCGTCTGCGCGAAGGCGACGTATTGTGTGTTATTGGTCGCGAGCGCGATCTCCCGGCTCTCGGCAAGCTATTCAGCCAGTCGCCACCGGTGTCGTTAGACCAGCGCTTCTTCGGTGATTTTATTCTTGAAGCCAGCGCGAAATATGCCGATGTGGCGCTGATTTATGGTCTGGATGATGGCACAGAGTATCGTGATAAGCAGCAAACGCTGGGTGAAATTGTCCAGCATCTGCTTGGTGCCGCGCCGGTCGTCGGTGACCAGGTGGAATTCGCTGGCATGATCTGGACGGTGGCCGAGAAGGAAGATAATGCAGTGCTGAAGGTCGGTGTTCGCGTTGCTGAAGACGAGGATGAGTAAAGCGGATGATGTTTGCCGGGTAGCGGCAGCGCCTTACCCGGCCTGTAAAATGCACTGAATCTACAGGCCCGATCAGCGCAGCGCCATCAGGCAACCCCATAAATGTTACACCGTCACAACCGGTACGCGCAGCGCCAAAGAACACATCAACTCGTAGCCCACCGTTCCTGCTGAGGTAGCTACATCGTCAATTTTAATCTCTTTGCCCCACAGCTCTACCGGTGTCCCGATCCCTGCCTGCGGGCACGGTGTCAGATCTACCGCCAGCATATCCATTGAGACTGTCCCTACCGTCCCGGTACGTACACCGTCCACCAGCACAGGCGTTCCGCTTGGCGCATGGCGCGGATAACCGTCTGCATAGCCGGTCGCCACTATTCCAATGCGCTGCTCGCCGCTGGCGGTGTAACGGCCACCGTAACCCACCCGATCGCCAGCTTTCAGCGTTTGTATGCCGATTATCTCGCTGCTCAGAGTCATCACTGGCTTCAGGCCGGTGTTGGCGATGTCCCGCCATTGTCCCGAAGGCGACGCGCCATACAAAATAATGCCCGGACGAACCCAGTCATAATGCGCTTCAGGGTGCCACAGCGTGGCGGCCGAATTCGACAGTGACCGTCTGCACTCCAGTCCTTCTGTTGCCAGCGCAATACGCGCCATTGCTTCCTGGATACCTTCCGGGTGCTCTGCATCTGCAAAATGCGACATCAGCGTCATTTCGCCGACGTTGGGCATCGCCCGCAGCTGTTGCCAGACCGTTGGAACTCTTTCCGGTAAAAACCCAAGCCGGTTCATACCGCTGTTCACCTTCAGGTAAACATCGAGCGGTGCTTTGAGGCGGGCATTCTGCAATGCTTTTAGCTGCCAGTTACTGTGTACACAGGTGGTCAGTCGATAATTGTCATATACCGTCAGGTCTTCAGCGTGGAAAAAACCCTCCAGCATGAGTATCGGGCCTTTCCATCCGCGCTCGCGCAGGGTTATCGCCTCTTCAAGATTGAGCATGGCAAAACCATCGGTTGTGCCCAGCGCATTCCAGACGCGTTCAATGCCGTGTCCATATGCATTGGCTTTCACCACCGACCAGACGCGAGCGTCCGGCGCTGCCTGGCGGGTAATGGTCAGATTTTGTTTCAACGCCTGCAGGTCAATGCTGGCCAGTATCGGGCGGGTCATCTCACGTCCTTATCAGTTATGTGCGCCATGTAAATGTCGTGGACGAGAGGGGGTAAACCCCGGACTGTAACGCGCCACGCTCAGATCGTCATAAGGTATGGCTGGCGTACGGCCAGAAAGGATATCGCTCAGCAACTGACCGGAACCGCAGGCCATGGTCCAGCCCAGCGTGCCGTGGCCGGTATTGAGCAGCAGATTCTTAAAGCGGGTGCGCCCCACCACCGGCGTACCGTCCGGCGTCATCGGACGCAGTCCAGTCCAGAAGGTTGCCTGCTCCACATGACCGCCGCGCGGGAAGAGATCGCGTACGACCATTTCCAGCGTTTCACGACGAGGTTGTAGCAGCTCTGTATTAAAACCGACAATCTCCGCCATGCCGCCAACCCGAATACGATTGTCAAAGCGGGTAATAGCGATTTTGTAAGTTTCATCAAGGATAGTAGAAACCGGCGCACCGTCGTCTTGCGCTACCGGAATAGTCAACGAATAGCCTTTGAGCGGATAGACCGGGATATCAACGATCCCTTTCAGCATCGCCGTGGAATACGAACCAAACGCCATCACATAGGCATCGGCTTTGATAATCTCTTCGCCGCACTGGACGCCATAAATCTGCTCACCATCGCTCAGCAGCTTATCGACCGGGGTGTTAAAGCGAAACTTAACGCCCGCCTGCTCCGCCATCTGCGCCAGACGCTGGGTAAACAACTGGCAGTCGCCGGTTTCATCATTCGGTAAACGCAGACCGCCGGTCAGTTTGTGCGCTACTTCTGCCAGTGCCGGTTCGACTTCCGCCAGACGATTTGCTTCCAGGAGCTGGTATGGCACGCCAGCGTCTTCGAGCACGGCGATGTCGCGAGTGGCGTTCTCATACTGTTGAGCGGTACGGAACAGTTGCAGGGTTCCGCCCTGACGTCCTTCATACTCAATACCGGTAGAGGCGCGCAGCGCTTTCAGACAATCACGGCTGTATTCCGCCAGTCGCACCATGCGTCCTTTATTTTCCATGTAGTGGCTGGTGTCGCAGTTGCGCAGCATCTGCCACATCCATTTCAACTGGAACTGGGTTCCGTCAAGACGAACGGCCAGCGGAGCGTGGCGCTGAAACATCCATTTGATTGCTTTAAGCGGTACGCCTGGTGCCGCCCATGGTGCCGCATAACCTGGAGATATTTGCCCCGCGTTCGCCGCACTGGTTTCCAGTGCCGGACCGGGCTCACGATCAATGACGGTGACATCGTGTCCAGCCTGACTTAAGTACCAGGCGCTGGTCACGCCAACGACACCACTTCCCAGTATGACAACTCGCATAGCCACTCCGTTAACAGTAAAAGAACAATCATCTAATTACATCTTGATAACTCAGTTGAAAATATTATTCAACATATGGCTTTTTTATGGTGACTTATCTCACATATAGCGGTGATGGCGGGGAACTCTCTGCTTTGGCATCTCCTGCTGTGCGTTATTTTTATCCAGCATAAAATTTTGCGACCATGCCGTTTTTCAACGCCTCGCTAACGAGAAATCGCAAAGAAAAAATTTCTGCCGCAGCACGTTTTTTAACACCATGATCTATGCTTGAAATGAGGTACTCCAGACAGAGAGTGCCGCCAACAATGAGGGTGCGCGAATGGCTACGATTGATTCCATGAACAAGGACAGCACACGGTTAAGCGATGGACCCGACTGGACGTTTGATCTGCTGGATGTCTATCTGGCAGAGATAGACCGCGTGGCGAAACTCTACAGACTGGATACCTACCCGCACCAAATCGAGGTGATCACCTCCGAACAGATGATGGACGCTTACTCCAGCGTCGGGATGCCGATCAACTATCCTCACTGGTCGTTTGGTAAAAAGTTTATTGAAACCGAGCGCTTGTATAAGCATGGTCAGCAGGGACTGGCCTATGAGATTGTTATCAACTCCAATCCGTGTATCGCGTATCTGATGGAGGAGAACACCATCACCATGCAGGCGCTGGTGATGGCGCATGCCTGCTACGGACACAACTCCTTCTTCAAAAACAACTACCTGTTTCGTAGCTGGACGGATGCCAGTTCCATCGTCGATTACCTAATCTTCGCACGAAACTATATAACCCAGTGTGAAGAACGCTACGGGGTGGATGAAGTCGAAAAGCTCCTCGACTCCTGCCATGCGCTGATGAACTACGGCGTTGACCGTTACAAACGCCCGCAAAAAATCTCCCTACAGGAAGAGAAAGCCCGGCAGAAAAGTCGTGAAGAGTATCTGCAAAGTCAGGTCAATATGTTGTGGCGCACGCTGCCGAAGAAAGAGGAAGAGAAAAGCGTGGCGGAAGCCCGGCGTTATCCCTCTGAGCCACAGGAAAACCTGCTGTATTTCATGGAGAAGAACGCCCCGCTGCTGGAGTCCTGGCAACGCGAAGTGCTGCGCATTGTACGCAAGGTCAGCCAGTATTTTTATCCGCAGAAACAGACGCAGGTGATGAACGAGGGCTGGGCCACTTTCTGGCATTACACCATCCTGAACCACCTTTATGATGAAGGTAAAGTCACCGAACGGTTTATGCTGGAGTTTCTGCATAGCCATACCAATGTGGTATTTCAGCCACCCTACAACAGCCCGTGGTATAGCGGGATAAACCCTTATGCCCTGGGGTTTGCCATGTTCCAGGATATCAAACGTATTTGTCAGTCGCCGACCGAGGAGGACAAATACTGGTTCCCGGATATAGCGGGTTCCGACTGGCTGGAAACCCTGCATTTCGCGATGCGCGATTTCAAAGATGAGAGTTTTATCAGCCAGTTCCTGTCACCGAAGGTAATGCGCGATTTCCGCCTGTTCACCGTGCTGGATGACGATCGTCACAACTATCTGGAGATTTCTGCGATTCATAACGAGGAAGGATATCGTGAGATCCGCAACAGGTTGTCGTCGCAATACAACCTGAGCAACCTGGAGCCGAATATTCAAATCTGGAATGTCGATCTGCGTGGCGACCGTTCGCTCACCTTGCGCTATATTCCGCATAACCGCGCACCGTTGGATAAAGGACGCAAAGAAGTGCTCAAGCATGTACACCGGCTTTGGGGTTTTGATGTGATGCTGGAGCAGCAGAATGAAGATGGCAGCGTGGAGCTGTTGGAGCGTTGTCCGCCAAGGATGAACGGTCTGTAAATCTTATTGCCGGAGGCGGCGTAAACACCTTATCCGGCCTACGAAGTGCATGCATTCCAGGCCGGATAAGACGCTTTGGCGTCGCCATCCGGCTTTGAGCGATTAACGGCCCTGAATCGCCAAATCGCCCGGCAGATTCTTCTGCATACGATGCCAAATCTCGCCACTGTCGTGACCGTAGCGGCGCACCGTTTCATACACCTGCTCATGAGCACCCTGCTCGCAGAGTTCTGACAGCTTGTGGTAGAAGCTCAGCGCCAGCGCGCGCGCTTCCGGGTTGGCAAAATAATGGCGACCAATGCGGGTATATAATCCTTTCATACCGTTAAGGATCAAACCGTAAATCGGATTGCCGGAGGCAAATGCCAGACCGCGAAAAATGTTATAGTCCAGATCGGCAAATGCGTCAGCGTGGTCAGCCACCTGATTTGCCGTCGCCAGAACCTCCTGTGCTTTATCAGGATGCTGGCGAAACGCAGTACGAACAAAGATCGTCGAAATATTGGTACGCACAGACAGCAGATTATCAATCAGCTGCGGGACACTCTCGTGATCGAGGCGCGCCAGCGTTTCAAGAATATTCAGCCCGGAGGTTTCCCAGAAGTTATTTACCTTCGTCGGTTTGCCGTGTTGAATGGTCAACCAGCCATCTCGCGCCAGACGCTGCAATACTTCGCGTAGCGTGGTACGTGTCACCCCAATAAGTTCGGAGAGTTCACGTTCAGCGGGCAAAATAGTGCCAGGTGGGAAGCGGTTATTCCAGATACTTTCAATGATGTACTCTTCCGCGAACCCAGCCGGGCTTTGCGCCTTAATGACCATAGTAAAAATTCCATTACACAGCAAAACATAGTTACACACATCATACCAGATGGGTATCTTAGCTGATAGCTGACGCAATGAAGAAAAAGTGGATCAAGGCTTCATTTTCCAAATAACGCTACAATACAGCCAACCTTGCCAGTCTTGTGAATAGCTTGCCTGTACTCCCTCCTCCCGCTAAGCTTTGCGGTCAAACATAAAAATATGATTTCATTTTTAAAGGTAGGGAAATCACCATGGAGCTATCATGGGGCCGCGCGATGTGGCGCAATTTTTTAGGTCAATCACCAGACTGGTACAAACTTGCACTGCTTGTCTTCTTAGTCGTTAACCCGATTATTTTTTTCATCAACCCTTTTATCGCCGGCTGGTTGCTGGTGGCCGAGTTCATTTTCACGCTGGCGATGGCGTTAAAATGCTACCCACTGCTGCCTGGCGGGCTGTTGGCTATCGAAGCTGTCATTATTGGTATGACCAGCGCCACACATGTTCGTGAAGAGGTTGCCGCAAACCTTGAGGTGTTATTGCTGCTGATGTTTATGGTGGCAGGCATCTACTTTATGAAGCAGTTGCTACTGTTTATTTTCACGCGTCTGCTACTCACTATTCGCTCCAAAACGCTGCTGTCGCTGGCATTTTGTGTTGCGGCCGCTTTCCTCTCGGCGTTCCTTGATGCGCTGACCGTCGTGGCCGTGGTAATCAGCGTTGCGGTCGGTTTTTATGGCATCTACCATCGCGTTGCCTCTTCCCGCGCGGAAGACAACAACATGCTCGATGACAGCCATATCGATCAGCACAATAAGGTCGTTCTTGAGCAGTTCCGTGGTTTTCTGCGTAGCCTGATGATGCACGCGGGTGTCGGTACGGCGTTAGGCGGCGTGATGACCATGGTGGGCGAGCCACAAAACCTGATTATCGCCAAAGCGGCTGGCTGGCATTTTGGCGACTTTTTCCTACGCATGTCGCCGGTTACCGTCCCGGTACTGATTTGCGGCCTGTTAACCTGTGTACTGGTCGAGAAATTGCGCTGGTTTGGCTATGGCGAAACGCTGCCGGAGACCGTTCGTGATGTCCTGCAACAGTTTGACGATCAGAGCCGCCAGCAACGTACCCGCCAGGACAAAATCAAACTGATTGTCCAGGCTATTATTGGCGTCTGGCTGGTAGTTGCGTTGGCCCTGCATCTGGCAGAAGTCGGATTGATCGGTTTGTCGGTCATCATTCTGGCAACCTCCTTGACGGGAGTCACCGACGAACATGCGATAGGTAAAGCCTTTACCGAGTCGCTGCCCTTCACCGCCCTGCTGACCGTGTTCTTCTCTGTTGTTGCGGTGATTATCGATCAACAGCTCTTTTCGCCGATCATTCAGTTTGTATTGCAATCCTCCGAACATGCCCAACTGACGCTGTTCTACCTCTTCAATGGCCTGCTGTCTTCTATTTCTGATAACGTATTTGTCGGCACCATTTACATTAACGAGGCCAAAGCCGCGCTGGAACAGGGGACCATCAGCCTCAATCAGTATGAGCTGTTAGCGGTGGCGATCAATACCGGGACCAACCTGCCTTCGGTGGCAACTCCGAACGGCCAGGCTGCATTCCTGTTCCTGCTGACCTCTGCACTGGCGCCGTTAATTCGCCTCTCGTATGGTCGCATGGTGTGGATGGCTCTGCCTTATACTCTCGTCCTGACGCTCGTCGGTCTGCTTTGCGTCGAGTTCACGCTTGTCCCGGTGACCGAGTGGATGACCCAAACGGGCTGGTTAGCTACACTTTCATAACAATTAACCGGGCAAATCACTGCCCGGTTTGACTTTTTGCATGATAATTATCCGATTACGCAAATTTTCAATTCCCGCTAGTGGCGCATAAAGTGAATTGGTTTAAACTGCGGTCTCTACGCATGTTGCAGGGAAATGATTATGTTGCGATTTTTAAACCAGTGCTCCCGAGGTCGTGGGGCATGGTTATTGTTGGCGTTAACCGCCTTTGCGCTGGAGCTCGTTGCGCTGTGGTTCCAGCACGTCATGCTGCTAAAACCTTGCGTGTTGTGTATTTACGAACGTAGCGCATTATTTGGCGTGATGGGTGCAGGGCTGGTGGGTGCTATTGCACCAAAAACACCGCTGCGCTATGTGGCGATGATAATCTGGATTTACAGTGCCTGGCGCGGACTTCAGTTAGCATATGAACACACCATGATTCAGCTGCACCCGTCCCCGTTTATGACCTGTGATTTTGCGGCACGCTTCCCAAGCTGGCTGCCACTGGACAAATGGCTGCCGCAGGTGTTTTTAGCGTCCGGTGACTGTGCTGAGCGCCAGTGGTCTTTTTTAACCCTGGAAATGCCGCAGTGGCTGTTGGGGATCTTCGCCGCCTACCTGGTAGTCGCCGTGCTGGTGGTGATAGCACAGCCGTTCAAACCGAAAAAACGTGACCTCTTCGGTCGCTAACAGAGACGCTCCTTCGGGAGCGTTTTTTTTGGCTTAAATTCATTGCCTGCTGGCATCTATAAGATGTATATTAAATACATCTTATAGATGCCACACCAAGGAGATGTCTTATGTCCCATTTACGCATCCCGGCAAACTGGAAAGTTAAACGCTCTACTCCCTTCTTTACCAAAGACAATGTCCCCGCAGCACTTCTTTCTCACCATAACACTGCAGCAGGCGTTTTTGGCCAGCTTTGTGTGATGGAAGGTACGGTAACGTATTACGGTTTTGCCAATGAAGACGCAAAAGAGCCTGAAGTAAAAGTGGTAATTAATGCCGGTCAGTTCGCGACCAGCCCGCCGCAGTACTGGCATCGCGTTGAATTAAGCGACGACGCCCAATTCAACATCAATTTCTGGGTTGAAGATGACAACCATGGAGATGAGATGTATCAGGCGAAAAAGTCTTAAGCCCTTACGCCTGCTAATCGATGGGCGGCTTAGTCCGCCCATGAAGGTTTGTTCAAAATATGATCCTGCCAGTCACGCACTTCCGATTCTTTCACCGCAATATGACGTACTGAAATACGCTCGCCGTGCATTGCCGCTTTGGACCCCGTCAGCAGTGGATGCCACTCCGGCAGCCCTTTACCTTCCGCTAACAGACGATAAGCACAGGTCATCGGCAGCCATTCAAAGGTAGGCAGATTGTCGCGAGTCAGTTTGATACAGTCAGGCTCATACTCGAATCGTCGCTCGTAATTACGACACTGACAGGTTTTGATATTGAGCTGCTTACACGCGACGTTGGTAAAATAAATTTCGTCGGTGTCTTCATCCATCAGCTTATGCAGGCAGCATTGACCACACCCGTCACATAATGACTCCCACTCGGCATCGGTCATTTCATCCAGGGTTTTACTTTGCCAGAAAGGTATGTCGCTCATCAGGGTATCCGCTATTGCAATAAAGCTGCACCTTATAACCAGTCTGGCACGCTGATGCAAGTTTTGCCGCCCGAAAAGGCGGCAAGAGGAGATTACAGCACGCGTGTCGTCAGCGTTTGACCATGAAAACTGATGGCCAGCTCATCGCCGCTGTTTAACGGTCCAACACCCGCTGGCGTCCCCGTCAGCACAACATCGCCCGCTTTGAGAGTAAAGAAACGGCTCATATAGGCAATCAAAGGAACGATTTGATGGATCATATCCGCCGTGGAGCCGTGCTGGCGTGTTTCACCGTTGACCGTTAACCCCAGCATCGTATCCTGCGGATCGCCGTTAAACTCGGCCACCGGAATAAACCCCGACAGCGGGCAAGAGTTATCAAAACCTTTCGCTTTTTCCCACGGTTGCCCCGCCTTCTTCATTTTGCCCTGAATATCACGCAAGGTCAGATCCAACGCGACGCCATAGCCCGCGATGGCTTTGCGCACATGTTCTTCCGTCGCCTGACGTAGGGTCGCGCCAATCAGTACCGCCAGCTCAACTTCATGGTGAACTGAACCCATATCAGATGGAATCACCAGCGGCTGGCGCAAATCGCACAGCGCAGTTTCCGGTTTGATAAACAACACCGGCTCTTCCGGAGGGGTTCCGCCCATCTCTTTAATATGGTTGGCATAGTTACTCCCTACGCAAACCACCTTACTCACCGGATAATCCAGCAGAGCACCATGCCAGTTATGATGTTGATACATTATTTTCCCCTAACGTAGTTATCGATTTCAGGTACTGCATCGATGGGGCGTGCTGCTGCCGGATGCAGTTTAACGTTTAGCGTCTGGTGTATTTTGTTTCGCCGCAGCCAGATGCTGTTTAAGTAAATCTTCTGGCGGTGGTGGTATTTGTAAATAATAGCCCTGCTCGGTGAGTGCCTGTTTTACTTTTTCCAGATCGGCATTAACGAGCTTTTTACGGCCATCAAGCGGCAGCATCATTGCCAGCGTCGGCTGACCAAATCCTTTCATCAGTTCTTCAGGAACTCGCGAGAAATCGTCTTTTTTTTCGACATATAAATAGGTCTGGTCACGTTTACTGCTTCGGTAGATCACACAAAACATATCTTTTACTCTGAATTCACGGAATGGTGGCTTGCCTCAATATAATACTGACTATAACATGCCTTATAGTCTTCGGAATATCACCCCGCGCTGGGGATGATAAATAGCAAATTGAGTAAGGCCAGGATGTCAAACACGCCAATCGAGCTTAAAGGCAGTAGCTTCACCTTATCAGTGGTTCACTTACATGAAGCAGAACCCGAGGTTATTCGTCAGGCGTTGGAAGACAAAATCGCGCAGGCACCTGCTTTTTTAAAACATGCTCCCGTCGTGGTTAACGTGAGTGGTCTTGAAAGCCCGGTAAACTGGTCAGCGTTGCAGAAAGTTGTCGCGTCTACTGGATTGCGCATTATCGGCGTTAGCGGATGCAAAGACGCCAGACTCAAGGCTGAAATCGACGAAATGGGTCTTCCTTTACTGACAGAAGGTAAAGAAAAAGCTATTCGTCCTGCGCCCGTTGAGGCCCCGGCTCACGTCGCTCCGCCGCAAAACGTTACTCCCATCACAAAAACACGATTAATAAATGTGCCGGTTCGTTCCGGTCAGCGCATTTATGCACCACAATGTGATCTGATTGTTACAAGCCACGTCAGTGCAGGCGCAGAGCTTATCGCTGATGGCAATATTCATGTTTATGGAATGATGAGAGGCCGTGCGTTGGCAGGCGCTAGCGGTGATCGGGAAGCGCAAATTTTTTGTACCCATCTGACGGCAGAACTGGTGTCTATCGCAGGTGTTTATTGGCTGAGTGATAAAATCCCAGCAGAATTTTATGGCAAAGCGGCACGTCTGCAATTAGCAGAGAACGCTTTGACAGTTCAACCGTTGAATTGATCCCTTTTTAACAAGGAATTTCTATGGCACGCATTATTGTTGTTACTTCGGGTAAAGGGGGCGTTGGCAAAACCACCTCCAGCGCGGCCATCGCTACAGGTTTGGCCCAGAAGGGAAAGAAAACTGTCGTTATTGATTTTGATATCGGCCTGCGTAACCTTGATCTGATTATGGGTTGTGAACGCCGCGTCGTTTATGACTTCGTCAACGTTATTCAGGGAGATGCGTCGTTAAATCAGGCGTTAATCAAAGATAAGCGTACCGAAAATCTCTTTATTCTTCCGGCCTCACAGACTCGCGATAAAGACGCGCTGACGCGTGAAGGCGTCGCGAAAGTTCTGGACGATCTGAAAACGATGGAATTCGACTTCATTGTCTGCGACTCTCCGGCGGGTATTGAAACCGGTGCGCTGATGGCCCTGTATTTTGCCGATGAAGCGATAATCACCACTAACCCGGAAGTTTCCTCTGTACGTGACTCTGACCGTATTCTGGGGATTCTGGCGTCGAAATCTCGTCGTGCGGAAAACGGTGAAGATCCGATTAAAGAGCATTTGTTGCTGACGCGCTACAACCCTGGCCGCGTAAATAAAGGTGACATGCTGAGCATGGAAGACGTACTGGAAATTCTGCGAATCAAGCTGGTTGGCGTGATTCCTGAAGATCAGTCAGTCCTGCGCGCGTCTAACCAGGGTGAGCCGGTTATTCTCGACATCAATGCTGATGCCGGTAAAGCCTATGCTGATACCGTAGACCGTCTGTTGGGAGAAGAACGTCCTTTCCGCTTCATTGAAGAAGAGAAGAAAGGTTTCCTCAAACGCCTGTTCGGAGGATAAGTTATGGCATTACTGGATTTTTTTCTCTCGCGGAAAAAGAGCACAGCGAACATCGCTAAAGAGCGACTGCAGATTATTGTTGCGGAACGCCGTCGTAGTGACGCCGAGCCACATTATTTACCGCAGTTGAGGAAAGATATTCTCGAGGTTATCTGCAAGTATGTACAAATTGATCCTGAAATGGTGACCGTACAACTTGAGCAAAAAGACGGCGATATTTCTATCCTCGAACTTAACGTGACATTGCCTGAAGCCGAAGAATCTAAATAACGGCTTTACTCAGAGAGTCATCGTTACAAAAAAGGCAGATTATTCTGCCTTTTTTATTTTCTGTTTCTTACCAACCTGTTGCACTTTTATTCCAAAGTAAACTTTGGATAGTTTTCGGTAAAATAGCGGCGCAAATACTCGACCGTAATACGGATTTTTGCCGACGTCGCCAGCCGGGAAACATACACCGCCCAAATATTTGCTGGTTGATAATACTCGGGCAATATGTGTATCAGGTTTCCGCTGGTAATGTTGTCGCAAACGTCCCACCATGACCGCAGGGCTATTCCCTGCCCATCAAGGCACCACTGATGTACCACTTCGCCATGATTAGATGACAGAGGCCCCGTAACTTTAATCGAATGATCGCCCTCTTTATTGCGCATTTGCCAGATACCAAACGGATGGTCGCGCTCTTTGATGACCAGACAAGGAAGAGTGGCAAGATCGTTGAGTTGCTTCGGCGTCCCATGCTGCGTCAAAAATTCCGGCGAGGCGCACAAAATACGGTAGTTAGTCGCCAGCTTGCGGGCAATCAGGTTCGGCGCGATATCATCCCCGATACGAATATCAAGATCGATGCCCTCATTCACCATATCCACCAGACGATCTTCAACATCGAACCTCAGTTCTAACTGCGGGTACTCTTTTGCCAGCGCCGACAGCGCCGGAGCCACCACCCGGCGGCCAAAACCAAAGCTACTAATAATACGTAGCATCCCCCGCGGGACCTGCCTGGCATCAGAAAGCTCGTCCATCATTTGATCGACATCCTGTAGGATCCGCTGCGCCCATTCGTAGATCCGCTCCCCCTCTTCCGTGATGGTTACGCGCCGCGTTGTTCGATGCAGCAGCACAACATTCAGCGTTTGCTCCAGCAGGGCAACGCGCTTACTGATAAAAGCCGGTGATACGCCCAGTTCCTCGGCAACAGCGGCAAATCCTGCACGACGGGCAACCAGCATAAAGACGCGTAAATCTTTTAGCAGCGGCAGATTATTCATGATCTGTGTTTTATGTTTCACCAGTTAGGGGGATTAACTATTAATCAGTCAATTATAGGATAAGGGGAAAGTCAATTTTGATGGCGCACAAGTGAGAGCTGCTATGAAGAAAACCTGGCGTATCGCCGCTATCCCCGGAGATGGCATTGGTAAAGAAGTCCTGCCTGAGGGCATTCATGTTTTGCAGGCAGCCGCCGAGCGTTGGGGGTTGTCGCTCAGCTTTGAGCAAATGGAATGGGCCAGCTGCGAATACTACGCCCATCACGGCAAAATGATGCCCGATGACTGGCATGAGCAGTTGCAATCCTTCGATGCTATCTATTTTGGCGCGGTTGGCTGGCCGGACACCGTGCCTGACCACATCTCATTATGGGGTTCGCTGCTTAAGTTTCGCCGCGAATTTGACCAGTACGTCAACCTGCGACCGGTGCGCCTGTTTCCGGGAGTTCCTTGCCCACTGGTTGGCAAGCAGCCTGGCGACATTGATTTCTACGTCGTACGCGAAAACACCGAGGGAGAATACTCTGCCCTCGGCGGACGCGTGAGCGAAGGTACTGAACACGAGATGGTGATCCAGGAGTCGGTCTTCACCCGCCGTGGCGTCGACCGAATTTTGCGTTTTGCCTTTGAACTGGCACAAAGTCGCCCACGCAAAACGTTGACTTCGGCGACCAAATCCAATGGGCTGGCCATCAGCATGCCCTACTGGGATGAACGCGTCGAAGCGATGGCGTCACACTATCCTGAGATCCGCTGGGATAAACAGCATATTGATATTCTGTGCGCCCGCTTTGTCATGCAGCCTGAGCGATTTGACGTCGTGGTTGCTTCCAACCTGTTTGGTGACATCCTCTCCGATCTCGGTCCAGCCTGTACCGGAACGATTGGCATTGCGCCTTCTGCCAACTTAAATCCGGAACGCACCTTCCCGTCCCTGTTCGAGCCGGTACACGGTTCGGCCCCGGATATCTACGGTCAGAATATCGCCAACCCTATAGCGACTATCTGGGCTGGAGCCATGATGCTCGACTTCCTTGGCAACGGTGATGCCAACTATAAAGCCGCCCACGACGGTATTCTGGCGGCAATTGAGCAGGTCATTGCCAGCGGCCCGAAAACGCCAGATATGAAAGGCTGCGCCACCACCCAACAGGTAGGTGAAGCCATTCGTCAGGCACTGTGTCGCTAACTCAAATCCGATTAAAAACGGGAGCGCCAGCTCCCGTTTTTTTAGGTTTTCTACTGTGGGTATTCCTGCAGCAGCGCGTTGAGTCGTTCTGCCATCAACTCGCCACGCCAACCGGAAATCAGTTCCGGCAGGGACTGCTGCGGCTTTAATTTCCAGTGCCAGTTGAGCAACTGGTTAATCTGACGACGCGAAGCAAGCAGCTCGACGCTAAGATTATGTTCCGCACTCACTTCAGTAACCAGCGTCTTAATGGCTTTGAACGCCTTGCGATAGCCTGGCATATCCATCAAATTCAGCAGCGGCTGCGGCAGCGACTCTTCCGGTAAGGCCTGTGCCTTCTCTACCAGGGAGATCAGCGTCTTGCCGTGGAAGCGAATTTCACTGCCGGAAAGTCCCAGACTATCCAGCTCACCCAGACTCCCTGGCATATAACGAGCGACCGACCACAGGTGTTCTTCACGCACCACAAAGTTCACCGCCAGATCGCGCTCACGAGCTTTACGCAGTCGCCAGTCGGCAAGCAGTTGCAGGCAGGCCAACTGACGGGTACGCAGTTGCCAGGCGTTGGTGATGTCGCGCCATGCGTCTTCAGGTGCCAGAACCTCCTGGCGACGCTGCTGCATTAAGCGACATTCGTCCAGTGCGGCTGGCAGCCAGCCGCTGGCTTCAGTTTCGACCATCAGTTTTGTGGTGATCGGTAATAGATACCAGACATCAGCCGCCGCGTACTCACACTGACGCTCGGTCAGCGGTCTGGCCAGCCAGTCGGTACGCGACTCGCTTTTGTCGAGCGCCACGCCCGTAAACTCTTCCACCATCGCGGCAAAGCCCCACGACAGCGGACGACCGCAAAAAGCAGCCAGAATTTGCGTATCAATCAACGGCTGCGGCAGTTCGCCAAAAGTGTTGAGAAACACTTCCAGATCTTCGCTACCTGCATGTAGGAATTTGGTGATGGCAGTATCACGCAGAATATCGCGCAGCGGCGACCAGTCGGTGATCCCCTGCGGATCAATCAGAGCAACGTGTTTGCCATCAAACAGCTGGATCAGCCCCAACTGCGGATAATAGGTACGCGTGCGAACAAATTCTGTATCCAGGGCTATCGCCGGAAATTCACGGACGGCTTCGCACAGCGTGGCCAACGCGTCGTCCGTGGTGATCATTTGATAATTCAAATCGTGCTCTCTTAGGTTTGCGCCAAAAAAAACGCCGGATTACCCGGCGTTTTCTGCTGGCTGACTTAACGCTCAGCCTTTATTGTCCACTTTGGCGCGCGCTTCGTCACGTAATTCTCGTCGCAAAATTTTACCGACGTTAGATTTCGGCAACTCATCGCGAAACTCCACCAGCTTCGGTACTTTATAGCCCGTCAGGTGACGACGACAGAAAGTGACCAGCGCTTCATCGGTTAACGAGGCGTCTTTCTTCACCACGAAAATTTTTACCGCTTCACCGCTGCTGCCGGACGGAACACCAACCGCAGCCACTTCCTGCACGCCAGGATGTTGCATAACCACGTCTTCAATTTCGTTCGGATAGACGTTAAAGCCGGACACGAGGATCATGTCCTTCTTACGATCGACAATACGCAGGAAGCCTTCATCATCCATCACTGCAATATCGCCGGTGTGCAGCCAGCCGTCTTTGACGATTTCGTCAGTGGCGTCTGGTCGCTGCCAGTAACCCAGCATCACCTGCGGGCCTTTCACGCAGAGCTCCCCCGGTTCTCCCGGCGGCACTTCGTTGTCGTCGTCGTCCACCAGCTTGACCTCGGTGGAAGGCACCGGTAACCCGATACTGCCGCTGTGGTAGTCGATATCGTGAGGGTTGACGCTTACCAACGGCGCGCACTCCGTCAGGCCGTAGCCTTCCAGCAGATACTGACCTGTCAGCTTCACCCAACGTTCAGCTACCGCCTGTTGAACCGGCATTCCGCCGCCTGCCGAGAGGTGGAGTGAAGAGAAATCCAGTTGCTGGAACTCTTTGTTATTCAGCAGCGCGTTAAACAGCGTATTGACGCCGGTCATCGCGGTAAATGGATACTTCGCCAGCTCTTTTACCAGCCCCGGAATATCACGCGGGTTAGTAATCAGCAGGTTTTGACCACCTAGCTCAATAAACAGCAGGCAGTTCATCGTTAGCGCAAAAATGTGATACAGCGGTAGGGCCGTTACCACCAGCTCTTTACCCGGATGCAGCAACGGGCCATAGGTGGCGTTAACCTGCTCCAGGTTAGCCAGCATGTTGCGGTGTGTAAGCATCGCGCCTTTCGCCACGCCGGTTGTCCCGCCAGTATATTGCAGGAACGCCAAATCTTCCGACACGACTTCGGGCTTCACATACTGCATGCGATAACCGTTTTGCAGCGCACTGCGAAACGAGATGGCATCCGGCAGGTGATATTTCGGCACCAGGCGCTTGATATACTTGACGACGAAGTTAACCAGCGTCCCTTTGGCGGTGGACAGCTGATCGCCCATACGCGTCAGGATCACGTGTTGCACAGACGTTTTGTCTACTACTTTTTCCAGCGTGTGGGCAAAGTTAGATACGATGACAATCGCCGACGCACCGCTATCGTTGAGCTGATGTTCCAGCTCGCGAGGCGTGTACAGCGGATTTACGTTCACGACGATCATGCCGGCACGTAAAATCCCAAACAGTGCGACCGGATATTGCAGCAGATTCGGCATCATCAGCGCGACGCGATCGCCCTTTTTCAGCCCGAGCCCCTGTTGCAAATAAGCGGCAAACGCACGGCTACGCTCTTCAAGCTTGCGGAAGGTCATCACCTCCCCCATGTTTACAAACGCGGGCTGATCGGCATACCGTCTTACTGAGTGTTCAAAGAGTTCCACCAGGGATTGATAACGGTCAGGATTGATCTCCGCAGGAACACCAGCGGGATAACGGTTAAGCCAAACCTTTTTCAATACATCACCTCTAAAATGCGTATTCGTCGTCATCACAACCCCAGGCAATAAACAAACTGTTAACATAATATTAACTCAGCGTACCAGTTTGTTTATTACGCAACGACAAGGTTGCGAAGCACGTCACTATTTATTTTTCTTATATCCACGTTAATGCAGAAACAGCGGACGGGCCGCTGTTTCTTTTACCGATAAAACAAAGAGTTACTCTGTTACTATGGTCTGAACCTGTGCCGGGCCGGGATTGTACCAGCCCCATCCACCATAGCCACCGTAAGGCCAGCCACGCGCACCGTAGAACCAGGGGTCGATAGGCTGAGGCGGCATGACAATCTGCTGAGTAATATGCCAGCGTTTATAACCGGTTACCTGCATCAGCATGAATTTATACGGCGTATTACCAATTTTTCCGTCCACCGTACCGCTAATCGGGCCGACGACGGTGACCAGTTGCCCGCGAAAGTCCACCGGGTCGAGGAAGCCATTTACATCAGCATAAATCCGCCCGCGAGAGGCTTCACCCAACACTGGACGCGCACCACTATCGAGCGGAACGGTGGCAATTTCCAGACGGGATTTTCCCTGCTGGTTCTGAATGTCCACCACTTTGCCACCAAAACGCGCTTCCTGTCCGACATACAGCTGCGGCGCATTCATCACCCGCACCAGATCCTGCTGCGGCATCGGGCTCGAACCTTTAATCGCATCCGGTATGGTGACGCAGCCGCTAAGCATTAACGCCAAGGCCCCCGCCAACACACCTTTCAATAACTGCTTTTGCACCGCCATATTGCGACTCCCTTTTCTTAGCTTCTGCCCCGGCCTGTTCACAACGCTGTGCACCGACGTCTATGAAAATAAACCGGGGATGTACTACTAAGATTCATTCTTTACCGGGAAGTTTCTTCCACGCCACGGTGTTACGTAAATAAACCGGTTCCGCGTGTTCGACCGCTACGGTCTTACCCGCAGCCAGCATTTGCATGGCGACAGGCAGCATATCTTCAGCCGCAGGAAGCAGCACGTCACCATCGCTGAGCGTCAGACCGCTATCTTTACCA
Source organism: Citrobacter sp. BIDMC107 (assembly GCF_001037575.1). Lineage (NCBI taxonomy): Bacteria > Pseudomonadati > Pseudomonadota > Gammaproteobacteria > Enterobacterales > Enterobacteriaceae > Citrobacter > Citrobacter sp. BIDMC107. The sequence continues at coordinate 127,149 of NZ_KQ089849.1, read as the reverse complement.
AGCTCAGGCCAGGCTGGCCACCCCGTCCCAACAGTTACCCACTCGCCAGAAAGCTGCAGTAAACGCTCATGTACCTGCTCGGGGGTTAACACCGCTTCGGTTTCTTCACCGTGCCAGTTGCCGTTGTCATCACGCTGGTATTCGGCCCAGTAGACTTCGCCCATTCGCGCGTCAATCGCCGCCAGTACACGAGTCGCGCCCGACTTACGCCAGGCGCCCTGCGCCATGGTCGCCAGGGTGGAGACGCCGATCATCGGTAAGTTTGCGCCTAACGCCAGCCCCTGAGCAATGCCAATACCGATACGCACGCCGGTGAAACTGCCGGGACCCCGACCAAACGCCAGGGCGTCGATATCGGTTAACGTGAGATCGTCAGCGGCCAGGATTTCCTGAACCATCGGTAAAATTCGTTGGGTGTGTTCTCGTGGGCAAAGCTCAAAGTGAGCCTTGATAGTACCGTCATTCCACAGGGCAACAGAGCACGCCTCTGTGGCGGTATCGATAGCCAGAATTCGCATGGGTGTTTGTGATCAGATCAATAAATTTGGCGCGCATCTTACCACACTCCGTAACAAATTACTCAGTCGTTGGTATGGCAAGAAAGCGAACCGCGCGAGCTATGTCACGCGTCCGCGGCGCAGGAGGAAGACTCGCCAGGAAGGTGGCGCCGTATGGCCGCATAACCAGACGATTGTCGCAAATCACCAACACGCCGCGATCGTCGGCATCACGTATCAGACGCCCTACCCCCTGCTTCAGGGTGATGACCGCATCCGGCAACTGGACGTCTTCAAACGGATCGCCGCCGCGCAGTCGACAATCCTCCATTCGGGCTTTTAACAGCGGGTCGTCCGGCGAGGTAAACGGCAGTTTGTCGATTATCACCAGCGACAGCGTATCACCGCGCACGTCCACGCCTTCCCAGAAGCTGCTAGTGGCAACCAGTAGCGCATTACCTGCGCTGACAAACTGCTGTAACAGTTGCCCTTTACTGGTTTCGCCCTGCAGCAGAACGGGAAGCGTCATGGTGGCGCGGAATTGTTCCGCCAGATCGCGCATCATCGCGTGCGAAGTGCACAGCATAAAGCAGCGACCGTTGTTCGCTTCAATAATAGGTCGCAGCATGGATGCTAACTGGCGTGCAGCCCCCGGCTGGTTGGTTTGCGGGAGATTACGCGGCACGCATAGCAGCGCCTGGCGCGTGTAATCAAATGGACTCGGCAATAACATCGACTCGGCATCTTCAATCCCCAACCTCGCGGTGAAATGATGAAGGTCATCGTTTACCGACAACGTCGCGGAAGTAAAAATCCAGCAGCCCGGCTTTTGTTCCATCACTTCTTTGAATTTATCCGCCACAGTGAGCGGCGTCAGCGCGAGAGTGAAATGGCGGGAGGTGCATTCATACCAGTAGCTGAAGCCTGGCTGGTTGATCTCTTTCAGACGCTTCAGGCGCGCACGGTAAAGTGTGGCGCGTTCAAACGCGGCATCCAGCAACGCCGAACGCCCAAGAGACAGCTTCGCCACGTCATAACATAGCTCCAGCGTGTCATCGAGCAGCAAAAACGCGCGTTGTACGCGCTGGTCGGCCAGCAGTTCCCGCAGGTTTCCGCGATAGCCCGGCTCACCAAGTTGCAAGCGGAAGTCCTGAGCGCTTTGTGCAAGGCGATCGGCGCACTTTTGCAACTGCTGAGTGTCTTTCAGCTCGGTGCGATAGGCAATGGTGATGTCTTTCGCCAGGTCTAACAGCTGGCGACTGGAGAGCGATTGACCAAAGTACTGGCTGGCGATATCCGGTAGCTGATGCGCTTCATCGAAGATCATTACATCAGCTTCCGGGATCAATTCGCCAAACCCGCTTTCTTTTACCACCATATCAGCGAGAAACAGATGGTGGTTAACCACGACGACATCCGCATCCATCGCTTTTTTACGCGCTTTCACGACAAAACACTCTTTATATAGCGGGCAGTCGCTGCCCAGACAGTTGTCATTAGTGCTGGTGACCAACGGCCAGGCCTGAGAGTCTTCCGCCACGCTGACGCAGGTGCTGATGTCCCCATCAAGGGTTTGATTTGACCAGGAGCGCAGCAGGATAACGTCGCTTAACGTTTGTACCGGCAAGTCACCACCCGCCAGCGCCTGCTGTTCGAGACGCTCAAGGCACAGATAGTTTGAACGCCCTTTCAGCAGCGCCAGTTTACCGGTGAACTTTAGTGCCTTAGCGACGGTCGGGAGATCGCGGCTGTATAGCTGATCCTGCAACGCCTTCGAGCCCGTGGAGACAATGACCTTCTTTCCGGCACGCAGCGCTGGGGCAAGATAAGCATAGGTTTTACCCGTCCCGGTTCCGGCTTCTACCACCAACGGTTGTGATTTTTCGATGGCATGACTGACGGCGATGGCCATCTGCCGCTGTGGTTCTCGCGGTTTAAAACCCGGTATCGCTTTAGCCAACTGACCGTCTGCTGCAAAATCGTCCGTCACACTGCCCCCTGTTCATTTGAACAGGGATTATGTCAGGCCAGCAGCTCTTTCGCCAGTTGAAGAGGTGACGTGGGCACAACATTATGGCAGTCTTGGCGCAACCCAAAGCCATTTGAAAACACGTAAATGAGGAATGATTTATGACGATTGTGCGCATTGATGCCGAAGCGCGTTGGTCCGACGTGGTTATCCACAACAACACGCTGTATTACACTGGCGTGCCGGAAAATCTGGATGCAGACGCTTTTGAGCAAACGGCAAATACGCTGGCGCAAATTGATGCGGTGCTGGAAAAACAAGGCAGCAACAAGTCACGTATTCTTGATGCCACCCTGTTTTTGGCAGACAAAAACGATTTTGCCGCCATGAACAAAGCCTGGGACGCGTGGGTTGTTGCGGGTCACGCGCCGGTACGTTGTACCGTTCAGGCCGGGTTGATGAACCCGAAATACAAAGTTGAGATTAAGATTATCGCTGCAGTTTAAGCGGCGTTATTCGTCTTCATCTTCAAAACGCGCCACGATCCGCTCGCCGGTATGACTGGCGCGTAACTCTTTAGCAACAAGAGCAATGGCTTGTCCGCTGCTCATCCCCTGCGACATCAGCTCCTGAATACGCTCTACCGCTTTTTGCTGCTGCTCATGACTGAGTGAAGGTAAACCTGCAAACATTGTTAACTCCTGCTAAATTGTCTGCGCTAATTATTTCATGCTACCGGGCAGTTAGCCAGTAGAGTAGCAACGAGTCAGGACTGATGAAGACGTTATCTCCCGCAGTAATCACATTACCCTGGCGTCAGGACGCCGCTGAACGCTATTTTTCGACATTAAGCCATCTGCCCTGGGCGATGCTGCTGCATTCGGGTCAAGCCGACCATCCGCATAACCGCTTTGATATTCTGGTGGCGGATCCCGCCACCACGCTTGTTACGCGAGCTACAGAGACCGTAGTGCAGGACGGGCACACAACCTCGCGCTCGCTTGATGATCCCATGACGGTATTACATTCCGCACTAATCGCACACAAGATTCACCCCGAATATCATCCAGACCTGCCGTTTCAGGGCGGTGCGTTAGGTCTGTTTGGCTACGATCTTGGCCGACGCTTCGAATCTCTGCCCACTATTGCAGAGCGTGATATTACGCTACCGGATATGGCCGTTGGCATTTACGACTGGGCACTGATTGTCGATCACCAGTTGCAGACCGTATCGCTGCTCAGCCATACCGATGTCGAGGCTCGCCTGAAATGGCTCGACGCGCAACAACCGCCAACGCGTGAGCCGTTTACATTAACTTCGGCGTGGCAGTCTAATATGAGCCGTGCTCAGTACGGCGAAAAATTCCGCCAGGTGCAGGATTATCTGCACAGCGGAGACTGTTACCAGGTCAATCTTGCCCAGCGTTTTCAGGCGCATTACCAGGGCGATGAGTGGCAGGCATTTGTCACTCTCAATCACGCCAACCGCGCCCCGTTTAGTGCATTTATTCGTCTTGAGGAAGGTGCAATCCTCAGCCTTTCGCCGGAACGATTTATTCTGCTGGAAAACCAGCACATCCAGACGCGTCCGATTAAAGGCACGCTACCGAGGCTTGAAGATACCGATGCCGATCGTGAGCAGGCCCGGCGACTGGCGAATTCGCCGAAGGATCGTGCGGAAAACCTGATGATCGTCGATTTGATGCGTAATGATATTGGCCGCGTTGCCGTACCGGGTTCGGTACAGGTTCCGGAGCTGTTTATCGTCGAACCGTTCCCTGCCGTTCATCATTTGGTCAGCACCATTACCGCACGTCTGCCAGAGTCATTATACGCCACCGATCTGCTACGCGCCGCCTTCCCCGGCGGCTCTATTACCGGCGCGCCGAAAGTGCGGGCGATGGAAATTATCGACGAACTGGAGCCGCAAAGACGCAACGCCTGGTGCGGCAGCATTGGTTATCTGAGCTTTTGCGGCAATATGGATACCAGCATTACCATTCGCACGCTGACAGCCACAAACGGAAAAATTTATTGCTCCGCAGGCGGTGGTATTGTTGCAGACAGTCAGGAAGACGCTGAATATCAGGAAACATTTGATAAAGTGAATCGCATTTTGCACCAACTGGAGAATTGACACGTGGAATACAGCAGCCTGACGCTTGATGATTTTTTATCGCGCTTTCAACTCCTGCGCCCGCAGGTCAATCATGCCGCGTTAAACCAGCGCCAGGCCGCCGTACTGATCCCCGTCGTGCGTCGCCCACAGCCGGGGTTGCTGTTAACCCAGCGTTCCGTTCACCTGCGCAAGCACGCCGGACAGGTCGCATTCCCCGGTGGGGCAGTGGATAGCAGTGATGCCTCGTTAATTGCCGCCGCCCTTCGCGAAGCACAGGAGGAGGTGGCGATCCCACCTTCATGCGTAGAAGTGATTGGCGTTCTGCCGCCTGTCGACAGCGTGACCGGTTTCCAGGTCACCCCAGTGGTAGGCATTATCCCGCCTAATCTGCCGTATCGCGCCAGTGAAGATGAAGTTTCCGCAGTGTTCGAAATGCCGCTGGCCCAGGCCCTGCATTTGGGTCGTTACCACCCGTTGGATATTTACCGTCGTGGCGATTCACATCGCGTATGGCTTTCCTGGTATGAGCAATATTTCGTCTGGGGAATGACTGCCGGAATAATTCGTGAGCTGGCGCTGCAAATTGGCGTCAAGCCCTGACTATACTTATCTTTACGCACACAATAGACAACTTGAAACTCAGGTCACAACATTAGTAAAACCGCGGTTATCTATTAGTTTAATTCATGTGAATAGTTAAGCCGATCGCCGCGTTCCCTCTTACACTATGCGCAGTTATAACATCGTTACTGGAAAGCCCAGTCGCCCTGTAGGAGTATTATCGTGATTAGTCTATTCGACATGTTTAAGGTGGGGATTGGTCCCTCATCTTCCCATACCGTAGGGCCTATGAAGGCGGGTAAACAGTTCGTCGATGACCTGGTCGAAAAAGGATTACTGGACAGCGTTACTCGTGTCGCCGTCGACGTGTATGGTTCACTGTCGCTCACGGGTAAAGGTCACCACACCGATATCGCCATTATTATGGGTCTGGCGGGCAATGAGCCTGCTACCGTGGATATTGATAGCATCCCCGGATTTATCCGCGACGTAGAAACGCGTGGACGCCTGCTGCTTGCGCAGGGTCAGCACGAAGTGGATTTCCCGCAGAATGACGGGATGCGTTTTCACAACGGCAACCTGCCGCTGCATGAAAACGGAATGCAGATCCATGCGTACAATGGCGAAACCGTCATTTATAGCAAAACCTACTACTCAATCGGCGGTGGATTCATCGTTGATGAAGAACATTTTGGTCAGGATGCCTCGGGCGAGGTCAGCGTGCCTTATCCGTTCAAATCCGCTACTGAAATGCTGGAATATTGCAACAGCACCGGCCTGTCTCTCTCTGGCATGGCAATGCAGAACGAACTTGCGCTGCACAGTAAAAAAGAGATTGAAGAGTATTTTGGCCACGTCTGGCAAACCATGCAGGCATGTATCGATCGTGGCATGAACACCGAAGGTGTGTTGCCGGGCCCGCTGCGCGTTCCTCGCCGTGCTTCAGCCCTGCGTCGTATGCTGGTTTCCAGCGATAAGTTGTCTAACGATCCAATGAACGTGATCGACTGGGTGAACATGTTTGCGTTGGCCGTTAACGAAGAAAACGCCGCGGGCGGTCGCGTGGTGACAGCGCCAACCAACGGTGCCTGCGGTATCGTGCCTGCGGTACTGGCCTATTACGATCATTTCATTGAGTCCGTTAGCCCGGATATCTATACCCGCTATTTCCTGGCGGCCGGTGCGATTGGCGCGTTGTACAAAATGAACGCCTCTATCTCTGGTGCAGAAGTAGGTTGTCAGGGTGAAGTGGGCGTAGCCTGCTCCATGGCAGCCGCGGGTCTGGCTGAACTGTTAGGCGCAAGCCCGGAGCAGGTGTGTGTTGCTGCTGAAATTGGCATGGAACATAACCTCGGGTTAACCTGCGATCCGGTTGCCGGTCAGGTACAGGTTCCGTGCATTGAGCGTAACGCAATTGCTTCAGTGAAGGCGATCAACGCTGCGCGTATGGCAATGCGCCGTACCAGCGCGCCGCGCGTCTCGCTGGATAAAGTCATTGAGACTATGTACGAAACGGGTAAAGACATGAACGCCAAATACCGCGAAACGTCACGCGGTGGCCTGGCGATCAAAGTTCAATGTGACTAATACTTAATTTTCGCCCATCTGCAACGGATGGGCGAATTTACCCCCTCTCCCTCGTCTACTGTAATTTTCCCCACTACACTTGCTCTGTTGCTGTTGGCTTCTGTGACCAACGGCTTATCGGGCGGCCCGCATGCAAACAGCACAACGGATCATTAAAAATTATCGCCGGAATCGCTTAATCGTCTGCACAGTATGTGCACTACTGACGCTCATCCTCACATTAACTGTCCGATTTATTTCGGAGCGTAATTTAAATCACCGAAATATCGTCACCTTTGCCAACCATGCTGTAGAAGAACTGGATGACGTGCTTTTACCCTTGCAGACCGGACGGGACGTATTGCTGCCGTTGATTGGCCTCCCCTGCTCAGTGGCGCGTTTACCCTTAAGCAAACATGCCGCAAGGTTGCAAACGGTGCGTTCTATTAGTCTGATTCAAAGCGGGATCCTCTATTGCTCCAGCATTTTTGGTTATCGTAATGTTCCCATTAGTCAACTGCAGCCCGAATTACCCAGCAGGGAACCGCAACTGCTGCTGTCTACCGACCATTCGTTGATTAAAGGCAGTCCGATTCTGACTCAGTGGTATCCGTCTTCTGCCGATGGTGAAGATGGCGTACTGGAAATCGTCAATATTGACTTATTGTCGTCTATGTTGCTTGAACCCCAGCCGCCGCAGATCACCGATGCCAGCTTAACCGTTGGTAATCGGCATTTACTGTATGATCAAGGTGTTGTCGATACTCTGCCTAAGCTAAATGATGAAAAACGCTACCAGCTTTCATCTCAACATTTTCCGTTTACCATTAGCGTCACCGGCCCTGGTCCCAGTGAGTTGGCGGTAAAACACCTGCCAACACAGCTGCCGCTGGCGGTGATCCTAAGTTTATTAGTGGGTTATCTGGCATGGCTGGCTACCGCCAGCAGAATGAGTTTCTCATGGGAGATTAATCTGGCCCTTGCTGCTCGGGAATTCGAACTATTTTGCCAGCCGCTGCTTAATGCGCAAACCCAGCAATGCATGGGCGTGGAAATCCTTTTACGCTGGAATAACCCACGCCAGGGTTGGATCTCTCCGGAAGTGTTTATTCCCATCGCTGAGGAGCACAACCTGATTGTACCGCTTACCCGCCATGTCATCGCAGAAACCATTCAGCAGCGACACGTTTTCCCGATGAGCAGCCAGTTTCATATTGGGATTAATGTCGCCGCCAGCCATTTTCGTAATGGCACGTTGCTAAAAGATCTTAATCAGTACTGGTTCAGCCAGCACCCAATCCAGCAATTGGTTATCGAACTGACCGAACGCGATGCGTTACTGGATGTGGATTATCGGGTCGTACGCGAATTAAATCGGCTTGGCGTAAAACTGGCGATTGATGATTTCGGTACCGGCAATAGCTCGCTCTCCTGGCTGGAAAAGCTCCGCCCGGATGTGCTGAAGATCGATAAATCATTTACTTCGGCAATAGGAACAGACGCCGTGAACTCAACCGTCACAGACATCATTATCGCTTTGGGGAAAAAATTGAATATCGAACTGGTGGCGGAAGGCGTTGAAACACAGGGGCAAGCTCAGCATTTGCGCCGACACGGCGTACATTTATTGCAAGGTTTTCTGTATGCCAAGCCAATGCCGCTGCGCGATTTTCCAAAATGGCTGGCGGGCAGCACGCCGCCGCCCACCCGGCATAACGGGAGACACAGTATGCCCGTCATGCCGTTTCGCTAAACCCGGTTACTCGTCTTCGTCGTGAGCGGGTTGTTCTTTAACAATGCGAACTAAATCCACACGATAGTCATTCGCTTCGACAATCGTAATGCTCAGCGGTGCGACCTCGATAACATCACCTACACGAGGAATATGGCCGTTAGCCGCAATGACTAAACCTGCCACCGTAGCGATGTCTTCGTCTTCATTCACTAACGTATCCACGTCCAGCGCCTGTTGCAACGCATGCAGATCGGTACCGCCTTTGACCAACCAACCGCCTGCATCAGCTATAATTTCAGGCGTTTCATCGGCATCAGGGAATTCACCGGCGATGGCTTCTAATACATCCAGCGGCGTGACCAGACCCTGTACTACGCCAAACTCGTTTGTGACGATAACGAAGCTACCGCGGGCACGACGCAGAACGCCTAACAGATTGATCGGGTCCAGCGTTTCCGGAACAACAATAGCCGGAGAAGCAGAGGCAATCGCCGCCACATCCACACCGTCTTCCAGCGCCACCAGCAGCTCTTTAGCACGCACGATACCGATGATTTCATCCAGTTCACCACGACATACCGGGAACAGGCTATGAGGTGACGAAAGCAACTGCTCGCGAATTTCCTCCACGCTCAGGTCTGCATCAACCCAACTGATCTCCCCACGAGGCGTCATAATGCCGCGTAATGAACGCGACGCCAAAGAGAGGACGCCGTTGATCATATAGCGTTCTTCTTCTACAAATGCGCCTTCCGGGACGGGAACCGGTACCGGATTGTCGGATTCCATCTGCACGCTGGCCTGACGTTTACCGCCCATCAGACGGAGAATCGCATCGGCAGTACGAGCACGCAATGGCAGCGTCGACTGGTGACGAATAAAGTTACGACGGGCAATCTGGTTAAACAGCTCAATGATGATTGAGAAACCAATCGCCGCATACAGATAGCCTTTCGGAATGTGGAAGCCAAACCCTTCGGCAACCAGACTCAGACCAATCATCAACAGGAAGCTCAGACACAGCACCACCACCGTCGGGTGTTGGTTCACAAATCGGGTCAACGGCTTAGAGGCCAACAGCATCACGGCCATGGCAATCACTACTGCCGCCATCATCACTGGCAGATGGTTGACCATACCGACCGCCGTAATCACAGCATCCAGCGAGAACACTGCATCGAGGATGACAATCTGCGTTACGACAACCCAAAAGCTCGCATACCCTTTCGTCTGCCCGGTATCATGTTCACGGTTTTCCAGCCGCTCATGCAGCTCTGTCGTAGCCTTGAACAAGAGGAAGATACCCCCCAGCAGCATAATCAGATCGCGCCCCGAGAACGCATAATCCATTACCGTGAACAGCGGCTTTGTCAGCGTCACCATCCACGAAATCACGGACAACAGGCCCAGACGCATAATCAGTGCCAGTGACAAACCGATTAAACGCGCTTTATCTCGCTGTTTCGGCGGCAGCTTATCAGCCAGGATCGCAATGAAGACCAGGTTATCAATACCCAGAACAATTTCAAGAACGACAAGCGTGAGCAAACCCACCCAAATCTGCGGGTCCATTAATAATTCCATGACAAGCTCCTGCTTAAGGAATGACCAAACTGCGCGCTGAGGATCTCAGGCGTTAAAGCGATATGCAGAGAAAATTTGTGGCAAAAAGTGCCAATCTGACAGGCTTGATACGGCCTGAAGGTGAAATGACGTCGGTGACGATCCATATGGTGGGCTACTGCCCTATACTCCTGAGTAATTAAACAGATGCTAAACATAACAGAGAGAAGCGGTTTTTAGCAAAGATTTACCTTCCTTTGCAATAAGTTGTTTCGGAGATATTTTACCCTTCGAAATTTCTTTAAATCGGAAGTTAAATTACGGATCTTCATCACATAAAATATTTTTTTCGATATCTAAAATAATTCACGAAAATCATAGGTTTTTCTTTGTAACCCTTATCTGAATCGATTCGATTGCGGACGACGATTCAAATACATCTTCACGTTGATGTGTTAACGATAATAAAGGAGGTAGCAAGTGACCATTGCTATTGTAATAGGCACACATGGTTGGGCTGCAGAGCAGTTACTTAAGACGGCAGAAATGCTGTTAGGCGAGCAGGAAAACGTCGGCTGGATCGATTTCGTTCCAGGCGAAAATGCCGAAACGCTGATCGAAAAGTACAACGCTCAGTTGGCAAAACTCGATACCAGTAAAGGCGTGCTGTTTCTCGTTGACACATGGGGAGGCAGCCCGTTTAACGCTGCAAGCCGCATTGTCGTCGATAAAGAGCATTACGAAGTTATCGCCGGTGTGAACATTCCCATGCTGGTTGAAACCTTCATGGCGCGTGATGACAACCCGAGCTTTGATGAATTAGTGGCACTGGCCGTTGAAACCGGTAGCGAAGGCGTGAAAGCGCTGAAAGCCAAACCGGTTGAGAAAGCCGCTCCTGCCCCAGTAGCAGCACCCAAAGCAGCAGCTCCCGCCAAACCGATGGGGCCGAACGATTATATGCAGATCGGCCTGGCGCGTATTGATGACCGTTTAATCCATGGTCAGGTGGCAACTCGCTGGACCAAAGAAACCAACGTAACACGCATTATCGTCGTCAGTGATGAAGTTGCCGCCGATACCGTGCGTAAAACGCTGCTGACTCAGGTAGCACCTCCGGGTGTGACGGCGCATGTGGTTGATGTCGCAAAAATGATCCGCGTCTACAACAACCCTAAATATGCAGGTGAGCGTGTGATGCTGTTGTTCACCAACCCAACCGACGTAGAACGTATCGTTGAAGGTGGTGTGAAAATTACCTCCGTAAACATTGGCGGTATGGCTTTCCGTCAGGGTAAAACGCAGGTAAACAACGCAATTTCTGTCGATGACAAAGACATCGAAGCCTTCAAGAAACTCAACGAACGCGGTATTGAGCTTGAGGCACGTAAGGTTTCTACCGATCAGAAACTGAAAATGATGGATTTGATTGCCAAGGTGAAATAATTCCCTGGCATTTACTTAGTTTTCACACTTAAGTCTGTATAGCAATAGGAGAAGTACAATGGAGATTACCACTCTTCAGATTGTGCTGGTGTTCATCGTCGCATGTATCGCGGGTATGGAGTCGGTACTCGATGAATTTCAGTTCCACCGTCCGTTGGTGGCCTGTACGCTGATTGGTGCCGTTCTCGGGGACATGAAAACCGGTATTATCATCGGTGGTACCCTGGAAATGATCGCCCTGGGCTGGATGAACATCGGTGCTGCGGTTGCACCAGATGCGGCACTGGCCTCAATTATCTCTACCGTTCTGGTTATCGCAGGTCACCAAAGCATTGGTGCCGGTATCGCGCTGGCTATCCCACTGGCAGCCGCAGGCCAGGTACTGACCATTATCGTTCGTACTATCACCGTAGCATTCCAGCACGCAGCGGATAAGGCGGCCGAAAACGGTAACCTGACGGCACTCTCCTGGCTGCATGTATCCTCTCTGTTCCTGCAGGCTATGCGTATCGCTATCCCAGCGGTAATCGTAGCGATTTCTGTTGGTACCAGTGAAGTTCAGAGCATGCTTAACGCCATTCCGGAAGTCGTGACCGGCGGTCTGAACATCGCAGGCGGTATGATCGTGGTGGTTGGTTATGCGATGGTCATCAACATGATGCGCGCAGGCTACCTGATGCCATTCTTCTACCTCGGCTTCGTCACCGCGGCATTTACTAACTTCAACCTGGTTGCTCTGGGTGTGATTGGCGCAGTGATGGCGATCCTCTACATTCAGCTGAGCCCGAAATATAACCGCGTAGCCGGTGCACCTGCTGCGGCGGCTGGCAATAACGATCTCGATAACGAACTGGACTAGCAGGTGAGCGAAATGGTTGATATGACTAAAACTACCACCGAGAAAAAACTCACTCCGAGTGACATTCGTGGCGTGTTCATTCGTTCTAACCTGTTTCAGGGTTCATGGAACTTCGAACGTATGCAGGCGCTGGGTTTCTGTTTCTCCATGGTGCCGGCTATCCGCCGCTTGTACCCGGAAAACAACGACGCACGTAAGCAAGCGATTAAGCGTCACCTGGAATTCTTTAACACCCATCCGTACGTAGCGGCTCCAGTACTGGGCGTTACGCTGGCGATGGAAGAACAGCGTGCAAACGGCGCAGAGATTGACGATGGTGCCATCAACGGTATCAAAGTTGGTCTGATGGGTCCGCTGGCAGGCGTCGGCGACCCGATCTTCTGGGGTACCGTTCGCCCAGTGTTCGCCGCGCTCGGCGCAGGTATCGCGATGAGCGGCAGCCTGCTGGGGCCATTGCTGTTCTTCGTTCTGTTTAACCTGGTTCGTCTGGCAACCCGTTATTACGGTGTGGCATATGGCTACCGTAAAGGTGTCGATATCGTTAAAGATATGGGCGGCGGCTTCCTGCAGAAACTGACTGAGGGGGCGTCAATCCTCGGCCTGTTTGTCATGGGGGCATTGGTTAACAAGTGGACGCACGTAAACATTCCACTGGTGGTTTCTACTATCACCGGTCAGGATGGTCAGACTCGTGTTACCACTGTGCAGACTATCCTTGACCAGCTGATGCCGGGTCTGGTTCCTCTGCTGCTGACATTCGCCTGTATGTGGCTGTTGCGTAAGAAAGTGAACCCGCTGTGGATCATCGTTGGCTTCTTCGTCATCGGTATCGCGGGCTACGCTGTCGGACTGCTCGGCCTGTAAAACTGTTGTACATCACCGGGGGCTTGCCCCCGGTTTTTCTATTTAGAGGGTTGAGGATTCATGACTATCACGGACCTGGTGCTGGTTCTATTTATCTTTTCGCTGCTGGCGTATGCCATTTACGATCAGTTCATCATGCCCCGCCGTAATGGCCCTACTCTGCTTACTGTCGCCCTGCTTCCCCGCAGCAGAGTCGACAGTGTTATCTTCCTTGGCCTGGTAGCTATTCTTATCTACAACAACATCACCAGCCACGGCGCGCAATTTACCACATGGTTATTATGTGCACTGGTATTGATGGGTTTGTATCTGTTCTGGATCCGTACGCCAAAAATCATCTTCAAGCAGAAAGGTTTTTTCTTCGCCAACGTCTGGATTGAATATAACCGCATTAAAGAGATGAATTTATCTGAAGACGGTGTATTGGTGATGCAATTAGAACATCGAAGATTGTTGATTCGCGTACGAAATATAGACGATCTTGAGAGAATATATAAACTATTAATTTCAAATCAATAGCTTATAAATATAGCCTGAACTATGTTTTTATATATCAGTGTAAAAGCAAACATAGCCAAGGCTATATTTCACTGTCCTCAATGTTATTTATTTTAACGTTTTATTTATAAATAAATCTAAATGAAAATCGTTTTCAACTAGAAGTCAAATATTATTTCTGCGTTTCTTGTTTTATATTCTCAAAATATGTTAAGGTTGCGCCCGTCGTTGGGGAGTAGCCGATTTCCAGACTCCGGAAATGTACGTGTCAACATACTCGTTGAAAAACGTGGCACGTACGGACTGAACTTACAGGTTCAGTCAGGCGAGACCATAGGCACATCAACTGCAATGCATATTTGAATGGCGCTGTATTTACAGTGATTCCAGCCTGTATGCATGGTTACTGGGGGCAGTGATGTGTTTTATGGATACCCCGGTCAGGACGCTGTTATGAATCTCACCGCTACCGTTCTTCTCGCTTTCGGCATGTCGATGGATGCTTTCGCCGCATCAATTGGCAAAGGCGCCACCCTGCATAAACCCAAATTTTCTGAAGCATTGCGCACCGGACTGATATTCGGCGCAGTTGAAACGCTTACGCCACTGATTGGCTGGGGCATGGGGATGCTGGCCAGCAAATTCGTGTTGGAGTGGAACCATTGGATCGCCTTCATTCTGCTGATTTTTTTAGGCGGGCGAATGATAATCGAAGGTTTTCGCGACAACGGCGATGAAGAGGAAGAACCGCAGCGCCGCCACGGTTTCTGGCTGCTGGTTACCACCGCCATTGCCACCAGTCTCGACGCAATGGCCGTCGGGGTGGGTCTGGCTTTCCTGCAGGTCAACATTATTGCCACAGCGCTGGCCATCGGCTGCGCCACATTGATTATGTCCACGCTCGGCATGATGATTGGTCGTTTCATTGGCCCAATGCTGGGCAAACGAGCTGAAATTTTGGGTGGGGTGGTGCTGATTGGTATCGGTGCCCAGATCCTCTGGGCACACTTCCACGGTTAATTCAGACGCTGCCAGACATGAATACTAAAGTCGGTCTGGCAGTCAAACGTCGTTTTCCCCGCTAACGTTTCCCACACTTCCGGCTTTGCCCGCCAGGCGAACGGCGTCATTTGCAGTAACGCAACGGCCTCGCTGCCCTGAAGCTGCATCTGATATCCCAGCGCAATGCTCTGTTGCAGAACAAAACCGTCCAGTTGCTCAGTATGGGGCGCATGCAAACGCACCTCATCATAAATCAGCCCTTTCAGTTCCATTAAATGGCGTGGTCCCGGCGTGGCGGTGATCACCCATCCACCCGGTTTAACCACGCGAGCCAGCTCTTGCGCTTTACAGGGCGCATAGATCCGGATGATGGCATCCATTGACTCGTCTGCGAACGGCAGACGATGGCTGGAGGCAACGCAAAAGATCACCTGCGGATAGCGTCTGGCTGCGGCTTTAATTGCCACTTTGGATACGTCAAGACCAAAGGTTGTACAGCCCGCCAGCGCGTCGGCAAACGCATGGGGGTAATACCCTTCCCCACAGCCAATATCCAGGATCGCTGCATCTTCTGAATTCGACTTTTCTTTAAGCACATTCACAATCGCATCACGCAACGGTTGATAGTGCCCAGCATCAAGAAATGCCCGTCTGGCTTGCATCATTTCAGCGCTATCACCCGGATCGCGCGACCGCTTATGCTGAACCGGCAGTAAGTTGACATACCCTTCTTTCGCCACGTCAAACTGGTGCCGCCCGGGGCAGACAAAACTGTTATTCGCTTGAGTAAGAGGCTGGTGGCAAAGAGGACAGGAAAACGACATGACAACTCCGGCAGGTGACTTAAGGGCGCAAGTGTAACGCGAATTGCGCCCTGGGAAAATAACTTACAGCGACGGCGAGGATACGTTGCTGCCGTGCATCACCAGCAGATGATCAGAGTCGGCAGGCATACCATCCGGTTTAACGTTCTCCAGACGCAGGACATCACCCATTATCTGGCTGAAGACAGGCGCAGAGACAGCCCCACCATAATAAGCACCGTTTTGCGGATTATTGATGACGACCACCAGTGCAAATTTCGGGTCGCTCGCTGGCGCAACGCCTGCCGTGTAGGCCACGTATTTATCGACATACTTACCGTCATCACCAATTTTCTTTGCCGTTCCTGTTTTAACCGCCACGCGATAATCTCTGACCGCGGCTTTAGTTCCCCCACCACCGGGTAACGCGACGCTTTCCATCATATGTTCAACCGGGTGAACCAGCGCCTCCGGCATCACTCTGGTACCGATTACCGGCGGGTCAATACGGGTAATCGAAAGGGGTCGATAGATACCAAAACTACCAATGGTTGCATATACGTGCGCTAACTGCAGCGGCGTTACCATTAATCCATAGCCGAATGCAAAGGTCGCGCGATCCAAATCGCTCCAGTAGCGGCGTTGAGGCATTAAACCGCTACTTTCACCGGTTAATCCCAGTCCGGTTGGATCGCCAAAACCAAAGCTCTTATAGGTATCCAGCAACTTTTGAACAGGCATAGCCAGTGAAAGGTGCGACACGCCGGTATCGCTCGATTTCTGCAGAATTCCGGTCAACGACAGCTCCGGGTAAAATCCGACGTCGCGAATGCGATGTCCATCAAGGTAAAAAGGATGGGTATCAATCACGCTGTCCGGTTGTACTATCCCCTGCTGGAGTGCAGTCATGATCACCAGCGGTTTAACGGTTGAACCGGGTTCAAACGTATCGCTTATTGCACGGTTACGAAAATCATCCAGTACCGCGCCCTCACGGTTATTGGGGTTGAAGTCAGGAAAGCTTGCCATGGACAGTATTTCACCGGTAGCAATGTTGACCAGCACTGCGGCTCCTGATTCCGCTTTATTCCACGTAACGGCATTGTCCAACGCATCTTCGGTGACCGTCTGCAGGCGCTCATCGATGCTGAGCTGTAATAGGTGTGCAGGAACAGGCGTGACTTCGGTGATATTCTCGATTACATGGCCAAATTTGTCTTTACGTACCAGACGGGAGCCAGGTTTACCCATCAACTGGTTATTAAAGCTTTTTTCCAGCCCTTCAATGCCTTGTCCATCAATGTTGGTAAAACCTATGAGATTCGCCGCTACGTGGCCTGCAGGATAGAACCGGCGGGATTCCTCGCGCAGGTTAATGCCCGGGAGATTAAGATCATCGACCCACTCAGCCTGCTGAGGGGAAATTTGTCGTGCCAGGTAAATAAAACGTCCGCCAGGATTACTGTTAACGCGTTCCGCCAGCGTACTCAGTGACAGATGCAGAGCCCTTGCCAGAGCCTGCCACCGTTCGTTATAACCCACGCCTCCCTTGCTGATGATGGTCTTAGGATCGGCCCATACGGCGTTAACCGGAACACTTACCGCCAGCGGTCGCCCTTCTCTGTCGGTAATCATCCCGCGCGGCGAGGCAATAGTTACCTCACGTAATGAACGCATGTCTTCCTGTTTCACCAGACTTGTCGGCGTGACAATTTGCAGCCATGCAACCCGACCCAGCAGCAATCCCAGACTCAATAATATTGCCACACAAAGCAGGGCAAAACGTACGGGAGTAAAATTGCGCGCGTCGCCGTCGTTTTTCTTTTTCACCTGAACTCCAGCAAGATAGTTTTTCAGGTGTCTGATTTAACGAGAAATGTCGTAAGAAAGCGGGGAAAACTATGCTACGAACATCACGCCTTTGCAACAAAGCGCTAATGGGAGGGCATTTAGAAATATTTAGACGTATTTTGAATTAAAAAGCCCCGCATAGGCGAGGCTTTATATCTGAGATGGTTGCGCATATGCGCTTCAAATCAGTGGTGTCGATCAGATAGCTGTTACGTTAACAGCAGCCGGACCTTTCTGGCCGTCCTGAATTTCGAACTCAACGTTCTGGCCTTCAGCCAGAGTTTTGAAGCCGTTACCCTGGATAGCGGAGAAGTGTACGAACACGTCTTTGCTGCCATCAGCCGGAGTAATGAAACCAAAACCTTTAGACTCGTTGAACCACTTAACTTGACCTTTAATCTTTGCCATTTGCAAAATTCCTTAGAGTATTTTCTTCGCCCGCAGGCATAACATAGATAAAACTGAGACATTACTGCTTGAGGCACTAATATAAGGTTCGGCAGAGAAGCGGTATTCAACGTCAACGTGTTTACTCAGGACTTCTTTACTGAAAATGCCACACATAAACAGAACTGTACCTCGTTTAACCCAAAACGTGTTATCACATACAACGTTAATAATGGCAAGCCATTTTTAAACGTGTCTCGATCGGTCGCACAAATCCTGTCGTTCATCAAACAGCAACTGCACAGTTATGCGCCACACTGAGTAGTGTTATATTCCCGCCGCTCGCCCCATCCCCCGCCAGGCTTGCACCATAGCCGGGACATTTCTACCATAGCTCAATAGCTTCGGTTGTTCCAGATTAGCTGTTACAGGGTGTGCCGAATATCATTTTTTATGCTTAGTAATGCATAAAATGTCACAAGCGTAAAAATGAGATCTGCCTTCTGCTTTTGCACCAAAATAATGAAAGAATGATGACAATGCACAAAAAAAGTAAGAGAAACGTTTCGCTGTTAATAAGACGATCGCTATCACAAAAATGACATAATCATATTTTTATCGTATGGGAAATTATATTTATATCAGACCGGGGATAAGATATTAATTGGCTGGAGCATCTGAAAATACTGAGTTAACACGAGAATCAGAGTGCTAATTACACGACATGTGCAGAAGAAAATAATCTGGCATGTTGGCGACAGGATGAAACATCTGAGAACGTAAGCAACAGATCCTCACCCTGTCATACCGTTTTTACCGCTCAGCTACCAGGCGGATGATGTCATCATCTTCGTCTTTCGCTGTGACCACAGCAGGCTCTGCCGCTTTTTCAGGTTCGTTAGCTTCGCAAAGGCGACGGAGCAATGCGTTCTGTCTTTTTTGCTGATCTAACAATGCTTCAAGCAGCTCAATCTGCTCATTAGTACGCGAACTTGCCCTATTGACGAAAAACCACAGTACAAGCCCGACAACCAGAATCACCACCGATACAGCCAAAGACGCCAAACTCAACGCGCCAGAATTCAAAACTTCGTTCATTTCACCACCTCAATGTAGACAGCGTAGTTTACCACTGCCGCACAAGAAGGTAATCAACTGTGGCAAAAATGCGCTTACCAGGGAATAAATTTATTAATGGCACAAATACCGCTGAAAAATTGTACATCCTGATCGCACATGATGTTGAACACTTGCGCCCACATCAGTATGCATACCAGCACGACAACTATCAGCACTACCCAGCGAATTTTTTTCACTCCAGCTCCACTCTTCGAATCAACATCTTATGCCTATAAATTATCATGCGTTACCTAAACCCAGCGTTAACTGTATCGGCATTCAATCTTTTTAGGAATGATTCACTTGTTTCATCCCATGTACAGGCTAATCTAATAATAACGAGAAAAGATAAGAGGTTGTAATGCGTCTGATAATCCGCGCTATTGTGTTGTTAGCTCTGGTTTGGATCGGTTTATTACTGAGCGGCTACGGAATTTTGATTGGAAGTAAGGAGAATGCAGCGGGCCTGGGCTTGCAATGCCAATATCTGACCGCACGCGGAACCAGCACCGCGCAATACGTCCACACAGACAGCGGTATCATTGGCCTGTCGGATTGCCCCTTGTTAAGAAAAAGCACGGTCATTATTGATAACGGTTAATATAGCAGCAATACATCCGCAACGTTATTTGCACCAACTAACATTATGACTGTTCATAAAAAACCCCAGATACAAAAATACCTGGGGTTTTTACGTTGACGCTATTACATCAGATTAGAACGGATAGTCGTTATAACCCATTTGTTCTGAAATTTTACGCGCAGCCGTATGCAGCATCGCCACATACTCGTGCAAACGTTCTTCTGAGAAACGCAGCGTCGGGAATGAAATACTCAAGCCTGCAATCACTACACCGAAACGGTCAAACACAGGTACACCGATGCAGCGCAGACCTTCTTCCTGTTCTTCGTTATCTTCACCGTAGCCCTGCTCGCGTACTTTATCCAGCAATACCAGCAGCTCATCAGTATTGGTAATAGTACGGTCGGTGCTGCGCTTGTACTCGATACCATCCAGAATCTGCTTCACTTCATCGCGGTCACGCCATGCCAGCAAAACTTTACCGATAGCTGTGCTGTACAGCGGATTACGGCGACCTACGCGAGAATACATGCGCAGATTGTACATAGAGTCGATTTTATGGATGTAGACGATGCTGTCTTCATCCAGTGCACCAAGGTGCACTGTCTCTTTGGTCAGGCGCGAAAGTTCGCGCATCTGAATATCAGCGCTACGGATAAGATCGACGTTTTGTAACGCGCGAGCACCCAGCTCGAATAGTTTCAGGGTCAGTGAGTATTTCTCAGACTCCCCTTCTTGTGCCACATAACCCAGCGTTTTCATGGTCTGCAAAAAGCGATAAACGGTGCTTTTTGACATCATGACGCGTTGCGACAACTCGGTAATACCAATTTCGCGCTCTTCACCCAGCGCCTGCAGAATGCCAAAAACCTTCAGCACGGAAGATACAGAATCGGGTTGTTTATCCAGATCTGCGATTGCCATTTATCACCCCTTTCGAGTGTTTTATAAAAATCAGAACCGGTTTTTATTATAATTTCACGTATCAGCCCTCGCAATCGCTCTTTGCTTACTTAGTTACAAATCTGCGACCTAACGCCTGAATATCAATGCTAAAATTATTATTCTCATCATAAATTCCAACAGTATTGACTTCCTATGGAAAAAACTCAGACCGATGGTCTGCCATTGCCCCAGCGATATGGCGCAATTTTAACCATTGTTATTGGCATCTCTATGGCAGTACTCGACGGCGCAATAGCAAACGTTGCCCTCCCCACTATCGCCACCGATCTTCAGGCCTCACCCGCCAACTCAATCTGGATTGTGAACGCCTACCAAATTGCGATCGTTGTTTCGCTGTTATCGCTCTCTTTTTTAGGTGATATGTTTGGCTACCGACGCATTTATAAGTGTGGTCTGGTCGTGTTTCTGTTGGCATCGCTGTTTTGTGCCTTGTCAGACTCGCTGCATATGCTGACGTTAGCGCGCGTGGCTCAGGGTTTTGGCGGCGCGGCGCTGATGAGCGTTAATACGGCATTGATCCGACTCATTTATCCTCAGCGCCAGCTTGGCCGCGGGATGGGTATTAACTCCTTTATCGTGGCTGTATCCTCGGCAGCGGGTCCGACTATTGCGGCGGCAATTCTTTCTATTGCCTCGTGGAAATGGCTATTTCTGATTAACGTTCCATTGGGGATCATCGCCCTGCTGCTGGCTATGCGTTTTTTGCCACCCAATTCATCGCGTAGCAATAAACCGCGCTTTGATCTGCCCAGCGCAATAATGAACGCCTTAACATTCGGTTTGTTGATCACGGCACTCAGCGGATTTGCACAGGGACAGTCGCTAAAACTGATTGGTGCTGAACTTATGGGGCTTCTCGTGGTAGGGTTTTTCTTTATCCGCCGCCAGCTCGCATTGCCGGTACCTTTATTACCGGTTGATCTGCTACGCATTCCGCTGTTTTCACTCTCTATTTGCACCTCAATCTGTTCATTCAGCGCACAAATGCTGGCGATGGTTTCCCTGCCCTTTTTTATGCAAACGGTTCTCGGACGCAGCGAAGTTGAAACGGGTCTGCTGCTGACGCCGTGGCCGCTGGCAACCATGGTGATGGCCCCACTGGCGGGATATTTGATTGAACGTGTTCATGCAGGTCTGCTTGGCGCGCTGGGCATGGCAGTAATGGCTTGTGGGCTGTTTTCTCTGGTGTTACTGCCCGCATCACCTTCCGATTTTAATATCATCTGGCCAATGATTTTGTGTGGTGCGGGTTTTGGTTTGTTCCAGTCACCGAACAACCACACTATCATCACCTCCGCGCCGCGAGATCGTAGCGGAGGCGCGAGCGGTATGCTCGGAACGGCACGCTTACTGGGTCAGAGTACCGGGGCCGCACTGGTTGCGCTGATGCTAAATCAGTTTGATGACAGTGGAACGCACGTCTCGCTGATAACAGCGGGTATTCTGGCTTCGCTGGCCGCAATCGTAAGTGGCTTACGTATTACACAACCGCGGGTTCAGTCATAAAAAAAGCGCGTCTGTCGACGCGCTTTTTGTTGTTGTCTGCTGCAGATTATTTCAGGTACTCACCGCTGCGCAGCGCTTCAATACGTTTGTCCAACGGGGGGTGAGTCATAAACAGCTCACTCAACGATTTGGATTTACCATTGATGCAGAACGCCATCATACTGGTCGCTTCCTGCGGCTCATAGCTGGTTTTCAGGCGCTGCAGCGCGGCGATCATTTTTTCACGACCCACCAGTTTTGCAGAACCGGCATCCGCATGGAATTCACGATGACGTGAGAACCACATGGTAATGATGCTCGCCAGAATACCAAACACCAGTTCCAGCACCGTTGCCACCGCAAAGTAGATCAACGGGTTACCGTTGCTACCCTCACCCTCATCACGGTTTCCGCCCATAAAGCCAGCGGCAATTTGCGCCAGAATACGTGAGATAAAGATAACGAAGGTGTTTACTACCCCCTGAATGAGCGTCATGGTCACCATATCGCCATTGGCAATGTGGCTGATCTCATGCGCGATAACCGCTTCGGCTTCATCCGGGCTCATGTTTTGCAACAGGCCAGTACTTACAGCCACCAGCGAGGCATCCCGGCGTGCACCAGTCGCAAACGCGTTTATATCTGGCGCGTGGTAGATTGCAACCTGTGGCATAGCGATCCCGGCCTGGCGGGCCTGATTCGCAACTGTATTCATCAGCCAGCGTTCTCTTTCATTGCGAGGCTGTTCGATCACTTCCCCGCCAACGGACTTTAACGCCATCCATTTGGACATCAGCAGCGAAATGAAGGAACCACCAAAACCAAACAGCAGTGCCATGATCAACAAGCCTTGAACGCTGCTTGACTGGATCCCTGTCAGGCTCAATACCAGCCCGAAAACGACCATCACAGCCAGGTTCGTCAGCAGGAAGAGCGCGATTCGCATCATAATTTTCTTTTAACCTCAATTTAACAAAACGCACTATGCGATTACCCATATCGTATGGGTCTTATGACTATTTTCAAGCATCCATAGGTGCTAAGTCACCAGAAAGACACAACTTTACATTTTATCGTATCAGGCTGACGTCTTCATGCACTTGTTAAAAAAACAGGCACAATTTCTTGTGCCTGTTCGAGGTTATTGACTGGTTGCGGGCTGTTCCGCTGGCTTCTCTTTCTCAAGATGCGCCAGGTCGAGCGCGATTTTTACCGTTTCATCCAGGTACGGATCCGGCTCCTGGTAATCCTTCGGCAGATCGTCCAGTTTCTTCAATGGCGGTTTGCCTTCACGTTTAAACCGATCGTTGATACGCGCCAGACGCATTGCGTCATCTTCGTTATTCTCTTTTTCACGCTGAGCGTAATTCAGAGAAGCGATGTTGCGCTTATCCTTCATCGCATTGAAACGCGCAATGTCCTTCATGATGTATTGGAACTCAGGATCGTTCGCAATACGTGCATTGTGCTCTTTCAGCAATTCAGGTCCGAACGGCGTCAGATTATCTGACTTAGTGTAGGTCGCAGCATCAATGCTGTCCCACGGCAGTGCGTTATCTTCAAACTTCTCGCCGGTTTCAGTTTCTTCATTACCTGTCGGCATGATGATATCCGGCGTAACGCCCTTACGCTGCGTGCTGCCACCGTTTACGCGGTAGAATTTCTGGATCGTGTACTGAACAGAACCCAGCGCTGGCCATTCCGGACGCAGCATCTGATCGTAAATACGGTTCAGGGAGCGATACTGCTGGACGGTGCCTTTCCCAAAGGTCGGTTCACCAACGATCAACGCTCGGCCATAATCCTGCATTGCCGCAGCGAAAATCTCTGATGCTGAGGCACTGAAGCGATCGACCAATACCACCAGCGGGCCTTTGTAGTACACAACGCCGTCGGTATCGCTGTCTTCACGCACTTTACCGTTATTATCACGAACCTGAACCACCGGGCCGGAAGGAATGAACAGACCGGAAAGCGAAACCGCTTCAGTCAGTGCTCCACCACCGTTAGTACGCAGATCGATGATAATACTGCTGACATTTTGTTTTTCCAGTTTCTGCAGTTGGACTTTGACATCATCAGTCAGGCCTACATAGAAGCCAGGAATATCCAGTACGCCAACTTTTTCTTTGCCAACGGTTTTCACGGACATTTTCACGGCGCGGTCTTCGAGACGAATACGTTCACGCGTTAGCGTCACGGTGCGCGTCTTGGTACCTTTACCGGCAGGCAGAATTTCAAGGCGTACCTTGCTGCCTTTAGGTCCTTTGATCAGTGCCACGACGTCATCCAGACGCCAGCCAATCACATCGACCATGCCCTTGCCCGTCTGCCCAACGCCGACAATACGATCGCCAACGCTGATCGACTTGCTCTTGGCTGCCGGACCACCTGCCACCATGGAGTTAATGACGGTGTAGTCATCATCCATTTGCAGAACCGCGCCAATACCTTCCAAAGACAAGCTCATTTCAGTATTGAACTGCTCGGTATTGCGCGGAGAGAGATAGTTAGTATGTGGGTCGATTTCACGGGCGAACGCTGTCATCGCCAGTGAGAACACATCTTCGCTGTTGGTCTGCGCCAGACGGCGAATCGCAAATTTGTAGCGGCGCGTCAGCGTTTCGCGAATTTCCGCATCGGTTTTACCGGTCAGCTTCAGGCTGAGTTCGTCAAATTTAACCTTACCGTCCCACAGCGCATTAAGCTCTGCTTCGCTCTTCGGCCACGGCGCTTTGCTTCGGTCGAGGTTAAACGTGTCGTTACCGGTAAAATCCATTGGACGTGCCAGTACGCTTAATGCGTACTGATAACGTTCAAATCGGCGTTTTTGCGCCAGATTATAGAGATCGTAAAAGACATCCAGCTTGCCAGCGCGCAGTTCATCGCCGAGGACCGTTTTCTTTTTTGCATACTGTTCGATATCGCTCGCCAACAGCACATTGTGGCTGTAGTCGAGCAAATTCAAATAGCGGTCAAAAATTTTTGCCGAAAACGCCTGATCCAGATCGAACTGGCGATAGTGTGATCGCGTAAAACGCGACGTCACACGTTCGCTTACCGTCGCATGCTGGGTTTCTTCCTTTAAAACGGGGATTTGATCGGCACGCGTGATGTCTTCCACAGCAAGTGCCTGG
This sequence comes from Citrobacter sp. BIDMC107, assembly GCF_001037575.1. Taxonomy (NCBI): domain Bacteria; kingdom Pseudomonadati; phylum Pseudomonadota; class Gammaproteobacteria; order Enterobacterales; family Enterobacteriaceae; genus Citrobacter; species Citrobacter sp. BIDMC107. The sequence goes on along the minus strand of NZ_KQ089849.1, from coordinate 102,142 downwards.
CCTGCTAATGCAAGCAGACCAGCTAACGCAGTAAGCCTAAAAAAAGTGTTCATGCCAGGCCTGGCCTCCGTTTCAGAACACCAGGTGTTCTGCGCGTACAATCAAAGACATACCCGAATTCAGCTGTACACGGACGCCATCTTTGGTGATTTCTAATACGGTGGCATCCATCGCATTATTTCCTGCTTTCACCTTCAGAGACTGCCCTACCGTCAGTACTGAAATATCAGATACCGGGGTATGCTGTTCTTCGCGAGGAGCACGCGGTGCTTTTGCTGCTGGTTTTTCAGCGCGAGGTTTACGCTCTGCACCTTCTTTACGACGCGGTGCAGGACGCGGCTTACGCTCGCGACGCGGTGCGCCTTCTTTTTCACCGGCAGCAGCAGCCGCTTCGCGTTTTTTCGCCTGTTGCTCTGCGCGTTGCGCCTGAACACGGGCTTTAGCTTCTTCCAGCTGTTTGCGCGCATGTTCAACATGTTGTTCATCCAGCTCACCACAAGGGTTGCCGTCGAGATCAACACGCGTTGCGCCCAATTTAACGCCGTACAGATAGCGCCAGCTTGAAGTATAGAGACGTAAGGCAGAACGGAGCTGAGTCTTGCTGAGGTTCATTTCGCCCTCAACACGCTCTACCAGATCCTGAAAAATGCCAATTTTCAGTGGGCGCGCTTCGCCTTCCGCACTAAAACACTGCGGGAAGCGTTCGGCCAGAAACGCGATGACTTCTTTACTGCTATTCAACTTAGGTTGATTTTCCATGAAATTTCCTGATTACAACGGACGTAGCCAACAAGCGCAGGCATGAACAGGCGACATTATAATGACGTCATCAGTAATTGCTACGTTATCCGTTGATTATCCTGCGACGTGCGCAAAGAATTTTTTGTAATCCGTCGTTGCAAGCACGGTTTCAAGCTGTGCCACCAGTGTACGCAGACCTTGTTCATCTTCCTCAGTAAAGCGGCCAAACGCCGTGCTATCGATATCCAGCACGCCGATTATCTGATTTTCGACGGTGATAGGCAGGACGATTTCAGCGTTGCTGGCGGCATCACAAGCAATGTGCCCATCAAAAGCATGTACGTCCTCAATACGCTGAACCTGGTTCTGCGCCACTGCTGTACCGCACACACCACGCCCTACCGGGATCCGCACGCAGGCAATTTTGCCCTGGAAGGGACCAAGCACCAGCGTATCGTCCTCAAGCAGGTAAAAACCGGCCCAGTTCACTTCTGCAAGACGCTCGTACAACAATGCGCTGGTATTCGCCAGCGTTGCCAGAAAACTGGTTTCACCTGCCATCAATGCCTGAAAATCACGGTTCAGATCCGTGTATAGCTCTATTTTGTTCATTATGTAATCACTTAGTTGTCTTACTTAAAACTGCAGCCTACTAAAATAAACATTAAATGCGTTAATGCTCAAGATCATTCCCGTCATGAGTTAAGATAACATTACTTCAACAATTTGATTCGCGATACATGGCCTTAACGACACCACGCATCACGCCAACTAAAAAAATAGCCATCAGGTCCATCGGTGAGGCACTACCTCGTGCACATTATCATCGCTGCCCTGAATGTGACCTGATATTTAGCTTGCCTAAAATGCGTTCGCACCAAAGTGCCTTTTGCCCACGCTGCCAGGCAAAAATTCGTGACGGACGCGACTGGTCATTAACGCGACTTGCGGCAATGGCTTTCACCATGTTGCTGCTGATGCCCTTTGCCTGGGGAGAGCCACTCCTGCACATCTATTTATTAGGCGTGCGCATTGATGCCAATGTTATGCAAGGCATCTGGCAAATGACCCGACAAGGTGACCCCCTCACTGCTTCTTTCGTGCTTTTTTGCGTCGCTGGCGCGCCGCTAATTCTCGTGACCTCAATTGCTTATCTGTGGTTTGGCAATATTCTTGGGATGAACCTGCGCCCGGTGCTGCTGATGCTGGAAAGGCTCAAAGAGTGGGTGATGCTCGATATCTATCTTGTGGGCATTGGCGTCGCGTCAATCAAAGTTCAGGACTATGCTTTTTTGCAACCCGGTGTGGGACTGTTTGCTTTTATTGCGCTGGTGATCCTCAGTATTTTGACGCTGTCGCACCTCAACGTAGAGCAGCTTTGGGACCGATTTTACCCGCAAAGACCAGCCCGTCGCCCTGATGAAAAACTCCGCGTCTGCCTCGGTTGTCACTTTACAGGTTATCCGGACGCTCGGGGTCGCTGCCCTCGTTGCCATATCCCGCTGCGCTGGCGCAGGAATCAAAGCATCCAAAAGTGTTGGGCGGCGCTACTGGCCTCGATTGTCCTACTTTTGCCTGCTAATCTGCTGCCCATCTCGGTAATTTATGTCAACGGTGGTAGGCAGGAAGACACTATCCTGTCAGGCATAATGTCTTTGGCAAACAGCAACGTCGGCGTGGCGGCGATCGTTTTTATCGCCAGTATTCTGGTGCCATTCACCAAAGTGATTGTGATGTTTACGTTGCTCATCAGCATCCATTTTAACTGCGAGCAAGGATTGCGTACCCGCATAAAACTGCTGCGTATGGTGACCTGGATTGGCCGCTGGTCGATGCTGGATCTCTTTGTTATCGCTTTAACCATGTCGCTGATTAATCGCGATCAGATACTTGCTTTTACTATGGGACCGGCTGCGTTTTATTTCGGCGCGGCGGTAATATTGACTATTCTTGCTGTGGAATGGCTGGACAGCCGCTTACTTTGGGATGCACATGAGTCAGGAAACGCCCGCTTCGCAGACTGAAGCGCAGATTAAAACAAAACGCCGTATCTCTCCGTTCTGGCTGCTGCCGTTCATTGCGCTGATGATCGCAGGATGGCTTATCTGGGGAAGCTATGAAGATCGCGGCAATACCGTAACCATTGACTTCATGTCCGCGGACGGCATTGTACCAGGACGCACGCCCGTTCGTTATCAGGGCGTTGAAGTGGGCACGGTGCAGGATATCAACCTCAGCAAAGATCTGCGTAAAATTGAAGTCCGCGTCAGCATCAAATCGAGCATGAAAGATGCACTGCGCAAAGATACCCAGTTCTGGCTGGTCACGCCGAAAGCGTCGCTGGCCGGAGTTTCGGGTCTGGATGCGTTGGTTGGTGGTAACTATATCGGCATGATGCCCGGAACCGGCGAGGAAGAAGATCATTTCGTTGCCCTCGACACGCAGCCCAAATACCGTCTGGATAATGGCGATTTGATGCTGCATCTGCGGGCGCCTGACCTCGGTTCGCTCAATAGCGGTTCGCTGGTTTATTTCCGTAAGATTCCGGTGGGCCGGGTGTATGACTACACTATCAACCCCAACAATCAGGGCGTAACTATCGACGTGCTGATTGAACGTCGGTTTACCAATCTGGTGAAAAAAGGCAGCCGCTTCTGGAACGTCTCCGGTGTGAATGCGGATGTCAGCCTCAGCGGCGCGAAGATCAAACTGGAGAGTCTTGCCGCGCTGGTCAATGGCGCCATTGCTTTTGATTCGCCTGAAGACTCAAAACCCGCCGCAGCCGACGACACGTTTGGTTTATATCAGGATCTCGCGCACAGCCAGCGCGGGGTGATCGTCAAGCTTGACTTACCCAGCGGGGACGGACTCAAAGCTGGCTCAACATCGCTGATGTATCAAGGATTACAAGTCGGCCAACTCACCAAACTGGATTTAAATCCAGGCGGTAAAGTGACTGGAGAAATGACGGTCGACCCCAGCGTCGTAACGCTGCTGCGCGACAACACGCGGATTGAATTACACAGCCCTAAATTATCGTTAAACGATGCCAATCTCAGCTCACTGCTGACGGGTAAAACGTTTGAACTGGTCCCCGGCGAAGGCGAGCCGCGTAGCCAGTTTGTGGTTATCCCCGCAGAGAAGTCGTTGTTACACGATCCAGGGGTCATGACATTTACGCTCACCGCACCGGAAAGTTACGGTATTGATGCTGGCCAGCCGCTGATTCTCCACGGCGTACAGGTCGGTCAGGTGATTGAGCGCACGCTTTCCAGCAAAGGCGTTTCATTTACCGTTGCCATCGAACCGCAGCATCGTGACCTGGTGCAAGGTGACAGTAAGTTCGTGGTCAACAGCCGCGTGGACGTCAAAGTCGGACTTGATGGCGTGGAGTTCCTTGGCGCCAGCGCCAGCGAGTGGCTCAGCGGCGGCATTCGTATTTTGCCCGGTACGAAGGGGGAAATGAAAAAAAGCTACCCGCTGTATGCCAACCTGGAAAAAGCGATTGAAAACAGCCTGAGCGATCTGCCAACCACCACGGTCAGCCTGAGCGCCGAAACGCTGCCTGATGTGCAGGCCGGCTCGGTGGTTCTATACCGCAAATTCGAGGTCGGTGAAGTGATCAGCGTTCGTCCTCGCGCCGATGCGTTTGATATCGATCTGCATATTAAACCGGAATATCGCAACCTGTTGACCAGCAACAGCGTGTTCTGGGCCGAAGGCGGAGCAAAAGTTCAGCTTAACGGCAGCGGATTAACCGTACAGGCATCTCCCCTTTCACGCGCGCTCAAAGGGGCAATTAGCTTCGATAATTTAAGCGGTGCCAGCGCCAGCCAACGCAAAGGCGACAAGCGCATTCTGTATGCTTCGGAAACCGCCGCGCGTGCGGTAGGCGGCCAGATAACGCTGCATGCGTTCGATGCCGGTAAACTCGCTGCTGGCATGCCGATTCGCTACCTGGGAATCGATATCGGCCAGATTCAGACGCTTGAGCTGATCACCGCCCGTAACGAAGTGCAGGCAAAAGCGGTTCTGTACCCGGAATACGTGCAGACCTTCGCGCGAAGCGGTACCCGTTTCTCCGTGATCACCCCGCAAATTTCGGCAGCTGGCGTGGAGCATCTGGATACAATCCTGCAGCCGTACATCAACGTTGAACCCGGACGCGGTAATCCGCGACGTGATTTTGAGCTGCAGGAAGCCACCATTACCGACTCTCGTTACCTCGATGGTCTGAGTATTGTGGTGGAAGCACCAGAAGCAGGTTCGCTGAATATCGGAACCCCGGTTTTGTTCAGAGGTATTGAAGTGGGGACCGTCACCGGGCTGACGCTGGGCTCGCTTTCCGATCGTGTGATGGTTGCCATGCGCATTAGCCAGCGCTATCAGCATCTGGTGCGCAACAACTCCGTGTTCTGGCTGGCATCCGGCTACAATCTTGACTTCGGCCTGACCGGCGGTGTCGTGAAGACCGGTACCTTCAATCAGTTCATCCGCGGCGGCATCGCCTTCGCGACTCCACCAGGCACACCGCTGGCTCCTAAAGCGCAGGCAGGTAAACACTTCCTGTTGCTCGAAAGCGAACCGAAAGAGTGGCGTGAATGGGGAACTGCCCTGCCACGATAATCTCTCCCCTTGCTCCGGCGTACTCGCGCCGGAGCACTTATGCTACACTGCGCACCTGTTTTTTTGCCGGTGGTACCAAGTGGCTTATTTTCCCGACGCCTTTCTGACTAAAATGCGTGAAGCAATGCCTTCCACGCTCTCATTCGATGATTTTCTCGCTGCCTGTCAGCGCCCGTTGCGCCGCAGCATTCGCGTCAATACGCTGAAAATCTCCGTTGCCGATTTCCTCACACTGACAGCACCTTACAACTGGTCTCTCACTCCGGTTCCCTGGTGTGCTGAAGGTTTCTGGATCGAACGCGATGAAGATGAGTCAGTGCCGCTAGGTAGCACAGCAGAACATTTAAGCGGCCTGTTTTATATTCAGGAAGCCAGCTCAATGCTGCCAGTCGCTGCGCTGTTTGCCGAAGGCAATACCCCTGAACGCGTAATGGATGTCGCGGCAGCCCCCGGTTCCAAAACCACGCAAATTGCCGCAAAAATGAATAATCGAGGCGCCATTCTGGCGAATGAATTTTCTGCCAGTCGCGTCAAAGTCCTGCATGCCAATATCAGCCGTTGCGGGATAGCCAACGTCGCCCTGACCCATTTTGACGGACGAGTATTTGGCGCTGCGTTGCCGGAATCATTTGATGCCATATTGCTGGACGCCCCGTGTTCCGGGGAAGGCGTAGTGCGTAAAGACCCCGATGCGCTAAAAAACTGGTCGCCAGAAAGTAATCTGGAAATTGCCGCAACTCAGCGCGAACTGCTCGACAGCGCCTTTCACGCTCTGCGCCCCGGCGGCACGTTGGTTTACTCGACCTGTACGCTTAATCGTGACGAAAATGAAAACGTCATGCAGTGGTTGATTGAAACCTACCCGGACGCCGTCGAGTTTTTACCACTCGGCGATTTATTTCCACAGGCCGAACGCGCTCTGACGCCGGAAGGATTCCTGCATGTGTTTCCGCAAATTTACGATTGCGAAGGTTTCTTCGTTGCGCGTTTGCGCAAAACAGCCGCCATCCCTCCACTACCTGCGCCGACATATAAAGTCGGTAACTTCCCGTTTAGCCCGCTGAAAGGACGCGAGTCCGCGCTTGTCGCGCAAGCCGCGAGCGCTTGTGGACTGCAATGGGAAGATAATTTCCGCCTGTGGCAGCGCGATAAAGAGATTTGGCTATTCCCAACAGAAATTGAGCCACTGATCGGCAAAGTCCGCTTTTCCCGACTCGGCGTCAAATTAGCTGAAACGCACAATAAAGGCTACCGCTGGCAGCATGAAGCCGTCATCGCGCTCGCCAACCCAAATCACAGCCATGCGTTTGAACTGACGCTTGCCGAAGCTGAAGAGTGGTACCGCGGTCGGGATGTCTACCCACAAACCGCACCGACGAGTGACGACGTACTGGTTACATTCCAGCATCAACCTATCGGTCTGGCAAAACGTATTGGATCGCGACTGAAGAATAGCTACCCACGCGATCTTGTCCGGGATGGCAAACTCTTTACGGGATAACGCACGTTTTTACTGGCGCTTTTGCTAACGTTGACTACGCTGAAAAATGGACGACCTAACTGGTCGTACCACAATTAGCAAATTAACGGAGAGCACGATGATGAAAACCAGTGTGCGCATTGGCGCTTTTGAAATCGACGACGCCGAGTTACATGGCGAATCGCCGGGGGACCGAACGTTAACCATTCCGTGTAAATCCGACCCGGATTTATGTATGCAACTGGATGCCTGGGATGCCGATACCAGCGTCCCGGCCCTGTTGAACGGAGAACATTCAGTACTATTTCGCGAACACTACGATCGTAAGTCAGATGCCTGGATCATGCGCCTTGCCTGATTCAAAAAGAACCCGTCGCCAGACGGGTTATTTCTTGGTTAATTTCCCTCATCTATCAACATCTTCTACACTACAGCTATGGCTTTACCATTTGAGGATGGAATGTTCACGCTGGTTCTTTTTGTGTGCTACCTGGATGGCGGTTGTGAAGATATCGTGGTTGATGTCTACAAAACTGAGCAGCAGTGCCTGATATCGATGGACGATCAACGTATTCGTAACGGAGGGTGTTTACCCGCGGATGACTACATTGATAGTTTCTGGCACCCGGCCCAGGAATACAGCGATTTTTGATTATTGCAGTTGTACCAGCGTTAACTCGCCGCCAAATACAGCACCGGTATCAATATAATGCAGATTCTCGCGATCCAGCCGATGGCGCAACGGCGTGTGGCCAAACCAAAAGTGATCCGCGCCGCGAATCCCACAACCGTTGTTCATTAGCCTCGAACGATCCCACAGCACACGCTGTAAATCGATCTTTTTTAGCCACTGATAATCATCATCCGGGTAATCGGCATGAGCAATAACGTGTATGCCGTTTTGACAGTGCAGCTCCAGAATCCAGGGTAATTGCCAACACTCTTCAAGAGCGAATTTCGCTGCCGGTTGCTCCGCCTGCGCATACCACGAGCCACCATTAATTAACCACATGAATTTATCCCCCGTCGCCAGCGCGTCCAGCGCCATCTGTTCATGATTCCCCCTGACCGCGACAATCCAGCGTTTACGCAATAATTTCAGGCAACGCAAACTGTCTGGTCCACGGTCAATAACATCCCCCACTGAAACCAGCAGATCCTGCCAGGGATCAAAACGGTACTGGCGCAGTTTAGCCATCAGTATCGAGAAGCAGCCGTGGATATCCCCAACCACCCAGACGTGACGCCACTGCGTACCGTCGATTCGTTGATAGATATTGTCAGGTCGTCCCATGTCGCCTCCAGAGTACAAGGGTACCTGATTATAATTTTAGCAATGATGGTAAAAAAGCCTGGACGATCGTGGGCAGGAGTATGGTATGGTTTATGGAGAATGCAGCATGCGATAAGACGTGTTTTGCCCTGGATGGTATCGCATTCGCCACATAAAAAGAGACCGAATACGATTCCTGTATTCGGTCCAGGGAAATGGCTCTTGGGAGAGAGCCGTGCGCTAAAAGTTGGCATTAATGCAGGCTAAGTTACCCTGCCATTTAAGAATAGATGACAGCGCCAGGTTTTCCAGTCCGCGACTAAAGTGGCCGGAAAAAAAGGACGTTTGTTACGCATCCAAACGCAAAAACCGCAAGTTCTCGTGTGAGATCCTTGCGGTTTTTTATTGGAAATCAGAGCGCTACATCTGACAATTAGCAGAGCTTTTCTGCACGCTCCACAAACGGTGCCAAGCTCATTTTTTCGCCCGGTTTCGCCGGATCATCAATCTGGATAATCTCGATCGGCTTTGCCGTGGTTTTTCCGCTCTCCATCTGCTGTCTGGCAACATCATTCAACGGGTATTGCACCAGCGTACTGGGATTGATGACATACAGCGCGTTACCCGGGCGGCAGGTCAGCATCACCTCTTCCCGATTAAACGCCCACTTATCTTTGCCAACCTCAAAACGGCTGACGGTAATGACCTGCGGCGCAGCCAGCGCGGCTCCGGAGCTTGCCAGGAGTAATAAAGAGATAATGATTTTTTTCATGCGTTTCGCCAGTCCATCAATCAGAAAGGTTCAAGGGTTGCAAACAGGCTGACAATTGCCAGCACAACGGCTCCTATACCCCATTCCAGCTTGGTCATCCAAATAAAATAGAGAGTCATGCCGCGGTTATCCTGCTGCATGCGTGGTACCAGAACATACCGATTCACCAGCGCAATCGCCACCATTAGCATGACCAGGGCACCTTTTAACAAAAGCAGTCGCCCGTAAGCCATGTGCCAGGGAACAGAAAAACCGACAATAAACAGCACATTCATAATACCGGTAAGTAAAACACCAATAACAAAAAGATGCCCGTAGCGGGAGAAACGCATCATGGTGCTGATGGCCTGTTCTCGCCAGCGGCCATGCGCCATTCGCATACAGTAAAGTACGGGTAGCAGGCCACCGAACCAGGCGGCGGCGCATATCAGATGCAAGGCATGGTTAACCTGCTGGATTGCCCCAGTAATACCACTATGCAGCGTCGCATGCCCGACGCCAGCCAGCAAAATAAACTGCGCAATCGTCAGCATTAACAGCCGTCGCGGCATGCTACGCGGTACGATAATAACCACCACCAGAGTGACCAGCGCGAGGATAATCTGCCATAACCAGACGCCGCCAAACTGCGTTTGCAACACCGCGCCCCATACATCTGTAGAGATAACATCCCGCCAGCCTGAGCCCATTAACCCGCCCTGGATCGCCAGCATCAGCGTCGCGCTGATAAAGCTCCACGTTGCGGCATGCCGTTGCAGACGCAAAAAACGACGCATCATTAAACGACGAACCGAAACGGGAGCCAGCCATGCGCCGTAAAGCGCACAGCCAAACACCAGCATCAACGTGGTAAAATGGATAAACCGTAATGCAACCCAGGTAAATGCCAGCATCGGTTATTTCACGCTAAAGGTATATTGCCCCTTCGTCTTGTGACCATCCACGGAAACAACGTGCCAGTCGACCGTATATTTTCCAGCTTCAAGTGTTTGATCAAGCGGAACAATCAGCTGTGTTTTGTCCTGCTCACTGCGTGACGCCTTACCCGTTTTGATCTGTTCTTTGTTTGGACCTGTTAGCTTTGCGCCGCTGAATCCCGGCTCTACGCCTTCAGAAAAATTCAGCGTCAACGCCTGAGGAGATGCCGCAACCTCGGCATTAGCCGCCGGGCTTTGTTTTGTGAGGTGGGCATGCGCCAGGGCGGCGGGCGTTGCCAGCACGCTGGCAAGTACGATGAGAGCGCTGCGAAGCATAGATGCAGATGAAGCCATTTCAACTATTCCTTTTTGTTATGTCTAATCTATAGAGAATAACCTTCTACAATGATCGAGTCGAGAATCATCATTTCGGTCTTGCCATTAATGCACACTCTTAGTAACTTTGCGCGCCGAAAGACAGAGAAAAGGAGAAGCCCATGAACATCAATCTGGCCAAACTTGAGCAAGCGGAAATGGATAAGGTCAATGTTGACCTGGCCGCTGCGGGTGTAGCGTTTAAGGAGCGATACAACATGCCGGTTGTTGCCGAAGTTGTTGAGCGTGAACAGCCCGAACATTTACGCGACTGGTTTCGCGAAAGACTCATCGCGCACCGACTGGCATCCGTTTCCCTTTCACGTTTACCTTACGAGCCTAAAGTTAAATAAAACTTATACTACGTTACGATTCCTTACATGATGGCTGCTACAGTATAAGTATATTCTTAATCTATACTTTCAGGATGATTGTAGACACTATGAAAAGGAAATCATTATGTCACACTGGAAAATCGCAGCAGCGCAGTACGAACCTCTTCACACCTCAGTTACCGAGCATGTCGCACATCACCTGCAATTCATTCAGGCAGCCGCCCAATGCCAATGTGAATTGCTGGTCTTTCCTTCCCTCTCCTTGTTAGGTTGTGTTGATGAACATGACGCGCTTCCTGCCCCGCCCGATGAAGCGCTGTTAGAACCTCTCGCCCATGCCGCCGTGACTTATCGTATGACAATCATTGCGGGACTACCGGTGGAACATAACAACCGGTTCGTAAAAGGCATCGCGCTCTTTTCTCCCTGGATGACCTCGCCCTTAACGTTTCATCAAAGTCACGGAGCCTGTATCGCCAGACAGCAAAATGCCATTAGCGTAGTGGATAGCCAACCGGAAGGAATCGATATCGACCCGGCTTACTCCCTGTTCACGAGCAGTCAGTCCATTAGCGAACCCGAATTGCTCTCCTCCACATCTCGTCTACAGAGTTTCTCGCATAAGTTTGCCATAGCTGTATTAATGGCCAACGCGCGTGGCAGCAGCGCGTTATGGGATGAGCGAGGCCGATTGATTGTTCGCGCAGACAGCGGTTCTTTGCTGTTAACCGGTCAACGCACGCCACGGGGTTGGCAAGGTGATATCATTCCATTACGCTAGTCGTTTTGGGTCAGGAGCATGGCATGTTGCGCATAATAGATACAGAAACCTGTGGTCTACAGGGAGGCATTGTTGAAATTGCTTCTGTCGATGTGGTTGACGGAAAAATAGTCAACCCAATGAGCCACCTGGTACGCCCTGACCGCCCCATCAGCCCACAGGCGATGGCTATCCATCGCATTACTGAAGCAATGGTGGCCGATAAGCCGTGGATTGAAGACGTCATCCCGCAGTATTACGGCAGCGAGTGGTACGTGGCGCACAATGCCAGCTTTGACCGCCGTGTATTACCCGATATGCCCGGAGAGTGGATTTGCACCATGAAGCTCTCCCGTCGTTTGTGGCCGGGGATCAAATACAGCAACATGGCGCTGTATAAATCGCGCAAGCTGAGCGTACAGACGCCAGCGGGTCTCCACCATCACCGCGCCCTGTACGACTGCTACATCACTGCTGCACTCCTGATCGACATCATGCAGACGTCAGGCTGGACAGCCGATCAAATGGTCGATATTACCGGCCGTCCCGCGTTACTCACTACTTTCACTTTTGGTAAGTACCGCGGAAAACCGGTATCAGAAGTGGCTGAACGCGATCCGGGCTATCTGCGCTGGTTATTTAATAACCTTGATAATATGAGCCCGGAACTGCGATTAACGCTAAAACACTATTTGGATCACGCCTGAGCAGGCAGTGTTCCCTGCGCCAGTCCAATCAAAAAAGCGTACTCAAGAGCCACACCTTCGTAAGATTTAAAACGCCCGGATTTACCGCCGTGTCCGGAATCCATATCCGTGCAAAGTAGCAGCAAACGATCGTCCGTTTTCAGCTCACGCAGTTTTGCCACCCATTTTGCTGGTTCCCAGTATTGCACCTGGGAATCGTGTAATCCCGTCGTGACCAGCAGATGCGGATACGCCTGCGCGGTTACATTGTCATACGGACTGTAGCTTTTCATATAGGTGTAATACTCTTCGTCCTGCGGATTACCCCACTCTTCAAACTCACCGGTCGTCAGGGGAATTGATTCATCCAGCATTGTGGTCAGCACATCGACAAACGGCACCTGAGCAATAACACCATGGAAGCGTTCCGGGCGCTCATTAATGGCGACGCCCATTAACATGCCCCCGGCGCTTCCTCCCATGCCATAACATAACTCAGGCGCGCCATAGCCCATTTTTAGCAGCGCATCACAGACGTCGAGGTAATCATTAAAGGTATTTTTCTTGCGCAGAAACTTACCGTCCTCGTACCACTGTTGTCCTAATTCACCACCGCCACGCACATGGGCAATGGCGTAAACAAAGCCGCGATCCAGTAAGCTTAAACGGCTGCTGCTGAAATCGGCATCCATGCTGGCGCCATATGACCCATAGCCATAAACCAGTAGCGGATTTTTTCCTTTCAGGAAAAACTTTTGATGATAAACCAGCGAAACCGGAACCTCAGTGCCATCACGTGCCGTTATCCATACGTGTTCGCTACGGTAATTCGCCGCATCAAATCCGGGTACCTCCGTCTGCTTAAGCACACGACGTTCCCCGGTGTCCATATCCAGTTCAAACAATGTGTCCGGGGTAGTCATGGAGGAATAGCCATAGCGCAGGCGCGATGTCTCCGGCTCTGGATTATAGGCAAGCCAGGTCACATATGCCGGATCGTCAAAGGCGATCCCGACCACTTCGCGCGTTTTACGATTAATCTGCCGCAGGCTGGTTAAGCCCCGCTGACGCTCTTCTACCACCAGCCAGTCGGTGAATAACGTAAAGCCCTCCAGCATCACGTTGTCACGCGGAGGGATCAGCGTCTCCCAGGCTTGCTCATCACGAACACGGGTACGGTACAGGCCGAAATTTTTCCCCTGACGGTTGGAGCGCAGATAAAAATTGTGCTGATAGTGATCGAGACTGTATTCGTGGTCTTTGCGTCGCGCTAAAAAGACCAACGGTTCGGCATCTGCCAGTTCTGCATCAAGCAACAAAACTTCACTGGTGGTCGCACTGGCAATGTGGATAACCACATAATGCAATGATGTGGTTTTATGCAGACTGACATAAAACATGTCATCGGCTTCTTCATACACCAGCTCATCCAGTGACGATGGCGAGCCGACTGTATGTCGCCAGACCTGATACGGCAATAACGTCGTTTCGTGCTTGCGCACGTAATAGAAAGTCTGAGAATCATTCGCCCATACCAAATCCGCTTCGACGTTTTCCAGCACTTCCGGATACCAGTTGCCGCTTTGCAGGTTGCGAAAACGCACGCCATATTGCCGGCGAGAGAGATAATCTTCGGCCAGTGCCATGATGGTGTTATCCGGTGATATCGCCAGTCCTCCCAGCGTATAAAACTCGCTGTGTGCCGCGCGCTGGTTCCCATCCAACAAAGTGTCCCAATCATCCCACTCTTCACTGAAGGCAGACTGACGCTGATAAATGGCATATTCGCACCCCGGTTCATAAATATGCCGGTAGCGATAACCATTCTTCACATAGGGGGCAGAAGCATCCTGAGGCGGGATACGGTCGATAATCTCTTTCAGGACGCGATCCTGCAAAGCCTGCTGCGAGGCCATAACCTGACGGCCATACGCATTTTCTTGTTGCAGATAATCCAGCACTTCTGGCTGCGAGCGAGTGTCATCTCGCAACCAGTAATAATTATCAACACGAGTATCGCCATGCTGCGTCATGGCGTGTGGAATACGAGAAACTTTTGGTAGCATGTCATTGTTCTTTTGCTTAAACATCCTATAAGGGTGGCAAAAGACAGCAATGATGCAAGCGAAACATGCGCCTTAGCGGTAAGTAATTAACCCGGTAACGCCTGTTTTTGTTCCTTGAGATCCTGTTCAATGCCTTCACGAACATCCTGCGGGATCTTCAACGCATCGCCCAGCGCATTGAGATAACTACGTTCCATAAAGTGGTCGATATCAATCGCCGCACAGCTCAGGAAGTAAATTTCTAGCGCTTCTTCTTCGTTACGGATCCCATGCGCCAGTCGTTGAGGGTCTAACGGTTGTTCGATGGCGCGTTCAATCAGAATGCGGCCCTGCTCTTCCACGCCCGCTTCACGGAGCTGCTGCTCAATGGCGCTACGTTCTTTGGCATCAATATGGCCATCGCTTTTCGCCGCAAAAACCAGCGCCAGAATCAGACGTTCAGTTCGCTCATCCAGCGGTGAGCTTTGTGCGCCAAACTGCGGCTCATCCTGATGCGCTACGCGAACTTTATCCTTGTACTTGTTCCATAACACAGTCCCGGCAACCGCGCCGCCGCCCACCAGAAGCGCGCTGGTGCCGTATTTACTCAGTAATTTACGAGAAGATTTGTTGGCAACCAGTAATCCTGCCAGACCGCCTAACGCGCCTGGAACGAGAAGTTTACTCAGCCCTTGCTCGCCAGAAGATGACGCGGAGGAAGCTTTTTGCCCAAGAAGAGATTGTAGTTGATTTAGCCAGTTAGCCATTTTGCCCCTCAAGTACAGACGAATAATCATCAAAGCGTACCCGAGGGGATGTCAGGAAGTGTTCAGGTCATCAAAAGATGTGCAAATACCTCCGTTACTGCGGCTGATACTCCGCTGTTCCGGCTTTGCAGTCGACTTTTACCTGATAGTGAATATCCGCACTTTTACCGCGAACAGTCAGGGGAACTGACCATTTCCCGTCTTTGCCCGTAATATCGGGCGTGTTTACCCAGGCGACAGGATCGGCTTGCCCGACGCGCTTTTGATCGTCAGCCCAGCGCGCGATGCGATTTTGTTGATAATCACGTTTCACGCTCGCCGCAATACCGTTAGCGTCCAGTCCCTCACACTTGGGAAACTGGACGTTTTTGCTTTCCATATTTGCCGCAAATACAGATACGCTGGCAGACAGCAGCAGCAGGCTCAATAACGTTCTTTTTTTATACATTCTTTTCTCCTTAATCTCCCCTTCGTCATTCAGATTGCCTGTAGCAACGTGAAATAACGTCAGGGATTGCACAATGATTCAGGGAAAAGCATGGTACAAAACGTCAGGAGCGCAAGTCGTTTCAGGCAGCCTGAGTATCATCCCCAGCGTGCGCATCGTTTTCGACAGCCTGCGGCGAAGGCAGCTTGCCATTTTTCAGAATGGCGCTCAGCACATCTTTTTGCTCAGCCAGCCACAGGGAAAGCGCTTCGCGCTGCTCGTCTTCAAGCGCTACCGGCGATTGCTCCAGCCATGTGTCGAGCAGATCTGCTGTATCCAGCATTTTGTCATACGCATCGGCTTCCTTTTTGCTGGTAAACGACATTTTTTCCTCACCTTCCCGAATGACTACGTATTTAACTTCAACCGCCATTTTGCAGCCTCTTAAATTACCTGTATTTATGTACAGTATATTCTTTTTAAGCCCTGAAATCAACCTGGTAATAAAGACAGACGCAAACGTTTTCGTATATACTGCGCCCAGATAAAACAGGGGATTAATTTATGACGTTATTAGGCACAGCGCTGCGTCCAGCAGCAACGCGAGTGATGTTATTAGGTTCGGGAGAACTGGGTAAAGAAGTAGCAATTGAATGTCAACGCCTGGGTGTGGAAGTCATTGCCGTGGATCGTTACCCCGACGCGCCAGCCATGCACGTTGCCCATCGCTCATACGTTATCAACATGCTGGATGGCGAAGCATTACGCCAGCTCGTCGAGCGTGAAAAACCACATTATATCGTGCCGGAAATTGAGGCGATCGCCACGGATATGCTGGTAAAACTGGAGCAGGAAGGCCAGCGTGTTGTGCCATGTGCAAGAGCAACGCAACTGACCATGAACCGGGAAGGAATCCGTCGCCTCGCCGCCGAAGAATTGTCTCTACCGACCTCTTCTTACCGCTTTGCTGACAGTGAAGTCCGCTTTCGCGAAGCCGTCGCTGAAATCGGCTACCCCTGCATCGTGAAACCGGTAATGAGTTCATCCGGTAAAGGACAAAGCTTTATCCGTTCAGCCGATCAGCTCGCTGCAGCCTGGGACTATGCTCAACAGGGCGGTCGGGCTGGTGCCGGACGCGTTATCGTCGAAGGCGTAGTGAATTTTGATTTTGAAATCACCCTGCTAACCGTTAGCGCCGTTGATGGCGTGCATTTCTGCGCGCCGGTTGGACATCGACAGGAAGATGGCGATTATCGCGAGTCCTGGCAGCCGCAACAGATGAGTGAACTGGCGCTGGCGCGCGCGCAGGAGATTGCCCGCAAGGTGGTGCTGGCGCTGGGTGGTCACGGACTGTTTGGCGTGGAGCTGTTTGTCTGCGGTGATGAGGTGATTTTCAGCGAAGTCTCCCCTCGCCCTCACGACACGGGTATGGTGACCTTAATTTCGCAGGATCTGTCTGAGTTTGCCCTGCACGTACGTGCATTTCTCGGTCTGCCCGTTGGCGAAATCCGCCAGTATGGGCCTTCTGCTTCCGCTGTTATTCTGCCGCAACTTACCAGTCAGAATATCACGTTTGATAACGTGCAGGCCGCTGTAGGTGCGGGTATGCAAGTACGATTTTTTGGCAAACCGGAAATCGACGGGAGCCGTCGTCTGGGCGTTGTGCTGGCCACAGCACAGAGCATTGAAGATGCGGTGATACGCGCGAAAGACGCGGCCGCACAGGTGAAAGTTACTGGATAAAAAAACGGGCCGAATGGCCCGTTACAGATTCGCAGGCCCGGTAGTGATTACCGGGCATTTTGCGCAATTATTGCTTCGCGCCTTCAACAGCCTCACGAGCCAGTTTGGTAATGCGATCGTAATCACCCGCTTCCAGCGCATCCGCCGGAACCAGCCAGGAACCGCCGATGCACAGCACGCTTTTCAGTGCCAGGTAGTCGCGGTAATTCGCTGGAGAGATACCACCGGTTGGGCAGAAACGGACCTGTGAGAACGGACCTGCAATCGCCTGCAGCGCTTTAGTACCGCCATTTGCTTCAGCAGGGAAGAATTTGAACTCTTTCAAACCGTAGTCCATACCCAGCATCAGTTCAGATACGGTGCTGATACCAGGGATCAGCGGAATAGTGCCTTCAGTTGCGGCTTTCAGCAACGGCTCGGTCAGACCCGGACTGATAGCAAACTGTGCACCGGCTTCGGTAACTTCAGCCAGCTGTTGTGGATTCAGTACAGTACCTGCACCAACGATAGCGTCCGGAACTTCTTTTGCGATCGCGCGAATGGCATCCATCGCACATGCGGTACGTAGGGTCACTTCCAGAACGCGCACGCCGCCTGCAACCAGCGCTTTTGCCATCGGCACTGCGTGTTCCAGTTTATTAACCACGATAACCGGTACAACCGGGCCAGTGGTCAGGATTGCTTCTGCACTTGTCTTCCAGTTTTTCATCAGAGTTTTCTCTCGCCTGATTACAAAATAAGTCTTAAAAAGTGATACAGGTTGCGCCCTGTTCCGCACCGGACAGCTTTTCACGCAACGCGCTGAACATTTCACGGCCTGTGCCCACGCGCGATGCGCTGAGGTCAGGAATATGAGGCTGACGAGAAGCAAGTTCCTCTTCATCAACCAGCAGCGTCAATTCACCTGTCTGTCCATTCACACGAATGATGTCGCCATCGCGTACTTTTGCCAGCAGCCCGCCATCATAGGCTTCTGGGGTTACATGGATTGCTGAAGGCACTTTACCTGAAGCACCTGAAAGTCGTCCATCGGTAACTAACGCAATTTTGAAACAACGGTCCAATAATACACCAAGTGGCGGCATGAGTTTATGTAATTCTGGCATTCCGTTTGCTTTTGGTCCCTGATGGCGCACAACTACTACGCAATCACGGTCGAGCAGTCCCGCATCGAAGGCAGGCAATACATCATGCTGACTTTCGAAAACAACCGCGGGCGCTTCAATCACCTGATTTTCTACCGGTACCGCCGACGTTTTCATCACTGCGCGGCCGAGGTTTCCACTCAGCACTTTGGTGCCGCCGTGGTGGGAGAAAGGCTGGTCAAAGGTGGCTATCACGTTGCTGTCCAGCGACTTCGCCGCACCTTCACGCCAGTCCAGCTCACCCTCGTTGAGCCAGGGTTCCATGGTGTAGCGCGATAAACCAAACCCGGCAACGGTGTTCACATCTTCATGCAGCAGACCCGCGTTAAGCAGTTCGCGCATTAACACCGGCACGCCACCCGCCGCCTGGAAGTGGTTAATGTCTGCCGGACCATTCGGGTACAGACGCGCCATCAGCGGCACGATATCGGACAGATCGGAGAAGTCGTCCCAGTTAATCAGAATACCGGCCGCGCGCGCCATTGCGACCAGGTGCATTGTATGGTTAGTGGAGCCCCCGGTCGCCAGCAGCGCGACAATACCGTTGACCACTACTTTTTCATCGATCATTTTACCGATCGGCATCCATTCATTGCCGTTGCCGGTCAGACGCGTTACCTGACGAGCCGCAGCGGCGGTCAACGCTTCGCGCAGCGGCGCATCCGGGTGCACGAATGAGGAGCCTGGCAGTTGCATCCCCATAAACTCCACCACCATCTGGTTGGTGTTTGCCGTGCCATAGAACGTACAGGTACCCGGTGCGTGATAAGACGCAGCTTCGGATTCAAGCAGCGCCATACGATCGACTTTACCTTCAGCATACAACTGACGGATACGCACTTTTTCTTTGTTCGCCAGACCACTCGCCATCGGGCCGGAGGGAATAAAGATCGAAGGCAGATGACCAAATGACAGTGCCGCCATCACCAGACCCGGGACAATTTTGTCGCACACGCCAAGGAATAACGCGCCGTCGAACATATTATGTGAGAGGCCCACAGCAGCCGACATAGCAATCACTTCGCGACTCAACAGCGAAAGCTCCATCCCATCCTGTCCCTGGGTCACACCGTCGCACATCGCAGGAACACCGCCAGCAACCTGGCCTACCGCATTGGCTTCATGCAGCGCTTTACGAATGATGTCCGGGTAATGCTCGTACGGCTGATGTGCGGAAAGCATGTCGTTATAGGAGGTAATGATCGCGATATTGTTACGCAGCATGCTTTTCAGCGAAGCCTTGTCATCCGGCTGGCAGGCAGCAAAACCATGCGCCAGGTTACCGCACGCCAGTTGTGAACGATGAACGGTAGTCGATTTCGCTTGTTCAATACGGGCAAGGTAGGCGGAACGTGTGGCGCGAGAACGTTCGACGATACGTTGTGTTACGCGTAACAAATTCGGATTCATAGAGGCTCCTAAAATTTATCTGTCAGAGCGTTGGAAAAACAATGTGTTTCAGTTGGGTTAAAAACAGCTGAATCGCTTGTTAGCCGTAGCTCAGGGGCAAAATCGTTTCAGGCAGTGTAATAAAAAAAGCCCCGCGGGTGAATCCACGCGAGGCTTAAAAGTGCAAAAATTATTCTACAATCTGTGTTAGATCATGTTACCGGTAAAATAACACCTATGGGCTAGATGATATTTTACTCGAATTCGTTCCAGGAACGACCATCACGGGTAATCATGGCCACAGAGGCAACCGGTCCCCAAGTCCCGGCCTGATAAGGCTTCGGCGCGTCGTTGTCCATTGCCCAAGCTTCGGTAATAGAGTCGACCCACTTCCATGCTTCTTCAACTTCATCTCGACGCACAAACAGCGCCTGAATGCCGCGCATCGTTTCAAGCAGCAGACGCTCATAAGCGTCGGCCAGATGTGTTTGATTGAAGGTTTCGGAGTAGCTCAGATCAAGTTTGGTAATTTGCAGGTTATGCTTGTGATCCAGGCCCGGTACTTTATTCAGGACCTGGATATCGACACCCTCATCAGGCTGCAAACGGATGGTCAGCTTGTTCTGTGGCAGGTCCTGCCAGGATTCTCTGAACAGGTTCAGCTCAGGCGTTTTGAAGTAAACCACGACTTCAGAGCACTTGGTCGGTAAACGTTTACCGGTACGCAGGTAGAATGGAACACCCGCCCAGCGCCAGTTATCGATATCCACACGGATTGCCACAAACGTTTCCGTATTGCTGCTCTTGTTCGCACCTTCTTCTTCCAGGTATCCCGGAACTTTTTTGCCCTGGGCAAAACCGGCGGTGTACTGACCGCGAACCGTTTTTTCTCGCACGTTCGAACGATCGATGCGACGCAGTGATTTCAGTACCTTCACTTTTTCATCACGGATGCTGTCAGCGCTCAGATCGGACGGCGGAGACATCGCGATCATGCATAGGATTTGCAGCAGGTGGTTCTGGATCATGTCGCGCATCTGACCGGCCTGGTCAAAGTAGCCCCAGCGCCCTTCAATGCCCACTTCTTCCGCCACGGTAATTTCTACGTGATCGATAGTGCGGTTATCCCAGTTGTTCACAAACAGGGAGTTGGCAAAACGCAGTGCCAACAGGTTCAGTACCGTCTCTTTGCCGAGATAGTGGTCGATGCGGTAAACCTGGCACTCTTCGAAATACTCGCCTACCTGATCATTGATTTCGCGCGATGTTGCCAGTGACGTTCCTAACGGTTTTTCCATCACCACGCGGGCAGGCTTAGCATTCAGCTTTGCTTCACCCAAGCCTTTGCAGATTGCGCCAAAAGTGCTTGGTGGCATCGCGAAATAGTTAATAGTGGTACGTGATTTCTGATCCAGCATTTCACCCAGACGGCTAAATGCGGCGGTATCATTGACGTCCAGATTACAAAACTCCAGACGACCGCTGAGGGTCTCCCATAAACCTTCATCGATTTTTTCTTTCATGAAGGTTTCGAGCGCTTCGCGCACAACCTTGGTATAAGCTGCTTTGTCCCAGTCGGCACGCCCAACCCCAATGATACGGGTTTCCGGGTTAATCTGGCCGGCCTTTTCCAGTTGATACAGGGAAGGCAGCAATTTCCGTCGCGCCAGGTCGCCCTTCGCACCGAAAATGACCAGGTCACATGCCTGGGCTGTTTGCGTTACCGCCATGTCATTCTCCTCAATTAAGTGCCTGGTGCTTTTGCCAGACACTGGTTGTAATTTTATTACAGTGCACTGTACTGCTTTTACGTGAATCCGGAAACCGTAAACGCTTATCCAGCCGTGCTGTTACCGCGAACAGCCGCTTTATTGGCGTATAACCCATCAAAATGGATAAAAAAGTCGTATTTTTCGTACCCATGACGAAGTATGAAAATCCGACTCCGATCATGTAATGAAAAAAAACAACAACTATTCTGTCCATTTTGCCCCGTTGCTGCATTAGCAGGGGTAATATCTATACACTAAATTGTGTATCGGTTTCCCCGTATCGCTGAAATCGTTTTTGCCCATGACCCATGAGTCTACCTACATCATGAATATGCTGGAAAAAATCCAGTTAAAACTGGAACATTTGAGCAAGTCAGAGCGTAAAGTCGCCGACATTATTCTTGCCTCTCCCGAGCGGGCAATCCATTCAAGCATCGCCGCACTTGCTGTAGAAGCGAATGTCAGCGAGCCAACGGTGAACCGTTTTTGTCGCAGCATGGACACCCGCGGCTTTCCTGATTTTAAACTGCATCTGGCGCAAAGTCTGGCAAATGGCACCCCTTATGTTAATCGCAATGTGGATGAGGATGACAGCGTAGAATCTTACACGGGGAAAATCTTCGAGTCAGCGATGGCAAGCCTCGACCACGTTCGCCAGTCGCTGGATAACGCGGCGGTAAACCGGGCGGTAGATTTATTAACCCAGGCGAAGAAAATTGCCTTCTTTGGTTTAGGTTCTTCCGCCGCGGTAGCGCATGACGCGATGAATAAATTTTTCCGCTTTAACGTGCCGGTAATTTATTCCGACGATATTGTTCTGCAACGCATGAGTTGTATGAATTGTAGCGACGACGACGTCATTGTGCTTATTTCTCATACCGGAAGAACCAAAAGTCTGGTTGAACTGGCGCAGTTAGCGCGGGAAAACGATGCCATGGTTATCGCCCTCACCTCTCCCGGTACGCCACTGGCGCGGGAAGCCACGCTGGCAATTACCCTCGATGTACCGGAAGATACTGACATTTATATGCCCATGGTCTCTCGACTTGCTCAACTGACCGTGATAGATGTGCTGGCTACAGGATTTACTTTGCGCCGAGGGGCAAAATTTAGAGATAACTTGAAGCGTGTCAAGGAAGCGCTCAAGGAATCGCGTTTTGATAAAGAATTACTCATCAAGAGTGATGACCGCTAAAAGCAATAACAATGTTCTACCCTTTTATCATCCGGGTTGTTCATTTACCGTTAATGTTTGAGAACGGCCGGATCAATGTTCACGCAACACCAAGTTGTTTCAGTCAACGGAGTATTACATGTCCAGAAGGCTTCGCAGAACCAAAATCGTTACCACGTTAGGCCCGGCAACTGACCGCGATAACAACCTTGAGAAGATTATCGCCGCGGGTGCGAACGTCGTACGTATGAACTTTTCCCACGGCTCTCCAGAAGATCACAAACTGCGGGCGGATAAAGTCCGTGAAATTGCCGCAAAACTGGGACGTCATGTAGCTATTTTGGGTGACCTGCAGGGACCTAAAATCCGCGTATCCACTTTTAAAGAAGGTAAAGTATTCCTTAACGTTGGCGACAAGTTCCTGTTAGACGCCAACCTCGGCAAAGGCGAAGGCGACAAAGAAAAAGTCGGTATTGATTATAAAGGGCTGCCTGCTGACGTCGTGCCTGGCGATATCCTGCTGCTCGACGACGGTCGCGTACAGCTTAAGGTGCTGGAAGTTCAGGGCATGAAAGTCTTCACCGAAGTCACCGTCGGTGGCCCGCTATCCAATAACAAGGGCATCAACAAACTGGGCGGCGGTCTCTCTGCTGAAGCCCTGACTGAAAAAGACAAAGCCGACATCATTACCGCAGCACAAATCAGCGTTGACTATCTGGCTGTCTCCTTCCCGCGCTGCGGCGAAGATCTGAATTATGCCCGCCGTCTGGCGCGCGATGCCGGTTGCGATGCGAAAATTGTCGCCAAAGTAGAACGTGCAGAAGCCGTCTGCGACCAGAATGCGATGGATGACATCATCCTGGCTTCTGACGTAGTGATGGTAGCCCGTGGCGACCTGGGTGTTGAAATCGGTGACCCTGAGCTGGTAGGTATTCAGAAAGCGTTGATTCGTCGCGCGCGCCAGCTGAACCGTGCGGTCATCACCGCTACGCAGATGATGGAGTCGATGATTACCAACCCAATGCCGACTCGTGCGGAAGTGATGGATGTGGCTAACGCCGTCCTCGACGGCACCGATGCCGTGATGCTCTCTGCAGAAACAGCAGCAGGTCAGTACCCGGCGGAAACCGTCGCGGCAATGGCGCGCGTCTGTCTCGGCGCTGAAAAGATCCCGAGCATCAACGTCTCTAAACACCGCCTTGACGTGCAGTTTGATAACGTTGAAGAAGCGATTGCGATGTCAGCGATGTACGCTGCTAACCACCTGAAAGGGGTCACCGCTATCATCGCAATGACGGAGTCCGGTCGCACTGCGCTGATGACTTCTCGTATCAGTTCCGGCCTGCCGATTTTCGCGATGTCCCGTCATGAGCGTACGCTGAATCTGACCTCCCTGTACCGCGGTGTCACCCCGGTTCACTTCGACAGCGAAACTGACGGCGTCGTTGCCGCCAATGAAGCGGTGAACCTGCTGCGCGATAAAGGCTACCTGGTTTCTGGTGACCTGGTGATCGTGACCCAGGGCGATGTGATGAGCACCATTGGCTCAACCAACACCACGCGTATTCTGACCGTAGAATAAGTCGCTTAAATGTAAAAAAGCCTCTCGTTTTGAGAGGCTTTTTTTTATTTCTTCGGATAGAGATCTTTGCGCTTATAGGGCTCAATCTCGCCGGGTTTACGCGTCTTAAGCAGTTTCAGAATCCAGGTGTATTGTTCGACATGAGGCGTGACAAAAATCTCCACCTCTTCGTTCATCCGTCTGGCAATGGTGTGGTCATCCGCCGTCAGGATGTCATCCATCGGTGGACGAACATGGATCATCAGGCGGTGCGTTCTCCCATCGTATACGGGGAACAGCGGTACCACGCGCGCGTGGCAGACTTTCATCAGACGTCCAATCGCCGGTAACGTTGCTTTATAGGTAGCAAAAAAATCGACAAACTCGCTGTGTTCAGGCCCATGGTCCTGATCCGGCAGGTAGTATCCCCAATATCCCTGACGGACAGACTGAATAAACGGTTTGATGCCATCATTACGCGCATGCAAACGACCACCAAAGCGACGGCGTACCGTGTTCCAGACGTAATCGAATACCGGGTTCCCCTGATTGTGGAACATCGCAGCCATTTTCTGTCCCTGGGACGCCATCAGCATCGCCGGGATATCTACGCCCCAGCCATGTGGAACGAGAAAAATAACTTTTTCATCGTTGCGCCGCATCTCTTCGATGATTTCCAGGCCCTGCCAGTCAACCCGACTCTGAATTTTCTCCGGGCCACGTATTGCTAATTCAGCCATCATGACCATCGCCTGAGGCGCAGTTGCATACATATCATCAACAATGGCTTCACGCTCAGCTTCGCTACGTTCAGGAAAGCAGAGGGATAAATTGATCAATGCTCTGCGACGGGAGCTTTTTCCCAGTCTTCCGGCGAGCCGTCCGAGTTTTGCCAGAATAGGATCACGAAATGACGCAGGTGTTAACGCAATCCCAGCTATCGCCGCGACACCCAGCCAGGCGCCCCAGTAGCGTGGATGGCGAAATGATTTGTGAAACTCAGGGATATACTCAATATTCTTTTTTTTCGTTTCCATGCTCTTCCAGTGTCTGGTGCCGCGAAAAGTAAATCTGCTGATAGTGTAGCGGCGCACCGTGCGCCGTACAAAATAAAAAAGCCGGCACGCATAGCGTACCGGCTTTATCAGTGTACTAATTAATCAAAACGTAGCTGAGGCATAACCTCTTTCACCTGCGCCAGGTAATCGGTGCGATCCGAGCCGGTCAGACCCTCTGTACGCGGCAGTTTCGCCGTCAAAGGGTTCACGGCCTGCTGGTTAACCCATACTTCATAGTGCAGATGCGGCCCCGTTGAACGCCCGGTGTTACCTGACAGCGCGATACGATCGCCACGTTTCACTTTTTGACCTGGTTTCACCAACAGCTTACGCAGGTGCATATAGCGCGTGGTGTAGGTGCGACCATGACGAACCGCAACATAGTATCCGGCAGCGCCGCTACGCTTCGCTACAACCACTTCACCATCGCCCACCGACAGTACCGGCGTCCCCTGCGGCATCGCAAAGTCGACACCTTTGTGCGGCGCTACGCGTCCAGTCACCGGATTCAGGCGACGCGGGTTAAAGTTCGAGGAAATACGGAACTGTTTCGCCGTCGGGAAACGCATGAAGCCTTTCGCCAGCCCAGTACCGTTACGGTCATAGAACTTACCGTCTGCAGCACGGATGGCATAATAGTCTTTGCCTTCAGAACGTAAACGCACGCCCAGCAGTTGGCTTTGCTCGTGCTTGCCGTCCAGCATTTCGCGTGACATCAGCACCGAGAACTCATCGCCTTTTTTCAGTTTGCGGAAATCCATCTGCCACTGCATGGCCTTAATCACTGCGCTGATTTCAGAGCTGGTCAGCCCGGCATCTTTGGCGCTGGCGACGAAGCTTCCGCCCACCGTGCCTTTGATACGACTGTTAACCCAATCGCCCTGCTGCATTTCGCTGCTCATTTTGAAACCCGTCGCAGTGCGATCGTAAGTACGGGTTTCACGGCGGGATACTTCCCAGGTCAGACGCTGCAGGTCACCTTCCGCGCTTAAGGTCCATGAAAGCTGCTGACCAATTTTCAGATTACGCAGCTCTTTATCGGAAGCAGCGAGTTGACTGATATCGCCCATATCGATGCCGTACTGATTCAGAATACTGCTCAGCGTATCGCCTGTGGAGACGACATACTCATGCACACCGGCTTCACCAGACGTTTTGTCATCCAGTTCATCCTGTGGAATGGCTTCGTCTTCTTGTGCAGCCTGATCAATAGGTTCGCTTGCCTCAGGCAACAGTGAACGAATCTCGCTTTTTTCCAGCTCGATAGTTTTAACGATGGGTGCAGAATCGGGATGGTAAACATAAGGCCGCCAGACGGCGACGGCCAATGTCAGTACGGTAAGCGACCCCAGCATAACGCGATGGGGTCGCGGCAGATTATTAAATGCCAGAGCGACAGAGCGGGCTATCTGTTGCACGTATTCACTTCCTCATTAATCTCCTTTCAGGCAGCTCGCATACTGGTTGGCTAATTGGTTCAAAAACGCTGAATAGCTTGTTTTACCCAGTTTGATATTCGTACCGAGCGGATCCAACGTTCCCATTCGAACGGATGTCCCTCTCGCGACGGCTTCAACGACCGCTGGCCTGAACTGTGGCTCAGCAAAAACGCAGGTTGCTTTTTGCTCAACCAACTGTGTTCTTATTTCATGTAAACGCTGCGCACCAGGTTGAATCTCAGGGTTCACGGTAAAGTGACCAAGCGGTGTTAGTCCGTAGTGTTTTTCGTAGTAGCCATAGGCGTCATGAAAAACGAAATAACCTTTTCCCTTGAGCGGTGCGAGCTCGTTACCTACCTGCTTATCGGTTGCGGCTAATTGTGCCTCAAAATCCTTCAGGTTGGCGTCAAGTTTGGCTCGACTTTGCGGCATAAGTTCCACTAATTTTTCATGGATTGCAACCGCTGAGGCCCGCGCTATCTCTGGGGAAAGCCAAAGATGCATGTTGTAATCGCCGTGATGGTGATGCTCGTCACTTTTTTCACTGCCAGCATCATTGTGTCCATGATCGTCATCGTCGTCGTCAGCACCTTTCATGAGTAACGGTTTCACGTCATTGAGCTGCGCAATCGTTACCTGTTTCGCGTTAGGAATATTCTTGACTGACTTTTCCATAAACGCTTCCATCTCAGGTCCAATCCAAACGACTAAGTCCGCGCCCTGTAAGCGTTTTACGTCTGATGGACGCAGTGAATAGTCATGTTCGGAAGCCCCGTCTGGCAGCAAAACCTCAGTGTCTGTTACCCCGTCCGCAATGGCCGAAGCAATAAATCCCAGCGGCTTGAGCGAGGCCACCACAGCAGCATTTGCTGCCTGTGTTGCACTACCCCAAAGAGCAGCGGATAATGCTGCGAAAAGAAGCGTATTTTTATGTAACATAATGCGACCAATCATCGTAATGAATGTAAGAAATGTGATATTATAACATTCTATAACTTCTGCAAGACTAAAATTGATATGACGACTTTGGTTTCACTGGAAAATGTCTCGGTCTCTTATGGTCAACGCCGCGTCCTGTCTGACGTATCGCTTGAACTTCGACCCGGTAAAATTTTAACGCTTCTCGGCCCGAATGGTGCCGGGAAGTCTACGCTGGTGCGCGTTGTATTAGGACTGGTAGCGGCTGATGAGGGAGTTATCAAGCGTAATGGCCAATTGCGGATTGGCTATGTACCGCAAAAACTGTACCTCGATACTACGCTTCCGCTGACGGTAAGTCGGTTTATGCGCTTACGTCCCGGCACCAAAAAAGAGGATATCCTTCCGGCACTGAAGCGCGTTCAGGCCGGACATCTGATGAATGCGCCGATGCAAAAGCTCTCTGGCGGGGAAACGCAACGCGTCCTGTTAGCCCGTGCTTTATTGAATAAACCTCAGCTACTGGTGCTCGATGAGCCGACCCAGGGCGTGGATGTCAATGGGCAGGTCGCACTGTACGACCTTATCGACCAGTTGCGACGTGAACTGGATTGCGCCGTACTGATGGTTTCCCATGACCTGCATTTGGTGATGGCCAAAACCGATGAAGTACTGTGCCTGAACCATCATATTTGCTGTTCCGGTGCACCGGAAGTGGTTTCCATGCACCCGGAATTCATCTCAATGTTCGGGCAACGCGGCGCCGAACAACTCGGAATTTACCGTCATAATCACAACCACCGCCACGATTTACAGGGTCGTATCGTCTTACGCCGGGGAAATGGTCACTCATGATTGAATTGTTATTACCCGGTTGGTTAGCCGGGATCATGCTGGCCTGTGCTGCTGGCCCACTCGGCTCGTTTGTGGTCTGGCGTCGAATGTCTTATTTCGGTGATACGCTGGCCCACGCTTCGCTGCTGGGAGTCGCCTTTGGCCTGCTGCTGGATGTAAACCCTTTCTATGCGGTTATCGCCGTCACTTTGTTGCTGGCTGGCGGTCTGGTATGGCTTGAAAAGCGCCCTCACCTTGCGATCGATACCTTACTGGGCATTATGGCGCATAGTGCATTGTCGCTGGGGCTGGTTGTCGTCAGCCTGATGTCCAACATCCGTGTGGATCTGATGGCTTACCTGTTTGGTGATTTGCTCGCCGTGACGCCTGAAGATCTTATCTCCATCGCCATCGGCGTGGTTATTGTTCTGGCGATTCTGTTCTGGCAGTGGCGTAACCTGCTATCGATGACCATCAGTCCGGATCTGGCATTTGTCGATGGCGTGAAGCTGCAACGCGTGAAGCTGCTGCTGATGCTGGTTACGGCGTTAACGATTGGCGTGGCGATGAAGTTTGTCGGGGCGTTGATTATCACCTCGCTGCTTATTATCCCTGCGGCGACCGCCCGTCGCTTTGCCCGTACGCCGGAACAGATGGCAGGAGTTGCCGTTGGTGTGGGAATGATAGCGGTTACAGGCGGGCTGACTTTCTCGGCCTTCTATGACACCCCGGCAGGTCCCTCCGTGGTGCTGTGTGCCGCGCTGCTGTTTATTTTCAGCATGATGAAAAAGCAAGCGAGCTAAGCATGCGTTGCCCGGTGGCGCTGCGCTTACCGGGCCTACAAAATCGCCCAGGCCTGGTGAGCGTAGCGACATCATGCATTAAGGCATTTGTGGCGGCGTAATGCCAAAATGGTTCCAGGCGCGCACGGTTGCCATACGTCCACGCGGCGTACGCTGCAGAAAACCTTGCTGAATCAGATATGGCTCAAGCACGTCCTCAATGGTTTCACGCTCTTCCCCGATCGCCGCTGCCAGGTTATCCAGTCCGACCGGTCCGCCAAAGAATTTGTCGATAACCGCCAGCAGCAGCTTACGGTCCATATAATCAAATCCTTCCGCATCCACATTGAGCATATCCAGCGCCTGAGCGGCGATATCTGCTGAAATCGTGCCGTCATGCTTCACTTCGGCGAAATCACGTACCCGGCGTAATAAGCGGTTGGCAATACGCGGCGTACCGCGGGCGCGGCGTGCCACTTCCAGCGCGCCTTCATCGCTCATTTCCAGGCCCATAAAACGCGCACTGCGTCCTACAATGTGCTGCAGGTCAGCCACCTGATAGAATTCCAGGCGCTGTACAATACCAAAACGATCACGTAACGGAGACGTTAACGACCCGGCGCGCGTCGTCGCCCCGATTAGCGTAAACGGCGGCAGATCGATCTTGATCGAACGTGCAGCCGGTCCTTCACCAATCATGATATCCAGCTGATAATCTTCCATCGCCGGATACAGCACCTCTTCCACCACCGGTGAAAGACGATGGATTTCATCGATAAACAGCACATCATGGGGTTCAAGGTTGGTAAGCATTGCCGCCAGGTCACCCGCTTTTTCCAGTACCGGACCGGACGTGGTGCGCAGATTAACGCCCATTTCATTGGCGACAATATTGGCAAGCGTGGTTTTACCAAGACCTGGAGGACCGAAAATCAGCAGGTGATCGAGAGCGTCACCACGCAGCTTCGCCGCCTGGATAAAAATCTCCATTTGCGAACGGACCTGAGGCTGGCCAATATACTCTTCCAGCAATTTAGGGCGGATCGCACGATCCACCAGGTCTTCAGGGGTCGTGCTGACAGCCGAAATCAGGCGATCTGCTTCAATCATCCTTTACCTCACAATGCCGCGCGAAGCGCTTCACGAATCAGGGTTTCACTGCTGGCATCAGGGCGGGCAATTTTGCTCACCATGCGGCTGGCTTCTTGTGGTTTATAGCCCAACGCTACCAGCGCAGCAACCGCTTCCTGCTCGGCGTCGTCCGTTGTCGGACTGGCCGGAGAGGTCAGAACCAGATCCGCCGCCGGGGTAAAGAGGTCACCATGCAGGCCTTTAAAGCGGTCTTTCATTTCAACAATCAAACGCTCTGCGGTTTTCTTACCAATGCCCGGTAATTTCACTAACGCGCCAAGCTCTTCGCGCTCAACGGCATTAACAAACTGCTGCGCAGACATTCCGGAGAGGATCGCCAGCGCCAGCTTCGGCCCCACGCCATTGGTTTTGATTAACTCTTTAAACAGCGTGCGCTCTTGCTTGTTGTTAAAGCCATACAGCAGTTGAGCGTCTTCACGCACCACAAAATGGGTGAAGATAATCGCTTCCTGCCCGGCTTCCGGCAACTCGTAGAAACAGGTCATCGGCATATGCACTTCATAGCCTACCCCACCCGTTTCCAGAAGGACCAACGGGGGTTGTTTTTCAATAATGATGCCTCTGAGTCTGCCTATCACGTGACGCTCCTGCGTTAAGGGCTAAAAGGTAATGCGCTATCATAAAAAAAGGCTGGATAGATATCCAGCCTCATTTGTCACTAACGTAATCGACCTCGCGCCAGATTCAGCCTCGACTCGCTCATTTGCATGGCATTCTGACTGACATGGCAGTGGGTAATAGCTATCGCCAGCGCATCCGCGGCGTCCGCTTGCGGATTCGCCGGGAGTTTTAGCAGCGTGCGCACCATATGCTGGACCTGGCTTTTTTCCGCACTACCGATCCCCACCACAGTCTGTTTTACCTGGCGGGCCGCGTATTCAAAGACCGGTAGATCCTGATTGGTCGCCGCAACGATTGCCACGCCGCGTGCCTGTCCAAGCTTTAGCGCCGAGTCAGCGTTCTTCGCCATAAAGACCTGCTCAATGGCAAAATAGTCCGGCTGGAACTGGGTGATGATTTCCGTCACGCCCGCGTAAATTAACTTCAGACGTGACGGGAGATCGTCGACTTTGGTGCGGATACAACCGCTGCCGAGGTAGGTCAGCTGTCTGCCGACCTGACGAATAACGCCATAACCGGTGATGCGCGACCCCGGGTCAATGCCGAGAATGATAGACATCACGCACCTCCTGTCAGGTTGCGGTACAGCCACCTCATTCTAAGGTAGCTGCAACCTCATCAGAGATCTCGCCGTTATGGTAAACTTCCTGCACGTCGTCGCAGTCTTCCAGCATATCGATCAGACGCAACAACTTCGGCGCTGTTTCTGCATCCATATCTGCTTTGGTGGATGGAATCATAGACACTTCAGCCGCGTCCGCTTTCAGACCTGCCGCTTCCAGCGCGTCACGCACTTTACCCATCTCTTCCCACGCGGTGTAAACGTCAATTGCGCCGTCGTCGAAGGTCACCACGTCTTCAGCACCTGCTTCCAGCGCCGCTTCCATGATGGCGTCTTCGTCGCCTTGTTCAAAGGAGATCACGCCTTTTTTGCTGAACAGGTAAGCCACGGAACCGTCGGTACCGAGGTTGCCGCCCGTTTTCGTGAACGCGTGACGCACTTCCGCAACAGTACGGTTACGGTTGTCAGACAGACATTCAATCATAACGGCTGTACCGCCAGGACCATAACCTTCATAGATGATGGTTTCCATGTTGGAATCTTCATCACCACCCACACCGCGCGCGATTGCACGGTTCAGGGTGTCACGGGTCATGTTGTTAGCCAGCGCTTTATCAACCGCTGCACGCAGACGCGGGTTAGCGTCCGGATCGCCGCCGCCGAGTTTTGCCGCCGTCACCAGCTCACGAATTATTTTGGTGAAAATTTTACCGCGTTTAGCATCCTGCGCTGCTTTACGGTGTCTGGTGTTGGCCCATTTACTATGACCTGCCATAAATAATATCTCCAAAAAGCGCGCCTTTTCAGGCGACGTTAATTACAAACTCTTCAATCGCCTGCCGGTTACTCCACGACTTGGTTAATTGGGCGGCTTCAACCGCATTAACCCAACGATAGGTCAGATGTTCGGTGAACACGATCTCTCGTTCTGAGGGAAGTGCCAGGCAAAACCAGGACTCAGTATTTCGTTCAATTCCCGGTGCATAGCGATGACGTAAATGGCTAAAAATCTCAAACTCCACCGTGCGCTGACAGTCAATTAAGGTCAGTTGCTCAGATGCAACATCAATGGCGACCTCTTCCTTTACTTCGCGCATAGCGGCTTGCGACGCGGTTTCACCCTCTTCAAGGCTGCCGGTGACCGACTGCCAGAAATCAGGATCGTCGCGTCGCTGTAACATCAGCACTCTCCCGGTGTCCTTTGCATAAATCACGACTAACACCGAGACAGGCTGTTTGTATCTCATATCAGTTATTCTCGGCCTTCTTAACAACCTGAATGCTCAGTTCCGCCAGAGCAGCTTCGTTGGCAAAGCTCGGCGCTTCAGTCATCAGACACGCTGCAGCAGTGGTTTTCGGGAAAGCAATAACGTCACGAATGTTGTCAGTACCGGTCAGCAGCATAGTCAGACGGTCCAGACCGAACGCCAGGCCCGCATGCGGTGGTGTACCATATTTTAGCGCATCCAGCAGGAAGCCGAATTTCTCACGCTGCTCTTGCTCGTTAATGCCCAGAATACCAAATACGGTCTGCTGCATGTCGCCGTTGTGAATACGCACGGAACCGCCGCCCACTTCGTAGCCGTTGATAACCATATCGTATGCGTTAGCAACCGCGTCTTCCGGCGCAGCTTTCAGCTCAGCGGCCGTCATATCTTTCGGCGCGGTGAACGGGTGGTGCATTGCGGTCAGTCCGCCTTCACCATCGTCTTCAAACATTGGGAAGTCGATAACCCACAGCGGCGCCCATTTGGCTTCGTCGGTAATGTTCAGGTCTTTACCCAGTTTCAGACGCAGCGCGCCCATCGCGTCGGCAACCACTTTCTTGTTGTCGGCACCGAAGAAAATCATGTCGCCGTCTTGCGCACCGGTACGCGCCAGAATCGCTTCCACGATTTCTGCGTTCAGGAACTTAGCAACCGGGCTGGTGATACCTTCCAGACCTTTCGCACGCTCGTTGACTTTGATGTAAGCCAGACCTTTCGCGCCGTAAATCTTAATAAAGTTACCGTAATCGTCAATTTGCTTACGGCTCAGTGCGGCACCGCCCGGTACACGCAGAGCAGCTACGCGGCCTTTCGCATCGTTTGCCGGACCAGAGAACACTGCGAACTCAACGTCTTTCACCAGATCGGCAACGTCAACCAGCTCCATCGGGTTACGCAGGTCTGGTTTATCAGAACCGTAACGACGCTCAGCTTCGGCAAAGGTCATGATCGGGAAATCACCCAGATCCACCCCTTTAACTTCCAGCCACAGATTACGCACCAGCGCTTCCATCACTTCACGCACCTGCGGTGCGGTCATGAAGGAAGTCTCAACGTCGATCTGGGTAAATTCAGGCTGACGGTCAGCACGTAAGTCTTCATCACGGAAGCATTTTACGATCTGATAGTAGCGGTCAAAGCCAGACATCATCAGCAGTTGTTTAAACAACTGAGGTGATTGCGGCAGCGCGTAGAATTTACCTTTATGTACGCGAGAAGGTACCAGGTAATCGCGCGCGCCTTCCGGCGTCGCTTTGGTCAGCATCGGTGTTTCGATGTCGAGGAAGCCGTGGTCGTCCATAAAACGACGCACCAGACTGGTAATTTTGGCACGCGTTTTCAGGCGCTGCGCCATTTCAGGGCGACGCAGATCTAAATAGCGATACTTCAGTCGCGCTTCTTCGGTGTTGACGTGGTTAGAGTCCAACGGCAGCGAGTCTGAACGGTTGATGATGGTCAGATCGGAGGCCAGCACTTCAATTTCGCCCGTCGCCATCTCGGCGTTGACGTTTTTCGCGTCACGCGCACGCACGGTGCCCGTAACCTGGATGCAGAACTCATTACGCAGTTCGGAGGCCAGCTTTAACGCGTCCGCACGGTCCGGATCGAAAAATACCTGCACGATACCTTCGCGGTCGCGCATATCGATAAAGATCAGGCTACCAAGATCACGACGACGGTTGACCCAACCACACAGAGTCACCTGCTGCCCCTCGTGGGACAGACGTAGCTGTCCGCAATATTCTGTACGCATGAGATATCCCTTAACTTTGCCGCAGGCGGATTGTCACCTGTCTCGCAGATGACGAAGTCGCAGCTTTAGCTGAATGTCACAACTGAATGAAAAAAGGCGGCTATTATACTGGAAATTCTGCCGCACGATAAGAGCCTATCCCAGTAGGCTATCTTATTTGCCATTTTACCCTTGGGCAGTGCTCACAATCCTCACGTACTTCATGTACGCTGCGGTTGTTCCGCGCTGTCCGCGGACAAACTGGCGGCAACAATTACGCTTACTGGGATAGACTCTTAGTCCGGTACTGACTGTACGCCTGTTTCCTGGACGGGCATTGCGTAATCTCACAAAAAATAACAAAAATTGTCGCCCCTTTCACACTGATTCGCGCTTAAGGTGTAACGGAATTCTATTTTTTACTGGAGTGAACATGCTGGAACTGAACGCAAAAACAACTGCCCTTGTCGTGATTGACTTACAGGAAGGGATCCTGCCTTTCGCTGGCGGACCTCATACGGCACACGCTGTGGTTGCCCGCGCCGCGCAGTTGGCGGAAAAATTCCGTACCCACGGTTCCCCGGTGGTAATGGTGCGCGTCGGGTGGTCTGACGATTACGCCGAAGCGCTAAAACAACCAGTAGATGCTCAGACTCCAGCAAAAGCGTTGCCCGAAAACTGGTGGGATTACCCGGCTGCTCTGGGTAAATGCACCAGCGACCTCGAAGTAACCAAACGCCAGTGGGGCGCATTCTACGGCACCGATCTGGAATTGCAGCTGCGTCGCCGGGGTATCGATACCATCGTCCTGTGCGGCATCTCTACGAACATTGGCGTTGAGTCGACGGCGCGAAATGCGTGGGAGCTGGGTTTCAGTCTTATCATTGCAGAGGATGCCTGTAGTGCCGCCAGTGCTGAGCAACACCTGGGCAGCATGACTCACATTTTCCCCCGCATTGCGCGCGTTCGCAGCGTGGAAGAGATTTTGCAAGCGCTATGATCTATATCGGTTTACCCCAGTGGTCGCATCCAAAATGGGTGCGTTTGGGGATCACAAGTCTTGAAGAGTATGCCCGCCACTTTAACTGCGTGACGCGGTAATTTTTAAAATCACTAAAGAACGCCCAAGAGCATGTGTTTTCTTTAGGTTAATCAGTGCATTATAAGACGCCTCCATATGAAATTCGGTTAAGTTCATATGAGTTAAAATGTCCCAACCATGCCCCAAAACTGGCATTTATGCCCCATACATGCCCCAAAAACCTTCCTTAAAAAGCTACGTGCCCAACCGTTGACGCTGTATAAATAAACAGTATAAATTGCGTGCAAAATCATTGTTGCTTTGGAGGCGGTATGTTCGTTGAGTTGGTGTACGACAAACGGAATGTTGAAGGATTAACAGGTGCCAGAGAAATAATTCTGAATGAGTTAACAAAGCGAGTGCACCGGATCTTTCCGGATGCAGAAGTGAAGGTTAAGCCGATGCAGGCGAACGGCTTAAACAGCGATGCCAGCAAAAGCGATCGGGAGAAGCTGAACCGCATGCTGGAGGAAATGTTTGAAGAATCCGATATGTGGTTAGTTTCGGAGTAGTGCCAGCTTTTACCAAGTCCTTTTCATACCTTTCTGGATACGGGAAACCAAATTCCCGTATTGGATGAACCATTGCCGCCCTTTTTTAAAGCTGCTCTACCAGCGGATAAAAATTATGATCCTCGCGCTGCATTCGTTCATGCACCTTGCGCAACACTACATTCGCGTCGCGGCGAAATGCCTCGTCACAATTGATAAGCTTATTTGCCGTATTCCAGCGACGGGAAAACTTTTCATACTCGGCAACAATATCAGCCATCTCGCGCTGAAAATTTACGCTCATTGTTTTTAGCTTTTGATCGTTCACCTTTTCCAGATAAGGATATAAAAACTGATCTTCGGCAGAAAGGTGTACTTTAATCACAGAACTCATACTGATAACGGTTTGAGCGATTTCTTGCGCATGAGCCGTCACACCCGCCCGGCTAAGCTCCCTGAGGCGGCTAATTTTATGGATAATCTCGGCATGCTGGATCTTCATTTTATCAATATTCACTGGGGAATCCCTTAATGAGCTTTGCAATTTATAACATATATGTTAAATGCATCTTTAAAAATAAGCAATCTGAGTTGTTTTTATTAAATTTTATAAATTTACGTTATGTAAATACATAATAAACAAAATTTGAATGCAAATATAAAGAGATCTATTGCCAATCTTCGGAATTTTTCTATCGTACATATGTCTCAAAACTGCGCCAATGCCGCCTCAAGAGATATCGCAGCATCAGTGCTGTTGATAAAGTGCGTCACCCGCCTCATAACCTCAGCCTCTTCAGCTGCATCACCTTCGATCGCTTCGCCGTCATCCGTGATTAACGCTTTCCCCCTAAGCTTCGCAAACTGCGTCCGACCTCCGGACAGAATCAACAGCGCATCACCCTGCTGTGGGCGCGTGACCGGGACGATGATCGCATAACCCGCCGACGTCTCGAGGATGCGACTGTCGGGAGTCATGCAGACACTGGCTGGCGT
Organism: Citrobacter sp. BIDMC107; assembly: GCF_001037575.1. Taxonomy (NCBI): domain Bacteria; kingdom Pseudomonadati; phylum Pseudomonadota; class Gammaproteobacteria; order Enterobacterales; family Enterobacteriaceae; genus Citrobacter; species Citrobacter sp. BIDMC107. Next base: position 65,220 of record NZ_KQ089849.1, on the reverse strand, counting down.
AACCCGCTGCTCTATATAGTCGGTAGCTGGTGAAGGAAAGCCCATGTTTACGCCCTCTCTTGAATGCTGGATAAAAACACAGTATAAATACTGTATACCCATCCAGTAAAGGAGCAATGAGCAATGTTCGTGGAACTCGTTTATGACAAAAGGAATTTTGATGGGCTGCCCGGTGCAAAAGATATCATTCTGGGCGAATTGAGTAAGAGGGTTCACCGGATCTTCCCTGATGCTGATGTCCGGGTTAAACCGATGATGACATTGCCGGCGATCAACACTGACGCCAGCAAGCACGAGAAGGAACAGATAAGCCGAACTGTTCAGGAAATGTTTGAAGAGGCTGAGTTCTGGCTGGTTTCAGATTAAGTGACGGTCTGCCGCAGTCCGTTCTGCATACGACGTGACTGCGGCAATTCATATCACAAGAAAGGCATCACACCCTACTGCCCTGAAGTTCAGTAATTTGTTTCTGCAATGCCTGAATTGCTCCGGTCAGTTTTGCAAGCATTGCGACTTCGTTCAGACTATACGCCCCGACTGGGTTGAGTGGATCAAAGTCTTCTTTCAAACCATCTCCGGTAACACACTCGGGTGATACTTCAACAAGGTCGTTTGCAATAAACCCGAGCTTCTCATCAGATTCCGGAATAACCCCGCGCTCTTTATATTTGAATAATGCAGGTTTCCAGCGCAATACCTCATCAAGGCATTGGATGTAAAATGTTGGCGATTCATCTGACTGATAAATTATGTCTTTCTTCAGAAATTTATCTGATGTAGTGACAAGTGACACCTGACCGACGTTAGACGAATCAACCCATGCATTGAGTGAGCCGTTCCAGTGAAAATTCCAGACGTTTGATGTTGTCGCCCCACTTTGCCCCTGACGTGAACGATACCCCCCCGCCGCATCCATGACGCTGACTAAATAAATTCCATTCGAGCTCAGCTGCAAGCGATCAACGCCGGCAGTCCTCATAATCATCACATCTGATGACTGGTATATTGATGCGGCACCTCCATCAAAATTCATTATCCCGGTAAAACTCGGAAAATGTGAGTCTGCCTTTTTATTCAGATCTGTTTTATCAGCTTTGTCACCCACACTATTGATTAATTTTTTCGCTGATGGCCCTGTCATCTGGCTGTTGTCTGGAAGCGTGATGGTTACATCGCCGGTAGCGGTGAAGAACTGCTGCCAGTTCTGTTTATCGTAGTTCAGGCCTCGAAGCGCTTCTGTGCTCTGAGCCACCAGCGCCGCGGTGACCATATTCAGCGCCACACGAGGAACAGCAGACCAGGCCGCACCAGATTGTGTTGGCCCGGTGAAATCGCTGACCAGCGTCAACGCTGTACCGCTTTCCACGGACTTAATCGGGAGCGTATAGGGAACGCCTCCGACAGTGACAACAATAAAATCGCCTGCCGCCACCTCGGTGGTAAATGCGGTCCCGCTACCAGCGACCGCATCAGAGTTATGCGTCAGGGTTAAAGTTCCTGCTGACATGAATACCTCCAGAATTCAGATAATAAAAAACCCGCCGGAGCGGGTTATTTTTGGTGTTTCATTGAGGGCAATTCGAACTGGTGAAGTTATTTTTATTCACCCATCGCCAGTTAAAGGGATAACCGGCCCTGTACTCAGTCTGATTAGCAACTTTTCGCACACCGTAAATCTGCACTGACTGGGGCAGTCCACCAGCCACTATCTCAGCCTGACAAACCGGTTTCTGTTTCTCCAGAACAGGTCCTGAACATGCAGAAAGCACCAGACAGGCAATAACGGGAATAATTATATTTTTCATTTCGACACCAGAGTTAATTATTTAAACAAAAAAATAACCAATGGCGTTGAATAATAAAAATAGTTTTAATAGATCAATATTCTTAAATTGATCGTTTAAATCGATCGGTTTAATCATATGCGGCTGTGTTTATCGCCGTTATCACAATCCCGCTATTCGTCGTTCCGACTGAAGAACCACTTGCTGTTGTTGATGAAAGTCCTTTTATTCTTGTTCCCGCACCTTCATTGAAGCACCCCGTTCCCACATCCACAGGCTGGATTATTGGTTGTCCGCCAGGTGCTGAACCAGCATGCAGAAGAACAGACCCCAGCCCCATCGGATTTACAGCCCATTTGCCTGTCATGTATGTATCGATGTTAAGCCCACCCGTTGCAGCGCCAGGTGAACCTATAGTTGTAAGGTCGCTTAATACCCGGGACTCATTCGTAAGTACCAGTGTCCCTTCGGCATCCCATATAGCCACACCCCAGGCCGGAAGCGTAAGCGGATATATGGCAAAAAAATAGGCCTCAAGGACAAAAGCCGATCCCCTGTAATTAGACGCATCAACACTGAACGTATTGCCACTTTTTGAAGCTGATATCTTCGCCGGGGCGCTGGTTCGTGCAAATGCAATCCCTCCCTTCTGACCGTCGATAGTAACGGACGCCGAAGCACTGTTAAAATTCCCCCCAAAAGTTGAGTTTACCGTTACTTTTCGGTAAAGCGTCATTGGTGTGGAATCAGGCGTGATAAAAGGGTTCCCGTTTGGTAATGAAATCAATGCGCCATATTTAGCCATCTACGCAGTCTCCGCAAAAACGATTAACTGCACTTTGACTGCCGGGTAATCATTAATCCCATCACTACCTGAAGGCTGTATTGTTATGGTGTTTCCAGATGCAATAATATTTCTTTTATCTGTGTAACTTATTGTCCCTTTATCCTCCAGAGTACCAACCGCAAAACCGACCTTTAAACCGGGCTCGAGGTTGAACTGGTAGCTTCCCGTTTTCTGACCTAAAGCAAGATCGATGATACCCACCACAGTTACAGGTTTAATGCCATAGTTATTCGGGACACCGTTAGCGTCCCATGTCTGAATTCCCCATGTCATCAGAATACCCCTGTTAATTTGCCAATCTGCACGCGGAGAACCCCATTACTATCTTTAACGCTGTAATTGAGATTGGTCATTTTCGTTGCACCCTCCCCGGCAACCGCCCCATTCATTTCAAACGTCCCGTCTGATTTCATAATGGTGCCGGTTTGCCCCTGCACATAATTAGCGGACCGCAGCTCACCAATTTTTGCCAGCGTGATTTGGCTATACTGAATAAAAGCATCGCTGATAAATACCTGACCGTTGATGACAGCAAACGGAGAATATTGTGTATCGCTACTGCCACTCATCAGGACGAACTGATTAGCGTTAAACCCGACGCGGGTGACTACCGCCTTACCCGCTTCCGCCAGCACCGCGATCGACATCCCGGCGTTATACATCACACCGTTTATTCGAACCCCGGTTTTAAGGGTGTAAATCGCAGATGCACCAGTAGCATCAACCACGGCGGTTAGCTTATCTTCCAGCGCGGCAATCACATCATTGAACTGCGCCTGCACCTGGGTGGACATCTCCGCCATCGCCTGATTCACATCAGCGATGGTCGTTTTGACCACCAGAATATCCGCGCGCACTTCGCCATACTGCGCCCACTGGTGTTCCACGGTTGCATGGTTGGCCAGCGCATTCTGCAACGCGGCTTCCAGGTTGGTATCAATGTCGCTTGTCAGGCGGTCACCGTCTGCAGAAGTCAGGAAGTCATCAGCAATATCGCCCAGGTAGTCGTCAGCATTCGCGTTGGATTGGCCACGAACCCAGTCGGTCCAGCCTGATTCATTACCCGTTCTGTCTACCAGCTGCGCGCGGTACCAGAATTCCTGCCCCGCCTTCAGCCCCAGTTGGGTGTATTCGGCAGACGGATAAGGCACATCCGACAGCAAAAGAGGATTAGAGAAATCACTGTTCGCGGTGTACTGAATTTCCGTTTTCAGCGTATCCCCGGTATTAGCCGGGAATCCCCAGTTCAGGCGAATCCCCCAGTTGATCGGCGTTGTCGCAAAGCCGACAGGTTTCGGCGGATTTCCCACCTTGCCCGTTAGCGTTTTCTCTTCGGAGTAGCCCCAGCCAGAGGAAATTTCAGCGGCATTAATGGCACGCACACGCACGAGGTAGCGCCCTGCATAAATACCAGAAACATCGAATGACGTGGTGGAGCTGCGCGGCACGTTTACCCAGTTACCATCATTGCGGCGCCACTGTGCCTCGTAGGCGATAGCATTCTGCGCCTGGTCCCAGCTCACACGCATGGTTTCGACGCTGATATTCTGCTGCACCACTGAAAACGAGCTGATCACAATGTTAGCCGGCGGCGACTGGTTACCCGGCGGGATTACACTCACCGGCCGCTGGTCAATGATGGCTCCGGTATCGATACGGGCATATTTATCCGGGTCATGCCATGCGCCAGTAATAGAAAAAGTGCCATCATCATTATCGGAGACGCTGACAACTCGATACTGCTGGGCGTAGAGCTCGTCTGACTCAACCACCCATACAGCTTCGGCCTGTGGTGTCTCACTGTATGCCGTGGTGACTGTGATAAATTCCCCGTTAACTGCCTGAATGGTCCTGCTCTGTGACGCTCCTGAAGGAAGGTTGAGAATCAGTCGATCGCCTGCTGCTGCATCAGCAACGCGGTCAAGTTTGATAACGCGACCATTAACGGCGCTGATGCGCCCCCCCATAACTTTGCCGGACAGAAGCTCGTCTGATACAGCGATGATGTATCCCGGCTGCGGAATGTTTCCGTCCAGGCCAACATCAAACGAAACAACGCGATCCTTATTGTTGGTGAGAATACCCCAGCGCCCCTTTCGGTTCGCTTCTGATTGCCGGGTGCAGCCGATGGCTGTCATTTCCAGCTGATTAAATCCGTACCGGGCCACCAGAGGCTGCTCAAACACCGGCTCCATCGCATCCGCATAGGCGTTACCCGGATCAGACCAGGAAACCAGCGCTGTGGTATACCGCGTTTTTGTCGTGCTGCTGGAATAGGTAAAGCGTCCGTCGATAACGTTAGCGCGGGTGTAAGCGTAATCCACATCTCTCGGCATATCGGCAAGCGCAACAATCTGATCACCGCCCCAGTACGTCATACCCCGGAATATAGCCGCAAAGTCACGCAGCACAGTGTAAGCGTCATTCCTGTCCTGAACATAGACGTTACAGGTATAGCGTGGCTCTGTCCCGCTTCCACCCTTTCCATCCGGTACCGGCTGATCGCAATACTGCGATACCTGGTACAACGTCCATTTATCGATGTTGGCTGCACTCAGGCGATTACCCAGACCAAAGCGATCGGTAATAACCAGATCGTAAAATATCCACGCCGGGTTATCGGTCCAGGCCCACTTAAACGCGCCCTGCCATGTACCACTATAAGTCCGCGTATCGGGGTCATAGTTATCAGGCACTCGGATCACCCGGCCACGTGGTTCACAGGATATCTGTGGAATCGAACCATTGAACTGACTTGAGTCGAATTCGATGTACAGCAGCGCGGTGTTCGGATAGCGCAACTTGGCATCAATCACCTCCGTGAAGCTTTGCAGCGTCATCGTGTCGCCGATCTTGGCGCTGTTTGCGTCAGCGGTAATCTTACGTAGTCGGATTGTCCAGGTGCTGCCAGCCTGCGGTAAATCAATACGGTGGCTGCGCTCATAACCAGACGTCGTTTTGCCGGTTACGCTGGTATTAAGAACGGTTTGCCAGGTCCCACCATCAGTTTGCAGGTCTATTGCATAATTGATGGAATACCCTACCAGATCGCCGTTGTCCTCTTGCTTAAACAGAGAAGGCCATTTCAGTCGCAGGCGAACGGCTGATAGTTGGGTGTTGGTGAAGGTACGCGTCCAGGCTGTTGCGCTTGATACTTCAGTTCCAACGTTGATTTCGTTTTCGGTACCGGGAATGCCCTGAATGTAATTTTGTGCCTGAGTTCCCGCGCGAAATTCCCACGTCACGCCGCTAAAGTTTTTGGTGCCATCGGAGTTTTCCAACGCCGTGCCGTCCAGGTAGATATTTTTTCCGGTTAATTGCCCTGCAAATTCCCCTTCCCCAAGCGCAACGAGGATTTTGGCCTTCGCTACAGATTGCAGATCATCAGGCTGTTCGGTAGGGGTTCGTGAACTGGAACTGCCGCCCTTGCGGCCTTTAATCTGGGTTGCTGTAGCCATATTGCGCCCATAAAAAAAGCCACCATAAGGTAGCCTGAAAGGAAGATTATTTTGTTATTGCTGGTCTTCGACGTATATACCAGCAGAGATGATCGCCCCGCCAATGCGTCTGCGACCATAAAGCAGCGGGACCGGATAACCTTGTGCGGCAGTATTTGTCACCCCACCGAAAGCATATGAAGCGTGGTTATCTGCACTTTGCTTACTGGCAAGACCTGACGGTTGAGGTGAGAGCATCTGAACAACGCCGCCAAGTGCCATTGCCGCACCAATTTTCATCATAGGCACGCCAACAGCGCCGCCCCCAAAATATGTTGCTACAGCACCAACTACAACTAAAGCTGCTCCCAATATGGTTTGTAACACGCCAGCTTTTTTACTGCCTATAACGACAGGAATAATGCGAATAACCTCACCTGAAACAGGATATCCAAGATCAGATTCACTCAGATTTTTTTTACCTTTGAACACCGCATAAGTAAGACCACGCAGCTTACTTGAATTCAGAAACTTTTCGAATCCATTAATTGTACAGCATAGGGCTCTTACTGCTTCGGATGTGCTTCCGACTAATCGATAGTGTTGTTTACCAAATGTCTTCCCAAGAACACCACCTAATTCTATTTGCGTCATAACCTCAGACATAATCGCTCCATAAAAAAACCACCAGGAGGTGGTTTCATTGCACTGTAGTAGGTTTTATATCTACATTGGCATCATTGTCTATATATATTCTGACAGTCTTACTATCATCAGTTTTTATATTTATATAGCGTTCTTGCCTTTCAATTCCGGAGTTACACATACCTTTCCCATCAAATGTAGCTCCGACCGCCCATTCACCTGGAGGCAGATGAAAAATAGCCTTTTCCTTCTGGTTTAAAATTGCGGCTTTCTCACCGTTGATATACAAACTTGCTGCACAGCCTGCAGAGATAAATCCGCTGTCACGCACAACAGTAAGTACACCATCATTCGGATTAGTCTCTTGAAATTTATAGATCTGATTTGCCGGAGCAAGTTTTGCTTTACTTGGAGGAACCACCTCAGTTGAACATCCAGACAATAACGCAATAGACAAGACTAAAAGTATTTTGTTCATATTCCATTCCCTGAGTAAACGTCCATAAAGGTTAGCACAGAGATTTATGCCGTAGAACCTTCATCGTCCGTTCCTGCCAGTAGCCGCCATAAGGCACACGCTGACTCAAATGGCCATAAAGATGGTGGAGTAGCATATTGCCTTCCAGCAGGATCCCTGCATGGTTCCACTTATTAGCCTGGACCTGCATGATGACCATGTCACCTGGCTGCGGCACACCGCTGAATTCACGGAATCCGCATTCATACCAGCAATCGTGGTAGAAGTTTTCGGGATAACTGTCTTCCCACCAGGGATAATCCACGCGGTAATCCGTCAGCTCAATGTCATGCGTTTGCCGGAAATAGCTCATCACCAGCCCCCAGCAATCGAAGTGACCAAGCACAAATGGGCGCTCCAGTAGCGGCAGCTCGCCCCGCGGCTGAATGGTACGCAGATCCCCCTCCGGCCAGCTGACGATGTGCCACGGAAGTAACGTAGCGTCACACTGTGCCTTATCCAGTTCGCTCGCCTGCGTCGTGGCATCCGGGTGGCTGTGGACAATGGCAATCACTGTTCCCCAGTCTTCGGCAGCGGCGTAATCTTCCGGCGACAGGTGGAAATGCTCTGTCGGATCGGTTGCCAGATTACGGCAGGGAATGTACCGCTGCACCCTGCTTTTTTGCACCACTACGCCGCAGCATTCGCGCGGATATTCAGCAGCAGCATGCGCCATAATGGCGTCGATAATTTTCTGACGCATATCAGCTCCTGATCAGGGATGTGCCAGGGAAACCACCGAACGGCAACTCGTTCCCCTCGCCATGTCTCAACTTGCACGCAGTGAGTGTACCGGGGCATTCATCGAGCGATGGATCGTTAACCGGGTTGTTGTGTTTGTCGAAATAACGCGTTCCGGCATAGTCACATCCATCACCGGAGCGGTATTTGTTACGGATACACCAGGTACAAAGCGAATGTAGCTGGCGCGTCGGGATCATCAGCCCCTGCAGGTCCATTGGACTGGACAACGTAAACGCCACCACTTCGTTGGTTTCAGTGCTCTTGGCGTCAATGTAAAACACCTTCAGCTTTTCCTGCTGCGGATCCGCCGACGGGTTGCCCTCCGGATAGTTTTTCGCATCCAGATACTGCGCCAGCGTGTCATGAATCGTGACCTTTGCCTGCAGCAGGTCATCATAAGCAAGACACAGCGCCGTAATGGAACTGTCCAGGTTAGCGACCGACAGCGTCGGCTGCGCGCTGGTCCCGTCGGTCGCCGTCTCAATACCCTCGATCTGGCAGGGCCAGGCTTTATATTCCTGCCCCTGCCACCAGATCGATTTCGCCGGTAGCTTATTGTCATCTCCACCAGCAGCAGCAATTTCATCGGGAGTGTGGGCAATATTGTGGGCGTGGAAGCGGAGAACGTCGGAAACACCAAATGCGGTGCCATCGACATCAAAAAGCCGGACAACATTGCCCGGCTCAAGTTTCTGATAATCACTGTTTAAGCTCATGGTGCAAACGCCTGTTCAAAGGTGGCTGATACGGTTTCCACCGTTTTACTTTTGGTGACACGCTGCAGGCTGTCTGCCTCAACGCGCCACAGCGCAAGATCACCGCCTGGCGGGGTAAACGAAAATGATTTCGTCTTATGGCGCCGCAGGAAAGCATAAATATCCCGGACGGTTTGCGGTTCGCCGGTAAATGAAAACTCATAACTGAGCGTTTCATCATTCATCCCGGCACCTGACACCTGCTTATAGCCATCACCAAACTGCGCCGTACGGATGGTATCCTTACTTTTCAGGGTCGGCTGGCTGGATGCTTTAATCCGCCATGCAAAATGCTCGATCGCCATTACTTACCTCTGTTTTGTTGCATTCCAGATGATGCCACCGGGCCGGACTTCTCTGGTGATACCTTCCCTGATTGAGCTGTTGATCACCTGCTGATAGGCTTTCCCCAGCGCATCGCCGCTTCCTTTCTGTAGACCGGAATCCCCCTGGCCTGTTGTCACCGAAACCGGCGCATACACGCTGATGCCAAAAGGAGAAGCAACGCCACCGCCACTCCCACCGACCAGACCACCAGTCGCATAGCCGCGCATCATGCGATAAAGGTTGCCGACACCGATTCGGTTAGTGGCCTCCTGCGTAAAGACAAACTCTCCACGGTGCACCACACCTGCAGGCTCATATTTGCCGCCGGATCCGGTATAACCACCACCAGCAAAACCCAGCGCTGACGTGGCAGAACTGACCAGGCCAGCCATGGCCTGTTTCATCAGGATCTGCGTCAGCATCGACAACATGGAACGGGTGAAATCTGCCCAGTTTGCTTTACCTGTCGTCAGCATATCGGCCATATTCTGGCTGATACCATCGAATGTGGCTGAAGCAGCGGACTTCATCGAACCATAGGCATCAGCTGCTGAATCGGCATAGTCAGCCCACGCTGATTTCGCCCCGGCCTGCCAGTTGCCGCGGAGCTCGTCCTGTGCGGCATAATATTTCTTCAGTGCATCCAGTTCGTTCTGATAACCCTGATCGGTGTCCGTACCGCCGGCATTCATCCAGCCCTGCCGCAACTGTGCCTCTTCGTTTTTCCGCTGCGCGCCGCGACTGCTCATGCTGCCCCCGGCCACCAGCGCCCGGGTTTTCTCCCCAATCTGGGTAACGTACTTCTGCGAGCTGTCCTGCAGGCGGTTTAACCGTTCCTGGGCAACAATCTGATCGCCCAGCCGGGCATTCACTTCGGCCCGCGCCAGTACCTCGTCTTTGTTCGCCAGCACCGATTTTTCATCGGCGGTCAGCGCGCGCTTTTTGGCGGCCTCTTCTAGCACCGAAAAGCGGGATTGTTGTTTCCACAATTCCTGCCGCTGCTGGCTGATGGTATCCGTGATGCTCTTATGCTCCTGCAGAGTGCGTAACTGCGCCTCCAGCTCCAGCGTCTGCGCGCTGGCAGTATCGACACTTTTTACACCTGCAGGTGTTTTTACCGCTGAAGGGGCTTTGGGTTTCTTCAGCGAGTCGTCGTATTCTTTTTTCGCAGCTTCCAGATTGATGTTGTAGTCAGCCTGGAGGATCCGTCCGTCTTTAAGCGCCTTGTTCAGTTCATTCTGACGGGCCGTGTACTTCTCCAGCGCAGTCTGCGTCTTTGCATAATTCGACTGCGCCTGCGCGGCATACTTCTGGCGGTCAGATTCAATCACCGCCTCGCGGGCGGCGTTATCCTCAGTGGCCTTTGCCACGCTGGCCTGCTGCTGCGCCATTTCCAGTGCAAGGCGGGCAGACTCCCGATCGTTCCAGTAGCTGGCACGCGCATCATCATTGACATAACCATCACCTTTACGCAGATTCCAGATTTCATCCGCCCGCTTAAAGGCCGCTTCCGCTTTGGCAACCATCTCCTGCGTGGTGTCAGGCCGCCCGATATCGAGCGCCGCATCCCACATCGATTTAAAGGCACGCTTCAGGCTGTCGGCAGCAGACTCAATCGACCCCATATTGTCGCGCAGGCTCTTTGTCTGCTCACGAAAACCGTTCGTCGCCGCATCATTAGCTGCCTGCAGCGCCCCTGCTTCATCACCGGCGCGTTGCAGTTGCGCCACATAAGCAATCTGTTCCGCGGTAACGTTGTGGAACTGTTGCGCCATAGCAATAAGGCCTGAAGTCGGATCATTCGTCAGTTTGCCAAATGCCGCTGCCACCTTGTCGACCGGCACGCCCGACGCATCGGTGAACTTCGCTACCGCCTGACTCATCTCATCGAACCGGGCACCGGCACGCACTCCGGCGTTGACCAGCTCCGTCAGCGCGCTGCTGGTCTGGTTAAACGTGAGTCCCGCCTGCTCGCCGGATTTCGCCAGCACCAGCATGCGGTTTGAGGTCAGCCCGGCAGTGTTACCGGACAGGACCAGCGTTTTGTTGAAATCAGACAGCGTGGACGAGCCCTGATACCAGGCGTAAACCACCGCGCCAGTGGCGGCAGCCAGCGCGCCAACCCCCACCATCACCGGCGATATGGTGCCCAGCAGCGCCCGGAAGGTCGGAATAATACCGCCGAAGGAGTCTTTCACCTGACCGCCCTGCTGCAGCAGGATAAGCCACGGACTCTGCCCACCGGCCAGCTGAGTGGCGATATCCGTAAACTGCGCAGGCAGCATACGCATCGCGGCGTTATACTGGCCTACAGAAATACCGGCCTTCTTCGCTGCGCTCTCCTGGCGGGTAAATGACTGTTGCACTTTCAGGGCAGAGTCATTCGCTGCGTCCCCCGTCTGCTTAAACTGCCGTTTTACGTACTCCATCTGCTCGTTGAACTTTGACGAATTAACGTCAAGGTTCACGACCAGGTCACCCACTGCCGTCTGGGCCATAGCGAACACCTCCTGAAATGCCCTCGGCCTTTGCCATCAGCACAGCGTCACCGGGTTCATCGTCGGCAATATCCTCCGCTGAAGGTGAAAGCAGGCTGAAGCTGGCAGGGGTTGATGTGGTTTTGGGGTCAAGCGCGGTGATAACGATATGCATCAGCGAGGAAAAATGTGCATCCAGTTGCACATCATTAAAAAAATTGTCCTGGTAGAACATTCGCCAGTCGGCGTATTCCGTTGACGACATACCAGCAAGCATGGCGCGCCAGTCCGGGCGGCGAAATTCACGCGCCAGTTTCAGGACGAATGTCAGCTCGCTGGCGAGGACTTTTCCAGACTGACCGGCTCAGTCACAGCGATATCCTCTGGATCATTCGCTTCCTGCAGCGGCACCATGCCGGATAACAGCTTCACGCTGTACTCTGCTGCGGAAACAATCTCCAGCGGCCAGGTCATCAGCACTTCATTCTGGATCTGCTCAACGTCTTCTTTCGGCGTTTTGTGCGTCCCTTTCAGGGGATGTCCATGCCATAAAGACATGGCCACCAGCAGTGCGCCGGATTTAATCGTCATATCCATCGCCGCCTGCATGTCGGCATCAGTGATACTTTCCAGCGTCTTCAGGTGTTCAAGATGCTCAATACGCTGCAGCGCCGACAGTTCGTAGAGCGTGACGGTCTTACCGTTGCGTTCGAACGGCTCACTTTTTAAAAACATGGGTTACTCCAGAAAGCGGGGCCACAAGCCCCGGAGGTCAGGAAATGGTGACTTTACAGGTCGCGACAAACAGCCCGTCGTTGGTCATCACGATAATGTCGGCGGTTCCGGCGGCAATGCCGGTTACCGTCAGCACCGCACCGGCGACAGTCACCGTGGCTTTACCTGCATCCGTGGTGGTGGCCCGGAAAGATTGATCACTCGCGCTGGCTGGCGCCACGGTGACATTCAGCGTGGTGGTGGCAGCAACCGCAACGGTGGTGGTCGATTTATCCAGGCTGACGCCGGTTACGTCTATCACTGCAGCAGCGCTGTCTTCAGCAAGACCTGGCTTGCCGTTGTTACTGATTTTGACAGAACGGGTAATGGTGTCTTTTGCCGTCACCGTTTTACCCAGGCTGCTTACCCAGCCACGGAATACATCGATGGCGCCATTCGGGTATTTGATTTTGTACGCCAGCACGGTACCGTCATCAAACCAGCGAACCAGATACTGCTGCCCGCTCTCGGCAGGTTTCCAGGCCAGCGTAAAACTGGCCTCCCCCGCCGATTTCTGTCCCTGCGCGGTAGCAGTCCAGTCGGCATCATCGTCATCCAGATAGGTATCATCGTTTGATTCGGCAGTCAGTTCACCGGGCTGCAGATCTTTAATCTTTGCCAGGCGCGTCCAGTCAACATCCGATAATGGGTTGGCGAAGGCGTTACCCGATCCGGAATAAATCCAGAGCGTGGTGGTGGCACCCTTTACCGGCGCCAGTGGGTTTGGTGTAGTCATTACGTCCTCACATAATGTAGCTGATGGAATAACTGAGGTCGGCAGATCCCCACGTCATGGCCTCTTCATCGCGCTGATAGTCATACCCCTGAGCCGCCATCAATTCGAGAAGATTTGCCAGTTCGGGAACATCAGCCATTGCCGGATAGATGCGGTCCTCCATCCAGGAATCCAGAGCACTGTCTGTAGCCGTGGCTTTCAGAAACACCTCAACATGCAGCACGGCTGTCCACATATCTTCATCAACACTTTCATCCGAGGCTCGGGCGTCAGAAAGGTAAACCGCAACCGCCGGAAGATCCTGCTCATCCAGAAACCCAGGACGACCATCGAACCATGTCACTGCATCTGAGATATTGCGCTGGAGCGCGGTTAGTACGGCTTTCCGGATATCACTGTTTTTCATCGTTTAAGGATTAGCCTCAGTTGGTTAGACAGGTTCTGTCGCATAATTTGCGGCATACGTTCGTCCATAAGTTTTGGCACTTCATCCCGGAATGTCTCGGTCAGGGGAATTGCTAAGGGAATACTGACCACTTCAATGGGGTACCGGCTCTTCGTGGTACGCCGCAAGACATGCCAGCGACCGCTTGCCAGTTGCTGAATAAAGGCCCCAGGAAAACGAAAGCGCCCCACACGCAGCTCACTGTTCGTGCCTGGCTTATCGCGTTTACGCCGTGACAGACGCATGCTGGATGGCCCCAGTTTGATAGCGGGAAGATTACCGCGGTTTATGCGAATCAGCGCGCGCGGTTTCGCCACCGTCGCCCGACGTACCCGTGCACGCTGCCTGACAAGTTTTCGGGGGACGCGGGTTGATTTCGCGACAGTGGACACGCTGCGATTGACCGCCTGTGTGGCGATACGGTTCACCGTCTGGGCGGAAGCGCGCGGTACAGCTTTTTTACTTATGCTGTTCAGGTTGGCAATGGCCTGCTCCAGCCCTTTAATCGACATATTCCCTCCTGCTTACTCGATAAAGATGCGCGGTTTGCCGTTAAAGCGTTCGTGACGGGTAAGATGGAATTCCTCCCCTTCAAAAATCACCACGTCATTACGACGGGGACTGTATCCTGAGGTAAACACCACCAGCGATCGCCCTGTTCCGCTCAAAGGCCCCATTTCTTCCAGAAACTCAGCCGGAATAACAATCATGGGCTCCCCGTTGATGATCGCTGGCTTGCCCATTTTGTTTACCGTGACCGCATCCATGCGGCTGACAAGTCTGTCAAAGGGATTAAGCATTGATTTTCACGGCTACAATTGCGGAACTGGCAGCAGCATCTTCCCAGGCTACCCCAGCCAGATCGGCTCCTGTCGCGTCGTTCTGCACTTTGCCATCTTTGATATGAACCTGCTCACCGATGGTGATCGCATCGGTAGTCAGCTTAGGCAGCAGGAAAACCCCTTCGGCAAAACCGTCCCCCGTCTGGCCTGCCGGAATATCAGTAATGGCAATCGCCACGACTTTCCCCACCATCACCGGCGAACCACTCAGGATCGCACCGCTGCCCGTGTTGGCAATCTCAATAGTTTTGCCATGCTGTACAAAATTCTTCGCCATAAATTCAGTCTCCAACCAGCCCCGTACGGGGCCGAATTCAGATACAAAAAAAGCCCTTATGGGCTGTGATGTGCTGCTTGAGTGGAAGGGATTATTTCCCGGTTGATTTCGCCAGGCCGCGATAATCCAGAGGAGATACACCGGCATCGATGCGCACTTTGGTGGCAATACCGTCGGTCGTGAAGCCTTCCTGCTGATCGATATACGGAGTATCAACGCCGTTCAGGTAAGCCACTTCGATGGTGTCCGTGCCCTTAGCGGCGGCCAGATACCAGGCGCTGGTGTCTTTGGCGTCAAGACGCGGCTCCGAGATAACTTCAGCAAAGTTCTGAATTGGGTTCATGATACCGGCGTTGATATCCGCCCCTTTCACACTGGCAGACTTGATCGTCTGGTTTGCCAGGGTTTCGAGCGCGACAGGCACCAGCATGAATGCCGGGCGAATATTCAGGGGACGCTCACCCTCGTTCTGCAGACGCATCATCTTGCGCGCTTCATCAAGGCTGGCTACAGAAATCGCGCCTGCGGAAATATTACCGTGATCAGCATGGAACAGCGGCTTACCATCAGACAATTTCGCGTTTTCGGTCAGAACGGCATACACTAGGTCGCCAATCGTCCCTTTTGCTGCACGGCCCATCTTCATCGGTACATCGGTTAACTGATTCAGATCGTCGTTGATGATCGCCTGACGGGTAATAGAGAAGATTTCGCCGTAGGTGGCCAGCGCGATGCTTTCACCTTTATCTTTGGTGGTCACATACTTATATTCAGCACCTTCGCGTACCTGACGCAGGGATGAGAAGCCGCCCAGACCGACACGATGCGCCGTTTTAAAGTCAGACAACTGGCCTTTCTTGGTCCACTGCTCAAAAGTTTCTGCCGCTTCCTCCCAGCCCTGCAGTAACGCTTTATTAGCAACGTCGAGCAGGATATTACCGAAGTCAGACGTGCTGTGCGTCAGTGCCATACCGACCATTTGCATCGGGTTATAGCTGGAAACGCCGATGCCGCGTTCGGTCAGTGCCATACGGGCATATTCGCGCAGCGTCATGCCGTTATAGACGTTGTCCCGCTCCAGGCTCTCGAAGCCCGCGCGCGCCATCAGTGCCTGGCGAACTCCGTCGCCAACAAAGTTACCGTTCCCGGCGTAAATGTGCGCATCCGTGGTTTTATTCGACGGTGTTGCATTTTTGCCCAGCGCCGCCAGCAGTTCATCTTTAGCCTGAGCCACTGTGCATTCCGGATCCGCGATGCATTTATTCTGCAGCTCATGATGCTTGCCGCCGAACATCGCAAAGAGATCGTTGATACCATTTACGCGGCTCTTTTGCTCGGCGAGAACCTGAGCACGGATTGTCGCTTCATCTGATGCTGCCGGCTGAGGCGTAGTCACCTGCGGCTGAGGTTGTTGTGGCTCACGCGCAGTGGTATTGCGCGGTGGGGTGATCATGTTGCGAATGCTGTTTGGCATCTTTTCAAAATCCTCGATACGTTTTGATTGAATACAGGCCATTGCCTGCAGAGAGGTAGTGACCTGATCGGCAAAGCCATGCGCTAAGCATTCTTTACCGTCCATCCAGGTTTCATCGTCCAGCATGGCGGCGATTTCTTCGGTCGTTTTTCCAGTTTTCTCCGCGTAGGCAGGGATCAGGACAGACTCGACCTTATCCAGCAGATCGGCATAATCCCGCATGTCGTTGGCATCACCACCCGCAAATCCCCATGGTTTATGGATCATCATCATCGTGTTTTCCGGCATAATTACCGGGTTGCCAACCATCGCAATCACCGAAGCCATTGAAGCTGCCAGACCATCAATGTGAACGGTGATCGCCGCGCCGTGATGCTTCAGGGCATTAAAAATGGCGATGCCATCAAAGACATCGCCACCGGGCGAATTGATGTGAAGGTTGATATGGGTAATGTCGCCCAGCGCCTTAAGGTCATTCACAAACTGGCGCGCCGTCACCCCCCAGTAGCCGATCTCGTCGTAGATATAAATATCCGCTTCGTTGTCGGCGCTGGCCTGCATACGAAACCAGGAATTACTTTTTGCGCTGGCTTTCGGACGGTGGTGCGCCCGGTTCTTTGGCTTCGGCACTTGTGCCTCCTTTGTCATTAGCAGGGTCAGTGTCAAACACCAGCCCCATCTCTTTGTTTTCGTCGATCTCTGCCTTCCGGCGCGCCTTCACATCGTTCGGGTTACGTCCGCTGGCGCGGACCCAGTCGGATTCCGTTGCCGCTCCGCCCCGGATCTGTAACTTCCAGGCATTGGCCTCTTTAACCGGATCGATCCACGGCATAACAGGGCCGGAATACACCGCCGAGTACAGCGACTCCATATCCAGACCGCGGGGTAATTTAATCTCGCCAGCGGCCACCGCCATTTTCAGCCAGGCGCGGTACATTGGCCGGGTCACCGCGCCAATAAACCAGTCCTGTAAAATGAGATAGCCATCTGTTGATTCCACCAGTTCCTGCCGCTGCGCGCTGTAGGTGCCGTTGTAGTTCCTGGCTGTGCTTGAAAAGCTGAGTCGGCTGCCTGCTGCGACAGCGCGAAGTTGCCCATTACGGAAGGTTTCAAGGTTAGGATTGGGCCTGTCAGATTTCACCATGCCGATATCTTCACCAGGCTTCAGATCGTCATAAATGATGCCTGGTTGAATCATCACTTCCCGATCATCATCATCGGAAGAACTGTTACTCTCTTCGAAGCTTTGCCCGTCTCCCTTTTTGATGTACATACCCAGCGCAGCAGCAATACGTGCGGCGGTGAGCTCAGCATCTTCATACTCTTTAAGTGCGCTCAGACGCATCAGTACACCGGATAGCATCGATACGCCCCGGGTCTGGTGCAGACGGCGGACAAATTTAAGATGCAGCATGTTTTCCGCATCCACTTCTTTGGTATCAAGCTGACGGCCTGAAACGGGCAGGCTTTTATAAACCTGATATTTCCTTGGTCTGCCCCAGTTGTCGACGAATACCCCCTGATTAAGCTGGCTGGCAGCATCGCTGTTCATGGGAATAAAATCTGGTTCAAGCGCTTCAAGCCAGAAAGGGATACCGGCTGCTGGCGTAAGACCATTCCCGGTTCCACTGACAAGCTGGGCAAACACTTCGCCATCCCGCAGCCAGGTGCGCAACATCAGGCGCTCAAGCATCGGGCGGGTAAACTGGTTCGTGACATCAGGCCTGACAGACCATTCTGCCCATTTATTACGGATCTGATCTGCCAGCTTTTTGGCGATTTTACCGTTCATCAGTTTGGGATGGGGTTCAACAATAATTCCGGCTTTCCCAACCACCCGCTCTTCCAGCTTATCGAACACCCCAATCACCAGATCGTGATTGTTATCGAGCCACCGGGCCTGCTCCCGCAGTGATACCGCCCCCATTTTGCTGAGCTGATCAGCTGAACGATTTTCACGACGCCCTTTGTGCGTTCTGGTCGGGGTAACGGCTTCATATGCCCTGATTTTCGCGCGCGCCTGCAGACGGGCTGCTTTCCAGCCTGGCGAAAAGACCCCAATCGCATCATCTAAAAGGCTCATTCAAACCTCGCCAGTCGGTAACCGGGTCGCCCGCGGCGATGAGAAATAAGAGAAGAGAGCCGACGCTCCCACTCCTGACGCCCTTTTCGGATTTCAGACAGGTTCTCCATCGTCATTTCCTGCCCATTGAAACGGATAGTTTTACCATCCAGCACCGCCATTTCGGCTTCGGTATATCGCTGGATCATGGCTTCAATATCAACACGGTTCACAACCATCCTCCTGATGTACTCCAGGGGTTAGAATCATCGGTTACGGGCTTCTTCCGCTTCCGTTTTTTGGTGGGTACTGGTTCTGGTGTCTGGGATGCCGCTTCGCCAGCTTCCGGCGGCGCGTTCTCCAGCCAGGTTTCCCGCCTCGCCCACTCAGGAGCAGCGGGCCATTTGATTTTCTCGTAGCCGTGGAGGATGGCGAGCGCATCAGCGTAGACCAGCAGGTCAAATGCTTCGTTTGCACCACGTCCCGGCTTACTCCATTTGCCATCAGTCGATCGCTCCTCATAGGTCAGTTCATCGTAAAACCAGCTGCCGAGCCAGTCAGGGAAATGCACATAGCCAGGGCCTGGTGAATCACGCCACAAAGCGTTGTTCACCCGGTCTTTCAGAGCATCGGTCTGGATCAAGTAAAGCGGGACATCACCAGAAGCCTGTGCCCTTCGGCTTGAACGTCCGGTATTATCAGGAAAGGTTCGGGAGATAAGTTTGGATCGGCGGACACTGTCGCCTTTGAACAGGTAAATCTGTTTTCCGAGTCCTTCACGACGACACTTACGCCAGAATTTATAAGCGTTGTCGGTCACACCATCCTCACCGCCGGAGTCAACGGCCATCGCCATCAGCCGCATACACCTAGTCGGATCCGATGCCATTGGCCAGGCTTTGTTAAACACATCGGTCAGCAATAAATCCCAGTCTTCCGGATAGCTTGCCGGGTCAATCTGCTGGCTCTCGCCATTGGCGTCATAGCGCATCGACTGCCTGATATTGTAGCGGTCCACCAGCCAGCGCTCTCCCATGCTGCCGTAGCCAGTAACCTGAACAACAAAACGCCGGTTGCGCCCCGCCTGAACATCGACGGTCGCCATAAGGAAACAAACCCCGTCCGGAACAGAGCGCTTTGGTACAACCTCCGCACGCTGCTCAAGCAGTTCACTTTTGCGCTGTTCCATGCTGGAGCGAGGAAGATACGGACGCCCAAAGTCGGTGTTGATTACCGTCTTCAGTGCTTCCTCGCTGCCAGTGGCCTGATAGTCCTGCTCAGCGGTAAGAAATTTATAGATGAGCTGCGCCCAGGTCTGGTACGCGGCGGCAGGGCCTTCCATCCAGAAGGAGGCAATGCGCGAGCGTCGCCCTTCCCCAGTGATAACACCATCGTTGTCGATGGTTTGCCCATCCCGCAGCCACTTCCCTTTCATATTGAGCGAACGCTTCATATCCGCAGTGATGTGCTCTTTACAGGCAGGGCATTGAAGACAGGCTTTCTCGCTGGCCTGAACAGGGTCCGCGATATCGCGGTAACCTGTCATATTGTCCATTTCAGGCTGGAAATATTCACCGCAATGTGGGCACGGCCAGTAAAGGCGACGGCGATCACCACGGTTGTACAGCGACAGAATCCCCGTTGAAGGAGGTGCTTCATGCGGTGAGCTACGGCGCCATTTTGTGTCACGTATGTCGCGGCCCGGCGAACTCTCAACCAGTGTCATACCTGACGACATGAACGTTGTTGTTCGCTTTGATGCCAGTGAAAAGGCGTCACCTTCCCCGTCAATGTCTTCCGGGAAACGGTCATAGTCGGTCAGTGCCACGCATTTATAGTCCGATGAGGACATGATATTGACCGATGGCCAGCCGATTTTCAGGTAGTTCCCGGCGCGAAACGTGCGGTCATATACGTTGTTATCATTACGCCGCGGGCTCAGTCGGGCTTTCACTTCAGGGCTGCAACGGAATGTACGATCAAGACGCTTTTTGGAGTGCTCGCGCGCCTTTTCCTCAGTCATCTGAATCAGGAGCATATCAGCCGGATCACAGACAACGTTGTAAACAATCCAGCCATCAATCAGACCAATGGTTTTACCCGTTCGCGCCGGACCAACAAACACTACCGCGTCATATTCACGCGATGCCAGGCAGTTCATCGGTTCAATCACGTAAGGTGCCAGATCCGGATCCCATGGAACGGAGTTACCCGCCCCCATCGGCACGCGCATATAAGTACTGACCGCATCGGCCACCTGCATTCGACGCGGGGCACGTAAGATACCGGAAACATCGCGGCGGATGCCTCTGGCGGATGCCCGCTTTGCCATCAGTCCTCCTCTGGCTCTTCCTCCTCTGCTTCAGCGTCCTGCACCCTCTCCGCCATCTGATCGCGCAGGTCATCAATAACGCTCTGCACGCGAGAAACCGCAACAGGCGTTAATGCACAGTCACGCTCAAGTACATCAGGGAGGGTTTCAAGTACCATGACGACGGCTTTCGCCATCAATGAGAATTCGCGCGCCACTTCATCAGCGGGAATGAGCTGCCCCGTATCCTGCTCAAACTTGAGTCGCTCATTCTCCGCTTTCCAGTGGGAAAGCCTGTCCGATGGCAGCATGTCATCGATATTGGCTGACACAGTGGGGATCATCAGTTCGGTCAGAATGTCGGTGATCAGGTAAAGCTTTAATTTGCTGTTGCTACCTGGTGCCGGTTCAATATTTTTCAGCCTGGCGGCGACCGTCTGACGGTGTACGCCAGTGATCCCCGCCAACTGGTTGATATTCAGTTTTAAAGTGGCAATTTCCTGGTCCATGATGGTGAACACTTTTTAAACGATTCGACATCTGCACGAAATCGCCTCCAATGAGATCAATAACCTGCGCAAATGATGATGATGACCTTAGATCTGAAAAACTAGCCGTTTTCCGCGAGCACGCCGCCTCGTGGCTGATCGCCCCCCCCCGGAGTACCTCATTAAATGAGAGTGCATATCATTTAATAATTTTTTGATGACGATGAACTAGAAGCCAAGGCGCACGCGACCTTCAGAGTCATTCCGATTAGTGGTTCTCCATGCCGACCCGGCTAAGGGATTGTCATCCGTACTGTCTTTTAGCTGACTCGTCAGCTTTCCGGTCTTAGACAGGTAAAGACGTGCACCGCGCTGCTAGGTCTCGGATGCGACCTTCGGCAGATTGAACACACCTGACATCATAAGCACACCTTCACCGCCATCTGCGATGTCATGCTGTACAATACCGATGATGGAACCAACAACAACAGGTTGACCTGAAACGACAGCATCTCCAGTTCTATTGTGCCAGCCCATGGTTGTTCCGTCCTGGTAATAGTTCTTTGTCATTTAGATAGTCTCTGTTAATGAATTAAATCGGAAAGATACAACACAGATGTCTATTGCGGATAGTAATCTGCATAAATTATCTAACAAAATTTAATTTATATAATTTATTAAGCCAGAATATAATGGCTCAATAAATTAGATTGAGAGAAGCTCGTCAAACCAAATTAAAATATAGGAAATGTTTTATGCTAACCCATCCTTATATAACTCTGCCAAGTACAATAAGTTTGCATTTTTATTTTCAGAATTCAACATCTCCCCATATTTATCCGTAACTTTCACAAACCCTATCCCTGCAGTTAAAAGACCTAAACCTGTTACTAAAGGGTTTGATACATCAGCTATAGCTGTTAGCGCACCAAGTACGGTAGTCGTAAAGTCCTTTGAGTTAGGCATTTCTAATTTCATGCTATATCGGTCAAAAGAAAACCCTTTATGCATTTCACTGATTCTATTGATATTCTTAAGGCTATCATTAAAATCAGCATATGCTTTTTTCTTAAATAATGGCTCATCTGGTGCACTGGCCACATTCTCATATAGCTCATCCAAATAATTATGCAATGAGTTGAGAGCATCTCTATGCTTTGTTTTAAATTCTAAAACTTGCTCTGGCCTGACATATTTAGATGGAACTGGTAAGGCATTGAACAGTTCAAATTGTAAGTTTCTAAAATCATCATGTTTTGATGTCGGGAGATTTAAATTAACTCCAATTTGGTGTAGCACATACAGACAATCTAGATTATCACGCTGCATTTCCTCAAAAATTCTTAATTGTTGAGCAGGGAATTGTGTCGGGTATAAATCAGTGTTATATCCAGTACTAAACAATGGTCGTGTGATAACTCCCAGTTTAATTAATTCTTCTTCGTTTGGAAGCACATATCGAAACTCTTTTGAACCAGGAATAATTATCTCATCCCAATATAAGGAATAGTAGTTAAGATCAGTTTCACTAAGCCCTGTGGTTTGCATAAAACCGCCACCAGCAAGAACTTCAAACCCCATAGGGGATGCAACAACACCTCTTTTCATTGCGACACCTTCTCATTCAATTTGGTCTCGCCATTAAAACATACTTACAACCTAGTAAAAAACCTAGCAAACTCTAATTATTAGAATTGTTGTAAAAAATACATAAAGCGCCAAAGATCTTTCTACTACGCTTCATAACCATAAAAATTAACTTATGCTTAACGGGTTGGATTTCTAACCACCTGATAGCTTCCCTGTCGTCGTTACAGCGCACCAGATATTGAGTCTGCCCAAGCCTGCAGAGCCTGCAGGTCGAGTTTCATCTTCCCGCCACACTGTCCGGAATAAGCGATATGCTTATCATCCCGGTACAGGACGGCCATGTCGTTCAGCTTATTGCGTCCAGCCAGATCGAGAAACTGGTAAGCCAGGTGTGGCTCGGGTGATTCGATGTAAGGCAGGTGCCAGTTACCAGCAATCGGCCAGGCGTCATCATCCCACAGGAAGATATGCTCACAACCTGCATCCATCAGCGCGGAAAGGCTGGCGTTCTTTGCGGCCACAATACCGAGTGATGCGCTATGGCGAAGCAGCTGCACGCCGTCGGGAACTACCGCTGCAGCTATTGAACCATCATCGACAACCACCACCAGCGCCCCGGCGGGAAGATGCTTCATGTGTTGTTCGAGCGCTCGTTTTAAAACGTCTGCACGCTGATGTGTTGAAATGGCAATACCGATCCGCGATGAAATTGCGCAGGCGGGTGCATACGAGACACCATTAATAGTGACCTGCATTTGATTTTCCTTTTAGGCGTGAGTCTGTCGCACGGCAAAGCCGCCAAGAGGTAACGGTTTACCCAAGCTCACCACTGAAAGACTCTCTTTGATGTGAGCGTGCGATGCGCATGAAATTCCGGTCCGGATACATGTGTTTTTATCAGGATATCCAAACCAATTTGCTTGCCTTATTTTGGTCGTCACCGAAGTAAATCCGTGCAATGGAGATGTGAGCAATGAGTCTAGAAAAATTATTAATCAAAGACAGGAAGTGCGGTACCTGTTCTGTTTGTTGCCATTCGTTACGAATCGAGCAACCTAATCTTAAGAAGCTCGCCGATGTGCCATGCCAGTACCTTAGACCACAAGGAGGATGCTCGATTTATAATGCACGGCCAGATGTATGCCGTACCTGGTATTGCGGATGGCGAATAATGGATGTTGGCCCAGAAATGAGACCCGACCGGAGTGGGGTTCTGATCCGTTTCGATGGCTCCGCACTCTGTTTTCAACCCGTAGATAAAGATCGTGTATCGTCTTTGCTCGATTCAGAGCCGCTGCGCGTTTTGGGTGCCTCCATAGCCAATGGAATGAAGGTTGAAATATCAGTCCCCACGAAGGAAGGGTATTGCTCAGCCAATTTGGACGTTACTGAACTTATGTCAGAGGTCGTTAAAAGTAGAGAGTATGAAAAAATGCGGTCCGCACTACTTGCGGCTATCCAGTTTGCGTCACATTCAAAGACAGACCCTGTAGAACCACTGGAGTGATTAGTCGAGTCGGAGCCCCCTCCGACTCTTTAAAATGGTACTTCTTACAATGCTTAAATTTTTCTAGTAGACTGACTTCCTCATTATTAATCGACACCATTAATGATTTATCAGATCGAACAGTTATTTTTTTCATTGCATGGTTTTCTCTAAATTACTGAGTCCAGCTAGCCTCTTCTGATTTGCAGTTCGCCTGCCACGCTCTGTTGTGAGCCAGAATGTCCCGCTTCGTCTGACGGTCCATCACCTCAATATCGTGCTCTGTGAGATAAATAATGCTTACCCAATCACAGGCAGTGTCCGTTACTTCAGGTTTTGCGGGTAAATTTTTCGCGCAACTCACGGTCAACATCGTCATCAGGAAGATGATTAACAGTTTGCTGTACATCCCTGGCTCCTTTTGTTGTCTCTACCCGGCGTTCTGCAACGGCTTCAGTAGCTGCTGCTCGTTCTTCAGTGCGCTGCTGATCTGCTTTAGCTTCCGCTTTATTGGTGCCTCGCAAATGGCCAACACCAAAACCACCAGCAGCTGCTACCATAATTGCGCCAATAACGCCGATAATGATTTCTACAATGCTCATGCGATCACCTTTGGTTCAAATGAGCGGACGTTGATAGGCTGACCGTATGGGAAAGACCAGTTAAGCCATGTGAAGGTTTTAAGTTCACACATCCCGTCGAACACCTCGCCCGGTTTAATATCGCTATAACTGCAAACGATATGTAATTCGTCTCCCTTCTCCTGCAAAACAACCGTGTCCGTTTCCCAATGTGGAATGAGAAGAACCAGCCACTTAATCATGAGAACACCGATTTTGCTTTGGCGTAACGTGCACGACGGTCGTTAATACCGTTCTGTCCACCATTGATGATCTGAGTGATGCGAACCAAATCGCCGGAATAGCTCAGGCATCCGCTGGTGGCATAGAACCATGCAGCTGACCGTGCTGCGTTGATATCCTTTTCCAGCAACTCAGGATTACTGAGTAAATCCAGTTTTAATCCCGTTCCGCAGCGGCGGTAATTATCAAGACCGGTAATCTGAATCAGCCCACGGCCACGATATTTCCACCCATCGCCTGATGCTTTGTTACCGAGGCGATTGCTGTACACCAGATTTGCAATGGCTGGCTGATTGGCTAGCTGCCCTTTTTCTTTGTCACGCCCAAGCATATATGCCTGATAGTTCGTAATGCGGCGTCCAAAGGTGGTCAGCAGAGCGGCAGGGGTGTAGTTGAAGCTCTCCACCAGCGCGGTAAATCCTGCTGATTCATGTCCTGCCTGAGCGATAAACATTGCCTGGTCTTCGGGCTTAACAATGCCGAACTCTTTCATCGCAGCATCAATATGCGGAAACCAGCGCGAAGCTAACCCGGCGCTTACACCAGCCGCCTGTTGAAATTGTGATTGGTTCATTAATGCCTCAGCGTATCAACGAGACGCGCCACGTTCCCACGAGCCCATAAGACGGCAGCGCAAATAAGAAGGTTTACGATGACCACCATCCAGTGTGACTCCTGGTAGAGGCCGAACAGGTAACGGAAAGGGACGCTGGCATAAACCAGCACAAAGAAGTAAGCCAGCAATGATATAGCGGGGCGATGCCTTGCCCCTTCACGCTGGTAGAACATCAGGACAAGGACGATGACTGCACAAATACCTGCATTCACCATCGCTGACGGATCACTTGTTACCATTGCTGGCCCCTCCTCCACGGAATCGCGAAAGAATACTGAACAGGCTTCCCAAATCCTGACTGTTGAAAAATGTGAGCACTTTGATTGTCATCGCAGCCACTACAACAGCACCAAGTGCGTCTAATGGTCTATCACTGTACCCGGTAGCTTGTGACAGCTTTGAACCAACCAGGCCAGCAGCAAGAACGCCAACAATGAATGACGTCATGAAGTAAGCAATCAATCGTACTCGTGTGATATTTGCCGCTGTCGCTACATAAAATACTGCACCAGCGAATGCGCCAAATACCACGCCATAATCAATACCGGTTGCAAGACCAAATACGCTGGCTCCCATCAGGCCACCAGCCGCGACCGTAGTGCCAGAAACAGGATCGGACATTAAGCCCCCTCTTATTGCTGTGAGTCCTCTCAGAAGCGAGGGGAATAAAAAAGGCCACCCGAAGGTGGCCTTTAATGTGATTCTTTTGCTGAATTATTTCTAAGCGGTAGCGACTACAACCTTACTCAGGAAACCATCATTACTAAGAAGAATGGCTTTCTCGAACTGTTTTGCTTTAAACCACTGCAAATATTTTGTTGCCGTTGAGTTGGCAACACTAAACACTTTTCCGATGAGCATAAAGCTCAACACAACAGGTGCAATGTAAAGCAGGAATGGTAGATTGTTTGCCACCAGAGCCTTATCCATTACTTTTACTGACTCAGACACAGCCTGAAGCAATTCTTCATTTTCACATGCAAACAGCACCTTGGCATGTTTGTTAACTCTTTCTTTGATTTCAGGGTTTCGAGCAAAGTTGATTTCCGCTCTGATCTTGTTACCAATTGTTAACAGGTGAAGTCTGTTGATCGTGTTGTTTAAGCCGTCGTGGATAAGAACAGCTGCTTTCATGTCCTTAGGGCTAAGATTGCCTGAAATAATTTCATTTCGAACTTTATCACGAATTTCGAAGAGCTCATTCCTAAAAGAAAGCCTCAATGATGGCTGCAAAATCCTTTCGTAAATGAAATGAAATGCAGCAAAAGCACATAGCGTGAAAAACAACGCAGTGATCATGGTGCATCCTCCAATTTAATTGTTGTTACTGGTCACTCGTCCCGAGTGGCTGTGACGTTTTTTGTTGCTGCAGAGTTGTCTTCTCTTTTCCTATGCGTTCAGCCTCGCTGCTGAAATCCTTACGCATAATCCTAGCATGACCTGCCCATGCGATAAGTGCAAGTACAAAGAATATCCAACCAAGCATGTTCCAGTTTAGAAGAGATACCAGGATATCGTGAATAACGTCTGGAATTTTCTCATTTGGTACACGAGTAAGCAAGATAACGAGCACTACAAAGACACATAAAGGCAACATCTGCCCTGTAGACATAGCTCTGTTGACAATATCCCTGGTTGCATGCGCCCAAGTGATCTTTGTGATACTGCTTGGCTTGCCGCCAGTTCTCTTATGATTGCCACTCATATTGTTAGTTATAGTCACGTTTTGAAGGGTAATTAATCTTATCAAAATGTGATGATTAAATTCAAAGATTTACATCAATAAAATCTAGTTGCGGCAATAGGTTATAATTTAAAAGGAAAAACCCGCACGATGGCGGGTTTCTTTTTGTTCTGTTGCTCAGTTCGCTTTAACGTCCCGAGCTTAACACAATTTAAGCACTTCCCGCGCAACTATTCAAGTAGAATCTGTCGCTATTTGTGCCGAATGCGTCACACATTGGCTTGTATAGCATCGATTCTGCTACATTTAGCCAAACATCAATTCGACTTTCACAGGTTCGCAAACACCATTCAGGATGTTTTGCATTTAAGTCTCTGGCCATCGCCTTTTTGCTCAGGCGCTTGATATATCGATCTTCAATAAGAGCGTATAACTTCTTATGCCCTGACTGCACAAGGATACCGCTGAGTACAGCGTTGATGGCCAGCGCTTCTTCATCGGTACAGAACGCCAGACCGCTTTTATTCTTCCCTTCCAGAATCTCTTTGAGGAACGCTTCCAGTTCGGGTTTGCTGATACCCGCTTTCTTCATCCGGCGTAGCGCTTCGTTGATTGCCGTTTTGGTGATTTTTCCGGATGTCAGTAGCTGGTTAAACATGTTCCCACCACTACCGCCGCCGATATAAGACCAGCGGCCCCACATGCGCAACTTACCCTGTATCCAGATGCTTTCCAGAGTACGAAGACGAACCATTTCACCAGCCTTGCCAACTTCAGAAGGATTAATCATTAAACTTTCTCCATTTATGCCAGCACGCCAATTGCCAGCGCTCGATCTATAACCCGAAAAACTAGGACCAGTTGGTCATCGTATTTCGCTTCAAATGCCACGGGATCAGCATGCAACTCGTTGTGATGTGCTCTGCACAGCGGTATCACAAACAGGTCGTGTGCTTTTGTACCCATTCCACCCTGCCCGTGGCCAATCAGGTGGTGGGGGTCGTCTGCGGGTTTATTGCAACAAACACAGGGTTGTGTTTTAACCCAGCGGGTGTACGTCTCATTTATCCAGCGGCGACGTTTTGGCCTGAGCATGAAAGACTCCGGAGACTCCGGATCGACGGTTAACGTCAGTATTGGCTTTTGGGTTTCCACATCCAGGCTGTCTGACCGCCGAGCTGGTAACGTTTCAATCGGCCTGACTTTTTCCTGCATAATGCTGGTGGCCGGCGGCATAGGTACGATGTCACTTTCCCGGTAAACAGATAATAATGGTTCGTCTGGCAGCCGTAGTGCCCGCTGCGCCATTCCTTCGGTGACAGCATCAGCGACACCAGATTGAACCGCCCACCAGCAAAGTTCGGCTAAAGAGAGGGAGCGCTCTTTGTTGTAGCCAAGCCCAGCCAGTACGGTATCAATAATCCATTCGGCAACATTGTTCAGCGCAAGCGCCTGCAATCTTTCCGTTGTCTGCCCGCGCAATTTGTTATCGCAGTGCCAGCACACCACCAACGCGCCAGGCGGATGCCATAGTGTCGTTAGCTCGGCATGATGGTAATCAGAAAAAGGGTACTGACACTTTTTAATGCGCTGACGAAGCCAGAACTCAAGCCCGGACATACCACCAGCAGCAGTAATGACCCGTTCATCGGTAAAGAAAGTGTGAAGGCTGGGATCCTCCAGTAGCGGTTGCTGTGCATCGGGGATCCGACCAGACGGAAGCCGGGCCATGTTTTCTGGCTCCCGTTCAACCAGCACGCGACCTGATGCAAACAGGGGCATTAACTCCCGTCCTGGCTTGAACAGCACCACGCCAAGGCGTGGCACCATTTCAGGGGTAAGTAAGGCTCTCAATGCCCACCCCTTATACCGTCAGATCTTTAAATTTCTGTACGGCCTTCCCCATGTCCGCCATAGCATCCACAAACTCATCAAACTTACGGCTTGCCATTCCATAAGCCTGGAGGATTTCAAGCTTCAGAGGATCGAGTTGCTTTTTTATTTCAGCGCGGTCACCTGCCTTTTTTTCAGCTTCTTCAGCGGCACGAATGAGGGCTTCAGCCTGCTTGCGTAATTCTTCAGGGGTCACGGTTGGCTTATTCAAAGTGGCTTCCTTCAATGTCTTCGACGACGCAATAACCGGCGCCACGGATTTATGACCAAACTTAGGGTGATGCAGGGTTGTTGTCCTGCCGTCATCAGTAATGCAGAGCAGGCTGTTTTCGCGGATGATATCGATCAGGTTTTCTTTATCCTTCCGGCTCAACGAGCTATATGCTGATACTTTGTGCGTCAGATGGGTGAGCGTTGCCCCATCAGGTTGTTTTTCAACAAACCGTTTAACCCTGGACAATACAGGCTGAAGGTGCGGAGGGGTCACTCTCACTGGAGACCCCCTGCTAAATCTTTATCGTGGGTAAAACTACCGTTCCAGGTGACCTTCATCGGAAGCTTCCCCTTCAGGTAGTTTTTGTACAGCCAGACAGCGCCTTCACGTAGCAGGACGGGCTGGTAGGTAGTAAAGCTCACCGCAGAGTTTGGCGATACTTTACTGCTTTTCTCGGTGAGGTATTTGTCGCGGGCATACGAACGAACACGCCACTGTGCACTGCGGCCTTCGGGATTGTCGTCGTACAGCCAGTTAGCAGAGACAAGCCAGGCACTGATCTTGGAGGTATTCACACCATTCAAACGCTTACAGAACTGTACAGGGGAAAGCCCGTCAGTGAAGAGACTCTCGAGATGCTCGATATATTCGGCCTGCTGGTGGGTAACTGTTTCCGCGCGCTGCCTGGCTTCAAATTCATCAGCCCATGCTCTCGCAGCCTGTGCCGGATCAGAGAAATTTGGTAATGATGGTGTACCAACTCGCATTTTCGCTTGTTGTTCGCATGTGATGAAATAACGGCGAACCTGACGACCCTTCTCGTTTCTCTCCACCATCGCCAGTTCTTTACCCATATCAATGGTGATCAGGTAATCAACGGTTGGGCGTCCACCGAGGGGGTTCTCGCCAGAATTGGCGTAAACCACATAATCAGTATTTTCAGCAAAACCATACTGACTGATACGCCCTTTAATCCAGTTGGTGAAATCACGCCCAACGCCGAGAAAGGCATGTAACCTTTTAGCGCTGACCATCGGGGTTATGTGGTTGCCAATATTGCCCTGAGTGATCGGGATGATCTGATGTAGCTGACTCATCTTGCCTCCCCGTTGCGCAGATCGCTGATAAAAGGGAGATTGCTCAGAACGCGAACATAAAAGTCAGGGCTCAACCAGAGGGCATAGGCAAAAACCAACTCCTGAGAGGCGAAAGTACCCTGTAAGACTCCACCGCGAATAACATGCAACTTTTCCCAACGTTCACCAGGGAGAGCATTTAGAATTCTTTTTGCAGTTAGCGTCCTGAGATAAAACGCAGGTTTTTTGGACGCAGACCCACCTGAAGCCTTATGAATATCATTGAGACTATAAAGATTTGGTTCGAATGAGTTGATTAAACATCCATCAACAACAAGATAAGAGTCTTTTTTGGGCGTAGCAGTGCCCATAACATGATGATTGCTCATATTCTCTCCATACTCTGATTGTTGCGAAGGGCCTGCACGCCCTTTTCGCTTGCACTTTCCGACATTACTGCCATAACGACCAATATTCAACCCACAGCTGGACATATAACCACCTCTTTTTTATATGCCGTTATGGTTATCTCAACTTTTCCCTTCGGTACTATCGGTCCCCATTCCACCAGCATGCGCTTAATCTGGCTGTCGTCTTCCCAGACACCCGCATGCGTCAGCGCGTCAAACAGGGCTTTGTTGTAATTATCGATATCCCGGCGGCGCGCATCCGGCGGGTACAGAGTGATTTCTACCGCTGCCAGTTCAGTCGATGGCTTCGGGAGACGTCGTAATTGCTCAATGATCGCCACGCAGGCAGCGCTCTGGTATTTACGGCCATCAGCGCTAATGAGGTGACGACCGGCCAGCGGCCCCTTGTTAGGGGAGCGCCAGTAAGTGTTCACGCTCGGAGGAAAAGGCAGGATCAATTTCACGCGGCCTCTCCCCGCATATTGCGAACAAGTTCAGAAGCGGCAGTAATGATTTCGCTGGTGGCCGTTCGTTCCAGCCAGAGTTGATTGATGTTGGCTTTCAGCTTGTTCTGCTGTGAATCATCCAGCATGTCAGCGCCATCCACCTGATCGAATACAATTCCAACCTCCAGCGGCCAGATACGGGACTCGGGAAGCGGATCCGCTACTGGTTTAGCTTTCTCACGGATGTGCATGCGGATCTGGCGAATATTGGACCAACTGGAAACATCCAGGCTTCCCATAGCTGCAATGAAATCAGTACTGTTCATGCCATATTCACCAGATGCTTCAAGGGCAACAGTCCGAATACGTTCCGACATATCCAGGTGCGCAGCAGCGTCATCGAATTCAATCGACAACAGCCACTCATCCACACCGAACAAAATACTCTCACGAATAAGCAGCTTCGCTTTGTCGATCGTTAATGGTGATACCTGAGTGAATTCCGGTGCTTCGACAGAATCCGCCGCCCAGGTATGCCCAAACTTCGATTCACTGAATGTGTATTCTTCTTTATCGCCGAACGCAGCTCTAACGCATGCCCACGCCTCTACACCGCTGACATCAAAAATATCTTTCTGGGTGAGTGGCAACTCTACTTCTGGCTTGTCAGCTACAGATGGTGTGGCAGTTGCAGGTTGAGACTTGCTGACAGCAAATTGCGCCAAAGTCATAAACGCCTGCCCTTTTGCCTCCAGTTCTGTACGGTTGATATAGCTGAACCGCTCACCACGCCATGACTTATCGAATACAGCTATGGCACCGGCAAAAAACGCGCTGGTGGGCTTCTGTTTTTCGTCAGCAGGTACAAACCACACAGGCAGATCGAACCCAATGCGCCCGCGAATGAATACAATGTGATCGGCATCTTCCGGCCACCACGTTTCACTCGGCGCGGCTTTTATCAGGAATACATAGCGACCGCCCTTTTCGCGCTGGGCTGCTGCGTACTTCATGATGTGCGTCATACCAGTGATCGCCTGATTCTCGTGGTACTGCGAACGGCTATACGGTGGGTTGCCATAACCTGCACCACCTAGTTCTGCCAGACGTTCAGACCAATCCTGGGTCAGCGCGTTATCTTCGGCGGTGTACCATGCCGGGCATTTCGCGTTGTCGTCGTCAGCAAACAAGTCCAGAACTAATGGGCCAAATAACGCGTTGATCCCCCAGAAAAGCAGATCAGGTGTCCTCCACTGATCTCCAACTTCTTTCAATTCGTGAGCTGGTTTACTGCGCAGTTCAGCCAGCGCCTGGCAATACTTATTTGGCATCATGAGCGGAACCCCGAATTTTCTGGCAGTGAATAGTCAACATTTTGGAAGTTTGCGCGGCTGGCTGAGTTAGTCGCCCATTTACCGTTAACGCGTTCAGGTCGCCCAGCGGCAGACCATTTGGTCGCGCTTTGCAGGTAACCGGGGAAGTTTTTTGGAATAAACAGAGTTGCCGGGCGGAGGTATTGAGCCTGCTCGCTATCACGCCAATCAGCGTTTTTGTAATCCACCACAAGGCACAGATCATCAACAGTGAACTGTTCCCGCAGACGGGCGCGAATGTTCTCCAGCGACGTGCTGCATACCTGGTAGCGTGAACCAGTTGTCTGGTTCAGGTAAGACAAAACCTGTCTGGCCTGATCAGTAATCACAACCTCAGGGTCGGGTTGCGCCGCAACCGGACAAGAGGGTTTTGAAGTTACTTGTGGATCTTGTTTTGATTTTACTGACGGATCCCCGCCAGATTCTGACGGGTCAAAACCTCCGTTTTTGCCAGATTTCGACGGGTCAGTTTTTGAGGCGTCAAATTTTGATGCGTCAGATTTTGACGTGTCAGAATCTGACAGTTGAGAAAATGCGGCAGCCTGAAGTTTCGCCACATTCAGTCGGTACACGTTCGACGCATTACGGTTACCATTACGGCGCTGTGTACGCGTGAGCCAGCCATCTTTTTCAAGCTTTGCGATTGCCGTTCTGATAGTGCTCGGCCCAGCGCCAAGCTGGCGAGCAATAGTTTCAATAGACGGCCAGCACACGCCCTCATCGCTGCTGAAATCAGCAAGGCGAGCCATGATCGCGACACTAGACAACTTCATGCCCGACGCCGCGCAACCATCCCATACGTAGCCGGTTAATTTAGTGCTCATGATCGTCCGTTATCTCCCTGAACTTTTGCCTGAATTGCTCAAGTGGGCTGAAGCATTCGTGCAGGTAGCCATCACGCAGATAGATAACGCGCTGTGTTTCTGGCTCCCAGCGGATAACACGGACTGGCACTCCACGGTGGTCTTTGAACCTTCGGTTAAGTTCGCGCACAGGCGTTTTGCCCTCCGGTTGTAGACCCCCACAATTGAAACCGCCCTACTGTGGTTACACGGAACCCAGCGGTTTGATAATCTGCGTTCATACCGAAACAACGGAGTACCCGAAACCGGGATCATCCTGAGTTGCGGTAGACGGTTAAAAGCCGTTAAACTGCTCATGCGGATTATTTCTCCATACTCGAAGAGTTGTTCGCCAAGGCGCCCGGAGCTGCACACTCGCGGGCGTCACTCTTTTCTGCGACACAAAAAACTCGATAAAGAAGCGCTACGTGCTCCTGGAACTTCGCGATAACCTGATAGCTGTTTTCCTCAATCTGAGCGCGCTCATCTGCGTCAATTACCCCATCAGCCGTGGCTTTACGTACAAAATTAGAATGACGGCCTATCCATTCGATGGACTCCATCAGGCGCTGGTTGATATCGGCGTTATCCAGATCATCAACATCTGCCAGCGGTACAAATACGCCCTGAGAATGGCGCGCAACGGCATCAGCTATATGAGTTGAACCACCAGCACGTTGTAAAACCATTGCCCAGCCCAGTGGGAAGATCTGGTCGCCGTCAACACGAAGGCGGTTAAACAATGCGTTCTCTGTCACACCCAACCATTCCGCCGCCTCAGCATATCCACCAGGCAGATCGGTAATCGTTTTTTTAATCGCTACCACCAGCCAGGAAGGCTGACGCTCGACTTTCCAAATAGGTTCGTTACCCACGGCTCCTCCCTTCTTCCTGTGGTTTGAGTTTTACTGAAGCTTCGCTACGCTTTTCGTAAAGGTCGGGATGGAAAACCAATTTCCCCCCAGTCCGATAGGCTGCTTCTGCTGCACGTCCTTTCGGGATTAGGCGACCAGTTCTATTACGCCACTGGTAAACGGCCTCGCTTGTGATTCCAAAAAATTCGGCAACTTTCTCAGTACTGCCGAAGTAGTTTTCAATATCATCGGTTGTCATAACGCCTCCTTAGCTAAGTTTGATTAGATATTAATAACCAATCTAACTTTGGTCAATAAAAACTAAGATTGCTTAGCCTTTTAATTTTTTATGGTGTTCAAATGGAAACTGTCGGTCAGCGCATCAAAGCTCTCAGGCGTGTAACCAAAACTTCGCAGAAAGAACTTGGTAAGTTCTGTGGTGTTAGCGATGTGGCGGTTGGGTATTGGGAAAAAGACATTAATGTGCCAGGCGGTGAGTCACTTTCGAAACTTGCAAAGTATTTCAACACATCAATTGATTACATACTCTATGGTACTGAATTTGAAGGAAATCTGATAACCAAGATGCGAAGGATTCCAGTGATATCTTGGGTTCAGGCTGGACAGTTTACAGAATGTAAAGCAGCAGAAGTTTTCAGTGAAGTAGATAAGTGGGTAGAAACATCACTCAGGATAGGTGATAGCTCCTTTGCATTGGAGGTCAAAGGTGATTCGATGACAAACCCTAATGGTCTTCCGACAATCCCTGAAGGGGCAACAGTCATAGTGGACCCTGATGCAGAGCCACTTAATGGAAAGATAGTCGTAGCCAGACTTGATGGGACAAACGAGGCTACTGTAAAAAAACTAGTCATCGATGGGCCTCAAAAGTTCTTAGTTCCCTTAAATCCACGCTATCCAAACATTTCAATAAACGGTAATTGCCTGATCATTGGAGTTGTCAAAGGCGTTCAGTACGAGCTTTAACCCACCTCTAACCTTCCTCTTAACATCAAGCTAAGAATAGTTTGGTGTTTTTTCTTGATCTAATGGCTAAGTTAAGTTAGATTTCATTCATCAGCAGCGAACAGGCAGGACGCCCACGAAGTAGCCGCCGGTGGCATAAGAATAACCGGATGATTCGCAGGCAACAAAAAAGCGCCCATCGGACGCTTAGCTCTTTAACAATCTGGATACCCCAACCAAAGTAATTGTTTATTTACTTGGTGGCGCAGGAGGACGCGGTTGTGTAGGTACGTGTCCATGCCTGTCTGGATGAGGAGATGAGTGGTCCATCAGTAAAATCTCATCCTTTAGGTGCTGGTGGTCTGGGTTTCGGGGGACGATGGTTAGGAATTATCGGCACGGGTTTTGACATCTTTTTTCACCTTTTTTGTTCGGGGCAGGTCACCCGCAATCCAGGCAATCACGCTGTGTATGAATGATATTTCAGAATCATCATTACGTCCCAGAGCGATGCAGGTTCGCTTAAATGCAGCATCTTGCAGCGACCGCCAAGGGTTACTGTCGGCATCCTGGATCTTCAGATATCTGGCTCTTAGTTCATCATCAGGAAGAATTGAGAATTCAACAAGTAAACGCTTGTATTGCCTCATTTGCTCCTTAGATAACCCCGCTTCTTGCCCAAATTGATAAACCAGCTGAAGTACAGACAGAACGGCAACAGAAACACCAAAAATAAACATATTGCTGAATGGAGCAAAGACAGAAAAGCCCAAGACGATAAGGATAAGGGTAATGCTTTTATCTATTCGGTTCAGAAGGGTGTAATTCATTTTTTCAATGAAATACGAATAGTTGATATCAAACTCCAAATCGTCCCGGTTCATATAACACCTCAGTCTTCTTTTGGTGGAGCCGGTGGCCTTTGCTGAACCGGCATGTGCTTCTCTTCGTAATCAAGATATTGCATCTCAGTTCCTTATGACTATTGGGGGTATCCAGATTATCGCATTCCTGACTGTTGGGGAATAGCAGGATCCACCGCGCCTGATGTGGTTAAAAGCAGGCCAAAGCAATAACAAGTAACTCCCTGTTCTGGCGGCCCGGTGTTTTCCCGTGTATTTCCGGTAACCGCCAGCCTTTTTCAGGGAACAACGACGAGAGCATTGACGAGCAAGGCATAAGTGCTGGTTCGATTCCAGACAGTCCCATTCAGTTGGGAGGGTTGGGCAGGGAAAAGGTTCGTTCGATTCGGACACCGGCAGTGTTCTCTTCGTTGTGGTGAATTGCAGTCCATCGAGACAACCAGAAGATAAGCATCTGGCGCCACAACCTTATTGCTGTGTGTAGTCTTGGCGGTACCAGGGTCTTCAACCTTATACAAGGGGGACGAAGATAATGTTCTACCTCGTTACCGCCCTTTTTACGCAACAGAAAAGGGCATCACCGGGCGACGGGCTCATAACCCAATCCACCCGGGCAAAAAGAAAGCGGTCTCTCAAGCCGCCGACCAATGCAGGTGCCCTTCTCTGTTGTGTATGGAGAAAGTTCGGCGGTTGCAGCCGCCTTAACTTCGTGTATGGACTAAAACCTTGTGCAGAGGAAAGTTAAATGAAATTACCTAAGTTCCATAACGCAATCGTGTACCGCGCCACACTACCTAGCATTGAAGCTATCGAGGGGCATCTGCTTGAACTCCCCTACTCCGAGATTGGTGAAACTGAGTTTTCACGCGCCTCTTTTGTGCCAAACCCGATCACTGGCGAATTGGTCACCCCAATATCAGGTGGGTATGCCATCGTGATCCGCCATGATCAGAAAATCATTCCCCAGCATGTTGTTTTGAAGGAAGCCGCAGCACGGATCCAAAGAATCGAAGATATGTCCGGGAGTAAAATCAAACGTATCGAACGATTAGCAATTATCGACAGCGTCCGAGTTGACCTGTGTAAACGGGCATTTGTTAAATCAACGCTGATCCTTGCGTTGTACAGCACCAACGAAAAGCTATTAGTGGTCAATACGACCAATAAAAATATTGCCGGTATGGCTGTGGCTATGCTGGTGAAAGTTGTCGGTTCCGTTAAAACAGAAACAATCAACATTAGCGATATTAAGAACGGTTTAACTACGCGGTTGAAAAACTATATCAATGGCGTGGCCAATGCTTTTGAAGGGTTTACCGTCGGCAATTATATCCAGCTGTCCCGCCTTGCCGATCAAAAGGAAGTTATTCGCTACTCAGCTGAACACGACTCAATTCAAAGCGAGCTAGTTGATAGCCTTAATAGCGGCTTTACCGCTGATAAAATGGAGCTAGCAGGATGCGGTGTATCGTTCATCCTCACCGAAAATTTCCATTTTTCGCGCATCAATACCCAAGCCCAAACATTCAACGATGAAGATGATAAAGCATTTCAATGGCGCCATCAGGCCGGGACGGATCTACTCCAATTCAGCAAAGTAGTAAACCTGATGTGTGATCTTCTTTCGTACAAAGAAGAACAGCCACAAAAACCCGCAGCCTAATACCCCAGACCGTAATTAACCCATGTCATGGGTTGGGTTGCTGCACGCTAAATTTAGCAATTCATTAATTTAATAGCGCGGTGCAGCGCGCCAATATGGAGAAAACCATGAGCTACATTCAGACATTATCCGGCAAACATTTTAATTACCTCGATATCCAACAGGACGATATCGTGATCGAGGGTATTGCTACCGCGTTGTCTCATATCTGCCGTTTTGCAGGGCATCTTCCTGAGTTTTATAGCGTCGGCCAGCATAGCGTTTTAACCAGCCACCTCGTTCCGCAGGAGTTTGCATTAGAAGCACTGCTTCATGATGCTGCTGAAGCCTACCTGCAGGACATCCCCTCCCCGCTTAAGCACCTGCTTCCGGATTACCAGGTGATCGAAGCTCGCGTGGATGCAGCCATTCGGCAGAAGTTCGGCCTACCGACGGAACAACACCCAACTGTGAAATATGCCGATCTGGTGATGCTCGCCAGCGAACGCCGCGATTTTGAGATTGACGAAGGTTCCATTTGGCCATTCCTCGAGGGAGTTGCCCCAACGGATTTATTCATTATCAACCCAGTTCGTCCTGGCCAGTCATACGGCATGTTCATCAATCGCTTTAACGAGTTGATGGAGCCGCGCCAATGCGCCGCATGAAGGTAAAAGAACTCGTAGCGGAGGCGTTTGCCTCCGTTGCTGAATTGCCACCAAAACATGCGCCGCTTATGCGCGAAGTCGCCACCAGACTGGACGCTACGTTTGCAGCATTAAAAGAGTCTCTGGTGCAACTGGAACAGGAGCGTAAAGGTAAAACGCCATGACCGTATTTGAATATCTCCAGGCTCATCCGAATACCACCAGCGGTGAAATCGCCAAAGGTATGAACAAAAAGACACCCGCGGTCGCTGGCGCATTATCGCAACTCTATGGCACCGGCCGGATCGTGAAGTCTGGTGTTCGCAAGGGAATTCCAACATACCGTGTTAACGATATGCCGTTTGGGTGCAGTAACAGCCTAACAATGATGTTTAACCAGTTGTTGAACAGAGCCAGACAAGGATCAGCCCAATGACAGCACTAAACAAACAGGCGCTGCACAATGCCGACTGTTTCGACGTCTTCCCACAACTTGAAGACGGTACCGTTGATCTGGTTTGCGCTGATATTCCCTACGGTACCACCCAGTGTCGCTGGGATTCGGTGCTAGACCTGCAGGTTATGTGGCAGGAACTCTATCGCATCGCCAAGCCAACAGCGGCTATTGTGCTGTTTTCCGCTCAGCCTTTTACCAGCGTGCTGATTGCCAGTAACTTACGAGACTGGCGAGCGGAATGGGTATGGGAAAAAGGAAACGCCACGGGCTTTCTGAATGCCAAAAAGCAGCCGCTTCGCGCACATGAAAATATCGAGGTTTTTTACCGCCGCCAGCCGACCTACAACCCGCAGATGACCGATGGCCACACACGCAAGACCAGTAAGCGGAAGACCGTCAATTCAGAGTGCTACGGTAAGGCCCTGTCTCTGACTGAATACGATTCAACACAGCGGTACCCGCGAGATGTTCAGTTCTTCTCGAGCGACAAACAGACGGGAAACTATCACCCAACCCAGAAACCACTAGCACTGGTTCAGTATCTGATCGAAACGTACAGCAATCCTGGTGATACGTTTCTGGATTTCACAATGGGTAGCGGTACCGCGGGTGTTGCTTGTCAGCAGACTGGACGCAATTTTGTTGGCATTGAGAAAGACGCCACAATTTTCCAAACCGCATGCCATCGCATGGGAATTAAACAGGAGTATGCAGCATGACAACTAACAGCCACCCGGCGAACGGTCTTGTATCACTCGATCGCCTGTACCAGATACGCGAAATACTCAGCAAAGCAGCAAAACAAAGCGACGGCGGTAATCTCGGCTACGCAATGGCTGATGCTGTTAAGGTGATTGATGAGGTACTGGAGCTACGCCGTAACTATCTGGCGCTACGTGGTGAGATTGAGGACGTTCAGGCGCAACTCTACGAGGCTGAAAACCGGAATGAGGCCGACGCTACGGAGCTACAGGAGCGCCGCAAGGCTGATAGCGCGGAGCCTATTTACCAGTTATTTGACGCAGGCTGGTACGACACAAACAAAAGCACTTATTACGATGTGACTGGTGCTGGTATGAAAGGGCGAATTGTCTACGCCGCACCGCAGCAAGCGTCGTTAGTGCCGGATGAAAAGCCTATGCCAGAAGCGTCGAAAATGCATGCGATAGATGCTGTATCTGCAATCGCAGAAGTCAGGGGATGGAACGCCTGCCGCGCCGCAATGCTTAAAACAGCACCAAAACAGGAGAATATTTAACGTGAACAATTTAATGATCGACCTCGAATACATGGGCAAAAAACCGAATGCCCCTATCGTCTCCATTGGAGCCGTATTCTTCGATCCGCAAAGTGGTGAACTGGGTCAGGAGTTTTACACCGCCGTTAACCTTGAAAGTGCTATGGAACAGGGAGCTGTGCCGGATGGTGACACTATTCTGTGGTGGTTAAAACAAAGCCCAGAAGCACGATCAGCAATCTGTGTTGATGATGCTCTGCCAATATCGTCTGCCCTATCTGAACTGAGCCATTTCATTAATCGGCATTCTGATAACCCTAAATATTTAAAGGTTTGGGGCAATGGAGCTACTTTCGACAACGTTATATTGCGCGGTGCATATGAGCGTGCCGGCCAAGTTTGCCCGTGGCAATTTTGGAACGATCACGACGTCAGAACCATCGTCACATTAGGCAGAGTTGTGGGTTTCGATCCAAAGCGAGATATGCCATTCGATGGGGTTGCACATAACGCACTGTCCGATGCGCGACATCAGGCAAAATACGTGTCCGCAATCTGGCTGAAATTGATTCCGACCACCAGCAGCGAGCTTTAATTTCCCCAGGGTGCAGCCAGGGTAATGGATAAATAACCATGAGCAATATTTTCCAGTTAGCCCCCAACGAGTGGGTTTGTGAAAGCGTTCTTATCGCGGTTACCGGGCTCAAGCCCGGTACCATCCTCCGGGCCAGAAAAGAATGCTGGATGGTTGGGAGGGAGTATATCCACGTATCGCCTGACGGGAATCCTAAACCTTCCAGTGAGTGCATGTATAACAGAAAGGCTGTAGATGCCTGGGTCGCTTCAATGAAAAGCAAGCAGCCAGGGTGATTTGATGCCATGAAAAAGGTAAGCTCGTATCGCTCTTGGGCGTCTGGAGGTAACACCAATGGATAAAGTCACATATCCAACAGGCGTCGAAAACCACGGTGGCACATTACGCATCTGGTTTAATTTTAAAGGTAAGCGTGTCAGGGAAAGTCTCGGTGTCCCTGACACCTCTAAGAACAGGAAGATAGCCGGGGAACTGCGGACATCAGTATGTTTTGCCATCCGCACAGGAAACTTTGATTATGCAACCCAGTTTCCTGACTCCCCTAACCTCAAGGCTTTTGGTGTAAGTAAAAAAGACATTACAGTGAAAGAACTTGAAGAAAAA
Source organism: Citrobacter sp. BIDMC107 (assembly GCF_001037575.1). Classification (NCBI taxonomy): domain Bacteria; kingdom Pseudomonadati; phylum Pseudomonadota; class Gammaproteobacteria; order Enterobacterales; family Enterobacteriaceae; genus Citrobacter; species Citrobacter sp. BIDMC107. The sequence goes on along the minus strand of NZ_KQ089849.1, from coordinate 23,921 downwards.
TGGCTGGATCTGAAACGGATGGAAATCTGCGCGAACGCATTCAATCGCTATGAGTCTGTCGCAAGGAATATGGTGCCGAGGATCGGAGGTAATCGCCTGGTGTCAGCAGTAACCAAAGAGGAATTGCTGTATCTTAGGAAAGATTTGCTAACTGGTTACCAGAATCCGACGAAAAACAAAGCTACGGCAAAAGGGCGAAGCGTTGTTACTGTGAACTATTACATGACGACAATGGCCGGAATGTTTCAGTTTGCTGCAGATCACGGTTATTTAGAGGTGAACCCATTCGAGGGAATTAAGCCTCTGAAAAAAGCCAGGGCAGAACCAGATCCTCTGTCTCGTGATGAATTTATTCGCCTGATAGATGCATGCCGGCATCAGCAGACGAAAAACCTGTGGTCATTAGCAGTGTACACAGGAATGCGTCACGGGGAACTGGTCTCCCTGGCCTGGGAAGATATCGACCTGAAGGCGGGAACAATTACCGTCAGGCGTAATTATACGAAACTTGGTGAGTTCACTCTACCGAAAACCGAGGCAAGCACAGATCGAGTGGTGCATCTTATCCAGCCCGCAATCAGCATCCTGAAAAATCAGGCTGAGATGACAAGGCTGGGCAGGAAACATCACATTGAAGTTCAGTTACGTGAGTACGGCCGTTCGGTGAACCATGAGTGTACATTTGTCTTTAACCCGCATGTGGTCAGACGCAGTAAGCAGGTCGGATTTATCTACCGAGTCGATTCAGTAGGCGACTCATGGGAAGCGGCACTTAAGCGCGCGGGGATCAGACACAGAAAGGCGTACCAGTCACGACATACCTATGCGTGCTGGTCATTATCTGCTGGTGCAAACCCGAGTTTTATTGCCAGTCAGATGGGACATGCGAGCGCGCAGATGGTGTTCAATGTTTACGGTGCATGTATGGCTGACAGCAGCGCAGAGCAGATCGCAATGCTGAATCAGAAGCTGGCAGATTTTGCCCCATTGATGCCCCATAGCCACGTGAACAGTACAGGAGGATTATTAAAATCAGTAAGTTAACCCATAACGCCCGTCATGTTAACTGCGTGGAGGGCAATACCACGCTGTATGCGCTGCCTAAAGCCGATATTGTTGCCCGCTGGCAAGCACAGACCACCGATACGTTTCGATTTTGTTTTAAGTTTCCGGCGACCATTTCGCATAAGGCCGCGCTGCGTAATTGTGATGACCTGGTGCAGGAATTTTTTACGCGCATGTCGCCGCTGGGATCGCGCATTGGACAATACTGGCTGCAATTACCCGCGACTTTTAGCCCACGCGACCTGCCTGCCCTGTGGCAGTTTCTCGATGCGCTCCCCGAATGCTTTACCTACGGTGTGGAAGTTCGCCATCCAGACTTCTTTGCCAAAGGCGAAGCCGAACAGCTATTTAATCGCGGGTTACACGAGCGTGGAGTAAACCGGGTGATTCTGGACAGCCGCCCGGTACATGCCGCAATCCCACATACCGAAGCGATACGTGACGCCCAGCGTAAGAAACCAAAGGTTCCGGTGCATGCGGTGGTGACGGCAAACCATCCGATGGTACGCTTTATCGGCAGCGATGATATGGCACAAAACAGCGCGCTTTTTGCCGTCTGGCTGACCAAGCTATCACTATGGCAACACACCACGACGCCGTATCTGTTTTTGCATACGCCGGACATCGCGCAGGCCCCGGAGCTTGTTGATACGCTATGGGCAGATTTACGCAATGCTCTGCCAGAGATCGGATCAGCGCCGTCTATTCCACAGCAATCTTCTCTTTTCTGAAAATGCCACCTATCATAGTCAATGCCAGCAGCCATTTTAAAAGGGAGTTTGTATGGTAAGCGCGCTTTATGCCGTATTGGGTGCGTTATTGTTAATAAAGTTCTCCTTTGACGTTGTTCGCCTGCGCATGCAATATCGCGTTGCCTATGGCGATGGAGGTTTTAGCGAACTGCAAAGCGCTATCCGCATTCACGGTAACGCGGTGGAATATATTCCCGTCGCGTTAGTGCTGCTGTTATTTATGGAAATGAACGGCGCAGAGACGTGGATGGTGCATCTTTGCGGGCTGATGTTGATTGCCGGACGACTGATGCATTATTACGGATTCCACCACCGGCTTTTCCGCTGGCGCCGTTCAGGCATGAGCGCAACCTGGTGTTCGCTGTTGCTAATGGTGCTGGCGAATCTTTGGTATATGCCCTGGGAGTTGGTTTTCTCCCTGCATTAGCGCACAATACGCCACTTTATTTTTCCCGGATTTTTACGTTATGTCTCACCGCGACACGCTTTTTTCTGCGCCTATCGCCAGTCTGGGTGACTGGACCTTTGATGAACGGGTAGCTGAAGTCTTCCCGGATATGATCCAGCGTTCCGTTCCTGGCTATTCCAATATTATTTCTATGATTGGCATGCTGGCCGAACGTTTCGTACAACCCAACACGCAGGTCTACGATCTGGGCTGTTCTCTGGGCGCGGCGACGCTCTCGGTGCGTCGCAATATTCATCACGAGAATTGCAAAATTATTGCTGTCGACAACTCTCCGGCGATGGTTGAGCGCTGCCGTCGTCATATTGACGCCTATAAGGCACCGACCCCGGTTGAGGTTGTCGAAGGCGATATTCGCAACATTACTATCGAAAATGCCTCGATGGTGGTGCTGAATTTTACCCTGCAATTCCTTGAGCCACCCGAGCGCCAGGCGTTGTTGGATAAGATTTATCAGGGGCTGAATCCCGGTGGCGCGTTGGTGCTATCTGAAAAATTCAGCTTCGAAGACGCGAACGTAGGCGAGTTGCTGTTCAACATGCACCACGACTTCAAACGGGCCAATGGCTACAGCGAACTGGAAATCAGCCAGAAGCGCAGCATGCTGGAAAACGTGATGCTGACCGACTCGGTCGAAACGCACAAAGCGCGACTGCATCAGGCCGGCTTTGAGCACAGTGAGTTGTGGTTCCAGTGCTTCAACTTTGGCTCTCTGGTGGCGTTGAAAGCTGAGGTTAGCGCATGATCGATTTTGGTGACTTTTATCAGTTGATTGCCAAAAATCATCTGTCCCATTGGCTGGAAACACTTCCGGCGAAAATCGCTGCCTGGCAGCGCGATCAGCACGGTCTTTTTAAACAATGGTCAAACGCCGTCGAGTTTCTGCCCGAGCTAACGCCGCATCGTCTGGACTTACTGCACAGCGTTACCGCAGAAAGCAAAGAGCCGCTAAGCGAAGGTCAGCTTAAACGTATCGACACCCTGATTCGTAACCTGATGCCATGGCGTAAAGGACCTTACTCGCTGTACGGCGTCAATATCGATACCGAATGGCGTTCCGACTGGAAGTGGGATCGCGTCCTGCCGCACTTGTCTGATCTCACCGGACGTACCATTCTTGATGTCGGTTGCGGCAGTGGCTATCACATGTGGCGCATGATTGGCGCGGGCGCACATCTGGCGGTCGGTATCGATCCGACCCAACTGTTCCTGTGCCAGTTTGAGGCGGTGCGTAAACTGCTGGGCAATGACCAGCGCGCGCATCTGCTGCCGCTGGGTATTGAACAGCTTCCGGCGCTCAACGCCTTTGATACCGTATTCTCCATGGGCGTGCTTTATCACCGCCGCTCGCCGCTGGAACACCTGTGGCAGTTAAAGGATCAGTTGGTTAAAGATGGCGAACTGGTACTGGAAACGCTGGTCGTCGAAGGCGATGAAAATACCGTGCTGGTGCCGGGCGATCGCTACGCCCAGATGCGTAACGTTTACTTTATCCCGTCTGCACTGGCGCTAAAAAACTGGCTGGAAAAATGCGGGTTTGTTGATGTGCGCATTGCCGACGTATGTGTGACCACTACCGAAGAACAGCGCCGCACCGAATGGATGATTACCGAATCGCTGGCCGACTTCCTTGACCCGAACGACCACAGTAAGACGGTGGAAGGCTACCCCGCCCCACTGCGTGCGGTATTGATTGCGCGTAAACCGTAGTCATTTTTGTCAAATGACTATTACGTATAGCACCATTTCTCCAAAATAGTTCGGTTTGCAACAAGGCGGCGACGCAGCAAATCCCTGGGAGCGTAGATAACTACGTGACCGGGGTGAGCGAGGAAAGCCAACACAGTTGCAGACCGAAATATGCAGGAGAAGGAGAAAAAAAGGCCCCTGTTGAAATTGCAGGGGCCTGGTACGAGCAAGCATCATATTGGGCGACATGATGCAACGGTAAAATCAGCTGGCCTGATGGTGTGCAATGATTGCTTTCATTTCAGCAACCGCCGCCCCGTCTACCGCATAGCGAGAATACTCATCCGCCTGCGCATCCGAAGACATCGACAACCCCGAATTGCGATAACGCATTGGTGAAGCCAGCCATACTCCGGCAGAACTGTGGACTTCCTGCACCCCAGCATCAAGGAACAGGGACAAATTCGAGGCGCGAACCCCCGCTCCGGCCATAATGATTGGAGCACCAGGCTGCGTAATAAGTTCCATTATTTTTGTTAAACCTTGCGCCGCATCTGATTTTTGCCCGGAGGTGAGTACTCTGGCGATGCCCAAATCAGCTAATTTTTTAAGCGTATTGAGTGGGTTAGCACACATATCAAAGGCACGATGAAAAGTGACTTGCAGTGAACCGGCGGCGATCATTATTTTCTCCATGCGCGGCATATCGACATCGCCATCCGCATCTAAAATGCCGGTCACCAGCCCTGAGAACCCTAGTTCTCTGACCATCGCTATATCATCCAGCATTGCAGCGAATTCACCTTCGGTGTAACAAAAGTCGCCTCCACGTGGACGAATAATGGGATTGACGGGAATCGAAATGTGCTGGCGAACAGAACGCAAGACGCCCAGCGAAGGCGTTAAGCCCCCTTCTTTGGGTGCCGAGCAAAGCTCAATACGATCCGCGCCGTTTTGCTGAGCCGTGCGCGCGCACTCCATGCTGTAACAGCAGATTTCCAGTATAGTCATGCTCACTCCTGACGTTCGCTTGCCACAATGGTTTCAATCGACCACGGGTGGAATTTTATCGTCACGCTACCATCGCTAACCGCCAGCGTCGGATTCGGTAAACGTTCACGTTCTCCTTTTGGCGAGCTGGTTTTCACAAATATACCAGGTTGACTCAGACCGTGATCGGAAAGCAGCGCCAGCGCTCGCGCATTCAGCGTTTGTGCCTCACCCGGCAGAACAATTTCAATATGTTCCCAGCCTTCATGTGGGTAACGTTTTTCGCCCGGCCACGGCAGTTCGACGATGGAAAATTGCCAATGTTGCACACAAACCGGCTCATGCAGTTTAAAAAGACAAATAGGTCTGCCGTTAATGATGTTTTCTGACAACAATTCACCGCACTGTTCAAACCCGCGACGCCAGCGTTCTGCAGTGGTATTTTGATGGCAACGCAAGGAAATGTGATCGGCTTCCAGGCCTGTGATATCCAGCCCAAGACGGGTAGAAAGTTCCGTTAATGCCTGCGTGAAATGCGGTAAATCTGCAGAAATATCCTGTAGTTCTGCAACGGTTTGCCAGTTCGCCATATTAAAAGCTCATATCCATGTTCAAAGTCGCTAATTTACTCTGTTGCGCTGCGCCATCCAACCGCTGTTTTCTCCGAACACATCATGGATAAATTTACGCCATTGCATGGTTTACATTTCAGGCTACTGGCGGTACACACAATGCTGACGGCAACGGGCATTTGCAGTATACTCCCGCCCTTAATTCTTAAACTGGTGCGGTGAATTTTAGGCCGCTTCATAAATGTAAGGTATTCCGGTGAATATTCAGGCTCTTCTCTCAGAAAAAGTCAGTCAGGCCATGATTGCTGCAGGCGCGCCTGCAGATTGCGAACCACAGGTTCGTCAGTCAGCAAAAGTACAGTTCGGCGACTATCAAGCTAACGGCATGATGGCTGTCGCTAAAAAACTGGGTATGGCGCCGCGACAACTGGCTGAGCAGGTGCTGACTCATCTGGATCTCAACGGGATTGCCAGCAAAGTTGAAATTGCAGGCCCGGGCTTTATCAACATTTTTCTCGACCCGGCATTTCTGGCGCAGCACGTTCAGCAGGCGCTGGCTTCCGATCGTCTGGGCGTCACCCAACCGGCTAAACAAACCGTTGTGGTTGACTACTCCGCGCCTAACGTAGCGAAAGAGATGCACGTTGGTCACCTGCGTTCCACCATCATCGGTGACGCGGCGGTGCGTACGCTGGAATTCCTTGGTCACAAGGTTATCCGCGCCAACCACGTCGGCGACTGGGGTACTCAGTTCGGTATGCTCATCGCATGGCTGGAAAAACAGCAGCAGGAAAATGCCGGAGAGATGGCGCTGGCTGACCTGGAAGGTTTCTACCGTGACGCGAAAAAACATTACGACGAAGATGAAGCCTTCGCGGAACGCGCTCGTAGCTATGTCGTGAAGCTGCAAGGCGGCGACGAATACTTCCGCGAGATGTGGCGTAAACTGGTCGACATTACCATGTCGCAGAACCAGTTAACCTACGATCGCCTCAACGTTACCCTAACCCGTGACGACGTCATGGGCGAGAGCCTGTACAACCCGATGCTGCCTGGCATCGTGGCCGATCTCAAAGCCAAAGGCCTGGCTGTTGAAAGCGAAGGCGCTACCGTCGTATTCCTTGATGAGTATAAAAACAAGGAAGGCGAACCGATGGGCGTTATCATTCAGAAGAAAGATGGCGGCTATCTCTACACCACAACCGACATCGCCTGTGCCAAGTATCGTTACGAAACCCTGCATGCCGATCGCGTACTGTATTACATCGACTCTCGTCAGCATCAGCACTTAATGCAGGCCTGGACCATCGTACGTAAAGCTGGTTATGTGCCGGATTCGGTGCCGCTGGAACACCACATGTTCGGTATGATGCTGGGTAAAGACGGTAAACCGTTCAAAACCCGCGCTGGCGGCACGGTTAAACTGGCCGATCTGCTGGATGAAGCGCTGGAGCGCGCACGTCGTCTGGTCGCGGAGAAGAACCCGGACATGCCTGCCGATGAGCTGGAAAAGCTGGCAAATGCGGTCGGTATCGGTGCAGTGAAATACGCGGATCTGTCCAAAAACCGTACCACCGACTACATCTTCGACTGGGACAACATGCTGGCGTTCGAAGGCAATACCGCGCCGTACATGCAGTATGCTTACACCCGCGTACTGTCCGTATTCCGTAAAGCGGATATCGACGAAAGCGCGCTGGCAAATGCGCAGGTGATTATCAACGAAGATCGCGAGGCTCAGCTGGCTGCGCGTCTGCTGCAGTTTGAAGAAACGCTGACCGTCGTTGCGCGTGAAGGTACACCGCACGTGATGTGTGCTTACCTGTACGACGTTGCCGGTCTGTTCTCTGGCTTCTACGAGCACTGCCCTATCCTCAGCGCTGAAAACGAAGAGATTCGTAACAGCCGGCTGAAACTGGCACAGCTGACGGCGAAAACCCTGAAGCTGGGTCTGGATACACTGGGTATCGAAACCGTAGAACGTATGTAATTACCTCAAGTAATGTGAAAGCCCGCGCTATGTCGCGGGCTTTTTTATTTTCCCTGACCCGTTCTCATGGCAGCGCAATCAGGCCTACGAGAAGCGGCGACGTTCACTGTAATTTGTAACAGCCCACAAGGAATGACACATTTCCCTAGAGATATGGAACATTTTTTGCCTGTCATCCCGTTTAAGCCTCCGTATCATTAGGCGGCGAATTAATCGGGTACGGGTCAATGACATTCAGAGATTTTGAGGCGGAAGAAAAACTCTTTCAGCGGCGTGTGTTGGTGGCCTTTGGCCTGGTGGTCATCTGTTTTGGCATCCTGATTTACAATCTGTATAACTTACAAATCTGTCAGCACCAGTATTACACCACCCGGTCGAATGCAAACGACATCAAAATGCTACCCGTCGCCCCCACACGCGGCATGATTTACGATCGCAACGGCATCCCGCTGGTGCGCAACGTCACCTGGTACGATATTTCCGTTACGCCTTATAAAATCAGCGATATGAATGCGTTGATCCAGCAGCTCACGCCCATCGTTGACCTCACTCCTGATGATATTGATCAGTTTCGCCATGAGCTAAAAGCCAGCAGCCGCTATCGTCCGGTCGTGCTAAAAAATGCACTTACCGATGTGGAAATCGCCCGTTTCTCGGTAAATCAGTTTCATTTTAGCGGCGTAAACATCAATAGCTACGAAGACCGCCAGTATCCCTATGGCGCGGCGCTGGCACATGTCCTTGGCTATGTTTCAAAAATCAATGACAACGACCTGAAAGCACTGGATCAAAAGGGTCAGGCAGAGAACTACGCCGCCGATCACAATATCGGTAAGCAAGGTATTGAACGCTATTACGAAAATGAACTGCATGGAAAGACCGGTTATCAGGAGGTGGAAGTAGATAACCACGGACGCATCGTACGCCTGCTCAAAGATGTGCCGCCCGTTGCCGGAAAAAATATCCATCTGACGCTGGATTTACATTTACAGCAATATATTGAGAGCTTGTTGGCTGGCCAGCGTGCCGCCGTTTTGGTTGAAGATCCACACGACGGTTCTGTACTGGCGATGGTCTCAAACCCCAGCTATGACCCTAATCCGTTTGTCAAAGGCATTAGCTATCAGGACTATAACAAGCTACTCCAGGATAAAGACCTGCCATTAATCAACCGCGTCACACAGGGATTGTACCCCCCCGCTTCAACGGTCAAACCGTATATGGCGATGTCAGCATTACTAAACGGTGTGATCACGCCGCAGACCAGTTTCTTCGGTGCTCCTACCTGGACGCTACCCGGCACCGAGCGACATTACCGTGACTGGAAAAAAACGGGCCACGGTATGTTGGATGTCACCAAAGCGATAGAAGAGTCTGCCGATACGTTCTTCTATCAGGTGGCGTATATGATGGGGATCGACCGGATTAACAGCATGCTCAGCCAGTTTGGTTACGGTAAACCGACCGGCATCGATCTTGATGAGGAGTATAACGGCCTGCTCCCGAGCCGCGAATGGAAGCAAAAAGTGCATAAAAAAGCCTGGTATCAGGGGGATACTATCTCAGTTGGCATCGGCCAGGGCTACTGGATTGCCACTCCTATCCAGATGGTCAAAGCCATGGTCGCACTGATTAACAACGGCAAGGTTATCGTCCCTCACCTGCTACTCGATGAAGAAAATGGCAAAACCCTCACGCCGTATCAGGCTCCAGAAGCACCGTCACAAATCGCCTCAGCCTCGTCACCCTACTGGGGACTGGTGCGTCAGGCGATGTTCGGCATGGCGAATGAACCAAATGGTACAGGTTATAAGTTCTTTCACACCGCACCTTACGGCATTGCGGCGAAAAGCGGCACCTCGCAGGTCTTTAGCCTGAAAGAAAATCAGACCTACAATGCGAAGATGATCCCTGTCCGCTTGCGCGACCACGTGTTCTATACCGCATTTGCGCCCTATAAGAACCCGAAGGTCGCGGTGGCATTAATTCTGGAAAACGGCGGCAGCGATGGTGTCACCGCCGCGCCGGTTATGCGTCAAATCATGGATCATCTCTTTGCCCCGCAGGACAACACGGTACACACAGTGACGACTCAACCATCAGGTCCGATAGCGGTAGCGCCATCGAATACCGATATCAAAAATACTTACGCAAGTATTCGGTAAGACACAGCATCGCCATCGCTTGTCCGTAAGGCATAGAAGTCCGAGGGATGTTGCGGTAGAAATCGAGATTGTGTCCCATCCCGGTACCAAACGAGGTGTGCAGCAGTTCACCTTCCGGTGAAATATGCTGCACAATGCCACGAATGGCTTTTTCGGCCACCAGCGTATACTCTTGCCCAACATAGCGTTTACGTACAGCTTTGAGGATCCCATAAGCAAATCCGGCAGTTGCCGATGCTTCCAGATACGACTGCGGGTCGTCCAGCAAGGTATGCCACAACCCACTTTCATCCTGGCATTTCGCCAACGCCGCGATTTGTGCGTTCAGGACCTGTACCAGATAGCGGTGAACGGCATTGTTTTCTGGTAAATCAAGTAATTCGAGGAAGTCCGGGATCACGATAGTTAACCAACTGTTGCCACGCGCCCAGCGGGCATTGGCAAAGTTATGATTTCCTTCATAGCTCCAGCCGTGGAACCACAGCCCCGTGTCTTTATCCATCAGGTTTTGCACGTGCAGCAGGAACTGATACGTTGCCTCTTCGATGTAGTCAGGGCGATTGAGTAATTTGCCAATCTTCGCCAGCGGTAAAACCGTCATCATCAGCGTGTCATCCCACATCTGCTGGTGGTTTTCTTCCGCCAGCGTGATGTGTTGCATACCGCCGAACTCGGTACGCGGCATCTCATGCATTGCCCACTCAGCCCAGCTGTCGAGCCACGGTAGATACGCCGGATTACGCGTCTCTTCATAGCGATACGCCAACGTTAAAAATGGCGCCATGGTGTTAACGTTTTTGGTAGTTGCACCTTCAGCAAAGCGATCGGCAAACCAGCTATCGATGATATCGCGCATCGTTTCATCACCGGTTTGCAGATAGTACTGATACATCCCGTACAAGCCGACGCCGTGGGTCCACTCCCATCCCGCCCAGCCTTTGGTATCAATTACGCGTCCATCGTCCAGACGCAGCAAGAACTCACCTGTTTCGTCATGAATATTGACCAGGTTATGCGTCACCTTTTTGATCAGCGCTTTTAATTCATCCCTGGCAATAAAATGTTCTGGCTGGCGCAACAACGGGCTATGTTTAACCGGGTAAACAATCATTTACTTAACCTCTGTCAATGTCGGATTCAATGCTGTGACCTGCCCCTGTTGCGGCGCAGCAGCTGTATTTGGGAGGCCCCGCAATCCTCGCTTTGACAATGGGCATCCTTATAAGGGCACAGTAAAAGCAAACAGGAAGTGAAACCTTTCTATTTCTGCCAGAAGGGTTCGTGGAATGGCAACAATACAAAGAGTCCGGCAACGTACGTCACTTATTTTATAAAACTGCGTTTCTATTTAATTGAATGAGAGACTGGAATGTTGAAACAACCAGCAGTTTCAACTGCTGGTCTGAATGACGGAGGGTGTTAACGGTAGTTCACAATCACCTGATTGCTCTGAATGCGTAACGCGGGGATCAGGCGACCACCGCCGGGGACTTCCCAGACAAAATGCATCGGTTCAATGGCCGGAACATTATTGAACCCGTTGGTGGTCCCACTTTGCCCATCCAGCTCGACACAACGGGACTGAGAACATAAACGCACCCGCAGACCTGCGGGCGTGGGGCCATTCAGCTCATAGCGCCAGGCTACCAGCGTCATTAAGCCAGAGACCGGCTGGCCAGGAACCAAAGGCGCAGACGAGGCTGACTGGCCACGGTGATTTAAGGTGATCCCCATACCGCTTGCCTGCCAGGCCCCTTCTCCGGCGGCCTGCGCCACCAGAGGAAAAAACAACAACCACAGTAACTTGCGCATTATTTACCTCCAATGGTCGCCGTCATGCGGATATGGCGGTTATCGGAAAGCTCCATGTTCGATAACACCACCAACTGCGGGATGCTGCGACGTAAAAACCGCGCCAGCAGCGGACGCAACGCGTGATTAACCAGCAAGACAGGCGGCGCGCCCAACATTTCCTGCCGGGACAGCGCTTCCTGTGTTTGGGCCAGCAGGCGGTCTGCAAGCCCAGGCTCCAGGCCTCCCCCCCCCTGCAGCGCTTGCAGCAGCAAACGCTCGAGCGGAGTATCAAGACCGATAACCTGAACCTCTTCATTACCCGGGAACCACTGCTGAGTGATGGCGCGTCCCAACGCAACACGGACGACCGCGGTAAGCTCATGCGGATCGTTTTGCAGCGGCGCATGTTCCGCCAGCGTTTCAAGAATGGTGCGCATATCACGAATCGGTACTTTCTCGTCCAGTAAGTTCTGCAGCACTTTATGCAGCGTGGTGAGCGTCACAACTCCCGGCACCAGATCTTCCGTCAGCTTTGGCATTTCCTGCGACACTCGATCCAGTAACTGCTGCGCTTCCTGACGGCCAAACAGCTCAGCGGCGAACTGGCCAATCAGGTGATTTAGATGCGTAGCAACAACAGTACTGGCTTCAACCACCGTAAAGCCCTGAATCTGCGCCTGTTCCTTCAATGCGCTTTCAATCCAGATAGCGTCCAGTCCGAAAGCCGGATCGACCGTTTTCTCACCCGGCAGCGACCCGGCAGCAGTACCCGGGTTAATGGCTAGCCAGCGTCCCGGATAGGCGTCACCGCTGCCAATTTCTACCCCTTTCATCAAAATTCGATAGCGGGCCGGCTGCAGATCCATATTGTCACGGATGTGTACCACCGGCGGCAGGAAGCCCATATCCTGAGCAAATTTCTTACGAATACTGCGAATTCGCCCCAGTAACTCGCCATCCTGCTGAAAGTCCACCATTGGGATCAGGCGATAACCTACCTCCATTCCCAGCGAATCTTCCAACTGCACGTCGTTCCACGTGGCTTCCACCACGGAGTTGTTTTCCGGCATTTTCACCGGCTGCGGTTCATCTGGCGCTTTTTGCTCACGACCGCGCATCCACCAGGCCAGGCCCAGCAATGCGGCAGTAAACATCAGAAACACCAGGTTCGGCATGCCCGGAACCAGGCCCAAAAGTCCAAGTACCGCCGCACTGAGCAACATGACACTAGGATTGCTGAACAGTTGGGTCACCATCTGTTCGCCTACGTCCTGGTCGGTACTCACGCGGGTCACGATAACGCCCGCCGCGGTAGAGATAACCAGCGCAGGAATTTGTGCCACCAGCCCGTCACCGATGGTCAGCAGGGTATAACTTTCCGCAGCGCTGCCCATGCTCATACCATGCTGCAACACCCCAACTAACAGACCGCCGACTACGTTGATCACCATGATCAAAATACCGGCAATGGCGTCTCCACGGACGAATTTACTCGCACCGTCCATTGAGCCGTAAAAATCCGCTTCCTGGGTCACTTCCGAGCGTCGTTTTTTAGCTTCATCTTCGCCAATCAGACCGGCATTCAAATCCGCATCAATCGCCATCTGCTTGCCGGGCATACCATCCAGCACGAAGCGCGCGCCAACCTCGGCGATACGCCCTGCACCTTTGGTGATTACCATAAAGTTAATGATGACGAGAATCACGAAGACCACGATGCCGATCGCAAAGTTACCGCCCACCAGGAAGTGACCAAAAGCTTCAACCACCTTCCCCGCCGCCGCCGCGCCGGTGTGTCCTTCCATCAAAATGATACGGGTCGACGCAACGTTCAGCGCCAGGCGTAATAATGTGGTAAACAGCAAAATCGTCGGGAATGCGGCAAATTCCAGCGTACGCTGGGTGAACATCGCCACCAGCAGCACCATGATCGACAGCGCAATGTTAAATGTGAACAGCAAATCGAGGACGAAAGCCGGCAGCGGCAGCACCATCATCGACAGGATCAGCAGGATGAGGATCGGTCCGGCAAGGATTTGCCATTGCGTGGATTTCAGGTTGCTGGGCAGACGCAGCATCGCGACCAGATTAGCCATCAGTATTCTTCTCGTTCATGAAATCCAGTGCTTCAGGCACCGGAAGGTTTTCAGGTTGTGGTGGACGTTTGCCGCCAGCCAGACGCCAGCGTTTTAGCTGCCATACCCATGCCAGCACTTCGGCAACGGCGGCATATAATTGACCCGGTATTTGCTGACCAATTTCAGCATGGCGATAGAGCGCACGCGCCAGTGGTGGCGCTTCTAATGTAGGGACACGGTGCTCTGCGCCAATTTCACGAATGCGCAGCGCAACCAGCCCGGCCCCCTTAGCGACAACTTTCGGCGCACTCATTTTGTTCTCGTCATACTTCAACGCCACTGAGTAGTGCGTAGGGTTAGTGACAATAACGTCTGCTTTTGGTACATCCGCCATCATGCGACGCTGAGCGGCCGCGCGCTGCATTTGGCGAATTTTGCCCTTAACGTGCGGGTCACCTTCGCTTTGCTTAAATTCGTCACGGATATCCTGGCGAGACATGCGCAGCTTTTTCAGATGGCTGTAAATCTGGAAAAAAACGTCGAATCCCACCATCGGAATGACACCAAGCACCACCAACAACGCGCACATGCCGACTAAATCCAGGGCGTTGCCCATTGCCGTAATCGGAGATTCCGCCATCAGCCGCATCATCTCTGGCCACTTGTGCCAGAGATAAAACCCGGCCACGCTGCCCACTAACGTCGACTTCAGTATCGCTTTGAGCAGTTCTGCGCCGGTTTGCGCGGAAAACATGCGCTTAATGCCCGGCAACGGATTCAGCTTAGAGAATTTGGGTTGCAGGGATTTACCGCTGAAAATCAAGCCGCCAAGCATCACCGGGGAGATTAATGCCACCAGAACGACGCCGGTAATCAACGGCAACAGCGCAATCATCGCGTCTTTAATCAGCAGGATGATTTGGCTGAGGATCAGGTTTGGATCGTTGACCATACTGTGGTCAAAACGTAATCCGGCCGACAGCATACCGGCCAGCCTGCGGGCAAGCGACTCCCCGCCAATCCAGATAATGCACACGCCCACCAGCAAAATAAGTAGTGAGGTTAGCTCTTTGGATCGGGGGATCTGCCCTTCTTCCCGCGCTTTTTCAAGTCGGTGGGGTGTGGGGGCTTCTGTTTTGTCGTCGTCGCTTTCTTCTGCCACGCATCAGACCCTGGATAGAGATATAGGCGAGAATGATGCCAGAACAGCTATCCAGCAATGGGAAGAGTAAGCGGTAAAAAAGACGGGATTTATGGCTTTAAGCAGAATTGCGCGTAAGCCGGATGAGAGGCCCACGCCTCACATCCGGCAAATACTCATCAGAACCCGAGGCTATCCAGCAGGTCGTCAACCTGATCCTGGCTTGCCACTACGCCAGCTTTCGAGGCGTCAACCTGCGGGCCGTTCAGCAAGCTTTCGTTTTCACGTTTAGGACGAGCGCCCTGTTCCGGTATGTTTTCCAACAGAACCATCAACAGCTGACGTTCAATTTCCTGGATAACATCCATCATGCGCTTGATGACCTGTCCGGTGAGATCCTGGAAATCCTGCGCCATCATGATGTCCAGCAACTGGGCATTGGTAAAGCTGGTATGTCCGGGCACATCACCAAGGAACTGACGGGTATCGGTGACCAGTTCACGAGCGTCTGACAGTTCGATCGGATTTTCGAACCATTCATCCCAGCGTTTGGTCAGGTCTTTGGCCCCTTTTTCCATCGCGTCCTGGTGCGGCTGCGAAGCTTCGACGCTGTTCAGCGCGCGCTCTGCCGCCTGAGCGGTCATCTGTACAACGTAATCGAGACGATCGCGGGCATCGGGAATTGCTTCTGCCGCTTCGGCAATAGCCTGATCCAGCCCCAGTTCACGCAGGCTGTCGCGCAGCATTCGGGTCAAACTGCCGATGCGCGCGATGATGTCCCCTGCAGAGTGTTCGTCAGCAGGTTTAATTTGTGGTTGCATCATCATCACACCCTCACATGCCCAGTTTCTCAAAGATTTTATTCAGTTTTTCTTCCAGCGTCGCCGCCGTGAACGGTTTCACGACATAGCCACTGGCGCCTGCCTGTGCCGCCGCAATGATGTTCTCTTTTTTCGCTTCTGCCGTGACCATCAGCACCGGCAGAGAAGCCATCCCACCATCTGCACGGATGGTTTTCAGCAGTTCCAGTCCATCCATGTTCGGCATGTTCCAGTCAGAAATAACAAAACCGAATCCCCCTGCCTGTAGCTTGTTCAGCGCATCCACGCCATCTTCAGCCTCTTCAACATTGTTGAATCCCAGCTCTTTAAGCAGGTTACGCACGATGCGACGCATGGTGGAAAAGTCATCCACAACCAAAAACTTAAGCTCTTTATCCGCCATAAAAATAAACTCCTGATTCAAATACGTATTGCCTGTCCGGCACTAATTTTCACCAGCATTTGCTGGCTCACCTGGCTAAGATCGACCACTTCGCTTACGCCACCCATATTGATGGCCTCGCGCGGCATGCCGAACACCACACAACTTGCTTCGTTTTGCGCAATGGTCCAGGCACCCGCCTGGTTCATCGCTAGCATTCCGGCTGCGCCATCGTTGCCCATACCGGTCAGGATCACCCCAACGGCATTACGCCCCGCATGTTTCGCCACCGAATGAAACAGCACATCCACTGAGGGCCGGTGCCGGTTAACCGGCGGACCGTCATGAATTTTGATTTGATAGTTCGCGCCGCTGCGCGCCAGCTCCATATGCTTGTCGCCAGGCGCGATATACGCATGCCCAGGGAGAACGCGCTCTCCGTCCTCTGCCTCTTTCACGGTAATCTGACACAGTTTGTTCAGACGTTCGGCGAACGATCGGGTAAATCCTGGCGGCATATGCTGGGTAATAAGAATACCGGGACTTGAAAGCGGCAATGGCTGGAGTACATGGCGAATTGCCTCTGTTCCTCCGGTTGAGGCGCCGATGACCAGCAGTTTTTCTGAACTGAGTAATGGCCCCGATTTCAAGGTCGTCGGTGCCGCCAAGGGTTTGTGGGCGGCCAGTTTTGCCCGCGATGCGGTGCGGATTTTCTCCGCAATCATCTCGCTATACGCCAGCATGCCTTCGCGGATCCCCAACTGAGGCTTGGTGACAAAGTCAATCGCCCCCAGTTCCAGGGCCCGCAGCGTGACCTCAGAACCTTTACCGGTCAGTGAAGAAACCATAACCACCGGCATCGGACGCAGGCGCATCAACTTCTCAAGGAAATCGAGGCCGTCCATGCGCGGCATTTCCACGTCCAGCGTCAGGACGTCGGGATTGTATTTTTTGATTAAATCCCGGGCGACCAACGGATCCGGCGCCGTCGCCACCATTTCCATATCACTGTGGCTGTTAATAATTTCGGTCATGATTTGACGCATCAATGCAGAATCATCTACCGACAACACCCTGATTTTACTCATGCTTTATCCTTACCTGGCGCATGCGCATACACGGTCTGTCCACGCAGGCTAAACTCGCGCACAAGGTTGCTAAAGTTTTCTGAATGACCTGCAAACAGCAGTCCGTCAGGTTTAAGAAGTGGAACAAAACGGTGCAAAATGTCCTGCTGCGTCGTTTTATCGAAATAGATCATTACGTTACGGCAAAATATGGCATCAAAAGGGCCTGGCACGTTGTACTGCTTATCCAGTAAATTGACGCTGGAAAATTCAACATGACCTGCCAGTTCCTGCCGAACGCGTACCAACCCTTCATGCGGCCCGGTGCCGCGCATGAAATAACGCTGCAACTGCTGGGGTGACAGCGTCTTTAGCTCATCGAGGCGGTAAATGCCGTTTCTGGCCTTTTCCAGCACTTCGGTATCAATGTCGCTGGCAAAAACACGCCAGCGGCCCGGTGCCATACCTAAGGTATCGGCAAGCGTAATCGCAATGCTGTAGGGTTCTTCTCCGGTTGATGCCGCCGCGCTCCAGACGCGGTATTCACCGCTGCGCCGACGAGCATGATCTGACAGCACCGGAAAATGATGCCCTTCGCGAAAAAATGCGGTCAGGTTGGTAGTCAGGGAGTTAATAAAAGCCTGCCACTCAGCACTGTTCTGGTTAGCTTCCAGCATGCTGAGATAGCGACCAAAGTCATCCAGCCCCAGGGTACGCAAACGGCGGACCAGGCGGTTATAAACCATATCCCGCTTGTGGTCGGCCAGTACGATCCCCGCACGCTGGTAGATTAATTGACATATCCGACGAAAATGCGCGTCAGACAGCGCGAGGCGCTGTGTCATCTGTAACAATAATGACGTTTGCCCGGTGGGCAGAGATGATGTCATAGCGCCTTCTCAATCACATTCAGGATACAACGGGCACAACCTGCGGCTGCGCCAACTCTTGTTTTGCTACGGTTTGCTCTTCAAGCTTGAAAAATGCGACACAGGCGGAAAGATTATCGGCCTGTGTAGCGAGTTGTCCGGTGGCGGATGCGGCTTCTTCCACCAGCCCGGCGTTTTGCTGCGTCACTGAGTCCATCTGGCTGACGGCCTGCGCCACCTGCTCAATGCCTCTGCGCTGTTCATCGGATGCCGAGGCAATCTCGCCCATGATGTCGTTAACCCGGGTCACCGAACTGACAATTTCCGTCATCGTGCGCGACGCCATATCCACCAGTTGCGAGCCCTGATGCACCCGGGTGACTGACTCCTCAATGAGCCCCTTAATTTCTTTCGCCGCCTGCGCGCTACGGCTTGCCAGATTACGCACTTCACCAGCGACGACGGCAAAACCACGCCCTTGCTCCCCTGCCCTGGCGGCCTCGACCGCGGCATTCAACGCCAGGATATTGGTCTGGAAGGCAATGCTGTCAATCACGCCGATGATGTCGCCGATTTTCTGCGAGCTGGCAGAAATCTCATGCATGGTGCTGGCAACCCGGGACGTCTGCTCGCCACCTTTATGCGCTGTGTCTGCCGCACTTTTGGCGATCCCTGACGCCTGGCGCGCGTTATCAGCGTTCTGGCCGACAGTGGCGGTAAGTTGTTCCATGCTGGCTGCCGTTTGTGCCAGCGCGGCCGCCTGCTGTTCGGTTCGCGAAGATAAATCGTTATTGCCCATCGCGATTTCTGAAATACCGCTATGCATGGCTGAGCTGCCCTGACGAACGTCATTTACTGTTTCGCGTAATGCCTTTTGCATCTTCTGCAGGCTGGCAAAAATGGCCGAGATCTCATTGCGCCCATAAACCGCTACTGGCCGTGCCAGATTCCCGGCGGCAATACTGTCGAAATGGCTGCCAATAATCGCCAGCGGCTGAACAATCATCTTGCGTGACCAGAACAGCGCACCGCTGGTGAGCAGTGCTGCCAGGACCACCATGGTGGCGAAAATCACCCCCGACATATGGTAATTGCGCTGACTCTGCTCTCCTGCCGTTTGCAACACGCGGTCGATGTTGCTCTGCCACGCATTCACATTCGCATCAAAAGCATCTTGAGCCGCCTGCACCGGCGCGGTCAGAAAATCTGACAACTGATTGTTTTCAAGCCAGGTGGCCTGATGCGCGAGATCGCTTTGCCACTGGTTGAAACTTTTCTCCGTCGCGCTAAACAGCGCCTTGCCTTGTTCCGTCGAATCCGACGTCGCCATAAAGTGTTTAAACATCAATTCAGACTGCGCCAGGCTGTCGCGCGCAAGGGTCATCAGGGTTTTGATGTCCTCTGGCGGATAGCTCAGGGCGGTCAGCGTCCCTGCCTTATTAAGGGCCGTACTGGCCTGTAATAACACAGCGCGGGTTTGGGCCAGCGCAGCGCGTTGCTGATTACTCCGTTCGACCTGATTCAGGTTCTGAAAACCGTCCCGAAATGCCCAGAAGGACAAGCCATTACTGCCAATCTGCAAAACACCGCAGAGGATTAAAATCAAAAACAGCGTGGTCGAAATTCGAATACGATTAAACATCAACGCTCCCATCAGGCGGCACTGGCCGCGGTTTAACTGTCAGTCAAAATGTTTCCCAATTCGTATCTTGTTCAATGCTCTGGCGCGGATAGGATGCGCTCGGCGCTGCAGGTAATCGTGTATCGCGTGGTTTTGTCGAGGCCGGACGTGATGCAAGACGGAAAGTCGATACCGACTGCGTCAGGCGACTGGCCTGTTCTTCAAGAGCGGCCGCTGCGGCAGCCGACTCCTGTACCAAAGAGGCGTTCTGCTGCGTAACGCGATCCATTTCAGAGACCGCGAGCGCAACCTGATCAATCCCCCGGCTTTGCTCGTCGGAGGCCGAGGCAATCTCACCCATGATATCGGTCACCCGCGTCACGGCATTGACGATGTCGTTCATCGTTTCCCCAGCGCTTTCTACCAGTACAGAACCGGTATCAACCCGGGAAACGGAATCTTCAATCAACGCTTTAATCTCTTTCGCCGCCTGCGCACTGCGGCTTGCCAGATTACGCACTTCGCCCGCCACCACGGCAAAGCCGCGGCCTTGCTCACCGGCGCGGGCAGCTTCAACCGCCGCGTTCAGTGCGAGAATGTTGGTCTGAAAGGCAATGCCATCGATGACGCTAATAATGTCGGCAATTTTCTTCGAGCTATCGGCAATTTCGTGCATGGTGTTCACCACGCTATCAACCACTTTGCCGCCATGCTGCGCGGTATCCGAGGCGCTTTTCGCCAGTTGCGAGGCCTGACGCGCGTTGTCCGCGTTTTGCTTCACGGTTGCGGTCAGCTGTTCCATGCTGGCTGCGGTTTCCTCCAGCGCTGACGCCTGCTGTTCCGTACGAGATGAGAGATCCGTGTTTCCGCTGGCAATTTCGCTGGTACCAGAATAAATCGCATCAGAGCCTTCACGCACCAGAGTGACGGTTTCCGTCAGCGAGCGCTGCATATGATCAACCGTACTGGCCAGCTCGCCGATTTCGTTACGACCACTAACGGCGAGAGTTGCGGTCAGGTTACCGCTGGCGATTTCCCGAATATGGGCAATAACACGGGACAGAGGATTAAGCAGGGTATGACGGATGCCGTACCAGACCACCACCAGAATCAGCACCAGCACTACGGCCAGCACGCCAAGCTGCCATTGGGCGAAATGGTAATCCCGCGCGCTTTGATCAAATGCCTGAACGTAAAGCTTTTCGCTAACGCTGGCGTACTTGCCCAGCGCCTCGCCGAGCGCGTTTTGCATTCCCTGCGTAGGCTGCGCAAAGTAGGCGTCCATATTGCCGCTTTCCAGAAACTGAACCAGTTCTGCCAAGGCCGCATGGTACTGCTGATATTTTTCCTCAATGTTGCCGCTGGCTTCTGCCATTTCCGGCAACGGTGTGATGTTTTTAAATTTTGCGTAATGCGTTTCAGCCTGCGCCAGCGATGCTTTCGCATTCTTCAGCAGATCGTTTTTGGCGCTGCTTTGCTGGTTAGACGCATCCATCATCATGCGCGCAGAAGAACGGCTTAAATTGATTCGTGTTTGCAGCATCAGATCCCATGTTGAGGTAAGTTCACTTTGCTGCTGTCGAAGATCGTTAGAAATAACAAAACTTTGCTGATTCTGCTGCAATGAAGAAAACAACAGACCACCGGAAACAAGCTGTAGCAGTGCGAAAACCCCCAGCACCATCATCAGCATTGTGACAACGCGGATACGGTTAAACATAAGGCACCTTCCTGAAAACGAGTTATCAACGTTATCGGCAGTGGCTGAGATAACTTTACGTTTGCAAAAAGGAAATCCTGAAGGGATGTGAAGCCTGGCGAGGGGAAGGTAAAACTGGTGTGCAGCAACTACAAATTACTCACATAAAAACACCATAATTATCATGCAAATAACATTCATACTCATCGGTGAGCACGGCCAGATTGGCTGAAATACACTTTTTTGTGTGATTTGGATCACACATACGCATCGTAAATACCACAACAAAATGGATAAAAAATTAAAAAAAGTTGTATCCGTTTACGCTTTAATCCAATTTATATGATGAATACTTCGTTACCACTTAATAAGTATAAAAAATGAGTAACAGATCAATAAATGTTAAATCCTTACTGAGGGCTTTTTAGTGGCAAATGCAAACAAACTCACGTTGTTTATCGTGATCTTCATGCTGGCGGGGATCCTGTCGGGTGCGGTGATCCACTCTTATGCCTCTCCCGGCGTTGTGACCGCCTGGGCCGATAATATTACGCTTCTCACCGACATCTTTTTACGTCTGATTAAGATGGTGATTGCGCCTTTAGTATTCAGCACCCTGACCGTTGGTATTATGCGCCTGGGGGAAACGTCCACCATCGGTCGCGTGGGCGGCAAAGCGATGATCTGGTTTATCAGCTCTTCTGTATTGTCTATTCTGGTCGGTCTGTTTGTGGTTTCCCTTGAGCAACCCGGGAGCGGGTTAAACCTTGCGATCCCGCTGGAAGCCACCGACACCGGTCTGGCCGTAGGCGGCATGAGCCTGAAAGGTTTTCTGACACATACCATTCCAACCAGCATAGCCGAGGCAATGGCTAACAATGAGATCCTGCAAATCGTGGTGTTCTCAATGTTTTTCGGTATTGGTGGAGCATCGCTCGGAGAGAAATTTAACGCTCCGCTGGTTGCCGCGCTGGATGTGGTTTCCCACATTATGCTGAAAGTGACCGGCTACGTGATGTACGTCGCGCCGCTGGCAATTTTTGCCGCCATCTCTTCCGTAATCTCTACCCAGGGTCTGGGGATCCTGCTTAACTATGCATCGTTTATCGGCGGCTACTATGTGGCGATTTTGCTGACCTGCCTGGTTCTGTTGGCGGTGGGTTATGTCATGCTGAAAAAAGAGGTCTTTCGCCTGGTGAGCATGCTGAAAGACCCGGTTCTGGTCGCATTCACCACCAGCAGCTCTGAGGCCGCTTATCCGAAAACGCTGGAGCAATTAACTAAATTTGGCTGCTCACCCAACATCGTGTCATTCGTGCTGCCTATCGGTTATTCGTTTAACCTGGTCGGTTCCATGGTCTATTGTTCATTTGCCTCCATGTTTATCGCGCAGGCCTATAATATTCACCTCTCTTTCGCAGAAATCACCGTCCTGATGCTGACGCTGATGCTGGCGTCCAAAGGAATTGCCGGTGTGCCGCGTTCAGCGCTGGTGGTACTGGCGGCAACCATCCCAAGCTTCAATATTCCGGTTGCCGGGATCCTGTTACTGATGGGAATTGACCACTTCCTGGATATGGGACGTTCAGCTATCAACGTATTAGGTAACGGGATTGCAACGGCGATGCTGGCGCAGGATGAAGGTTTACTGGAAGAAAGCGAGTCTTCAGAAAACATCACAGAACAAATTAAGGCTTAGCTTTTTTAAGACAAGAGCAAGCTAAGTAAACAAGAGCAGCAAATCAACAAAGATTACCCCAGCCATAGACTGGGGTATTTCAACAACACCTGGATGATAATTTACATCAATTACCAGCTGTAACGTACGAGCAAACTACCGCTGAGATCGCCATAGTCATTACGTCCTTTTTGACCCGCCACTTGTCCAGTGATACTCCACTGGCTATTCAAATTCGCCTGGATACCCACTTTCACCTCGGCGCGATCTGCCGGAAGATCCTGCTTCACCTCAGCACCATCAAATGCTACGCCAACATCATCACTGGTGTGTAACCAGTTCACCTCTGCAAACGGCTGGATCACCGACGTCGTATTCTTGTGCAGCTTGCCATCTACCCGCAGTCCGAGGCGCGTGGTCCAGCTGTCCCCGTTTTGTCCATCAATACGCGTTCCATTCTGTGCGACAGCGTCCGCTTTAAATTGCTGCCATGTCGCCTGAGCCTGCGGCGTCAGGCTGACGACATTATAGTTTGCAAGTATGATGTCGTACCGATAGCCCGTTTCCAGAGAGACCGCGCTCGCCGCCGAATCATAATCTGTTGACCCGACATCGCCGTTATCGACGCTGTTATTGTAGAGCCCGTACTGGTACCAACTGTCCACGTACAGGCCGCTGTGATTTTTCGCATCCGCAAACCAGGTGGCATAAGCGCCAAGATTATAACCGGCTACGTTACCACTGGCAGAGAACCGGCTCCCATCTGCACCACGGTTACCCGTACTGTCCGTGTCGGCGTGAATATAACTCACCATCAGCCCCGCCTTCAGGCTCTGCTCACCATTATCCCAGCTAAGCACATCACCACCGATTTGCAGTTGCGAATAAGTGTTGTCAATATCCACATGACCGTCTGCAGCTGTTGACGACGCTTCACCCGCTTTAAAGCGCAGCCACATACCGCCGTCACCTGTACGTAATTGACTCCCTTCGCGATCATAAAGGGTCTGCATTTGCAGATTACGCGCCATCCACTGGTTGCCCAGATAAGCGCCAATATCAGCCCGATATTGCGGTTCTAC
>NZ_KQ089848.1:4469897-4477298 GCF_001037575.1 Citrobacter sp. BIDMC107 | reverse complement strand
AAAGTCAATCGCCCCCAGTTCCAGGGCCCGCAGCGTGACCTCAGAACCTTTACCGGTCAGTGAAGAAACCATAACCACCGGCATCGGACGCAGGCGCATCAACTTCTCAAGGAAATCGAGGCCGTCCATGCGCGGCATTTCCACGTCCAGCGTCAGGACGTCGGGATTGTATTTTTTGATTAAATCCCGGGCGACCAACGGATCCGGCGCCGTCGCCACCATTTCCATATCACTGTGGCTGTTAATAATTTCGGTCATGATTTGACGCATCAATGCAGAATCATCTACCGACAACACCCTGATTTTACTCATGCTTTATCCTTACCTGGCGCATGCGCATACACGGTCTGTCCACGCAGGCTAAACTCGCGCACAAGGTTGCTAAAGTTTTCTGAATGACCTGCAAACAGCAGTCCGTCAGGTTTAAGAAGTGGAACAAAACGGTGCAAAATGTCCTGCTGCGTCGTTTTATCGAAATAGATCATTACGTTACGGCAAAATATGGCATCAAAAGGGCCTGGCACGTTGTACTGCTTATCCAGTAAATTGACGCTGGAAAATTCAACATGACCTGCCAGTTCCTGCCGAACGCGTACCAACCCTTCATGCGGCCCGGTGCCGCGCATGAAATAACGCTGCAACTGCTGGGGTGACAGCGTCTTTAGCTCATCGAGGCGGTAAATGCCGTTTCTGGCCTTTTCCAGCACTTCGGTATCAATGTCGCTGGCAAAAACACGCCAGCGGCCCGGTGCCATACCTAAGGTATCGGCAAGCGTAATCGCAATGCTGTAGGGTTCTTCTCCGGTTGATGCCGCCGCGCTCCAGACGCGGTATTCACCGCTGCGCCGACGAGCATGATCTGACAGCACCGGAAAATGATGCCCTTCGCGAAAAAATGCGGTCAGGTTGGTAGTCAGGGAGTTAATAAAAGCCTGCCACTCAGCACTGTTCTGGTTAGCTTCCAGCATGCTGAGATAGCGACCAAAGTCATCCAGCCCCAGGGTACGCAAACGGCGGACCAGGCGGTTATAAACCATATCCCGCTTGTGGTCGGCCAGTACGATCCCCGCACGCTGGTAGATTAATTGACATATCCGACGAAAATGCGCGTCAGACAGCGCGAGGCGCTGTGTCATCTGTAACAATAATGACGTTTGCCCGGTGGGCAGAGATGATGTCATAGCGCCTTCTCAATCACATTCAGGATACAACGGGCACAACCTGCGGCTGCGCCAACTCTTGTTTTGCTACGGTTTGCTCTTCAAGCTTGAAAAATGCGACACAGGCGGAAAGATTATCGGCCTGTGTAGCGAGTTGTCCGGTGGCGGATGCGGCTTCTTCCACCAGCCCGGCGTTTTGCTGCGTCACTGAGTCCATCTGGCTGACGGCCTGCGCCACCTGCTCAATGCCTCTGCGCTGTTCATCGGATGCCGAGGCAATCTCGCCCATGATGTCGTTAACCCGGGTCACCGAACTGACAATTTCCGTCATCGTGCGCGACGCCATATCCACCAGTTGCGAGCCCTGATGCACCCGGGTGACTGACTCCTCAATGAGCCCCTTAATTTCTTTCGCCGCCTGCGCGCTACGGCTTGCCAGATTACGCACTTCACCAGCGACGACGGCAAAACCACGCCCTTGCTCCCCTGCCCTGGCGGCCTCGACCGCGGCATTCAACGCCAGGATATTGGTCTGGAAGGCAATGCTGTCAATCACGCCGATGATGTCGCCGATTTTCTGCGAGCTGGCAGAAATCTCATGCATGGTGCTGGCAACCCGGGACGTCTGCTCGCCACCTTTATGCGCTGTGTCTGCCGCACTTTTGGCGATCCCTGACGCCTGGCGCGCGTTATCAGCGTTCTGGCCGACAGTGGCGGTAAGTTGTTCCATGCTGGCTGCCGTTTGTGCCAGCGCGGCCGCCTGCTGTTCGGTTCGCGAAGATAAATCGTTATTGCCCATCGCGATTTCTGAAATACCGCTATGCATGGCTGAGCTGCCCTGACGAACGTCATTTACTGTTTCGCGTAATGCCTTTTGCATCTTCTGCAGGCTGGCAAAAATGGCCGAGATCTCATTGCGCCCATAAACCGCTACTGGCCGTGCCAGATTCCCGGCGGCAATACTGTCGAAATGGCTGCCAATAATCGCCAGCGGCTGAACAATCATCTTGCGTGACCAGAACAGCGCACCGCTGGTGAGCAGTGCTGCCAGGACCACCATGGTGGCGAAAATCACCCCCGACATATGGTAATTGCGCTGACTCTGCTCTCCTGCCGTTTGCAACACGCGGTCGATGTTGCTCTGCCACGCATTCACATTCGCATCAAAAGCATCTTGAGCCGCCTGCACCGGCGCGGTCAGAAAATCTGACAACTGATTGTTTTCAAGCCAGGTGGCCTGATGCGCGAGATCGCTTTGCCACTGGTTGAAACTTTTCTCCGTCGCGCTAAACAGCGCCTTGCCTTGTTCCGTCGAATCCGACGTCGCCATAAAGTGTTTAAACATCAATTCAGACTGCGCCAGGCTGTCGCGCGCAAGGGTCATCAGGGTTTTGATGTCCTCTGGCGGATAGCTCAGGGCGGTCAGCGTCCCTGCCTTATTAAGGGCCGTACTGGCCTGTAATAACACAGCGCGGGTTTGGGCCAGCGCAGCGCGTTGCTGATTACTCCGTTCGACCTGATTCAGGTTCTGAAAACCGTCCCGAAATGCCCAGAAGGACAAGCCATTACTGCCAATCTGCAAAACACCGCAGAGGATTAAAATCAAAAACAGCGTGGTCGAAATTCGAATACGATTAAACATCAACGCTCCCATCAGGCGGCACTGGCCGCGGTTTAACTGTCAGTCAAAATGTTTCCCAATTCGTATCTTGTTCAATGCTCTGGCGCGGATAGGATGCGCTCGGCGCTGCAGGTAATCGTGTATCGCGTGGTTTTGTCGAGGCCGGACGTGATGCAAGACGGAAAGTCGATACCGACTGCGTCAGGCGACTGGCCTGTTCTTCAAGAGCGGCCGCTGCGGCAGCCGACTCCTGTACCAAAGAGGCGTTCTGCTGCGTAACGCGATCCATTTCAGAGACCGCGAGCGCAACCTGATCAATCCCCCGGCTTTGCTCGTCGGAGGCCGAGGCAATCTCACCCATGATATCGGTCACCCGCGTCACGGCATTGACGATGTCGTTCATCGTTTCCCCAGCGCTTTCTACCAGTACAGAACCGGTATCAACCCGGGAAACGGAATCTTCAATCAACGCTTTAATCTCTTTCGCCGCCTGCGCACTGCGGCTTGCCAGATTACGCACTTCGCCCGCCACCACGGCAAAGCCGCGGCCTTGCTCACCGGCGCGGGCAGCTTCAACCGCCGCGTTCAGTGCGAGAATGTTGGTCTGAAAGGCAATGCCATCGATGACGCTAATAATGTCGGCAATTTTCTTCGAGCTATCGGCAATTTCGTGCATGGTGTTCACCACGCTATCAACCACTTTGCCGCCATGCTGCGCGGTATCCGAGGCGCTTTTCGCCAGTTGCGAGGCCTGACGCGCGTTGTCCGCGTTTTGCTTCACGGTTGCGGTCAGCTGTTCCATGCTGGCTGCGGTTTCCTCCAGCGCTGACGCCTGCTGTTCCGTACGAGATGAGAGATCCGTGTTTCCGCTGGCAATTTCGCTGGTACCAGAATAAATCGCATCAGAGCCTTCACGCACCAGAGTGACGGTTTCCGTCAGCGAGCGCTGCATATGATCAACCGTACTGGCCAGCTCGCCGATTTCGTTACGACCACTAACGGCGAGAGTTGCGGTCAGGTTACCGCTGGCGATTTCCCGAATATGGGCAATAACACGGGACAGAGGATTAAGCAGGGTATGACGGATGCCGTACCAGACCACCACCAGAATCAGCACCAGCACTACGGCCAGCACGCCAAGCTGCCATTGGGCGAAATGGTAATCCCGCGCGCTTTGATCAAATGCCTGAACGTAAAGCTTTTCGCTAACGCTGGCGTACTTGCCCAGCGCCTCGCCGAGCGCGTTTTGCATTCCCTGCGTAGGCTGCGCAAAGTAGGCGTCCATATTGCCGCTTTCCAGAAACTGAACCAGTTCTGCCAAGGCCGCATGGTACTGCTGATATTTTTCCTCAATGTTGCCGCTGGCTTCTGCCATTTCCGGCAACGGTGTGATGTTTTTAAATTTTGCGTAATGCGTTTCAGCCTGCGCCAGCGATGCTTTCGCATTCTTCAGCAGATCGTTTTTGGCGCTGCTTTGCTGGTTAGACGCATCCATCATCATGCGCGCAGAAGAACGGCTTAAATTGATTCGTGTTTGCAGCATCAGATCCCATGTTGAGGTAAGTTCACTTTGCTGCTGTCGAAGATCGTTAGAAATAACAAAACTTTGCTGATTCTGCTGCAATGAAGAAAACAACAGACCACCGGAAACAAGCTGTAGCAGTGCGAAAACCCCCAGCACCATCATCAGCATTGTGACAACGCGGATACGGTTAAACATAAGGCACCTTCCTGAAAACGAGTTATCAACGTTATCGGCAGTGGCTGAGATAACTTTACGTTTGCAAAAAGGAAATCCTGAAGGGATGTGAAGCCTGGCGAGGGGAAGGTAAAACTGGTGTGCAGCAACTACAAATTACTCACATAAAAACACCATAATTATCATGCAAATAACATTCATACTCATCGGTGAGCACGGCCAGATTGGCTGAAATACACTTTTTTGTGTGATTTGGATCACACATACGCATCGTAAATACCACAACAAAATGGATAAAAAATTAAAAAAAGTTGTATCCGTTTACGCTTTAATCCAATTTATATGATGAATACTTCGTTACCACTTAATAAGTATAAAAAATGAGTAACAGATCAATAAATGTTAAATCCTTACTGAGGGCTTTTTAGTGGCAAATGCAAACAAACTCACGTTGTTTATCGTGATCTTCATGCTGGCGGGGATCCTGTCGGGTGCGGTGATCCACTCTTATGCCTCTCCCGGCGTTGTGACCGCCTGGGCCGATAATATTACGCTTCTCACCGACATCTTTTTACGTCTGATTAAGATGGTGATTGCGCCTTTAGTATTCAGCACCCTGACCGTTGGTATTATGCGCCTGGGGGAAACGTCCACCATCGGTCGCGTGGGCGGCAAAGCGATGATCTGGTTTATCAGCTCTTCTGTATTGTCTATTCTGGTCGGTCTGTTTGTGGTTTCCCTTGAGCAACCCGGGAGCGGGTTAAACCTTGCGATCCCGCTGGAAGCCACCGACACCGGTCTGGCCGTAGGCGGCATGAGCCTGAAAGGTTTTCTGACACATACCATTCCAACCAGCATAGCCGAGGCAATGGCTAACAATGAGATCCTGCAAATCGTGGTGTTCTCAATGTTTTTCGGTATTGGTGGAGCATCGCTCGGAGAGAAATTTAACGCTCCGCTGGTTGCCGCGCTGGATGTGGTTTCCCACATTATGCTGAAAGTGACCGGCTACGTGATGTACGTCGCGCCGCTGGCAATTTTTGCCGCCATCTCTTCCGTAATCTCTACCCAGGGTCTGGGGATCCTGCTTAACTATGCATCGTTTATCGGCGGCTACTATGTGGCGATTTTGCTGACCTGCCTGGTTCTGTTGGCGGTGGGTTATGTCATGCTGAAAAAAGAGGTCTTTCGCCTGGTGAGCATGCTGAAAGACCCGGTTCTGGTCGCATTCACCACCAGCAGCTCTGAGGCCGCTTATCCGAAAACGCTGGAGCAATTAACTAAATTTGGCTGCTCACCCAACATCGTGTCATTCGTGCTGCCTATCGGTTATTCGTTTAACCTGGTCGGTTCCATGGTCTATTGTTCATTTGCCTCCATGTTTATCGCGCAGGCCTATAATATTCACCTCTCTTTCGCAGAAATCACCGTCCTGATGCTGACGCTGATGCTGGCGTCCAAAGGAATTGCCGGTGTGCCGCGTTCAGCGCTGGTGGTACTGGCGGCAACCATCCCAAGCTTCAATATTCCGGTTGCCGGGATCCTGTTACTGATGGGAATTGACCACTTCCTGGATATGGGACGTTCAGCTATCAACGTATTAGGTAACGGGATTGCAACGGCGATGCTGGCGCAGGATGAAGGTTTACTGGAAGAAAGCGAGTCTTCAGAAAACATCACAGAACAAATTAAGGCTTAGCTTTTTTAAGACAAGAGCAAGCTAAGTAAACAAGAGCAGCAAATCAACAAAGATTACCCCAGCCATAGACTGGGGTATTTCAACAACACCTGGATGATAATTTACATCAATTACCAGCTGTAACGTACGAGCAAACTACCGCTGAGATCGCCATAGTCATTACGTCCTTTTTGACCCGCCACTTGTCCAGTGATACTCCACTGGCTATTCAAATTCGCCTGGATACCCACTTTCACCTCGGCGCGATCTGCCGGAAGATCCTGCTTCACCTCAGCACCATCAAATGCTACGCCAACATCATCACTGGTGTGTAACCAGTTCACCTCTGCAAACGGCTGGATCACCGACGTCGTATTCTTGTGCAGCTTGCCATCTACCCGCAGTCCGAGGCGCGTGGTCCAGCTGTCCCCGTTTTGTCCATCAATACGCGTTCCATTCTGTGCGACAGCGTCCGCTTTAAATTGCTGCCATGTCGCCTGAGCCTGCGGCGTCAGGCTGACGACATTATAGTTTGCAAGTATGATGTCGTACCGATAGCCCGTTTCCAGAGAGACCGCGCTCGCCGCCGAATCATAATCTGTTGACCCGACATCGCCGTTATCGACGCTGTTATTGTAGAGCCCGTACTGGTACCAACTGTCCACGTACAGGCCGCTGTGATTTTTCGCATCCGCAAACCAGGTGGCATAAGCGCCAAGATTATAACCGGCTACGTTACCACTGGCAGAGAACCGGCTCCCATCTGCACCACGGTTACCCGTACTGTCCGTGTCGGCGTGAATATAACTCACCATCAGCCCCGCCTTCAGGCTCTGCTCACCATTATCCCAGCTAAGCACATCACCACCGATTTGCAGTTGCGAATAAGTGTTGTCAATATCCACATGACCGTCTGCAGCTGTTGACGACGCTTCACCCGCTTTAAAGCGCAGCCACATACCGCCGTCACCTGTACGTAATTGACTCCCTTCGCGATCATAAAGGGTCTGCATTTGCAGATTACGCGCCATCCACTGGTTGCCCAGATAAGCGCCAATATCAGCCCGATATTGCGGTTCTACCGGTTTAATATCACCACCATCGTCCGGGTATACCGGCGTGACATCACCGCCATCGTCCGGGTATACCGGCGTAACATCATCGCCATCATCCGGGTATACCGGCGTGACATCACCGCCATCGTCCGGGTATACCGGCGTAACATCATCGCCATCATCCGGGT
>NZ_KQ089848.1:2948032-4469797 GCF_001037575.1 Citrobacter sp. BIDMC107 | reverse complement strand
CGGCGTAACATCATCGCCATCATCCGGGTATACCGGCGTGACATCACCGCCATCGTCCGGGTATACCGGCGTAACATCATCGCCATCATCCGGGTCTACCGGCGTAACATCATCGCCATCATCCGGGTCTACCGGCGTAACATCATCGCCATCATCCGGGTCTACCGGTGTAACATCGTCGCCATCATCCGGGTCTATCGGCGGGACAGCCTGCGAACGCAAATACCAGTCACCGCCATCTTCATACAATCGGTATTCATACAAACCTGTCTGCACCTGATTACCCTGAGTAAAAACGCCATCAGACTGACCGCCGACATCAATCACTTCAATACCTTTCGTTGTTAACGCCCCTTCTCCCCCGATATTATTGACATAGAGCGTCGTGCTACCGGAAGTATCACCTGTGATAATCACTTTATCCGTCGGTGAATTGTCATCCCCTAACTGCGTGTTCAGATAAAGATTACTGTTATCACCATGATAATTTCCATTAATCGTCAGCGTCTTGAACTGTCTGTCATGTGAAGGAGTATCAAATACAATATCTCCGGCATTATTTAATTGAGTTAAAGAAGAATCACCGGTAATTGTCCATTGCGTCTGTTCAGCCAGTGAGAGATTCAGCGAAGAGTCTACCGTTGGCTCGGTGTTAACAAACGTTTCCCCCACAAACCGCGAACCAGACGCCATATCCAGTGAAATACTGCCTTCGCCCGCGCTAATGATATTGCCCGTAATATCCATTACACCTGAACCAGTCACGGTCCCGCCGGGTAAGAGATTTCCCGCACTGTCGGTAACAACCGGAACAAAAATAGCGACACCATCCTGGGTTTTAATGGTGGTGTTACCGATCAGCGATATTGCCCCGCCCTGCTGAACCACCGCGCCATAACCATTTTCCCCACTCGCTGTCACATCAATGGTCAGGTTTTCACCATTAATTATTCCCGGACGGTTTAAATTATTACTTCCTATCGCCCAAAGCCCGTAAGGGTTATTTTGCCCACTCATGATAATATCGGTATTCGCGATATTAACCGTTGCGCCGTAGAACTGGGATGACACGCCGTAACCATCGATCGCGTAAATAACATTTCGATTGTCGGCATCCCCTTTAAAATCAAGAGTACTCCCGGAGGCCGCAGCGATACCGCTGGTCGCAGAGCCCGACCTGGCTGAACTTCTGCCGTCAACAACGCTGCCTGCACCAATCATCACATCGCCCCCCTGCGCAATGATGCCCACAGACTGGGCGGTATTGACGATAAGTGCATCCGCGTGGAATTCGCCCCCCGTCACCCAGAGAGTCGTCGCCTCTCCGGCTGCGCTTATGATGCTGTTTTGGCCTAAATCCATAAAACCTGTGTTCATTGATATTGCATTTACCTGAGACCCTGTTACATCAATCGTTAGATTATCAGCAATAAATTCAGAACCTTTTGCCGCGGGGTTTATCGTTACTCCAGCCCCATCATAGAACCCGGTGATTGAGATGGTCGATCCGCTGCCCAAATCAATGCGTGATCCGGCCTCATTAATAGCGATACCACGCGTGGTACACCCTCCTGTGCGGCAGTCCAGAGTCGTACTGATATTAATATCCATATTATTGGCGATTAACGTAGCATCAGGACCCATAACCGAGATACCTTCAGCAAGATCGGAGGTGCCATTGATAGTTACTCTGCTGTTATTTCCCAAATCAACATGATTATTTTTACCCAACTTTAAACCTGTCACAGAACCATAATCTGTTGCCAGTCCTGTTGCAGTGATAGTGAGTTGATCGGCATCTAATACACCATCAGTACCTATCTCAATACCGGTTACAATATTATTGCCCTCTACAACCACCTGGCTATTTTTACCTAAATCAATTTTAGCATTACCCGTGCTTTGAATCCCCCACGCGGTGTTGTCTTTACTCGTAGCATGGATAAAACCATTATCCATGGTGAAAGTACCACTCCCGCCTAATAAATAAACACCGCGGGCATCACCTATCCCACCAATACTATAATCAGTTTCGGTTATGGCTGTAATAGAACTTCCACTACCAAGATCGACGTTACTGTCTTTTCCTATATTTTTAAATCCATAAACATTATTTTTACCCGAAACGTCGATATTAATACCAGATGCTGTTACCTCTGTACCCGGGTTATTAGCTGAAATCAAAATTCCGGTAGTATTTTTACTTGAATTTTGTGTGCCATCCGTATCTGCGACATGAACTTCGGTATTCGTGCCTAAATCATTTTTGGTGCCATTATCCAGTGAAACCCCGGTAGACAGAGTTTCACCAGATACGTTGATAGTTGCTTTTCCTTCAATCTGTAAGCCATCACCGCCGGTCGTGATGCTCTCAACACCCGTGGTATTTGTTTGTCCACTAGCCGTAACGACTTCATTATCACTCAAAATAATTGATGCACCGTTTTGTGGGCCTAACTCTGCAGCATTAACAGCAGCAGTACTTATTAATGTTGCCAGGCCGGTTATTTTGATGCTATTACGCAGTCCATTATTACCGCGGGAAAACTCACCAGCAACCACAAACATATTACGCGCCGTACTCCAGACTATATTATATATAGCATTCATATTTAGTTCCCTCTACGCCAATAGAAAAATCAGGAGGCACAAATTCATTATATATTCATGAACAATATAAATTATTTCAACCAATTAATAATTTATATATTGCACTTGTAGATTATATTATATGCGCCAGCAAACAATAGATACTATAAGGACTTGCCAGTTTTAATTAAAGAAAAAAATACAAATAAACCAAGCAAATGAAATAACAATAAACATTCAAAACCAAAATAAAACAACCATTATTACTTGGCTTCCCTACACACAAAATTAAAAGCAAAACGCCCTCCATATTGTGGAGGGCGTTTAATAACTGCCAGCTAAATATTACAGAGAATGATAATATTGACTACCTTTATGCCATATGCGATGCGGCAATATCCAGCAGCGCCATTTCTTCGCTGTTCAGCAGCTTCTCAATGTTGACCAGGATCAGCATCCGGTCACCCAGCGCACCCAATCCCGTCAAATATTCCGTCGACAGCGTGACCGCAAACTCCGGTGCCGGACGGATTTGATCCGTTGTCAGCGACAGCACATCCGAAACGCCATCCACCACAATCCCAACCACCCGCTGACCCAGGTTCAGCACAATCACCACGGTGTTTTCGTTGTAATCCACATCACTCTGGCTAAATTTCACGCGCAGGTCGACGATAGGCACAATCACACCACGCAGGTTCGTGACGCCTTTGATAAATGCAGGCGTGTTAGCGATGCGCGTCACCTGATCATAACCACGGATTTCCTGCACTTTCAGGATATCGATACCGTACTCTTCATCCCCCAGCGTAAACACGAGGAATTCCTGACCTGACGGTTCGCCGGCCAGTTTAGTTACATTACTCATACCGGTCATATTATTCCCTTCTCACTCAATCAGGCGGCTGTGATCGCCACACGTTGTTCGCGGTTTAATCCCTGCAATGCAGAGACATCGACAATCAGCGCGACGCTGCCGTCGCCGAGGATCGTTGCTGCAGAAATACCTGGCACTTTGCGGTAGTTGCTTTCCAGGTTTTTGACCACTACCTGGTGTTGGCCAATTAACTGATCGACCAGCAGCGCATAGCGACGCCCTGCACTTTGTAAAATAACCACAATGCCCTGAGTCGCTTCAGTTTTAGCGCCTTCAACCTCAAAGACCTTCCACAACTCAACCAGCGGTAAATATTCGCCACGCACTTCCAGAACGCGTTCGCCTCCGGCCAACGGATGGAGATCTTCTTCGCGCGGTTGCAGCGATTCCATAACGGCATTTAGTGGCAGAATGAAGACCTCATCCGCCACGCGCACGGACATCCCATCGAGGATCGCCAGCGTCAGCGGCAGCAGAATGCGAATAGTGGTCCCCTGTCCCTGTTTGGACTGGATCTCAACATGGCCGCCCATCTCCTGGATATTTCGCTTCACCACATCCATACCCACGCCGCGTCCAGAGACATCCGTCACCTGTTCGGCGGTCGAAAAGCCTGGAGCGAAGATCAACATACCCACTTCGTCATCGCTCATGTTTTCGTGGATCGGCATGCCCTGGGAGATAGCTTTGGCCAGGATACGTTCGCGGTTCAGGCCAGCGCCATCATCGGTCACTTCAATACAAATATTCCCACCCTGGTGCTCGGCGGAAAGCGTCAGATTGCCGATTGGGCTTTTGCCGGATTCAAGGCGTTTTTCCGGCAGTTCGATACCATGGTCGAGGCTGTTACGCACCAGGTGCGTCAACGGATCGATGATGCGTTCAATCAGGCTCTTATCGAGTTCGGTTGAGCTACCTACCTGCGTCAGTTCGACCTGTTTACCCAGCTTACCGGCCAGATCGCGCACCAAACGAGGGAAACGACTGAACACATACTCCATTGGCATCATACGAATCGACATCACCGACTCTTGCAAATCGCGGGCGTTACGTTGTAACTGACCCATGCTGGTGATGAGATCGCCATGATTGACGGGATCCAGTTCGTTAGATCGCTGGGCCAGCATCGACTGGGTGATCACCAACTCACCGACCAGGTTAATGAGCTGATCGACCTTCTCAACCGCTACGCGGATGCTGGTCGACTCGCTGGCGCGGGCTGGTTTTTCACGCTCCGCGCGCCCATGTGGCGCTTCACTGGCGGCGGCTTTCACCGCTGGCGCAACGGCAACCGGCTGCGGCTTCGCGACAACGGCTACCTCTTCAGTTTCAACGGTCGCGGGCGCTGCGCTGACGGTTTCGAATTCAATTTGGTCAGCTTCAATGACAAAGCAGAGTACTGCAATGATGTCATCTTCTGCGAGGTTGCCATCAAGCGTAGCTGACAGCGTGTCGCTTCCTTTTACCACATCGGTTAAGGTCGCCAGGTTCCCCAGTTCCTCTTCCAGCAAATCCACTTCGCTGGCTTTCAGACGCGAGAGAGTAATGCGTTTTTTGCTCTCTTCACTGGCGAGTTCAGGCTTTGCAACCGCCTCTTCCTGCATCGCGGTGCTATCAACAACGCTCAGTTTTGCTGAGTTGACAACTGACGGTGCGGTTTCACCTTTCGCTTCGAGCGCTAACTGCCGTAACGCCTGGCAAATGTACTCAAAACTGTCGGCATCAGGCTCCACTGAGCTTTTATAGGCGTCGAGCTGTTCCTGCATAATATCTTTCGTTTCCAAAAACAGGTTGATAATGTCGGCATTGAGCTGCATCTCGCCACGCCGCGCTTCATCCAGCAGGTTTTCCATCAGATGGGTCGTTTCCTGCAAAATGGTAAAGCCGAAGGTGCCCGCCCCGCCTTTAATCGAGTGCGCTGCACGAAAAATGGCATTCAGCTGTTCGGAGTCCGGGGCTTCAGGAACCAAATCAAGAAGGTGTTGCTCCATATCAGCCAACAGTTCGTCAGCTTCATCAAAAAATGTCTGATAAAAATCGCTAATATCCATGCTCACGCTATCACCTCGGATTGGCTGGTGGCGATGTGGGAACGCTTACCGGCGGGAGTTCCGCTGGCCGTTGTAAGACACTTACCGGCTCATTCTGGCTTTCAGCGTTTTCATGCAAAATGGCCTCTTCTGCCTGCTTATTGAGAACCAGCAGGCTAATACGGCGGTTGATAGCGTCTTCAGGACCGCGATCGCTCAGACGCATCGTGGCGGCCATACCTACCACACGTAATACTTTTCCATCATCCAGACCGCCGCTAACCAGCTCGCGACGCGATGCATTTGCGCGATCGGCAGACAATTCCCAGTTGCTGTATCCTTTCTCACCATTCGCGTAAGGATAATCATCCGTGTGACCGGAAAGGCTGATCCGGTTAGGGATCCCGTTGAGCACTGGTGCAATCGCGCGCAGGATATCGCGCATGTACGGCTCAACTTCAGCACTACCGGTCTTAAACATTGGGCGATTCTGACTGTCGATAATCTGTATCCGCAGCCCTTCCTGAACTAAATCAATCTTTAAATGCGGACGCAGCGCTCGCAGTTTGGGATCGGATTCAATCAGTTGATCGAGATCGCCACGAAGTTTGCTCAAGCGGCTCTGTTCCATACGTTTTCTCAGGTCATCAATATTCGGCTGCTTGTTCACCTCACCCTGCTGCTGGGTGTAATCATCCCCGCCGCCTGGAATCGGGCTTTGGCTATTCGAAATACGATTTCCCCCGGTCACCGCGGTGGCCAGCGGTGTACGGAAATATTCGGCAATCTGGATCAATTCTTTAGGGCTGGATATAGAAATGAGCCACATCACCAGAAAGAAGGCCATCATCGCGGTCATAAAATCGGCGTAGGCGATTTTCCACGAGCCATGCGCCCCACCACCGTGATTCTTATGTTTGCGTCGCTTTACAACGATAATGGGATGGGCCTGATTTTTCATGCGTCCTCGGTCGTCTGTTGCGCAGTTGGATTTCTCACCGCACGAACATGTTCTTCCAGTTCGATAAACGAAGGACGTTCGCTGGAGTACAGAGTCTTACGACCGAATTCAACGGCAATCGGCGGCGCGTAGCCATTCAGATTGGAGAGCAGCGTTATCTTCACGCACTGCATCATTTTGGTTGTTTCAGCGCTTTTCTGGCGCAGAACGCTGGCAAGCGGAGAAATAAATCCATAGGCCAGCAAAATACCGAGGAATGTTCCCACCATCGCATGCGCAATCAACGCCCCCAGCTCTGCTGCCGGGCGATCGGCAGAAGCCAGTGCATGCACAACACCCATAACGGCCGCGACGATCCCGAATGCCGGCAGTGAGTCGCCGACCATCGCCAGACTATTAGCCGGAACTTCGGCCTCACTCTCATGAGTCTCAATTTCTTCGTCCATCAGCGCTTCAATTTCAAACGTATTCATATTGCCGCTGATAATCAGGCGCAGATAATCGACAATAAAATCAAGCATTACGGCATCGGCAAGAATGCGCGGATAGCTAGCGAAGATTTCACTTTCTTTTGGGTTTTCGATGTCGCGCTCAAGCGAGAACATGCCCTGTTGACGTGACTTGGCCATCAGGCGATACAGGAGCGCCAGCAGATCCATATACATCGCTTTGGTGTATTTCGAACGACGGAAAAGCAGCGGGATCGCTTTCATCGTCCCTTTGATGGCTTTCCCGTTATTGCCGACGATGAATGCCCCAATACCCGCGCCACCGATAATCACCAGCTCAGCCGGTTGATAGAGTGCCCCAAGGTGTCCGCCGGTCATCATGTAACCGCCGAAAACTGTACCAATAACAACCAGGTAACCTAATAAGATAAGCACGACATCATCCTTTCGCAATTGACTATGACAGGATGCGCAGTCGGGCAATTAACGTAAGGTCAGGACAAAAAAAAGCAGCGGTAATCGCTTACCGCTGCTGGAGTGTTCATCCACACCGTATCAGTTAAACAGCCTGTTCGATCTGTTCATCCAGCAGTTGTGGAATAATATCGGCAGCATTCTGGGAAAGTTTACGTCTTTTTACGGCCCTTGATGGCGGCTGGCATAAACTACAGGCAAAGCTGCCTGCGGGTTGGTGTGCATGGGTGATAAAATTCCCACCGCAACAATTGCATTGGGACAACTCCAGCAATCCGCTGTCGACAAATCGCACCAGCGTCCACGCGCGAGTTAACGCCAGCAATGGCCCTTCTTCAGGCTGCGGACACTGCTCAAGATATAACCGATACGCCTTAATTACGGCATCCACGCCGCTACAGAGACCCGTTTTGAGCAGGAATTGCCATGCATTGCAAAACATCGACGCATGAATATTTTGTTCCCACGTCATAAACCAGTCGGTGGAAAACGGGAGCATCCCTTTTGGCGGAGGACTACCGCGTAATTCTTTGTACAGCTTGATTAATCGACCACGGCTTAATTGCGTTTCGCTTTCCAGCATTTGCAAACGGGCGCCCAATGTGATTAATTCCATTGCCAACTGGATATCACGCGCTTCCTGAACAATGCTTTTTTCGCTCATCATCAAGCCCTTTTCTTACGTGCTGCATCATCGATGTCGCTTAACAGGCGTGTGGAAAGCATAATACCAGTATGGATTTGCTGAAGATCGTCAACGCGGGAGTCTTGCGTCAGGCGAGTAACAGTCTGGTGATCGTCGAAACGGAAATGACATACCAGTTGGTTTGTTTCGGCCAGTTTGACCATTTGAGGAAGTGTTAATGTTGCCAACGTGTCCGCCATTTCCTCGCTGATACCAAGGCGAAACATCGCAGATGCTTTGTCCTGAACGATCAAACGCTGTGCAAGCAATAAATATGACAAATTGATGTCATAAATGTGTTTCAGCAACTCGGATGTATGCATTATTTGCATCCATAATAACCAACATTGTTTTCATGCGGTAAAACCGCACCCCGTGATGTCGCCGGGAAGGCCCGGTAAAAAAAAGCAAAAGGTCAAATACATAGCAGCGTAACGACACTTACGCGTCGTCTAAACAATCCCTTTTAAGAAGGCAGCGTCCCTTACAAGCTCACATCAATTCTTACAAATGTCTAAGATTTTTCCTAATTCGACGCAACTCTACCCGCCGTCAGTTACACATACAACGGAGCTATGCTGCGAATTTAAAGAATATGTGATCAAGATCACATAAACCAGCCAAACACTTAACATAAATCCATCAGCGTGGCTTTTACTTTGCTTATTTCTTAACCTTCCATTATCCATTTCGATTCCTGATGTACGAATATTCTTGCAATAAAAGCGAAAAGTATTATGTTCACGACCGTTAATATCACCCCGTGA
The DNA here is from genome assembly GCF_001037575.1 of Citrobacter sp. BIDMC107. NCBI lineage: Bacteria > Pseudomonadati > Pseudomonadota > Gammaproteobacteria > Enterobacterales > Enterobacteriaceae > Citrobacter > Citrobacter sp. BIDMC107. The sequence goes on along the minus strand of NZ_KQ089848.1, from coordinate 4,460,965 downwards.
AATAGCGAGCTGGATCACATATTTAACTCAAAAAACTTTTTTAATTAAATTCTTTATAAACAATGACTTAAATATTTAGAGCGATTAATTAATACCGCGATGTGACGACCTTGCAAATGTTAATGTATGTTTATTTTTTATTAACACATTGTTTTCATTAGCCGTGGGTTTTACTTAAGTTACCTAAACATATCTGCAACCAATATGAATCGATTATTCTATTTATAAGAATAATTAATGAATAATCATGATGACATTCACACTATGAAGGAAGGAAACGTTGCAGTATGGAGTAAGCTGAGTAAAGCTGAAAAGCCCCCTCATAATTCTTGAAAAAAAGGAGCGAGTTATGAGCTATTCGCACATTCTTGTTGCTGTTGCCGCCACCCCTGAAAGTCAGCAGTTGTTAGACAAGGCGGTTTCTATCGCTCGCCCTGTCAACGCCCGAATTAGCCTGATTACACTGGTCTCAGACCCCGAACTGTATAACCAGTTTGCAGCTCCCATGCTGGAAGACCTGCGTGAAGTCATGCAGGAAGAAACTCAGGATTTTATCGACAAACTTAGCAAAGAAGCAGAATACCCCATTGAGCATACCTTTATTACCTATGGGGCTCTGAATGAACATATCCTGGATGTATGCCGCAAATACGCCATTGACCTGGTCATTTACGGCAACCATAACCACAGTTTTTTTTCACGCGCTTCCTGTTCAGCGAAAAGCGTGATTCATACCAGCCAGGTGGACGTTCTTCTGGTTCCGCTAGCCGGAGATTAATACACAGCGCCAGGACTTCATGCGAGTTTAGAACAGGAAGAAATATTGTCTGGCAGTTGGCATTGACTCCGACGCGGCGTGACTGTTTTAAGATCACTGATGAACGTCGCCTGCCAGTTGTCGATATCGTTTTTAACGATAGTCTCAAGCATTTCAGCGTGGCGCGAGATGCGTTCGGTAAGTGGCATCGTCAGCGCCTGGTTTAATGCGCCTGCCACTTCATCCCGGTCATAAGGATTAACAATAAGCGCAGAGGTTAGCTCATTCGCCGCCCCGGCAAATTGCGATAAAACCAGCACGCCAGGGTTAGCAGGATCCTGTGCGGCCACAAACTCTTTCGCCACCAGGTTCATACCATCGCGCAACGGGGTCACCAATCCTACGTCAGAGTAGCGGAAGATCTTCATCAGCAATTTACGATCAAAGTACTGGTTCAGATAGTAAAGCGGCGTCCAGCCCAGTTGCCCATATTTGCCGTTGATTCGCCCTGCTTCTGTTTCCAGTTGGTGGCGAATATCCTGATAGGCCTGCACCTCTTCACGCGAGGTCGGCGCTATCTGCGTATAGCGAATTTTACCGTGGTGCTGCGGATAATGTTCCAGTAAGGCCTCGTAGGCCTGAAAGCGCTCCGGCAAGCCTTTGGAATAATCCAGACGCTCCACGGAGAAAATATTCTGCACATTTTTAAGCTCCGCTTTTAGCTGCGCCAGTTTTGGCGGCAGCGGCCCGGACGCCTGTCGTGCAATCTCATCAGGTTCGATACCGATGGGATAGACCTGAGTGCGAAACGCTTTTCCCCATGCCAGGTGCTGCTTATCTTTATGCGTGGACACCCGAGTCTGGGCTGCGAGACAGTCCAGAAAAGCCTGGCGATCGTTTTCGGTCTGGAAACCAAGTAAATCAAAGTCACACATTTGCTCAAGTAGCGCCAGATATGGAGGGAGCGCATTAAAAATTTCCGGCGTCGGAAAAGGAATATGCAGGAAAAAACCGATGCGGTTATTCACACCGCGCTTACGTAACTCGCAGGCAAACGGCAACAGATGGTAATCATGAATCCAGATGATGTCGTCATCGCCAAGCAGCGGCAGAAGTTTATCTACCAGTAAGGCATTAACCCGTTGGTAGCCTTCCCAGGCAGAGCGCTGAAACTGAACTAAATCCAGTCGATAGTGAAATGCGGGCCATAAAACCGCATTTGAAAACTGGCAGTAATACTCTTCGTAATCTTGCTCACTCAAATTAAACGAGGCCCAGGTGATATTGCCACGCGTGACTTTTTTTAACGGTTTATCCTCATTACCTGTATCACCACTCCAGCCAAACCACAGACCACCAGCAGCTTTTAACGCGCCCAGTACACCGACCGCGAGCCCACCCGCGCTCCCTTTGTCATCTGGTGAGGCGATACGATTAGATACTACGACTAAACGACTCATAGCCACCTCTTCTGTTATTCGTTGCTTTCGATTCTTGCTGTGAAGAGTTAATTTGCTCCAGCCAGCGCCAGACATCCCTGACGCCATCCAGACGCCATGTCGCCTGCGTCGGCCCGATCCCCACCTTCACGGAAATACCGCCAGCGCGGTTAACCACAGCAAATCCTGTTTCATCTGTCAGATCATCACCGAAAAACACAGGGATCCGGCCAGCAAAAGGCGCTTCCTGCATAAATGCAGCTATCGCGTCGCCTTTATTGCTGCCCTTAGGCTTTATTTCCACGACACATTTTCCGTGCTGCAGAGCAAGCTGCGGCCATCTGCGCGTGATGCGTTCAGCCAGGGTAATCAGCGCAGCTTCGTGTTCGGGTGCCTGGCGATAGTGCAACGCGAAAGCCATACCTTTGGTTTCCAGCGTCGTCCCCGGTAACGTCACTAACGCTGCGTGTAATAAAGCCCCAGCTTCACGCTCGATACCTTCAGGCAGGTGTACTATGTGCGTTTGACCATTGATGTCACGGCGTTCTGCCCCATGCACTCCGGCAAGCGGAAAACGAAACGGAGTAGTGAGTGCGTCAAGCTCAACCATTGAGCGCCCTGAAATCAATGCCAGCGCATCCGCATTATGCGTCGCTAACTGATGTAAACATTGCAGGATTGCCTTAGGGACAACGACCTGGTCGGGAAAGGGTTTAATCTCAGCAAGTGTCCCATCGAGATCAAAAAAGTAAGCACAGTTTACAGATTGTTCAGGGGGTAAGATCAGTGATGCTGTCACCCGGTTATCCTCCTCATCATAGTCAGAACGCCACGCGGATCGCGGCGTATAGATGATGTATGACGGATATAAGTATAGACAGTGTGACCATGCTCGCCATTTGGAAAAACAATCGCCAGCCGGGTAGCGGCTGGCGATGGGCAGAAGCTAGACTAAAAAGTTAGGGTTTAAATCATCAAACGGTACGCTTCGCTTTTTGCTTGTAACGGTCGAAGATCACCGCCGCCAGCAGGATGAGGCCACGTACCACATACTGCGCGAACGGAGAGATATTCAGCAGGTTCATCGCATTCTCAACCGTACCCAGGATTAACACCCCGGCCACCACATATGAGATTTTTCCGATGCCACCTTTAAGCGAAACGCCCCCTAACACGCAGGCTGAAATCACGATCAACTCATAACCGATTGAGGTCATTGGCTGGCCGCTGGTCATACGCGATGCGAGGATAATCCCGGCAATGGCGGATACCAGACCGGAAAGAATAAAGATAATAATCTTGGTACGAACAACAGGAACCCCTGCCAGGCGCGCCGCCTCTTCATTGCCCCCAATGGCCAGCGTATTACGACCAAACGTGGTTTTGTTCAGCAGTAAACCAAAGACAATGAAACAAACGACAGTGATCCAGATAGGCGCAGGCAGACCAAACCAGTTAGCATAACCGAGTGTAAAGAAACGCTCGTCTTCAATCCCGACAGCCTTACCGTCGGAGATAATATAAGCCAGACCACGTACAATCTGCATCGTCGCAAGAGTAGTGATCAGGGCGTTAATTTTTAACCGCGCAATCACGAACCCATTCACCAGGCCACACAGAATACCGAGCAGCAGTCCGGCAGCCACGCCAATCCACAAACTTTCAGTCATGTTAATGACTACGGCAGTGGTAACACCAGCACAAGCAATCACAGATGCGACAGACAGGTCGAAATCACCGGATGCCAGACAAAACAGCATCCCACACGCGACCATGCCCGACATCGATACTGCCAGTCCCAGTCCCTTCATATTGATGAAGGTGGCAAAGTTTGGCACAAACAGGGAACAAACGAGGAACAGCACGGCGAACACCACCAGCATACCGTATTGATCCCAAATGCGGCCCAGATTTAGCGCCGACTTCGCTGCGCCAGAACCCGATGTAGAAACGGAAGACATCATACTCTCCTTATTCAGGCTACAGCCTGGCTGACTTTAGGCATAGCAAGGCTCAACGCCTGGCGCTCATCCGCCTGTTCATGAAGTAACTCACCGGCAATTTCGCCTTCTCTCATCACCACAATACGATCGGCGACACCGAGCACTTCTGGCAGGTCACTGGAAGCAAACAATACGGCCACACCGCGCGCTGCGAGGGCATAAATCACGTTGTAAATTTCATGCTTGGCGCCTACATCAATGCCGCGTGTAGGCTCATCCAACAAAATCACCTTCATCTCTTCCGATAACCAACGACCGAGGATAGCCTTCTGTTGATTACCGCCGGAGAGATTCATGATCAGTTGCTCTGCACCCGGTGTTTTGATGTTGAGTGAACGAATATGGTGATCGGCATTGGTCTCTTCCCAGCCGTTGTTGATCACGCATCCCCCCAGAACATGCTTACGTCGTGCACTAATGTTGATGTTGTTGCGCACTGAATGGACCGGAATGATCCCTTCGGCTTTGCGATCCTCCGGGCACAGCATCATCCCTGCTTCAATGGCATGGCTTGGTTTACGGATATCGATAGGCTGTTCATCAATAAATACCTGGCCCGCCGTGATACGCGTACCACCGAACAGTCCTTTCATTAATTCGCTACGTCCGGCCCCCACCAGGCCAAACAGCCCGACAATTTCACCGCTTCGCACGGATAAACTGATTGGCGTACGCACGCCCGGGGCTTTTACTTCATGCAACCGCAGACGCTCTGTGCCATACGGTCTGGATTTCCAGCCATAGATATCCCCGAGGTCGCGCCCGACCATCGCCTGCACCAGCGCGTCGTGATCGACCTGCTGCATATCCGTGAACGTTTTGACGTAATGACCATCCTTAAACACAGTGATGGCATCGCTGAGAGCAAAAATCTCCTCCATACGGTGCGAAACGTACAGAATGATGCGTCCTTCGTTGCGCAGCTCACGGATGACACGAAACAGATTCTCAATCTCACGAGCCGACAGGGAGCTGGTCGGTTCATCAAAGGCGATAATTTTGGCATTTCGCGCCAGCGCTTTTGCAATCTCCACCATCTGCCACTGACCAATGGAGAGGTATTTCAATGGGGTATCGGGATCGATATCCATTCCCAGATGCTTCAGCTGGATTCCTGCTTCATAGTTCAGCAGCGAGCGGTTCACAATCCCGCCTTTGTGCGGTAACTGCCCTAAATAAATATTCTCGGCAACGGTCATTTCCGGGACAAGATGCAGTTCCTGATAAATAATGGCGACGCCGGCGCTGAGCGCGGCAGTGGTATCCGCGAAGGAAACTTCTTGTCCGCGGATCGTCAATGATCCCGTCGTTGGCGCATAGTTACCGCTGAGAATTTTTAAGAGTGTTGATTTCCCGGCGCCATTTTCGCCCATCAGCGCATGCACCTGTCCGGCATAGCAGTCGAAACTGATATCCGTCAGCGCCTTAACGCCGGGGAACGTTTTGCCAATGCCGCGAAATGAGAGATACGGGGTAGACTGTTGCATAACGTCTCCGTGAGTCAGATCTTTATGCCGGAGGGGGGCTTTGCCTCATCCGGCCTTCTGAGGACGCAATTCGTAGGCCGGATAAGACGCGTTGACGTCACATCCGGCATTTGTGTTACTTACCGCCTAAGCCTTTCTTCGCCAGCTCTTCTTTGAAGTTATCGCGGGTAATCAGCACCACATCCGTCACTTCAGTGAATGCCGGTGGCTCTGCACCTTTCGTTACCCAGTTGTAGAGCATTTCACTGGACTTGTAGCCGTGAACGTCCGGGCTTGGCAGCAGTGAACCGTAGAACCCGGTCGCTTCGCCTTTAGACAGTTCGCTAACCGCGTCAACGCCGTTAATCCCGATACCAATCACGTTTGGCGCTTTGAAGCCCTGCCCTTCGGTTGCACGTACGCCGCCCAGCACGGTGTTGTCGTTCATGCCGACAATCAGCCAGTGTTTGACTTCAGGATGCTGAACCAGCATGGAGTTAGCGGCGTCGAATGCGCCGGGGATGTCATTCGATTTTGTTGGGACCTGGTAAATCTGTTTTTCCGGGAAGCCTGCGGCTTTAAGCGCTTCCATTGAACCAGAAGTACGACGACGTGCGGTATCCAGTTCGTTGGCGGTAATGGCCATTACGGCGGTGGATTTCACATCCCAACCGCGTTTTTGCATCTCCTTGTACAGCTCCTGGCCCTGGCGCTCACCAATTTTGGTTGCCGCCATCATCACCAGCGGTACGGTATCCATCGGCTTACCTTTGGCGTTGGCAAACTGGTCATCGACGGCAATGACTTTCATATCGTAGCCACGCGCCTTAGCCATAATGGCTGGCCCCAGTTTTGGGTCTGGCGTACAAATAACAAACCCTTTTGCTCCACTTGCAGCCAGGCTGTCGATGGCGTTAAGGGTTTTCTCACCATCCGGGACGGCAATTTTAATCACCTCAAAACCAAGGTCTTTACCGGCTTTATCGGCAAATTTCCATTCAGTCTGGAACCACGGTTCTTCCGGCTGTTTGACCAGGAAACCGAGCTTCATGGATTCAGCGATAGCGGATTGTGACATAATGGCCGCCAGACCGATGGCAGCCAGCGCTTTAGTGAATTTGTGCATGGTTAACTCCAGCTTTAACGTTCTTTTATGTAGGGTAAAATCAGACGATTTTTTGTAATTCGGACGTAAAACAAGGCATTACCTTTTATTGATAAGATCAATGCCAGTGCTGAGAGTATTTGTAGCGGGAAATTGATTCTCCATAAGAGAGCGGCATCACACCACAGAATTACAGTAATTGCGTACATAAATTCAGCGGGAAATGACATAAAAAAACGCGGTTTTGTCGACGGGAAAAAAGAGGAATAGCAGATTAGTCCATAACATCAGCCAACGAATCCTTGTTCCCGAATACCGGAGTATTCGGGAAAATGCTTACCATCGGTAATAAATGTGATCAGCGTGATCGCGAACCGGAATATCATCTCCCAATAGACGCGCCGCAAGCGTCAATGCAAAATCGAAAATATGCCCTAACCCTTTACCGCTAATCAGGTTGCCATCTTCCACAATCGGCGCATCGATATATTCCCCATCCGTTACGTTTTGCCACAGATCCCCCGAACACACGTAGCGACGCCCCTTCAGCAGGCCGTTGCCACCCAGCACGCGCGCAGCCGCGGAACACACCGGGCAAATGAGTTTTCCTGCCTCGTCATGGCGAGCGATAAACTGGATGACAGCCTTACTGGCGGCAAGATTAACGCTGCCCTGCGGCCCGCCCGGTAACACAACGGCATCGTAAAGATCCGTCTGACGCGCAGCCAGCGTGCTGTCCGTCACCATCGGCACGTCATGATAGCTGACCACCGCACGGGACTCGGCGCAGGCCAGTGTTTCAACTTCGATCTGCAGGCGGCGCAGAATATCAATGGTAACAATGGCTTCCGCCTCTTCAAAACCAGGTGCCAGTAGCACGGCAACCTTTTTCATACACACTCCTCGATTTTTCCAAATACACCAAACCATAAATGCCGAATCATTCAGGCGCTTAACTTTATTAATTTCCACAAAACTGATCTGGCGCAAAAAATTAGCCAGCAGATAACGTTCACCGACACGTCCCGATAATGAAATTTCTCCATCCCAAGGCCGGATAATCATCCGGTGAGAGACAATACCTGATTGTGAAATTCCATTTCGTGATATGAAACATCATTTCAATATTAATGCTTGGATTTAATCCCATAAATATCAATCTCTTATATTCACACCATTTATATACACAAGCAGAAAAATCACTAATATTGCTATGACAATATGTAAAAAATCATAAATACGCAGATTTAAGGATTTTCTTAAGTCGGAACAGGAGTTATGCTGAATCTCGATCGGGAGCGAATATAATTCGTGATCACTAAAGGACCGGCGGAACGGATTTATTCTGCTAACAGTTTTAATTGTACGTAGAGGTGATGTGTAGCGGCAGCCCGTTGCACTGACGTAAGTAACGTACATCCCCCTTTCTGGAAATAAGGATATTGATATGGCTGCAGTTGGAATTGTTCATAAACTCAACACACAAATGAACCTCGAGTTCTACGCATCGAATCTTTACCTGCATCTCAGTGAATGGTGTTACGAACACAGCCTGACTGGCACCGCAACCTTTCTACGCACTCAGGCACAAGGTAACGTGACTCAAATGATGCGTATGTTCAATTTTATGAAAAGTGCCGGGGCTAACCCCATCGTCAAGGCTATTGATGTTCCGGGTGATGAACTAACTTCTCTTGAAGAACTGTTTCAGAAAACGCTGGATGAATACCAACAGCGTTACAGCAAGCTATCACGCTTGACCAATGAAGCAGAAGCCTTGAATGATGCAACAACCATTGATTTTCTTCACGATCTGGAAAAAGAGCAGCAGCAGGATGGCGTGCTGTTACAAACGATTCTTGATGAAGTCCGCAGCGCTAAACGTGCGGGACTGTGCATGGCGCAAACCGATAAGCATCTGCTGAACGTCGTGAATTATCAACATCACTAATCTTCAATTTTCATCGTGTTAATGCCGGATAACGATGCGACGCACCTTATCCGGCTGGTGCTTAATTTTCTCTACGCTCACGCCTCTCATTCTGCGAGGCGCAAAAAAACCTTTCTAAAACCTGAAACAACGGTTTATTTTAGTGAGATTCATTCTGCGGCGTGAATTTCAACTCGATCAAGGCAACTGCTTTTTGTATTGCGCGCATAGTAACCGGATCGGCGCCCGCAGGATGGCTGGAGAAATCGATGCTTTTCAGTTGGCTGGACATTTTCTCCCGCACTTCTACTGGGGCAATAACATCAAGTACATCCAGAATCTGCTTGATAACCAGCTGACAGGCAACAACGTCCGAGAGCAGTTCCTGATCGGCATTCAGTGTTTGGGACATAGTGAGCTCCTTATAGAAAGGTCGTCATAGTACCTATTCAACGAACGAAACGATAGCCGCGCATGCATTACGAATGCGCTGGAAAATAAAAATAGATCCAGTCAGTTTCTTTTGAGATGGCAAGCACAACATGAGTGAACATATAGCGGTTGAGAACAAACGCGGTCTATCCCCGGCTGCATTACTTGTTGCCGGGGCTTTCTTTATGGAGTTTATTGACGGCACGGTGATTGCCACCGCACTGCCCGACATGGCGAAGAGTTTTGCCGTGCAAGCGGTAGACCTGAACATAGGTATCAGCGCCTATCTGATCACCCTCGCGGTGCTGATTCCCGCCAGCGGCTGGATTGCGGATCGCTTCGGTGCCCGAAAGGTGTTTACCCTGGCGCTGGCGATATTTACTCTCGCCTCGGTTTTATGCGGTTTGTCCGAAAGCCTTGAGAGCTTTGTCGCCATGCGAATCTTACAGGGTGTAGGTGGCGCGCTAATGGTTCCGGTTGGCCGACTTGCGGTATTGCGTACCACGCCTAAACATCAGTTGATCACCGCTATTGCGACCCTGACCTGGCCCGCGTTAGTCGCCCCCATCATTGGCCCCCCCCTTGGCGGATTCATTACCAGCTATGCCAACTGGCGTTGGATCTTCTTCATCAATGTACCGCTCGGGATACTGGCGATTGCGCTGGCGCTACGTTTTATCCCGGATATTCATGACGACGAGCGCCGCCCATTTGATATAACGGGATTTATCGCAACCTCTGTTGCGATGGTAAGCCTGGTGTATGCCATGGAGTTACTGGGAACCCAACAGCCTCAGGGCTGGCTGACCGCCGGACTTTTGGCGCTAGGAACAGTGACATTTCTGTTTGCCCTGCATCATTTTCGTCGCGCCGCATGGCCAATGATTCGCCTTGATGCCATGAACGTCCCTACTTTTCGCGTCACCATGTATGGCGGATCGCTGTTTCGTGCCTCTATCAGCGCCGTGCCGTTTCTGCTGCCGTTAATGTTTCAGGTAGGTTTTGGCATGAACGCTTTTCACGCGGGTTCGCTGGTGCTGGCGGTATTTGTGGGCAATCTGACGATTAAACCGGCCACCACACCGTTGATACGTTGGCTGGGCTTTAAGAAACTGCTGTTGATTAACGGTGCGCTTAACGTTCTGGCGCTGCTGGCCTGTGCTTTAATTACGCCGCAGACCCCCGTGTGGGTTATTTTGCTGGTGTTGTATCTGGGCGGTGTGTTCCGCTCAATTCAGTTTACCGGCGTCAGCACGCTTGCCTTCGCGGACGTCCCCGCGGCACAAATGAGCTACGCTAATACGCTGTTCAGTACAGCGACACAATTAGCGGTAGGATTGGGCATTTCTTTAGCCGCTATTGGGATCCGCATTGGCGATGTGGTCAGTGAAAGGCTGGCATTGGGCAATATTCCAGGGATCAGTTTCCGGCTGGCCTTTGTCGCTATTGCCATTATTTGTCTGGTAGGTATGGTGGATTCGCTGCGACTCACCCGTGATGCAGGAAGTGCAGTATCGAACAAGAACAGGTAGCCCGGAGGGTGAACGCTGCCGGGCCAACAGGATTTAGCCAATTACCTCGCGTACAAACGCTTCGATTGCTTTGTCCTGGCAGTTTTCAAAGAAGCACTGCTGGAAGCGCGGGCCTGATACAGCGGTTTTCACCAGCTCAGGATCGATAGCGCGTAGCGTGTCCAGATAATTTTCTTTTACCACAGCCGCTTTCACCTGATTCAGAATACCGGCGTTACGCACCTGCGGCTCTTTACGCTCCGGTGGGTAGCCTTCCCCGTTACGTCCGGTGAACGCTTTTTCAAACATATAGCGCACATTCAGCTCAGCACCCCAGCCAAAACCTTTGGCGAATGCCAGAGAAAGCGCGTTGCCGTTGTTGATCTGAGAGAACAAGAACGCATCTGCAGGATCGAGGCAATAACCACACACCACACCCGGATGGATATTCAGTGACATCATTGCCCCCTGGCCCGTGCCGCAACCGGTGACCACGAAATCAACCGCTTTGGAATTAAGCAGGATGCTGGCCATAATTCCTAAATGGATGTAGGTCAGATGATGATCATTTTCATCGCTCATCCCAACGTTATAGACCGGAAAACCTTTCTCATCCGCAACGGCTTTAAGCTCGTTATGGATGATGGCGTTTTTGCTTGCCTGGCTGTTTTCCATCATCAATGCAATTTTCATTCTGTACTCTCCTGAATGCGCTGCGGTAGCCCGCTGAAAGTCATAACATTCAACCACATTACTATTTTGCAATCACACTTTCAAATTTAATGAAATTTAGTTTTAAAAAACAAAGTTGCGCTCACATTCTTGTCTGAACAGTTCAGAATTGCCTCAAACGAATGACCTCGTTGTGATTAATCACAGGTGATCTTCGGGCTATTCAAGCCATTGATGAGGGCCTCTGTATGCCATGATAGTGTATCTTCGAACTTTCAGAGCGATCTCATGAAGACCTTTATCCTAGCGCTTTTGCCGCTCGTGCTGACAGGATGCACAATTACAAAACAGGCACAGGTCAGCGAAGCCAGCGCCATCACTGGTGTGGTTCGCCTGACTTATAATCAGGCCATGTTACAAACAGCACGTACCGATGACTACGTTACCCAAGGGACAGCCACCAAAGAGTGTCAGCGCCTGGGCTATGCCAGCGCTGAAGCGTTTGGTCAGCCGGTGTCAACCTGCAGCGTATATGCAGGCTCTCTGTGCTTAAATACCAAAATTACACTCGCCTGGCAGTGTCATGGTGTCGCGGTATCGCAATCCCCCTCATTCAATTATTAATATTTCCGACCAGCACATTGTTGCTGGTCTTTTACCACTTTATTATTTATATCCCCCGCTTAATATCGTTAATGCGTTTTATTCCCATTCGCATTTTTAATAAATAAATTTATTATTTTACCTTTTGCAAATAATTAAATAACAAATTATAGTGACGCCACGTCAATATATAATAATGTTTGTGGAGCAGAACCATGCTGAAAACAGAAATGATCGACCAACTGAATGAGCAAATGAATCTTGAATTATATTCATCTCTGCTCTACCAACAGATGAGCGCGTGGTGCAGCTATCACAGCTTCGAAGGTGCCGCCGCGTTTTTGCGCCGTCACGCTCAGGAAGAGATGACGCACATGCAGCGTCTGTTCGATTACCTGACCGATACCGGCAGCTTGCCGCGTATTAATACCGTTTCTTCCCCTTTTGCTGAATATGCGTCTCTGGATGAACTGTTCCGTGTCACTTACGAACACGAGCAGCTGATCACCCAGAAAATTAATGAGTTGGCACACGCGGCAATGACCCACCAGGATTATCCAACCTTTAATTTCCTGCAATGGTATGTTGCCGAGCAGCATGAAGAAGAGAAATTATTTAAATCTGTTATTGATAAGCTGTCGCTGGCAGGGAAAAGCGGCGAAGGTCTTTATTTCATCGATAAAGAACTGGCTACGCTTGATACGCAGAATTAATATTTTGGGGTAATGAAGGCAACCCGCCATCATTACCCATTAAAATCAGTGACGGCAGATCTTGCTTTCGTGCGTAGAGAAGCCGTCTTCTTTTGCAATAAACTTTCCCTTCGCCGCTAAAAACGCCACCAGCTCGCCTGCCGTCATATCTGCCGCAGAACAAGTGTGGAAACGTGCCTGCTCGCCGAAACGTGCCGTAATCGCCGCTTCAAGGCTGGCATTTGAATACTGCTCGCCAGATTCAATCATCATGTTGAGCACTTCGTGACCGTGAATAGATTCCATACTACCTCCTCAATAAAGACCGTAGCCTAATGTGAACCGCACGGCGCTGCTTTGCGCTAACGCAGGTTTATCCGCAGATAAATGTCATTTGTTATACATCTTAATGGTCAAAAACATCGTAAACATTAATGTACAACCATTGTAACGGCGATTTGACGAACATAGCGTTTTGCCTTAACCTGCGCCGCAGATATAACCGTTGATTATCTCTGGGACAGAGGAAAGCGTGAAAAACAGAACCCTGGGTAGTATTTTTATCGTGGCGGGAACCACGATTGGTGCCGGTATGTTGGCAATGCCGTTGGCTGCGGCAGGCGTGGGGTTTAGCGTCACGTTGGTATTGTTAGTCAGTCTTTGGGCGTTGATGTGCTACACCGCGCTGCTGCTGCTTGAAGTATATCAACATGTCCCGGCAGACACCGGGCTGGGTACACTGGCAAAACGTTATCTTGGTCGTTACGGACAATGGATAACGGGCTTTAGCATGATGTTTTTAATGTATGCCCTGACGGCGGCGTACATCAGTGGTGCAGGTGAACTGCTGGCCTCCAGCATCAGCGACTGGACCGGAACAAATATATCTCCGACAACAGGCGTACTGCTGTTCACCTTTGTTGCCGGTGGCGTGGTTTGTGTTGGGACCTCGCTGGTCGATCTATTCAACCGTCTGCTATTCAGCGCCAAGATAATCTTCCTGGTGGCGATGCTGGCTCTGTTAATGCCGCATATCCATAAAGTGAACCTGCTTACGCTGCCGCTGCAACAGGGGCTGGCGCTCTCCGCAATCCCGGTCATCTTCACCTCGTTCGGTTTTCACGGCAGTGTTCCCAGTATCGTCAGCTATATGAACGGTAACATCCGTAAACTGCGTTGGGTGTTTATTACGGGTAGCGCTATTCCACTGGTCGCCTATATCTTCTGGCAACTGGCGACGCTTGGCAGCATTAACTCGACAACGTTCATGGGGCTTTTAGCCAACCACGCAGGCTTAAACGGCTTATTGCAGGCATTGCGTGAAGTCGTGGCTTCGCCGCACGTCGAACTGGCGGTACATCTGTTTGCCGACCTCGCGCTGGCAACCTCTTTCCTCGGCGTTGCATTGGGATTATTTGACTACCTGGCCGACCTCTTCCAGCGCCGCAATACCGTAGCGGGAAGAATGCAAACCGGCGTGGTGACCTTCCTGCCGCCGCTGGCATTCGCGCTGTTCTATCCGCGTGGTTTTGTCATGGCATTAGGGTATGCGGGCGTTGCCCTGGCTGTGCTGGCGCTGCTCATTCCCTCGATGCTGGCCTGGCAGAGCAGAAAACATAATCCGCAGGCCAACTACCGCGTAGCCGGCGGTGCTCCGGCGCTGGCACTGGTATTTTTGTGCGGCATTGTGGTGATAGCAGTACAGTTTTCTATTGCAGCAGGATTACTACCAGAAGTGGGTTAAAACAAAGGGGCTTTCGCCCCTTTCTGTTAATGCAAACAGCACTGCTTATATTTCTTGCCGCTGCCACAGGGGCAAGGGTCATTGCGCCCTACTTTGGCATCCACTTTCACCGGTACTTTGACCGGCGTTTCCTGAGGATGCGCCATCCAGTAAGCATGCAGGTCCAGCGCAGCCAGGCGGATGGCATCGACGCTCTCTTCAAACGCCTCAGGTGTCAATTTCTCAACCACCGCAAAGTTCTCTTCCGTACCGTGCAGCGCAATAGCCTCAAGTGCTGGTTTTAACGTGTCCGGTAACGCGGACCAGTCTGACAGTGCAACGCCGCGCATATAACCAAAGCACCACTCTTCAACGATGGTCAGTTCATGCTCGTCAATTTCACGCAAACCAAACAACGGCTCAAACTGCTCAGGATATTCATCCAGACGATCGGCCGTATCCGCCATATGTTGAAACGCCAGGTTCATGAAACGCGTCATTTCTTTTTCGGAGGACCAGCGAGGGACATACTGCGCGCCGCCCCAAATCGCGACCAGCCACTGCTCTGGTTCAATTTCATACGGTGAACTCAGCACCGCCGTCAGCAAACCATCCAGTTCTGACACATCCAGAATAGCCTTGTCTGTATTGTACTTAGTCAGTACATCATCCAGCCATTCCAGTTCGCTCTCGTTTAATGGTCCCGTTTTCATAACGCTTTTCCTTAGTCAAAAAATCTTGCCTGTGATCATCCTACATGGCTGGAGGGATAACAGATACAAATGGGCATATGCGGCATACAGTTGCCGCCTGTTCAGGTTAACAGGAAACGAGGGGAATTCCGGAAGTTAACACACAAAAGAGAACACGAAGCCGCCGGGCATCATACCGGGAAAACACAATAAAACCACCCGCAGGTGATTTACTGTTGTTCAATGCGGTTGAGCGTTGCGGTATAGCCCGTTTTCGCTACCGCGTTAAGTAAAGTATCGGTTGGGAAACCTTCTGGCACAATCGCTTCTGCTTGTCGGGTTTTTAGGGAGGACTTTGCTTTAATCACGCCGTCGGTTTCACGTAGCGCCTGATTGACCGAAATAACGCATAGCGAGCAGGTCATATTTTGTATATCCAGCACCACTTTTTGATTGGTCGCCTGAGCCAACAGCGGCAGCAACAAGCATGCAACTAATGTGAAGATTTTCATTCAAATACCTCATAAAACCAGGCAACGAGCGTTGGATAAAAGAGCACCGGCAAAATCAACGCCAGCGCACACCAGTAGAGAACGCGCGCTTGCTTCAGAGTTAGCCACCCGGAGCACCACAGCCGCCTGGAGAAATAGAGCCGCCAGAAAACGCGCAGTAATAAGCCCAATGACACCAGCATCAAGGGAATTCGCAAAAACTCAAACTGGGTGAAAACAGCAAAGCTCGCCGCCGAAATACCAAACAGCAGGTAGAGCAGCGGTCCAACGCAGCATAAGCCAGCGGTGACGGCAGCTACCGCGGCCGTCAACAGGGTGAGTCCCGCCCCTTTAGCGTTGTTCTGTGGCAACATAGCTGTAGGAGAACGCTTTAGGATCGTAGAAATTGATCGGATCGCCATCGACTTCAGCGTAAGGATAGCCAAAGTTGTTCATGGCTCCCTGCTCCGTTGCCGGATATAGCTCGAAATCACGCCCGTAGTTGAATCCAACCCAGTTCATTTCCCAGTTACCAAACAGGTAAGTGTTTACCGCCTGGACATCGGCGTCCTGATGCGATTTTTTCTCTGCCAGACGCATTTTGGTCACATCAGCAGGATCGCAAGGTAACCAACCGTAACCGGCCAGATAGAACTCGGCACGACAATGTTGCCCACCGCTCACATCAGCAACGCCTGCGCTGTCTGCTTTGCCAAAAGCACTTTTCGAGTAACGTTCGAGCTTATTGGCTTTGCCCAGACGGATACCAAACAGTTCGCGCGCCGGAATGCCGCTGGCCCGCGCCAGAGCCACAAAAACGGAGCTCATGTCGGTGCATTTTCCTTTGAGCTTACCGCTTTTTAAGATCTCCGCTACATCCCCCGTGCCGCAGCCGATAACGTCGTTATCGCGCTCCATATGGCTACTCACCCACTCGTAAATCAGGCGTGCTTTTTTCAGCGGATCCTGCTCATTACCGGTGATTTTACGTGCGGTTTCCAGAACCAGCCCATCAACTGGGGTATGTGCCGTCGGCAAAAGGTACGGTTTTACATCCAGCGGGTAAATAATCTGCTCCGGCGCTTGCCAGGTTTTCAACGCGTCCTGCTTCAGCGGTTCCCAGTCGGCGGTTTCAATGTCGATATCAACGTTAATCAACAGTTCGCCCTGCGAGTCAGGCCAGGTGGCAAACAGCGTTTTCGCGCCATAAGTATTATTAGTGGTGACATACGCTTGCTTATAGTTTCCGCTAAAGGCAAGCGCCGTCATTTGTTGAAACGCGGTATCTACAGGAAGCGGGATCCACAGTTTCACTACACCGCTCGAGCCCTTAGGAGGGTTAAGTTTATAGGTCTGGGATAACACAAAGCGCCGACGCGCGACTGGTGCAACGGATGGCTCAGCGGCGTGAACCGTCTGACTAATAACCGCAGGACCGACTAAACCGGCGGCCGAAAGGAGAACGCTATTTTTGAGAAATTGTCGACGTTGCATTGCTGTCTGTCCATGTTGTAAGAGTTGAGCTACGGCTAAGAAGGTAAAAACCGTATACGATCATCACAGCAGACAGACGCTGACATAAAAAGGTGAGCCGATGGAGGTTATTCATCAATAACAGACCTGTTAACTGTGAATGAAATAAGATACTACAAGGTCGCTATTAAGCCATTTACAGGCAAAAAAGTACAGCAGTGAGCGGATATCAATCTGCCAGCCCCCTTCTTATGAAACAAACTCAGCGTAAATCCTGTCTATATTTAACTGCAGCCATAGCGGAAACAACCCTACCCCTAAATCCCGTTTCTTATCTTTGGAGGACATAAAAATGGCAATGAGAATACTGTCTATCGATGGTGGCGGGATCAGAGGCATCCTTCCGGGTATGCTACTTGTGGCACTGGAGAAGAAATTGCAGGATATATCACAAAATCCTGCCGCCAGAATTGCGGATTACTTCGATCTCGTTGCCGGTACCAGTACCGGGGCCATTCTGTGTTCTGCTTACGTTTGCCCTGATGCGAAAGGAAAGCCCAAGTTCTCCGCTCAGGAAGCCGTCAATTTCTATCTTCAGGATGGGGATGAAATTTTTGATGTCGGCGTCTGGAAAACAATCAGTTCACTGGGTGGTGCTAGCGATGAAAAATATTCTGCAAAGGAGCTGGAGAGGGTATTAAAAACAGCATTTGGTGAAACAAAAATCAGTGAATTATTAAGACCAACCTGCTTTGTTTCTTATGACGTGAGCAGTCGTCTTCCTGTCATTTTCAAACAACACTCCGCCCTCGCCAAGAATCGGGACTTCCTGGTCAGGGATGCTTTACGGGGTACCTCAGCAGCTCCCACCTATTTCGAGGCAGCGCGTATTTATTCATTACCCCCGGTACCCGAAAAATTTGTCCTGGTTGATGGCGGTGTGGTGGCAAACGACCCGGCGCTCTGCGCCTATTCCGAAGCGATTAAATTCAGTAATGTCGCTGGCATTAAGGATATGATTATTGTCTCACTGGGCACCGGCAAGAAATTGCAGGGGTATTCTTATTCCGAAGTTAAGGACTGGGGCCCCTTTGGCTGGGCAAAACCGGCTATTGATATCGCGCTAGAGGGGGGGCCACAGATGACCGCGTATTATCTGCAACAAATTGCCTCAACGGTAAAAAACTCTAAATACTACAGAATTCAGCCTGAACTATACGGCGCCGATCCAACGCTGGATAACGCATCGCGTGAAAACTTAGAACTTCTGCGCAAGGCAGGCCTACAAAATGCCGCCGTGTATGATAAGAAATTGACTGAGATCGCTAAGTTATTAATCAGTAGTGGAGGCAATTTTAAATATCAGGACGCTAATTAATCCTCAACCCTGACTGAACTCAAAATATATGTACATTCGTTGCCAGCTTACGGGCTAACCCTCTGGCCCCTTCGCGCATGACCGTATCGTGATTCCAGCGAAAAACGGGTGCCGCCAGCGGGGCCAGGTAATTCATCCAACGAATCGTGGTGCGAACATTCCAGTCATATCTGACGATGGTCTCAGCGCCACTGGCAGAAAAATACCACACTCCTCGCCCTTCTACCGCCCCACTGGCTTGTCCCTCAAGCAGCGAGCAAGGCAGAATATTTAACACGTTGATGTCAAAGGTTAAGCGATAGGGAAGCGCTCCTTTCCAGGTATAACGATGCAGCGCCCCAATGCCCTGTACATCACCTTTTTTAATCTCAACAATGCGTTCCAGACTTTCCCACCATTCAGGCCACTGATCGGGATGAGAAAAAACATCCCATACCTCCTGAATAGAAGCCTCAACCCGCCAGACGGTGGAAAACTGATAGTCAGCCATAATACAGCCTCCTTCAAGGTGAGAAGAAATTGGCGGGAAAACGGATGTTAATGACCATAGCATCCAGAAGCACGGTTTCTAATCGCTGCCCATCTGGCGCATAGCTGATCACTTTGGCAGGGAGTCCGTGATAATTATCCAGCCAGACGTCATAGCGGTGAACACCATCAACCACCATTGTTCCAGGCCCAACCACAGATACGTGCGTCGTCGCCCGTCCTGCAAGGTTTTCCTTTCCAACAGTGGTCATTGTCCCTTCGCGTTGCAGATGACGAATATTGCCCAACAACACGCCGATATCAGAGCGATCCACCCGATGACCACGCTCATCCTGGATCAATGAATTAGTAGGCGACAGGTGCAAAATGGGCAAAGAACCCACACCAAATGGCCATAACGTCACTTTACCGCTGACAGGATTAAAGATAAGCACCGCTCCTGAATGCGGTTGGGTAAAATCCATCCGCACATACCCAGGCTTTTGAAAGCTATAGCGAATAATTTTGCTTTCATCGGATGGCGACGAAGAGCGCATCATGACCTGATAAGACGTCACGTTATTAAATGACTGTTGAGAAAATACGATGGGATCCATAGACCTGGCATTCTGCGAAAAGATATTCCCTTTTTCCACCGAATATGCTGCACAACTAAAGGTGAGCAATGCTGCGAACATGACTATCGGAGAAGATGAAATGTTCATAGCTGCCCCCTGAACCAGCGCGATTGGCAAACAGGAGTTATCACCTGCCGACTGTTTTTATTATAGTTCTTAACTGCGCGGCACTACTCTTCCGGCCCCTCAGACTCAGTATGGACAGCAGGTTTAAATTATTGGTTTTCTTTTCAGTTGAGATGACAACATAAAGCTATACTTTAATAGCCATATTTTTAATAGGTATTAATCATGAAACTGCCATCGGTATTTTCATGCACCGTTCTCATATTACTGCTGCTGTCGTCATCTTCTGCAACATCCAGCACGTTACAAAACCAGGCCGTCAGAGAGCAAGAGTTAAGCGCGGCACTTCAAGCCGGTAATGGCGTGATCATCATTGGCGGGACGGATGACTTCGTTTTCACGTTCAGGGCACGAAACCGAATCCACAGACATCTGGCGATACAGGATGACTTTGGCGATCCCATCCTGATGAATGGTTTCCAGGACCACAACTATAATCCCGTCCGCGATGGTTTTATCAACAACCCTGCCCGAGGGGGCTTTATGTTTAACGCGCCGATTCGGCGATAGATTGATGTGCAATAGTGAGTTCTATGCTTGTAAAAAACAGGCACAAAAAAACCACCCGTAGGTGGTTTCACGACACTGCTTATTGCTTTGATTATTCTGTTCTTTCCCATGGTACCCGGAGTGGGACTTGAACCCACACAGCGCGAACGCCGAGGGATTTTAAATCCCTTGTGTCTACCGATTCCACCATCCGGGCTCGGGAAGAAATTGGAGGCGCGTTCCGGAGTCGAACCGGACTAGACGGATTTGCAATCCGCTACATAACCGCTTTGCTAACGCGCCGAAATCTTCTGGCTTTTCAGCCGACATCCGCTATTGCCGATGCCTCTAATTTGGAGCGGGAAACGAGACTCGAACTCGCGACCCCGACCTTGGCAAGGTCGTGCTCTACCAACTGAGCTATTCCCGCATCACCAAGTAACTTTGTTAATCACTTGATTTTGTTATCGTCTGGCAATCAGTGCTGCCGTTCGATGCGTTGCATTCTACTTACCTGACGCAATGAGTCAACGATATTTTTCACCACTAACGATCGTTTGCTGAAATTTGCGTCGAAACGATCACTGATCAAGCAAATCTCCACGTGCAGCGCTCAAATACTGGAACATTGACCACAAAGTCAGTATCGCGGCGACGAAGAAAAGTGCGATCCCAGCATACTCAACCCAGATATTTGGACGCCACAGCAGCCAGGCCAGTGCAGCCATTTGCGAAGTGGTTTTCACTTTACCAATCCAGGATACGGCTACGCTGCTGCGTTTACCCAGTTCGGCCATCCATTCACGTAGTGCAGAGATGATGATTTCACGCGCAATCATTGTTGCGGCAGGGAGCGTCACCCACCAGCTGTGGTAATGCTCTGTCACCAGTACCATCGCAATAGCTACCAGCACTTTATCAGCGACCGGATCGAGGAAGGCGCCAAAACGCGTGCTTTGGTTCCAGCGGCGAGCCAGAAAACCGTCAAACCAGTCTGTGACCGCTGCGATACAGAAGATCAGCGCACAAACAAAGGGAGCCCAGGTGAATGGCAGGTAAAAAGCCAATACAAAGAATGGGATCAGGATGACGCGAAACAGCGTGAGCAACGTAGGGATATTAAATTGCATATGACGGATAACTATCTGTTGTCAGTGAAATTACCTCTATGTTGCTACAGAGGGCCTAATGTTTCAACGAGTAGAAGATCTTTTCTGCCAGAGCTTGCGAAATACCCGGCACTTTTGCAATTTCTTCGATACTTGCATTACGAAGACCTTGCAAACCTCCCATATATTTCAACAACATCTGGCGACGCTTTGGCCCGACACCTTCGATGGTCTCAAGCGTGCTGGTGCTTTTCACTTTCGCCCGCTTTTTACGATGCCCGCTAATCGCATGATCGTGAGATTCATCGCGGATATGCTGGATAACGTGCAATGCAGGCGAATCCGGCGGCAGACTAAAGCCCTCACCTTCCGGCTCAAAGAACAGTGTTTCCAGACCAGCTTTACGATCGGCCCCTTTTGCCACCCCCAGCAAAAGTGGGTGCTGTTTGTCCCAGGGAACGTCCAGTTCAGCAAAAACGGCTTTCGCCTGCCCTAACTGACCTTTACCGCCGTCGATCAATATGACGTCCGGAATCTTACTTTCTTCAATCGCCTTACCATAACGCCGACGTAAGACCTGATTCATCGCCGCATAATCATCACCCGGCGTAATGCCGGTAATATTGTAACGCCGATATTCTGCACGCAGCGGGCCATTGGCATCAAAAACCACGCAGGAGGCTACCGTCTGTTCCCCCATCGTATGGCTAATGTCGAAGCACTCCATACGCTTCACCGCAGGTAACTTCAATACGGAGGCCAGCGCCGTTAGACGTTGCGTAATCGTCGACTGCTGAGAAAGTTTCGTGGTGAGCGCCACTGCCGCGTTGGTCCGCGCCAGCTTCAGATAACGCGCGCGATCCCCTCGCGGTTTCGTCTGCACGTTAATCTTCCGTCCGGCCAGTTCAGACAGAGAGTCTGCCAGCAGGGTTTTATCGCTAAGATTGAAATCGAGCAGGATCTCCCCGGGTAAGGTACGCATCTGGCTCCCCTGCAGATAAAACTGCCCGACAAAGGTTTCGACGACCTCGCCGAGTTCCGTACCACCGGGTACTTTAGGGAAATAGCTGCGGCTGCCCAGCACTTTACCCTGGCGAATAAACAGAACGTGCACACAGGCCATGCCGGCGTCAAACGCCACGCCAATGACGTCCAGATCGTCTCCAGTATTAGAGACAAACTGTTTTTCGGTCACGCGGCGTACGGCCTGGATTTGGTCACGAATTCGCGCAGCCTCTTCAAATTCGAGATTTTGGCTGGCCTTTTCCATGCGGGTAATCAGCTGTGTTAACACCTGATCGTCTTTTCCGGACAGGAACAGACGAACATACTCGACCTGCTGAGCATACTCTTCCTCGCTCACCAGACCCGCGACACACGGGCCGAGACAGCGGCCAATCTGATATTGCAGACAAGGTCGAGAACGGTTGCGATAAACGCTGTTTTCGCACTGGCGGATAGGGAATATTTTCTGCAACAGCGCCAGCGTTTCACGCACCGCATAACCGTTAGGGAACGGTCCAAAGTACTCGCCTTTGGCATGCTTTGCCCCACGATGCATCGCCAGACGCGGGTGGGTATCGCCGCTAAGGAATATAAAGGGGTAGGATTTATCATCACGCAGCAATACGTTATAACGCGGCTGATATAGCTTGATGTAGTTGTGCTCAAGCAATAACGCTTCGGTTTCAGTGTGCGTTACCGTGACATCAATCTGCTGGATTTGCGCGACCAGCGCTTCGGTCTTGCGTGACGCAAGATTACTACGGAAGTAGCTGGAAAGCCTTTTTTTCAGGTCTTTCGCTTTCCCGACATAGATAACCGTTCCGGCGGTATCATACATACGATAGACGCCGGGCTGGCTGGTCACGGTTTTCAGGAACGCTTTGGCATCAAACTGATCTGTCACTGGCTTGCTAATGTCTCCGCATTACACAGGCCATGGCGAATTGCCAGGTGAGTCAGCTCTACATCGCCATGAATGTTTAATTTACTGAACATTCGATAGCGATAGCTGTTCACCGTTTTAGGACTAAGATTCAGTTGCTCTGAGATCTCATTAACCTTCTGACCTTTGGTGATCATCAGCATAATCTGCAACTCGCGTTCAGACAAACTGGCAAACGGGGTTTCCGTTTTCTCAGGCTCAATCTGGCTGAGCGCCATTTGCTGAGCGATATCGGAGGCAATATACCGTTGCCCGGAAAAAACCGAACGAATCGCACTCACTACTTCCTGGGGGGCAGCGCCTTTGCTGAGATACCCTGCGGCCCCTGCCTGCATAACTTTTGCAGGTAATGGGTTTTCGGTGTGTACCGTCAGCATGATCACTTTAATGTCTGCCGTAGAACGCGCAATTTTGCGGGTTGCTTCCAGACCGCCAATACCGGGCATATTCATATCCATCAGCACAACGTCAACGGAATTTGAGCGGCACCATTTTACCGCATCTTCACCGCAGCACGCTTCGCCGACAACTTTTATGCCTTTTATATCTTCCAGAATGCGTCGTATCCCTGCGCGCACCAGTTCGTGGTCATCAACAAGAAAAACGTTGATCAAAGGAATATCTCCAGAATAGGGATAACGCTACCGATAGTTAATCGGTCCTATGTTAACGGGTTTTATCTCAACTTTGAAATGTAAAAAACGCCCGACTTTCGATTTTGCTCTCGTTTTTGGAAATTAGATTGTACGACGAGTGGAAACTTTCAGTCCTGACAGCCTTCTGCCAAGGTTATATCTGCATAGCTGTTTCATAATGGTGACAAAAAGATCATATTCCTTCGCTGAATGCAAACCAGGCAGTCAAAGTTGTAACAATAATTAACGAGGAAAATACTCGAAATAAACAACATGTGGAGAAAATATATGCACTGCAACATGTTGTTTATTTTAATGTCCACAACATTGGTCCGCGCAAAAAACAACCACAGATATTTTTAGCCTCGCTTATGGTATACTCCGCCGCCTTAAGATTTGACATCGCACTTTTTCATTGAAACATAACGAGGAAAATAAATGAGTACGCCTGACTTTTCCACTGCTGAGAATAACCAGGAACTGGCCAATGAAGTCACCTGCCTGAAAGCCATGTTAACGCTGATGCTGCAGGCAATGGGTCAAGCCGATGCAGGCCGCGTGATTCTTAAAATGGAAAAACAGCTCGCGCTGATTGAAGATCAATCACAGGCTGCGGTATTTTCCAACACGGTTAAGCAAATTAAACAAGCTTACCGCCAGTAATAAGAAACCGGCTGATAGCAATGCTCTCAGCCGGTTTTGCGTCTGACACTCAGAACGATAATTTACTCAGATAAGCCCGGTTGCCGCGGCATAACAGGCTATCTGCGTTTTGTTTGGCGCATTGAATTTCTTTTGCATATTCTTCTGGTGGAAGTTCACGGTATTTTCAGAAATCGACAGAATGATGGCTATCTCTGAAGAGGTTTTCCCCTCAGCCGTCCATTTCAATATTTCCTTTTCCCGCTTGCTAAAACGCATCTCTGGCGCCATAACCATGTCATCTTCCAGTCGCGTCAGTACAGACAGACTTTCCCGTACCAGAAGCTGCATCCTGAGCTCCACTTCATCGCTCGCAAGGCGACTGTTACGGATACTTGCACGCGATACAGATAAAAAACCCAACGCCCGGTTAGGCAACATTAAGCATTGCGTCATCCCTTTGCGTAAACCGTGATTGCGCGCAGCGTCCCACAAAGGTTGCGCATCGCGAAACAGAGTATCGTTCCAGGGTAAATGCCCCTGACTGAAGTTTTCAGGTTTCAGCACCGGATCAATGGCGAAATAATTTTCGGACTGATAATGCGCCACCCATGCTTTGGGATAGGTCGTATGAAGTGACGTTTTAGGTCGGGTAAAAGGTACCGGATGACGAACACAGAGCGCGTAGAAATCAAACTCTAAGTGCTGCGTCTGTTGTTGTAATTCCGTATAGACATCCTCTGCCGTCGCCATTTCCTGAAAGCGTAACAGCATGCTCCGTCGCCAGGTGAAGAAATCAAGATCCTGCATACTAAGTGGTAATGCCCCTGAGATTGATAATCATCCAAACATATGAAACAAGCTAACACATAAATGTATTTTATATATGCAAATTATCGGACAAATGAACAATTACTTGAATATTACTCAACAGAGGAAGTAAGTAACAGAATCAAATGTTAATAATAAAGCAATAGTTATAAATAGTTATGCGAAGAGCACTCGCCAGAAACAATCCCGGCGAGTGCCATATTCACTATTTATTGCATCAAAAACTTTTCAAGAAACTGACGGGTACGTGGCTGCTGCGGGTGCGTGAATAAGGACTTTGCTGGTCCCTGCTCGACTATCCGTCCTTGATCCATAAATATCGCTCTATCGGCGACATCGCGAGCAAAGCTCATTTCATGCGTCACAATTACCATGGTGCGTTTTTCCTGCGCCAGTTGGCGGATGGTATTAAGTACCTCGCCAACCAGTTCAGGATCAAGCGCGGAGGTCGGTTCATCAAAAAGAATAACCTCAGGTCGCATCGCCAGCGCCCGGGCAATCGCTACGCGCTGCTGCTGTCCACCCGATAAACGCCGCGGATAGCTGGTTTCTTTACCTGCCAGCCCGACTTTCGCCAGCAACTCACGCGCACGAGCTGTCGCTTCAGCTTTTGGTTCACCTTTTACTATCACCGGCCCTTCAATAATGTTTTCCAGCACTGTCCGATGGGGAAACAAATTAAAGTTCTGGAACACAAAACCGACGTGCTGGCGTAACTGACGAATCAGCCCTTTCTGCTGGGTCAACGAACGCGCGGTATCAATGGTAATCTCACCTACTTTAATGGTGCCCGCCTCCGGTTGCTCCAGCAAATTAATGCTACGCAGCAGCGTGGTTTTGCCCGATCCGCTCGGCCCGATAATCGCTACTACTTCACCAGGTTTGACGTCAAGATCGATCCCATGCAGCACCGTTTGCCCATGAAATTTTTTGACCAGGTTTCTGACTTCGATAGCACTCATTTCGGCTCTCTCTCCTGGCGGTTCAGTTGTTCTTCAAAATAGTTTTGCAGCGCAGAAAGCACCGTCGCCATCACCCAGTAAATCAACGAGGCCGCCAGATACATCGTAAAGACTTCCAACGTACGCGAGGTAATCAGCTGCGCCTGACGGAACAGTTCCGGTACCTGAATAGTGGCGGCCAAAGAGGTATCTTTCACCAGACTGATAAAGCTGTTGCTCAGCGGCGGCAACGCAACGCGCGCAGCCTGTGGCAGGATTGCCCGGCGCATGGTCTGCCAGCGCGTCATACCAATACTGGCACCCGCCTCCCACTGTCCTTTGTCGATGGAAGAGATTGCCGCACGCAGGGTTTCCGCAGCGTAGGCGGCTGTATTAAGCGACAAGCCAATCATCGCCGCCGGGATGGGATCAAGCTCAATTCCAAACTGCGGCAGACCGTAATAAATCATAAACAGCTGGGCAATCAGCGGCGTTCCGCGAAAGATAGAGATATAAAAACGCGCCAGCCAGCGCACAGGCAACAGCGGCGACAGACGCATCAACGCCAGGATAAACCCCAGCACGAGGCCAAAAAACATCCCGCCGATACTCAGTTGCAGCGTAAAAACCGCGCCTTTGAGCAGATACGGCAGGGAATCAATTACCAGTTGGATACTTTCATGCATTAGCGTTTTTCGACCTGGTTGTTACACGTGAGGATGGTAGGCAAACAGTGCAGGCGCCCCACCGGTATGGATAAAGAGGATTGGCCCTTCATCTTTGAAGCGCTTCTGGCTGATGCCGTCAATCAAACCCGCCATCGCCTTACCGGTATACACCGGATCCAACAAAATGCCTTCGAGGCGCGCCAGCAGTTTTACTGCCTCCATGCCTTCTTCGTTTGGCGTACCGTAGCCCGGCGCATAATAATCATCCCATAACAGGATATCCGCTGAGGCCGTCAGCTCCAGTTCACGGGCAATATCCTGCTGCAACGTGACAACTTTTGGTTTTTGATCGGCGACGCTACGCGAAACGGTCACGCCGATAAGCTCGACGTCTGGCATCAGTTGCTCCAGCCCCACCGCCAGCCCGGCATGCGTTCCCGCACTGCCCGACGCGACCACCACGGAAGAGAGCGAAACGGGCCCTTCACACTGCTGGGCAATTTCCAGCGCGCTTTCCACATAACCCATCGCCCCCAGAGCATTAGAGCCCCCAACAGGGATCACATACGGGCGGAACCCTTGCGCTTCAATGCGCGTCGCCAGCTCCTGCAACTGCGCATTCGGATCGGTTAGCGCGTCACACATTTCGATCTGCGTATTAAACAGATCCAACAGCAGACGGTTGCCATTGGTGAGATAGTTTTCCGCCGTGGTGCCAATCGGATTTTCCAACAGCGCCACGCAGTGCAGGCCAAGCTTAGCCGCTACCGCCGCCGTCTGGCGAACATGGTTAGACTGGATGGCACCCGCGGTTATCAGCGTATCAGCGCCTTCACGCAGTGCGTCTGCGGCCAGGAACTCCAGCTTACGCAGCTTATTGCCGCCCATGGCCATCGGCGTGACGTCATCGCGTTTGATGAAAATATCGCGCCCAAGGTAGTCGGAGAAACGTGGAAGATATTCGAGCGGCGTTGGCGCGCCAATAAATACCAGACGTGGAAAGCGCGTTAAGTTATGCAGCGGCATACAGCCTCCGGTATTCGTTGTTGTGATGTTCTTTTTATTATGCACGTTCAGGCGCAATGAAATAAAAAAAGGCGCTGTTAAAGGCGCCTTTTTTTCAGCGGATGACGATTATTTCGTCACATCCGCTCCAAACCATTTTTCAGACAGGGCTTTCAGCGTACCGTCTTTCTGCATTTCAGCAATGGCCGCATCAACCGCTTTCAGCAGATCTTCATTGCCTTTGCGCAGCGCCACGCCGGACTCCTGACGGGAGAACGCTTCACCGGTCACAGCCAGCGTATCCTTGGTTTTCTTGACCAGATCCAGCGCCGCCAGACGGTCAACCAGAATGGCGTCGATACGGCCTACACGCAGATCCTGGTATTTGGTCGGATCATCATCATAGGTACGAATATCCACGCCCTGCACGTTCTGGCGCAGCCACTCTTCATAGTTGGTGCCCAGACCAACGCCGACTTTTTTACCTTTCAGATCGGCAGCGGTCTTAATAACGCCTTCATTGCCTTTTTTCACCAGCGCCTGAATACCAGAAACCGTATACGGGGTAGAGAAATCGTATTTTTTCTTACGTTCGTCAGAGATGGTCACCTGGTTGATGACCACATCAATGCGCTTGGAATCAAGAGAGGCCAGCATACCGTCCCACTTGGTCGGCTTCAGGTTAGCTTTCACCCCAAGGTGCTTGGCCAGTTCCTCAGCGAATTCCACTTCGAAACCGGTCAGCTTGCCGTCATCGCCCTGAAAACTAAACGGGGGATAGGTCCCTTCCAGGCCCACCAGCAGCGTGCCGCGCTCTTTAACTTTATTTAACAGACCTTCATCTGCATAAGTCTTTACGCTCATTCCGGCGACAAGTGCAACAGCCATTACACCCATCAGAGCCTGACGTCCCAGAAGTGCTAATTTCATAGTTACCCCGAATATTGTCATTAGTGACTATCATTTTGACTACAGTGTAAAACGTTTGCTGTGATCCACAAACACGACTCTGTTACACCTTATTCGTTTTTAATATATATCAGAACTGGCTGTCCAGGAGGATTTCTGCATATGCCCTATATGCGTATGGGCTTTAAACTGCTCATACTTACGTAAGGCGATGCGGTAATTGTTGGTGCTGGTTTCCGGCAGCCACGGGGCAAGGTTTTCGTCGAGGAACCCTTCCTGTAGCAGATCGTGAGAGATATTTTGTTCGGTCAGGTGATTCCCGAGGCGACGCAGACGGACAACGTATTCACGTACCGTACCGTGACTCATTTCGGTCTGCTCAAATAAAAACTGTTTAAAACCGATAATATCGAAAAAGTCGCTCTGCTCTTTGCAATGCAAATCACCGCAAAAACGACACAGTGCCACCCACTCTTTTTTCTCCTGCTCCCACTCGGCTTCATCCAACAAAGTGTCCAGGCGGGCGATAGCGATTTTATTCACAATTTGCCCGCGACGAACCAGCGTGATCCTGTCGAGCAACTTAAAGCAATGGGCGCAATGCGTCTGGCTGTGTTTGAAATCTTTGAGGTAGCGGCTTAGAGGCCGTCTTTTTGATTGCTGCACCGTCATGAGAACTCCTGGTAGTCAATTCGTAATGCGGCATTGTTCAGGGGTAATAATGTACCCCTATAGCTTACCCAGCTTGGTGCGTAGACGTTTGATGGCCTGACTGTGCAACTGGCTGACCCGTGATTCCCCGACTTCCAGTACTGCGCCAATCTCTTTCAGATTCAGCTCTTCCTGGTAGTACAGCGTTAACACCAGCTTTTCGCGCTCCGGCAACGCCTCGATCGCGTCCATCACGCGCTGGCGGAGGTTACCCTCAAGAAGCTGTTGTAACGGGTTTTCCTGCTGATGTTCTTCCGTCACCAGCTCAATACTATCGCCATGCTCTTCCCGCCACTCGTCATAAGAGAAGAGTTGGCTGTTATTGGTATCGAGCAACATCTGACGATACTCTTGTACAGGAATAGCCAGACGCGCCGCCACTTCGGTTTCCGTCGCGTTGCGTCCTAATTCCTGCTCCAGTTGTCCCATCGCCTGTGCCACTTCGCGAGCATTGCGCCGAACGCTACGCGGCACCCAATCCCGGCTACGTAGTTCGTCCAGCATTGCTCCACGAATACGCTGCACTGCGTAAGTAGTAAATGCCGTTCCTTGCAAAGCGTCATATCGGTCAACGGCATTCAATAACCCGATGCCGCCCGCTTGTAGCAGGTCATCCAGTTCTACGCTCGCCGGCAAACGCACCTGAAGGCGCAATGCTTCGTGACGCACCAACGGTACATAACGCTGCCACAGCGAGTGTTTATCCATTACACCTTCAGCGGTATACAGTGAATTCACGATAAACAGCCCTGCGTTAAATGAGTTATCGGCATGATTATCCGTTTCTGCAGGGGGTTCTATCGGAGGAATAAGGCTATAAAAGAAGGGTTATTTCACTTATGTAGGTTATGGGGTTATTTCGCAGAGAAAATAATCAACTATAAATCAAATGGTTAACGTGCCAGGGATGCGCTTTCACGCATCCCTGGTAAAATTATGTCAAGAGATGAATCATCGACAGGTCATCACCCGTTCTGACGGTCTCGATGTGCTTGTGAAAATTCTCATGGACGGTAGGATTATGCTGGCTTCGCGAATGGAAGCTGTAGACGATATTGATCACATCTTCTTCCTCAAGGTATGTTCTTTCGTAGGCACTTGCGGCGATCAACATTTTGATGAAGTAGTATTCAACGCCTATCATGTATAAGGATCGTAACGGATCTACGTTCTTTTGATTAGGGAAATTGTTTTCCCAAATCTTATACAAAATAAGATTTTTAAGATCGAATCCAGTCTCATCCTGTTGTTCGTAAACCTTCTGCCAGGTCGCCTCTAGTCTGGCGATCCCCTCATCTACAGACTGCATATCGTCCTGAGTTAACGTTCTCAGTAAACACTGAATATAGTAATTCAACACCCCACTCGCTCGACTCCCGTCGATACTGCGGAAATAATCTTGCAACAAAAGCGCTAAGGATAATTTGATATTTCGATCCGCCGAGAAATCTGACAACTCTTTTCTTAACTCACCCGATTGAAGTTGAGCCAACAGTGCATGATAAACGGGTTCAATCTCGGCCAATGCGGTATTATCAACCGCCTTAAATTTCTCGATAAATAGCGTAAACTTAATCAGCGCATAAAGTCCGGCGTTGATATCACGCCCAGCCTGATCAACAAGACTTAAACAAAAAAGATTCAACAATTTCTGCTGTGGTGTAAGCGCGAGTTTAGCATTAGCCTGCGGTTTAACGATGCTTTTTTCATTTAACATCATCGCATTCGGGTCTGTTAATACAATGCTAGCAACCTCAGGGCAGGATAAATTTAGCGATTTTCTCACATCATTTTTATAAGTGCGCTCAACACGCGGGAATGCCTGACAAATCGGACTTAACGCCTGGACCCCGAGCGTTTTTTGTACCTGGCACAGACTCTCTTCAGTGAGGTATGGGCAGTTCCCTGTGTTATCCGCAAGTTTAATCATCCCCCACTGCATAATATCTTTCTTAAGCAGAATAATATTCTCTTTAGCAATATTTCTAATATTCTCATTTTTACTGGAGACATACTTATTCACCGTTGCCTTATCCAGATGTATATTCCAGCCTTTACAGCAATGATCGCGACATTGCGTGCCAGTGCACTGAAACGTAGTCACAAAATGGGGTTCAGTAACGGTAATTTCTTGCATTCTTCAGACTCCAGTATAGAAAAAAGGCAGCTTGCGCTGCCTTTATTGTCTCTAATGACTGAGTAATCCAATCGATGGATTAACGCAGTAAAGAGAGGACGTTTTGCGTGGTCTGGTTAGCCTGTGCCAGAACAGAGGTGCCCGCCTGCTGCAGGATCTGCGCACGAGACATGTTAGACACTTCGGTCGCGTAGTCGGAGTCTTCAATACGGCTACGAGCAGAAGACAGGTTGTTCACAGTGTTACCCAGGTTGGTGATTGCAGATTCAAAACGGTTTTGAACAGCACCCAACTGGCTACGGAATGCATCAACTTTATTTAAAGCATCATCAATTTTAGATAACGGATCAATATCGGATTTCACAGTCACATCCGCAGTTCCGGCTTTAACTTTACCGTCAGTATCAAAAGTTGCGGCCTTAAATGTAGAAGTGCCATCATTTGCTAATGTACGAACGGCATAAGCGTCTTTACCATCACTATCTTTGTACTTAACTAATGATTCATTGCCTTTTAAATCGCTCGTATCAATCTTCACGTCGCGATTTAAGGTTGCAACTGCCGTAGGGTTTACAGCAGTGACTTCCTTACTTGAGTCAAAACTAATCGCACCGGTAGCAGCATCAACGTTAGCATCATAAAACTTAGGAGTACCAGTTGTGGTGTCATCTTTGATAAAGTACTTACCACTTTTATCCTGAGTTAAGCTTAATTTATTAGCAGCTAGCCCACCAGTTGCGCTATCAGTAAACTTAGTCGAGTCAACAGTTGTTCCAACTTTTAAGGTTGACTTATCACTAATGGTACTTGCAACCCCTTTGGATACATCAAGTTTATCCAGCCCTAATTCAGTTTTATCAATTTTTTGCAGGTCAATGGTAATAGTCTCACCATCATTTGCACCTACCTGAATAGTCAATTGACCATCCTGGCTTAATACTTTTTTACCGTTGAAGTCAGTCTGCTCTGCAACACGGTTGACTTCATTCAAACGCTGATCGATTTCATCTTGAATAGATTTCAGGTCGGAATCTGAGTTAGAACCGTTCGCCGCCTGCACAGACAGTTCACGCACACGCTGCAGGTTGTTGTTGATTTCGTTCAGAGCACCTTCAGTGGTCTGCGCGATAGAGATACCGTCGTTAGCGTTACGGGATGCCTGAGTCAGGCCTTTGATGTTAGAAGTGAAGCGGTTAGCGATCGCCTGGCCAGCAGCATCGTCTTTCGCGCTATTGATGCGCAGACCAGAGGACAGACGTTCGATAGCAGAGCCCAGAGCGGACTGAGATTTGTTCAGGTTGTTTTGGGTCAACAGCGACAGGCTGTTTGTATTGATGACTTGTGCCATGATCTTTTCCTTATCAATTACAACTCGATGTTATTGGGCTGTTGCCCACGGTTTCTGACCGTAACCCATGTATCGGCACCTTAAATTCGAACTTTAGAAAATTTTTAGTTTCCGTCGT
Source organism: Citrobacter sp. BIDMC107 (assembly GCF_001037575.1). Taxonomy (NCBI): domain Bacteria; kingdom Pseudomonadati; phylum Pseudomonadota; class Gammaproteobacteria; order Enterobacterales; family Enterobacteriaceae; genus Citrobacter; species Citrobacter sp. BIDMC107. The sequence goes on along the minus strand of NZ_KQ089848.1, from coordinate 4,427,875 downwards.
TTTTTTTCTTAGCCCGCGAAATACCCTCTATATGCACCACTATTCTGCGCATTATTTTCACCAAACTATCATTAAACTTTGCGCGCAGACTGCCGATAACCCGCATAACAATTGTTTGCAATCACAAGGAATCGGGCATGGCTTCATTTACATCATTGGGCGTAGGCTCAGGCTTACCACTGGATACGTTGCTAAACAACCTGACTATTGCTGAGAAAAAACGTTTAAATCCAATTACTCAGCAACAGAGCGATAATACCGCCCGCCTGACGGCCTACGGTACGTTAAAGAGCGCGCTGGAAAAATTCCAGACGGCCAATACGGCATTAAATAAACCGGAACTGTTCAGAAGCAGTAATGTGACCAGCAGTACCGAAGATCTGAAAGTCACCACGGAAGCTGGCGCGGCACCGGGTATTTATACCATCAGCGTTACGCAGCTGGCGCAGGCACAATCTTTAAGTACTGCAACGGTTGGTTCAAACAAAGAGGCTCTCGGTGACGGTTCAGCCACCCGTACCATTAAAATTGAGCAGCCGGGCCGCAAAGAGCCGCTGGAGATTAAACTGTCGCAGGACAAAACCACGCTGGATGATATCAGTAAGGCGATCAACGATTCCGATAGCGGTATCTCTGCCAGTATCGTCAAGGTGAATGACAATGAGTTTAAACTGGTACTGACCGCCGCCGAAGGTCTGGACAGCAAGATGACCATCTCGGTAGACGGCGACAGCAAGCTAAATGATCTGCTGGCTTATGACAGCAAAACCGGTACCGGTAAAATGGATGAACGTGTAGTCGCGCAAAACGCACAATTAACCATGAACGGGATCCCGATCGAGCGCCAGAGCAATAAAGTGACCGATGCGCCGCAGGGCGTCACGCTGGAACTGACCAAAAAAGTCACTGATGCCCGCGTGACCGTGACCAAAAGCAATGACAAAGCGACAGAAGCCATCAAAGGCTGGGTTGATGCTTATAACTCGCTGATTGATACCTTCAATACGCTGACCAAGTATAAAGCGGTTGATGCCGGGGCTGAAGGTCAGGATAAAGATAACGGCGCGCTGGTGGGCGATAGCGTGGTACGTACCATTCAGACCGGTATTCGCGCACAGTTTGCTAACTCCGGTAGCGAAGGTGCCTTTAAGACACTGAATGAAATTGGCATCAAACAAGATGGCAAAACCGGCAAGATGACCATCGATGATACCAAGCTGAAAAAAGCACTGGATGAAAACACCTCTTCAGTACGTGAACTGCTGGCGGGCGACGGTAAAGAAACCGGTATTACCACCAAGATTGCCGCTGAAGTGAAAAGTTATCTGGCTGATGACGGCATTATCGACAATGCGCAAGACACGATTAATGCCACGCTGAAAAAACTGACCAAACAGTATCTGTCAGTTAGCGCCAGCATTGATGACATGGTTGCGCGCTATACGGCGCAGTTTACCCAGCTTGATAGCATGATGAGCAAACTGAATAACACCAGTACCTATCTGGGCCAACAATTTACAGCGATGAATAAATCCTGATAACACGAGGTAAGCATGTATACCGCGAGCGGTACCAAAGCCTATGCACAGGTCAGCGTGGAAAGCGCCGTGATGAGCGCCAGCCCACATCAGCTGATTGAAATGTTGTTTGACGGCGCGAACAGCGCCCTCGTGCGCGCTCGCCTGTTTATGCAACAGGGTGATATCGTCGCCAAAGGTGAGGCCTTAAGCAAAGCCATTAACATTATCGACAATGGTCTGAAAGCAGGCCTGGATCAGGAAACTGGCGGTGAAATCGCCACCAACCTGTCCTCGCTGTATGACTATATGATCCGCCGTTTACTGCAAGCTAACTTGCGTAATGATTGTCAGGCCATTGAAGAAGTCGAAGGGTTACTCGGCAACATTGCAGATGCCTGGAAACAGATCTCACCGAAAGCGTCGTCCCAGGAGCCTCGTTAATGACCTCAGCCGTGGAGTTTATCAACCGTTGGCAGCGCATCGCGCTACTCAGTCACTCGCTGCTGGAACTGGCGCAGCGCGGTGAATGGGACCTTTTACTGGAACAGGAAGTTACCTATCTGCAAAGTATTGAAGTGGTCATGGAAGTGCAAACTCCACCGGGAATTACGCGAAGTATTCAGGATTTAGTGGCCGGGTATATTAAACAGACGCTGGATAATGAACAATTACTCAAAACGTTGTTGCAGCAGCGCCTGGATGAACTCAGCAACCTCATCGGCCAGTCGACACGCCAAAAGACGCTGAATAACGCCTATGGACGTCTTTCCGGCATGCTGCTGGTACCCGACGCCCCCACTACGCCACAATAATTTCCCGTCTCGTCTGAATTATCTTCCATACTCCAGAGGTCGGCCAAACGACTTCTGGAGCACGGAAGATGAAAAATCCCACATTATTGCAGTACTTCCACTGGTATTACCCTGATGGCGGCCAACTCTGGCCCGAACTTGCCGAACGCGCAAGCGGACTCAATGATATCGGCATCAATATGGTATGGCTGCCCCCAGCCTATAAAGGCGCGTCCGGCGGCTATTCCGTTGGCTATGACTCCTACGATCTGTTTGATCTGGGCGAATTCGACCAAAAGGGAACCGTCGCCACCAAATACGGCGATAAAAACCAGCTGCTGGCGGCGATTGACGCGCTGAAACACAATGATATTGCCGTACTGCTGGACGTGGTGGTTAACCACAAAATGGGCGCGGATGAGAAAGAAAAGATCCGCGTCCAGCGCGTTAACGCCGAAGATCGCACGCAAATAGACGATGAGATTATCGAATGCGAAGGCTGGACGCGCTACACCTTCCCTGCCCGCGCAGGCCAGTACTCGCAATTCATTTGGGATTTCAAATGCTTCAGCGGCATTGACCATATAGAGAATCCCACCGAAGACGGCATTTTCAAAATCGTTAACGATTACACCGGCGAAGGCTGGAACGATCAGGTTGATGATGAGTTGGGTAATTTTGATTATCTGATGGGAGAAAATATCGATTTTCGTAATCACGCCGTCACCGAGGAAATCAAATACTGGGCGCGCTGGGTGATGGATCAAACCCATTGCGACGGCTTTCGCCTGGATGCCGTCAAGCACATTCCGGCCTGGTTTTATAAAGAGTGGATTGAGCACGTGCAGGAAGTCGCGCCAAAACCGCTGTTTATCGTCGCGGAATACTGGTCCCACGAAGTCGATAAGCTACAAACCTACATCAACCAGGTAGAGGGGAAAACCATGCTGTTCGACGCCCCCCTACAGATGAAGTTTCACGAAGCGTCCCGTCAGGGCCGCGATTATGACATGAGCCAGATTTTCACCGATACCCTGGTAGAAGCAGATCCGTTTCATGCCGTCACGCTGGTGGCCAATCACGACACCCAACCTTTACAGGCACTCGAAGCCCCCGTCGAGCCGTGGTTTAAGCCGCTGGCCTATGCGCTGATCTTGCTGCGTGAAAATGGCGTACCGTCGGTGTTTTACCCTGACCTCTACGGAGCGCATTACGAAGACACCGGCGGCGATGGCGAAACCTATCCTATCGACATGCCGATCATTGAACAGCTTGATGAACTGATCCTCGCGCGCCAGCGCTTCGCACACGGGGTACAGACGCTCTTTTTCGATCATCCTAACTGTATCGCTTTTAGCCGCAGCGGAACGGACGACGATCCCGGCTGTGTGGTGGTACTGTCAAACGGCGATGACGGGGAAAAGACCATCAATCTCGGCGCGAATTACGGCAATAAAACCTGGCGTGACTATCTGGGAAATCGCGAGGAAAGCGTGGTCACCGATGAAAACGGTGAAGCAACGTTTTTCTGTAACGGCGGGAGCGTCAGCGTGTGGGTGATTGAGGACGTGTTGTAAAGTTCAACCCCGGTGGCCAGAGGCTACCGGGGCGTACGGTTTATGGCAGCGGTGTGGCCAGCGGCGTTTTCTTTAACGCGTCAGCACATTCCTGCGTCGGGCGATCCACCCGTTGCAGCGTCATACCGTCATATTCCAGCGTATTGCCTTCGCGTTCGATCTCATACAGCTCGCGTTTCACCGTCACGTTGGTGAGATCGCCAGAGAGCATCGTCAGTTTCCCCGGCAGCGCGATCACCCGCTGCCACTGGCGACAATCCAGCGTATCGCCCTCTTTCGTTATCACCAGGCTGGCAATCGCTTCCGGGCTTACCAGACTGCGTTGCGGACCTTTTGACTGCCAGTATCCTTCCAGACCGGCTGGCGCTGGCGTTTTCACCACGTCGTTATAATTTTCTACTTCGGCGCATCCGGTAAGCGCCAGAAATACACCAACGATTGCTAATTTTTTCATCATTCATCCTGCATGCGAAGAAAATGGGATTGTGGCATTAAAGGCCTGATGTCGCCAGCCTTTCGGCAGCGTTGAGAAAGATTGATCCAGACGGTATTACCTCTTATTACTCATAGTCAAAAATTATGAACGGTGTAGTATCCACACTTCTTGTTACATACCTTCTGAGTTCAGAGGCGCAACGCATGTCATGGCAACACTTCAAACAGGCCTGGTTAATTAAATTTTGGGCCCCCGCCCCTGCGGTCATCGCAGCGGGTATTCTCTCCACTTATTATTTCGGCATTACGGGAACCTTCTGGGCCGTTACCGGTGAATTCACCCGTTGGGGTGGGCAAATCCTGCAACTGTTTGGCGTGCACGCCGAAGAGTGGGGATACTACAAGCTGATTCATCTCGAAGGCTCGCCCCTGACCCGCATTGACGGCATGATGATCCTCGGTATGTTCGGTGGCTGTTTTGCTGCCGCACTGTGGGCTAACAACGTCAAGTTACGCATGCCGCGCAGTCGGGTGCGCATTATGCAGGCGATAGTCGGCGGGATGATCGCCGGATTCGGCGCCCGGCTCGCGATGGGCTGCAACCTGGCCGCATTCTTCACCGGCATTCCACAGTTCTCGCTACATGCCTGGTTTTTCGCACTGGCAACGGCAATCGGCTCATGGTTTGGCGCACGCTTTACCCTGCTGCCAATGTTTCGTATTCCGGTCAAAATGCAGAAAGTTTCCGCCGCTTCGCCGTTAACGCAAAAGCCGGATCAGGCCCGTCGCCGTTTCCGCCTTGGCATGCTGGTGTTTATCGGCATGATCGGCTGGGCGCTACTCACCGCGATGGATAAACCCAAGCTCGGTCTGGCGATGCTGTTTGGCGTTGGGTTCGGTCTGCTGATTGAACGGGCGCAAATCTGCTTCACCTCCGCCTTCCGCGACCTGTGGATTTCTGGTCGCACCCATATGGCAAAAGCGATCATCTTCGGGATGGCGGTCAGCGCCATCGGTATCTTTAGCTACGTGCAACTGGGCGTCGAGCCTAAAATCATGTGGGCGGGTCCAAATGCGGTGATCGGCGGCTTGCTGTTCGGCTTTGGCATCGTTTTAGCGGGCGGATGTGAAACCGGCTGGATGTACCGCGCCGTTGAAGGCCAGGTGCATTACTGGTGGGTTGGTCTGGGCAACGTTATTGGCTCGACCATTCTGGCCTACTACTGGGATGATTTTGCTCCCGCGCTTGCCACCAACTGGGACAAAGTGAATTTGCTCAACACCTTCGGTCCGCTCGGTGGTCTGCTGGTAACCTATCTGCTGTTGTTTGCCGCGCTGATGCTCATTATCCGCTGGGAAAAACGCTTCTTCCGTCGCGCAGGACTGACGCCTGCCAAGGAGTCTGTATGAAAAATATCGTGCCTGATTATCGCCTCGATATGGTCGGCGAACCGTGTCCATACCCGGCTGTCGCCACGCTGGAAGCGATGCCGCAATTGAAGAAAGGTGAAGTTCTGGAAGTGGTGAGCGATTGCCCGCAGTCAATCAACAATATTCCACTGGATGCGCGTAATCACGGCTATACGGTGCTGGATATTCAGCAGGATGGCCCAACGATCCGCTATTTGATTCAGAAGTAACTGGTTGCCGGATGGTCGCTGCGCTTATCCGGCAAACAATCTCTGCACGTTAAACCTACACCTGCATCGACATCACTTCCTGGTAGGCCGACACCAGTTTGTTACGTACCTGAATACCCATCTGCATCGAGACCGACGCTTTTTGCATATCGGTCATCACATCATTTAACGCAATACCCGGCTCACCGAGGGTAAATTTCTCAGCCTGCGTACGGGACGCGGTTTGCACATCGCTGATTCGGTCTAACGCCGCATGCAGCTGACCGGCAAAACTCACGGTCGGTTGTGGCTGCATATCCTGCATTTTTGCTGACATCGCCGTGGCCTGTAACTGGCTGATGACCCCTTCAATCCCCTGTATTGCCGACATTCTGATCCCCTGGATGATTTTTTACTTAGCTGAGATTACCAGTTAGTCAATAAGATAAAGGCGTTAAATAACGATAAAAAACCACGGTTTTTAACGCATAGAAAAATTCGAAACCGCAAATAATGAGACCGTCAATTTTTCGAGTTTGCTGACCCGGGAGTGAGTCTTGTTCCACTTTGCAAAAAACGCCGTCCACGATAAGCCACGAGGTGCGAGATGAGTGCGACAGCATCGACTGCAACCCAGCTTAAACCTCTCGAGTGGTTAAACCGCCTGCGCGCGAATCCCAGAATTCCTCTGATTGTGGCGGGAGCCGCTGCCGTCGCTATCATCGTGGCGATGGTCCTGTGGGCCAAAACACCTGACTACCGCACACTGTTCAGCAACCTATCCGATCAGGATGGTGGCGCGATTGTCACCCAACTGACGCAGATGAACGTTCCCTATCGTTTTACTGAGGGAAGCGGTGCTATAGAAGTTCCTGCCGATAAAGTTCACGAATTGCGGTTACGTCTGGCACAACAAGGTCTGCCGAAGGGCGGCGCCGTTGGCTTTGAGCTGCTGGATCAGGAAAAGTTTGGTATTAGCCAGTTTAGCGAGCAGGTCAACTACCAGCGTGCGCTGGAAGGTGAATTAGCCCGTACTATTGAAACGCTGGGACCGGTAAAACGCGCCCGCGTGCATCTGGCAATGCCAAAACCGTCGCTGTTTGTGCGTGAGCAAAAAGCGCCTTCAGCCTCCGTGACCGTTAACCTTGAACCGGGTCGCGCATTGGATGAAGGTCAAATCAGTGCGGTCACGCATCTGGTTTCCAGCGCTGTTGCAGGCTTGCCGCCGGGCAACGTTACGCTGGTCGACCAGGCGGGTCATCTGTTAACTCAGTCGAACACCAGCAGCCGCGATCTTAACGATGCGCAGTTGAAATACGCCAGCGATGTCGAAGGGCGCGTTCAACGTCGTATCGAATCGATCCTGTCGCCGATTGTCGGCAACGGTAACGTACATGCGCAGGTCACCGCGCAACTGGATTTTGCTAATAAAGAGCAAACCGAAGAACAGTACCGTCCAAACGGTGATGATTCCCAGGCCGTGCTGCGTTCACGCCAGTTAAACGTCAGCGAGCAGATCGGGAGCGGAGCGCCAGGCGGCGTACCGGGCGCATTGTCTAATCAACCAGCACCGGCTAATACCGCGCCAATCGCCACCCCTCCGGCTAATCAGCAAAATGCGCAAACCACGCAAACGGCAAATAACAACAATAATGCTGGTCCACGCAGTACGCAGCGTAATGAAACCAGCAACTATGAAGTCGACCGTACCATTCGCCACACCAAAATGAACGTCGGCGATGTACAGCGTCTCTCGGTTGCAGTGGTGGTCAACTATAAAACGTTGCCGGACGGTAAACCGCTGCCGTTAACCGCCGATCAGATGAAACAGATTGAGGACCTGACCCGCGAAGCGATGGGCTTCTCCGACAAGCGTGGCGATACCCTGAACGTGGTGAATTCACCCTTCACGGCGACCGACGATTCCATTGGCGAACTGCCGTTCTGGAAACAGCAGGTCTTTATTGAACAGTTGATGACCGCTGGCCGTTGGTTGCTGGTGCTGCTTGTTGCCTGGATCCTGTGGCGTAAGGCTGTTCGCCCGCAGTTGGTTCGCCGCAGCGAAGAAGCCAAAGCGGTACAAGAGCAAACGCGTATCCGTCAGGAAACCGAAGAAGCGGTAGAAGTTCGCCTCAGCAAAGACGAACAAACCCAGCAGCGTCGTACGAATCAACGTCTGGGTGCAGAAGTGATGAGCCAGCGTATTCGTGAAATGTCAGATAACGATCCGCGCGTCGTGGCGCTGGTCATTCGCCAGTGGATGAGTAACGATCATGAGTAATGCCCTTACCGGTACCGATAAAAGCGTCATCCTGCTGATGACCATTGGCGAAGATCGCGCGGCTGAGGTATTTAAACACCTTTCCACGCGCGAAGTTCAGGCGCTCAGTACAGCGATGGCGAACGTACGCCAGATCTCCAACAAACAGTTGACGGAAGTGCTGGCCGAGTTTGAGCAAGAAGCAGAACAATTTGCCGCGCTGAATATCAACGCCAACGAATATCTGCGCTCCGTGCTGGTGAAAGCGCTGGGCGAGGAACGCGCCTCCAGCCTGCTGGAAGATATTCTGGAAACCCGCGATACCACCAGCGGCATTGAAACGCTCAACTTTATGGAGCCACAAAGCGCCGCCGACCTTATCCGCGACGAGCATCCACAGATTATCGCCACCATTCTGGTGCACCTCAAACGGGGCCAGGCCGCCGATATTCTGGCGCTGTTCGACGAGCGTTTACGTCACGACGTGATGCTGCGTATCGCCACCTTCGGCGGCGTGCAGCCTGCCGCGCTGGCAGAACTGACCGAGGTACTGAACGGTCTGCTCGATGGTCAGAACCTCAAGCGCAGCAAAATGGGCGGCGTGAGAACGGCAGCAGAAATTATCAACCTGATGAAAACTCAGCAGGAAGAAGCGGTTATTACCGCCGTACGCGAATTCGACGGCGAGCTGGCACAGAAAATTATCGACGAGATGTTCCTGTTCGAAAACCTGGTGGACGTCGACGATCGCAGTATCCAGCGCCTGTTGCAGGAAGTGGATTCCGAATCACTGCTGATTGCCCTGAAAGGTGCCGAACAGCCGCTACGCGAGAAGTTCCTGCGCAACATGTCGCAACGTGCTGCCGATATTCTGCGCGACGACCTTGCCAACCGCGGCCCGGTGCGTTTGTCGCAGGTGGAAAACGAACAGAAAGCAATTCTGCTTATTGTGCGTCGTCTGGCGGAAACCGGCGAGATGGTGATAGGCAGCGGCGAGGATACTTATGTCTAACGAACTGCCGTGGAAAGTCTGGACTCCGGACGACCTCGCCCCACCGATGGCGGAGTTTGTACTGGCCGACCACAGCGAAACGCCGCTGTCAGAAGAAGCTGAAGAGCCACCGCTTTCCGCAGAGCAACAGCTTGAACAGCAGCTCGCACAGCTGCAAATGCAGGCCCATGAGCAAGGGTATAACGCGGGGCTGGCGGAAGGTCGACAGAAAGGTCACGAACAAGGCTATCAGGAAGGTCTGAGCCAGGGGCTGGAGCAAGGCCAGAACCAGGCGCGAGCACAGCATGCGCCGATCCATGCCCGCATGCAGCAGCTGGTGAGTGAGTTTCAGAATACGCTGGACGCGCTGGATAGCGTCATTGCCTCGCGACTGATGCAAATGGCGCTGGAAGCTGCGCGTCAGGTGATTGGTCAGACGCCAATCGTGGATAACGCGGCGCTGATTAAGCAAATCCAACAGTTATTGCAACAGGAACCGCTGTTTAGCGGTAAACCGCAGCTGCGCGTACATCCGGACGATCTCCAGCGTGTGGAGGAGATGCTCGGTGCCACTCTCAGCCTGCACGGCTGGCGGCTACGCGGCGATCCCACGCTGCATCACGGCGGTTGTAAAGTCTCAGCTGATGAAGGCGATCTGGATGCCAGCGTCGCCACACGGTGGCAAGAACTCTGCCGTCTGGCAGCGCCGGGAGTCGTGTAATGACCACTCGCCTGACTCGCTGGCTCAATACGCTGGACAACTTCGAAGAGAAAATGTCACTGCTGCCTGCGGTGCGTCGTTATGGTCGCCTGACCCGCGCAACCGGGCTGGTGCTGGAAGCCACGGGGTTACAGCTGCCGCTCGGTGCCACCTGCGTCATTGAACGTCAGGACGGCAACGAAACCCAGGAGGTCGAAAGCGAAGTCGTGGGCTTTAACGGTCAACGTCTGTTTCTGATGCCGCTCGAAGAAGTCGAAGGCGTTCTGCCCGGCGCGCGCGTATACGCGAAGAACATTGCCGGAGAAGGTCTGCAAAGCGGGAAGCAATTACCGCTTGGCCCTGCTCTGCTGGGTCGTGTGCTGGACGGTAGCGGCAAACCGCTCGACGGCCTGCCCGCCCCGGATACCACCGAAACCGGCGCGCTGATTACACCGCCGTTTAACCCGCTGCAACGCACCGCAATTGAACACGTCCTGGATACTGGCGTACGCCCCATCAACGCGTTGTTAACCGTTGGCCGCGGCCAGCGTATGGGGCTTTTCGCCGGTTCCGGCGTCGGTAAAAGCGTCCTGCTCGGCATGATGGCGCGCTATACCCAAGCCGATGTTATCGTCGTGGGTCTGATTGGCGAGCGTGGTCGCGAAGTTAAAGATTTTATTGAAAATATTCTCGGCGCTGACGGTCGCGCACGCTCGGTAGTGATTGCCGCTCCGGCGGACGTCTCGCCGCTGTTACGTATGCAAGGCGCGGCCTACGCCACGCGCATCGCCGAAGATTTTCGCGATCGCGGACAGCATGTATTGCTGATTATGGACTCCCTCACCCGCTACGCGATGGCACAACGTGAGATAGCCCTGGCGATCGGCGAGCCACCGGCAACCAAAGGTTATCCACCCTCAGTATTCGCTAAGTTACCGGCGCTGGTCGAACGGGCCGGAAACGGTATCCACGGAGGCGGTTCAGTCACCGCATTTTATACGGTACTGACCGAGGGTGACGACCAACAGGACCCGATTGCCGATTCCGCGCGCGCGATTCTGGACGGTCACATTGTGCTGTCTCGTCATCTGGCCGAGGCGGGTCACTATCCGGCCATCGATATTGAAGCCTCGATCAGCCGTGCCATGACCGCGCTCATTAGTGAAAAACACTATGCACGGGTGCGTAACTTTAAACAGTTGCTGTCCAGTTTCCAGCGTAACCGCGATCTGGTCAGCGTGGGGGCGTATGCCAAAGGCAGCGATCCGATGTTGGATAAAGCCATCGCCTTATGGCCGCAGCTGGAAGCATTCTTACAGCAAGGTATTTTTGAACGGGCTGACTGGGAAGATTCTCTACAAGCTTTGGAACTGATTTTCCCTGGTGTGTGATTAAGCAGGAGAGCATAGGTCATGGCACAACATGGTGCATTAGCAACATTGAAAGACCTGGCTGAAAAAGAAGTAGATGACGCTGCTGTCTTATTGGGAGAGATGCGTCGTGGCTGTCAGCAGGCGGAAGAACAGTTAAAAATGCTGATCGATTATCAGCATGAGTATCGCAACAATCTGAATACCGATATGGGCCAGGGTATTACCAGCAATCGCTGGATCAATTACCAACAATTTATTCAGACGCTGGAAAAAGCGATTGAGCAACATCGCCAACAGCTCAATCAATGGACACAGAAAGTAGACCAGGCATTGAACAGTTGGCGCGACAAAAAACAACGATTACAGGCGTGGCAGACGTTGCAGGACAGACAAACCTCGGCGGCGTTACTGGCCGAAAACCGTCTGGATCAGAAAAAAATGGATGAATTTGCTCAGCGCGCAGCTATGAGGAAACCCGAATGATTACTTTACCCCAACTGATTACCACCGACACCGATGTAGCCGCAGGTCTTCAGTCAGGCAAAGCGGTAGATTCACCCGAGGATTTTTTAGCGCTGCTGGCTGGCGCATTAGGTGCGGGCGACGCACAAGGTAAAGATGCCCCGCTGTCGCTTGCCGATTTAAAAGCGGCTGGCAGCAAGCTGCAAAAAGGGTTGCTGCAAAAAAATGGCGATGCCACACCGTCGGTCAAATTAACCGATCTGCTGGCGCAACAGGAGCTGCAAACCGAGACTTCTCTTGCCGACATGACTGACGCTCAGCAACTGTTGTCCGCTCTCACGCCTTCACTGAAAGCGAATGCCCTGACGACACTGGGCAAAGTCGCTCAGCAGGACGAAAAAAACACTACGCTGAGTGATGACGATCTCGCCAACCTGAGCGCGTTGTTCGCCATGCTGCCAGGACAACCACTGGCTACGCCTGCCGTCGACAGCGCACCAGCCCCTGTTGATGCGGCGCTTTCCGCATTGTCACGAGGCGCGGTACACGGCGCGGCGACTGATAATGCAGACGAATTACTGCCGGGCGATGCCAAAAAAGGCAAAGCGGATGTCACGATTGCTGGCGGTGGTGCTAATCAGGCAAACAATCCAACATTAACCCCGCTGACGGCAGCAGTGAACGCCAGAGCTGAAATCGACAGCACCCCGTCACCGACCAGCATTGGCATGACTGCGGCCCCGCTAAGTGGTCCACAAACACACGCACAACCGTTACCGACGGCCGCGCCGGTGTTAAGCGCTCCGTTAGGTAGCCATGAATGGCAGCAATCGCTGAGCCAGCACGTCACCTTGTTCACGCGCCAGGGCCAGCAAAGCGCAGAGCTGCGTCTGCATCCGCAGGACCTGGGTCAGGTACATATTTCGCTCAAGCTGGACGATAACCTCGCACAGTTACAAATGGTTTCACCGCACAGTCACGTGCGCGCCGCACTGGAAGCCGCATTACCGATGCTGCGTACACAGTTGGCTGAAAGCGGGATCCAACTGGGGCAAAGCAACATCAGCAGTGAAAGCTTCGCTGGCCATCAGCAGTCTTCCGGACAGCAACAGCAGTCTGGTCGCGCTCAAGGACAAGACATTTTTGCCGCTGAAGATGACGCAATACTGGCAACCCCAGCCTCGCTGCAAGCCGCTGCCCGCGGCGATGGCGCAGTAGACATCTTCGCCTAACGCCAGAGGTAGCATGATTATCCGCGTCTTTTCCACGCTTTGTCGTGGACAGGACACGGGATAATCAGCCCATAAGCTGTACCGAAACAGGAAGCCCGTATCTGATGACTGACTCCGCGATTAACAAAAAAAGTAAACGCGCTATTTGGATCCCTCTGCTGGTATTAATTACCCTCGCCGCCTGCGCAACTGCAGGTTATAGCTACTGGCGCATGCAGCAGCAGCCTTCCGCCAGCGTCAAAGCGGAACCGGCTCCACCGCCAGCCCCGGTGTTCTTTGCGCTGGATACCTTTACCGTCAATCTGGGTGATGCAGACCGTGTGCTGTATATCGGTATCACACTGCGCATGAAAGATGAGGCGACACGTTCACGTCTTAACGAATATCTGCCGGAAGTGCGCAGCCGCTTGCTGCTGCTATTTTCTCGTCAGAATGCGGCCACACTCGCCACCGAGGAAGGTAAGCAACAGCTGATTACCGCCATCAAAGAGACGCTGGCGACTCCGCTTGTTGTTGGGCAGCCGAAACAGGTTGTCACCGACGTTCTTTATACAGCTTTTATTCTGCGGTAAAGACATGGGCGACAGTATTCTTTCTCAGGCAGAAATCGACGCATTGCTGAACGGCGATAGCGAAACCAAAGACGAACCCATTTCAGGTATCGCAAAAGAAAGCGATATTCGTCCTTATGATCCCAACACTCAGCGTCGCGTGGTACGTGAGCGTTTACAGGCGTTGGAGATCATTAACGAACGCTTCGCGCGCCAGTTCCGTATGGGGTTATTTAACCTGTTGCGCCGTAGCCCGGATATTACCGTGGGGGCGATCCGTATCCAGCCTTACCACGAATTTGCGCGCAACTTGCCGGTTCCGACCAACCTGAACTTAATCCACCTGAAGCCGCTGCGCGGTACGGGTCTGGTGGTGTTCTCACCAAGTCTGGTATTTATCGCCGTAGACAACCTGTTCGGTGGTGACGGTCGTTTCCCGACGAAAGTGGAAGGCCGCGAATTTACGCACACGGAACAGCGCGTTATCAACCGCATGTTGAAGCTGGCGCTGGAAAGCTACAGCGACGCGTGGAAGGCCATCAACCCGCTGGAAGTGGAATACGTCCGTTCCGAGATGCAGGTGAAATTTACCAATATCACCACCTCCCCGAACGACATTGTGGTGAACACCCCGTTCCACGTTGAAATTGGCAACCTGACCGGTGAATTTAACATCTGTCTGCCATTCAGCATGATTGAGCCGTTGCGTGAGCTGCTGGTGAATCCGCCGCTGGAAAACTCGCGTAATGAAGATCAGAACTGGCGCAATAATCTGGTGCGTCAGGTTCAGCATTCTGAGCTGGAGCTGGTGGCAAACTTTGCCGACATTCCGCTGCGGCTATCCCAGATTTTAAAACTGAAACCCGGCGATGTACTGCCGATTGAAAAACCCGACCGCATTATTGCTCATGTGGACGGCGTGCCTGTGCTGACCAGCCAGTATGGCACTGTAAACGGTCAGTATGCGTTACGCGTAGAACATCTGATAAACCCGATTTTGAATTCGCTGAATGAGGAACAGCCCAAATGAGTGATATGAATAATCCGTCCGATGAGAACACTGGCGCATTGGACGATCTGTGGGCTGACGCGTTAAACGAGCAAAAAACCACGCCCACCAAAAGTGCGGCCGATGCGGTATTCCAGCAGTTAGGTGGCGGCGACGTCAGCGGTGCTTTGCAGGACATCGACCTGATCATGGACATTCCGGTCAAACTGACCGTCGAACTGGGCCGTACCCGCATGACCATCAAAGAGCTGCTGCGCCTGACGCAGGGGTCGGTTGTCGCACTGGATGGTCTGGCAGGCGAACCGCTGGATATCCTGATCAACGGTTATCTGATTGCCCAAGGCGAAGTCGTCGTGGTCGCGGATAAATACGGTGTGCGTATCACTGACATTATCACCCCGTCTGAACGTATGCGCCGTCTGAGCCGTTAATCATGAATACCCAGGCTACCGTTTCTCAACCCGTCGCCGTTTCCGGTTCACCGCTGGTGCAGGTAAGCGGCGCGCTGCTCGGGATCATCATCTTGATCCTGGCGGTGGCCTGGGTCATTAAACGTCTGGGGTTTGCCCCAAAAAGTACCGGTACACGCGGGCTGAAAGTCACGGCCAGCACCTCATTGGGTCCACGTGAGCGCGTGGTGATTGTCGAGGTCGAAGATGCCCGTCTGGTACTGGGTGTCACAGCCTCGCAGATTAACGTCCTGCACACCCTGCCCCCGGCACCTGCCGATGCAGAAGAAAAAACGGCCTCCCCTGCGGATTTCCAGGCCATGATGAAGAGTTTGCTTAAGCGTCCAGGGAGATCCTGATGCGCCGTTTGTTATCCCTCACGCTGGCAGGCTTGTGGCTTTTCAGTCCCGTTGCCCTCGCCCAACTCCCGGGTCTGGTTAGTCAGCCATTGCCGGGCGGCGGACAAAGCTGGTCTTTGCCCGTGCAGACACTGGTGTTCATCACCTCGCTGACGTTCCTGCCTGCAATTTTGCTGATGATGACCAGCTTCACCCGCATCATCATTGTTTTCGGTCTCCTGCGAAATGCACTGGGTACCCCCTCTGCACCACCTAACCAGGTGCTACTGGGCCTGGCGCTCTTTTTGACCTTTTTCATCATGTCGCCAGTGATCGATAAAATCTACGTCGACGCATATCAACCGTTCAGCGAAGAGAAGATCTCCATGCAGGAAGCTATGGAGAAAGGCGCCCAGCCGCTGCGTGAGTTTATGTTGCGCCAGACCCGTGAAGCCGATCTGGCCCTCTTCGCGCGCTTAGCAAACAGCGGTCCATTACAGGGACCAGAAGCCGTGCCGATGCGAATTTTGCTACCCGCTTATGTCACCAGTGAGTTGAAAACAGCATTCCAGATAGGTTTTACCATTTTTATTCCGTTTCTGATTATCGACCTGGTGATCGCCAGCGTACTGATGGCACTCGGGATGATGATGGTACCGCCAGCCACAATCGCGTTGCCGTTTAAGCTGATGCTGTTTGTGTTGGTAGACGGTTGGCAGCTACTTGTCGGCTCGCTGGCACAAAGCTTTTACAGTTAGAGGCGCGAAATGACTCCTGAATCGGTCATGATGATGGGCACAGAGGCGATGAAAGTCGCCCTGGCCCTTGCTGCACCTTTGCTGTTGGTCGCTCTCGTCACAGGTCTTATCATCAGTATTCTGCAGGCGGCGACCCAGATTAACGAAATGACGCTGTCCTTCATTCCCAAAATTGTCGCGGTGTTTATTGCCATCATTGTTGCTGGCCCGTGGATGCTTAACCTGCTGCTCGACTACGTGCGTACGCTGTTCAGCAATATCCCCTACATCATCGGGTAGACAACGTTATGTTGCAGGTGACCAGCGTTGAGTGGCTCCACTGGCTGAATTTATACTTCTGGCCTTTGCTGCGCATACTGGCGCTCATCTCAACGGCCCCCATCCTCAGTGAACGAGCCATCCCCAAACGGGTAAAGCTGGGGCTGGGGTTGATGATAACCGTCGTTATCGCCCCGTCAATTCCCGCCGTTGACGTCCCCATCTTTTCGATCGGCGCACTATGGCAGGCAATGCAACAAATCCTGATCGGTATCGCTTTAGGCTTCACCATGCAGTTTGCGTTTGCCGCGGTACGTACCGCCGGGGAATTAATTGGCCTGCAAATGGGCCTTTCCTTCGCGACGTTCTTCGATCCCGGTAGCCGTCTGAATATGCCGGTTCTGGCACGACTGATCGACATGCTCGCCATGCTGCTGTTCCTGACCTTTAACGGTCATTTATGGCTGATTTCGCTGCTGGTAGATACTTTTCATACTCTGCCCATCGGTGGCAATCCGGTGAACAGCAATGCGTTTCTCGCGCTGGCACGGGCGGGTAGCCTGATTTTCCTCAACGGGCTAATGCTGGCCCTGCCAGTAATGACGCTGCTACTCACGCTGAACCTCGCACTTGGTTTGTTAAATCGCATGGCGCCACAGCTGTCGGTTTTCGTCATCGGCTTTCCTCTCACTCTGACCGTAGGTATTTCACTGATGGCGGCGCTAATGCCATTAATTGCGCCATTCTGCGAACGATTATTCAGTGAAATTTTTAATTTACTGGCCGATATCGTCAGCGAAATGCCTGGAAAATAATAACCCTTAATTTTTATCCTGTTTTACTAAGGATTGTCCTAATTTTAAAAAGTGACAACATCCACCAGGATATCTCTGTCGCGGCTTATTTGTTTTTGCCTCACTCACATAACGCAACATTCACTTTACTTTAAGATGTTTCCTGGCAAATTATACGCAACTTTACGGGATAGTAAATTCGCCTGAAAAACAGCGAAAGCGTCATCTTGGGTCGTTATTATTCCGTTTAGTTGTGATGAAATAATCAGGTAAGGGGAATTATCGTTACGCATTGAGTGAGGGTATGCCATGTCAACGATTATTATGGATTTATGCAGTTACACCCGACTAGGGTTAACCGGGTATCTGGTAAGTCGGGGAGTGAAAAAAAGGGAAATCAACAACATTTCCAACGTTGATGAACTCAGTCTCGCCTGTGTCTCTCAACAACCCGCTGTGGTGTTTATTAATGAGGACTGCTTTATCCACGATCCTGCTAATAGCCAGCAAATAAAGCAAATCATTAATCAGCATCCCAGCACATTATTTATTGTGTTTATGGCAATTGCCAACGTGCATTTTGATGAATATCTACTCGTCAGAAAAAACTTATTGATTAGTTCTAAATCGATTAAACCTGACTCACTGGATAAACTACTTGGCGATATTCTGAAAAAAGAAGTAGATATTGCTATTGATGTGAATCTGCCGACATTATCATTAAGTCGAACCGAATCCAGCATGCTGCGTATGTGGATGGAGGGTCAGGGAACAATACAGATATCGGATCAAATGAATATCAAAGCCAAGACGGTGTCATCCCATAAGGGGAATATAAAACGAAAGATTAAGACGCATAATAAGCAAGTTATCTATCACGTTGTGAGGCTTACGGATAACGTCACCAATGGTATCTTTGTGAATATGCGCTAAGACGTTCTGACTGGTGGCGACTCCACCAGTCAGAATCAAACAGCGGAACTCATCTCACTCCACTTTTTCCACAAAGATACCATCCTGATGACCTGATTCATTAAAGAACCAGATACCGAGCGGGTAGTCTTCCAGCGAAACCAGGTACATGGTGCCTTCACTAAACTCTTCGATTGCCAGTACCACGCCCGGTCGACGAGGACCGCCGTCCGTTTTGACTGTGACCCGATCATTCACCTTCATAGTTTTCCTCCTGTGGCTTTGTGCCAGTGTAGAACAAATTCCTTTTTCTGGCAGCGCTCTGCACGCGCGATTGCGGGTTTTATCGACGGTCTATACTTAAGTTGTGCGTATCTGATGTTTGGGTACGCTCCCCCGGTATCCTTAACGGTTGAGAGGTATGAGGATGAAAACCGCGAAAGAGTACAGCGATACGGCCAAACGTGAAGTCAGCGTCGATGTGGACGCGCTGCTAAAGGCAATCAACGAAATCTGCGAGAGTGAAATTCATCGCAGCCAGGATGACCCGGAGCGCGTTAGCGTCGACGGCCGAGATTACCATACATGGCATGAACTGGCCGACGCGTTCGAGCTTGATATCCATGACTTTAGCGTATCGGAGATCAATCGCTGACTGAGGGCGAAAAAAATCCCGGCCCTTATAGGGTCGGGATCAAGCTTGCTTATGCAAGAAGCACTTGTAAATTCGTTACACCAGAAAATCTGATGTGAACCAAACCTTATCTGCAATTTTTTTGCCTGACAAGTAAATAATTCTCACCAAAATGATAAATATAACTAATGGGTGAGAGATCACCAGGTTACGGTCGAGTCAAATGTTCAGGCATCCTGACAGAGCTGTCTTCGCTCGCCCGGCACCACCAGTTCATCTTCACGGAATGCTTCCCGTTTAACGCCAAAGCCGTCGTACCAGCGACACTCCACCATTCCGCTGGCATACCCGGTAACGATCATACGTGGGCCACCCTCTTTGGAGGTGACTTCCTCACTGACAGAAAAGACCATACCTGCCTCCTGTATCAAGAGAAACCTTTACACCTTAGATGACAAAGAGGCGTTTTGCATAATCAGTCCTGTAACAATTAGTGCGAAACTCCGCGCAGTTTGGTGACAGCTTTCACCAGCAGAACGACAATCCCACCGATGATAAAGCCGAGCACCAGGTTAAGCAGGGTCGGAAGCATTAGCGAAATCAATGTACTTTGCTGTTGAGCAAAATGTTCAATCGCATGATGCAGCGGTGATATTCCGTGTACCACAATACCGCCCCCCACCAAAAACATCGCCAATGTACCGACCACAGAAAGTGTTTTCATCAGCCAGGGGGCAACCACCAGCAACCCTTTCCCCAGCGACTGGGCAAGTTGGCTACGTTTTTCTGCCAGCCAGTACCCGATGTCGTCAAGCTTAACGATAATCCCGACCAGGCCATACACGCCCACGGTCACCACTAACGCGATACCCGATAACACCAACACCTGATTCAGCAAAGGTGCATCCGCTACAATACCCAGCGTAATCGCAACAATCTCGGCAGACAAAATGAAGTCAGTACGTATTGCCCCTTTGATTTTATCTTTCTCAAAGGTGAGTGGATCCTGTGCGGCCAGAGCAGCCAGACGCTGCTGACGCTCTTCCGGGCTTTCTTTGTGCTTACGCGCCTCCAGGGTATGCAGAACCTTTTCTACCCCTTCAAAACAGAGAAACGCCCCACCTACCATTAATAATGGGGTGATCGCCCAGGGAATAAATGCGCTTATCAATAGCGCCAACGGTACAAGGATAACTTTGTTTAAAAACGACCCCTTCGCCACGCTCCAGACCACCGGGAGTTCACGGTTCGCCCGCACGCCCGATACCTGCTGCGCATTAAGCGACAGATCATCTCCCAGCACGCCCGCGGTTTTTTTCGCGGCCAATTTTCCCATCACTGATATATCATCCAGCAGCGTGGCGATATCATCGAGTAAGGTTAGTAAGCTACTTCCTGCCAAAATTTTGACCCTCAATATTATTTTTTTGCAGTCATAAGTATGAAGTAAAACACGCCATGCTGAAACTGACCTTTCTGGTCAACAAGTTTTTAACATCGACACGTAATTATAAATCTCGCCAGTAAGATAGTTTTGACGTTTACTATGTTGCACCTTTTTATTTCTACCGTGAGGGATTATGCGTTTCAGGCAATTGTTACCGCTTTTCAGTGCGCTATTCGCGCTGTACATCATTTGGGGTTCCACGTACTTCGTTATTCGCATTGGTGTTGAAAGCTGGCCGCCGTTAATGATGGCAGCCGTACGTTTTCTCTCTGCGGGAATTTTATTAACAAGTTTTTTACTTATTCGCGGGCATAAGCTCCCCCCCTTACGCTTAATCCTAAACGCCGCGTTAATTGGTATCCTGCTGTTGGCTGTGGGTAATGGACTGGTCACCGTCGCAGAACATCAAAATGTCCCTTCCGGTATTGCCGCCGTGGTGGTCGCCACCGTCCCGCTATTTACGCTGTGTTTTAGCCACTTTTTTGGCATCAAAACGCGCAAACTGGAATGGTTGGGGATAGCGATTGGGCTCGCAGGGATCATCATGCTGAACAGCGGAGGCAATTTAAATGGCAATCCGTGGGGCGCTATTTTAATCCTGATCGGTTCGATAAGCTGGGCGTTTGGCTCGGTGTACGGTTCACGCATTACGCTACCCGTTGGCATGATGGCCGGAGCCATTGAAATGTTAGCAGCCGGTATTGTGCTGATGTGCGCATCGTTACTCTCCGGGGAAAAACTGACCACCATGCCAACATTTTCAGGCTTTATGGCGGTGGCTTACCTGGCCCTGTTTGGCTCCATTATTGCCATTAATGCGTATATGTTCTTGATCCGCAATGTCAGCCCGGCGCTAGCCACCAGCTATGCCTACGTCAATCCGGTTGTTGCGGTGCTGTTAGGTACCGGTCTGGGGGGAGAAAGACTAACCCCTATCGAATGGCTGGCGCTCGGCGTGATCGTGTTTGCTGTGGTGCTGGTAACGTTGGGGAAATACCTGTTCCCTGTTAAAGCGGATGCCGTCGCGAGTTCGTCGGAAAAGACATTACAGTAAATGAATACCGAGAGTGTCGATCTGCGCGGTGTCGCCACCGCCGCAGATCCACTCGATGACACGTTCAGATAACGCTTCATCATCCAGCTTTTCGCGACCACGCAGGGCGCACTCCCAGACAATCAGTACGCGCCAGCCAAGAGCCTGCAATTTTTCACAATCCCGCGCATCGCGTTGGACATTTTTGCCTATTTTTTCCAGCCAGAATTCCGTTCGTGTCGCGGGGACTTTAAACAAATAGCAATTGTGGTGGTGCCAGAAACAACCGTGAGTAAAAATCACACAATGATAATCATCCACCACAAAATCGGGGCGACCGGGTAACGTCGCATCCTGCACGCGAAACGTTACCCCCTGCTCTGTCAGCACGCTGGCAAGGCGTTTTTCAATTGCGGTATCGCGGGTGGCTATCGCCCGCATATTTTTACTGCGTGTTGCTTTATCGTGAACGTCTGCCATGCAGGTTCTCTTTCTCGCGAATAGCAACTGCCTGCCTGATTTTTGGCTCCAGCAGCCTGGCCACCGCCGCAAATGCCGGAACGACCACCGAATTACCAAACTGGCGATAAGCCTGAGTATCTGACACGGGGATCCTGAACTGATAGCCTTGCGGAGATTCAAACCCCATCAGGCGCGCGCACTCTCTGGGCGTAAGTCTGCGTGGGCGGTGTCGCTGATTCTGCGGATCGTCAAAATCTTTTTCACCCAGCGCCATATCCCAGCCACGGTCAATCAGAATCTCCGCCCCATCCTTATAATAACGCGCAGATAATGTGCGCGTTACGCTATCAGGGTTACCGGGATACACCATGCCATAGCCAAATCCATTTCCCCGCGCCTGATGCTTTTTCGCATAGCGGTAGAGGTATTTCCACAGCACCGGCGTCAGCACATATTTCGCATCGACGTTCGGCTCAAGCAGTTCCGCCAGGGTAGTACGCCGCTGCGGATAACGCGTGACAATATCCCGCAGCGTGAAGTCTGATTTCAAATTCAGATCGCGTCGGAAGCCGACAAGCACGATACGTTCGCGATGTTGAGGCAAAAAATGTTGCCCATCGATAATTTTCGGATCATCCGGACCGTTATCTGCCGCATCTGCCACGTCATACCCCAGCTCGTCCAGCGTCTGCATAATGATGCGAAACGTTTTGCCCTGATCGTGACTCTTCAGGTTTTTGACGTTTTCGAGCACAAATATTGCTGGTCGACGAGCGTCGATAATGCGCACCACGTCAAAAAAGAGTGTGCCTTGTGTATCACAGGCAAAACCGTGGGCCCGCCCTAACGCATTTTTCTTTGACACCCCGGCCAGGGAGAAGGGCTGACAAGGAAATCCCGCCAGCAGTACATCGTGTTCTGGAATGTGCTGGCGAATATGTTCTGCCGCCTGCTGGTCGCTCACCCCATCCTGATGGCTCAGCGTGACATCACGAATATCTTCATTAAAGTGATGCTGGAAGGGATCGCAATAGTTGTTCGCTTTGTAGGTACGCACCGCATGCTTGTTCCACTCGCTGGTAAACACGCACTGCCCACCAATTGCCTCAAAGCCGCGACGAATCCCGCCAATGCCGGCAAACAGATCGATAAATCGAAAGGCATAATGCGGATGATGCGCAGGTGGCGTCGGCAGCAAGGAATTCAGATAAGTAAACTCATTGTCGCTGAGGCGATGCCATGTTTCGTTCGCCACCACTCGCTTAAAGATGGCCGGACTCCAGCGGTTCTCGCCAACACCGTTCAGATAAGCAACCAGGGTTTTCACGTCATATATTTCAAGCAACTTAGCCAAAATCACCTGCGCGGCGGCCTTGTTATCATCTGTCATCGGGTTCATGGAGCCTGCTACTGAAAAATTATCCTGCATACATTTAACCGGCCGAAATGGATAACCGACAGATTAACATAAAATAGTGCGGTTGACGTTGCGGCTGTACTGGCGACTAACGTGCTTTAAAGGGTTGAATCGCGTCAAGATCCAGCATTTCATACTCTCCTTTTAACTCCGCACTCAGCTTCGCCATATACGTCAGTAAGAAGTCAGCATTATGCTGCGCTAAATGTCGTCCTTGTTCAGTGTGCATCGTCGACGGCAACGTCAATAACTTCGTCTGGAAGTGATCGAGCGCGTACTGTTTGTCGTCAAGGCCACGCTGGCGGGCAAACGGATCTTCCGCATCAAATAGCGCCACGCCTAACGCACCAGACACAGCAAATACGCGCGCTAGACCGATAGCCCCCAGCGCCTCAAGCCGGTCCGCATCCTGCACGATTTTCGCTTCAAGGGTTTCTGGTGCAATTTTGGCGCTAAAACTGTGCGCCTCAATGGCATGGCACACGGCAGGTATTCTTTGTTGTGGAAAATCCGGAAAATCGCGCATCAAAATGCGACGCGTTTCCAGAGCTGCCAGTACCGACGAACGATGACGCTCAGGATGGTTCTTTGGCAGGCTGACGAGATCATGGAAGTAGCACGCGGTCAGCACCACTAGCCAGTCTACAGTAGCATCTGTACTCAGCTTTTGCGCCGTCATCCACACACGACGAAAGTGAAAGATGTCATGCGCGGCATCTTGTCCGGAATGGTTATCAGCTAACCAAGCTTCAAATTGCGACTGCCAGTCGTGCAGTTTCATGCTATCTCCCTTTGTAGAAAGAAAATCACCTTAGCAACAATTTTCATTGCAAACCACTGCCTGCCCCATTACATAATTAACTTTTATTATCACACCGAAAACAAAATCCACATGAATTTATAAAAACCATAATTTCAATATCAACAACCATATTATATGAATAACAAAAATAAATACTCCACACAAATAAAATTCAAATTTCAAATAAATAGCCAGATATACATAAGATATTGATTAAAAATAATTTATGTGACAAATAACAATTTAACTAACATATATTTATAGTTATAAAAACACACCGATGAAACATTTAGAAATATTTTAAATACATTTGTTACATGTTATATTTTAAATTAAATGAACTTCATAGATAGTATCCAAATGTAGTTGCTTGGATAGTACTACATATTCATTTTAATTATCATGCAAAGGGAATACATAATGAAAAGAAAAGTATTGGCACTGCTTCTCCCTGCTTTATTAGCTGCAGGCGCAGCAAATGCGGCTGAAATCTATAATAAAAACGGCAATAAACTGGATCTGTACGGAAAAGTCGATGGTCTGCGTTATTTCTCTGATGATGCAGGCAGCGACGGCGACATGACCTATGCGCGTCTGGGCTTTAAGGGCGAAACGCAGATCAACGATATGCTGACTGGCTATGGTCAGTGGGAATATAACATTCAGGCCAACGGTACCGAAGGTGACAAAGGCGATTCATGGACTCGTCTGGCCTTTGCCGGTTTAGGTTTTGGTCAAAACGGTACTTTCGACTACGGTCGTAACTACGGCGTCGTGTACGACGTTGAGGCCTGGACCGATATGCTGCCAGAATTCGGTGGTGATACCTACACTCAGACCGACGTTTACATGCTGGGCCGTACCAACGGCGTTGCTACCTATCGTAATAAAGGCTTCTTTGGTCAGGTTGATGGCCTGAACTTTGCCCTGCAGTATCAGGGTAATAATGAAAATGGTGACAGTCGGTGGAGTGGTCAGGAAGGTTCCGGTAACAGTGAAGGCCGCAAACTGGCGAAAGAAAACGGCGACGGTTTCGGTATGTCTACTTCCTATGACTTCGACTTCGGTTTAAGCCTCGGTGCGGCATACTCCGCATCTGACCGTACCGACTCTCAAGTTGCTCGCGGTTACCAGGACGGTATGAACAAGCGCAATAACTACGCTGGCGGCGAAACAGCTGAAGCCTGGACTGTTGGCGCGAAGTATGACGCTAACAACGTTTACCTGGCAGCCATGTATGCAGAAACCCGCAATATGACCTATTACGGCGGCGGCAACGGCGAGAATAATGGTGGCATTGCTAACCAAACCCAGAACTTTGAAGTTGTGGCTCAGTATCAGTTCGATTTCGGTCTGCGTCCATCCATCGCTTACCTGCAGTCTAAAGGCAAGGATTTAGGTGGTCAGGAAGTGAGCCATGGTAACTGGCGTTACGTCGACAAAGATCTGGTCAAATATGTTGAAGTGGGTATGACTTACTACTTCAACAAAAACATGTCCACATACGTTGATTATAAAATCAACCTGCTGGACGAAGACGACAGCTTCTATGAAAGCAATGGTATCGCAACTGACGACATCGTTGCCGTTGGTTTAGTCTATCAGTTCTAATTACGACAAAAATACGCAAGCCCGCTTCATACCAAGCGGGCTTTTTCACCGCACAGGGATAAGCTCTGCTAACAGCGCCAGATATCCGACATTCTTTTAGAATTAATGCGGGGAAGATTTTGAAAAAATATTGATAACCAGAACCCCAGCGCAAATCAGGAACATGCCTGCGATCGCCGGGAAATCCAGCTTTTGCCCACTTACCAACCAGCCCAAAAGGCTGATTAATACGATTCCAGCACCAGACCAAATTGCGTACGCAATACCCGTTGGAATCGTCGACAGCGTCTGAGCGAGAAGATAAAAAGCAGTGCAGTAGCACACAATGGTTGCGACAGATGGCCATAGACGTGTAAACCCATCAGAGAACTTCATCAGGGTTGTACCTATTACTTCAGCTACAATGGCCCCGGCAAGGAAAATGTATGAATTCAAAATCTGGCCCCATGTGACAATCTACGATAATTATCATATCACAAAGGGTTAAGTGAGTTTATCCAAAACAAGGCGTGGGCATAACCCCAACAAATATTGCAATCTTGTCACCGTCTTGTGCGCCCGCTCATCGCTCAAAGATAACTGTCAGATTTATTCTTGAGGCTTGTTGCTAATTTCTCTAACGGCCTGGTTTCTGGGGCTATCTTCTTCTAGCATAAAAGCCAAAATAACTTTAGCTACCCTGCCCCTGGTTTAACTTTGAGCCGCAGGAAAAAAACTTGATAGAAACGAGAAAGGACAAACAACTATTCTCAGATCACAAAACTGAACGCCAGGTTGCGGTTTATGACAGAAAAGTGAAAATTTCCCCCACACTGGATCTTCCAGTATTGGGCAAATCAGAACATGATGATGGCGAGCTTTATACTAAGCGAATATACCGACACTATACCAAGTGTGACATGAGTCGTTGAAAGGAATTGAGCTAAGTGTTTGAATAGTGGCGGAGAGAGGGGGATTTGAACCCCCGGTAGAGTTGCCCCTACTCCGGTTTTCGAGACCGGTCCATTCAGCCGCTCTGGCATCTCTCCGTTTTGGCGGTTGCCATGATGCCAGGTAATTTGGCATTTTAACAGACCCCGTTCCGTCAATTTCGTTCAAGTGACGAGTTTGCGAGCAAAACGATGATTAAGTGGCCCTGGAAAGAGCAAGAAACAACCCGGAGTGACGACTGGCCGTGGGACGACGCCCTGGCTATTCCTCTTCTGGTGAATCTCACCGAGCAAGAACAAGCCAGACTTATCGCCCTGGCCGAACGCTTTTTACAGCAAAAAAGATTGGTAGCGCTTCAGGGGTTTGAACTTGACCCACTGAAAAGTGCGCGCATTGCGCTGCTTTTCTGTTTGCCTGTCCTGGAATTAGGGGTCGAGTGGCTCGACGGGTTTCATGAAGTTCTCATCTACCCTGCCCCGTTTGTCGTTGACGATGAATGGGAAGACGATATTGGGCTGGTGCATAATCAACGGGTTGTACAGTCCGGGCAGAGCTGGCAGCAAGGTCCGATAATCCTTAACTGGCTCGACATTCAGGATTCTTTTGATGCCTCCGGCTTTAATCTGATCATCCATGAAGTGGCACATAAGCTTGATATGCGTAATGGCGACCGCGCCAGCGGTATTCCGGCGATCCCTCTGCGAGATATTGCCGGTTGGGAGCACGACCTGTATGCCGCAATGAATAACATTCAGGATGAAATTGATCTGGTCGGTGAAACCGCGTGCAGTATAGATGCTTACGCAGCAACCGACCCGGCCGAATGCTTTGCCGTTCTTTCGGAGTATTTCTTCAGTGCTCCTGAATTATTTGCGCCACGTTTTCCGGCCTTATGGCAGCGTTTTATTCAGTTTTACCGCCAGAACCCCATGGAGCGGTTACGCGATACCCGCTAAGATGGTCATTATCGCTCACCAAATGTGCATTAACGCTGAATTTGAAGATTAATTAAGCAATTGAAATGACGCGCTAATTTTACTGTTGACACCTCATGGTGAGGTCAGTAATATGCGCCTCGTTCACACGATTCCTCTGTAGTTCAGTCGGTAGAACGGCGGACTGTTAATCCGTATGTCACTGGTTCGAGTCCAGTCAGAGGAGCCATATTTAAGAAGCCTGCTTAGGAAACTAAGCAGGCTTTTTGCTTTTTCGGTCGCTATAAAATCCCCTCTGATAAGCACCCTGCCTGCTCTGCACCCCCGTTACATGCCGCATCACAACGTTGATTAAAGTTATGTAAATGTAAATCGTTTAAACTTTGCAATTATTGTAAGTGCTAGTGATTATCATTTATTGTACGCGAGCCAAAGGAACGAGCCCCCGCTCGGTTCACTGTACGTTCCAATTACTCTGGGATATAAACGATGAATTCTCTGCCTCGCGCCGGACTGCGCCGTATCACTCTTGCCTCTTCCCTGGTCTTCTCAGTTAGCCTACCGGCTTTCGCTCAGGAAACGTTAACGCTCTATACAACCCGTGAACCGGGTCTGATCCAGCCTTTGCTTGATAGCTGGACCAAAACCAGCGGCATCAAAGTCAGTACGGTCTATATCAAGGACGGTATGCTTGAGCGCGTTAAAGCTGAAGGTAAAAATTCACCTGCCGACCTGCTGATGACCGTCGATGCCGGTAATCTCATTGATTTAGTGGAAGCGGGTGTAACTCAGCCAGTAGAGTCAGAAGCACTGAAAACCGCTATTCCGGCTAATCTGCGCGGTGCAGATAATCAGTGGTTTGCGCTGTCGATGCGTGCCCGCGTGCTGTATGCCGAGAAGTCACTGCCAATCGATAACTGGCATTACGAACAACTCGCCAGCCCTGAGTACAAAGGTAAAGTCTGTATTCGTTCCGGACAGCACCCGTATAACACGGCGCTGATCGCCGCAATGATTGCTCATCACGGCGAAGCAAAGACCGAAGAATGGCTGCGCGGTGTGAAAGCTAACCTGGCGCGTAAAGCTACTGGTGGCGATCGCGATGTTGCTCGCGATATCCTCGGCGGCATTTGCGATATTGGTCTCGCCAACTCCTATTACGTCGGCCATATGAAAAATGCCAAAGAAGGCAGCGATGCGCGTCAATGGGGCGATGCGATTAAAGTCGTTAAACCTACCTTTGAAAATGGCGGTACACACGTCAACATCAGTGGTGCAGCTGTAGCCCGCTATGCGCCAAATAAAGCCGATGCCGTTAAGCTGATGGAATATCTGGTTTCAGCACCTGCCCAGCAGCAATATGCGAAAGCGAACTTCGAATACCCGGTACTGAAAGGCGTGACGCTTGACCCGGTTATCAACGCAACTATTGGCGAAATCGACGTCGATAAAACACCATTAACCGAAATCGTTAAATATCGTAAACAAGCTAGTCTGCTGGTAGATAAAGTTGGATTCGATCAATAAACCTCTGCAGTTTCCGACGTTACGCGGCCTGGTTTCCGGGCCGCAGTCATTATTAACGCCGCTACATCTTGGCGCACTGTGCGTAGCACTTGGCGTTCTGACACCGATCATAGCGCTGATTTGGCAGGCTACCCAGGCCGATTTATCTCACTGGGATAATCTCCTGACGTATGTACTACCTGCAGCACTAAAAAATACCGTGCTGTTATTAGCCGGTGTCGCGGTGATGGTCGGCGTGATTGGCGTAGGCAGCGCATGGGCGGTAACGGCATGGGATTTCCCCGGACGTAAAATACTTAGCTGGGCGTTACTGTTGCCGCTGGCGATGCCGACCTACATTGTGGCCTTTGCGTGGCTTGATCTGCTGCATCCGATTGGCCCCCTGCAAACCTTTATCCGTTTTTTACTGGGTTTTGACAGCCCAAGACAGTTCCGTCTGCCAGATTTACGCTCACTTTCCGGCGCAATCATCCTACTCGGATTGGTGCTTTACCCATACGTGTATCTGACAACCCGTGCCATGTTTATTAGCCAACCGGCCCATTTACTGGAAGCCGCACGCACGCTGGGATGCAGCGCAACCGGAACCTTCTTTCGTGTTGCATTGCCCATGGCCCGTCCGGCACTGGCCGTTGGGATCAGCCTTGCACTGCTGGAAACGCTCAACGATATTGGCGCATCGGAGTTTCTCGGGGTACAGACGTTAACCGTTACCGTGTACACCACATGGATCTCGCGTTCTGATTTATCTGCCGCGGCACAAATTGCCTGCATGATGCTGATGTTTATATTCCTTATTCTGACGCTGGAATTTTATGGTCGCAGAAAACAAGGATTCAGCAGTCGCAGCCTACGGGAAATTCAACCTACGCGCGTGCAGGGCTGGCGTGGCTGGCTGCTCGGTGGCGTTATTTCACTGCCTGTCCTGCTGGGTTTTCTGGCTCCGGTTCTGTTTTTAATGTGGGAAAGCGCCAAACGCATAGGTGATGAGAATCCGCTTTCCTCTTCGTTACTGTCAGCATTACAAAATACGCTATCGCTGGCGGCGGGAACCACGCTGGTGGTGGTTTGCGTCAGTATGTTAGTGGCCTGGAGCGCGCGTCATAGCGCCGCAGACAACGCCATGCCAGGATTTCGTCGCGGCGTGATGCGTCTGGCTTCTTTAGGCTATGCAGTCCCCGGCACGATTCTGGCAATTGGTTTTTTGACACCAGCCATGGCGGTCGACCGCTGGCTGGCCGATTTACTGGATGTTCGTGGTCTGCCGCTGATGTCCGCCGGGATCCTGCTGGTAATTTGTTGTGCCATGCGATTCCAGGCGATTGCCATTGGCGCACTGGATTCTGGTCTGGGCCGTATCCCCCCCTCGCTGGAACAGGCGTCTCGTCTGTTGGGTGAGAATGGTACGGGGACGTTTGCACGGGTCCATTTTCCCCTGCTGCGCCCAGCGTTAGTCAGCAGTGCCCTGCTGGTTTTTGCCGATGCCATGAAAGAACTGCCAACAACGTTGCTTTTGCGCCCGGTCAATTTCGAAACGCTGGCAACATTGTTGTATGCGGAAGCCGCCCGTGGAACCTATGAAGAAGGTGCTATCGCCGCGCTAATGATTGTTTTAGCTGGCACGCTACCGGTTATTTTGTTGGTGCGTCACCAAATGACTCGCCGTGGTTAAGAGAGCAACAATGTCAGAAATTGCATTACGACTCCAGGATGTACACATTACTTATGGCAACAGCCAGCAATCGGTACTGAGCGGATTTTCAATGTCCGTACATAAAGGTGAAATCGCCTGTCTGCTGGGCGCTTCAGGCTGCGGAAAAACCACGGTGCTACGCGCAGTTGCCGGATTTGAACGCCTGCAAAACGGAGAGATCTATGTGTCACAGCGCCGTGTTGCCGGTCCCGGCATTCATCTGCCACCGGAAAAACGTCATGTCGGCATGGTCTTCCAGGAATATGCGTTATTCCCCCATCTGACCGCGCAGCAAAATGTGGCCTTTGGATTGCGTCGCATGCCGCGTGAGGAACAACAGGCCAGAGTGACTGAGCTGTTGAAAATGGTGGAGTTACACAGCCATGCCAACCGCTATCCGCATGAGCTTTCAGGCGGGCAACAACAGCGTATCGCCCTTGCGCGCGCGTTGGCGCCACATCCGGAAATCCTGTTGCTCGATGAACCCTTCTCCAGCCTTGATAAGCGCACACGTGAACGTCTTGGCAACGAGGTACGGGATATTTTGCGCGCCGCCGGGCAAACGGCGCTGTTGGTTACCCACAGCGAACACGAAGCTCAACTAATGGCAGACCATATTGGCGTGGTAAAAATGGGGCAGTATCAAATAAAAAAAGCGACCCATCCGACCTGAAGGTCACCAGGGTCGCCCTGAAAATTAATAATGTTTCTGTACCAGGCTGATGTTCACCGGCATACCGGAACGTCTTTCCAGTGCCTGGTTCCCACGGCTCACATCCACGTCATTCCCGCTGATAAAGGTACGCAGAGCGGGAGTGACTGGCAAAGGTACCTTTCTGTCAGACTCGTATTCCGAACGATTTCGCGACAGCGGCTCATGCACTTCCACCCAACGACTACCGTCCGGCTCTTCGCTGTATTTCACCGGTCGGTCAATTAATTGTACACGGGTCCCTACAGGCACCGTATCAAACAGGTACTTGATGTCGTCATTCCGCAAACGGATACACCCCTGGCTTACCCGCAGACCAATACCGAAATTGGCATTTGTCCCGTGAATGGCATAAAGCCTGCCGATATAAATTGCATACAGGCCCATCGGATTTTCTGGCCCGGCAGGAACAAATGCTGGCAAGTTTTCCCCGCGAGCGGCGTATTCGCGTCGGGTATTTGGCGTCGGTGTCCAGCTTGGCGCTTCCTGCTTACGCTCTACCGCCGTCACCCAGTTGCGCGGCGTTTCTCTACCCGCCTGACCAATGCCAATGGGTAAAACCTCAACCGTATTGCTGCCAGCAGGATAATAGTAAAGCCGCATCTCGGCGACGTTGATGACAATCCCCTCGCGTACGGTATCCGGTAATATCAGTTGCTGCGGCACAACCAGCGTTGAACCCGATTTAGGCAGAAAAACATCGACGCCCGGATTGGCTTCAAGCATATTGCTCAACCCCTGCCCGTACTGAGCGGCAAATGCTTCCAGCGGCTTGGTATTACCTGGTGGAACCGTAATAGTCAAAGGGCTACCCACCAGGCGACTGCCCTCTGGCGGCAGTGGATAACTTACCGCCTGCGCGCCCTGACTCGCAAGCAGCATAATGAGTGAACAAAGCAGTTTTACACGACGCATCTTTTTCCTTTCCTTCGTCGCAGCAGATATCCGTTAATTATAGCTTTTATTATCTGTTTTAGTGGGTTACGACATATTTGCGCATAAAAAAACCTCGCCAACAGGCGAGGTTCAGGTTGAGCGGTAACTACGCTTCCTTACCATCCGGAAGCACGATGTTACTGGCGGCTAACTGCCCCATATTGTTGTACATCGCACAAGCAGCCTCAACAATTGGCATCGCCAACGTGGCCCCACTGCCTTCGCCCAAACGCATCCCCATATTCAGATACGGATCCAATTCAAGATGCGCCAGCGCGGTACGGGCGCCCTTCTCAGCGGAGAAATGTGACGGGATTAGGTAGGGTTTAATTTGTGGTGCAATCTGGCAGGCCGCCAGCGCAGCGGAATAAGAAAGAAAACCATCCAGCACGACCGGCAGGCCGCAGGAGGCCGCCCCCAACATAACCCCTGCCATGCCGACAAGATCGAACCCACCAACTTTAGCCAGCACATCGACACCGTCATGGCGATCCGGCTGATTGACGGCAATTGCCCGACGCACAACGTCTACCTTATTCCCCACCCGAGAAAGAGGAAGGTTAGCGCCAATACCCACGACTTCCTCAGCATCACTGCCGGTAAGCACGCTAACAATGGCCGCCGCAGGTGTAGTATTTGCCATACCAAGCTCACCGACACCAAACAGCGTTACGCCGTCTTTGGCCAGTTCATGGGTATAGCGAATGACTTCCAGCAACAGCTCCTCGGCCTGCGAATGGCTCATTGCCGGGCCTTCGGCTATATTGCCGCAGCCGCGTGCCACGCGCATATTCACCACGCCGGGAATAGGTTCAGCATCAATCCCCACATCTATCACATGGACCTTCGCCCCCGCCTGAGCGGCGAGGACGCAGACGCCGGTCGTTCCACGCGTCATATTGGCAGCCTGTATAGCCGTGACAACTTTAGGTGAAACGGCAACCCCTTCATCCCACACGCCGTGATCGGCGCACATCACCAGCATCGCTTTGCCATTCACATGCGGCACACCCTTCAGGCCAGGCATCCCGGCCAATTGTACGGCGAGAGATTCGAGTCGCCCCAAGCTTCCCGGCGGCTTAAGCAAGCCGTCGATATGCTGCTGCGCGCGCAGCATCGCGGCACTGTCAGGTAATGGGATCGCGCGGAGTAAAGAGGTTAAAGTCTGCATAAGGGTTCCAGTATGTGGGCTGGCTCAGAGCAGAGCCAGCAAGAAAATCAACTCGCCAAGTTCAATGGCAGCGCCCAGCGTATCGCCGGTTTGCCCACCCAACGTGCGTTTTAATAACTGCCCAAGAATAAAAATCGCCACCATTGTGACAACCAGCGCTGCCACGCCGCGCATGCCGGGAAGCAGCACGGCAGCAAGGATCGCCGCCAATCCCAACGTAACGCAGGTTTGACGCCCGGTGACTTTACCAATAAAAACGTTACCCAGCCCTTCTTCGCGGGCATAGCGATGCCGATACATCAGCAACACCGCCGTTCCTCGCCCGGCGACACATGCCGCCGCCAGCGCAGCCAGCATCGGCGTGCCACGCAAAGCCAGTTCGCTCACCACCAGCACCTTCGCCAGTAAAACGAAAATTAACGCCAGTCCACCGTGGGTTCCCAGACGACTGTCGCGCATGATTTCCAGCATCCGCTCGCGTCGGCGCGCCGAAAAAATGCCGTCACAGGTATCCGCCAGACCATCCAGATGAAATCCCCCGGTCAATAACGCCAGCGTCAGCACCGCAAAAAGGGCGGCCAACGGTATACCGCACCAGGTCTGGAGCGCCATGAAGACCAGCCCCGTCAACCCTCCCAACACGACGCCAATCAGGGGAAACATCACAATACCGCGGGAATAGTGCTCGAAATCCAGTCCTTGCGACCAGCGAGCAGGAACGGGCAAGCGACTGATAAAAGAGAGCATTGCCCAGAACAACTTACTCATTTAATTTTGACTCCAATTCCTGATACCACCAGCCAGACCTCATCAGCCGCCGCCGCCAGTCGCTGGTTCACGCGTCCTGCAATATCACGAAAATGCCGCGCCAGACGGTTCTCCGGCACAATCCCCATTCCCACTTCGTTAGTGACCAACACGATCTTTGCCGGGCAGCGCTGACAGGCTGCAATCAGCGAACGGATTTCACCTTCGATAGACTGCTCCATCGCCGCGTAATCCCAGCTGTCCGGATCGCTGTCACCGCCCAGAGCAAACAGCAGGTTGGTCACCATCGTAGTGATGCATTCAAGCAGAATGGTTTCCTGAGGATCGTTCGCGGCCGTGATCAGTTCATCAAGATGTTGCCAACGTTCGGCTGTACGCCAGTGCGCAGGACGTCCATCGCGATGATGCTGAATTCGCGCAGCCATCTCCTCATCAAAAATCTGCGAAGTCGCAATATACAAAACGTTTGGGGAATCAGCGATCAGCGCTTCCGCATGCCGACTCTTACCGCTTCGCGCGCCGCCAGTAACCAGAATCATCATACTGGCTCCCGGTGTTGCTGCATGATGGTATAAATTTTCTCAATATCGATGTGTTGCCGCATCGCATCCGCCAGCAGATCAAACTGCTGCGATTTATATTGCGCGTAATGGAAGGTGGAATCCAGCGGAGCTAACCCTTTACGTTCTCGCAGGCCATTGACCAACGCACGGGTGAAATCATCGCTGTCGAAAAGACCGTGAAGATAGGTGCCGAACGCCAGACCATCCGCAGTGACCGCGCCGTCAACAACGTTGCAGCCGTCTTTGTGCAACGTCATCACCGACTGACATTCATCGGTTAATGCTGTTTCGCCCATATGAATTTCATAACCGCGAACGGATAACCCCGCCGTGCCCGCCAGCCAGTCAGGCAGCGATGAGGACATTTGCCCCTCAACCAGGGTCGTGGTTTTGTGCTGGGAAAAATGGGTTACGGTATTGAGCAAGCCCAGCCCCGGCAGCGTACCGAGTCCTGACTCCACTTCATCAATGATGGTATCGCCGAGCATTTGATAACCGCCGCAAATCCCCACCACCGGTACGTTATTACGATGCAATTGCACGATGCCGTGCGCTATCCCGCTTTCACGCAGCCACACCAGATCGCCAAGGGTATTTTTGCTGCCGGGCAAAATCACCAGATCGGCCCCCACCAGCTCTTCAGGCTGGCGAACATAGCGCACACGCACATCCGGCTGCGCAGCAAGCGCATTGAAATCCGTAAAGTTAGAAATGTGCGGGATTTGCACAACGGCGATGTCGATGTCGCGTTTATCAGTGCGCAAATACTTGCCCTTTTGCAGTGCAACGCCATCTTCATCTTCCAGATCAACATCCAGCCATGGCATCACGCCCAGCACCGGAACACCGGTCAGCGCTTCAATTTGCTCGATACCGGAGTGCAGCAGCGTCACATCACCGCGAAACTTATTGATGATCACCCCTTTTACGCGTGCGCGTTCGTGATCGTGCAACAGCGCCAGCGTGCCGTAAATGGAGGCGAATACCCCACCACGATCGATATCCGCCACCAAAACGACAGGGCACTGCGCCATTTCTGCCATGCCCATATTGACGATATCGCGATCGCGCAGGTTAATCTCTGCCGGGCTCCCCGCACCTTCCAGCACCAGCACATCGAACTCCTGCGCCAGGCTGTTATAAACTGACAGGATCTGTTCCCGCAGACGTGGTTTGTACTCGTGGTAACTCACCGCGTCCATATCAGTCGCTACTTTGCCCATCAGCACTACCTGCGCTTTGCGATCGCTGGTCGGTTTAAGCAGAACCGGGTTCATACGCACATCTGGCGTAATACCTGCGGCTTCAGCCTGAAAAATTTGCGCGCGGCCCATTTCTTTTCCCTCTGGCGTAATGCCAGAGTTCAGCGCCATGTTCTGCGATTTGAACGGTGCGGTATGCAGTCCATCCTGATAAAAAATACGACACAGCCCGGCGACCAATACGCTTTTACCCACATCAGATGCCGTTCCCTGCAACATTATTGCCTGCGTCATGACGCCTCCTTCAGTGCGTTCTCTCGCATACAGCTAAAAAATTCAGCCTCTGTTTTACACAGAGGGAAGCCCAACTCGGTATGCAGCTTCACCAGCCAGGGCTGAGTTAATCCCGCTTGTTCAATAAGATCCGTACGGGCGAAAACGTCGCCTGGCGTGCCGTGCGTGAGTACTTCGCCCCGGCGTAAAACGTACACCGCATCGCTGACTTCATAGATAAGATCGATATCATGGCTTGAAATTACGACATGGTTTCCTTGCGCTACGATGCGTTTGATAATCTCAATCATCTGCGTGCGGCCTGACGGGTCGAGGCCCGCAGTAGGTTCATCCAGCAGCAGATACTGCGCCTGCAACACCAACGCCCCGGCTATCGCTACGCGTTTTTTTTGCCCATGGCTTAAACACTGAATGGGCTGATGGCGAAAATGCTGGGCGTCGACCAGCGTAAGCGCATCTTCCACGCGTCGGGCGATTTCAGCCTCATCCACCCCGAGATTGCGCAGGCTAAAGGCGATATCGCTGTCGATATCGGTATAAAAGATTTGCTGATCGGGGTCCTGAAATACCGTTGCCACCTGTTGACGCAGCGCCAGCAGGCCGCGTTTGCTGTAATCCAGCGGTTTGCCCTGCCACATCACCGCGCCTTGCTGTGGGCGCAATAAGCCACTCAGGTTCATAAACAGCGTGGATTTCCCGCAACCATTAGCGCCTACCAACCCGGTGACGGCATGCGTAGAAAAATCCAGCGTTAGCCCTTTGAGGATCGGGTCATCCTGATAGCGAAACCAAAGCGCTGAGGTGGCAAGCATACTTTTCCTTACAGGTGAAAATCACCCTGATAAAGTTTGATATCCAGTGTGGTGGTCATTTGCTGGTAGCGGATCAACACGCGGGTGAACAGCAATCCCACCAGCATTGCCAGAGAGCGGTAGCCCAACGGCAAGCTACGATAACCAAAACGCAGCGTTTGTGCGCGGTGAATAGCCAGCGCCTCGTCTAAGAGAATAAAAATAAACCGCCAGGTCAGCAGGATCTGCTCAGTTAACAGGCGAGGAACGTGCGCGCGTTTGAGTAGGATAATTAATTGCGGAAACGGCAGATTCAGTACCAGCCAGAAGGTTGCCGCCAGCGCTGCAAGGCTGCGCCAGAACGTTTCATTCGCTGTCACCAGACCTGGTGCGCTGATTCCCAACCAGTAACTTCCCACAGGTATGCTGGCCAACAGCGTCTGTGGATCGCGGCTGATGCTAAACAGGATGGTCACTACGCCAACCGCCAGAAAACCAAACGGTAATGCCATCCAACGGCACCAGCGCCAGAATGAAATACGCAGCAGCCAGCAGCTCAGCGCGGCAATCAATAACAGCTCAATACCCTGCCCCAACGGGGGCAGAGTAAACGCCAGAATCATCATCACCAGCCAGAGCAGAAATTTCCGCACTGGCGAGACATGAACCCAACGGCTTTGATAGCTAAGCCTGTCAAGCCCGGTCATCACGGCGTTGCCTGCCCTTGGTATAACCCAGGATATAGAAAATCACGGCTGCGCCCAGCGATCCCTGAAGTGTAAACAGCAGACTTTCAATTTCACCGCTTGCCGGTTCATACAGCGGCTGGAACCAGGGTTCATAATGCGGGGCAATAGCCTGAATCTGACTCTCAGCCTCACCGTCTGAACCGCCGTACTCTCCACCGTGGTTGATAAAGAACGGCAGGATCACCAGCGCCACAACCATGCCCAATATAATCAGCGTCTTTTTCATCGTTAATGTCCTTGTGCGGTTATTAACTGGCGTTTGGTCAGCTGATCGTAAATCAGCACGGTGAGTAACCCTTCCGCAATCGCGATTGGGATCTGCGTCAGACAGAAAATCCCCATGAACTTAATGATTGAACCGGTAGCGCCAGCAGAGGGATCCGGGAACGCCACGCCCAGCTGTACCGACGTCACGAAATAGGTGACGAGATCCGCCAGCATCGCGCACAAGAAGACGCAAACATCACGACGCAGCCCTGCACGGCAGGCCATTTTCCACACCATGTAACCCACTACCGGGCCAATTACCGCCATCGACATGCCGTTCGCGCCGAGCGTCGTTAAACCACCGTGTGCCAGCAGCAGTGCCTGGAACAGCAGAACGATCGCCCCGAGGATGGCCACTACGCCAGGTCCAAACAGGATAACTGCCAGGCCTACGCCGGTAGGGTGTGAACAACTTCCGGTAACGGAAGGAATTTTCAGCGCCGACAGCACAAAAATAAAGGCGCCGCACAGTGCCAGTAAAACTTTCTGGTGGTTATCTTCCTGCACGATTTGGCGCAAGCGCACCAGCCCGTACCACAGGCAGGGTAAAAACAGCAGCCACCATGCCAGCGCCCACATCGGCGGCAAGAAGCCTTCCATAATGTGCATGGCGAACGCTTGCTCAGGAACAATCATCAGTAATAGCGCCGCAGCCAACCCGCTGAAAGACAGCTGTTTTAGCTGTTGTTCAAGCTTCATTGTGCATACTCCCACTGTTTGTTGACCAGAATGGTCGAGAAATAAGGCAGCGGCTGATCGTCGCTCACCTCATCGAGATGACGCCAACACTGTTCAGCTGGCAGCGTGGCTTCAGACATCATTAATGCGCAGCCCAACAAACCTTCTTGTTGCAGCAGCGCTTTGATACGCGCAAAACGACCGTACACTTTCATTAACACCAGACTGTCATGCTGCTTTAACGCCTGCTGAATTTCAGCTTCCGGCGCGGTACAGGAGACCACTGCCAGCGATTGTTGCTCCATGGCGAGCGGGGTTTTCGAACGCGCGGCAATCGCAGCGAAAGAAGTCACGCCCGGGACGATTTCTAACCAGTCAGGCGAACCAATGCGCTGCAGTAAAAAGACCCAGGTACTGAACAGCATGGCGTCGCCGAGCGTAATAAAACCTACTTTTTTTCCAGCTTCGACTTCCTGAACCAGCGCGGTTGCAACCTCATCCCAGACGGCCTCTTTTTCCGCGCTGTCGGCACTCATGGGAAAATGGCAGCAGCGGACCTCGGTCTGCTCGCCGATATACTCCCGTACAATCGACAGCGCCAGGCTATCGCCGCCTTTACGCCCGGCAGGCGCATAGAGAATATCCAGCATGCCCAGCGTACGTGCAGCACGTACGGTGATCAGATCGGAAGCGCCAGGTCCGGTGCTTAATGCGTACAGTTTCCCGCTCATGCTGCTTCCTCCAGCGCCACATTAAGCGCCTGCTGTAAATGTGCCACGAACATGGCGCGAACCGCCGGATTCTCACCCAGTCCACTGAGCCATGGCGTAGCCTTTATCCCGGCCGCATTGAACAATGTTTTCCACGAATCATCTTCGTCAGAGGCCATATCATTGATAGCATGGTCACCAGCAACTAACATCAGCGGCATCAGATGCACCGCCGCCACCCCTTCCTGAGATAAACTTTCAATCAGCACATCCACTTCCGGATAGCTTTCCACCGCCCCAACCCGCGCCGGAAAGCGCTGCGCCGTCATCATATGGTCGAGACAGGCATAGGCGGCAAAGGCATGATGGCTGGCGCCGTGTCCCATAAACACCACTTTTTCATTTTCTCTAAGCGTCGGCATTTGCTGTTGCAGCGCCAGCATCAGCTGGGCGTAATCTTCATGGCTGCTCAGTAGCGGTACACCCAGCGTCAGGCGTGAAAACAGCGGACGCATACTTTGCACTTCGCGGACAATTTTTTCGTATTCGTCGCCATTGATAATGTGCAGCGACTGAATAGCCACATCCTGATACCCCTGCTCCGCCAGTTTTTGCAGCGCCTGCAGCGGTGTGTCGATTTCAATGCCGTCACGCTGCTTGAGCTTGCGGATAATCATCCCGGAGGTAAACGCCCGGAACAGGTCGCGATCAGGGCAACTGGCTGCGAGATCGCGCTCACAGGCCACAATATTTTTTTCACAGGTGTCGTGATAGCTGGTGCCAAAGCTGACCACCAGAAGCGCCTTTTTCATCTCTAACTCCTTAAGCCGCGGCCAGCCAACGCGTTAAACGCGCCGCAAAGGCGGCCTGACTTTCCAGTAACTCGTCTCCCGTCACCAACGGTGCCGGACGTGTAATCACGATGCAGGGGATACCGGCATCCAGACAGGGTTGAACTTTTTCCTGATAACCACCTTCAGCGCCTGAAGCCTTAGTGATCACCACATCAGCCTGACACTGGCGATAAAACGCGGCGTTGAACTCGGCGCTAAACGGCCCACACAGTGCGAAGATTTCACCGACGCCAAATCCCAGATCCGCGCATTGCTGAATGACCTCAGGTACAGGCAGAACACGCGCCAGCAGCGTTTTTTCAGGCAACCCTTCGCGCCAGGTGGCCAGATCTTTACTACCGGTCGTCAGCAGCACGCGATCGCCGAAGCGTCGCGCCACCTCACAGGCTTGCGGAATACTTTGTACGGTATAAAGCTGCGGGTGAGTTAATCCGCTCAACTGCTCAGGGCGCTGGTAGCGGCTCAGCAGTACGCCCGCCGCTTCGCAGGCATTCATAATGTTGCGACTCACCACCTCGGCGTACGGATGCGAGGCATCGATCACCCAGCGCGTCTGATTTTCCTGCAGCCAGGCAATCATTTGCTCGCGTTCCAGACGCCCGCAGCGCACCTGGCCTTTGATGTCTCCCGCCAGCTGCTTTCCCGTCGGGGTCGCAACGGACAGGGTGTAGGCCACGTTTGCCGCATCCAGTTGCTGGCACAGCATGCGCGCGTCGCTGGTGCCGCCCATGACCAGCACATCACCATAATTCACAGCACATAACCTCGTGGCGTGATCATCAGGCCGTCCTGAACATAGGTTGTTTTATTGCCCACGATCACAAGACTGGTCATATCAACCGGCTCAAAGTCCATTTCACCCAGCGTGGTCAGCCATTTTTCCTGCTTTTTACGTCCGGCTGACTTCACAATACCAACCGGCGTTTGTGCGCTCTTGCTGGCAGATAACAGCTCAAATGCGCGCGCCAGGTGACCTTCGCGACCCCGACTGCGCGGGTTGTAGAAACAGATAACAAAATCGGCCTCACCGGCGGCAACGATGCGTTTTTCGATAACCGGCCACGGCGTTAACAGATCGCTTAAGCTGATGTGGCAGAAATCGTGCATCAACGGCGCACCCAGCAAAGAGGCGGCGGCAATGCTGGCGGTCATCCCTGGTATTAACCTGACCTCAACGTCCAGCTTTTGCTTGCTGACCAGTTCGAGCACCAGCCCGGCCATACCGTAAATCCCCGCGTCACCGCTGCTGATCAGCGCCACGTTGTGCCCCGCCTGCGCCAATTCGATCGCCGCCTGACAGCGTTCAATCTCTTTGCACATCCCGGTTTTGATCACCTGCTTGTCGCCAGTGAACGCTTTTACCAGATGGGTGTAGGTTTTATAGCCCACGATGATTTCCGCTGCCTGCAGTGCTTCAACGGCTTCCATGGTCATCATTGCCTGCGAGCCAGGGCCAATTCCAATTACGCTTAACATCAGTGTGAAACTCCCAAAGTGATAGTGACGCCCTGTTCTCGCAGGGTCTCGCCTAACAGTTGTCCGTGGCTCAACAGCCAGGCTGCAGGACCAGAAACGCTTCCTGTACCCACCGTTTTGCGAACAAACGATGAGGCCGGAAAACGGTGCTCATGCTCACGCAGCGCGTCAGCAGTAAAGGTTTCGAAAGGAACGCGGCAGCATGAAGCCAGTTGGATAAGTCCCTGTTCATCTTTTTTCAGCGTGATGCTGCCAATCGCTTTTAGCGCCAGCGGATCAAGCTGTTGGGCTTCGAGTTGGCGGGCAAGCAGCGCAGCCAGCAGCGGGAACGGCGTATCACGGCGACAACCAATTCCGGCCACAACCCGCTGCGGCACCAGCTTCCAGTGCGGAACAGGCAGCTCAGGTAAATTGGTGCGTAAGGTGATGCACACCAAAGCATCCAGTTCAGGGAGTTGGTTGAGATCGGTGACCGTAATAAATCCGCGCCGGTCGCAATGGCTGACATCCTGCGTCAGTTCGTCATCCCACCACAGCCCAACCCGCTTATTGCTGACCAACATCTGATTGACGATCTTCACCGCCGAACGGAAATCACTCATTCGGGCATTCAGTTGAAATGCCAGCGTATCCAGTGCCGCCATATCGTTCACATCCGTCGCGGTGGTGATAACCGGGTCGGCACCCAACATGCCCGCCAGATAACGAGCCAACGCATTAGCACCGCCCGCATGACCGGAGAGCAGGCTGATGACATGCTGGGCACGTTCATCAATGACCACCACCGCCGGATCGCAAAACTTGTCGTTGACCAGCGGGGCCAGTACGCGCACCGCAATGCCGGTCGCCCCGATAAAAATCAGCGCCGAATAATTCGTAAACGCTTCGCGAGCGGTATTCGCAAAGCCGTTTTCGAAGGGAATAAACCCCTCCTCCAGCAGCTTTTCACTGGTAAAACAGGTTACCGGCAGCATAGCTGCCAGACGTTTCGCCAGCACAACGCCGCCAGGAGTCAGGCAAAAAAGCGCAATTGACTCAGGCTTTACGGTATTCATGGCTAAAGTCCGCCGCATAGAGTTTGGAGTAGTGATACTCCGAGCCCAGGAAATTACCGACCAGAATAAGGGCCGTTTTACGGATGCCAGCATCGCGAACCTTGTCGCCAATATCCGCCAGGGTCCCGCGTACGGTCTGGCTTTCCGGCCAGGTCGCTTTATAGATCACCGCTACGGGCGTGGTCGCCGGATAGCCGCCTTCAATCAGACGCTCAGCCACCCGATGAATACGCTGGACGGAAAGATATATCGCCATTGATGTCTGGTGGCTGGCAAAAGACTCCAGCTGTTCACGCTCTGGTACCGGGGTGCGGCCTTCCAGGCGCGTAATGATCAGGCTCTGTGACACTTCGGGCACGGTATACTCAACACCCAGCTCCGCCGCCGCGCCGAGGAACGCGCTGACGCCGGGCACCACCTGCCAGTCAATCCCGCGTTTGGTCAGCTCCTCGCCCTGCTCGCGCACGGAACCATACAACGAGACATCGCCGGTTTGCAGACGCACAACGGTCTTACCCGCTTTCACTCCGGCTTCCATCAGATCAAGGATCTGCTCCAGATGCAGTTCGGCACTGTCGTGACATTCAGCACCAGCAGGGCAATACTCCAGCAGTTCGGTGTTAATCAGCGATCCGGCGTAGATAACAACCTGCGCCTGTTGCAGCAACCGGTAACCTTTGAGGGTAATCAGCTCGCGATCGCCAGGACCTGCGCCAACAAACCACACGCTACGGGGATCAAAAATCTCAGACATGGTTTCCTTCCTTCTGACAGGCGATAACAAATACGGGGTTATTCGGTTTAAAATAGTGACCACTGCCAAGCGCGGTAAGCGAGGAAACCTGTAGCTGCAGGCAATCCACTCCCTGTACGCCAAGATGGTCCAGATGTGTTAGGGCGGTGTTGAGGTTTTCCTGGAGGATAAATGTCATCACCAAACGCCCTGCGGGATGTAATTGACGCATCGACCAGTCAATCAGGTCGGTCAGATGACCACCGCTGCCGCCCATAAAAATGGCATCGGCTTTTTCCGCGATGGTCATGGGAGCAACGCCGGGAAAAATATCGATATTTGCGCAGGCAAAATGCTGGCGGTTTTCATCCAACAACCTGAGCGCCGCCGGGTTACGTTCGATGGCCGTTACACGTAATCCGGGATATTGCAACGCCGCCTCTATCGACACGCTGCCGGTTCCGGCGCCTATATCAATCAGGTGACTGGCGCGGTGTAATTCAAGTTTTGAGAGGGCAAGTGCGCGTACCGCTTCTTTGGTCATCGGCACTTTCTCTCCACGCAGAAACAGCTCATCTTTCATCGAGGATCACCACTGCATTCATGTCATAGTCGGCGTTAACTTCACGCACAGGCAGGAAATGGATCTTTTCGTTTTCCATTGCCAGGTTTTCGCCAATCACCATCCAGCGATGCCCCTTGCCTCGGGCAATGAGCTGCTGCGCGATTTCACGCGGGCCACACAGCGCATCAGTCACCATCGCTACCTTGTTATGTCGCGCCAGCTCATCAAAACAGACGCTGCGGCCATGGCTACTGGTCAGCCACATATCGTTCATATCAATACCGGACTGCGCGCACAGGTACTGCACCGCACTAATGCCGGGAATAATCCGCACATTCTCAATACCAAAATGCACCACCATGCGCGTCCCGATGCCGTAAAACAGCGGATCGCCAGATGCCAGTACCACAACATGCTTCTCCTGGTGCGCGCTAATCCAACTCAGGAGTTCCGGGATATTGGCGCCAAGAGCAAACTGTTCACCGGCAAAATCCGGGAATTGCTGCAAATGCCGCTTTCCACCGACCAGAACATCCGCCACCGCGACCGCTTCACGTGCCGCAGGCGTCATCAAATGCAAACCGGCGGGGCCCATCCCTACAACGGTTAACATTGCATCTCCTCAGCAATCTCTGCGACCGGACGATTACTGCCAAGAACCTGATTATCAAAGGAAAACATGATGGCATCGCAGATCGGCGGATTTTTGGTAAAGCGCAATGTTTGCAGAACACGCATACAAATGCGCTGAGCCAGATGGTCATAAATGTGCTGGAAACCGTATGCGTCGATATGTTCCATCGCCGCTTCGGTGGTATCGCACTCGCTGACCAGCGTCAGCAGCTCCAGCGGTGCGCCAAGTAATGCGAGGTGGGCCACCAGCGTTTCCATGCGGGCATCGGCAATATGGCTATGGGTATGGAAGATCCCCGCCGCGATTTTGACGAG
Source organism: Citrobacter sp. BIDMC107 (assembly GCF_001037575.1). Taxonomy (NCBI): domain Bacteria; kingdom Pseudomonadati; phylum Pseudomonadota; class Gammaproteobacteria; order Enterobacterales; family Enterobacteriaceae; genus Citrobacter; species Citrobacter sp. BIDMC107. The sequence continues at coordinate 4,382,883 of NZ_KQ089848.1, read as the reverse complement.
CTTACCGGGATGTCCCACCAGCACAATTTGCCGGAATCCAAGACGTACGGCTTCTTCAATCATGTAGCCGACAAAGTTGCTCATGGTGACTACAACCTGGGTGTCGATACCCATCTGCTCGCGCACAAAACGCTCGCCGTGGTTTCCCGGCACCAGTACGACACGCTCCAGCCCAGCCGCCCGCTTAATTTCCAGCTCCAGCGACAGCGAACGTTTCCAGCTCTCTTCCGACATCGGCGTGACAATACCCGTGGTGCCGATAATCGAAATGCCGCCCAGAATGCCAAGGCGGGAGTTGTAGGTTTTTTGCGCCCGTTCTTCGCCTTCTGGCGCGAAGATTTCAATCTGCGCCCCACGATTTGGGCCAATCGCTTCGCGGACGGCAGATTCGATGGTCTGGCGAGGTGTACGGTTAATCGCCGAACTGCCGACCGGTAGGCCAATCCCTTTGCGGGTTACCGTACCGACCCCTTCACCGCCCTGTAAGGCAATCACGCCACTATCGTCTAACGTCACGCGCGCAAAAATCAGCATCCCATGTGTGGCGTCCACATCATCACCACCGTCTTTGCGGATGGCGGCTATTGCCTGCTGCCCTTCGATATGTGGCGACTCAACGTTCAGGCACAACGTCACCCCGGAAGGCGTGACGATGGAAACCTGATGGATGAGGTGTTGGCGCAATACCATCAACGCTGCCACTTTTGCCGCCGCCGTGGCGCACGATCCCGTGGTATATCCTTTACGCAGCGCTTTACCGTTGTGCCACACCGGCGTATCGAAGGCCTCGCTCATCGCGCCCCCTGCATGTGATAAAGCATGGCGTTGACGATAGCGGCAGCGACATTACTCCCCCCTTTACGGCCTAACGCGGCAATGGCGGGCAACTTGCTTTGGGTCAATGCATCTTTCGACTCTTCTGCACCAACGAATCCGACCGGTACGCCAACCACACCGCTGACAGCGACATCATGCTCAAGCAGGCGAAACAGCGCTGTTGGCGCGTTGCCAAAGACAAACAGCTTTTCCCCCTCTTCCTTCACCGCAATGTCGACAGCAGCCATGGACCGGGTAATCCCCTGCTCTTTTGCCGTACGCACAACTCTCGGGTCACTGATGTAACAGCGGCATTCACCGCCGAATTTTGCCAGCAGCGTTTTATTGATCCCGGAAAGCGCCATCGTGGTGTCGGTATAAATCACGCTCGAACGGCTAAGCGCCGCACAAAACTGCTCCAGCACATCACTGGAAAACCACAGAATGTCCAGCCAGTCGAAATCTGCCGTCGTGTGAATGACCCGCTTGATAATGGCTTCATGTAACGGACTGGCAAACTGATAGTCCGGACGGGTTTCACGGATGATCTCGCCAATAATGTCGAAACTTTTGGCTTCAATCGCCTGGGGTTGCTGGATATATTGCATTATGTTGTCCTCAGGCTACACCGGCCCACAGCCACCGCAGCGCAATAAACAGCGCCAGTGCCAGCGTCGATGCCACCCACATCAGTCGAATCGTATGGGAAATGTCGTCTACCGAAATGTCGCGTTGCGCATCACCGATCCACGGTTTCTCAACGCGCTCGCCAAAGTAGTCATTAGGACCACCCAGACGAATGCCTAATGCCCCGGCTACGGATGCCTCTGACCACGCACAGTTTGGGCTGCTGTGGTTGTAGCGATCGCGCCAGCCAATCTGTAAAGCTCGCGAGCCGTCTTTACGGCATAAAAATGCCGCCACGCCCAGCAGCAGCCAGCTCAGTCTTGCAGGAATAAAGTTCGCGACATCGTCCAGACGCGCGCTGACCATACCGATAGCGCGGTATTTTTCATGTTTGTAGCCCACCATGGAGTCAAGGGTGTTTACCGCTTTGTAGGCCATCGCCAGGGGCGCACCGCCGAGAAGGAGAAAAAACAGCGGCGCGATAATGCCGTCTACGGTGTTTTCAGCCACGGTTTCCACCACCGCACGATTGATCTGTTGCGGTTGCAGTTGCGAGGTATCACGCCCCACTATCCACGACAGTTTTTCCCGACTCGCAGCAAGGTCACCGGCCCGTAGAGGACGTTCGACATCCTGTGCGGCATTCGCCAGGCATCGCCCGGCCAGCACGGTAAAGATCATCCATACCTCTACCACCCAACCCAACCAGGGGTGAACAGATTTTGCCAGTACCAGCACGCCCCAGGACGCAGCCCAGGTCAGACCAACCACCACAATCCACATCACCGCGCCACCAATGCGCAGCGCTCGGTCGCTATGACAATAACGCCGAATAATTCGCTGCACGGCAGAAATCAGATTGCCAATCCAGCGCACCGGATGCGGCCAGTTCTGCGGATCACCGATGATAAAATCAAGCAGCCAGGCAACACACCACGCAAGGATCGTCATAGCGCGCTCCTCGCGGCTGTCAGCCAGTGGCTAAGCATCTGCGGACGTTGAGCAAAATGAACGTGTAAATAGCTGGCAAAGGTGTTTCCAACCTGCCAGCCGCCGGACCAGGCTTGCAGCGTTTTACCATCGCGCACTTTGCGACAGTTCATCACCGCTGGCGTTTCAGGGGTAAAATCGGAATAGTGGAATTCATGCCCGCGCAGCACTTCGCCTTCTGCTGCTAACAATGTTTGCTGTGCGGCCTGCGCTTCGCAGTAGCCAAATCGGGTCAGACGTTTTCCCATTTTGCTGTGGCCGGGAATGATATCCGCCATCAGCCAGGTATCGCCGTTACTGTCCTCAAGCGAACTGCCGAGATACATCAGCCCCCCACACTCTGCGTAAATCGCGACGCCACGTTGATGTGCCGCTCGCAATTGCTTCAGCATCGAGACATTGCGAGCCAGCGCCGCAGCGTGTAGCTCAGGATATCCACCGCCTAACCAGATCATCTGACAGTCGGGTAAGCAGGTGTCGTGCAACGGGCTAAAACGAACAATATTAAGCCCCGTGCGTTCCAGCAGCGTAATGTTGTCCGGGTAGTAGAAGTTGAAGGCTTCGTCATCGGCAATTGCAAGCGTTAGCCCTGCTCCAGCATCTGGGGCAGGCAGCGCGGGCCATTCGCCAGCAGGAAGATTGGTTGACTGGCTTAATGTCAGCAGTGCGTCAATATCAAGGGTTTGCTCCAGCGTGGCAGCAAACTCCTGCCACGGTTGCTGATTGATAACCGACTCACGTGCGGTGACTAAACCCAAATGTCGTTCGGGAAGGGCAACCCCATCCATACGGGGTACGTAACCTAAGACGGGTACATCGCAGTAACGTTCGATTGCGACTTTCAGTAACTGGTAATGCGTTTCGCTGTTAACCCGATTAACAATAACGCCAGCGATGTTCAGGGTGGGATCAAAATGCTGAAAACCCATTACCGTTGCGGCGATTGAGGTGGAAACGGCTTTGCCATCAACCAGTAAGATGACCGGACAGCCTAACTGTTTAGCCATCGCGGCGGTGCTGCAGTAGTTTGGGTCGGTACCATAGCCGTCATACAGCCCCATCACACCTTCAATAACAGCGATATCCGCATGTTGCATCTGCTCATTGAATAGAGCGTTCAGCGTGGGGACGGGAAGCATAAAGCTATCAAGATTGCGGGAAGCAGTACCGCATACCGCTGTATGCCAGCCGGTATCAAGGTAATCAGGACCCACTTTGCAAGGCTGGACGCGCAAACCGCGTTTTTTCAACAAGCTCAACAAGCCCAGCGTCACCGTGGTTTTACCACAGCCGCTTCCGGTACCTGCAAGAACAAATGCGTGAAAATTGGCCGCCATACCCTGATCCTGTTCAGGGTGGTAGGGGTGTAGAGATACCCAGTCTCTCGACTGTATGCATCTGAACCACCCACTTCCCACCGAAGTTGTTGGTAGTCACTGACAGGCAGGTCTTCTGGCTTAGCGTCATCCTCACCCGTCCTTCCCAATCTTGCGATCAGTGGTCCATACGGGGTCGTCAGCATCACAGCAGCGGGGGCTGCGGGGGATTCTCACCCCCTTCCCTACCACATATGTGGCAAACCTGTCAGTTCAAGAGCCTGGTTAATTAAGCTCTCTGTTATGAGGTAAATTCACGACCTCATGACAATAATTCAGTTTAATATCTTTCCGAATTCATTCAGCCAATTTCCTGGCCTTTTCCCTCATATTCATACGTTCACTTTTTGAATGAAAGTATCAGCTAAGAATAAAGAAAGTCATTCACACAGACACTGTATCTCATCACAAAAATAAAAACTGGTGCAGTTTATCCCTCTAATACCATTATTTTGTTGCGCTATGACAATTTATTGGCAGCTGTCATTATTTTTCATTTTATAATGACGGACATAGCACCATATATCAAAAATCGGCAATAGCAAAATATTGCTATTTAAGCGGACTCTCCGCGTGAAATGACATTAATTTGCTGGCGAAATGCCTGCGGCGTAACCTGATACGTTTGACGGAACACTTTGCAAAAATAGCTGGTTTGCGAAAAGCCTAAATTACGTGCAATGCTGGCTATACTCCAGTCACTGTGGCAAAGCAACTCTTTGGCACTTGCCATTCTCTGTTGGTTTACCCATGCGTTAAAACCGATACCCTGATATTTTTTGAACAATTTGCTGAAATAGTACGGGCTAAGGAAAACATGAGAGGCAACATCTTCCAGACGCAACTCGTCTGATAAATGTGCATCAATGTAGCGCAGGGCTTTTTTCATTTTACTGTCATGGGGGTTGGTACTGCGGTTAGCGCGTACCGGCTCTGACTGCTGCGGGTTATCTTTGATAACAACAAAATTGAGTTGTTTCTTAAGGCAATTTTCGACGATGAGCTTGAGTAAATCCGCTGAGGCAATGACTCGAGAATAGTCCATCTCAGGTACATTACGGAATTCGTTGACCAGCTCTGGATCGGCTTGCCAGCGGTCATCGACGTTCAGAATATCAACGAGACCTACATCGTTACTTAAGCGTACTTGTCCACAAAGCACAAACCCTACCAGGTGTCCCGCGATGACCAGCGGAATTGAGAAATCGGTAAGCCCGGCATGGCAGCGATAAATGCAAGGTTGATCGGACTTAGAGGCTTCCAACCCGCCACAGCGGTCGCTCATACGACAACGCGTACTATGCTGAGGATGCTGGCGCATCAACTGGCAAAAAGGAGTGAAATTAAAAAGCTCAGAAATTTCATCACCGTGAATATTGACAACCACAACAGCCAGACTGGTGGCCTGTGCAAAATCCTGTGCGATTTTATTAATGAGTTCTGAGTTCAGGGCACTCGCAGAAATCATGATAAAACCTCTCAGTTAATTTATTGTTATAAATAAAACATATTATTCACACATTCATTTTCATCTCGCGATCCAGCGCTCTGATGAAAGTCAGCATTGAACATAACAAAAGTCTCCCATTCTTGGGAGACTTTTTAAGCCGTTCAGGAAACCGGATCACGAAAACAGTTTTTGCCTTTCAATAATAAACATCTTTCATGAAGCTAGCTCTCGTTTTCCTCCAACTTACACGAATTACACGGTAAATTTTTGCCAATAAAATAGCGATAAATTGCTGCGCCCGCACAGGCGCCGATGATGGGAGCCACAATCGGCACGATGAAATAAGGGATATCGCGCCCACCAGTCATCGCAACATCACCCCACCCGGCCATCCAGGCAAACAATTTAGGACCAAAATCACGTGCCGGGTTCATCGCAAAACCGGTAAGTGGACCGGTTGATGCGCCGATAACAGCAACCAGAATACCAATCAACAGTGGTGCCAGAGGGCCTTTGGGAACGCCGTTACCGTCGTCCGTTAGCGCCATAATCATCCCCATCAGAATGGAGGTAATCACCACTTCGACTAGTGCGGCCTGCCAGACACTCAGTGCGGCGGCAGGATACGTGCTAAAAATACTGGCAAGTTGCAGGCTTTCCAGACTGCCGCGTACCATTTGGTGGGCTGATTCATACTCAATGAATAAACTGCCGTACAACAAATAGGCCAGCATAGCGCCACCAAAGGCACCCGCTATCTGAGCGACAGAATAAGGCAGTACTTTACGACCAGGAAAACAGGCAAACAACCAAAGTGCGATGGTAATAGCAGGATTGAGATGGGCCCCAGAAATCCCGGCTGTCAGGTAAACTGCAAGCGAGATCCCCAAGCCCCATATGATGCAGATCTCCCACAATCCCAAACTGGCACCCGCGACTTTAAGGGCGCTCAGGCACCCAATACCAAAAAACAAAAATAGCCCGGTACCCAAAAACTCAGCAATACATTGCGCTCTTAGTGAATCGTTCATTGTGACACCTTCTAAGCAGAGTTCGTGTCTTTACCAGCGGACTCCTTGCTGGCAGGAAGATTACTTCAAGACTTACTATAAAAATCTGTATCGGCAAATTGTTGGCAATCTGCAAGCGACATACCCTTAAAAATCGTGTTGTGATAGCAAATTTTTGCCATCACCTTTATTAAAACAGGTGACAAAACGAGGATTCACCCTATTAAAAGTACATTTTCAAAATAATAAAATATTGCGAAAAGCAGAATTCCATTTTCAAACGATCATCACAATTTCATTTTTCTCGCATAGCAAATGATATTTAAACTGTCACTCATAAAAGTGTAAATATGGAATTAACATAACCAAATAATCATATCGATAAAGCTTAAAATAACCAACAAAAACAGTATATTACAATAACAAACAGCAATTTTATCTCACCGTAACCCCACTATTTTTTCACTCTTACTTTCAACTCAGCCATTCTTTTTCCTCGCTTCTTTTTATAGTCATGAAAATCGGGACAACCCAGGCGAGGTCTTTATGCAACAAGAAGCGTTAGGAATGGTAGAAACCAAAGGCTTAACTGCAGCCATAGAGGCCGCAGATGCAATGGTGAAGTCAGCCAATGTAATGCTGGTCGGCTACGAAAAAATTGGTTCGGGGCTGGTAACAGTTATTGTCCGCGGCGATGTCGGCGCAGTCAAAGCAGCAACAGATGCCGGTGCCGCCGCAGCCCGTAATGTGGGAGAAGTGAAAGCCGTACACGTTATCCCACGCCCGCATACCGATGTAGAAAAAATCTTACCGAAGGGAATTAGCTAATGAGCAGCAATGAACTGGTTGAACAGATCATGGCGCAGGTGATTGCTCGTGTGGCAACGCCGGAACAGCAGGCTATCCCAGAAAATAATCACCCAACACGAGAAACGGCTATGGCAGAGAAAAGCTGCAGTTTAACGGAGTTTGTCGGTACCGCGATTGGCGACACCGTCGGTCTGGTAATCGCCAACGTAGACAGTGCCCTCTTGGACGCAATGAAACTTGAAAAACGCTATCGCTCCATTGGCATCCTTGGCGCCCGTACTGGTGCGGGTCCACACATCATGGCCGCTGATGAAGCGGTGAAAGCCACCAATACTGAAGTCGTCAGTATTGAGTTACCACGTGATACCAAAGGCGGCGCAGGTCATGGCTCGCTGATTATTCTTGGCGGCAACGATGTTTCCGACGTGAAACGCGGCATTGAAGTCGCACTGAAAGAACTGGATCGCACCTTTGGCGACGTTTATGCCAACGAAGCCGGTCACATCGAAATGCAGTACACCGCACGCGCCAGCTACGCACTGGAAAAAGCCTTTGGCGCACCGATTGGTCGTGCCTGTGGCGTCATCGTCGGCGCACCAGCATCCGTTGGTGTCCTGATGGCTGATACTGCCCTGAAATCCGCCAACGTGGAAGTTGTGGCTTACAGCTCCCCTGCTCATGGCACCAGCTTCAGTAACGAAGCCATTCTGGTTATTTCGGGTGACTCTGGCGCTGTTCGTCAGGCTGTTATCTCCGCCCGTGAAATCGGTAAAACCGTACTCGGGACCCTCGGCTCAGAGCCGAAAAACGATCGTCCGTCCTACATCTGATATCAGTGAGGCTGATTCATGAGATCGAAAAGATTTGAAGCACTGGCGAAGCGCCCTGTGAATCAGGATGGCTTCGTTAAGGAGTGGATCGAAGAAGGCTTCATTGCGATGGAAAGCCCGAACGACCCCAAACCGTCGATTAAAATCGTCAACGGTACAGTCACTGAACTGGACGGTAAATCCGCTAGTGAATTTGACTTAATCGACCATTTTATTGCCCGCTATGGCATTAACCTGGCGCGCGCTGAAGAAGTCATGGCGATGGATTCGGTCAAACTGGCCAATATGCTTTGCGATCCTAACGTGAAGCGCAAAGACATTGTGCCGCTGACCACCGCAATGACGCCGGCAAAAATTGTCGAAGTCGTGTCCCATATGAACGTCGTTGAGATGATGATGGCCATGCAGAAAATGCGTGCTCGTCGTACACCATCTCAACAAGCGCACGTCACTAATGTCAAAGATAACCCCGTGCAAATTGCCGCTGATGCCGCTGAAGGCGCATGGCGTGGATTTGACGAACAGGAAACGACCGTTGCCGTTGCGCGTTATGCGCCATTTAACGCCATTGCGCTGTTAGTCGGCTCACAGGTTGGACGCCCGGGCGTGTTAACTCAGTGTTCTCTGGAAGAAGCAACCGAACTCAAACTCGGGATGCTAGGCCACACCTGCTACGCTGAAACCATCTCCGTCTATGGTACTGAACCCGTCTTTACCGACGGCGATGACACGCCATGGTCTAAAGGCTTCCTCGCCTCATCCTACGCATCCCGTGGTCTGAAAATGCGCTTTACCTCCGGCTCTGGCTCAGAAGTTCAGATGGGTTACGCCGAAGGCAAATCGATGCTTTATCTGGAAGCCCGCTGTATTTACATCACCAAAGCTGCTGGCGTACAGGGTCTGCAAAACGGTTCCGTAAGCTGCATCGGAGTCCCTTCCGCCGTGCCGTCAGGAATTCGTGCAGTGCTGGCTGAAAACCTGATCTGCTCCTCTCTGGATCTGGAATGCGCCTCCAGCAACGACCAAACCTTTACCCATTCGGATATGCGTCGTACTGCGCGTCTGCTGATGCAGTTCCTGCCGGGTACTGACTTCATTTCCTCTGGTTATTCCGCAGTGCCGAACTACGACAACATGTTTGCGGGTTCGAACGAGGATGCTGAAGATTTTGACGACTACAACGTTCTCCAGCGTGACCTGAAAGTAGACGGTGGTCTGCGCCCGGTTCGTGAAGAAGACGTTATCGCCATTCGTAACAAAGCGGCGCGTGCGCTGCAGGCCGTCTTTGCCGGGATGGGATTACCGCCAATCACTGATGAAGAAGTGGAAGCGGCGACCTACGCCCACGGTTCGAAAGATATGCCGGAACGTAACATCGTTGAAGATATCAAGTTTGCACAAGAGATCATCAACAAAAACCGTAACGGTCTGGAAGTGGTGAAAGCCCTTGCTCAGGGCGGATTTACCGATGTCGCTCAGGACATGCTCAACATCCAGAAAGCCAAGTTAACCGGGGATTACCTGCATACCTCCGCCATTATCGTTGGCGACGGACAGGTGCTATCCGCTGTCAATGATGTTAACGACTATGCCGGTCCGGCAACAGGTTATCGCCTGCAAGGCGAACGCTGGGAAGAGATCAAAAACATCCCTGGCGCACTTGATCCCAACGAGCTTGGCTAAGGGGTGAAAAATGGAAATTAATGAAAAACTGCTGCGCCAGATAATTGAAGATGTGTTGTCTGAAATGCAGACCAGCGACAAACCCGTCTCTTTCCGTGCATCTACAGCGGCAAGCGCACCTCAGGCTGCTACGGCACAGGGCGACAGCTTTCTGACCGAGATTGGTGAAGCCAAACAAGGCCAGCAACAGGACGAAGTGATTATTGCCGTAGGGCCAGCGTTTGGCCTGTCACAAACCGTCAATATTGTTGGGATCCCGCATAAGAATATCTTGCGCGAAGTGATTGCCGGTATTGAAGAAGAAGGCATAAAAGCGCGCGTTATCCGCTGCTTTAAATCCTCCGATGTGGCGTTTGTTGCCGTTGAGGGTAACCGTCTGAGCGGTTCCGGGATCTCTATCGGTATCCAGTCAAAAGGCACGACGGTTATCCACCAGCAGGGGTTACCGCCGCTTTCAAACCTGGAGCTGTTCCCTCAGGCACCGCTTCTGACGCTAGAAACCTATCGTCAGATCGGTAAAAACGCCGCGCGTTATGCCAAGCGTGAATCTCCGCAACCGGTCCCTACGCTGAATGACCAGATGGCTCGTCCTAAGTACCAGGCGAAATCAGCCATTCTGCACATTAAAGAGACCAAATACGTTGTGACAGGCAAAAACCCGCAGGAACTGCGCGTGGCGCTTTGATAAAGGATACCTCCATGAATACCGACGCAATTGAATCGATGGTTCGGGATGTGTTGAGCCGGATGAACAGCCTGCAAGGCGAGTCCGCGACTCCGTCCGCGGCAAGTTCATCAGCACATACCGCGAAAGTCACGGATTACCCTCTCGCGAATAAACATCCTGAGTGGGTAAAAACTGCGACCAACAAAACGCTGGACGACTTCACGCTTGAAAATGTTCTGAGCAACAAAGTGACCGCGCAGGACATGCGCATCACTCCTGAAACACTGCGCCTCCAGGCGGAAATCGCCAAAGATGCCGGACGTGACAGGCTGGCGATGAACTTTGAGCGCGCTGCCGAGCTAACCGCTGTTCCTGACGATCGCATTCTTGAGATCTACAACGCGCTGCGCCCGTACCGCTCAACAAAAGATGAGCTGATGGCTATCGCCGACGATCTCGAAAATCGTTATCAGGCAAAAATCTGTGCAGCTTTCGTTCGTGAAGCGGCAGCGCTGTACGTTGAGCGTAAAAAACTCAAAGGCGACGACTAACTCAGGGATAGGATCATGCGATATATAGCTGGCATTGACATAGGCAACTCATCAACGGAAGTCGCTCTGGCTACTCTGGATGAGTCTGGCGTGCTGAGCATCACCGGCAGCGCGCTGGCAGAAACCACCGGAATTAAGGGCACATTACGTAATGTGTTTGGCATTCAGGAGGCCCTTACGCTGGCGGCAAAAAACGCCGGTATCAATGTCAGCGATATTTCGCTCATCCGTATTAACGAAGCCACCCCGGTCATTGGCGACGTGGCGATGGAAACAATAACCGAAACCATCATCACTGAATCCACCATGATCGGCCATAACCCTAAAACACCGGGCGGCGTCGGGTTAGGCGTGGGTGTCACTATTACGCCGGAAGACCTTCTCAGTCGCCCGGCGGATACGCCCTATATTCTGGTGGTGTCATCGGCATTTGATTTCGCCGATGTTGCTACGATGATTAATGCTTCCGTCCGTGCCGGATACCAGTTGACTGGCGTTATTTTGCAGCAGGACGATGGTGTGTTGGTCAGTAATCGTCTGACTCATCCCCTGCCCATCGTCGATGAAGTCCTTCATATTGACCGTATCCCGTTGGGGATGCTGGCTGCCATTGAGGTCGCCGTACCAGGAAAGGTTATTGAAACGCTTTCTAACCCCTACGGTATTGCAACTGTCTTTGGCCTCAATGCCGATGAGACTAAAAACATTGTTCCGATGGCACGGGCGCTGATCGGCAACCGTTCAGCCGTGGTGGTGAAAACGCCGTCAGGTGATGTGAAAGCGCGAGCGATTCCTGCCGGAAATCTGGAGCTACAGTCTCAGGGTCGTACAGTACGGGTCGACGTTGCAGCGGGCGCCGAAGCGATTATGAAAGCGGTTGGTGAATGCCCGAAACTGGATAACGTTACTGGAGAAGCTGGCACCAATATTGGCGGCATGCTGGAGCATGTGCGCCAGACGATGGCTGAATTAACCAATAAACCCAGTCATGAAATTTTTATTCAGGATCTGCTGGCGGTCGATACCTCGGTTCCTGTCAGCGTGACGGGTGGACTTGCCGGTGAGTTCTCGCTGGAACAGGCTGTCGGCATAGCCTCCATGGTGAAATCAGACCGCCTGCAAATGGCGATGATTGCCCAGGAGATCACGCAAAAGCTCAACATTGACGTCCAGGTTGGCGGGGCCGAAGCCGAAGCTGCCATTCTGGGGGCCTTAACTACTCCGGGCACCACGCGACCACTGGCTATTCTGGACCTCGGCGCGGGTTCAACCGACGCTTCTATCATCAATCCTAAGGGCGAAATTATTGCCACGCACCTGGCGGGTGCAGGCGATATGGTCACGATGATCATTGCCCGTGAACTGGGTCTGGATGACCGTTATCTCGCGGAAGAGATTAAAAAGTATCCGTTGGCGAAAGTTGAGAGCTTGTTCCATCTTCGCCACGAAGACGGCAGCGTTCAATTCTTCCCTACGCCTCTCCCGCCAACGGTTTTTGCGCGCGTGTGCGTAGTGAAGCCCGATGAACTGGTGCCACTGCCGGGTGAACTGGCGCTGGAGAAAGTACGAGCCATTCGTCGAAGTGCTAAGGAACGCGTTTTCGTTACTAACGCACTCAGAGCGCTACGTCAGGTGAGTCCGACCGGGAACATTCGGGATATTCCCTTTGTGGTACTGGTTGGCGGCTCATCCCTGGATTTTGAAGTTCCGCAGCTGGTCACCGATGCTCTGGCGCATTATCGACTGGTTGCCGGGCGCGGCAATATTCGTGGTACCGAAGGTCCGCGCAATGCGGTTGCGACAGGGCTGATTCTCTCCTGGCATAAGGCATTCGCTCATGGAAAGTAATCTCACCACGCCAGCCATCGTTATCTTCACCAGTGCTGACTGCGCTGACGTCTGGAATGACGTACTGCTGGGTATTGAAGAAGAAGGGATCCCCTTTGTGATTCAGGAGAATGACTCAACTGACGTTATCCACAACGCATGGTTGGCCGCCTGCCAATCACCATTGCTGGTTGGTATTGGCTGTAGCCGTGAAAAACTGGTCGTGCACTACAAAAACTTACCCTCATCAGCACCGCTTTTTACGCTGACGTATCAACAAAATAGCCACGATCGCCGCAGCATTGGTAACAACGCTGCGCGGCTGGTTAAAGGCATTCCGTTCCGGGAATGCCACTCATAACCCACAGGAGAAAAGCAGTATGAATAACGCACTGGGACTGGTTGAAACAAAAGGGCTTGTCGGCGCTATTGAAGCCGCTGATGCCATGGTGAAATCCGCAAACGTGCAGTTGGTTGGTTACGAAAAAATCGGCTCTGGCCTGATCACCGTTATGGTTCGCGGTGATGTCGGCGCGGTGAAAGCAGCCGTAGATGCTGGAAGCGCAGCCGCAAGCGCCGTTGGTGAGGTGAAATCCTGCCACGTTATCCCGCGTCCGCACAGCGACGTTGAAGCCATTTTACCTAAATCCGCATAAGTCGTTGCAACCAAGGAGCACAGCGTGAAGCAATCACTGGGATTACTTGAAGTTAGTGGTCTGGCATTAGCCATCAGTTGCGCGGACGTCATGGCGAAAGCCGCCTCCATCACGCTGGTGGGCCTCGAAAAAACCAACGGTTCGGGCTGGACGGTGATCAAGATAATCGGGGATGTGGCCTCCGTCCAGGCAGCCATTTCCACCGGTGTCAGTTTCGCTGACCAGCGAGATGGACTGGTGGCTCACAAAGTCATTTCCAGACCCGGGGACGGGATCCTGTCGCATAGCGTTGTCCTGGAGCCTGAACCAACGCCCGACCCCATACCAGCCATACCGCATGAAGAGATATTTGTAGACCATGCGGCACCCGAAGCACCGCAAGATGCAGAATTGATTAGCTGCAATTTGTGTCTTGATCCTGCCTGCCCTCGCCAAAAAGGTGAGCCGCGCACACTTTGTCTTCACTCCGGCAAACGAGGTGAAGCGTGATGGATAAACAGCAACTGGAAACCACTGTCGCTAAGGTTCTGGATGAAATGCGCGAGCGCCCGATTCCGCTGGGGATCTCTAATCGGCATATTCATCTGTGCGCTGAAGATTACGGTCGCTTGTTTCCCAATCACCCAATTAGTGAGAAAAAAGAGCTGCTGCAGCCAGGGCAATATGCAGCAGAGCAGACTGTCACGCTGGTGGGGCCAAAAGGTCAGTTAAAAAATGTGCGTTTACTCGGTCCGCTGCGCAATACCAGCCAGGTCGAAATTTCCCGTACTGACGCCCGCACGTTGGGAATTGCTGCTCCGCTGCGGATGTCGGGCAATATTCAGGGCACACCCGGTGTTCGTCTTGTCAGCCCATTTGCTGAACTGGACTTAGCATCCGGGGTGATCGTTGCCCAACGGCATATCCATATGTCGCCGCTCGATGCTCTGATTCTGCGAGTTTCCCATGGTGATAAAGTCTCGGTCGCCATTAATGGCGATGAACGTCGACTGATTTTCGATAACGTCGCCGTACGCGTTTCGCCGGATATGCGCCTCGAAATGCATATCGATACAGACGAAGCCAATGCTGCAGGCGCTGATAATCCCCAGGCATTCGCCACACTGGTGACCTCACGATGAACAACGAACTGCTGCAACGCATTATCGAGGAGGTTGTTTCCCGATTAAAAAAACGCGCGGAAAGCACGCTCACTCTTAGCGTCGCGCAGTTACGGGAAATCGATTCACGGACAGTATGCTGCCAGTACTCGTCGCTCCATCTCCAGCAAGTGGACCTGCCATTTCTGGAGCAAATTGCCGAAGGCTGCCCAGTCAACATGTCGGTGGTAATGATTCACGACGCGCTGGCATGCGGAGTCCGCGTGAAGATTTCACTACAACACCGATTGTTACCCGCAATCCCCGTGAAAAAACTCGCGCGTCTGCCGCTGGAGTTCAGTGACGAACTGGGGCGAATCATCTTTTTGCATCCTGAGAAGCTTCTCAGCTATGCCGACGTCGCCCAATTGAGGGATGGCGTACTGGTGCTACGCCGTCGATGTATCGTGACGGCTCTGGCTCAGGAAGCTGTCAGTCTGCGAAATGTCCAACTAATTAAGCAGGAGTGAGCTATGCATCTGGCACGGGTTACAGGCGTTGTGGTTTCCACGCAAAAATCTCCATCACTGGTGGGAAAAAAACTGTTGCTGGTACGTCGGGTAAGTGCTGACGGAGAGCTTCCTGCGTCTCCAGTGAGTGGAGATGAAGTCGCTGTTGATTCTGTCGGCGCGGGGACCGGCGAACTGGTATTACTCAGCAGCGGGTCCAGCGCCAGACACGTTTTTTCCGGCCCTAATGAGGCCATCGATCTGGCTATCGTCGGCATTGTCGACACGCTTTCTCGTTAGGAGGAACTATGGCGATTTATACCCGCACAGGTGATGCCGGAACCACAGCCCTATTTACCGGACAGCGCGTGAGCAAAACGCATCCGCGCGTGGAAGCCTACGGTACGCTGGACGAACTGAATGCGGCGCTTAGCCTGTGCGTTTGCGTGGCGAAAAACCCTCAGCACCGGCAGTTACTTGAAAATATCCAGCTGCAACTTTTTTGGTTCAGCGCCGAACTGGCAAGCGAAAGCGAAGAACCGACGCCAGAGCAACGCTACATCAGCTCAGAAGAAATTGCGGCACTGGAAGGTGCCATCGATATCGCAATGGGAAGAGTACCGCCCCTGCGCAGCTTTATTTTACCAGGCCGCAGCGAAGCCGCCAGCCGACTGCACTTTGCCCGAACTCTGGCACGCCGCGCAGAGAGACGACTGGTCGAGCTGTCCACCGAGATCTCCGTCAGACACGTACTGATGCGTTATATCAACCGCCTGTCCGACTGCTTATATGCGCTTGCACGAGCAGAAGATCATGACGCCCATCAAAACGAAATCATTGAGAAAGTGGCTGAGCGCTATCTCGCTGCCGTTCAACCACCAGCCACAAAGGAGCCGACTATGTCTCTGTCTTTTCAGGAGCTCCACCAACTCACTCGCGCTGCGGTGACGAGAGCAGAAGAACTTCAGGTTCCGGTCGTCATTAGTATTGTTGATGCGAACGGTACCCAAACGGTGGCCTGGCGCATGCCTGACGCATTACTTGTGAGTAGCGAACTGGCACCGAAAAAAGCATGGACTGCCGTGGCGATGAAAACCGCCACGCATGAGCTGTCATCAGCAGTGCAACCAGGCGCCGCGCTTTACGGTCTGGAAAGCCATATGCAGGGAAAAGTCGTCACCTTCGGTGGCGGGTACGCATTATGGCGTGAGGGTTTACTCCTCGGGGGTCTTGGCATCAGCGGAGGAAGCGTTGAACAGGATATGGACATTGCAGAAACGGCCATTGCGGCGATTAACGTGAGAACACATCAATGAATACTTCAGAACTTGAAACCCTTATTCGTAACATTTTGAGTGAGCAACTCGCCCCGGCAAAAGCAGAAGTTAAGGGTAACGGTATTTTTCCGTCCGTTGGCGAAGCGATCGATGCCGCTCATCAGGCTTTTCTGCGTTACCAGCAATGTCCATTGAAAACCCGCAGCGCCATCATAAACGCCCTACGCGAAGAACTGACGCCTCATCTTGCTTCACTGGCCGCTGAGAGCGCTGCCGAAACGGGTATGGGCAACAAAGAGGATAAGTTCCTTAAAAATAAAGCCGCGCTGGACAACACTCCGGGTATCGAAGATCTCACCACCACGGCGCTAACCGGCGATGGCGGCATGGTGTTATTCGAGTATTCACCGTTTGGCGTAATTGGTTCTGTCGCCCCCAGTACTAATCCGACAGAGACCATTATTAACAACAGCATCAGCATGCTGGCGGCAGGGAATAGCGTTTACTTCAGTCCGCATCCGGGTGCTAAAAAGATTTCACTCAAGCTGATTGCCATGATTGAAGATATTGCTTTCCGTTGCTGCGGAATTCGTAATCTTGTCGTCACGGTCACAGAACCCACTTTTGAGGCTACCCAGCAGATGATGGCGCACCCTAAAATCGCAGTTCTGGCGATTACCGGTGGCCCAGGCATTGTTGCTATGGGCATGAAAAGCGGGAAAAAAGTCATCGGCGCAGGCGCAGGAAATCCACCCTGCATTGTTGATGAAACGGCCGACCTGGTTAAGGCGGCGGAAGATATCATCAATGGCGCATCCTTTGATTACAACCTCCCCTGCATTGCTGAGAAGAGCCTGATTGTTGTTGATGCCGTTGCCGAACGACTGGTTCAACAGATGCAGTCTTTTGGTGCGATGCTTCTCAATAGAGAAGAGGTAGACAAACTGCGAGCCGTCTGTCTACCAGAAGGCATAGCCAATAAAAAACTGGTAGGTAAAAGCCCGGCAACCTTACTGGAAGCAGCAGGAATACCAGTTCCGGCAAAACCACCTCGATTACTGATAGGCATCGTCCAGGCGGACGACCCGTGGGTTACCAGCGAGCAACTGATGCCAATGCTCCCCGTCGTAACGGTAAGCGATTTTGATAGTGCATTAACGTTGGCCCTGAAGGTTGAAGAGGGATTGCATCACACGGCCATTATGCATTCGCAAAATGTGTCACGTTTGAACCTTGCCGCGCGCACGCTTCAGACCTCCATCTTTGTGAAAAATGGCCCCTCTTACGCCGGGATCGGCGTTGGTGGTGAAGGCTTTACAACCTTCACTATTGCGACGCCAACCGGTGAAGGAACAACATCTGCGCGCACTTTCGCACGCTCTCGTCGTTGCGTGCTGACAAACGGTTTTTCTATTCGTTAATGGGGCCGTTATGAATAGCTTTTCACTGCAAACTCGATTGTACAGCGGCCTGGGAAGTCTGGATGTGCTCAAGCGCTTCACGAATAAGCATATCTGGATTATTTGCGATGGTTTTCTCGCGCGTTCTCCCCTGATTGAAAAGCTGCGCAACGCTCTGCCAGCGGATAACCGCATCAGCATTTTCAGCGATATCACCCCCGATCCCACCATCGGCACTGTAGTTCAAGGGATTGCACAAATGCAGTCCCTGCGGCCGGACGTCGTGATGGGTTTTGGTGGCGGCTCAGCACTGGACGCCGCAAAGGCCATCGTCTGGTTCAGCCGACAGTTCGGTATTGAAATTGAAACCTGTGTCGCAATTCCCACTACCAGCGGTACGGGCTCCGAGGTAACCAGCGCCTGCGTGATTAGCGATCCGGATAAAGGCATTAAATATCCATTGTTTAATAATGCGCTTTATCCAGACATGGCCATCCTTGATCCAACGCTGGTCGTCAGCGTACCGCCAGCCATAACCGCGAATACCGGCATGGACGTATTAACGCATGCACTGGAGGCATACGTATCCACGAAGGCCAGCGACTTCACCGATGCACTAGCTGAAAAAGCGGCTCAAATCGTCTTCCAGTACCTGCCTGTCGCCGTCAGCAAAGGCGAATGTCTGGCAACCAGAGGGAAAATGCACAATGCGTCAACGCTCGCGGGAATGGCATTTAGTCAGGCTGGACTGGGGATCAATCATGCGATTGCCCATCAGTTGGGCGGTCAGTTTCATCTGCCACACGGACTTGCCAATGCGCTGCTGCTGACCCATGTCATTCATTTTAATGCTCGCGATCCGCGGGCTGCGAAGCGCTATGCCCGTTTCGCTAAAGCCTGCCATTTATGCCCGGATAACGCGAACGATACAACGGCATTGAATGCGCTCATTCATCATATCGAGCTACTCAAAAAACAGTGTGCGTTGCCTTCTTTAGTTGACGCGCTTAAAGACGGAAAGCAAGCCTGGTCGCAACGTATCCCGGTGATGGTTCAGGCCGCGCTGGCTGATGTCACGCTGCAAACCAATCCTCGTGTTGCCGACGCCAGTGCCATGCAGGAACTGCTTGAGGAATTATTATGAAGACAGCCATGACGGCAGAGTCCACGCTCTATGATGCGCAGACAATTCGCGAACGCGTTCGCGCAGCGGGTGTTGTCGGAGCCGGAGGCGCAGGCTTTCCTGCTCACGTAAAATTACAAGCGCAGGTCGATACTTTTCTGGTCAATGCGGCTGAATGTGAGCCAATGCTGAAAGTTGACCAGCAGTTGATGGCCGTCCAGGCTGAGCGACTTATCCACGGCGTTCAATATGCCATGACGGCTACCGGAGCCAGTTCCGGAATTATTGCGCTCAAAGAGAAATACCAAGAGGCTATCAATGCATTAACACCCCTTCTACCTGCCGGGATCCGCTTACATATTTTGCCCGATGTCTACCCGGCAGGTGACGAGGTTCTGAGCATCTGGATGGCAACAGGCCGGAGAGTTCCGCCTGCCGCGCTGCCGGTCAGCGTCGGGGTAGTGGTCAATAACGTCCAGACCGTGCTCAATATCGCGAGAGCAGTTGAGCAGCAGTACCCCGTTACGCGTCGTACCTTGACCGTTAACGGCGCTGTCGCCAGACCAATCACACTCACAGTCCCTGTCGGCATGTCTTTACGTGACGTTCTGGCGCTGGCCGGGGGTGCAACCGTTGACGATCCCGGCTTTATTAACGGTGGTCCGATGATGGGCGGCCTGATTACTTCACTGGATACCCCAGTCAGCAAGACCACCGGGGGCCTGCTGGTTTTGCCTAAATCTCATGCGTTGATTCAGCGGCGGATGCAGGATGAACGTACCGTGCTTTCCGTTGCAAAAACCGTTTGCGAGCAGTGCCGTTTGTGTACGGATTTGTGCCCAAGGCATTTGATCGGTCATGAATTATCCCCGCATCTGCTGGTTCGTGCGGTTAATTATCAGCAGGCAGCCACGCCGCAATTGCTGCTCACGGCCCTGACCTGCTCAGAATGCAATGTGTGTGAAAGCGTTGCCTGTCCGGTTGGGATTTCGCCGATGCGAATCAACCGCATGCTTAAACGCGAGCTGCGGGCGCTCAACCATCGTTATGAAGGGCCGCTAAATCCTGAGGATGAAATGGCGAAGTACCGGCTGATCCCGGTTAAGCGCCTTATTACCAAACTGGGCCTTAGCGACTGGTATCACGATGCGCCACTGGCTGAGACTGACTACTCCACAGACAAAACGACGCTGTTGTTACGCCAGCATATAGGTGCCAGCGCCATCCCATGTGTAGAACAAGGCGAACGCGTTGTTCGCGGTCAATGCGTTGCCGATGTGCCGTCCGGTGCATTAGGCGCGCCTGTTCACGCCAGTATTGACGGTATTGTCAGCGAAATCACTGAGCAATCCATCACGGTAATAAGAGGTTAAACATGTCTCAGGCTATAGGGATTTTAGAACTCACCAGCATTGCCAAAGGAATGGAAGCTGGCGATGCCATGTTAAAAAGCGCGAATGTGAATTTACTGGTCAGCAAGACCATCTGCCCGGGAAAATTTCTACTTATGCTCGGTGGTGACGTAGGTGCCGTACAACAGGCGATCGCCACTGGAACATCTCTTGCTGGCGATATGCTCGTTGATAGTCTGGTACTCCCCAACATTCATGCCAGCGTACTCCCCGCAATCAGCGGACTAAACAGCGTAGATAAGCGTCAGGCAGTTGGTATTGTCGAAACATGGAGCGTTGCTGCCTGCATCTGCGCCGCCGACAGGGCGGTTAAAGCCTCCAACGTCACGCTGGTCCGCGTCCATATGGCATTTGGTATTGGCGGCAAGTGTTACATGGTCGTAGCTGGCGATGTATCCGATGTGAATAACGCGGTGACGGTTGCCAGTGAAAGTGCGGGTGAAAAAGGCCTGCTGGTTTACCGCTCGGTCATCCCCCGTCCACACGAAAGCATGTGGCGACAAATGGTGGAAGGATAATGGAAAGACAACCCACCACGGATCGTATGATTCAGGAATATGTTCCTGGCAAACAGGTCACGTTGGCGCACCTTATCGCCAATCCCGGTAAGGATTTGTTCAAGAAACTGGGATTACCTGATTCGGTTTCTGCGATCGGTATTCTGACCATTACCCCTAGCGAAGCCTCAATCATCGCCTGTGATATCGCCACGAAATCAGGGGCGGTAGAGATTGGTTTTCTCGACCGGTTTACCGGCGCGGTGGTACTGACGGGCGATGTTTCAGCCGTTGAGTACGCGCTGAAACAGGTAACCCGAACGCTGGGCGAAATGATGCGTTTTACCGCGTGTCCCATCACCCGGACGTAATCTCATGAAACGTATCATGCTAATTGGTCCCAGCCAGTGCGGTAAAACGTCGCTCACGCAGTGCATGCGCGGAGAGGTGCTCCACTATCAGAAGACCCAGGCCATAGTCTGGTCTCCTACGACAATAGACACACCGGGTGAATATCTTGAGAACCGCTGCCTGTACAGTGCGCTGCTGGCCAGCGCCTGTGAAGCGGACATTATTGCGCTGGTACTCAATGCTGACGCGCCGTGGTCACCATTTTCTCCCGGTTTTACCGGACCAATGAACCGACCCGTTATTGGCCTCGTTACCAAAGCCGATTTAGCCAACCCGCAGCGTATTTCACTTGTGGAGAGCTGGTTAGTTCAGGCTGGCGCGCAAAAAGTATTTGTCACCAGCGCGCTGGAGAATACCGGGGTCGATGAGATGTTCATTTTTCTGAATGCAAAGGAACCTTCATGTCTCACAAAATAATGGCCATTAATGCAGGTAGTTCCTCGCTTAAGTTTCAACTACTGGCGATGCCGCAGGGTGAAATGATCTGCCAGGGGTTGATAGAACGTATCGGTTTGTCTGATGCACAGGTCACCCTAAAAACACCAGCGCAGAAATGGCAGGAGACTTTGCCTGTAGCAGATCACCGTGAAGCCGTAACGTTGCTTCTGGAAAAACTGCTCAACCACCACATTATCAGCAGTCTGGAAGAGATCGACGGCGTTGGCCACCGCGTCGCACACGGCGGGGAATCCTTTAAAGACTCCGCGCTGGTAACTGATGAAACGCTGGCAGAAATCGAGCGCCTAGCGGAACTGGCCCCTCTGCATAACCCGGTAAATGCGTTGGGGATCGCGGTATTCCGCCAGCTATTGCCCAAAACGCCAGCCGTTGCGGTGTTCGACACCGCGTTTCATCAAACGCTTGATGAGCCTTCTTTCATCTATCCCCTGCCCTGGCGTTACTATGTCGAGTTGGGTATTCGTCGTTACGGTTTTCATGGTACCAGCCACAAATACGTTAGCTCACAGCTTGCTGAAAAACTGGGTGTGCCACTCAGCGCCCTGCGCGTTGTTTGTTGTCATCTGGGCAACGGCAGCAGCATCTGCGCGATCAAAGGCGGACAATCGGTGAATACGTCAATGGGCTTTACACCACAGTCTGGCGTGATGATGGGCACGCGAAGTGGCGATATTGATCCATCCATTTTGCCCTGGATAGCCCTGCGAGAAGGCAAAACACCCCAGCAGCTCAACCAATTGCTCAACAATGAGTCCGGATTGCTCGGTGTTTCTGGCATCTCACCTGACTACCGCGACGTTGAACATGCCGCAGATACGGGCAATCACCAAGCTGCGCTGGCGTTGACGCTTTTTGCTGAGCGCATTCGTGCCACCATTGGTAGCTATATTATGCAGATGGGCGGTCTGGATGCCCTGGTGTTTACCGGTGGTATTGGCGAAAACTCCGCACGGGCGCGCGCTGCGATTTGCCGTAACCTGAATTTCCTGGGTCTGGCCGTTGATGAGGAAAAAAATCAGCGTAATGCCACCTTCATTCAAACGGAAAATGCGATGGTCAAAGTAGCAGTGATTAATACCAATGAAGAGCTAATGATTGCGCAAGACGTTATGCGTTTAGCGATATCTGAAACTGTGACATTGGGCATTCCTGCATAATACTGCCGCACCGCAAATTGCGGCAAATCATGGTAATAGCGCGATCGCCATGACACTATGCGCCGAGGATTGCTGATCACATAGGTGAAGACGTGGCTGTTGCGCAATGTCCCGCATCGTGCGGAGAACTTATCCAGGGCTGGATTCTGGGCAGTGAGAAATTGGTCTCCTGCCCGGTTGAATGGTATAGCACCGTTGAGGTCACTTCAGGTTCACCGCTGACAGATGAACGTCCACTTTCGCGGGCAATGGTTGAGAGGTTATTGCTGCACTGGCAATACCCGGCACACATGAGTCAGGATATCCGAATAGATGTCCAGTCAACCATTCCTGTCGCTAAAGGGATGGCCAGCAGCACAGCGGATATCGCCGCCACGGCAATCGCCACGGCACAGTATCTGGGGCATCAGCTAGACGAATCCACTCTGGCGCAGCTTTGCGTTTCGCTGGAACCTACCGACAGCACCGTTTTCCGCCAGCTTACGCTGTTCGATCATAACGACGCCTCCACGCAAATTGCCTGTGAATCCCAGCCTCAAGTCGATCTGCTGGTTCTCGAAAGTCCGGAAACCTTGCTTACTGCTGATTATCACCGTACTCCACGTCAGTCAGGGCTACTGGCGGGCGCCCCAGCTCTGAAACGCGCATGGGAAAAGTTACAGGAAGCCTGTATCAGTCAAAACCCTTATCGGATGGGCGAAGCCGCCACGCTGAGCGCGATCGCCAGCCAGTTGCTGTTACCTAAACCAGATTTTGATTCACTATTAGCACTGGTAGAAGAATGTGATTTATATGGCGTCAACGTCGCGCACAGCGGCAGCGTCGTCGGTCTGATGCTCGACAGAAGGCGTCATGATGTGGACTACATAAAATGGATGCTGACACAGAAAAAATTAACATTGCACTGGCCGGAACAACATTTGTTGCGGATGGTAACTGGCGGGGTCGAACTGCAATAAGGGCCGCCGCTAAGCAGCGACCCAAACGAGCATAAAATCGTTACTCAGCTTTCGCATCGGCGTTTTTCACTTCGCCCATCGCTTTCAGCTTTTTAGAGATGTCGCGGCGCTCTTTAGAGATCTCAGCGTTTTTGATGATGTAATCATCAACACGATCTTCATAATCGCTTTTCATGCTGGCGATAATGCCCTGAATCGCTTCCACGCTCATTCCAGGCTTGATGTAGTCGCTCAGGTTGTCCAACAGCAGAACGCGTTTCTGGTTGTCACGGATCTTTTTCTCAACGTCCTGAATTTCACGTTGCAGTTTGTTTTTACGACGGAACAGACGAACAAATTCCAGCACGTCCTGGAAAGAAGGCTTGGTAGTTTCCATTTTTACACCCCTGATAATGTGAGATTCGGATTCGTTAAAACAACGGCTAAAGTGGGTCAACATTACTTTCATGCCCGCCATACTTCAAGTTGCATCTGCATCGACAATGCATGGTTGAAACCTGAATTATCGAGGGTAAAGCCATTGCAGTTACCAATGGTTTTAGCCTTTTTCAGTATCATACCTCTAATCTTTGCTGAATCGAAGCAGCAGTAGAACCTATCGCCTCATCTGCTCTTTATTTGCGCAGCGCGCGACAGATTAAATGTGAGAGCAACTCCAGCTGTCGCGCCATTTCCATGTTCAACCAAACGTAGCCGTGAATGGGCGTTTCTGCGACATAATCGCCTTTATGCTCAGCAATGAGCTGACGTAACTCCGCCACGGTGTCATTGAGCTTTTCCGTATTGGCAAGCACCGGCTGCGGATTCCCTTCGTACAAGGCGTGGGTTATGGTCAGTAGCGCCTGCTGCGTCCTGAGCTGAGTTTCACGCAAAGTTTGCGCATTCAGCATGACAAAGTGGCTGGTGCGGCTGGCCCAAAGTGCATTAATTTGCAGCTCAAGCATGCAGACCAGATTGCGGTTAACCGTTTGAATAGCCTCAAAAATGGATTTTTGAATACGGGTTTCTTTACTGGCGGGAACGATGAGCCCGCGCATTTTGACAACGTCGCTTAAGAGCTGCTGTAAATGCTTCTCAAGCCGCGGTTGCTCAAGCAAATTAGGGGATAGCGCGGCCTGATACACCCGATTATATCCCGTCACACAATGTGCCAATTGGATACGCCAGTGTATAAATGCCCGCTGCGGCCAGATGCCGGTAAACAACATCGCCAGTAACGAACCCAAAATAACATCGCCACCGCGCCATAACGCGGTATTCATATCTCCGGCAGGCGCCCCCACGACCACGGCAAGCGTAATGCCAATCAGCAGCGCCTGATACGGCCTTTTACCCAATGCCAACCAGCCACAGAGAAACATCGCCACCGCGCACCAGATCAGCATTAGCGGAAGCGAAAAGAGTTCCAGACGCAGGGCAATCAATCCAAGCACCGAGCCCAGGATCGTTCCGCCTATACGCTCAAACGCTCTGGGAACAACGTTACCCCAAAAAGAAATTGGCCCCATAATCACCACTAGCGTGATCAGAGGCCATGTACCTTCGGGAATGTTTAACAGGCGTACCAACAGAAAAGTAAGAAGAAACGCCAGCGCAATGCGAATGCCATGCACCACACGATAATGACGATACAAACGAATTTCAAAAGGACTCAGCGACTTATCTGCACGCACTCATGCACTCCGTCAGGGAATAGCAAAAAAGCGAATTGTACCTGTTTTTACGGTGAAAACATCATCCTGATGACCAGGACATTCATCCTGATTTGCACCAAAAACAGTTACTTCAACTGTACCGGCACGTACATTTCAATGTCCCAGTAACCGTCCTCCATGCCGTTGTTCAGATAAACTTCAAAACAGGGTTTAGCGGCTATCGCATACGTCGAATCCTGCATCAGGCGCTCAAAAAACTGATACCACGGCGTCGCGAAGTCATGATTTTCAACGCGCGCAACGGCTATAGCATAGTCGCCACCTGCCAGCTCGGTCTGGATCACCCCTTCACTGTTTTCCGGGATCTCAAAACCTTCAGGCACAGACACCACGGTATCACAACGCAGTTTTTCCGCCGGAACAACGTCAGGATTGTCGTAATAAACGGCTATCCATTCCAGCGGTACGATCTGCTTACCGTCGACCCACATCATTAACTGTTCGAAACCTTGCTTTACCGTTTGTTCCCACGGTCCAACCATATGGAAACCGGCAATTATGCGTTTCTCGACCTGCTTTATCTCGTACTCCATATAACCTCCGTTATTACACTGTATTTATATACAGTGTAATTTTTAGGTATGACGGCCACAAGGAATCAGTGATTATTATGTGAGCAGATTCGCACTCTTGCCAGTCAGGCACATCAGGAAAAACTACGCCTTATGGCGGAAGTAATCGCTCAGACGCGAGAAGACGCCACCTTCGTTGACAGACTCCAGCGTAACCAGAGGCCAGTGCGCCACCAGTTTATCCCGATCGTAGAGTTCAATTTCCCCCACACGTTGATGGGCAGCGATGGGGGCGACCAGTTCTTTCTTATCAAGAACATATTTTGCCTTGATATTCGCGACTTCGGCTTTAGGCAGGGCCATCCAGAAATCCTGCTCTGTGCCAAGGCTAATTTTTTCTTTATCGCCATACCAGATCCGTTCAATACCGACCTGCTTACCGCTACGTAAAACCTGCACGGTATCGAAGTTCTTTTGTCCCCATTGCAGCAATTTTCTCGCCTGGTCTTCACGTCCTTTCGCACTCTCCGCCCCCATCACAACCGCAATCAGGCGGCGCTGCCCATCAACAGCAGAAGCAATCAGGTTGAATCCAGCGCCGGAGGTATGCCCAGTCTTCAGACCGTCGACGTTCATGGTTTTATCCCACAACAAACCGTTACGGTTTTGCTGCGTGATTCCGTTCCAGGTAAGGCTTTTTTCACTGTACATATGGTAGAAATCCGGCTCTCCATGGATGATAGCTCGCGACAGCACGGCCAGATCGTAAGCTGAGCTATGCTGACCTGGCGCATCCAGACCATGTACCGTTTCAAAATGCGTGTCACGCAGGTTCAGCTTTTGCACATAGTTGTTCATCATCGCGACAAACTGTGGCTGCCCTCCGGCGATGTAATCCGCCAGCGCCACACAGGCATCATTACCGGAATCAACAATTAACCCGCGACTCAGGTCGCGCACAGAAACGCGATCCCCTTCTTTCAGGAACATTAAGGATGAACCGACGAATACCGGATTATCTTTCGCCCAGGCGTCGCGCCCAACGGTGACAATATCTGTCGGACTAATACGCTTGCTGTCGATTGCGCGATCGACAACATAACCAGTCATCAGCTTGGTCAGGCTGGCAGGGTTGCGCTGCTGGTGTTCATTTCCGGCTGTCAGGATTTGGCCCGTGGTGTAATCCATTAATACCCACGCTCCGGCATTAATCGCAGGTGGCTGTGGGGAAAAGCTTACGACCTCGGTCGCGTACGCGGGCGAAAAACTCATCGCAAAGAGTGAAGCGGCAATAAACAAACGGCGTTTCAACAGCATGTCCTCAGGAAATGGAAAAATAGCCGTTCTTTTTACGGAAGTTCTGGCGAACAAACATGGATAAATTGCAAGAAAATGTGACATAAGGCACATTTTCTTGCTGTAAGGAAAGGTTTTCAGATATCAACCGCGGCGGGCATTAGCCTTTGCGCGGTGCTGTCTCTGCGTGATGGCTGCGATGACGATGATAGCCATCTATCATGCTGCGGAAAATTTGCCCCGGTGTGTCACCCAGCGTGCACAGGTAAATATGTGCACAGATGAACAGTAAGCCGACAATCGCCAACACCATATGCAGCACCAGCATCACAGGCCCTGCCCCTATTACCTGCGGGTAGAGACATAACAACCCGGTAATGATCAACAGCGGAACCAGCGCATACATGATGGCCAGATAAGCCAACTGTTGTAGCGGGTTAAATTTACTCTCTGCCGTTGCTGCAAACGGGTGCGGCTCACCTTTCATGATGCCATACAGATAAAAGCGCGTTTGCAACAAGCAGCGTGATATCAACCCGTTAAGCTTCACCCGATAATGACAACCGTTGCCGCTGGTTGCGTTGATTAGCACAAAACCAACCCAGAAGGCCAACAGGGCGAAACCGCACCAGGTATGTACCTGCACCATCAATGCCACCGGTCCGACAGAGAAGTGCCCAAACAGGCCACTCAGCAGAAGCAGGATAAAAAGCAGCGCATTACCCCAGTGCCAGCGGCGAACTGCCAGCGAATAGAGGTAATCCCGATGTTCTTCTCCAGTAGCTGTTTTGGGTGACAGCATCCGACGTAACAGCGCGTGTATAACCAGGCCCGCAATCATCAGCACAATAACAACGCCTGCATAAATGAGCCACAGCGGCCAGTAGTCCGGCGCATAGTTAAGCTCTGCTCCCCAGATAGAATTCATGCTTTACCCTCCTGATGGATCTCTTTACGCCGATAAACACTCACCGGGCCGCTACGCGTATCCTGCTGGCGATAAACCTCTTTTTGATTTATCCAGTGCTGAATTTCCGGGTCGTCACGACGACCAAATTTCAGCGCATCCGTCGGGCAAACGGAAACGCAGGCGGGCGATTGTCCAGTCTCCAGCCGGGTATCTGCGCAAAAGTTACATTTGTCGGCAATTCCCGTTTGCGGATTGAGATAACGGACGTGGAACGGACAAGCGGCAACGCAATAGTCACAGCCAATACAGCGAGACTTATCCACTTGCACAATGCCATTTTCGTCGCGAAATGACGCACCGGTCGGACAAACGCTGACACACGGCGCATCTTCACAATGCTGACAGGAAACGCGAACAAACTGGAAGTGGGATAGCACCTCGGGTTCATGTTCGGGTGAACGGAT
The DNA here is from genome assembly GCF_001037575.1 of Citrobacter sp. BIDMC107. NCBI lineage: Bacteria > Pseudomonadati > Pseudomonadota > Gammaproteobacteria > Enterobacterales > Enterobacteriaceae > Citrobacter > Citrobacter sp. BIDMC107. The sequence goes on along the minus strand of NZ_KQ089848.1, from coordinate 4,354,410 downwards.
CTGCACCTGTAGACGGCTAAATCCCTCTGGCACGTCATTCAAAACTTTGCAGGCAACCGTACATGCCTGACAGCCGATACAGCGTTTCTCGTCATGCAGCATGACATAAGGGTTTGTTGCTTGATTCATGATGTTCTCCTTTCTCATGCCCGACGAAGCGTAACGCCAGCGGTGTGCACCACTGTACCGGAAACCGGACTGGTAACATGCGGAAGCAAATTACCGCAATGGATACCGTGCGTTGTCGCTGCGGTTTTGGCTCCCGCCTTGGCGCCAAACCCCATATAAACAAACAGCGTATCGGGCCGAATTCCGGCGGTGACCAGCGCTTTGCCTTTTTCCTTGCCGGTCGCGTTTTCCAGCCAGATGTCATCGCCGCTTTTGATGCCTTTTTCACGGGCCGTTTGCGGGTGGATCCACACCGCGTTGTCCCACATCAACTCGCTAAGCAGTGGCACGTATTGCGTCGCACCGTTGGTATGAACCGCCACTTTTCCCTGGATAAAATAGAGCTCACTATCGCCTTTGAGCGCAAAATTGCGCGCGCGCGGAATACCGTAGCCAGGCAGGAGCGTCTCCAGCTCTTCAGAATAAAGCTCTATTTTTCCTGAAGGGGATTTAAAGCGCAGTTGCTCGCCATAGGTACCGTCGCTGTCAACCGCCACCGCGCCCGGATAGCGTTCCACAAACTGACGCACCGCTTCAGGTTCACGCAGCAGTAACGGAACACCCCACTCCCGATACCCTTTCTCACGCAGTTCAGCAGACAGCGCATGATCGCCATTAAGCTGGTATAACTGACGCGTTTGCATATCCTGCCATGGGTAGAATTGCCCAAGGCCTAACTGCACGGCCAGCTCTTTCCAGATTTGCCAGCTTGGACGCGCATCACCAATAGGTTCTACTACCTGCTGGCGCAGGGCATAGGCTGGATTCAGACCCGACATGTCTGAAACTTCTTCATCGCGCTCAAGGTAAGTACATTCAGGCAAAAGGTAGTCGGCATACGCCGCGCTTTCGCTAAGATAGACATCACAACTGACCACAAGGTCGAGCTGTTCAACGGTTTTGACCAGATCCGGTCGACATGTAACGGTTTGGAAAGGGTTGTGTCGGGACATAATCCATCCCTTCACCGGATAAGGCGTCTGGTTTAACACAGCATCAATGATGCTTTGCACCACACCACCGCCCGCCGCGATGTACTTAAACTGCGGGGCTACCAGATCGATACGCTGCGCCGTTGGCTTGGGTAATTTGACATCGGGTTTTGCCAGCACCGGAGCGACCTTCTCTCCGGCCAGCTTATTATAAGTTGCCGCCGCTTTTTTCTGGTATAAACCGCCTTCACGCTCAATATTACCAAGCAGCACATTGAGGGTAAAAATCATGCGCCGCATATCAATTTCTTCTTGCGAGAACGTCGCACGATGGCCCGGGCTGACGATAGCATGAGGCGCGCAGGCGGCCATTTCTCGGGTGACCCGAACAATGACATCAGCAGGCACATCAGCTTGCTTTTGCGCCCATTCCGGCGTGGTCTCTTGTACTGCTTCTGCCAGTTGGTCAAACCCTGTGGTGTAGCGCGCAACGAAGTCCGCGTCATACAATTTTTCATTGATCATGACGTGACACATGGCCATCAACACCGGCAAGTCGCCGCCCGGTTTGAGCGCATGCCATTCATCCGCCTTGCTGGAGAAGACGGACAGACGAGGGTCGAAGCTGACCATTTTTGCGCCCTTTTCCTGCGCCATCATCAGTTCATGCGTTTCGGCAACCTCAATTCCTTCATAAAGGTTGTGACCAAAAGAGACCATATAACGGGTATTGGCGATATCCATGGCCAAATCGCCGCCCATCATCACTTTGGCGGCAATCGATTTTCCGGCCGGGCATGTCGACGCGTGCGTAAAGGTGTTTGGCGATCCGAAAGCCGTCGCCAGTTGAAATAAATGCCCTGAAAGCGAACCGGATTTAGAAGAAAAGACGACGCCCTGAGTGTAAGTAGCCCGCATAATCGTGCCATTCACATTTAGAGATCATCCGGCATAATCAATCTGCCAACGAAGGAGATCGCTATGCGTAAAGCCCGTTTTACTGAGCATCAGATTATCGCTGTGATTAAGTCGGTTGAAACCGGACGAACTGTTAAAGATGTCTGCCGGGAGGCCGGTATTTCTGAAGCCACCTACTACAACTGGAAGTCCAGATACGGCGGCATGGAGGCTTCTGATATTAGAAAGATCAAAGATCTTGAGGACGAGAACCGACGTCTCAAACAGATGTTTGCCGACCTGAGCCTTGAGAACCGAGCGCTGAAAGACGTTATCGAAAAAAAGCTTTAAAACCAGCCTTTAAGCGTGAGCTGGTCACTCATCTGATAACGACATTCGGACTCAGTATCCGTCAGGCCTGCCGGAGTCTGAACCTGAGCAGAACGGTTTACCATTACCGCCCGGATCCCACGCGTGACGAACCCGTTATTGTCGCGTTACAGGCAGTGGCAGAGCGATACCCACGATACGGTTTTCCAAAACTTTTCCAGGTGTTGCGGCGGCAGGGACACCCGTGGAATCACAAAAGGATCCATCGTATTTATTGTCTGCTGAAGCTGAATTTTCGCCGAAAGGGCAAACAGCGGTTGCCGGTGCGTAATCCTTCGCCACTGGCCACGCCGGAAACACTGAACCAGAGCTGGTCTGTCGATTTTATGCATGATGCCCTGGTCTGTGGCCGTCGTTTTCGCACGTTCAATGTCGTTGATGACTTTAACCGTGAGGCGTTGTCGATTGAAATCGATCTGAATCTGCCAGCTCTGCGCGTGGTCCGTGTACTCGACAGGATTGCGGCCAATCGCGGCTATCCGGTCATGCTACGTATGGATAACGGTCCGGAATTTATCTCACTGGCACTGGCTGAATGGGCAGAGAAACATGCAGTAAAACTGGAGTTTATCCAGCCGGGTAAGCCGACGCAGAACGCTTTTATTGAGCGCTTTAACCGAACATACCGTACAGAAATACTCGATTTTTATCTGTTCAGAACGCTGAATGAAGTGCGGGAAATCACGGAAAGATGGGTGTCAGAATATAACTGCGAACGCCCTCATGAATCACTGAACAATATGACGCCGGAGGAATATCGGCAACACAATCATTTGGCCGGGATCTCAAAAAATGCATGGATCTAAAACGGGTCTATTTACATGAGGACCATGCTGCGTTTTAATTGCCGTCATTTTTTCGGCAATTTCTTTATACGCTTGTTCCCAGCTAATAACCTGCCATTCTCCGCTCCCGCGAGGTCCTGTGCGTTTCATGGGTTTAACAATGCGATGAGGGTCGTTGACCAGGCTAACGCCGCTGCCGCCACGAGCGCAGACACGCGTGCCTTGTTGAGGCGCATTAGGGTTCCCTTGAATAAAAACCGTTTTGTTATTAATTACCTGCGCCTGTATCGGGCAACGATAAGAACACATTTCACACAAACTTGGCGTCAGGGATGTCTTCCCTTTGATACTCTCAGGAGAATTTCGTGCCAGTGCGCCTGGCGGAAAACTGCCTATCGCACAGGCTGAACAGCCTATACCCACTCCTCGCAAAAAATTACGCCGACTAATGCTCATATAACCTCCTGTTATTAGATATATCCAATGATTATATGGCGTTTAGAATATTTATTTTTTACATCAATCACATTTCATTACAATGCATGACAGCGAATTGACACAAATAAAAACTCTTTGTTTATAAAAGACTTTAAAGTTTCCAGAACACCACGAATCGGGCGCAAAGTAGCAACAACAATAATAATAATTCTCAATCAATTAAATATCTATTGCATCAGAATCGATAATTGCATCACTGCTTCTATCTTAATCTTTGTCATTCATTAAAAATGATAAATCAGTTCTAATGATAATTTACCCCCGTTAATATTTATCAATGAACACATCAACTGACAGCATTCCTTATGCTATTTTCAACATAGACAAGGACTGATATTATTTTACTAAAAAACATAACATACAGCTTATCTTAATATAAAACACAATCAGACAATTCAAATAAAAGCCAGAATAATGAGAAGTTAAAAATGATAAGATGTATTTCTATAAGAACAATAGGTAATCGCCTCAGTACTCTTTAACAAAGTTATCATGACACAATCAAACGAGTGATAAGATTGGCAGAGTCAAGATCATCATAAGATTGAGTCTTTAAATTTATCTAAATTACACTATTTTTTAGTCGTGATCGTATTCATAAAGATCAACACTACTTATGATATTGACTACACGCAGCAATTACGATATATTCTAAAGAATCTTTCATAACCGGAGAGAAAATGTTCAATGAAATCACCATATCATCAATTGGACGACTCATCCTATATAGGGACTTTGTTTTTTTATGGATATTATCAGTATTCATCAAGAAAGACAAAAAAAGAATCACCTTTTATAAGATATGTAGCCATACTTACAATTGGTTTTGTGTTTAAAATAATACAATAAAACAAGGTCTGTAATGAAAAAAATCACAGCCATTCTGTTTCTTATGCAAATTACATCTCTTCTGGCTACAGGATTGCTATTGATACCGGAAACAATTGCACTGTATGTCAGAACGGCGGTCGGCGTTCTTATTTTTGCTTTATATTTCAAAGATTTTAAATGCAGCATTTATTTACTTTTATCATCTATCTTTATAGTGATTTTCTTCATCACAAGCCATAACTTTACATGTATAAATATATTATTTACTGTGTGGCTTATATTTTTAATGAAGAAACTTGGAGATAAAAACCTGGTTAAATGCATTTTCTATTCAACTCTAATGTTTTCGCTTGTTTTTTGTGCCTTTGTCATTAATGGATTAATTCATCCTGACATTGTTTATATAGCTGAGTCAGGAAGGTACAGGAATAATTTAGGTTTCTGGTCAGCAAACTATCCGGGATTCATATCATTTTCCTGTTTTATGACACTATTCGCAACCCTTGGCTTTCTTAAAAAAAATATAAAAAATAAATATCGCATTGTTTCATACATAGTTATGGCATTTTGTTTTGTAATTCCATGGATAGCTGACTCCAGGACGCCTGGATATGCAATGGTAATGGCTATTTTTTTCTTTATGCTTTGCTATATAAATACATTCAAACAAATTGCCATTAGGTTAATCCCATTTATTCCTTTAGCTGCATTGGTTTCCACTATTTATTTATCTTCAAAAAGCGGTAGCAACATCGACTTTATTTTGAGCGGGCGCTTAACTTATTACCATGATTTTTTACGTGAACTTAATTCATGGGATTATATTTTCGGAACTCAGCTTCCAGATTATGCACTAGATAGTTCATATCTCATACTACTCTCTGCATTTGGTATATCATATATACTAATCCTAACAGCCCTCCTAATCAAAGCTGTAATTAATAATAAAAATAAATTTGCATTAACGATTTTATTTTCACTCATGTGCTATGGAGTTACTGAAGCTGTGATGGCCAGAGCTGAAATACCAGTAACAATCCTATTTATCTCACTCATGTTTATCAACACAAATAAAAAAACAGAGCTTACTTAATTTTGTATTTGCGCATAAAGTGTTGTTACATTTTTGTTTAAAATATAAGCCATTACAGTTCGGGAGTCATAGATCATTCAGTAAACTAACAGAAAACCTCAGACCTCGGCAGTCTTAACAAACTGGAAGTAAAATTTGATTCGACTGTATCGAAGACTAAGAGAAACTTACAGACGTAACAAAACTGGTTTTTCATCCTATATGTAACACCAACTAATTGGACTACATTCGTTTTATCTTAGGAAAAAGTAGATAGCACTAGGATAAAACACTAGTATATTGAGTTCTATTATTAAAAACCCGCCTTCATAGAAGGCGCATTGGTACACTCCAAAAGCGGCGTACCAAAACCCTTAAAAAGAAATATCTGTCAGTCCAGTAAGATTTTAATCCCAAGGCAATAAGGCAGAGCCAAAACCAGCAGATGGCCAAGCCCGTAGGACATGGTTTTCATGTTGGCAATAAATTCCAATACAGGTGTAATAAAGAAATGTCAGATACCTCCAACTGTCCTGGTTTTCTCTTCCACGATTACGAGACCTTTGGTACCCATCCGGCGCTGGACAGACCCGCGCAATTTGCGGCTATCCGCACAGATAATGATTTCAACATCATCGGTGAACCAGAAGTCTTTTATTGCAAACCCGCGGACGATTATCTGCCGAAGCCTGAGGCGGTGTTGATTACGGGTATCACACCGCAGGAAGCACGTGAAAAGGGAGAGAATGAAGCCGCTTTTGCTGCGCGTATCCACGCCCTGTTCACCGTGCCGAAAACCTGTATCCTGGGCTATAACAACGTGCGCTTCGATGATGAGGTGACGCGCAACATCCTGTATCGCAATTTCTACGATCCCTATGCCTGGAGTTGGCAGAACGATAATTCGCGCTGGGATCTGCTGGATGTGATGCGCGCCTGCTATGCCCTGCGCCCTGAAGGCATTAACTGGCCGGAAAACGACGACGGCTTACCCAGCTTCCGCCTGGAGCATTTGACCAAAGCTAATGGTATTGAGCATGCCAATGCTCACGATGCGATGGCGGACGTATACGCCACGATCGCAATGGCGCAATTAGTGAAGTCACGTCAGCCGCGTCTGTTTGATTATCTCTACAGCCATCGTAATAAGCACAAGCTGGCCGCACTGGTTGATGTCCCGCAAATGAAACCGCTGGTCCATGTCTCTGGTATGTTCGGCGCATGGCGCGGTAACACCAGTTGGGTGGCGCCATTGGCGTGGCATCCGGAGAATCGTAACGCAGTTATTATGGTCGACTTAGCTGGTGATATTTCGCCGCTGCTCGAACTCGACAGCGACGCCCTGCGCGAGCGGCTCTACACGTCTAAAGCGGATCTGGGTGATAACCCGGCCGTACCGGTTAAATTGGTGCACATCAACAAATGCCCGGTACTGGCACAGGCGAATACCCTGCGTCCGGAAGACGCCGACCGTCTTGGCATTAACCGCCAGCATTGTCTGGATAATCTTAAAGTTCTGCGCGAAAACCCGCAGATACGCGACAAAGTGGTCGCGATCTTTGCCGATGCGGAACCCTTTACACCATCAGATAACGTGGATGCCCAACTGTACAACGGCTTTTTCAGCGATGCTGACCGTGCGGCGATGAAAATCGTTCTGGAAACTGAACCACGCAATTTACCTGCGCTGGATATCTCCTTTGTCGATAAGCGCATTGAAAAACTGTTGTTTAATTACCGTGCACGTAACTTCCCGGGAACGCTGGACGAAGCTGAACAGCAGCGCTGGCTGGACCATCGTCGCCAGGTATTCACACCGGAGTTTTTGCAAAATTACGCCAATGAATTGCAGCTATTGAGCCAGCAATATGCGGATAACAAAGAAAAGTTGATGCTGCTGAAATCACTCTGGCAGTATGCCGAAGAGATTGTATAAATCCCACGTATAAAAAAACGGAGAACATGTCTCCGTTTTTTTTCAGCTAAATGCAGTTATTACGCGATATCTTCGTCGTACTGTGGGACCGGGTTGCGGAAGCTTTTGGTCACGCAAGCAAGGTAGATCAGACCGATACCCGCCCAGATCAGGCCCAGAACCATTGAGCTTTCTTCCAGGTTCACCCACAGCGCGCCAACGGTCAGCGCACCGCACATTGGCAGGAACAGGTACTGGAAGTGATCTTTCAGCGTCTTGTTACGCTTCTCACGGATCCAGAACTGGGAGATTACCGACAGGTTAACGAAGGTAAATGCCACCAGCGCACCAAAGTTAATCAGCGCCGTCGCCATCACCAGGTCGAAGTTGATTGCCAACAGAGCAATCGCCCCAACCAGAATGATGTTCATGGACGGAGTACGCCATTTCGGGTGTACATAACCGAAGAAGCTTTTCGGGAATACGCCGTCACGACCCATCACGTACATCAGACGCGCAACGCCTGCATGCGCCGCCATACCGGACGCCAGTACGGTAATGGTAGAGAAAATCAGCGCGCCGACCTGGAAGAACTTGCCGGCAACATACAGCATGATTTCCGGCTGCGAAGCATCTGGATCCTTAAAGCGCGAAATATCCGGGAAGTACAACTGCAACAGATAGGTGGAGACGATAAAGATCAGGCCACCAATCAGCGCAGTCAGGAAAATCGCACGCGGGATCACGCGCTCAGCGTCTTTGGTTTCTTCTGACAGGTTGCTGATACCGTCAAAACCGGTGAACGAGAAGCACAGGATGGTCGCGCCGGTGATCATCGGGATCACGTGCGCATCACCGGACCAGAATGGGCGACTGCTCGCCAGCGTACCGGCACCTTCCCCTTCGAACACGCCATAAACGACCATGCCGAGGATCACCGCAATCAGCACCACCTGCAACAACACGATCACGGTGTTGAAATTCGCAACGGATTTGAGGCTCCGAAGGTTGAAGGCGGTCATAAAGGCCACCAGCGCCACCACGAACATCCACGATGGAATCGAGGGCACCAGCGCTTCAAAATAAATTTTCGCCAACAGAATGTTGATCATCGGGGCGAACAGGTAGTCCAGCAGCGATGACCAACCCACCATAAAGCCAACTGTCGGGCTAATGGATTTCTGGGCGTAAGTGTAGGCAGAGCCTGCAGACGGATAGCGGCGTACCAGTTTACCGTAGCTCAGTGCGGTAAAAAGGATGGCGATCAGTGCAAAGGCGTAAGCTGTCGGGACGTGACCATCGGTCATTCCTGATACGATACCGAATGTATCGAACAGCGTCATCGGCTGCATATAGGCAAGGCCCATCATGACAACCGGAACCAGCGTAAGCGTTTTACGTAATTCCACGCGAGAGGTGTTTGGAGTAGCGTTATGCGACATGGTTATCCCCCATTACGGCGAAAACCGTCGCGTAAGCAAAAAATTGCCCCATTTTTTGTTAATCCTCAGCGACAACAACTGTCGATTTTTAAGTAAGTATCTATCCGGTACGAAGCCCGGCCTCTTTTATGAATGATTGGTTTGATGCAAAAAAATAACCGACGCGTATTAAAACGTCGGTTAATGTCATTTTTTGCAAGCGGCGTATTTTGCACTAAATTGGGGAGAAATAACAAGAGATTGAAGTGGCCACAAAAGAATATTTTTTCTTAACTGATTGATTTGTCAGCAGCCGTTTTAACATACACCCCCGCAATAGCACTATTTGCTAAAATTTCATCCCGCCACCAGGCACTGGCCAACCCGGCGGTCTGTTCATTCCAGCCTATCCACACGGGTTCAAGGACAATTTGCGCGACCACTTTTTTCTCAATCAGTGCGCCGCTCTCCAGAAATCGCTGCGCCAGATAGCGCGGAATATAGCCACATCCCAGGCCGCTGATTTGTAGTTCCAGCTTGGTTTTGAAGTCAAAAACGGTAATGGCTTCCTGATCGTCAAGCACCTGAGAACCTGAGACATTGGCATGCTGCGCATTGTCGCCCACTACAATGGCGCGAAAACGGCGAATAGTGCGACGATTTAACGGTTCCTGTTCCTGCGCCAGCGGGTGATGCGGCGCAACCACAAACACCTGTTCCAGAACCCCCAGCCGTGCAAAGCCAAATTCGCTCGCTGCAGGGGGTTCATGCATGGCACCGACAATAATATCCGCCCGGCCCTGAATTAGGGCATCCCATGAGCCGCCCAGCACGCCATTGATAAATTTCAGACGCGTCACGCTGTGGTGTTGATAGAAAGACTCGATGAGTGGGGCCAGCAATGAAAAGGGAAAGGTATCATCTACGCCAATAACCAGTTCATTCTCCCAGCCTTCGTGTAGTTTAATGGCCTGCTTTTCGAGTTCACGGACGGTATGCAGCACCTCCCGCCCCTTTTCCAGCAGCATCTGTCCGGTGCGGGTGAACTTAGCCCGGTGCCCGCTGCGATCGAGTATCTGAATATTAAGATCGCTTTCCAGCTTATGGACGGTGTAGCTAAGCGCAGACGGCGTCTTAAACAATTTTGCCGACGCCGCCGCGAAACTGCCCTCTTTTTCTAAGGCATCGAGGATGATAAGAACGTCCAGCAGTGGTTTCATACTCGCCCCCTGGCGGTATACAGCGGCACTCTGCTGGCTTGTCACTCCATCGGCATCACCAGCGGATCAGGATACTGGTACTCAAACCCAAGCTCATTACAAATACGGTTGCCATCAATGACTTTACCTTTACCGTTATCCGTACCGTCGCGAAATTCCGGCGGCTCCATCCCCAACTGGCGGGCCATCTGCGGATAGAACACGTTACGCGCCGGATGCATAGGCGCACATATATTATAGATGTGTCCCCCTTTAGGCGCTTGCAGCAGTAACGTGATAGCAGAAACCACATCGTCCAGATGCACCAGATTGACGCCATGATGTCCGTCTGGCGCCGTCTTGCCGGCAAAAAAGCGACCAGGGTGTCTTCCCGGACCAACTAACCCGGCCAGACGCAAAATATCCACCGACGTGCCAGGTAAATTGTGCAACCAGTCTTCAAGTTCTTTCAGAACACGACCACTTGCCGTGACCGGATTACGCGGCGTCCCCTCTTTCACTGTTCCTTGAACGTCACCATAGACTGACGTCGAACTGGTAAAAATAATCCGCGGGATCCGATACGCCAGCGCGCTGTCGACCAGTTCCTGCATTGCCTGCAGGTAAAATGCTTCCCCAGGACCGCTACGGCGTGCAGGCAGCGTAATAACCAACGCATCGGCGTCCATCAGTGCGTCGAGATCGTCAGCCTCACAGACCAGTTCAGGTTCCAGGCGCAGCGAGTAACTCTCGATACCGCTCATGCGGGCCGCTTCCACCCCATCCAATGTGGTTTTGCTGCCGGTAACCTGCCAGCCTCTCGCCGCCAGCGACATGGCTAACGGCATGCCTAACCAACCTAATCCGACAATTGCGACCTTTTTCATGCCTTCTCTCCTGACTTTTGGCCTATAACGCAAGGCTACGCCAGCCCACGGTGGCTGACAATTCATAGTATCAATATGAAATGAATTAATGATCAAAAAAAGCCCTTGCTTTCCGTAGCTAAAGTGGTTTAGGTTAAAAGACATCAAATGAATAAACATTCATCGAGAAAATTTATGACACGCGCTCAATTCAAACACCATCATCACCATCATCCTGACTAGTCTTTCAGGCGATGTGTGCTGGGAGACATTTAAATCTTCCAGCGGTGCATGAGCGTATGAGAAAGCCCCCGGAAGATTTCTTCCGGGGGCTTTTTTTTGTGCGTGACCCAAACTGATTCAGACAGGATAACGAGGAATAAAGAATGTTAGACAACACCCGTTTACGCATAGCTATGCAGAAATCTGGCCGTTTAAGCGATGATTCACGCGAATTGCTGGCCCGTTGCGGCATTAAAATTAATCTTCACACCCAGCGCCTGATTGCAATGGCAGAGAATATGCCTATCGATATTCTGCGCGTACGTGATGACGATATCCCGGGTCTGGTGATGGATGGCGTTGTTGACCTCGGCATCATCGGGGAAAACGTTCTCGAAGAGGAACTGCTCAACCGCCGCGCACAGGGTGAAGACCCTCGCTATTTTACCCTGCGTCGTCTGGACTTCGGCGGCTGCCGTCTCTCGCTGGCAACCCCGGTTGATGAAGCCTGGGATGGCCCGGCAGCGCTGAACGGTAAGCGTATCGCTACCTCTTACCCACACCTGCTCAAACGTTATCTCGATCAAAAAGGGGTGTCGTTTAAATCCTGTCTGTTAAACGGCTCTGTAGAAGTCGCTCCCCGTGCGGGTCTGGCCGACGCGATTTGTGATCTGGTGTCCACCGGCGCAACGCTTGAAGCCAACGGTCTGCGTGAAGTGGAAGTCATTTACCGCTCTAAAGCCTGCCTGATTCAGCGCGACGGCGAAATGGCCGACGCCAAGCAACAACTGATCGACAAACTGCTGACCCGTATCCAGGGGGTGATTCAGGCACGCGAATCCAAATACATTATGATGCACGCGCCGAGCGAGCGTCTGGACGAAGTTATCGCCCTGCTGCCTGGCGCTGAGCGCCCGACCATTCTGCCGCTGGCCGGCGACCAGCAGCGTGTTGCCATGCACATGGTCAGCAGCGAAACCCTGTTCTGGGAAACAATGGAAAAACTGAAAGCGCTCGGTGCCAGCTCAATTCTGGTGCTGCCAATTGAGAAGATGATGGAGTGATAGCCATGAGCTTCAATACCCTGATTGACTGGAATAGCTGTAGCCCCGAGCAGCAACGCGAACTGCTGATGCGCCCGGCTATTTCCGCCTCGAAAAGCATCAGCCGTACGGTGGCCGAGATCCTTGAGAACGTCAAAAATAACGGCGACCGGGCGCTGCGTGAATACAGCGCGAAGTTTGATAAAACCGAGGTCGGCGCGCTGCGCGTCACCGAGGAAGAAATCCAGCAAGCCAGTAGTCGCCTGAGCGACGAACTGAAACAAGCTATGCAGGCAGCGGTGCGTAATATTGATACTTTCCACACCGCGCAGATCCTGCCACCGGTGGATATTGAAACTCAGCCGGGTGTGCGCTGCCAGCAGGTTACCCGCCCTATCGCTTCCGTGGGCCTGTATATTCCTGGAGGTTCAGCGCCGCTGTTCTCTACCGTATTAATGCTGGCGACCCCGGCGCGTATCGCCGGCTGCAAAAAAGTGGTGCTGTGCTCACCGCCGCCGATTGCCGATGAAATTCTCTACGCCGCGCAGCTGTGTGGTGTAAAAGAGGTGTTTAATGTGGGCGGCGCGCAGGCTATTGCCGCGCTGGCGTTGGGCACCGAATCCATTCCTAAGGTCGATAAAATCTTCGGGCCGGGCAATGCGTATGTGACCGAAGCCAAACGCCAGGTTAGCCAGCGTCTTGACGGCGCGGCCATCGACATGCCTGCTGGCCCGTCCGAAGTGCTGGTTATCGCTGACAGCGGCGCGACGCCGGACTTTGTTGCCTCTGACCTGCTTTCTCAGGCAGAACACGGCCCCGACTCGCAGGTTATCCTATTGACGCCAGACGCTACCCTTGCCGAAGGCGTTGCCAAAGCCGTAGAGCGCCAGCTCGCTGAGCTTTCCCGCGCTGAGACCGCCCGCCAGGCGCTCAGTGCCAGTCGGCTGATTATCGCCAAAGATCTGGCGCAGTGCGTGGCCATTTCTAACGCCTACGGTCCGGAACACCTGATTATTCAGACCCGCAACGCACGTGAACTGGTTGATGATATCACCAGCGCCGGTTCGGTGTTCCTCGGCGACTGGTCGCCGGAATCCGCAGGCGACTATGCTTCTGGCACCAACCACGTTCTTCCGACCTACGGCTATACCGCGACCTGCTCAAGCCTTGGGCTGGCTGACTTCCAGAAACGGATGACTGTACAGGAATTAACCCCGCAAGGTTTCTCTGGCCTGGCCTCAACCATTGAAATACTGGCCTCTGCTGAACGACTGACTGCCCACCAAAATGCCGTTACCCTGCGCGTTAACGCCCTGAAGGAGCAAGCATGAGCACTGACAACTTTCTCAGCGTCACTGATTTAGCCCGTAAGAATGTTCGCGAATTAACGCCCTATCAGTCTGCCCGTCGTCTCGGCGGTAACGGCGATGTCTGGCTCAACGCGAATGAATATCCCACCGCCGTGGAGTTCCAGCTCAGTCAGCAAACGCTGAACCGCTACCCGGAGTGTCAGCCGAAAGCGGTGATTGAGAATTACGCGCAGTATGCTGGCGTCAAACCGGAGCAGGTGCTGGTCAGCCGCGGCGCAGATGAAGGGATCGAGCTGCTGGTGCGCGCGTTTTGCGAACCCGGTAAAGATGCCATTCTCTACTGCCCGCCGACTTACGGCATGTACAGCGTCAGCGCCGAAACGATTGGCGTCGAATGCCGCACCGTTCCGACTCTTGATAACTGGCAACTGGATTTGCAAGGCATCGCGGACAAGATTGATGGCGTGAAGGTGGTCTACGTTTGCAGCCCTAATAACCCAACCGGCCAGTTGATTAACCCGCAGGATCTGCGTTCACTGCTCGAAATGACGCAGGGTAAAGCTATTGTGGTCGCTGATGAGGCCTATATTGAGTTTTGCCCGCAGGCCACGCTGGCTGGCTGGCTGTCTGAGTATCCGCATCTGGTGATATTACGCACGTTGTCAAAAGCGTTTGCCCTCGCCGGTTTACGCTGCGGGTTTACGCTGGCGAATGAAGAGGTTATCAATCTGCTGTTAAAGGTGATTGCCCCTTACCCACTCTCTACGCCGGTGGCAGATATCGCCGCCCAGGCCCTGACGCCGCAAGGGATTTCCGCCATGCGTAAACGCGTAGAGCAGATCCTGGAAGAGCGTCAGTATCTGGTAGATAACCTGAAAACGATTCGCTGTGTAGAACAGGTTTTCGACTCTGAAACCAACTATGTTCTGGCGCGCTTCACCGCATCAAGTAGCGTATTTAAATCTTTGTGGGATCAGGGCATTATCTTACGAGATCAGAATAAACAACCTTCGTTAAGCGGCTGCCTGCGAATTACTGTCGGAACCCGTGAAGAGAGCCAGCGCGTCATTGACGCCTTACGTGCGGAGCAAGTATGAGCCAGAAGTATCTTTTTATTGACCGTGATGGAACCCTGATTTCCGAACCGCCAAGTGACTTTCAGGTCGATCGCTTTGACAAACTCGCCTTCGAGCCGGACGTCGTTCCTGTTTTACTCAAGCTGCAAAAAGCAGGTTTTAAGCTGGTTATGATCACTAACCAGGATGGACTAGGAACACAGAGTTTCCCACAGGCTGATTTTGACGGTCCGCATAACCTGATGATGCAAATTTTCACCTCTCAGGGTGTGACATTTGATGAGGTACTGATTTGCCCGCACCTGCCAGCGGACGAGTGCGATTGCCGTAAGCCAAAAGTGAAGCTGGTTGAACAGTATCTGGTTGAACAGGCCATGGATATGGCGAACAGCTACGTCATTGGCGACCGGGTGACCGATATTCAGCTCGCTGAAAACATGGGCATTAGCGGATTGCGTTACCATCGCGACACCCTGAACTGGGCGATGATCGGCGAGCAGCTGACCAAACGTGACCGCTACGCACACGTAGAGCGTAATACTAAAGAAACGCAGATTGACGTCAAAGTCTGGCTGGACCGTGAAGGCCAAAGCAAAATCAATACCGGCGTTGGCTTCTTTGACCACATGCTGGATCAAATCGCCACCCATGGCGGTTTTCGCATGGAGATAGCCGTCAAGGGCGATCTATATATAGACGATCACCACACCGTTGAAGATACCGGTCTGGCGCTGGGTGAAGCTTTAAAGCTGGCATTAGGCGATAAACGCGGCATCAATCGTTTTGGTTTTGTGCTGCCGATGGACGAGTGCCTGGCGCGTTGCGCACTGGATATCTCCGGCCGCCCGCACCTGGAGTACCGCGCGGAGTTTACCTACCAGCGCGTTGGCGATCTGAGCACAGAGATGATTGAACACTTCTTCCGCTCACTCTCTTACACCATGGGCGTCACCCTGCACCTGAAAACCAAAGGCAAAAATGACCACCACCGTGTGGAGAGCCTGTTTAAAGCCTTTGGCCGTACGCTGCGTCAGGCGATTCGCGTCGAAGGCGACACGCTGCCCTCTTCAAAAGGAGTGCTGTAATGGACGTGGTGATTCTGGACACCGGCTGCGCCAACCTGCACTCGGTAAAATCCGCCGTCGCACGCCATGGATACGATCCTGTTGTCAGCCGCGACCCGGATGTAGTGCTGCGCGCCGATAAGCTGTTTCTGCCGGGCGTCGGTACCGCCCAGGCGGCGATGGACCAGTTGCACGAGCGTGAACTGATTGAGCTGATCAAAGCCTGTACGCAACCAGTGCTGGGGATCTGCTTAGGCATGCAACTGCTTGGTCGTCGCAGCGAAGAGAGTAACGGCGTATCCCTGCTGGGCATTATTGAGCAGGATGTCCCGAAGATGACCGATTTCGGTCTGCCGCTGCCGCACATGGGCTGGAATCGCGTCTATCCGCAGGCGGGAAATCGTCTGTTCCAGGGCATTGAAGATGGCGCGTATTTCTACTTTGTTCACAGCTATGCTATGCCGGTAAACCCGTGGACCATCGCCCAGTGTCATTACGGCGAACCGTTTACCGCGGCAGTACAAAAGGACAATTTCTTTGGCGTGCAGTTCCACCCTGAACGTTCGGGCGCGGCTGGGGCGCAGTTGCTGAAAAACTTTCTGGAGATGTAATGATTATTCCGGCATTAGATTTAATCGACGGCACGGTAGTGCGTCTTCATCAGGGCGATTACGCAACGCAACGTGATTACGGCAACGATCCGCTCCCCCGTTTGCAAGATTACGCCGCTCAGGGGGCCGAAGTACTGCACCTGGTTGATTTAACCGGCGCGAAAGACCCGGCGCAGCGCCAGATCCCGCTGATTAAAACGCTGGTCGCTGGCGTCAATGTTCCGGTACAGGTTGGCGGCGGCGTGCGTACGGAAGCAGACGTGGCGGCGTTGCTTGACGCTGGCGTGGCGCGCGTGGTGGTGGGGTCGACGGCGGTAAAATCCCCCGAGGAAGTCAAGAGCTGGTTTGCTCGTTTTGGTGCCGACGCGCTGGTGCTGGCACTGGACGTTCGTATTGACGAGCGTGGGAACAAACAGGTAGCGGTTAGTGGCTGGCAGGAAGACTCCGGGGTTTCACTGGAAGAACTGGTTGAGACCTATTTACCCGTCGGCCTGAAGCACGTGCTGTGCACCGATATCTCCCGCGACGGCACGCTGGCAGGCTCAAACGTCGCGCTTTATGAAGAAGTGTGCGCCAAATATCCGCAGGTGGCGTTTCAGTCATCTGGTGGTATTGGTGGAATCGAGGACGTAGCGGCCCTGCGCGGGACCGGTGTTCGTGGTGTTATCGTCGGACGAGCCTTGCTGGAAGGAAAGTTCACCGTTGAGGAGGCCATACAATGCTGGCAAAACGCATAATTCCTTGTCTGGACGTCCGCGATGGGCAGGTAGTAAAAGGCGTTCAGTTCCGCAATCACGAGATTATTGGCGACATTGTCCCACTGGCAAAACGCTATGCCGATGAAGGCGCAGATGAACTGGTGTTTTACGATATCACCGCCTCCAGCGATGGCCGCGTAGTGGATAAAAGCTGGGTATCACGCGTGGCGGAAGTGATCGATATTCCGTTCTGTGTTGCCGGTGGCATTAAATCCATCGACGATGCGGCACGTATCCTCTCTTTCGGGGCGGACAAAATCTCCATCAACTCCCCGGCGCTGGCCGAACCGGAACTTATCACCCGTCTGGCGGATCGCTTTGGCGTGCAGTGCATCGTGGTGGGCATTGATACCTGGTATGACGCCGAAACCGGCAAATATCACGTTAATCAGTATACCGGGGATGAAAGCCGTACCCGCGTCACGCAATGGGAAACACTGGACTGGGTGCAGGAAGTCCAAAAACGCGGCGCGGGCGAAATCGTCCTGAACATGATGAATCAGGACGGCGTACGTAACGGTTATGACCTGGAACAGTTGAAAAAAGTACGTGACGTTTGTCACGTCCCGCTGATTGCCTCCGGCGGCGCGGGCACCATGGAACACTTTCTCGAAGCCTTCCGGGATGCCGACGTTGACGGCGCGCTTGCCGCCTCCGTCTTCCACAAGCAAATCATCAATATTGGCGAATTAAAAGCGTACCTGGCAACACAGGGCGTGGAGATCAGGATATGTTAACGAAGCAACAATGCCGTGAGCTGGACTGGGAAAAAACCGACGGGCTGATGCCAGTCGTCGTGCAGCATGCGGTTTCCGGTGAGGTGCTGATGCTGGGTTATATGAACCCGGAAGCGCTGGATAAAACGCTCGAAAGCGGCAAAGTGACCTTTTTCTCGCGGACTAAGCAGCGCCTGTGGACCAAAGGAGAGACCTCAGGTCACTTCCTGAATGTGGTGAGCATTGCGCCTGACTGCGACAACGACACTCTGCTAGTGCTGGTTAACCCGATTGGCCCGACCTGCCATAAAGGGACTTCAAGCTGCTTTGGCGACGCCAGCCACCAGTGGCTGTTCCTGTATCAGCTTGAGCAACTGCTGGCCGAACGTAAAACCGCTGACCCAGCCAGTTCCTACACCGCGAAACTGTATGCCAGCGGCACCAAACGCATCGCACAGAAAGTGGGTGAAGAAGGCGTAGAAACCGCGCTGGCTGCGACGGTGAACGACCGCTTTGAGCTGACAAACGAAGCCTCTGATCTGATGTATCACCTGCTGGTGCTGCTGCAGGATCAGAAACTCGACCTGACGACGGTGATTGAGAATTTACGTAAGCGTCATCAGTAAGTTGCACATGTAAAAAAACCGGGCAAGCCCGGTTTTTTTATTGAGATGAGCGCTTACTCTGTTTTGCCTTTATAGCTGCGCAACGCATTTCGCGCCAGCACCACGCCAGCCCCAATCATCCCGCCGAGCAGAACCGCCAGCACCAGGGTAATCGCTTTTTTCGGACTGTCACGACGAACCGGTAACGTTGGTTTCATCACGTAGCGGTAGGCGTGTAACTCCGCCCCTTCAAGCTTAAGACTTTCGATATCCAACAGCTTTTGTTTGGTCTGGAAGTAGTTATCAGACAATATCAAAGGGCGTGTGGATTCGTGCTCAATCATGGATTTCAGGGCATCGCTACCCAACAGGAACATGCTATCCTGCGTCACATCCTGCGTCTGCTGAATTTGCGGCTTAATCACACCAGCTTGTTCTGCATAACGCAGCGCTTCCTGAATTTGCTTAATTCGCAGATCTTTTTGCTCCTGCGCGACCACTTCCTGAGTTTTCAAGGAGTCCTGAAGCGTAGTTGTTTGCAATTTGATGTTATCAACCAGATCAAGCTCCAGCTCTTTGGCAACCTTTTCATCTGTTTGTTGAATATATTCAGCCAATTGACGCTGAGCTTCTTCTGGAGAACCAGCTACATAAGCGACCGCCAACGGCAATGGTTGCCCTTTTACAGACTGCTCAATCGACAGTTTTTCAGGCTTTTCCTGATTATCCAGCGTTTCCGCCAACGCAGAGAATGACGTACTAAAACGGCCAATCACGTTTGCCTGTAACTCAGTAACCTTAGGGGCACTGGCACCATACAACACGTTAAGTGCGTTGTTATAGGTGGCAATCTGTCCAACATCCGGTTGAGTGATAATTGCTGTAGAGGTCCATTTCTCCTTAGCAACTGCCAGATAGCCCACAGCAAGCACTATGGCAATAACAATCGCAATAACGATTGTTACTTTCCCGCGCCACAACTGTACTAGTAAATCAATCAGATCAATCTGTTCCGGATCATGACTGCTCCCGAACATGTTGTTATCACTTACAGACATAGAAACCCTAGATCCTAGATAAGGAAAGACTTAAACTGGGATTAGTTTAGCTATAAATTGAGGCAATGCCATAGGATTAATGATAAAAAAATCAAATTGTTTGAGGGATTTTGATTGGTATTTCAATCACTACTGAAAATCAATACGATCAAACAAAAGTGTAAATACTCAAAGAACACTTTCATGAGCAAAAAAACAGCAATAACCAGATTTCATGCCCGCCAATCGTTACACTTTACAATTCATTTTAATTAATTCATGTCGTGAATACTTACCATCTAACCAGTAAAGATGGTAAGCGTAAAAAATATAACAATTAGCTTTTTTACCATCTAACGGTATCATTCCACTTTTTAGTAGCGCCTGTTGGTGCCTGGCTATTATTTAGCCAAAAAGAGGAATAAACATGAAATACCTGGTTACGGGTGCCGCTGGTTTCATCGGCTTCCACGTTAGCAAACGCCTCCTTGAGGCTGGCCATCAAGTAGTCGGTATTGATAATCTGAACGATTACTACGACGTCAGTCTTAAACAAGCTCGTCTGGAATTACTTGCGCAGCCTGGTTTCCAGTTTAATAAAATTGATTTAGCCGACCGCGAAGGCATGACTGAACTCTTCGCATCCGGGCATTTTGAACGTGTCATTCATCTTGCCGCACAGGCTGGCGTACGTTATTCACTCGAAAACCCGCATGCCTATGCAGACTCAAATCTCACAGGATTTCTGAACATACTGGAAGGGTGTCGCCATAATAAAATTCAGCATTTACTCTATGCCTCATCCAGTTCAGTTTACGGCCTGAATCGCAAAATGCCTTTCTCTACGGATGATTCCGTCGATCATCCCGTGTCGTTGTATGCAGCAACCAAAAAAGCCAACGAGCTGATGGCTCATACTTATTCCCACCTGTACGGATTGCCCACCACCGGGTTGCGTTTTTTCACCGTGTACGGTCCATGGGGTCGACCGGATATGGCGCTGTTCAAGTTCACCAAAGCGATGCTGGAAGGGAAAAGTATTGACGTCTATAACTACGGCAAAATGAAGCGTGACTTTACCTATATCGATGATATCGCAGAAGCGATCATTCGCCTGCAGGATGTCATTCCACACGCAGACACACAATGGACCGTTGAAACAGGCACGCCAGCAGCCAGCATTGCGCCCTATCGCGTCTACAATATCGGCAATAGTTCACCGGTTGAGCTAATGGACTATATCCAGGCTTTGGAAGATGCTCTGGGTATTGAAGCGAAGAAAAACATGCTACCACTACAGCCAGGTGATGTACTGGAAACCAGCGCAGACACTAAAGCACTGTATGAGGTAATTGGTTTTAAACCTGAAACCACGGTAAAAGATGGGGTGAAGAACTTTGTTGACTGGTATCGTAATTTCTACAAAGTTTAATTACTGACCTGATTAAAATAAAAAGGCCTTTTATAAGGCCTTTTTTATGGAGACGAGATTAATCACTACCAAACAAATCGCGGGTATACACTTTATCGGCAACATCAGCTAATTCTGACGTCATGCGGTTAGAAATAATAATATCCGCTTCATTTTTGAACGCATTAAGATCACGCACAACTCGGGAATGGAAAAATTCATCCTCTTCCATGACCGGTTCATAGATAATAACGGGTACGCCCTTGGCTTTAATGCGCTTCATGATGCCCTGAATCGATGATGCCCGGAAATTATCGGAACCACTTTTCATGATCAAACGGTACACGCCGACCACCTTAGGCTTACGCGCAAGAATAGAATCTGCAATGAAGTCCTTACGCGTACGGTTCGCATCAACAATCGCACCAATAATGTTATTCGGTACAGACGCGTAGTTAGCCAGCAACTGCTTAGTATCTTTCGGCAGGCAGTAACCACCATAGCCGAATGACGGATTGTTGTAGTGATTACCGATACGCGGATCCAGGCACACACCTTCAATAATCTGCCGTGAGTTCAAGCCAAGACTTTCTGCATAGCTATCCAGCTCGTTAAAGTAGGCAACACGTAACGCCAGATAGGTGTTAGCGAACAACTTGATGGCTTCGGCTTCAGTAGAGTCGGTAAACAGCGTCGGAATGTCTTTTTTAACCGCACCTTCCTGCAGCAACGCGGCAAAACGCTCGGCTCGTTCGGAACGTTCACCAATAACGATACGGGACGGATGCAAGTTGTCGTATAGCGCACGACCTTCACGCAGGAATTCTGGCGAAAAGAAAATATTGTCGATACCCAACTGTTCTTTAATGGAGTTCGTAAAGCCAACCGGAATCGTTGATTTAATTACCATCACCGCATTTGGGTTGATTTCGACCACATCGCGGATCACTGACTCGACGCTAGAAGTGTTAAAGTAGTTAGTTGTCGGATCGTAATCAGTCGGTGTCGCGATGATAACGTAGTCCGCGTCGCGGTAAGCATCATACTTATCGGTCGTTGCACGGAAATTCAGCTGTTTTGTCGCCAGATATTCTTCGATCTCCTTATCAACGATCGGCGATTTTTTCTGATTCAGCATCTCGACCTTCGTCGGAACGATATCCAGAGCGACCACTTCGTGGTGCTGGGCAATCAGAATACCGTTCGACAAACCTACATAACCTGTTCCTGAGATAGTTATCTTCATTCGCTGTGTAACTTCTTCCGGTTGAACATTTGAGGGTGAACACGCTGCCAACAACGTGGCGCATCGGCTCTGCATTGCGCCAGTATATCGTGATTTGCTACAACACCGGATATCGGACCTGACTGAATCCCATTTTTTGGCAATAAAAAAGCCCGGAGGAGCGCTCCGGGCCTGGATTCACAGTTAGACTAAATCAGATTAATCCAGCCATTCGGTGTGGAACACGCCTTCTTTATCGGTGCGTTTATACGTATGTGCACCAAAGTAGTCGCGCTGGGCCTGGATCAGGTTAGCCGGCAGTACCGCAGAGCGGTAGCTGTCGTAGTAGGCTATCGCTGCAGAGAAGGTCGGTACCGGAATACCGTTCTGCACAGCATAAGCCACTACATCACGTAGCGCTTGCTGATATTCGTCAGCGATATTTTTGAAATACGGAGCCAGCAGCAGGTTCGCGATGCCTTTGTTTTCAGCATAGGCGTCGGTGATTTTCTGCAGGAATTGCGCACGAATGATGCAGCCCGCGCGGAAGATCTTCGCAATTTCGCCGTAGTTCAGATCCCAGTTGTATTCGTCAGATGCGGCACGCAGTTGAGAGAAGCCCTGAGCATAAGAGACGATTTTGCCCAAATACAGCGCGCGACGGACCTTCTCAACAAACTCTGCTTTATCACCAGCCAGTTTAGCCAGCGGGCCAGACAGCACTTTAGATGCCGCAACGCGCTGGTCTTTCAGAGAAGAGATGTAGCGAGCGAATACGGATTCGGTGATCAGCGACAGCGGTTCGCCCAGATCCAGAGAGCTCTGGCTGGTCCATTTACCGGTGCCTTTGTTCGCCGCTTCGTCCAGGATCACATCAACAAGGTATTTACCCTCTTCGTCTTTCTTGGTGAAGATATCTTTGGTGATGTCGATCAGATAGCTGCTCAGCTCGCCTTCATTCCACTCGGTGAAAGTAGTTGCCAGCTCTTCGTTAGACAGGTTCAAACCGCCTTTCAGCAGAGAATAGGCTTCCGCAATCAGCTGCATATCGCCATATTCGATCCCGTTGTGCACCATCTTCACATAGTGACCTGCGCCATCGGCACCGATATAGGTCACGCACGGTTCGCCATCTTCAGCAACAGCGGCGATTTTAGTCAGAATCGGCGCAACCAGTTCGTACGCTTCTTTCTGGCCGCCAGGCATAATAGACGGACCTTTCAAGGCCCCCTCCTCACCGCCGGACACGCCGGTACCGATGAAGTTGAAGCCTTCAGCTGACAGTTCACGATTACGACGAATGGTGTCCTGGAAGAAGGTGTTACCACCATCAATGATGATGTCGCCTTTATCCAGATACGGCTTCAGGGAATCAATAGCAGCATCGGTGCCAGCACCCGCTTTCACCATTAACAGGATACGACGTGGGGTTTCAAGAGACTCGACGAACTCTTTCACCGTGTAATAAGGAACCAGTTTCTTACCCGGGTTCTCGGCAACAACTTCTTCAGTTTTCTCGCGGGAGCGGTTGAAGATGGAGACGGTATAACCACGGCTTTCGATGTTGAGCGCCAGGTTGCGCCCCATCACTGCCATACCGACGACGCCGATCTGTTGCTTGGACATTACATACTCCTGTCAGGTGTGGTCACCGCGCGACGTAAACGCGGCTTGAGATGTGGTCTAGATATTAACTCGATAATAGCAATTTTGAATAGCCTTTAATTTCACAAAATAGCAAAAATCAAACAGTCAAAATCACTGAATTAATCACAAAATAATAATAGAATTGAAGTTAGGTTCAATATAAAACACGAACTATAAAAACAATTGAAATTTGATTATGTACCACCTGATGAAAATTAAGTGATACATATCTTCCTTTAAAAGCAACATTAGTCGCTCAGGAATACAATTCATCTAAAAACTCAAGTGTGTATATTATGAGTTCACAATAACTATTTAATCAATTTAGCAAGATATTTTCCATAGTTATTCTTTGCCATCGGTTCAGCAAGTTTGAGAACCTGGTCAGCAGTGATAAATCCTTTACGGAATGCAATCTCCTCCGGGCAAGCAACTTTTAACCCCTGACGTTCTTCAATAGTTGCAATAAAATTACTAGCTTCGATGAGACTCTGGTGAGTACCAGTATCAAGCCACGCATAACCACGTCCCATCATCTCAACGGAGAGATTTCCTTGCTCCAGATAAAGTTGATTAATATCTGTGATTTCTAGCTCACCGCGCGCCGAAGGCTTCAGGGTCTTAGCTAGGGAAACTGCACTATTATCATAGAAATAAAGTCCAGTCACTGCATAGTTACTTTTAGGTTTTGCGGGCTTCTCTTCTAAGGAGATAGCCTTGCCTGTCTCATCAAACTCGGCTACGCCATATCGCTCTGGATCATTGACATGATAAGCAAAAACAGTCGCACCTGATTCTTTTTTCACTGCGTTTGAAAGTAATTTTGGTAAATCATGACCGTAGAAAATATTATCACCTAACACTAGCGCACAACTATCATCACCTATGAACTCTTCACCAATAATGAAAGCCTGAGCCAGACCATCAGGACTATCCTGTATTTTATACTTTAAGTTCAGTCCCCACTGACTCCCATCACCTAGCAGTTGTTCAAATCGAGGCGTATCCTGGGGTGTACTGATAATAAGTATATCTCGAATCCCTGCCAGCATTAACGTGGTCAGTGGATAGTAAATCATCGGTTTATCATAGATCGGTAATAATTGCTTACTCACCGCCATTGTAACTGGGTAAAGTCGTGTTCCTGAACCACCTGCTAAAATAATACCTTTACGAGTTGTCATTTTTTATCTCAAATAGTGTTTATGCCAAAGAGTAGGGATCAAAGTGACGATGCGGTAAATAGTTCAGCCAACATCCGCTTCACACCAACCTGCCATTGTGGTAACTGCAGATTGAAAGTCGTCTGAAATTTTTCCGTTGAAAGACGGGAGTTTCCAGGACGGCAAGCTGGTGTCAGATATTCACTCGTTGATATTTTTCTGACATCCTTAACAGCTAATTCAATCCCTGCTTTACGTGCTTGAGCAAAAACCAATTCAGCGTAATCAGCCCAAGTTGTAACCCCAGATGCAACCAAATGATATAAGCCAGCGACTTCTGGCCTAGCTTGTGCGGTGATAATGGCGTGAGCAGTGCAATCAGCAAGCAACTCAGCACCAGTCGGTGCACCAAATTGGTCACAGATAACCGACAAAGTCACATTTTTTTTTGCCAATCTTAGCATAGTCTTGGCAAAATTATTCCCTTTACCAGCATAGACCCAGCTAGTACGAAATATAAGATATTTTTCACAATGTTGCTGCAATAATTGCTCACCAGCTAGTTTGGTTTCACCATAAACATTGAGCGGATTCGTCGGGTCAGTTTCTTTCTTTGCAATGTCACCATCACCAGGGAAAACGTAATCAGTGGAGTAGTGGATAACCCAAGCATCGATCTTTTTGGCTTCCGATGCAATAGCCCCAACACTCTCGGCATTCACTATATACGCCAACTCAGATTCGGACTCTGCTTTGTCAACTGCGGTATATGCAGCAGCATTAACAATAACATCAGGTTTGATTCGGCGTATAGTTTCGGCAATCCCTTCGGGATTGGCAAAATCACCACAATACTCACTAGAATTAAAATCTAGTGCAGTCAATTTACCCAAAGGGGCCAATGCCCGCTGTAGCTCCCAACCTACCTGCCCGCCCTTACCAAATAATAGTATATTCATTACACTCGATCCTTATAGTTATGCTTAATCCAGTTAGCATACTCCCCGCTTCTCACATTATTTATCCACTCTGTATTGTCGAGATACCACTGGACAGTCTTGCGAATCCCGGACTCAAAGCTTTCCTGAGGGGACCAATTAAGTTCATTTTTGATTTTATCCGCATCTATAGCATAACGACGGTCATGGCCCGGTCGATCTGCAACCCAGCTAATTAGTTCACGGTATGAAGTTGAAGATGGAACGAGTTCATCAAGTAAATCACAAATTGCATGAACCACTTCAATATTTTTTTTCTCATTATGCCCGCCTATGTTATAGGTTTCTCCTGGCGTGCCTTTAGTCAATACGCAATAGAGCGCACGTGCATGATCCTCTACATATAGCCAGTCTCGAATTTGATCACCCTTGCCATAGATTGGCAATTGTTTTCCTTCAAGGGCATTCAGTATCACCAGAGGTATAAGTTTTTCTGGAAAGTGATATGGACCATAGTTATTAGAGCAATTAGTAACAATTGTCGGTAAACCGTAAGTCCGCTTCCACGCACGCACCAAATGATCACTGGATGCTTTTGAAGCTGAATATGGGCTGCTTGGTGCATAAGCTGTTTCCTCGGTGAACAACGGTAATGAATCATTATCGCCTTCCCATTGATCCGGGTGCGGTAAGTCACCGTAAACCTCATCAGTTGAAATATGATGAAATCGGAACGCTTCTTTACGTGAACTTTCTAAGTTATTCCAGTAAGCTCTACACACCTCTAACAATGTGTATGTACCTACAATATTCGTTTCAATAAAATCTGCCGGACCAGAAATTGAGCGATCTACATGGCTTTCTGCAGCCAAATGCATAATTAAATCAGGTTGATGACGTTCGAAAATGCGTTCAATGTCAGCTTTATCGCAAATATCTGCTTTCTCGAAAGAATAACGCTCATTATCAGCAATGCTTTTTAACGATTCTAGATTACCTGCGTAGGTCAATTTATCAACATTGACAACATAGTCAGCGGTATTATTTATAATATATCGAACCACTGCAGAACCAATAAAGCCCGCACCGCCTGTTACCAGAATTTTCATCAAATAGACCTATAAATTAAAGTTGAGAAGCATATTCTTTAAAAGTTAATCCTTTCATATCCTTATCAGAAAGAATAGGATCGGATACCAGCCATTCAATATTCAGATCAGCATCATTCCATAAAATACATTTTTCACTTGCAGGATCGTAATAATTTGTACACTTATATTCAAAATCAGCGACATCAGAGAGAACAACAAAACCATGAGCAAGTCCTGGCGCGATCCAAAATTGTTTTTTATTGCTTTCGCTAAGAATTACTGACTCCCAAAGACCAAAAGTTGGTGAATTTTTACGGATATCAACGGCCACATCAAGTACTTCTCCATGGACCACACGAACTAACTTGCCTTGTGGATTATTGGTCTGGAGATGTAAGCCGCGTAAAACATTTTTGACTGAACGTGAATGGTTATCCTGGATAAAATCATGTTCAATATCTAACATTTTCTTATAACGCTGGGCGTTAAATGTTTCCAAAAAGAAACCACGTACATCTTCAAATACTTTGGGTTCTATGATCTTAACACCATTGATCTTAGTATCAATAACTTTCATCATCGCACCTTTAATAGGATTAATAAGCACCGTCGCGTTTTAAAACGACACTAATTGTTTTAAATAAAATAACGATATCATTCCATAGAGACCAGTTTTTAACGTACCATGAATCAAAATATACACGTTTTTCATAATCGACATCATTTCGTCCACTTACCTGCCATAAACCTGTCATACCTGGTTTTGCCATGAGGTAGTAATCAGCTTCATCGTTATAGCGTAGTAGTTCCTCAGCGATAACTGGTCGCGGACCAACTAAGCTCATCTCACCTTTCAAAACATTAAAGAGTTGCGGAAGTTCGTCCAAGCTGGTACGTCGAATAAATTTTCCTATTGGAGTAATTCGAGGGTCATCTCGTAACTTAAAGTCTTTTTCCCATTCATCTCTGGCTTGAGAATCACTTTCAAGCAGGTTTTGTAGCACCTCCTGCGAATTCATCACCATTGAGCGAAATTTAAGACATTTAAATAAGTTTCCTTTTCGACCGACCCTTTCATGCCCATAAATAGCATACCCACCGTCTTTCTTTACTTTAAGGCTCAGATAAATAAGTAGTGGGGAAAGTAAAATTAAAAGAAAGCTAGAGACTATAATATCAAAAGTTCGTTTAACAAAACGAGAACTACGTTTAGCTAGATTGTTATTTACTCTAAGTAATAAGACTTCATGGCTAAAGATGAATGCCATATCTGTTCCATACAATGGCACACCACGAATTGTAGGTATTACTGAAATCGAACGACATTTTTTCTTTGTGAGATTTTTAAGCCATCGATCTAATTGTTGATAGTCACCATCATCAAATGCAAGGATAAATTGGATGTTTCTAAAATCTTCAATTTTGTAGATATCTTCCTCTTCTGTAAGAAGCTTAATATCTTCACTAATAGGTTCAACTTTGCCATTGACAGTATATAAATATTGAATATCATAGCCTAAGTTCTTTTCACTCATTAATGCTTGATATGCATCATAAGCGTTAACACCGCCACCTAGAATAATAGTTTTCTTTTTCCACATACCTATCTTTTTTAGGAATCGCTTAACTAAATTTCGGCCGACCGGTATAAATATAAAAATCCCACACCAAGTAAAAGCCCAAAGATAGCGAGAAAAATGCCATTTTGAAAACGCGACGATCGCCAAATCTATTACAGCGAAAATGATGACTGTTCGTAGTATTTCTTTTAGCTCATTCCAGAATGGTTTCCTGTATGTATAATGGCGTAAGCGAATTCCAAACCACGCTACAGCGACGAATCCAAGAATGAAGTGAGAGAGTACTCGGTAATTATAATCTTCCCCAGGCAGAAAAGGTGATAAGTCACCGCCAAAAAAATGCTTGGTAAGCATCATTGCTACAAAAAGAGAGGATATATAGACAAAAAAATCAACACTTGCGAAAACATATTTCGGTACATTATGCTTAAACTTATTCTTTAACATGACTCACCTATTATAAGAATTCTTCCAGTAATTCCTGTGCATACTCATTTTTTTTATGACACTAAGCGGGAGATTTTTATATCTTAATCCAATTTTGTATCCAATTAATTTTGCCACATTATTCATAAATGCTTTAATAATTAACAATGGATTATGTCTCATTAGATAAATCACCTCTGATTTAATAAATCTATTACCTTCTGACGATACTGCATTAAACTTTTTCTGAATCCACGGTTCATCTTGATGGAAAACACCAATATCGAAATAACGCTTATATTCTTCGATAATTGAGTAATTATGTGAATGACGGACTGCAGCCTCAGAGCAATAGCCTGTTTTTAGATTATGTTGAATAGCTTTCGCCGCAAAAAACATATCTTCACAAAGGATAGTGTCAGTTGGGAAACCACCAATACGCTGAAAATCATCTACTTTATAAGCGGAAAATGAATTAGACATGAAAGCAGTTTTGATGCCACGAATAGGGATACAATCTAGCTGATTTATCAACGACTCGCATCCATAATTAAATTCACGTGCATGGGCAGCTATTGGATTAGCATCAATATGAGGAAGTTGCTTACCATATGCAGCGCATAGATCATTTTCGACCATAAAATTGATTAATGTAGCCACACTATTTCTAGTTTCAAGAATAGCATCCTGAGTCAGAAAAATAACATAATCCTTATCATGAAAAATATCCATAGCTAGATTACGAGTACCACCATGATTAAAATCATGCTGCTGGATCTCATGGACAATAAATCCATACTGTTGGGCAACTGCTTGGGTGTTGTCCTTACTTTGTGAGTCCACAACCACGACATCAGTACCGGGTTGACAATTTAGATGAATAGCTTGCGCCGCTTTCTCCCAAATTTCCCCACCATTATAAGTCACTACCGCAATACCAATTTTTAAAGTAGAGCTCATTATTTCATTTCCAAAGAATCAATAATCTGTTTCGCTAACTCAGCCCAACTGTGACTAACCAAATATGCAGGATCATCAGTAAATGTAGTCGGCCCGAAAATATCTTCACCTTGGGAAAAGGCAGCTAATTTTTCGGCCAACAAAACAGCATCATCAGGTTTGAAAAAGTTCACTCTTTCATAATTTCCTATTGTCTCATGAGCATAGGGTAGATCGGCAGAAAGAATTGGTAATTTAAACTCTTTTGCTTCAGAAAGAGGAAGACCCCATGTTTCAAGCTTAGAAGGGAAAATTAGAGCATCGGTTTCATTGCGATATATATCATCTAATTTTTCTTTACTTTTCAGACCAATGAAATGTATATTTTGCAACCCACGCCTTTCACACTCAAAAATAATAAAATCTCCAAATTTCGTCATTCCTTTATTAAAGGTCAATATTATGTTTAATTTATTATAGATATGTATTTGTTGTTTTTTTAAGATTGCCATCGCATCAAGAAGTATATTGAAATTTTTAAAAGTTCTTGGAAATGCTGGGTACAGCAATCTTTTTACTCCAGTAGACACTGAGTTGCATTGAGCGGTTTCACGGTTTCTTATATTTTCTGCCTCAGGGCGGGCAACCAACAAATTATTAATACTATAGTTTTCCTTAAAATACTTTGCAATCCATTGCTGTTGCACAATGACTAGCTTATTAGATTTGATATTAACGCGATATAAATATTTGTAAAGTTTGGTAAACAAGAAAAAAGTTCGATCATACTTAAGATCGAGATGACTTGCCTGATAAAATGGAGATGGGTTATGGCAATACACAAATTGGTTGGCCGTAGCTACCCGTGCAGACATATCGTGCAGACATATCCAAGCATCTGGATTTAGTTCTTTACTCAATGTAAAGCTAGTTATATATTCAAACTTGAGTCTTTTAAGCCAGCCTGTTTTAATATTTTTATACTCATAAAATTCAATATTTTCTTGTGACTTAAATTGTTCAAATAGATTGACATCGTGAACCAAGCAAATTAACCTCACCCCAGAGACTTTGCTAAATGTAGTGATCATCGTCCTGAATACGGTCAAAATACCGCCTTCAACCATATTAACACCGGAAAGAACAATTAGCTTATTCATAAATCAACCAAAGTATTGAGAAAATTACACTGTAGGCAAACCTCTCAGTATAATAGGGTTTAACATATTTATGCAAGAAACGTATCTTTTGTAAAAAAGTTAATTTCCTTTTACATTCATTATTTTCTAACAGATTAAGCATTATTCGCGCCGATACGACTGAGCGCTTAATTCCTGATAAGGTCTTTTTCACTCTTTTAGCTCTAGCGAAGGTACTACGTTGTTGGGCACCTACAACGTTTGCTGAGTGTTGGCGATAATTAACAAGAGGCCGAGCCAGATAAAATATTTTCCCACTCCTCGCAGCCTGAAAAGCATACCAGTGATCATGCATTGCAATATGCTCAGGCACCATTCCGGCCATTTTGAGAAGTATTGAATTCATAATAACTGTACAGCCATAAACCGACGATCGCCAAGTTAAATAATTTAATGCCAAATTATTATTCGGATCAAGTTTTGAATAATTGTAAAAATCATCATTTATTAAGTTAAGATTTTCATCAACTATTCTAAGGTTTGAAAAGCCTAAACAAGGGACTTTTTCTCCGTTGATTATCTCTTGTTCACGAATCTCATTAAGCATCAGTTCTATTTTATCTTTTTCCCACACATCGTCTTGATCGCAAAAAAGAATATAATCCGCTGTACTGAATTGGATTCCATTATTGAAGTTTTTCACAACTCCTGCGGCATTATTACAAACATGACAACTAACCCTAGGATCTTGCTTCGAAATATTATGAATAAGGTCAACTGTACCATCAGAAGACCCGTCATCTGTAACAATTAAATTTAGCGCCGTATGCGATTGTTCCAAAATAGAAAAAATTTGCTGCTGAATAAATTTGGCACCATTATGAGCCGCAAGAATAACATCAACATGGATATCCTGATTCATAGTTATTTAAACACTCATTTTAATATGAGTATTTTCCTCCTTTGCCTATAACTCCATCCCAAATACCTTGCAAAATAAATTTAATTCGTTTCCTTTTGGGTGTCATAATCGCAAAAAGAGGTATTTTTTTTAGCAAAAGAAAAATAATTATAAGTTTGCTCCTCATGTCAAAACTCTTTGATTTTAATGAGAAAATCCAATTTCGTACAAGATAATATTGTCATACAGGCGAGCCTATTCTAACCTCCCAAATAAAGAGTTTTGGATACTCGTTTTCACCAATATTATGGTTCATTATTACACGTGGAGTTTCAAAAGAAAGATATCCTTTCTTTCGTGCACGATGGCTCCACTCAACATCAATCATATCGATGAACCAATCGGCTTTAAACATCCCCACGGTTTGAAAGGCATGTAGAGGAAAAAGAGCGCCAGAAGAAATAATAAAATCTTTCTCAGCTAGTCCCAAATTTTTTGGTTGATGATCTGTTGATTGCTGATTAATTGTTGGACCTATGCAAGCAATAGGATACTGATCTTTAAATTTATTATACTCAGCAATCATTTTTTTGCAGTATGAATCTGAAATCTGCGAGTCTTGATCAAAGGTAAAAATAAAATCACAATTTTCATCCATCGCTTTCTGCAACCCTATATTTTGCGCCTCAGCGATACCGACATTGTCATTCAGTCGAACAATATCCACATCCTTGTAGCTATTAACTTGTGAAGGCTCACTATTATCAACAATAATCACCTTAGATACCTGATGTGTTATTTTTCTGACAAACTCATCAAGTACTGAATTATCCGGATTATAGGTGACAATGATTGCAAATATTTTGTAGTCCATATTAATTTATCTTTTATAAATTCGTAATTTATTTGATACAATCTTTAGCAACAGCGCATCTAAAGCTACTCGGCCTGTCCAAGCGATAGCTGTACCTAATAATCCATAATGTAAAGTTAAAACATACAGAATGATAAGATACGGGATTATCTCAGAAAGATGAATAAATGCTGTAAACTTAGCTTTTCCTGCGGCCTGTATTAGTGAATATGGGATCTGAGCTAAGGCGTTAAAATAAAACCCTACAATTAGGACCTGTAAGATGTGCGCTGAATGAATGCCAAACTCCTCTCCCATCCATAAGGACATTAGCTGCTTTGAAAAGAACAAGCATATGATGACCACGGGAACACAAATAATAGACATCAATAGAATACTTTGCTTTTCAAGCTTTATTCTTTCCTCAGCTGATTGCGCATAACTAAGCTTAGGAAATAAGGCTCTTGCTAAAGCAGCTGGAATATTTAATAGTCGACCGATGCCTTCTGAGGGGGCAGTATAAAAAGCGACTTTACCCGCGCCTAATAAATTTGACACTACAAACCGATCAAAATAGACCATCATAGGGCTGATTATATTACTAATCGTTAGCCATCCTCCAAATTTTATAAGCCGTATAAATGTTTTCCTGCTAAAATTTATACCACTGGAAATTATTATTTTTCTACAAATAAAACATGTAAGTATAAATGAAATTAACCTACCGAATATTAAACCAATGATCGCGGATTTTAATGTAGGCTGGAAAATACAGCATAAAGCAGGGAGCCCAGCAATTGCTGAATTACTAATTGAACGCTGTATATTAATGTTAATAAATTTCTCATGGCCTTCCAACCATGCTAACCATATCTGATTTAATAGATAAATTGGAATAATAAATGCCAGTAATATGAAAGACTGACGAACTTCATCTCTCATATCTACTGACACTTTTAAAAACGAATTAAGATGCGGTACACTCAGTAATAAAAGAATTGCGGCCGTACAGCCCATAAACAATACTACTATACCTGATGTGGCGATAATTTTATACTGTTCTTGCAAGTCATCACGATAAATAGAAATTTCTCGAATGACAGCACGACTGAGCCCTGCATCAAAAATACTAGCATAACCCACAATTGCAAATGCCAATGTGAATATACCAAAAGCTTCGACGCCTATAACTCGAGCAAGATAACCTAAGGCAGGTACAGCAATTAATGTTGGAATTGCAAAACCTGCCAAATTATAAAAACTATTCTTTATTAGACTCATAACTCTATTTTTTGAAAACCTGCAGAAGCCTGCACATTTTTAGGTATGCTACCGCCCCTGGCCTTGCAGCTACCAGAGCACTACCTAAATTCCAAAGATGTAACCAGCCCCGCCAGCTATCGCAAAGCTCTGTTAAATTCAAACGCTAATTGTCTTACCAAATGCGACCAGAAACAAGAAAAAAACTGACAAAGCCATGATTAAACTTGGTAGGTTAACTTGTTGTTATTGGTCATTTTTCATAAAAAAGCGACAGTAACATTCCATTGCTTAAAGCATAGAAGCTGGGATGTTAGCTGCCGCTATTTTTTCTGGCTTACCGTCACAAAGACCTGTAAATATCTACTCGCTCAGTAGCTTCTCGATGCTCTTACGGAATTTCGGACCTTCTTTCAGGTTACGCAGCCCATACTTAACGAATGCCTGCATGTAGCCCATCTTTTTACCGCAATCGTAGCTGTCACCCGTCATCAGCATGGCATCAACAGACTGTTTTTTAGCCAACTCTGCAATGGCATCAGTCAGCTGAATACGTCCCCAGGCACCTGGAGCAGTTTTTTCCAGCTCTGCCCAGATATCAGCAGAAAGCACATAGCGTCCTACGGCCATCAGATCGGAATCCAGCGTTTGCGGCTGATCCGGTTTTTCGATGAACTCAACGATACGGCTGACTTTACCTTCGTTGTCCAAAGCCTCTTTGGTTTGAATAACAGAGTATTCAGACAGATCGCCCTCCATACGCTTAGCCAGCACCTGACTGCGCCCGGTTTCATTAAAACGAGCAACCATAGCAGCGAGGTTGTAGCGCAGCGGATCCGCACTTGCGGTATCCAGAATAACGTCAGGTAATACCACGACGAACGGGTTATCACCAATGATAGGGCGAGCACAAAGAATGGAGTGACCCAGACCCAGTAACTGAGCCTGACGGACGTTCATGATAGTCACGCCCGGAGGACAGATAGACTGCACCTCGGCTAATAACTGGCGCTTAACACGCTGCTCAAGCAACGATTCGAGTTCGTAAGAGGTGTCGAAGTGGTTCTCAACCGCGTTCTTAGACGCATGAGTTACCAGAACGATTTCTTTGATACCTGCAGCTACAATTTCGTCGACAATGTATTGAATCATCGGCTTGTCTACGATCGGCAGCATCTCTTTAGGGATTGCCTTAGTGGCTGGCAACATGTGCATCCCCAGACCTGCTACCGGAATAACTGCTTTCAGATTAATCATTAAGTCATTCACCTATTCATTAGTTGCTGAATTATAGCTTTTTAGCTTGTTTTAGCCAGTATGAATTACATTGTACAGTTGCCGCGTATGTTACGCCGCTTATCTGTAGAATGCAGTAATCTTAAGCTCAAGTATGTACAACTTGAGCCAGGAATGGTCGCAAAGTTACCTCTCCTGCCCCGGTAGTCGAAAATTCACCGCTTCAACATTCACCACCTGATGGTTTACCCGGTCGATGTCAACTGAACTTTGCCCAGCTTCGTTTACCGCATGAACATTGGCCAGTGAGAGTAGTGTGTCCTGCCTGGCCATAAACTTTCCGCGTACGTCCTGGCGCAGATCGAAGTGCATCTTAAGTGCGGGCCCCGTGGCCAATTGCTGCATCACCCTGACGTTACGTAAAAAAAGGTGCTGCGGTTGGTTGTGCAACTCAAGCGTGGCACACTTCATCTCCACGTTGGTGATGGCCACGAATGACGTTGCATTACCAGAGGAGATCTGAATTCCGCGTAATTTGTATTCACGTTTGGTGTTATCGAGATGGATATTATTTAGCTTAAAGTTTTGTGGAATGGATAAATATCGACCTTTGATAACGCCATAACCAATGAGCATACCTGCGCTGTTCTCCATATTGATATTATCGATCACGAAGTTATCACATCCATAAATAGCAACCGTCGCATTATCAATGCCCGCTTTCTTACTGAAATCCGGTGTGATATTTCGCGCGGTAATATTACGAATGATAAAATGCTTGCCGTTCTCCACATGAACTAACTGCCGACAGTCGGTACCGGTGATGTTCGCCACCACGAAGTTTTTTACCGCCAGTTCATCGGGATAGCTATTGTCATAGGTACTGCCCGCCAGCCCGATACCGATGCCCCAGTTCACATTGCCATTGGTACAGTTAATACGTTCAATGACATGGTCAGAAATGAGGATGTTGCTGTCGTTGATAGCCACATTCCACTCAATGGCATCTCCCTGTAGATCGCTAAAACGGCAGTTTGTAATCTTTACGCCATCCATTCGGTTATGAAAACCCTGACGCAAAATCCCATAGTTAGCGCGTGTGACAGTAATATCATCAATAATCAGATTACGCATCAGCCTTGAAGTTTTACCGCCGATATAGATTTGCGTCACCGGACCGAAACCGCTCATGGCAATCCCTTTTATTACACAGTCCGAACCACGTACATCCAGGGTAACGTTCTTCAGGCTCCCGCCCTGCTCGCCCACCACTTTGCATCCATCCTGCAGAATAAAGCGCCCACGGCCATTGCCACTTATTCGCCCTTGTATGAAGAGCGTTTTGCCTGGCGGAATAACAATAGCAGTATTGAGATCCTTACATTCCAGGCCTTTTGGTACGACGACCATTTGCCCTTCTTTGAACGCCTGCCTGAAAGAGGCCACCCAATCCTGTGGGTTGTAATCCTGAATGTTGACGCTGCCCGATGATTCAAGCGCGCGAACAACGGGAGAATGCAGCACGACAAGCGCAGAGCCCGCCGTCAGAAAAGTACGGCGTGAGAGTTTGTTCTCTGACATACAACCTCGATTTACATCGTTTGCAGCAGACTGGCTAACTGTTTATTGATAGCTAACTGATTAAATTCATTTTCAATTTTTTCACGCGCACACTGCACAATCGACTGTACCTGCTCACTGTCGAGCAGGCTAAATGCCGCTAAACGCTCTGCCAGTGCCTGCGCGTCGTTTTCCGGTACCAGCCAGCCTGATTTACCCGACTCGACCAGCTCCGGGATCCCGCTGTGAACGGTGGAAATCACCGGAATACCCACCGCCATTGCCTCCATCAGTGCCACCGGGATCCCTTCCATATCGCCGTCTCTTCCGGTGATCGAAGGCAGCAAAAATACATCCGCCTGTTCAAGCATCTCCTTTACCTGATGACTGGGCTTAAAGCCGGGCATCTCAATAACGCCATCGAGTTGATATTGCTCGATCAGCGTACGTAAACGACGCTCCCAAGGGCCGATACCCAGAATTCGATAACGAAATGAAACGCCCTGCTCTTTTAACTGACGACAAGCTTCGATGGCGAGGTGCAGTCCTTTTTTCTCGGTTAACCGGGCAACAGAGATTATTTCCAGCGGTGCAGTTGGCGATTTCAACTGGCGTGGCGTAAAGCGTGTCATATCGATTCCCATACGCGAGACGGCAATTTTTTGCGGCGGACATCCCATATTTTTTAACCGTCCGGCCCAGAGATTGCTGATGGGCAACATTAAATCACCGCGTTGAAACAGCTGCTGATACTCAGGGGTATAGCGGGCCAAAACGCCCCGGTGCGAAACATCAATCCCATGAAATACCGTGGCGATTTTTCCGCGGATCATCCCAAGCTCACGCAGCTTGGCGGCCGTTACGCCTGCGGGCCCAAAATGAGCAATAAAAACATCCGCCTCAAACGCTCGCGGATTCCCGCCGCAAATAGCTGCCAAAATCAGATTGCGCGCCTCCTCACCATAGCGTGCAACATTAAGCGCTTTCCAGGTCGCTGCGCGGGTAATACCGTGCAGAGCCGCCGCTGCCCTATATTTCAGTTTCGCCAGTTTGCTTTCCGGTTCATTCAGCAACCAGCGAGTTTTTTCACCCAGACGGTAGGTATTAAAGGAGGCATGAGTATTTTCAAGATCGCCCTTCTGCAAA
This sequence comes from Citrobacter sp. BIDMC107, assembly GCF_001037575.1. NCBI lineage: Bacteria > Pseudomonadati > Pseudomonadota > Gammaproteobacteria > Enterobacterales > Enterobacteriaceae > Citrobacter > Citrobacter sp. BIDMC107. The sequence goes on along the minus strand of NZ_KQ089848.1, from coordinate 4,316,479 downwards.
GCGACAATCTCCACGTCGTAGCCCATATCGATAAATGCGGTTATCTGATTGAGTACAAATGTCTCGGAGGAGAGCGGAAATTTAAGCAGGAAAAAACCAATCTTCATTTATCCCCCTCAATACGCGTTAAAACCGACTGCACCATGCGTACCCCACGTTCGCGTTCGCGCATAACCGCGTCGCCGAGACGTATGCGCAGCTCAGGTAACTGTCCGAGAGTATCGGCAACCTTCCCTTCGAGACCGCCATCGAGAAGATGACGAATATCAACAGCCATCTCCGGTAACCCCAGTTGTTGCATGATCCCGGCCGATTTGTGCTCGTAGTTAATGGCGATGGCAGGCGTCATAAAATTCATCGAGATGATGGCAGAATGCAAGCGAGTCCCCACCGTCAGATCGCAGGCGCCCAGAATCTTCCCCATCTCCAGATCGTTAAGTTCATCCATCACCACGTGATATCGGGCCGGATCGTTAACATACTGGCGCAGGTTTAACGCCACCATGCGGTCATCTTTGTTGTAACTATCAATACCGGTGCAAGTTGACAGCGCTATCACCTGGTAACCTTCGTCGAGGATGCGGTTCACCACCCCGGAAAAGGCTTGCTCATAGGCCTGCTGCGTTGTCCCCAGACGCTTATCAAAAGGAGCCAGCTCACGCAATGTAATGGCAACGGTCTTCTGTTTAGCCGCCATGTCTAACCAGTGCTGTACCGCATAACCTGGCTCAAAATCCTCATGATGGTTGTCAACCAGCCAGGCCGTATCCACGCCAGTTTCGACTTTATCCGTGGTAATTGCGCTGCGCTTCATCAGATCCAGACTGACGGATTCACGTAAAATCAACGCATTACAGTGACCAAACACGTAGTTCGCCAGTTGATTAAACTGCCCATCCTGGAATGGCCCCACGCTGTGACCAATCATGTACAGCGGTTTTTTCGCCATAAACGAACACAGGGCATGTTCAAACTGCGGCACGCCATACAGATCGACAAAGAACGATCCGCCGACCTGGATGATGGCGTCATAGCGCGACAGCAGACGGACAAAATCGGTAAAGCCCTGGGCGATAGCGATATTGCGCAGATTACCGGAATCGGTAACACGCGAGAGCAGTACCTGATGCTGATAGCGACGACGCAGCACTTTCTTCACGCGCCCCATAACACCCGCTGCGTTGTTATGTTGCTTCATCTGCAAATACAGCGGGTCGCCCATCACCGGGCGGTTTAACAACCACGAAGAGCTCACCGGGTAACGGCTCATCACATCCACTTCGGTCTCGGGACGCAACGCGTTAATGGCATCCAGCAAACCGCGCAGGATCGCGCTATCCCCTCGGTTCCCGCAGGTATGGTTGCCTAAAATTAGTAATTTCATTATGACCTCTTAAAACGTTGTTCTTATCCCGCACGGAGCAAGGTTTTCATTTTTTCACTGCGACAGAATTGGCGTTTTATTTCCACCACCAGCGGATGGCGCGACAGCACAATCATTAGCGCAAACACCAGTGCTCCTGCCGCTATCTGGATCCCCAGCAGCGCGCTTAATGGCACCTGGTTGCGCAGGGTTAAGCCCAACGCATAGCTCACCACAAGGGTTGGTAAGGAGAGATACAACGGCAGCCACAGGCTGAGCATGTACTGACGGTAGCTGGAGCCAAGAACAGGTTTGATCATCACGAAGTAGCTGAGGATCGTGTTAATCACCTGGACCAACAGAAAGCCCAGCGTCACGCCAATCGCCCCCGCCAGATGACCGCCAATGAAAATGGCAGGAATAAACAAAAAGGTTTTGAACACATTGAATTTGAAGCTGATATCGACCCGGGCTTTCGCCATCAAAAGCGATCCTATTGGATTCCCCACGGATCGCAGCAAACCCACAATGCACAATAGTTGCAGGACCGGAATAATGCCGTTCCACTTATCGCCGAATACCAGCGGCACCACGTTATTCGACACCACCATCAGTCCCAGTAGCGCTGGGAAGTTGATAATCCCAACCACTGACAGCAACTTGTAAAAATTCACTCGTAGTTTTTCGCTGTCGTCCTGGATTTTGGCAAACGCCGGAAACAGCACGCGGGTGATAATCGGGTTCAGTTTGATCGGCGGGACAACCGCCACGTTCCAGGCGAGATTGAATCCGCCCGCCACGCCAGCTCCCAACGTGCGAGCTAAAACCAGCGTGGAAAGGTTGGTATTGATGTAATTGATGATGCTGTCTGCCGTCAGCCATGCGCCAAAACGCAGGTTCGACGAAACGGATGCCAGCGAAAAATGCAGCCCGGGTCGGTAAATCCGGCGGCCAAAATAGCCGAACAGCAGCGTACGTAGCGTACTATTCACCAGATACCCAAGAATGGCCGTCAGCGCGAGCGGCCAGAAATGGGCGCTGACCACGGTAAAGGTAAATCCAGCCAGCACCGAACTGGTTTCAATCATGCCAATTTTGTTGAAGGCCAGCTCTTTTTGCATCAGCGCGCGAAACTGCTGCCCGTGCGGTATCACCACAAACGCCAGTGATAAGGTTTTGATGAGCGGTGCCAGTTCTGGGTTATTGAGCACATGGGCAATCGTCTCGCTCAGCAGAAACATCGCCACGCATACCACGATACCCAGCCCAACGTTTAGCCAGTACAGCGTCGTCAGCTCCAGATAACCAATCTCTTTGCGTTGAATAATTGAGTTGGCGATACCGAAATCCGACAGCGTATCGGCCAGCGCTATGATCACCAGCGACACGGTTAACAACCCGAACTGGTGGTTATCAATAATTCGCGCCAGGACAGTCATCTGAATAAGTCCGAGCCCAATAATGATCACCGTTGCAATCGCCGACCACTTTGCGCCATTAAGCGTTTTTTCTCGTAAGCTCATGTTAATACGCCGCTTTGTTAACAAAGCCTTTGAATATCGTCAGAAAAACAATTTTGATATCGAACCACACGCTCCACTCGCGAATGTATTCGAGGTCAAACTCCACACGTTTCTCCATTTTTTCCAGCGTATCGGTTTCACCGCGCCAGCCGTTGATTTGCGCCCAGCCGGTAATACCCGGTTTCACCTTATGGCGTAACATGTATCCCTCAATCAGTTGGCGGTACTGTTCGTTATGCGCCACCGCATGCGGACGTGGTCCGACGATAGACATCCCCCCGGTGAGCACGTTAATAAACTGCGGCAGTTCATCAAGCGACGTCCGACGCAGGAAATTCCCCACAGGAGTAACGCGCGGATCGTTTTGCGTGGCCTGCGTCACCACCGCATCGTTTTCCATCACTTTCATTGAGCGAAACTTCCAGACTTTGATCGGCTTCCCATCCATGCCATAGCGAGTCTGGCGGAAAATCACCGGTCCTTTGGAGGTCAGTTTTACCAGTAGTGCTATGCCACACAGCACCGGGGAAATAAGTAGCAGGATCAGTGAAGCCAGCACGATATCTTCCGCGCGCTTCAACAGACGATTAATTCCCGAGAGTGGCGTGTCATACAGCGGCACCACCGGAATGCCGTTCATCTCTTCAATCCGTGAATGCAGAATGTTGAAGGTAAAGACATCAGGAATAAGGATCACTGAACAGGTGGTATCGGCCAGCTCGCGCACTAATTTTTTGACGCTGGCACCATCGCTCATCGACATGGCGATATAAACGTTATGAATGCGTGAGGCTTTGGCGTCATCCACCAGTTGTTGCAGATTACCGGCCCAGTCGCGGGAGTTTTTTCCAGGGATAGGGTCGTGATAGATACCTGCAACTTCAAACCCCAGCCACGGTTCATGGCGAAAGCTGTCCAGCAGCATTTGTCCGGCAGGCAGGTCCCCTGCCACTGCCACCCGGCGAGTGTTGTAACCGCGATTACGCAGCCATCCCGCGCCGTAGCGAATAAACGAACGACTCAACACCAGGCCAACGCTGGATAGCAGATACCACGCCAGCCAGACGGCGAGACGGTTATCAAAATCATTATTAAAGGCGATCAGACCTGCGCAAAAAATCAGGCTTAGCGTCCAGTTTTGCAGCAACAGCACCAGCTCAGTGGTAATTTTGACACCACGCCAGGAGCGATAAAAATCCGTTATGCCACCGAGCATCTGAAAAACGACCAGAGTGATCAGCGCCACCAGCAGGTGCATGTACAGGAAAGGCAAACCGCTTAATTCGCAGATTACCCACAACCCGCCAAACATGATGGTGATATCTGAAAAGCGTTGCACCATCGAAATTAACGACGCATTGGTTTTGGCGCGCTCGCGCTTCTTTAGATGTGTCATCGTGGTTCCTGTTAGTCACCCTTTGCCCAGAATCGGGCAAAGGAAGCACCAGCATTACTGATTCAGTAACGCCAGAAGAGTGCGCGTTCGCGCTTCCATCAACGGAATATCTCCGCGCGATTCCACGTTCAGGCGCACCACCGGTTCGGTATTGGAAGAGCGTAAATTGAAGCGCCAGTCGACAAACGACATGCTGATACCGTCCGTTCTGTCCACCGTCAGCGCCTCACGGGAAAAATGCTGCTCCACGCGCGCAATCGCTGCCGCCGGCTCTGCCAGCGTGCTGTTTATTTCACCACTCGCCGGGTAGGCCGCCATCCGGTCGCGGACCAGTTCGCCCAGCGACTGCCCTTTCAGACACAGCAACTCCGCGACCAGCAGCCACGGGATCATCCCGCTGTCACAGTAGGCAAAGTCACGGAAATAGTGATGCGCACTCATTTCACCGCCGTAGACGGCATCTTCGTGGCGCATCCGCTCTTTGATAAACGCGTGTCCGGTTTTTGACATCACCGGTTTACCGCCTGCCGCCGTCACCACGTCCACGGTGTTCCAGGACAGACGCGGGTCGTGGATAATCTTCGCCCCCGGATTCTTCTCCAGAAACGCCTCCGCCAGCAGGCCGACAATGTAGTAGCCCTCAATGAACTGACCTTTTTCATCGAACAGGAAGCAGCGGTCAAAATCACCGTCGAAGGCAATTCCCATATCTGCGCCGTGTTCAATCACCGCGTTGCGCGTGTCAGCCCGACATTCCGGCAGCAGAGGATTGGGAATACCGTTGGGGAAGTTGCCATCCGGCGTGTTGTGGATTTTGATGAACTCGACCGGCACGCCCAATGTTTTAAAACGGGCTTCAATGGCGTCCACTACAGGGCCTGCCGCGCCGTTACCGGAATTGAGCACCAGCTTCATCGGTTTCAGATTGGCGGGATTGATGTAACCCAGCAGGTGGTCAATGTAGGCATCACGGATAGTAATACGCTGGTAGCGGCCACGTTTTGTCTCATCAACCGCCGGGAAGTCGTTGGCTTCCGCCAGGCGCTGTACGTCGCGCAGACCGGTATCACCGCTGATGGGCCGTGCCCCTTCCCGCACCAGCTTCATGCCGTTGTAATCCATCGGATTATGGCTGGCGGTCACTTCAATACCGCCGTCAATACCCAGGTGGAAGGTGGCAAAATAAATCTCTTCGGTACCCGACATGCCAATATCCAGCACATCCACCCCCGCATCCTGTAGTCCTTTCGCCAGCGCCAGCTTTAGCGTCTTGCTGGTCAGGCGCACATCACCGCCGAGGACAATCGTTTTTGGCTTCAGGAACTCGCCGTAAGCGCGGCCAATACGCCACGCGATATCTTCATTCAGCTCTTCGCCCAGCCTGCCGCGAATATCGTAGGCTTTGAAACAGGTTAATTTCGTCATGATTTACCCTTCTTCAGGCAACAGGAGGCCCTGACTCTTAATGAGCCTTTTAATGAGTGTTAAATGCATTTCCTGGCGCGCTTCGCTTACCGGGCCTACGGTGTTGTAGGCCGGATAAGCGCGGCGCATCCTGCATCAGGCGCGCCCGTATCTGTCCGCAAACCGCACCACATCATCCTCATCGAGGTAAGATCCGGAGCGCACTTCAATCAGATCGAGCGGGATTTTCCCGGGATTCTCCAGACAATGGGTCGCCCCAAGCGGAATATAGACAGACTCGTTTTCAGCGAGCAGTTTGATGTCATCATTGATCGTCACTTTCGCGGTACCGGCCACCACTACCCAGTGTTCAGCCCGGTGATGATGCATCTGCACGGACAATCCTTCACCGGGTTTAACGGTAATTCGCTTCACCTGGTAACGGTCTCCGGCATCAATGGAGTCATACTTGCCCCACGGACGGTAAACTTCACGGTGAATATGGTGTTCATGTCGTCCGTCAGCTTTAATTTGCTCCACCACTTTTTTGACGTCCTGCACCGCGTTGCGATCGGCGATCAGCACCGCATCTTTGGTCTGCACCACCACCAGATCCTTCACCCCGACGGTCGTCACCAGGCCAGATTCGGCATACACGTAGCTGTTTTCCGTTTTGTGGCTAATGACGTCGCCATGATGCACATTGCCTTCGGCGGTATGGGCGCTGATTTCCCACAGCGATGACCAGGAGCCAACATCGCTCCAGCCTGCGTTCATGGGCATTACCACCGCATCGGCCGTACGTTCCATTATCGCATAGTCCACAGACTCTTCCGGACAGGCGAGAAACGCCTGTTCATCAACGCGGATAAAATCGAGATCGGGGTCAACCGTACTCATGGAATTCTCACAGGCCTGAAGAATGTCGGGGCGATATTTTTTCAGTTCTTCCAGATAACGTCCGGCGCGGAACAAGAACATGCCGCTGTTCCAGTAGTAATCGCCGTTCGCCACATAAGCCTGCGCGGTTTCCAGATTGGGCTTTTCAACAAACTGCGCCACTTCGAACGCCACAGCGTCGGTATTCGTTGGCGAAACCTCGCCACGGCGGATATAGCCATAGCCCGTTTCCGGCTGGTCCGGCACGATACCAAACGTCACCAGCTTACCCGCACTGGCATAGGGCATAGCATTGCGAACCGCCTCGCGAAATGCCTCTTCGTCGGCAATCATGTGATCGGCCGCCAATACCAGCAGCAGCGGATCTTCCTCCGGGCTTTGACGTTTTGCCGCCAGTGCGGCCAGCGCTATCGCCGGTGCCGTGTTACGTCCGGCGGGTTCGAGAATAATGTTCTCAGTCAGCTTGTGCAGTTGCCGTAGCTGTTCCGCGACGATGAAACGGTGTTGTTCATTACAGATAACCACCGGGCTTTCACACTCCACGCCGTTCAGACGACATATCGTTGTCTGCAGCATGGTGAGATCACCTTTCAGGCACAGGAACTGCTTTGGATACAATACGCGGGACAGAGGCCATAAACGGCTACCCGAGCCACCGGCCATCACCACCGGAAAGAGTTTGCTTTGACTCATCATTAACCCCGAATATCAGCAATAAATTGGCTAAGCACGTTATCTTTATCCAGCGTGCGTTCGGCATAGTCACGTGCCACCGTATTGACTTTTGGCATCCTCAACGCTTGTTGGATACCGCAAACCAGCGCGTTTACCGATTCCGGCTCCACGCATACTGCGATGCCTGGAACAATGTTACAGAGCTGCCCCAGCTCGGTTTCCGGCTCGGCGGTAATCACCGCGTTACCACCAACGGCGAGGATATTGGTCAGTTTGGAAGGCAGTACGGCATCCGCCGCACCGCGCTTTTGTACCACCAGATGACAGTCCGCCATTTTGAGCAGTGCAGGCAGCGCGTCATAAGATTGCAGCGGAAAGAACATCACATTGTTCAGGCCGCGTTCGCTGGTCATGTTCTCCAGCCGCGCTTTACCCCCGCCCTGCCCGACAATCACAAACAGCCAGGGCCGCTCGCTCAACAGGGCCGCTGCGTCGATTACACTCTCCAGTCCTTGCTTTTCACCAATATTGCCAGAGTAGAGAATGATTTTTTTTCCATCAGGCAAGCCCAGCTGCTGGCGCAACGCCAGAGCATCGGCGGCGTCCACATCGCGAAAACGCGCTACTTCTGACCAGTTCGGAAAGAAAATAACCTTCTGTGCATCAACGCCCTTTTCCTGTGCTTTATTCATCATTGAGCGAGAAATGGTCGAAATATGATCCATATTCAACAGCCCACTGCGCTCAAAAGCGCTGGCCAGTTTTGCCACCATACCGCGCTTGCCTTTGCCCGCCATGCCAAGTCCCAACATGGCATCAACTTCGTAATCCTGAATATGCAGCAGCGTGCGCGCCCCGGACAGCTTCGCCAGCAGGCGCATTCCCGGCGTACAAAACAGCGTCGGTACTACCCCAATGATGCGATCCGGCTTCCAGCGGCGCTGCGCCAGCAGCGGGAAGAAACTGCTCAGGGCGAAACTGCCTAAATGCAGTAGACGCTTGAGCGTGGAGGGCTGCTCAGGCACATACAGCGGGCAACGCCAGACGATGGCATCGCCCTCTTCACGACGGTAGCGCCAGGATGAATAGCGACCGTTGACTTTCCACTGCGGATAATAAGGCGGCGCAGTGATCACCCGTACGTCATGCCCCTGTTGCGCCATCCACGCCACCATTTCACCGGTGTATTTACCGATACCGGTCAACTCCGGCGAATAGTTGATGCCATACACAAGGATCTTCATAGCCCGGGTGCTCCGGCCTGACTCTTCTCACAGAAGTAAGCCCGGCTGTTGTCGTGCACGCGGTCAGTGGCCAGAATCTCTTCAATTGCCAGCCAGCGGTACGCGTCATGTTGAAGGTCAGGCAGTTGCAGGTCGTTTTCCGACACCCGCAGACGAAATCCCAGCACGATGTAATGCGTTGAGAAATCTTCCCCGGAAAAGTTGTCGTCATAGAAGTGCTGCCAGACACCGTAAAACTGCGCAGCGGACAGCAGTAAACGTAACCCCAGCTCAGCTTCAGTAAGCCGCTCAAAGGCCGCGTGCAACGGTTCATCTTTTTGCACCCGACCGCCGGGCACAAACCAGTACCCCTGCGCAGGACGATTGAGGCGCTTGCCAAGCAGAAATTCACCGTGGGCGTTTTCCACGATCAAATCAATGGAAATCAGCGGAGTTGAACGTACAACGGTGGCAAAATCCTCATGACGTAAAAACATGCTTACCCCCGGTAACGCTGCTGGTTTTCAAGAAACCACTGATATGTACTGGCAAGTCCCGCTTGCAGAGATATCTCGTGATACCAGCCCAACTGATGCAGACGCGTAACGTCAAGCAATTTGCGCGGCGTGCCGTCCGGTTTACTGGCGTCAAACACCACGCGCCCCTTGTAACCCACGACCTCCGCAATAGTCTGCGCCAGTTCACGGATGGTGCAGTCCACGCCGGTACCCACGTTGATATGCGACAGCATCGGCTGGGTATATTCCTGCAACACTTCCTGAGCCAACTCCATCACGTGGATACTGGCCGCCGCCATATCGTCGACATGCAGAAATTCACGCATTGGCGTCCCGCTGCCCCATACCACCACATCCGGCGCATTTTGCCCGCGAGCTTCATGAAAGCGGCGCAGCAGCGCCGGGATCACATGCGAATTACTCGGATGAAAGTTGTCATGCGGCCCATACAGATTGGTCGGCATCACCGAGCGATAATCACGGCCATACTGTCGGTTATACGATTCACACAGCTTGATACCGGCAATTTTGGCAATCGCATACGGCTCATTGGTCGGTTCAAGTGTCCCCTGCAACAGTTCACTCTCGGCGATTGGCTGGGTAGCTTGCTTGGGATAAATACAGGATGACCCGAGAAACAACAGTTTATTCACGTTATGCAGATGTGCAGCATGAATAATGTTGCTCTCAATCATCATGTTTTCATAAATAAAATCAGCAGGATAAGTATTGTTTGCCACAATCCCTCCTACTTTTGCCGCCGCCAGATAAACCTGGTCAATACGTTCAGCGGCAAAAAACGCCTGCACCGCACTGGCGTCCAGCAGATTAAGCTGGTCGCGGGTACGCAGCACCAGCTCCACATTATTTCGCTGCGACAATTGTCTGACGATGGCGGACCCCACCATCCCGCGATGGCCCGCCACAAAAATACGTTGTGTCTTCATCCTCAGTACTCCAGCGCGATGGCAACCTCGTAACCGTGCGACTTGAGCAGGGAATGTTTCTTCGCCGCATCAAGATCGTTAGCAACCATTTCCGAGATCATCTGGCGCAGCGTGATTTCCGGTTTCCAGCCCAGTTTTTCATGTGCTTTGGCCGGATCGCCCAGCAGCGTTTCCACCTCAGCCGGACGGAAGTAGCGCGGGTCAACGGCAATCATGACATCGCCTGGCTTCACGCCCGGCGCATCATGTCCGGTCACGGAAACCACGATGCCTTTTTCATTCACGCCCTCACCTTCAAAGCGCAATTTAATCCCCAGCTGAGCAGCCGCCATTTCTACAAACTGGCGCACGGAATACTGCACGCCGGTGGCAATCACGAAATCTTCCGGCTTATCCTGCTGCAGCATCATCCACTGCATCCTGACGTAATCTTTGGCATGCCCCCAGTCGCGCAGTGAATCCATGTTGCCCAGGTACAGGCAAGACTCCAGCCCCTGAGCGATGTTGGCGATCGCCCGGGTAATTTTGCGAGTGACAAAGGTTTCGCCGCGGCGCGGAGACTCGTGGTTAAACAGAATGCCGTTACAGGCATACATCCCGTAAGACTCACGGTAGTTGACGGTTATCCAGTAGGCATACAGCTTAGCAACGGCATACGGTGAACGCGGATAGAACGGCGTGCTCTCTTTCTGCGGGATTTCCTGAACCAGACCGTACAGCTCAGAGGTGGACGCCTGATAAAAACGGGTCTTTTTTTCCAGACCAAGGAAGCGGATCGCCTCCAGCAAGCGCAAGGTGCCGATCGCATCAACGTCTGCGGTGTATTCCGGTGAATCAAACGACACCGCAACGTGGCTCATGGCACCCAGGTTATAGACTTCATCCGGTTGGACTTCCTGTAAAATACGGGTCAGATTGGAGGAGTCCGTCAAATCGCCATAGTGCAGATGAAATTTGGGATTGCCTGAATGCGGATCCTGGTAGATGTGGTCCACACGTTCGGTGTTGAATGATGAAGCGCGACGCTTAATACCGTGTACTTCGTACCCTTTTTCCAGCAGGAGTTCTGCCAGGTAAGAGCCATCCTGCCCGGTTACGCCAGTAATGAGAGCGACTTTTGACATGTTATAACCTCTTCAGTGATCCCCTCAGGGAGTAACTTTCTCGACGCGTTCGCGCGTGACTACTGCGGGATTTCCCCGACAAATGACATTTGCTGGCAGCGATTTAAATACGCTGCTTCGTGCTCCGACGACGGTGCCATCGCCAATCGTTACGCCAGGCGCGACAAAGACATCTGTCGCCAGCCAGCATTTATCGCCAACCACTATCGGTGTGGCGTTAATATCAAAATGTTGGCTGGCATAATCATGACTCCCGGTGCATAAATAACTTTTTTGCGAAATAACTGCGTGGGCCCCAATCGTAATATCACCTAACGTATATAAAACCGCGTCATCACCCACCCAGGCATAATCTCCCAGAGTTAGTTTCCACGGATAAGTAATTTTTACTGAAGGCCGAATGACTACGTTTTTTCCTATTTTTGCGCCAAATATCCGTAATAAAAATGCACGCCAGCGATACATAACCTGTGGAGACCAGCGAAATAATGTTGATTGCACCGCCCACCATAATTGCACTTTAATAGCGCCGCCGCCGCGAAAACCTCCAGGCACTTTAAATCCGCTTAAGTCTTGCATATTGTGCTCTTACGTTTTTCCATATAAGGTTTTTGTTTTATCGGTTGTGCGCAGACGTAAATATTCTGACAAACCGGTCCAAAAACCTGGCATGTGTAATATCTGGCGCTGTACTTTTTTGGCATCCCGGCACAATTCCAGATTATTCGTCGTTGACACTCCGCCCATAGAAAATTCCGACACCAACCCGCGCAGCTTTTTAAAAGCGTAGCCGGACTTGTATAATTTGGCTGCCAACGCGTAATCTGACGATATTTTATATTGCAAATCATAATGCCAGACATTCAGTCCTGAGAGAGGAAAGAATATTGCCTGATGGCTGGCGGGCAGGCTGTGATAAATATACCAACCCGGTTTTGCCCGACGCTTAATTTTGTTGCCATTGCCGAAATCCAGCAACGCATCGCCAATGACCATAGTTTGGTCACTCTGCATTTTTAGCTGGCGGATAAAACAAGCCGCATTCGCATGCAGAATATCCCCGGAGTTGAGGAACAATGCAAACCGCCCGCGCGCCATGGCGATGCCTTTGTTCATCGCATCATAGATGCCGTTATCCGGTTCGCTGACAAACCGTAACCGGTGTTCTCCACTGAGTCCTTCAAGAAACGCCGACGTACCATCCGAGGAGCCGCCATCAACAACAATCCACTCAAAACTGATATCACCCGCTTGCGCCAGATGTGCCAGCGACGCGTGAGTTTTGACGATCCCTTCCAGATTGCGAAAGGCGACGGTAATGATACTGAGCAGCATGTGAGTTACCTCGCGATATTCAGCGCCTTGCGCAAAATAAACGGACACACAATTAAAAATGCGTATTCCGGACTAAATACTGAACCTGTAAAAAACAGTGACAATGGTGTAAGAAGATAAAGCTGCACCCGATAATTCTGATTATCGCCAAACGCATTGATCATCATTTTCATGACCTTCCCCATGTACCATAGGGCTAATATCACCGCGAACCATGAAAAATAAATAATCAGCAGATACAAGCCATTGTCTATTGTTTTACCGACATCTGCACCGTTAAAAATTCCGAATGACGCGACGTATTCATAAAGTGAGCCAAATCTCACTACGCCATCAACGTTCAGTAACGAATAACCGACCATCACTAATGGCCCTACGATACGATAATACGATGACGAACCTTCAGTTCCTAAATCACCAAGCCGCGTTGCGATGTACGGAAAAGCAAATATCACACCAACTAAAAACACGCTCAATGAGATTATCGCCAGAGGTAGCTTCTTTTTTATCGCATCCTTATTTAGGTACTGAAACGCCCATTCCAGGAGGTAAAACAAAATAAACGTCATTACTCCTGAAAACGATCCCGATAATATTATCCCTACCAGAATCATAGCATCGGACTTAGGTGTTTTGATACCAAACTGTTTGATACTGAGCCAAATTGAGATTAACGCCAGAGCGAAGAATGCCGGTTCGAAATAGAGCGCGGTGGTTCGTTTCCCACCAAACTTAATAAAGTTCAGAACATAGCTATTACTGTAAATAAGATATTTCGAAATAACTTCCATTAAACTGCTGCCGCCGCTGAGAATTATCTGTGCCATTTCAACCGCAGCTAACCCCACCACCAGTCCCACGACCAGCCAGAAAAAGCGCAAGATTTTAATGTAGTTATGCGGCGAAATCGTTTTGAAGCGAATACTCCATACCATGCCAATGATCACCACGGTATAGATAAACAACATGGCGGACGTCACGTACTTGCTGGCATCCAGTGACTGACCGAACAGATAGTTAAATGCCGTCAGTCCGCCCCCTACGCCCAGCGCGATCATTAATTTTTTGATATTGATGCGCTCGATAAACAGCAACAACAGAACGGGTAAAAAGGTGACGATAGTTATCGGGAAGCTCTCGCCAAGCTGGGCGAGTTTGACGTTTACCAACAGATAAAGCAGCGGTAGCACCAGATAGCTACAGATTCTGATAGAACGAGACATATTCCTCCAGCATCTGTTGTCCACTGTATGCCAACCGGCTGCGCTGGCTAAATGCGGCAAGCGACGTGTCAAAAACCGCCTGCGCAATGTCTGATTTTTTCAGTTGCACCAGTTGCAACACTTCAGCTTCGCTGAACGTTTTTCCGCCTGATTTAGCCAGCACTTCCTGCGCGGCATCGCTGTGCGTGGCTATTACCGGTACGCCGATGGACAGCGCTTCGCACAGAATCAGCGGGTAGTTATCGACACGTGAGCTGAACACCAGTCCATCCATCTGATTAAGCGCACTCATCAACGTGCGCTTATCGCTCTCAAAACCGTGATTGATGACGTTATCTCCCGCAAATGGCGAAAATTTGCCGAAGGTATGCAACTCAATTTTGTCTCCGAGCGCGGTAATCGCTCGCACCAGTTGCTGACTGGTTTTGCCGTCATAGCGCAGGTCATGAGCCACCACGGCAATTTTCGGCCGACCGCTCTCCTCAGGCATCGCGGGTAGTTCGGCAAGAATGGTTTCAGTTGCCACATCAATGCCATTATTGATAATGCGGCAACGTCCCGCGCCATACAGGCTGTTGAACGCGTCGGCCACATGCTGACTGGGCGAGATAAACTGGCAACCCAGCGCCAGCATCGCACGAAACATCTGCCGCTTAACGGGCAACTGCTGATGGGCTTTATCGATTTTTACCGGCGGATAGTTGCTCAGCGTTGGGCATTGCAGACAGCCCGTTTTCCAGCCTTCGCAGCCATCGGTAAAGGCACAGCGCCCGGTCACACTCCAGTGATCGTGCAGCGTCCAGACGAAGGTGATATCCGGTTTATGCGCTTTCACTTTTTGGCAAAAGGAGACTACCTCTTCCAGGTTCAACCAGTAGCTGTGCAACACATGAAAATGCAGTACCAGCGGGCCGTTAGTGCGGGTAACCATACGATATAGCTTGTCGAGATTGCCGAACATGTCGCGGTTCACGAAACGAAACAGCGCAATGTTCGCCGCCGACGTCAGGCGCGGCGTATATTTGATAACCTGCGGGTATTTCGCATGGCTGGCGCTTTTTTTACCGCCTTTGCCATAGCCATAGACAAAACGCGACGACAGCCCTTTTTCCAGCGACCTCAGATGCAAATCTAACGCCACGCCTGCCGCCCCACCTTCTGCGAGTCGCACATTAAATTGTAATATCTTCATTTTATTACCTTCACCCGTGCCTTCTCGCCCACGACCAGCGCATTGTCCGGAACGCTATCCACCACGACGCTCCCGGCACCAATCGTCACGTTATCGCCAATAGCAACGTCGCCAAGCAGAGTGACATTGGCCCCCAGCTCAACGCTGTTACCGATTACCGGGCAGGACAAATCGTTGGTGCCAAGATTGCCGATGGTGACGCCGTGACGTAGGGTAAAATCATCCCCCACAACCACGTGTTTATTGATAACCACCCCATAGCCATGATGGATGGTGAAACGACGACCGATTGATGCAGCGGCCTGAATTTCATAGCCAAACAGGCATTCGGTGATAAGGCGGTACATCACCAGTACCGGTGCGGCCCACAGGTTGTTTAAGATGTTTTTTTTACGCCAGACGGAGCAAAAATGGGCAATCCGATAGGCCACCACCATGCAGCAGGGGCGCAGACTCCAGCCGTTCACGCGTAAATCTTCCAGCATAATTAGCGTCCTCGCAGTCCGTCGGCCAGACGCTTACTGTTGCGAACAGAAAGCAGCGTCAGCAGCGTGCGCCAGTTCATCCGTTTGTTGCGGATCTGATAGAGGGTAAACAGCTGATACTTCTTGCTGGCCCGGTCAAATTTGCCTTTGTGCTTGCGGTAAAACTGAAAGTAGCCGGAGAATTTATTCGGCGATGAGGTAATGCGCATCTCACCGTGATTTACATGCAGGATCTGCGTCGCCTCTTTGACCTTCCACGGTTTGCCATACGCCACCACCATGCGCAGGAAGATGTCGTAATCCTGCGCCGCTTTCAGCGTGGTATCGAACAGACATGCTTTAAACCGCCATGCCCAGGTAAATACCTGGTTACCAATGATGTTGCGCTTATAAAACCTGCGGCGTGAATAAACGGACTTAGGATAGAGCGGCAGACTGGTCGGCTGCGAATACACTTCACCCTCACAGACATAGTCATTGGCATACAGAAACGCCCGCGTGACCAAATGATGGCGATAGTTGAGAAATACACTCAGTCGGTTCGGCGTCCATTCATCATCATCATCAATCCCCGTAATGTATTGCCCGTTGGCCTGCATAATGGCCTGATTACGCACCGCACAGGCCCCGGAGTTGGTGGGATTATGCGTATACGACACGCGCGGATCGTTGAGTTCCTCAACAAACTGCTGCAACTGCTCATATGAGGAAGAGCAATCATCCACAATGATCATCTCCCAGTGAGGATAGTCCTGCCGCAACACCGATTTAATCGCCCGAATGGCCAGCTGCTGGCGGTTCCAGGTTGGCATGTAAATTGAAATTAGCGGGTTTTCTGTGGTCATTTTCGTTTCCAAAAAAAGTTGCCTGATGGCACTACGCTTATCAGGCCTACATTCGATATGCGTTGCTGTTAGTTATTTCGAATCCGACGTGTATTCGTATTCGTAGTAGCCGTAATCCTGATACCCGCTGGCGCGGCGGAAGATCGAGTTGAGGATCACCCCTTTCACCTGAATGCCATTTTGCTCGAAGCGGCCCAGGCTGGTTTCCACCTCTTTCAGCGTGTTGACCGCATAACGCGCTACCATCAGCGTGGTTCCGACGTGGCGCCCTACGATAGCCGCATCGGTCACCGCCAGAATTGGTGGGGTGTCAATCAACACCAGGTCATAGTGCGAACTGGCCCAGGCAATCAGTTCGCCGAAGCGCTCGCTCATCAACAGTTCGGAAGGATTGGGAGGAATTTGACCGCGAGGGATCAGATCAAAATGCGGAATCGATGTCGGTTTAGCGCTGGATGAAATATCCCCTTTGCCAATGAGGATCTCAGACAGGCCGTTAACATTATTGGTCCCCAGCAGTTCGTGGGTATAGCCTTTGCGCATGTCGCAGTCGATCAATAGCACGCGTTTGTTAGTCTGGCTAATAACTGCCGCCAGGTTAGCGCAGACAAATGTTTTACCTATCGACGGGCTGACGCCGGTCAGCATCAATACGTTGTTACGCGCCTGCATCATGGCAAAGTGCAGGCTGGTACGCAGGCTACGGACCGCTTCTATGGCGAGATCCGTTGGATTCCCCACGGCCAGCAGTTGGCTTTGCTTGTAGCGTTTCACACCTTTAATGGTCTGAACGTTATCACGCGCTTTTTGCCATTCAGACAGCGGAATACTGGCATACACGCTGATACCATGCTCTTCCAGCGCCTGGGGGCTTTCAATACCGCGATTAAACAGAGAACGCAGCAGTACGCCCACCACGGAAAGCATTAAACCGAGAATGATACTGCCGAGAATAATCAGCGCCGTTTTCGGCTTCAGCACGCCAGGCTGGGCAATCGCGGGATCGACAATGCGCACATCACCGACCGTACTGGCCTCGGTAATCTTCAGTTCCTGTTGCTTGTTCAGCAACTGCATATAGACCTGCTGACCGGACTCCACATCACGCGTCAGGCGAACAATTTCCTGCTGTGTTTTCGGCATCGCCGTTACACGCCCGTTCAGCTTACTTTTCTCATCTTCCAGCGCCTGGCGTTTTTCCAGCAGCGTGCGGTACGCCGGGTGCGCTTTGGTGAACAGCTTGGAAATCTCCGCTTCTTTAAAGGTCAGTTCATTCAGCTGCGCGTCGATATTCACCATCGAATCCAGCACCGCTTTGGCTTCCAGCGGCAAATCCACGGAGTCTTTATCCTGACGGAAGGCGTTCAGCTTGTTTTCAGCAACATCCAGGTGGTTACGCACTTCGGGCAACTGCTTGGCCAGAAACGCCAGACTTTTGGCGGCCTCTTCGGATTTACGTTCCACGTTTTGTTGCAGATAGTTACGGGTAATACTGTCGAGGATCTGGCGGATTTGCTCGCGGTCTTCACCGGTAAAAGTCAGGCTCAATACACCGGTATCTTTGCCTGTTTCCGCCACCATCAGATTATTTTGCAGGGTGTTTATCATGCCCAGCGTGGAGAATTTACGGACGGTAAATTGGCTCTCCGGGCTGGCATGAATCGCCTCAACCAGCATCGTCACGCCATCGTGTTCCAACACCTTGCCGACTTGCCCCCGAACGCTAAAACCCCCGTCACTCACCAGTTGATAACTTTTGTCATTCAGCACATTGAGCGTGAAGGTCTGTTCATTCATTGCCTTTGGCAGCGTGAAGGTAGTCACATTAACCGTTTCGTTCTGACGGCCCATCAGCCGGTCCCAGCCCGCGCCAAAAATAGGGAACGTATCTTTGGTAACGCCGATATCGAGGTTGAGATCGTCTACCGTTTTCCCTAATACCAGTCGTGACTGAATGAGCTGAATTTCCGCTTCCGAGGCCGGGGGTTTGTTCGACAACGCCGAGCCAATATCCTGCACCAATGAATTTCCAGTATTTTGCTCAATTTGCACCAGCGCGTCCGCACTATAGATGGGGGTGGCGAACAGTGTGTAGACCGCGGCACACAATGC
Source organism: Citrobacter sp. BIDMC107 (assembly GCF_001037575.1). Classification (NCBI taxonomy): domain Bacteria; kingdom Pseudomonadati; phylum Pseudomonadota; class Gammaproteobacteria; order Enterobacterales; family Enterobacteriaceae; genus Citrobacter; species Citrobacter sp. BIDMC107. The sequence goes on along the minus strand of NZ_KQ089848.1, from coordinate 4,298,214 downwards.
AAAAGCCGCGGTAATGCCAAGTACCCACCAGCGGGCTTCCACCACCGTTGCGACCAGACGACCAATATCGATTTCATCATTGCCCGTTACCGGCGCAGCAGACTGTTTTACTTTTTCTGTCATCGTTTTCCCTGCTCTGCGTTCAGTGCCTGAGCCCATTGGCGGGCAGACCGTTCAAGTAATGTGTACACCGCGTCAAACGCATCACGGCTTTTACGATATGGATCGGGAATTTCGCGCTCGCTGTCCCAGTGACCAAAAAGCATCACTTTGCCGCGCATCTCCGGCACCATTTCACACAGGGCAGAGATATGGCGCTTTTCCATGGCCAGGATCAGGTCATACTCCCGGCACATTCGTCCCGAGATCTGCCGGGCACAATGATTATCCAGTGACAGGTTGTGCGCCTGCGCAACGCTAATGGCGCACGGATCCGCGCCTTTCCCCACCAGCGCCCCAAGACCGGCAGAAGAGACCGTCAACGCCGGGTGAAATTGCCTTAACAAGCGCTCTGCCGTCGGGGAACGGCAAATGTTCCCCACACAGACAACTAAGATTTTGTTAAACATGACGATTACCAGTTGTGAAGGTCGCTGGCCGTGTCCGTCATATAGCGAACACCGCTAATAGTCGGCAGCAACTGATTGATCAAACGGTTCCAGCGAGCAACCGGCGCAGTAGTGACGTACACCACATCGTATGGCTGGAGTCGGAATGATGTTGCCATCACCAGCGACGTCGCATCGGACATATCAAGCTGATAGATATTGGCGATCTTGCCGTTGTTCCCGCCCTCGCCTTTCAATGGTCGAATAACGAAAATACCGCTGGCATTGGAGGTGGTCAGATCAATACCTTCGGCATTGCCCAGCGCTTCGGTAAGCGTCATGCCACTGAAGTCCATTTTGAGGGTGCTCTGTTTTTTCACTTCCCCCATTACAAAGACTTTCAGATCGTCATTACGCGGGACAAACAGAATGTCGCCAGGATAGAGCAGTCGGTTCTGGCTCAGGTCGCCATTTTGCATCAGTGCTTGCAGTGAAATGCGTTGCTCCTGCCCTTTATGAGTCAGCACAACGTTGCGCCAGTCTGCCGCTTCGGTGAGACCGCCTGCGGCGTTAATGGCATCGAGAACGGTAAGTGGCACGTTGGTGATGGCCTGCTGACCAGATTTGTTCACCTGTCCGGAGACATAGGCCTTCTGCGAGCGGAAAGCGGCGATATTAACGTCCACCTGCGGGTCAGCAATGTACTTCGCTAAGCGCCCGGTAATATCACTACGAATCTCTGCCAACGTTTTCCCTACCACGCTGACTTTGCCGATGTAGGGGTAAAACATCGTGCCATCAGGTTGTACCCAGTTGCCGGTATCGCTTGAGCTACGGTACTGCCCGGCTGGCGTGGTGAGTTCAGGATGATCCCAGACGGTCACATTCAGGACATCCCCCGGACCTACTCGGTACTGATACCCGGCAATCTCCTGGTCCAGCGACATATTAGGTTGTGCAACATTTGGTCGAGGACGTAATTGTTCTACCAGTCGTGGGGTGAGTGGATAAACATTCACCATGCGATCGATATCAAAATCAGCGTCCTGCTGTTTAATCACATCTTTGCCCATCGTAGACATATTGCTGCCCGGAAGCACGGTACAACCGTTTATCAAGATTGCCGATACCAATACTGGTATCAATTTAAGTTTGGATTTCATCATTGATTATTTATCACTTTGGCAGAGTAATTATCACATGCAATCTAAATAGCGACTTCGCCTGTACGTATTTACCTTGCCGTTAATTGAAATGGAATTTAACTGGCATCAGTCCTAAAAAAAATGAATTCATCTGCGGTCTCTTGACAGAATAATTTAGGCTTGTTTCAGGCGACCAGACACGCTACCGCCCCTGGCTTCACTAGCTACCAATGCACTGATTAATTTGAATTTTTATCTTCTCCTTTATTTTCATCACATTTACAGCGGCAACGCATCGGGAATACGTACCACTGGTTAATGAGGAAATATTTATCTTTTGATTATTACCGCAAGAATTGTTGCAGCTAAGCGAATATCAGGCAAGATAACAAACCACCGATACCAAGCTTTTAAGATTAATATTAAGCGTTGGATTTGTATATTTTTAGGATTTTATTGATGTTGACAACATTGATATAAAAACATCCCACCTGCGATATTTCCTAAATATATCTAGATTAATAAAATAATTTCCTGTAGTGACATTAAGGCTATTATCCTGCATCTGTTCTGATATAACCGACAGAGAAATCCCCTCTCGCCATTGCATTTTTCGCCAGTTTTACCCATGATCGAATTGTGACAATTGTCATACAACTATGGGTATAGCATTTACTATGGAATGGATTGCCGATCCGTCAATCTGGGCCGGACTGGTCACGTTAATCGTGATCGAACTTGTTCTTGGCATTGATAATCTTGTTTTTATTGCCATCCTCGCGGAGAAACTACCTCCTGCCCAGCGGGATAAGGCGCGTATTACCGGGCTACTGCTGGCGATGGTTATGCGCCTGCTGCTGCTGGCATCAATATCCTGGCTGGTAACACTGACCACGCCGCTGTTCAGCATTCGCGATCTCAGCTTCAGCGCCCGCGATCTGATCATGCTGTTCGGCGGTTTCTTCCTGCTGTTTAAAGCCACTATGGAGCTCAACGAACGGCTGGAAGGAAAAGACAGCGACAATCCCACCCAGCGTAAAGGCGCTAAGTTCTGGGGTGTGGTCGCGCAGATCGTGGTGCTGGACGCCATATTCTCTCTCGATTCCGTCATTACCGCTGTTGGGATGGTCGATCACCTGGCCGTGATGATGGCTGCGGTGATTATTGCCATCAGCCTGATGGTGCTGGCGAGCAAGTCGCTGACGCGCTTTGTCAACAGTCATCCAACTATCGTTATTCTGTGCCTGAGCTTCTTGCTGATGATTGGTTTTAGCCTGGTGGCCGAAGGGTTTGGTTTCCATATCCCGAAAGGTTACCTGTACGCGGCTATCGGCTTCTCGGTGATGATCGAAGCATTGAACCAGTTGGCTATTTTTAACCGTCGTCGCTTCCTCTCAGCCAACCATACTCTGCGCCAGCGCACCGCCGAAGCGGTAATGCGGCTGCTGAGCGGGCAAAAAGAAGATGCCGAACTGGATGCCGAAACCGCGGCAATGCTGGCGGACCATCATGAAGGTCAGATTTTCGCGCCTCAGGAGCGGAGGATGATTGAACGTGTGCTGAACCTTAATCAGCGTACCGTCAGCAGTATCATGACCTCGCGTCACGATATTGAACACATCGACCTCAATGCTCCCGAAGCAGAAATCCGCGCCTTACTGGAAAAAAACCAGCATACGCGTCTGGTGGTCACTGGCGAAGACGGGCAGGAAGAACTGCTTGGCGTGGTGCATGTCATCGATTTGCTGCAACAGTCTCTGCGCGGCGAGCCGCTCGACCTGCGCGTCCTGATTCGCCAGCCGCTGGTGTTCCCGGAAACTCTGCCGCTACTTCCGGCGCTTGAGCAGTTCCGAAACGCCCGGACGCACTTCGCGTTTGTAGCCGATGAATTTGGTTCCGTCGAAGGGATTGTGACGCTGAGTGATGTGATGGAAACCATCGCCGGCAATCTGCCAAACGAGGTAGAGGAAATCGACGCCCGCCATGATATTCAGAAAAACGCCGATGGTTCATGGACCGCTAACGGGCATATGCCGCTGGAAGACCTGGTGCAGTACGTCCCTATCCCATTAGATGAAAAACGTGAGTATCACACCATTGCCGGGCTTTTAATGGAATATTTGCAGCGCATCCCAAAAACCGGGGAGGAAGTCCAGGTTGGCGACTATCGGCTAAAAACCCTGCAGGTGGAAAATCATCGCGTGCAAAAAGTCCAGCTGATACCGCTACACAGTGAAGAAGAGATGGATTACGAGGTGTAAGTCACGAGCCGGATGGGGCATTAGCCACCATCCGGCAATATGAATCAGAGCTTATCCAGCAACTTTTTAACATCTTTGCCGTTGCGGGAATCTTTATTGCGATCGGCCCAGTCATTCAGGCGACGTTTTGCTTCATCCTGCAGATGTTTACGCAAAAGCTGATCAACTTGCAGACTGTAGTTCAGTGACTGCCATTGACCATAGACTCTGAGAGGAACCGGGGTGGCCTTCAGGAAATTAATCAACTTACTTTCGCCATCCCAACCGCCCAGAACGCGAATGTTAAACAGCGTGTCGCAATTCTGCTTCACCAGATCTAACGTTCCTTTGCCGGTCAGTGCCAACATAGCGGACTCCCCTACCATGTTATCCAGCGTTACCTCACCGTTATCCAGCGTCATATCGGTTACAAAACGATCCAGACGGGTCACGTTCTCCATATTTTGCTGGGCTTTAGCATCTCCACCGCTACGCTCGACGGCCTGCTGTATCATCTGCTGGAAGTTCATCCCTTCCATTCGCGTATCGTTCATTTCGACATGGGCCTGCCCTTGCCAGCTGTGACGAAACGCCTGGGCGTCAATATCCGAGCCGGAAAAATCTCCCGCCAACGACAGCTTGCCAGTGAGTGCGATGGGGTAATCAAAGGCCTTCAGAATAGTGCCAATTTCTACACCTTCCAGGCGCGGATGAAAGACCGCTCGCGGTTCTCCCTTTCTGGCATCCAGCGTGCCGGGCAATGAGATCAGCCCGCCATCACTTTTTCCCTGCAACTGTGCAATGTTCAGTAAGCCGAACCGGTTGTCTATTTTTGCCGAGACATTCTCAAACGCCATTTTCCGCCACAGCACTTTGTCAGCCTGCAAAGCGATGTCTGCCGAAAAACCCTTGAGTCCCTGATACGAAACAGCATCAACCTGGGAAGCAATAACGGGGCGCGCCAGCGTTGACTGACTCTGACCTTGCTGAACTTCACCTTTTGCTGTCACCGCTGCGTCATGTTGTACGAGCAGGTTATCCAGATTGAGCTGACCAAATTTTAGGTCAACGGCCCATTCCGGTTTTTCCAACAAGGCCACATGCGCTTGCCCGGAGAAAGAAGAGTCATTAGCGGTCAAATTTATCTGGCTAAATGAAAGCTGTTTTTTCTCTTCCAGCCATTGCGCCTGAAGATGTCCCTGACCGTTAATCCCCTGCGGCGGCAGATCGGCCCCCTGCAGTTGCCAGCTTAACTGCTCAATATTCGCAGATAAGTTGTGCGGATAATCGGAGGCATCGACCGTACCGTTAAAGGATAACGCGAGATCGCGCTGATCGCGGTTCACACGCCCGGAGAAATCAAACGTGCCGCGGTGCTGGCTATCTTGTTCCATCTCCAGACGAATATCGCGAACGGTAACCTGTTCATCGTCTTCATGTTGGAACACCAGAACACTGTCGGCAACGCGCAGACGGGCGATATCAAACGACCATCCTTTGTCTTCCGCCAGATCGGGCAACATATTGTCTTTTGGGGCAACGGGTGCATCTTTGCCCCGTACCGCCTCAGTTTGCGGGGTCAATTGAATCACTGCGCCTTTGAGCATCACCTGCTTCACGCTGAGCTGGTGGCTCAACAGCGGCCACAATGCAACGTCGAGACGCATATTATCAGCACGAACCAGGGGTTCGCTGGCGCCTTCAGCCGTTAACATCACTCGCCCTGAGAGGATACTCAGTTGCGGCCATACGTGCCAACGCAGGGGGCCATCCAACTGCAGCTGATACCCGCTACGTACGGCAACCTGCTTGACCATATACGCGCGGAAATCATTCGGATTCACCAACAGTACTAACGCAGAAAAACCGGCCACCAGCACGACCAGAAGAATCATCAGCGTCGTCAGAAATCGTCTCATGCTATCCCCAATGGACTGATAAACACTCAGTCTTTATCGATCCGGCTGGCAACGGCGCCCTGCTGGTCGCGATACTTCGCATCCTGACGACGGTTGTAGGGTCGCGCTGCCGGACCGGAAAGCGGTTCGAAACTTAACGCGCCAATCGGCATCCCCGGACGCAGAGCCAGCGGTAATTTTCCGGAGTTGTAAAACTCCAGTACGATACAGCCAGACCAGCCCGGATCGATACGGTGAGCGGTGACGTGTACCATCAGTCCCAGACGAGCCAGCGAAGAACGGCCATCTAACCAACCGACGAGATCGGAAGGCAGTGTCACGGATTCGAATGTTACCGCCAGTGCAAGTTCCCCCGGATGCAGGAAAAAGGCTTCGCCGTCCTTGAGGACGATTTCATCACTCATCACGCGATCCAGCGCGGCGCTGACTTCATCTTTCGGTCCGCTTAAATCGATATACGCCGCCGTATGACCGCGGAACGTACGGAATTTGTTGCCAAGACGCACATCTACCGTGGCGCCATTGATTCGCTCGACAGGAGGGCGTGGATTGATCGACAGGCGACCTTCATCCAACCAGGCTTCAATATCTCGGTCACATAAACGCATGGCACTTTCTCCTTTCGTGCTTCAAACCCTTAATGCCAGGTGCGTTAAGGGTGAACCAGGTTATCACTGAACGGTACACAATTCGCTGAACTTATTCAAAGAACTGACTGATTTTAGCCTTCAGAATATCGATGGCGATGCGGTTTTTACCCCCGCGCGGCACAATGATGTCGGCGTATTGTTTTGAAGGCTCAATAAATTGCAGGAACATTGGCCGGACGGTTTTCTGGTATTGCGCCATCACCGAATCCATTGAACGACCACGTTCGTTCACATCCCGCTTGATACGGCGCATCAGGCAAATATCCAACGGCGTATCAACAAAAATAGAGAAGTTCATCTCGTCACGCAAACGCGCATCCGTCAGCAGCAAAATGCCTTCCAGGATGATGACTTTCTTGGGTTCGATATGAATAGTGTCTTGCGTACGCGTGTGCTCAACATAGCTATATACCGGCAGTTCAATGGCAGAGCCGCGTTTCAGCGTTTGCAGATGTTGAAACAGCAGGCTATGGTCCATCGCGTTCGGATGGTCGTAGTTGGTTTTTACACGTTCTTCCATCGACAGATGGCTTTGATCTTTGTAATAGCTGTCTTCGGGAATAACGCCAATATGTTCGTCACCGACTTGTTCACGCAATTCGCGATAAAGAGTACTGGCAATAAGGCTCTTGCCGGAAGCCGATGCGCCGGCAATGCCGATAATGACGCACTGATGGGACTGATCAGTCATAAATTTAGCGACCTGATTAACCTGGATGTAAGGAAGGGCGGCGCCGAAACGCCAAACGCGGCAATTATAGGGATTTCAGCGGCGCGATGCCACCCCAGGCTGCACCAATGCTGTCCCTGTCGCAAATTAAAATGGTCAGATTTAGAACAGCCGCTATATTTATTCACCTGCCTTAGGAATTAATAGCTTGGGAGTGTTAATTTATGAGCAGCTGGCGTATAAATTGTAAATTGTTTGTACTAGCATAATCCCAGATTAAATGTGATGCGTCCGGCATCTCTGCTGGGCGACAACGGCTATTTGGGTAGAGTGGTAATGAGTAAACAATCCCAACATGTTTTAGTTACCTTACCCCATCCTCTACTGCGCCTGGCCAGTTTAGGTCTGGTGGCTTTCATCTTTACGTTGTTTTCGCTGGAACTGTCACGTTACGGCGCACAGCTTGCACCGCTGTGGTTTCCAACCTCTATCATGATGGTGGCTTTTTACCGTCACGCTGGAAAGATGTGGCCTGGGATCGCGCTGGCTTGCTCATTCGGTAGCATCGGCGCCTCTTTACTCTTCTTCCCCGGACAGTCGCTTAATTTCTCCTATACGGTCATTAACATTATTGAGGCTGTTGTTGGCGCAATGTTATTGCGTAAACTGCTGCCCTGGTACAATCCCTTACAAAATCTTAACGACTGGGCGCGTCTGGCATTTGGCAGCGCGGTTGTTCCGCCACTGCTGGGCGGCGTATTGATGTGGATGTTGTTGCCGAAGGAAACTACGTTAAATACCTTTCTCATTTGGGTACTGTCAGAATCCATTGGCGCACTGGCGTTGGTGCCGTTAGGTTTGCTGTTTAAACCACATTACCTGCTGCGCCATCGCGACCCGCGATTATTGCTTGAGACCCTGATTACGCTTCTGGTGACCTTAACGTTCAGTTGGCTATCCATGATGTACATTCCATGGCCATTTACCTGCGTTATTGTCCTGCTGATGTGGAGCGCTGTCCGTCTGCCGCGTATGGAGGCGTTTTTAATATTCCTCAGCACCGTGATGATGGTTTCGCTGATGCTGGCCGCCGCCCCTTCACTGCTTTACACCCCGAAACAGAACATGATGACGGACATCCCCTGGTTGCCGTTTTTGATGATCCTGTTGCCCGCCAACATGATGACCATGGTGATGTACGCGTTTCGAGCCGAACGCAAGAACATTTCAGAAAGCGAGTCACGCTTTCGCAACGCCATGGAATATTCCGCGATTGGCATGGCACTGGTTGGCACCGAGGGGCAATGGCTACAGGCCAATAAAGCCTTGTGCCAGTTTCTGGGCTATAGCCAGGAGGAGCTACGTTCGCTGACCTTCCAGCAGTTAACCTGGCCGGAAGATCTGAACAACGACCTTGAACAGCTCAACATGCTGGCACGCGGAGAGATTAATAGCTATTCCATGGAAAAACGCTATTACACCCGCGCGGGCGACGTCGTCTGGGCGTTGCTGGCCGTTTCGCTGGTGCGTCATAGCGACAACACTCCACTCTACTTTATCGCGCAGGTTGAGGACATTAACGACCTGAAGCATACCGAGTGGATTAACAAACGGTTGATGGAACGCATTACCCTCGCCAATGAAGCCGGGGGTATTGGGATTTGGGAATGGGAACTGCAGCCTGACGTGATCAGTTGGGATAAACGGATGTTCGATCTGTATGAAGTTCCCGCACATATCAAACCCAGTTGGCAAGTCTGGTATGAGTGCGTTGTACCCGAAGATCGCGAGTACGCCGAAAATGTGATTCGTGATTCGCTGGCCGCGCGGGTTCCGTTTAAGCTTGAGTTTCGTATCGCAGTAAAAGATGGCATACGCCATATCCGCTCGTTGGCCAACCGGGTGCTGAATAAAGACGGTGAAGTTGAACGCTTACTTGGTATCAATATGGATATGACCGAAGTGAAGCAGCTTAACGAAGCGCTGTATCAGGAAAAAGAGCGCCTGCACATTACGCTGGACTCAATCGGCGAAGCGGTAATTTGTATTGATGTCTATATGAACGTGACCTTTATGAATCCGGTCGCTGAGAAAATGAGCGGCTGGCAGCAGGACAGTGCCATCGGCATTCCGCTATTGACGGTACTACATATTACTTTTGGCGAGAACGGTCCGCTGATGGAAAATATCTACAGTGCTGACATGTCGCGTACGGCAATCGAGCAGGAAGTGGTCCTGCATTGTCGTAATGGCAACAGTTATGACATTCAGTACAGCATCACGCCCCTCAGCACCCTTGACGGCGGCAGCATTGGTTCGGTGTTGGTTATTCAGGACGTCACAGAGTCACGGAAGATGCTCCGCCAGCTTAGCTACAGTGCCTCACATGATGACCTGACGCAGTTGGCAAACCGGGTCAGCTTCGAAAACCATCTAAAACAATTGCTGCATTCAGTACACGACACGCGCCAGTGCCATGTACTGGTTTTTATCGATTTGGATCGTTTTAAAGCGGTGAACGACAGCGCGGGTCATGCCGCCGGCGATGCCCTGCTGCGTGAACTCTCTGCGCTTATGCTCAGCATGTTGCGATCCAGCGATATGCTGGCGCGCCTTGGCGGCGACGAGTTTGGTCTGTTGCTGCCGGATTGTAATATCGAAAGCGCCCGCTTTATCTCAGGACGCATCATCAGTGCTATTAACAATTACCAATTTATGTGGGAAGGCCGTTTGCACCGTATTGGCGCCAGTGCGGGAATTACGCTGATTGATGAGAAAAACCATGTCGCGACTGACGTTATGTCTCAGGCCGATATCGCCTGCTACGCGGCGAAAAACAGCGGCCGTGGGCGAGTCTGTGTCTATGAACCTCAGCAAAGCCAGGCCCATGCCGCGCGTAGCCAACTGTCATTGGATGAACAAAGACACACTATTACACACAACCCTATGCTGATGATCGCCAGAGGCGTTGCTTCTCCGCGTATACCGGAGACTTTTAGCTTCTGGATTATCTCGCTTCGCTTAGGCACCGCTGAGGGTGAAGTCATTGAAGATCAAGCCTTCCATGCCGGGTTGGTCGATCCCACGTTGAGTCAAGCGCTCGATCGTCGGGTATTCGGCGAGTTCTTCCAGAGTGCTGCCCCGGCTGTCGCCAACAAGGGCCTCAGTATTGCCCTGCCCCTTTCCGCCGCCGGCCTGCTCAACACAGAGCTGGTAGATGAGCTGCTGGAGCACTTGCAACGCAGCCCGCTACCGCCACGATTGCTGCATCTGACCGTTCCATCAAGCGTCATCAAAACAAACCCAACGCAGGCGGTATCCGCACTGCATCGACTGCGCCAGTACGGTTGTCGAATTGTGTTAAGTCAGGTTGGTCGCGACTTAGAGCTTTTTGACAACCTGAAATATCACATTGTCGATTACCTGTTGCTCGACAGCGAGCTAAGTGCCAGCGCTCCCGGCAACCTGATCGACGAAATGTGGGTGTCCATTATCCAGGGTCATGCTCAGCGCCTGGACATAAAAACCATCGCCGGTCCGGTGCAACTGCCGCTCATCATGGATACGCTTTCAGGCATCGGTATTGATATGATTTATGGCGATATTATTGCCGACGCCCAACCGCTGGATCTGCTACTGAATACCAGCAATTTCGCCATCAACTGACGGTTGCCAACCATCCGTATACCAGATATGCAACAGCGCATAGGAGCGCCAGGGTTTCCAGCGCTCTGCATACCGCCGGATCTGGGCTGGTGTCATGCCGGGAAAACGCTGCTTAATCAGATAATCATCCGGCAGAAAAACGTCCTTCGCCTGCCAGCCGCGCAGCGCAAAGTAGTTGGCGGTCCAGCGCCCTATCCCGGGAAATGTTTGTAGCTGCTTAACGCCTTGTTCGATATCGGCAGGGGCTGTTGTCGCGAGCGTTCCTTCAAGGGTTGCATGAGCAAGGTGAATCAACGCTTCAGCGCGTTTGAGCGGCATTCCTAACGTTTTCAGGTGCAGCGGATCGGCGTTGGCAAGCTCTTCTGGAGAGGGAAAACATACATACTCGGGCGCATCCTCCAGCGTATTGCCATAAGCGTGCGCTACTTTCGCTGTCAGTTTCGCGGCCATCGCCACGCTGACTAACTGCCCTAAAATCGCCCGTACCCCTTGCTCAAAAGCATCGACACATCCCGGCAGGCGCAATCCCGGACGCGCCGCGCCGAGGTTACCCAGCGCGCCGACAATTTGCTGCGGGCAACAGGAAAGATCGAACAAGCGCGTTATTTTTGCCAGGCACTCAGAGGCTACAGGCTGTAACCCTGAGCTCAACGTCACGTGTAGCACGTTGGCGTGCAGATCCGGGACAACGCTCACCAGACCACGATGCTCCCCTACGGACAGACTTCGGACATAACTCAGTTCTTCTACGGTTTCGACACCTTCAACCGCACGGGCGGCAAGAAATCCCAGCATCCAGGGCCAGTCATAAGGCGGTTGCCAGCTCAGCGTGAACATTCGGTTTTCCTTTTAAAGCAAACTTACAGCATAAACGGTATTCAATCAGTACGCCTTGCTTTCATATTCCAGTTGTCGGGGCGTCAACTATTCGTTAAAGTCACGCCCCTTCTTCACTGGCATGGGGATTTTTACGGTGTTTATTGGTTTTGACTACGGTACGGCAAACTGTTCAGTGGCCGTTATGCGTGATGGGCAGCCCCACCTGCTCAAAATGGAAAATAACAGCACGCTGCTACCCTCAATGCTGTGCGCACCAACGCGCGAAGCGGTTAGCGAGTGGTTGTATCGCCATCACGACGTTCCAACCACGGACGATGAAACACAGGCGCTGCTTCGCCGTGCGATGCGCTACAATCGCGAAGAGGACATCGACGTTAACGCCAACAGCGTGCAGTTCGGTCTGACATCGCTGGGTCAGTATATTGAAGACCCGGAAGAGGTGTACTTCGTTAAATCGCCAAAATCATTTTTGGGTGCCAGCGGTCTGAAGCCGCAGCAAGTTGCGCTGTTTGAAGATCTGGTCTGTGCAATGATGCTGCACATTCGCAACCAGGCGCAAAGCCAATTGCCGGAAGCTATCACTCAGGCCGTAATTGGTCGCCCCATCAACTTCCAGGGATTAGGTGGCGATGACGCCAACACCCAGGCGCAGGGGATTCTTGAACGTGCGGCCAAACGTGCCGGTTTTCAGGATGTCGTCTTCCAGTACGAGCCGGTAGCAGCGGGGCTGGATTACGAAGCCACACTGCAGGATGAGAAACGCGTGCTGGTGGTAGATATTGGCGGGGGTACGACCGACTGTTCACTGCTGCTGATGGGGCCGCAATGGCATCAGCGCGCCGATCGCGAAAACAGCCTGCTGGGACACAGTGGCTGCCGTGTAGGCGGGAACGATCTGGATATCGCGCTGGCGTTTAAACACCTGATGCCGCTGCTAGGTATGGGCGGTGAGACTGAAAAAGGGATCGCCTTACCGATTCTCCCCTGGTGGAACGCGGTCGCGATCAACGATGTTCCCGCGCAAAGTGATTTCTACAGCAGCGCCAACGGTCGTTTACTGAACGATCTTGTCCGCGACGCGAAAGAAGCCGATAAAGTAGCCTTGCTGCTTAAAGTCTGGCGCGAGCGTCTGAGCTATCGCCTGGTGCGCAGCGCAGAAGAGAGCAAGATCGCGCTTTCCGACCAGACCATTGTAACGGCTGCGATACCGTTTATCAGCGACACGCTGGCAACCGATATTAGTCAACATGGATTGGAGGCCGCGCTCAATCAGCCCCTGGCGCGCATTCTGGAGCAGGTCCAACTGGCGCTGGACAACGCGCAGGAAAAACCGGACGTGATTTATCTGACCGGCGGCAGCGCGCGTTCACCGCTGATTAAAAAAGCCCTCGCCCAGCAGCTTCCAGGGATCCCTATCGCGGGTGGCGATGACTTCGGTTCTGTCACCGCCGGTCTGGCCCGCTGGGCTGAGGTTGTTTTCCGCTAAGCGGCTCGCAAGCTGAAAGGTGTGCGTATTGACATCACCGTTGCTGTGGCTTATTTTCAGGAGTGAGGGTTAGGGAAGGTTTCCCCTCCCCCTGGTGTCTTAGTAAGCCGGTAAGCTAATGACTAAGAGTATCACCAGTATGATGACGTACTTCATCATAACCCTTTCCTTATTTTGGCCCCTTCCTCGGGAGGGGCTTTCCCGTTCCAGCGTCCCGCTGAAATCTCTGGCTTACCTCCTTTTGCCTTGACCGCACTCTAACGCGCAATGACGCATTCGCTATTTTCGCCGCAAATTGTTGCGTAACGCCTCGCAAAGCCGCGTCAGCATTCAGACGAATCCCGACAGTGTTTCATAATTCCTCCATTTTTCTCCCTTGTTCGCTGGCTAAACTAGTATCATTCCGCGAATCGTTTCAGGATGAGAAACTCATAACAATGAAAGGCAGTAATAAATCCCGCTGGGTGATAGCAATCGTGATCGTCGTGGCCGCCGTCACCGCCATCTGGTTCTGGCAAAGCCGCAGCGCTTCCCAGGAAACCGCACCGGGCGCTACCAAACCAGCGCAGCACACGCCTGGGTCGGCACGCCGTGGAATGCGCTCCGGACCGTTGGCTCCCGTGCAGGCTGCCACCGCCACCGAGGAAGCCGTTCCACGTTACCTGACAGGGCTGGGTACCATTACTGCCGCCAATACCGCCACGGTACGTAGCCGGGTGGACGGTCAGCTCATTGCCTTACACTTTGAGGAAGGACAACAGGTAAAAGCCGGCGACCTGCTGGCAGAGATAGATCCCAGCCAGTTCAAAGTCGCTCTGGCTCAGGCGCAGGGACAACTGGCAAAAGATAAAGCCACGCTGGCGAATGCCCGTCGCGATCTTGCCCGCTATCAACAGTTGGTTAAAACCAATCTGGTCTCCCGCCAGGAGCTGGATGCCCAGCAGGCGCTGGTCAATGAGACGTTAGGCACAATCAAAGCGGATGAAGCCAGTGTCGCCAGCGCTCAGTTGCAGCTCGACTGGAGCCGGATAACCGCACCTGTCGATGGTCGTGTCGGCCTGAAGCAGGTCGATGTCGGTAACCAAATTTCCAGCGGCGATACCACCGGGATCGTCGTCATTACGCAAACTCATCCCATCGACCTGATATTTACTTTGCCTGAAAACGAAATTGCTACCGTGTTGCAGGCACAAAAATCGGGAAGCCAGCTGAAGGTCGAAGCCTGGGACCGAACCAATTCACAAAAACTGAGTGAAGGCGTCCTGCTCAGTCTCGACAATCAGATTGATGCCACTACAGGAACCATCAAAGTTAAAGCCCGTTTTAACAATCAGGATGATGCGTTATTCCCTAACCAGTTCGTCAACGCCCGCATGCTGGTCGACACGCAGCAAAATGCCGTTGTGATCCCAACAGCAGCCCTGCAGATGGGCAACGAAGGGCACTTTGTCTGGGTATTGAACAGCGACAACAAAGTCAGCAAGCATCTGGTTAAACCGGGTATTCAGGACAGCCAAAAAGTGGTGATCGCCGCTGGGTTGTCCGCAGGCGATCGGGTCGTGACTGACGGTATTGACCGTCTGACGGAAGGCGCAAAAGTCGAAGTCGTTGAGGCGCACGACGCCTCTGTTTCCGATGAGAAAACAGCGCCACGCGGATACGGCAAAAAAGGAGCCAACTCCTGATGCAGGTGTTACCTCCTGACAACACAGGCGGACCATCGCGCCTGTTCATTCTGCGCCCCGTCGCCACTACGCTGCTGATGGTCGCGATTTTGCTTGCCGGTATTATCGGTTATCGCTTTCTGCCAATCGCCGCCTTACCTGAAGTGGATTACCCCACGATTCAGGTCGTGACGCTCTACCCTGGCGCCAGCCCGGACGTTATGACCTCGGCGGTAACCGCGCCGCTTGAACGTCAGTTTGGCCAGATGTCTGGCTTAAAACAGATGTCATCACAAAGCTCCGGTGGCGCATCGGTCGTTACGTTACAGTTTCAACTGACGCTCCCGCTGGATGTTGCCGAGCAAGAAGTTCAGGCCGCGATTAACGCCGCCACCAATTTATTACCTAGCGATCTACCTAACCCTCCGGTCTACAGCAAGGTAAACCCGGCAGATCCGCCGATCATGACGCTGGCGGTCACTTCCAGCGCCATGCCGATGACGCAGGTGGAAGATATGGTCGAAACCCGCGTCGCGCAGAAAATCTCTCAGGTATCCGGCGTGGGTCTGGTAACACTTTCCGGTGGGCAACGTCCGGCGGTCCGCGTGAAACTTAACGCTCAGGCCATTGCCGCACTCGGTCTGACCAGCGAAACCATCCGTACGGCCATTACCGGTGCCAACGTCAATTCAGCAAAAGGGAGTCTTGATGGCCCAACGCGCGCCGTTACCCTTTCAGCTAACGACCAGATGCAGTCCGCAGATGAATATCGTCAGCTCATTATTGCCTATAAAAACGGTGCGCCGGTTCGTCTGGGCGATGTCGCTACCGTCGAACAAGGAGCAGAAAACAGCTGGCTGGGTGCATGGGCAAATAAGCAACAAGCTATAGTGATGAATGTGCAGCGCCAGCCTGGGGCGAACATCATCGCCACGGCAGACAGTATCCGCCAGATGCTGCCACAACTCACCGAAAGCCTGCCCAAATCGGTTAAGGTCAGCGTACTTTCCGATCGTACCACCAATATTCGTGCCTCTGTTGCAGACACCCAGTTCGAGTTGATGCTGGCGATAGCGCTGGTGGTGATGATTATCTACCTGTTTCTGCGCAATGTTCCGGCGACGATTATTCCTGCAGTCGCCGTACCGTTGTCGTTAATCGGCACCTTCGCGGTGATGGTATTTCTTGATTTCTCCATCAACAACCTGACCTTAATGGCGCTAACCATCGCGACAGGCTTTGTTGTGGATGACGCTATCGTGGTTATCGAGAATATTTCACGCTATATCGAAAAAGGCGAAAAACCGCTGACTGCTGCCCTGAAGGGCGCAGGCGAGATTGGTTTTACCATCATCTCTCTGACGTTTTCATTGATTGCGGTATTGATCCCACTGCTATTCATGGGCGATATCGTCGGGCGCTTGTTCCGTGAATTCGCCGTTACGCTGGCGGTGGCGATTCTGATTTCTGCCGTTGTCTCGCTCACTCTTACGCCGATGATGTGCGCGCGTATGCTGAATCAGGCCTCATTGCGTAAGCAAAATCGCTTCTCCCGCGCCTCAGAGCGAATGTTTGATCGCGTCATCGCCGGGTACGGTCATTGGCTGGCAAAAGTACTTAACCACCCGTGTCTGACGCTGAGCGTAGCGCTCGGCACGCTGGCATTGAGCGTCATGCTATGGGTTTTCATCCCCAAAGGTTTCTTCCCAATCCAGGACAACGGCATTATCCAGGGTACGCTACAGGCACCGCAGTCCAGCTCATTCGCCAGCATGGCCGAGCGCCAGCGTCAGGTTTCAGATGTCATCCTTAAAGATCCGGCGGTAGAGAGCCTGACCGCTTTTGTCGGTGTGGATGGTACTAATCCGGCATTGAACAGCGCGCGTTTGCAAATCAACCTTAAACCACTGGATGAACGTGACGATCGGGTGCAGAAAGTGATTGCGCGCTTACAGGACGCGGTTGACAGGGTTCCCGGAGTTGACCTTTATCTTCAGCCTACTCAGGATCTGACGATTGATACTCAGGTGAGCCGGACGCAATATCAATTCACGCTGCAAGCGACATCCCTTGATGCCCTCAGCACCTGGGTGCCACAGCTGATAGCAAAACTAAATCAGCTACCGCAGCTGTCCGATGTCAGTAGCGACTGGCAGGACAAAGGGCTGGTAGCGTATGTGAACGTCAATCGCGACAGTGCAAGCCGTTTGGGCATCAGCATGTCAGATGTCGACAACGCCCTGTACAACGCCTTCGGCCAGCGTTTGATTTCGACTATTTACACCCAGGCAAATCAATATCGCGTGGTGTTAGAACATAACACCAACAATACGCCGGGGCTTGCGGCACTGGATACAATACGTCTGACCAGTAGCGACGGTGGCATAGTACCGCTCAGCGCGATCGCCAGTATTGAACAGCGTTTTGCCCCGCTGTCGATTAACCACCTCGATCAGTTCCCGGTCACCACCATCTCGTTCAACGTGCCAGACGAACATTCGCTGGGTGATGCGGTACAGGCGATTCTGGACGCCGAAAAAACGCTTAACCTGCCCGCAAATATTACGACCCAGTTCCAGGGCAGCACGCTCGCCTTCCAGGCCGCGCTGGGAAATACCATCTGGTTGATTGTGGCTGCGGTTGTGGCGATGTATATCGTGCTCGGCGTGCTGTATGAGAGCTTTATTCACCCAATTACTATTCTCTCCACGCTGCCGACGGCGGGCGTCGGGGCACTGCTGGCGTTAATGATTGCCGGCAGCGAACTGGACGTCATCGCGATTATTGGCATTATTTTGCTCATCGGTATCGTCAAGAAAAACGCCATCATGATGATCGACTTTGCCCTTGCCGCGGAGCGCGAACAAGGCATGGCACCGCGCGATGCTATTTTCCAGGCCTGTCTGCTGCGTTTCCGCCCAATTCTGATGACTACGCTGGCGGCACTGCTCGGCGCGTTGCCGCTGATGTTAAGTACCGGTGTGGGCGCAGAGTTACGCCGTCCGTTAGGCATTGGCATGGTCGGTGGACTGCTTGTGAGTCAGGTATTAACCCTGTTTACCACTCCGGTAATTTATCTGCTGTTTGACCGTCTGTCGCTGTATGTGAAAAGCCGTTTCCCGCGTCAGGAAGAGGAAGCGTAAATGAAATTTTTCGCGCTTTTCATTCATCGGCCGGTGGCGACCATTCTCATTTCGGTGGCTATCACCCTGTGCGGTATTCTGGGCTTTCGTCTGCTGCCGGTCGCTCCGCTGCCGCAGGTGGATTTTCCGGTGATTATGGTCAGCGCATCATTACCCGGTGCCTCCCCTGAAACGATGGCGTCTTCGGTCGCAACTCCGCTGGAGCGCTCGCTGGGCCGCATCGCGGGCGTAAACGAAATGACTTCGAGTAGTTCGCTTGGCAGTACGCGTATTATTCTCGAATTCAAATTCGACCGTGACATCAATGGCGCGGCGCGGGACGTTCAGGCCGCGATTAACGCCGCGCAAAGCCTGCTGCCCAGCGGGATGCCGAGCCGACCAACGTATCGCAAAGCTAACCCTTCCGATGCGCCAATCATGATCCTGACGCTGACGTCGGACACTTACTCGCAGGGTGAACTGTACGATTTCGCATCAACACAACTGGCGCAGACCATCGCGCAAATCGACGGTGTGGGCGACGTGGACGTTGGAGGCAGTTCTCTGCCTGCCGTGCGGGTAGGACTCAACCCGCAGGCGCTGTTTAACCAGGGCGTGTCGCTGGACGACGTGCGTAGCGCGATCGACAATGCCAACGTGCGTAAGCCGCAGGGTGCTATCGAGAATGATACCCATCGCTGGCAGGTACAAACTAACGATGAGCTGAAAACCGCCGCCGAATATCAACCTATTATCATCCACTATAACAACGGCGCAGCGGTGCGACTGGGTGATGTTGCGTCTATAACCGACTCTGTACAGGACGTTCGTAACGCGGGGATGACCAACGCCAAACCGGCCATTCTGCTGATGATCCGCAAGCTACCGGAAGCCAATATTATTCAGACGGTAGATAGCATTCGCGCCAAATTACCGGAGTTACAAACGCTGGTCCCGGCCGCCATCGATCTGCAAATCGCCCAGGACCGTTCACCGACCATTCGCGCTTCACTAGAGGAAGTCGAACAGACGCTGATTATCTCCGTGGCGCTGGTTATCCTGGTGGTCTTTGTTTTCCTGCGATCCGGGCGTGCGACTCTGATCCCCGCGGTAGCGGTTCCGGTCTCGCTGATCGGTACCTTTGCCGCCATGTATCTGTGCGGATTCAGCCTGAACAACCTGTCGTTGATGGCGTTAACCATTGCCACGGGATTTGTCGTAGATGACGCCATCGTGGTGCTGGAAAATATTGCCCGCCACCTGGAAGCGGGAATGAAGCCACTCCAGGCGGCGTTACAGGGTACGCGCGAAGTGGGATTCACCGTGCTTTCCATGAGCCTGTCGCTGGTGGCGGTATTCCTGCCGCTGCTGTTAATGGGCGGATTGCCTGGACGCCTGCTGCGCGAATTTGCCGTCACGCTGTCGGTTGCCATCGGTATCTCGCTTCTGGTGTCGCTGACATTAACGCCAATGATGTGCGGCTGGATGCTTAAATCCAGCGCCCCGCGTGAACAGTCGCGTAAACGGGGATTTGGTCGCGTGCTGGTAGCGCTGCAGCAAAGCTACGGCACTTCACTTAAATGGGTACTGCGCCACACGCGACTGGTCGGCGTGGTATTACTCGGCACCATTGCGCTGAATATCTGGCTTTATATTTCCATCCCCAAAACCTTCTTCCCAGAGCAGGATACGGGCGTATTGATGGGAGGGATCCAGGCTGACCAGAGCATCTCTTTCCAGGCGATGCGCGGTAAACTGCAGGATTTTATGAAGATCATCCGCGACGATCCGGCGGTGAACAATGTCACCGGCTTTACCGGTGGGTCACGGGTTAACAGCGGGATGATGTTTATTACCCTCAAGCCCCGCGATGAGCGCCGTGAAACCGCTCAGCAGGTGATCGACCGCCTGCGCGTTGCGCTTTCAAAAGAACCAGGTGCGAATCTGTTTCTGATGGCGGTGCAGGACATCCGCGTTGGCGGACGCCAGGCCAACGCCAGCTATCAATACACATTGCTGTCCGACGATCTGGCGGCGCTGCGTGAGTGGGAACCGAAGATCCGTAAGGCGCTTGCCGCCCTGCCCCAACTGGCGGACGTCAACTCCGATCAGCAGGACAATGGCGCGGAGATGAATCTGATTTACGATCGCGACACCATGTCTCGTCTTGGGATCGACGTGGCAGCCGCCAACAGCCTGCTGAATAACGCCTTTGGTCAGCGACAAATTTCAACCATCTATCAGCCGATGAACCAGTACAAAGTGGTGATGGAGGTCGATCGACGTTACACCCAGGACATCAGCGCACTGGACAAAATGTTCGTCATCAACAATGACGGTAAAGCGATCCCGTTATCGTACTTTGCCAAATGGCAGCCAGCGAATGCCCCACTGTCGGTAAACCATCAGGGATTATCTGCCGCCTCAACCGTGTCGTTTAACCTGCCGACAGGTTCTTCACTGTCAGAAGCGACAGAGGCCATCAACAGAACCATGACCCAGCTCGGCGTCCCCTCCACGGTTCGTGGCAGCTTTGCCGGTACCGCCCAGGTATTTCAGGACACTATGAACTCGCAGGTGATCCTGATTATCGCCGCCATCGCCACCGTCTATATCGTGCTGGGTATGCTGTATGAAAGCTATGTACATCCGCTGACCATTCTCTCCACGCTACCTTCGGCAGGGGTCGGGGCTTTGCTGGCGCTGGAGCTGTTCAATGCCCCGTTCAGCCTAATCGCCCTGATAGGGATCATGCTATTAATTGGAATTGTGAAGAAAAACGCCATCATGATGGTCGATTTTGCGCTGGAAGCGCAGAGAAACGGTAAGCTGCAACCGGAAGAAGCTATTTTCCAGGCCTGCCTGTTGCGCTTTCGCCCAATCATGATGACCACGCTGGCGGCGTTATTTGGCGCACTGCCGTTAGTGTTATCCGCAGGGGATGGCTCTGAGCTGCGCCAGCCGTTGGGGATAACCATTGTCGGTGGGCTGGTCGTGAGCCAGCTCCTGACGCTGTACACCACGCCTGTGGTCTATCTCTTTTTCGACCGTCTGCGTCTGCGTTTTTCGCGTAAAAACAGCAAACCGGTAGCAGAGTTATGACAGAACTTCCCGACAGCACCCGCTGGCAACTTTGGATTGTGGCATTTGGTTTTTTTATGCAGTCGCTGGATACCACCATCGTTAATACCGCGCTTCCCTCGATGGCGGCAAGCCTCGGGGAAAGCCCGTTACACATGCATATGGTCATAGTGTCATATGTTTTAACCGTTGCCGTGATGCTGCCCGCCAGCGGATGGCTGGCGGACAAAGTTGGCGTGCGTAATATCTTCTTCACCGCCATTATCCTGTTTACGCTTGGCTCGCTGTTTTGCGCCGGGTCCAGCACGCTCAACGAGCTGGTGATGGCGCGCGTCTTACAAGGCGTTGGCGGTGCGATGATGGTGCCAGTCGGCAGGCTGACGGTGATGAAAATCGTCCCGCGTGAGCAATATATGGCGGCGATGACGTTTGTCACTTTACCCGGTCAAATCGGCCCGCTGCTGGGCCCAGCGTTAGGCGGAATTCTGGTTGAATACGCCTCCTGGCACTGGATCTTTTTGATTAACATTCCGGTAGGCATTGTCGGCGCGATAGCGACGTTAATGTTGATGCCCAACTACACCATGCAAACCCGACGCTTCGACCTCTCCGGATTCGCGATGCTGGCGGTCGGTATGGCGGTTCTGACGCTGGCGCTCGATGGCAGCAAAGGAACAGGTCTCTCCAGTATCACGCTGGCGGCGTTGGTCATCTGCGGGGTGCTGGCTATTGCGCTGTATCTGAAACACGCCCATCGAAATCCCCGCGCGCTGTTTAGCCTGAATCTGTTTCGCACATCGACCTTCTCGCTAGGTCTGTTCGGCAGTTTTGCCGGACGCATCGGCAGCGGTATGCTGCCGTTTATGACGCCGGTGTTTTTACAGATTGGCCTCGGTTTTTCACCGTTTCATGCCGGACTGATGATGATCCCGATGGTGCTGGGCAGTATGGGCATGAAGCGCATTGTGGTGCAGGTCGTTAACCGCTTTGGTTATCGTCGCGTACTGATTACCACCACGCTTGGCCTGTCGCTGGTCAGTCTGTTGCTAATGACCACGGCACTGCTGGGCTGGTATTACGCCTTGCCCTTCGTGCTGTTTTTACAGGGAATGGTCAACTCAACGCGCTTTTCATCCATGAATACCCTGACGTTAAAAGATCTGCCTGACGATCTCGCCAGCAGCGGCAACAGCTTGCTGTCGATGATCATGCAGCTGTCGATGAGTATCGGGGTGACCATCGCGGGTCTGCTGTTAGGCATGTTTGGCCAGCAACATATCGCCATCGACAGCGGTAGTACGCATAGCGTCTTTATGTATACCTGGCTGTGCATTGCATTCATTATTGCGCTGCCCGCCATTATTTTTGCCCGCGTGCCGAACGACACGCAAACCAATGCGGTGATTTCACGACGCAAAAGGAGCACCTGATGAAGTTCTGGCGGCCCGGTATCACCGGCAAACTGTTTCTGGCGATTTTCGCCACCTGCATTGTGTTGCTGATCAGCATGCACTGGGCTGTACGCATAAGCTTCGAACGCGGTTTTATCGACTATATTAAGCACGGTAACGAACAGCGGCTGCAAATGCTCAGCGATGCGTTAAGCGAGCAGTACGCGCAGCACGGCAACTGGCGATTCTTACGCAATAACGATCGTTTTGTTTTCCAGATCCTGCGCTCTTTTGAACACGACAACGACGATGATAAACCGGGTCCAGGCATGCCGCCACACGGCTGGCGTACACAGTTTTGGGTTGTCGATCAAAATGCCCACGTACTGGTCGGCCCGCGGGCTCCTGTCCCCCGCGACGGTATGCGCCATCCCATCCGCGTCAACGGTAGCGAAGTGGGTGCTGTGATTGCCTCTCCGGTGGAGCGTTTAACGCGTAATACCGATATCAATTTCGACATGCAGCAAAGACGTTCCAGCTGGCTTATCGTCGCGCTCTCCACGATTCTGGCTGCGCTGGCAACGTTTACGCTGGCGCGCAGCCTGCTGGCCCCGGTTAAACGGTTGGTGGAAGGCACGCACAAACTGGCGGCGGGCGATTTCACCACTCGCGTTACGCCAACCAGTACGGATGAGCTAGGCAAGCTGGCGCAGGACTTCAACCAGCTCGCCAGTACGTTGGAAAAAAACCAGCAGATGCGTCGTGACTTTATGGCCGACATTTCTCACGAACTGCGCACGCCGTTGGCGGTGTTGCGCGGTGAACTGGAGGCCATTCAGGATGGCGTCCGCCAGTTCACGCCCGACTCCGTTGCTTCTTTGCAGGCTGAAGTGGGTACGCTCACCAAACTGGTTGACGACCTTCATCAGCTCTCCATGTCAGATGAAGGCGCGCTGGCCTATCAGAAATCATCGCTGGATCTTATCCCGCTGCTTGAGGTGGCAAGCGGCGCATTTCGTGAACGCTTTGCCAGCCGTGGACTGACGATTCAACTCTCGCTCCCGGACAGCATGACGGTATTTGGCGACAGGGATCGTCTGATGCAGTTGTTCAACAATCTGCTGGAAAACAGCCTGCGCTACACCGACAGCGGCGGCGGGCTGCACATCAGCGCCGAACAACGCGAACGCATGGTGTTATTAACCTTCGCGGATTCCGCTCCCGGCGTAAGTGACGAGCAGTTACAGAAGCTGTTTGAACGATTTTATCGCACCGAAGGCTCGCGTAACCGCGCCAGCGGAGGTTCCGGGCTGGGGCTGGCGATTTGCGTCAATATCGTACAAGCGCATAATGGTCTGATCCGCGCCGCCCATTCGCCTTTTGGTGGGGTTAGCATTACAGTAGAGTTACCGCTGGAACGCGATTTACAGAGAGATGTATGACTGAGTTACCCATTGATGAAAACACACCGCGTATTCTGATCGTGGAAGACGAACCCAAGCTGGGGCAACTGCTCATCGACTACCTGCGGGCAGCGAGCTACGCTCCTACGCTCATCAGCCACGGCGACCTGGTTCTGCCTTACGTGCGCCAAACACCGCCCGATCTGATCTTGTTGGATCTGATGCTGCCCGGTACCGATGGTCTGACCCTGTGTCGGGAAATCCGCCGCTTCTCAGAAGTCCCCATCATGATGGTAACCGCTAAAATCGAAGAGATTGATCGCCTGCTGGGGCTGGAGATCGGTGCAGATGATTATATTTGTAAACCGTACAGCCCGCGCGAAGTCGTCGCGCGTGTTAAAACGATCCTGCGCCGATGCAAACCGCAGCGCGAACTACAACAAATGGATGCAGAAAGCCCGCTTATCGTCGATGAAGGCCGTTTTCAGGCCTCCTGGCGTGGGAAGATGCTCGATTTAACACCCGCTGAATTCCGCTTACTTAAAACGTTGTCACATGAGCCGGGAAAAGTATTCTCCCGAGAACAATTGCTTAACCATCTCTATGACGATTATCGCGTCGTTACCGACCGCACCATCGACAGCCATATTAAGAACCTGCGACGCAAGCTGGAGTCGCTGGATGCTGAGCAGTCGTTTATCCGCGCGGTCTATGGCGTGGGGTATCGCTGGGAAGCCGACGCCTGCCGAATTGCTTAAACACTCCTGCCCTTCAGGGCCCGCTGCTTCATGGGGCCCTGGTGACTAGCAACTCTCCAAATATCGCTCATACTCTTTCTGACAACACTGTCGTCAATAACTGTTTGATCTAAAACTTTTAATCAAGGAGTTCATATGGCTGGTTGGTTTGAATTAAGTAAAAGTAGCGATGATCAGTACCGCTTTGTTCTTAAAGCTGGGAACGGGGAAATAATCCTTACCAGCGAGCTTTACACTACCAAAGGCGCTGCGGAAAAAGGGATCGCATCTGTCCAGGCTAACAGCCCTCTGGATGAGCGTTATGAGAAAAAAACAGCGGCTAATGGAAAATTACATTTCAACCTGAAAGCTGCAAACCACCAGATTATTGGTAGCAGTCAACTGTATGCGAATGAACAGTCACGCGAGACCGGTATTACTTCGGTTAAGACCAATGGTGTCAGTCAGACGATAAAAGATAAGACCTGATAATTACTCGCTCAGCCGGGTAACGCAACGCTGTCGCCCGGCGTTTTTCTTTACCTGCCTTCCCTGCAGCGCTACAATGCCCGCCCTTAATATGGGGGCACTCCCCTAACCGCCTCATTGAGTGGGGCGAGTCTGACCTGTCATCAGAATGAGAAAATTATGTTTAAACCGGAACTCCTTTCCCCGGCGGGAACGCTGAAAAACATGCGTTACGCTTTCGCCTATGGCGCAGACGCTGTGTATGCGGGCCAACCGCGTTACTCACTGCGCGTACGCAACAACGAATTCAACCACGAAAACCTGCAGCTCGGTATTAATGAAGCCCATGAACTGGGTAAAAAATTCTATGTGGTGGTTAACATTGCCCCACATAATGCCAAGCTGAAGACCTTCATTCGTGATCTGAAACCGGTGGTGGAAATGGGGCCGGATGCACTGATCATGTCAGACCCTGGTCTGATTATGCTGGTGCGCGAAAACTTCCCTGACATGGACATTCACCTTTCGGTACAGGCTAACGCCGTAAACTGGGCGACGGTGAAGTTCTGGAAGCAGATGGGGCTGACCCGCGTGATCCTCTCCCGTGAGCTGTCGCTGGAAGAGATTGAAGAGATCCGCACCCAGGTGCCGGATATGGAGCTTGAGATCTTCGTTCACGGCGCGCTGTGCATGGCCTACTCCGGCCGTTGCCTGCTCTCTGGCTACATCAACAAGCGTGACCCAAACCAGGGTACCTGTACCAATGCCTGCCGCTGGGAATACAACGTGCAGGAGGGGAAAGAAGATGTAGTGGGCAATATCGTGCATAAGTACGAGCCTATCCCGGTACAAAACGTCGAACCCACGCTGGGTATTGGCGCACCAACAGACAAAGTCTTTATGATTGAGGAAGCCCAGCGCCCGGGTGAGTACATGACCGCATTCGAAGACGAACACGGCACTTACATCATGAACTCGAAGGATTTACGTGCCATTGCCCACGTTGAGCGCCTGACGCAGATGGGCGTGCATTCCCTGAAGATCGAAGGCCGCACCAAGTCGTACTATTACTGTGCACGTACCGCGCAGGTCTATCGTAAAGCCATTGATGATGCTGCAGCCGGTAAACCGTTCGACCCACAACTGCTGGAAACGCTGGAAGGCCTGGCGCATCGTGGTTACACCGAAGGGTTCCTGCGCCGCCATACACATGACGACTATCAAAACTACGAATACGGCTTCTCTGTTTCCGAGCGTCAGCAGTTTGTCGGCGAATTCACCGGCGAACGTAAAGGTGAACTGGCGGCCGTGCTGGTAAAAAACAAATTCACCGTCGGCGACAGCCTGGAGCTGATGACCCCACAAGGCAATATCAACTTTACTCTCGAGCAGATGGAAAACGCGAAAGGCGAAGCCATGCCAGTTGCGCCGGGCGATGGTTACACCGTGTGGATGCCTGTACCAGAGGATATCGATCTGAATTATGCATTGTTGATGCGTAATTTTGCCAGTGAGTCCACACGTAACCCGCATGCTAAGTAGTTAATTACGGTTATTTTTCAGCGTTCGGAAGATTCTTAGAAATCGATCACATACCGTTTCGTTCATTAAGGGTATTATCCACTCCGCTGAAAAACATAACCCATAAATGCTAGCTGTACCAGGAACCACCTCCTTAGCCTGCGTAATCTCCCTTACGCAGGCTTATTTTTTGCCTGCCGTTTAAACTCTCCGAATCTCCCCAATTCAAATCTTTACTTTCAGGCGAAAAAAAACCGGGCATTACGCCCGGCTCATTAGGTGATTAAAGATTAATGTGCTGCTTCTGGCTTGTGCTTTTGTGCACTCTGGAAACCATAGGTCAGCTCATTTTTCTCTTTATCCAGCGCAACGGTCACCTGACCGCCATCTACCAGCGAACCGAACAGCAGTTCGTTAGCCAATGGTTTTTTCAGGTTATCCTGGACAACACGCGTCATTGGACGTGCGCCCATTGCGCGGTCATAGCCTTTCTCTGCCAGCCAGTCACGAGCTTCCTGACTCACTTCAAGAGAGACACCTTTCTGATCCAGTTGAACCTGAAGCTCGACGATAAACTTATCAACAACCTGATGAATCACCTCGGTAGAGAGATGATCGAACCAGATAATGTTGTCGAGACGGTTACGGAATTCCGGCGTAAACACTTTTTTGATTTCGCCCATCGCATCAGTACTGTTGTCCTGATGAATCAACCCAATCGATTTACGCTCAGTTTCACGTACACCAGCGTTGGTGGTCATGACCAGCACCACGTTGCGGAAATCCGCTTTACGCCCGTTATTGTCGGTCAGCGTGCCGTTATCCATCACCTGCAGCAACAGGTTAAAGACATCCGGGTGCGCTTTTTCGATTTCATCCAGCAGCAGTACCGCATGCGGATGCTTAATAACAGCATCAGTCAGCAAACCGCCCTGGTCAAAACCGACATATCCTGGAGGCGCACCAATCAGACGGCTGACCGTGTGGCGTTCCATATACTCGGACATATCAAAACGCAGCAGTTCAATGCCGAGGGCTTTGGAGAGCTGCACCGTGACTTCGGTCTTACCGACGCCAGTTGGTCCGGCAAACAGGAACGAACCGACCGGCTTATGCTCGTGTCCCAGCCCGGCACGGCTCATTTTGATCGCTTCAGTCAGCGCCTCAATGGCTTTATCCTGTCCGAATACCAGCATTTTCAGACGGTTGCCCAAGTTTTTCAGCGTGTCGCGATCGCTCTGCGATACGCTCTTCTCCGGGATCCTCGCAATGCGGGCCACCACGGACTCAATATCCGCCACGTTGACGGTTTTCTTGCGCTTACTGACCGGCATCAGACGCGCACGCGCGCCCGCCTCATCAATCACGTCAATCGCTTTATCCGGCAGATGACGATCGTTAATGTATTTCACCGCCAGTTCGACCGCTGCACGCACCGCTTTGGCGGTATAGCGGACGTCATGGTGCGCTTCGTATTTCGGCTTCAGACCATTGATTATCTGCACGGTCTCTTCTACCGATGGTTCAGTGACATCGATTTTCTGGAAACGGCGCGCTAACGCACGGTCCTTTTCAAAGATATTGCTGAATTCCTGATAGGTTGTGGAGCCTATAACACGGATCTTACCGCTGGAGAGCAGCGGCTTGATCAGGTTAGCCGCATCCACCTGGCCGCCCGATGCCGCACCCGCACCGATAATGGTGTGGATCTCATCGATAAACAGAATGCTGTTAGTATCCTGTTCCAGCTGTTTCAGCAGCGCCTTAAAGCGTTTCTCAAAATCACCGCGATATTTAGTGCCTGCCAGCAGCGAGCCGATATCCAGGGAGTAAAGGGTGCAATCAGCCATGATTTCAGGCACATCACCCTGGACGATACGCCAGGCGAGGCCTTCGGCAATGGCGGTTTTACCGACACCAGACTCTCCCACCAGCAGCGGGTTGTTTTTTCTGCGACGGCACAGTACCTGAATGGCGCGCTCCAGCTCTTTGTCCCGGCCAATGAGCGGATCAATTCCGCCCACTCGGGCAAGCTGGTTAAGGTTAGTCGTGAAGTTCTCCATACGGTCCTCCCCGCCAGCTTGCTCTTCGTTATTTGGCTGATTCCCAGAGTCAGAAGACTGGCTGGGTTCATCTTTACGCGTGCCATGAGAGATAAAATTCACCACATCAAGACGACTTACTTCATGCTTACGCAGCAGATAAGCCGCCTGAGATTCCTGCTCGCTGAAGATAGCAACCAGCACATTTGCGCCGGTAACTTCATTGCGTCCGGAGGACTGAACATGAAAGACCGCACGTTGCAGTACACGCTGAAAACTCAACGTCGGCTGCGTGTCGCGCTCTTCCTCACTGGCAGGCAATACAGGTGTGGTCTGTTCAATGAAGGCTTCGAGTTCCTGACGGAGCGCCACCAGATCCACAGAACACGCTTCCAGCGCTTCGCGGGCCGACGGGTTACTGAGCAACGCCAGTAACAAGTGCTCGACGGTCATAAACTCATGTCGGTGCTCGCGCGCTCTGGCGAAAGCCATGTTTAAACTGAGTTCCAGTTCTTGATTGAGCATAGGCACCTCCCCCAATGTTTATGCCTGCATTCAGGCTTTTTCCAGCGTACACAGCAACGGATGCTCGTTCTCCCTCGCATATTTGTTCACCATCGCTACTTTGGTTTCAGCCACTTCGGCAGTAAACACGCCGCAAATCGCTTTGCCTTGATAGTGAACTGCAAGCATCAGTTGCGTTGCACGTTCTACATCATAAGAAAAGAATTTTTGTAACACGTCAATAACAAACTCCATCGGAGTGTAATCATCATTGACTAATATCACTTTATACATAGATGGCGGTTTTAGCGCGTCGCGCAATTTGTCTTCCGCCAGCAGATCGAAATCCAGCCAGTCGTTCGTCTTACCCATTGTCAGTCGTCATCTTCAGTTACGGTTTCCGGCAGAAAATCTTGCCGCTGACAAGCAGCCTATGCGCACAATCAATCTACCTCAAGTATTAGATAACTATCATCTATTAGTGCCATCCGCGACATCTGTCACATAACCGACAATAGCGTTAACTGCTTCAAATTTTGATGCATTTTTACCCTATTCTGTCTGCCTGGCGCTTGACGCCCCGCCTGATTTCTCTAAATTGTAGTTTCGAGAGTTGGCGAGGTTTTGAACAGCCCCCACTCCGCCACCGGTTCATTCCATCTTACTTATATAAGATTTACGAAGGATGTCGAAGTATGGAAACGGGTACTGTTAAGTGGTTCAACAACGCCAAAGGGTTTGGTTTCATTTGCCCCGAAGGCGGCGGCGAAGATATTTTCGCCCATTATTCCACCATTCAGATGGATGGTTACAGAACGCTAAAAGCCGGACAGTCTGTCCAGTTTGATGTCCACCAGGGGCCAAAAGGCAATCATGCCAGTGTCATCGTGCCTGTCATTGAAGCAGAAGCTGTCGCATAGCTCTTCTGTCTCATTGTGTACATCCCGCAGTCAAAATGCCAGCCTTTGCGGCTGGCATTTTTATCTCTGTGGCATTATTCCCGCGCCAGAGCATCTACTGGATCCAGACGTGCCGCATTCCGCGCCGGTAGCCAGCCAAACAACACCCCGGTTGCAGTCGAACACAGGAACGCCGTCAACAGCGCGACGGGTGAGAATCCAATTTCCCAGCCCGGCAGGAATAGCTGAAGTGTAAAGGCGATCAGCATCGACAGGCTAATGCCCAACGCGCCGCCAACCAGACACACTAACACCGCTTCAATTAAGAACTGTTGCAGCACATCACTGGCACGCGCGCCTACCGCCATACGAATGCCAATCTCACGCGTTCGTTCGGTTACCGAAACCAGCATAATATTCATCACGCCAATCCCACCAACCACCAGCGAAATCACCGCCACCAGCGTCAGGA
This sequence comes from Citrobacter sp. BIDMC107, assembly GCF_001037575.1. Taxonomy (NCBI): domain Bacteria; kingdom Pseudomonadati; phylum Pseudomonadota; class Gammaproteobacteria; order Enterobacterales; family Enterobacteriaceae; genus Citrobacter; species Citrobacter sp. BIDMC107. Next base: position 4,267,746 of record NZ_KQ089848.1, on the reverse strand, counting down.
AGAGTTGTAATGTACGTGTGGTCTTTTCAGCGGTTTTCAAGACACCGTCCATATTCCAGGTGAAGAAATCCTTCTTACCGTGGCGCAACGTCAACAGTCGGGTCAGTTGCTGTTCGGCCTGGGCACTGTCAAAACCATCCTTTACTCGCACGGTGATCGAGTTCAGCCACGACTGCCCCATAATTCGTCCGGACATGGTGCTGTAGGGCAGCCAGACCCGCAGGATCTTGCTACTGCCGAACATCGACTGTTTCTCTTCTGCAACGCCAATTACCGTGGCCGGCATATTTCCCACCAGCACGACTTCGCCGACAACTTTCGCTTTATTGGGGAACAACTGGCGCCGGGTATTACTGTCGAGCACCACCACCTGAGCGCGCCCCGCCAGTTGCTCGGCGTTAAAGGTGGTCCCTTCGCTAAATGTCATGCCATAGACGTTGAAATAGTCGCCGCTCACGCCGTTAGCACTGGCAGCAACGTCGATATTGCCATAGCGTAACCGCAGGTTCTTCGATACTGCAGGTGTTACCGAACTGACCCAGGGCTGCTTCTGTAGCGCCGTCAAATCGTCATACTTCAATGCCTGTTGATATTGCGGATCGTCGTCGCCGAAATCTTTGCCAGGATAGATATCAATGGTGTTAGTACCAATAGCGCGAATATCTGCCAGAACCAGTTGTTTAGCCGCATCGCCTACCACCACGATCGACACCACAGAAGCAATACCGATGATGATCCCAAGCATGGTCAGTAGCGTTCGCATCTTATTCGCAGCCATTGCCAGCCAGGCCATGGTAAGCGCTTCACGAAAACCGCTGACAAACTGGCTCCAGCCGGATGCCGTTTTCACCGTTGGCTCCGCGATATCGCGTCCGCCAGAGGGTTTCTGTGGCGGCGGATTGCGCACAATCTCGCCGTCACGAATTTCAATGACCCGCTCGGCCTGTGCGGCAACCTGCGGGTCGTGCGTGACGATAATTACCGTGTGTCCGCGATCGCGCAGCTGATGCAAAATCGCCATCACCTCTTCGCCGGAATGGCTATCCAGTGCACCGGTGGGTTCGTCGGCAAGAATAACCTGTCCCCCGTTCATCAGTGCACGTGCGATACTGACCCGCTGCTGCTGACCACCGGAAAGTTGAGAAGGTTGATAATCAACCCTGTCGCCCAGACCCAGCCGCTGGAGTAATTCCTGCGCACGCGCCAGGCGCTGCTTACGCTCGGTGCCAGCGTAGACCGCAGGCACCTCGACATTTTGCGCCGCGGTTAAATGTGACAGCAAATGATAGCGCTGGAAGATAAAGCCGAAATGCTCACGGCGCAGCTGTGCCAGCGCATCGCTATCCAGCGTGGAGACATCCCGTCCGGCAACCCGATACGTACCGCTGGTAGGTTTGTCCAGACAGCCGAGAATGTTCATCAGCGTCGATTTACCCGAACCCGACGCCCCGACAATCGCCACCATTTCCCCGGCCTGAATGCTCAAGGATACGTCCTTCAACACCTCAACCTGGCCTTCACCTGAGGGATAGCTGCGGCGGATATGGCTCAGTTCAAGCAATGCTGTCATTTTGCAGCTCCAGCGTTGCCCTCGCCGGTAATGACTTCATCACCCTCTTCCAGCCCTTTCACGATCTCCACATCGGTGTCATTCCGCGCGCCGATAACCACTTCACGTTCGCGGGTTTCGCCGTTACGCAGTAGCCTGACGTTATAGCGGTTGTTACCAATAGGATCGCCCAGTGCCGACAGCGGGATCGTCAGAACATTTTTGACATCAGTGAGCTGGATATGGACCTGCGCGGTCATATCCAGACGCAGGATCCCTTTCGGATTGGGAACTTCGAAGCGGGCATAGTAGAAAATCGCATCATTCACTTTCTCTGGCGTCGGAAGAACATCTTTCAGCGTGCCTTCGTAGCGTGTCTGCGGATCGCCCAGTACGGTAAACCAGGCTTTTTGCCCAGGTTGCAGGTGAATTACATCAGCCTCAGAAACCTGCGCTTTTACCAGCATGGTGCTCATATCCGCCAGCGTCAGAATATTAGGTGCCTGCTGAGCGGCAATAACGGTTTGCCCTTGTAGGGTAGTAATTTGCGTTACTTCGCCTGCCATTGGCGCGACAATGCGGGTGTAATCAAGGTTGGTTTTTGCCGTATCGAGAGAAGCCTGATTACGTTTAATTTGCGCGTCAATTGCGCCAATTTGCGCCTGTTTGACCGCCATTTCGGTGGCCGCCGTGTCGAGATCCTGCTGTGAAACGGCCTGGGTTTTTGCCAGCTGTTGCTGACGGGAAAGCGTCACCCGCGCCAGTTTCCACTCAGCTTCTGCCTGTAAACGCTGGGCGCGCAATTCCATTAGCGTCGCTTCAACCTCTTTGATTTGGTTTTGCGCCTGTTCAGGATCGATTACGCCGAGCAACTGATCTTTTTTGACTTTATCGCCAATCGCGACCGACAGCGTTTTTAACTGCCCGCTGACCTGCGCCCCGACGTCAACTTTACGCAGCGCATCCAGTTTACCGGTAGCCAGCACGCTTTGCTGCAGATCGCCCGGACGAACAATTAATGTTTGATACTGAGGTAAAGGCGCATTAAGCGTTCGCCAAAGTGCAATTACCGCCACAATAAGGATGATGGCGAACAGAAAATAGCGTTTTTTGATTTTTCCCTTGAGCTTCATAAATGTCCCAATTCCCCCAATACGTCCACCAGAGTGGAGTGCTAAACATCAACGTTAAATAAATCGCCGTTGAAAAGCGCAAGAATAACAGAGTTATTGATGAATGGTTAAGATCCGCTGTGCTGAAATTAGTACCAGGGTATCAATCGGATTTATATTATGAGTCAACTAACTGAAAGCACTTTTCTTTCCACCAAACCCGTCACCAGCTTTGGTCTTTTTTACAGCCTGAGCAGCGGTCATTTACGTCCCGCACATTGCTGGGATAAGCGGAGCTTTCGTCGTAAGTTTATCTGGCGCTCACTCTTGATACCTCGCCTCACCCAGGAATGGATGACAGAACTGTCCCAATGGCCGGATCTTGAAAACCTGCTATCCCACCAACCCCGATTGCCGGTGCGTTTGCATCGTCCTTACCTTGCCGCAAACTTCACCCGTAAAATGCGTTTAGACGCGGTGCGTTTTCATTATAATGTTATCCGCCATGCATTTTTACCCGCAGAATTTAACGCCTTATTAAGCAATGACGGCTTACAACTGGCGCAAATTGAAGGCAAAGATGGCGATATATTTACCGTAACCATGATGATGTTCCCGGTGCTGGATAAAGAGGGAGAGAGCACTATTCAGGTGCAAAATGGCGACGGCGACGTACTGACTAAAATGACGTTTACGTTCTGCGAATATAATGGCAAAAGTACATTATTTATTGGCGGTGTGCAGGGCAATGCGCAACTTCCTCACGAAGCAATCCAAAAAGCGACTAAGTCTTGTCACGGGATATTCCCAAAACGTATTGTAATGGAAGCCATTTGCCGGTTAGCAGAGCGATTGAATATCGATAATGTTATGGCAGTCAGCAATGAACAGCATATCTTTCGCAGCCAACGCTACCACGATAAAAATAAGGTAATTCATTCCGACTACAACGCATTTTGGGAATCGGTTGGCGGCGAGTGCGACAGACACGGGTACTATCATATTCCGCGCACGCTGGCGCGAAAAAGCGAGGCGGATATTGCCAGCAAAAAACGCGCAGAATACCGCCGCCGCTATCAGCTACTGGACAGCATCCATTCGCAGCTGTCGTCGATGTTTCGCCACTAATCCGCTCTGCCGCGTGCCAGCCACAGCACGCGGGAAAACATTTTTCGCAGCAGCGTTGGCACTGCGTCAACGCCGCGCCGCCCGGCTTCCATCGCTACCTCAATGGCTAAATCCGGTTTTGACGAACGATGTATCGCCTTGGAGATAATTTTGCGCATATTCATGGGCACGTTCTCCGGGATTTGCGCCACCCGGTGAAAGACGTCAGCAAACCCTTGGCGATACATAAAGTGTTCCATATCCAGCGCGGGGAGCATGGTCAAATGCTCACGCTCTTCCTCTCTGTCGTCATTCAATAAGCTACGTACCGTGGCCGCATACTTTTTCCCGGCTTCATCACCATCGACCAGCACATGCCACTCGATACCCATCCGGCGGGCGAATTTAACCAGCGGCTTAAGGCCGGACTGGGCGAATTCAATAACTTTAATCCCTTCTGCATCAAAGTGATGTCCGCACTGACGGGCCAGTTCGTTAATAACCCAGGTTTCCGTTTCGCCTTCTACCAGCAACCAGCAGCGGGCAAACAACGATGACGCACGATTAAAACGAATATGAAATGCGATTCGCCGACCATCTTCTGCACTGATCCCACCCGGCCCCAGCCGCCAGGCGGCGACGCGGGATGATTCACGAACCAGACGAACAACATGTTCCACGGGCGTAAGGGACAACAGCTCACCGGAATTGGTTGTCGCCACTCGCTGCAGAGGCAGTAAATTCAACAAGTGCCAGGCCACCGACAGCATGATGGGATGTAAACGCGTTTCCGGATCTTCCACCAGCAATAAAGGTCGGGCGTCTTTATCCAGCCTCAGCGTGCCTTTGGCCTGCAACAGGGTCGAAAACAGGCCCAACAGAATAACCCGGTGCGTACGTCCGCCGGGTTTATCAATCATGCGGTTAATAATGTCCAGATAGCGCCAGCTCCGTTGTTCGTTATTGGAGCGACGGCGCATCAGACGGTAGCGGGACTGGCCAGCCCCTTGCTCGGAAAAATAGTGCTCCAACAACTGCACCATGGCCGATAACCCCTGGCGGATCTGTCCGTCGGTCAGATTTTGCGGTCGGGTAGCCAGCTCACGCGCCAGAAAATCCAGTTGGCGGGCGGTGACTTCGACGTCCGCCGAATCCGGCACGGTACCGTTGCGGATCCGGCGCATAAATCGCGCGTCGCGCAGACGCAGTACCGGCATCAGGCGCACAAGATGCCGCGCCTGATCGTTAATGTCATCGAGAGGTAATGGATGGCCGTCGCCGTCAAGAAAACTGCGCAAGGTCAGAACGCTACCGTCATCCGCACACTCGCCTTCCAGACGATAAAAAATGCGGTGATAGCCATCCTGGCACGGCGTCCAGCTGGCTTCCAGAGGGCGATAGCGACGTACCCGGTGACGCCCCGGTTGGGATTCACGAAACGTCAGGATAATGTGCAGGTGGTGTTCCCGGCCCTGTATGTCGCCCGGCGGGAACCAGAAATCCTCGCGGACAAAATGATACAAGTCTGGCTCCGGCGACAGCAGCAGGGTTAAGGCATCCAGCAGACTGGATTTACCCCACGCGTTCTCCCCAATCAGCACGTTGCTCTGCTCCAGCATCAACGACAGACGGTTAATACCACGAAATCCAACAATCTCAACGCGTTCGAGAATCATATAGCCTCCGGAAATGCTAACTTTTTCCTTCAAGTTATCAGGAGTATAACGGCAAGCGGGGGCTCAGGACACCCGATATCAATCTGGCGTGAATCGCAAAAGCAAAAAAAATAAGAATATTCTTCTTATGTTTTCTCCTGAATATAATTTCAGAACTTAATCATCGTCCTTTCGCTAATTGGACTATGCTTCATTCACCCAAGATTCAAAAAGGAATCGCAACATATTGCCTTAAATCAAATTTTTTCATCAATTTAACTGGCGAAGGGATGATATTTTTTTCTAAAATACCCGCTCTTTCATCATCGTCCCTTTTAGCGATGAATTACCGGGCAAGGAATACGAACCCGGAACTTTTAATTGAGGTGGTTATGTTCAGGAAATTAGCAGCTGAATTCTTCGGTACGTTTTGGCTCGTTTTTGGTGGGTGCGGTAGTGCAGTGCTGGCAGCCGCATTCCCGGAATTGGGAATTGGATTTGCCGGTGTCGCGCTGGCATTCGGCCTGACCGTATTAACCATGGCATTCGCCGTGGGTCATATTTCAGGTGGGCATTTTAACCCGGCGGTAACCTTCGGTTTATGGGCTGGCGGTCGTTTCCCGGCAAAAGATGTTATTGGTTACGTTATTGCTCAGGTTGTAGGCGGTATTGTTGCAGCAGCGGCACTGTATCTTATTGCCAGCGGTAAAGCGGGTTTTGATGCAACGGCCAGTGGTTTTGCATCAAACGGCTTTGGTGAACATTCACCAGGCGGTTATTCCATGCTTTCTGCCGTCGTCATTGAAATTATTCTGACCGCAGGCTTCTTATTAGTGATCCACGGCGCGACCGATAAACATGCTCCGGCAGGTTTTGCACCTATCGCAATTGGTCTGGCGTTAACTCTGATCCACTTGATTAGTATTCCAGTCACCAACACCTCCGTAAACCCGGCACGTAGTACCGCAGTAGCCATTTTCCAGGGCGGCTGGGCATTGCAACAATTGTGGTTCTTCTGGGTTATGCCGATTATCGGTGGGGTACTCGGCGGCCTTATTTACCGCACTCTGCTGGAAAAACGCGATTAATCGCTAACAAAAAAGGCCTGGCGCAAGTCAGGTCTTTTTTATCCTCTCTATATTTCCTTTTATTTGCAACTTTACTCCCCTCTTTGCTTTGAGTAGTGTGTGCTAGCGCATTTCGTCTTACTTCTCAGCAAGGATCTGGTTTTCATGTTTTCAGGGCTGTTAATCATTCTGGTTCCCCTTATTGTGGGCTACCTTATTCCGCTCCGGCACAGGACTGCATTACAACTTATCAATCGCCTGTTGAGCTGGATCGTCTACCTTATTCTCTTTTTTATGGGTATTAGCCTGGCGTTTCTGGATAATCTCGCCAGCAACCTGTTAGCTATTCTTCATTATTCTGCAGTCAGCGTGACGGTCATTATACTGTGTAATATTGCGGCGCTGTTCTGGCTGGAGCGTTCGCTGCCCTGGAGACACAACCACAAGCAAGAAAAGCTCCCCTCGCGAATTGCAATGGCGCTTGAGTCGCTCCAGCTTTGCGGCGTCGTCGTCATCGGTTTCCTGCTCGGCCTCACTGGGCTTTCCATTCTGCAGCATGCCACCGAAGCCAGCGAATATACGTTAATCTTTTTACTGTTCCTGGTGGGGATCCAACTGCGCAACAGCGGTATGACCTTAAAGCAAATTGTGCTAAACCGTCGGGGGATGATCGTGGCCGTCGTCGTCGTCGCCAGTTCGATGCTGGCGGGGGTTATCAATGCATTGATCCTCGGTCTGCCGCTGAAAACCGCGCTGGCGATGGCATCAGGTTTTGGCTGGTATTCCCTGTCCGGTATTCTGTTGACCGAATCGTTCGGACCCGTAATTGGTAGTGCCGCCTTCTTTAACGACCTGGCCCGTGAACTGATCGCCATTATGTTGATTCCAGGAATGGTGGGCCGCAGCCGCTCTACCGCACTGGGATTATGCGGCGCGACATCAATGGATTTCACCCTGCCCGTTTTACAACGCAGCGGCGGCCTGGAAATGGTCCCGGCAGCCATCGTCCACGGCTTTATTTTGAGTCTGTTAGTGCCTCTGCTGATGGCGTTTTTCTCCGCCTGACGCCCGGGCAAATACCTCTCTGGCGGTAGTCAGCTACCGCCAAAATTGCGCTAAATCAATCTCCCTGCAAGTAGTAGCAGAAATCCCTTTTATCCCTACGCGCACAGGCATAATCTTAAACATGTATATTAAATATAACTTTAAAAGGTGTGACCATGTTTTGTGTGCAATGTGAACAAACCATCCGTACTCCGGCAGGAAACGGCTGCTCTTACGCGCAGGGTATGTGCGGTAAAACGGCTGAAACCTCCGATTTGCAGGATCTGCTGATTGCTTCCCTACAAGGTCTGTCTGCATGGGCTGTTAAAGCACGTGAATACGGCATCATCGACCATGAGGTTGATAACTTTGCGCCGCGTGCGTTCTTCTCCACGCTGACTAACGTAAACTTCGATTCCCCGCGTATTGTTGGCTATGCCCGTGAAGCTATCGCCATGCGCGACGCCCTGAAAGCACAATGCCTGAACATCGACGCGAACGCAGCTGTCACCAACCCGATGGCCGATCTGCAACTGGTCAGCGACGATCTGGGCGACCTGCAACGTCAGGCCGCTGAATTCACCCCGAATAAAGACAAAGCGACCATCGGCGATAATATCCTCGGCCTGCGTCTGCTGTGTCTGTACGGCCTGAAAGGTGCGGCAGCTTACATGGAGCACGCCCACGTTCTTGGTCAGTACGACAACGATATCTATGCTCAGTACCACAAAATCATGGCGTGGCTGGGTACCTGGCCTTCCGATATGAACGCTCTGCTGGAGTGTTCAATGGAAATCGGTCAGATGAACTTCAAAGTGATGAGCATTCTGGACGCCGGTGAAACCACTAAATACGGTCACCCGACCCCGACTCAGGTCAACGTAAAAGCAACCGAAGGTAAGTGCATCCTGATCTCCGGTCACGACCTGAAAGATTTGTACAACCTGCTTGAGCAGACTGAAGGCACCGGTGTTAACGTTTATACCCACGGTGAAATGCTGCCAGCACACGGCTATCCGGAACTGCGTAAGTTCAAACACCTAATCGGTAACTACGGCAGCGGCTGGCAGAACCAGCAGGTTGAATTCGCCCGCTTCCCTGGCCCAATCGTGATGACTTCTAACTGCATCATCGACCCAACCGTTGGCGCCTACGACGACCGTATCTGGACCCGTAGCATCGTCGGCTGGCCGGGCGTGAGCCACCTTGAAGGTGACGATTTCGGTCCGGTTATCGCACAGGCGCAGCAGATGGCTGGCTTCCCGTACAGTGAAATTCCGCACCTGATCACCGTAGGTTTCGGTCGTCAGACCCTGCTGGGCGCTGCTGATACCCTGATCGACCTGGTGAGCCGCGAAAAACTGCGTCACATCTTCCTGGTTGGCGGTTGTGACGGCGCACGTGGTGAACGTAACTACTTCACCGACTTCGCCACCAGCGTACCAGACGACTGCCTGATTCTGACCCTTGCTTGCGGTAAATACCGTTTCAACAAACTGGAATTCGGCGATATCGAAGGTCTGCCGCGTCTGGTCGATGCCGGTCAGTGTAACGATGCCTACTCTGCCATTATCCTGGCGGTCACCCTGGCAGAGAAACTGGGCTGTGGCGTGAACGATCTGCCGCTGTCTCTGGTGCTCTCCTGGTTCGAACAGAAAGCGATTGTTATTCTGCTGACCCTGCTGTCTCTGGGCGTGAAAAACATCGTCACTGGCCCGACTGCGCCTGGTTTCTTCACACCGGATTTGCTGGCAGTTCTCAACGAGAAATTTGGTCTGCGTTCCGTGACCACCGTTGAAGAAGACATGAAGCAACTGCTGAGCGCGTAAGGAGTAAAGAATGACAATGCCAACTCATCAGTGCCCATGGCGGATGCAGGTTCACCACATCCATCAGGAAACGCCGGATGTATGGACAATTTCGTTGCTGTGCCACGATTATTATCCTTACCGCGCCGGGCAGTATGCACTGGTCAGCGTACGTAATTCAGCGGATACGCTGCGTGCTTACACCATTTCCTCAACGCCGGGCGTTAGCGAGTACATTACGTTGACCATCCGCCGGATTGACGATGGTGCAGGTTCACAGTGGCTAACCCGCGACGTGAAGCGCGGCGACTATATCTGGCTGTCCGATGCCATGGGTGAGTTCACCTGTGAAGATAAAGCGGAAGACAAGTTCCTGATGCTGGCCGCAGGCTGTGGTGTTACGCCAATCATGTCAATGCGTCGCTGGTTGGCAAAGTACCGCCCGCAAGCGGATGTACAGGTAATCTTTAACGTGCGCTCGCCGCAAGATGTCATTTTTGCCGACGAGTGGCGTGAATATCCGGTGACATTAGTTGCTGAAAACAATGCCACCGAAGGTTTTGTTTCCGGCCGACTGACTACCGAACTGCTGAAAAGCGTACCGGATCTGACCTCGCGTACCGTGATGACCTGTGGCCCGGCACCGTATATGGATCTGGTCGAGAAAGAAGTCAAAGCACTGGGTGTGACGCGCTTCTTTAAAGAGCAGTTCTTCACACCTGTTGCCGAAGCCGCCACCAGTGGTCTGAAGTTTACTAAGCTACAGCCGGCGAAAGAGTTCTATGCGCCGGTGGGCAGTACGCTGCTGGAAGCGCTGGAAAGCAACAAGGTTCCGGTTGTCGCCGCATGCCGTGCAGGCGTTTGCGGCTGCTGCAAAACCAAAGTGGTTGACGGTAACTACACGGTCAGCAGCACCATGACGCTGACCGACGCAGAAATCGCTGAAGGTTATGTGCTGGCCTGTTCCTGCCATCCGCAGGGTGATTTAGTGCTGGCGTAATTGGCCGGTATCTGATGTGCAAAAGGCTGCCTGGCTGTACCGGGTGGCCTTTTTTATGCTCTCAGGCGCTGCAAAATTCTGATATTTTCACTCTCCCCGGCAAAATACCTCCTTCCCCCGTAAATTATCGACCACACTTACCCTTCGCAGATTAAGCATAATCCAGGACTACCACGTCGAACTTTCTACAAGGATCCCCATGAAAAAAGTGGCCATTGTCGGCGTCGGTCCCACCGGCATTTATACGTTTCATGCCCTGGTTGAGCGCGGTGAACCGCTGGAAATAGAGCTTTATGAGCAAGCTGAACAGGCGGGCGTTGGCATGCCTTATAACAGCGACAACAACGCAGACTTCATGCTGGCAAATATAGCCAGCATAGAGATCCCACCGATTTATATCAGTTATCTGACGTGGCTACAGAATCAAAGTGATGACTATCTGGCGCAGTTTCGGATTGAACGTAATTCTTTGCATGAACGGCAATTTTTGCCCCGCGTGATCCTCGGTGACTATTATCGCGATCGTTTATTCGCTATCGTCGAGAAAGCGCGAGGCTCAGGCTTCGCGATTAGCATAAACGAATCAAGCGAAGTCACCGACCTGTGCGCAAACCCGAATGGGGTCTCTCTGTGGATCAATCATGCTTCACAGCCTGTCGAGGTGGACTTCGCCGCTATTGCCACTGGTCATCTGTGGCCTGAAACGGATGTACAGACACGGAGGTTTTTTCCCAGCCCGTGGACAGGTCTAATGGACGTCCAGATTAGCGCTTGCCGGGTAGGAATTCTCGGCACCTCGCTCAGCGCGATTGACGCAGCGATGGCCGTGGCCTGCCAACACGGTGCCTTCACCACCGGGGCTGATAACGCACTCCAGTTTATCTGTAAATCCGACAGCCAAAGCCTGAAGCTGACCCTAATGTCGCGCAGCGGTGTGCTGCCTGAAGCGGATTTTTACTGCCCTCTGCCCTATGAATCGTTGAACATCGCAACGCCTGAAGCAATTGAAGACGTCATTGTCCATGGGCAAAAAGGATTACTGGACCGCATTTTCCGGATTATTGTACAACAACTGCAAGATGCAGCCCCGCAATGGAGCCAAGAGATAGCACTTGAGACGCTCAACGCCGATACATTCCCCGAGGCCTGCTTTGCCGACAGGCTTGAGCACGATCCTTTTGAATGGGCGAAGCGCAACCTGATTGAAGTTGAACGCAACAAACAGGAACAGCGTACCGTCGCGTGGCGCTATACCCTGCTGCGGCTACACGAGGTAATCGAAGAGATCGTCCCACATCTTGATCCGCCTGATGAAAAGCGCTTTAAGCAAGGACTGGCGCGCGTGTTTATCGATAATTATGCGGCAATCCCGTCTGAATCAGTCCGCCGACTGCTGGCGCTGCACGACGCCGGGCTGATTGAGATCCTCACACTTGGTGCGGATTATGAGCGTACGAATGAGCAGGAAATGACGGTAATTTACCACCACGGTCGACGCAGCGAATTCGATGTGTTTATTGACGCCCGAGGGCAACGGGCATTGCAGAGCAAAGATATCCCTTTCCCAACGCTACGCGATCAACTGCTGGCCTGTGGCGATGAGATCCCGGATATCGGCGAAGATTACACGCTGCAAGCGCCGGAAAACGCCCGCAATCGCATCGCTTTTGGCGGGCTGCCGTGGTTGATGCACGATCGTCCGTTTATTCAGGGACTGGTTGTCAGCGCTGAAATAGGCGCCGCGATGGCAAGGGCATTGACGCAGCGAGCGCTGAGACGTCGGCACAAACTATGGAACAGTGATGACATATAGATCGACGAGGCGGGCAAACCGTCAGCGCACCCCCGCCTCGGTATTGACTCTCAAATGGTAACTATCGCCAGGCAGAATTTCCTGCAACGGAGTAACGCCCCGCCCCCAAAAACGCCACGGCCAGCGCGCCGATGAAGAAATACACCAGACTTTCAATCGCCCATGCACCGGTTTTATCCAGTGTCCAGGTTTCGCCCATCCCGACCATCAACCATGCCACAATCATCGTAAACGCCAGCCCCAACGCCGCAGGACGCGTCAGGATGCCTAGAATAATCAGACACGGCGCTACAACCTCTCCCAGCAGAACGCCGTACGCAATAAAGCCCGGGAAACCTTTCGCTATCAACATACCGCTGATGCCATCAATACCAGCAAACAGTTTATGCAGCCCATGAAACAGCATCAGCCCACCGACGGCAAGGCGTAACAAAAACTTGCCAAAATCTTCGTGAGTCAGTACTCGGTTAACTGAATTTAATAGTTTTATAACCATTTGAATTTATTCCTTGTTTCACCATGTCCAATAACAAACTACGCTTAATACAGGTTAAATGAAACCTGCCGGAAATAAGGGGGAAATGAGAAGCATAACGATTATCTTCATCTAAACTTGTAACCGGTATCACATTAGAGGAGAAGGAAAACCATGAAACAAACGGTTGCCGCTTTTATTGCTAAAACACTCGAACAGGCTGGCGTAAAACGCATTTGGGGTGTAACGGGTGACTCGCTAAATGGTCTGAGTGATAGTCTGAATCGTATGGGAACAATTGACTGGATGCCAACCCGTCATGAAGAGGTTGCTGCCTTCGCCGCGGGCGCTGAAGCGCAGTTGACGGGCGAACTGGCCGTCTGCGCAGGTTCGTGTGGGCCAGGCAACCTGCACCTGATTAACGGCCTGTTTGATTGCCACCGCAACCACGTTCCGGTACTGGCAATCGCCGCGCATATTCCATCCAGTGAAATAGGCAGCGGTTATTTTCAGGAGACCCACCCGCAAGAGTTGTTCCGTGAATGTAGCCATTATTGCGAGCTGGTCTCCAGCCCTGAGCAGATCCCCCAGGTGCTGGCTATAGCTATGCGTAAAGCGGTGCTCAACCGTGGCGTCTCCGTGGTGGTATTACCCGGCGACGTGGCGCTGAAGCCCGCCCCTGAAAGCGCCACCACGCACTGGTATCATGCGCCGCTCCCGGTAGTCACCCCGGAAGAGGAAGAGCTGAGAAAACTGGCGCAACTGCTGCGCTACTCCAGCAACATCGCCCTGATGTGCGGCAGCGGCTGCGCCGGTGCGCATAAAGAGCTGGTTGAGTTTGCGGCTAAAATCAAAGCCCCGATCGTGCACGCTCTGCGCGGGAAAGAGCATGTTGAGTACGATAACCCCTATGACGTGGGTATGACCGGGCTGATTGGCTTTTCATCCGGCTTCCATACCATGATGAATGCCGACACGCTGATCCTGCTCGGTACCCAGTTCCCCTATCGCCCGTTCTACCCCACAGACGCCAAAATTATTCAGATTGATATCAATCCGGCGAGTATTGGCGCGCACAGTAAAGTTGATATGGCGCTGGTAGGCGATATTAAATCCACGTTACGTGCCCTACTACCTCTGGTGGAAGAGAAAACCGAGCGGCAGTTCCTGGACAAAGCACTGGAGCACTACCGCGAGGCGCGCAAAGGGCTGGATGATTTAGCCAAACCCAGCGATAAAGCCATTCACCCGCAATATCTGGCGCAACAGATCAGCCACTTTGCCGCTGACGATGCCATCTTTACCTGCGACGTTGGCACGCCAACGGTGTGGGCAGCACGCTATCTGAAAATGAACGGCAAACGTCGCCTGCTTGGATCGTTTAACCACGGGTCGATGGCTAATGCCATGCCACAGGCACTCGGCGCACAAGCGACCGAACCAGGACGTCAGGTTGTGGCAATGTGCGGTGACGGCGGCTTTAGCATGCTGATGGGCGATTTTCTGTCGGTGGTACAAATGAAGTTACCGGTGAAGATTATTGTCTTCAACAACAGCGTGCTGGGATTTGTGGCGATGGAGATGAAAGCTGGTGGTTATCTGACTGACGGCACCGAACTACACGACACGAATTTCGCGCGGATTGCCGAGGCCTGTGGCATCACGGGCATTCGCGTGGAGAAATCTTCAGAGGTTGATGAGGCGCTGCAAAGGGCGATGTCAATTGACGGTCCGGTGCTGGTCGATGTGGTGGTGGCGAAAGAAGAGCTGGCGATCCCGCCGCAGATCAAGCTCGAACAAGCCAAAGGTTTTAGCCTGTATATGCTGCGCGCAATCATCAGCGGACGCGGTGATGAAGTGATCGAACTGGCGAAAACTAACTGGCTCAGGTAAAACATCCTTATTAAACCACACACAAAATCATTCATGATGCATCAAGGCGGCAAGCCCGAAAATCCCCAGGAGCATAGGAATACTATGTGACTGGGGTTTGAGGGTGCGGCCAACGCCGAGGCAGCTTGAAGGATGAAGTGTAATAAGGAGATACCATGATTGATTTACGCAGTGATACCGTCACCCGACCCAGTCGCGCCATGCTCGAAGAGATGATGGCCGCCCCGGTCGGGGACGACGTCTACGGTGATGATCCTACCGTTAATGCCCTCCAGCAATACGCGGCCGAGCTTTCTGGCAAAGAAGCTGCCATTTTCTTACCTACTGGCACTCAGGCGAACCTGGTTGCACTGCTCAGCCATTGTCAGCGCGGCGAAGAGTATATCGCCGGCCAGGGCGCGCATAACTATCTCTACGAAGCGGGTGGCGCAGCGGTGCTCGGCAGCATTCAACCGCAACCCATCGATGCCGCGCCGGATGGCTCCCTGCCGCTGGACAAAGTGGCAGCAAAAATCAAAGCAGACGATATCCATTTTGCCCGCACCCGTCTGCTCAGTCTGGAAAACACGCATAACGGCAAAGTGCTGCCGCGCGAGTATCTGAAAGAGGCCTGGGAATTCACCCGGGAGCGCAATCTTGCCCTGCACGTCGACGGCGCGCGTATTTTTAACGCCATCGTCGCCTATGGCTGTGAGCTTAAAGATGTCACGCAATACTGCGACTCGTTCACCATTTGTCTTTCCAAAGGTCTGGGAACGCCGGTAGGCTCGCTGCTGGTCGGCAGCCACGAGTACATCAAGCGTGCCATTCGCTGGCGCAAAATGACCGGCGGCGGCATGCGCCAGGCGGGTATTTTGGCGGCGGCCGGACTGTATGCACTGAAAAATAACGTGGCGCGTTTGCAGGAAGACCATGACAACGCCGCCTGGATGGCGGAGCAACTACGCGAAGCAGGGGCGGACGTCATGCGCCACGACACGAACATGCTGTTTGTTCGCGTTGGCGAAGAGCACGCGGCCGCGCTGGGTGAATATATGAAAGCGCAGGGTGTGCTGATTAACGCCTCCCCGATTGTGCGCCTGGTGATGCATCTGGACGTATCACGTGAACAACTTGCTGAAGTCGTCGCCCACTGGCGCACTTTTTTAACCCAATAAGGAGATGGGCGTGCCGCAACGGATTTTGGTTCTTGGCGCCAGTGGCTACATTGGTCAGCATTTGGTACAGGCGCTCAGTCAGCAAGGGCATCAGGTGTTGGCTGCGGCACGTCGCATTGAACGACTGGAAAAGCAGCAACTGGCCAACGTCAGTTGCCATAAGGTCGATTTGAATTGGCCAGATAACCTCACCCCGCTACTGGTGGGTGTTGATACGGTTTATTACCTGGTCCATGGCATGGGTGAAGGCGGTGATTTTATCGCCCACGAACGTCAGGTGGCGATGAACGTCCGCGATGCACTGCGTAATACAGCGGTCAAACAGCTTATTTTCCTGAGCTCATTACAGGCTCCCCGGCATGAACAATCCGATCATCTGCGTGCGCGACAGATAACCGCAGATACTCTGCGTGAATCAGGCGTGCCAATGACGGAATTGCGCGCGGGCATTATCGTGGGGGCAGGTTCCGCTGCCTTTGAAGTGATGCGCGACATGGTCTACAACCTGCCGGTACTCACCCCTCCGCGCTGGGTGCGCTCACGTACCACACCCATCGCGCTGGAGAATTTGATGTACTACCTGGTGGCGTTGTTGGATCATCCCACGCAACATCACCGCGTACTCGAAGCAGCCGGCCCGCAGGTGTTGAGCTATCAGGAACAGTTCGAGCATTTTATGGCGGTCAGCGGTAAACATCGCCTGCTCATCCCCATCCCCTTCCCTACCCGCTGGATTTCGGTCTGGTTTTTAAACGTCATTACGTCAGTGCCGCCAACCACGGCCAAGGCGCTGATCCAGGGCTTAAAACACGACCTGCTGGCCGATGACACCAAACTACGTGCGCTGATCCCGCAAAAGCTGATTGCCTTTGATGACGCGGTGCGCAGTACGTTGAAGGAAGAAGAAAAGCTGGTCAACTCCAGCGACTGGGGTTACGACGCGCAGGCGTTTGCCCGCTGGCGTCCAGAATATGGCTATTTCGCCAAACAAGCTGGCTTTAGCGTTGAAACCGCCGCCAGCAAAAAAGCACTGTGGCAGGTAGTGAATCGACTCGGCGGCAAAGAAGGCTATTTCTTTGGCAATATTCTATGGAAGACGCGCGCGGCCTTGGACCTGCTGGTCGGCCATAAGCTGGCAAAAGGTCGTCCCGAACACCCACTATTGCAAGTTGGCGACACCGTTGATAGCTGGAAAGTCATCATCGTTGAGCCGGAGAAACAGCTGACGCTGCTGTTTGGGATGAAAGCGCCGGGATTGGGTCGCCTGAGCTTCACACTGGAAGATAAAGGCGATCATCGACGCATTGATGTACGCGCCTGGTGGCATCCGCACGGTATGCCTGGACTCTTCTACTGGCTGTTGATGATCCCCGCGCACCTGTTCATTTTCAGGGGGATGGCGAAGCGTATAGCCAAACTTGCAGAACAAATCACAGACTAATGATAAAAAGAGCCTGTATTCTTTCATGTTTCCCATTGCATACAGGCGTATTTCACGGAAGAATGCGCACGACGTTTTTTAAACACAGTGGATTGATATGAAGGTACTGGTTACCGGAGCCACCAGCGGCTTGGGCCGAAACGCGGTTGAGTTTTTATGCAGCAAAGGCGTCAGCGTCAGAGCCACCGGTCGCAACGAAGCGATGGGCAAGCTGCTGGAGAAAATGGGCGCAGAATTTGTGCATGCGGATTTGACCGAACTGGTTTCTTCGCAAGCAAAAGTAATGCTTGCCGGCATCGACACGCTGTGGCACTGCTCCAGTTTTACCTCACCGTGGGGAACTCAGGAAGCCTTCGATCTGGCCAACGTTCGCGCAACTCGCCGTCTGGGCGAGTGGGCCGTGGCCTGGGGCGTTCGCAACTTCATTCATATCTCCTCGCCGTCGCTCTATTTTGATTATCACCACCATCGCGATATCAAAGAGGACTTTCGTCCGCACCGCTTCGCCAATGAATTTGCCCGCAGCAAAGCAGCTGGCGAAGACGTGATCGCGTTGCTGGCGCAGGCCAACCCGCAGACGCGTTTTACGGTATTGCGTCCGCAAAGCCTGTTCGGACCACACGATAAGGTCTTTATCCCGCGCCTGGCCCATATGATGTACCACTATGGCAGCATCCTGTTGCCGCACGGCGGAAGTGCGCTGGTAGATATGACCTACTACGAAAATGCAGTGCACGCGATGTGGCTGGCAAGTCAGCAAGCCTGCGATAAGCTGCCGTCAGGTCGCGCGTACAACATTACCAACGGCGAGCATCGCACTCTGCGCAGCATTGTGCAGAAACTCATCGACGAGCTGAATATTGATTGTCGGATCCGCTCCGTTCCCTACCCGATGCTGGACATGATTGCCCGCAGCATGGAGCGCTTAGGCAATAAATCGGCAAAAGAGCCAAAGCTGACGCATTACGGCGTCTCGAAGCTAAATTTTGATTTTACGCTGGATACTACCCGCGCTCAGGAAGAGTTGGGTTATCAGCCCATTGTGACGCTGGATGCAGGGATTGAACGTACCGCGGCCTGGCTGCGCGACCACGGTAAGCTGCCGCGTTAACCATTGCCGGATGGCGGCGCAAGCGCCTTATCCGGCCTACAAAATCCAGCCTAAATTAGCCGTAGGCCTGATAAGCTAAGCACCATCGGGCATTGGTGTTCTGCGTTAACCCTGCCCGTATTTTTCCAGTAACGCTTCGGCAATCGCCTGAGTTTCCGCATCCGCCACGCCGTTCCACAGCGTCGGGCGGAAGTGCATCTGGAAGGCCATAATCACCCGCTGCTGTTCGCGCGGCGTCATATCAGATTTTATCTCATAGCCGTAACGCGACAGCAGATCGAGTAAAGATTCGGTTGCTACCGGCGTATGAGGTGCTCGCCCGGCAAGATAAAACGCTACGCGCTGAGTGTCCGGCCACGCGCCAATTCCCTGTTCGGCCAGCACTTTCCATGGGAAAAGCGGTCCAGGATCGTCCTTACGTTGCGGCGCGATGTCCGCATGGGCTACCACGTTCTGCGGTTTTATGTCGTAGCGGGCGATAATATCTTTCGCCAATGGGATCAGCGCCTGAATCTGCGCGGGCTCAAACGGCGCAAAATATTTTATCCCTGCC
Source organism: Citrobacter sp. BIDMC107 (assembly GCF_001037575.1). NCBI lineage: Bacteria > Pseudomonadati > Pseudomonadota > Gammaproteobacteria > Enterobacterales > Enterobacteriaceae > Citrobacter > Citrobacter sp. BIDMC107. The sequence continues at coordinate 4,248,961 of NZ_KQ089848.1, read as the reverse complement.
GATTTTTGCCAGCCGCGGTTTTCCAGCTCAATGCCAATTGAGGTATCGTTAATACGCGTAGCGCCACGCCAGAAGCTAATCCCCGCATGCCAGGCCAGATCTTTTTCCGGCACCAGTTGCCAGATACGCGGTTTGCCGTGGTAGAGCGGCGGCACAGCCGGGATCAAATAGTGCGAGCTGACGTTTTTATCGGTCAGCGTAGCCAGAGAAGAGTCAAAATCATCGGCCGTGTAATGGATAACCAGCACTTTAATGCGTGGATAAGCAGCCTGTGCCTGACGGCGGGTATCTAACTGATACCCGTCTTTGTCGACAATCCCTTTTTCGCCAGCACATCCCACCAGCAACAGCGTAAATGCCAGCAGACACAACAGACGCTTCATCGGCGAGTTTTCACCGCGGTACCGCTGACGCTCACCATCAGCATACTGCCGTCTTTGCCCACGGTTTCGTAATCAATATCAATACCGACCACTGCATCAGCACCCAGCGCTTTGGCCTGTTCGCCCAGCTCCTGGAAAGCAATTTCACGCGCTTTACGCAGCTCTTTTTCATACGCGCCGGAGCGACCGCCGACAATATCGCGAATGCCGGCGAAAAAATCGCGGAAGATATTCGCGCCTAAAATGGCTTCGCCAGTCACAACACCGCAGTATTCCACGATGCTCTGCCCTTCCAGCGTAGGGGTAGTCGAAAACTGCATGGTTAATCTCCTTTTTGCGCTAAGAGCACGATCTCAAAAGCATTATCGAACCGATCCACTATCATTGAAAGGATATATTCTATCAACGTAGAACACTAATAGTAGAAAGCTAATAAGGAAATCATTATGCGCTACTCGAAACTCTCTCTGCTGGTTCCATTTGCACTACTTCTCAGCGCCTGTACGACCGTGACGCCGGTCTATAAAGATAACGGCACGCGTAGCGGTTCATGCGTAGAAGGCGGGCCAGACAGCGTGGCTCAACAATTCTATGATTACCGTATTCAGCATCGAAACAATGATCTTACCCCACTTCGTCCATACCTTAGCGACAACCTGGCTAAACTGCTGAACGATGCCAGCCGCGATAACGCACACCGCGACCTGTTTAACAGCGATCCGTTCTCCAGTCGGGCTACGTTACCGGACAGTGCCAGCGTCGCCAGCGCATCGACTATTCCGAATAGTGATGCACGCAACATTCCGCTACGCGTAGAGCTGAAACAGGGTGACCAGAGCTGGCGTGATGAAGTGCTGATGATCCGCGAAGGCCAGTGCTGGGTCGTTGATGATGTACGCTATCTGGGCGGCAGCGTACACGCGCCTGCCGGGACGTTGCGCCAGTCTGTCGAAAACCGTTAATCGCGCCATTTACTCGCCCAAATCATAACCCCCATTAATTGTCTGGCATTCTGCATAGAATGCCGACAATTATTCTTGCCCACTGGTGGCCCCGCTATTTTGTGCTATGTTTAGAGAAGAATGCGGTTTGCATTTAACTTTTAACGCATAAATATTGCATAACTATTCTGTCAAAGGTAGTATCTGCGGCTTCAATAGCTATCAGACTGCCAGTATCGAGTGTCAATGAGTATTCAATTAAACGGCATTAACTGCTTCTACGGCGCGCATCAGGCGCTGTTCGATATCACGCTGGATTGCCCTCAGGGTGAAACACTGGTGTTACTTGGCCCAAGTGGAGCCGGGAAAAGCTCGCTACTGCGCGTACTCAACCTGCTTGAGATGCCGCGCTCGGGCACGCTCTCTATTGCGGGTAACCGTTTCGACTTCACGAAAACCCCGTCAGATAAAGCCATTCGGGATCTGCGTCAAAACGTGGGCATGGTCTTCCAGCAATATAATCTTTGGCCGCATCTCACGGTGGTGCAGAACCTGATTGAAGCGCCCTGCCGCGTACTGGGTCTGACAAAAGAGCAAGCGATGGCGCGTGCCGAGAAACTGCTGGAACGACTGCGTCTGAAGCCGTACAGCGATCGCTATCCACTGCATCTGTCCGGCGGCCAGCAGCAGCGTGTGGCCATTGCCCGCGCGTTGATGATGGAACCACAGGTGCTGCTGTTTGATGAGCCTACCGCAGCGCTTGACCCGGAAATCACCGCCCAAATCGTCAGCATCATTCGTGAGCTGGCGGAAACCAATATTACTCAGGTGATCGTCACCCACGAAGTGGAAGTTGCTCGTAAAACGGCCAGTCGCGTGGTGTACATGGAAAACGGTCATATCGTCGAGTTTGGGGATGCGAGCTGCTTTGCCAACCCGCAAACCGAAGCGTTTAAAAACTATCTTTCTCACTAAGATTCGGGACAATACAATGAAAAAAGTTCTGATTGCCGCGCTAATCGCAGGTTTTAGCCTTTCCGCTACCGCAGCCCAAACCATTCGTTTCGCCACCGAAGCGTCTTATCCTCCGTTTGAATCGATCGATGCTAACAACAAGATCGTAGGGTTTGACGTTGATCTGGCGAATGCGCTGTGTAAAGAGATTGACGCTACCTGTACCTTCACCAATCAGGCCTTCGACAGCCTGATCCCGAGCCTGAAATTCCGTCGTTTTGACGCGGTGATGGCCGGTATGGACATCACGCCTGAGCGTGAAAAACAGGTTCTGTTCACCACCCCTTACTACGACAACTCTGCGCTATTTGTTGGCCAACAGGGTAAATACACCAGCATTGATCAGCTGAAAGGCAAAAAAGTCGGCGTTCAAAACGGAACGACGCACCAGAAATTCATCATGGATAAACATCCGGAAGTGACTACCGTGCCGTATGACAGCTATCAGAATGCCAAACTCGATCTGCAAAACGGTCGTATTGACGGCGTCTTTGGTGATACCGCAGTAGTGACAGAGTGGCTGAAAGACAATCCAAAACTGGCCGCGGTTGGCGACAAAGTCACGGATAAAGATTACTTCGGTACTGGTCTGGGCATCGCTGTGCGCCAGGGCAATACCGAGCTGCAGCAGAAATTTAACGCTGCGCTGGAAAAAGTGAAGAAAGATGGGACTTACGAGACCATCTACAACAAATGGTTCCAGAAGTAATATTTGATGAATGAATTTTTTCCTTTAGCAAGCGCCGCCGGGATGACCGTCGGCCTTGCCGTTTGTGCGCTGATCATTGGCCTTGCGCTCGCCATGTTTTTTGCCGTCTGGGAGTCAGTAAAATGGCGCCCGGTGGCATGGGCGGGCTCGGCCCTGGTCACCATCCTGCGCGGTCTGCCAGAAATTCTGGTGGTTTTGTTTATCTATTTCGGATCCTCACAACTGCTGCTGACGCTGGCCGATGGCTTTACGATCAATCTCGGGTTTGTACAAATCCCGGTTCAGATGCAGATCGAAAACTTCGACGTCAGCCCGTTCCTGTGCGGTGTCATTGCACTGTCATTGCTGTATGCCGCTTACGCGTCGCAAACGCTGCGTGGCGCGCTGAAGGCCGTGCCACTCGGGCAATGGGAGTCAGGTCAGGCGTTAGGTTTGTCTAAAGCAGCGATCTTCTTTCGTCTGGTGATGCCGCAGATGTGGCGTCATGCCTTACCGGGACTGGGTAACCAGTGGCTGGTATTGCTGAAAGATACCGCGCTGGTCAGCCTTATCAGCGTGAACGATCTGATGCTGCAAACGAAGAGTATTGCCACCCGTACCCAGGAGCCGTTTACCTGGTACATTGTGGCAGCCGCTATTTACCTGGTGATTACGCTGGTGAGTCAGTACATTCTCAAACGCATTGACCTGCGCGCGACACGTTTTGAGCGGAGACCAGGCTGATGCTTGAGTATTTACCTGAATTGTTGAAAGGGCTGCATACCAGCCTGACGCTGACGGTCGCCTCCATCGTAGTTGCTCTGGTGCTGGCGCTGATTTTCACCGTCATCCTGACGCTGAAAACGCCGGTGCTGGTGTGGCTGGTTCGCGCCTATATCACGCTGTTTACCGGTACACCGCTGCTGGTGCAAATCTTCCTGATCTACTACGGACCAGGACAGTTTCCGGCATTGCAAGAATATCCGGTACTGTGGCATCTGCTCTCTGAACCCTGGTTATGCGCCTTAATTGCGCTGTCGTTAAACAGTGCGGCCTACACTACGCAACTGTTCTACGGCGCTATCCGTGCAATCCCGGAAGGCCAGTGGCAGTCCTGCGGTGCATTGGGGATGAGCAAAAAGGATACGCTGGCGATTCTGTTGCCGTACGCCTTTAAACGCGCCCTCTCCTCATATTCCAACGAAGTGGTGCTGGTATTTAAAAGTACCTCACTGGCTTACACCATCACCCTGATGGAAGTCATGGGTTATAGCCAGCTGCTGTACGGTCGTACTTATGACGTTATGGTATTCGGTGCTGCGGGTGTGATTTACCTGATCGTCAACGGCTTGCTGACGCTGATGATGCGCCTAATCGAACGTAAAGCGCTGGCGTTTGAACACCGGAATTAAGCATATGCCTGATGGCGCTACGCTTATCAGGCCTACGGTTCATGCACCTTTTGTAGGCCGGATAAGGTGCTAGCACCACCATCCGGCAAATATGCATAAATTAAAATAATAAAGACGGACAACAACCTAAATTGTCCGTCTTTTTTTATGCCATTAAAAATATTTAATCATTTTTATTGCATATAAATTCATTAAATGGCATTGTTAATCCACGCCGCAGACACGGTAAATAATCATAAGATTGACAGACGGGAGTTCCACCATGAAAAAGTTAGTACTGGCCGCATTACTTGCTACTTTCGCCGCTGGCGCCTCAGCTGCTGATAAAATTAGTTTCGGTGTATCAGCCACGTATCCGCCATTTGAATCACTGGATGCGAGCAATAAAATTGTCGGTTTTGACATCGACCTGGCAACGGCGCTGTGCAAACAAATGCAGGCAGAATGTACTTTCACCAATCACGCTTTCGATAGCCTGATCCCCGCGCTGAAATTCAAGAAATATGATGCGGTTATTTCCGGAATGGATATCACACCTGAGCGTAGCAAGCAGGTTGCATTTACTCAGCCTTACTATGCCAACTCCGCGCTGGTGATTGCGAAAAAAGACACCTATAAAACCTTTGCCGACCTGAAAGGTAAGCGCATCGGTATGGAAAACGGCACCACCCATCAGAAATACCTGCAGGATAAACATCCTGAGGTGAAAACCGTGGCCTACGATAGCTATCAGAATGCGATTATCGACCTGAAAAATGGCCGTATTGATGGCGTATTTGGCGATACTGCTGTGGTTAACGAGTGGCTGAAAACCAACCCGCAGTTAGGCGTAGCCACTGACAAAGTAACCGACCCGCAATACTTCGGTACTGGCCTTGGCATCGCGGTTCGCCCGGATAACAAAGCCCTGCTGGAAAAACTGAACAGCGCGCTGGCGGCAATCAAAGCTGACGGCACGTACAAGAAAATCAGCGATCAGTGGTTCCCGCAGTAACGTCTGCCCAATCTGAAAAGCCGCGCTCTGCGGCTTTTTTTATCTCTTCGCCTGCGCTTTCAGTCAGTTCTTACGCCATAAACACTTTCCTGGCATACACTTGTTAAAACGAAAAAAAGTGAGGCAAACGGATGATAGCGTTCCCTGCCAGTTTACTGATCCTCAATGGAAAAAGTGCTGATAATCTCCCCCTGCGTGATGCCATTGCGAAGCTTCGCGATGAAGGCGTGGAAATCCATGTTCGCGTGACCTGGGAAAAAGGCGATGCCCAACGCTACGTTGATGAAGCTCGTCAGCTAGGCGTTGAAACGGTGATTGCCGGCGGCGGCGACGGCACCATCAACGAAGTTTCGACGGCGCTGATCCAGTCGCAGGGCGACAATATTCCGGCGCTGGGTATTTTACCGTTGGGAACGGCAAATGATTTTGCCACCAGCGTGGGGATACCCGACGACCTTGATAAGGCGTTAAAGCTGGCTATCGCCGCAAATGCGACAGCGATCGATATGGTGCAGGTCAATGATAAAACCTGTTTTATCAACATGGCGACCGGCGGCTTCGGCACACGTATCACTACCGAAACGCCGGAAAAACTCAAAGCTGCGTTGGGTGGCGTATCATACTTTATCCACGGATTAATGCGCATGGATACGCTCAAACCCGACGTCTGCGATATTCGTGGGGAAGATTTTCACTGGCAGGGTAAGGCGCTGGTGATTGGTATCGGTAATGGTCGTCAGGCTGGTGGCGGGCAACAGCTTTGCCCAACGGCGCTGATCAACGATGGTCTGTTGCAACTGCGCATTTTTACCGGCGAAGAACTGTTGCCAGGGCTGCTTTCGGCGTTAACGCAATCCGAAGACAACCCTAACATCATCGAGGGCGCATCATCGTGGTTTGATATCCGCGCCCCACACGAAATTACCTTTAATCTTGACGGCGAACCGCTCAGCGGACAGGAGTTTCATATTGAAATCCTGCCTGAGGCGTTACGTTGCAGACTGCCGCCGGGTTGTCCACTGTTGCGCTAACACAACGACACCCCGGCTGTAATCAGGCGATGGTAACTTTGCTGTCCAGATAAACATCCTGCACGGCGTTAATCAGCTTAACGCCGTCGGCCATGGTTTTCTTGAATGCTTTGCGTCCAAGAATCAGCCCCATGCCGCCTGCCCGTTTGTTAATCACCGCCGTACGTACCGCATCACTAAGATCGGTTTCGCCGCCAGCCGCGCCGCCGGAGTTAATTAACCCGGCGCGCCCCATATAACAGTTCGCCAGTTGATAACGTACCAGGTCAATTGGATTCTCGCTGGTCAACTTGGTGTAGACGCGATCGTCGGTGTAGCCAAAATTAACCGCTTTATACCCACCGTTATTTTCCGCCATTTTCTGCTTAACGATATCCGCTCCGATAGTGGCAGCCAGATGGTTAGCCTGTCCGGTAAGATCGGCAGAAACATGGTAATCCACGCCATCTTTTTTAAACGCGGAGTTACGCAGATACGCCCACAACACGGTAACCATACCCAGCTCATGGGCGCGCTCAAACGCGGCCGAAATCTCCTCAATCTGGCGGCGAGATTCCTCAGAACCGAAATAGATGGTTGCCCCTACCGCAACCGCGCCCATATTGAACGCCTGCTCTACGCTGGCATACAGCGTCTGGTCGAACGTATTCGGATAACTCAGCGTTTCGTTGTGGTTAATTTTAACGAGGAACGGAATGCGGTGCGCGTAGCGACGGGAGACAGAAGCCAGCACGCCATAGGTCGATGCCACGCAGTTACACCCTGCTTCGATAGCCAGCTCCACAATATTCTTCGGATCAAAGTACAGCGGGTTAGCCGCAAACGATGCGCCAGCGGAGTGCTCTACCCCCTGGTCCACCGGTAGAATCGACAGATACCCTGTCCCGGCCAGTCGACCCGTGTTATACAGCGTCTGCATGTTACGCAGCACGGCAGGCGGCCGATTGTTATCCACCATCACACGGTCGACGTAATCATGTCCAGGCAGGTAAAGTTGATCAGAAGGAATGGTCATACAACGATGCTGTAAAAGGTTGTCGGCGTCTTTGCCAAGCAACTGCGCAATATCAGTCATAGCTATGCTCCCGTAATTTCCGATTTGAAACCGGAATGTGGATTGTCCTGACCCGCCTTTTTGCGGGCAGCATTAAGCCTGGTACCGACTGCGCTTTTTTTCCATCTTTAGCGCACTTTTCAGCAACTTCTGCTGGCTCGATTCAGGAAGAAATAATGTTAAGGCGGTCAAATTTAGACCATAAAGGTATTTTAAAGGTATTACCTAATGGTACTATCAATGCGTACCTTACCTGTCATGAAGGATTTAAAGATGAAAACTACAGTTAAGCTGTCGTTCATGATGTTTGTAGAGTGGTTTATCTGGGGCGCCTGGTTTGTACCGCTGTGGCTGTGGCTGAGTAAAAGCGGCTTTAGCGCCGGGGAGATCGGCTGGTCCTACGCTTGTACCGCGATCGCCGCGATCCTGTCGCCCATTCTGGTCGGTTCAATCACTGACCGCTTTTTCTCCGCGCAAAAAGTGCTGGCGGTGTTGATGTTCGTCGGCGCTATTCTGATGTACTTCGCCGCCCAGCAAACCACCTTCAGCGGATTCTTCCCGCTGTTACTGGCCTATTCGTTGACCTATATGCCGACGATTGCGCTGACTAACAGTATTGCTTTTGCCAACGTACCGGACGTTGAGCGTGATTTCCCGCGCATCCGAGTGATGGGAACCATCGGCTGGATTGCCTCTGGTTTGGCCTGTGGTTTCTTACCGCAAATGCTTGGTTATAGCGACATTTCACCCACCAATATTCCCCTGCTGATCACTGCCGGAAGCTCTGCACTGTTGGGCGTCTTTGCGTTCTTCTTACCGGATACGCCACCAAAAAGTACCGGTAAAATGGATTTCAAAGTCATGCTGGGTCTGGATGCGCTGATCCTGCTGCGCGATAAAAATTTCCTCGTCTTTTTCTTTTGTTCTTTCCTGTTTGCGATGCCACTGGCGTTCTATTACATCTTCGCCAACGGCTACCTGACAGAAGTCGGAATGAAAAACGCCACCGGTTGGATGACGCTGGGCCAGTTCTCTGAAATCTTCTTTATGCTGGCACTACCGTTTTTCACCAAACGCTTTGGCATTAAAAAGGTATTATTGCTTGGTCTTATTACTGCGGCGATCCGCTACGGATTTTTCGTTTACGGTGGTGCGGAAGAATATTTCACTTACGCCCTGCTGTTTCTCGGCATTCTGCTGCACGGTGTCAGTTACGACTTCTATTACGTCACGGCCTACATCTATGTCGATAAAAAAGCGCCGGTTCACATGCGCACCGCAGCGCAAGGGCTTATCACCCTCTGCTGTCAGGGATTCGGCAGCCTGCTCGGTTACCGTCTGGGCGGCGTGATGATGGAAAAAATGTTTGCTTACCAGGAACCGGTTAATGGTCTCACCTTTAACTGGGCTGGCATGTGGGGATTTGGCGCGGTCATGATTGCCGTCATTGCCGTGATGTTTATGATTTTCTTTCGCGAATCTGACAAAGAAATCACCGCCATTAAGGTGGACGATCGCGATGTAGCGTTGAAACAAGGGGAAGTAAAATGAAAGCAGAACGTATTCTCGGTGCTCTTTATGGGCAGGCGTTAGGGGATGCGATGGGCATGCCGTCGGAACTGTGGCCAAGAACCCGGGTTAAAGCCCATTTCGGTTGGATCGACAGTTTTTTGCCTGGTCCGGCGGAAAATAATGCTGCCTGCTACTTTAACCAGGCAGAGTTTACTGATGACACGTCTATGGCGCTGTGTCTGGCAGATGCCCTGCTTGAGTGCGACGGAGAGATTGTACCCGACGTTATTGGTCGCAATATTCTGGCCTGGGCAGAGCGTTTTGATGCCTTTAATAAAAACGTGCTCGGCCCGACCTCAAAAATTGCGCTCAAAGCCATTCGCGACGGCAAACCTGTCGCCGAACTGGAGAATAATGGCGTGACCAACGGTGCGGCAATGCGCGTTTCGCCACTGGGATGCCTGCTACCCGCTCGCAATCTTGATGCCTTTATCGATGATGTGGCACTGGCCTCCAGCCCGACGCATAAATCGGATCTGGCTATCGCGGGAGCCGTTGTCGTCGCGTGGGCGGTATCGCGCGCCATCGACGGAGGAACATGGTCAGAGATTGTTGATGCGCTGCCTGCCATTGCCCTGCATGCGCAGCAAAAACGAATCACCACCTTTAGCGCCTCTCTCTCTGCACGCCTTGAGATGGCGCTGAAAATCGTCCGTAATGCCGACGGCATTGAGTCTGCCAGCGAACAGCTGTATCAGGTGGTGGGAGCCGGAACCAGTACGATTGAGTCCGTGCCTTGCGCCATCGCGATGGTCGAACTGGCGCAGACCGATCCCAACCGCTGCGCCATTCTGTGCGCGAACCTCGGCGGCGATACCGATACCATCGGAGCGATGGCTACCGCCATTTGTGGCGCGCTGCACGGCGTCGGCGCGATTGACCCGGCATTGAAGCAGGAGTTGGATGCGGTTAATCAGCTGGACTTTACCCGCTACGCCAACGGGTTAATACGACTGCGTGAGCAGCGGGAGGCGCTATGAGCAATACGCATCTGCAACAACTTCTCTCGCAGTTACGTACACAGCGGCCAGTAACGGTGGTGGGTGCAGCGGTGATTGATGTCATTGCCGATGCGTATGCCCTTCCCTGGCGAGGCTGTGACATCGAACTCAAACAGCAAGGCGTGAACGTTGGCGGCTGCGCGCTCAATATTGCCGTAGCGCTCAAGCGTTTAGGTATCGACGCCAGTAATGCGTTACCGCTGGGTCAGGGGGTATGGGCCGACATTATCCGCAATCGGATGGCAAAAGAGGGGCTGTACAGCCTGATCGACAACGCTGAAGGCGATAACGGCTGGTGCCTGGCGCTGGTGGAACCGGATGGCGAACGTACCTTTATGTCCTTTAGCGGCGTTGAGAATCAGTGGAATGCCGCCTGGCTGGCACAGCTGGATATCCCGCGTCATAGCCTGGTGTATCTCTCGGGTTATCAGCTAGCGTCCCCGTGCGGTGAATTGCTGGTGCAGTGGCTGGAAGGTCTGGAAGAGGTGACACCGTTTATCGATTTTGGTCCGCGCATCGGCGACATTCCCGAGCCCTTACTGGTACGAATTATGGCCTGCCGTCCGCTGGTGTCACTTAATCGTCAGGAGGCGGAAATTGCTGCCGAGCGATTTGCATTGAGTCAGGATGTGGAAGGTTTTGGCGCAGAATGGGTGCAGCGTTTCACCGCACCGGTGGTCGTGCGTCACGATAAAGACGGCGCATGGTATTTCAGCGCACAGACATCCGGCTGCGTACCGGCATTTGCAACGGCGGTCATTGATACTATCGGCGCAGGAGACAGCCATGCCGGCGGCATGCTGGCCGGACTAGCGTCTGGCTGGACCCTGGCCGACTCAGTGCTGTTAGGTAACGCGGTGGCATCCTGGGTAGTTGGGCATCGTGGCGGCGATTGCGCCCCATCACGCGAGGCGCTACTCCTCGCACACAAAAACGTATAGATCGCTACGACAGTAACTGATGCTGTATTCAATAGGCCGTTGCTGCTGGTCAAGCGCTACCTGCTTGATCACCAGTACCGGCACTTTACTATCCATTTGAATGTGCGCCTGGAACTCTGCATCCGGCATTCTGGCGCTAACGCGTGAGCGCGTACGCTGTGGGAAAATATGCTGGCTACGAAAATAGTCATACAGAGAAACACCAATGGCATCCACATCATGAATTAGATGTGCGGGTACCCAAGACTCTTCAATAGATACTGCGTCTTCGTCAACGTAACGAATGCGTTTGAGCAGAAAGACATCACTTCCTGTGACAACTGCCAACTGCTGTGCCACCTCTTCCGGGCAAGGTACAATTCTTTTGTTAACCCACAACGTATCCGGTTTTTTACCGCGCAACACCACCTGCTGAGAAAAACCGCGCGCTTCTTTGAGCGAATACTCGAAGATATTGTTGATTTGCGTTCCGTAACCGCGGGCACGTGTTACTACACCCTCTTCTTCCAGGGCCTGCATCGCCTTGCGTACCGTAATCCGAGAAACGCCGGTCAACTGGCTGAGGTCGCGCTCGCCGGGCAGGATATTGCCGTGCTCCAGGATCCCACTGCGCACAGCATTCTTCACCGTCTGCGCAAATTTCATATACAGCGGCGTGTTATCCGCCGCTGAAATACGTTCATTCAGTTGTGCGATAAGCTGGGTATGCGCTTGTTCCATTTATCTTTTCCCTGGCCGCCGTTTCTGCAGCCAGTATACCCATTACCACCACGCGTGAAAATGATGCACCGGACCAATTCCCTCGCCAACTTCCAGCGTGTCTGCCTGTGCCAGCGCCGCTGAAAGCCACAGTTTGGCTTCCTGTACGGTATCGGCCCAGTTGTTATGGCGCGGACGCAGGGCTGCCAACGCCGCCGATAGCGTACAACCGGTGCCATGGGTATTTTTGGTCATCACCCTCGGCGCGGTAAAACGCTGCTCGCCGTCGCGAGTAAAGAGCCAGTCCGGGCTTTGCGCGTCATCCAGATGACCGCCCTTCATCAACACCGCCTCGCAACCCAGCGCCCGTAGCGCTCTTCCCTGCTCTAACATCTCCTGCTCAGTCTGCGCATGCGATGCCCCGAGCAGTGCAGCTGCTTCGGGTAAATTAGGGGTGATAATCGAAACCTGTGGCAGCAAACGGGTACGCAGCGTTTCTACCGCCGAGGGTGACAGCAACGGATCGCCACTTTTCGCCAACATCACCGTGTCCAGCACCACATTTTGTACCCGATGGCGACGCAAACGTTCGGCGACCGCTTCAACAATATCCGTCTCCGCCAACATACCAATTTTTGTGGTGTCGATACGCACATCACTCAACACAGAGTCCAGTTGCGCAGCGACAAAGTCAGGTTCAATACGATACACCGACTGCACCCCGCGCGTATTTTGCGCCACCAACGCCGTAATAACGGAACAGCCGTATGCGCCCAGCGCCGAGAAGGTTTTTAAATCGGCCTGAATACCCGCGCCACCGCTTGGATCGGTTCCGGCGATCGTTAATGCGTTAATCCGTTTCATGCTTACTCCTGGGCGTTCAGGTTATAGAGGGCGTCGAGAAATGCCGGGACAAAGCTGCCCGGTCCGTTTGATTGCTCGGTGGCGATTTGCCCGGCCTGTTTCATCCAGCTACAGGCGGAGGCGACGTTATCAAGTCGGTCACCATGCAAGGCACAACTGGCTGCAACAACCGCTGATAGCGCGCATCCGGTGCCCACCACGCAAGTCATTAACGGGTCGCCGCCGTCCACGCCAACGATACGCTGACCATCGGTGACGTAATCCACTTCGCCGGTAACCACGACAATGGTCCCAATCTGACGAGCCAGCGCCTGCGCTGCCGGAAGCGCAGCGACAGCTGTATCGGTTGTATCCACGCCGCGTCCCCCACCGTTCATGCCGGCGAGAGCAAGTATTTCCGAAGCGTTGCCACGAATAGCAGCAGGCTGTAGCGACAGTAAATCCAGACAAAAGCGGCGGCGAAACTCAAGCGCGCCTACGGCAACGGGATCGAGCGTCCACGGGGTTTTAGCATGATAAGCCCGCTCAACGGCGGCGCGCATCGCCGTGGCCCGCTCCTGAGTTAAGGTGCCGACATTAACCAGCAATGCACTGGCAATAGCGGCGAATTGGCTGGCTTCTTCAGGTTCGATCACCATCGCTGGCGATGCGCCCAGCGCCAGTAATGTATTGGCAGTAAAGCTTTGCACGACTTCATTGGTCATACAGTGTGTGAGCGGGGATAGGGTTCTAAATTGGTGCAAAGTGTGAGCCGCGAGCGCGCGGCTGTGCAGGTCAGGCTGCATGGTTCAGCTCCTGCCCGCGCGAAGAAGGGACACGGGCAGTGTCAGACTTCCCTACGCTGGCATTATCCAGATCAGGTGGTACGGGTATTTCTCAGCCTTCACCAGGAAGGGCACCCCGAGTCGTTGAAACACAAACGTAATATGCTGGTTTCAGTAACAGGATACTGCCTGTGCTTAGCGATGTAAATTGGCGTACTACCCGCCCCCAAAGTGAAACTACTGGTCAAGATTGCTGCAATTCTGTACTTTCATTTACACTTTTTACGAAATGACTGGAGTGATCACAAAATAGTGCTTGTCAGACATCCGGTATGCCAGGAATGATACATGACTGATTTTGATGACCCGAAGAGGTAGAGAGGATGGGTATGAAGAATAAAATGTTGCTGGGTGCACTTCTGCTTGCAAGCAGCGTCGTCTGGGCCGCGCCAACCGCAACAGCTGCCCCCACCGGTATCGATAAATATGAACTGAGCAGCTTTATTGCTGACTTCACCCATTTCAAACCCGGTGACAAGGTCCCACCACTGTATCTCACCGAAGAATACACCATTAAACAGTGGAATCTACGCAATCTGCCCGCGCCGACGGCAGGCACCCACTGGACCTACATGGGCGGCGCGTATGTGCTGGTCAATGATGCCGATGCTAAGATCATTAAAGCTTACGATGGCGAGATTTTTTATCATCGGTAAAAAAGCACGCACTCGTTCTTATGGGGGAGTGCGTAAAATACCATACCATGATCAATCATAATCGATAACAATTTTTACACGGCTCAATACCTGCCCGGCTTTAAATATCTTATCTCCATAAGGAGTATATTTATATTTCAGCGGTATAATCGTATTTCTGGCCACGTTTTCTTTTAAATCACCCCATGCGATCAGTTCATAATGATTATTGCTTAAATTAACTACAGATCCATCTTTTATTAACTCAAAGCCAATATTTCCCGCGCTATCACTATTCGTATATTCATTAGGCAAAACATTGCCTACAGCATTATCAGAAACGAATCTGTAATGAACAGATCTTGTGGCATAGGCCACAGTTTGGTCACAATCAATCTTTACTTCAGCATCGGCATCATATGAAAGATTATTCTTCACATCACTATAATTTACAGTATTAACTCTAACTGCAGTATCAGTAAAAGAACAGGTAGTAGGAGTGTAATTAAATTTTACCTTGATTTTTTGTGCTAAATAATGAATGGAGTCAGTACGATCCTCCGTAAAAACAATATAATCACCCAGGAGCGTTGAATTATTTAATTTTATAGCTGTAGTTCCTCCCGGATCTTGATTGATTAATTTATAATCTACCCTGTAGCTTCCTTTCGAATTGATTTCACCACCATTGAAATTAAAATACTCATACTGACTCCATGTCCCCGCAATTCGAGAAAGTGGAAAGACAGGGGAATTTTGCACTATAATCCTCACTGCAACATATATATAACTACTTATATCCTCTGACTCTATCCGATAGTACATGATATGATTATAAAGAGGTATGGCAGTGAGTTCGTAATTATTACTATTTTTATTCGAAAATTGACAGTGAAATTTTCTTGAAGAAGTAAAATTAAAATTTTGAGCAGTAGCTTGCTGAAATAAATTTAACTGTGCTTCATTTAAATTTATTTCTATATCTTCACTTAAAGCCACCCCATCCGAAGTTTTTGTCGCAGTTCCTAAAAAAGCAAAATCTTCATCATAACACATAGAAAAACTTGAAAATGATACAACCATAAGAAATAACAAACATATAAATCTCATACATCCTCCTTATCGGCAAATATAAACTTTACTTTCATCAATCGTTTTACCGAAGGAGATTGAGCATGAAAGTCCCTGTTGTTTATCCACTGAGATCTTAATTTCCGGCGGCACGCTGTCGGTACGAATAAAGAGCTGGCTGCCCTGACCGACCAGGCCAACATTATTCCCTTGGTTATCTTCCACCTCATAACCAAAAGTTAAGGGCGAACCATCCGGGCGCTGGGCGCGAATAAACCAGGGCTGCCGTTGGTCGGTATCGAATTTCACCAGCACCACGGCGCCGCGATAAGGCGCAGCACTGTGTCGGTTACCCAATAGCTCGGTTTTACTGTCGGTATTAGAAACGTTCAGCATCAGGTTATTTTCCCGATAAGGGGTAACAGTATCGTATAACACTACACCGTTATGGTTCGTGGTACGGTATCGTTGTCCGTTAACATATGCCCCTTCCAGTCCCGGAGCCTGAAGAATAGCAAAGGTATCTGAGAGACGATTAGCCAGATTCACCCCGCCAGACCAAGCCAACACACCGCCTGAAATATTGCCGCTGGCTTGCATATATTTATTTGACTGACTATAGCTGCCGCTTAGCGTAGCAAGCGGTGCATTCCACGTTAGGTTTGCACCTGCCATTGTTTCGCTGTCTTGACGCTGGTGACTGAGATTCACCCCATAGTTAAACTGATCGCGACTGCCCGCAGTACCGGAAAGCCCGGTATTATTTGACGCAAAACCATCATCATCAAAGGTCGTTGAGTTAGACATATACAAATGTCTACGTGGAGTGCTTATATCATCTCCCCAATCGAACGGAATGGAGATAAAAACGTTAAAACGCTTATCTTCGTGATGATCCTCGTCGTATGTCTGACTGGCTGAAAAGGTATAGCTAATCCGTTGCCAGCTATTGGAATAACTCAACTGATAATCTTTACTGTTACCGCTACGCCCCCAATAATCGCGCCACAGCGTACTGAACGAGAATGAACCCCAACCTTGCGGCATAGATTGGCTCACGTTGGCCGAAAAGCTGTTCTTACGACCAAAATCGTTCTGGTAATAATCCGCGATGTCGTACACATCATTTTCATCACGATGATAGCTGTCTTTATTATTTGCCCAGACGTGATCGTTAAACGTTCGATAATCTCGTGACGAGTATCGATAGGCAGCAAGGCCAAAACGCGTGGCGGTTTGCGTCAAATATTTATTATAAGCAATTTGATAGCTCTGCCCGTCAAATACATCGCCATTGTCCTGCTTACTGTGTGAACGCGTAGCATCCACGGAGATGGCACCAATTCGGGTATTCCAGCCGGTCCCTAACGTAAACGAATTGTAGTTATCAGCGAGCATCGTACCGCCGTATAACGTCAAAAGGTTATTCCACCCATATTGATAGCTTAGCTGGGTAAAATCGGTTTGATTTCTCGCCCCCTCAATATGGCTACGTCCAGCGACAAAATCATATTTGGATACACCGGGCTGCAGCATATTCGGGACAGAAGAGAACGGTACCAGATAGGTCGTTACTGACCCATCAGCCTCTTTAATACTGACATCAAGATCAGCACCACCGCCCGCCAGTTGTAAATCAGCGATAGAAAACGGACCTGGCGGCACCTCTTTTTGGTAAACCACAAAGCCGTTCTGCTCAATAGTCACTAACGCATTACTCTGTGCAATCCCCTGTACCAATGGCGTAAAGTTTTGCCTGGAGTTCGGCAACATCTGCATATCACGATACAATCTCACCCCGCGAAACCGCACGGAGTCAAAAATATCAGACGATGTGTACATATCCCCGACGCGCAGAGTGCCGAGAATTTGCGAGATCCCACGCTCCAGATAAAAAGTATTACTTTTCCACTCTCCGCTACTGTCTTCAGCTTTAGTGTAGCTGGCATCTGAATGTAACTGCCAGCCCAGCAGATTCAACCCACTGTTAAAACGAGCATAGGTGCTTTTACTGTTACCAGAATTCTTATAGTCGCTGTAGTACTGACTAAGATAATAAGAAGTATAAAGGGCATTAATTCCACGATTCCAGTTTTCTGGGGGAACATAGCCATTTTCCAGTTCATCTACATAGGCCTGGGGGACGCTAAGATTTAATTGAAATTTCCCTATATTCCAACTATAGCTTCCTCCTTGAACCATTTGCTTAAGCGACAAACATGTCCGGGTTTTCTCGATCTCATCGGTATTAATCCCTAAACGCGAAATCGTATCGCGAGGCAGACAAGTTTCATCAGGGGTGTCTTTAACTGTAATCTCATATTTACCACGCCATTGTGTGTTGACATAGATATCAATGTCATACTGTCCTGGCAATGGATGATTATTATCAATACGGAAATCAGAAACCTTCGCGCCTTTCATACCACCAGTCATAAAATTGGTATCGAAGGTTTCTTCTGCTGCATAGGTAGTAATACTCCATAACGAAAATAATATCGCAGAAGCAAGCGGGGTCATCCTTAACATAATCAGCTCCTGTTATTTCAAGCTGACGCTATCACTTATAAAGCTGCCATAATCATTGATAATGGTTAATTTATATTGGTTAGCGTTACTACTTTTAGCCATGACGGGTTCACTAGAAAACGGCGCTACCATCACTGATTTATCATTTATTTTCACACTGCCAATTTTTATCTCAGCCACCGTAACCCAATTAGCATTGTCATTTTTTATGATAAAACCCTTGCCATTGCGCGACAATACTATTTTTTTGAAAGTCTCACTATTAACGGGCGCAATACCTGATGGACGGTAAAATAGTTTAATACGATTCTGCATTGCAAACTTTATAACATTCTTACCAGCATTTGCTGGATTATTAGGCGGAATATCCAGTACATTAAGATAAAACAGACTCTCTTTGTTGTTCGGCAACATATTGGGCATTTTCTTGATTTTGAGCTGTTGCCCTGAATTGCCCGGCACCCTGACCACTGGAGGAGTTAATAAAAAGGGAACCTGGATCTTCTCTGGCGGTAATGAAGTATTACCGTCATCGACCCAAGCCTGAACCAGAGAGGCATTTTGTTCCTGGTTCATTAATTGCAGCGTTATTTCATTTTTTTCCGCGGGATAAATAACTCTTGTGCCATAAATCACTATCCCTGCATGAACTGGTGTAACAACTGATAATGTGATTACCGCACATAGCATCTTCATTTTTCATTCCTTATTTTATGCCGGCAACCGGAGTTGCCGGCATAACATTATTCCTGTATGACCATCAGTTTTACAGTTCCGTTTACCTTACCCTCAGAAACGTTAGTTGCAGTTTTTGCATACCGCGCAGAAAGAAGCAACTCAAATTTATTATCGCCTAATGATTTAAGATCAGAAATAGTAAGCGTTGATTTTCCGTCTTTTTCAATTAATTTATTTTTGTGGTATAATTTAAAACCAACACCGGTAGCACCACCAGATCCCTGAGCCACGGTGTTTTCGATAACATCATTATAATCAAAAGCAGCACCATCAACTTTAATAATTACATCTTTGGTTGGATCGCATACCAAAACCATTGGTGTTGTCGCTTCATTTTCGCCAAATGGAACATCGACGCCAACACCGTAACCTTGAAATGCCGAAGCAGGTACATTTCCTAATTCAATTGCAGAAACGTTATTTCCATTATCGAATCGACAAGCAGTACCTGTTACTTCACCAGTAATGGTTAAAGTTCCTTCTTCCTCTGCAGGAGCAGCAAAAGCCCCGCCACTCAAAAATACCCCAGCCAATACAGCAGCAATAATTGAACGATTCATAGTATCTTCCTTAATCAATATATTTAGATTTATTACATGGTGTTATTCCTGTAACTAGAATCTACACGCTTAAATCGTTACCGCAATGTAAATGGAATGTTTTTTTGATTTAAAACAATTTACTCAATGCAATATAATCGCAACAAATAGATAAGAACCAAGCTTATTTCCACAATTAATAAGTTAACGTAATTTACCATTCATATTTATTTTTAAAATAAATAAAAAAGCCCACACCATTCACAGGAGTGATGTGGGCTATATAAATGAGACTATCCTAGTCGTAGCGATTAAGGATAATTTGACGATTATCGCTGCCCGGAATGGCTACCAGTTCCGTTGTTACTCCCCTCGCCACCGACGTGACAGTTTGTTCGGTACTGGAAACGTGGGTAGTGTTGCCGCAGCGCTGTTGAAGGTGAGCATTTACCACTTCGGTACTGCAGGTCGGCGCGACAACGGTGCCGCTAATAGTTAAGGTAGCGGTATCTGTTCCCAACGCGGGAAGACTTAATCCATAAGCCAGAACTATAATTCCCAGCGACAAAGTTTTTTTCATCTAAATGTCGTTCCTGTATTAAGCCCGATTTAACATGCAGGGTGGTTATTTAGCGTAATGATAGATGTACTACCACGCGAAAACCAATTGAAATACTAAATCAATAGGATAAATCTGATCAATTTAAATGATGAATAACGGGTTTAATTCAGAAAAAACATTTTTTATTAAGGCAGGATAAACAATACTCTATTTTCCCTTCATCTTATACATTCACCACATCAATATATAATTAATGCGGTGAATGATATTTAACGCTATAAATTACACCGCGCGGAAAGCAATCTCGCCCGGAATAACTTCTCCCTGCCAATACAGCTGTGCCGCCACACGCCCTGCAAGGTCGCGGTAAATGGCGGTAAATTCGCTGTCTGGACGGCTGATAACCGTCGGCGTACCGCGATCGAGGTCTTCACGCAGAGAAATATGCAGCGGCATTTGTCCCAGCAGTTGGGTGTGGTACTGCTCGGCCAGTTTCTGCGCGCCACCGGTGCCAAAGATTGGCTCATGATGGCCACAATTGCTGCAAATATGCATACTCATATTCTCAACAATACCCAATACCGGCACTTCGACTTTTTCGAACATCACAATGCCTTTTTTCGCATCGATCAGCGCGATGTCCTGCGGCGTAGTGACAACAACCGCGCCCGTTACCGGAATGTTCTGCGCCAGCGTCAACTGGATGTCACTAGTGCCCGGCGGCATATCCAGTACCAGATAATCAAGATCCGGCCATAAGGTTTCCTGCAACATCTGCAACAGCGCTTTACTGGCCATCGGGCCGCGCCACACCATCGCGTTATCGTCAGTGACCAGATAACCAATGGAGTTCGTTGCCAGACCATGAGACATGATCGGCGCCATGTGGGTACCATCTGGCGAGGTTGGACGCTGGTTTTCCGCGCCAAGCATTGTCGGGATAGACGGACCATAAATATCGGCGTCCAGAATCCCCACCTTCGCCCCTTCTGCAGCCAGCGCCAGCGCCAGGTTCACGGCGGTAGAGGATTTACCCACGCCACCTTTACCTGAACTGACGGCGATGATGTTTTTCACACCATTAATACCTGGCTGGTTTTTCACGCGTTTCAGCGTCGCGATGTTATGCGACAGTTTCCAGTCGATCGCTTTCGCGCCGGTAATACGCAGCAGATCGGCGCTACATTGCTCTTTTAAGTCCTCAAACGCGCTATGCCAAACGAACGGCATGACCAGCTCAACGTGCAACGTGTCATCCATCCAGGCGACGTGGTGCAACGCTTTAAGCGTCGTCAGATTATGCTTCAGGGTTGAATGCTGAAAATTCGCCAGCGTCCCGGCAACCATGGCGCGCAGGGTCTCTGGTGATTTGGCCTGGGATTGTGCGTTCATCCCGACTCCTTTTTGTTGTTCTGAATATACAATAGTCGCCAAGTAGTTTACTCCAACCGCAACAATTATTCATTTACGGATAAATGCCCTTATCGCTTGGCGCAGTAATTACCATTTTGGTACTATCAAAGCCCTTTTCACTACAAAAGAAGTAATTGCCCACTATGACTCAAGTCGCGAAGAAAATTCTGGTAACGTGCGCGCTGCCGTACGCCAACGGCTCAATCCACCTCGGCCATATGCTGGAGCACATCCAGGCTGATGTCTGGGTCCGTTACCAGCGAATGCGCGGCCACCAGGTTAACTTCATCTGCGCGGACGACGCACACGGTACGCCAATCATGCTGAAAGCACAGCAGCTTGGGATCACGCCAGAGCAGATGATCGGTGAAATGAGTCAGGAGCATCAGACTGATTTTGCAGGTTTTGACATCAGCTATGACAACTACCACTCGACGCACAGCGAAGAGAACCGTGAGCTGTCTGAGCTGATTTACACGCGCCTGAAGGAAAACGGTTTTATTAAGAACCGTACAATCTCCCAGCTTTACGATCCGGAAAAAGGCATGTTCCTGCCGGATCGTTTTGTTAAAGGCACCTGCCCGAAATGTAAGTCTCCGGATCAGTACGGCGATAACTGTGAAGTCTGCGGCGCAACCTACAGCCCGACCGAACTTATCGAGCCGAAATCCGTTGTGTCTGGCGCGACGCCGGTGATGCGTGACTCCGAACACTTCTTCTTTGATCTGCCGTCATTCAGCGAAATGCTGCAGGCGTGGACGCGCAGCGGCGCGTTACAGGAGCAGGTCGCCAACAAAATGCAGGAATGGTTCGAATCCGGCCTGCAACAGTGGGATATTTCCCGCGATTCCCCGTACTTCGGTTTTGAAATCCCGAATGCGCCTGGCAAATACTTCTACGTCTGGCTGGACGCGCCAATTGGCTATATGGGTTCATTCAAAAACCTGTGCGATAAGCGCGGTGACACCACCAGCTTTGATGAATACTGGAAGAAAGATTCCGACGCCGAGCTGTATCACTTCATCGGTAAGGATATCGTTTACTTCCACAGCCTGTTCTGGCCTGCCATGCTGGAAGGCAGTAACTTCCGTAAGCCGACCAACCTGTTCGTCCACGGTTATGTGACGGTGAACGGCGCGAAGATGTCTAAATCTCGTGGCACCTTCATTAAGGCAAGCACCTGGCTGAAGCACTTCGATGCCGACAGTCTGCGCTATTACTACACGGCGAAACTATCTTCACGTATTGATGACATCGACCTGAACCTGGAGGACTTTGTCCAGCGCGTTAATGCCGATATCGTCAACAAAGTAGTCAACCTGGCATCCCGTAATGCAGGCTTTATTGCTAAGCGTTTTGACGGCATTCTGGCGACTGAGCTGGCCGACCCGGCGCTGTATAAAACCTTCACCGACGCCGCAGCAGTGATCGGCGAAGCATGGGAAAGCCGTGAATTTGGTAAAGCTATTCGTGAAATCATGGCGCTGGCCGACGTGGCAAACCGCTACGTTGACGAACAAGCACCGTGGGTTGTGGCTAAACAGGAAGGCCGCGATGCCGACCTGCAGGCAATTTGCTCCATGGGCATTAACCTGTTCCGTGTGCTGATGACCTACCTGAAGCCGGTTCTGCCAACGCTTGCTGAACGTGTGGAAGCGTTCCTGAACTGCGAACTGAGCTGGGATGCCATTGAGCAGCCACTGCTCGGTCACAAGGTCAACACCTTTAAAGCGCTGTACAATCGCATCGACATGAAACAAGTTGAAGCGCTGGTGGAAGCGTCGAAAGAAGAAGTGAAAGCCGCTGCCGCACCAGTAACCGGTCCGCTGGCGGATGACCCGATTCAGGAAACCATCACCTTTGACGATTTCGCCAAAGTTGACCTGCGCGTAGCGTTGATTGAAAACGCCGAATTCGTGGAAGGTTCCGACAAACTGCTGCGTCTGACGCTGGATCTCGGTGGTGAGAAACGAAACGTCTTCTCTGGTATTCGTTCTGCGTATCCGGATCCACAAACCCTGATTGGCCGCCAGACCATTATGGTTGCTAACCTGGCTCCTCGTAAGATGCGCTTCGGCATTTCTGAAGGGATGGTAATGGCCGCAGGTCCTGGCGGGAAAGATATCTTCCTGTTAAGCCCGGATGAAGGTGCAAAACCAGGCCAACAGGTGAAGTAAGTCAAGTATCTCAAGCGCTGCAACCGCAGCGCTTTTTTTTTGCTACGTGAGTGCTTCCTCTAATCTTAACCCTTAATCCATTTTCGGACTGCTCAGTTGTTAATATTAGATTTATTCTATACTGCACTGGGATCAAGATAGTCCGGGCTTACCAGATTCGTGGAGGTTATTGTTTAACATCCGATATTCATGAAATGGAGTTTTACATGAAAGCGTTACATAAATTTTTCACTCTCGCCGTGGTATCGGTTGTGTTTTTTTCCCTGGCAGGATGCGGTGATAAAGTAGAGACAAAAACATTTAATGCCAACCTCAACGGTTCGGATATCACTGTCTCTTACACCTATAAAGGTGATAAGGTCCTGAAGCAAATCTCTGAAAGTAAAATCAGCTATGCGTCAGTCGGTGCCAGCAATAAAGAAGAAGCAGCAAAAGTATTCGACGCATTAAGCGCCAAATATCAAAATATTACTGGTATAGAAGAAAAACTCACCTATTCAGATACCTACGCGCAAGAAAATGTCACTATCGATATGGAAAAAGTCGATATAAAAGCGTTGCAGGCCATTTCAGGGATGAAACTATCTGAAAACGCCGATAAAAACATCAGCATGAAGCAAATGCAAACGGTAATGGAATCGGCGGGTTTTAAAGAAGTGAAGTAAAGCTTCGGCGACCCGATTTTGATCGTGATCGCCAGCGCTGCTTTACGCTTTCTTTTTATGCTCTCGCGACGTTAAACCACGCAGGAAATAACGCAGGAACTGATCGCCGCATTCGCGATAATTCTTATGGTCCGGCGCGCGCATCATGGCGGTAATTTCCGGCATCGACACACGGAATTTCTGCTCGGTCATAATTGCCAGAATATCATCGGTTTTCAGTGAAAAAGCGATACGCAGTTTTTTCAGCACCGTATTATTGTTAACACGACGCTCAAGCGCCAGTTCCGGTGCAGAATCATCTTTACCACGCAGATGATAAATCAGACCGTTTAAAAAACCGGAGAGAATGATATCCGGGCAGCGAACAAACCCGTCTTCATCTTCTTTTGTCGTCCAGGTATCGAAATTTGCGGAGATGGATTCCATGTCAGCAAGCGCAAGAATACGCACCATGTCGTTATTGTTCGCTTTCAGGGTGTAGCGCAGGCTACGAAGAATATCGTTACTTAGCATAGAGCCTTCAACTGTCGGTGATGCAATGGCGCGCAGTGTATCAGTTTTACAGTCCAATCGCCTCTTTTAGACTTTTAAGATAACGACGACTCACCGGAACAGTCAGCCCGTTACGCAAAATCAGTTCCGCCTGGCCGTTGTCTTCCAGACGGATCTCCTGCAATTGCGCCATATTTACCAGATATTGTCTATGACAACGCAGCAGAGGAGTACGGCTCTCCAGCGTCCTGAGCGTCAACTCAGTGAAGCCTTCTTTACCATCACTGCTGGTCACATATACGCCACTCATACGGCTGCTGATAAACGCCACGTCATCCATTTGCAACAAATAAATTCGGCTGTGACCGCTGCACGGAATAAACTTCAGCGCCTGCTGATTTTCTGGCAGGAGTGATACATCCTGCTTCGTGCGCTCCTGACGCAAACGGATCAGCGTTTTTTCCAGCCGAGCTTCTTCGATCGGCTTGAGCAGATAATCAAACGCATGTTCTTCAAAGGCTTTCACCGCATACTCATCAAAGGCGGTCAGAAAAACAATGTACGGACGATGCTCGGGATCAAGCATGCCAACCATTTCCAGGCCGCTGATTCGCGGCATCTGAATATCAAGGAACAGAACATCCGGACGCAATTTATGTACCGCGCCAATGGCTTCCACCGCATTCGAACATTCGCCGACAATCTCGATGTCGCTTTGCTCCTGCAACAGGATCCGCAGATTCTCCCGGGCTAACGGTTCGTCATCGACAATTAGCACTTTGATCATGCCAGTTCCTCCAGAGGAAGTCGTAAAGTGATTCGGGTAAAGCGGTCAGGTTCACACGCTACGCTAATGCCAAAATCATCGCCAAACCGCTCGCGCAGTCGTTTATCGACCAGATTCATACCCAGTCCACTGGCTTCTGATGTTGGCTGATACAGCCCGGCATTGTCTTCGATATCCAGCATCAGATATTGCCCTTCTCGACGGGCGGTAATCGATACTTCACCGGTATCTAATAACTGAGAAGTACCGTGTTTGATAGCATTCTCCACGATGGGTTGCAGAGTAAAAGCGGGTAATTGCTGATGCGAAAGTTCTTCTGGCACCGTCAAGGTCACCTGAAGACGCGATTGGAACCGTGCCTTTTCAATTTGCAGATAAGCATTAACGTGTTCAATTTCATCGGCCAGCGTCACAATTTCCGACGGGCGTTTTAAATTTTTACGAAAGAACGTCGACAGATACTGCACCAGTTGGCTGGCCTGCTCGCTATCACGTCGGATCACAGCTTTGATGGTGTTGAGCGCATTAAACAGAAAATGGGGATTGACCTGGGCGTGCAGGAGTTTTATTTCCGACTGCGTGAGCATCGCTTTTTGCCGCTCATACTGTCCGGCCAGAATCTGCGCCGAAAGCAGTTGGGCGATCCCTTCCCCCAGCGTGCGGTTGATTGAGCTAAAGAGACGGTTTTTGGCTTCATACAGTTTGATGGTCCCCATCACCCGCTGGTTTTCACCCCGCAAGGGGATCACCAGCGTCGAACCTAATTTGCATTGCGGATGCAAAGAGCAGCGATAAGGGACTTCATTGCCGTCGGCATAAACCACCTCTCCGGTTTCAATCGCCCGCTGGGTGTACGAGGAAGAGATAGGTTTGCCCGGCAGATGATGGTCGTCACCAATACCGGTAAATGCCAGCAGTTTCTCACGATCGGTAATCGCCACCGCACCGATATCCAGCTCTTCATACAGCACCTGAGCAACCTTCATGCTGTTAACCTCGTTGAACCCCTGGCGCAAAATCCCTTCCGTTGAAGCGGCAACTTTGAGCGCGGTGGCGGAAAAAGCGGAGGTATATTTTTCAAACATCGCCCGTTTATCGAGCAAAATACGCATAAATAAGGCGGCACCGACGGTATTGGTCACCATCATAGGCGCGGCAATATTGCTGACCAGTCGGTAGGCATCATCAAACGGCCTGGCGATCAATAAGATGATCAACATCTGCACCAGTTCAGCAACAAAGGTAATGGCGCCCGCCGTCAGCGGGCTGAATACTTTATCGGTACGACCACGACGGGTGAGCACGCTGTGCACCAGTCCGCCGAGCAACCCTTCCACAATGGTCGAGATCATGCAGCTAAGCGCCGTCATTCCGCCCATTGAATAACGATGTAAACCACCGGTCAGACCGACTAAGCCGCCAACCACAGGGCCGCCAAGCAGCCCGCCCATTACCGCACCAATAGCGCGAGTATTCGCAATGGAGTCATCAATGTGCAGCCCGAAATAGGTGCCCAAAATGCAGAAAATGGAAAAGGTAACGTAGCAAAGCAGTTTGTGCGGCAGCCGGATAGTCACCTGCATCAGCGGAATAAACAAACGCGTTTTGCTCATGAGCCACGCGATAACGAGAAACACGCACATCTGCTGAAGCAGCAGCAACACCAGATTAAACTCGTACATACCCGCCAACCACACATCTCTTAAAAGCGCGTAACATACATGGGCTGCGCGTAACTTTCTTTGAAGTGTTGCAAAAAAAAAGGAATTTGTGAGAACGATCACTCGAAAGCGCGATCATGACTACAAACCCACCCATTTATTGATCAAAAAACAGGCAAAACTACCTGGTTCGCAAAAGAGCGTCTAAAGTAAAACTGGGACCTCGCAAGCATAAGTGAGACGACGATGGCGCTTTACACAATAGGTGAAGTGGCTTTGCTTTGTGATATCAACCCTGTCACTTTACGCGCGTGGCAGAGGCGTTACGGATTACTGAAACCGCAACGGACAGACGGCGGACATCGCCTGTTTAACGACGCGGATATCGATCGGATCCGTGAGATAAAACGCTGGATCAACAACGGTGTCCAGGTCAGCAAGGTTAAAATGTTGCTCAGCAATGAGAGCATTGATGTGCATAACGGTTGGCGTGAACAACAAGAGACGCTGTTGAACTATTTGCAAAGTAATAATCTGCATAGCCTCAGACTGTGGATCAAAGAGCGTGGTCAGGATTATCCCGCACAAACGCTCAACACCCATTTATTCATTCCGTTACGCCGACGTCTGCAATGTCAGCAGCCGATCCTCCAGGCGTTACTGGGGATCCTCGACGGCGTACTGATCAACTACATCGCGATTTGTCTTGCCTCAGCACGCAAGAAACAGGGCAAAGATGCTCTGGTGGTTGGCTGGAACATTCAGGATACGACCCGCTTATGGCTGGAAGGTTGGGTCGCCAGCCAGCAGGGGGGGCGCATTGACGTCCTTGCTCATTCGCTGAACCAACTGCGACCGGAGCTGTTTGAAGGTCGCACCTTGCTTGTCTGGTGCGGCGAGAACCAAACGCCCGCTCAGCAACAACAGCTGAATGAATGGCGCGCGTTAGGTCACGATATTTATCCACTCGGTATTTAATATTCTATTAACAAACGTGTACAATCCTTGGATTCACATAAGGAGTGCATAATGAGCGCAGCTAAAATCGGTGTCATTACCCTCTTCCTGCTGATGGCCATCGGCGGTATCGGCGGTGTCATGCTGGCAGGTTATACCTTTATTTTACGTGCCGGGTAAGATGTCTCGCTAATTTCTCAAAACCGCGGTCAACAATTACCGCTGCCAGCGCGACCAACAGCGCCCCCTGAATCACATAGGCGGTATTGAACCCACTCAGCCCGATAATAATCGGCGTACCCAGCGTGTTCGCTCCAACGGTTGAGGCGATGGTTGCAGTGCCTATATTAATAATCACCGACGTGCGAATCCCGGCCAGAATAACCGGGGCCGCCAGCGGTAACTCTACTTTACGCAGCCGCTGCCCCTGACTCATGCCCATTCCACTGGCGATATCCATCACGCTGGAAGAAATGCCGCCAAGTCCCGCCAGGGTTGCCTGCAAGATCGGTAATACCCCATACAGGATCAGCGCAATAATTGCCGGTTCAGGACCAAACCCCATCACTGGTACGGCGATCGCCAACACTGCAACTGGCGGAAAGGTCTGCCCCACGGCGGCAATCGTTTCCACTATCGGCCTGAATTCCGCGCCCCAGGGCCGGGTTACCGCAATTCCCGCCCCAACGCCAATCAATACGGCGATAAGGCTTGAGATCCCCACCAGTGTAAAATGGCTCAAAGCCAGCGCCGTAAAACTTTCCTGCTGATACACGGGACGTGGCAGCTCAGGAAACAGCGAACTAAACAGGGTCTGACTGTGAGGCAATCCAACCAACAGGATCAGAAACAACGTAACAAGCCACAGCAGTGGATCAGCAAGACGTTTCACGGGTCGGCATCTCCGAAAGCAAATCGCGAAAATGGAGCGTTCCGCAGGGTACCCCCTGCAGCGTCACGACAGGTAAAACGTCGCAACCGCGCGCCACGAACACCGATAACGCATCACGAAGCGTCATCTCATCCACCAGCGGCTCGCCGTCTGAGTGTTCTCCGCGACGAATAAAATCGCCTACCGTACGCAGCGACAACAGCCGTACGCCCAGTTCACTGCGGCCAAAAAAGGTTTGTACGAAATCATTCGCTGGCGCGGTGAGCATCGACAGCGGCGTGCCTTGCTGCACGACCTTTCCTGCATCCATCAGCACCAGATGCTCCGCCAGCCTTAGCGCCTCGTCGATATCATGCGTCACCAGCACAATGGTACGCCCGAGCAGACGGTGAATACGCGTCATCTCCTGCTGCAGCGCACCACGAGTGACCGGGTCCAGCGCGCCAAAAGGCTCATCCATCAATAGCACCTGCGGATCCGCCGCCAACGCACGCGCAACCCCGACCCGCTGCTGCTGTCCGCCGGAAAGCTGATGCGGATAACGGTGGCGCAAACTCGCCTCAAGGCCCAGCAGAGCCATCAGTTCATCTGTTCGGTCATCAATACGTGGGCGCGACCACTTTTGCAGTTGCGGTACGGTGGCGATGTTCTGCGCGACGGTCCAGTGGGGAAACAAGCCAATAGACTGAATCGCGTACCCCATGCGCCGTCGTAGCTCCAGCACCGGCAGGCTACGAATTTCTTCTCCGGCAAAGCGGATCTGCCCGCTGTCGTGTTCAACCAGCCGATTGATCATCTTTAGCGTGGTGGACTTCCCCGAACCTGACGTGCCGATTAGCACCGAAAAGCTGCCCTCCCCTAACTGCAGGTTAAGGTCATCAACGGCTTTTTGCTGACCATAGGTTTTACTGACGTGGCGAAATTCAATCATTATTCGATACCTTTAGCAGCGCGAGACCTAAATCAAACAGCGCATCAATCAACACTGCCAGCACAACGACTGGGATCACGCCCAACAGCACTAAATCGACGGCGCTACTGAGCAATCCCTGAAAGACCAGCGCGCCAAATCCCCCTGCTCCAATCAGCGCAGCAATCACCGCCATTCCCATGGTTTGCACCATCACTACCCGTAAACTGCGTAAGAAGACCGGCAATGCCAGCGGGAACTGCACCGAGACAAATCGCTGGAAAGTGTTCATTCCCATCGCTCGAGCGCTTTCCAGTACATCCCGCGGTACCTGATTCAACCCAGCCACAACGCCACGTACAAGCGGTAACAACGCATACAGCACCAACGCAATAAGCGCAGGCGTCATACCAGTTCCCGCGACGCCGAACTTGCCCAATAAAGGAAAGTGCTTCACCAACCCGGCAAGTGGCGCAATTAACAGGCCAAACAGCGCGACTGAAGGAATGGTTTGGATGATATTCAGTGCCGCAAATACCGGCCCCTGACGGGTGACAGAGAAAGCACACCAGATGCCCAGTGGCACACCAATAAGCAGCGCGGGCACCACGGTAGCAAACAGAATCGTCAAATGTTGCGCCAGCGCGTCGTTGAAGACATCCTGGCGGTTGGCATATTCTTTAAGCAGAGAAAGATCGTTAAACGTGCCGGAGAACAAAAGCACCAGCGGCACAATGAATATTTGAGCATGCAGCGCCCAACGCCACAGTGCCTGAGCGGTGATGCGACGAATAGCGTCACTGGCGGCCAGCAGCATCAGCCCCACGCCCAACCAGAATCCACTGCCCAGACTAGTTCTGGCCAGCGGACTCCCTGTCTTCGCCAGATACGTTGCCGTTGTACCTGCGGTTACCAGCGCGGCGATCACCAACAGTTGGCAAACGATAAGCGCCAATATATTGCCGGGCTTTCCCGGTACAACGCTCAGAAGACATAGCAGCAAACAGGCCACCGCCAATCCCCATGCCATGTCGGAGCTGATATCCCAGAGTTGACGACCTTCGCCGGACACCAGACGATTAGGGGCATAGCTAATGAAAGGCAGCGCTGCCGCCGCGAAAGTAAGAAGCACCAGCAGCAACAGCACCCGATTAACTGAAATATTCGACAAAACACCCACCCGCTGCAAACGCCGTTACTTCACCCATCCTTTTTGCTTCAGGTAATCTGCTGCGACTTTTTTCGCATCCAGCCCCTCCACGGCAATGCTGGCATTCAGTTGTTGCAACGTTTTTTCATCCAGGCTGGCAAAAACCGGCTGTAGCCACTCTCCCATTTGCGGATAGTCTTTCAGCACAGATTCACGTACGACGGGTGCTGGCGCATAAATGGGCTGGACACCTTTTGGGTCGCTTAAAGTTTGCAGACCGAGCGCCGCAACCGGGCCATCGGTGCCATAAGCCATCGCCGCATTGACTCCAGAAGTCTGCTGCGCCGCCGCTTTAATCGTTACCGCGGTATCCCCCCCAGCCAGCGACAACAGCTGATTTTGATTCAGTTTGAAATCATAGGCTTTTTCAAACGCTGGCAGCGCGTCAGCCCGTTCGATGAATTCCGCAGAGGCGGCAAGTTTGAACGTTCCTCCGTCCTTCAGGTAACGGCCTAAATCAGCAAGGGACTCAAGTTTGTTCTTTTGCGCGACATCCTGGCGTACTGCAATAGTCCAGGTGTTGTTGGCGGGTGCAGGGGTTAGCCAGACCAGCTTATTTTGCTCTGCATCCAGCTTTTTCACTTTGTCGAATCCAGCCTGCGCATTTTTCCACGCGGGATCATTTTCATCTTTAAAAAAGAATGCGCCATTACCGGTATATTCCGGATAAATATCCAGCTCACCGGAGGTGATTGCCCCACGCACCACTGGGGTGGTACCAAGCTGTATTTTATTGACGGTTTTCACGCCATGGCTTTCGAGCACCTGCAAAATAATGTTGCCGAGCAGCGCCCCTTCGGTATCTATTTTTGAACCGACCGTGACGGGTGACGCGGCCTGTAAGGGTAGGCTTATCGCAGCTAACAGCGCCAGCGAACCCACCGATACTTTTGAGATTATCATGCTGTACTCCTCATCCTTTTGCGGCCCTTTTCAGAGACTTGAGGAAAAAGCATAGTCGAAAAATCAGGGCTTAACCTGGCAATTGGGCAGTAAGAGAGGGATTCGTTAGCAATAACGTGATGAGAAATAAGAAGCAGACGCGGCGCGTACGTCTAAAGATAAAGGCCGGAAACCCGGCCTTTACTCGCTAATCAATTACAGCAGTTCAAATTCGCCCTGCTTCACTCTGGCGGAATCCACGCCGATGAAAACGTTAAATTTGCCAGGTTCTGCATCGTATTGCATACGCTGATTCCAGAACTTCAGCGCGTCAATGTCAATCGGGAAGCTGACGGTCTGGGTTTCACCCGGCTTAAGATTCACTTTCTCAAAACCTTTCAGCTGTTTTACCGGACGACTCATGGAAGCGGTCACGTCCTGCAAATACATCTGAATCACCGTCGCACCTTCGCGCTTGCCGGTGTTGGTCACCTGCACGCTGGCCGTCACGGTCCCGTCACGCTTCATCGTTGGAGAAGAGAGCTTCACATCAGAAACCGTGAACGTGGTGTAGCTCAGGCCATAACCAAAGGGATACAACGGACCATTCGCTTCATCAAAGTAGCGCGACGTGTACTTGTTCGGCTTATCTGCGTTATACGGACGACCGGTATTGAGATGGCTGTAATAGACCGGAATCTGTCCGACAGAGCGCGGGAAAGACATCGGCAGCTTGCCTGACGGGTTGTAATCACCAAAAAGCACATCGGCGATGGCGTTACCGCCTTCCGTCCCGGCAAACCAGGTTTCGAGGATCGCATCGGCCTGTTGATCTTCTTTAACCAACGCCAGCGGACGTCCGTTCATCAGTACCAGAACCAGAGGTTTACCGGTGGCTTTCAGCGCGGCAATCAGGTCACGCTGACTCTGTGGAATAGTGATATCGGTGCGGCTGGAAGCTTCATGCGCCATACCTTGCGCTTCGCCGACTACCGCAACCACCACGTCAGACTGCTTCGCTGCGTTCACGGCTTCATCGATCATCGCCTGCGGCGAGCGCGGGTCAACCTTCACCGCCTCTTCATACAGATTGAGGAAATCGACAATGCCTTTGTCGTTGGTGATATTCGCCCCTTTGGCGTACAGCACTTTGCCCTGATCGCCGACGGCATTTTTAATCCCCGTCAGTACCGTTACCGACTGATCGGCAACACCGGCAGCGGACCAACTGCCCATCACATCACGCTTGCTGTCGGCCAACGGACCGACGACTGCCACGGTGGCGGATTTTTTCAGCGGCAACGTTTCCAGACGGTTTTTCAGCAGCACCAGGCTTTCTCGCGCTACTTCACGCGCCTCTTTACGGTGCAAACGGCTTTCCGCGTTGGTGTCCTGTGGGTCAGATTCTTTGGCCCCCAGATGACTGTACGGGTCGTTAAACAGCCCCATATCATATTTCACGTTCAGCACGTGGCGCGCGGCGTCATCCAGCTCCGCCATCGTCACTTTGCCGGATTTAATCAAGCCCGGAAGATATTTGCTGTAATACTCATCGCTCATACTCATATTAATGCCGGACTTGATCGCCACACGCACCGCATCTTCAGGATCGGAGGCAGTACCGTGCTTAATCAGTTCCTTAATCGCGCCGTGATCGGAAACGGTAATACCCTTAAAGCCCCATTCATCACGCAGCACGTCTTTGAGCAGCCATGCATCTGAGGTTGCAGGCGTACCGTTTAGCGAATTAAGTCCTACCATTACCGCACCGCTACCAGCGTCCAGCCCGGCTTTATACGGCGGCATATAGTCGTTGAACAGACGCTGTGGGCTCATATCGACGGTGTTATATTCCTTGCCACCTTCAACCGCGCCATAAGCAGCGAAGTGCTTGACGCTGGTCATCACCGAATAGCGATCCGCCGGGCTTTTACCCTGCATCGCTTCTACCATGGTTTTACCCATCGTAGCCGTTAAATACGTGTCTTCACCAAAACCTTCTGAAGCACGGCCCCAACGCGGATCGCGAGAGACATCGACCATTGGCGCCCAGGTCATATTCAGACCATCATCGGCGGCTTCATACGCGGAAATACGGCCAACGGTTCTGACCGCATCGAGATTAAAAGAGGATGCCAGGCCGAGACTTATCGGGAACACGGTACGTTGGCCGTGCAATACGTCGTAGGCAAAAAAGAGAGGAATTTTCAGGCGGCTGAGTTCCATCACCTGATCCTGCATTTTGCGGATATCCTGGCGCGTGACGGTGTTAAAAATTGCCCCAACCTGCCCATCTTTGATCATCTCGCGGATGGCTTCTTTCGGGTTATCAGGCCCGACGCTTATCAAGCGTAGTTGCCCAATTTTCTCATCCACGGTCATCTGTTTAAGTAAATCGGTAACGAATGCATCCCGCGCTTCTGGCGTCAGAGGATGGTTACCAAACAGCGTGTCCGCCTGCGCTGGTTGCAACGCCAGACTCACCGCGACACCTACAGAACATAGCCATTTCATGTTGATTCTCTCTTTATTTTTTCCCGACGAGGCAGCGAAAATATAACAAAAACCGCAGTTTGCCGTAAGACTAAACGGGAGCAATAAAGAAAGCTAAGGTTATTCTCCTAATTTTCAAAACTAGCGCAAATCATTAGAAGACGAACCAGAGACAATATGAATGAGAAAGCGTATTGTCATACAAAGCGCTATGCTTGTTCCTGATATTGAGTCCCACCACAAGGAGTGGAGAATGTCTTCCATTACAACAGATAATAAAGCTTTCCTGAATGAACTGACCCGTCTGGTTGGTCATTCTCACCTGCTCACTGAACCTGCTAAAACGGCCCGCTATCGCAAGGGATTCCGCTCCGGCCAGGGCGAAGCGCTCGCCGTTGTGTTCCCCGGCTCGCTTTTAGAGCTGTGGCGCGTTCTCAATGCTTGCGTCGCCGCTGATAAAATTATCCTGATGCAGGCCGCCAATACCGGCCTGACCGAAGGCTCTACGCCGAGCGGAAATGATTACGACCGCGAAATTGTCATTATCAGCACCCTGCGCCTGGATAAACTGCACGTCATCGGCAAAGGCGAACAAGTGCTGGCTTATCCCGGTACAACATTGTATTCGCTGGAAAAGGCGCTCAAACCGTTTGGCCGTGAGCCACATTCTGTGATCGGGTCATCCTGTATTGGCGCTTCGGTAATTGGCGGCATTTGCAACAACTCCGGCGGCTCGCTGGTACAGCGCGGCCCGGCATATACCGAGATGTCGCTGTTTGCGCGTATTGACGAACAAGGTAAATTGCAGTTGGTCAACCATCTGGGTATCGAGCTGGGCCAGACCCCGGAACAGATCCTGAGCAAACTTGATGACGAGCGGATTAAAGATGACGATGTCCGCCACGACGGGCGACACGCGCACGATCACGACTATGTCACCCGCGTCAGAGATATTGAGGCGGACACGCCCGCCCGCTATAACGCCGACCCGGATCGCTTGTTTGAATCATCCGGTTGTGCAGGTAAGCTCGCGGTTTTCGCCGTGCGTCTGGACACCTTCGAAGCCGAAAAAAATCAGCAGGTCTTTTACATCGGTACCAATCAGCCTGAAGTGCTGACGGAAATCCGCCGTCATATTCTGGCAAAATTCGAGCACCTGCCGGTTGCTGGTGAATATATGCACCGCGATATTTACGACATCGCCGAGCAATATGGCAAAGATACGTTTCTGATGATCGACAAGCTCGGCACCGACAAAATGCCGTTCTTTTTCACCCTGAAAGGTCGCACCGATGCGATGCTGGAAAAAGTGAAAATTTTCCGTCCGCATTTCACCGACCGGGCAATGCAGAAATTTGGTCATTTGTTCCCCAGCCACTTACCGTCACGCATGAAAAGCTGGCGCGATAAGTACGAGCATCACCTGCTGTTAAAAATGGCCGGTGGCGGCGTGGCTGAAGCACAAAACTGGCTCAGCGAATATTTCAAAACCGCTGAAGGCGACTTCTTTGCCTGCACCCCAGAAGAAGGCAGCAAGGCGTTTTTGCATCGCTTTGCGGCGGCTGGCGCGGCGATTCGTTATCAGGCCGTACATGCTGATGAAGTAGAAGATATTCTGGCGCTGGATATCGCGCTGCGTCGTAACGACACCGAATGGTATGAGCATCTGCCGCCAGAAATCGACAGTCAACTGGTGCATAAGCTCTATTACGGTCACTTTATGTGCTATGTATTCCATCAGGATTACATCGTGAAAAAAGGCGTGGATGCACATGCGCTAAAAGAGCAGATGCTGGAGCTTCTGCACGAGCGCGGAGCACAGTATCCGGCAGAGCATAACGTCGGACATCTGTATAAAGCACCGGAAACATTAACCCGTTTTTACCGCGAGAATGACCCCACCAACAGTATGAATCCGGGTATTGGTAAAACGAGTAAGCAAAAGTTCTGGAAAGAATCGTAGGCCCGATAAGCGTAAGCGCCATCGGGCACGTTGCCGGGGGCGCTTCGCTTGCCCGGCCTACGGTTTAATCGTTCTGCGCGGTTTGCTCACCCGTAGCTGAACCTGCCGCCGCCATCTGCGCCGCTTTTTGCTTTTTGTAGCTCAGCGCTGCTGCCGGAACCGGCATCACCTTGCCGGTTTCAATCCAGGTGCGTAAACGGCTGGCATCGGCAAAGTGGGTATATTTACCGAACGCATCCATCACCACCAGCGCCACCGGTTTATTGTTAATCACCGTGCGCATCACCAGACAGTGGCCTGCCGCATTGGTAAATCCGGTTTTAGTTAACTGAATATTCCAGTTATCGCGATATACCAGATGGTTGGTGTTGCGGAATGGCAGCGTATAAGCCGGGTTGGCAAAGGTCGCCATATCTTCACGCGTAGTGCTTAACTGGCCAATCAGCGGATACTGCTTGCTGGCGATCAGCAGCTTGGTTAAATCACGAGCTGTCGAGACGTTATGAATCGATAAGCCGGTTGGTTCCACAAAGCGTGTCTGAGTCATGCCGAGCGCTTTCGCTTTGGCATTCATGGCTTTAATAAACGCGTTATAACCGCCAGGGTAATGGTGCGCCAGACTGGCTGCCGCACGGTTTTCTGACGACATCAGCGCCAGCAGTAGCATGTCTTTACGGCTAATTTCACTGTTCAGTCGCACACGAGAGTAGATGCCTTTCATTTCCGGTGTCTGACTGATATCAACTTTCAGTTTCTCATCCAACGGCAGTCGTGCATCAAGCACCACCATCGCGGTCATTAATTTGGTAATCGACGCAATCGGCCGCACAAGGTCCGGGTGGTTCGAATAGATAACTTTGTTGGTATTCAGATCAACAATCATCGCGCTACCGGACGCTATCTCAGGTTGAGAAGCCGCTGCGGTAGTTGCCGTTTTCGCCACGGCTTGGGGTGCAAAAGGAACGGCCAGCACCAGGGCAAGGCTTAATAATGAAACTCGGAATTTCAGCATGATGAGATTTCTGATAATGGTTCACGCACGTCACAACGCACACCGCCAGAGACTAAGTATTATCTCAAGCTAGCTCAGGCATCATAGCGATCCGGCAGGTTTGCCGCCACAGGAGAATCGTCTCGAAATGCTGCGTTGCTGACTTTTACGTCAACAACGCAGCGCAGACAGGTTTACCCGTCAGAATAATCGGTAGCCGTAACCCCACAGGATTACCGTAATAGCCAGTAGAACTTCCAGCACCAGCACACCGATCGCCAGCGTCGAACTGGAAAAACTTAACCCTTCCTCGCGTGTGATATTCAGGAATGTCGGTATGCCGAGATAAAGTAAATAGCCGGTGTAAAACAACGCGATGGTCCCCACCAATGCGCACAGCCAGACCAGCGGATAAAGTGCGACCAGTCCGCTTAAAAACAGCGGCGTCGCGACATATCCTGCAAAAACCATACAATGCGCCAGCGACGGGCGCTGCGGGTAATTACGCGCCATCCACCAGATAACCCGCCCCATAACGGCGACGCCCGCCAGCATCACCCCGTAAAACAGAATTGCCATCGCAAATCCGGTCAACAGAGATAGCTTCAGGATATTGCCATCGCCAAAATTCCAGCCGATTTGTGTAGTACCGATAAACGCGCAAACCACCGGGATTGCCGCCATCAGCAGTACATGGTGAGTATAGTGATGCGAAACGCTTTCGTTTTCGCTGTTGATCACGTGCATTTCACGATCGGGATGGGAAAACAGCCCCCAGACATGGTTCATACCGCCCCCTTGTTGTCAGCTCCGGACCTCAACACTTCAAGTATAATTCAGCTTTTGATTATTTTATGTACACAGAAAAAATACCGAAGCGCCGGGTAAAAAGTTTGTTCAGGCGTAGGCATGATAGGCGAAGCGCCATCAGGCATTGGAGAGCTGAGCGACCTTAAGCGCTACTACGCGGCTTTTCCGGCATCAAATAATCATAGGGTGTATGCTATTAGCAGTGGAGGTCATACAATCGTATGGATATAAATCATTATGTTGCGCAATACGGCTATGCTGCGTTAATCATCGGCAGTCTGGCGGAAGGCGAAACCATTACCCTGTTAGGCGGCGTTGCGGCGCATCAGGGCGTCCTGAAATTTCCCCTGGTGATACTCTCGGTCGCGCTGGGCGGGATGATTGGCGATCAGTTGCTTTATTTACTCGGACGTCGTTTTGGCGGCAAAATTTTGCAGCGTTTCTCGCGCCACCAGACGAAAATTGATTACGCACAGAAGATGATCCAGCGACGTCCTTACCTGTTTGTGGTCGGTACGCGCTTTATGTACGGCTTTCGCGTTATTGGTCCCTTACTGATTGGCGCCAGTCACCTGCCGCCGAAGATCTTTTTACCGCTAAATATTCTTGGCGCGTTTGTCTGGGCATCGTTATTTACGACTCTGGGCTACATCGGTGGTGAAGTGATAGCGCCGTGGCTGCACAGCCTTGACCAGCATATCAAGCATGGCATCTGGCTGGTGCTGGTTATCGGGATTGTCGCGGGCGTCCGCTGGTGGATGAAACGGCGAAGCACGCGTAAAGCGCAATGAAGATGGCCCGACAGCGGAACACCGTCGGGCCGATTAATCAGGACGCGTGATAACCGCCGCCCAGCGCACTGGTCAACTGAATTGAGGCATCCAGCCATTGGCCTTGCAAAAGCAGACCGTTGCACTGCTCACGTAATGCCGGGATCTTTGCCTCGCTGACCCTGGAGCCCGCAATAATACCCGCATTAAAGCGTGCCTGAGCCAGCCCCACTACGCGCTGAGCGTCATGTTCAATCTGCTGCTGATGCTGATTTTTCTGCGCTAATGTTTCTACCTGCGATGCAGCACGTGCCACGTCATTCACCGCATCCACCACCGCTTTGTTGTAATTCGCCACCGTCAGATTGCTTTGCGCTTTCGTAATATCGAGATTCGCGTTCAGCCTGCCGCTGTCAAAGATAGGCAGTGTCAGCCCGGCGGTTACGCCCATTTGCTGCGCGGAATGGCGGAACAGGTCACTCAGATGTAACGCATCCTGTTGTAAAAATGCCATCAGATTCACATCGGGATAAAACGCCGCTTTCGCCGCATCAATGCTGCTCAGCGATGATTCAATGTACCAGTGCGCCGCCTGTAAATCCGGGCGGCGGGCCAGTAGCGAGTAACCCAATTGTGACGGGAGCTGGCTTTCGACCGCGGGCAGTGGGGTCGAATGGAGCTTCAGGGCAGTGGACTGGGCATTGGTCAGCGCGCTCAGCCGTGCTTCAATCACCTTCATTTTACCGCTAACATCATTCAACTGCTGCTCTGTTTTGCTGGAATCAATATCAGTTTCAACGCCTTCCACTGAAGAGGTTAGACCGTTTTGATACAGCTGACGATCGACGGTTATCACATTTTGCTGCTCGTTTTCGATTTGCGTCAGTACGGTTTTCAGCGCCGCCTGCGTCTGCCATTCCCAGTAAAGGCGGGAGACACCGCTCGCCAGCAGCTGCCGGGTTTGCTCGCGCTCAGCCTCACGTGCCTTAACGGCCCCAATACGCGCCGTCACTTCAGCCCGATTTTTACCCCACAGATCCAGATTCCAGCCAGCGGTTAAACCAAAGGTTCCATTGGTGTACCACGGTCCTGTTGTTCCGGCGGCCGGATCGGTAATGGCAAACGGTCCCATCAGCCCCTCAGCTGACATTCTCTGACGCTCAACGTCTGCGGAGAAGTCGATCTCCGGACCATCCTGTGCTTCCACAGCCTTAGCCTGCGCCTCCGCCAGTTGAATCCGCTGTTCCGCTACCTGCATATCAGGAGAATTTCGCAACGTG
Organism: Citrobacter sp. BIDMC107; assembly: GCF_001037575.1. Classification (NCBI taxonomy): domain Bacteria; kingdom Pseudomonadati; phylum Pseudomonadota; class Gammaproteobacteria; order Enterobacterales; family Enterobacteriaceae; genus Citrobacter; species Citrobacter sp. BIDMC107. The sequence goes on along the minus strand of NZ_KQ089848.1, from coordinate 4,209,116 downwards.
CTGTCAATCAACGCATTAAGTTGTGGGTCGTGATATGCCCTCCACCACTGGCTGTCCGGCCAGCCATTTTTTAACGCGGCAGGCAATGTGGTATCGACATTCGCAGCAGGGGTCTGCTGTGACAGAGACTGGCGGTCATCATGCATAGGCGCACAGCCTGCCATCAGAACAAAAAGCGGCAACAATGCCGTGGTGATAAACACAGAATTACGATTCATGGAGATATACAGGTAAGAAAAGATGTGCAGAGATTACGACTTGTCGCTTTTGCTTTTTTAGTTACGCGTGGCAATACATCTTTGGCAATAAAAATATAAAATCAGAAAAATATACACCTCGCGAATAATATAGATTAAATAGTTTTAATAATTAATGGATGGAGATTTTATGTCACAGAATATCTATGACGATCCTGAGTTCTTTGCCGGATATGCCACGCTGGATCGTTCAGTAAAGGGGCTCGACGGCGCGCCAGAATGGCCGACAATACAAGCGATGCTCCCCTCTCTTCAAGGCAAAAACATTCTTGATTTGGGCTGTGGATATGGCTGGTTTTGCCGCTACGCACGCGATAATCAGGCTGCCAGTGTAGTGGGACTGGATATTTCACAAAAAATGTTAACTCAGGCGCACAGTATGACGCAGGGTAATGGCATCGTTTATCAGCGTGAAGATCTCGAAACGCTTACCTTGCCCCCAAATTCCTTTGATCTGGTTTATAGCTCGCTTGCCCTGCACTATTTGCACGATATAGAACGATTATTCGTAACCATTTACCAGTCATTAACACCGGGAGGCATGTTGGTTTTCTCTGCTGAGCATCCAATTTATACCGCACCGCTTAACCAGGGCTGGATCAAAGATAAAACCGGGCAACTCTCCTGGCCGATTAATCATTATCAGCAGGAAGGTGAGCGCATCAGTAACTGGTTTGCTGAGGGCGTCAAAAAACAGCACCGTAAGCTGGCGACCTGGATTAATGCGCTGATTGGGGCCGGATTCGACATCGTTTGTGTCGATGAATGGGGACCTTCCGCGCAACAGATTGCTGAAAACCCAGCGTTAGATGAAGAAAAAGAGCGGCCGATGGTGTTTCTGCTCAGCGCACGTAAACCAGCATAACAGCGCCTCCAGGCAGAATGATTAATACTTTCCTATACTCAATCTGAACTTACCAAAAAAAGGAAAGTTAATGAAAATTCTGCTGTGGGTTATTCTGATTATTTTTCTGATTGGACTGTTGGTGGTAACAGGCGTGTTTAAGATGATTTTTTGATATTGCTGCCTATCAGCCAGCCCGGATAAGGCATTAGCATTTAATCCGGTCTGGCGCATCAGCTGTGTTCAAAGGGTAATAGCCTGAATCGCACGCGCGATATCCGGCGAATTGTTTAACGCACGAATTTCCTGAAACAGCGCGGTTGCCTCTGAATATTCTTTTCGCAGATACCCTAACCACTGCTTAATCCGCGCTACATGATACAGCCCGGTGTCCCCCTGCTTTTCAAGACGGGTATATTTTTGCAACAGCGTCACGACATCAGGCCACGGCATACGCGGTTCGTTGTATTTCACCACGCGGCTCAGGTTTGGAATATTTAATGCGCCACGTCCGATCATCACCGCATCGCATCCGCTGATGGCCATACAATCCTGGGCGCTCTGCCAGTCCCAGATTTCGCCATTCGCGATAACCGGAATAGTCAGTCGCTGGCGGATCTCGCCAATCGCCTGCCAGTTAATATGTTCTGCCTTATAGCCCTGTTCCTTGGTTCGACCATGCACCGCCAGTTCGCTGGCGCCAGCCTGCTGCACGGCATCGGCAATTTCAAACTGCCGATCGCTGTTATCCCAGCCCAGACGCACTTTCACCGTCACCGGGAGATGAGCCGGGACCGCCTCGCGCATAGCTTTTGCGCCCCGGTAGATAAGCTCAGGATCTTTCAGTAACGTTGCGCCACCGCCGCTGCCATTCACCAGCTTCGACGGACAACCACAGTTCAGATCGACACCGTACGATCCCAGTTCTACCGCACGCGCCGCATTCTCCGCCAGCCACTGCGGGTACTGCCCCAACAGCTGAATGCGAACCAACGTGCCGGATGGCGTCCGGCTGTTGTTAAGCAGTTCCGGGCAGAGTCGATGAAATACTTTTGCCGGCAGGAGCTGATCCACCACGCGCACAAACTCGGTGATGCACAGATCGTAATCATTCACTTCAGTCAGCAGCTCGCGCACCAGTGAGTCGAGCACGCCTTCCATCGGCGCCAGTAAAACACGCATATCGTCACCCGCAAAAAAAGAGGCGCTATGGTAGCGCCTCCGTTCGGGAGATTAAAGAGGCTCAGCGTGGCAGCAGGCAGTTATCTTCTTTCCAGCCGTATAACCACTCCATACCGCGATAAAATTCCGCCAGCGACTTGTCTTTCCACAACAGATTACGCACCTGACGCTCGACGCCTGCGGCATGGTAGACGCGTCCCATTTCGCGGGTTGACCAGACGATGCGTGCGGTACGCGGAATACGCACCGACTCATACAGCGCGAAGGCATCAGCCGCATCGCCGTCACACTGCTGTAACGCTTTACCTAGCGTGACAGCATCTTCCAGCGCCATACAGGCTCCTTGCGCCATATATTGCGCCACCGGGTGCGCGGCATCTCCCACCAGCGTGATGCGGTCGGTTCCCCATTTCTCTACCGGCTCACGATCGGCGGTTGACCAGCGCCGCCATGACGTCGGTTTATCCAGCATCTGACGAGGGCGTGGATGAATACCCGCAAAATAGGAGAGCACTTCCTCTTTGCTACCATCCTTCACCCCCCACTCTTCCTGCTGACGACTGTGGAAGGTCACCACCAGGTTGTATTGTTTGCCGCCGCGCAGTGGATAGTGCACCAGATGACAATGCGGTCCGGCCCACAATACCGGCGCGTTAATGCGCAAATCTTCCGGCATATCATCGCAATCAATCACGGCGCGATAGACCACGTGCCCGGTAACCCGCGGAGCATCGCCAATCAGAGACTGACGAACAACCGATTTTACACCGTCACAGCCCACCAGAATATCTGCCGTCCAGCTGTTGCCGTGCTCGTCAAATACCGTCACGTCATTCTCTGTCTGGCGAATATCAACCACGTTAGTTGAAGTGCGATACTCAACGTTAGGATGCACCAGTGCCGCTTCCCAAACGCTGGCGTGAATATCAACCCGATGGATAACCGCATAAGGACCGCCAAAGTGATCGCGGAACGCCTGCCCGGTTTCTATCCGTACTACCTCTTTCGCATTTACCGCATCCATCATCGTGATGTGGTCGGTAAAAACGGCGCGTTGACGGGCAACTTCCCCCACGCCAAGGCTGTCCAGAGCAGAGAATGCATTCGGCCCGAGCTGAATACCCGCGCCAATTTCACCAATTTCGTGCGCTTTCTCCAGCAACATCACTTTAATGCCCTGACGGGCCAGCGATAGCGCGGTCGCCGCGCCGCCAATCCCGCCACCCACGATAATTGCGCGTGTCACTTTAGCCATTGTCGTTCTCCTTATCAGGCTGGAATTTTGTCTTGTTGATTCTCGGGCGCGGCGGCGATAAACGCCGGAAGCTGGGTACAGGCATCATATACCGCCTTACAGCGTGGATATCCGCTCAGATCGCAACCCATCCGCAACGCGTTTGCCCACTGCGGGATCAGACAGCAATCCGCCAGCGTCGGTGCGTCCCCCACGCAAAACGTCCCCGAGTGACTCTGGCGCAACATCTGTTCCACCGCGCTTAACCCTTGCTGGATCCAGTGGGCATACCAGCGTTTTTTATCTTCTTCACTGACCTTTAGCTCTTCGCTCAGGTAGCGCAGCACCCGTAGATTGTTTACAGGGTGAATATCGCAGGCGATGGCATAAACGATTTCCAGCACCTTACTACGCGCCGGGAAATCGGCGGGCAGCAGCGGCGACTGTGGAAAGTGGCCATCCAGCCAGTCGGTTATCGCCAGAGACTGCCCGAGTGATTCTCCGTCATCGGTCACCAGCGTCGGCACCAGTCCCACCGCATTCATTCGCCGGTAGGCCAGTTCGTTCTGCTGACCAATGCGAATATTGACGCCCACCGTCTGGTAATCGAGCCCCTTCAGCGCCAGCGCAATGCGTACACGATATGACGCGGAGCTATTAAAGAAACTGTACAGCTTCATTATCCACCTCAGACAATCTTCACGGCGATGGGGGTTAAACCGTCTACGTTTCCGGTGATCACATCCCCTTTCACTACCGCCCCTACGCCTTCGGGTGTACCGGTGTAGATCAGATCGCCTGGCTGCAGTTCGAAAAAGCCTGACAGATAGCTGATGGTTTCATTCACAGACCAGATGAGGTGGCGAATATCGCTACGCTGGTGATCGTCGCCGTTGACCTGCAACCAGATTGGCGCATGGTTAACATCCACACTTTCGCTGGCTTTATGCAACGGCGCGATGGGCGCGGAGAGATCAAACGCTTTGCCGATTTCCCATGGACGCCCCATCTGACGCATCTCCATCTGCCGGTCACGGCGGGTCATATCCAGACCGGTGGCATAGCCCCAGATATATTCGTGCGCTTTTTCCAGCGGAATATCGCTGCCCTTTTTACCAATCGCCACCACCAGCTCTATCTCATAGTGATAGTTATCGGTCTGCGATGGGTACGGCAGTTCAAGGATCTGACCAGCTGCCACCGGGACTATCGCATCAGCAGGTTTACAGAAGAAGAACGGGGGTTCGCGATCCGGATCAAAGCCCATTTCACGCGCATGAGCGGCATAGTTACGGCCCACACAATAAACGCGGCGTACGGGAAATTGTTCATCACTACCAACCACCGGAACGGTAACAGGCGCTTGTGGTTCGAATACATATTGCGTCATTTTCTCTCTCCCAAATTAATAGCGTGCTTCACGGAACAGCCCCAGCGCTTCCTGAACCGGTCTGTCCGAAAAACTGAATAAGACGGTATCTTCGTGGGTCTGGAACGACACGCCGTGCCAGGTCGGCACCACAAAAATATCTTTTGGCGAAAAGTTGAAGGTCTCGTTACCGATGGTGACCTGCCCACTTCCTTCCACCACGTGATAGATAGTGCTGTCAGTGGTACGCGCCATTCGTGAGGAAAAGCCCTGCGGCAACAGTTGCAGGAAGGTTCCCATCGAAGGCATGGGATAACCGCCGGTTACCGGGTTGACGTAACGCATCTTGTAACCGTCCCACTCATCGGCGTCGCCCATACGGGTCAGGTCATGTAGCGCTTCACGGCTGCGATCGTAGCGATAGTTAAAAATCGGCGATGAGTTACCCTTCTGATGACGCAGCGGCAACATATTGGCCGCGTAGCGCGGTAAGTAATCCCCTTCCTGGCGCGTGACCGGCTGCTGATCTTCCGGGTAGTCTTCCGCAAAGCCGCAGCCCAGCAGGTTCACCAGCGGCAAATCCAGACCGTCCAGCCACACCACCGGTTCACTGCCCGGGTTGCCGTGATCGTGCCAGCGCCACTGCGGCGTCAGAATAAAATCGCCTTCATGCATCTGGGTGCGCTCGCCATCCACGGCGGTAAATGCCCCTTTCCCTTCGACAATAAAGCGCAGTGCAGACTGGTTGTGGCGGTGACTCGGCGCAACCTCGCCCGGCATAATTAACTGCAATCCTGCGTACAGCGTTGGGGTGATTGAAGACTGTCCGCGCAACATTGGGTTTTCCAGCACCAGCACGCGGCGAATCGCCTCTTTCGCGCCAATCAGATCGCCACTTTCTAACAGCAGAGGGCGGATCTCCTGATAGTTCCAGTACGCAGGCGCGCAATGTGCGTTCGGGGTTGGCGGCACCAGGCGGTGCAGCGACTCCCACAGAGGGGTCAGATTCTGCCCGGAAATATGCTGGTAAAACTGCTGACGGCTGTTCTTAACATCCTGATTCAGTTCAGACATAGGGATTCTCCTTATTCATTCACAACACCTGCGCGAGGCAGAGTATTTGAGGCAGAGGCCGACTGGCGGATAACAACCGTCAGCAGCGTAAGCATCACCGCGCTGATGGCCGCCGGGACGGCAATAATGAAAAACAGGTTATCGAATGAGAAATTCATCGCCATCATCACGCCGCCAGAAAGCGAGCCGACAATCGCGCCGCAGCGCCCCACCGCATTAGACCAGCTGACGCCCGTCGCCCGGCTTTGTGTCGGATATAGCGTGGCGGTTAACGCATTTAGACCAACCTGAGAACCGCTGATACCAATGCCGGTGCCAAAAATAGCCAGAGCCATCAACCACAGACCGTTCTCGCTCAGGCCAATCATGACGATGCACACTGCGCCCAGTGCATAACTCACGGCCAGCACGCGGAAAGGATTGTATTTATCCATCAGCATGCCCAGCGCCAGCGCCCCCAGCGTTCCTCCAATCTGGAAGGCGGCGGTTACCCATGAGGCATGCTGCAGATCAATTCCACGATGGTTTAACAGCGTTGGCATCCAACTGGAGAGCAGATAAATAATCAGCAAGCTCATAAAGAACACTACCCATAGCATCAGGGTAATGGGCAGCTGTCGCCCGACGAACAGCTGGCGAATGCTTCCTTTAGCAATCGCTGTGTCCTCGTTGAGATAAAAATGGGTAGTGTCATAACGTTCCCGGGTGATGGCGCTAACGGTTCTGGCAATCACGTTTTGCGGCAGTTGGCGACGAACCTGCCAGCGCGGGGATTCCGGTAGCGCAAACAGCAGAGCCACAAACAGCATGAGTGGTAGAACGCCTCCCAGCACCAGAATGCCGTGCCAGCCAATAACCGGCACCAGTTGCGCGCTCACAATTCCACCCATCGCCGACCCCAGGGTAAATCCACAAAACATCATGGTCACCAGCGCGCCACGCCGCCGCGCTGGCAGGTACTCTGACGTCATGGTGATGGTATTTGGCATCGCGCCGCCCAGACCTAACCCGGTAAGAAAGCGCAAAATAACCAGCGTTTGTAGATCGGGAGAAAAAGCCGAAATCAGGCTCAGGGCGCCGAACAGCGCCACGCAGAGTTCAATCACCCGTTTACGGCCAAAACGGTCAGACAATGGGCCGCAGAGCAATGCGCCAGCGGTTAGCCCCAACAGGCCTGCGCCAAACAACGGCGCCAGATCGCCGGCAGTCAGCTGCCAGTGAGTACGAATGTCGGGAGCGATAAAGCCAATAGCTGCGGTATCAAATCCGTCGAGCATGACGACCAGAAAACAGCAAATGATAACGCGCCACTGGGTCTTACCGACGGGAGCGGAATCGATCAGTGCTTGTAGATCACGTTGATGAGTCATAGTGAATGCCTCAGTGCAGGTAGAGTAGATGTCTGTTTTGTTTTAGGTATGTTGCGACTTTGTATGTTTGGAGATGAAATGTACAATGGCTTTTCATGCAGAGGCATAACCTGGAGGTTATAGCAAATGGCAAATTGGGCGCAGAAACTTAAGTTGCAACACCTGCAAACGCTTATCGCGCTGGGCGAACAGGGAAATCTGACTCACGTCGCACGGATGATGAATATCACCCAGCCAGCGTTGTCAAAATGGTTATCACAGCTCGAAGATGAGATTGGCATCACCCTCTTTGAACGTCACAGCAAAGGCTTGCGTCCTTCCGAAGGCGGCAAGCTGTTACTGCAGCATGCCCAACGCCTGCTCAATGATATGGAACGTTCGCAATATGAAATCGCCCGTTTTAAGCAAGGCGGCCTGGTGGGAAGTCTGAAGATTGGCTGCTCACCCGTAGCGACCGACTGCGTTTCACTGGCAATACTGGGTTTGCTCAAAGAGTTGCCAACCCTGAACCTTAATATCGAAGAGAAAGTGATGACCCCGCTGCTGCACGATCTGCTCGCGGGTTCGGTGGATGTCGTCGTCGGTCGCGTCGGTGGCCGGGCGCTTCAGTTGCCGCTCAATTACCAGGTGCTGTATACCGAGCCGGTCTGTTTCGTCGCCCGTCCCGATCATCCCTTGGCAAAATATCCCTTGCTCACCTGGCACGATCTGGCGAACTGGCGCTGGATTGTCTGGCCAACAGGAACCCCTATCCGGATAAGCATTGATAACGCGCTGGTTGATAACGGCGTCATGTTGCCGGAAAACATCATTGAATCGGCGTCGATCAACGTCAGTACCAACCTGCTGCAAAGTAGCGATATGATCTCTATTCTTTCTTTGCGTCTGGCACAACGGTATGCCGCCCAGGGGCAGTTGGCTATTCTGAATCTGCCGAAGATTGAACAAAAAGGCAGCGTCGGCGTATTCTGGCGCAACAACGAAACACCTACTACCGCCCTGAATCGTTTTTTGTATTATCTGGCACAGGCTTAGCGCGGAGAGTTAGGGCCATCGCCCGATGTTCCAGATATCTATTTCCTCTATGCTTAGAATTCATGATGTGATCGGTAGCACGTTTTTAAGTTTAATTGTATGATGAATCAGTCTCGTCAAGGGTTTCAACTATGAGCAAAGCACTGAACGTTATCTGGCAATATTTGCGCGCATTCGTCCTGATTTATGCCTGCCTCTACGCAGGTATTTTTCTTGCGTCGCTACTTCCTATCACCATTCCGGGCAGCATTATCGGCATGCTGATTCTGTTTGTCTTACTGGCTTTGCAGGTGTTACCGGCAAAATGGGTTAACCCTGGCTGCTACGTGCTGATTCGTTATATGGCCCTGCTGTTTGTCCCGATTGGTGTGGGGATCATGCAGTACTTTGACCTGCTCCGCGCACAATTTGGTCCGGTAGTGGTGTCCTGTACCATCAGTACGCTGGTCGTTTTCCTGGTGGTGAGTTGGAGCTCGCACATTGTGCACGGTGAACGCAAAATCGTTGGGCAAAAAGGGTCAAAAGAATGATGTCGTATATCTGGTGGTCGTTACCTCTTACGCTGGCGGTATTTTTTGGCGCACGTAAGCTGGCTGCACGATTTAAAATGCCGCTATTGAACCCGCTGCTGGTTGCCATGGTGGTGATTATTCCCATTCTGCTGCTGACCGGCATTCCCTACGATCACTATTTCAAAGGCAGCGAAGTACTGAACGATTTACTGCAACCTGCCGTGGTCGCGCTGGCCTATCCCTTATACGAACAGTTGCACCAAATTCGCGCCCGCTGGAAATCAATCATTGCTATCTGTTTTGCCGGGAGCGTTGTGGCGATGGTAACAGGTACGACAATCGCTTTGTTGATGGGCGCATCACCGCAAATTGCCGCGTCTATCATGCCAAAATCGGTCACCACGCCTATCGCTATGGCCGTGGGAGGCAGTATTGGCGGCATTCCGGCTATCAGCGCCGTATGCGTTATTTTTGTCGGTATCCTCGGGGCAGTATTTGGTCATACGTTGCTTAATGCGATGCGCATTCGCACCAAGGCCGCTCGGGGGCTGGCAATGGGCACCGCGTCGCACGCCCTGGGTACCGCACGCTGTGCAGAACTGGACTACCAGGAAGGCGCGTTTAGCTCTCTGGCGCTGGTTATTTGCGGCATTATCACCTCGTTGGTTGCCCCATTCCTGTTCCCGATTATTCTGGCGGTGGTGGGTTAACCTTCATTTTTTAGCTATTTATTTGCGATGCGTTGCACATTTTTCATTTAAGTTTCATAAGTTGCATACGTAATGGGATTTAGATCACATATAAAGCCATAACAGGTCCGTAAACTACGATTCCATTACATTGTTATGAGGCATCGCCATGCATCCACGTTTTCAAACTGCTTTTGCCCAACTCGCGGATAACTTGCAATCAGCCCTGGCCCCTGTTCTGGCGGATGCGCATTTCCCCGCCATGCTGACTGCTGAGCAGGTCTCTTTGCTGAAACGCGAATCGGGACTGGACGAAGACGCGCTGGCATTCGCTCTGCTGCCGCTGGCTGCGGCCTGCGCGCGTACTCCACTGTCCAATTTCAACGTTGGGGCTATTTCTCGCGGCATCAGCGGCAACTGGTACTTCGGTGGGAACATGGAGTTCCTGGGCGCGACCATGCAGCAAACTGTTCATGCCGAGCAAAGCGCTATCAGCCACGCCTGGCTGCGCGGTGAAAAAGGGCTCGCCGCCATCACCGTCAACTACACGCCGTGCGGCCACTGTCGCCAGTTTATGAACGAACTAAACAGCGGACTGGATTTACGTATTCATCTGCCGGGACGTGCGCCACACGTGCTGCGCGATTATCTGCCAGATGCCTTCGGCCCGAAAGATCTGGAGATTAAAACGCTGCTGATGGACGATCAGGATCACGGCTTCGCACTGCAGGGCGATGCGTTGACCCAGGCAGCAATCACCGCTGCCAACAGATGTCATATGCCGTACAGCAAATCCCCAAGCGGCGTGGCGCTGGAGTGTAAAGATGGTCGTATTTTTAGCGGCAGCTATGCTGAAAATGCTGCTTTTAACCCAACCCTGCCACCACTGCAAGGCGCGTTGAACCTGTTGAATCTGAATGGTTATGATTATCCAGATATCCAACGCGCCGTGCTGGCTGAAAAAGCCGATGCGCCGTTAATTCAGTGGGATGCGACGTCTGCCACGCTGAAAGCACTGGGCTGCGACAATATAGAGCGCGTGCTACTCGACTAAGTCGTGTTGCCCGATGGCGTAACGTCATCGGGCAACAGTGACTAAAATCCCCTCAATCAGATTGCTGTTTCTTGCGCTACGTCTTCGGGTAAAGTAGCCTGATTGAAATTCCATCCAAATAACGAGTTTTCTGCATGTTAAAGCGCGTGTTTTACAGCCTGTTAGTCCTGCTAGGCTTGCTGCTTTTGACTGTGCTTGGACTCGATCGGTGGATGAGCTGGAAGACTGCTCCCTACATTTACGACGAACTGCAGGATTTACCCTACCGCCAGGTAGGTGTGGTTCTGGGCACGGCGAAGTATTACCGCACCGGCGTCATCAATCAGTATTACCGCTACCGCATTCAGGGCGCATTGAACGCCTATAACAGCGGGAAGGTAAACTATCTGCTGTTAAGCGGCGACAACGCGCAGCAAAGCTACAACGAACCCATGACGATGCGTAAAGATCTGATTGCCGCAGGCGTCGATCCCGCTGACATCGTGCTTGATTACGCCGGGTTCCGAACGCTCGACTCCATCGTGCGCACCCGTAAGGTGTTCGATACCAACGATTTCATCATTATTACCCAGCGATTCCACTGTGAACGTGCCTTGTTTATTGCGCTCCATATGGGTATCCAGGCCCAGTGCTACGCCGTACCTTCGCCAAAAGATATGCTCACCGTGCGGGTACGTGAATTTGGTGCCCGTTTTGGTGCACTTGCCGATCTCTACATTTTTAAACGTGAACCCCGCTTTTTAGGCCCACTGGTCCCTATCCCTACCATGCATCAGGTACCGGACGATGCACAGGGATATCCGGCAGTCACGCCTGAACAACTGCTCGAATTACAAAAGAAACAAGGAAAATAAGCATGGATGTACAAACCCTTTTCGTCGTGTTGGCCTTTCTGCTCATTCCCGTGTTTTGTTTTCGTGAAGCCTGGAAAGGCTGGCGCTCGGGAGCCGTAGATAAAATTAAAAAGAATGCGCGTGAACCGGTTTTCGCTTATCGCAATCAAGAGCCACTGCAATTTTGGTCTTACGTACTGGTTTATGCTGGATGCGGGTGCTTATCCTTCGGTATGGTTATTTACTTAGTTTTTTATCGATAACGCATTTGCCTTTATATTAGCGTTTGAGAATAGCTAATATTTTGATAATAGTTACCATTTCAAGATAAGGGATTAATGCTGCCCGTCAGCATTTCCCTCAAACTATCTTCTATTTGTGAATCCTTTCACAGAATACTCTTCCTGCAGTGCTTAGCCTTAAGAATAGCCTTTCACTTTTTATATTTTGTTATTAACGGTTTGCCTTAATTTACTCAAGCATTAAGGAAGAAAATATGCCACAACAAAATTATCTGGATGAGCTCACGCCTGCTTTTACCCCATTATTAGCAATAAAAGAGGCTTCCCGCTGTTTATTATGTCACGATGCCCCCTGTAGTCAGGATTGCCCGGCGCAAACCGACCCGGGGAAATTTATTCGCTCCATTTATTTCCGTAATTTTAAAGGCGCAGCCGAAACTATCCGCGAAAATAATGCGCTCGGTGCGGTGTGCGCTCGAGTTTGCCCAACCGAAAAATTATGCCAGCGCGGGTGTACGCGTTCAGGAATTGATAAACCTATTGATATTGCGCGTCTGCAGCGCTTTATAACCGATTTTGAACAGCAGACCGCGATGAAAATATATCAGCCAGCAACAAAAACGCTGGGCAAGGTCGCCATTATCGGTGCAGGTCCGGCAGGATTACAGGCCAGCGTAACGCTGAGCAATCTTGGTTATGACGTAACCATCTTCGAAAAACAGGCTCAGCCAGGCGGCTGGTTGCGCTATGGCATCCCAGAGTTTCGTTTGCCGCATTCGGTTTTGGATCATGAAATTGCCCGTATCGTTGAAATGGGCGTGACCATCAAGTGCAATTGTGAAGTCGGCAATGCCCTTTCCGTTGAGCAACTCAAAGCAGAATATCGCGCCGTACTGGTTACCCCAGGTATGTCTTACGGCTCAACATTGCCTCTTTTTGAGCAAGCGAATCACGTTGAAATTGCCGTCGATTTTCTGCAACGCGCCCGACAAGCCAGCGGCGATATTACCGTCGCCAAAAGTGTATTGATCATCGGCGGTGGCGATGTGGCGATGGATGTCGCCAGTACGTTGAAACTGCTGGGCTGCCCGTCAGTCACTTGTGTCGCGCGTGAAGAACTGGCTGATTTTCCGGCCAGCGATAAAGAATTCAGCAGCACCCAGGCATTAGGCGTGTCGATTATTGACGGTTTCACGCCCGTGGCGGTAAGCGGAAATCAAGTTACCTTTAAGCACGTACGCCTGCCAGGCGAACTCACGCTAGAAGCCGATCACATTATTCTTGCCGTCGGTCAACACGCTCAGCTTGATAATTTCGCCACGTTAAAGCCACAACGCAATCTTATCAATACGCAAAACTACCAAACCGCCGATCCGGCTCTGTTTGCTGCGGGCGATATTGTTGAAGGCGATAAAACGGTCGTTTACGCCGTGAAAACCGGAAAAGAAGCCGCTCAGGCCATTCATCACTATTTAGAGGGAGCTTGCTCATGTTAACGAAAGATCTTTCTATTACCTTTTGCGGCGTCAAATTTCCCAACCCGTTCTGCCTCTCTTCCTCTCCGGTGGGCAACTGCTATGAAATGTGCGCCAAAGCCTATGATAGCGGTTGGGGCGGCATTGTTTTTAAAACGATCGGGTTCTTTATTGCGAATGAAGTCTCCCCGCGCTTTGACCATCTCAGCAAAGAAGATACCGGCTTTATTGGCTTCAAAAACATGGAGCAAATTGCCGAGCATCCGCTGGAGGAGAATCTGGCTGCTATTCGGCGACTGAAACAAGACTACCCGGATAAGGTCCTGATTGCGTCGATCATGGGGGAAAATGAGCAGCAATGGCAGGAACTGGCCCGCCTGGTTGAAGAAGCGGGTGCAGATATGATCGAGTGTAACTTCTCCTGCCCGCAAATGACCTCGCATGCTATGGGCAGCGATGTAGGACAAAGCCCTGAGTTGGTTGAAAAATACTGTCGGGCGGTTAAACGCGGTTCGCCCCTGCCAATGCTGGCTAAAATGACACCAAATATTGGTGATATGTGTGAGGTGGCGCTGGCGGCAAAACGCGGAGGAGCCGACGGCATCGCGACCATCAATACGGTTAAATCCATCACTAATATCGACCTGAACAGGAAAATCGGGATGCCGGTCGTCAACGGTAAATCCAGTATTTCCGGCTACTCCGGCAAGGCCGTTAAACCTATTGCTTTGAGATTTATCCAACAACTACGCATGCACCCTGAACTGCGGGATTTTCCGATTAGCGGCATTGGAGGAATTGAGACCTGGGAAGATGCCGCCGAGTTTTTACTGTTAGGCGCTGCCACGCTGCAGGTGACCACCGGGATCATGCAGTATGGATATCGGATTGTGGAGGACATGATCAGCGGGCTGTCACATTACCTCGCCGATCAAGGGCTTGACTCACTGGAGGAGATGGTGGGTCTGGCCAATGCCAATATCATCCCCGCCGAGGAGCTTGACCGTAGCTACATTGTCTATCCGAACATCCATCTTGATAAATGCGTCGGCTGTGGTCGCTGCTACATCTCCTGCTATGACGGCGGGCATCAGGCGATGGAATGGAATGAGGAAACCCGTACACCGCACTGCAATACGGAAAAATGTGTGGGATGTTTATTGTGCGGTCACGTTTGCCCGGTAGCCTGTATTGATCTGGGCGAGGTGAAATTTAAACCTGGAGAGAAAGAACATGCGTTAACGTTGTAACGCAGATAAAAAAGCCCGGTGCAGGTTGCGCTGCACCGGGCTTTTTACATTGTACGATTACTTCTTACGCGCGTACTTCAGTGAGTCCAGCGCGACCGCGAAGATGATAATGCCGCCCTTGATAATATACTGCCAGTAAGGGTTTACGCCGATGTAGGTCAGACCGTAGTTGATGACGGTGAAGATAATCACACCGGTCACCACGCCAAACACAGTACCTACCCCGCCGCTGAACGACACGCCACCAACCACGCACGCCGCAATCGCATCCAGCTCATACATAAAGCCGAGGTTGTTGGTCGCCGAGCCGATACGCCCGGCTTCCAACAAACCACCGAAGGCATAGAACACGCCAGACAACGCATAGATAATCAACAGGTTCAGCGCAACGTTTACCCCAGACACTTTCGCAGCTTCCGGGTTTCCGCCGATGGCGAAAATGTTTTTACCGAAGCGGGTCTTGTTCCACAGCACCCACACAAAGGCCACGGCAATCAGCGCGTAGAAGGTGATGTAGGAGAGTCGGAAACTGCCCAGTGCAATAAAGCCCTGTGCAAAGGTTGAAAATCCGCTGTCAAAGCCAGAGATTGGCGATGCGCCGACGAAGTCGTAGTACAGGGAGTTGATCCCGTAAACGATAATCATCGTACCCAGGGTGGTGATAAACGGCGTCACGTTCAGGTAAGCAATGATAATACCGTTCACCAGACCGATAATGGCACCAATCACGCAGACAATCAGCACCACTACAATGATCGGCATCGTCGCCATTTCCGGGAACACCTTGTTGGCATTCTCCATCGACTGCAACAAAGTCGCTGCCACCACTGCCGCCAGGCCAACCTGACGCCCCGCCGACAGGTCGGTCCCTTGGGTAACAATCAGTCCAGCCACACCCAATGCGATAATAATACGCACCGAGGATTGTGTGAGAATATTACTCAGGTTCAGTAAGCTTAAGAAAGTGGGATCCTGGAAAATAATAATCGCCAGCAAAACCAAAAGAACAACGTAAATTCCGCCTTCTTTCAGGTAAGTAAGAAAACTTTTCTTATTTAACGCACTCATGAGGAGCCCCTAATCTTAAAGGTGCAAAGACGCAAGACGGAGGATTTCGTTTTGCGTTGTTGTTTTAGTGTCAACAATTCCGGCAACGAGACCATTGCTCATCACCAGAATACGATCGGTAATACCCAGCAGCTCCGGCATTTCAGAGGAAATAATAATAATCCCCTTATCCTTTTTCGCGAGTTCGGCAATTAACTGGTAAATTTCAAATTTCGCGCCAACATCGATTCCACGCGTCGGTTCATCCAGCATCAGAATTTCTGGCTGCGTTAATAACCAACGACCAATAACCACCTTTTGCTGATTACCGCCAGAAAGTGAACCAATTTGCGTACGATGGCCCGGTGTTTTCACCCTCATGGAGTCAATTACCCACTGGGTGTCACTCTTCATGCGGGAATTATCCAACAGACCGACTTTGTTTTTGTAATTTTGGATATTAGAAATTAACGAGTTAAAACCAATGTCCAGATACGCATAAATACCGGTTGAGCGGCGCTCTTCCGTGACCAGCGCAAAACCATGGTTGATGGCTTCATTTGCACTGTGGTTATTAATCTTTTTGCCGTGTAGCGTAATCGTACCCGATGATTTCTCACGAATACCAAAAAGCGTTTCAACAATATCCGTGCGTTTTGCCCCCACCAGACCGGCAATCCCGAGAATTTCCCCTTTGTGTAAATCAAACGAGATATCACGAATCGACGGCTGACGCAGCGAGGTCAGGTTACGCACTTGCAGAATGACTTCACCAGGTTTGTTTTCTTTATCCGGAAAACGTTGGTTCAGTGAACGCCCAACCATCATGGCGATGATCTTATCCATATCCAGCCCTTCCAGCGGCTGGGTCGCAATCCACTGGCCGTCGCGTAGAACGGTAATTTCATCACACAGCTGGAAAATTTCTTCCATTTTGTGAGAAATATAAACAATACCGCATCCACGCTCTTTCAGCTTACGGATGATAGTGAACAGATGATTAACTTCTTTCTCGGTTAACGATGAAGTTGGTTCATCCATGATGACGATTTTGGCGTCATAGGAGAACGCCTTCGCAATTTCAATCATCTGCATTTGTGAAACGGATAATGTGCCGACGCGCGCACGCGGATCGATATCAATATCCAGTTCATCAAATATCGCTTTGGTATCGCGGTACATTTTTTCCTGATCGACAAACATGCCTTTGGTGGGATAGCGTCCCAGCCACATGTTGTCCATCACAGAGCGTTGTAATACCAGGTTTAATTCCTGGTGTACCATCGAAATACCATTCTCAAGCGCTTCCTTAGCAGAATGAAAATCGATTTCTTTACCCTGAAATAAAATACTGCCGGAATCTTTTTGATAGATGCCGAAAAGACATTTCAATAATGTTGATTTCCCCGCGCCATTCTCCCCCATTAAGGCGTGAATAGAATGCGGGCGGACTTTTAAATTGACATTATCAAGCGCCTTAACGCCGGGGAAGGACTTGTTGATGCCGGTCATTTCCAACAAGTATTCGCCTGACGACTGAGTATGTGTGCTGACCATAATTATACCTTGTTGGCCTTGCAGAGTGCGTTATTAAGGGCGCAATGAAATTGCGCCCACAGACGGAGTATTTACTTATTGGTGAACTCGGCCAGATTATCTTTATCGACACCTACGTACGGAACGCGAACAATCTTGTTCTCAATTTTCCAGTTAGTGCCATCTGCCGCACCTTTGCCATCAGCCAGGTTTTTCGCCAGATCAAAGGTGGCTTTCGCCTGGTTATTAGCATCGTTCAGCACGGTACCGGCCATAGCGCCAGATTTCACCAGCGCCAGTGCTTCAGGCAGGGCATCCACGCCAAATACCGGTACGCTGGTTTTATTGTGTGCCTTCAGCGCTTCAACTGCGCCCATTGCCATCGCATCGTTGTTGGCGATAACGACTTCGATTTTGTTCGCGTTCGGACCGGACATCCACGCATCCATCTTATCTTTCGCCTGAGCGGTATCCCACATTGCAGTATCTAACTGCAGTTGCTCAGTTTTAATGCCTTTGTCGTTCAGCTCTTTAATCACGTAAGTAGTACGTGCTTCAGCATCCGGGTGTCCCGGTTCGCCTTTCAGCAGAACAAACTGAATTTTGCCGTCTTTGTTCAGGTCCCAGTTCGGGTTAGCTGCCCAGTGTTTGGCAATCAAATCACCCTGAATAATACCGGACTCTTTAGAGTCAGTACCGACGTAATACGCTTTGTCATAGCTGTCCAGCGCCTTGCGAGAAGGTTCTTTGTTGAAGAACACGATCGGTACGTTCTGTCCGCGTGCTTTTTCAATGACCGTGCCTGCAGCTGCCGGGTCAACTAGGTTAATCGCCAGTGCTTTAACGCCTTTTGCCAGCAGCACGTCGATCTGATCGTTTTGTTTGGACTGGTCGTTCTGCGAGTCGTTCATCAGCAGTTGTACATCTGGCGCCGCTTTGGCATCTTTTTCAATAGCCTTACGTACCACTGACATAAAGTTATCGTCATACTTATAGATAGTCACACCAATACGGGTATCAGCAGCGTGCGCAGCCGCGCCGAATAACATGCTTGCCATTACAGCAGACAGGGTCAACACCTTCTTATTCATGGTATCTCCGGTTTTATTATGCAGGGTAGTACTTGAGATAAATGCTCGGCAGGCAGAACGTTACTGAAGTGTTACTGAACGCCGAAGCTCACTTTTAAAAATATTTCTTCCGTGTCTGGCAACGCTCCCAAAACAGGCTTTAATTATCGTTTAAGGCAGCTATACCTCGATGAAAGTGATTATTCACCGTTACATAGTAGTTACAGCGCAACAAACAGTGTCATCATAGCTATCGCATTGTTAATATACTGTGAATTTACTCACATATTGAAAGCGGTTACATCGCGCTGCGTTATAAGTTAGTGATCGGTGCCGCATTCTGCCGCAGCGCCACTGAATGGCGACGTACCAGCGTCGGCATAAAGCAATGCGTCGCCTGCGGATCCAACGTGCCAGCCGCGCCCTGTAGTGCAAGTTCCGTCGCCATTTTTGCCATAGAGGCAATGGGATAGCGCACGGTGGTTAGCTGCGGATCGGTGTAACGCGCGATGGGAATATCATCGAAGCCAATGATTGAAAGGTGTAATGGAATAGCGATACCGTTATCTTTTAGCGCGGTCAGCGCGCCAGCTGCCATATTGTCGTTATAAGCGAAGACTGCCGTCAGTTGTAAATTGCGCCCCAGCAGTTC
Source organism: Citrobacter sp. BIDMC107 (assembly GCF_001037575.1). NCBI lineage: Bacteria > Pseudomonadati > Pseudomonadota > Gammaproteobacteria > Enterobacterales > Enterobacteriaceae > Citrobacter > Citrobacter sp. BIDMC107. Next base: position 4,190,391 of record NZ_KQ089848.1, on the reverse strand, counting down.
CACCATCGCAGACTCGCCGCCCTGCATATCGGGCGAACCGGTGCCGACCCAACTTTCTGCCGCAACAATCCCCTGCTCTTTCAGAGCAGTTAACCACCCTTCTTTGCGCATGGTGTCATCTTCAATGCGATGGCTTGATGCCAGATAACCGATGCGTTGATGACCATTATTCAGCAACATACGGGTCGCCATTTTAGCGCCGCTGATGTTATCCAGGCAGACGCAACGGTGGGCGTAACCCGGTACCAGGCGATTGATCAGCACCATGCCGGGGATTTGATCCATAAACTCGGCCAGTTCCCGATCGCTCAGTGCTTTAGAGTGTACAATCAATGCGTTACAGCGTTGGCGAATCAACACTTCAATGGCATGACGTTCTTTTTCCGCCTCATGGTAGCTGTTGCCAATCAGGACATACTTCTGATGCTGCTGGGCAACCATATCCACGGCTTTTACCAGCGCGCCAAAAAACGCATCTGATACATCCATGACGACAACACCAATCGTGTCGCTTACCTGCGTCGCCAGCGCTTGTGCGTTGGCATTAGGTCGATAGCCAAGCTGAGTGACTGCTTTCATTACCGCTTCACGCGTATCGGGACTCACTAGCGCACTGTTGTTCAGTACGCGGGAAACGGTCGCTACAGAAACGCCAGACTGCCGTGCCACATCACGAATGGTTACCATATTCACTGCCCTGTTTTAGATTGCGGCTGCCCGCAGACACCCCAGGCTGGGTATTTTGTCAGCACAATGAAACGGACTGCGTGAGTGATGTCACAGGAATGAAAGCGCTTACATCCATTTTGTTAATGAATGTGATCCAGATCGTTATCTGGATGTTCGCGGTAATGATGTCCCTGCAGCACGCAGGGTTAATTGACGCCACAGCCATTCCACCGGGCCCTGGCGGTAATAACGTAGCCATATCACGGAGAAAAGTAAGTTAATGACCCAGACCGGGATGACGAAATACAGCAGCTCCAGCCGGTCGAATTTCATAAATAAGCCGAATTGATAGAACAGCGTGGTACAGATTAAGGTTTGTAACAGATAGTTGGTTAATGCCATGCGCCCCACACAGGCGACGGCAATGACCCATTTTAAACGGCTAAGCTGCGGCCAGAAACCGTACATCAGCGCGGTGTAACCAATGGTCTGCATCGGCGCTCCCAGCTCTCGCGGGGCTTGTAACAGGAAAGCACACCAGCGGTAGGCCCAGTCCAGATTCCACTGAGCGATGATAGCAGGCAGGTTTATCGCCATCCCAATAATGACCAGCAGCACGCCGGTACGTCGATAGTGCTGCAAACTGTACTGCCCTTTTAGCCAACCGCTGCGCATTAATGCCGCGCCGAGCAGCATCATCCCCGCCAGTTGCCAGCCGTACTGAGCACCCAACGCCAGCAAGCTATTGGACATCATATCCACGCGATTGCTGATTGCTTCCATTCCGCCGTTCACTTTCCAGTATTTTTCATACAGCAACGCTGAAGCATCCGGCGTCCAGGCGCGGCTGGTTTCGCTCCCGGAGATCACACCCAACAGCAGCAGTACGCCAACGCCCACCAGATACAGCAGCACACCAGTGTTAAATAAGCCTTTTACCGACGGCGCATCCCGGATCAGCCGCCAGCAAATCAGGCCGATCAAGCCATATGCCAGCAGGATATCGCCATCCCAGAAGAGTAAACCGTGAATAAAACCCAATAACACCAGCAGCGTAAGCCGTGACTGGATCCAGCGTTTACCGCGTGGGAGCAGCATTTGCAGACCGGCACCGAACAGCAGCGCAAACAGCGTGAGGAATTTTACCTGCGCAAAGAGATCGAGCAGCGCCCAGGTCCAGGCATCGGATAAGGTGATGTCGCCATACCAGGCAGGATTGAGGTATGCCGCCTTTGGCAAGCCAAAGGCGCTAATATTGAGAAGCAGGATACCAAGAATGGCGACGCCACGAATAAAATCCAGCGTGACATTACGCTCCATGGTTCCTGCCCTAATCAGTTGTGATGACGTACTGCGCGCAGGAATTCCTGACGCGTGTTCTGGCTGGACTTAAACAATCCACCAAGAGAAGTGGTGGTGGTCGCACTGGTCGCATCACGAATGCCGCGCGCTTTCACACAGTAATGCACCGCATCAATCGACACCGCCACATTATTCGTCCCGAGCAGCGTTTGCAGCGCGGTGAGAATTTGCTGGGTCAGGCGTTCCTGTACCTGTGGGCGCTGGGCGAAGAACTGCACAATGCGGTTAATCTTCGACAGACCAATGACCGAATCTTTCGGAATATACGCCACCGTCGCTTTGCCATCGATAGTGACAAAGTGGTGTTCGCAGGTGCTGGTCAGCGTAATATCGCGGACCGTGACCATCTCGTCCACCTTCATTTTATTTTCAATGACGGTGATTTTCGGGAAGTTGGCGTAATCGAGGCCGGAGAAAATCTCATCGACATACATTTTCGCAATGCGATGAGGAGTTTCCATCAGACTGTCATCGCTCAAATCGAGATTGAGCAATTGCATAATCTCGGTCATATGGCCAGAGATAAGACGTTTGCGTGTTTCGTTATCCATCTCTTGCACGGGCGGGCGCAGCGGGGTTTCGAGACCACGCGCAACCAGCGCTTCATGAACCAGTGCCGCTTCTTTACTGAGTGATGACATTTCTTCTTCTCCTGCAGGTGGGGCGCCTCTGCCCTGCATGGGGCAAAGTTTTTAGGCTGTATCACAGCCAGAACATTGTGCGTGAGGCGGCGCACATAATCCAGTATTCACCGCGATAATTATTGAAATTGGCACAGCCTTTTAACTGTAGCAACTTCACTTTCTGTTCAGCCCGGTGACGTTGAGTGTTAATGTAAAGTTATATAGATGATGAAGTATGTTTGCTCAATGCGGAAGTGAAAGTTACTCACAGTGCAATGAATAATCTGTATTATGGTGAGTTCGCAAACACATACAGGTTCAACACAACAAGGAGCCACGCATGGAAATGCTTGAAGAGCACCGCTGTTTTGAAGGCTGGCAGCAACGCTGGCGTCACGACTCCACCACGTTAAATTGCGCCATGACCTTCAGTATTTTTCTTCCGCCACCCCGCGATAACGCCCCACCTCCGGTGCTGTACTGGCTGTCGGGCCTGACCTGCAATGATGAAAACTTCACCACCAAAGCCGGCGCACAGCGCATCGCGGCTGAGCTCGGCATTGTCCTGGTGATGCCTGACACCAGCCCGCGCGGCGAGCAGGTTGCCAACGATGATGGCTACGATTTAGGCCAGGGCGCGGGATTTTACCTCAATGCCACTCAGCAGCCATGGGCAACGCATTTTCGCATGTATGACTATCTGCGTGATGAGCTTCCGGCACTGATTCATTCGCAGTTTAACGTCAGCGATCGCTGCGCCATCAGCGGACACTCCATGGGCGGTCACGGCGCATTGATTATGGCGCTGAAAAATCCCGGGAGATACACCAGCGTTTCAGCCTTTGCGCCGATCGTAAACCCTTGTCGCGTTCCGTGGGGCGAGAAGGCTTTTAGCGCTTATCTGGGTGAAGATAAAACACAATGGGCTGAGTGGGATAGCTGCGCGTTAATGCTGGCCAGTAAGCCCACAGACGCGATTCCGACGCTAATTGATCAAGGAGACAGCGATCAGTTTCTTGCCGATCAGTTGCAGCCCGCAGTGCTGGCCGAAATAGCCCGTCAAACCGCATGGCCAATGACACTGCGTATCCAGCCAGGTTACGACCACAGCTATTACTTTATTGCGTCGTTTATTGAGGATCACCTGCGCTTTCATGCCCAGTATTTGCTGAAGTGATCACCAGTAAAGCGTATTTTCTATTGCCGCGCTGTAGCTCATCTCTTCTGACTGCGGCGCGGACGCTTTACGATTTAGATCGGCCGCCTGTTGGCGTACCTGTAATCGCCCCACGCTCTCACCGCCTTCATAACCTTCGTTAAAATTACGCACTTCAGACTCGAATAAGATTGCATCCAGGTGATGCAACTTATTCAGTGCACGCAACAGGGAGATAAGCGTGTCCAGATTGAGGCCGCCGCCTTTCTCAATGCGTTTAATGGTCGCAATGCCGACCTGTGCGCGGTCAGCAAGTTGCTGCTGCGTTAGCGCCAGAGAAATCCGCGTTTCTCTGATGCGAGCGCATAATGACAAGATGATTTCATCATTATTCATGGTGTTATATTTCATGCCGCCCTCCCCGATTTTTGGGCTGAATTTTCCCAAGGCAGCCGTGATACGTCTCACGGTACTTCGCGCTCATGTCTTTACCCGTTTCATACATGGCGGCAATCACCTCATCGAGCGAAACGCATGGCTCGCTGACACGGCTCATCGCCATCGTTGCGGCGTTAATCGCTTTTACGGACGAAATCGCGTTTCGTTCGACGCAGGGAATTTGTACCTGCCCGCCAACCGGATCGCAGGTCAGTCCGAGATGGTGCTCCATGGTGATTTCTGCGGCATTCAGCACCTGAGCAACTGACGCCCCCATCAGTTCCGCTAATCCGGCTGCGGCCATCGAACTGGCCACGCCGATCTCTCCCTGACACCCAACCTCAGAACCTAAAATAGACGCGTTTTGTTTGAACAGTAGCGCGATGGCGCCAGCGGTGAGGAAAAAGCGGATAACCGATGCGCTATCCAACTTACAGACAAACTTATCGTACCAACTGAGGACCGCAGGGATGATACCGCTCGCACCATTGGTCGGCGCGGTCACCACTCGCCCTCCAGCGGCGTTTTCCTCGCTGACGGCAATCGCAAACGCATTCACCCAGTTGAGGTTGGTGAGAAAGTCGTTAGCAGAGGGTTTCATTGCCAGTAATTTATAGAGCGAGCAGGCCCTGCGCGGCACCTGATACGAGCCTGGCAGTAGGCCTTCAGTATGCAGACCACGATGGACGGCCTGCTGCATTATCGCCCAAACGTACGCGAAATAGTCATGCAACGCCGCCTGGGAATGCACCTGTAATTCATTTTTCATCATTAATGCCGCAACGGATAGTCCATTACGCTGACACAGTTCCTGCAGCTGCGCGGCATTTTGAAACGCAAAAGGAAATGCGTTTTTTTGCGCGGCTCTCTCGGGCGCCGGCTCGCCGGGTTTGCGAACCTGGCCGGCGCCGGTTGAAAACCATGTTTCTTCATACAACGTAAAATAATCATCCCTGGCACGAAACGTCATCGCATAGGGATGGCCAGAATGCGGTTGTTGATTCGGCTTAATCGCGACCGTCACGGTAACTGAAGGAGAAAGCGTCAGGGTGCCGTCCTGTTCAGCACGTTTAATGAGATCCATCTGCTGGAGTAAATCAACATCATCCGGCTGATTGCCCAACAGCCCCAGATAAAGAGCGATATCAACGTTATGACACTTGCGGCTTAATGAGAGCGCACCGTATAGCTCAACCTCGATTTCTCGCGTTAGCGGTAAGATCTCCTGTAGCTTTAATTGTGAAATGAAGTTAAACGCAGCACGCATTGGCCCTACTGTTCTTGAACTGGAAGGCCCTATGACGACTTTAAAAATATCAATACAACTTTCCATTTTAGACCCATCCCTGTTAGTTAAAATAGAATATACCGCCAATAGCAACAGACCGTGATGTGTATATCAAAAATGATACCTTTCAGACTTTGTTTATTTATTGGTATAAAAAACAATACTATTTTATCTTTTTTTTAACATTCACATCTGTGATAAAGCAGGATTCAATCGTCACCCCCTACTATTAAAATAACCTTAATTTACAGGAGTAACATAATGGCAATTATTTATTTTATTAGTGCAAAAGATCCTGAAAAACTTCAGGCATGGCTGCACAATACATTTCTAAATACCGAGACCAAACAATATCCGTGCGCACTGGAACAATTATCTATAGCCGCATTCAATAAACCGTATTTAAAATTATCAATACCCGATGAAATATTCACCGATGACATATACAAGAAACTAAGGGCTACATCGTTCACTCAGCAATTTGATTTTTTCCTAAAACCGCAAATCATCCCGATTAACGGGATCATCGCCTTTGACATGGACTCGACATTTATCGAGGAAGAAGGTGTGGATGAGATTGCCCGCGCGCTAGGCATCACCGATCGGATAACGGAACTGACGCAGCAAGCGATGGAAGGAAAACTGGATTTCAATAACAGTTTCACCCGGCGCATCGGAATGTTAAAAGGGACACACATCCATGTCATTAATGCCGTATGCGATCGGATGACGGCCTCTCCCGGCATCACCACCATTTTGCCATTCCTCAAGCAGAAAGGATTTAAAACAGCGATCATTTCCGGCGGACTGGATATTTTCACCCACCGCTTACAACAGAAATATCAGCTGGACTATATATTTTCAAATACCGTTGAAGTCAGGAATGGTATGCTGACAGATAATATTTCCGCGCCAATCATGAATGCAGAAAATAAGAAAAAAACATTGGCCATGCTTGCCGACTCTCTGCAGATGCCTCAGCATAATATTATCGCCTGCGGTGATGGCGCCAACGATATTCCCATGCTCACGTATGCTGGCACTGGTATTGCCTGGCGAGCAAAACCCGCGGTCAGAAATTTAATTAACAATCAGATTAATTTTCACGGATTCGAGTCGCTTTTGTTCTTTATCGAAAATGGATTATAACCCACAAGCACTGCCTGAAGGGAAGATCATATGAGCTTGAAATCATTTATATTCAGCCAGGCTGATAAGCCGGTTGTAAAAGAAAAAAAAGAGATTGACCATACTTACAAAAAATTCAGGATAGAGATTATTACCTCGGTTTTTATCTCTTACGCGGTCTTTTATTTAACACGTAAAAACTTCTCAGCCGCCATGCCGGCCATGCTGTCAGATACCACTCTGACCGCAGAAGATTTTGCCATCATGTCTTCACTGTTTTACATCCTGTATGGCTCAATGAAGTTTGTTGGCGGCATGCTGGTTGATAAAATCAATCCGAAAGCCATGACCGGCCCGGTGCTCATTGGCGTGGGGATCGTTAATATTCTGTTTGGTTTTTCCGACAGCGTTGCCGCGTTTTATGTGTTGTACAGCCTCAATGCTATCCTCCAGGGCACCAGTTTTCCACCAATGGCAAAGATCATGGCATCCTGGTTTTCCAAGAATGAACGCGGACGTTGGTGGGCGGTCGTTGAAGCGGCGCATAATATTGGCGGGAGTCTCGCCCCACTGCTGACAAGTTTCGCGATTGTCTGGAGCGGTAGCTGGAAAATGGGTTTTTATGTACCGGGCGCAATCTCCTTGCTGATGGGGCTCGTAGCGCTCTTTACGATTAAAGACCGTCCCGGGACCTTAGGTTTGCCTAACGTTGGCGAATGGCGTAAGGATCCAACAGAGCTTGCCCAAGTGAAAGCCAGTCCGGTAAATCTCTCCTTTTGGCAGATTTTCGTCAAATATATCCTGATTAACCCATTAGTGTGGATTATTATCATTGGCGATATGTCCGTTTATATTGCCCGCACCATCCTCAATGACTGGCCGCAAATTTACTATTCTCAGGTACATGGCTGGAGCCTGATTAAAGCCAACTCTATTATCTCGTGGTTTGAAGCCGGTGGACTTGCCGGAGGGTTACTGGCGGGTTACTTATCTGACTTTATGTTTAAAAGTAACCGCTGGATGACAGGCTTAATATTCGCATTAATGCTGTGCGTATGTATTACCTTAATCCCACTGGTTCAGGATACCTCATATACCATTACGGCCATTCTCTTCACCATTATGGGTTTCGCCCTGTACGGGCCGCATATGCTTTTTGCCGTAGGTTGTCTGGACGTCACTCACAAAGATGCGGCGGGATCGATAACTGGCTTCCGCGGATTGTTTAGCTATGTCGGCGCGGCGTTAGCGGGCGTACCGGTGATATTAGTGAAGAACAACTGGGAGTGGTCTGGAGTCTATCTCTATGCCGTGATCGCAATCCTGTTAACCACCTTGTCACTGGCCTTACTCGCCAAATTCCATCGACTATAAGCCAGCCATAACAGGACAGTGGCGCCATCGCCGCTGTCTTTCGGTTGGGTTCTTTCAGCGTCAAAAAGGTGTCCATCTTCTTCATCCCTCCATCATTCCTCCACTTTTTCTCCTTTTTTCTTCCTTCACTATCTTATTGATTAAAAAAGCATTTCACCCCAGATCACATCAAACACAAATGATTTCTATTATCATTTGTGTTTACAAATATTCATACTTTTGTACAATCCCTCCGCTTCTTTACTGAAAAGAGTCCTTAAAAGACAAATACATACAATTGTCATGGCCTTTCACATGACGCGCAGTTTGATTCATTTAAATGGAATGATACAAATGACTATACCTCACGTTAAGGCTGTAGCTGCCGCAGTATGCGTCGCCAGTCTCCCATCACTCGGCCATGCCGCTGAACAAGATACCGTGGTAGTTACCGCTACCGGCTTTGAGCAGAAAATTCAGGATGCCCCGGCTTCGATATCTGTTATTACCAAGCAGCAGATTGAGGACAAAGCCTATCGCGATGTCACCGATGCGCTAAAAGATGTCCCTGGCGTCGTCGTCACCGGCGGGGGGAGCAGCAGCGATATCAGTATTCGCGGTATGGCTTCGCAATACACGCTCTTCCTGGTCAACGGTAAACGCATCAGCACCCGCGGCACACGTCCTAATAGCGACAACTCAGGTATTGAACAAGGTTGGCTGCCGCCGCTTGAATCCATCGAGCGTATCGAAGTCATCCGTGGCCCGATGTCATCACTGTACGGCTCCGACGCGATGGGCGGTGTCATTAACGTCATCACCAAGAAAGTGTCGAATACCAAAGCCTGGACCGGTTCTCTGCACGGCGATGCCACTTTCCAGGAAGACAGAGACTCCGGCGATATTTACCAGACCAACGCCTATGCGTCTGGGCCACTGATTGACGGATTACTTGGCGCGAAGGTGACCGGGTTATTCTCCCATCGGGCGGAAGATAAAATCCTCAATGGCTACAATGAACAGCGTATGCGTAACGGGGGCTTAACCCTGAACTTTACGCCAGATGATAAAAACGACATCGATTTCGATTACGCACGTGAATTGCAGGATCGTGACAGTACCCCAGGCAAATCTATGGCTGAGGAAAACTGCCGCAACGGAAGCTGTAAGCCAAACAGCAAAAGCGAAAGCAAGTATGTGCACACGACGTATTCTTTAACCCATAGCGGTTATTACGATGACTTCAACTCCACCAGCTATGTCCAGCAGGAAGAGAGCGAAAACCCGGGTCGCAAAATGAAGTCTTACAATACGATTTTCAATAGCCAGAACCAGGTCTTCCTTGGGGCGCATACCCTGACGCTAGGTGGGCAATACCGTTATGAGAAACTGCGTGATAACGGCAACCAGCTGCAAGCGGCTGATGGGCTGAACAAATTGACCCGCTGGAGCTGGGCGTTGTTTGCTGAAGATGAATGGGCCGTTACCGATACCTTCTCGCTGACCGGCGGTCTGCGTATGGATAAAGATGAGAACTACGGTGACAACTGGACGCCACGCGGCTATGGCGTATGGCATCTGAGCGATCAATGGACCTTAAAAGGCGGCGTTTCGGCGGGCTACCGTGCGCCAGACCTGCGCCAGTCATCAGCAAACTGGGGACAGGTCACCGGCGGCGGTCGTCTGAACGGAATCATTGTCGGCAACCCGGACCTGAAGCCGGAGAAAAGCCTCAGCGAAGAAATCGGCTTACTGTGGGATAACGGCGATAACCTCAACGCAGGCGTCACCCTGTTCAATACCGACTTCAAGAACAAAATCACTGAAGTGCGCCGTTGTAACAGCAGTTCCGATCCGGCCTGCACCATCGGCAATACCCATTATGACTTCGTCAGCGATCGCGTTAACGTCGATAAAGCCAATATGCGTGGCGTAGAATCCACCTTCGGCTGGAAAATAACCTCTGACGTCAACTGGACTGCGAACTACACCTACACGGAATCTGAGCAGAAAAGCGGTCAGTTCTCCGGCCAGCCGTTGAACAAAATGCCGAAGCATATGTTTAACACGACGCTGGACTGGCAGGCCACGCAGGATCTCGGTTTCTGGAGCCGCCTGAATCTGCGTGGAAAAACGTCTGAATACCTGAGCCGTACTTCCATGGCGCAGGGTACGCCGTCCTATACGCAGGTCGATGTGGGTTTACGTTACTATGCCACCAAGGATTTGTTGATGACCGCTGGCGTGTATAACGTGCTGGATAAGCAAATCGATTACGATACCTACGACACCGTTCTCGATGGTCGTCGTTACACGGTTGGCATGACTTACAGCTTCTAAGTTTGACGCAATAAAAAACCCCGGCACTCATCATGCCGGGGTTTTTGTTATGCTTTTTATACTGTTATTTCTTCACGCGACCCGGGAATTTCATTTCGCTGTAGCGGACAAAATGGGTTCCTTTGGTCAGCTTATAGCCAAACCAGATAATCAGGAACAGCGGGATACCAATATAGGTAGCCATCACGCCGCCCCAGTCAATGCTGTCTTTCAGGAACGCTTCGTAGTTCTGGCCGAGAGTGATAATCAGGCACAGCACAAAGGCGAAGATCGGACCCAGCGGGAAGAAGCCAGAACGGTACGGCAGATCCTTCACATCGTGGCCCTGCAGCACATAACCGCGACGGAAGCGATAGTGGCTAATGGCGATCCCCAGCCAGGCGATAAAGCCCGTCATCCCGGAAGTATTTAGCAGCCACAGGTATACGGTCTGGTTGCCAAACATCGAGGTCAGGAAGCACAGCCCCGCCACCACGGTGGTCGCATACAGCGCGTTACGCGGTACGCCGCCACGAGACAGTTTACCGAAAATACGTGGCGCTTTACCGTCACATGCCAGGGTGTAAAGCATACGCGTGGAAGCGTACATCCCGGAGTTACCTGCAGACAGCACCGCCGTCAGGATAACTGCGTTCATCACCGCTGCCGCAGACAGCAGACCCGCATGCTGGAATACCAACGTGAACGGGCTAACGCTGATGTCTTTCACATCGTTGCGCAGCAGGCTCGGATCGGTGTACGGAATAATCAGGCTGATAATCAAAATCGCGAACACATAGAACAGCAGGATTCGCCAGAATACCTGACGTACCGCACGTGGAATGTTCTTTTCAGGATCTTCAGATTCACCTGCCGCGATACCGATCAGTTCCGTCCCCTGGAAGGAGAAGCCGACGATCATCGCCACGCCAATCATCGCAGCAAAACCACCGGCAAACGGTGCATCACCGGTCGTCCAGTTGCTCCAGCCCACCGGCTGAGCGCCTTTGAAGATACCGAAAATCATCATTACGCCAACTACGATGAAGATAATGACGGTGGTAACTTTGATCAGTGAGAACCAATATTCCGCTTCACCAAATCCGCGAACGGAAATGTAGTTCAGCAGGAAGATCACGCCGAGGAACAGCGCACTCCAGATCCAACCCGGCGTGTCCGGGAACCACCAGCTCATCACCAGCTGTGCGGCCACCAGGTCAACGGCAATCGTTACCGCCCAGTTGTACCAGTAGTTCCAGCCCAGCGCGAAGCCAAAGCCTTCTTCTACGTAGTTCTGACCGTAGGTGGAAAACGAGCCAGAAACCGGCATATAGGCCGCCAGTTCACCGAGGCTGGTCATCAGGAAATACACCATCAGACCGATCAGAATATAAGAGAACAACGCGCCGCCAGGACCCGCTGCAGAAATAGTTGCACCAGATGCAACGAAAAGACCTGTACCGATGGAGCCTCCAATGGCAATCATCGTCAGGTGACGCGCCTTCAGTTCACGACGTAGCGTGGGCGCTTCTGTGGTTTTAGTTTCGGAAACCATGTGAAAATGCTATCCATCCAAAAAATGAGGCGCGATTGTAGCAGACGAAACGGCATTCTTCCGGCACAAATGCGCTGTTATAAGAGACCTTCATGACTGGCCGCGGATTATAAGTAAAGCAGAAAATAGAGGGTGCAAGGCGGTTAAAACGTAACCGCCATTATGCAAAAAGGAGTCGCTACGACAGTGAACGTCCTATTCCCCCTGCTCTACCTGGTCGCTGTAGTGCAAAAAGCGCGTAATGGCATTGGAGATATGTTTTTGTCGATGATGAACACGCCACAGCGTGCGGACCAAACGCGGAAGCGGCACAGGAACTTCGCTCAGCGTTCCCGCCTGTAACTGCTCGGCAATGACCCGCCGTGACAAACAGCTGATCCCGAGGCCATGGCGCACCGCATGCTTAATGGCCTCGGAGTTACCCAACTCCATTGCCATCTGAAATCTCGGCAAATGAGACAACAGCAGGTAATCCACCAGTTCACGCGTACCCGATCCTCGTTCACGCAGTATCCACGGCGAAGCAGCCAGTTGTTCCAGCGTAACGGGTCCCTTTGTAAGCGGTGACGACGGTGCGGCGAACACCACCAGCTCGTCTTCCAGCCACGGTTCAGAGATAATTTCCGTACTGTGACACGGCCCTTCAATCAGCCCGATGTCTACCCGGAAATCCAGCACCGCATTGATCACGTCCTGGCTGTTGCCCACGCTAAGCTCCAGCGGCAAATCGGGGAAATCATGCCGATAGCGGGCGATCATGGCAGGGAGAATATAGTTGCCAATGGTGCTACTGGCATAAACCCGGATAGCGCCATTATCTTCGCGGAAAAGCTGTTCGATTTCGGTCGTTTGCTCAAGTAGCGCCAGCGCCCGTGGGTAGAGCAAGCGCCCGTGTTCGTTGACCACCAGTCGTTTACCAACACGGTCAAACAGTTGCACGCCGAGTTGCCCTTCCAGATCGGTAAGTGCCGCACTCACCGCCGACTGCGACAATGCCAGCATGACAGACGCCTGGGTCGTTGAGCCGCTTTTTAATACCTCAGCAAACACTTCAAGTTGTCGCAGGGTGATATGCATAGTCGTTTTCCACCGGATAACCGTTACTTATACCCTAAATAATTCGAGTTGCAGCCAGCGTACATGCAACCTGAAGTATGACGGGTATACCACTTATATAGATTAATTATAAATATATAATCAATTTTATTTTTAAACCACTTCGCCGTACTCTTTTACCCAGATAAAGGAGAAGGATATGACAGAACTCACCTTGCAGACTCATCGTCGTACAGCGTGGCATTTTATTCCGGGGCTCGCCCTGAGTGCAGTTATCACTGGGGTCGCCTTATGGGGTGGATCCATTCCCGCCGTTGCAGGTGCCGGGTTCAGCGCCCTCACCTTAGCAATCTTACTGGGGATGGTTCTCGGCAACACCGTCTATCCGCACATCTGGAAAAGCTGTGACGGCGGTGTGCTGTTTGCTAAACAACATTTATTACGTCTGGGGATCATCCTCTACGGCTTCCGCCTCACCTTCGCGCAAATTGCTGACGTCGGCGTCAGCGGTATCGTGATTGATGTGTTAACGCTAAGCAGTACCTTTATGATTGCCTGTTTCCTGGGGCAAAAAGTGTTTGGTCTGGACCGCCACACCAGTTGGCTGATTGGCGCGGGGAGCAGCATTTGTGGTGCCGCCGCCGTGTTGGCAACCGAGCCTGTAGTGAAAGCGGAAGCCAGTAAGGTAACCGTCGCTGTCGCCACCGTAGTGATCTTCGGTACCATCGCTATCTTCCTGTATCCGGCAATGTATCCGCTGCTGGCACACTGGTTTAGCCCGGAAACCTACGGCATTTACATTGGTTCCACCATGCATGAAGTGGCACAGGTAGTGGCTGCCGGGCACGCCATTAACCCGGATGCGGAAAATGCCGCAGTTATTGCCAAAATGCTGCGCGTCATGATGCTGGCACCGTTTCTTATCCTGTTGGCCGCCCGCGTTAAACAGCTGTCTCCGGCCTCCGGTGGTGAGAAGAGCAAAATCACCATTCCGTGGTTTGCCATCCTGTTCATTGTGGTCGCGATTTTTAACTCGTTCCACTTTCTGCCGCAGTCGATAGTGAACATGCTGGTAACACTGGATACCATTTTGCTGGCAATGGCGATGGCCGCACTGGGGCTGACCACTCACGTTAGCGCCCTGAAAAAAGCCGGTGCTAAACCGTTACTGATGGCCCTGCTGCTGTTTGTCTGGCTGATTGTAGGCGGTGGCGCGATTAACCTCGCTATCCACGCGCTGATGGCATAAACGAGCACGACTCACCTCCATTAACCCGCTATACTTCCTCCTTTTGCATTTGAGTATGGCGGGTTTAATTTATGAAATACATCGGAGCGCACGTAAGCGCCGCTGGCGGTCTGGCTAACGCCGCTATTCGAGCCGCAGAAATCGAAGCGACCGCATTCGCCCTGTTCACCAAGAATCAGCGTCAGTGGCGTGCCGCGCCGCTGACCACCGAAATCATTGATGATTTCAAATCTGCCTGCGAGAAGTATCACTATACTTCCGCGCAAATCCTGCCTCACGACAGCTACCTGATTAACCTCGGTCACCCGGTCAGCGATGCGCTGGAAAAATCGCGTGACGCGTTTCTTGACGAAATGCAACGCTGCGAACAGCTTGGCTTATCCCTGCTTAACTTTCACCCGGGTAGCCATTTGATGCAGATTCCGGAAGATGAATGTCTGGCGCGCATTGCGGAATCGATCAATATCGCCCTCGCCCAGACCCAGGGCGTTACGGCGGTCATTGAAAATACCGCCGGACAGGGCAGCAACCTTGGCTTTAAGTTTGAGCACCTGGCCGCCATTATCGACGGCGTAGAAGATAAATCCCGTGTCGGCGTCTGTATTGATACCTGCCACGCCTTCGCGGCCGGTTACGATTTGCGATCCGTTGAGGAATGCGAAAAGACCTTTGCGGAATTTGAACGAATTGTCGGCTTCAAGTATCTGCGCGGTATGCACCTGAACGACGCCAAGAGCACGTTTGGCAGCCGCGTTGACCGTCACCACAGCTTAGGTGAAGGCAATATTGGCCACGATGCCTTCCGTTGGATCATGCAGGACAATCGTTTTGACGGCATTCCGCTGGTGTTGGAAACCATTAATCCAGATATCTGGGCAGAAGAGATTGCCTGGCTGAAAGCCCAGCAAACTGAAAAAGCGGTGGCCTAATCATGAACGACAGGGAAAAGCAGATCCTTAAGATCTTGCGCCGCAATCCGTTGATTCAGCAGAATGAAATCGCCGATATTTTGCAGATCAGCCGTTCACGCGTCGCTGCGCATATTATGGATTTAATGCGTAAAGGCATGATCAAAGGTAAAGGTTATATCCTTACCGAACAGGATTATTGCGTGGTTGTCGGTGCTATCAACATGGATATCCGGGGGGTTGCAGACATCCATTATCCGCAGGCAGCCTCTAACCCTGGCAGCATTCATTGCTCAGCAGGCGGTGTAGGACGTAACATCGCCCACAACCTGGCGCTGTTGGGCCGCGACGTACATTTAATTTCCGCTGTTGGCAGTGACTTCTATGGCGAAACATTGCTGGAACAAACGCGTCAGGCTGGGGTTAACGTTTCCAGCTGCATTCGTCTGCATGGACACAACACCTCAACCTACCTGTCGATCGCTAATCAACAGGAAGAGACCGTACTGGCCATTAACGATACCCATATCCTGCAACAATTGACGCCGCAGTTGCTTAACGGTTCGCGAGATTTGATTCGCCATTCCGGTGTCGTACTGGCCGATTGCAATCTGACCGCCGAAGCCATTGAGTGGGTCTTTACTATTGCCGATGATATTCCGGTATTTATTGACACCGTTTCAGAGTTCAAAGCGGAAAAAATGAAAACCTGGTTTACGCGTATTCATACGCTAAAACCCACGCAGAAAGAGCTGGCGATTTTATGGGGCCAACCTATTCATACTGATGCGGATCGCGTACTGGCCGTCAATAGCCTGCATCAGCAAGGGGTAAAACGCATTTTTGTCTGCCTGGAAGATGAATCCGTTTTTTGCAGCGAAAAGGACGGCGAACAGTTTTTATTGACGCCGCCTGAGCATACGGTGGTAGACAGTTTTGGTGCCGATGACGCTTTTATGGCGGGATTACTGTACAGCTTTCTGGAAGGCAGTGAGTTTCGTGAAAGCGCGCGCTTTGCCATGGCCTGCGCGGCATTATCGCGGGCCAGCGTCAGTATCAACAACCCAACGCTCTCTGCGGATAACGCTCTGTATTTGCTGCAAACAGCTTGAATGTCTGCCGGATAGCGCTACGCTTATCCGGCCTACAAACTTTATTTTATGCCAGTCCGATAAAGAAACCGGCTATTGTCGCGCTCATCAGGTTTGACAGCGTTGCTGCTGCCAGCGCACGCATTCCAAGTTGCGCGATTTCCGGCGCACGCTGTGGCGCAATCGCCGAAAATGCCCCGACCACGACGCCAATCGAACCGAAGTTCGCGAAACCACACAACGCAAACGAGATAATCGCGATGGTCTTCACGTCCAGCGTTCCGCCCGTTTGCAGATACGGCGAGAAGTTGAGATAAGCGACAAATTCGTTGATCGCCAGCTTCTGTCCAATCAGACTACCTGCCAGCGTCGCATCGCTCCAGTCCACGCCCATAATCCACGCCAGCGGGGCTAACGCATAGCCAAAGATCCCTTCCAGAGTGGCGTGGCCAAAACCAAACCAACTGCCAATTCCGCCGATAATGCCGTTAATCAGCGCGATAATGGCGACAAATGCCATTACCACCGTCGCAACGCCTGCGGCGATCTTCAGCCCGGTCATAGCCCCACTGGCCGCCGCTTCGATGATGCTTTTCGGTGGTGTTTCAGTAAATGACAGGTTTTCAAAGGTGACGCGAGATTCTTCCGTTGCCGGACTCAGCATACGGGCGAACAAAATGCCGCCAGGGATTGCCATCAATGATGCCGCCAGCAAATAGTCAATCGGGACGCCCATTCCGGCGTAACCAATCATCATTGAGCCAGCAATCGAGGCCATCCCGCTACAAATAGCGGTAAACAGTTCATTACGATTAAGGCGGTCAATAAACGGTTTCACGATTGCCGGGATCTCGTTTTGCCCGAGGAAAATCGTGGTTACTGCGACAAATGACTCGATCTTACTGATGTTCAACGCCTTCTGGAAAATACCGCCGAGGATGCGGATCAATAGCCCCATCACGCCAATGTAATAGAGCAGACTGATGAGTGCGGTCACAAAAATGATGGCCGGGAGCACCCGGAAGGCGAAGATAAACCCAGCCCCGTCAAACAGCACATCCATTTTTGGCCCAACCAGGGAGCCGAAGATAAATGCGCTACCCGCGTCACTATATGACATCACCTTGTGGACGCCGAGCGCGGCCTGTTCAACCAGCCATTTTCCCGGCGGGAAATAGAGCATAATACCGCCGATGGCAATTTGCAGTACCAGCGCAGCCCCAACGGTGCGCAGACTAATACGTTTTTTATTTACTGACAGCAGAAACGCGATGGCCAGTAATACCACCATACCCACAACACTTCTCATTATATCCATAATGAAATTCCCTTCATGTCAGGAAACCCGGCGTTATCGCCAGGTTTTGGTAGGTTTGATATTCGCGGGCGACCGCATTCTGCCCGGGAAATTCTGTCAGGCGAGGCGTTGATACTCCTTCGCAATTTCACAGGCCAGCACCGCGTTGTTGAACACCAGTTGAATATTTGATTTCAGGCTGTCGCCACCGGTCAGCTCCGCAACTCGCGCCAGCAGGAACGGCGTACTTTCTTTACCCACGACGCCCTGCTCTTCCGCTTCTTTTACCGCCTGATCTATTGCCGCATTAATTTTCTCTTCTGCCATGGCAAACTGCTCCGGGATTGGATTAGCGACAACCAGGCCTCCATTAAGACCCGTTTGCCATTTCACCGCCATCGCGCGGGCAATCTCTTTAGCGCTGTCCAGACGGATACTGACTTCAAACGGACTGGTACGACAGAAAAATGCCGGTAACGCTTGGGTTCGATATCCAATTAACGGCACGCCAAAGGTTTCTAAATATTCAGTCGTTAAGCCAAGATCCAGAATAGATTTAGCACCAGCACAAATTACCGTGACATTGGTATGTGCCAGTTCCTGCAGATCCGCGGAAATATCAAACGTATGTTCAGCACCACGATGAACGCCACCAATTCCCCCTGTCGCAAATACTTTAATTCCAGCCAGCGCGGCAATAATCATCGTAGAGGCAACGGTGGTGGCACCATTTTTCCCTGCCGCGACCACAAATGGCAAATCACGACGACTTACTTTCGTAACGCTATGTCCTTCTCGTCCAAGCAATTCAATTTCATCTTTACTTAAACCTACTTTCATTATTCCGCCGATAATGGCAATGGTCGCAGGAACAGCGCCGTGCTTACGAATAGTTTCTTCTACTTCAATCGCTGTCTGAGCATTCTGCGGAAATGGCATTCCATGAGAAATAATGGTTGATTCAAGCGCAACAATCGGTTTTTTACTGTTTAATGCTTCCTGGACTTCTGGTGATATTTGTAATAATTCAGAGGAAAGAGTTAATTCAGACATTCTGTGTTCTCCACTATTGAGCTAACATTCGCAACAGACAAATCAGGGTTATTGGTATATTCACAGGCTAATGCCATTGATGAACACCCCTGCGCAAATCGAACCGAATCAATAAAGGGCATGCCGTCTACCCAGCAGGCGGCCAGTCCAGCCATCATCGCATCACCAGCCCCTGTGACATTAATGACGCGAGTTTTAATGGGGAGTGACCAACCACAACTCCCCGCAATATCACTGTAATAAACGCCGTCGCCGCCCATGCTGAGCACCAGCCGGTTTAAGCCGCGATCATGAAACCACGCGGCGACTTTGCTAACGTCATCACGCCCAGAAAGCGCAATACCGCTGAGCGTTTCGGCTTCAAGGCGGTTTGGTTTGAGGGTGTGAATTTTTGCAAAGCGGCCGCGAATTTTTACGCACTTCCAGGCCGACACCGGGTCAACAAACACCGGAACATCTCCGGCGTTTTCCAGTACCCATGCCAGAGCGTCTTCGCTGATATTGCAATCGGCGATAATGACTTTTGCCTGCCTAATAAAATCAAAATGCTGTGATAAAAATTCTGCTGAAATATGCTCGGTGATACTCATATCATTAATAGCCACCAGCATTTCACCAGTATTATCAAGCAGCGATAAATAACTGGATGTATTCTCTCCGGAAACGATAAGACACTTGTCGACATGTACTCCTGATTGATTAGTTTGTGCCAATAATGATTGACCATAAAAATCGTTACCAACCGCTGTTAGCAACCAAGAATTTTTACCCAGCAGCGCGAGATTATGTGCGATATTGCGTCCAACGCCACCGGGAGTGAATTTTATCTTACCTGGATTCGAATCCGCATAATTTAGAGAAGCATGCGAATACCCAGCAACATCCATATTGGCCGAGCCAATCGTTACGATGTATTCCTTTTCACGCATAGCACGTCCCCTGGCAATTAATTTGCCACAAATGAGTTCGTTAAAAATAACCAACGCCACACATCAGGTTATTAGAGCACATGTTCACTATCAAACATGTGTTCATAGTAAGCGTGTTTTTGACAAAGTAAATCCATCCACAAGCTATAAAGTCGATAGATATGAACAGAATCACAATTTTTTATAGATACAGTTTGTCAGGGAGAGAGAAAATGAGAGGTAGTACACAAATTGATCAGGTTAAAAAGCATCTTTGGTCATAACCGAAGGTTTTTCAGACGCGCCAGGCGAACTGGCGCGTATCAACTAAGCGAAACCAGATCCTCTGGCATATGGTTGTACAAAATCCGCCAGAAGTGCTCAGCCGTTTTATTCAGGCGGGTATCCATTCTATAAATATAGGCCTGAATAGGCACCATCAACTCCGGCGTGTCCAGACAAACCAGGCGTTTATCCCGTAGTTCGTTCACGATCGTCCACGCTGGCAGCCAGGCAATACCATGCCCATCCAATGCCATATTCTTCAATAGCTCACTCATCGAAGACATAAACAGCGTACGCCCCGAAATACTACCCACCTCCGCCAGGTGACGGTTAACCAATCTTCCCATGTAGGATGTGCTGGTATAGTTCAGTATCGGCACCTGCGGCTGATAGATATCAAACAACGCCTTACCCTGTGAATCCGCAGCACAGACGGGATACAGCTCAGACTCAAACACCTTCAAGCCGCAGAAAGGTGACTGCATTAAGTCTTCATCGCGAAAGGAGATAATGAAATCACTTTTCCCCTCGCGCAGCGTATTCACTGCCTGGACTACGTCAATCGCTTCGACGTGGTATACAAACTCCTCGCCCCATGCTGACATTGAATGTACTAATCTGGGCAACATCGTCAGCGACAGAGAATGCGCTGCCGCTATTTTGATATTGGGAACGCCAAGCAGGTTGTGACCACTAAGCTCATCTAAGTTACATTCCAGCTGTTGCAGCAGGCTACGGGTCTGCGAATGGAATAACTTACCCTCCTCCGTCAGCTGCAGTGGACTCGTCGTACGGTCAAACAGCAACACCCCAACGGCGGATTCAAGCGCCTTGATCCGCCGGCTAAATGCCGGTTGGGATAGGTTGCGCTCCTCCGCTGCCTGGGAAAAATGACGACACGCTTCCAGCGTCAAAAAGTCATATAACCATTTTGTCTCGATATTTTTCATGCCTGTCACGCGGATGTTTAAATATGTCAATTAGTCTTAAGCATCATGCCTGAATATGCCCGGAGATGATATTCAACATCAGCATCTGTTGATTCGTTTTTTGCATAACACCTTCGTTTTTGACATTAAGCTGTTTCTTTACCCATCGACCACGACAGCTTATCGCTGCGGAATTTCAGACACCAGCCTGATTACTGGCCTTCTGAGGTGGCAAAAGAAACTGCACCCATGCAGTTTTTGCATTGAACCATACATTATTGCATTTCTCCTCACGACACACTGCTGTTAAACATAGACACCAGACACACACCAGCCCTGATATTAAATATCGGTAATAGAGGTATATATTGTGAAAGGTTTAATTGGCGTACTTGGTGGTATGGGACCTGCTGCAACCGTCGATCTTTTTAATAAATTCGTCACCTTTACCGCAGCGCAACGCGATCAGGAACATATCCCATTAATTATTTCATCCATCCCTGATATTCCAGATCGAACTGATGCGTTAATGCATCATGGTCATTCCCCACTTCCGGCAATGCGTGATTATATGCATAAACTGGAAGATGCTGGTGCGGAGTGTATTGTGATCCCCTGTAATACTGCCCACTTTTGGTTTAATGAATTAAAAGAGTGCTGTCATACAGAGTTACTCAGTATCGTTGAAACCACCATGGATGAAGTCAAAAACTGCGGAAAATCACGTATCGGTTTACTTGCTACCAACGCCACCCTTTACATGGGACTCTACCAAAAAGGCATAGAATCTCTTGGCTTAACCTGTGTCTGCCCTGATTCATCCGGTCAGGAAAAAGTCATGGATAGCATTTATTGCTTAAAAGCCGGCGATCTTAAGCGGGCACAAACGCTGATGAATGAACAGGCTGAAATGCTCTTTTCACGCGGTGCAGAAGTCATTGTACTGGGATGTACTGAAGTCCCCGTCATTCTTGCCAACGCAGTCAAAAACTCACCAGATAAATATATTGACTCAACCGGTTCATTAGTACGCGCCGGTATTAAATGGTACGAAAAGCGGGTTGGCAAACATCATCTTCTGGCGCAATAACAGCCGTCACCAGTTTAATAAAGCATTAAACAAACACTTATTTTAATAACAAATTATTCTCTGGCGGAGGCCATTATGGTTTGGTTAGAAATTATCGTCGTGTTGGGTGCAATATTTTTTGGTATCCGCCTCGGCGGAATAGGTATCGGTTTATGCGGCGGGCTGGGGCTGGCTATTTTAACGTTGGGATTTGATCTACAAATTGGTTCGCCCCCCGTTGACGTTATTCTCATTATTATGACAGTTGTCGTGGCAGCATCGGCGCTACAGGCCGCCGGAGGTATGGATTATCTGGTTCGCGTAGCCGGTAATTTCATGCGGCGTAATCCTAAATATATCAATATTATTGCACCGATTATCACCTGGTCGATGACCATTATGGCCGGAACAGGGTTCATTGTATTTTCTACCCTACCGGTGATTGCCGAAGTCGCCAAAGAGTCCGGTATCCGCCCTTCTCGTACGCTCGCCGGCTCCGTGGTCGCCTCTCAGGTGGCGATATCCGGTTCACCGATCAGTGCCGCAATGGCGGCGATGCTGACCATTATGGAAGGCAACGGTGTCACCTTTATCCAGGTTATGGCGGTATGTCTGCCAGCTTCGTTTGTTGCCGCGATGGCCGCCGCTTTTATCGCCTCACGTCAGGGATGCGAGCTACAAGATGATGAAGTCTATCTTGAACGCCTGCAAAAAGGGTTGGTGCGTAAATATGAAGGGCAAAACAGCACTGTACCGGGTGCCAAACTCTCAGTCGCCCTGTTCATGTTAGCAACGGTCGTCATCGTTATTCTTGCCGCCTGCCCGCAGCTACGCCCCGGATTTGATGCCGGCAACCCAATGAATACCCGGGATATCATCATTATTTGTATGCTATCTGCCGCTTGCCTGATGGTGGTGTTATGCAAAACATCAACCGATGCTATTGTCCTGACCTCCACATTTCGAGCAGGGATGAGTTCACTGGCCGTCATTCTCGGGATTGTTACATTGGGAACGACCTTCATTGATGCCCACTTAGCGGAGATTAAGGATATCGCAGGCGATATTCTACGGGCTTATCCGATGCTGTTGGCGCTGGTGCTGTTTGGTACCTGCGCACTTCTCTACTCGCAAGGCGCCACAACGCCGCTGATTATCCCTCTGGCCGTTGCGCTCGGCGTACCTACATGGGCGATTCTGGCCTCCTATGTGGCGGTAACCGGGGTGTTTGTTCTACCAACATACCCGACTTCGCTGGCGGCAATGGAGTTCGACACCACAGGGACAACACGCGTGGGCAAGTATGTCTTAAACCATCCATTTATGCTGCCAGGACTGGGTGGGATCATTGCTGGCGTTGCCTTTGGTTTTATCATCGCGCCAATGATTGCCTGAACCGTTTTACATATCTATCTTCAGGCAGCAGTTAATCAATAAAAAAAGGGGCAGAGAAATCTCTGCCCCTGATGTCAGCATTAAATCATGCCGCTTTTGCCACAACCTCATCTTCCGGGCGCTTCAGCACCGCGTAGGAGAGACCGGCTACCAGCGTACCGGCAATAATGGCCAGCAGGTAGCCCAGTACCGGCGTAATTGCGCCTGGAATTAACAGGACGAAAAGCCCGCCGTGTGGCGCCATCAGTTTCGCACCCACTGCCATCGAGATAGCACCGGTAATCGCACCACCAACGATACAGCAAGGCAGAACGCGCATCGGGTCACGGGCAGCGAATGGAATAGCCCCTTCGGTGATAAAGCACAGGCCCAGTACCAGCGCTGCTTTGCCGCCTTCCTGCTGCGCTTTGTCGAACTTACGGCGCGCAACCAGCGTTGCCAAACCCAGAGCCAGCGGGGGAACCATACCTGCCGCCATGATGGCCGCCATCGGCGCATAAGTTTGCGTACTCAGCAGACCCACACCGAAAGCATACGCCGCCTTGTTAACCGGACCACCCATATCGGTACACATCATGCCGCCAAGAATCGCTCCAAGCAGCACCGCATTCGCCGTACCCATGGTTTGCAGCCAGTGGGTCAGACCTTCCAGAATGCCAGCCACCGGTTTGCCGATCAGGTAAATCATGGCCAGACCAACCACCAGGCTTGAGAACAGCGGAATGATCAGGATCGGTTTCAGCGCTTCCATACTCTGCGGGAGTTTCAACTTCGTGCTGATAAGCTTCGCCACATAACCGGCAAGGAAACCAGCAATAATCCCGCCAATAAAGCCGGAACCGGTGCTCACCGCCAGCATACCGCCGATAAGACCCGGCGTCAGACCAGGACGGTCAGCGATGGAAAACGCGATATAACCTGCCAAAACCGGCACCATCAGCGCAAAAGCTGAACCACCGCCAATCTGCATCAGCGCCGCCGCCAGCGTACCCTGCTCTTTAAACGCTTCGATACCAAAAGCGAACGAGAGTGCAATACACAGACCGCCAGCAACCACCATCGGCAGCATGTAAGAGACGCCCGTCAGCAGGTGACGATATGCCCCCGCGCTCTCTTTCTTACTTTCGGTTGCTGAAGTCTGCGCTTTACCGGTTGGCTGGTACGGTGTTGCTTCTTCCAGCGCTTTGTCCAGCTCCTGCTTGGTTTTCTTCAACGCAAGACCCGTAGAGGTGCGGTACATCGGTTTGCCGGCAAACTTCGCCAGATCAACTTCAATGTCAGCTGCCACAATCACCAGATCCGCATGAGCCACTTCTTCCGGCGTAATGGCATTGCCTGCGCCAACAGAACCTCGAGTTTCAACCTTCACCCACCAGCCACGTTTTTTCGCTTCTGTTTCAATCGCTTCAGCAGCCATAAACGTATGAGCAACACCGGTCGGACACGCCGTCACTGCCACTACACGTTTTGGACCACTGCTGGCCACAGGTGCTGTTGCAACCGGGGCACTGTAAGGTTTTGCATGGCCCTTCGCTTCGCTGAGGAACAGTTCAGGGTGCGCAACCGCACGACCAATGTCGCCCAGCCAGACTTTTTTGCCGTTCAGCGAACTGTCGGCAGGAAGCGTATCGCCCAGAACAATTGCCAGTTCGGCATCATTCGGATTATCAATAATTTCCAGATGTGCTTTCTGTGCCGCCGCTCCAAGCAGGGTTTTCGCCATGTAAGCGCGAGCCTGGCCGAGATTAGCGTCAATAATCAGCAGCGTTTTCATTATGCCTCTCCTGCTGTCAGTTAAACGGTTTTAAGTCGACACGCGCCATCATTGCGGCCAACTGAGGACGATCGGTAATGCCTACATTACTTTGGCTTACTGCCAGGGCGGCAACAGCCGTCGCCAGACGCAGGGTATGTTCACTGGACTCACGCATCAGCAGGCCGTAAATCAGACCGCCAACCATTGAATCACCCGCGCCGACGGTGCTGACCACCTCAACTGACGGCGGTTTAGCAATCCACTCACCTGAAGCGTTAACCCACAGCGCACCTTCCGCGCCGAGTGAAATCACCACGTGAGCAATACCCTGCTCGCGCAACGCATGCGCCGCATCAATCACATCTTTCATTTCCGGCAGTTTGCGGCCTGCCCAGATTTCCAGCTCACGACGGTTTGGTTTCACCAGCCACGGTGCCGCTTTCAGACCCGCCACCAACGCTTCACGACTACTATCAAAGATAATGCAAGGACACTGACTGCGCAGGCGCGTCATCCAGTCGGTGAAGGC
Source organism: Citrobacter sp. BIDMC107 (assembly GCF_001037575.1). NCBI lineage: Bacteria > Pseudomonadati > Pseudomonadota > Gammaproteobacteria > Enterobacterales > Enterobacteriaceae > Citrobacter > Citrobacter sp. BIDMC107. The sequence goes on along the minus strand of NZ_KQ089848.1, from coordinate 4,164,975 downwards.
TTCCGGGCTCACGCCGGTCGGCAAACTGCCGCTGACGCACACCATGTCGAACTGGCCCAGCCAGCTCAGCGAGTCATTCACAAAGCGTTCCCAGTCAGCCGGGGTGACTTCAAAGCCGGAGAAATTAAAGTCAGAAACTTCACCGTCTTTTTCGGTCAGTTTGACGTTGATACGGGTACGCCCTTGGACAACCTGAAAACGGTTGGCAATACCCAGTTCGCTGAACAACTGCTGAAAACCATCCTGGTTGTCTTTACCCAGGAAGCCGCCCACAGTGACATCGATACCTAAATCCTTCAAAACCTTAGCGACGTTAATTCCTTTCCCTGCCGCGTGCAGACCGGTGGTTTTAACCAGGTTCACTTCACCGCGTTCAATTTCCGGGCAAAAGCCCACCAGGTCGTAAGCCGGGTTAAGGGTGATAGTCGCAACACGTCTGCTCATTACGCGCCCTCCCCCAGACCTGCCGCGATGGCTTCTCCAATCGCCTTCAGCGCCTGTTCAGCATCTTCGCCCTGTGCGGTAAAGCGCAGGTGATGTCCTTTTTTCACACCTAATGCCACAACTTTCATCAGACTGCGTCCATTCGCCGGTTTGCCGGTTCCATCAAGATTTGTCACGGTAATTTCACTGTTAAATTGTTTAATCGTATTCACCAGCATGGTGCCCGGGCGGGCATGTAACCCATGCTCATTGCGCACAATAAATTCGGCGCTCAGTACATCATCAGTTAAGGCGTCATCGCTGGTCAGCAGCGCCAGCACCGTTGCCGCATCGGCTTTCAACAAACGGTCAGCTTTATTATTCAGCAGCAGATCGCCAAGGCGCTTCAGCACGGCAACCGGTTGATCGTCATTCATGGCGACGGTCACCAGCAGGGCTGCCGCTTCACCTTGTACATCGAACGTTGTTGCTGCACGGCTGACCGCAACAGCGCTACGAACGTTGCCTTCAGCACAGTCATTCAGCCAGATCCCCTGACCGAGATTCATCGGCTGCTCATTGATTGCTCTGGTCACAAAGGTGGCGTCAACTGCACCGACTTCTTTCAGTCGTGCCGCGTTGAGTGCCTGCAGCGTCACCAGCGAGTTGGCCACGACATCCAGCGACAGCGTTTCGTTATCAAGCTTCAGCTGTTCGCTTTGCTTTTCGCCCATCAGCAGCGCACGCAGTTCTTCCGCCGTGGTCGCAGATTTCAGCTGTTCAGCGACGGAGTCATCGCTCAGCACGTGTGTCAGCTGACGCAGTAAACCGAGGTGTTCATCAGAGCTTGCGGCGATGCCGATTGCCACATAAGCAACCTGCCCTTCGCCCCAGGTCACGCCCTGCGGAAACTGAAAAACCTGCACACCGGTTTTCAGCACCTGATCGCGCGTGTCCGTCGTACCGTGAGGAATCGCAATACCGTTGCCGAGGAACGTGGACGTCTGTTGTTCGCGCGCCAGCATGCCATCGACGTAGCCTTCCGCGACGTTACCCGCCTGCACTAAGGCAGCGGCAACCTGGCGAATAGCCTCTTCTTTATTCCCGGCCTGTTCGCCCGGGTGAATATCCTGAACAGATAACTGGAACATGGTTCTCCTCTCCCGCTGATTTGAAACGATTCAGCTAACATGAGAAAAAAGGCGTCACCTGACTCCATCAGTTATGGCGAGATGACGCTGAAACGTTTCAAGAAGTCTTGCTCTTTTTTCTTCAGCACACAAGTAAAGTTGACAAATTACTTGCTGAATTTAGAGATAACGCACATTTTCTCTGCGAAGGAGAAAAAACTGCTGACGGAAAAACGGCGTCAGCTTGTCAGATTCAGCAACGTCAGCAAACAGCATTCTTTGACTGAAATGCTATTTTGATTTTTGATGCCGATTTTGATTTGGCTCCCTGTTTATTTTCTGACAAGCGGCGTAAACTCCGCGTCTCTTCACATCATTGATATCAAAACATGCATAACACCCCCGTAGCCGCCACACCCAAGGCGTTTGATTTAACGTCTTCGGCGTTCCTGCTTGTCGCATTTCTGACGGGTATCGCCGGTGCGTTGCAGACGCCAACGCTTAGCCTTTTTCTGACGGATGAAGTCCATGCCCGTCCCGGCATGGTCGGGTTCTTTTTTACCGGCAGCGCCGTGATCGGCATTTTGGTGAGTCAGTTTCTGGCCGGGCGCTCGGATAAAAAAGGCGATCGCAAAAACCTGATTGTGTTTTGCTGCGTGCTGGGGATGCTGGCCTGCGTGCTGTTCGCCTGGAACCGTAACTATTTTATTCTGCTGTTTATCGGGGTATTCCTCAGCAGCTTTGGATCGACTGCCAACCCGCAAATGTTTGCTCTCGCCCGTGAACACGCCGATCGCACAGGTCGGGAAGCTGTCATGTTCAGCTCAATATTACGTGCGCAGGTTTCGCTGGCCTGGGTAATTGGCCCACCGCTGGCCTACGCGCTGGCCATGGGGTTCAGCTTTACGGTGATGTATCTCAGCGCAGCGGTGGCGTTTGTTGTCTGCGGCGTAATGGTCTGGTTATTTTTACCCTCGATGAGTAAAAACGTGCCGCTCGCAACAGGCGCAGTTGAAGCCCCGCGCCGCAATCGACGCGACACGCTGCTGCTGTTTGTTATCTGCACATTAATGTGGGGCACTAATAGTCTCTATATCATTAATATGCCGCTGTTTATCATCAACGAACTGCATCTGCCGGAAAAACTGGCTGGCATCATGATGGGTACCGCTGCCGGACTGGAAATCCCGACCATGTTGATTGCTGGCTATTTTGCAAAGCGTCTGGGCAAACGTCTGTTGATGAGAATTGCCGTCGTCGCCGGATTCTTCTTTTATGCCGGTATGCTGCTGGCTCACTCTCCGGCGATATTACTTGGCTTACAGCTGCTGAATGCGATTTACATCGGCATCCTCGGCGGAATTGGCATGCTCTATTTCCAGGATCTGATGCCAGGACAGGCAGGCTCAGCAACGACCCTGTATACGAATACCATTCGCGTGGGCTGGATTATTGCCGGATCGCTGGCGGGGATTGCCGCTGAAATCTGGAACTATCACGCGGTGTTCTGGTTTGCGCTGGTGATGATCGTCGCCACCGTTGTGTGCCTGGCGCGCATCAAGGACGTTTAAGGCGCGGTCAGCGCTTCAAGCTCGATGAGATAAACCATGGCCTGGTGCGTCGTCTGTCCGCACATTTCCGCACTGGGCTGTAAACCGCCGCACACTTTTGGTCGTAGCGGCGAAGCAAAAATTTTGCAACGCAGGGATTCATCCAGCTGAACGCATGGCGTATTAGCAGGTTTGCCATCAGGCATGCCAGGGATGGGACTGGAGATTGAAGGCGCGGTGCAGCATGCACCACAATCCGGACGGCATTCCATACAGTACTCTCTTTATCGTAAACCATCGGATTGTGCGGGAAGCGCACAGTACCACCTTTTTGGCACCAGCAAAAGCATGAATTCCGCTTGCCTGAATGCCCCGGCGCGAGTAGTTTTACGCGATATTTTAGACACTCCTCACTACAGGATTTTTTCGATGCCAAGAGCGAACGAAATTAAAAAAGGTATGGTACTAAACTACAACGGCAAGCTGCTGATTGTAAAAGATATCGATATTCAATCACCATCCGCACGTGGTGCAGCTACTCTGTACAAAATGCGTTTTTCTGATGTGCGTACCGGTCTGAAAGTTGAAGAACGCTTCAAAGGCGACGATATCGTGGATACCGTCACCCTGAGCCGCCGCGGGGTTGATTTCTCCTACGTCGATGGCAACGAATACATCTTTATGGATAAAGAAGACTATACCCCGTATACCTTCACCAAAGACCAGATTGAAGAAGAGCTGCTGTTCATGCCGGAAGGCGGTATGCCGGATATGCAGGTACTGACCTGGGACGGCCAACTGCTGGCGCTTGAACTGCCGCAGACCGTAGACCTGGAAATCGTTGAAACCTCACCGGGTATTAAAGGTGCTTCAGCGAGTGCGCGCAACAAGCCAGCAACCCTGAGCACCGGTCTGGTGATCCAGGTTCCTGAGTATCTGAGTGCGGGTGAAAAAATCCGTATTCATATCGAAGAACGTCGCTATATGGGCCGTGCAGATTAATCTCCTGTCGTTACAGGTGAACCAAAGATAATGGCATGTTATCTCTGGCAAAATGTTCCGTTCACTTTAGTGGTATCACTTCTCTGAAACCATACTGCCTGTGAACGTGTTAAGGGTACTATCGACGTACCCTTAACAATCCCGGCTCCCGGCGGGAAAATTGCCACTTCGTGGTTCCCTCCGCTTATTCCTCCAGGCTACCGGGCCGGGCGCGAGGTAGCGTCCCTGCAAAACGCGCCCTGAACCCGCATCCATGCGGGTTCTCCCGGCCTTACGGAAACACGTCGGCAATTTTCAGCCGGACCAGCCCACACCTGACCACCTGCGTTTTTTGTTTAAACAGCAAAACAGATTTAACTGGAAGCCAGAGCGTTAAAGCGATGACCCCGGTCCGGCTGAAAATCGATGAGGCGTTGACGGCTGACCGGGGCTGCCCGCAGGGATGCGGGCAGAGGGGACGGCCTGCAAGGATGCAGGCTCGGCACCGACCCGACAGGCAGACGGCATAAGACGAATAACTCGCGCAGCGACGATTTTCCCGCTGGGAGCCTGGGATGCAAGGGAGGCGGCGGTGAGCCTCCCTTGCACGTTCACGGGTAACGGCGTTTCAGAGAAATGACTCCACTGAGGTGAACGGAACCCTATGCCGCAATCAAATATTCTCCATAATGCTTTACTGACTGGCATTACAGCGCAGGCTGTCCCTTTGTCATTTTCAGCGCTGACTGCTGAAATAAAAATCATCCATCAGCAGCGACTCCAGATACTGTTCATCCTCTTGCATAAAACGCACTATCAGATTAACCGCCTGAGGATAAAACCCCTCGTTATCCCGCACCAGACATGCGTCGCGAAATAACGGTGCCCAGCACAGAATATGATGATGCAAAAAGTAATACTGCGCGGAGAATTTCTCCTCTTTAGCAACCATCCTCGCCATTAATGCCAACTGTACGGCAATATGATCGGAGGGTTCATTCTCCCGCGCCGCCAGCCCTTGCTCAACCAGCAGCACATTCATTTGCCGACGTTCTTCTGCCGCTGTCGTGTGTGGATAGTGCCCCGCATAGGGAGAAACACTAGCCGGCGGGGCCAGCAGAAACAACGAGGCAAAATCTGCGGCCAGCTCCAGCTGTCGGGAGTCGCGCCGCAGAACCCGGCCCAGGCTACGCTCAAAACGTTTAACATTGGCAGATAATCCGGGGATCGCCTCGAGTGAGGCAATCCATGCCTGGCTATTGCCATTTTCCAGACTGGCGAGCTGTTTTTCATCCAGCTCACGAAATAACAGTTGCGAAAACCACTGGTACACAGCCGCCCGCTGCTGATGAATTTGATTATGCTGCACTGGTCCCCTCCTCTTTCACAATCTGCGGACCACCGAAAGCCGTCACCGGCGGGGCTTTCTGCTGATAACGCTCGACCTCCACCAGCACGGTATGTGCTGAAGGCCCCTGGGCCAGCTGTGAAGTACCGATATCCGCACTCAGCACGTTCGGGTCGCCATAGGTGCATAATGTCCCGGCTTTCCCCCCTTCCTGCGGGGAGTACCACGCGCCTTCATGAATACGGACCACGCCAGGGGTAAAATCCGGACTGATTACCACGCCAGCCAGTACCTGACCACGAGCGTTAAAAACGCGGGCGATATCACCGGCTTTTAAGCCACGAGTGGTGGCATCCTGTTCGCTGATATAAAGCGGCTCTCTTCCGGCAACTGCATAGGTGTTGCGAAACGCCTCGCTTGAGCACAACTGGGAATGCAGACGTTTATCCGGATGGCAGGATTGCAAATGCAGCGGGTATTTATCTTTTTTGCCGCTATGGGTACGCTCAAAGGGTTCCATCCATACCGGATGCCCCGGACAATCCTCATAGGCAAAACCCGCGATGGTTTTGCTATAGATTTCAATAAGACCTGACGGCGTTCCCAGCGGATTCAGGTCTGGCTGCTCACGAAACTCGCCGTGACGTACCCACGGCTGACCCGACGGATATTCAATATATCCGTCACCCTGCCAGAACGTTGTGAAGTCCGGTAAGGTAACACCGAGCGACGCCCCCATCTTCACACCTTCGTCATAAAGCGCCTGTATCCACTGCATTTCATTCCGGTTTTCACGGTACACCGCTTCCTTATCAAATCGCTTACACAGCCCGGCAAAGATGTCAAAATCATGCCGCGCTTCGTATTGCGGTTTAACAATCTGATGCAGCGCCATCAGCCCTTTATTCGAATGCGTGCCGAACTGCTCAATATCGTTACGTTCAAAACGGGTGGTCACAGGCAGAACGATATCGGCAAAACGGCACGACGCGGTCCATTGGTGATCTAACACCACCACGGTTTCCAGCTTTTTCCACGCGTCGATCATGCGGTTCCTGTCCTGCTGGGCGTGGAATGGATTGGCCGCACTGTAGATCGCCATTTTGATGTCAGGATACGTTAACGTCTCACCGTTGAAGGCAATCTTGTTGCCTGGCGCAAGCAGGCAGTCAACGATACGCGAAGTGGGGATATGCTCCGATGCGCCGCGAAAATCCGCTTTGTACTTCGCCTGCGGGGGATTAGTAATACTCCCCAGCCCGGAGAGCACTGGCCCGGTCGATGTTACCGTCCCACCCCCGTTATAGTGCCAGCCAAATCCGACCCCGCCGCCGGGCAAACCAATTTGACCGACCATACTGGCCAGTACCACCAGCATCCACGGATACTGCTCACCGTGGTGCATGCGTTGTACGCACCAACCGCCCATAAACTGTGTCCTGCCTTTCACCAACAGGCGGGCGAAGTCTCGGATCTGCTCTGCTGTCAGCCCGCAGATTTCAGCCGCCCATTCGGCATTTTTCGGCTGCTTATCACTCTCGCCCAGCAGGTACGGTAAAAACTGTTCAAAGCCGACGGTGTAATCGGTAATAAACGCCGTGTCGTACAGTTTTTCTTCGTACAGGGTATGCGCCAGTGCCAGCATTAACGCGACATCGGTTTGTGGCCGCAACGCCAATTGCTCGCAGCCAAGATAGTTTTGAGATTTGCTACGCACTGGATCAACGCTGATAACGCGCATCTTATTCTGCGCTACCGCCTCTTTAATCTGCTGCCAGTAGCCAAACGCATCGTGATCGGGAACCAAAAACTCGATCTGCAAGTTCTTGATCGGATCGCAGCCCCACAACACGATGGTATTGCTGTTTTGAATCACCAGCGGGAGTGACGTCTGCTGCTCATAAACTTCCAGTGAACCAATCACATGCGGTAAAATGACCTGGGCCGCTGCCGCAGAATAGTCTCCGACAGTTGTCACATAGCTACCATGCAGGCCAAGTCCCCGGTCCATCGCCCCGCCCGCTTTATGGTATTTGCCTACCATTTGCCAGTCAGCAAGCCCGGTAAATACGCCTGATGAACCATAGGTTTTTTGCACCCGCTCCAGCTCTTCGTACAACAAATCCAGCGCCTGATCCCAACTGACCCGTACAAAACGGTTATCTCCGCGCTGGCTGCGATCCGACTCCTCACGTTTAAGCAGCCAGTCCAGACGCACCATCGGGTAGCGCACCCGCGACGGGTTGTAGACCACTTCACGCACCGCGTTCAGCATATCGCAGGGATATTTGTCATGTTTGAACGGACGGGTTTCGGTCCACTCACCGTTGACCACTTTGGCTTCAAAAGCGCCATAGTGCGAACCTGATTGAATCCACTGTTCGGGATTTTCCCCCGCCGCCCACACTTTTGATATAAGCGGATTAGGCGCCAGTGCGCTGGCAGCACCCACCGCCAACATACCGCTGAGAAAACGGCGGCGGGACGGATTAAAGTCATGAATATCCATACATTATCCTTACTTTTTGTTGGTGTCAGACACATCGCTGGCGTGGGTCTGGAGGTATTTCAACAACGTACGTTCCTCCACCGGATTAAGCCGGTAATAGGTCGACATGGCTTTCAATCCAGCGATCCAGCCATTAGCGGTATATCGGGTCGTAGGAGGAGTGCTATGACAGGCGCTACAGGTGGATTGCAGCATTTGATCTGAGTACTCCCAGATTGGCGCAAGTGTGCTGATAAAGTCCTGATCGGTGGTCCAGGCGGTGACGCTCACCTGCTGCCATTCCTGATGTGAATCAGGATCGACCTGGGTTTGTAGCACTTTTACGTTCGCCATCAGGGGCTCATCGAGCACGGCGGAGAAAACGCGTTTCCCCATATACTGGGTGATCACCCGTCCACGCCCTTTGCTTTCACGCCAGCCCGTAATTTCGAGCTGGACGTTACTGCCTTCTTTTTTCAGCACCTTGGCCTCGGTGGCGGGAAATAACAGCGCCTTCCCTGCCGGACTTTCTGCCGTTGCCGCCAATGATTTTTCGCTTAATGAGAACAGTGTGGACGCATCCGTTGGCGTATCTCCCTGACGCTGTAGCTGCAACCGCTGCTCATATCGGGTTTGTGATGGGCTATTCCTTTGTGGCAATCGATACAGTTACTGTCTTTTGCTGCCGCCGCGGTCATTTGCGCCGCCGCATTTGCCGATTGCTTGCCATGATCCATTGCCTCATAGCTATGGCAGGATTTACACGCCGCTGAATTATTCGCGCTCATGCGCGCCCACTCCCGTTGGGCCAGCTCCGAGCGTTTGGCAGCAAACTTTTCCGGAGTGTCGATAGAAGGAGAAATAAAGGTGTGATAGAGATCGTTTAAGGCTTCAGTTTTACGAATAAGCGTTGGCACAACGCCCGGTGGAATATGACAATCCTTACACTCAGCCCGCACGCCAGGCGCGTTGCGAAAATGCACGCTGGTTTTATATTCCTCCCCAGCCGTGCGCATCGAGTGACACGATAAGCAAAATTCGGTGGCACTGGTGTAATGAACGCCTTGCCACGTTCCCCAAATAGCCAAGGCCATTACTACCGCCCCGACGAATGCGCACCACAATGCGTTCTTTCTTATCCACGACATGCTTGCCTCCATTTTTTAATAGCGACACGCTAAGGGATAATAAAAATCAAAAATAGAGACAGCGAAAGCAGATTATAGGAACAGCAGCCACTCTATGAGGTGAGTCAAATAGTAAAGATCAGAAATTCGTAATATAGTGACCATCTGTAAATAAGGAATTTCTTATGCTAACACTGACGCTCAATAGAGAAAGCCGTACTCCGCTGCAACTGCAGATATTTCAATTTTATTTCCAGGCAATTCAGCAGGGTGATTTGCTTTGTGGAGACAAACTCCCCTCTATTCGCGAGCAGGCTCAGGTATTGCACGTTGCTAAAATAACGGTAGTGATGGCCTATGATAAGCTGATGGCGGCTGGGTTAATCAAGAGCCGACACGGCATTGGCTATGAAGTGATATTCACCACGCCTGTACGTATAACCCCAACTCATGTGCCCGTAACCCAAGGCTCCCCACCGGTAAAACCTAAAGCTGCCGGGGTCTCTACCGATGTTTACGCCGAGCCTGGACGAGAGTGCTACTGCCGGATGGGCGTCCCCGACCCCAACGCTTTTCCCTGGTCAAGCTGGCGGAAATGGAATAATGCTCCAAGCATACTTAAAGAACAATTATTTACCCGGTATCATTCACCAAATGGATTATTTTCACTACGTGAGCAACTGGTCAGATACCTTAATTTATCCCGCGGAATTAATACCCGAGCAGAGAACATCATCATTACCAACGGGATTCAGGAAGGATTATCACTACTCAGCCAAATATTTATTATTCATCATGCTGTCAGTCAGCAAAAAAAGTGCCATATTGTGACCGAATCCCCTTGTTATTCTGGCGCATGGCATCTCTTTAATTATTACGGTGCAGACATTACGTCAATTGCCGTAGATAACCACGGGCTGCAAACAGATAATTTACCCGAGTATGAAACCCAGCTTTGTTATGTTACTCCAGCTCATCAGTATCCGATGGGAAGTGTGCTTTCGCTGGAGCGCCGTCAGTCATTATTAACGTGGGCGCAACGCGTCGGCGCTTACATCATTGAAGACGATTACGATGCCGTTTTTACCTATGGGGACAATCCCCTTCCCGCGCTGAAAGCCATGGATTATCACAACCGGGTTATCTATATGGGGACATTTTCTAAAACACTGGGGCCAGGCGCACGGCTTGGCTATCTTATTTGCCCTGATGAACTGCTTCCGGCGGTACAGAACATGAAAGCGCTCAATAACAACGGCAGTCAGTGGTTGTTGCAGCAATTTTTAGCCGAACTGATGCAAAATCAGGTTTTTTATACGCATATCAGCAAGCTGGCCTGCAGCTATGCGACGCGCCTCACTCTGTTACGCGATGGCCTGTCCACTCTGTTTCCCGAAGGGAAAATCGCTGGCGCAACGGCAGGTCTGCACCTCTCGTTACGCATTGCCAGACATACCGAATTCATCGCCAGGTTGCAACAAAGCTGCCTGTTGGCTGGGATCCGTTTCGACACTCTGCCGGATATAGAAAATGGATCAGAAGCCGCATGGCGCAAAGAAAACAGCGATGCTGTTATGTTTTTTGGTTTTGGTGGATTGCAGATACAGCAGATCAATAAAGTGCTGACAGTGCTGGAGCAGGCGCTCGCGCAGCCTTGATGAATAACAGGGATTGCGCCTGTAGCGCAATCCCTGTTGTTAGACTTACAGCAGGTCGCGGAACTGCGTTTGTTTCAGCGCCAGCTCAACGCCGCGGACTTCTGCCAGTCCTTTCAGGCGACCAATCGCCGAGTAGCCCGGATTGGTTTTCTTGTGCAGATCGTCAAGCATCTGGTGCCCATGATCCGGACGCATCGGGATAGGACGCAGGTCGCCCGCCTTTTTACGCCGCTGCTCTTCGCTCAAAATGGCAGCCACCACCGATACCATATCCACATCACCCTGCAGGTGCGCACCTTCGTGGAACGTTTTCGGGTTATCTTCACGACAGGTCGAGCGCAGGTGCGTGAAGTGGATACGATCGCCAAAGGTTTCGATCATTTTCACCAGATCGTTATCAGCGCGCACGCCGTAAGAACCGGTACACATGGTGAAACCATTATTAATACTGTCGACGGTTTCTTTCAGCCACTGCATATCTTCGATAGTCGAAACGATACGCGGCAGGCCGAGGATCGGGCGCGGCGGATCGTCAGGATGCACGGCCAGACGCACACCGACTTCCTCTGCCACTGGCACAATCGCCCGCAGGAATACCGCCATATTTTCGCGCAGATCGTCTTTACTGATGCCGTCATATTCAGCAAGGCGAGCACGAAACTGATCCAGCGTATAGCCCTCTTCTGCGCCAGGCAGGCCAGCAATGATATTGCGTGTCAGCTTTTCAATTTCTGCATCGCTCATGGCATTGAAGTAGTCCAGCGCCTGGCGTTGTTCTTCGTCGGTATAATCCGCTTCAGCTCCCGGGCGTTGCAGAATGTGCAGCTCGAAAGCCGCAAAGGCAATCTGGTCAAAACGCAGCGCTTTGGAACCATCCGGCAGCTGATATTCGAGGTCGGTACGCGTCCAGTCGAGGATCGGCATGAAGTTATAGCACACGGTATCGATGCCGCAGGTCGCAAGATTACGGATACTCTGCTGATAGTTGGCAATCCACGTTTGATATTGACCTGAACGCGTTTTGATATCTTCGTGGACAGGGATACTTTCCACCACCGACCAGTTCAGCCCTTTTTCAGCCAGAATGGCCTGACGCTGTTGAATTTCTTCTACCGGCCACACTTCACCGTTAGGAATATGGTGCAAGGCGGTTACAACACCCGTTGCGCCAGCCTGACGCACATCATCAAGCGATACCGGATCGTTAGGTCCGTACCAACGCCAGGTTTGTTCCATTGTTTTACCTCACAAGTTGTTATACCAAATTAAATCACCTTAATGACGACTACCATACAGGTATCCGTTAGATGATCAACACATTGCCGATGATTGGTTGATCAAGCTCACATTCCCCGGATAAATGAGGCACACCAATTCAATTTGTTGTCATATAACTTTATACTGCCATTGTTAATTTATGGTTAATCAGGTGTATTTAATGAAAACTATTGCCTCAGCGCCACTGGCGGAAAATGTCATGATGCCGCAGTACGACCGCCAGCAATTAAAAACGCGGATTGTACATTTTGGTTTCGGTGCTTTTCACCGCGCCCATCAGGCGTTACTCACCGACAGGGTGCTGAATGCGCAGGGTGGAGACTGGGGTATTTGTGAGATCAGTCTGTTCAGCGGCGATCGACTGATGAGCCAACTGCGCGAACAGGATCATTTATTTACCGTGCTGGAGAAAGGGGCCAACGGCAACCAACCGATTGTTATCGGCTCCGTCAACGAATGTCTCAACGCCAGGCTGGATTCACTGGCGGCTATTATTGAAAAATTCTGCGAGCCTCAGGTGGCTATTGTCTCGTTAACCATTACGGAAAAAGGCTACTGCATCGATCCGGCTACAGGCTCGTTAGACCTCAGTAATCCACGTATTGCTCACGATCTGCAAACACCGACTGAACCGCACTCTGTCCCAGGAATTATTGTTGAAGCGCTACACCGCCGGCGTGAACGCGGGCTACAGCCGTTTACCGTCCTCTCTTGCGATAATATCCCGGACAATGGTCATGTGGTAAAAAACGCCGTACTGGGAATGGCGGAAAAACGTTCACCAGAACTGGCAACCTGGATTCAGGAGCATGCCAGCTTCCCGGGTACCATGGTGGATCGCATTGTTCCTGCCGCTACCGAAGAGTCACTGGCTGAAATCGCACGCGAGCTGGGCGTTGCCGATCCTTGCGCAATCAGCTGCGAACCGTTTATCCAGTGGGTGATTGAAGATAATTTTGTGTGTGGCCGCCCAGAATGGGAAACGGCGGGCGTCCAGATGGTCGAAAACGTCTTGCCGTGGGAACAAATGAAACTGAGGATGCTGAACGGCAGTCATTCGTTTCTCGCTTATCTCGGTTATCTGGCCGGGTTCCAGCACATCAGCGACTGTATGCAGGACAGCGCATTTCGTGAAGCCACCCACCGTCTGATGCTCAACGAACAGGCGCCTACGCTGCAAATTACCGACGTTGATTTAGACCAGTATGCCCTAAGCCTGTTGGAGCGTTTTGCCAACCCAGCGTTGAAACATAAAACCTGGCAAATTGCGATGGACGGTAGCCAGAAATTACCCCAGCGCATGTTGGAAGGGATCCGCGTACATTTAGCCCGCCAAAGCGAATGGCCGCTGCTGGCGCTCGGTGTCGCAGGCTGGATGCGTTATGTGAGCGGCGTGGATGACTCAGGCGCCGCAATTGATATTCGTGACCCACTAAGTGAGAAAATTGCCGCTCTGGTTAAACAGAGCACAGAGTCAGAACGTGTCAGCGCCCTGCTTTCGCTGCGCGAGATTTTCGCCACCGATCTCGTCCAGAATCCGCAGTTTGTCGCGGCCATTCAGCAGGCCTGGCAACGCATTGCCCAATACGGTGCGCATCAGGCTGTCATTGATACGTTAAAAAGTTAACGATTTCTGCCATTAAACAGGACGAAGCGCGTCTTCGTCCTCTCACCCCTTCTCTTTTTCACCGTTTTTCGCCAGGATTGTTAAATGCCATTACGGTAATTTATGAATCTGGAGTAAATGTGACTAAAACCAATCTCATCACCGGTTTTCTCGGCAGTGGCAAAACCACCTCTATTCTTCATTTATTGGCAAACAAAGATCCTGCTGAGAAGTGGGCCGTGCTGGTTAATGAGTTTGGCGAAGTTGGCATTGATGGCGCGCTACTGGCTAACAGCGGTGCGCTGTTAAAAGAGATCCCCGGCGGCTGTATGTGCTGCGTTAACGGTCTGCCGATGCAGGTTGGTCTCAATACGCTGCTACGTCAGGGAAAACCTGACCGTCTGCTCATTGAACCCACCGGCCTCGGCCACCCTAAACAGATTCTGGATTTACTCACCGCACCGGTTTACGAACCGTGGATCGATCTGCGTGCGACCCTCTGTATTCTTGACCCGCGGCTGTTACTGGATGAAAAAAGCGTCGCCAATGACAATTTCCGCGACCAGCTGGCCGCCGCAGATATCATTGTTGCCAACAAAACCGACCGTGCCACGACGGAAAGCGAAGACGCCCTGCAAAGCTGGTGGCAACACTATGGAGGTAATCGCCAGTTAGTTCATGCCGACCATGGACAAATTGATGGACAGCTACTGGATTTGCCCCGACTAAACCTGGCAGAGCTTCCTGCAAGCGCGGAGCACGCCCATAGTCATGCCGACAAAAAGGGGCTAGCAGCGTTGAGTCTACCCGCACAGCAGCGCTGGCGTCGTAGCCTGAACAGCGGACAGGGCCATCAGGCCTGCGGTTGGATTTTTGACGCCGATACTGTGTTCGATACTATCGGTCTGCTGGAATGGTCGCGTCTTGCTCCTGTTGGACGAGTGAAGGGGGTAATGCGTATTAAAGAAGGACTGGTACGCATTAACCGCCAGGGAGACGACTGGCATATAGAGACGCAAAACGTCGCGCCACCAGATAGTCGTATTGAACTCATCGCCGATACCGAGACCGACTGGAATGCGCTACAGAGCGCATTGTTGAGACTTCGTTTAGGCGCTAGCGCGTAAGGTTGCCTTCGTTTTTTAGCAATGGTAAACGACGATGAAAACCCGATACCCTCTAATCCTCCTGCTTAATATTGTGGGCCTGGCACTGTTTCTGTCCTGGTATATTCCAGCCGGGCATGGGTTCTGGTCTTCACTGGATACGGGCGTTTTCCGCTTCTTTAATCATAAACTGGTGGAAAGTCCGCTGTTCTTATGGGTTGTTGCTATAACCAATAACCGGGCATTTGACGGCTGCTCATTGCTGGCAATGGGCGCATTGATGCTGCACTTTTGGCTCAAAGAGACATCGGAAGGTCGCCGACGCATTGTGGCTATCGGTTTGGTTATGCTGCTTACCGCAGTGATATTAAATCAGCTGGGCCAGGCGCTTATTCCCGTTAAACGTGCCAGCCCAACCCTGATGCTGGATAATATTTATCGCGTCAGCGAACTGCTGCATATTCCGACCAAAGATGCGTCGAAAGACAGTTTTCCTGGCGATCACGGCATGATGTTGCTTATTTTTTCCGCATTCATGCTGCGTTATTTCGGAAAAGTCGCAGGAATAATCGGCCTTATTATCGCTGTGGTTTTTGCCTTCCCACGCGTAATGATTGGCGCCCACTGGCTCACCGATATCGTGGTTGGTTCCATGACGGTGGTCTTGATTGGCCTTCCCTGGTGGCTAATGACGCCATTAAGCGACCGATTAGTCACTCTGTTCGTGAATTATCTACCCGGCAAAAACAAACAATTTTTAAACAAATAACGCAGAGTAATTAACATCATCAGGGATACTTCTGATTCCCTGATGATGCCTGGCAATATTTCATCATTCTGATTGTCATTCTCCTGTCATCTTATTCATGTTTAAAATGAGTAAGTTGCGTGTTTTTTACCCTGATTGTTCTTAATTTAGACAATGCCGTTTATTCACTTTCTGTATCAATTTTTCTTATAAGAAATCACGTAAAATCACTCGCATTGACCGGAACGATCGGGTAATCTCGAACACGTTTTGCCTCGCGGGATAATTATTCCCTTTCAGAATAAATTTGTGCGTTCTGCCACAGATTTGACCTTAAGGAATTGTCTCATCGTGCGATGGTAATTAGTCTCGTCACGTTTGGCATTTTTTATAACGATATTTATCGTTAAGGACTTCAAGGGAAAACAAACAAAATGGTCAAATCTCAACCGATTTTGAGATATATCTTGCGGGGCATACCCGCGATAGCAGTTGCGGTTCTGCTTTCTGCATGTAGCACAACGAACACCGCCAGGAATATGCATTCTGAGACGCATGCTGTGGGCAATGGAGATAACTCTTCACTGCAAGCCTCTCAGGATGAATTTGAAAATATGGTACGTAATATCGATGTTAAATCACGTATTATGGACCAATATGCTGACTGGAAAGGCGTGCGTTACCGCCTTGGCGGCAGCACCAAAAAAGGCATTGATTGTTCAAGCTTCGTACAGCGTACGTTTCGTGAGCAATTTGGTTTAGAGCTTCCTCGCTCAACCTATGAACAACAGGAAACGGGTAAATCCGTTTCG
Organism: Citrobacter sp. BIDMC107; assembly: GCF_001037575.1. Classification (NCBI taxonomy): domain Bacteria; kingdom Pseudomonadati; phylum Pseudomonadota; class Gammaproteobacteria; order Enterobacterales; family Enterobacteriaceae; genus Citrobacter; species Citrobacter sp. BIDMC107. The sequence goes on along the minus strand of NZ_KQ089848.1, from coordinate 4,148,720 downwards.
CGCACTAATCTGCGTACAGGCGATCTGGTTCTGTTCCGTGCTGGCTCTACTGGCCGACACGTCGGTATTTATATCGGCAACAACCAGTTCGTACATGCCTCGACCAGCAGTGGCGTTATCATTTCCAGCATGAACGAGCCTTACTGGAAAAAACGTTACAACGAAGCTCGCCGGGTTCTAAGCCGCAGTTAATTTCGTTTGGCAGCTATCCCTTGGCTATCCTGATGAGACATATAAAAAAGCACTGCTACGGCGGTGTTTTTTTTTGCTTTGCCCTTGTGACTAAGAAAAATCTCACAACATGAGTCATTTCAGGTTATATTCATACAGGATAAGTGGTTACTTCAGGTAAACATAAGGAACTATGTTAAGGCGCTCCTCTTCTTCCGATCGGAAACTCCTGCTCACCTGCGTTATAACGGGGATAGTCGTCGCGTTACTCGTCAGCTCACTGCAGTTTTTTATGTCATGGCATCAACGAAACGCAAAGTACGACACGCTAACGTCTAACATACAAAACTATATTGAAAGTTTCTTCGCTGACCTTGAAACCACCACCAACACACTGCAACCTCTGGTAAAAGACACCTGCTCGCAAGCTTCAGCTCAACTCACTTCCAGCGCCGCGTTTAGCCTGAATGTGCGGGCCTTTTTGCTGGTAAAAGACGGTATCGCTTTCTGCTCTTCAGCAACCGGTTCAATGAATACGCCTCTTCAGCAATTGGTTCCCGTGCTGGACATGACGAAAGATATCGATATGGATCTCCAGCCCGGTACGCCAATGATGCCGAATAAACCGGCAATACTCATTTGGTATCGCAATCATTCATTACAGAACAGCGGCGTTTTTGCCACCCTGAATGTTAACCTGGCACCCTATCTTCTCTATAACGCCCGGCAAGATGATTTCAACGGTGTGGCACTCATCGTCGGGAAGACGGCTATCACCACGTTTTCCAAACAATTAATCCCCGTGTCTGAACTCCCTGCTCTCCCATCATATAATGCAGCCTTGTCTACATTCCCGTTGGAGGTGCGTTTTTACGCGGATCGGTGGACGTATAAAGATGTTGGATACGCCATCATGCTCGGATGCATGGCCGGGATCATGACCGCTCTCCTTCTCTGGTACTACATCTATGCCGTCCGTTTACGCCCGGGGAAAGATATCCTTAACGCCATCAAACACAATCAGTTTTATGTGGTGTACCAGCCCGTGGTAGAGGTGCAAACGCTGGAGGTGAAAGGTGTTGAGGTACTATTACGCTGGCATCACCCGACCACCGGTGAGATCCCCCCGGATGCCTTTATTCATTACGCAGAATCACAGAAAATGATTGTGCCGCTAACCCAGCACCTCTTTAAGCTGATAGCCCAGGACGCGCCGATGCTGCAAAAAGTGTTACCCGCTGGCGCAAAATTGGGGATCAATATCGCGCCAACGCACTTACACGGCGAGACGTTTAAAGATGATATTCAACGCCTGTACGCCTGCCTTCCCGCGAACTATTTTCAACTGGTGCTGGAAATCACCGAGCGGGATATGCTGCATCAAAACAAGGCAATCGAGCTATTTGAATGGCTGCATTCAGCAGGTTTTGAGATTGCCATTGATGATTTTGGCACCGGTCATAGCGCACTTATTTATCTGGAACGCTTTACCGTTGACTACCTGAAAATCGATCGCGGCTTTATTAACGCCATTGGGACGGAAACCCTGACCTCTCCGGTTCTGGACGCCGTGTTGACACTCTCTAAACGTCTTAATATGCTGACGGTTGCTGAAGGGGTAGAAACACCTGAGCAAGCCCGTTGGCTGCGCGAACGTGGAGTACATTTTTTCCAGGGATACTGGATTAGCCGCCCATTAAAGCTTGCTGATTTCGTGCGTTGGATGGCGCAGCCCAATAAGCCGACGTGGTGATCGCAGTATGCGATTCATATATTCTCACTCGCCGCTACATCTCTTATCTTTCAGGCATGATGCCCGTCGGGTTGTGGCAGGAAAAGGAAATCGCTTTTAATGATCCCTCGCGTATTGCTTCTGTTTATCACCCTCATCGGGTTTAGCGCCCAGGCGCAATCCATCAAAGAAAGCTATGCTTTTGCCGTGCTGGGTGAACCGAAGTACGCGTTTAACTTTAATCACTTCGATTATGTTAATCCCGCAGCCCCTAAAGGTGGTCAAATCACCCTCTCCGCCATTGGCACATTTGACAACTTTAACCGCTATGCAATGCGAGGTAATCCCGGCGCACGTACCGAAACGCTTTACGATACGCTGTTTACAACCTCTGACGATGAGCCTGGTAGCTATTACCCGCTCATTGCCGACAGCGCACGCTATGCTGACGACTATTCCTGGGTAGAAATTGCCATTAATCCACGAGCGCGTTTTCACGATGGATCACCCATTACCGCCCGCGACGTCGCATTCACCTTCCACAAATTTATGACTGAAGGCGTGCCGCAGTTTCGTCTGGTCTACAAGGGAACAACGGTAAAAGCCATCGCGCCATTAACCGTACGCATTGAATTAGCCAAACCGAGTAAAGAGGACATGCTCAGCCTGTTTTCATTACCCGTGATGCCAGAGAAGTACTGGAAAGACCATAAGCTCAGCGATCCCTTATCATCGCCACCGCTCGCCAGCGGCCCTTATCGCATTACCAAATGGAAGATGGGCCAGTATATTGTCTATTCGCGCGTCAAAGATTATTGGGCTGCTAATCTGCCCGTCAATCGTGGACGCTGGAACTTCGATACCATCCGCTACGACTATTATCTGGATGATAACGTCGCCTTTGAAGCGTTTAAGGCCGGTGCGTTTGATCTGCGTCTTGAAAATGATGCCAAAAACTGGGCGACGCGTTATACCGGGAAAAATTTCGCGAATCATTACATCATCAAAGATGAACAAAAAAATGAATCCGCCCAGGATACGCGCTGGCTGGCCTTTAATATTCAGCGTCCGGTGTTCAGTGACCGACGGGTGCGGGAAGCCATCACGCTGGCCTTTGATTTTGAATGGATGAATAAAGCCCTGTTCTATAACGCCTGGAGCCGGACCAACAGCTATTTTCAGAATACCGAATATGCTGCGACAAAATACCCCGATGCAGATGAACTGGTGATACTCGCGCCCTTGAAAAAAGATCTCCCTCCTGAGGTCTTCAGCCAAATCTATCAGCCGCCAAAATCAAAAGGCGATGGCTACGATCGTGAGAACTTGCTGAAAGCTGATACCTTACTGGAACAAGCCGGATGGGTACTCAAGGGGCAGCAGCGCGTAAACAGCGTCAGCGGTAAACCTCTGAGCTTTGAACTATTGCTCCCGGCGGGCAGCAACAGTCAGTGGGTGTTGCCGTTCCAGCACAACCTGCAACGCTTAGGCATTACCATGAACATCCGCCAGGTTGATAACTCACAAATCACCAACCGCTTACGCAGTCGCGACTATGACATGATGCCAAGGTTGTATCGCGCAATGCCGTGGCCGAGTTCAGACCTGCAAATTCTGTGGGCTTCTCAATATATTGACTCCAGCTATAACGCCCCCGGTGTGCAAAGCCCGGTTATCGATAAGCTGATCGGTCAAATCATTGCCGCGCAAGGTGATAAAGCCAAACTGATCCCACTCGGCCGGGCACTGGACAGAGTTTTAACCTGGAATTACTACATGTTGCCGATGTGGTTTATGGCCGAGGATCGTATCGCCTGGTGGGACAAATTTTCGCATCCGGCTATTCGCCCAATTTATACCATTGGCCTCGACAACTGGTGGTATGACGTCAACAAAGCGGCGAAACTGCCCGCAGCCAGACGGCAGGGAGAATAGATGGGCGCTTATCTGATTCGACGTCTGCTGCTGGTGATCCCAACGCTTTGGGCCATCATCACCATCAACTTTTTTATCGTGCAAATTGCCCCCGGCGGTCCGGTTGAACAGGCCGTCGCCGCCATTGAGTTCGGGCAAAGCGGGGCATTACCTGGCGCGGGTAGCGAAGGCGTTCGCGCCAGCCATGCGCAAACCGGCGTTGGTAACATCAGCGACAGTAATTATCGCGGCGGCCGGGGTCTGGACCCGGAAGTCATCGCGGAAATCACTCGGCGCTACGGGTTCGATAAGCCCATTCATGAGCGTTATTTCAAAATGCTTTGGGACTATATTCGTTTCGATTTCGGCGACAGCCTGTTTCGTAGCGCCTCTGTGCTGACGCTTATCAAAGACAGCCTGCCGGTTTCCGTTACGCTGGGCCTATGGAGTACGCTCATCATCTATCTGGTGTCGATACCGCTTGGGATCCGCAAAGCGGTTCACAACGGCAGCCGGTTTGATGTCTGGAGTAGCGCATTTATTATTATTGGCTATGCCATTCCGGCCTTTCTGTTTGCCATTTTGCTGATCGTCTTTTTTGCCGGGGGCAGCTACTACGACCTGTTCCCGCTGCGCGGGCTAGTTTCCGCCAATTTTGACTCCCTGCCCTGGTATCAGAAAGTGACCGACTACCTTTGGCATATTACCCTGCCGGTGCTGGCGACGGTAGTTGGTGGGTTTGCCGCGCTGACTATGCTGACCAAGAACTCATTTCTGGATGAGGTGCGCAAACAGTATGTCGTCACCGCACGCGCTAAAGGGGTCAGCGAGAAAAATATTCTGTGGAAACATGTGTTTCGCAATGCCATGTTGCTGGTGATCGCCGGCTTCCCGGCGACGTTTATCAGCATGTTTTTTACCGGTTCGCTGCTGATTGAAGTGATGTTCTCGCTTAACGGTCTGGGACTACTGGGGTATGAATCCACCGTATCACGCGACTATCCGGTAATGTTTGGCACACTCTATATCTTCACCCTGATCGGTCTGCTGCTGAATATCCTCAGCGACATCAGCTATACGCTGGTCGATCCCCGTATTGATTTTGAGGGACGCTAATGTCGCGATTAAGCCCCGTCAATCAGGCCCGCTGGGCGCGCTTTCGCCACAACCGTCGCGGCTACTGGTCGCTGTGGATTTTTCTGGTGCTGTTCGGTCTTAGTCTATGTTCAGAACTGATTGCCAATGATAAGCCGTTACTGGTGCGCTACGACAATAGCTGGTATTTCCCCCTGTTCAAAAACTACAGTGAAAGCGACTTCGGCGGACCGCTGGCGACCCGGGCTGATTATCAGGATCCGTGGCTACAGCAGCGCCTGGAAAACCAGGGCTGGATCCTGTGGGCACCAATACGCTTCGGGGCGACCAGCATTAACTTTGCCACCGATAAGCCCTTCCCTTCCCCGCCTTCTGCACAAAACTGGCTGGGAACAGACGCCAACGGCGGTGATGTACTGGCACGGATCCTCTACGGCACACGTATTTCTGTCTTATTTGGCTTAATGCTCACCCTGTGTTCGAGCGTGATGGGCATTATGGCTGGCGCAATACAGGGCTATTATGGCGGCAAGGTGGACCTGTGGGGGCAACGATTCATTGAAGTTTGGTCCGGTATGCCAACGCTGTTTCTCATCATTCTACTGTCGAGCGTTGTCCAGCCTAACTTCTGGTGGCTGCTGGGTATTACCGTGCTGTTTGGCTGGATGAGCCTGGTTGGCGTGGTGCGCGCGGAGTTTTTACGTACCCGAAACTTTGATTATATTCGTGCCGCTCAGGCGCTCGGCGTGGGCGATAGCAGTATTATTCTGCGCCATATGCTACCCAATGCGATGGTTGCCGCTCTGACCTTTTTACCGTTTATTTTGTGCGCCTCGATAACCACTCTAACCTCGCTGGATTTTCTTGGGTTTGGCTTACCGCTTGGCTCGCCATCGCTCGGAGAACTTCTGTTACAGGGTAAAAACAACCTGCAGGCGCCGTGGCTTGGCATCACCGCGTTCATCTCCGTTGCCCTGCTCTTATCGCTTCTGATCTTTATTGGTGAAGCGGTACGCGACGCGTTCGATCCCAACAAGGCGATTTAAGATGACACAACCTCTGTTAGCTATTGACAATTTATCGGTAGGTTTTCGTCAACAAGAGACCGTGCGCACCGTGGTCAACAGTCTGTCACTGCGCGTTGATGCCGGACAAACGCTGGCGCTGGTGGGTGAGTCCGGCTCAGGTAAAAGCGTGACCGCGCTATCTATTTTACGGTTATTGCCCTCCCCTCCGGTCGTCTACCTTTCCGGCGACATCCGTTTTCATGGTGAATCATTACTTCACGCCGATGAGCAAACGCTTCGCGGCGTGCGGGGGAATAAAATCGCCATGATTTTCCAGGAACCAATGGTGTCACTGAACCCGCTTCACAATCTGGAAAAACAGCTTTATGAAGTGCTGTCGCTGCATAGGGGAATGCGTCGGGAGGCCGCGCGAGCAGAAATCCTGACCTGTCTGGATCGCGTTGGCATCCGTCAGGCGGCCAAACGTCTCGCAGACTACCCGCACCAACTGTCCGGCGGGGAACGCCAGCGCGTGATGATCGCCATGGCATTGCTAACACGACCGGAGCTGCTGATTGCCGATGAACCGACTACCGCGCTGGACGTTTCCGTTCAGGCACAGATCCTGCAACTGCTGAGGGAACTACAGCGCGAGCTGAACATGGGATTACTGTTCATCACCCACAACCTCAGTATTGTGAAAAAGCTGGCCGATACCGTGGCGGTCATGCAAAACGGTCAGTGCGTTGAGCAAAATAAAGCAGCACAGTTGCTCACTGCGCCCACGCATCCCTACACGCAGAAATTGCTAAACAGTGAACCTTCCGGCGACCCGGTACCTTTACCGGCCGGACAAGCCCCGCTGCTGGAAGTGGAAAAACTGCACGTCGCCTTCCCCATCCGCAAAGGTATCCTGAAGCGTGTGGTGGACCACAACGTCGTGGTTAACAATATCAGTTTCTCTCTGCGGCCCGGTGAAACGCTGGGGTTGGTAGGTGAGTCTGGGTCGGGGAAAAGCACTACCGGACTGGCGCTCCTGAGGTTAATCTCCTCACAGGGAAGTATTGTGTTCGATGGTCAGGCGCTGCATACCTTAAATCGTCGCCAGCTGTTGCCGGTCCGTCACCTTATTCAGGTGGTATTTCAGGATCCCAACTCCTCGCTTAACCCACGCCTGAGCGTGCTACAGATTATCGAGGAGGGGTTACGCGTTCATCAGCCAACCCTGTCAGCCGAACAACGCGAGGCGCAGGTGAAAGCGGTGATGACGGAAGTGGGACTGGATAGCGAAACGCGGCATCGTTACCCGGCTGAGTTTTCCGGCGGTCAGCGTCAACGTATTGCCATCGCCAGAGCATTGATTCTCAAACCTTCCTTGATTATCCTGGATGAGCCAACATCATCGCTAGACAGAACCGTACAGGCGCAAATCCTGACGTTGTTAAAGTCCTTACAGGAAAAGCATCGGCTGGCTTATATTTTTATCAGCCATGATTTGCACGTAGTACGCGCGTTATGCCATCAGGTTATTGTGCTACGTCAGGGAGAGGTTGTGGAGCAAGGGCAATGCGAGCACGTATTTAACGCGCCACAGCAAGCCTATACGCGTCAGCTGCTTGCGCTAAGCTGACGCTCAAAACGGATTGTTATTTGAAAACGGCTCTGCGATGGCCACGCCGAAGTTTTTCAGTCTGCAGGTCGCGGCAAATTCATCCTGGCGATTCACAAACAGGCACGGCTCCCCTTCGCATTCCAGTACGGAACAAGGAACCTCAATGTCGCTGAGGGCCTGGCTGAGCTTATGCATGACTGACCATGCGCTGTCACCATCAGGGCTGAGCAATTTGAGCGCCACCAAGCTGTTCTCATTGCTCTGAGCGTTTTGCGGAATCGGTTCAACCTTTGAACCTGCGAAACCCACCGACCAACGATAGCTCTGCGGCAGACGATGAACGATTGAGAGTTGTAATGTCATCACTTTCTTTCCCTGGAAGCACAATCACTTCACAATTATTTTACATCAATATTAACACATCATTGACAATACGTCTTCAGACAGTTGGTAAACGTTTACACCCTGTCTTTATGCCGCTTTCCGAACCAGGTAATTAAAATTATTCAATGGTTCCGGCATATTTCCGGGCTATATGTACTCGTTTCTGCGATCTAACTCAACCTTTTTAACTACAATGATGTGACTTTTTACATAAATTGATTTTACATAAAATAAACATAACCAGGGGAACTGATAGATTTGCGGTTGATGTATATCAACTCTGGAGGCCTTATGGCCCCCAGGATGTGTAATAGATCACCGTTTTTGGGCGCGACTGGCGTAAAGACAGAAGAGAATTGAACAGGTAGCGCAAAATGCAATCGACCATATCATTGGCCAGGCCGAGTTAAAGGTCGCCAGAGACAACAGCGCCCCAACGATGGCACCAATGCCGAAGCGGAATGTCCCTGCCAGCGATGACGCCGTTCCCGCCATATGTGGAAATTCATCCAGAATAACCGCCATAGCGTTAGATGACACCATCGACACACAGCCAACAAACGCCGCAACGCCCACGACCAGGGCCCAGAACCCCAACCCAAACAGTGTGCTAAAGACCATCCAGCCTGCCATCACGAACTGGATCCACAGACCGGTACGGAACATATTCAATGCCCCAACCCGACGCACAAAGCGGCTGTTGATGATAGTCATCACGAACAGAAATACGATGTTCAGTGCGAAGTAATAACCGAAATGTTGCGGTGAAACGTGGTTGATCTCAATGTAGACAAAGGGTCCGGCGCTCAGAAACGAGAACATCCCGGCAAAACTGAATCCGCTGGCCAGCATATAGCTCAGCACACGTTTATGACGAAACAGCGAGGCAAAGTTGCCAATAGTAGTACGCAGGCGAAACGGCTGGCGACGCTCTACCGGCAGAGTCTCTTTGATCAGTGTAAGGATCATCACCGACGCCAGAATAGCCGCCATGGCGAGGATCCAAAAGATATAGTGCCAGCTCAGCCATACCAGCACCCAGCCACCGATAATCGGTGCCATTAATGGCGCAATTGTCGTGACCAGCATGACGAATGACATCATGCGCGAAAACTCTTCTTTCGGATAGATATCACGCATCAGGGCGTTGATAACCACGCTCGCTGCAGCAGCAGCCAGGCCGTGGAAGAAACGCATCACGATCAGTTGATCGATGGTTTGCGCCAGTGCGCAGGCCACAGCCGCCGCCGCAAACACCAGCGTCCCGCCCAGGATCACTGGCTTGCGTCCAAGGCTGTCTGCCATTGGCCCATAGAACAGTTGCCCCACTGCGAACCCCAGAATATAGGTACTGAGGGTCATCTGCGCGCTACCTGCTGGCACACCAAACTGTTCAGAGATAACAGGCAGCGCCGGAAGATACATATCAATCGACAACGGCATCAACATGGCTAACAAGCCAAGGATAAAGACAATGGCAATTGACGAGTTCTGCCGGGTGGTCACATTTAGCTCCTGAAATTAACGCGGGGTTAAGTTAACGCTGGCGATTTCTTCTTCAGTCAAAGGACGGTATTCACCCGGCGCCAGATCCTCATCAAGCCTGATGTCACCAATCCGTTCACGGTGCAGTTCCACAACGTGGTTACCCACCGCGGCAAACATACGTTTAACCTGATGATAGCGCCCTTCGCTGATGGTCAAACGCACCTGAGTTGGCGTAATCACTTCCAGCAAGGCCGGTTTGGTCAGGTCTTTCTCATTGTGCAACTGTACGCCATGGGCAAACTGTTCGGCGGTATCATCTGCCACTGGCGACTCCAGCGTCACCAGATAGGTTTTCTCACAATGGTGACGAGGAGAGGTGATGCGATGCGACCACTGTCCGTCATCGGTCATCAGCACCAGTCCAGTGGTGTCGATATCCAGACGCCCTGCCGCATGCAGTTTGTAGGCAACCGGTTCATCAAGGAAATAGAGCACCGTCGGGTGATCGGGATCATCCGTTGAGCAAACATAACCCTGAGGCTTATTCAGCATAAAATAGCGCGGGCCATTTTGTTGAACCAGGGAATTACCGTCATATTCTACGTCGTGTTCTGGCAGCAGCTTAAAAGCGCTATTTCTGACGATTTCACCGTCGACGGTAACGCGGTTAGCACGGATCTCACGCCCGGCAATAGCGCGGCTGACGCCGAGTTGCTGAGCGATAAATTTATCAAGTCGCATGTGTGTGATTTTGCCTGTAAAAATACGAGAATCGGGTTTACGCCCGAAAAGTGGGACCGTTATCCGCCCAGTATAGCGGCGTTACACCATCCCTCAAGAGAAATGATTCATGGCATACTACTCCTTGTTATTGTTTATTATAGTGAGCCCATGATTTTTACTCTTCGCCCGTACCAAAAAGAAGCCGTGGACGCCACGCTCAACCATTTTCGCCACCACCGCACCCCGGCGGTTATCGTCCTGCCAACCGGCGCGGGCAAAAGTCTGGTGATTGCCGAGCTGGCCCGCGTGGCGCGTGGTCGCGTACTGGTACTGGCGCACGTCAAAGAACTGGTCGCACAAAACCATGCGAAATATTGTGCGCTGGGCCTGGAAGCCGATATTTTTGCCGCTGGCCTGAAGCGTAAAGAGAGCCACGGGAAAGTGGTATTTGGCAGCGTACAGTCGGTAGCGCGTAATCTGGACGCCTTTCAGGGAGAATTCTCCCTGCTTATCGTCGATGAATGCCATCGCATTGGCGATGATGAAGAGAGTCAGTATCAGCAAATCCTCACTCACCTGACCAAAGTAAATCCTCTCTTACGCCTGCTCGGACTTACCGCCACACCTTTTCGTTTGGGCAAAGGCTGGATTTATCATTTTCATTATCACGGAATGGTGCGCGGCGACGAAAAAGCACTGTTTCGCGACTGCATTTATGAATTACCGCTGCGCTACATGATTAAACACGGCTACCTGACACCGCCAGAACGCCTCGACATGCCGGTAGTGCAATATGACTTCAGCCGCCTGCAGGCACAAAGTAACGGCCTGTTTAGCGAAGCGGACCTGAATCAGGAACTGAAAAAGCAGCAGCGAATAACGCCGCATATCATCAGCCAGATTGTCGAGTTTGCCCAGACGCGTAAAGGGGTGATGATTTTCGCCGCCACAGTTGAACACGCCAAAGAAATTCTGGGTCTGCTGCCTGCTGACGACGCCGCACTTATCACCGGAGACACGCCTGGCGCCGAACGCGACGTGCTGATTGAAGAGTTCAAAGCCCAACGTTTTCGCTATCTGGTGAATGTGTCGGTCCTGACCACTGGCTTCGATGCCCCGCACGTCGACCTTATCGCCATTCTTCGCCCGACCGAGTCAGTTAGCCTTTACCAACAAATTGTCGGTCGTGGGCTGCGCCTGGCGCCGGGTAAAACCGACTGTCTGATCCTCGATTACGCTGGTAACCCGCACGACCTGTACGCGCCGGAAGTTGGTGCGCCGAAAGGGAAAAGCGACAACGTTCCAGTACAGGTGTTCTGTCCTGCCTGCGGCTTTGCCAACACCTTCTGGGGCAAAACAACGGCCGACGGCACGCTGATTGAGCACTTTGGCCGCCGCTGTCAGGGATGGTTTGAAGATGATGACGGCCATCGCGAACAGTGCGATTTTCGTTTCCGTTTTAAAAACTGCCCGCAGTGCAACGCGGAAAATGACATCGCCGCCCGCCGTTGTAGGGAGTGCGACGCGGTACTGGTTGACCCGGATGACATGCTGAAAGCCGCGCTCAGGCTTAAAGATGCGCTGGTCCTGCGCTGTAGTGGGATGGTGTTACAAAATGGCCAAGATGAAAAAGGCGAATGGCTGAAAATTACCTATTACGATGAAGATGGCGCCGACGTTAGCGAGCGCTTTCGTCTGCACACTCCCGCGCAGCGTACAGCCTTCGAGCAACTGTTTATTCGCCCGCACACCCGAACGCCTGGCATTCCCTTACGCTGGATAACCGCCGCCGATATCCTCGCCCAGCAGGCGCTGTTACGTCATCCTGATTTCGTGGTCGCGCGCATGAAAGGTCAGTACTGGCAGGTCCGTGAAAAGGTCTTCGATTATGAAGGACGCTTTCGTCGGGCACATGAATTACGCGGTTAATCGTACTTTTGATTGATGTACCAGCCGTTTGAGTATAGAATCTCGCCCGCTTTTGCATACGCAAAGCAGATCACTTACCTGTTGCTGGGTCGCCTGTAGCAGGAATTATTAAAGAGAGATTTAAATGTTTACTATCAACGCTGAAGTACGTAAAGAGCAGGGTAAGGGTGCGAGCCGCCGCCTGCGTGCCGCTAACAAGTTCCCGGCAATCATCTACGGTGGCGCAGAAGCCCCGATTGCTATCGAACTGGATCACGATGCAGTTATGAACATGCAAGCTAAAGCTGAATTCTACAGCGAAGTTCTGACCATCGTTGTTGACGGTAAAGAAGTTAAAGTTAAAGCTCAGGCTGTACAGCGTCACCCGTTCAAGCCGAAGCTGTCTCACATCGACTTCGTTCGCGCGTAATCGCAAACAAGTTGAAGAAAAACCCCGCCAAGGCGGGGTTTTTTTATGGGATTTTGTAATCGATACTGATGGTTCTCGTCGACCGGATAAGGCGTTTACGCTCTCACCCGGCAAACGGTTTTATTTCCCGCCCGACGTGCGACGCTGCAGCTGGTCGCGCAGGTTCGGCGGCGTACCTTTGATGGTCAAAGTATCTGTAGCCGGATCCCAGAAAATACGTTCACCCAGTAGCATGGCGTCGAAGTTGATGGTTAACCCACCGCCGCTTCCGGCAAATTTGGTTAACTGACGCAGCGTACTGCGATCCGCCGGGAAACTCTCTTCCAGCTCGTAGCCTTTATCAGCGGTAAATTCGCTGAAGCTAACTTCACTGACGCCGGAAAGCTCTTTGGACAGCGACTCCAGCTCGATCTCTTCACCGGCTTGTAGCTGTTCGTTGCAGTAGCTGTACACCTGCTGACGCACGTTCTGGCGTTCAGCTTTATCGAGCTGCGCCTCGGCAGTAAAGTCATCGACCGCCTGCAGCAGGCCACGGTTTTGCGCTTTGGCATTCAGACCTTCGCTGGCACCGAGGAAATCCATAAAGAAATCGGCGACTTTGCGCCCTACCCGCCCTTTCAGGAACGTCAGATAGCGCGTGGACTCCGGATTGGTTTCCCATTCGGTTAAATCAATACGCGCCACGATATCCGCATGATTGATGTCCAGATAGTGCGTCGGATTGATATCCAGATTTTCATTGACGCGCATGCTGCTTAAATTGTTCAGCACGGCGACCAACAGATACTCTACCGCCAGATAGCGGTAATGGCAGAACAGGACAATGCCGCCGTCGGCAAAAGGATATTTCGCCAGCTCGTCCCGCAAGCGTCCGGTCGCGGCACGACTAAATGCCAGAAAATCCTCTTCGCCCTGACGCTGTAAACGCAGCGTTTGTGCCAGTTCACTCTCTTCGCTAAACAGGCCATAAGCTTTATTCTTGGCGCTATATACCCGATGCAGCTCAGCCATCATATCGACAACCGTCGCTGTCGGTTCCAGTAATGAATCGCGCAAGACCAGCTCAAGGTTCTGCTCGTCACGTTTGATAAGCTGGTGCAGGGCAATCTGGTTGATATCCAGACTCATGATAAACTCTCCTTTTAGACCGGGCGGTATTCAACCACCTGCCGGGCAGTGACGCAATAGAAGATAAAAAAGCAGAAAAAAAACTGTCTGTACGGTAATATGTTGCCCTTTCATGAACAGACTGATTTCGATTTATGCCACAAATTTCCCGCTATAGTGACGAACACGTTGAACAACTGCTGAATGAGATGCTCAACGTACTGGAAAAACATAAGGCGCCGACCGACCTTTCCCTGATGGTACTGGGAAATATGGTGACTAACCTTATCAATACAAGCATCGCACCGGCCCAGCGCCAGGCGATTGCCAACTCTTTTGCCCGCGCATTGCAGTCTTCGGTAAACGACGACCAAGCGCATTAAGAGCCTGCTCCGGGGAAACGAACAACAGTTTATGGTAACTCATCGTCAGCGCTACCGTGAGAAAGTCTCCCAGATGGTTAGCTGGGGGCACTGGTTTGCCTTGTTCAACATCCTGTTGGCCGTGGTACTCGGTAGCCGTTACCTGTTTGTCGCCGACTGGCCGACAACGCTTGCAGGTCGTATTTATTCCTATGTAAGCCTGGTCGGACATTTTAGTTTTCTGGTGTTTGCCACCTATCTGTTAATCCTGTTTCCCCTGACGTTTATCGTCATGTCCCAGAGGCTGATGCGATTCTTATCAGCTATTCTGGCGACGGTGGGCATGACGCTGTTGCTAATCGACAGCGAAGTTTTCACCCGCTTCCATTTGCACCTCAACCCGATCGTCTGGGAACTGGTCATCAACCCTGACCAGAATGAAGCGGCGCGTGACTGGCAACTGATGTTTATCAGCGTGCCAGTGATTCTGTTAATTGAAATGCTGTTTGCGACCTGGAGTTGGCAAAAGCTGCGTAGCCTGACGCGTCGTCGCCACTTCGCCAAACCGTTAGCCGCATTCTTCTTCATTTGCTTTATCGCCTCGCACGTGGTGTATATCTGGGCGGATGCCAATTTCTATCGCCCGATTACCATGCAGCGCGCGAATCTGCCGCTCTCCTACCCGATGACGGCGCGTAAGTTCCTGGAAAAACATGGTCTGCTGGATGCGCAAGAGTATCAGCGTCGCCTGATCGAGCAGGGGAATCCGGAAGCAGTTTCCGTGCAGTACCCGCTGAGCGAACTGCGCTATCGCGATATGGGCACCGGCCAGAACGTCCTGCTGATCACCGTCGACGGCCTGAACTATTCACGCTTTGAAAAGCAGATGCCTGCGCTGGCTGAATTCGCCGGGCAGAATATCTCCTTCACGCGTCACATGAGCACTGGCAACACCACGGATAACGGGATTTTTGGCCTGTTTTACGGCGTCTCACCAAGCTACATGGATGGGATTTTATCGACCCGAACGCCTGCGGCGTTGATTTCCGCGCTGAACCAGCAGGGCTATCAGTTAGGGCTATTCTCCTCGGATGGCTTTACCAGCCCGCTTTATCGCCAGGCGCTGCTGTCAGATTTCTCCATGCCAAGCGTGCAGACGCAATCTGACGATCAAACCGCAAGCCAGTGGATTAACTGGCTGGGACGCTACGCGCAGGAAGATAACCGCTGGTTCTCGTGGGTCTCCTTTAACGGGACCAACCTTGATGAGAGTAACCAGAAGAATTTTGCCAAACGCTATGCCAGCGCCGCTCAGGATGTGGATGCCAACATTAACCGCATTCTGAGCGCCCTGCGCGGCTCCGGCAAACTGAACAATACGGTGGTGATTATTACCGCTGGTCGGGGCGTGCCGCTGACGCAGGAAGAGAACAGCTTTGCCTGGTCGCGAGGCCATCTGCAGGTTCCTCTGGTTATTCACTGGCCGGGAACGCCAGCACAGCGCATCAATAGTCTGACCGATCATACGGACCTGATGACAACGCTGATGCAGCGCCTACTGCACGTCAGTACACCTGCTAACGAATACTCACAGGGGCAGGATCTGTTCAATGCAACTCGCCGCCATTACTGGGTTACTGCCGCTGACGGCAGCACGATGGCCGTTACCACACCCGAGATGACGCTGGTGCTGAACAACAACGGTAATTATCAGACCTATAATTTGCGCGGCGAGAAAATAAAAGATCAGAAACCGCAGCTAAGTCTGCTGTTACAGGTTCTGACGGATGAGAAGCGATTTATTGCTAACTGATTAATTATAAATCAGTTAGCGAGACATGCTCTTGCATTCGTAGCGGAAAGCAGTAGTATTAGCAGCCATAGCGTCGGCACGTAGCGCAGCCTGGTAGCGCACCGTCATGGGGTGTCGGGGGTCGGAGGTTCAAATCCTCTCGTGCCGACCAAAAATCCCCAAAAAAACAGCCTGTTACGGCTGTTTTTTTATGCCTGTTTTCTGAGCGCTCCGCGTTCCTGGCATCATTAATGATGTACGTGATAACTCCAAATATTGCGTGTGAGGAATTGTAGCCATCACCATCTTCTGACAGCGCTTCCCTTCTCCCGTTCTCCAGATTAACCAGGTGGGGCTGAGGGTGAGTTCGGTATCACTTGATCCTGAATTCCCCATCTATCGCGCATATCAGCAGCGAACCATCACAGGCTGAAAGCGACGCATCCACAACAAGTAGCGCCCCCTGGATTATCCCTTCCCTGAAATGTGAACGCGATGCCCGTATGAAATAAGTCGCTGCGGGCTGGCTGATTAGCTGCTGATCGAGGGAGATCCTTGTTTCAACGTAATCATTGACAGGTGAAGGGAAGCCCATGGCTATAGTCCTCCGTTTGGATTGAACAGCTGAAAGGTACGGTTCTCCCCTTCCTGCGTTGATACATCGCGGAATGTTGTCACATACCACTCGATCCATTCGTTAGGCTGCTTCATCGTCCAGTTCCAGTTAACCTTGCTCAGTTCCTGGACAAACCGCTGTGTGGTGGCATCAATTAACCCCTCTTGAATACCGGATAAAAACACAGTATAAATACTGTATATACATCCAGCAAAAGGCTACAAGCAATGTTCGTGGAACTCGTTTATGACAAAAGGAATTTTGATGGTTTGCCCGGAGCAAAAGATATCATTCTGGGAGAATTGACGAAGAGGGTTCAGCGGATCTTCCCCGATGCTGATGTTCGGGTTAAACCGATGATGACACTACCGGCGATCAACACTGACGCCAGCAAACATGAGAAGGAGCAGATAAGCCGTACTGTTCAGGAAATGTTTGAAGAGGCTGATATGTGGCTAGTTTCAGATTAAACGCCTTGAACCGTCATATTGCTTAAGTACAATCCGCCGTGACTGGCAATCATTCAATACTCGCACTATCGAACGTTCGCCAGTCGGCCGCAATAATGCTCTTGCATACGGTGTGGTTGCGGCAACTCTTGTTACAGTTCACCATCAATTGGCCAGCCAGGTCATCTTTAATGATTTCCGTTATTACGCCAAATATCGGCAAAGGAACACTGCTTGATATGATTCAGTAACCTATGGTTATCATATATTGGAACAAAACGACAATTTCAAAAAAAATAATATCAATGAAAATTATTCACCATTGAACAATCCTTTGCAACAACCAGTTATTTTGTATATCCGTTGCTTATCAGTTTTAATATCACATGATCCTTCCCGCCTCATGTTGATACTGATAGAATGTTTCCATGTGACTGATATCAAAAAATATGTATTCAACATTCTTGTAGTTATTGGATAGGTATAAAACACGGATTGCTTAAAAATGAACTCTTCTATTACCATTGTTACAGCATTTTTCGATATAGGACGAGGAGACTGGACGAGTAATAAAGGTTTCTCTCCTCACTTAGAGAGAACAGCTGATACCTATATTCAGTACTTTGAAAATCTGTCTAAATTGGATAATGACATGGTCATTTTTACATCCAGTGAACTTAAACCCAAAATTGAAGCAATTAGAAATGGGAAAAACACTGTTGTAGTGGCTTTAGATATTAATAAGAAATTTCAAAGCATAAAAAAAAGAATTGCACGAATTCAAAAAGATAATGAGTTCATAAGCAAACTTGAAACTCGCCAGTTGATAAATCCCGAATACTGGTCCCCAGACTATGCACTGGTTTGCAATCTAAAAACATATTTTGTAAACAGAGCTATAGAGTTAAATCTTGTGAATGATGATATGGTTGCATGGGTTGACTTTGGTTACTGTCGTAGTGCAGACGTAACCAGAGGGTTATCTCGATGGGACTATCCTTTTGACCGCAACAAAGTAAATTTCTTTACAGTTAAAAAAGGTTTGACCGTCAAAACTATACATCAGGTTTTTGACCACATGATTAACAATCGTTCCTATATTATTGGTGGGGCAATTGTAGCAACACAAAAGAAATGGAAAGAGTTTTACAAACTGGTTTGTCAGTGCCAAATAAAAACACTCAGAAATAATATAGTTGATGACGATCAGGGTGTTTTTATAATGTGCTATTATTACAACCCTAAATTAATAAAACTAAATTACCTGGGTAAGAACCGCTGGTTTAATCTATTTAAACTATTCGGAAGAAAAGATTTAATTACTTTATTAAGAAGATTAAAGGTCTCTCTTATAGGTAAATAATTTTTAATTGAGGTATGAACAATGCCGATTCTAACCAGCCCCGGCATTGTTTTGCTTTTTCCTGCGCAGCCTGTCCCTGAAAAAATGCTTTTTCCGCCTCTGCATCATGAACCTATTGTGTGCCGTCCCATTTAACGTATCCCCCTTCGGGAGCCACTGATACAACATTATCAGGCAGGGACCCCAGCGTCTCAACCCACATGGGGAAATTAGAGCCGGTTAAAAGTTGTGAGCCACTCATTTATGTTACTCAGACCAAGTCTGAGTAAGGCTATCACACATAACTAAATTTAATTTATGGTGCAGGGAGTAGACAGTGTACATATCAATATTTACTTCTCAACGATGATCTGCGTCGTTTAAGACCGACATCACTATATTAAGGGAAGTGCATATATATGATGATATTGACTTTTTTTCATTTTTTTCACACGGAGCTAAAGTTAAATGTCTAAACGTAAGTCTAAAATTTACGAAAATCCCGGTCTTGACTCAACAATCTTTGTTGAACCGCAGCAAATTGCCAATACAGCCAATGCATTTCGTGAAGTGGTAAATAGCCTTAATAACGGCTATCTAGACGTACACGATGTTAGACGGAATGTCCTTTATACCAACGCAACTTTAGCAATTGAGCTTTATTTTAAAGCATTCTTGGTCAAAAGAATTCCTGCACCTTACGATTTCACCATCGAAAATGGCCAGGCTACAAAAGCTGAATTCGATGATGAAAACCGCGCGACTAATTGGCATTCACGCCTAGATCTTCTTGAAGAACATAAAACGCACAACTTAAAAAAGCTTTTCAATGCACTTAGCGACACACAAAAAAAATGTGTCACACAAGAGATTTTGCAAACATGTAACACGATCCAGACCGCTACGGATCTATTGCAATTCCTTGACACTATTAGGAACTACTTTGTTGATAAGCGTTATGAATTCCAAGAATTCATCTATGGTGTTCCAAAAGACTCAAATATGATCTATACCTTGATTCCCGTCTTAAATGCCATTGGTAAAGTGCTTGCTAACCCACCAAATGCACCATTTCCAGACATGACTTTGTTATAAGGAAGGTTATAGTTTCAATGTTATTAAGCTCCTTTTTAGAAACATAAAGGTCTAATCTGATCTAAAGCATCTAAACAACATGGGAGAAACGTCCCCTAACCTATTGATGTATATAGAGCAGATTTTGTCATAAAAGCACTGTTTGTTTACACATGCAAATAGCAATTAGAACCAGCAATGGCGCGGCTCTCAGTGTTTCATAAGCGGTGTCATGGGGTGTCGGGGGTCGGAGGTTCAAATCCTCTCGTGCCGACCAAAAATCCCAAAAAAACCAACCTTAGGGTTGGTTTTTTTATGTCTGAGATTCATCATTCCTGAGTATTACTACGGCTTTCAGTACAGGTTTTACTACTTACCCATGCACAAATTGGGGTAAAATTTATCCTCTCATCAGCGTGATGAATCTGGACGATTGATGCGCTGAAAACAATAATGATACTAATAAAAACTCAGGAGAATAGTATGCCTGAAGCAACGCCTTTTCGGGTGCTGATTGTTGACGACCACCCACTGATGCGGCGAGGAATTAGTCAATTATTGCAACTTGATCCCGCCTTTAACGTAGTCGCGGAAGCGGGTGATGGTGCCAGCGCTATCGACCTGGCAAACCGCCTGGACCTTGATGTGATCCTACTGGATCTCAATATGAAAGGGATGAGCGGACTGGATACACTGAATGCGCTGCGTCGGGACGGCGTCACCGCGCAAATTATTATTCTTACCGTATCGGATGCCGCCAACGATGTGTACGCTCTAATTGATGCCGGCGCGGATGGTTATTTACTTAAAGACAGCGATCCTGAAGTCCTGCTGGAGGCTATTCGCAGTGGTGCCAAAGGTGGTAAAGCCTTTAGTACCCGCGTCAGCGAATATTTGCGCGAGCGCGACCTGTTTGGCGCCCAGGAAGACCCATTCAGCGTTCTCACCGAACGCGAACTGGATGTGTTACATGAACTTGCTCAGGGGCTATCGAACAAACAGATTGCATCAGTGCTGAATATTTCTGAACAGACGGTGAAGGTGCATATTCGCAATCTGCTGCGCAAACTCAACGTGCGTTCTCGTGTAGCTGCCACCATTCTATTTTTACAAACACGCGGCATGCAGTAATCAGATATTGCCCGATGGCGCTACGCTTATCGGGCCAACAAGTCACGTGCATCAGTAGGCCGGATAAGACGCTTTGCGTCGCCATCCGGCATCTTTCACTCTTACTTCTCCTGCGGCGTTAGCTGCTCCATCGCCTGCTTAATGCTGCGTTCTATCACCGCCCGACGGGTATCATTGGCCGGTAATAATTTCAGCATCATCTCCCACGCCGCAACCGCCTCGCCAAAGCGCTGCTGTTCAAAAGCGTTAAACGCATACATGCTGAGAACCCGCACGTTGGCATGTTCGCCGCGTACCAACTGGCGTAGCAGCTCCCCTCCCCGACGGTTATCATCAGGATCGGAAGAACGGGTCAGCGCTTCCGCATAGCCCAGCGCAGCATCACTGTTTTTCGGATCCAGTCGATAAGCATTGGCATAGGCTTCAGTGGCCGTACTGGCGTTACCAAGTACCATGCCAATTCGCCCAAGCATGATCCAACCTTCAACGTTGGTAGGATCGGCTTGTAAGCGAGTGCGCAGACCCAACGCCAGACGCGTCATATCTTCTTCATTGAGCGGATCAGCTTTTGGATCCAACGCCCGCTCCAGCAGCATAGGTGCCTGAGCGGTGGCCTGTTGCCAGACCTGAACCTGCTTATAGTTGCCGGTTTCATAATAGCTCACTGCGCCAACCCCCAGCGCCACCACGATGCCGGGCACAAACAACCCGAACCCACCGCGTTTGCCATCCGGGATAACGTCATCAGGAAACTCTTCCTGTTTTACCCGGACACGTCGGCGAGTACGGGCGAAAATAATCCAGCCACCCAGACCAATCGCAACCACCGGCATCACCCACAAAAGTATAGTAAGCGGCGTCAACGGCGGATCGTAAGTGACGAAGTTGCCGTAGCGGGCCACCATGTAGTCGACAATCTCTTTCTGACTTTTTCCTTCCTGCATCAGTTCGTACACTTTCTGACGCAGGTCGGTGGCAATCATCGAGTTAGAATCGGCAATACTGTTGTTCTGACATTTAGGACAGCGCAACTGTTCGGTAAGCTGACGGAACTGCTGCTCCTGCGCTTCATCCTTAAACTGCATCACATCGATGGTCGCAAGCGCGGATCCAGAGATAACCAGCATCAGCAGGCCCAGTAAAAATCTCATTGCGCAGCCTCCTTACTGTACTTATCCCACAACGGTTTGATCTCGCTCTCCCACACCCTGGCATTCAAATCGCCGGCATGGCGATAGCGAATAATACCTTTCCCGTCGATCAGGAACGTCTCCGGCGCACCGTACACGCCAAGATCCAGACCAAGCATACCGTCGCCGTCAAACAGGCTTAATGAGTAAGGATTGCCCAGCTCTTTCAGCCAGACAATGGCTTTCTGACGATCGTCTTTATAGTTCAGCCCCACCACCCGCACGCCCTGCGCAGACAGCTGATTCAGGTACTGATGTTCGGCGCGACAGGTCGGACACCAGGTCGCCCAGACGTTCAGCAGTACCGGTTTGCCCTGGGTCAGCACATCGGCCTGATAATGCTGCCCCGGATTTTCCAGCGACTCCAGGCGGAATGTCGGAACGGGTTTGCCGATCAGCGCCGACTCCAGATTAGTGGGATCGTCCCCCTGAGCGTTACGCGCCAGTTGCCACAGCAGCGCCGCCGCAATGATCAGAAAAATAATAAACGGAATTAACAGTGCGTTGCGCTTCATACAGCCTCCGACGCATTTTTTTGCACCGCGGCGCGAGGACGCGTGCGCTGACGATAGCGTGGATCAAACAGGCAGAACAATCCGCCCAGCGCCATCAGCAATCCTCCGGCCCAAATCCAGCGAATAAACGGTTTGTAGTACAGACGCACAGCCCATGCGCCGTTATCCAGTTCTTCACCCAGCGCAGCGTACAGATCGCGTGTGAATCCGCCGTCAATTGCCGCTTCAGTCATCATCGAACTGGTGCTGTTATAGAAGCGTTTTTCCGCATGCAGCGTGGCTTCTGGTTTACCATCTCGGGTAACGCCAATAATGGCGACACCGCCCCGGTAGTTAGGTCCGGTAATATCTTTCACTTCGCGGAACGTGAACTGATAGTTATGGATACTGACGCTATCACCTGCCTTCATGCGCACATCGCGTTCAACACTGTAGTTCTGGCTAAAGGCAATACCGACAATAGTAATCGCCAGCCCAACGTGGCCCGACACCATGCCCCAATAGCTTGGTGTTAACTTCGTTCCGCGGGAAACACGCAGGAACGCTTCGGACACCGCCAGCACGAATATCCAGCATGCCATCGCCAGACCCACCACCGTCATAGCGGCAATGCGATCCTCAAACAGCCACGGCAGCAGCAGCGACATAACAAGCGTGGTGACAAACGCGATAATCAGTAACGTTTTCAGTTTACGCGGTCGGTCACGGCCCCAGCGCACTAATGGCCCTATTCCCAGCAACAGCGCGAACGGTGCCATCAGCCAGGTAAACATGGTGTTGAAGAACGGCTCGCCAATCGAAATGCTGCCCAGCCCCAGCTGTTTGTGCACCAACGGCAGCAGCGTACCCAATAGCACCACCAGCATGGCGGCAATAAGCAGAACGTTGTTGCCCAACAGCAGAGATTCACGCGACCACAGCGCGTTATTTACCCGCGAGCGGACCTTGTGACCGCGAACCGCAAACAGCAGCAGGGAGCCGCCAATCACTAATACCATAAAGGCGAGAATAAACATCCCGCGCGACGGATCGGAGGCAAAAGCATGCACCGACACCAGCACGCCGGAGCGCACCAGGAAAGTCCCCAACAGGCAAAGCGAGAATGCGCAGATTGACAGCAGCAGCGTCCAGGCTTTAAAGCTGGCACGCTGTTCGGTGACCGACAACGAGTGCATCAGCGCCGTTCCCACCAGCCATGGCATAAACGAGGCATTTTCAACTGGATCCCAGAACCACCAGCCGCCCCAGCCCAGCTCGTAATAGGCCCAGGCGGAACCGAGCACAATACCCAGCGTCAGGAACACCCACGCCGCCAGCGTCCACGGACGCGAAAAACGGGCGAAGGTACTGTCCAGTCGGCCACTCATCAACGCGGCAATCGCAAACGCAAAGGCCACGGAGAAACCGACATACCCCATGTACAGCAACGGCGGATGGAAAATCAGCCCCGGATCCTGCAACAGCGGGTTCAGGTCGCGCCCTTCAATAGGGAAGTTGGGCAACGTACGGGCAAATGGATTGGAGGTAAACAGAATAAACAGCAGAAAGCCAACGCTGACCATCCCCATCACCGCCAGCACGCGGGCGACGATGTCCAGCGGCATACGCTGGCTGAATGCCGCAACGGCGAACGTCCAGCCGCTCATCAGCAGTACCCACAGCAGCAGAGAGCCTTCATGCGCGCCCCAGGTTGCTGCCACCCGATACCAGACCGGAAGCTGGGTATTGGAGTTGCTGGCAACGTAGGTGACGGTAAAGTCATTAACCACGAAGGCGTTGACCAGAATCAGGAATGCACCCATCACACAGATAAACAACACCCAGGCAAAGGGCCGCGCGGAAGCCATCATCCGCACATCGCCGCGCGCTACGCCCCACAGCGGATAGACCGACAGCAGTAACGCCACGCCTAGCGCAAGGCACAACAGCGCATTGCCAATTTCAGGCATCATGACGTTTTATCCTTATACACGCTTTCCGGACGACGATGGTTTTCCTGCATCGCTTTTTCAACTTCCGGCGGGGTGTAATTTTCATCATGTTTGGCCAGAACCTCTTTGGCCTGTACATGATTTCCCTCGTCCAGTTCGCCCTGAACAACAACACCCTGCCCTTCGCGGAACAGATCCGGCAGAATACCTTCATAGGTTACATCCACCACACCTTCGGCGTCATAGATGCTGAAATTCACCTTTAATGACTGCGGATCGCGCTTTACGCTACCGGGCATCACCATACCGCCCACGCGCAGGCGCTGACCGACTTCAGGCATCTGCTGCGTTTCGCGCTTACCGTAGAGTATCTCTCCCGGCGTATAGAACAGGTCAATATTGGAACGCAGCGCATAAAGCACCAGCGTAATGGTCAAAGCCAGACCCGCCAGTACCGCACAGGCTATCCATAACCGATTTTTACGTCGAATATTCACGCCGCCTCCCGTTGCACTTGCGCCGCACGCATACGTGCTTCTCTCGCCCGCTGCTGCGCTACACCGCGTAAAATTGCGCGATGCTGTAACGTGGAATGCACTACCAGCACCACCAGCGGGATAACGCTCATCGCTACGGCAAGCCAGACATACAAGGCGTAGCCGCCCATCGCGAAAAAATCACTCCATGATGCAAATGCAGGGGTCATTGGCGGCCTCTTTTTAAGATCAGTTCGCTCACCCACGGGCGGCGTTTTTCCATCATCAAAATCAGGTTACGCATGCGCATCAGCGCCAGCGTGACAAACAGTAACAGGTAGCCGACGATCGCCAGACGCAGCGGCGTACGCATCGCCGGATCGATGCTTTGCTGCATGCGGGTAGAACCCTGATGCAGCGTATTCCACCACTCAACCGAGTAGTGGATAATCGGTAAGTTGACCACACCAATCAGCACCAGAATACCGGCGGCACGACCTGCCAGACGGCGGTCATCAAAGGCATGCCACAGCGCAATGGCGCCAACGTAGAGAAACAGCAGCACCAGTTCAGAGGTGAGTCGGGCATCCCAAACCCACCAGGTTCCCCACATCGGTTTGCCCCATGCGGAACCTGTCACCAGCGCAATAAAGGTAAACACTGCACCAATCGGCGCCATCGCAGCCAGCGCCAGATTGGCCATTTTCATCTGCCAGACCAGGCCGATAAACGCGGCAACGGCCATCGAGGCGTAAATGCCCATCGACCAGATTGCCGCCGGAACGTGCAGATAAATAATGCGATAGCTCTGCCCCTGCTGATAGTCTGCAGGCGCAAAACCAAAGCCCCAGATCCATCCCGTTATCAGTACCACCGCGCTGGCAATCGCCAGCCACGGGATAAACCAGCCACAGATCTGATAGAGCCGAGGGGGCATCGCCAATTGATGAAGTGTTTTCCACATAGTTCAGTCACCAGACTCCATAAATTAAAATCCGTTGTGCCGGAGCGCCTTGCCCGGCCTGCACATCTAATTCTCGTTACTGCACGCTTATCCGTAACGCCGCGGCTGTGGCAAACGGGCTTAACGTGGCGCTGCCGACCAGCAACGCCCCCAGAATCGCCATGTACCCTTCAACCGGTAAGTGCATAGAAGCCGCATCCATCGCGGCGGTCGCAAAAATCAGTAAGGGTATGGTGAGCGGGAGTACCAGCACGCTTAACAGCACGCCGCCGCGCTTTAAGCCCACCGTCAACCCCACGCCCGGCGCGCCGAGAAAACCCAGCGTCGGCGTTCCGAGTAACAAGGTCAGCGCCATAATTTTCCAGCCGTACATATCCATGCCCAGCAACAGCGCCACCAGCGGCGAGAGGATCAGCAGCGGCAGACCTGTCACGACCCAGTGCGCCATCACTTTCGCCAGCACCACGGCCGGTAGCGGTAACGGCAGCAGCATCAGTTGCTCAAGGCTGCCATCCTGTAAGTCATCACGAAATAGCCGTTCCAGCGCCAGCAATGACGCCAGTAGCGCCGCAACCCAGATGATGCCCGGCGCTATGCGCGCCAGCAGCTGTGGCTCCGGCCCAATACTCAGGGGGAACAGCGTAATAACAATCAGGAAGAACCATAAAGGATTAGCAATTTCCGCACTATGACGAAACGCAACTCGCAGTTCTAAACGAAAGATTCGCCACATCATTGCGTTGCCCTCTCACTGGTCAGCGCAATACGTCGCACTTTATCGGTTTCAACATTGAGCGGTTGGTGGGTGGTGAGAATAACAATACCGCCCTGCTCCGTATGCTGCGCCATACGCTGAGTCAGTCGCTCAACGCCGTTCACATCAATGGCGGTAAAGGGTTCATCGAGGATCCACAGTCGGGCGCGGGTCAACCACAAACGGGCCAGCGCCACGCGCCGCTGTTGTCCGGCGGAAAGTTGGTTCACTGGGATATCTTCATATCCGGCAAGTCCCGCCTGCGCCAGCGCAGCCAGACACTGCGCGATGTCGCCGTCATGATGGAAGAAACGCAGGTTCTCCAACGCCGAAAGCCGGGTTTTTATCCCCGGCTGATGTCCAATCCACAGTAGTTGCTGATGGTAGCTGTCCCGCACGTGATGCAGCGGTTGCTCTTGCCAGCAAACCTCCCCTGCGTCGGGACGCGCCAGCCCGGTAAGCAACCGCAGCAGAGTGGTTTTCCCTGCGCCGTTGCTGCCGGTAATTTGTACCCATTCCCCTGCGTTGACGCGAAATGACAACTCGCTGAACAGTATTCTGTCATCCCGCTCGCAAAGTAATTCTCTGGCTTCAAGCATACCTGGTTATCTACATCCTGTTAAAAGCCCGGTTTGACTTCGCGCATATCAGGCAGTTTGTGCGCTATCCCTTTATGGCAGTCAATACAGGTTTGCCCGTCTTTCACGGCCTGGTCGTGCATTTTGGCCGCGACGCCTTTCTGGGCGGTTAAATCCATAAACTCGAAGTTGTGACAGTTTCGACACTCTTGCGAATTGTTATCTTTCATACGCCGCCACTCATTTTGCGCCATCGTTAAACGATGATCTTCAAATTTCTGCGGTGTATCTATTAACCCCAGTGCTTTCGCGTACAGCTCTTTACTGGCCTTGATCTTACGGATCATTTTCGGGCCCCACTCGTGTGGGACGTGGCAATCAGGGCAAGTCGCTCGCACACCACTGCGGTTGTTGTAGTGTACGGTTTCCATGTATTCCTGGTACACCGTATTGCGCATTTCGTGACAGCTAATGCAGAACTCTTCTGTATTGGCCTTTTCCATACCGGTATTAAAGCCGCCCCAGAAAATAATGCCGCCCACAAAGCCGATTAACAACAGCGTGCCGAGCGCCAGACGGCTGGGGCGACGCCACCATTGCCAGACGCGCTTAATCCAGCCTGGTTTACGGTTAGAATTTTCCATAATGACCTCTTATTTCCCGTAACCTTTCGAGGGGGTGAAGGTATTTTCAACAATCGGCGCGGCGTCAGCCTGCGGAACGTGACATTGCAGACAGAAATAACGACGCGGCGCGACTTCAGCCAATACCTTGCCGTCGCTATCCATAAAGTGCGTCGGACTGATGCGCGGCGCACCGGTGGTACGATAGCTTTCCACACCGTGGCATTGCAGGCAGCGGTTGGTGTTAGTCGTCACCTGATATCCTTCAACGCTGTGCGGAACCATCGGCGGCTGATTCACATAGTTCAGCGGCATACGCACTTGCTCTTTCGGCATGCGAATCGCCCCTTCCTGTGTTCCTGAGACTTCAGGTGACTGGCTCAGATCCACTCCGTTTGCAGCCCAAACTGCCCCACTGACTAGCAAGGCCAGCGCGGCCATCCATTGACTCAGCGCTTTAATCAGGTCATGGCTTTTCATGATTTCGCTCCCGAACTCCATCGTGTTGTTATTGTAAAAACATCCTCAGAACAGACATCCACACAGCGACCGCAGGCCATGCAATCGCGACTGGTTACCTGCACCGGACTTTGCTCATCCAGCACCGGCGCACGTAGCACATGCGGTTCCGGGCAAACATGAAAACAATCCATACAGCGGTTACATCTGTTACGTTCTTTTGCCGAAACGGTTAATGCACCTTTACTTCCCACCACGCTATACAGCGCACCCAGTGGGCAGAGATGCCCGCACCAGCCATGCTCAACGACCAGTAAATCAAATAAAAACAGCGCGAGGATCAGCAACGCTCCGCTACCGAATCCCATTACCAGGCTACGTCCCAGCAAAGAAACCGGGTTTATCCACTCCCACAGCAGCGTACCAGTCAGCGCTGAACCGACCAGAATGACCACCAGCAGGACGTACCGTATATGGCGCGGCAGGGTCGCAGACTGATTCAGGTCAAACCTTCTGCGCAACCAGCTGGCTAAATCGGTGACCGGGTTCATAGGACAAACCCAACTGCAAAACAGTCGCTTACCGGCCAGGGCATACAGCACCGTAATGATGGCTGCCCCCGTTAACGCCACCGTCGCTGGCAGATGCCCGCTGGCCAGGCTTTGCAGAGTAATCAGCGGATCGGTGAACGGGATAGCGTCCAGCAACAGGCTGCTACTGTAGTTGCCATGCAGAATCCAAACACCAAGCCACGGGCCGCTAAGGAACATCGCCAGTATCAGAAACTGACTCAGACGACGCAGCAGCAGCCAACGATGACTCTTCCACCATCCTTTTTTTGCCTGCGCTTCACGCCCGGCATCACGTTTACGATTTGCCATTGTTCCCCTCCAGCCAACCGAAGCGGTAATGGTGTCCTAACTCCCCTTTCGCCAGCGACAACGGCAGCACTTTTATTGCTGGCTGCTCCAGTACGCAGACTTTTTCGCATTTCCCACAGCCGGTACAGGCATCGCTGTGCACGGTAGGAATAAACCGCGCATGCTTGCCGGTACGCATGTTACGGTCCAGCTCCAGGGTGATCGCCTCATCGATTTTCGGGCACTCGCGATAGCAAACGTCACAGCGTAATCCCTGATAGTTGAGGCAGTTTTCGTGATCCAGCAGTACCGCCAGCCCCATACGCGAATCGTCAATGGATTCAATTTCTCTGTCCAACGCGCCGCTGGGGCAGGCTTTGGCGCATGGAATGTCCTCACACATTTCGCAGGGAATATCACGGGCGATAAAATATGGCGTACCAGCCGCCAGCCCGGAGGCCAGCGTCGCCAGCTTCAGCGTGTCATACGGACATGCCTGAACGCACTGACCGCAACGTACGCAAGCGCTGGCAAATGCCTCCTCGCTCAGTGCACCTGGCGGGCGCAACCGCACGCCGGTTGCGCGTGCGGTTTGTTGTTGCAACCCCAGCGCCACGCCAACGACGGCCAGCCCGCCCGCTGCGCGAACCATATCGCGCAGAAAGCGGCGGCGGCCATTTTGGGGTTTTGCTGACCGGGACATAACGCGTTACACCTTCGCCAGTTTCACGGCGCACTTCTTGAAATCCGTCTCTTTGGAGAGCGGATCCGTCGCATCCAGCGTCAGGTTGTTCACCAGCTGTGCGGCGTCGAAGAACGGCATGTACACCAGCCCCTGCGGCGGACGGTTACGACCGCGTGTTTCAACAATCGAAATCACTTCGCCACGACGGGAAATCACTTTGACCTTATCGCCACGACGCAGATCGCGTGCTTTTGCATCCAGCGGGTGGATAAACAGCACGGCTTCCGGGAAAGCGCGGTGCAGTTCAGGCACACGACGCGTCATACTGCCGGTATGCCAGTGTTCCAGAACACGTCCGGTGGATAGCCACAGGTCATATTCTTTATCCGGCGCTTCAGCAGCAGGCTCAAACGGCAGCGCGAAGATAACCGCTTTACCGTCCGGTTTACCGTAGAACTTGTAGCTTTCACCTGCTTTCACGTAAGGGTCGTTGCCTTCGCTGTAGCGCCACTGGGTCTCTTTGCCTTCGACGACCGGCCAGCGTAAACCGCGGGCTTTGTGGTAATCGTCAAATGGCGCAAGGTCATGCCCGTGACCGCGACCAAACCAGGCGTACTCTTCGAACAACCCTTTTTGCAGATAGAAGCCCAGCTCGCGGGATTCATCATTCAGTTGATCTTCAGCCAGTTCAGTCACCGGGAATTTTGTCACTGCTGGCGTGGCAAACAGCACGTCATACAGCGTTTTGCCACGCAGCTCCGGTTTTTGTGCCAACAGCTCTTCGGGCCACACTTCTTCTGTTTTGAAGCGACGAGAGAACTGCACCAGTTGCCACAGATCCGACTTCGATTCGCCCGGTGCTTTAATCTGCTGACGCCAGAACTGTGTACGGCGTTCAGCGTTACCGTAGGCACCTTCTTTCTCTACCCACATCGCAGTCGGCAGGATCAGGTCAGCAGACAAGGCGCTGACCGTCGGGTACGGATCGGAGACAATGATGAAGTTGCGCGGATCGCGCCAGCCCGGCATACGCTCCTCATTGATGTTCGGACCAGCCTGCATGTTGTTGGTACACATCGCCCAGTAGACATTGAGCTTGCCATCTTTCAGCGCGCGGTCTTGTGCCACGGCGTGCAGACCGATTTTTGCCGGAATGGTCCCTGACGGAATATTCCAGTGCTTCTCGCAGATATCGCGGTGTTTTTCGTTTGTCACCACCATGTCCGCAGGCAGACGATGGGAGAATGTACCGACTTCACGCGCGGTGCCGCATGCGGAAGGCTGGCCGGTCAGAGAGAACGGGCCACAGCCTGGCTGGGAGATTTTGCCAGTCAGCAAGTGCAGGTTATAGACCAGGTTGTTGGCCCATACACCGCGGGTGTGCTGGTTAAAGCCCATCGTCCAGTAGGAGATGACTTTTTTCTTCGGATCGGCATACAGCTGCGCCAGTTGTTCCAGCTGATCTTTTGGTACGCCGGTCATTTCGGCGGTTTTATCCAGCGTGTACTCAGCAACGAAGGCTTTGTAATCCTCAAAGCTCATCGGTTCAGAGGCATCGGATCCCGGGTTTTTCGCCGCTTTTTCCAGCGGATGGGTCGGACGCAGACCGTAGCCGATGTCCGTCACGCCTTTACGCAGGTTAACGTGCTTGCTAAAGAAATCCTGGTTAATCGCATTGTTTTGAATGATGTAGTTCGCGATGTAGTTGAGGATCACCAGATCGGTTTGCGGCGTGAAGACCATACCGTTATCCGCCAGCTCAAAGCTGCGGTGCTGGAAAGTGGAGAGAACCGCGACGTTGACGTTAGGATCGGACAGACGACGGTTGGTGATGCGCGACCACAGGATCGGGTGCATCTCTGCCATATTCGCGCCCCACAGGACGAAGGCGTCTGCATGTTCGATATCGTCATAGCAGCCCATCGGTTCATCCATACCGAAGGTACGCATAAAGCCGACTACCGCTGAGGCCATGCAGTGACGTGCGTTCGGGTCGATGTTATTGGAACGGAAACCCGCTTTAAACAATTTGGCAGCAGCATAACCTTCCCAAATCGTCCACTGGCCAGAGCCGAACATGCCGATAGATTCCGGGCCTTTCTCTTTCATCGACGTTTTGAATTTCTCTTCCATCACGTCAAAAGCCTGGTCCCAGCTAATCGGGGTGAACTCGCCTTCTTTGTGATATTTGCCGTCTTTCATGCGCAGCATCGGCTGCGTTAAACGGTCTTTTCCGTACATGATTTTCGGCAGGAAGTAACCTTTGATGCAGTTAAGCCCACGGTTAACCGGCGCATCCGGATCGCCCTGGCATGCCACAACACGCCCTTGCTGCGTTCCGACCAATACGCCGCAGCCCGTCCCGCAAAAACGGCACGGGGCTTTGTCCCATTTGATGGCTTCTTGCTGACCGACTACCGCGCGGGCAACGCCCGGCACGCTTAACCCGGCAGCCGCCGCAGCGGCCGCAACGGCGTTAGCTTTCATAAAGCTACGACGACTGAGTTTCATGGTGTTTCCTCACCTTGCTCATCCTGCTGGTGATAAACCAGCGACACCGCCAGCACGCCCGCAACGTTGCGCACTGACTCAATTGTTTTCATTAGCGTTTCACTTTGATCAGCTTCCACCACCACAATCAACTGACCACTTTCCACATCGCTGAGGGCAACTTCGCAACCGGGAAAGGAACGCAACTGCGTGGCGATATCGTTGATATGCTGGCTTTTGGCCTGAACGACCAGGCTGCAGACCTGCCAGTTATTGTCCATGGTTGTACTCCGCGTTAATGGCTGATACCGGGCAGATAGCGACACAGGCGCCACATCCGTTACAGTCCTGATTGTCGAGCTGCGGCTGATAAATGCCGGACAGCGTGGGGCGAAAGGTTATTGCCATGGGCTCACAGCTATCCTGACAGCGGTGACATTCAACGGACTGATGTGCGAGACAGTTTTCCCCAATCGTAAAGTTCAGATCCCATGCCCTGGTGTGGCGCGGAAGAAAAAGTGATTCGGGACAGGCTTCTGCGCAGGCATAGCAAAAGCTGCACTCGCCGTGTTTGAAATTTACGCTCGGGTAACCACCCTGGCCTCGCTGCAGGATGTCGGTTTCGCACGCCTGGATGCAGGCGTCACAACGGAGGCAATGGGCCAGAAAGTGAGAGTCTTCCTTGCTCCACGGCGGACGGATCCCTGCGCTGGCGTTTCGCCAACTGCCTGTCAACATGCCTCGACGGGATAAATCAACCATGACATTGTCCTTCCATAATGACGCCCTCCCTCGGCGGGTTGAACGACATAAAAAACTGCACTATTTATGAGTAGTTATTTTTAGCCGTAAGATATTTCAGGATGTGTTAGAGGTGCATACCCCAATTGGGGTAAATGCTGTTGCCGGATCAAAGGAGTGTTGAGTTGGCGGGAAAAAATGCGCTTTTGCTCACATTTCAATGAGTTATATAGCCACGTATATAGCGATTCAATATTAAGATAATAATCTCATGTTTAAGATGATTCTTAGAATATATCGCTACATTGAACGTAAACCATTGCTGGATACACTTAAAATATAAGTAAATACAGATTAATTGATGATGCGAATATGTTAACCTGCCCCTGACTCGTTCAAAAGACAGAAGAAAGGAAACACTGTGAACAATAAGATGAAGACAATTGTCCCTGCCGTACTTTTCGCCGCCTTTACCAGCACTTCTGCATTGGCTGCCAGTAACGATAGCGCCGCTCAGCCGCTGGAAAAAGTCGCCCCTTATCCTAAGGCGGAAAAGGGTATGAAGCGCCAGGTTATCCAGCTTACCCCAGAGAAAGATGAATCTACTCTGAAAGTAGAACTGCTGATCGGACAAACGCTGGAAGTTGACTGCAACCAACACCGCCTGGGTGGCGAACTGGACAGCAAAACGCTGGAAGGTTGGGGATATGACTACTACGTCTTCGACAAAGTCACATCTCCGGTTTCAACCATGATGGCCTGCCCGGACGGTAAGAAAGAGAAGAAATTCATTACTGCGTATCTGGGTGATGACGGCATGCTCCGTTACAACAGCAAGCTGCCGATTGTGGTCTACACCCCGGAAAACGTGGACGTTAAATACCGTATCTGGAAAGCAGAAGATAAAATTCAAGACGCAGTCGCGCGCTAAGTCAGGATGTGCCGGATGGCGGCGTACCGCCTTATCCGGCATACAGACGCATAAAACAGGCCGGATAAGCGCAGCGCCATCCGGCATTGTATTTACAGTGCGATATCCGCGACGGCTTTCTGTTCAGGCTGCGGTTGTGCCTGAGGTTTCAGCTGTGGTTTCGGTGCTTCATCAGCAACCTGCGGCTTGTCATATTTCAGACCCAGAACCTCACTGGTGTACTGCAACTCTTGTTCCGTAGCCTCAACGTTACCGTTCAGCTTAGTACCATAAGACGGAATGATGGTTTTCAGCTTCGCCTGCCACTCGGGGCTGGCCACTTTATCTTTAAACACTTTTTCCATCAGATGCAGCATGATCGGTGCCGCGGTTGATGCGCCCGGAGAAGCTCCCAGCAGCGCAGCAATCGTGCCTTCTTTATCGCTGACGACTTCAGTACCCAGACGCAACACGCCGCCCTTCTCCGCATCGCTTTTGATGATCTGCACACGCTGGCCCGCCTGCCATAAACGCCAGTCTTCTTTTTTCGCCTGCGGATAGTACTCTTGCAGCGCAGCAAAACGGTCGTCGTCGCTGAGCATCACCTGGCTCACCAGATATTTCACCAGATCGAAGTTATCCAGACCCACGTTGACCATCGGCATAAAGTTCGACGTGGTGGTCGAGCTGAGCAGATCCCACAATGAACCGTTTTTCAGGAACTTGGTGGAGAATGTCGCGAATGGCCCAAACAGCACAACGCGCTTGCCATCAAGGATACGCGTGTCGATGTGCGGTACGGACATCGGCGGCGCGCCAACGGAGGCCTGACCGTACACTTTCGCCAGGTGGCGGTTGACTACGTCCGGATTGTCCGCAACCAGGAACTGCCCGCCCACCGGGAATCCGGCATAGCCTTTCGCTTCCGGAATGTCGGTTTCCTGCAACAGCTTCAGCGCAGCGCCACCGGCACCGATAAAGACAAACTTCGCCTTGATATCATGTTCCGCTTCGTTATTTTTCAGATCGGCGACCGTGACCGTCCAGCTATTGTCGGCATTACGCTTAAAACCGCGCACTTCGGTGCTCAACTGCAGCGCAAAGTTGGGCTTTTTCTGCAATGAGGTAATCAACTGGCGCGTGATTTCGCCGTAGTTCACGTCAGTACCAATCTCGGTACGCGTTGCTGCGACTTTCTGTTTTGGATCACGACCTTCCATGACCAGCGGCGCCCACTCTTTAATCTGCGCGTGATCTTCAGAATAACGCATACCGCGGAATAACGTGCTCTGTTGCAATGCGGCGTAACGGGCACGCAGGAAGTTGACGTTCTCGTCACCCCAGACAAAACTCATGTGCGGAACGGTAGTGATAAACGAGCGTGGTTCATGCATCACGCCATTATTAACCTGATATGCCCAAAACTGGCGGGAAATCTGGAAGGCTTCGTTAATGTCGACTGCCTTTTCAATGCTGATGCTACCGTCTGCCTTTTTAGGCGTGTAGTTCAGCTCCATCAGTGCGGAGTGTCCCGTTCCGGCGTTATTCCAGCCATTTGAGCTTTCCTGCGCTACACCATCCAGTCGCTCAACCATGGTCATTGACCATTGCGGCTCCAGCTCCTGTAAATAGGTTCCCAGCGTGGCGCTCATGATGCCGCCGCCAATCAACAGTACATCCGTTTCCTGCTCTTCCGCCGCTTTCGCTTTTGCCGCCATCGAGACAACATTCAGCCCTACAGCCATGGTGAAGAGCATGGCAGTCACTTTTTTCATAATGTTAATGCCTTACTTTTAGTATCGCTTTTTTGCTTTTAATGCAGGTGAAAATCGAGCGGCATCAACGGTAACACTTAAGTAAAAATAATTAAATATTGTTTATAAATTATATTTAATTTTTAAAGATGTTATAAATACGTTGATATTTTATAGGGTTATTGGCAATCATTTCTGGAAACCGGCCCGGCAGACGGGTACTATGCTGCGCTTTGCTATTCACCGCACGGATGCCTGTCGGTCTGCTGTATCAGGCCATTTTTGACCTGAGTGTAACTATGTCTGCAACTCAACATTCCTCTGTCGCAGTCGCGGAAAACGCGACCCGTGCCGTGCTCCGCCAACCCCGTCTGCTGGTTCGCGAAACACTGGCCGGTGTGGTAACCGCCCTGGCGCTGATCCCGGAAGTGATCTCGTTTTCCGTTATCGCAGGCGTTGATCCTAAAGTCAGTCTGATCGCCTCCGTCGTACTGTGCCTGGCGATGTCCTTTTTAGGTGGTCGTCCCGCAATGGTTACCGCCGCTGCAGGATCGGTTGCGCTGGTGATTGGTCCAATGGTGCATCAACACGGCGTGCAATACATCCTGCCTGCAGTGGTACTGGCCGGGATGATTCAGATCCTGTTTGGTGTATTGGGAATGGCACGTCTGATGCGATTCATCCCTACGGCCGTGATGACCGGATTTGTCAACGCACTAGGTATTTTGATTTTCTTTGCCCAGGTCCCTCATTTCTGGGGGAAAAGCCCGCTCATCTGGGGGCTGTTTGTCCTGACGCTGCTGATTGTGCTGTGGGTTCCGCGGTTTATTAAAGCTATCCCCGCACCGCTTATCGCCATCGTGCTGCTGACCGTGTTCACTGTCACCAGCGGGCAACTGTTACCGACCGTCGGTGACGAAGGTTCGATGAGCGGCGGCCTGCCGGGTTTCACCCAGTTGTTGGTTCCGCTCAACCTGCAAACGCTGGCGATTATCTGGCCCTGCGCGCTGAGTATCGCTTTTGTCGGTTTGATGGAGTCGCTGTTGACCGCCCGTCTGGTGGATGACCTGACGGTGACGCCGTCGAATAAGAATCGCGAGAGTGCCGGGCTGGGGATAGCCAATATTCTGGCCGGATTTTATGGCGGCATCGCCGGGTGCGCGATGATTGGTCAAACCATCGTTAACGTCGAGATGGGCAAAGGACGCAGCCGCGTCTCGACGGTTGCCGCCGGACTGGTATTACTACTGTTAGTCACTGGGTTAAGCGAAGTGATGGCAGAAATACCCATGTCGGTGCTGGCGGGAATTATGGTGATTGTGGCGGTAAAAACCTTCAGTTGGCACAGCATCCAGCCCGCCACGCTGAGGAAACTCCCCGTCACTGAAACGCTGGTGATGCTGGTGACCGTCGCTGCCACGGTATCCACCGGCAACCTGGCGATTGGCGTGGTTACCGGGGTGATGGCAATGCTCATTCTGCCACGTATCGTCAGAAGCAAACGCGCGGCTACATCAGAAACAGCGTTGCCAGACCGAGAAAAATAAAGAAACCGCCGGTATCGGTAATAGCCGTAATCATGACGCTCGAGCCAACCGCCGGGTCGCGCCCGAGCTTCACCATCGTCATCGGAATGATGACCCCCATTAATGCTGCCATCAACAAATTAAGCATCATCGCCAGGGTCATTACTCCGCCGAGCGCCATGTCATCGTACAGCCACCAGGTAATACCGCCCATAATTCCGCCCCATACGAGGCCATTAATCACTGCAACGCCCATTTCGCGCAGGATCAAAAACGTCAGGTTCCCCGGCTGAATATTTTGTAGCGCCAGCGCGCGGACGATCATGGTGATGGTTTGATTCCCGGTATTGCCGCCAATTCCCGCCACAATTGGCATCAGCGAGGCCAGCGCCACCAGTTGCGAAATCGTATGTTCAAAACCGTCGATCACCCGCGAGGCGATAAAGGCGGTACAGAGGTTAACGGCCAGCCACGCCCAACGGGTTTTTACCGCTTTGGTAACGGGCGCAAACACATCCTCTCCGGCGCTTAAGCCCCCCATTCGACGCAAATCGGTATCAGTTTCTTCATAGACCACATCGACGATCTCATCGATAGTTAAGCGGCCCATCAGCTTGCCTGAAGGGTCAACGACTGCAGCACTGACCAGGTCGTCACGTTCGAAGGTACGTGCAGCGTTTTCAGCGATATCGTCCGGAGAAAAGGTGAGCGGGTCATCTTCCATCACCTCGCTGACTTTGCGTTGCACATCATTGAGCAGAATGCAGGTTAGCGTCAGTTCTCCAACCAGCACTTTATTGCGATCGGTCACGAAGAGTTTATCGGTGTTCTCCGGCATTTTGCCCAACCGTCGCAGGTAGCGTTGCACCACTTCCAGCGTCACGTCCGGACGCACGGTGATGACTTCGAACTCCATAATCGCGCCGACGCGATTCTTCTCGTAATGCATTACCTGGCGGACACGCGCCCGCTCTTCGGCTGGTAACGTCGCCAGCAACCGTCCAGTGAGGTTACGCGGGAGATGCTGCACCAGATAAATCTGTTCATCGATATCGAGATATTGCAGCGCATCCAGTATTTCGCGGTCACTCATCTCATCGATCAGGTCGTCCCAGACGTTTTCAGACGCCTCAAGCAGGACGTTACCACGCTTTTCACTTTCGACCAGTCGCCACAGGGCGTGACGCTCTTCTGAAGGTAATGCTTCGAGGGTATCGGCTAAATCGGGAGGCGGCAGGTGGGCGACCAGCGCCCCTACCTCAGCAATATCGTCGGCTAACGTACCGACGTCATATTGCTCAGCCAGGGTAAGCTTGCCCAACAGTGTTGAAATAATGGCTTTATCAGTGGTCAGCAGCCAGATAAGGCGCGCACGCTCTTCATCACGCAGCCTGGCGCTGTTTTTGTTTATTACGGACATTAATCATAAATCCATGATATGAAATATCATTAATCATGATGCCGATTTATGTAAATAACAATAAACAGTGCCGCCGGGTGGCTAAAAAACCGGCGGCACGTGGGATCAGGCTGTGCGAGCCACCGCGTCACGCGAGGCGGCTTCACGTTCATCGCCCAGCAGTTCACTCAACTGTCCGTTACGCATTTCCAGCAGCCTGTCGGCATGAATAAAATAGTGATCGTCGTGGCTAATGGCGAAAATGGTTTTGCCCATTTCCTGCATCAAAGGCAATAGCACCTGATAGAACTCCCGGCGGAAATGGGGATCCTGATCGGCAGCCCATTCGTCCAGCAGAATGATGTCGCGCTCCTCCGCCAGAGCCAGCAGCAGCGCCACGCGTTTCTTCTGCCCTTTCGACAGTTTCAGATTGAGGATACGGCCATCGCTCAGCTCCAGCTTGTGCCCCATCTTCAGATGTTCCAGCCACTTCGCGACCAACTGCGGATTAGCCTCTTTACCTTCCGGCCCCAGCAGTTTGTCGAACAGCCAGACGTCGGTAAACACGGCGGAGAATAGCTTGCGGTAGTCTTCCGGTTTTTCAACGGCAACGGCCTTACCATCAAGCAATATTTCGCCTGACTGCGGCTGGTATAGACCAGTCAGTAACATCGCCAGCGTAGATTTCCCGCTACCGTTACCGCCAATCAGAAAGATCAGTTCACCGCGATGAATCGTCAGATTCACGGGTCCAACGGAGAAGGCGTTATCCTGATAGTGGAAAACCACGTTACGTAACTCCAACGTCTGCCAGTTCGGAAACGCATTTGGACGTGGGAATTCGGCCTTAAAGGGCGCAAGGGCAAACCTGTTCAGCTTGTTGAACGCTACCTGCGCGGTGAGCAGCGTCGGTAGCGCGCCAACGGCAGAGAGCAGCGGCGTGCGTAAAAATAGCAGCGTCAGCGAATAGGTCGCCGCCACGGCGGTATCCGCCCAGCCCAGACTGTTGGCCATCCAGAACACCAAACCAATGGCGCCCAGCATCATAATGTTCGACCAGTTGACTGCGCTCAGGTGGAAAGTATCGGCGCGAATAATATGGTGACGGTACTCTTTGGCATCCGGGACGTACATCTGATTAAAGATATGCTCGGCACGCTCACGGTTGAGCGTCAGCTCTTTGCGCCCTTCCAGCACCGTTTGATAATCGTTGTACAACTTATCTTCAGTTTCGCGCAAGGTGGCCATGTGTTTATACACCCGCGCCACCAGCACAAATCCGCCCCAGATGGTGATTGCCATCCAGATTGCTGTCACCAGCAGCATTTTAGTCGACAGCATCGCCAGATACGCCGCCGATCCGACTGTCAGGATAATCCCCTGTACCAGCTCAGGCAGACGAACAAAGGCGATGGTGATGTTGCGGATATCACTGGTTAAACCCGCCAGCAACGAGGCGCTGCCAAGCTGTTCGATGCGCTCGACGTGGGTGTCCAGAATCCGTTTGATAAATTCGCTACGCAGTCGGTAGACAAAGTGGTGTCCCAGCGTGGTGAGCGCCAGTTGTGAACCGAGGGTGACGGCCATCAATAATAGCAGCAGGCCAAGAAACTCCGGTAGCACCATCAGCGTGGTGTCGACCGTTTCAATCAGACGCTGGTTGATAAACGCAATCAGCCCAATCCCCAACGCGGCGCTGGCGAGGCTGAGCGCCATCACGCTGATAAATGGCCAGCGATACTGCCGCCAGACAAGAAGTAAAAGTTCCATGCACACAACCCGGACAAGTAATAACAGCCCGCAGTTTAAACATCTCTTCACTGACAGCAATAATAATTCTTATTTTTATTCTTTTTTACCTGCCTGACGAAACGTCAGATTGTAACGACAGTCTCCGGTCAACGGATGATACCCCGTTTTAAGCGGCTGGATCCCATGATAAAACAGCCGCGAATTACCGCCCCACACCACGACATCGCCATGTTCCAGCAGCAAACGCTTTAAAGGGTCATTACGGCGCAATCCGCCAAATTGAAAGATGGCCGGTAGCCCCAGCGATACAGAGACAATCGGCGCCCGCAGGTCGGGCTCGTCTTTATCCTGATGTAAGGACAGTTTTGCCCCTGGCGTGTAGCGGTTAATCAGGCAGGCATCGGGTTGAAAATCAGCATAGCCCGCCGCCGTCGCCGCCTGTTGACACAGGTCAGCAAATGCATCCGGCAGCGGCGGCCAGTGCACGCCGGTGAGTGGATCAAACGGAGAATAAAGATAGCCATGCTGATCCGTCGTCCAGCCCAGATGGCCGCAGTTGGTCATTGCCACCGACATCGTATAGCCGCCGGGCGTTACCATCTGACGAAATGGCGACTGTCTGGCGACAGCCGCTATCGCCTGCAGTAAAGTAGGTGCAGAGTCAAAAGCGAAACGTCGCAGAATAACCGCACCTGAAGCCAGCGGCTCCTGCCAGGGTTTAGCATCCGCAAAAAGATCGAGCATTATGTTTCCTCGCCAGTAGTTTCCCGTTGCAGTAACTGCGCCTTGCGCGCAATACCCCATCGGTAGCCCGAAAGTGCGCCATCACCACGGATCACCCGGTGACACGGAATAACAATCGCCAGTTTGTTGGCCCCACAGGCACTGGCCACCGCGCGTACCGCCTTCGGTTTGCCGATGGCGCTGGCCAGCTGTTGGTAGCTCATTGTTTCGCCGCACGGAATTGCGCGCAGCGCCTGCCACACCTGCTGCTGAAATGCGGTGCCCCGGATATCCAGGGGTAGCGATAGCGACGCGTCACGCGAGTTGATCGCGGCGATCACTTCGCGCACGCGCTGCTGAAAATCGGCATCTGCAGGAACATCCTGCGCGGCGGGAAACAGCTCATGCAGATCCGCAACTAACGTGGCGTCATCATCACCAAGTAAGATCGCACAGATACCCCGCTCGCTTTCTGCCACCAGACAACGACCCAGAGCGCAATCTGCGAGGGTATAGCGTACAGAAACGTTGTCGCCACCTTTACGAAATTGCTTTGCGGTCATGCCTAATGTCTGATCCGCTTTGCGGTAATAGCTGCTGCTGTCGGGGAATCCGGCGTTGAGAATCGCCTGCGTAACCGGAACACCTTTCGCCAGAGCATCGCGCAGACGGCGGGCACGCCAGGACTGCTGCCACGCTTTCGGGGTCATGCCTGTCGTAGCTTTGAACAAGCGATGTAAGTGATACGGGCTCATTGCCACCTGTTGTGCCAACTCGTCCAGCGTAAGAGGTGACTCTTGCTCCAACAACTGGCAGGCGCGGGCAATTTTGTCCAGTCGATGCTGTTGCGCGCTGTCTTTATCCGGCTGGCAGCGCTTACAGGGGCGAAACCCGGCAGCCTGCGCCTGCTGAGCATCAGAGAAAAAGCAGACATTTTTGCGCAGCGCATGTTTTGCCCGACAGGACGGACGGCAGAAAATACCGGTGGTCTGGACGGCAAAAACAAACTGACCGTCGGCGTCGGCGTCACGAGCCAAAACGGACTGCCAACGGTCATCGTCAGTGATGCGTAAACGATTTTTCATTTCGGACTCCTTTGTTAAGCATAGCGCTTAGCCTCAGTGTGTCCCCATAGCCGGATACAAAAACCCGCAATCTTGCTTTTTAATTTTTTTCGCTGACCAGAAAGCTTTTGAACTGCGGCGACATCCAGGTGTTAAACCCCTCGCCCTCTTTCATAATCATATAGACCGCCAGCCCTTCACGACGCACAACTTCTTTGGCCTTTTCCGGGCCGAGCACCATCAATCCAGTATCCCAGCCGTCAGCTTCCAGCGCCGTTGGTGCAATGACCGTTACGGACACCAGGTTGTGTTCAATCGGACGACCGGTTTGCGGATCGATAACATGGGAAAGACGCTTGCCATCCAGCTCATAATAGTTACGGTAGCTGCCGGAGGTGCTAATGCCATGCCCGTTAATGTCTACAATCGCCTGCACCGCGTTTTCACGATCGGTCGGTTTCTGAATTGCGACACGCCACGGATGCCCTTCAGCATTCATACCGCGGCTGTTTAGCGCACCACCAACGGAAACCAGATAACGGGCGATCCCTTCCTGCTCCATTAATCGTGCCAGATGATCGGCGGCGTACCCTTCGCCAACGGTAGAGAGATCCACATACAGATCCGGCAAGTCTTTTTGCAGGTAATTCTGATGCGCTTCATTCACGACCTTTAGATGTGAAAGTCCGGTTTTCGCTTTTGCAGCGTCAATTTGCTCTTGGGTGGGAATATGCAACGGTTGCTGATCCGGGCCAAAGCCCCACAGATTGACTAACGGCCCCACGGTGATATCCATAGCCCCATCGGTTTTTGCGCCAATGCGTAGCGCCGAGGTCACGATATCCGCCATGGCGTCGCTAACCGGCCATGGTGACAAACTATTCGATAAGTTAAAGCGCATCAATGCAGAGTCATTTTTATAGGTGGAGAGCAGTTGATCATCGGCATCAAGCTGAGTCTGGATCTTCACCTGTAGTTCTGCGGCGCGTTTTGCATCGACGCCCACGACACTGACCCGCCAGAAAGTGCCCATGGTTTTACCTTCCAGAACGGTGGCTGGCGTTGTGGTCTGAGCAGGTTTCGGGGCTTCATCGCACCCGACAAAAAAAATCGTCACCGCCAGCAGCGCTGCGCGATAGAATTTCATTTCCATACGTAATTATCCTCATGCGAACGCGCGCAAGAGTACACCAAAAATCGTTGTTTGTACGGCGGAAAAACAGCATTAAAAAAGGCCCCGCAGGGCCTTTGATAACAATAAATATAGATTAGAACTGGTAAACCAGACCCAGCGCTACGATATCATCGGTACCGATACCTGCGCCACGGGTGAACTGATTGTCATCCAGCAGGTTGATTTTGTAATCAACATAGGTGGACATGTTTTTGTTGAAGTAGTAAGTCGCACCAACATCAACATATTTCACGATGTCTTCGTCGCCATAGCCACGGCCCAGGTCTTTACCTTTAGACTGCAGGTAAGCCACGGACGGACGCAGACCGAAGTCGAACTGGTACTGAGCAACCGCTTCGAAGTTCTGTGCTTTGTTAGCCCAACCCAGGGAGCCTGCACGCGTTGCGTTGTAGGTCTGAGTGTACTGAGTTGCAAAGTAGAAGTTGTTCGCGTCGTATTTAATACCACCGGTATAGGTTTCAGCACGGTCGCCGGTACCGAAGTTCAAACGGTTCTGTTCGTCGGTACGTTTTGAACTGGTGACTGCAGTACCCAGAGAGAAGCCTTCGCCGATATCATAAGTGATAGATCCGCCAACGCCGTCGCCATTCTGACGCAGTGCTTCACGACCGTTGTTGGTCACGCCGGTCATGCCTTCGCCTTCCGGGCTACCGTTTTTACCCTGATACTGCAGGGCAAAGTTCAGGCCATCAACCAGGCCGAAGAAGTCGGTGTTACGGTAGGTCGCGAAACCGTTACCACGCTGCTGCATGAAGTTGTCAGAACCGTAGGTGTCGCCGCCGAATTCCGGCAGAACGTCGGTCCAGGACGTTACATCGTAAACTACGCCGTAGTTACGACCGTAGTCGAAAGAACCAACATCAGCGAATTTCAGACCCGCAAACGCCACACGCGTCCAGGAGTTGTTCTGAGATTCAGGCGCGTTACCCTGAATCTGGTATTCCCACTGGCCGTAACCGGTCAGTTGGTCATTAACCTGAGTTTCGCCTTTGAAGCCGATACGCATATAGGTTTGGTCACCATCAGCGCTTTTGTCATCGGAGAAATAGTGCAGACCGTCGACTTCGCCGTAAAGGTCTAATTTGTTGCCGTCTTTGTTATAAATTTCAGCCGCATTCGCTGCGCCTGCTACCAGCAGTGCTGGTACCAGGAGGGACAGTACTTTAACTTTCATGTTATTAACCCTCTGTTATATGCCTTTATTGCTTTTTTATGCCACTGCATACTGATTAAGGTCATTAACCAGTCGGCAACTTCATTCTCCGCAAAAACACAGAATAATCCAACACGAATATGATACTAAAACTTTTAAGGTGTTTCATTTATCCGCATAGATGTTTCAAAATATTAATACAAGGGAACTTTTTTAAAATCAAAAAATAGGCAAAATAAGCACAAATAATCAAGAATCATATCAATAATCTTTAAAAT
The DNA here is from genome assembly GCF_001037575.1 of Citrobacter sp. BIDMC107. Taxonomy (NCBI): domain Bacteria; kingdom Pseudomonadati; phylum Pseudomonadota; class Gammaproteobacteria; order Enterobacterales; family Enterobacteriaceae; genus Citrobacter; species Citrobacter sp. BIDMC107. The sequence goes on along the minus strand of NZ_KQ089848.1, from coordinate 4,104,363 downwards.
CAATTAATTACACGAAAAAATCTTATAGCACTGAATGACAAAAAAAAAATCTTCACTCGCAACTAAAATAGACCCGCTATCATCATTAACTTTATTTATTACCGTCATTCATTTATGAATGTCTGTTTACCCCTATTTCAGCCGAATGCTCAGCGTTCGGTTTTTTTTTACCCTTCTTTACACAAAACTTACCTTTCTGTGCTACCGATGCAAAACTATAACGACTATTAACTATCTCATAGCACTGCGCTCAGATATAAGCCTGACAAATAATTGATTGTTATTTAATGCTAAATGTATACTTTCCGTACGAATATTTGTACCCGCCGTTATCCACTGTACACCTTTGCACCGTCACGGGCGCAACCAAATGAGGCGTAAAAAATGCAACCTCTGCCGCGCGGTGTAAGTGTGGTAATTCATACATTACCCTTTATACTGCCCCTTCATCTTTCGCGTCGTTTAACAGGTCATAAACACGAATGAGTCAGTCTGACACAACGGTTTCCACCCGATTCTCCCTGTTGCCAGGAAGTATTACCCGTTTCTTCTTATTACTGATCGTTGTGCTGTTGGTGATGATGGGTGTTATGGTCCAGAGCGCCGTCAACACCTGGTTAAAAGATAAGAGCTATCAGATCGTCGATATTACCCATGCCATTCATAAAAGGGTCGATACCTGGCGATACGTGACCTGGCAAATCTATGACAACATTGCCGCCTCAACCAGTTCGCCGGGTGCAGAAGGGCTGCAGGAAACGCGTCTGAAACAAGACGTCTATTATCTTGAGAAGCCGCGCAGAAAGACCGAGGCACTGATTTTCGGCTCGCATGACAGTTCTACATTGGAAATGACCCAGCGCATTTCAACATATCTGGATACGTTGTGGGGCGCAGAGAATGTCCCATGGTCAATGTATTACCTGAATGGTCAGGACAACAGTCTGATCCTAATCTCGACGTTACCGCTGAAAGATCTTACCTCCGGTTTTAAAGAATCGACGATTGGGAATATTGTCGATTCCCGGCGCGCTGAGATGCTGCAACAGGCTAATGCGCTAGATGAACGTGAAAGCTTCTCTTCACTGCGCCGTCTAGCCTGGCAGAACGGGCATTACTTCACGCTACGCACGACCTTTAATCAGCCAGGACATCTGGCAACGGTTGTCGCCTTTGACCTGCCGATTAATGACTTGATCCCGCCCGGTATGCCGCTGGACAGTTTCTATCTGGAACCAGATGCCACCTCAACGACCGAGCACCTGAATGAAAAAGAGTCGCCTGACAGCGTCAGCATTAATTTCAACAACAGTAAAATTGAGATCTCTTCGGCGCTAAACTCAACGGATATGCGGCTGGTATGGCAGGTTCCGTTTGGCTCATTGCTGCTCGATACATTGCAAAGCATTCTGCTACCGCTTTTGCTGAACATTGCGTTGCTGGCCCTGGCGCTATTTGGCTATACCACTTTTCGCCACCTCCCAGTCCGTTCCACCCAAGTGGCGCCAAACCTTGCGGCAAATAATGAACTGCGCGTTCTTCGCGCAATCAATGAAGAGATTGTTTCCCTTCTGCCACTGGGATTACTGGTACACGATCAGGAAGCAAATCGTACGGTGATCAGCAACAAAATTGCCGATCACCTGCTGCCGCATTTAAATCTGCAAAACATTACCAACATGGCAGAGCAGCATCAGGGAATCATTCAGGCCACCATCAATAATGAACTGTATGAAATCAGACTGTTTCGCAGCCAGATCTCCCCGAGAACGCAGATCTTTATCATTCGTGACCAGGACCGCGAAGTGCTGGTCAATAAGAAGCTGAAACAAGCGCAGCGGCTGTATGAGAAAAATCAGCAGGCCCGCGCGGCCTTTATGCAGAATATTGGCAGCGCGCTGAAAGACCCCGCGAAAACGTTGGCTGCCAATGCCGCCGCGCTCAATACACCGGACAGCCAGAAACTGGCAAATCAGGCCGACGTTCTGGTGCGAATGGTGGACGAAATCCAGCTAGCCAACCTGCTGGAGAACGATGCCTGGAAAGGTGAATCCACACTGTTTTCCGTGCAGGCATTAATTGACGACGTAGTTCCGGAGGTTCTGCCAGCCATTAAGCGTAAGGGGCTGCAGCTACTGATTAAAAATCACCTTAGCGCCCATGATGAACGCCGTGGCGATCGCGATGCCTTGCGCCGTATTTTGCTGCTGTTGATCCAATATGCGGTAACCACCACGCAGATTGGTAAAATCACGCTGGAAGTCGACCAGGATGAGTCAGAGGCTGAACGCCTGACCTTCCGCATTCTGGATACCGGGCAAGGCGTCACATTGAATGAAGTTGATAATCTCCATTTCCCGTTCATCAATGACACGCAGGGCGATCGGTATGGCAAAGCCAACCCTCTGACGTTCTGGTTGTGCGATCAGTTAGCCCGTAAGCTTGGCGGACACCTGAATATCAAAGCGCGGGAAGAACTTGGAACACGTTATATCGTCCATGTTAAAATGCCGCTGCACGATCAACATGCTGATAGTGAAGAGCGCCTGTTGGATGACGTCTGCGTAATGGTTGATGTCACCTCAAATGACGTACGTAGCATTGTATTACGTCAGCTGGAAAACTGGGGGGCAACCTGCATCACGCCCGATGAACGGTTGAATAGTCAAGAATATGATCTCTTTTTAACGGATAATCCGTCTAATCTTACTGCTTCAGGCCTACTTTTAAGCGATGATGAGTCTGGCGTGCGGAAAATTGGCCCTGGCCAACTGCGCGTTAACTTTAATATGAGCAATGCTATGCAGGAAGCTGTCCTTGAGCTGATTGAAGAGCAACTGGCGCAAGAAGGGTTCCAGGAACTCCCCCTCGGCGGAGATGAAAACGCCGAACTTCATGCCAGTGGTTACTACGCTCTCTTTGTAGACACAGTACCGGATGATGTTAAGAGGTTGTATACTGAGGCGGCTATCAGCGATTTCGCTGCGTTAGCCCAAACGGCCCATCGCCTGAAAGGCGTGTTTGCCATGCTTAATCTGGTACCCGGCAAGCAGTTATGTGAAGCGCTGGAACATCTTATTCAAGAGAAAGATGCTCCAGGTATAGAAAAATACATCAGCGACATTGACGTTTACGTCAAGAGCTTGCTGTAGCAAGGTAGCCCAATACATGAACACTATGAACGTAATTATTGCCGATGACCACCCGATTGTACTGTTCGGTATTCGTAAATCACTTGAGCAAATCGAGTGGGTAAATGTTGTCGGCGAATTTGAAGACTCCACTGCACTGATCAACAATTTGCCTAAGTTGGATGCGCATGTGTTGATTACCGACCTCTCCATGCCGGGAGATAAATACGGTGATGGGATCACGTTAATTAAATATATCAAGCGTCATTTCCCGAGCCTGTCGATTATCGTTCTGACCATGAACAACAATCCGGCTATTCTGAGCGCGGTACTGGATCTCGATATTGAAGGGATCGTACTGAAGCAAGGTGCGCCAACCGATCTGCCGAAAGCGCTTGCCGCACTGCAGAAAGGTAAGAAATTCACCCCGGAAAGCGTGTCTCGTCTGCTGGAAAAAATCAGCGCCAGCGGCTATGGCGACAAACGTCTGTCACCGAAAGAGAGTGAAGTTCTGCGTCTGTTTGCCGAAGGTTTCCTGGTTACTGAAATCGCGAAAAAACTCAACCGTAGTATTAAAACCATCAGCAGCCAGAAAAAGTCGGCAATGATGAAACTCGGTGTGGAAAACGATATCGCCCTGTTGAATTACCTCTCTTCCGTAACGCTGAGTCCCTCAGACAAAGAGTAATTCTTTTAACACCAAAGTGCCTGATGGCACGCCGTTTATCAGGCCTACGAATGACACTGCGTGGTGCGTGTTCCGTAGGCCGGATAAGGCAAGCGCCGCCATCCGGCATCTGTTATTCCCGCGCCTTCCTCACCCTTTCCGCATAGACCGTCAGAGTTTGCTTCAATACATCCAACGTCACTGGCTTAGACAAACAGCTATCCATACCCGATTCCAGGCAACGCTGCTTCTCTTCGGCCAGCGCGTTGGCCGTCACGCCGACAACCGGCAGCGTTAACCCTAACTGGCGGATACGCTGGGTCAGGCGATAACCATCCATGTTTGGCATGTTGACGTCACTCAGCACAATGTCGATATGATTTTTGCTGAGCACATTGAGCGCATCCACACCGTCATTCGCGGTTTTACACTGATATCCCAACGATCCCAATTGATCGGCCAGTAAGCGCCGGTTTATAGGGTGATCGTCAACAACCAGGATCATCATGTCATCGTTCGTCGCACCGGCTTTATCCGGGGTTGGCAGCGCCGTGGAGAGCTCTTCACTCCCCAACTCTACACTGTAGATATGTGCCAACAGCGCAGGCAGTTCGTGCGGTGACGCCACGCTGTGTACCCATTCTCCAGGCTCTCTTTCCAGCGGAATGCCAATATGTCGGCGGCAGAAAATCACCGCTGCTCGCCCCTGCCAGGCCTGTTCCAGCACATCGTCGGCCACCAACAGGTCATCCGCATCGGGCTGTTGTCCCTCATACCGCAGCACCGTCATCCCATTACGCGTCAGGCTGGATTCGAGAAAATGGTACAGTGACGCATTACGTACCGCCAGCCAGCAACGTGTGCCAGCCAATCCTTCAACACCCTTTTTCAGCGGATACTGTGCGCCATAAAGCGGAATACGCAGCGTAAACTGGCTCCCCATTCCCGGCTCGGAATCGACGGAAATATCCCCATCCATCATGCTGATCAGTTTTTCACAGATCGCCAAACCAAGTCCCGTTCCCTGGAAATTACGCTGTACGCCAGTCCCCACCTGGAAGAAAGGATCGAACAACCGAACCACCTCTTTGGCAGGGATCCCTACACCCGTATCACGCACTCGAATGCTCAGATAGTCGCCGCTGCACTGCACGTGCAACACAATACAACCGGTATCGGTAAACTTGATTGCGTTACTCAGTAGATTAGAAATCACCTGTTGTAAACGCATCGGATCGCCATTCAGCGCCACAGGCACATCCGGATCGATAAAGCAGTACAACCCCAACTGCTTGCGGACCACCAGCGGCAAATAGTTAGCCGTAATATGGTTCATGACTTCACGCGGTGAAAACTCTCGCGGTTCAATCTTCAGCTGTTCAGATTCAATCTTTGAGAAGTCGAGAATATCGCTGATAATTTTCAGCAGCAGGCTGGAAGAGTTATTCATCGCCGTTACCAGACGATCCACCCCACTCGGTAACTCTTTGGTTTGCAACAAATCAAGGTTACCGATAATGCCATACAGCGGTGTACGTAGCTCATGGCTCACCGTCGCAAGGAACATCGATTTTGACTGGCTAGCCTGTTCCGCCGCCTGTGCCATCTCCTGCAACGACTCTTCCATTTTAACGCGCGCACTGACATCAACAAGGACACAAATTGCCACGTTTTCATTACGATAGCGCGAGTGCACAAAGCTGATTTGCAGATTGGTATTGTTGCTGGTCAGCACATCAACAAAATTGACCTGTTGGCCGCAAATAATTTGCGTTAACCGCTGACGGTCTTCATGCGTCAGCATGTTCAGATAGGTGTGCGCCAGTTCGTTACTCAGGATATTAATGCCATCCATCGTGCGCAGAATACAAATACCCACCGGCGCAGAAGCCACGATTTTACGGTTAAACTGCTCATGTTCTTCCAGCCGCTGAGCATCACTTTCCGCTGGAATAAAAATGCGCCGTTCATACATGCGCGTGAGCATAAACAATGCCGCCCCGACCAGCACGTTCAGCAATATAGCGTTCAGGATCATCATGCGGATCCGCTCCAGCACCAGGTCGACAGGAACGGAGTACACGATGCTCAGGGAGGACGGAGGCAGATTTTTCTTCAGTACCAGCTCGCGGAAACCTGGCGTGTAACCAAACCAGGAGCGCTCCTGCATCCAGTGGGGCTCAGCCTTAATATTCCCTTCAGGGCCGGTGAGAGAAATTAGCGCATGGCCATTTTCGTCGAGGATGGTCACGCCCATAGGTAAACTACCCGGTGTGAAGAAATTCTCCATGCGAATAGGCTGCTCTACGCCCAACAGCGCCTGGAGACGATTGGCGAGGTAAACCGGCGTCAGTGCATAGAAATACCCTACTCCCGGACGCGGCCCCTGGCTAATCCAGAACAAGTTGTTGCCGTTTTCTTCTTGCGTAGCATTGCGATACTTAATAATGCGCTCATGCAGAGCCTTCAGGGCCTCGTCTCGTTCGACGGGCATATCACGCAAACCGAAATTGGCCATACAGAGGTTGTCGCTGCCGATCAGGAACACTCGATTTAAATCATAAGCGGCGGAAAAGTTGTCGCGCCAGTAGCGCATAAACCATGCCAGTGATTCCAGAGAACCTCGCCAGGCGTTGCCCATTACCGAACAGTCGGAGTCGGCAAACAGCGGCTCAAAATTAGGCACGACGGTTTTATCGTCTCGCGCCCGCAGCGACATCACGCCGTTTTCCGCCGTTAAGCGATTTTCGGCAATATATTTCAGCTCTTTAATCACATCAGAGGTGCGCTGAATGTAACGTTGGGCCTGATCGGAGCTGAGATTAAGCTCCTGATGGATCTCAGACTCTCGCTGGTGCAGCGCATTCACAATGTAGAACACGGAGGCAAACGCGATCAGACACCAGATAACGAGCGCCAGCGCTCTGAACAGGTAGCGTGAGACTTTTAGGGTTGAATGAACGGAAGCAAGGTATTTCAAAGGGGCGAAGCTCCGCCTCAGGGCATTAATAGAGTGTGGTTAAGGTAGCGGTAAATGTCTTTTGTCGCAATGCCATTAAAAAAAGGGCCGGAGTTCTCCGGCCCTTCTTATTACGTTTTAATTACTCTTCAGCGTCATCCGCTGCATCATCATCGCTTTCCGCTTCAGGCGCGATATCCTCGTCACCTTCAGCTGCACTTCCGTCGATGGAGTCGAGCTCTTCATCATCAACCGGTTCAGCAACGCGTTGCAGACCCACAACGTTTTCGTCTTCCGCAGTACGGATAAGGATAACACCCTGGGTATTACGCCCTACCACGCTGATTTCCGACACGCGAGTACGTACCAGCGTACCTGCATCGGTGATCATCATAATCTGGTCGGTATCTTCAACCTGTACTGCGCCAACAACGGAGCCATTACGCTCGGTGACTTTGATGGAGATAACACCCTGCGTACCACGAGACTTGGTTGGGTATTCGCTTTCCGCTGTACGCTTACCGTAACCGTTCTGCGTGACGGTCAGGATTGCCCCTTCACCGCGTGGAACGATCAGGGAAACAACGGAGTCTTCACCTGCCAGTTTGATCCCGCGAACACCGGTCGCCGTACGACCCATCGCGCGAACTGCGTTCTCTTTAAAACGCACCACTTTACCGGCAGCAGAGAACAGCATAACTTCGTCATTACCGGACGTCAGATCAACGCCAATCAGTTCGTCGCCTTCGTTCAGGTTGACGGCGATAATACCGGCAGAACGCGGACGGCTGAATTCGGTCAATGCCGTTTTCTTCACGGTACCGCTGGCGGTTGCCATGAAGACGTTGACGCCCTCTTCGTACTCGCGTACCGGCAGAATTGCGGTGATACGTTCGTTCGCTTCCAGCGGCAGCAGGTTAACGATTGGACGTCCACGCGCACCACGGCTCGCTTCCGGCAGTTGATAAACCTTCATCCAGTACAGACGACCACGGCTGGAGAAGCAGAGGATCGTGTCATGGGTGTTGGCCACCAGCAGGCGGTCGATAAAGTCTTCTTCTTTAATGCGTGCTGCAGATTTGCCTTTACCGCCACGACGCTGCGCTTCGTAATCGGTTAACGGCTGATATTTCACGTAGCCCTGATGAGACAAGGTCACGACAACATCTTCCTGGTTAATCAGATCTTCGATGTTGATGTCAGCGCTGTTCGCGGTAATTTCGGTCCGACGAGCGTCACCGAACTGTTCACGAATCAGCTCCATCTCTTCACGGATAACTTCCATCAGACGATCTGCGCTGCCCAGAATGTGCAGCAGTTCAGCGATCTGTTCCAGCAGCTCTTTGTATTCGTCGAGCAGTTTTTCGTGCTCAAGGCCGGTCAGTTTCTGCAAACGCAGATCCAGAATAGCCTGAGCCTGCTGTTCAGTCAGGTAGTACTGACCGTCACGCACGCCAAATTCCGGCTCCAGCCACTCAGGGCGCGCGGCGTCATCACCAGCACGTTCCAGCATGGCGGAAACGTTGCCCAGTTCCCACGAACGCGCAACCAGCGCGGCTTTCGCTTCTGCCGGGGTCGGCGCACGGCGGATCAGTTCGATGATCGGATCGATGTTCGCCAGCGCAATCGCCAGCGCTTCAAGGATGTGCGCACGGTCGCGGGCTTTACGCAGTTCAAAGATAGTACGACGAGTTACGACTTCACGGCGGTGACGTACGAACGCGGCAATAATATCTTTCAGGTTCATGATCTTCGGCTGGCCATGGTGCAATGCAACCATGTTGATACCGAAGGAAACCTGCAATTGGGTCTGGGAGTAAAGGTTGTTCAGAACCACTTCCCCGACCGCATCGCGTTTCACTTCAATCACTATGCGCATACCGTCTTTGTCAGACTCGTCACGCAGCGCGCTGATGCCTTCTACGCGTTTGTCTTTTACCAGTTCGGCGATTTTCTCAATCAGGCGCGCTTTGTTTACCTGATACGGAATTTCGTGGACGATGATGGTTTCACGACCCGTTTTGGCATCCGCTTCGACTTCCGCGCGTGCGCGAATGTACACTTTGCCACGGCCGGTACGGTAGGCTTCTTCGATACCACGACGACCGTTGATGATCGCTGCAGTCGGGAAGTCCGGACCCGGAATATGTTCCATCAGCCCTTCAATGCTGATGTCTTCATCGTCAATATATGCCAGACAGCCGTTGATCACTTCAGTCAGGTTGTGCGGCGGAATGTTGGTCGCCATACCTACCGCGATACCGGACGAACCGTTCACCAGCAGGTTAGGAATTTTGGTCGGCATGACGTCAGGAATTTGTTCGGTGCCGTCGTAGTTATCGACGAAATCAACCGTTTCTTTTTCCAGGTCAGCCATCAGCTCATGGGCGATTTTCGACATACGGATTTCCGTATAACGCATCGCCGCTGCGGAGTCGCCATCGACAGAACCAAAGTTACCCTGACCATCTACCAGCATGTAACGCAAGGAGAATGGCTGCGCCATACGAACAATGGTGTCGTAAACGGCGGTATCACCATGAGGGTGGTATTTACCGATTACGTCACCAACGACACGGGCAGATTTTTTATAGGCTTTATTCCAGTCGTTGCCCAATACGTTCATGGCGTAAAGTACGCGACGGTGAACCGGCTTCAGGCCATCTCGGACGTCTGGCAGCGCACGGCCAACAATGACCGACATCGCATAATCCAGATAGGAGCTCTTCAGCTCTTCCTCAATGTTGACCGGTGTAATTTCTCTCGCAAGGTCGCTCATCTAACCGCTATCCCTCTACTGTATCCCGGATTCAAAGGTCGCAAATTATAACACATACGTGAAGATTCAGGTAAATGGATTCCCCCTGACAGAGGCTTTATTCATCCCGTCAGGCTGATATACTCATTTGCATCGCAAATTTAGGAGTAGAAGCCCCAATGAATGCCGAAAAACCCCCGGTTACTCACAACGTTGACCATGAAGAAATTGCCAAGTTTGAAGCAGTCGCGTCACGCTGGTGGGATCTTGAGGGTGAATTTAAGCCACTGCACCGTATTAACCCGCTGCGTCTGGGCTACATTACTGAACGCTCAGGCGGCCTGTTTGGTAAAAAGGTTCTCGACGTCGGCTGCGGCGGCGGCATTCTGGCGGAAAGCATGGCGCGCGAAGGCGCAACCGTCACCGGGCTGGACATGGGCTTTGAACCGTTACAGGTCGCAAAACTGCATGCGCTGGAGAGCGGCATCCAGGTGGAGTACGTACAAGAAACTGTCGAAGAACATGCGGATAAGCATGCGCATCAGTATGACGTTGTGACCTGCATGGAAATGCTGGAGCACGTACCAGATCCGCAGTCGGTGGTCAGGGCCTGCGCCAGGCTGGTTAAACCGGGCGGCGAAGTCTTTTTCTCCACGCTTAACCGCAACGGCAAATCCTGGCTGATGGCGGTGGTCGGAGCGGAATATATTCTGCGGATGGTGCCGAAAGGCACGCATGATGTGAAAAAATTCATTAAGCCCGCTGAACTGTTAGAGTGGGTTGACCAGACCGTGCTGAAAGAGCGTCATATGACCGGCCTGCACTACAACCCCATCACCAACACCTTCAAACTCGGTCCGGGCGTTGATGTGAACTATATGGTGCATACCACCGCCAAAAGCGAATAAACCAGCGCTCATGGCCTTATGACGCTGGATTGTAGGCCGGATAAAGCGCGCCAGCGCCGCCATCCGGCACGACTCCGGGCTTTAAAGCCTGATGGCGCTTCGCTTATCAGGCCTACGTTATTACGCATCGCCTACCAATCCTGAGTAGTACCGGTACAGCAATTTTTGCGCCAGATCATAAGAACTTTCCTTACCTTAGATGAAGAAATCAGCACTCGATCAAAATTTCTATTTTTTTTCTCAATTATTGACATCCCCGCCAGGCCTTATAAGACGCGCACTTAGCGATTCTCACCCTTTTGCAACCTCAATTTAACCTCAAAATCAACTCTTGTGCTGAAAAGAATCCCTACTAGAATACTCACCATATAGCGTCTATTTTATCAAACAACCCCTATATATAGTATTTATCCACAGACTTAGTCACAACATGACTCTGTGGATAATATGGGGGATATTTTTTCTTTCACGGACAGGTAAAAAACCACATGAATCAGAGTCTGCTGGTGACAAAGCGTGATGGTAGTACAGAGCGCATCAATCTCGACAAAATCCACCGAGTTCTGGATTGGGCGGCAGAAGGACTGAATAACGTATCGATCTCTCAGGTCGAGCTGCGCTCCCACATTCAGTTTTATGACGGTATCAAGACCTCCGATATCCATGAAACAATCATCAAAGCTGCCGCCGACCTGATCTCCCGCGAAGCGCCGGATTATCAGTATCTGGCCGCCCGTCTGGCGATTTTCCATCTGCGCAAAAAAGCCTATGGCGAGTTTGAACCGCCAAAACTGTTTGACCATGTCGTGAAAATGGTTGAAATGGGCAAATACGACAATCATCTGCTGGAAGACTACACGGAAGAAGAGTTCAAGCAGATGGACTCGTTCATCGTACACGATCGTGATATGACCTTCTCCTACGCTGCGGTGAAGCAGTTAGAAGGCAAATATCTGGTGCAAAACCGTGTTACCGGTGAGATCTATGAAAGCGCACAGTTCCTCTACATTCTGGTAGCAGCCTGCCTGTTTTCTAACTATCCGCGTGAAACACGTCTGCAATATGTAAAACGTTTCTACGACGCCGTTTCTACGTTCAAAATCTCGCTGCCGACGCCGATTATGTCCGGCGTGCGTACCCCAACGCGTCAGTTCAGCTCCTGCGTACTGATCGAGTGCGGCGACAGCCTTGACTCCATCAACGCAACCTCCAGCGCGATTGTGAAATACGTTTCTCAGCGTGCCGGTATCGGCATTAACGCCGGTCGCATCCGTGCGCTGGGTAGCCCGATTCGCGGCGGTGAAGCGTTCCACACCGGTTGTATTCCGTTCTACAAGCATTTCCAGACTGCGGTGAAATCCTGCTCTCAGGGTGGCGTACGCGGCGGTGCAGCCACGCTGTTCTACCCAATGTGGCACCTGGAAGTTGAAAGCCTGCTGGTCCTGAAAAACAACCGTGGCGTCGAAGGCAACCGCGTTCGTCACATGGACTACGGCGTACAGATCAACAAACTGATGTACACCCGTTTGCTGAAAGGCGGCGACATCACCTTGTTTAGCCCGTCCGACGTCCCGGGTCTGTATGACGCGTTCTTCGCCGATCAGGATGAGTTCGAACGTCTGTACACCCAATATGAAAACGACGACAGCATCCGCAAACAGCGCGTGAAAGCGGTTGAGCTGTTCTCACTGATGATGCAGGAACGTGCCTCTACCGGTCGTATCTATATTCAGAACGTTGACCACTGCAACACCCATAGCCCGTTTGATCCGGTTGTCGCACCGGTACGCCAGTCCAACCTGTGCCTGGAAATCGCCCTGCCGACCAAACCGCTGACCGACGTTAACGATGAAAACGGCGAAATTGCGCTGTGTACGCTGTCCGCATTTAACCTGGGCGCTATCGAAAGTCTGGACGAACTGGAAGAGCTGGCCGTACTGGCGGTACGTGCGTTGGATGCGCTGCTCGATTACCAGGATTATCCGATTCCGGCCGCCAAACGCGGTGCGATGGGTCGTCGTACGCTGGGTATTGGCGTTATCAACTATGCCTACTGGCTAGCGAAAAACGGTAAACGTTACTCTGACGGCAGCGCCAATAACCTGACTCACAAAACCTTTGAAGCGATTCAGTATTACCTGCTGAAAGCGTCTAACGAGCTGGCGAAAGAGCAAGGCGCATGCCCGTGGTTTAACGAAACCACCTATGCGAAAGGCATTCTGCCGATCGATACCTATAAAAAAGACCTGGATGCTATCGTCAGCGAATCCCTGCATTACAACTGGGAAAGCCTGCGCGAATCAATTAAAACTCACGGTCTGCGTAACTCCACGCTCTCCGCTCTGATGCCGTCCGAGACCTCTTCGCAGATCTCCAACGCCACCAATGGTATTGAACCACCACGCGGTTACGTGAGCATCAAAGCATCGAAAGATGGAATTCTGCGTCAGGTCGTGCCGGACTACGAACACCTGCACGACGCATACGAACTGCTGTGGGAAATGCCGAACAACGACGGCTATCTGCAGCTGGTAGGTATCATGCAGAAATTTATTGATCAGTCGATTTCTGCCAACACCAACTACGATCCGTCGCGCTTCCCATCCGGAAAAGTACCGATGCAGCAGTTGCTGAAAGACCTGCTCACCGCCTACAAATTTGGTGTCAAAACGCTGTATTATCAGAACACCCGTGACGGTGCGGAAGACTCTCAGGACGATCTGGTACCGTCCATTCAGGACGATGGCTGCGAAAGCGGCGCATGTAAGATTTAATCTTTTGCCGGGTGGCGTAGCGCTTACCCGGCCTACAAATTAATTCGCGGTATTGTAGGCCGGATAAGCAAAGCGCATCCGGCAGTACATTCCAGACAGGATTCTCATCAATGGCATACACCACTTTTTCACAGACGAAAAATGATCAGCTTCTGGAACCGATGTTCTTCGGCCAGCCGGTGAACGTCGCCCGCTACGATCAGCAAAAATATGACATCTTTGAAAAACTGATCGAAAAGCAGCTCTCTTTCTTCTGGCGTCCGGAAGAGGTCGATGTTTCTCGCGATCGTATCGATTTCCAGGCATTGCCGGAACATGAAAAACATATCTTCATCAGCAACCTGAAGTATCAGACGCTGCTGGACTCCATTCAGGGACGTAGTCCAAACGTCGCGCTGCTGCCGTTAATCTCGATCCCTGAACTGGAAACCTGGGTGGAAACGTGGGCGTTTTCTGAAACTATCCATTCCCGCTCCTACACTCATATTATTCGCAATATCGTTAACGATCCGGCGGTGGTGTTTGACGATATCGTCACTAATGAGCAAATCCAGAAACGCGCAGAAGGTATTTCCAGCTACTACGACGAATTGATCGAGATGACCAGCTACTGGCATTTGCTCGGTGAAGGTACGCATACCGTTAATGGCAAAACGGTTGTCGTAAACCTGCGTGAGCTGAAGAAGAAGCTGTATCTGTGCCTGATGAGCGTCAACGCGCTGGAAGCGATCCGCTTTTATGTCAGCTTCGCCTGCTCCTTCGCATTCGCCGAACGTGAACTAATGGAAGGCAACGCGAAAATTATTCGTCTGATCGCCCGCGACGAAGCCCTGCATCTGACCGGTACTCAGCATATGCTGAACCTTCTGCGCAGCGGTGTAGACGATCCGGAGATGGCGGAAATTGCCGAAGAGTGCAAACAAGAATGCTACGACCTGTTCGTACAGGCCGCGCTGCAGGAAAAAGAGTGGGCGGACTATCTGTTCCGTGATGGCTCAATGATTGGCCTGAACAAAGACATTCTGTGCCAGTACGTTGAGTACATCACCAACATCCGTATGCAGGCTGTCGGACTCGATCTGCCTTTCCAGACCCGCTCTAACCCGATCCCGTGGATCAATACCTGGCTGGTGTCTGATAACGTCCAGGTCGCACCGCAGGAAGTGGAAGTCAGCTCTTATCTGGTCGGTCAGATCGATTCGGAAGTTGATACCGACGACCTGAGTAACTTCCAGCTCTGATGGGCCGCGTGACTTTGCGCATCTCTGGCACACAACTGCTGTGCCAGGATGAACATCCTTCCCTACTTGCCGCACTCGAGTCGCACGATGTTGAAGTCGAATATCAGTGTCGTGAAGGCTACTGCGGCTCCTGTCGTACCCGCCTGGTGGCGGGACAGGTTGACTGGATTGCCGAACCTCTGGCCTTCATTCAACCGGGTGAAATATTGCCCTGCTGTTGCCGGGCAAAAGGCGATATTGAAATAGAGCTGTAACGCAAGGCGGGATAAAAATTGTTACTGGTAAAAGAGCCGCCGATGAACGGCAGCCCTTTATTTCTCCTGCAGGCATGTAGGAAAACGTTAACAGCAGACGGCCTTATCTAGCAGTTAATCACGTTTCGTCCAATAAGGCCTGTGACCGGAGGTGCATCACAGGCCTTATGCCATTACTCTTTGTTCAGGAATTTCACTGCTTTGTCGGGGAAATCGGTGAACAGCCCGTCAACACCCGCTTTGTTATAAAGAATGTCATACAGCTGGTTTACGTCAGTGGTGTAATCCGGCAGTTGATCGGCGCGAACGGTATACGGATGCACCACCATCTTATTCTGATGTGCGTCCTGCACCATGCCAGTTAACGAGATATTGCCCTTCTTCGACTTCTCATCAATCAGCATGTGGTAGTCCGGCCCAATGCCGTCCGCATACTGCGCAACCTGCTTCATGGCACCCGGTTTAAACATCCAGTCGTAGTTGTAATTAACCCAACTGCCGTCTGGCTTTTTCTCCTGAGTTTCATTCCAGTCAGTGTACGCAATCAACTGTACCAGATTGAGATCCATCCCCATCTTCGGTTCCAGTTCATTCTTAATGCGCTTTAACTCTGCGACATCAAAACACTGCAGATAGACCTTATCGTTCTTGTCGGTGTACCCGTACTTTTTCAGTACTTCCAGCGTTTTAGCCGCAATGTCCTTCCCTTCCTGATGATGGAACCACGGCGCTTTCATTTCCGGGTAAATGCCGATGTTTTTACCGGTTGAATGATTTAATCCCTGAACGAACTCAATTTCTTCTTCGAAAGTGTGCACACGGAAATCAGATTTACCCATCGGGAAACGCCCCGGGTAGGTCTGGACCTTTTTGCCATTTTCGATATCAAAGCCTTCAGTAAACTTCAGCGACTTGATCTCATCCAGCGTAAAGTCGATAGCGTAGTAACGCCCATCTTTACGCGCGCGATCCGGGAAACGCTCGGCAACATCGGTGACGCGGTCAAGATAGTGGTCATGCAGGACGACCAGATGGTCGTCCTTAGTCATCACCAAATCCTGTTCCAGGTAATCCGCTCCCTGAGCATAGGCCATCGCTTTCGCAGGTAACGTATGCTCCGGTAGATAACCGCTGGCGCCACGGTGCGCAATCACGACTTTATCTGCGGCAACCGCCGCGCTGCTCACAACCATACCTGCCAGCATCAGCGCCACGCTGAGACTTTTCAATGTGGTTTTCATCTATTAGCCCCCGTTACGCTTGAGCTGGATCTCTTCGTGATGGCGTTTTTCGCCAATCATGACGACTACCAGCAGAATAACCGCCAGCACACTACCGCCAATCATCACCATAAAGCCGCCGTCCCAACCGAAGAAGTCAACGGTGTAGCCGACAATGGCGCTCGCAGCCACAGAACCGCCGAGATAACCGAACAGACCAGTAAAGCCAGCCGCCGTACCTGCCGCTTTTTTCGGTGCCAGTTCCAGCGCATGCAGACCAATCAACATGACCGGGCCGTAGATCAGGAAGCCGATGATAATCATACAAGCCATATCTACGTTCGGGTTGCCTGCCGGGTTCATCCAGTAAACGATGGTCGCAATCGTCACCAGCGTCATAAAGAACACGCCGGTCGCGCCACGGTTTCCACGGAAGACTTTATCCGACATCCAGCCACACAGCAGCGTGCCCGGAATACCCGCATATTCATACAGGAAGTAGGCCCAGGATGATTTATCCAGTGCAAAATGCTTCACTTCTTTCAGGTAAGTCGGCGACCAGTCCAGGATGCCGTAGCGCAGCAGATAAACAAACACGTTGGCGATAGCGATGTACCACAACAGTTTGTTCGGCAGTACGTACTGCATGAAGATCTGCTTCGCAGTCAGCTCTTCTTCCGCTTTCTCGTTGTAATCGTCCGGATAATCGTTCTTGTACTCTTCGATTGGCGGCAGACCACAGGACTGCGGCGTATCACGCATCAAAGCAAAAGCAAACAGCGCGACAACGATCGCACCGAAAGCAGGCATGTACAGCGCCGCTTTCCAGTCATTGAACCAGGCCATACCCAGCAGGAACAACAGAGGAGGCAGACCGCCACCCACGTTATGCGCACAGTTCCAAACGGAAACGATGCCGCCACGCTCTTTCTGCGACCACCAGTGCACCATGGTACGACCACACGGCGGCCAGCCCATCCCCTGGAACCATCCGCAGAGGAACAGCAGCACAAACATTACCGCGATGCTCGATGTCGCCCACGGCACAAAGCCCATAAACAACATCACTGCCGCAGCCAGTATCAGACCCGCTGGCAGGAAAACGCGCGGATTCGAGCGATCCGAAACGGACCCCATGATGAATTTCGAAAATCCGTAAGCAATGGAGATACCGGACAACGCAAAACCCAGATCGCCACGCGAGAACCCCTGCTCAACCAGATACGGCATCGCAAGGGCAAAGTTCTTACGTACCAGATAGTACGCGGCATAACCAAAGAAAATCCCCAGAAAAATCTGCCAACGTAATCGACGATATGTCGGGTCGATCTCCGCTGCAGGCAAACGCGCCGTGTGTGACGCTGGTTTAAAAATGCTCAACATAGTGTAGCCTCCGTGGCCGTCTTTCATTCGAAGTAAACACTGCAGTTCGTCATTACTACCCTACCGCTCCCAGTGTGGCCGCGATGTTAAGGAAAGATACATAACAAAAATGTGAAACGCAGCACATATTGTTACAGATTTATGACAAATGTTCATAAAGGCGCACGAAATCACGTTTCATTTTCGAATAATGAGCGATTATGCGCGAAATCAAACAATCCATGTTTTTTATGTGGCTAAATGATAAAAAACGAACTGTGAGGAAAAACAATGAAAACTCGCGACTCGCAAACAAGTGACGTGATTATCATTGGTGGAGGAGCAACAGGTGCAGGGATCGCACGCGATTGTGCGCTGCGCGGGTTGCGCGTCATCTTAGTGGAACGCCACGATATCGCCACAGGTGCGACCGGGCGCAACCACGGCCTGCTGCACAGCGGTGCACGCTACGCCGTCACCGATGCTGAATCTGCCCGTGAGTGCATCAGCGAAAACCAAATTCTGAAACGTATCGCCCGCCATTGCGTTGAGCCAACGGACGGTCTGTTTATTACCCTGCCGGAGGATGAGCTCTCCTTTCAGGCGACCTTTATTCGCGCCTGTGAAGAAGCAGGGATTCGCGCAGAAGCGATTGACCCTCAGCAGGCACGTATTATCGAACCTTCCGTGAATCCACAGCTGATTGGTGCGGTAAAAGTGCCTGACGGCACGGTTGATCCTTTCCGCTTAACCGCCGCCAACATGCTGGATGCGCGTGAGCATGGCGCGGTTATCTTAACGGCGCATGAAGTGACAGGGCTGATTCGCGAAGGCGCGACGGTTTGCGGCGTTAATGTGCGCAATCATCTGACGGGCGAAATGCAGTCCCTGCATGCACCGGTTGTCGTTAACGCCGCCGGGATCTGGGGTCAACGCATTGCGGAATATGCCGATCTGAGCATCCGTATGTTCCCGGCCAAAGGTTCGTTGCTGATTATGGATCATCGCATTAACCAGCATGTCATCAACCGCTGCCGTAAACCGTCTGACGCCGATATTCTGGTGCCAGGCGATACCATCTCATTGATCGGTACCACCTCGCAGCACATTGATTACGATGATATCGACAGCAACCGCGTCACCGCAGAAGAAGTCGACATTCTGCTGCGTGAAGGCGAGAAACTGGCGCCGATTATGGCGAAAACGCGCATTTTACGCGCCTACTCCGGCGTACGTCCGCTGGTGGCCAGCGACGACGATCCCACCGGTCGTAACGTCAGCCGTGGGATTGTACTGTTCGATCACGCAGAGCGTGACGGACTGGAAGGGTTTATCACCATTACCGGCGGCAAACTGATGACTTACCGCCTGATGGCGGAATGGGCTACCGATGCTGTTTGCCGTAAGCTGGGCAATACCCAGCCTTGCACAACCGCAGACACCGCGTTGCCTGGCTCACAGGAATCTACCGAGCATACGCTTAAACGCGTTATTTCGTTACCTGCGCCGCTACGCGGTTCGGCAGTCTATCGCCATGGGGATCGTACCCCAGCGTGGCTGAGCGAAGGCCGTCAACATCGCAGCCTGGTCTGTGAATGCGAAGCGGTCACCGCAGGCGAAGTGCAATACGCCGTCGAGAATCTAACCGTCAACAGTCTGCTCGATTTACGTCGCCGTACCCGCGTCGGAATGGGGACCTGCCAGGGCGAATTGTGTGCCTGTCGCGCTGCAGGTTTGCTGCAACGTTTTAATGTCACTACCGCAGCACAATCCATTACTCAGCTTTCCGACTTCCTCAACGAACGCTGGAAAGGTGTGCAGCCTATCGCCTGGGGAGATGCACTGCGCGAAAGCGAATTCACTCGCTGGGTTTATCAAGGGTTGTGTGGTCTGGAAAAGGAGCACCAGGATGAAATTTGATACCGTCATTATCGGCGGCGGCCTCGCTGGACTGCTATGCGGCCTGCAACTGCAAAAAAGCGGACTGCGCTGCACGATTGTTACCCGCGGCCAAAGCGCCCTGCATTTTTCCTCCGGCTCACTGGATTTGCTCAGCAGCTTACCCGATGGTCAACCGGTGACGGATATAGAAGCGGGTTTGAATGCGCTGTACACTCAGGCACCCGCACATCCGTATAGCACCATCGGAACGCAGAACGTTCTGGAACTGGCCCAGCAGGCACAAAATTTACTGGAAGAATGCGGAACGCATTTGCAAGGCAACGTGCATCAGGCACATCAACGTGTTACCCCGCTGGGCACCCTGCGCTCAACCTGGTTAAGTTCCCCGGAAGTGCCGGTCTGGCCGCTGTCCGCGCAGCGTATATGCGTTGTAGGGATTAGCGGGTTACTGGATTTTCAGGCGCATCTCGCCGCGGCGTCATTACGCCAACGTAATCTCAGCGTCGAGACGGCAGAAATCGAACTGCCGGAACTGGATGTCCTGCGTGATAACCCAACCGAGTTTCGCGCCGTTAATATTGCGCGCCTGCTGGATAACGAAGATAAATGGTCGCTGCTCTATGACGCATTGCTGCCAATGGCAAAAACCTGCGACATGATAATCATGCCGGCCTGCTTTGGTCTGGCAGATGAGCGGCTCTGGCAGTGGCTTAACGAGCGCCTCCCCTGCTCGCTGACACTGTTACCGACCCTACCTCCTTCGGTACTGGGCATGCGTTTACACAACAAATTGCAGCGCCAGTTTGTGCGCCAGGGCGGTGTGTGGATGCCGGGTGATGAAGTGAAGAAAATCACCTGTCAGGACGGCGTGGTCAGCGAAATCTGGACCCGAAATCATGCCGATATCCCCTTGCGGCCACGTTTCGCCGTGCTCGCCAGCGGCAGTTTTTTCAGCAGCGGGCTGGTCGCCACGCGTGAGGCAATCCACGAACCAATCCTGGGACTGGATGTACAGCAAACAGCTACCCGCGCCGAGTGGTATCAGCGTGACGTTTTCGATCCACAACCGTGGCAACTGTTTGGCGTCACAACCGATGCCACATTGCGCCCATCACTGGCGGGAAAAACGATAGAGAACATGTACGCCATCGGTTCCGTCCTCGGCGGATTCGACCCTATCGCCCAGGGTTGCGGAGGCGGCGTGTGCGCAGTCAGCGCCTTACATGCCGCACATCATATTGCGAAACGTGCAGGAGGACAGCAATGAGCGACACACGTTTTGAAAGTTGTATCAAATGTACGGTGTGCACCACCGCCTGCCCGGTAAGCCGCGTCAACCCGAGCTACCCGGGCCCTAAGCAGGCCGGCCCGGACGGTGAACGTCTGCGCCTGAAAGATGGCGCGCTATATGACGATGCGCTGAAATACTGCATCAACTGTAAACGCTGCGAAGTGGCCTGTCCGTCAGACGTGAAAATCGGCGATATCATCCAGCGCGCGCGCGCCAAATACGACACGACGCGCCCATCGCTGCGTAACTTCGTCTTAAGCCATACCGATTTAATGGGGAGCGTTTCCACCCCCTTCGCCCCAATAGTGAATACCGCCACCTCACTAAAACCGGTACGTCAGTTGCTGGATTACGCGCTAAAAATCGATCATCGCCGTACGCTGCCGAAGTACTCCTTTGGCACCTTCCGCCGCTGGTATCGCAGCATTGCCGCACAGCAGGCGCAGTATCAGGATCAGGTCGCCTTTTTCCACGGCTGTTTTGTGAATTACAACCATCCCCAGCTTGGCAAAGACCTGATCAAGGTGTTGAATGCGATGGGAACCGGCGTGCAACTGCTGAGTAAAGAGAAATGCTGTGGCGTACCGCTGATTGCTAACGGATTTACAGATAAAGCGCGTAAACAGGCGGTCAGCAACGTGGCCTCACTCCGGGAAGCGATTGATGGCAAAGGCATTCCGGTGATCGCCACCTCATCAACCTGTACCTTTGCGCTACGTGATGAATATCCGGAAGTGCTGGATGTCGACAACTCAGGCCTGCGAGAACACATTGAACTGGCAACCCGCTGGCTGTGGCGCAAGCTGGATGAAGGTAAAACGCTGCCGCTGAAAACGCTGCCACTGAAGGTGGTCTATCACACGCCATGTCATATGGAGAAAATGGGCTGGACGCTTTACACGCTGGAACTACTGCGACAAATTCCGGGGCTGGAGCTGACAGTGCTGGATTCTCAGTGTTGTGGGATTGCCGGGACTTACGGCTTTAAAAAGGAAAACTATCCGACTTCACAGTCTATTGGCGCACCGTTATTCCGCCAAATTGAAGAAAGCGGCGCTGATATCGTCGTCACCGACTGCGAAACCTGTAAATGGCAGATTGAGATGTCTACCAGTAAGCGTTGCGAACATCCCATCACCCTGCTTGCCAAAGCGTTGGGTTAAACCTGTTGCCCGGTGGTATTTGCTACCGGGCATTTTTTTGCGTAGCCCGTTCCGCTTAATTGAATACGTTGCAGTCGGACATATTTATCTCTGATTCATCCACGCAAAGACCCCATTTCCCGCATGCAGCGCATTTTAAAAGTGGATACCGTCACGCCATCTTCTCTATCAGTTACAAGCACCATTAGTTACAAGCACCGCTAATGACAGCCAGCTACAAACGCTATTTAATTACCTGCTACGGTACGGTGACGTTTCTCACGTCAGCGAATTTATCCATGAAGTTGCCGAACGTTCCCCCCATCATAAGGAGAGGTTGATGACAATCGCAGGGAGGCTAAAACAAGAAGGTCACCACAATGGGCTACAACAAGGGCTACAACAAGGGTTAGAGAAAGGGGTGCAAAAAGGAACGCAAGAAGAAGCCTTACGTATCGCGCGCATGATGCTGGAAAATCGAATTGATCGTGATTTGGTTCGGTTAATTACTGGGCTATTGCCTGACGATGTCACAGAATGAGTCAGATTGGGAAGGTTTGTAACCTTCCCTGTTAATAATTAAATCGTGAGCGACTCAACCACTTCGATCCAACCGTGCTCGCTGGCAAGATCCTGATTGTTAAGCCAACGGCGCAGCATATTTAGCGCCATCATTGCGCACACTTCCTGACGAATCGACAAGCTGTAGCGATTAGCGTTCAGCCGAACGCGCAAACCATATGTCCCATTGGGGGTGGCCAGCGCAAAGTTAATATGTTCGTTTTCGAAAGCTGATATCGCCAAAGCCAGCCCGGCATAATGTTTGCTACGTCGCTCGGTTACCCAATGCGCCGTTTGCGCCAGCGTTTCTTCCTGAGGCGGAACAACTTCGCTCGCCAACAACGGAGCATTAGCGCGAGAAAGCTGCAACGCGACCAGACCACCGGTAAATTGTTCGCTCAGCGTCAGGCTATATTGCCGTTCCTGCAACGTGCGGGCGATTTGCGCAGGCAAACCTTCCGTACCTTCAAAAATCATGTTTTGCCCGGCAACCTTTTTCACCTCAGGCCACAGCGCCAGCATCGCTTCGCGTTGGGAATCCGGCCCGGTCAGCTTCAGCTCAATAATCGGCATTGAGGAGCGATATCCCATTGTTACACCCGGTGGCAAAGTTAGCGGATCCAGGCTTTGTGCCAGCTCGCTTTCAGAACGGCCAAAGGTGGTTAATCGCAGGCATAACGGGGGCTGAGCCAAAGAGAAACGCTCACGCAAACGCGGCAGAATCTCATGCTCAACCATGACTTTGAATTCTGACGGTACACCCGGTGTAAAAAACATCAGGCAGCGGTTAAGCTTCAGGGCGAACCCGCACGCGGTACCCACCGGATTATTGATAAACTCCGCGCTGGCGGGAAGTTCAGCCTGTTTGCGGTTGCTCGGCGCCATCACGCGGCCACGATCGCGGAAATATCGCTCCATCTCGGTCAGCCATGCTTCATGCAGCACCAGCCCTTCGCCTTTTGCCGTTGCCGCTGCCAGCGCGCTCAAATCATCGCTGGTTGGCCCCAAACCGCCATTAACGATCAGTATATCGGCGTGTTCGCTACGCTCACGCAAAACGGAGACTAAATCGTTAAGATTGTCACCTACCGTGTTGCGGCGTGTTAGCGGTAAACCCTGATTAAAGAAAAAATCGGCCAGCCAGGCGGCATTGGTGTCGACGATTTGTCCGTGCAACACTTCATCCCCGGTGGATAGCATCTCCACGTTTAACATCGTGTTCTCCTGCTTTTATGATGAAAACACTATAACGCATGGAGGGGGGAAGGCGCGACTGAACGCCGCGCCAGAAATGTTAGAAGCTGGCGTTAACCCCAACGTACGGGCCATCAGCAATTGCGTTATCACGGTTACCGTCTTTACCTGCCAGGTTCAGGTAACGATAACCGGCTTCGATGCTCAGCGGACGCATAATAGTCAAACGCGCACCGGCATTTGCTTCTTCATAGCTGTCGATACCGCTGGAAAGCGAATCAGGCGAGTAATAGTACTCACCAAACAGACGAATGCTGTCGCCGATCGGCCACTGTAAACCACCACCGACAGCCGCAGCATAACCTTCATCGCCATCGTTTGGATTGGTATATACACCTTTACCACCAACGGTCGCCAACAGTGGACCCAGCGGGATATTCAGCCCCAGGCCCAGCCCAGCAACATCGCCGTCGTCATCATTATGCATCCAGTTGCCGCTGACGGCCAGACCGGTGGTCTCAGTACCCATACCGAATCCAAGGTTGGTGTAGTCTTCGCCAGCCTGACCGTTGATGCTAATCGCGTTTGCCGAAGCAGAAACAAACAGCATTCCGGCAAAACCCAACAGTAAACTTATTTTCATTTTCTATCCTTTCCTGCAAGAATCAAAACATAGCCCCAAAACCGGTGAATTGTACTGTCAGATGACGAGGAATCAATGAGCTAAAAAAGCGATGCAAGACCATATTGTAACTAAATACTACTTAATGAGATTAGATAAGGTTAAATTTTTTTATGTAATCTATCATTCGCATCCCTGAACGCCATTTTCAACAACAATCAATTTTTCCTCGCCCGTACGGACTTAATCGTCGATGAAGCGTTTTTTCTCCAGTCAGCAAAAGGTAAGATAGGTGGATGATGGAATTCTTAATACCCGCCCCTGCAAGGACTTGACCTATGCGCCAAAGAACAATTGTTTGCCCATTAATTCAAAACGATGGCTGCTATTTACTCTGCAAAATGGCTGACGACCGCGGCGTGTTTCCCGGTCAGTGGGCGCTGTCTGGCGGTGGCGTTGAGCCGGGTGAGCGCATCGAAGAAGCTTTGCGCCGGGAAGTGAGAGAGGAGCTGGGCGAGCAGTTGGTGTTATCAGAAATTACGCCATGGACTTTCAGTGACGATATTCGTACTAAAACGTACGCGGATGGCAGCCAGGAAGAGATTTATATGATTTATCTCATCTTCGATTGTGTGGCAGCTAATCGTGAAGTGAACATTAACGAAGAGTTCCAGGCGTTCGCCTGGGTTAAAGCGGAAGATCTCGGCACCTACGACTTAAATATCGCCACACGTAAAACGTTAACCTTGAAAGGGTTACTGTAAGTCCCCCGAGTTTAAACGTAATATAAACAATGATCACATTAGCGGTATTGCTCTCAGCATTCAGCAACAGAGAACAATACCGCCATAATGAATAAAAACTCTTTATATTCAAACAAATAAACCACTCCCCACTGTCTTTGTTATTATCTCCCAAACCTTAAACCCTTAAGGATAAATTAACCTTCGGCCATTAACCTTTGTAGCCTGATGAAATAATTAACGACGCCCCTGTTTAGTCCTAAAAATAAAACTTCGGTAGCGTTAAATGGCTTGAAGGAATAATGATGTCTGACTTTTTGCCTTTCTCTCGCCCGGCAATGGGTGCTGAAGAGCTTGCCGCTGTAAAAGCGGTGCTGGACTCTGGATGGATAACCACTGGCCCGAAGAACCAACAGCTGGAAGAAGCCTTCTGTCAGCTCACAGGAAATCAACACGCTGTCGCCGTCTGCTCTGCCACGGCAGGTATGCACATCACACTGATGGCGTTGGGCATAGGTGCAGGCGATGAGGTCATTACGCCGTCGATGACGTGGGTTTCCACCCTCAACATGATTGTCTTGCTGGGTGCGACGCCAGTCATGGTCGACGTCGACCGCGATACACTTATGGTCACACCTGAGCAAATTGAAGCCGCCATTACCCCACGAACCAAAGCCATTGTTCCAGTACATTACGCAGGCGCCCCCGCCGATCTTGACGCAATTTATGCCATTGGCGAGCGTTATGGCATCCCGGTCATAGAAGATGCGGCCCATGCCGTAGGGACATTGTATAAGGGCCGTCATGTCGGGGCGCGCGGTACGGCAATCTTCTCGTTTCACGCCATCAAAAATATCACCTGCGCAGAAGGTGGACTGATTGTTACCGACGACAGCCAGCTTGCCCAGCGGCTTCGCAGCCTGAAGTTTCACGGTCTGGGCGTTGATGCTTTTGATCGACAAACCTATGGCCGGGCACCGCAGGCCGAAGTGCTTGCGCCAGGATACAAATACAACCTGACGGATATCAATGCCGCTATTGCGTTGGTACAGCTGAATAAGCTGGAGCAACTGAATTCACGCCGGGCGCAAATTGCCCAGCAATACCAGCAGGCGCTGGCTGATACGCCATTTCAACCGCTGGACCTGCCCCGGTGGCCGCACGTTCATGCCTGGCACTTATTCATCATTCGTGTTGACGAAACCCGCTGCGGGCTGAGCAGAGATGCCCTGATGGAAGCGCTGAAGACTAAAGATATCGGCACCGGTCTGCATTTTCGTGCAGCCCATACGCAAAAATATTATCGCGAACGCTTCACTACCCTTTCGCTCCCAAATACTGAATGGAACAGCGCGCGCATCTGCTCGCTGCCGTTATTCCCAGACATGACCGAAGCGGATACCCAGCGGGTCATTACGGCACTTCGCGAGATTGCAGGACAATAATCATGTTTGAAGCAGCACCAATCAAAAAAGTCTCGGTGGTCATTCCCGTTTTTAATGAACAGGAAAGCCTGCCAGAGTTAATCAGACGCACCAGCGCCGCCTGCGAGAAATTGGGTAAAGACTATGAAATTCTGCTAATCGACGACGGTAGCAATGACAATTCCGCTCAGTTGATGATGAATGCCTCCCAGGCACCAAACAGCCATATTGTTTCTATTTTGCTGAATCGCAATTACGGACAGCACTCGGCGATTATGGCCGGTTTCAGCCATGTCACTGGCGACTTGATCATCACACTGGATGCCGATTTGCAGAACCCGCCGGAGGAGATCCCTCGGTTGGTCGCCACAGCAGATGAGGGGTTTGATGTGGTGGGCACGGTGCGCCAGAACCGGCAGGACAGCGTATTTCGTAAGACCGCCTCACGCATGATCAACCATCTGATTCAGCGCACCACCGGAAAAGCGATGGGTGACTACGGTTGCATGCTACGCGCCTATCGCCGTCACATCGTCGATGCCATGCTGCATTGCCAGGAGCGCAGCACCTTTATCCCGATTCTGGCCAACATTTTTGCCCGTCGCGCGACGGAGATCCCGGTACATCATGCAGAGCGCGAATTTGGTGATTCCAAATACAGCTTCATGCGTCTGATCAACCTGATGTATGACCTGGTGACTTGCCTTACCACAACACCGCTTCGCATGCTGAGTCTGTTGGGCAGCGTGATCGCCGCCACGGGCTTTACCTTATCAGTCTTGCTTGTTGTTCTGCGCCTGACGCTCGGCCCACAGTGGGCAGCGGAAGGGGTATTCATGCTGTTTGCCGTCCTGTTTACCTTTATCGGCGCACAGTTTATTGGCATGGGTTTACTCGGCGAATATATCGGTCGCATCTATAACGATGTCCGCGCCCGCCCCCGCTATTTTGTTCAACACGTTATCCGCCCACAAACCACGCAGTCAACCGAGGAAAACCGCGCATGAAAGCCGTCGTATTTGCCTATCACGATATGGGATGTCAGGGTGTCCAGGCCTTGTTGGATGCAGGTTATGAAATCGCTGCCATTTTTACGCACACCGACAATCCGGGTGAAAAAGCGTTTTTTGGATCTGTTTCCCGCCTCGCGGCCAGCGCCGGTATTCCGGTTTACGCCCCGGACGAGGTTAATCATCCCCTGTGGATTGAGCGCATTAGCCAACTGGCACCTGATGTTATCTTCTCGTTCTACTATCGCCATTTACTGAGTGATGAGATCCTCAGCCTTGCCCCTAAGGGTGCATTTAATCTGCACGGCTCGCTGCTGCCGAAATACCGTGGCCGCGCGCCGCTGAACTGGGTACTGGTCAATGGTGAAACCGAAACCGGCGTCACGCTTCACCGGATGGTCAAACGCGCGGATGCCGGTGCCATTGTTGCCCAGCAGCGGGTTGCTATTTCGCCCGATGATGTGGCGTTAACGCTGCACCATAAATTGTGCCAGGCAGCGCGTCAGTTACTCGAAGAGGCGCTGCCCGCGATTAAAACGGGAGATTATGCAGAACACGCCCAACAGGAAGCAGAGGCGACCTGTTTTGGTCGCCGTACGCCGGAAGATAGCTTCCTCGACTGGAACAAACCAGCCGCAGAGTTGCATAACCAGGTACGCGCCGTCAGCGATCCATGGCCGGGCGCATTTAGCTATGTTGGTACGCAAAAATTCACCGTCTGGTCGTCACGTGTTTGCAAAAATGACCGCGCAGCCCAGCCAGGAACCGTCATCTCCGTTTCTCCTTTGCTGATCGCCTGCGCTGATGGCGCACTGGAGATTATTACCGGGCAAGCTGGCGATGGTATTGCCATGCAGGGGTCACAGCTCGCGCAGGTTCTGGGCCTGGTACCAGGTTCTCGCCTGAACAGCCAGTCAGTTACTACCGCTAAACGCCGTACTCGCGTGCTGATCCTTGGCGTCAATGGCTTCATTGGTAACCATCTGACCGAACGCCTGTTGCAAGAAGACAATTACGAAGTGTATGGACTCGACATTGGCAGCGACGCCATTAGTCGTTTTCTGCAGCATCCACGATTCCATTTCGTCGAAGGCGATATCAGCATTCACTCCGAATGGATTGAATATCATGTGAAAAAATGCGACGTCGTGCTGCCGCTGGTAGCGATCGCCACGCCAATCGAATATACCCGCAACCCGCTGCGCGTGTTTGAGCTCGATTTTGAAGAGAACCTGAAAATCATTCGCTACTGCGTGAAATACCGTAAGCGCATCATTTTCCCGTCAACCTCCGAAGTCTACGGCATGTGTACCGACAAAGTTTTTGATGAAGACAGCTCGAACCTGATCGTCGGCCCGGTGAATAAACCACGCTGGATCTACTCCGTTTCCAAGCAGTTGCTGGACCGCGTAATCTGGGCATACGGCGAAAAAGAGGGATTGCGCTTCACCCTGTTCCGTCCGTTTAACTGGATGGGACCGCGTCTGGACAGCCTTAACGCCGCGCGTATCGGCAGCTCACGCGCCATTACCCAACTGATCCTCAATCTGGTGGAAGGTTCACCGATTAAGCTGATTGAAGGCGGTAAGCAAAAACGCTGCTTTACTGATATTCGCGATGGTATCGAAGCCCTGTACCGCATCATTGAAAACGAAGGCGGACGCTGCGATGGCGAAATTATCAACATCGGTAACCCGGAGAATGAGGCCAGTATTCAGGAACTGGCAGAAATGCTGCTTACCTGCTTTGAAAAACACCCATTACGCAACCACTTCCCACCGTTTGCCGGTTTCCGTGACGTCGAAAGCAGTAGCTACTATGGTAAAGGTTATCAGGACGTTGAGCATCGTAAGCCCAACATTCGTAATGCAAAACGCTGCCTGAACTGGGAGCCCACCATTGAGATGCAGGAAACGGTAGAAGAGACGCTGGACTTCTTCTTACGCAGTGTGGATATCACGGAACACACATCATGACCAAAGTAGGCTTGCGCATTGATGTCGATACTTTCCGGGGGACGCGCGAAGGTGTGCCCCGCCTGTTGGAGACATTGAACCGGCATAACGTTCGGGCAAGTTTTTTCTTTAGCGTTGGACCTGACAACATGGGGCGCCATCTCTGGCGTCTTGTGAAGCCACAATTTCTGTGGAAGATGCTGCGTTCAAACGCAGCATCGCTCTACGGATGGGATATATTGCTCGCGGGAACCGCGTGGCCGGGAAAAGAGATTGGCCAGGCCAATGCGGCGATCATTGCGCAAACCGCCCTGATTCATGAAACCGGTTTGCATGCCTGGGATCACCATGCCTGGCAAGCGCGAAGCGGAAACTGGAATGATAAACAGCTGATTGATGATATTTCACGAGGCATTACCGCCCTTGAAGCCATCATCGGACAACCGGTTACCTGTTCTGCGGTTGCCGGATGGCGTGCCGACAACCGCGTCGTCGAGGCAAAAGAAACGTTCCATTTACGCTATAACAGCGACTGTCGGGGAACGTCGCTATTTCGCCCTGTACTGGCGTCCGGGAAAACAGGTACGCCGCAAATTCCCGTCACGTTACCAACATGGGATGAAGTGGTTGGTCAGGAGGTCCAGGCGGTGGACTTCAACGCTTATATTCTCTCCCACATCCAGATGAGCAGAGGAACACCGGTGTACACCATTCATGCGGAAGTTGAAGGCATCGCCTTTCATCAGAATTTTGACGAGCTGCTTACTCGCGCCGCGGACATGGGGATGACATTTTGCCCGCTTGGCGAGCTGTTACCAGACGATATCAGCACCCTGCCAACAGGGCAGATCGTGCGGGGAAAAATACCGGGCAGAGAGGGATGGCTCGGCTGCCAACAACCGGTGAGTGTGACACAATGAAACCTGCTGCCCGCTATACTCTGGCCTGTATCGCGTTTATTGCACTGTATTTTATTCTCCCCATCAACAGTCGCCTGCTCTGGCAGCCTGATGAAACGCGCTATGCCGAAATCAGTCGGGAAATGCTGACGTCCGGCGACTGGATCGTGCCGCACTTTTTAGGACTCCGTTACTTCGAAAAACCCATTGCCGGATACTGGTTAAACAGCATCGGACAATGGCTATTTGGTGCTAATAATTTTGGCGTCAGAGCGGGGGCTATTTTTGCCACCTTGCTGACGGCGCTACTGGTAGCCTGGCTTGCCATGCGGTTATGGCAGGATAAGCGTACCGCCGTACTCTCTTCTGCTATCTTTTTAACGTTCTTTTCGGTTTACAGCATCGGTACCTACGCGGTACTTGATCCAATAATTGCGCTTTGGCTGATGGCGGGCATGTGCTGTTTTTGGGAAGGCATGCAGGCCACCACCAGAACGCGCAAAATCATCGCTTTTTTGCTGTTAGGGTTAACCTGCGGTATGGGCGTGATGACCAAGGGCTTCCTGGCGCTTGCCGTTCCTGTGCTCAGCGTACTGCCGTGGGTTTTCGCGCAAAAGCGCTGGAAAGATCTCATACTCTACGGTCTGCTGGCGGTTATCGGCTGCATCGTGATTGTGCTGCCGTGGGGAATAGCGATTGCCCGGCGTGAGCCGGATTTCTGGCATTACTTCTTCTGGGTTGAACATATTCAACGCTTCGCACAGGATGATGCCCAACACAAGGCTCCCATCTGGTACTACATTCCGGTATTCGTGGCTGGCGCATTACCATGGCTCGGGCTGCTTCCTGGCGCGCTGCGTACGGGCTGGCGTGAGCGGGATGTTCCGCGCAGCGCACTGTACCTGTTAAGCTGGATTGTCATGCCAATCCTGTTTTTCAGCATCGCCAAAGGAAAACTGCCGACCTATATTCTTTCTTGCTTCGCCCCGCTGGCGATATTAACGGCGCGTTTCGGCCTGCAGGCCGCGGAAAAAGGCTCCGCCGCACTGCGCGTGAATGGCTGGATCAACGTGCTGTTCGGCGTGACCGGCATTGTCGCCACATTTATTGTTTCCACATTGGGTCCGTTAAAGACGCCGGTCTGGTCGCATATCGAAACGTATAAGGTGTTTTGCGCGTGGGGTATTTTTATCACCTGGGCACTGTTCGGCTGGTATACGCTAAATAACCACGAG
Organism: Citrobacter sp. BIDMC107; assembly: GCF_001037575.1. Classification (NCBI taxonomy): domain Bacteria; kingdom Pseudomonadati; phylum Pseudomonadota; class Gammaproteobacteria; order Enterobacterales; family Enterobacteriaceae; genus Citrobacter; species Citrobacter sp. BIDMC107. The sequence continues at coordinate 4,073,111 of NZ_KQ089848.1, read as the reverse complement.
AAGAACTGGAAATTCGCCGCGCTGTGTCCGCTGGGACTCGCGCTGTTGTTTGGTTTCTCAGTCCCTGACCGGGTGATGGAGTCTAAACAGCCGCAGTTTTTTGTCGAGATGACTAAAGAGTCGCTGGAGTCGAGCCGTTACATTCTCACCGACAACGTTGGCGTTGCCGCAGGGCTGGCCTGGAGTCTGAAGCGTGACGACATCATGATGTACGGCCAAACGGGCGAGTTAAAATATGGCCTCAACTACCCGGATGCTCAGGGGCGTTTTGTTAGTCGGGAAGACTTTGCCGACTGGTTAGCGCAACATCGTCAGCAAGGAAATATTACGCTCGTGCTCACGATTGATAAGGATGAAGATATTAATCAACTCGCTATCCCTCCCGCTGATTACATTGATAATCAGGGGCGACTGGTTCTGATTCAGTATCGGCCAAAATGATCTGGATAGCCTTAGTTCTCGCCAGCCTGCTCAGCGTCTGCGGCCAGCTATGCCAGAAGCAGGCGACCCGACCGGTGTCCGTTCGTGCGCGAAAACGCCACGTCACGCAATGGATTGGGCTTGCTCTGGCAAGCCTCGGTCTGGCCATGCTGCTATGGCTGGCGGTACTGCAGAACATTCCTGTCGGCATCGCCTACCCCATGCTGAGTCTTAACTTTGTATGGGTGACGCTGGCCGCGTGGAAAATCTGGCGCGAACCCGTCACTACACGCCACTGGCTGGGGGTTGGGCTGATCATTACCGGCATCTTTATTCTTGGGAGCGCAGTGTAATGGGCATCTTTTGGGGATTATGTAGCGTTATTATCACCTCCGCAGCCCAGTTGAGCCTCGGCTTCGCAATGGATAATCTGCCGCCAATGATGCAGCCGCTGGAGTTCATCTCCGCCGTATTATCTCTCAGTATTGGAGCGTTTGCTTTATCTGCCGGGCTGGCAGGCTATTTGCTGTCGGTTATTTGCTGGCATAAAGCCCTGCACCAGCTCGCGCTGAGCAAAGCTTATGCCCTGCTCAGCCTGAGCTATGTGCTGGTTTGGGTTGCATCAATGATTCTGCCCGGCTGGCAGGGAACATTTTCAGTAAAGGCGCTGGTTGGGGTACTGTGCATCATGGCGGGTTTAATGACGATTTTTCTGCCTGCAGACAAGCACCGGCGCTGAGCTCATTTATCTGCCGACAGTCGTAACAGGCGCTCCCATTCGTCACATATGTACTGTCTGGCATCGATTATTTTAATCACGCGGGATACATCGCGATTAACACAATACTGCGCATCTTTCAGCGGTGAAAGAAGATCGCCAGGTTTAACCCGCTCGAAAGATTGCGCCTCAGCGAGCATCTTAAGCGAACCACCACTATCGCAAAGTACAATATAGAGCCTCGCTGCTTTCTTGTGACAGCAAGACTTCTTCACATGCCATTCCATAGCGCACCTTTTGTTAAAAAATTTCACAATAGGTTACACTTCAGCAGATAAACAAAAGGACAATAGCTGCGGAATGACAAAAATGAGAAATGTAATTAATGCTTTCTTAATGTTAATGATGAAGCACTTACCCAATCCGACAACGCACGACGCGAGATTTTAATCCCTCCGGCTTTAAGCTCGGGTGGCAATGTCAACCAACATACCGGTTGCTGAAAGCGTGCCAGCTTATCTTTTACCCACTCTGCCAGATTAGTTTCTCCAGCATTAGCGTCATACTCAACGACCGCCACCGGGCGATGGCCAAATTCTTTGTCTTCTATCGGCACAATAAAGGCCTGCAGAACATGTGGATGTGCGGCAATCACGCGTTCCACCTCTTCCGGCTGTATGCCTTCCCCGCCGCTAAAGAACAGATTGTCCATACGACCGACAATGGTTAACTTGCCGTCCTTCAACACGCCGCGATCGCGGGTTGCAAACCAGCCTTCCGCGTTCACTAAAGGCATAAGCTGTCCGTTACGCCAGTAACCTTGCGCCATGCTGGCGGCTCGTAGCCAAACTTCGTCATTAACGATCCTGACTTCCCGCCCCGGTAAAGCAGAGCCCACATCCGCCAGGCCATCTGCCTCTTTCGCACAAACCGTAGAAGCAAACTCCGTCAATCCGTAACCGCACCAGCAACGAATCCCCTGTTCACGCGCCTGTTCCGTCAACTCAACAGGAATTGCCGCACCGCCCAGCAGCACCGCTTTTAGCGTGACTGGCGTGTTATTAACAAGTAAGCGCCACAGTTGCGTGGGCACCAGTGAAGCGTGAGTGCATCCAGCCAGCATTTGATCCAGCGGCTGTTTGTCGCGCACGGTCATTCGCGCCCCGGCGAACAACCATCGCCACAAAATGCCCTGCCCGGAAACATGAAACAGCGGCAGTGAGAGCAGCCAGTCATCCTCAGCACCAAACGGCATTAATGACAGTACGCCCTGCGCGCTTGCCAGATGCGCCTGACATGTATGCACCGCCGCCTTTGGTAATCCGGTAGAACCTGAGGTTAACGTCATCGTGCTCAAACGCTCGGGCAACCATGCAGCGGCGTGATCGCCTGGCAACAACTTCATCTGTAACGGACTGAGTTCCGGGAGTGCGATAGCAGCCTCCAGATCCAGCGCAAAACGTAGCGTTAAGTCCGGGACCAGCGCATCAAGCAGCGACTGAGGCAACTGTGGGTTCACAGGTAAAACCCGCGCCCCACACTGCAGCAGCGCGAGCCAGGCCAGCAAAGCGCGCGGATGATTCCAGGCGCGAAGCAGGACGCCATCGCCTTCTTCCACGCCCTGAGCGGCAAAACCGCTGGCCAGATGGTCGATGCGCGCGCAGAGCTCGCTCCAGCTTAATGCCTCATCGTTGAGGCGTAAGGCTGGCGCCTTCGCACGAACCTGTCGCCAGTGACGCCACGGCCAGTCACTGGGTTGTATCAGGCCCGATAAGCTCACGCTATCGGGCCTTTCCTGCTGGGTCATAGCAGACGTTCCAGCGCATCAACGTCGATACACGGCAACGCGCTACCGGGCCAGGTGCGTACCTGCTGGCACTGCATCAGGCTCAGGGTATCCAGACCCGGGTTGGTTTGCGGCGTCAACCAGGCGGCAATTCGCGCCAGCTGGGTTAAGCCCAGACTCGACTCGATTGACGAACTGATAACGGCAGTAAGACCAAGCGCATGCGCCGCTGCCACCTGTTCACGGACTTTATCGAGACTGCCGGTCAGCGTAGGTTTGATAACCACAGCCTTGACGCCCTCTTCGGCTTCGAAGGTGAAATCCGCTTCACGCAGACTTTCATCCCAGGCGATGGCAATGCCGGTTTCACGCGCGAAGGCACGAGAATCATCACGGGTTTTGCACGGTTCTTCGAGGAAGGCAATGCGTCCGCGATACTCCGGATTAACGTATTTCGCGAACTGCTGAGCTTTCAACGGCGTCCAGGCCCGGTTGGCGTCAAGTCGCAAATGCAGCTCCGGGATCGCCTCAAGTAACAGATTGGCTACCATGCCGTCGCGAACCGCTTCATACAGACCGACCTTAATCTTCGCCACTTTTTCGCCCGGCATGTCCGCCAGTTGCAGTACCAGATCGTCAGGATCGCCCGTACACAGCGGTGCAGCACGATAGTCTGCGTCCTGTGGCAATACGCCAGCCAGTTCGGCCAGCGCACAGCTTACGCCAAAGGCGACTGAAGGCAGTTGCGGTAAGGAGGCATCCCCTTGCAGCCAGCCTTTCACCCAAGCCAGCAACTCGGTTTGCGCTTCTTCCCAGCTTTCCTGACTGAAGCCCGGCAGCGGGGAGATTTCTCCCCACCCTTCACGCTCACCGTCACGAAGACATACGTATAACCCGTCACGCGTTTTTAACCGCCTGTCGCGCAGAATCACCCCCGCGTCCATGGGGATCTGCCAGCGGTATACCTGCGCGCTACGCATTACGGATTCCGTTTGAATTTGCTGAAATCAGGCTGACGTTTCTGGTTAAAGGCGTTACGGCCTTCCTGACCTTCTTCCGTCATGTAGAACAGCATAGTGGCGTTACCTGCCAGCTCCTGCAGACCTGCCTGACCATCACAGTCGGCGTTCAGTGCAGCTTTCAGGCAGCGCAGCGCCATTGGGCTGTTTTGCAGCATTTCGCGACACCAGCGTACTGTCTCTTTTTCCAGATCCGCCAGCGGAACCACGGTGTTGACCAGCCCCATATCCAGCGCCTGTTTCGCATCGTACTGACGGCACAGGAACCAGATTTCACGCGCCTTTTTCTGACCGACGATACGCGCCATATAGGAAGCGCCCCAACCGCCGTCGAAGGAACCGACTTTCGGACCGGTCTGACCGAAGATGGCGTTTTCAGCCGCAATGGTCAGGTCACACATCATGTGCAGCACATGACCGCCGCCAATGGAGAAACCTGCAACCATCGCTACTACCGGTTTCGGACAGGTACGAATCTGACGCTGGAAGTCCAGTACGTTCAGGTGATGCACACCGGAGTCATCCTGGTATCCGCCGTAGTCGCCACGTACCTTCTGATCGCCGCCTGCACAGAACGCTTTATCGCCCGCACCGGTCAGAATAATCACGCCGATGTTGTCATCATAGCGAGCATCCGCCAGCGCCTGGATCATCTCTTTCACGGTGACCGGACGGAAGGCATTGCGTACCTGCGGACGATTAATGGTGATTTTTGCGATACCGTCGGTGGATTTCTCGTAAAGAATGTCGGTATAGCCTTCAGAGCAATCGTGCCATTCTACCGGTGCGTAAAGCATTGTTTCATCAGGATAGATCATAAAATGTCCTATAGTCAGCGACGCAGAATCTGAGCCAGACAGTCCACTACACCCGCGGGGTTGTCCCGATGCGCGTTGTGTCCGGCATTACGAATCACATGGTTTGGTACTGATATTTCCGCCGCCAGAGCGCGGAATTTATCGTCACGTTCACCACATAAATAATAAAACGGAAATGTGCGCGTCGTGAGTTGCGCACGTAAATCAGGTTGTACGGCAAGCGAGGTGGCCTCCAGCATTGCCGCCAGCGTTTGCCCATTATTCTGGCTACGCAGAGCGACCAGCGCCTCTCTTTGTGCCGTGTTCAGCGAGGAAAAAACGGGCTGTTGATACCAGTCATTAAACACCTCACGTAGCGGCTCTGCGCGAAAACGCGCAGCCCAGCGGCCATCCGAGAGACGACGCTGAACGCGCGCCTCTTCGCCTTGCAAGCCTGGATGTCCACCTTCAACCACCAGACCACAAAGCCCTGGCATCTCCTGACAGGCCGCCATCATCGCGACTCTGCCACCAAGAGAGTATCCCACCAGCCAGTAGTTGAGTATGTTGTAATTAAATAGAGTGTTACGCAGCAAAACGTTTACGTCATCGAATCCGCTCACGCTGATGTCAGCGGAGCCACCGTGTCCCGGCAGATCGATGTATAGCCGCGAATAATCCTGAAACGCTTCGCCGACCATCTGCCATTCCCGACAATCGCCAGAGAAACCGTGCAGGAAAACCAGCCAGGGAAATCCCGTCTGGCCCTCTTTCGCCTGCGCATGCAGGATCATAGATGACTTACCTGCGCCAGCAGTTGCTGCAAGGTTTGCGCCCCGTCAGTTTCATTCACCACCAGCTCAATCACCGTGGCCGCAGGAGTACGCCAGGCGTTAGTCAACGCGCTCTCCAGTTGCTCCCAGTTTTCCGGGCGCTGGTATTTAAGGTTAAACATGGCGGCAGCATGCTCGAAATGTACGTTCTGCGGCATCAGATAGAACCGTTCGCGTTCGCTCGCTGGCGTCGGCAGCAGAGAAAAAATCTGTCCGCCGTTATTGTTGACCACTATCAGGACAAACGGTGCAGAAACCTGGCGCAATAACGCCAGCGCATTCAGGTCATACAATGCAGATAAATCGCCAACAATCGCCAGCGTCGATTTCGCGCTGGCACGCTGTACACCTGCTGCCGTTGACAGCAGGCCGTCAATACCGCTCGCGCCACGGTTGCTATAGACCGGGTAACCAGCCGGAAGCTGCGACAGCGCATCAATCAGGCGTACCACCAGACTGTTACCCACGAACAGCTGCCCCTGCTCCGGCAAGTATTCGCGAATACGGTGGGCTAATTGCGCTTCACCAAACGCCTCACGACGGGCTTCTACCGCCTGCCAGGCCAGTTGTGCCAGGCGAGGGATTTCCACGTACCAGGGCTGACGTTTCTCCGCCGGATGCAGCTCCAGCCAGTCGCCAACTTTCGCCACCAGCCTGCGGCCACAATGGTGAGCCGGATCGAGGCGGCCTTCGATATTATCGACAATCCAGTATTCCTGCGGATCGCAGTTAGCCTGCCATTGCAGGAGTCGTTTTCCGGTCAGGCTGCTACCAAGCTGCACCACAATCTGCGCCTGCTGTAACTCAGCTACCGCTTTCGCATTTCCCAGCCACAGGTCGGCGCACGGCAGCGGTTGTCCGGTTTGCGACAGAACATCACCAATCAGCGGCCAGCCTAACGTCTGCGCCCACTGCGCAACCTTCTTACCTTCTTCAGCGCTCATGCGGCCCGCAATGACTACGCCTCGTTTTTGTCGCCAGAAAAACCAGTCGCGCTGTTTGTCGCTTTCCAGCCGACGCGCTTCTCGCAGCCAGGGTTTATCGTCCTGCCACCAGTCGCCGAGGCGCTGTTGCCAGGCAATCCCCGTTTCGTCCATATCGCCATACAGCGGTTCCGCAAACGGGCAATTGATATGAACCGCCCCGCTATGCAGGGTTGCTAACGCATTATCAATAGTGGACACCAGCCAGCTTGCCGGAATGTCCTGAGTCGGACGCGGTAAAGAGAGCGTTTGCGATGGATGCGAGGCAAACATTCCGGCCTGACGAATCGCCTGGTTCGCGCCACAGTCGATAAGCTCTGGCGGTCGGTCTGCCGTAAGTAAAATTAGTTTTTCACCGGTCAGGCCCGCTTCAATCAACGCGGGATATAAATTCGCCACCGCGGTACCGGACGTCACAATCACGGCGACAGGCTGACGGCTAACTTTTGCCAGACCTAAGGCCAGATGACCAAGACCACGCTCGTCAAAATGGGTGTGGTGGATGAATGCGGGGTTTTCCGCTGCCGCCAGCGTCAACGGTGTAGAACGAGAGCCAGGGGCAATGCAGACATGCCTGACGCCGTGGCGAGTGAGTGCTTCCAGAATGACCGCCGCCCAGCGTCGGTTAAATGCGCTTACTGACATGAGATTGTCCGGTATCAATATTGCGACACAGTATAAAGAATCGAATAAATGGATTTTTGATATGAGTCGGTAATGTGTGACTCATTAGGCTTCCATCTGTAATAAAGTACGTAAACCCGCCGCTTTGTTGTCTATTTCTTGCCATTCCTGCTCAGGATCTGAACCACGTACGATCCCTGCCCCGGCATAAAGGCGCACCACGTTTGCGCTAATTTTCGCCGAACGTAGTGACACGCAAAACTCACTTTGGTGCCGTGAAAGATAACCCGCAGAACCGGCATACCACTCACGTTCAAAGGGTTCATTTTGTTGGATGAATTCACGCGCCAGCTCTCGCGGAATACCGGCGACAGCCGCCGTGGGCTGGAGTTGCATCAGGCAAAGCGTATCGTCGGCCTGATTCAGTTCCGTCCAGATGCAACGGCGCAGGTGCTGCACTTTACGCAGCCTGAGCACCTGTGGCGGCAGCACGTCGAGAGTTTGCGTACAGCCTTGCAGGCGCTGGCAAATATCTTCAACCACCAGCATATTCTCACGCTGGTTTTTATCATCTTTCATTAGCCATTCACCCAACTGCCAGGCCCGATGATCCTCTGGATGATTGGCCACGGTTCCGGCCAGCGCCTCGGTGCGCAGCGCCGTGTCTCGCCGCCGATACAGACGCTCAGGGGAAGAGCCAAGGAAAGCGGAGTCGGCAGAGAATGCCATAAAGAAATGGTAGCAGTTCAGGTTTAAGCGACGGCTGGAAGCCATCACGGCCGCGGCATTAACCGACTGAGAAAACTGTAAGTCGGTCGCCCGTGCCAGCACAACCTTATCGAGGTCTTCTCCTGCGATTGTTTGCGTGGCGAGTTTTATCAGATTTGTCCAGCCAGCTTTATCCGGCCAGTTCTGTTCTCCCGTCAAATTCAAGCGCAATGCAGGAAGCGGTTTTACAGGAGCAAGCGATGAGATAAAGGCAATCGCATGTGCAGCGTCTTCACGTAGCGACACGTCGCTATAGAGATGTAAGCGTAAGCTCGCCACTCCGGCGCAACGTCGCCACTCCAGCCGCGGCAGCAGCAAATTGCCACGCTGTGGCTCAAAGGCATTCAGGCCCCAGATGCGCAGGTCGGGATGACTATCATGCTGGTGTAAAAATTGCTGGGCCGATTCCAGCGAGGAAAATGCGGCGACGGCCCCTAATACGGCGGCCTCTTCGTCGCCGTTACGCTGCTGCCAGTAAAACTGGGGCCAGACGGGTTGACTGGCCAGCCATCCTAAAGCGTCAAACGCATCATTCAGTGGGAAAGGTATATCGTAAATACGAATTCCAGGTGCTGCTGGCATCTCTTGCGATAAATGACGCATCAGACTTTCCAGCGCAGTAGTGATTGAATGCACGCGGACCTCTCCCTGTTAAAAACCTCACATTATACGGGGTACTGAGCAGAAAAAGCAGTACCCCCAGTTAGGGAGTACGTACAAATGCGATGACAGAACGGAATTTATCGCCGTGCTAACAATAATCCCATCACTAAACCGACTGTGGCGCCAACGCCGATCCCGCGCCAGGGTTTTTCGTGCACATAATCATCCGCCCGACAAACAGCTTTTTTCGCACGGTAATAGTAGCTGTCAGAAGCATGGCTGACGCGATTTCTCACCTCTTCTAACGCCCGTTCTGCCCGCGCTTTTAACTCAAGGTATTTTTGATCTGCTGGGTCGCCAGAAGAACGCAGCACCTCTTCCAGCGTTTCACTTAATAATTCCAGATCATCATCGACACGTGATTCATAAGAATGAAAAGACATTATATTCTCCCTTTCTATTGACGTACCCGCTAACTATAGACAACCTGGACTGTTTGCGCCTGTTTACGCCTGATGTGCTTCCCGCGCCATTCCGACGTGTGGAATACCGTCTTCGTCATAGATATCCGTTACCGGAACAAAACCAAAGCGCGCATAGAACGATTGCAGATGCGCCTGCGCGCCCAGATATAACGCCTTGTGTGGCCAGTGTTGCGCGCAGGATGCCAGCGTCTGGGCCATCAGCTGTTGCCCCAGTTTTTCACCGCGCAGCGCTTCGCTTACAATCACCCGACCAATCACCACCGGCTCCAGCTCGTCATCGCTTTTCAGAATCCTCGCATACGCCACCAGCTCATCGTTATGCCAGCCCAGAATATGGCGATTCTCTCCAACCAGGTCATCGCCATCCACATCCTGGTACGGACACTGTTGCTCAACTACAAACACCGCGCATCGCAACTGAAGTAGTGCGTACAGTTGTTGGGTACTCAGCTTTGCATGGTGGAGATCTTGCCAGTGAATCATTGTCTGCCCCTATGTTGTGATAACCTGAACACCCTGCCTTATTGATGGCGAAAAGTGTAACGCGAAGATGGAATTACTATTTTTAGGCACGTCAGCGGGAGTCCCCACTCGCTCACGCAATGTAACGGCAATTTTACTGAATCTGCAACACCCGACTCAGGCGGGGCTGTGGCTTTTTGATTGCGGTGAAGGGACACAGCATCAGATGCTGACCACCCCTTTCAATCCAGGAAAACTCGATCGTATTTTTATCAGCCATCTGCACGGCGATCACCTGTTTGGTTTACCGGGACTACTGTGCAGTCGCTCAATGGCCGGCAATGTCCAGCCTCTGACGCTTTACGGGCCAAAAGGGTTGCGAGAGTTTACCGAAACCGCATTACGTCTGAGCGGCTCCTGGACCGATTATCCGATGGAAATTGTGGAAATCACCGCAGGTGAGATTGTCGATGACGGCCTGCGTAAAGTCACGGCGTACCCGCTGGCGCATCCGCTGGAGTGCTACGGTTTTCGCATTCAAGAGCATGACAAACCCGGTGCGCTTGACGCTAACGCCCTGAAGGCGGCAGGTGTTAAAGCGGGCCCGTGGTTTCAGGATTTGAAAGCCGGGAAAACTATCGTGCTGGAGGATGGACGTAGGATCCACGGCGCCGACTTCCTCGCCCCGGCCACCAGGGGAAAATCAGTCGCTATTTTCGGTGACACAGGACCCTGCGCGTCCGCCATTGAACTGGCTCGAGGTGTAGATGTCATGGTACACGAAACCACGCTGGATGCCTCAATGGAGGAGAAAGCGAACAGTCGCGGGCACAGCTCAACCCGACAAGCAGCACAGCTGGCGCTGGATGCCGGAGTGGGACGCCTGATCATGACCCACGTTAGCTCACGCTATGATGAAAAGGCTGTCAGCGTTTGCTTGAAGAGTGCAAAGCGATTTTTCCAGACACGGAACTGGCACACGATTTCGCCATTTTCAGCGTTTAACGCTTTATTTTTCCGCCTCAGTGCCGATAACAGTGGAAAGGCTGGCTTTCACACTGAGGACAGGATGAACAATTTCCAGAAAGATATTGATGACAGGACAAACCTAACCCTGTCTAACCGTTTTGAACTGCTGCTATTTCGCCTCGGCAAATCTGTTGAGGAGCAGAAATCAGAGCTATTTGGCATCAACGTATTCAAGCTGCGTGAAATCGTGCCGATGCCGACCTTTACGCGTCCGGCTGGTATGAAGGCCCCGCTGCTGGGTATGGTTAATATTCGCGATCAGGTGATCCCGGTGATTGACCTGCCCGCCGTCGCGGGCTGTAAACCAGAGACCGGACTCAACATCCTGTTAATCACAGAATATGCCCGCAGCGTCCAGGCATTTGCGGTGGAGTCAGTGGAAAACATTATGCGCCTGGACTGGCAACAGGTGCATACCGCCGAGAAAGCCGTCAATGGTCGCTATATCACCAGTATCGCTTGCCTGGACGACAACAAAGAGACCAACAACCTGGCGCTGGTGCTCGACGTTGAGCAGATCTTGTACGACATAGTACCGGCGAACCACGACCTGCGTGCAACCGATCTGAAAACCAATAAATTCAACATCACGCCAGGTGCGGTGGCGATTGTGGCAGATGATTCAAAAGTGGCCCGCGCAATGCTGGAAAAAGGGCTTAACGCCATGGAAATCCCGCATCTGATGCATGTAACGGGCCAGGATGCGTGGGAAAAAATACAGCAGCTTTCCGCAGAAGCGCTGGCGGAGGGCAAGCCTATTAGCGAGAAGATCGCCCTGGTACTCACCGATCTCGAAATGCCGGAGATGGACGGTTTTACGCTTACCCGCAAAATAAAAACCGACGAACGCCTGAAGAAGATCCCGGTCGTTATCCACTCTTCGCTTTCCGGTAGCGCGAACGAAGATCACGTTCGCCGAGTAAAAGCGGATGGCTACGTGGCCAAATTCGAAGTCAATGAGCTTTCTTCAGTGATCCAGGAAGTGATGGATCGCACAGCAAAAGGCATCAGCGGTCCGCTGGTAAGCCGTCAGCTATTAAACTGGCCCGTATTTCACGCATAAAAAAACCCGCCGAGGCGGGTTTTTTCGTTACTGCATGTAGCCTTACATCAGCGGAGTCGCTAACTGCACAATGCTGATCAGCGGTTGCGGGTAAATACCCAGCACCAGTACCAGCAGTGCAGAAATCAGCACTACGATACCGCCCGCGCTGTACTGCCAGTTAGACGGCGCATCGCGGTTCAGCTGTTGCGGTGCGCTCAGGTACAGGCTCACGGCAACACGCAGGTAGTAGTACAAACCAATCGCCGAACCGACCACCACAGCGGCAACCAGCCACCACAGGTTAGCCTGCACACCGACTGCCAGTACGTAGAACTTACCGATAAAGCCCAGCGTCATCGGGATACCGGCCAGAGACAGCATCATTACCGTCATCACTGCCGCGAGGATCGGACGATGCCAGAACAGACCACGGTAGGAGAACAGGGAGTCCGCATCCGGGCCACGGTACGGGCTGGACATCAGGCTGACCACACCGAACGCGCCGAGGCTGCTGAACAGGTAACCGGCCAGGTAAACGCCAACCGCTTCCATCGACATCTCACCGCTCTGCAGAGCAATCAGCGCCACCAGCAGGTAGCCGAGATGAGAGATAGAAGAGTAACCGAGCAGACGTTTAATATTGGTCTGGCTCAGCGCCATCAGGTTACCGAAGATGATGGAAGCAAAGGCAATCACGCCCAGTACGATACGTACCGCTTCGCTATCCCCTACCGGTGCGTACAGGAACAGACGCATCACCACGCCGAAGATAGCGATTTTGCTCGCCGTCGCCAGGAAGGTGGAAACCGGAGCCGGAGCGCCCTGGTAAACGTCTGGCGTCCACAGGTGGAACGGAACCAGCGAAAGTTTAAAGCCGAGGCCAACAATCATCAGACCGAAGCCCGCCAGCAGCAGCGGTTCGTGCAGCATGCCGTCGCCGAGGCTCTTACCGAGCGCAACAAACGACAGATTGCCAGACTGCGCGTACACCAGCGCCATACCGAACAGCAGGAAGGAAGACGCTGCGGCAGACAGAATGGTGTATTTGATACTGGCTTCCAGCGAACGTTTCTGACGGAACGCATAGCCAACCAGACCAAACAGCGGCAGAGAGATCAGCTCAATACCAAGGAACAGCGCCGCCAGATGGTTAGCGTTAGCCAGCAGAATACCGCCGAGTGCGGCAATCAGCACCAAAAGGTAGAACTCTTCCCGGTTGTCGTCGTAGCCTTCCAGCCACGGGTAAGCAAAGGTACAGGTGGCAAGACTGGCCAGCAGCACCAGTCCGGTGTAGAGCATGGCGAAACCGTCAACCCGCATCAGCGGGGTAACGTCCATGGCGCCCGCCTGGCCAACAAACCAGAGCGAAACCAGCGCGGCGTTAAGCCCAATGACCGATAACGTGGCATTGAGGAAGTGATTGCGTCGCCACGCAATGGAGAGCATCACAACCACCACCGTCAAGCCGACGATCAGCAGCGGTAGCAGCGCAATCAGGTGTTGTGGAGTTATTGTCATGGCGATTTACGGCCTTGTAGTAGTAACGGAATTAACAAACCACTGCTGGATGTTGCTCATCGCAGAATGCGAGGTATCCAGAATCGGCTGCGGATAGAAGCCAAGCAGTACCAGAAGCACGACCAGCAACAGGATGATAAACAGCTCACGCAGCGACATCCCTGGCAGTTCAACACTGGCAATCTGGCTCTTCGCTTTACCGAAGTAAGCGCGATGCAACATCGCCAGCGAGTAAACAGAGGCAAACACCAGACCAAAGGTCGAGATCACGGTAATGACCGGAACCACCTGGTAGCTGCCGAACAGAATCATAAATTCGCCAACGAAGTTACCTGTACCCGGCATACCCAGCGTACACACGGCGAAGAACATTGACAGCGCAGGCAACCATTTCATTTTGCCCCACAGGCCGCCCATCATACGCATATCACGCGTGTGCAGACGTTCGTACAGCTGACCACACAGAATGAACAGACCGGCTGCGGACAGACCGTGCGCGATCATCTGAATAACCGCACCCTGGTAAGCCAACTGGCTGCCGGTGTAGATAGCAATCAGTACGAAGCCCATGTGCGATACGGAGGTGTAAGCAATCAGGCGTTTGATATCGTACTGATTAAAGGCCATCCACGCGCCGTAGAAGATACCGATAACACCCAGCCACATTGCGATAGGTGCAAACTCCGCCGACGCGTTCGGGAACAGCGGCAGGGAGAAGCGCAGCAGACCGTAAGCCGCGGTTTTCAGCAAGATCCCTGCCAGGTCAACGGAACCTGCCGTCGGCGCCTGAGAGTGTGCATCCGGCAACCAGCCGTGCAGCGGAACCACCGGCATTTTCACCGCGAAGGCGATGAAGAAGCCCAGCATCAGCAGATATTCCACACCGTGGGACATCGGGGTATTCAGCAACTCTTCATAGTTGAAGGTCCACACACCGGTCGCTTTATAGTGCACAAACACCAGCGCCAGGATGGCAATCAACATCACCAGACCACTCGCCTGGGTATAAATGAAGAACTTGGTCGCCGCCGTGATACGCGTTTTACCGTCAGAGGCTTTATGCCCCCACAACGCGATCAGGAAGTACATCGGCACCAGCATCATTTCCCAGAAGAAGAAGAACAGGAACATGTCGATGGCAAGGAACACGCCGATCACGCCGCCTAAGATCCACATCAGGTTCAGATGGAAGAAGCCCTGGTATTTTTCGATTTCATTCCAGGAGCAAAGTACCGCCAGAACACCGAGCAGACCGGTCAGCACTACCATCAGCAGCGACAGACCGTCGATAGCCAGATGAATAGAGATGCCAAAACGTGGGATCCACGGCAGGACAAACTCAGACTGCCACTGCGGAATGCCAGCGGATTGCGTCAGTGAATAGCCGCCCTGCAACCACAGTTGCAGGCCAAGCGCCAGCGTCAATCCCATGGTAATCAGCGCGATCCAGCGCGGCACCTTCACGCCAAAGCGTTCGGTCTGCCAGCACAGGAAGCCACCAATAAAGGGAATTAATATTAGCCAGGGTAGTAACATGGCGATCTTTATTCCTTGTTAAAGTCCCATCAGGACCTGATTTTCAACGAATTCTCAAACAGAAAATTCACTTCGGATTGCGGCTTTTTTTGCCCGGCGGCGCGAACGCTTACCGGGCCTACAGATTCCCGTAGGTCGGATAAGCACCAGCGCCATCCGACATCAACGCCACAATCCTCAAACTCAACGCAGTACCATCAACAGTGCCAGCACAACGACGGCGCCGATGCTCATTGATGCCACATACCAGCGCAGATAACCGTTCTCGCTCAACAGCAGGCCTTTACCTGCAAAGCGGGAAAGGATCGCCGGAATGTTCATCATTGAGTTGAGCGGATCGCGTTTCAGCAACCAGGCAACACCCAGGAACGGCTTGACGAACACTTTGTCGTACAGCCAGTCGAAGCCCCAGGCGTTATACCACCAGGTACCCAGCAGGCGGCCCGGCGCACTGTTGGCAATCGATGTCACAAGCTGGCGTTTACCCAGCCACAGCCATGCTGCGATCAGGATGCCCGCAATCGCTACGATACCGGAGGTAATTTCCAGCGTCATGACGCGACCATGCTCAAGCTCGGTCGTCGCAGGCAGTACACCCTGCAGCGGCGGCACAATCAGCGCGCCAACGAAGGTGGACAGGATCATCAGCACAATCAGCGGCAGATGATGGGTAATCCCCTTCCCTGCATGAGCGTGAATTTGTTCTTTACCGTGGAACACGATGAAAATCATACGGAAGGTGTACAGAGAGGTCATGAACGCACCGACCAGACCTGCAACCATCAGATTAATATGACCATTCGCCATTGCACCGGCCAGAATCTCATCCTTACTGAAGAAGCCAGCGGTAATCAGCGGCAGAGCCGACAGCGCCGCGCCACCGATCAGGAAGCAGAGATACACCAGCGGAATTGACTTACGCAGTCCGCCCATCTTGAAGATGTTCTGTTCGTGGTGGCAAGCCAGGATAACCGAGCCGGATGCCAGGAACAGCAGCGCTTTAAAGAAGGCGTGCGTCATCAGGTGGAAAATCGCCGCATCCCACGCCTGTACACCGAGAGCCAGGAACATATAACCAATCTGGCTCATGGTGGAGTACGCAAGAACGCGTTTGATGTCGGTCTGTACCAGCGCAGCAAAACCCGCCAGCACCAGAGTGATGGCACCGATAATCCCCACCAGGTGCAGGATTTCTGGGGTCATCAGGAACAGGCCGTGCGTACGTGCAATCAGGTAGACACCGGCGGTAACCATCGTCGCAGCGTGGATAAGCGCAGAGACAGGCGTCGGGCCGGCCATCGCATCAGCAAGCCATGTTTGCAACGGCAACTGCGCAGATTTACCGACCGCACCGCCCAGCAGCATCAGGGTTGCCCACATCAGCATGTTGTTACCATCTGCAAAGTGCGCAGGCGCCAGTTCCACCATTTCGCGGAAGTTCAGCGTGCCCAGCTCGTTGTAGAGGATGAACAGCGCGAACGCCAGGAATACGTCACCAACACGGGTTACCACGAAGGCTTTCATTGCCGCAGCGCCATTCTTCGGATCGGTATAGTAGAAACCAATCAGCAGATAGGAGCACAGGCCCACGCCTTCCCAGCCGAGGTACATCAGCAGCAGGTTATCCGCCAGCACCAGAACCACCATGCTGGCGATAAACAGGTTGGTGTAGGCGAAGAAACGAGAATAGCCCTCTTCTCCGCGCATATACCAGGAGGCGAACATGTGGATCAGGAAACCAACGCCGGTCACCACGGAGAGCATGGTCAGCGACAGGCCATCCAGCACCAGGTTAAAACCGATGTTGAAGTCGCCGACTGACATCCAGGTCCACAGCGGCTGGCTGTAAGCCTGCTGGCCATTGGCAAAGAAATCAACGCCAACAAACGCAGTCACCAGCGCGGCCAGACCAATCGACCCGACACCCACGGTAGCGGACAGATTTTCTGACCAACGACCACGGGAAAACGCCAGTAATACAAAGCCAATAAATGGCAGAATAATGGTTAAGGCAAGCATGTTCATCCACGCATCTCACTTACTGAATCGATGTTCAGGTTCTGGCGACGGCGATGAAGTTGCAGCAACAGCGCAAGTCCAATGCTCGCTTCCGCAGCCGCAAGGCTGATGGCGAGAATGTACATCACCTGACCATCGGTCTGGCCCCAGTAGCTTCCGGCGACCACAAAGGCCAGCGCGGAGGCGTTAATCATGATTTCCAGCCCGATCAGCATAAACAGCAGATTGCGGCGGATAACCAGACCGGTCAAACCCAGGACGAATAAAATCGCAGCGAGGATCAGTCCATGTTGTAAGGGGATCATGCGTGCTCCTCCGTTTTTCTTTTCGCGCGGTCATCAGTGCGATTGCTCAGCACTTCACCTGAACGCTCTTCGCGCCCCACGTGGAAGGCCACAACCAGGCCCGCCAGCAGCAGCATCGAAGCCAGTTCGACCGCCAGTACATACGGTCCGAACAGGGAAATACCGACTGCTTTCGCGCTAATTGGCGTCCCGTCGATGCCCTGATCGTTTACGCCCAGAATGGCGTAAACAATGACCACCAGCATGATGGCCGACAGAATCGCCGGACCAATCCACACCTGAGGTTTCAGCCACTGGCGTTCCTGTTCAATTTCAGAACCACCGAGGTTGAGCATCATTACCACGAATACGAACAGCACCATGATAGCGCCCGCGTAGACGATAATTTCCAGCGCACCGGCGAAGTAAGCGCCTAACGAGAAGAACACCCCGGAAATCGCCAGCAGCGAAATAATCAGATACAGCAGTGCGTGTACCGGATTGGTGTGGGTGATCACCCGCAAGGTTGCGAGAATGGCTATCAGGCCACAGATATAAAAAGCGAACTCCATTGCCCCTCTCCTTACGGTAACAGGCTCTTGACGTCGATAGGCTTGGCTTCGTTCTCTGCTTCGCCCTTATCTTTGCCGTCGATTGCCATACCTGCCATCCGGTAGAAGTTATATTCCGGGTATTTGCCCGGACCGGAGATCAGCAGATCCTCTTTCTCGTAAACCAGGTCCTGGCGCTTGTACTCACCCAGCTCGAAATCTGGAGTCAGCTGAATAGCCGTTGTCGGACAGGCTTCTTCGCACAGGCCGCAGAAAATGCAGCGTGAGAAGTTAATGCGGAAAAACTCCGGATACCAGCGGCCATCTTTGGTCTCTGCTTTTTGCAAAGAGATACAGCCTACCGGACACGCTACCGCACACAGGTTACAGGCAACGCAACGCTCTTCACCGTCTGGATCACGAGTCAGAACGATACGACCACGAAAACGGGGCGGTAGATAGACCGGCTCTTCCGGGTACATCTGCGTTTCGCGTTTCGCGAACGCATGCAGGCCGATCATCCAGATACTGCGTACCTGGGTGCCGAAACCTACGAACAATTCTTTTAAGGTCATGGTCTTTGTGTCCCTTATTGCGCCTGCCAGAGAATGACAGCCGCCGTTACCAGCAAGTTGACGAGCGTCAGCGGCAGACAGACTTTCCAGCCGAAGGACATTACCTGGTCATAACGAGGACGCGGTAACGACGCACGAATCAAAATGAACATCATCATGAAGAACGCGGTTTTCAGCGCGAACCAGACGAATGGCGGTAAGAACGGGCCATGCCAGCCACCGAAGAACAGGGTAACCATCAGTGCAGAAATGGTGACGATACCGATGTATTCACCCACGAAGAACAGACCGAATTTCATACCGGAATATTCAATGTGGTAACCGTCGGCCAGTTCCTGCTCGGCTTCTGGCTGGTCAAACGGGTGACGGTGACACACCGCCACGCCCGCGATGGCAAAGGTGACAAAACCAAAGAACTGCGGAATAACGTTCCAGATATCAGCCTGGTTGTTGACGATGTCGGTCATGTTAAATGAACCGGCCTGCGCCACCACGCCCATCAGGGAAAGTCCGAGGAACACTTCGTAGCTTAGGGTCTGCGCAGACGCACGCATCGCACCGAGCAGGGAGTATTTGTTGTTACTGGACCAGCCGGCGAACAGCACTGCGTATACCGCGAGGCCCGCCATCATCAGGAAGAACAGGATCCCGATGTTCAGGTCAGCAACCACCCAGTTCGGACTCACCGGCACGATGGCGAAAGCCAGCAGCAGCGAGGTGAAGGCGATCATCGGTGCCAGGGTAAAGATGACGCGATCCGAGAATTTCGGGATCCAGTCTTCTTTAAAGAACATCTTGATCATGTCCGCAACCAGCTGGAGCGAACCGCCCCAGCCAACACGGTTCGGTCCGTAACGGTTCTGGAACAGACCCAGCAGACGACGTTCGCCAAAGCTCATGAATGCCCCGCAGGTGACCACCACCAGCAGGATCACCACCGCTTTGAGAATGCTCAGCAGGATCTCAATCAGATCGGGTGTAATCCAACTCATTGTTGTGCCTCCTGCAGATCCTCAAGACGCGCACCTGCCAGAACCGGCGCGATGCCAGGCATGCCCATCGGTAAACCAACCTGCCCTGCCGTTAATCCTTCAGCGATTTCAACCGGCAGCGTAACCGTGTTGCCATCGTAGCTGAAAGAAACGCGCGTACCGGCATTAACACCCAACTTCGCGGCATCAGCCGGGTTGAGTTTGATGTACGGCTGCGGCATACGGGTCTGGAAGACCGGCGCACGCTGGGACATTTCGTCACTGCCAAACAGGTGATAGTAAGGCGCGATACGCCACTGACCATCCTGAGCCTGGAAGCTCGCCGGAACGGTAGTGAAGTAATCCATACCATCCGCAGAAGCTTCGATCAGGCGCACGCCCGGATCGCCATGACGCAGTTTACCGCCCACTTCATCCTGGAACTTGTTCCACGCCTGTGGGGAGTTCCAGCCCGGAGCCCAGGCAAACGGAATTTGTGAACGCGGTGCAGACGGCTGGTTGTTCCCTTCCATAGAGAAAGCGAACATAGTGTCTTTGTCCTGCGGTTGACGCGGTTCGTGTACGCTGATGTTGGCGCGCATTGCGGTACGCCCACTGTAGCGGTGCGGTTCACGCGCCAGCTTCTGTCCACGGATACGGAAGCTTGCGTCCGGCGCGGCATCTTTAATGCCCGCCAGCTGCGGCAACTTCTCAACAACCGCGTCGATAACGTGGTCGAGCTGCGTCCAGTCCACTTCACGGCTCTGCACGGTGCTGTGCAGCGAGTGCAGCCAGCGCCAGCTTTCCAGCATTACGGTGTTGCTGTCGTAGTAGGATGGGTCATAAACCTGGAAGAAACGCTGGGCGCGGCCTTCGTTGTTAATCACCGTACCATCGCTTTCGGCGAAGCTTGCAGCGGAAAGCACCAGATGGGCGTTTTCCATAATTGCCGTACGCTGATGGTCAACGACCAGTACCAGCGGCGCTTTCGCCAGCGCGGCATCAACGCGAGCGGCTGAAGCATGGCGATGCAGGTCATTTTCCAGCACCACAACAGCGTCAGCGCGGCCTGTTTCCAGCTCGGTCAGCGCATCGTCAAGGGAACCACCGCCAATCATGCCGAGGCCCATGCTGTTAACCGAGCGAGCAATCATGGTGATGCCAACGTCTGCGCCACGACCTTTCAGCGCCTTCGCCACGTTGGCAGCCGCCTGAATCACTTCGGCGCTACCGGCGTTGGTGCCGGAAATAATCAGTGGTTTCTTCGCCCCGGCTAGTGCCTGAACGATAACGTCAATTTTGTTCTGCAGGTCACGGTCAATACCGTCAACCGCCGGCGCGTTGTTATCCAGCGCGTGGGCGATAGCGAAACCTAAACGCGCCTGATCTTCAACCGGTGCGCGATAGGTCCAAGCGGCGATATCGTCCAGACGGGTGTTATCGACGTTGGTAACGAACAGCGGATGCTTAGCACGCTGGCCGATATTAAGGATTGCTGCGATCTGCCAGTCAGCCACTTTCTGTGCCGCCGCCATTTCACGCGCTTTACCTTTCACCGCCTGACGCACCGCCAGCGCAACGCGTGCGCCGGTCTGGGTGACATCTTCGCCCAGCACCAGAACCGCATCATAAGATTCGATTTCGCGCAGTGCCGGAGTATGAATCCCGCCGTCACGCAGTACGCTCAACGCCAGTTGCAGACGATCCAGTTCGCCCTGAGCGATACCGGTATAGAAGTTATCCGCACCGACCAGTTCACGCAGCGCGAAGTTACTTTCAACGCTGGCGCGCGGGGAGCCGATACCAATCACTTTCTTCGACTGACGCAGAATATCTGCCGCGCCCTGCATCGCCTGCTCGGCGTTCAGCGTGATCAGGTCATCGCCACGACGCTGTACCGGCTGACGCGGACGGTCTTTCAGGTTCACGTAACCATAGCCGAAACGACCACGGTCGCAGAGGAAGTAGTGGTTAACGGTACCGTTATAACGGTTTTCGATACGACGCAGTTCACCGTAGCGCTCGCCCGGGCTGGTGTTACAGCCAATGGAACACTGCTGGCAGATGCTCGGCGCAAACTGCATGTCCCATTTACGGTTATAACGCTCGGAGTGCGTTTTATCGGTGAAGACGCCGGTTGGACAAATTTCGACCAGGTTGCCAGAGAATTCGCTTTCGAGCGTACCGTCTTCCGGACGACCGAAGTAGACGTTGTCATGTGCGCCATACACGCCCAGATCCGCACCATCGGCGTAATCTTTGTAGTAACGTACACAGCGATAGCAGGCGATGCAGCGGTTCATTTCGTGAGAGATGAACGGCCCCAGGTCCTGGTTACGGTGAGTACGCTTCGTGAAGCGGTAGCGACGGAAGCTGTGACCGGTCATGACGGTCATATCCTGCAGGTGGCAGTTGCCGCCCTCTTCACAGACCGGACAGTCGTGCGGGTGGTTAGTCATCAACCACTCCACGACGCTTTCGCGGAACTGCTTCGCTTCTTCGTCATCAATAGAAATAAAGGTGCCTTCGGTGGCCGGTGTCATACAAGACATCACCAGGCGACCACGCGTGTCTTCCGCGTTCTGATATTGCTTCACCGCACACTGGCGGCAAGCACCGACGCTTCCCAGCGCCGGGTGCCAGCAAAAGTACGGAATATCAAGGCCAAGAGACAGACAAGCTTCCAGCAGGTTGTCCGCTCCGTTGACCTCATATTCTTTGCCGTCTACATGAATCGTAGCCATAGTCAGCATGCTTCCAGTTGGCTCGGTCGTAACCGAGCGTTAATCGAATTTCTTATCGCGACACAGGGCTAACCCTGTGATCACCAGCGCTCTTTCAGCAGGTTCGGCTGAATACCACCAATAGCGTGGGTATTGCTGAAGGTCTGCTTGATGCCAGCTTCGAATTCTTCGCGGAAATATTTAATGGCGCTCTGCAGCGGTTCCACTGCACCCGGTGCGTGTGCACAGAAGGTTTTACCCGGGCCGAGGAAACGACACAGTTGCTCAAGTGTCTCGATATCCCCAGGCTGGCCTTCGCCACGCTCAAGCGCGCGCAGAATTTTCACACTCCACGGCAGACCATCACGGCACGGCGTACACCAGCCACATGACTCGCGGGCAAAGAACTCTTCGAGGTTACGCACCAGAGGAACCATGCCAATCTCGTGATCGACAGCCATTGCCAGCGCGGTGCCCAAACGGCTACCTGCTTTACCAATGCTTTCGAATTCCATCGGCAGATCGAGGTGTGCTTCGGTCAGGAAGTCAGTCCCCGCGCCGCCAGGTTGCCAGGCTTTGAACTTCAGGCCATCGCGCATGCCGCCCGCGTAATCTTCGAGGATCTCACGCGCGGTAGTACCGAAAGGCAGTTCCCACAGGCCAGGGTTCTTCACACGACCGGAGAAGCCCATCAGCTTGGTGCCCGCGTCTTTGCTCTTCGAAATGTTCTGGTACCACTCCACGCCGTTCGCGAGGATAGCCGGTACGTTACACAGGGTTTCGACGTTGTTTACGCAGGTCGGCTTACCCCATGCGCCAGAGCTTGCCGGGAACGGCGGCTTGGAGCGTGGGTTAGCACGGCGACCTTCGAGGGAGTTGATCAGCGCGGTTTCTTCACCGCAGATGTAACGCCCTGCCCCAGTGTGGACAAACAGTTCGAAGTCGAAACCGGTGCCCATAATGTTTTTGCCAAGCAGACCGGCTTCGGTCGCTTCGGCGATCGCGCGACGCAGATGCACGGCTGCTTCGATATATTCACCGCGCAGGAAGATATAACCACGGTACGCTTTCAGCGCAAACGCGGAAATCAGCATGCCTTCCACCAGCAGGTGCGGCAGCTGTTCCATCAGCAGACGGTCTTTATAGGTGCCCGGCTCCATTTCATCGGCGTTACACAGCAGGTAACGGATGTTCATGGATTCGTCTTTCGGCATCAGGCTCCACTTCAGACCGGTGGAAAAGCCCGCGCCGCCGCGCCCTTTCAGGCCAGCGTCTTTTACCTGATTAACGATTTCGTCCGGTGACAGCCCGGTCAGGGCCTTACGCGCACCTTCGTAGCCGTTCTTGCTACGGTATTCGTCCAGCCAGACCGGCTGTTTGTCATCACGCAGACGCCAGGTCAGCGGATGGGTTTCGGGAGTACGGATAATGTCTTTCATTTATACCGCTCCAGCAGTTCGGGAATGCCTTCCGGGGTCAGATGAGCGTGAGTATCCTCATCGATCATCATGTTTGGCCCTTTGTCGCAGTTCCCCAGGCAACAGGTCGGCAGCAGCGTAAAGCGACCATCAAAAGTCGTCTGCCCCGGCTTGATGTTGAGTTTTTTCTCAAGCGCGGCCTGGATCCCCTGGTAGCCGTTGATATGGCACACCACGCTGTCGCAATAGCGGATCACGTGGCGACCTACCGGCTGGCGGAAGATCTGGCTATAAAACGTAGCAACACCTTCTACGTCGCTTGCCGGAATACCCAGCACATCAGCGATCGCATAGATCGCCCCATCCGGCACCCAGCCACGCTGTTTCTGAACGATTTTCAGCGCTTCAATGGACGCCGCACGCGGGTCTTCGTAGTGGTGCTTCTCGTGCTCAATCGCTTCACGCTCAGCCGCACTCAGCTCAAAAGCCTCGGTTTGTGGTTGTTGATTCTCGTGCATAATTAGCGGTCCACATCTGACATAACAAAATCGATACTACCCAGATGGACGATCAGGTCGGACACCAGGCTGCCACGTACCGCTACCGGGATCTGCTGCAGGTGCGCATAGCTCGGGGTACGGATACGGGTACGGTAACTCATGGTGCTGCCATCGCTGGTCAGGTAGTAACTGTTGATACCCTTGGTCGCTTCCACCATCTGGAAGGACTCGTTTGCCGGCATAACCGGACCCCACGAAACCTGCAGGAAGTGGGTGATAAGGGTTTCGATATGTTGCAGCGTGCGCTCTTTCGGTGGCGGCGTCGTCAGCGGGTGATCCGCTTTGAACGGGCCTTCCGGCATGTTATTGAGGCACTGCTCAAGGATGCGCAGACTCTGGCGCAGCTCTTCAACTTTCAGCATCACGCGGGTATAGCAGTCGGACACACCGCCGCCAACCGGGACCTCAAAGTCAAAGTTTTCATAACCAGAGTACGGACGCGCTTTACGCACGTCGAAATCAATACCGGTCGCACGCAGCGCAGCACCGGTACAACCCCAGTCCAGCGCTTCTTTCTTACCGTAAGCGGCAACACCCTGCGAACGGCCTTTCAGGATGGTGTTACGCAGCGCGGCTTTCTCGTAAGAATCCAGACGTTTTGGCATCCAGTCGAGGAAATCACGCAGCAGTTTGTCCCAACCGCGCGGCAGATCGTGTGCCACACCGCCGATACGGAACCAGGCCGGGTGCATACGGAAACCGGTGATCGCTTCCACGACGTCGTAGATTTTCTGACGGTCAGTAAAGGCGAAGAATACCGGGGTCATCGCGCCGACGTCCTGAATGAACGTGGAGATGTACAGCAGATGACTGTTGATACGGAACAGTTCAGACAGCATGACACGAATCACGTTGACGCGATCCGGCGTGGTGATGCCTGCCAGTTTCTCAACCGCCAGTACGTAAGGCATTTCGTTAACGCAGCCGCCGAGGTACTCGATACGGTCGGTGTACGGAATGTAACTGTGCCAGGACTGACGTTCGCCCATCTTTTCAGCGCCACGGTGGTGGTAGCCGATGTCAGGTACGCAGTCGACGATTTCTTCGCCATCAAGCTGCAGCACAATACGGAATGCACCGTGGGAAGACGGGTGGTTAGGACCGAGGTTGAGGAACATGAAGTCCTCATTTTCGGTGCTACGCTTCATGCCCCAATCTTCAGGTTTGAAGGTCAGCGCTTCCATTTCCAGATCCTGTTTGGCTTTAGTCAGCTCAAACGGGTCGAATTCGGTTGCACGCGCCGGGTAGTCTTTACGCAGCGGATGGCCTTCCCAGGTATGTGGCATCAGCAGACGCGTCAGGTGCGGGTGACCTTCGATGTCGATGCCAAACATTTCCCAGGTTTCACGCTCATACCAGTTGGCGTTCGGGAACAGTTTGGTGAAAGTCGGTACGCGCAGATCGTTTTCAGACAAAGCCACCTTGAGCATGATATCGCGATTGCGTTCAATGGAGATCAGGTGATAGAAAACGGAAAAATCCGCGGCGGGTAACCCTTCGCGGTGCGTACGCAGACGTTCGTCCATGCCGTGTAAGTCAAACAGCATGACGTAAGGTTTCGGCAGTCTCTTTAAGAAATCGCCAACTTCCAGTAATTGTTCACGCTTGACCCAAACAACGGGTACCCCGGTGCGAGTCGCCTGAACGGTAAAGGCATCCGGCCCAAAACGGTTGCGCAGTTCGCCAATGACCGGGTCATCAAGGTGATCCCGTGTTTGCCATGCAGCGTCTTGCGCGGTTAAGTCGGTCATATTGTTCACCATTGCAAATGGTCCGTGGTGGTCGGCAGTGCTTCGCGCTATTTATGTAGTGATAAGCGAAGGAAGTGCTGCTGCCGACAGGCGCAAATTAAATCTCGTCTGGTGTACGAAGATTCGTTACAGCAATACGTTCGCCGCGTTTACGCTCGCGTTCTGATTGCATATTGGCGCGATAAACGCCCTGATCGCCAACCACCCAGGAGAGCGGACGGCGTTCTTTGCCAATGGAATCTTGCAGCAGCATCAGAGCCTGCATATACGCTTCTGGGCGCGGCGGACATCCCGGGATGTACACATCGACCGGAATAAATTTATCAACGCCCTGCACCACAGAATAGATGTCGTACATCCCGCCGGAGTTGGCGCATGCGCCCATGGAAATAACCCATTTCGGTTCCAGCATCTGATCGT
This sequence comes from Citrobacter sp. BIDMC107, assembly GCF_001037575.1. Lineage (NCBI taxonomy): Bacteria > Pseudomonadati > Pseudomonadota > Gammaproteobacteria > Enterobacterales > Enterobacteriaceae > Citrobacter > Citrobacter sp. BIDMC107. Next base: position 4,047,213 of record NZ_KQ089848.1, on the reverse strand, counting down.
AGAGGCGCTGAATAACTGGCGCCATTTTGGTAAAGCAGGTTCCGGCTACGACCATCAGATCAGCCTGACGCGGCGATGCACGCAGTACTTCCGCACCAAAACGGGCCACATCGTGCACGGCGGTAAACGAGGTCACCATCTCAACGTAGCAGCAGGAAAGGCCAAAGTTATATGGCCAAATTGAGTTTTTACGGCCCCAGTTAACCATGTCATGCAGTTTGCCCATGAACACGTTTTTGTTAACTTCTTGTTCCAGGGGGTCGGTTACGATCTCCTGTTTTTGCAGGGGGTAACGGTCGTTCTCACCGTTAGGATCTATGCGGGTGAGCGTATAATCCATCTTAATGCCTCGCGGTTAGCGTTGACGATTAGCGATACTGTTCGTTTCCGGGTTCATACGCTCGCGGCGTGAACGCGCGGGCGTCCAGTCCAGCGCGCCAATACGCACCAGATAAACCAGACCTGCCAGTAACACAAAAATAAAAATTGCAGCTTCCACAAAGCCAATCCAACCGCTTTCACGGATAGAAGTTGACCATGCGAACAGATACAGCGCTTCAACGTCGAAGATAACGAAGAACATGGCTACCAGATAAAACTTGGCAGACAGGCGCAGGCGGGCGGTGCCGACCGAGTCGATACCTGATTCAAACGGCACGTTTTTAGATCTCGCGCGTGCGCGACCCCCTAAAAACCAGCCGCCGACGAGCATCAGGCAGCACAGGCCAATGGCAACGATAAGAAAGATAGCGAATGCCCAGTGATGAGCGATGATTTCAGTGGATGTTGACATACTCATTGCTTACTCATCAAAAGTAGCGCCAAATTCTCTGCTCTTTTCGGCAGATGAACGCCACATCGATTCATGGGGAGGAATAAAAAAAACCTTACAATCACTGTGAAAAATCATTTTATACAGCTAATTGATGGGGTTTTTTACTCCTTTCTATAACCTTTTGTCAACTTTAACAAAAGTTTCCTCACATTATTTTACACCAATCCAACTTCATTAACATAAAGTGCTCTTTAGACCCATTTCGATTGCATCATCGGTCATTTTTAATGTTGTTGAATCGTGTCCGTAGTGAAGTAAAAAAGATAATACACGTCTATTTTGACAGGAATTCACCCAGATGCCTCCCCCTAAATGGGAGTATTTTCTTGATCTGTGACACGCTTTTGTTAATTCACCATAAAAAACAGCAACAATTTCTCTAGTTTTTTAACATGGAAACATTTAGCAACGCGGCTGATTATTTTTCACCCTATTGTCAGTCTGTTTTTTTACCTGCTGATTTTGTTAAGTTTTAGTATATGAATGAACAGAAAGCAGTAATATTTGCATAAAAAAAGAGCCGCTGGATGTTTTTTCATCATCAGTGGCTCTTTTTTACACTTACATTTTTAAACGTTTTTTTGTGACGCTTTACTCAAAGTCGCCTTCAACAATCAGCGAGTCATCTCCCCCTTCAGGGGTAAACTGATTGTATTGCCAAGGATTTTGATATGTCTGCATCGACTTAAAGATAGCCTGAGCTAATTCATTTTGCGTGGCCGGATCGCTGCACAACAGATACTCGGTATCAGGCAGAGGTGGCAATCCGTCCGCCGCACCCAGTACGCGTAAATCCGGGCTCATCATTTCTACAGGACGCGCAGTAACGCCAAGCCCTGCTTTTACCGCCGCGCGGACCGCAGGTAATGTTGAAGCGACATAAGCCAGACGCCACGGGATCTGTGCGGCATTCAACGTCGCCAGCACGATATCGCGAAACGGGCTGGGATCGTCCAGCAGAACTAACGGCACGGGTTCGCCTTTTTGCAGGATATATTCGGCTGCGCAATACCAGTGCGTCGGTGAAGTCCGCAAATTCAGGCATTCAAAATCGTCAGGGCGATTCGTGGTTACCACTAAATCCACTTCTTGCGACTTAAGCATCTCCACCATGTAAGCATTGCGTTTCACTCTTACATCAAGGGCAAGCTTCGGATAAACCGAACTAATGCGGTTAAGCAGAAATGGGAGTATGGTGTCGGCGGATTCATCAGAAGCACCGATAGTTAACACCCCCTGAAGATTGTTAAACATCAATGATGAGCATGCCTCATCATTAAATCGCAGTATTTTCCTGGCATAACCCAACAGTTGGATACCATGTTCGGTCAGCAGTTTGTTGCGTCCATGACGCGCGAACAACTCTTTCCCCACAAGTTGCTCAAGGCGCTGCATTTGCTGACTTACCGCAGACTGAGTTCGACATACTGCAGCTGCCGCAGCCGCGAAGGTATTTAGGTCGGCAACAGCAACAAAGGTTCTCAGCAGATCGAGGTCGAGGTTAATTATCGGACGATTTGCATTTATCATAGTTTTTCACTTACTCGCGGGTCATACCGGGTTAATGCTGTGCATTCAGAATCAAACAACTCCATTTGTAATGTGCCTCCCTTCAGTTTCGCTTAGTGTAACCAAGTGAAAATAAGGATGTATTTGGTTTAACAAACGAAACAATGCTCTTTCTGAGCTATTTTAAAACCCGTGATATTCATCGGAATATAGCAACGAGAAAGAGCCGTATTTTTAGCTGCCGTATGATTCTGACTAATGGAAAACATGTAAATTTTGTAAATTTAAAAAATAGTTAACGAACAATAATTTACACATTAAAAACTAACTTTTCAGTATGTTATGAACAACCAACAAACATTTGAATTATCGTAAAACTCGGACTACAAACCATTTCATAGGAGTTATCTTAACCTAAAACCACTATATTTATAAGTGTTATTGCGAATAATTCCGGGCGAATTGGTGTTATGTCAGTGCAACGGTTTTCGTATTATTAGCCCACTCAATTTGATGTCGTTTAAATAATAAATAATAATTAATTAAGAATCTCTCAATTCATTAATTATGCTTAACAATGGATTCACACCGTATCACGTAGGGATCAGACCGATAACAGAATTCGTTGATGAAACCTCAGTATTTTCGAATCGCGCCGTATCACACAGATATCGACTGCATTTTGTTTTATAGGGGTAACTTTTTTCGACCAGACAAATCACCATACCAAAGCCAACAAAGCAAAACATAAACCATAAAAAACACAACAATCCAGATTATTACACTGTAATAATTGCATAATTTAGTTATTAAAAGTTAATTATCGTCCTCCTGCTTTCCAAAATCTTCTACTAAAGACCCTTCAAAACTCACCGTCGTGGGAGTACATTGTGCTGGGCTGACTTCCACGGCAGGGAGTGGCATTCACAGCTAAAAAGGTCAACGTTCATGTCTCCCATTGAAAAATCCAGCAAATTAGAAAACGTTTGTTATGACATTCGCGGCCCGGTTCTGAAGGAAGCAAAGCGCCTGGAAGAAGAAGGCAACAAAGTTCTGAAACTGAATATCGGCAACCCTGCGCCTTTCGGGTTTGAAGCACCAGATGAAATTTTAGTGGATGTGATCCGCAATTTGCCAACTGCGCAAGGATATTGCGATTCCAAAGGCCTTTATTCAGCCCGCAAAGCAATCATGCAGCATTACCAGGCCCGCGGGATGCGCGATGTAACCGTAGAAGATATCTATATCGGTAACGGCGTATCCGAATTGATTGTGCAGGCCATGCAGGCATTGCTGAACAGTGGGGACGAAATGCTGGTTCCTGCACCTGATTATCCACTGTGGACGGCGGCGGTTTCGCTCTCTGGTGGTAATGCCGTGCACTACCTGTGTGATGAATCATCAGACTGGTTCCCGGACCTGGATGATATCCGCGCCAAAATTACGCCGCGTACGCGTGGGATCGTCATTATCAACCCCAACAACCCAACCGGCGCTGTTTATTCTAAAGAGCTGCTGATGGAGATTGTTGAGATTGCTCGCCAGAACAACCTCATCATCTTTGCAGATGAGATTTACGACAAAATTCTCTACGATGACGCCGAGCACCACTCGATAGCGGCAATGGCCCCGGATCTGCTGACTATTACCTTTAACGGCCTGTCAAAAACCTATCGTGTTGCCGGTTTCCGTCAGGGCTGGATGGTACTGAACGGACCGAAGAAACATGCCAAAGGGTATATCGAAGGCCTTGAGATGCTGGCTTCTATGCGCCTGTGTGCGAACGTCCCTGCACAACATGCCATTCAGACCGCGCTGGGCGGATATCAGAGCATCAGCGAATTCATCATGCCTGGCGGACGTCTGTATGAGCAACGTAACCGCGCCTGGGAACTGCTCAATGATATTCCTGGCGTCTCTTGCGTAAAACCGCGCGGTGCACTGTATATGTTCCCGAAAATTGACGCCAAGCGCTTCAATATTCATGACGACCAGAAGATGGTGCTCGACTTCCTGTTGCAGGAAAAAGTACTGCTGGTCCAGGGGACGGCATTCAACTGGCCGTGGCCGGATCATTTCCGCATCGTTACGCTGCCGCGAATTGATGATATCGAAATGTCGTTGAGTAAATTTGAGCGTTTCCTGTCAGGGTATCGCCAGCTGTAACCACGCAAAGTGCTACCGGGTTTGCATCCGGTAGCACTCTCTGCGCAAAATACCGTTACTGAAGTCACTGAGTAAGGGTCGTTATGAAGCAGAGCCACTTTTTTGCCCACCTCTCCCGTCTGAAACTCATTAACCGCTGGCCGCTGATGCGCAACGTGCGCACCGAAAACGTGTCCGAACACAGTCTGCAGGTTGCCATGGTTGCTCATGCGCTGGCCGCGATCAAAAACCGTAAATTTGGTGGTCAGGTAAATGCTGAGCGTATTGCCCTGCTGGCGATGTATCACGATGCGTCAGAGGTGTTAACCGGCGATCTCCCTACCCCAGTGAAATATTTCAACTCGCAGATTGCTCAGGAATATAAAGCGATAGAGAAAATTGCCCAGCAAAAACTGGTCGATATGGTTCCCGATGAGTTGCGCGATATTTTTGCACCGCTCATTGATGAACATGCCTTGAGTGAAGAAGAAAGATCGATTGTTAAACAGGCCGATGCCCTGTGCGCGTATCTGAAGTGCCTGGAAGAACTCTCCGCCGGTAACAACGAATTTCTGCTGGCGAAAACACGTCTGGAAAAAACGCTGGAGTCACGACGCAGCGAAGAGATGGACTACTTTATGGACGTGTTTGTCCCAAGCTTTCACCTTTCATTAGATGAAATCAGCCAGGATTCACCGCTTTAAACGATTTTGCCGGATGGCGGCTAACGCCTTATCCGGCCTACAGGTAACGTGATATCCGTAGGCCTGATAAGCGCAGCGCCATCAGGCGTTTACTGCGGCGGTCAAAACGGGAACAGCATCGGGATCATCACCACGCACACTGCCATGACAATCACCGTAAACGGTACGCCAATCTTCACGAAGTCGCTAAAGGTGTAGTTACCCGGCCCGAGCACCAGTGTGTTTACCGGTGAAGACACTGGCGTCATAAAGGCTGCGGAAGCCGCCATCGCAATCACCATCGCAAACGGATACGGCGAAACGCCCATCGACTTTGCCGCCGCCAGCGCAATCGGCGCCATCAGTACCGCCGTCGCGGTGTTAGAGATAAATAACCCAATGGTCGCGCACAGCACGAACAGGCAGCCCAGCATCATATACGGGCCGTACCCACCACCAACGTCCATTAGCCCTTTCACCACCAGATCGACGCCGCCCGTTTTCTGTAACGCCAGCGCAAAAGGCATCATCCCGACAATCAAAATAATGCTTGGCCAGTGAATGGCTTTGTAGGCGCTTTCGGCATCGATGCAGCGGAATTTTCCCATCAGCAAACAAGCGATAATCGCGGCAACCGTATTAGGGATTTCATCGGTGAGCATTAACGCGACCATCAGTACCAGACAGAAAATCGCATGCGGCGCCTGGCTGTGCGCCGGAGAAGCTTCACTGACTTCCACAGGCATATTTAGCACCACAAAATCGCGCCCTTTTTGTCCAAGCAGCGTGATCAGCTTCCAGTTGCCCACCACTAAAATGATATCGCCCATCAACAGCGGCTCATCAACCACCGCCCCGGCCAGCGCCGTACCATCGCGCTTCAGCCCAACGACATTCAGCCCGTAACGCGTACGAAAAGCGATTTCCCGTACCGTTTTGCCGATCAATTCCGACTCAGGGATCAGAGAGATTTCGGCCATGCCCACATCAAGTGCCTGCTCGGAGAAGTATTCTCCACGCAGCACCATCGGTTCCAACAGTTGCTCAGCGCAAAATTCACGCAGGTCGACATCGGCCGCAGACATATCAATCAGCAATACGTCACGAGCACGAAACTCAGAAACCCCGTTTACGTCAACGATCACGCGACGAAAGCGACGCCAGCGCTCCACGCCAATCACGTTTGCCCCGTAGCGCTCACGCAGTTTCAGGTCGTCCAGACGCTGGCCTATCATAGGAGAACCCGGGCGAATCGCCAGGCGACGCGCGCGCCCGGTCAGGCGATATTCTTTAATCAGATCGCGAAAAGTCCGGCGCTTCCAGCCGTCGCCCGGCTGCCCGGAGTCTTCACCCTTCAGCATAAAACGCATCACCAGCATATAAATTATGCCAAGTACCAACACCACCAATCCCAGTGGGGTTACGCTAAAAAAGCTAAAACCATTAAGTCCTTCACGTAACAGTTCACTGTTGACGACCAGGTTTGGCGGCGTTGCCACCAGCGTCATCATGCCGCTTATCAAGCCGGCAAAACTTAGCGGCATCATCAGGCGTGAAGGGGAAATTTCCATGCGCATGGAAACACTTAAGACAACCGGAATAAAGATGGCGACCACACCGGTCGAACTCATGAATGCACCGAGTCCAGCTACGGTTATCATCAGCAACACCAGCATTTTAACTTCACTGCTACCGGCGACCTTCACCAGCCAGGCGCCCATTACTGTCGCCACACCGGTACGCACGAGACCGTCACCGATAATGAATAAAGCCGCTATCAAAATAACGTTAGGATCGCTGAACCCGGAAAAAGCCTCTGTGATGCTCAATGTTCCACTCAGAACAAAGGCAATAATGACCAGCAAAGCGATCGCGTCCATACGCACTCTGCCAGTTGCAAACAAGACGACGGCAATCGCCAGCAATGAGAGAACCCATATCAATTCACCGTTCACAACATATCCTTGTTAAATGAGAGGGATGGACTGATTCTGCCATAAAAAAGCCCCAACAATCTGGGGCTAAATCATGATCAGGTATTTCTTATAACGACCACATTTCCGTTGGGTTGTTTGGTCACAGAAATATGTTCCAGACTGGTCAGCGAAAAATCAACCTCGTTCAGACGCGGCGTATCCGCTGGCGCGTTGACCGCGATGACATGACACCCAGCTGCCAGTCCTGAAAGCACCCCGGCGGGGGCATCTTCCACCACGGCACATTCCTGCGGTGCCAGGCCCAGAAGCTGAGCGCCTAACAGATACGCGTCTGGCTCTGGTTTCCCTCTTTTTACCCGCTCGGCGGTGACAAACACTTCAGGAGCAGGAAGCCCAGCAACACGATGGCGCGCCCGTGCGACCGGCATAGAGCCGGAGGTCACAATCGCCCATGGAATACCCGCTTTATTGAGATGGTTGAGTAAATCAACAGCCCCAGGCAGCGCAGTGATTCCGGCGGTTTCCGTCGCTTCGATCTGCTCCAGACGGGTAAACTCCGCGGCGATCTCTGCCTCAGATTTGCCCACCATAAAGTGTCGCAGGGAGGTAATGGCCTGCTTGCCATGAATAAAGCCGAGCACCTCGGCGTGATCGAGGCCAAAACGATCGGCCCAGTTGCACCACGCACGCTCTACTGCGGGTAAGGAATCGACCAGCGTTCCATCCAGATCAAACAGAAAACCTTTGCACTGCACGCTCGCCCCCTCAGGCATTAATGATTTGGTTAATTTCATTCGCGCTCAGGTGATACTGGCGCGGGCAAGAGTGCCAGACGTTCAACATACGCTGATATTTTTCCCACATCGGGGTCTGGGCGTTGAAGCCATGCGTACCCGCATCAAAGTGGGTATAGCGACCTTCCACATTCACCATAAAGCGAACGTATCCGAGGAAACGGGCTTCCGTTGCGGCGTCAAAACCGAGGAAAGTCACGCGGCGCTCATCAATAGCCTGTGCATCCTTAAGATTAGTCCAGGACACATGTAATGCGTGGTACATCTCCATAATATCGATAATCGTACGACAGGTTTCTTCCGTCAGTTCACCAAACTCACGATCCAGCTCACGCATCTGCAAGCCGTAACCGCGTTCAATAATCGTCTGCAAACGACGATAACGCTCGGCGTTAGTTGGGTCGAGCATAGTCATCATTTTGTACTGATTCGACAAAATCAGACGTTGAGCGTTGGTCATTTCCATTTGGGACTCCTGTATCACTACTACTGCGATGAAAAAAAAGAAGGCATCTTGTGCCTTCTTTTATATGCGTAATCAGGGGTCAATTACAAATCATCAAGGAAAGTTTTATCCAGTTGTTTGAAGGCGCGCTTAAGCGTGTCAGCCAGCGCCTGGTAATCCGGCTTTCCTTCTACCGGAGATAGCGCCTGCCCGGCTTCTTGCAATTTACCCCGAACTTCGTAGAACCAGTTGAGTATTGAAGGCGGCAGCGGCGTTACGGAACGTTTACCCAGCCACCACATGCCCTGCATCGGCAGGCTGAGCGCAAACAGCGCGGTCGCCACGGCCGGTCCCAACTGTCCCCCTAGCGCAATTTGCCAGCATAAGGTGAAGACGGCGATAGGCGGCATAAAACGGATTGCGTAACGTGTCATACGGATCACGCGGTTCTCTACAAACACGGGCGCGAGGCGCTTTTCCATTGGCCACGTCTTCGCGTAGTGCTGCCCCCGGCGAAACAAGCTAAAAAAATTGACGGAACGATTATCCGGTGTCGACATGGCGGTTACCTCAACTTCACATATAAAAATTAAAAAATTTGTGCAAAACAACAACTACAAGGGACATCGTTCAAAACATTTTGTCTTTGATACCCACATTCAGGTATCCTGTGCCGGCCTGTAAGGCCTTTAGTCCAAAATCATTGAGTCGTCAAATTGACACATAGTATGCCATTGGCTGAAAAATACGCAAAATGACATAGACTCAAAGGTATTTATTCCATCGTGCCCAAAAAGACCATGGCGCATGATGTTAATCATAAACGTCGGTGTCATCATGCGCTACGCTCTATGACTCCCTGACGTTTTTTTAGCCACGTATCATAAATAGGTACTTCCATGTCGAGTAAGTTAGTACTGGTTCTGAACTGCGGTAGCTCCTCACTGAAATTTGCCATCATCGATGCAGTAAACGGTGAAGAATACCTTTCTGGTTTAGCCGAATGTTTCCATCTCCCAGAAGCACGTATCAAATGGAAAATGGATGGCGGTAAACAAGAAGCGGCTTTAGGTGCAGGCGCCGCTCACAGTGAAGCGCTGAATTTTATCGTTAATACTATTCTGGCACAAAAACCAGAACTGTCTGCTCAGCTGACTGCGATTGGTCACCGTGTTGTTCACGGCGGCGAAAAATACACCGGCTCTGTAGTTATCGACGATTCCGTTATTCAGGGTATCAAAGATGCAGCCTCTTTTGCACCGCTGCACAACCCTGCACACCTGATCGGTATCGCTGAAGCGCTGAAATCCTTCCCGAATCTGAAAGACAAAAACGTGGCCGTATTCGACACCGCGTTCCATCAGACTATGCCGGAAGAATCTTACCTCTACGCCCTGCCGTACAGCCTGTACAAAGAACATGGCGTTCGTCGTTACGGCGCGCACGGTACCAGCCACTTCTTCGTTACTCAGGAAGCGGCTAAAGTGCTGAACAAACCGGTTGATGAGCTGAACATCATCACTTGCCACCTGGGCAACGGCGGTTCTGTATCTGCTATCCGTAACGGTAAATGTGTTGATACCTCCATGGGTCTGACCCCACTGGAAGGTCTGGTGATGGGTACGCGTTCCGGTGACATCGACCCGGCGATCATCTTCCACCTGCACGACACCCTGGGCATGAGCGTTGACCAGATCAACAAAATGCTGACCAAAGAGTCCGGCCTGCTGGGTCTGACCGAAGTCACCAGCGACTGCCGCTATGTTGAAGATAACTACGCGACTAAAGAAGACGCTAAACGTGCAATGGACGTTTACTGCCACCGTCTGGCGAAATACATCGGTTCTTACACTGCGCTGATGGATGGTCGTCTGGATGCCGTTGTCTTCACCGGTGGTATCGGTGAAAACGCCGCGATGGTTCGTGAACTGTCTCTGGGCAAACTGGGCGTTCTGGGCTTTGAAGTAGACCACGAACGTAACCTGGCCGCACGTTTCGGCAAATCTGGTTTCATCAACAAAGAAGGTACCCGTCCTGCGTTGGTTATCCCAACCAACGAAGAACTGGTTATCGCGCAAGACGCGAGCCGTCTGACCGCCTGATTTCACACCGCCAGCCTAGCTGGCGGTGCTGTTTTGTAACCCGCCTGAAACGGGCGGTAACGAAAGAGGATAAACCGTGTCCCGTATTATTATGCTGATCCCTACCGGAACCAGCGTCGGTCTGACCAGCGTCAGCCTTGGCGTGATCCGCGCAATGGAACGCAAAGGCGTTCGTCTGAGCGTCTTCAAGCCGATCGCTCAACCGCGTGCCGGTGGCGATGCGCCAGACCAGACTACCAGCATCGTCCGTGCTAACTCTTCTCTGCCAGCCGCTGAGCCGCTGAAGATGAGCCACGTTGAATCTCTGCTGTCCAGCAATCAGAAAGATGTGCTGATGGAAGAGATCATCGCGAACTACCACGCGAACACTAAAGACGCTGAAGTTGTCCTGGTTGAAGGCCTGGTCCCAACCCGTAAACATCAGTTCGCGCAGTCTCTGAACTACGAAATCGCGAAAACGCTGAATGCAGAAATCGTCTTCGTTATGTCTCAGGGCACCGATACCCCGGAACAACTGAACGAGCGTATTGAACTGACTCGCAGCAGCTTCGGTGGCGCGAAAAACACCAACATCACCGGCGTAATCGTTAACAAACTGAACGCACCGGTTGATGAGCAGGGCCGTACTCGCCCGGATCTGTCCGAGATTTTCGACGACTCTTCCAAAGCGAAAGTGATCAAAGTTGATCCGGCTAAACTGCAAGAATCCAGCCCGCTGCCGGTTCTGGGCGCGGTGCCATGGAGCTTCGATCTGATCGCTACCCGTGCAATCGATATGGCGCGTCACCTGAACGCCACCATCGTAAACGAAGGCGATATCAACACCCGCCGCGTGAAGTCTGTGACTTTCTGCGCACGCAGCATTCCGCACATGCTCGAGCACTTCCGTGCTGGTTCTCTGCTGGTAACATCTGCCGATCGTCCTGACGTGCTGGTTGCAGCATGCCTGGCGGCCATGAACGGCGTAGAAATTGGCGCCCTGCTGCTGACCGGCGGCTACGAAATGGACGCGCGCATTACCAAACTGTGCGAACGTGCATTCGAAACCGGCCTGCCGGTATTCATGGTAAACACCAACACCTGGCAGACCTCTCTGAGCCTGCAGAGCTTCAACCTGGAAGTTCCGGTTGACGATCACGAGCGTATCGAAAAAGTTCAGGAATACGTTGCTAACTTCATCAACGCTGACTGGATTGAATCTCTGACCGCAACGTCTGAGCGCAGCCGTCGTCTGTCTCCACCAGCGTTCCGTTATCAGTTGACCGAGCTGGCACGTAAAGCGGGCAAACGCGTTGTTCTGCCGGAAGGCGACGAACCGCGTACCGTTAAAGCGGCAGCCATCTGTGCTGAACGTGGTATCGCAACCTGCGTACTGCTGGGTAACCCGGATGAGATCACCCGCGTTGCGGCCTCTCAGGGCGTTGAACTTGGCGCTGGCGTAGAAATCGTTGATCCAGATGTGGTTCGCGAAAGCTACGTTGCTCGTCTGGTCGAACTGCGTAAGAACAAAGGCATGACCGAAACCGTTGCCCGCGAACAGCTGGAAGACAACGTGGTTCTCGGTACCCTGATGCTGGAACAGGACGACGTTGACGGTCTGGTTTCCGGTGCCGTTCACACTACTGCGAACACCATTCGTCCACCGCTGCAGCTGATCAAAACTGCACCGGGTAGTTCCCTGGTGTCTTCTGTGTTCTTCATGCTGCTGCCGGATCAGGTTTACGTTTACGGCGACTGCGCGATCAACCCGGATCCAACCGCAGAACAGCTGGCAGAAATCGCTATTCAGTCCGCTGAATCCGCGATTGCCTTCGGTATCGAACCGCGCGTTGCGATGCTCTCCTACTCCACCGGTACCTCTGGTGCAGGTAGCGACGTAGAGAAAGTTCGTGAAGCGACTCGTCTGGCGCAGGAAAAACGTCCTGACCTGATGATCGACGGACCGCTGCAGTACGACGCCGCCGTTATGGCTGACGTTGCGAAATCCAAAGCGCCGAACTCTCCGGTTGCAGGTCGCGCTACCGTGTTCATCTTCCCGGATCTGAACACCGGTAACACCACCTACAAAGCGGTACAGCGTTCTGCCGACCTGATCTCCATCGGGCCAATGCTGCAGGGTATGCGCAAGCCGGTGAACGACTTGTCTCGTGGCGCGCTGGTAGACGATATCGTCTATACCATCGCACTGACCGCGATCCAGTCTTCCCAGCAGCAGCAATAATCTGCCGAGTGTGCCGGATCTCTTATCCGGCAACATATCTACTTATCAAACCGGAAATAGCTGATATTTCCGGTTTTTTTATGTCTGTTTCCCTTTTGGCATAATCTGAAATATTTGCCTGAATGCGCTGCATCAATGAATAACTATTCTTCTGTTCGCATACTTACCCTCTTTTGCATTGCAACAGGGATAGTCTTTCATGTCAGCAGTAACAGAATCACAGCCAGCCAAAAAATGGGCGATGCCCGACACGCTGGTGATTATTTTTTTCGTCGCCATTTTAACCAGTCTGGCGACATGGGTTGTTCCCGTCGGGATGTTCGACAGCCAGGAAGTGCAATATCAGGTTGATGGACAAACCAAAACCCGTAAAGTCGTTGATCCCCACTCTTTCCGCATTCTGACCAATGAAGCCGGTGAAGAGCAGTATCACCCGGTTAAGTTCTTTACCACCGGAGATGAGCGCCCAGGCCTGATGAATTTTCCGTTCGAAGGCTTAACCTCCGGCTCGAAATTCGGCACTGCGGTCGGCATCATTATGTTTATGCTGGTCATTGGCGGCGCATTTGGCATCGTTATGCGTACCGGCACCATTGATAACGGCATCCTGGCGCTCATCCGCCATACGCGGGGCAACGAGGTCCTCTTTATCCCAGTGCTGTTTATTCTCTTCTCCTTAGGCGGCGCGGTGTTTGGCATGGGGGAAGAGGCGGTTGCCTTTGCCATTATCATCGCGCCGCTGATGGTCCGGCTAGGTTACGACAGTATCACCACCGTTCTGGTGACCTATATCGCGACTCAGATTGGTTTCGCCAGCTCATGGATGAACCCATTTTGCGTGGTGGTCGCGCAGGGTATTGCGGGCGTTCCGGTGCTCTCCGGCTCAGGTTTGCGTATCGTGGTGTGGGTCGTTGCCACAATGATTGGCCTGACCTTCACGCTGGCCTATGCGGCGCGCATCAAAAAGAATCCGCAGCTGTCGCGCGTGCATGAATCAGACCGTTTCTTCCGCGAACAGCAGGATGAAGTCATTGAGCGCCGCTTCACGCTCGGCGACTGGCTGGTGCTGATGGTGCTGACGGGCGTGATCGTGTGGGTCATCTGGGGCGTTATCGTCCACGCATGGTTCATTCCTGAGATCGCCAGCCAGTTCTTAACCATGGGACTGTTGATTGGCATTATCGGCGTCGTGTTTCGGCTCAACGGCATGACGGTCAACATCATGGCCTCCTCATTTACTGAGGGAGCACGAATGATGATTGCCCCTGCCCTGCTGGTTGGTTTTGCCAAGGGCATTTTACTGCTGGTCGGTAATGGAGAGGCGGGTGAAGCCAGCGTGTTAAACACTCTGCTGCACAGTATTGCCAACGGCATTAGCGGGCTGGATAACGCCATAGCGGCGTGGTTTATGCTGTTGTTCCAGGCGGTGTTTAATTTCTTCGTCACCTCCGGCTCCGGTCAGGCAGCATTGACCATGCCGCTGTTAGCGCCGCTGGGCGATCTGGTTGGCGTCAACCGTCAGGTTACCGTGCTGGCCTTCCAGTTTGGCGACGGATTCAGCCATATTATCTATCCGACATCGGCATCTCTGATGGCTACGTTAGGTGTTTGTCGGGTGGATTTTCGTAACTGGCTGAAGGTAGGTGCTACGCTGTTGGGGCTGCTGTTTATTATGTCCAGCGTGGTGGTGATTGGTGCGCAGATAATGGGTTACCATTAAAAAGCGCGCGTCCGGCCTACTCGATTTCTCGACGCAGTAGGCCGGATGAACAGAGGTTACTCAGCTTCTTCCTGCTTTTCGGCTTTCGCACCTTCATTCTTGGCGTTGCGGGTCATCCACAGCGCCAGGGCTTTCAGGGAGTCCGGAGTAAATTCGTCGCAGCGCGCGGTAATTTCTTCCGGCGTCAGCCAGCAAACTTCGCTAATTTCTTCTTCCTGCAGCGCAAACGGTCCGTGGGAAACGCAGCTAAACAACCCGCCCCATACGCGACAGTTCTGGTCTTCAAAGTAAAACTGACCATGCTCGGCAAACGGCACGCCCGCAATCCCCAGTTCCTCTTCTGCTTCACGGCGCGCTGATTCCAGCATCTGCTCGTCAGCCTGAACAACACCGCCTGCGGTGGCATCCAGCATACCGGGCAAAAAATCTTTTGTCTCAGTGCGACGTTGAACCAGAATTTTGCCCATACCATCATGCACAACGATATACGTTGCACGATGGCGTAAGCGTTGCGCTCGCATTTGTTCCCGGCTGGACTGTGCAATGACTTCGTTGTCTTCATTCACAATATCCACCCATTCAGTACTTGCCAAACGACGCTGTTCCACCATCAGGAAACCTTCTTTTTTCTGGCGCTCTTACGGCGCGTTTATGTTTGTGGGGTAAATTACGGATTAATCTCAACCTGTGCAATAACACTTTGATCATTGAGTGCCATTACGCTGAGAACATTATCATCCAGGATCCCGTAACTTGCCGCAAAGCCCCCTTTAGGGATGCTTACCGAGCCGGGATTGAAATAATAGATATCCTCGCGCCGCTCAGCAACCGGCAGATGAGTATGCCCATAAACCAGAACATCGCCCGCATTGAGCGCCGGCATATTTTGCGGGCCAAAAAGATGTCCGTGCGTCAAAAAGAGTCGCTGGTTTTCTGTCAGAATTTGCTGCCACGGCGCAGTCATCGGAAAATGCAGGAGCATCTGATCCACTTCGCTGTCGCAATTACCACGCACCGCAATAATTCGCGATGCCTGTTCATTCAGCCGTTCTGCAACCTGCGCAGGTGCATAGCCTTCTGGAAGCGCATTACGCGGCCCGTGGTTTAAAACATCACCCAATATCACCAGCCATTGCGCACCGCTTGCAGCAAACCGTTCGAGTATGCGTTCCGTGGCTGGCAACGAACCATGAATGTCCGATGCGAACATCAGTTTCATCACTCACTCCTCGCTGAAAAGTACCTTGTAATGATACTGGATTACGGCCCGTTTTTCAGCAGGAACGCTTCGCTGAAAGCGCGATAAAACGCTGTACTGAAGCGCGCTGCCACTGGAAGGTGGCGTATTCCGCAAGCGCTTCCGGAACCTCATCGCCATTCAGGACCAGGCGATTAAGCATTAGCGCTAAATCACAGTCAGCGATACACCATTCGCCAAATAAATTCTGCTTACCGTGGCTCAGTAAACTGCCGGCAGTAGCGAACAATTTTTCCGCACTGGCTTTTCCCGCTTCGCTTAACGGTCCTTTCTTCACGCCAGCAAAAACGACATCCGTTGAGCGTTCTTCACGGATAGGCATTAAATCGCTGCGGATCCACGCCTGAACCTGGCGCGCCCGCGCGCGTTTTTGCACATCGTGCGGATAGATACGCTCCCACTGTGGCGGCGCGAAGCTCTCTTCCAGGAATTCCGTAATCGCTGATGATTCGCTCAGTTCAAAACCATCGATCTCAAGAACCGGCACGCGGCGCGTCAAGGCGTAACCTTGCCATGAAGGTTGCAAATGTTCGCCACTGTTGAGATCAACAGTTTTCAGCGTAAAAGGCAGCCCTTTCTCTTGCAGAGCGACATAAACAGACAGCACGTAAGGGGAGAAAAAATTGGCATCTGACCACAGCGTAATTGCAGGTTTGCTCATAATGTCCTCTGAAGTGTATTAGCTTGCCTTCAAAATATAGAGTCTTTCTCTCGCTGTCACTTGATGAAAACTCAAGCACGCCAACAGGCTCTATACTTGTTATGACCCGGTTCATGACAAAACGGATGCTGAAAATGATCGATCTCTATTACACGCCATCGCCAAACGGTCACAAAATCACGTTGTTTCTTGAAGAGGCGCAGCTGCAATACCGTCTGATTCATGTCGATATCAGCAAAGGTAGCCAGTTTCACCCCGATTTTCTGCAGATCTCGCCGAACAATAAAATCCCGGCCATTATCGATCATGCCCCGGTGGACGGCGGAAGGCCCATCAGCTTGTTTGAGTCCGGAGAAATTTTACTCTATCTGGCGGAAAAGAGCGGTAAGCTGCTCAGCGGTGAATTACGCGAACGCCACACCACGCTGCAGTGGCTGTTCTGGCAGGTCAGCGGTCTGGGTCCTATGCTGGGGCAGAATCATCATTTCAGCCATTACGCTCCGCAAACGATCCCTTACGCCATTGAAAGATACCAGGTTGAAACCCAGCGCCTGTACAACGTGATGAATAAACGTCTGGAATCGTCACCCTGGCTGGGAGGCGATCACTACAGCATTGCCGACATTGCCAGCTGGCCGTGGATCCACGCCCATCAGCGTCAGCGCATCGACCTCGACAACTATCCGGCGGTCAATAACTGGCACGAACGCATCCGTACGCGTCCCGCGACTGAACGCGCCATGCAGCACGCACAAAGCGAGAAGCGATGACGCAATTCGGTTCTCGTGTATCATGCAAAGGTTCATACATGGAGGAAACCTGCAATGTCACAACCTGACGCTATTATTCGTATAAAAAACCTTCGTCTGCGCACTTTTATCGGCATCAAAGAAGAGGAGATCCTTAACCGCCAAGATATCGTCATCAACATTGCCATTCACTATCCGGCAGACAAAGCCCGTACCAGCGAAGATATCAACGACGCGCTGAATTATCGCACAATCACCAAAAGCATCATTGCCCACGTGGAGGGTAACCGCTTCTCATTATTAGAAAAATTAACTCAAGATGTGCTCGATATCGCACGCGAACATCACTGGGTCACTTATGCTGAAGTGGAGATAGATAAACTTCACGCATTGCGTTACGCCGACTCAGTTTCTATGACGCTGAGCTGGCAGCGCTAAAACGTAACCCGGGAGGCGACATGCAGATTCTGATTACCGGCGGTACTGGCCTGATTGGACGTCATCTGATCCCCTGCCTGCTGGAACTGGGGCATCAGATAATTGTAGTGACACGTACCCCTGATAAGGCTCGTCAGATTCTCGACTCTCGGGTCACGTTATGGAAAGGACTGGAAGAGCGGCAGCATCTCAATGACATTGATGCCGTGATTAACCTTGCCGGAGAACCTATTGCAGATAAGCGCTGGAGCGCACAACAAAAGGAACGCCTGTGTCAGAGCCGTTGGGGCATTACGCAGAAACTGGTCGATTTAATCAATGCCAGCGAGACGCCGCCCTCAGTGTTAATCTCCGGTTCCGCTATCGGTTACTACGGCGATTTGGGCGAAGTTGTGGTTACGGAAGAAGAGCCACCGCATAACGAATTTACCCATAAGCTCTGCGCCCGCTGGGAGCAAATTGCCAGCACTGCGCAAAGCGACAAAACCCGCGTGTGTATGCTGCGTACCGGCGTGGTACTAGCCTCTGCTGGCGGTATTCTGGCGAAAATGGTCCCGCCATTTCGTCTTGGCTTAGGCGGCCCAATCGGTAACGGACGACAGTATATGGCCTGGATCCATGTTGATGATATGGTCAACGGAATTATCTGGCTGCTGAATAATGATCTACGCGGTCCCTTCAATATGGTTTCGCCATACCCGGTGCACAATGAGCAGTTTGCCCACGCGCTGGGACACGCTCTAAACCGCCCTGCCATTCTGCGCATTCCCGCCACCGCTATGCGGCTGCTGATGGGGGAATCTTCAGTACTGGTCCTTGGTGGTCAACGCGCATTACCCAAACGCCTGGAAGCGTCCGGTTTTGCATTTCGCTGGTACGATTTAGAAGAAGCGCTGGCAGATGTGATCCGATAATCCCGTAGCTCTATTCACGGTCGCTGTTGTGGTGGTAAGGTTATAGGCCAGATTTCCGCAATGGCGACGTTATGGCGATAATTTCGACTCCCCGACTTACCCTCTCCTTATTTAAATTTTCTGACTGGTCATTTTTCCAGAGATTACGTGAATGCCCGGAAGTCATGCGCTATATGGGTGATATTGCCCCAGCGAAAGACACGCGGCTGTTATTCGCCAGACGTCTGGCTGCACAGCATACTTTTGTCATCCGCGAGCATAACAAATCAACGCCTCTCGGTGATATTGGTTTGCAAATCAGCCATTTATACCCACACGAGGCCGACCTCGGCTACGCCATTTTGCCTGAAGCTCAGGGGAAAGGGATTGCCAGCGAAGCCGTGACGGCAGTGTGCCAGTACGCTTTCGAGCGCACGGACGTCACGGCGATAAACGCTTACGCACTCGCGGAGAATAAGGGTTCTGTTCGTATTCTGGAAAAAACGGGGTTTGTGCGTACCCAGGTACTGGAAAAGGCGTATGAGATTGATGGCATCGCCTACGACGACTGGGTGTTTCGGCTGGAGCGCGACGCGCTAAAATTGTAAGCCCGGAAAACGTAACGCCTCCGGGCAGGTGATTTACTTCAACGAACCTTTGAGGAACTGCTGCAAACGTGGACTTTGCGGATTACCGAATACCTGCTCCGGGTCGCCCTCTTCCTCAATTTTCCCCTGATGCAGGAAAATCACGTGCGTGGAAACATGACGGGCAAACCCCATTTCGTGAGTCACCACCACCATGGTTTTCCCCTCTTCGGCCAGCTGTTGCATAATGCGCAGCACTTCACCCACCAGCTCAGGATCTAGTGCCGACGTGGGTTCATCAAACAGCAACACTTCCGGCTCCATCGCCAGCGCACGGGCAATGGAAACACGCTGCTGCTGACCACCGGACAGATGCACCGGATATTTGCCCTGCGCGCGCTCATCAATGCCCACTTTAGCCAGATACTTCACCGCACGGTCGCGGGCTTCCTGTTTGCTCAGCCCCAACACCTGGATCGGCGCTTCCATGACGTTTTCCAGCACCGTCATGTGGCTCCACAGATTAAAGTGCTGAAAGACCATCGTCAGACGCGTGCGCAGCAGGCGCAGCTGGTTTTTATCCGCAACCTTGAGCTGACCGTCTTTGTCGCGCACCAGACCAATATTCTGACCACTGACTACAATCGACCCAGCGCTTGGTTTCTCAAGAAAGTTAATGCAGCGCAGGAAGGTACTTTTACCGGAACCTGATGAGCCAATAATACTGATAACATCACCCGCGTTGGCCTGCAGCGACACCCCTTTCAGCACTTCATGTTCGCCGTAGTGCTTATGTAAATCGATAACGTTTAATTTATTTTCAGACATCGTGTTACTCGAATCATTTAGAGGATACATGCTGCAACCAGCGTTTTTCCGCTTTACGGAACAGACTGATCAGGACATACGAAATAATCAAATACAGTACAGCGGCAATACCGAAGGCGGTAAACGGCTGATACGTTGCCGAGTTGATATCGCGGGCGATTTTCAACAGGTCAGGTACCGTTGCGGTAAACGCCAGCGCCGTGGAGTGCAGCATTAAAATGACTTCATTGCTGTAAGCCGGCAGCGCAATACGCAGCGCGGAAGGTAAAATAATGCATCGATACAGTTTGAATGACGAGAAACCGTATGCGCGAGCAGCCTCAATCTCACCGTGAGGCACGGAACGGATAGCCCCGGCGAAAATCTCAGTGGTATAGGCGCAGGTATTCAGCGTCAGTGCCAGCACGGTGCAATTCAACCCGCTGCGGAAAAACGCGTTGAGGAAGTCCGTGCCTTTGACTATCTCCAGCGTATACATTCCGGAATAAAACACCAGCAGCTGAACGTACAGCGGCGTGCCACGAAAAATATAGGTGAACAGCCAGATAGGGAACTGGATAAATTTATTACTGGAAACGCGGCCAATAGCCAAAAAGAGCGCAAGTATTCCGCCCATCACTACTGACGAAATCAAAAGCCACAGGGTGATAGCGACGCCAGTGTAGCGATATCCGTCGGTCCACAGCAGGGACTTCCAGTATTCCTGAATAATCTCGATCACAGGTCAGCCCTCTTCACACCCACGGAATAGCGGCGCTCAAGGTACAGCAGCACACCATTAGAAACAGTGGTAAACACCAGATAGATGACCCCGCACACCACGGCAAAATAGAACGGCTCCCAAGTACTCTTCCCGGCAAGCTGGGTCGCTTTCACCACGTCTTCCAGGCCGAGCAGCGACACCAGTGCCGTGGCCTTAAGAATAACCTGCCAGTTATTACCGATTCCCGGTAAGGCATAACGCATCATCGCCGGGAACATAATGCGACGAAATATTTGTGAGCTGGTAAAGCCAAACGCCGTCGCGGCTTCAATATGGCCTTTTGGTACAGCCATAAACGCACCGCGAAAAGTTTCGGTAAAGTAGGCGCCGTAGATAAATCCAAGGGTGATAATGCCCGCAACCATCGGATCGATATCAATCTGGCCGATACCGATGGCATCGGTAATGGTATTCAGCGCGATTTGTAATCCGTAGAAGATGAGCAGCATTAAGACCAGATCGGGCACACCGCGGATTAGCGTTGTGTACCCTTCGAAAATAAGCCCCATTGCCCGGCTTTGCGACAGCTTTGCTGCTGCGCCGACAAGACCTATCAGAACCGCCAGTACCACCGAGCTGAGTGCCAGCTCCAGCGTAACAATTGCGCCCTGTAAAATAACACCTGAAAAGCCATACAACATGCTGCCTGTCCTGTCGTGTGTGGTGGAGTAGTAAGCCTCTTTTGATATTTTGTCTCGTCACTTTATGCCTGATGGCGCTTCGCTTATCAGGCCTACAAGCTTTCGTCGTAGGCCTGATAAGGCGCAGCCGCCATCAGGCAATAAGTCGATCAAAAATCTACGGGCTTTATCAGCACCTGCGGTAATTAACCGCCGTAAACATCAAAATCGAAGTACTTTTTCGCCAGCTTCTCGTAAGTCCCATCAGCTCGCATTTCGGCAAAGGCTTTGTTCAGCGCTTCGCGCAGCTCGTTATCGTCTTTGCGCAGCCCCATCCCGGTACCCACGCCGAACAATTTCTCGTCTTTCACAGACGGACCGCCGAATTTGTAATCTTTACCGACTGGCTGTTTCAGGAAGCCTTCGCTGGCCGCGACTTCATCCTGGAACGCGGCGTCAATACGCCCGGCAGTCAAGTCAGAATAGATATTGTCCTGCCCCTGATAAGAGACAATCTCAATACCTTTTGGCGCCCAGTGTTCGTTGCCGAACGTTTCCTGGGTGGTGCCCTGCAGCACACCAACACGTTTACCTTTCAGCGACTCAATGGTCGGCTGAATAGCTGAATCTTTAGCGACAACCAGACGCGAGTCGGCTGCATAAAGCTTGTCAGTAAAAGCGATTTCCTGCTGACGTTTTTCAGTAATGGAAAGCGAGGACATGATGGCATCGATTTTCTTCGCTTTTAACGAAGGGATCAGCGCGTCCAGCGGGTTTTCCACGAAAGTACATTGCGTATTAATACGTTTGCACAGCTCTTTAGCCAGATCGATATCAAAACCGACTAATTCACCCTGTGCATTTTTAGATTCGAACGGCGCATAAGTAGGATCGGTACCGATACGAATTTTTTGCGGAATGGCTGCAAATGCTGCGGTAGCACTGGAGAAAGCCAGAACCAGAGAAAGAGACAACACCAGTTTTTTCATAACTATCCTCAACAGACTGTCTTTTATAGGGGATCTTTACAGGACCAGGTGCAGTTATCGTGCCATTAATCAGGCCGACAAGGCAAAGTATTCTACCCTGCCGGCGGTATTTATTTGCATGAAAAGCGCTTAAGTATGCACTCATGCTTATTAAGTCAGCGATAAAAGCACCAAAACAGTGCACTGAATGTATTATGCACCGTAATGGTTACCCGCAATGGTGCAGTCAATTCCCCACGCCGCTGTATTAATCGCCGTAGACATTAAAATTAAAATATTTGCTCGCCATTTTGTCGTAGGTGCCGTCTTTGCGCAGTTCACCCAGCGCTTTATCAAAAGCGGCTTTCAGCTCGGTGTCATCTTTGCGCAAACCAATCCCGGTTCCGTCGCCAAAGTATTTTTTATCTTTCACCGAAGGACCTGCAAAGTCGTAGTCCTTACCGGCAGGTTGCTTCAGGAAGCCTTCGCTGGCCGCGACTTCATCCTGCAGCGCTGCGTCGAGACGACCCGCCGTCAGGTCAGAATAGATAAGATCCTGGTTCGCATAGGCCACCACATCCACGCCTTTGCTACGCCAGTTGTCATTGGCATAGGCTTCCTGAGTAGAGCCTTGCAGCACGCCAACGTGTTTACCCTTGAGGGAGTCCAGAGTCGGTTTAATTGGGGAACCTTTCGCGGCGATCAGCCGTGAGTCTGCTGCGTAAAGTTTGTCTGAGAATGCAATCTCTTGCTGACGCTTCTCGGTGATAGAAAGCGAGGAGATAATGGCATCAATTTTTTTCGCTTTCAGCGACGGGATCAGCGCATCAAAGTCGCTGGCAACCCAGGTACATTTGATCTGCATGCGCTTACACATCTCATTTCCCAGATCGATATCAAAGCCGACAAAGTCGCCTTTGGCATCTTTAGAGGAAAAAGGTGCATACGTTGTATCTGTACCAATACGAACCGTCTGCGGAAGTGCTGCGTAGCTGGCCGCGGTGGCGGAGAGTCCTACCAGCAAAGACAAAGCAAGAACCGTCTTCTTCATACATAACCCTCAAGTGGCGTAATTTTATTATGTTTTACGTTGTGTTGTGTGTTTGCAGACTTTTTCATGCAGGTCTTATGCCATTTTCGCATCGATGAGGATATTCGACGTTAAATATGTTAATAAAACGTTGCAATAATGTCCTGATTTTGAAGATAGCAGGTCTGACGGTCGAACCGCAGCGTTTCGTTGAGTTTTAACGAATTAAATGTTGAGGATATGATCGCGGTTACAAAATTGCCCTGAAACAGGGCAACGGATGTTTCTTTGCACGCTGATGGAACGGCTTACGCCCCTTGCCAGCGGGTGAACAGGTCCTGCGGAAGGGTAATATCAAACTGGTCAAGCACGCGATTAACCGTTTGATTAATCACATCATCGAGCGTTTGTGGACGATGATAGAACGCCGGGACTGGTGGCATAATCACTGCGCCAATTTCTGCCGCCTGGGTCATGAGGCGCAGATGCCCCAGATGCAGCGGCGTTTCGCGTACACACAGCACCAGCGGACGACGTTCTTTCAACACCACATCTGCCGCACGGGTAAGCAACCCATCGGTGTAACTGTGGACAATGCCGGAAAGGGTTTTGATTGAACACGGCAGGATAACCATGCCGGCGGTCTGAAAAGAGCCGGAGGAGATACTGGCGGCGATATCGCGCGTATCATGATTCACATTTGCCAGCGCCTGCACGTCGCGCACAGAGAGGTCCGTTTCCAGTGCCAGCGTCTGCCGGGCAGCGGCACTCATCACCAGATGGGTTTCCACATCGGTAACGTCACGCAAAACCTGCAGCAGGCGCACGCCGTAAATTGCCCCGCTTGCGCCAGAAATACCAATGATGAGTCGTTTCATGTGTAATAGCCCTTACTTGCTCAGGGCCGACTTTGCAGGAAATTACGGTGAGTTGCAAGCAAGGGTGCAGGTTGCGCCCTTGCTTGCGAGCAAACATTAACCTTCGTTGTGCATTTCAAGGTTTTCCGCTTCGTTCTGACGCAATACCGCTTTAGCATCATCATTACGCAGGGAGTCGAGGAAATCGAGATATTGCTGGTCGACGTCTTTGGTGACGTACACACCGTTAAACACTGAACATTCAAACTGCTGAATATCCGGATTCTCAGCACGGACAGCTTCAATCAGATCGTTCAGGTCCTGGAAGATTAGACCATCTGCGCCGATTATCTGGCGAATCTCGTCCACTTCACGACCATGCGCAATCAGCTCCGTCGCCGTAGGCATATCGATGCCATAAACGTTCGGGAAGCGAATTTCCGGGGCGGCAGAGGCCAGATACACCTTCTTCGCTCCGGCTTCACGCGCCATCTCGATAATTTGTTCTGAAGTGGTGCCGCGCACGATGGAATCATCCACCAGCAGCACGTTTTTATCACGGAATTCCGCACGGTTAGCGTTCAGCTTACGGCGTACTGATTTACGGCGCAGCTGCTGGCCCGGCATGATAAAGGTGCGTCCCACATAGCGGTTTTTCACAAACCCCTGACGGTACGGCTTACCGAGAATACGGGCAATTTCCAGCGCGATATCGCAGGAGGTTTCCGGGATTGGGATGACTACGTCGATGTCCAGATCTTCCCACTCACGGGCAATTTTTTCGCCAAGCTTAGTCCCCATATTCACACGGGCGCTGTAGACGGAAATCTTGTCGATAAAGGAGTCAGGACGAGCGAAGTAAACGTATTCAAACAGACACGGATTGCTCAACGGGTTATCAGCACACTGACGGGTAAACAGCTGGCCTTTTTCGGTGATATACACCGCTTCGCCAGGGGCTACGTCGCGCAGGAATTCAAAGCCCAACGTGTCCAGCGCTACGCTCTCAGACGCCACCATGTACTCGGTACGGCCATCGCCAATATCGCGTTTGCCCATTACCAGAGGACGGATACCGTTAGGGTCGCGGAAGGCAACCATACCGTGACCGATAATCATCGCCACGCAGGCATAGGCGCCGCGAATCTGGCGGTTGGTTGCCGCAATGGCAGCAAAAATATTGTCGGCCTCCAGCGGGTAATGGCGGAAGTTATCCAGCTCGCTGGCGAAAATATTCAGCAGAATTTCAGAATCTGAAGTGGTATTGATGTGGCGGCGCTTTTCTTCAAACAGCTTTTTACGCAACTCATGCGCGTTGGTCAGGTTGCCATTATGAGCAAGAGTGATGCCATACGGTGAGTTGACGTAAAAAGGTTGAGCTTCGGAGGCGCTGGAGCTGCCAGCCGTTGGGTAACGCACATGACCGATGCCCATATTGCCCTGCAAACGCTGCATATGGCGCGCTTCAAAAATATCGCTCACCATTCCGTTTGCTTTACGCAAGCGGAAGCAGTTGTTGGCATCAATGGTGATGATGCCCGCAGCATCCTGACCACGATGCTGGAGCACCGTTAACGCGTCATAAATCGACTGGTTTACCGGCATAACACCGGCGATACCGACAATACCGCACATACGTCTTTTCCTCGTTCAGCAACGACCCAAAGTTTATACTTTGGGCAAGAAACTTGACGAGCTTTGCAGATAGTCAAAGAACCATCTGATGATGAAACTGAACTGCGGAATCAGCTGCGACTTACCCCAGTCTTCACTTTTCGACAGACCGGTAAAGGTATCGAGAAAGAACAGTATGGCGGCAACGATCAACGCTCCACGCAAAGCACCGAAGCAGATCCCCAACACCCTGTCGGTACCCGACAGTCCTGTTTTCTCTACCAGTTGGCCTATCACAAAGTTAACGATAGCGCCGACGATAAGTGTCGCGATGAACAGTATCGCGATAGCAATCCCATTTCGAACCAGTTCGTCTTCAAAGCCCGTAAACCAGACAGACAGGTAAGTGTAGTAATGGCTGGCGACAAAGAAAGCACAACCCCAAGTCACCAACGATAATGCTTCACGAACAAAGCCACGGATCAGGCTAACCAGACAGGAAAAACCAATCACCGCGATAATGGCGTAATCAATCCAGACCATATGTGTCCCACGATTTTACGCCCTGTCGTCCTGTTCGGGGCGCATTCTAACAGAAAAAGAAAACGTTTGCGTAGGGATTTCCTTTCCACGCGTAAATAAAAATGGCGCTGAAAAAATCTTCAACGCCATACCGTTTTATGCCTCTTCGGGCACTACCGGATAGCGGTAAAAACACCGTATCCGGCCTGAATCAGGGCTGCGCCGTAAACAGCGCAATCCCTTAATTAGGGGTGTACCCCATCACGACGCCACTCAGACCAGAGATCTTTTG
This sequence comes from Citrobacter sp. BIDMC107, assembly GCF_001037575.1. Classification (NCBI taxonomy): domain Bacteria; kingdom Pseudomonadati; phylum Pseudomonadota; class Gammaproteobacteria; order Enterobacterales; family Enterobacteriaceae; genus Citrobacter; species Citrobacter sp. BIDMC107. Next base: position 4,020,742 of record NZ_KQ089848.1, on the reverse strand, counting down.
CAGCTCGCCCAGCGAGTTCTTTAGCTTATCTTTGGAGGCGTCCGGCCCGACGAGAATGCGGGTTATTTTACCCTGCACCGGCGTTGACGGGGAAGTATATACCCGGAAGCCCGCGCCACGAAGTTTACCCACGATCTCATTGACCTTATCCGCATTTTTCAGTGCACCGAGCTGTACAACGTACGCTTTGCCGGTTGGGGCTGGCGCTTCTTCAGCGGCCGGTTTCGGCGCTGGAGTCGGTGCCGGCGTCGGAGCGACGGCAACAGGCTGCGGTTTCGGTTTAGGTTTCGGTGGTTCCACAGGCGCAGGGACAGGATCTAATTCCGCGCTGTTTGTCGTCGTCAAACGTGATGGATCCAACGATGGCGCGGCAGCATCACCCGCACGCACCTCTTCTGCCGCCCCTTCCGGCGGCTGAGTCGGCAGCGCCTGCGTTGCTGCAGGCATCATGTCTGGTTCATCGCGATCACCGGGTTTAGGCACCAGTGGGATCGCTGCAAATTCATCCTGATAATGCTTTTTCTGCCCGTCAAGCAGCCCGGGAAGCACAATTACCCCGAGCGCGACTAGCACAATTGTGCCGACTAATCGATTCTGAAACTTACTCGCCACCGCTTCTCCCCACGTCTATTACTTCCATGACATGTGCGACAGTGTGAAAGGATCCACACACCAACACGGTATCTTCTGGCTTCGCCTCAGCAAGTGCTGCAGACCATGCCTGCGCCACGCTGTCATAAGCGTTGCCTTTGCCCAGGTGCTCCAGCAGTTGTTCTGCCGTTGCGCCACGCGGCCCTTCCAGAGGCGCACAGTACCAGACGTCAACCACGCTTTTTAACCAGGCTAACGTACCGGCAATATCTTTATCATGTAGCATACCGATAACCGCAAGTACACGCCCGCTTTTCACTAACTTTTTCAGACGTCCGGTCAGATACTCTGCCGCATGCGGGTTATGGGCAACATCGAAAATCACTCGCGGCGACTCGCTCACAATCTGGAAGCGCCCCGGTAAAATCGCGCGTTCGATGCCGTCACGAATCGCCTGCTCGCTAACGTTCAGCCCGCTTGCGCGCAGCGCGGCCAGCGCGGTAGCAGCATTAGGTTGTGGCACCTGAGGCAACGGCAAATGCGCCAACGTTCCATGAGCATCCGTAAACGACCAGTCGTTCTCAGTAACCGCATAGCGCCAGTCTACGCCGCAGCGTTGCAAAATCGCCCCGCACTCTTGCGCGACATCCGCGATGGTGTAAGGCATTTCAGGCTCGCCGACGATAGCCGGTTTCTCTGCACGGAAAATGCCCGCCTTCTCACGACCAATACTTTCGCGATCCGGGCCCAGCCAGTCAGTATGGTCAAGCGCAATACTGGTGACTACAGCGACATCGGCATCGACGATATTGGTGGCGTCAAGGCGGCCGCCTAATCCCACTTCCAGAATAACGACATCCAGTTGGGCCTGTTTAAACAGCCAGAGTGCCGATAACGTACCGTATTCAAAATAAGTCAGGGAAATATCACCACGAGCGTCTTCAATCTCAGCAAACGAGGCGGTATGGGCTGATTCCGGCAGTTCCCCCCCCTGCACGCGTACGCGTTCCGTGTAGCGCACCAGATGAGGCGAACTATATACCCCAACTTTATATCCTGCCGCAGTCAGCACAGATTCCAGCGTACGACAGGTCGTGCCTTTTCCGTTGGTTCCTGCCACCGTAAACACAAATGGCGCGGGTTTCAATACACCCAGTTTGCACGCTACCTGGCTTACGCGCTCAAGGCCAAGATCGATGGTTTTACTGTGCAGGTTTTCCAGATAAGAAAGCCACGACGCCAGGGGCGACGCGGCTTGAGGAATACGTTTATTGTCCATGATGCCTGTAATTTTATTACGTAGATTAAAGCAAAAGGCAGCGCCAGTTGGCCCTGCCCTTTTTTACTCGTCGTCTTTCAAGCTGCAGGTGTGTTGGCTGCTCTCGCTCACCCGAATCACTTGCCCGTGCAAGCTCATCGGGATTCACTCTCTTGCCGTCTTCCTGCAACTCGAAATCCATAGAGTAAGTTATCAGGCTTCTGATTCCTGATCGGGTACCGGAGATACCACCTCGCCTTCACGCGGCTCATCCGGATTCGGCGCAGGAAGATTCATCAGCTTCGCCAGGATGCTTGCCAGTTTCAGGCGCATTTCCGGACGGCGGACGATCATATCGATAGCGCCTTTTTCAATCAGGAACTCGCTGCGCTGGAATCCCGGCGGCAGTTTCTCACGTACGGTTTGCTCGATAACACGCGGACCCGCGAAGCCGATCAGTGCTTTCGGTTCTGCAATGTTGAGATCGCCCAGCATCGCGAAGCTTGCGGAAACACCACCCATTGTTGGGTCGGTCAGTACAGAAATATACGGTAAACCGCGTTCCTGCATTTTCGCCAGCGCAGCAGAGGTTTTTGCCATCTGCATCAGAGACATCAGCGCTTCCTGCATACGCGCCCCGCCAGAAGCGGAGAAGCAGATCAGCGGACAGTTGTCTTCCAGTGCCTGCTCAACGGCACGGACAAAACGCGCACCGACCACAGAGCCCATGGAGCCGCCCATAAACGCGAACTCGAATGCCGCAGCGACGACCGGCATACCATGCAGCGTGCCTTTCATCACCACCAGCGCATCTTTCTCGCCGGTTTCTTTCTGCGCAGAAGCCAGTCTGTCTTTGTATTTTTTGGAGTCACGAAACTTCAGCACGTCTTTCGGCTCAAGCTCGCTACCCAGTTCCACAAGAGAACCTTCATCTAACAGGCTATGCAGGCGATTGCGCGCCGACATGCGCATATGATGGTCACACTTCGGACAGACCTCAAGATTACGTTCCAGCTCAGCACGGTATAAAACCTGACCGCAGCTATCACACTTGGTCCACACCCCTTCAGGAATGCTTGCCTTGCGGGTGGGAGTAATGTTGCTTTTAATTCGTTCAATCCAGCTCATTGGTGACCTTTCTGCCTGAACCCTAGTCAGCTTTGTTATAAGGGGCGCATAATGCCATTTTTGCCCCTAACAGACCATGAATGTTGCACATTAAAACATAACAGCCCGAAACTTTGGATAAAAAAGTGGTCGAACCGCTGAGTTACTTTCTATTTTGCAGCCCGTGACGCAGCACGTTTATGGCGAATTACTTCAATCACCCCCGGCAATACGGAAAGGACGATAATCGCCACAATCAGTAATTTCAGGTTCTCCTGGACAATCGGCAGATCGCCGAACAGGTAGCCTGCGTAGGTGAACAACAATACCCACAGCAATGCACCTACGACGTTATACATCGCAAAGTGACGGTAGGACATATGTCCCATACCGGCAACAAACGGCGCAAATGTGCGCACGATAGGCACGAAACGCGCCAGGATAATCGTCTTACCGCCATGACGCTCGTAGAACGCATGGGTTTTATCCAGGTAGCTGCGACGGAAAATTTTGGAGTTCGGGTTACTGAAAAGTTTTTCCCCGAACAATCGGCCAATAGTGTAGTTCACTGCATCGCCCACAATCGCCGCCACAATCATCAGCGCCACCATCAGATGAACATTGAGATCATTGGTCGGCAGCGCAGAAAGCGCACCAGCAACAAACAGCAGCGAGTCTCCCGGCAGGAACGGCGTCACCACCAGCCCGGTTTCGCAGAACAGGATCAGAAACAGAATCGCGTATACCCAGATACCGTATTCCGCGACCAGCTCCGCCAGGTGCACATCAATGTGCAGGATAAAATCAATAAGAAAGTAAATCAGGTCCATAGTTATGCCTTTATACGACTCAAATTAGTCCGCCAGAAATAGCGGGCCCATAGGCGGTTTTGGCAGGTCGAACCGATCCGGGTAATCTACTGCAACCAGATACAGTCCTTCCGCTTTCGCCGTTGCCGCTGCCAGCGTTCTGTCCTTTGCCGCTAACAGTTCTGCTATCCAGCTCTCCGGCTGGTTGTTGGCGCCAACTTCCATCAGGCTGCCGACAATATTCCTGACCATATGATGTACAAAGGCATTCGCTTTAATATCCACCACCACATATGCACCGAAACGTTCAACGTTAATGTGCATCACGTTACGCCACGGTGTGCGCGACTGGCACTGTACCGCACGGAACGAGGTAAAATCATTTTCGCCAATCAGACACTGGGCTGCACGATGCATACGCTCAGCGTCCAGCGGTTCATAATAATGGGTTACCCCTTTACCCAAAACCGCAGGGCGCAACCGATGATTGTAGATGATGTAGCGATAACGGCGAGCCGTAGCGCTAAATCTGGCATGAAAATCATCAGGTACAGCTTTCACCCAGCGCACGGCGATGTCACCAGGTAAATTCGCATTTACCCCCAGTGTCCAGGCCGCATCTTTACGCTGGGCAGTGGTTTCAAAATGCACGACCTGCCCAGTGCCATGAACGCCCGCATCCGTGCGACCTGCACAAAAAACATTAATGCGTTCGTTCGCCACCTGAGAAAGCGCTTTTTCCAGTTTTTCCTGAACGCTACGCACTTCGTTCTGGCGCTGCCAGCCATAATATTTGCTGCCGTCATACTCAATGCCCAGCGCAATTTTATGGGTTGACGGCTGTTGCTGGTCAGACATTAGTACAGGTACTCCTGCACCAGTTTTTCCGCAATTTTCACCGCCATTAACGCGCCACCAAAGCGTACGTTGTCTGCCACAGACCAGAACTGAACTTGCTCCGGCATACCGTAATCGTTATGCACGCAGCCAATAGAAAGGTGCGGAGTACCTGACGCGTCGCCAACCTGAGTCGGGAAGTCGGTCTCTTCCGACAACACCACATCTTCGCCGCGTGAAAACGCATCACGTGCTTCTTCCGCCGCCAACGGGCGCAGGGCTTCAAAATTCACCATCTGCGCATGGCCATAAAACACCGGGGACTGCACGATGCTGGCGGAGATCAGCAGGCCGTCATCCTGCATAATTTTGCGCACTTCATCAACAATACGACGCTCTTCACGCACGCTGCCTTCGCGATCGGGCAGCAGCGGCAGCATATTGAACGCCAGCTGACGACCAAAGAAATCATCTTCGTCAATCGGGATGCCGTTAAGCAATTTCGCGCTTTGTCCGGCCAGTGCGTCTACGGCTTTTTTGCCGTGAGCGGAAGCCGAAATAATATTGGTCACCGTAATCCGTGACAGCCCGCCGTCATCAATCAATGGTTTCAGCGCTGACAGCAACTGGCTTGTCAGGCTGTTTGGTACCGCAATCACATTGCGGTTACGGTAATCCGCCAGCACGAACGGGTTAACGTCCGGAACCACCAGCGGAACGTCTGGTTCAAGCGCGAACAGACCGCTGCTGTCAATCACCAGGCAACCCGCATTTGTTGCTTCTTCTACCCATGCGGCGGTGGCTTCAGTGCCCGCAACAAAAAATGCCAACTGTGCCTGCGTCCAGTCAAAGTCTGCAACGTCCTGCACTATGACCGATTTACCGTTAAAACGCAGATGCTCACCGGCGCTTTCATTACGCGCCAGCGCATAAATTTCACCGACCGGGAACTGGCGTTCAGCCAGCGTATCGAGCAGGGCTTCGCCTACGGCGCCCGTTGCGCCCAGAATGGCAATATTCCAGCCTTCAGACATGGTGATTTACTCCAAGAAATACGTAAGCGTCCCTGTCGCATTATTCGACAGGGAGCATTAAGAAGACATTAATGTGCCGGATGATGAACAGCGTTAAAACCCAGCTTACACAATAAGGCAGCAGCCGTTGCGTCGTCACACATCACATATAAAGACGACCACTCACGACGCTCAAGGTAATTTTTACGCAGTTTATCAAACTCACCCGGAATTCCAGCGACTTTACGCAGCGGCGCATCATCGCGGCGCACATCATACACTAAATGCACCAGCCTTTTCAGCGTTGGCTGATCTAACGGGCCATGCAGGGTGATACGACCAAATTCCGGCGCGGGTAACAGGGTACTGAGCGCAACGTGCTGCTCGTGACCAATAAACTTACTATAGGCCTCAAAGACCTGCGTGGTGCCACGCGCTTTTCCTTCGAGGGTATACCCGGCAATGTGCGCCGTGCCGATATCGGCTTTCTCCAGCAACGCCACATTGAGATCCGGCTCTCCTTCCCAGACATCCAGCACAACGCTCAGCGACTGACCGGCATTCAACCGGTTCAGCAATGCTGTATTGTCGATGACCGGCCCACGGCAGGCGTTGATCAGAATAGTGCCCGGCTTCAGTCGGCTAATCAGCGCATCATCCGCCATGTGCAGCGTTTTGTAGGGTCCGTCTTTAAACAGTGGCGTATGGAAAGTCAGCACATCGGCTTGCTCTACCAGTTCGTCCAGCGAGCGGAAATCGCCCTCGTCACCGCGATCGGCTCGCGGTGGATCGCACAGCAGCGTGCGGATCCCCAGCGCTTCCAGACGCGCCTGCAAACGCCCACCCACGTTGCCCACACCCACAATGCCTACGGTACGATCGCGTAACGAAAACCCGTCACGCTCCGCCAGCATCAGCAACGCTGAAAAAACATATTCTACGACCGCTATCGCGTTACAACCGGGCGCGGCGGAAAAACCGATCCCAGCCTGCGCAAGCCAGGCGTCATCCACATGGTCTGTACCAGCGGTTGCCGTACCGACAAATTTAACCGGTTTTCCTCCAAGCAGTGATTCATTTACTTTCGTCACCGAGCGCACCATTAAAGCATCCGCATCATCCAGTTCAGCAACGGGAATCGGACGACCGGGAACCGCTTTGACCTCCCCCAAACGACTGAACAGTTCGCGGGCATAGGGCATATTTTCATCAACGAGGATTTTCACGTCTTTCGCACCTGTTTGAGAACGAGAGTTAACCGGGCAAGTGTGCCATAATCTCGCCGCCAGGCATACTGCGAGACCTGGTCAGCACAGATTTAAGGAACAGAGATGATGCAGCCCATTTCAGGTACGCCCGCACGCCCTCCCGGCGAAGGCCAAAATGCCCCTTCCGCTGCGGGTGAACAACCGTTATCCACACAACAACGTACTGTGTTGGAACGACTAATTACCCGTTTGATTTCACTCACCCAGCAGCAAAGTGCTGAGGTGTGGGCCGGAATGAAGCACGATCTGGGCGTCAAAAGTGATACTCCGCTGCAGTCACGTCACTTTCCAGCCGCTGAGCAAAACCTTAACCAACGGCTGGGAGTTGCTCAGCAAAATCATGTTAATCGTCAGGTGCTTTCGCAGCTCACTGAATTACTGAGCCAGGGAAATAATCGCCAGGCGGTGAGTGATTTTATCCGTCAGCGGTATGGGCAAACGGCGCTCAGCCAGCTCACGCCTGAGCAGTTGAAAAACGTGCTCACGCTGCTGCAACAAGGGCAGCTGTCGATACCACAGCCGCAGCAGCGCCCGGCAACCGATCGCCCGTTGCTCCCCGCAGAGCACAATACGCTGAACCAGTTAGTTACCAAACTGGCGGCGGCCACGGGAGAATCCGGGAAGATGATCTGGCAGTCGATGCTGGAGTTGTCTGGCGTAAAAAGCGGTGAGCTGATCCCTGCCAAACAGTTTACGCACCTGGTCACCTGGCTGCAGGCGCGCCAGACGCTCAGCCTGCAAAGCGCCCCGACGCTACAAACGCTCCAGGCTGCGCTGAAGTTGCCATTAGAGCCGAATGAGCTGACAGCAATAAAAGAGTACGCGCAGCAGACGTATCAGATCCAACCACAATCGATTCTGACCACGGTGCAGGTGCAGGACTTGCTCAATCAAATTTTCCTGCGTCGCGTGGAACGAGAACGCGAGCTCAGCGATCCGCGTCATCTGCAACCCATTTACAGCCCGTTCGCGCCGATGATTGAAACGGTTAAATCTCTGTCGGCACGACCGGGACTGTTGTTTGTTGCATTGATGATTGCGTTAGCCATTTTCTGGCTGGTCGCTTAACCTTTACGCAGCGTAAGCAACGTTACAATAATCCCCACCACGGCGGATATCGCCCCGGCAAGGAACACTGAGGGATAACCGTACGCGGTGGCCAGCACCCCGGCGACCGGCCCGCTTATGCCGTAGGAGATATCCTGAAATGCGGCGTACCCGCCCAGCGCCGTACCGCGAACCTGCGCGGGTACTCGCTTCACCACCTCGACGCCCAAGGCCGGGAAGATAAGCGAACACCCGGCCCCGGTTAATGCCGCTCCAAGCAGTGCAACCCAGGCTGTTGGGGCCTGCCACAGCAGAATCAGTCCTGCGGTTTCCACCAGCAAAGAGACAACGGCAACCTTCACGCCGCCGAACCGGTCCGGCATCCAGCCAAACAGAATGCGCATCAGCACAAACGCCCCGCCAAACGCGGTCAGGGTGAACCCCGCCATCGTCCAGCCGTTGCTGACAAAATAGAGTGAAATAAATGTACCGATCACCGCAAAGCCAACGCCCTGCAGCGCCAGGCCCAGGCCCGGTTTCCAGATAAGCCCTACCACGCTCCATAACGAAGGACGTTCTCCTGCATGTGCAGGCACTTTACGCACGGTGCCGTTGAATACCCATGCCAGCAGCGGTAATACCATCGTGGTTCCCGCCAGCGCCGCGAAGCCAAAGTGGCTGTGGATCAACAGGCCCAACGGTGCACCGGCGGCCAGCGCGCCGTAAATCGCCATTCCGTTCCATGACATCACCTTACCGGAGCGTGTTGGGCCGACCAGCCCCAGCCCCCAGGTCAGCGTTCCGGTGAGCAGTTGGCTTTCGCCAAAACCGAGGATCAAACGACCGACGATTAGCAACGCAAATTTTACGGGAACAGAAACGGGCAATAGCGCGGCTAACAGCCACGCCGCACCCGCCAGCCCACAGGCAAACATCCCCTGCAGCGCCGAGCGTTTGGCACCATATTGATCGGCTAACCGCCCGGCGTAGCCGCGTGTTAATACCGTCGCCAGAAACTGTACGCCGACGGCGATGCCGACCATGGTATTGCCATAGCCCAGTTCCTGGTGCACAAACAGAGGAATGACGGGCAAAGGTAAACCGACCGTCATATAGGTCAGGAAAACCGCAAAAGCGATGCGAAACAGCGAAAAGTTCGCCGAAGGTGTTTTTTCTTGTTGGGTTACAGCTGTCATGCGTTACTCCAAAATGCAGAGTAAGGCGAGGAATGCCCACGCCCCCTCTACCTGACTATCAGGATTAAGGTGCGTTGGATAACGTTAAACGCTTACGCATTATCAAGAGGATAATGTTGAAGCTGGAGTCTGCCTGTAAACCAGAGCGGTTGTCAACGATATAAAAAAGGGAGCCATCAGGCTCCCCTCTTGCATAATCTTTCAGTCTTACGCTTACAGCTTACGCATAACCAGCGTGGCGTTGGTGCCGCCAAAACCGAAGCTGTTGGACATTACAGTCGTCAGCGCCTGCTCGGTCGGTTTGGTCACGATGTTCAGACCTGCCGCCTGCTCGTCCAGCTCTTCAATGTTGATGCTTGGCGCGATAAAACCGTGTTCCAGCATCAGCAGAGAGTAGATAGCTTCCTGAACGCCAGCCGCGCCCAGTGAGTGACCGGTCATCGCTTTGGTTGCGGAGATTGCCGGGCTGTTGTCGCCAAACACTTCACGAATCGCACCCAGCTCTTTGACGTCGCCTACCGGAGTAGAGGTACCGTGGGAGTTCAGGTAGTCGATCGGCGTGTCTACGCCGTGCATCGCCATCTGCATGCAACGTACTGCGCCTTCGCCAGACGGAGCAACCATGTCTGCGCCATCGGACGTTGCGCCATAACCGACGATTTCCGCATAGATGTGCGCGCCACGTGCCAGAGCGTGTTCCAGCTCTTCGACCACGACCATACCGCCGCCGCCAGCAATAACGAAACCGTCACGGTGTGCGTCATAGGTACGGGAAGCTTTGGATGGATCGTCGTTATATTTGGTAGACAGCGCGCCCATGGCGTCGAATTCACACGCCATTTCCCAGCACAGCTCTTCGCCGCCGCCAGCGAAAACGATGTCCTGTTTGCCCAGCTGAATTTGCTCTACCGCGTTACCGATACAGTGCGCGGATGTCGCACAGGCAGAGCTGATAGAGTAGTTTACGCCGTGGATTTTGAACGGCGTTGCGAGGCAGGCAGAAACGCCGGACGCCATCGCTTTGGTGACCACATACGGGCCAACCGCTTTCAGACCACGCGGGCTACGCATTGCGTCAGCACCGAACACCTGAAAACGCGGGGAGCCGCCGCCGGAACCTGCAATCAGGCCAACGCGCGGGTTGTTCTGGTAATCTTCTGCTGCAAGGCCGGCATCAGCCACTGCCTGTTCCATAGAAAGGAATGCATAGATGGATGCGTCGCTCATGAAGCGCACTACTTTGCGGTCAATGAGGCCAGTGGTATCCAGTTTTACGTTGCCCCATACGTGGCTACGCATGCCGGAGTCCTTCAGCTCCTGAGAGAAAGTGATCCCTGAACGTCCTTCACGCAGAGATGCCAGGACTTCCTGCTGGTTATTACCGATGCTGGAAACGATGCCCAAGCCAGTAATCACTGCACGTTTCATTCAATACCTCTGTAAGTCGCACTATTTTAAAGTTTCGAGTGGCACAATAGCGTACACTTGTACGCCGAACAAGTCCGATCAGCCATTTAATGTGGAAATTTGCGCAGCCAGGCACTCATCGCTAAGATCGGGGCACAGCCTGCCAGACGAGTAACTTACGTGAAACAATACGCTATACAACCTGCCAACCTTGAATTCAACGCTGAGGGTACACCTGTTTCCCGAGATTTTGACGATGTCTATTTTTCTAATGATAACGGGCTGGAAGAGACACGTTACGTCTTTCTCGGCGGGAATCATCTCGCCCAGCGATTCCCTGCGCATTCACGTCCCCTCTTCGTGGTGGCCGAAAGCGGGTTTGGCACCGGACTTAACTTCCTGACACTCTGGCAGGCGTTTGCCGAATTCCTCGATACCCACCCTGACGCTACCCTGGAAAGATTACATTTCATCAGTTTTGAAAAATTTCCGCTGACGCGTGAAGATCTGACCTTAGCCCATCAGCACTGGCCAGAACTTGCCCCGTGGGCCACGGCGCTGCAAGAGCAATGGCCGCTGCCGCTGGCGGGATGCCATCGCCTGCTCCTTGATGAAGGACGCGTCACGCTGGATCTGTGGTTTGGCGATATTAACGAACTGACCAGCAAGCTGGATGACTCCCTGAATCAAAAAGTGGATGCCTGGTTTCTGGACGGTTTCGCGCCGGCAAAAAATCCGGATATGTGGACGCCAACGCTGTTTAACGCAATGGCCCGTCTGGCTCGCCCCGGCGGCACGCTGGCGACCTTCACCTCAGCAGGCTTTGTGCGTCGGGGATTGCAGGAAGCCGGGTTTACGATGCAAAAATGCAAAGGCTTTGGTCGCAAACGAGAAATGCTTTGTGGCGTAATGGATAAGACGCTGGCGCTCCCCTCCTCGGCACCCTGGTTTGCACGTACCGGAACAGATAAACGCGAAGCCGCCATTATTGGCGGGGGGATTGCCAGCGCATTGCTGTCGTTGGCGTTACTGCGCCGCGGCTGGCAGGTCACGCTCTATTGCGCCGACGATAACCCAGTCGGGGGTGCATCCGGCAATCGCCAGGGCGCTCTTTATCCGCTACTGAGCAAACATGACGCGGCCATTAATCTCTTTTTCCCCACCGCGTTTACCTTCGCCCGCCGGCTGTATGACGCCCTCCCCGTTGAGTTCGCGCATGACTGGTGCGGCGTGACGCAACTGGCGTGGGATGAGAAAAGCCAGCAAAAAATCGACCAAATGTTGTCCCTTGAATTGCCCGATGCGCTCGCCGTCGGAGTTGACGCAGAGCAGGTTTTACAAACGACCGGCGTAAAAACCGGATGCGGCGGGATTCAGTACCCCGCCGGAGGATGGCTGTGTCCGGCACAGTTAACCGCCGCCGTATTCGACTATGCCGCAACGCTGGGATTACGCACCCGGTATCAACATACGCTGGCCTCACTGTCTCGACAGACAGAAAACTGGAAATTGGCGTTTGCCAATGGAGCAACCGCCACTCACGCTGCGGTAGTGCTGGCTAACGGGCATCGCATTAACAGCGTTGAACAGACGCAGTCGCTACCGGTGTACTCCGTAGGCGGTCAGGTGAGTCACATTCCTACTACGCCTTCGCTTTCAGCGCTGCGTCAGGTGCTGTGCTATGACGGCTACCTCACGCCGCACAACCCGCAAAATCAGCAGCACTGCATTGGCGCCAGTTATCATCGCGGAAGTGAAGAAACGGTGTATCGTGCTGACGATCAGCAGCAAAACCGTCAGCGCTTAATAGATTGTTTCCCGAATGCCGCGTGGGCAAAAGAAGTAGACGTTAGTGGCAATGCCGCCCGTTGTGGAGTGCGCTGCGCCACGCGCGATCACATGCCGATGGTCGGCAACGTCGCGGATTATGACGCCACGCTCAGCCAGTATGCCACTCTTGCCGAAGACAGAGAGCACGCCGTAAACGCCCCGGTTTATTCCGATTTATTTATGTTGGGTGCGCTGGGCTCGCGCGGGCTGTGTACTGCCCCGCTGTGTGCAGAAATTCTGGCATCGCAAATGAGCGATGAACCTATCCCTATGGATGCCAGCACGCTGGCTGCGCTGAATCCTAATCGTCTGTGGGTAAGGAAGTTATTGAAGGGTAAAGCGGTGAAATAAGATACCATCTCATCATTGCCTGATGGCGCTACGCTTATCAGGCCAACACCCCCCGTCCACGTAGGCCGGATAAGACGCCTTCGCGTCGCCATCCGGCACAATCCACTGCAATTATTATTGCGTTGCCTTTTGAAATAAAGTGTCCCACATCTCTTTCACTAACGCCTGGTCACGCGGCGAGAGTTCGCCTGCGCTGATGGCTTTTTCCAGGCTGCTGGTCACATTGGCGTACAATGCCTCAGCGGAATGGTCCTCGCCAGCATCCAACTCAGCCACAGCCAGCGTCAGGTGTCCACGCAAATAGCCACTGGCAAACAACTCATCATCGCTGGCGTGCTCTACCATATCGTCGATTAATGCCAGAATGCGTGATTCAAACTCCGCGATCATCTTCTTTCCTCATTGTAAACGTGGCAGCAGCTTCAGTTGAGCGCTTCGGGCCACGGGAATTGTTCCGCCGTAAGTTCAGGCGTGTGATAATAATTCTGTAACGCGTTAATAAAACGCGCCGGACGTTCAGGGATCCCCTTTTCCAGGTACTCCATTACCTGAGCATGAACACGGCGCTGGAATACCACGCGGTCTGGTTCAAAGTCCCCTTCGAGGTTGTCGCAACTGACGTTAAACGGGTACCCCGCCGCCATGCAAAACAACCAGTCAAACGCCTGCGGCTTCACTTCCACATCTTCAAACTGGCATTGTGTCTTCGCGTCGCGTCCGTCCGGGCAGTACCAGTAACCAAAATCGACCAGCTCACGACGAGCTTTACCGGCGATGCACCAGTGTGAAATTTCGTGTAACGCACTGGCGTAATAACCATGCGCAAAAACGATACGGTGATACGGTAATTCCGCATCCGCAGGAAGATAGATCGGTTCGTCGTCGCCTTTAATCAGACGGGTATTAAATTCATCGGCAAAGCAGCCGTTAAAAATCTCAATTAACTGTTCGTAGTGGTGCGTATTATTCATTAATTCATCCCCAGCCAGTGGAGAATCTCCTGTCCATGATTATCATAAAGTAGCTTGGCGCTCATCACGGCGGAGACAATAACGATCATTGGCCGAATGAGTTTTTGTCCTTTGCTGAGCACCAGTCGAGAGCCCATCCGTGCGCCAATAAACTGGCCAATGAGCATCACAAAACCTGTCGCCCAAATCACTTTGCCGCCGAGGGCAAACAACAACAACCCACCGATATTCGATGTGGCATTTAATACTTTGGCGTGGGCCGTCGATTTCGCCAGGTTGTATCCGCACAGCATGACAAAGGCCAGCGCGTAGAACGACCCTGCCGCCGGACCAAAAAAGCCATCGTAAAAACCGACGCAGCCTCCCGCCACCAGCGCGAAAGGTAAACCGTGCAATCGACGCTGTCGGTCCTCTTCCCCCACTTTCGGCATCAACAGAAAGTAAAGGCCAATACATATAACCAGAACCGGCAGGATCTGGCGCAGAACATCTGACTGCACGTGCTGAACCAATAGCGCCCCGCTCATTGATCCGACAAACGTCATGAAGATATTGAGCTTCTGATCCGCCAGATTAACCACGCCACGACGAATAAAATAGAGGGAGGAAGAGATAGATCCCCCGCAGGCCTGCAACTTATTGGTCGCCAGCGCTTGCGCAGGTGGCATCCCGGCCGCCATCAATGCCGGGATGGTGAGTAGACCACCGCCTCCGGCCAGAGAATCAATAAAACCTGCCAGCATCGCCACAAAAAACAGCACACCTAGCAGCAGTGGCGACACCATAAACAGAGAGGCAAAATGATCCATTAGAGTACATGCTCGTCCAGTAGCGCCTGGCAGGAAGGCGGCAACGGCGGCGGTGTCTTCTTCTCAGGCTTGGTGGTTCCAGGTTTTGGAGGTTCGAACCAGCTTTGCAGCTCCGCGCCACAGCCGTCACCCGGTGGCGGTAACGGTTGATCTTCGCACTCAAGGCTGTCGGCAGGGCAACGTAAACGCACGTGCATATGCGCACGATGCTGGAACCATGGCCGCACTTTACGCAACCAGTCCCTGTCGGTCCCTGCATCCAGACAAAGTTGTTGCTTAATCGCCGGATTCACGAAAATACGCGTTACTTCATTATCTTTTGCAGCCAGCCTTACCAGGCTAAAAATCTCCGGTTTCCACAGTGATGGCACAACTCGTTTGCCGTCCTGTGAGACCAGATCTAACGCCTGCGGCCGCAGCAGTTGCGACTGGGTCCAGCGCGTTTTCGGCAGTTGCAGGAAAATATCAACATCCAGTCCCGTCTGGTGGCTGGCGTGACCGCCATTGAATCGCCCACCGGCCGGCATACCCATATCGCCGATTAACACCGTGCCCAGCCCCTGACTATTAGCCTGATTACTCAGACGCTGGATAAACCTCACCAGATCCGGATGGCCAAAGTAACGACGCTGATCGGTGCGCATCACCTGATAATGTTCTGACTGTACAGGCAGCGTATCTGCGCCAACAATACAGCCATTGGAAAACGCGCCGATAGACTGCGCGCTGCCCGCAACCGGATGGGTAATTTTCTGCCAGGGCGTCGCCGCCAGACAGGCGGTACTGGCAAACAGAGCCAGCGCCGCAAGTGCCGTTTTTTTCATCTCTTACCAGCGTGGAATATCGGTCTTCACGTCCGCATTTTGCGCCCGCTGACGCAGCAGGTGATCCATCAATACGATCGCCAGCATCGCCTCGGCGATCGGTACGGCGCGGATCCCAACGCACGGATCGTGACGACCTTTAGTGATCATTTCGACTTCGTCACCAAAGCGGTTAATGGTGCGCCCTGGAACGGTAATACTGGACGTCGGTTTCAGTGCCATATGAGCAATGATTTGTTGCCCGCTGCTGATCCCACCCAGAATGCCGCCCGCATGGTTACTCTGGAAACCTTCTTTGGTGATTTCATCTCGGTTCTGGCTGCCACGCAGCGCAACAACGTCAAATCCGTCGCCAATCTCAACGCCCTTAACGGCGTTAATGCTCATCAGCGCATGGGCGATGTCGGCATCCAGGCGGTCGAATACAGGTTCGCCAAGACCCGCAGGCACACCGCTTGCAACAACGGTCACCTTCGCCCCGATGGAGTCGCCCTCTTTCTTCAGCCCGCGCATCAGTTCGTCCAGAGCTTCGAGTTTATCCGGGTCCGGGCAAAAGAACGGGTTAAGTTCCACCTGGGACCAGTCTTTTATCTCCAAAGGAATATCACCCATCTGCGTCAGGCAACCGCGAATCTCAACGCCGAACTTTTCCGCCAGATATTTTTTGGCAATCGCTCCGGCCGCCACGCGCATCGCTGTTTCACGTGCGGACGAACGTCCGCCACCACGGTAGTCGCGCAGGCCATATTTCTGCTCATAGGTATAGTCGGCGTGTCCTGGACGAAAAACGTCCTTAATCGCGCCGTAATCCTGTGAACGCTGATCGGTATTTTCGATCAGCAGGCCAATGCTGGTGCCAGTGGTAACGCCCTCGAACACCCCGGAGAGGATTTTCACCTGATCCGGCTCACGACGCTGCGTAGTGTAGCGCGATGTGCCTGGACGCCGTCTGTCGAGATCGTGCTGCAAGTCAGCTTCTGTCAGAGAAATGCCCGGCGGAACACCATCGACAATACAACCGAGCGCCAGCCCGTGTGATTCGCCGAAAGTGGTTACGCGAAAGAGTTGCCCAATTGTGTTTCCTGCCATCACGGCTCCGTTATGAGTGTTGTGTATTTGCGCGTGTAATTAGTCTTTATAAATGCTGAAGTGCTCACGAGCAGCAACTAACTGCTCTTTGGTCAGCATGAATACGCCGTCACCGCCGTTGTCGAACTCCAGCCAGGTGAACGGTACATCCGGATATTGCTCTATCAGATGTACCATGCTGTTTCCGACTTCACAAATCAGAATACCGTTATCTGACAGGTAGTCTGGGGCGTTCCCCAGAATGCGGCGGGTAAGTTTCAGCCCATCACTGCCGGACGCCAGACCCAGCTCAGGTTCGTGACGATATTCGTTTGGCAGATCGGACATATCTTCCGCATCGACATACGGCGGGTTGGTCACAATCAGGTCATACTGGACTTTCAGCAGATCGCGGAACAGATCGGAACGGATCGGCGTGACGTGATGGATCAGGCCGTGTTCTTCAATATTGTGTTCGGTCACCGCCAGCGCGTCAGTGGAGATATCCACCGCATCAACTTCGGCTTCCGGGAAGGCATACGCGCAGGCAATGGCAATACAACCGCTGCCGGTACACATATCGAGGATATGCTGCGGCTGCTCATTAATAAGGCCCGCAAAGCGGTTATTAATAAGCTCGCCAATCGGTGAACGCGGAACCAGCACGCGTTCATCAACATAAAACTCATGCCCGCAGAACCAGGCTTTGTTGGTCAGATAAGCAACCGGAATGCGCTCGTTGACGCGGCGAATCACGCGTTCAACAATACGATGACGCTCGCTGGAGGTCAGACGCGCTGTACGCATGTCTTCCGGAATATCCAACGGCAAATAAAGTGACGGCAGCACTAGTTGTACGGCCTCGTCCCATGGGTTATCCGTGCCATGGCCATACCAGATGTTCGCCGCGCTAAAACGGCTGACCGCCCAACGCAACATGTCCTGAATGGTATGCAGTTCACTCACTGCTTCATCGACGAAAATTTTATCCACGTATTCCTCCAGGGCATGCTCGTATTAATTTCGGCGGCTAGTTTGCCACGAAGACGGCGATAAATCAGCATTCACACAGGGCCTGAGCGCGAAAATTGCGTTTTAAGCGATCGGATGCCCGCCGAGTCGGGTTAAACTAATGGAAAATAAAAGTTGAGACTCTCGAATGAAAAAGAAAACATCGCTCAGCGAGGAGGATCAGACGCTGTTTC
This sequence comes from Citrobacter sp. BIDMC107, assembly GCF_001037575.1. NCBI lineage: Bacteria > Pseudomonadati > Pseudomonadota > Gammaproteobacteria > Enterobacterales > Enterobacteriaceae > Citrobacter > Citrobacter sp. BIDMC107. Next base: position 4,003,151 of record NZ_KQ089848.1, on the reverse strand, counting down.
GCCAGCTGATGACCGGCACGCGTAAAATTAAACAGGACACCATTGTTCACCGACCTCCACGTAAAAAAATTGCCGAGGTTCCGGTTAAAAGACTGCTACAGGAGCAAGCTGATGCCAGCCACTATTTCTCGGATGAGTTTCAGCCGCTGCTGAATACGGACGGTCCGGTAAGATACCTGCGTGCCGACGTCAGCCATTTCGAACTGAAGAAAATGCGCCGTGGCGATTACTCTCCGGAGCTGTTTCTCGATCTGCATGGGCTGACCCAGCAGCAGGCCAAACAAGAGTTAGGCGCGCTGATTGCCGCCTGTCGTCGTGAGCATGTATTTTGCGCCTGCGTGATGCATGGCCACGGAAAACATATTCTGAAACAGCAAACGCCGCTTTGGCTGGCCCAGCATCCGCACGTGATGGCTTTTCATCAGGCACCGAAAGAGTACGGTGGCGACGCCGCGCTGCTGGTGCTAATTGAAGTAGAAGAGTGGCTACCGCCCGAACTTCCGTGATGCAGAAAAACAGAAAGAGCCGCGTTTGCGGCTCTTTGCATTTTCGGATGACGGCTGCGCCTTATCCGATACCAACCTTTTTAAATCGCTTTTGCCATTTTCAGGTTACACGGGCTCATCTGCCAGTTAAAAGTACCCTTCCCGCTCTCATCAAGCGTTACGCTGGCAATCGCTGATGTGGTAAACATCGGCGGTGTTTCACCTGGGCAAAGCTCAGACACCAGATACCCCACTAAAGGCAAGTGAGAGATAACCAGTGCCGTGGCGATACCTTCATTGGCCAGAGCCTGTAAATAGGCACTGACCAGACCGACATCGCCGCAAGGAGTCAACTCCGGCAAAACATCCACACCGGTTGGCAGGTTCATACATTCCCCCACCACATCCAGCGTTTGTTCGGCTCGTAGGAACGGGCTCACCAGAACACGTTCGATATCCACTTTTTGACCTTTCAGCCAGTTCGCCATCAGGCGAGATTCGTCACAACCACAGGAGGTTAAGGGACGAACCGAATCACTGGCGGCATCGAGGGCCGCGTCGCCGTGACGCATGATAAAAACTTGCATATTGCACCGCTTTTGTTAACCAGAATCACCAATACCTTTATTCACAGCCCCTATTGGCTGTGATAACGATATGGTGGCCGGCATTGTGCCTTATCCATTCACCGAATGAAACGCTGTTTTTTACCTCAACGGCGTAAGTATAGTCAATCTCTGTTTACATTTTGAGCGCGAGCCATACATTCAGTGCGGATTCATCCTACCTTTGACCTCATGAATTCAGGTCAGTTTCCCCAATATTCCAGAATCTTTCACTGTGTGCCGCCATCTGCAATAACTGTTCACACGGCGCAAACCGCGAGCCGTATTGCGTGGTCAGCCGTTGCAGAGTCGCAACCACTTCTCCCGCGCCGAGTGAATCCATATACCGGAACGGGCCGCCGAGGAATGGCGGAAAACCAATACCAAATACAGCGCCGATGTCGCCATCACGTGCGCTACGGACTATCTTCTCGTCGAAACAACGAGCTGCTTCATTGAGCATTAACATGACGCACCGCTCTGCTACCTGCGCAGCGGTAAGTCGGCCCTGACCCTGAACGCCAATAAGCGTATAAATTGCAGGGTCGACCTGTTTTTTGCTTTTACGCCCTTTCACACCATAAAGATAGAAACCCCGACCATTTTTTCTACCTTTGCGATCGTCATTCAAAATTGAAGCAACAACATTTGCAGGCGCGCTAAAACGTTCTCCATATGCAGCCTCAAGCACTGGTATAATTTTAGTGCCCGTATCAATTCCGACCTCATCCAAAAGTTGGATTGGCCCAACTGGAAAACCAAACTTAACCAGCGCGGCGTCTATGGTTTCGACCCGCTCGCCCTCGGTCAACATACGAATCGCTTCGTTAATGTAAGGCGCTAAAATGCGGTTAACGTAAAAGCCGGCCTTATCTCTGACCACTATCGGCGTTTTGCCCTGTTTTTTCGCTAACTTAACGGTAGTTGCAATCGTCTGCTCGGAGGTCGTGGCATGTGGGATCACTTCGACCAACGGCATTTTTTCCACCGGACTAAAAAAGTGTAAACCAATCACTTGTTCAGGCCTGGTAGCATTCGCAGCAATATCGCCAATGGGCAAAGATGAGGTGTTAGAAGCAAAAACGGTATGAGGTGCGCAATTTTGCTCAACTTCTGCCACCATCCGTTGTTTTAGCGACAAATCTTCAAACACGGCTTCAATAATCAAATCGCGATGCGCAAAGCCACGGTAGTCGATCGATCCCGAAATCAGCGCCAGTTGTTTATCGCGTTCGCTGGCTTTGATATGACGGCGACGAACCTTCGTTTCAAGCTGATCCCAGCTATACTTCAGCGCATGGTTGATTCCCTTAGCGTTTATATCTTTGATGCGCACAGGCAAGCCGCCTTTACAGGCCGTCACATAAGCAATACCGCCCCCCATCAGACCGCCGCCCAAAATGCCAACGCTGTCCAGCGGGCCGGGCTTCGCATCACTTCCCGGATCCTTTTTCACGTCGGTGTTGGCAAAAAAGATGTGCCGTAGCGCCTGAGACTGGGATGTCATCGCCAGCTCACCAAACGCACGGGCCTCTGCGTCGTAACCACTACTGCTGCCTTGCGCTAGCCCGGTTTCGATGACCTCAAGGATACGTTCTGTTGCAGGGTAGTTACCTTGCGTTTTTTGCGCCGTCTTTTTACTGGCCATGCGGAACAACAGCGCCCGCCCCAGCGGCCCCGCCAACACTCGCTCTCTCACGGGCAGTGTTCGTTGCGCAGAACTGTCCTTTTTAGCCAGTTCAACGGCCGCTTCCAGCAAAATGGAATGCGGTACAACTTCATCCACTAAACCAACTTTCAGCGCCTGTTTTGCGCGTAATTGTTTTCCGGTGAGGATCATATCCAGTGCGGTACTGACGCCAATCAGGCGCGGCAGCCGCTGCGTACCACCGGAGCCGGGCAACAAGCCAAGTTGTACTTCCGGTAAACCCAGTACGGTTTTAGCATCATCGGTACAAATACGGTTGTGGCACGCCAGCGCCATCTCCAGGCCACCGCCGAGGCATGCACCATGAATCGCGGCGATAACCGGGATCGGTAAAGCATTAATTTCCGCCATCATCTGCTGCCCCTGACGGGCCAGCGTTTCGGCTTCCTGCGCGCTGCGACAGCTACCAATCATGTTGATATCCGCCCCGGCAATGAAGTTATCGGGTTTAGCCGAAATAAACACCACACCACGCAATGCTTTGTTATCGCGGATTTGTTTCAGAATGGCCCGCACCTGAGAAGCAAACTCTGCTTTCAGGGTGTTCATTTTCTCTCCGGGCACATCAATGGTGACAACAGCAACGTTATCCAGACGTACGTTTAGTGTAAAAGCCGATGTCATTTCCATTATTCCGCCTCCAGAACCATTGCCGCACCCAGACCACCAGCTGCACAGGCTGTCACTAAACCAAAACCGCCGCCACGACGACGCAGCTCATGGAGGGTTTGAGTGATCATGCGCGCACCGGTGGCAGCAAAGGGGTGTCCATAGGCAATCGATCCGCCCAGCACGTTAAATTTACTGTCATCAACCTCGCCAGTGGCATGCCTCCTGCCCAGCACGTCGCGGGCAAAACGTTCGCTACCCAACAGCTGAAGATTCGCCAGCGTTTGCGCGGCAAAGGCTTCATGCATATCGATCAGGGTTAAATCTGCCATCGTCAGACCGGCTCTCTCTAGGGCAAGCGGTGTTGACCACGCCGGTCCCAGCAGCATGTCCTGCCAGACATCGATGGCGGTAAAAGCAAAACTACGCAAGTACCCCAGCGGCACCAGCCCCAACTCTTTCGCACGCGACTCCGTCATCATGATCACGGCGGCAGCGCCGTCCGTTAGCGGGGTACTGTTTGCCGCGGTGACGGTGCCGTGCTTGCGGTCAAACGCCGGACGTAGTTTGGCGTAATCGGCCAGCGTAGAGTTACCGCGAATGTTGTTATCTTCTGAAAAAGGATCTTTAAACGGTGGCGCGTAGGTAGTCATTACCTCATCTGCCAGCTTTCCTTCAGCCCATGCCTGAGCGGCACGCTGATGAGAGCGGTGCGCCAGAGCATCCTGCTGCTCTCGGGTAATACCATAGGTTTTGGCCATTTGCTCAGCCGTATCCCCCATACGCAAACCGGTGGAATACTCTGCGACGGCCGGCGGCACAGGCATCAGGTCACGTAAGCGCAATCGGGAAAAGAGTTTAAGGCGTTGACCGGTTGTCCGGGCCTTATTGACATCCACCAGCACCCGCGCCAGCTTTTTACTAACGCCAATAGGCAAGACTGACGAGGAGTCCGCACCACCCGCAATTCCAGCACGAATAGACCCCGCCATCAGGCTTTCCGCGACATTCGCCACCGCCTGGAAACTGGTCGCGCAGGCCCTGCTCACGCTGTATGCATCGGTATGTACATTCATACCGGTTCCCAGCACAATTTCACGAGCAATATTTGGTGCTTCAGGCATTTGCACCACCTGGCCAAAAACCAGTTGCTCGATCACATCGGCAGGAATTTCGCTGCGCGCCAGCAGCTCACCGACGACCATCTTTCCTAAATCAACGGCGGGAATGCCATGAAACGCGGTAGCCTGACGAGCAAATGGCGTACGCAATCCACTTACAATGGCAATACGGTCGCCCTGGCGGGTAACCAGCGGTAAAGCCTGACTCATAACACTCCCCTGTAAAAAAATAAAATAAGTGGTCTGACCTGATCATAGTCTTAACCAATTTTTTACATTTAGCCAAGCGGGGAGAAAAGAAAGTGGGAGCTAAGACACAGTGAATAATCACTGACAGTTACGAAAAAGCCCTTGCTATCAGATAGCAAGGGCTTTTGCAGAGGGGATTAACGCAGGCCCAGCTGGAAAATCAGCGTTTCAGCTTCACAGGCAAAAACAAAGTCGATATCCAGACGCACACCTTCTGACACTTCAGTAAAGGTCGAAGTGATTTGGCAAGGCTCAGATTCCACGCCACGTGCCTTTTCAGTCAGAGCGGCCAGTGTTTCTTCTGCCTCTGCGCGATTCGCGAACACACGGCTGTAGGACGCGGTGCAATCGGAGTTGTCCATGATGGTGCCAACATCCATACAGCAGCAAACCGGGGTTTCATCAGCACTGCATTTACTCATTGTAGATTTCCTCTGTATTCGCACCTGAGGTGCCAGATAAACGATAGGGATATTTTACGCTCCCATTATTCGCCTCTCCAGTCGTTAATTGTACGAAATGCGATAAGTGACCGAAATCACACTTAAAAATGATCTAAAACAAAAATCGCCCAAACAGGTGAGTGCGCACCTCCGCAATTTTGCCAGCTGGATCGCGTTTCTCTGATCAAATTTGAAAATATTTATAAACATACTTGCAACATTCCAGCTGGTCCGACCTATACTCACGCCACTGGTCTGATTTCTAAGTCGTACCTCAGACCCTACACTTCGCGCTCCTGTTACGGTATGTAACATTGTTTGTATAAAAATAAATCTATGAGGTTATGGTCATGAGCCAGAAAACCCTGTTTACAAAGTCTGCTCTCGCAGTCGCAGTGGCAATTATCTCCACACAGGCCTGGTCTGCAGGCTTTCAGTTAAACGAATTTTCTTCCTCTGGCCTTGGCCGGGCATATTCGGGTGAAGGCGCAATTGCGGATGATGCAGGAAACGCCAGTCGTAACCCGGCACTGATTATGATGTTCGATCGCCCTACTTTCTCAGCAGGTGCGGTGTATATCGATCCAGACGTTAATATTTCCGGTAAATCGCCATACACCGGACGCAGCACTGATGCGGACAACATCGCGCCTACGGCGTGGGTTCCCAATGCTCACTTCGTGATGCCTATCAACGAACAGTTTGGTTGGGGTGCTTCCGTTACCTCAAACTATGGTCTGGCTACCGAATTTAACGACAGCTACATCGTTGGTGAATACGGCGGTAAGACCGACCTTAAAACGGTCAACCTTAACCTGAGCGGTGCCTACCGTCTGAATGATAGCTGGAGCTTCGGTCTCGGTTTTAACGCCGTTTATGCTGATGCAAAAATTGAACGTTATTCTGGTGAGCAAACGGCTGCATTACCGAAGGTCAGCAACAAAATTGCCAGCCTGAAAGGGGACGAATGGGGCTACGGCTGGAACGCCGGGATTTTGTACGAACTGGATAAAAATAACCGTTATGGTTTAACGTACCGTTCTGAAGTTAAAATTGATTTTGATGGCGATTATAAGAGTGGCATCCGTACCCAGGCGAACGCCATACCTGGCGCTGGCACTACATTCCCATGGGGAACGACCAATGCCACCGTCCCGGGTTCTCTGACACTTAACCTGCCTGAAATGTGGGAATTGTCAGGTTATAACCGTATTGCACCACAGTGGGCTATCCACTACAGCATGGCCTATACCAGCTGGAGTCAGTTCCAGGAGCTGAAAGCCACAGGTTCCAATGGACAGACACTGTTCTATAAAGAAGAAGGCTTCAAAGATTCTTACCGCATTGCATTGGGTACGACTTACTATATGGATAAAAGCTGGACGTTCCGTACCGGTATTGCTTATGACGATAGCCCGGTTCCAGCAAGCAAGCGTTCCATCTCCATTCCGGACCAGGATCGTCTGTGGCTGAGTGCGGGTACGACTTACGCATTCAATGATGACGCATCCATTGACGTCGGCGTTTCTTATATGCACGGCCAGAAAGTGACCGTTAAAGAAGGCCCGTATACTTTCGACTCTGAAGGTAAAGCCTGGCTGTTTGGTACAAACTTCAACTACGCATTCTGATTTTCTTCAGACGTAAAAAAGGTGAGCTTTTTAGCTCACCTTTTTATTTGCCCAATTCCTTACTCAGAATCGATCTCTTTTAAATCGTCCTGAATGTCTTTCGCGTTCGGGTTTTCTTCTGGTTTGAGTTTCCCACCATTCGCAATAAAGTCATGACGCTGGAAGTAAGCTTCACGCACCATAATGTAAGGATCGGAAGACTGACGCAGCAGACCGTCAGAATCGAGCAATTGCGCGCGAGTTTCAATCCCTTCAACCGTCCATTTGCCTATCGACAACGGCCAGGTCAGCCAGGACAGTACCGGATACAGGGTATCGACCATATCGCCGCCGTCATCACGCAGTGTGAAACTACCGTAGAACGGAAGCTGCATATACGGCCCGTAACCCACGTCATAGTGGCCTAACGTACTGCCAAAGCGGTGTGGTTCAACGCGCTGCAACTTCGGATTAGCCATACCTGCCACATCGATAAAGCCGCCCATACCTAACAGGGTATTCAGGAAGAAACGGGTAAAGTGCACCATCCCCTGATAAGGATCGCCTTGCAGGAAATAGTTGACCATGACGGCCGGTTCTTCAAGGTTCCCCGTAAAGTTGCTTAAACCATTACGCGCCGGCTGCGGAACATAATCACGCCAGGCCACTGCTACCGGTCGAACAACATAGGGATCCAACACGTTAAAGTTGAAGTTGTACATGGTACGGTTGAACCCTTCAAATGGGTCCGAACGCCCCTGCTGTTCAGTACCGGAGCTCGCACACCCCACCAAAAGTGTGGTTCCCAGCGCAAGCGCCGACAGGCGAAGCTTCATAAGTATCTCCCTGTGTTTTATGGCTATCGCTGATTGCCATCCATGACGGAACGATGACGTATCCGCCTGTTTAGATGTGAGCGATTGTAACAGCACGTCAAATGATGTCTATATACCCTGTCTTACTGATTTGATCATAGCCTGGTAATACGCACTCCGCGGCGGTTCTATTCTAACTAACCCGATAAAAACAAACGTTACCATTTTTGCTATCTCAGACTTTCTCCCGCTGATTTTCAGACAAAAGCCGCTACGCTTTAGCAATACGTGCTTATTCAGGATTCGGCCATGAATGACATCAAGAAAGATAAGATTGATCGACACAGCGACGAACTCGAAGTGGAAAGCGATGAAAAACTAACAGGGAAAAAGATAGAGCTTGATGAGGACAGACTCCCCTCCCGCGCCATGGCGATCCATGAACATATTCGCCAGGATGGGGAGAAAGAGATGGAGCGCGACGCAATGGCCCTGCTGTGGTCAGCCATCGCAGCCGGACTGTCGATGGGTGCCTCGCTACTGGCTAAAGGGATTTTTCACGTACAGCTGGAAGGTGTGCCAGGGGGATTTTTACTCGAGAACCTCGGTTATACCTTCGGCTTTATTATTGTCATTATGGCCCGCCAACAACTCTTTACCGAAAATACCGTCACCGCCGTACTGCCGGTGATGCAAAACCCTACCCTCGGCAATTTTGGCCTGTTGATGCGCCTGTGGAGCGTGGTACTGCTGGGTAATATTATTGGCACCGGGGTTGCAGCATGGGCGTTTGAACATATGCCGATTTTTGATGAAGAGACCCGCGATGCTTTCGTCAAAATTGGCATGGATGTGATGAAAAACACTCCTGTGGAGATGTTTTCCAACGCCATCATTTCTGGCTGGTTAATTGCCACCATGGTGTGGATGTTCCCCGCCGCCGGGGCGGCAAAAATTGTGGTCATTATTCTGATGACCTGGCTGATTGCGTTAGGCGATACTACGCATATCGTCGTTGGCTCGGTGGAAATTCTCTATCTGGTCTTTAATGGCACGCTACACTGGAGTGATTTTTTCTGGCCCTTTGCGCTACCAACGCTCGCCGGGAATATCTGTGGCGGAACGTTTATTTTCGCGCTGATGAGCCATGCGCAGATCCGCAATGATATGAGCAACAAACGCAAGGAAGAAGCCCGGTTACAAGCAAAGCGTGATGAGCAAACGCAGAAAAACCAGAAAAAACAGGCCTGAATGGTGACTGTTTGAGCAGTCGGGCGGCCTGAGACTTACCGTTGTGAGTAAAAAACGCTATACTCGTGCCGCTTCGTCCCCTTAGTTAAATGGATATAACGAGCCCCTCCTAAGGGCTAGTTGCAGGTTCGATTCCTGCAGGGGACACCAAAACCCTGTCTATCGAAGTATATTAAAGTCTATTTTTATCAATAATTTCAATGCGCTTACCTCCAACTATGGTCTATCAAGGTCTGCGGTAATATACGGACATCCAGCTTGTTTTGTTGGTATAACTGTTGGTACCGTAAGTTCGATAATGCCAATACCATCATCAGGAGGCCACGATGGCACTAACTGAGGTAAAAGTCAGAAATGTAAGTAGCCCGCATAATCGTGCCATTCACATTTAGAGATCATCCGGCATAATCAATCTGCCAACGAAGGAGATCGCTATGCGTAAAGCCCGTTTTACTGAGCATCAGATTATCGCTGTGATTAAGTCGGTTGAAACCGGACGAACTGTTAAAGATGTCTGCCGGGAGGCCGGTATTTCTGAAGCCACCTACTACAACTGGAAGTCCAGATACGGCGGCATGGAGGCTTCTGATATTAGAAAGATCAAAGATCTTGAGGACGAGAACCGACGTCTCAAACAGATGTTTGCCGACCTGAGCCTTGAGAACCGAGCGCTGAAAGACGTTATCGAAAAAAAGCTTTAAAACCAGCCTTTAAGCGTGAGCTGGTCACTCATCTGATAACGACATTCGGACTCAGTATCCGTCAGGCCTGCCGGAGTCTGAACCTGAGCAGAACGGTTTACCATTACCGCCCGGATCCCACGCGTGACGAACCCGTTATTGTCGCGTTACAGGCAGTGGCAGAGCGATACCCACGATACGGTTTTCCAAAACTTTTCCAGGTGTTGCGGCGGCAGGGACACCCGTGGAATCACAAAAGGATCCATCGTATTTATTGTCTGCTGAAGCTGAATTTTCGCCGAAAGGGCAAACAGCGGTTGCCGGTGCGTAATCCTTCGCCACTGGCCACGCCGGAAACACTGAACCAGAGCTGGTCTGTCGATTTTATGCATGATGCCCTGGTCTGTGGCCGTCGTTTTCGCACGTTCAATGTCGTTGATGACTTTAACCGTGAGGCGTTGTCGATTGAAATCGATCTGAATCTGCCAGCTCTGCGCGTGGTCCGTGTACTCGACAGGATTGCGGCCAATCGCGGCTATCCGGTCATGCTACGTATGGATAACGGTCCGGAATTTATCTCACTGGCACTGGCTGAATGGGCAGAGAAACATGCAGTAAAACTGGAGTTTATCCAGCCGGGTAAGCCGACGCAGAACGCTTTTATTGAGCGCTTTAACCGAACATACCGTACAGAAATACTCGATTTTTATCTGTTCAGAACGCTGAATGAAGTGCGGGAAATCACGGAAAGATGGGTGTCAGAATATAACTGCGAACGCCCTCATGAATCACTGAACAATATGACGCCGGAGGAATATCGGCAACACAATCATTTGGCCGGGATCTCAAAAAATGCATGGATCTAAAACGGGTCTATTTACACCTTTCCCCATAGACAAGAAGAGGCATAAACAAGAATTGACTCATGCCTCAGGAGATGTGAGATGAAAAATCGAAATCTAGCGCATAATTTTCGAATGCTCTAAACTCTGGGTTTCCTTAGTTTACGGGGTGAACGCAAACCAAGATAGTACTTATATAGAAAAGCGAAAGAATATTTTTTCCTTCCACCACTAATATAAGTTACAAATATAATTCCATTTAGAACCAGCATTTCTTCAAAATGGGTTACTGGAAGAGTCTTAAGATCGTCATGGTTGTCTTTAACACACTCAACTAACTCTTCAAAATCATTTTGAAGTAATGAAGAGCATTTTAGCCTATCAGGAACTGCGCTGTTCCTAATATCCTCTACGAAAAGACGTATGAGTTCATTACCCGCTTCATTAGCTAAGTCATTGAAATGCTTATCTACAGCCTGAGATCTTACACTTTTGTACATGCAATATTGAATGCTCAAAACCGATGAGCCTCTCAATTTATTATCGTCACGAATTTGCTCATTAATAGCAAGCTTTATTAAATCTAAAAAAGGACGCAAACTGATAGTTTGATCAGCATTTTTTATATTTGTATAAAGTTCATCGTAAGCGTTGTTCCAGCTATCCCGGCTTTCGCCAAAGAAAACTTCTGTTAGAGGTCTCAATATATACTCATCAGCAGGAAGTTGGTTGAAATTGTTTCTTTTATTCAATCTTTTCACTATCTGATTTTTTATAAAATCTTCACTCTTATATTTACCCAAAAACTCTAAAAACTCATCACGTGCATAGGCAAAAACCACCTTAAACAGGAAAGCATACATCTCTTCATGTGACCATTCCAAGTTAATAGTTTGTTTTTCGAGAGCGTTTTTGTTCGTTAAATTGCCTAGTTTAGAAAAAAGGTCTCGCCTTACAAAAAGCTTGGGTTGAATGCGCTCCCAATTGTTTGATACGCATAAACGAATTAGCGGCGATATACCTCTATTCCACTCTTTTGGGATCACAACAAAATCTAACTGATCAAATGTCACTATTAGACGAGAATCACTATGCCTTAGACTGGTCTCAGCCTTCTCAAGAGAATTTTCGACTACGGTGTACAACTCTTCAGAATCAATAATAGCTTTGAACTTCAAAAAAGTTGCATTATCATTTTTAACTTCAAAATAATTATCATCCGGTTCAATTATCCCTGAGCGGCATACAGCAAGCCACAGATAAATAACCCAAAACTTTCTAATCTTACTATCATCATCTAAATATGATGAAAAATGAGATGATAGTTCAAAATATGATCCTGTCGAAGAATTATAATCTCCAATGGCATGAATAACTTTAAATTTTAAATGTTCTTTTTCCGCACGTTTAACTAGTAAATTAAAGAAAATATCATTTTGCAATGCTTTATAAAATGCAGTTTTCCCAGTTCCTTTACCGCCCAGTAATATTTTATATTCTGGTAAAAAAAGATCTTGCATACACTGCCTGATATAAAAATCCTTCTGGAAAAAACTGTCATTGTATTTTATATTTTCTGCATAAGGATCAGGTAAACTAGATGATAGTTTTTGAATTACCAAATCTGCAGATTCGTTGCACTTTATATTTTCTCCAACCTCGATGCACTCTGCGACCGGATCCTTGTATTCTGTTTCTGTTATAGATTTCAACTCTTCTGACAGAAATTCAAAAAACTTACTGTAACTATTTGACCCTGAGTGGGACATAAAATGTTTGGTATCTTCAATATCTTCAAACTCTGTACCAACCAATTCAAGCATACTCTCTCTTTGAAAAATAAATGTTGGCACATTAAAATCAGAATATGCTTCGCAATAACTTAATATTTTCTTATTAAACCTCTCATATCTTTTTGTTATGGAAGAAGATATTATTGAAAGGATCATGATTAGTTTTTTATTATCTTTAATTTCAGAAAATCTTTCCAATAGAAATTCTATACCTGCTTCATTTTGATGATCATCACCGCTTAATGCAACCACGAGATCAGAAATTTCAGATAAAGATCCAAATACGTTGTTAAATCCAGTCCTTGAGTCAAATATAATGACATCTGGAGAGTATTCTTTATTTATATTGATAATGAGGTTAGTTATATCTGTCGTAAAAGAATCCCTGCCCTGTAAATCTAAACGAGATAAACCTTCTAAGTAGTATTTTTTTCGTCCCCGAAAATATTTCCAGCGGGCATTAAGTGAACCTTACCCTCACCAGTAAATACCGATGGGACTTCATATATATACTTATCACTTAATTTTAAATCTGTGCAAAACTTACTATCAATAAGATATTCAACTATCCCATTCTTAGGATTGTCAAATTGAGATATATTGAAAAAATTAATCAACCCAGGAGCTTCAAAGTCACAATCAACTACAAATACTTTTTTCCCGAAACTTGCATAATAACCGCAAAAAAGTGCTAAGGAAGTAGTTCTTCCCACACCACCTTTATAGCTAAAAAAAGTCACAACTGGTGTTTGATTGTGAATTTCATCATCTGAAGGATCAATTAAGTTATCAAGTGAGCGTCTCAATCCAAAATTAATGCTATTCTCTTTGAACAAATAAGCATAATCTTCATCTAGTCCGTTCTCCTCAGTTAGGAAATCAAATGAAATGTTATAACAATCAATCTCATTAAAAATCGTATCCTCGTCAGCAAGGTCAGAAATATTTTTTATTCGATCACTTGCAATAGTGATCCTAGCGAGTTGATTCATAGTCAAATCTATATTGAAATTAGACAATATATTTTGATTTTTTAAACGCTGCAAAGAGTTTTTTATTTTTTCCAGAACAACAAATGAAATTAACATTTTACATTTTTACCTAATATTTGATTCAACATGTTTAAATATAGTTTTCGCGTGTTCATTAAACTTCATAACATGAATATGCTCATCACTATGTTTGAATTTCTCAGGAATAGGGTTATATACATATCTTATCTCAGCATCCCATCCGTTATACAGTTTTTTCACTTCAGGGCTTATAGTTTCTTTTCTATCGATCAGTATTAGCCCAGGATATTCTCGATTAAAAATCTCGTCATACATTGAAAATTTATGATGTTTTATTTTGTTATTATACGTTATACCCTTAGAATTAATTTTAGTAATATCCATATCTTTATCATAGCCAATTAAAGCATAGATGCCATATTTTAGGACGCACTCGATGACATACCCAGAAATGTAATATAAATTGAGAGTTAATCTTTTAGTTGCACCATTATTCAAGGGTTGTTGTTGCAATTGAATAGATAGTGAGTCGTATAAAACTTCACTTGTTTGAACATGTTTTCTAGCAGCACTTAGATACTCCCTGTACTTCATTATAACCTCCTATATGAATTTTCAAAAATGTAACTTTAAGTTTTATTTATTGAATCCTATACACAAAATAGGTACAAGTCACCTATTGAGTTACGCAACATGTGACAGGCTCCCCATGAATGAATACTCCATGTTGCAAGTAGCTTCCGCTTTTGGCACAAAAGCTGACTGTGTGGTTAGGTTTAACTCAGATAAGTGACATCGTCAGCCCATATCTTAGCTGAAACAGTTAGCGGGCTATAACCGGTATACGTAGAATAACGAAAAACAAGAGAAACGCGCCAGCAACAGCGCGTTCTGTATCAGGTAAGTTGGCTGGTATCTATGGTATCCATCCAATCGGGTGCAATTCCCAAACATTCCGCTATCTCTCCGTCGGTCATGTCTTTAGTTGAGAAATTCGCCAGAGAATCGTTAACTTCAGTATAGTCGGGAGAAAGTAGCAGGCATTCCCGCAACTCTTTCAGGTCTTTTTCCATCTTAACACTCCTTGTTAATAGACCATCGAACGATGGTGCAGATTTTTGCCATCCTTGTACTGGCAAGCAAGCCCACCAACGCAACAAATTATCTCATGTGGTTAACACGGTGTCGGGGTGTTTTTTTCGATTAACTCAGCACTTCACTGTAACTGCCAGCCATCATCCTAGTCTCAATAGGGTATACCGTAATGACAGGGTGACACAAAGTCTCAATAGGGTTTCCTAGGAACATTTTGGCTAAACAAAATGCCTTATGTATCATTTGGAATTATATTCACAACCCTATTGAGACAATACAATGAACGTTAGAATTTACTGCCGAGCATCAACTGAGGGGCAACACGCTGATCGAGCACTTACCAGCCTACGTGAATTCTCAAAATCAAAAGGCTGGCAGATTGCAGGAGAGTACGTAGAAAATGCTAGCGGGGCGAAGCTGGAGCGCGTAGAGCTAATGCGGCTATTGTCCGAAGCCCAGCCCGGCGATCTGTTGATAGTGGAAGCTATAGATCGTCTGAGTCGCCTAGAACATAGCGCATGGGTTGAACTGAAAGATACGCTCAACCGAAAAGGGTTAATCATCGTATCAATGGATTTGCCAACGAGCTGGCAGATGGTCGAGATGGCAAGCAATGACCTAACCAGCGGCATCCTGAGAGCTGCAAATGCCATGTTGATAGATATCCTTGCCACAATGGCGCGACAGAATTACGAAACACGCCGTAAACGCCAACAGCAAGGCATAGAGCGGGCTAAAAGCGAAGGCATATACATTGGCAGGGAGAAAAATCAGGAAGCGCGAGAGATCGTTAGAGAGATGCTGGAGCAAGGAGTAAAACCTGAACTCATCATGAAGGCAGCAGGAATCAGCCGAGCGACTTACTACCGGATAAAAAACGAGCTGGTAATCATAAAATCGGAATAAAATTTGAAAGGTCGTCAGGCTTGTTTCATCTGCTAAAAGCCAGTATTTCTGACCACAATGCCTGGGGCACCTACTGGGGCACCCACCAAAATCGAAATAGAAATAATATACAATTCAAGTTGTTAGTTTATTTTTCGATTCCTGCTGGGGACACTCTGAAATTAATGCATCCTGTTTAAATCCAATCAATTACCAGCCAGTTCATCACTGGGCCAGGCGGTAGAACGGCACATTCCTCACTGTTGCAGTAAGATTGTCGGACACCATTGTCTGCTTTGTAGCTATCCGCATCCCTGCTTTTCTCAGCCTCAACACATCAGCGGCAATACGCTGGCTGCCAAACCAGAAAAGCCCATCCAGCGCAGTGACATCAAGGCCCGATTCAAGTGCCAGCTTCAGACGTTCGCGTGGTGCTTTTACTGTTTTAGCAATCTGCTGATATGGCGCTTCGCTTGAACCTGCAGGACTAATGCGCCGGATTCGATGCGACAGGCGGTACTGAAATTCATCCGGTATCCCACCGAGACTCGCTTTCAGGCTGTAAACACAACCAAAGCGTTTGCCGTTAAAGATGACGTTTTTCTGACTAAGCTGCAGCTCTTCACGCACGCTGGCAATCAGTTGCGGAGTACGGAGTAATAACAGGCGGAAAGGCAACTCAAAACTGGTCACGTAGTCCACATTCAATAAAGCAATACGCAGACGCTCTTGCGGTCCCGCCTTCAATTCGCGACATTCAGTAATAACATCAGCCCACTGGCCGGTAAGGCGGGAACTCTCAGTCGCCTCAGTAAAGCTGTATTTTTCAGTCTCATAATCAATACGTTCAGTCACACGGAATTCCCTTCTGGCCACATCTCGGTATCGGTTGTTCACTTTACCAGCGACAAGATTGCTATGTCAGGAATCTTTGCTTAACCCACCCAATATTTGCTTCATACCATCACACTAAGATGACGACAACTGACCGATCCGGCGCGTTTACCGGATCGGTACAGCGGCGTCATGTCAGACAACAAAACGATTGACCAGCCCCTTCATGGTGACCGACAGATTGTCCAGCCGCTGGCTGTCGCTCGCGGCCTGAGAAACCAGCGCCGCATTTTGCTGCGTAACCTGCTCCATCGGTCGCAGAGCCTGGTTTATCTGGGTTACCCCTTGCGACTGTTCTGTCGCCACGCGCGCGATATCCGCAATATATTGCTTCATACTGGTGGTATTGTCCGCTGCCGCTTCCAGCGCGGTAGCTGATGCCGTGACCCGCTCAACGCCCTCACTAATTTTAACCATGTTCTGCGCAACCAGCTCGCGGATCTGGTTAGCTTCTTTGGCGCAACGCTGGGAAAGATTCCGCACTTCACTGGCCACAACCGCAAACCCCCTGCCCATCTCTCCTGCCCGCGCAGCTTCCACTGCCGCATTCAGCGCCAGTAAGTTAGTCTGAAACGAGATATCATCAATTGAGGTCACAATATTCGATATTTTCTCACTGGAAGCGCGAATATCCCCCATACTCTGGTTCGCCGCAGTGGCAACGTTACTGGCCTGTCGGACCTCTTTTTCCAGCCTGATTGTCAGATGCTCCGCTTCGCGGGCATTATCCGCTGTTTGCGTAATCGCAGTTGATAGCTGCTCCATACTGGCCACGGCTTGTACTATTGATGCAGCCTGTTCATCTGTACGTTGAGCCAAATCCTGATTTCCCACCGTAATACTGCTGCTGGCATCGGACAAAACCACGGCGCCTTGTTTAATCTCCTGTACGATATGCTGAATACTTTCCAGCATCGTGTTATAGGCACGATTAAGTGAGGAAAGCTCATCTTTACCCGGCGTCGCCAGACGTTGAGTCAGATCGCCATTCATCCCCGCAATCTTGCGCAGCGTGTCGCTGAATTGGCTATGCATATTGATTGCGATGGCTCCAGCGAAGGTCAATGATGCCAGTAGCGCTAACAAGCTGACGACCATATATATTTGCCAGTTTTTTCGTGCATCCTGCGCGAGTTTTTCTGCATTCGCCAACAGAAGATTCGCCGTCACATTTTCTATCTGCCGCATCACTTCAATACGCTGAGTTTGTACTTTGAACCAGGTAGTAGGATCGACACCAAATCCACCGTTCTCGACATGATTAAACGCGGTTTCACGAAATGAGAGGGCTTTTGACGCTTCTGCAGATTGTAAGCGATTTTTCAACATGGCCGCCTGTTCAGGCGAGCTCAGGCGCAACGATTGTGCCAGCCAGACGTTCTGTTTACTGACGACATCACTGAGCTGATGTAACTGTCCGTCGGCGAAATGACCGGAGGAAAAGATATTTGATAACAGTGCCCGTTCAATACCCGCTTGTTCTTTCAAATTCAGCAGATTGTAGTAGGCGGCAAATGCGTTTGCCATTTCGCCAGAATCCGTCAACTGCCCCAACTTGCCGACAAAACTCAGCACATCAGCAATGGCGTTGGTGTAAAACTTAACCACATCTGCGGCCGGAAGCCCCAACTGCGTGACATTTTCCCGGATGGTGGCGAGCGAAAGAATGTTTTTCTTAAACGCAGCGACAGAGGTAGCAACATCCCCTTCCGGTAATGCAGTATCGGACAACGAGCGCACGAATACCTCGATCTCGCGATCGGTCAAAGCCCGCTGCGCGTTTAACTCATCTTTGAACGTAGTCCCTGCAGCCCCCAGAAATCCGACACTCATTCCCCGTTCTTTTTGCAGTTCATGCACCACATTTCCAGCACTGCGTGCGAGCGCTGTCAGTTGGGCAATATTCTCCATCTGCCGTTCTGTCTCAATACGCGTCAATATTCCTGAACCTGCAAACCAACACAACGCCAGTAATAGTGGTTGTAGCGCGATTATTAACTTCATTTTCATCGGCATTCGATAAACCCACCACATGCCACTTCCCTCCATTGTCCATATTTTCATTATGGTTATCGGCGTAAAGAAGCGGCTCTTTAAATTTGAGCAATGGGCAACTGTTTGTTTTTTAGATTAAATATTTACCAGGATAACTCTATTTAATTACTTCAATCAGAATAAAACGCTGTCTAATGTGAATCTGCAAACCTATGCTCCATCTTATTAACTTATTCGGCATATTATTTTTTATTAAAAAAATCAGGTAATCATCAACTGATTCAGCAAGGGAGAGAGACTCAGGACAGTGATAGCAGCCGAGATAACAGCCGTGACTACGGCCATCATTCTGGCGTCCCACCGAACGTTAAGGTTATAATCCTTACAATGATTTTTTGGATTAGAAGCGACAATGACAAAACTTACCCTACAAGAACAGATGCTTAAAGCGGGTCTGGTCAGCAGCAAAAAAATGGCGAAAGTGCAGAGAACGGCGAAAAAATCGCGCGTTCAGGCTCGTGAAGCCAGAGAAGCGGTTGAAGAGAATAAAAAAGCGCAGATCGAGCGTGATAAGCAACTCAGCGAACAACAGAAGCAGGCCACGTTGTCTAAAGAGTATAAAGCGCAGATCAAGCAACTAATTGAAATGAATAAAATCACCATTACCCGTGGCGATATTGGTTACAACTTTACTGACAATAATCTGATCAAAAAAGTCTATGTTGATAAGGTGACTCAGTCTCAGTTGATCAAGGGCCGTCTGGCTATTGCCCGTCTGACGGCTGAAAGTGGTAGCGAGAGCGAATACGCCATCATTCCGGCAGTCGTCGCCGACAAGATTGCCCAGCGCGATGCAAGCTATATCGTGCTTAATTGCGAACTGAGCCAGGAAGCTAAGGATGAAGACGATCCGTATGCTGATTTTGTCATTCCTGATGATCTGATGTGGTAAGCAAAACCCCTCAATAATCACCCGGAATTTCGTCACATATTTCGGTGAACGCTCACGCCGCCACCGAAATACTGTCAACGTCTCTTCATCCCCACATTCCGCCTGCTAAAACTTATAGTGTTCTTTGCTCAGTCCGTATTTTCTCATGCGTAAATAGAGTTTTTTACGCGGGATTTGTAAATACTCCGCGACTTCATTAATACGCCCCTGATGGATATTTAGCGCTTCAGTAATGATCTGCCGCTCGTACTCGTCGACCCGACGATCGAGCGGTGTCGGTTGAGGCAAATGCAGTTGCGGATTCGCGGTTTCAGCCAGTGGCAATAGCCCAACGGCAAAAAGCTCGGCGGCATTGGCCAGTTCCCGAACATTGCTTAACCACACGCGACGCCGCATACCTTTTAGTAATTCCCCGTCAACCTCAGGCACAGGATGGTTCAGACGCAGACAGGCTTTCTGCAGATAATGGCGAAACAGCGGTTCAATATCATCCGGGCGCTGAGACAACGGCTGGCAACCAATTTGCGTCATCGCAAAACAGTAATAGAGTTCGGCCACAATCTGGTTGGTTGCCGCCAGTTCCACCAACGAAGTGGCGCCAATGCCAATTAAGCGAAACGGACGTCGTTCCTGGCTTTGCAAATGCACCAGCTGGTGTTGCTGTTCACGCGCCAGGCACTCAATATGGCTCAGAACCAGCGTTCCCCCTTGCGCCTGGGCAATAAGGTCATTGAGTTGTTCCGAGTTCCCGGGCGTCAGTTCACCGCGAATAAACGCGCCTTCAGCGCTGCGCCCAAGTTGATGTAAATAACGGGCCCCGGTCATACGCCCGGTTCCCGGCTCGCCATAAAACCAGACGGCAATATCCGTTTCCGCCAGTTGCCGTAAACGCTGGCGATACTGATTAACCCAGTCACTGTAGCCGACCAGTTCAACTTGTAGCTTTTGCTGGCAATAGTGACGACGTGCAATCACAGATTTTCTCTGACGCAACGCATCCTCTACCAACACCAGCAGTTTGCCAGGATCAACCGGTTTTTGCAGAAAGTTCCACGCCCCTTTCTTCACCGCGTCCACCGCCATCGGAACATCGCCATGCCCGGTGATCAACAGGATCGGAAGCTGATTGTCATCCTGATGAAACAACGTCATCAGGTCGATTCCATTACAGCCAGGCATACACACATCGCTCAGGACAATCCCTGGCCAGTCGGCCTGCAACCAATTTCGGGCATCAAAAGGGTTACTGCATGCGAATACATGATATCCCTCCTGTTCAAGCAACAGAGTGTAAGCGTCGAGAACATCGGCATCATCATCAATAAGCAGAACAGAATATTCATCACTCAACATCGTTTACATCCGTCAGATTAAATTGCAGAACGACGCAGGCATTGCGCCCCGGGGTTGACGCCAGGCGCAGTTCGCCGTTCATTTGCATCATTAACGATACACAAATCGATAAGCCAATACCGAGGCCAACATCCTTACTGGTGGTAAACGGTTTTAACAGTGATGGTAATAATGCCCCAGGCCAGCCGGGGCCGTTATCGCTGATAAATACGCACAACCGGCTGCCTTCGGCCTGCCAGTGAACATCTATTTTCGCCGCTACCGGACAGGCATCCAGCGCATTTGCCAGGACGTTTACCAGCACCTGCTGAATACGCACTTCATCACCAGCCACCCACACGCTCCGATCTGGGAGCGTCAGCGTACCCTGCTGTGGCTTATGCCGCATGGACAACAGTTCCCAGGCAGCATTGAACGTTTGTCGGAGATCGACCGGATGCAGAGGCGTACCAGGCTCGGCTCGGCGCGCAAACTGACGCAGCGAACGGATAATGGCATCAATGCGAGTAATCAGTCCCTCCGCTTTGGTTAATGTGCTTCTGGCCTGAGCGGATTGCCCCTGTTCAATTGCCCTCCCCGCCGTAAACAGGTACATCGACAGCGCATTCAGCGGTTGATTAATCTCGTGCGCCAGCGTGGTCATAGTCTGGCCGACCACTGCCAGTTTTGCGGTTTGGATCAGCTCATCCTGCGTTGCGCGAAGATCGGATTCAATCTCTTTGCGCTCTGTCACTTCCTGCTCCAGCTGATTTTTTTGCGCGCTCAACTGGCCCAGAGTATGGCGCAGCAAGCCTGCGATACGCCCCAGTTCATCGCGTCCATATACCGGGATAGTGGCATCCGTTCTGCCAAGACCAATTTGCACCACGGCCTGGTTGAGCGCAGTAAAACGTTTCACCAGACGCGAACGAATGAAAAAGTGATTAAGCCCCCAGGCGAGAAGTAGCGCCAGCAGCGTCGCCAGCAGGATAAGTCCACCGCTGACACGAACAATTTGTTCCAGCCGTTGGTTAAACGTCTGCATTTGCTGATGGCTGCTCCCCAGTTGCGCTTCAAGCAGTGTTCGAAAGCGCCCAAGTGTGTCCTCTCTGGCATGGCTGGCATCAACGAGCGCTTTTTGCGCTGCGACATAATCGCGCATGGTATCGGGCATTTTATTTTTCATCATCCCGATTTCCAGCAGCTCATCGATAGTTTGTCGCAGTGTGATAGTGCTGGGCCAGTCATCAAGGGTACGGATATTTTCATCCGCCGTTTTCTTCAGATTTTCCAGGTAGCGGATGTGATTCTCCACCAGCATTCCGTCGTCGCTACCCGATTTCAGTTCATTAAGCCTGTCGCGTAAATCATCAACGATCTGGTTTTCAATTCTTGCCAGGGTGTAAACCTGCTGCTGCTCGTTTTGCACCTCTCGGGCACGTTTGAGATACAGCGCCGCATCACCATTTTTGGCCTCGATTTGATCCAGCAACGTCCCCTGCTGCCAGGTAAAATCCTGCACCAGTGAATTCAGCTCAGTAGTAAAATCATCATGTAGCCAATCAATGCGCGCGGAAAGTTCGCTCACTTTTTCGCGTACAAGGAACATGTTGTAGAGCACCCGATCCAGTTCCGCCATCAGCGCCCGGCTGTCTTGCAAAATCACCGCCAGTTGCTGCTGTTCTGCTGGTTGCAACCCCCTGCTCAGCACTTCGATTTTATCCAGATGCGAGATTATCTGATTGCGCAGTTGCAGCCTTACCGTCGTATTGGGAGCCAGCAGGAATTCATTAAGTTGGTCCACAACCAGGTTGAGATTCCCTTCAATCAAAAAAGCGGAATGCACGCGCGGGAAGTAATCATCAAGCGAATAGCGTATCTGCGAGCTCTGTTCATGCCAGGAGTACAAACTGACGCAGCTTACGCTCAACGTCAGTAATGCGCCCGTCAGAAAGGCTCCTCGCAGACTGCTGCTGATGCTGAGCTGACGCAGACGGTGCAGTATCGATCCCCCTTTCATTTTAATTCTTCCAGTTTTGATATCGCCTGACGCTGATTTTTAAGAAACCAGAGCTGCCACTCCATCATCTGCTGTTCGGCAACGCTTTTATTATCAAACTGCGCAAGCCAGGCTTCATCTTCACTACTTTTGGCATCTATCGGAACGCTGGTCAGTAAGGCTCTGATTTCGGGTAGCGGGCGTTTCAGGCGAGCTTCCGCACTGTATAGCGCCCGCCATGCATCCTTTAGTTGCGCAAGACGAAAACTGATTGCGGTATCAAACATCCGCTGCACCAACTGTTGCCGCTTAAGGATCAGCCGATAATTAAGCGCAGGCTGGTTCATTAAAATAGCCTGCTGAGCAGCGCGGGGATTATCAGATGCGAGCTGCGTTACCGGGTATTTCCCCGTATTAGCATCCGCAAGGATCCGCTGTCCCTCCGGGCTTAACAAATAGCGGATAAAACGACGCGCTTCATTGGGGTGCTGGCTGTTATTGAGAACAGCAACATAGGTTGGCGATACTGCCGAGCGTGGAAAATAGGTAAACGCCAGGTGAGGATCGTTAAGCAACAAGTTAGCATAATTATCAATGACCGGCCCCGCAACGCCAAGGCCGCTCTTAATTTTGTCGGCTACGCCAAAACTGCGTGATGAAATCGTCACCAGATTTCCAGCACTCGCCAGTAATGTCGCCCAGCCCTCTTCCCACCCTTTTTGCTGTAGCAACGACTCAACCATCAGATGGTTGGTATCGGAACGCGACGGGCTACTCATTAACAAAGCGTTCTGATATTTAGGATGCGTTAAATCCCCCCAGTCAGCAGGAGGCGACAAATGACGCGCCGCCAGCGCAGAACGGTTAATCAATAGGCCAAAACCAGATATCGCAACAGCCACGGAGGTAGAACGAATCGAGTCCGGCACCAGCCGCTGGCTTTCCGGCAGCACATTATCGAAGGGCGCCAGCTTCTGATGCTCCTGAAGATGCTGCAACAGCATGGGCGACGAGGTCAAAATCAAATCGACGTTCTCCGCATTGGCAGTATCAAGCAGTTGTTCCAGTGAACTGCTGGTCCGGTTTAATGTGCGAATCATCACCGACCCCGGTTCCGTCTGCCAACGCTGAATAATCCAGGCCGTTGCCCCCGGTGAAAAGGTTGTTGCCATTACCAGCTCTTTACCCTGCGCCAGACAACTCACCGACAGCGACATAAAACAGAGCGAGACCGCCCAACAACGCCCCCGGTCCAAAAGTCTGTTTGTGATCCCGTTCATAAATACCAACATGTGCAAAAAATAATATTGAGACAAAACTTACCCGTTTATCACTGCCAGAGTGAAGAATAAGGTTATTCGTAGAATAACCAAACGGAAAGTGACGGCATCGGTAAAGAATACCCGAAAATGCAGCCTGAATTTGTTAATATCCGCACACGCTGATGATAAAAACGTCCGTAAAAGAATAGAATTTAAAATCCATTATTTAAAAAGAGTCAAAATCAGCCACGCAATCCACAAATTGTGTCAATAGTGACTCATTTCATCAACTTGAGTTTCTCTGCCGTCTATTTCACTCTTCACTGCGAAAAATCCTGATATTCACATCAATATAAATTTAGGTGATGATATGTTATCAATATTTAAAGCAGGGCCAGCGGCAAATAAAGTCCCGGCGGAGAAAGTCCAGGAAACTTATGGCCGATACCGCATTCAGGCATTACTCAGCGTATTTCTTGGCTATCTTGCGTACTATATTGTGCGCAATAACTTCACGCTCTCAACACCGTACCTGAAGGAACATCTGGATCTCAGTGCCACACAAATTGGTCTACTCAGCAGCTGCATGCTTATTGCTTATGGGATCAGTAAAGGCATTATGAGCAGCCTGGCAGACAAGGCCAGCCCTAAGGTCTTTATGGCATGCGGCCTGATTCTGTGCGCCATTGTAAACGTCGGTTTAGGATTCAGTACCGGATTCTGGATTTTTGCCGCTCTGGTCGTTTTCAATGGTTTGTTCCAGGGTATGGGCGTTGGCCCTTCATTTATTACCATTGCCAACTGGTTTCCGCGTAAAGAACGTGGACGCGTTGGCGCATTCTGGAATATCTCTCACAATGTTGGCGGTGGTATTGTTGCCCCGATCGTGGGTGCCGCCTTTGCCATTTTGGGGAGCGAGCACTGGCAAAGTGCCAGCTATATTGTTCCGGCCGGTGTGGCCGTCCTGTTCGCTTTTATTGTGCTAATGCTGGGGAAAGGTTCACCACGCCAGGAAGGCTTACCGGCTCTGGAACAAATGATGCCGGAAGAAAAAGTCGTATTAAATTCCCGACACGCTGTCCAGGCGCCAGAAAATATGAGTGCCTTCCAGATCTTCTGCACTTATGTGCTGCGTAATAAGAATGCCTGGTATGTTTCACTGGTAGATGTCTTCGTCTATATGGTGCGTTTTGGCATGATTAGCTGGTTGCCTATTTATCTGTTAACCGAAAAACATTTTTCGAAAGAGCAAATGAGCATCGCTTTTCTGTTTTTTGAATGGGCGGCAATCCCTTCCACATTACTGGCGGGTTGGCTTACCGATAAACTGTTTAAAGGCCGTCGCATGCCGCTGGCCATGATTTGTATGGCGCTGATTTTCGTCTGTTTGATCGGCTACTGGAAAAGTGAATCCCTGCTGATGGTCACTATTTTTGCCGCCATTGTGGGTTGCCTGATCTATGTTCCACAGTTCCTCGCTTCTGTTCAGACGATGGAAATCGTCCCCAGCTTCGCAGTGGGGTCAGCGGTAGGTTTACGCGGATTTATGAGCTACATTTTTGGCGCGTCGCTGGGAACCAGCCTGTTTGGCGTAATGGTCGACAAAATGGGATGGCATGGCGGATTCTATCTGTTGATGGGTGGGATTGTCTGCTGCATCCTGTTTTGCTACCTCTCTCATCGTGGCGCGCTGGAGCTCGAACAGCAGCGAAAAAATGCTCAGCAAGAGGAAGCCTCACTCCAGTTGGCGGATGCCCGGTAATTCATTTCGCTCTCACAAAAAAGTGCCAGCGATGCTGGCACTTCAATAACTCAGATAAATAAAAAAGCTCAACGTGATAATTTATTGCTAAACGTAACATTCCAAATTATTGCTTACCGTAACCCACCATAAAGCGAATAATCAAACCGCAAGCAGGAGCAAGAAACAGGAATAACCCGGTTACCATTTCGTTACCGTTGGTCAATCGCATAGTAAAAAAGTAAATTAATGCCGTAAGGATGGCCATGCCGAGAAAAGCGCTGATTGACGCCGCAGCGCCCATAACCTGCCAGATATAGCAACTGACGCACAAAATGCTCAGAGCGAGAAAGATCCAGAAATAGAGCATAGCGATACCTCCTGTTTGCCGTAAACTTAACGTAAGTCCTTACACTCCCTTAACTTTATATTCTAAGACAATTCCTATCCTCGTGCAATTTCAGCAACATCTTAGTTACAAAAATCCTTCACCTGCATACTATTACTCTCTCGGGCAGACATTTATTTAATCTGCATAAAAACAACGGATTATATATAGGTTAATTTTTGTTCTTAATCGCCTTAAAAACATTTACGAATCTTGAGTAATTATTTCTGGCTGACATTAATTTTCGGGTGTACATTGTGCGTCCGATCATTCATGCCCCCTCGTGGTTTTGTCCTGACTCAGTTTTACACTCTTTACAGGAACCAATGTCGTTCATGGCGGCCTAACGATCAGTACAGAGAGTAAAGCGAAAGACAAAGAATCTTCGCGATACATCTATTTCGTATCAACAACAGGTGCTTATGTTCCCCCAATGTAAATTTTCACGCGCGTTTTTGCATCCGCGCTACTGGCTCACGTGGTTTGGTGTTGGAGTGCTCTGGTTACTGGTACAGCTTCCCTATCCCGTATTGTGTTTTCTTGGTACCCGTACAGGAACGCTGGCTCGTCCATTTTTAAAACGCCGTGAATCTATTGCACGTAAAAATCTCGAACTCTGTTTCCCAAATTTGTTGCAGGAAGAAAGAGACAAACTGGTCGATGAGAATTTCCGTTCACTCGGCATGGGGCTACTTGAAACAGGTATGGCCTGGTTCTGGCCGGACCGTCGGGTGCGTAAATGGTTTGATGTAGAAGGACTGGACAACCTGAAACGCGCCCAGTTGCAAAATCGTGGCGTGATGGTTGTAGGCGTACACTTTATGTCGCTCGAGTTGGGTGGCCGCGTAATGGGGCTTTGTCAGCCAATGATGGCGACCTATCGCCCGCACAACAATAAGTTGATGGAGTGGATCCAAACCCGCGGTCGTATGCGCTCCAACAAGGCGATGATCGGCAGAAATAATCTGCGTGGTATTGTCGGCGCTCTGAAAAAAGGAGAAGCCGTATGGTTTGCCCCCGATCAGGACTACGGTCGTAAAGGAAGCTCGTTTGCCCCCTTCTTTGCCGTCAAAGATGTGGCAACCACCAACGGTACCTACGTGCTGTCGCGTTTGTCGGGTGCAGCGATGCTGACCGTAACCATGGTGAGAAAAGCAGATAACTCTGGTTATCGCCTGTTCATCACGCCTGAAATGGAAGGTTACCCGGCTGATGAGTGCCAGGCAGCGGCCTATATGAATAAAATTATCGAAAAAGAGATCATGCGCGCGCCCGAGCAGTATCTCTGGATCCACCGTCGCTTCAAAACGCGCCCGATGGGTGAAGCCTCGTTGTATATCTGAAAAGAAAGGCCGCAAGGCCTTTCTTTTTTTCTACGGCTGAATTACTTCACGCCCCATTTATTGTGGAGTTCAGTCATTCGTTCGCTATAGCTTCGGGCAATGCAGGCTGGCTCATCATCCTTCTCCTTCCAGCACTCGTTGCGTCCTTTGATCCAACCGCGCTGCTCTGCTTTTAACATCGGATCATTCTTCGATTTAGCCAGTGCCTGTTTAAAAATTTCGTTCAATTTCAGATCCATTGCAGAGAGCGATGGGCTCTGGCAAATAATATCTTCCGCACTTCCCTTTTGAACAGCAGAGCAGGAGTAAGACGGACCAGCGTTGGTCGATTTTTTCGCTGGAGAGTAATCAATATTGTCCTCCGGCAGGCAAACCCCGTGCTTACGATTAGGTCCAGTCCAGGATACGTCCGGATTTCCGTCATCTTTGCGGGAGATAGAAACGGTATTTTTACCACTTGTCGCCTCCCAATAGTTTTCATCGAAAGCCTTAACCGTCGCCTTCGCGCCATCGATCCAGACATTGCCTTTACCATCACTATTCACACCACCAATACTTGCGCAGCTGAAATTGAACGCCAGCGGCGAAGCCGCCATCGACGTCAACGGCGTAAGAGCGAGTGCTAACATCATTAACCTGGTCATTTTTAACCTTTTCATTATTAAATTCCGCGAAAAATTAACCGCATTAACATCATGGCGATATGAGAACTATCCGAGTAAGCATTCCGTCGCTCAATAGCAATTTATTACCGAGAGAAATTAAACTGTCGCCGAATCACGACACTTGTAAGTTATTAAAATTAAATAAAAAAATGCCTCTTGTCTCACCTCATTTTTAGGCGTACATTAGCGCCGTCTGGAGCATTAAAGCTCAGAATTCTGAGGTGATGCAGCCAAGTAAACGAGGGGAATTCTCCATTTCGTTTATGCGTGCATCAGCTCTCTGTCAGGTAAGCATATGTTCATTTAGACATACCCAAGGTATGCGGAGAGATGAAAAGTGAAATATTTCTTTATGGGCATTTCTTTTATGGTCATCGTTTGGGCCGGTACTTTCGCCCTGATGATCTAAATTAAAAGACGCAGCAAAAAACAGGAGCCATAAGGCTCCTGTTTGCATTTTGGGGGAACATTCTGTCAGTCGGTACTTTCAGAAGTCGATTTTGCACTGGTCGGTAACAGGCCATCTGCGCGGAACATTGCTTTGATACCGCGAATAGCCTGGCGGGTACGGTCACGGTTTTCAATCAACGCAAAACGCACATGCGTATCACCATAATCACCAAACCCAATCCCCGGTGAAACGCATACCTTCGCTTCGTTCAGCAGTTTCTTGGCAAACTCAAGTGACCCCATCCCGGCGTATTGCTCTGGAATTTTCGCCCAAACGTACATCGAGGCTTTTGGCACCTCGACCATCCAGCCAGCTTCATGCAGCCCTTTGACCAGCACATCACGACGACGTTTATATTGCTCTGCAATATCTCGCACGCACTGCTGATCGCCTTCCAGCGCGGCGATGGCCGCAACCTGTAACGGTGTAAAGGTTCCGTAATCGTGATAGCTCTTAATTCGCGCCAGCGCGTTTACCAACGTTTTATTGCCCACCATAAAACCGATACGCCAGCCCGCCATGTTGTAGCTTTTCGACAGGGTGAAAAATTCAACTGCGACATCGCGAGCGCCCGGTACCTGCATAATCGACGGCGCTTTCCAGCCGTCATAAACAATATCAGCGTAGGCCAGGTCGTGAACCACCAGCACGTCATAGCGTTTAGCCAGAGCCACAACTTTTTCGAAAAACTCCAGCTCGACGCATTGTGCCGTCGGGTTCGACGGGAAACCTAAGATCATCATCTTCGGTTTCGGATAGCTTTCGCGAATCGCGCGCTCCAGCTCATTAAAGAAATCGACGCCTTCGACCAGCGGCACAGATCGTACCTGCGCGCCGGCAATCACCGCGCCATAAATATGGATGGGATAACTTGGGTTGGGTACGAGGACCGTATCACCGTGATCGAGCGTTGCCAGCATCAGGTGCGCAAGTCCCTCTTTGGAACCGATGGTCACAATGGCTTCGGATTCAGGATCGATCTCAACGTCATAGCGTTCCTGGTACCAGCGGGAAATCGCCCGACGCAGACGCGGAATACCGCGAGAGGTGGAATAACCGTGCGTATCCGGGCGCTGCGCCACGGTACACAGTTTTTCAACAATGTGAGGAGGCGTGGCCCCATCCGGGTTCCCCATGCTGAAGTCGATAATATCTTCGCCGCGCCGACGCGCAGCCATCTTCAGTTCAGCCGTGATGTTAAAAACGTACGGGGGAAGGCGATCAATACGCGTAAAGCGACGTTCAGGGCGGGAGTCAGCCATAATATCCTCAGATTAACGTTAGCGCCCGGACCGTCCGAGCGACGCTGCCACGATGGTGGCACGTTTAGAAAATAGCCTGAATAATTTCCTTCTGTCGAGAGGCAAAACAAAATATTTTTTCCTGACAAAAAAGAGGAACAACATAGTAAAATGAGGAAATATTCATTTTCACAACCCGCTTAAAATTACCATCATTTAACATTTTGTTGTTAAATACATTACCTTGAACACAGCGCTGACAGGACAGGTATTGTAAATACAACAATCATGCAACAATCCCCTTTTAATATTATGGTTTTTCCTCATTAGGCACAGGCTGCGTGGGCACTGGTCATCCTGGCCCAGGTTACCTATCATAGAGGTTTAACCCTTGCGCAAGAGTCACCCGTGCACGAAATATTCAATATGCTGCTGGCGGTATTTGACCGGGCAGCACTGATGCTGTTCTGTCTGTTTTTCCTGATTCGTATCCGCCTGTTCCGCGAACTGTTGCACAAATCAGCCCACTCCCCAAAAGAGCTGCTCGCCGTTACCGCGATTTTCTCAATGTTTGCCCTGTTCAGTACCTGGTCCGGCGTACCGGTTGAAGGCTCACTGGTTAACGTGCGTATTATCGCGGTCATGTCAGGGGGGATTCTGTTTGGTCCGTGGGTCGGTATCATTACAGGCCTCATCGCGGGTACCCACCGCTATCTGATCGACATCGGCGGCGTCACCGCCCTGCCCTGTTTTATCACCAGTATTCTGGCAGGCTGTATTGCCGGGTGGATCAACCGTAAGATCCCTAAAGCGCAGCACTGGCGAGCTGGCATTTTAGGCGGAATGCTGTGCGAATCCCTGACGATGATCCTCGTCGTCGTCTGGGCCCCCTCTACCGCACTGGGACTGGATATTGTCTCAAAAATCGGTATCCCAATGATCCTGGGCAGCGTCTGCATTGGCTTTATCGTCATGCTAGTGCAAAGCGTGGAGGGCGAGAAAGAGGCCAGCGCCGCAAAGCAGGCCAAGCTGGCGCTGGATATTGCCAACAAAACCTTGCCGCTTTTTCGGCAGGTTAACAGCGAGTCGCTCCGCCAGGTATGCGAAATTATTCGCCATGACATCCATGCGGACGCCGTCGCAATTACCAATACCCAGCACGTTCTGGCCTACGTTGGCGTGGGGGAACTTAACTACCGTGATAACGATGATTTCGTCAGTCCTACCACTCAGCAGGCGATCAATTACGGAAAAATCATCATTAAAAACAATGATGAAGCGCATCGCACACCGGAAATACATTCCATGCTGGTGATCCCGCTGTGGGAGAAAGGCGTTGTCACCGGTACGCTAAAAATCTACTACTGTCACGCCCACCAGATAACCTCCTCGCTGCAGGAAATGGCTATTGGCCTGTCGCAAATTATCTCGACTCAGCTTGAAGTTTCCCGGGCGGAACAGCTACGTGAAATGGCAAATAAGGCAGAGCTACGCGCACTACAAAGTAAAATAAATCCTCATTTCCTGTTTAACGCCCTGAACGCAATTTCGTCGTCGGTGCGACTTAACCCGGACACCGCACGCCAGCTCATTTTTAATTTGTCGCGTTATCTTCGCTACAATATCGAATTAAAAGACGATGAGCAGATCGACATCAAAAAAGAGCTGTATCAAATCAAGGATTACATCGCCATCGAACAAGCGCGTTTTGGCGACAAACTAACGGTTATTTATGATATCGATGAAGAGGTAAGCTGTTATATTCCCAGCCTGCTGATTCAGCCGCTGGTAGAAAACGCTATCGTCCATGGGATTCAGCCCTGCAAAGGGAAAGGTGTGGTCACCATCAGCGTGGCGGAGTGTGGTAACCGGGTACGGATAGCCGTGCGGGATACGGGCCACGGTATCGATCCAAAAGTGATTGAACGGGTCGAATCCAATGAAATGCCGGGCAATAAAATTGGTCTGTTGAATGTGCACCATCGCGTTAAGCTGCTCTACGGTGAGGGATTACATATCCGCCGTCTGGAGCCAGGCACTGAGATTGCCTTTTATGTACCGAATCAGCATTCGCCCGCAGCCGCACCGGCCACATTGTTGCTTTAACCAGGAGTGAAGTCGTGAAAGTCATCATTGTTGAAGATGAATTCCTGGCCCAACAGGAACTGAGCTGGCTGATAAAAGAGCACAGCCAGATGGAGATTGTCGGCACGTTTGACGATGGTCTGGACGTGCTGAAATATCTCCAGCACAACCGCGTTGACGCCATTTTTCTGGATATTAATATTCCCTCGCTGGACGGCGTATTACTGGCACAAAATATCAGCCAGTTCGCGCATAAACCCTTTATTGTGTTTATTACCGCGTGGAAAGAGCACGCCGTTGAAGCCTTCGAACTGGAAGCTTTTGACTACATTCTGAAGCCGTACCAGGAATCACGCATTGTCAGCATGCTGCAAAAGCTGGAAGCCGCCTGGCAACAGCAGCAAACGGGAACTTCGCCCGCCAGTCCGGTGGCCCGCGAAAACGATACGATCAACCTGATCAAAGATGAGCGGATCATCGTGACCCCGATCAACGACATCTACTACGCAGAAGCCCATGAAAAGATGACGTTTGTCTACACCCGGCGCGAATCGTACGTGATGCCGATGAACATCACCGAATTTTGCAGCAAACTGCCGGCTTCGCATTTCTTCCGCTGCCACCGCTCGTTCTGCGTGAATCTGAATAAAATCCGCGAGATCGAACCCTGGTTTAACAATACCTATATTTTGCGCTTAAAAGATCTGGAATTTGAAATCCCGGTTAGTCGGAGTAAAGTGAAAGAGTTCAGACAGTTAATGCACTTATAGCGCAGAGAAAGAGCGATGAAAGAGCCAGGCCTTCCCGCAGACCAACAGTTTTTCGCCGATCTGTTCAGTGGCCTGGTGTTAAACCCACAGCGTCTGGGGCACGTGTGGTTCGCAACCCAGCCCACCACGTTACCGACCGGCAGTTTATGTATTGATCTTCCGCGCCTTGATATCGTGCTACGTGGGGAATACAGCAACCAACTGCAAAAACAGCAGCATAACCTGGCAGAAGGCGACATGCTGTTTATCCCGGCGAAAGCGGCCAATCTGCCCGGCGGCGACAAACCCGTGATGCTGCTGAGCCTGGTTTTTTCTCCGGCATGGCTGGGACTCTCTTTTTACGATAATCGAACCGCATCGCTGCTTCGTCCGGTACGCCGTATTGAGTTACCCCATCCACAGCGCGGCGAAGGCGAGGCGATGCTCACCGCATTAACGCATTTAAGCCGCTCTCCTCAGGCCCAGGATATCATTCAGCCGTTGGTGCTTAGTCTGCTGCATCTGTGTCGTAGCGTGGTGAATACCCGCCCAGACACTGAGCGCCCACGCGCTGAATTTCTCTATCATAGTATGTGTAATTGGATACAGGATAACTATGCCCAGCCGCTGACTCGCGAAAGCGTGGCGCAGTTTTTTAATATCACACCCAATCACCTGTCAAAAGTGTTTGCCCAGCACGGCACTATGGGGTTCGTCGAGTATCTGCGGTGGGTAAGAATGGCGAAGGCGCGCATTATCTTGCAGAAATACCATCTGTCGATTAGCGAAGTCGCACAGCGGTGTGGATACCATGACAGTGATTATTTCTGCCGCCTGTTCCGGCGTCAGTTTGGCCTGACGCCGGGAGAGTACGGCGCGCGTTTTCAGTCAGCGCGTTGATTATGTCAACACCTGCCAGGGCCGCCGCATCTTTGCTTTATGGTGAGTCGTTACAGCCGATGCCTGTGTGTTTAGCCCAATTGACCATTCCCTGGAAATCAACAATCACCACGGATTCATCGCCAACCACCCAGGCATCATGGCCTGGAGGAATGCGCGACAGCTCACCGGGCTTACAATCAAATTCGCTGCCATCATCCATTTTTACCCGCAGCACACCGGAAACGTGGTACTGAAAATGAGGGGCTTCGCAACTCTTCGTTCCAGCGATAGGTTGAACTGACGTAGACCACCGCCAGCCTGGTTCCAGGACCGCACGGCCGACGATTGCACCTCCCACATCGAGAAGCTCCAGTCGCCCGTGAGGGAACTCACGAACTTCGTCTGGAAGACCAAATGACTTCACTTCTGCTTTGTCCATTGCGCACCTCCTTAGGTTGATTACGCGCATGGCCGCTCTTAAATTATATCAGCAGCGGTCATTTATTGTACGATTCGTAATCTCAGCCAGGATCGTTGTAAAATAACGGCCTTTAGCTAAACCCTGCAGGCTTACTCAATAAAGTGAATATACGATGAAGAACAGACGTGCACTCTCCCTGA
Source organism: Citrobacter sp. BIDMC107 (assembly GCF_001037575.1). Taxonomy (NCBI): domain Bacteria; kingdom Pseudomonadati; phylum Pseudomonadota; class Gammaproteobacteria; order Enterobacterales; family Enterobacteriaceae; genus Citrobacter; species Citrobacter sp. BIDMC107. The sequence goes on along the minus strand of NZ_KQ089848.1, from coordinate 3,969,347 downwards.
TGTGTTTTCAGATGCTGGAATCAGGTGCGGATCGTCGGACCGTGAAAAGAGCCCTGACCTCCCGCCGTGTTAAAGGTCGCCAGGCGGTAGTTCTGCTCTGCAAGCAAGAGATGACTCTGTTGAGGGCCGGGAAACTACCGTTCTCTGATTGATAATTTCCCTTTCTGACCCGCTTATCCACTCTTGCTGTCAAACTTAAAACGTCAGTTCTGCCTCCAGCAGCGCAAGAATGCTCTCAGCATTTTCAGCGGCAAACAACGACTGGCGGAACTGCTTGTTCACCAGCTTGCGCGCCAGCTGCGAGAAGACCTTCACGTGGTTTATGCCTTCATCAGCACCCAGCGTCAGCATGATCACCAGTTCCACATCACCCATATCAGACTGCCAGTCAACGGGCTGCAGAAGCCGGGCAATGCTGATGCTGGAATGGCGGATCCACTGGGATTTCGTGTGCGGAATAGCCACACCGAAGCCGACGGCGGTGGTGACGATCTCTTCGCGCTGCCAGACATCCTCTTCCAGTTCAAACGGATGTTCAGTCCGTCCATTAACGCCAAGATTGCCGCACAGGAACTGGATCACCTGCTCTTTGTTACTCAGAGATTCGCCGACAAAGATGTTCTCCAGCGCCAGCAGCGGACGCACATCTTTCTGCGGTGCAAACTGGTTTAGCAGATCTTCTATCTCCTGAGCGCTACGGCATTCGCAGGCCTGCATGGCGAGCTCACGACATGCCCGACCGTCCAGTTGACGAAGCTGGCTTTTTACCGCCGGAATACGTGGGCTGCTCATGCTCAGCTCGTCCAGCCCGAGGCCCAGAAGCAGCGGTAAATAACGTCCTTCACCGCCCAGTTCGCCGCAAATACCCACCCATTTACCGCGTTCGTGCGCCACGCGAACAATCTGCTGCAACATGCGCAGGAACGACGGCGTAATCGGGTTGTACAGCGGCGAAACGCGCGGGTTATTGCGATCAACGGCGTACAAATACTGGGTCATGTCATTTGAGCCAATACTGAAGAAATCCACCTCATCACAGAAATGGTCGATGATGTAACACACCGAAGGGACTTCAACCATAATCCCCAATGAGATTGTCGGAGCATGACGTAAGCCGTCCGCTTTCAGCGCCACCAACGCTTTTTGCAGTTCGCTTTTTACCCATAAAATCTGGTCGAGGCTGTGCACCATCGGGATCATCAGTTGCGCATTGCCGAAGGTCGCCGCCCGTAAAATCGCGCGCAACTGAGTGCGAAAAAGCCCGGCAAACTCCGGATAAATCCGCACCGCGCGATAGCCCAGGAACGGATTCTCTTCCTGCGGAATATTAAGATAGCGGATGTTCTTATCGCCGCCGATATCCATGGTGCGAAAGATAACCGGCTTGTCGCCCGCGGCCAGTAAGACCTGCTGGTAGGCTTCAAACTGTTCCTGCTCATCAGGTGCGCTGTCGCGGTCCATAAACAGCATTTCAGTACGAAACAGCCCAATCCCTTCCGCACCATTGGCAAACGCTCCCGGCGCTTCCAGCGCGGTACCGATATTCGCTGCAACATCAATACGCTGATTATCTTTGGTCAACGCAGGCTGGGCGGCATCAAGCGCCTGCCGCCGCTGGCATTCATCGGCCAGCTTCTGCGCAATCGCGTAATAGCCGCGAACGGCATCGTCTGGATTGATGGCTAATACCCCACATCGGGCATCCAGTACCGCATGCTGCCCGGAATACCGGTTAATGGCCGCCAGCGGCAAGCCGCTAAGTACCGGAATAGCTGACGCACGGGCAAGGATCAGAGTATGCGAAGTGCGCCCCGTTTTCTCCAGGAGCATGCCAGACAGATGCTGCAAATCGAGGCTTAAAAACTGGCTGGGCGTCAGATCCTCAGCAACCAGAATCGTTGGTTTAGTCAGCACCAGCGTATTGCGCGGTCGTCTTTCAGGCCAGGTGATGTGCAGCAACTGTTCGCTGATATCACGGATATCACTAACGCGTTCGCGCAGGTAATCACTACCGGAGGCCGACAGCTTGTCGCACACCAGCTCCATATTGGCAATGATTGCCGCCCCTAGCCCCAGATGTTGCTCCAGCATTAAGCGGCGAATATTCCCGGCAAACTCGTCATCCTGAATCAGAGACAGATGCGCGCTAAGGATGGTTTTACTCTCGCCGTCGCGCTCGCGCAGCTGCTGATTGAGCTGTTCGGCAAGCGTCGCCAGACTATGCTCCAGCCGGGTATTGTCTTCCGCACTCGCCGCAATCTCACGATAACTTTCCAGGTTATCACTCTGCCAAAGCGTGAGCGTACCTGCTCCCACGCCCCCTGCCAGCACGCTGCCGTACAGCAGGTCCGGGTTGAGGCGAATCAGCGAACGCGGCAACGGGTGCGCCGCCAGTTCCGCCGGGGTCGGCTGAACGCTATCGCTGTCAATAAACCGGTGCTGCAGGTACTCCTCCAGCGCTCGCCGGGCCTGTTCTTCATCGCGACCAGTAATGGTCAGGCTGCAACTGTCGTTAAACAGCGTTCCGGTACCTATCAGCGCCAGCGAGCTTTTCGCATCCGCCCGCGCATTCTGGCGATGATTAATAAATACCACCTCACTTTGCCACTGGCTGCACTGTTCTTTCAGCTCCCACGCCGGACGCGCATGCAGACCATTGGGTAACGGGCAAAGAAATTGAATCGTTAGCATAACAACTCCTGATTAGCGCGAAATCAGCACCTGAAATCCGTCAGATGAGCCACGGTTTCGCACGTAAGATGTGAAATAAGAGCCGACAACAGCTGCTGCGTCTGGATGATGTCCCGGCAGTCGGCAATCGACGCCGCGCAATGTCCATACCGTGTGGCAGGTCCCATGACAACCGTTGGGATCCCTGTGCCGCTTACGTGCACCGCCCCGCCGTCGGTGCCGCCGTTACTGAACATATCGAGCTGCAGGGAAATACCCGCGTCAGCGGCCACGCTTTCAACCCACACCGTCAGCTTTGGCGGTGCAATCAGCGATTTATCGCTCAGCACCAGCATCGGACCTTTGCCGAGCTGCCGATGGTTGGCCACACTGTAATCAAAGTTTTTGGCCCAGCAGGCGGTATCCAGCACAAATGCCACATCCGGTGCGACAACGCGTGCAGCCGTTTGTCCTCCGCGCAGTCCCACTTCTTCACTGGAACTGGCCACCAGCCAGACCTCGCAAGGAAGGATGGCGTTATGCCATTCACGCAGTAGCGCCACCAGCAAATAACATCCAAGACGGTCATCAAAGGCTTTGCCCATGATTCGCTGGTGCGGCAAGACCTGAAAGGTTGTGTCGAATGTGACGCGATCGCCGGGGCGTACGCCGGCCTGGAGTACCTCATCATAAGATCGCGCGCCAATATCTACCCGCAGCGTATTGACCTCATTACCGCAGCGCTCTCCGTCGAGCAGACCGGGAATTTTGCTCTCTTCACGGGTGGTGATCCGCACCGGCTGCAGTTGTCGGGCCGCCATACGCACATTTCCCACCGGCAATACATCGATCGCCCCTTCGCTGGAAATACTACGCACGATAAATCCCACTTCATCCATATGCGCGCAGATCATCGCCTTCGGACCGGTTGATTCATTGAGACGGATCAGCACCGATCCCAGACCATCAAAGCGCACCTCTTTATTAAGACGATCCGCCTCCTCAAGCAGGATCTGCCGCACTTCCTGTTCTGACGAGGCGATCGCGTCCGCCTCGCTCAGCGCCTTTAGTAACGATAAATCCATTACGCCTCTCCCGTGTGTAGCAATGTTTTCGCCATGGTATAGAGCACCTCTCCGCCGTCAGGCGTAACCAGCACAACATCTTCAATACGCACCCCCCCCTGCCCCGGCAGATAAATACCCGGCTCAACGGTGAGCAGCATGCCAGCGACCAGAGGTGTTGTGTCAGCGGGGGAAAAATGTGGATTTTCATGCACTTCAATGCCGATAGCATGTCCGGTGTTGTGACCAAATGCATCGCCATAGCCCGCCTGGGTAATGACCCGCCTGGCTGCGGCGTCTACCTCATTGCATCGCGCACCTGGTCGAATTGCCGCCACCGCGGCACGCTGCGCCGCAAGGACAATCTGGTACACGGCAAACAGCGCGCTTTCTTCCGCTGGCTGGTTCGCATCGGGGATGCGAAAGGTTCGCGTCATATCCGAGCAATAACCCTGATACAGCGCGCCAAAATCCAGCGTGATGAACTCACCCGCCTCAACACGTTTGTCGCTGGCTTTGCCGTGTGGCAGCGCACCGCGCCAGCCGCTGGCGACAATGGTGTCAAAAGAAGCTTTATCTGCGCCGAGCGTGCGCATAAACCACTCCAGTTCAGCGGCAATTTCGCGCTCACTGAGACCGGGTTGAATAAAGCGTCGTATATGTTCCGCGCTGAGATCAGCTATCCGGCAGGCTTCGCGGATGCAGGCTATTTCCTGCGCCGTTTTCACCTGCCGGAGCACATCCGGTACGGCGCTCACCAGTCGGGCGCGCAGTTTGTCCGCCCACGCGTTCGCCGTTTCCCAGCTTACTTGCTCACCTTCGAATCCCACCGTCTGCAGCTTTTCGTGCGCAATAATGTGATTCACCTGCGAAAATAGCGTCTGCGCTCCATCGAGCCGATGGATCTGATAGCCCTGAGTACGCGTGGCAATATCGGTGTAGTAACGGGCATCAACCAGGATATGCGCACTTTCATGGCTGATAAACACAAACCCTGAACTGCTGGAGATCCCCATATGCGGCTGTTTGTTCTGCCGTGATGACAACAGCATCGCGTCGAGTTGTTGCGCCGTTAACCAGTCGCGCAGTGAAGCAAGTAAGCTCATAGTTACAATCCTTTTAATCAGAGGCTTTCAATCAGCAACTTGCCTTTGCGATACATCAGATGGCGAAGGAACACCACCATCAGCGCCGTAATCACCGCACCTAACAGGATCCCCGCCATATAGACGCCGAGGTTAGTCACCAGCGGCCACGCCCAGATAGCGGATTCCGGGAACCACTGCACGGCCCCCAGCCAGACGGCAGCCGTCGACCCAACAATGGCGCCAACCATATAAGAAGGAATTGCGGTGATGGGGCTTTCCAGTGCAAACGGGATCGCCCCTTCGCTGATTCCCATAAATGCGAGGAACATTGCCGTTTTCCCCTGCGGGTAAAGCTGTGCGCTGAACAGGCGTTTGCCGGTTAAGCGACGGTCAATAAGCGTGGCCAGTCCGAGGCCAATCGGCGGAATGACAATCGCAATAGAGCGCGCGGTGACCGGCAGAACGTGATCGGTAGTAAAGCTGAAGGCGACAAAACCTGCGGCTTTATTAATCGGGCCGCCGAGGTCAATCGCCGTTGCCGCGGAAATCCCCATCGCGTACATCAGCGTGCCTTTCTCGCCAGCCGCCGTCAGCAAAGTACGGATCCCGCCGTTAATCCAGCCGCCAAACGGCGTTATCACGTAATACATCGCCAGCATGACGAAAATGGCGGAGAGAATGGGCAGTAAAAAGGTGGTTTTGAATGCCAGCAGGAAATCAGGCAGCTGGATTTTTTGGTTCATCCACTTCACCAGATACCCGGCGACAATCGAGATAATCAGCGCACCAATAAAGGTTGACGGAACCGGAGCACTGGTTACCCATTGCAGCGTTGATGGGTCAAAATTCAGTATTTGTGTCGGCTGAGTAGACATCAGCCCGCCAATGAACCCCGCCGGAAACGCCAGCTTGCCGCCGATGGAGTTGGCGACAAACGCAGCAAACATCGGAATAGCAAAACCAAACAGCACGCCGCCAAAAGATTGCGACAGCCAGGCAAACTTCAGTAATGAGAGATTAAAACCGGTAAATTTTCCGCTGTTCAGCGCATCCATGATGCCAGTGTCAGCAGGAATATCGAGCCAGCTATAGGCGATCAGTTGCGAGAAGGCGAGAATCACCCCGCCCATAATTAACGTCGGCACCATGCGTGAAATACCCGACATCACATGTTGCGGAAGTTCGCCCCAGAAGCTATTGCGGGAGGCCGGTGGATTTTTTATTGCCGCTGCCGCACCAGATGCGCCAGGCACAACGGTTGCACTGCGTTTTTTAATGGCCATATGTAATTCCCTGTCGATGATTATTGTTGTTCAGCGGCAACCATCTCTTCGATCTCTTTAATGATGCCGGCAGCATTTTTTATCGCGTCCTGTAGCGTAATTTCGTAGACATCACGCGACTCAAAACGCTCGTTATCTTCTGGAGTTACGGCAACTGAATGGATGATTAACGTCGCCTCAGCAATATCCTGCGCCGTCAGGCGATTTTGTATTCCGTCAGCACCCTGGGTTTCGATTTTCACTTCATAACCGGCTTCAACCGCGGCTTCTTCCAGCGCCTGAGCTGCCATAAAGGTGTGGGCCAGCCCCATTGGGCACGCGCAGACGGCAATTAATTTTTTACTCATAATCATTTCCTCGTAATAGTTAACGAGTGAAATTATGGTCCGAGGAAAGTAACAACCGTTATCAGACAAATAATGCTTTTACTGGACAAATAATCCAGCAATCAGGAAGTGTGACGAAGGTCGGAAAGGTGGGCGGCAGGCATAAAAAAACCGCGTGATTTACGCGGTTTTGCAGATTTCTGATTGAAGAATTAAAGAATATGGCCCAGCGTCTGACGCAAATGCGCACCTGCGCCAAGTAGTCCAGGATTATCGTGCACAATCAGGTACACCGGAATATCCTGCACGTAGGCTTTAAAACGGCCTTTATCTTCAAAACCACCGCGGAAGCCTGAAGCCTTAAAGAAGTCGAGGAAGCGCGGTACGATACCACCGGCGATGTACACACCGCCAAACGTCCCAAGGGTTAACGCCAGATCGCCACCAAAACGCCCCATAATGACGCAGAACAGCGACAGCGCCCGACGACAGTCAATGCAGGAATCTTCCAGCGCCCGTGCGGTGATATCCTTCGGCTGCAGATTTTCCGGCAACCGCCCGTCTGATTTGACGATGGCGCGATACAGATTCACCAGCCCCGGACCGGACAGCACACGTTCTGCGGAAACATGGCCAATTTCGGCGCGCAGGACTTCAAGGATAATTCCTTCTTCTTCGCTGTTAGGCGCAAAATCTACATGACCGCCTTCACCGGGCAGGCTTACCCAGCGTTTGTCCACATGCACCAGATGCGCCACGCCGAGCCCGGTTCCTGCGCCATAGACGGCTATCGGTTTACCTTCAACAGGTTCCGCGCCACCAAACTGGATCAAATGCTCTTTTTTCAGCATCGGGATCGCCATCGACACGGCGGTGAAATCATTGATGATTTCCAGATGGCTAAAGCCCAGATTTTTTTTCATCTCAGCAATAGAGAATGCCCAGGTATGGTTGGTCATTGCCACCCAGTCGCCAGTAATCGGACAGGCAATGGCAATGCAGCCATCTTCGACGCTGACGCTATGCTCATCCAGGTACACGCGCACCACGGCTTCCAGACTGGGGTAATCAAGCCCGGAATAGGTTTTTGCCTGCGAAATCTCGCCGCTGGCAATATCGCACAGAGCAAGACGCGCGTTGGTGCCGCCAACATCCCCTACTAAAGCATATTTTGTCATTCTTCCACTGCTCCGCTAAAGTCAGATTAAATCTTTGCCACACTGTAAATTCATGGGGACATAACAACAACGGTCTGAAGGCTGATGCCCGTGGAAAATCGATCCAGATCACACAATTACTTTATCGTTTCAGCACCATTTGCAGCGATGTCGTCAGGCAGGCTGTGCAAACTATGTCTATGACTCTGTTTTAAGGAATAGAAAATGCTCCATCCGCGAGCCAGAACGATGCTCTTGCTATCAACCCCAGCGCTAATCATTGGCATAGCGTCCAGCCTGGTGTTGATCGTTGTGATGAAAGTGGCTTCCGTTTTACAGCAGTTTTTGTGGGAACGTCTGCCTGTTAGCATCGGTATAGCCTAGGACTCTCCGGTCTGGATTATCGGTATGCTGACGCTCACGGGGATCATGGTCGGGTTAGTTATCCGTTACAGCCATGGTCACGCAGGTCCGGATCCGGCCTGTGAACCGTTAATTGGTATGCCGGTGCCAACGTCAGCACTACCGGGCCTGCTGGCAGCGCTAATCCTTGGCCTCGCGGGTGGCGTCAGTCTGGGTCCGGAACACCCCATCATGACCGTAAATATCGCTCTGGCAGTGGCACTTGGTAGCCGCATGTTTCCCCGCATTGCGAAACTGGACTGGACCATTCTCGCCTCTGCCGGCACCATCGGCGCGCTATTTGGCACCCCCGTTGCCGCTGCGCTGATATTTTCGCAAACGCTGAATAGCTCAAACGATGTGCCCTTGTGGGATCGCCTGTTCGCGCCGTTAATGGCCGCGGCCGCGGGTTCGCTAACCACCAGCCTGTTTTTTCACCCCCATTTTTCACTGCCCATCGCGCACTACACGCAGATGCACTTGATCGATATCCTCAGCGGCGCGGTTGTTGCCGCAATCGCTATTGCTGCCGGAATGGTAGCCGTCTGGTGTCTGCCACGTTTGCACCATTTAATGCATCGATTAAAACACCCGGTACTGATCCTCGGGGCAGGCGGTTTTATCCTTGGAATTTTGGGTGTTATCGGCGGGCCGCTTACCTTGTTTAAGGGACTGGACGAAATGCAGCAGATGGCGTTTAGCCAAACGCTGGGGACATCGGATTATTTCATGCTCGCCGTAATTAAGCTGGCGGCGTTAGTAGTTGCGGCAGCGAGTGGTTTTCGCGGAGGGCGAATATTCCCGGCGGTATTCGTTGGTGTCGCCTTGGGTCTGATGCTGCACGCCCATGTTGAAGCGGTGCCGGCTGCCATCACGGTTTCTTGCTCTATCCTCGGGCTGGTGCTGGTCGTCACCCGCGACGCCTGGCTGAGCCTGTTTATGGCAGCAGTGGTGGTACCAGATACCACCCTGCTGCCGCTGCTGTGCATCGTCATGCTGCCCGCCTGGCTGCTGCTGGCAGGCAAGCCGTTGATGGTCGCTGAACGCCCTGATAAATAGCTATCCGCCGTTGCGAGATTCCAGCGCACGGGTCACCGTGCGCAATAATTCAGGAAGATCGGCTTTCGGTAGCACTACCTCAATTAACGACAATCGTTGCGGATGGGACAGCCTGGCCAAAACTTCCTCCAGCTGTACCGCCTGCCTCACCCGCCAGCATTCCGCCTGGCATTCACGACTAAACGCCTGCGGCACCAACGTCCAGCTCCAGGCGGCGATATCGTTATAGCGCTGATTTGCCCCGTGTATGGCCCGCTCCACGGTATAGCCGTCATTGTTGAGGAGTAAAATAACGGGTGATTGCCCGTCTCTGAGCATGGAGCCCAGCTCCTGAATGGTGAGCTGCGCCGCGCCATCGCCAATAATCAGGATCACCCGACGGTCCGGACAGGCCGTTTGCGCGCCGAATGCCGCCGGTAGCGCGTAGCCAATAGATCCCCACAACGGTTGAACCAGTACTTCCGCCCCGCAAGGTAATGAGAGCGCAGCCGCGCCAAAGGCGGCGGTTCCCTGATCGACGAGGATAATGTCATTAGGCGCCAGATACTGCTGCACCGTATGCCAGAAGTTTTCCTGCGTCAGAGGCCCCTTCTCAACCTGAATGCGCGCAACTGGCGGACGTTCTGGCGGCAGTGAAAACGACATTTCCAGACACAGCTCCCGCAATGTGGTGACCGCCTGCTCCATCGGGATGTTAAACCAGCTGGTTCCAATCCGTGAGGCATGTGGCTGAACCTCAATGGTGCGCTCCTGCGGTAGCTGTTGCGTAAACCCGGCGGTCAGGGTGTCGACAAATTGTGTGCCGACACAAAATATCGTGTCGGCATCTTCGATAGCCAGACGAACATAATCGCTACTGGCTCCGGCACTGTATGTGCCAACAAACGCCGGATGACGTTCATCGAACAGCCCTTTGCCCATCAACAACGTGGCGTGGGCCATCGGCGTTTCCGCCATCCAGCGCTGTAAAACCGGCTGCAGACCAAAACGTAGCGCGAGAAAGTCCGCGAGCAGCGCGACGCGCGGGCTGTCCAACAATCGTTCACGGGCATGGTAGCGAAACGCTTCTGCCACACTGCTCTCCGGCTCGCTCAGAGGAACAATCAGGATGTCATTCGGTGGTGTGGCGGGCTGTTTTGCCACATCAGCAGGTAACATCAGATAGCCCGGTCTGCGTTCGATGAGCATTGCTCGCAACACGCGGTCAATTTCATAACAGGCGTTTTGTTCATCCAGTACCGCGCTCGCCGTCGTCACCGCCTGCTGCATACGGTAAAAATGTTGAAAGTCACCATCACCCAGCGTGTGATGCATCAACTCCCCACGACGCTGTGCACCGCGACAGGGCGCGCCAACAATATGCAAAACAGGAACATATTCCGCATAACTTCCTGCGATACCGTTAATCGCACTTAACTCGCCCACACCAAACGTGGTGAGCAGCGCCCCTACCCCAGAGACCCGTGCATAGCCATCTGCCGCATAAGCCGCATTCAACTCGTTCGCACACCCGACCCAACATACGTTGGGATGTTCAATCACGTGGTCAAGAAACTGCAAATTATAATCGCCTGGCACACCAAAGAGATGGCCGACGCCACAGCCTGCCAGCCTGTCCAGCAGATAATCAGCAACGGAATACGGGGTTTGCATGACAGCTATCCTTCTGACGGTAACCTCATGTTGAGTATCGAAGAACTGTGATGACTGTCCAGGAAAGTCGCTGTGAAGGGGTGGAAAGCAGGATTTACAGTTTTGGCGGTAAAAATTCATTGAAGAATAGACGGTGTAACCGTATACACTGAAACACACACGCATTGTGGAAGGGGGTGACATGGTTTATCACGCAGATGACAATCGTTATCAGACAATGGAGTACCGCCGCTGCGGTCAGAGCGGCCTTAAACTGCCGATTGTCTCGCTGGGTTTGTGGCACAATTTTGGCGATACCACACAGGTCGAAAACAGTCGGGCATTATTACAGCGCGCATTCGATCTGGGGATCAACCATTTTGATCTGGCAAATAACTATGGTCCACCGCCGGGTTCGGCAGAACGGAATTTTGGTCGGATCCTGCAGGAAGATTTTTTACCGTGGCGAGATGAGCTTATTATCTCCACTAAAGCGGGCTACACCATGTGGGAAGGTCCCTACGGTGACTGGGGTTCACGCAAATATCTGATTGCCAGTCTCGATCAAAGCCTGAAGCGCCTGGGACTGGAGTATGTCGATATTTTCTACCACCATCGCCCCGACCCTGAAACACCGCTCAAAGAAACCATGCGCGCACTGGATCACATCGTCCGTCAGGGCAAAGCCCTGTACGTCGGGTTGTCTAACTATCCAGCAGATCTTGCCAGGCAGGCGATTGAAATACTCGACGATTTAGGTACGCCATGCCTTATTCACCAGCCCAAATATTCCATGTTTGAACGTTGGGTCGAAGGCGGTCTGCTGTCGTTGTTACAGGAAAAAGGCGTCGGCAGTATCGCCTTTTCACCGCTGGCAGGCGGGCAGTTAACCGACCGCTACCTGAACGGCATTCCTGCGGACTCTCGTGCGGCAAGCGGCAGCCGTTTCCTGAACCCGGATCAAATTACGCCAGAGAAACTGGAGAAGGTGCGGGCGCTGAATGCGCTGGCAGAACGACGCGGGCAAAAGCTTTCCCAGATGGCGCTGGCATGGGTGTTACGGGATGACAAAGTCACGTCAGTGCTGATTGGCGCGAGTAAAACGGCGCAGATTGAAGACGCTGTCGGCATGCTGGCAAACCGTCACTTTACGTCTGAAGAGTGCGCGGAGATTGATGCTATCCTGAGTTGATTGAAATAAAGACACATTTATTAACAAAAAGTGCTCTCACTTACGATTTAAGAGTTAAGGCGATGAAACGGGGCTTTACTGCCCCGTAATATTACGTTAACAGGCCGGCTACGGCTCGATCGTGAAGGAGAGAAAACATGTTCAGGTCACTGATTCTGGCGGCAGTCTTATTGGCTTTTACACCGCTGGCCGCGAACGCCGGCGAAATCACCCTGCTGCCATCAATAAAATTGCAAATTGGCGATCGCGATAACTACGGTAACTACTGGGATGGCGGCCGCTGGCGCGACCGGGATTACTGGCACCATAACTATGAGTGGCGCAAAAATCGCTGGTGGCGTCATGACAATGGCTATCATCGCGGTTGGGATAAACGCAAAGCTTATGAGCGCGGCTACCGTGAAGGCTGGAATGACCGTGACGACCACCGCGGTCGCGGAAAGGGCCGAGGTCATGGCCACCATCATTAATGTAACAAAAGGGCCCGCAGGCCCTTTTGTTTTTACAAACCGAGAGCGGTTCCTACCAACAGCCAGATATTGAGCGTCACCACCAGCACAACAATCACCCAGCCTACCTGTTTTACCCATCGGGTATTCACCAAATCGCCCATCAGCTGACTGTTGCTGGTGAAAATCAACAACGGCACCAGCGCCAGTGCAATACCAAAACTGAGCAACACCTGGCTCATCACCAGAATACGCGTTGGATCTAATCCCATCAGAATCACAATAAAGGATGGCATCATGGTGACCGTACGGCGAACCCAAAGCGGAATGTGAAAACGGATAAACCCTTGCATCACCACCTGCCCCGCCAGCGTACCGACCACAGTAGAAGAAAGTCCCGCAGCCACCAGGCTTAAACCGAACACTGTCGCCGCAGCGTGACTCAACAGCGGTTCAAGGGTCAGATAGGCTTGATCGAGATCGGCAATACCGGTATGCCCGCTAAAATGAAATGCAGCGGCAGCCGTCGCCATCATCGCCAGATTGACAAATCCGGCAATCGTCATGGCGATAGCCACATCCCATTTCGTGGCCGCATAGCGCTGTTGACGTGTTCCGCCGTGCAGATGCTGGGTTAAGGAAGAGTGCAGATAAATGACATGCGGCATGATAGTCGCGCCGAGCACGCCAGCGGCGAGGAACACCGCTTCGGAATTAGGTAGGCTCGGGATAACCATCCCCTTGCTAAGTTGCGCGAAGTTCGGCTGGGAAAAGATCAATTCCACAATGTAAGCCGCAGCCACAAACAGCAGCAAGCCGCCAATCACTTTTTCCAGCGGTTTTTGCCCGCGGCGCTGCAACATCAGAATCAAAAAAGTCGCGATACCGGTGAGCACGGCCCCCTGCAATAACGACACGCCGAGGATCAACTTAAAGCCAATCGCGGCACCAATGAATTCAGCAAGGTCTGTCGCCATGGCGATAATTTCGGCCTGCACCCAGTAGAACCACACCACCGGACGAGGATAGTGATCGCGAATTTGTTCCGCCAGATTTTTACCCGTGGCAATGCCAAGCTTTGCCGATAGCACCTGGATCAGCATCGCCATCAGGTTTGCCCAGACCACCACCCACAACAGTTTATAGCCAAAGCTGGCTCCTGCCTGGATGTTGGTGGCGAAGTTGCCCGGATCGATATAGCCGATCGCTGCGATGAACGCAGGTCCCATTAATGCGAGCTTCAACTTGCGCGCTGCCCGTCCACTGCTACTCTCAACGCGATCGTTAGTCATTTTAGTGCCTCAGAAACATAGCCTTTGCTATGTTTCAAGCTACGCCTATTGAGAATGATTATCAAATTCATTTTGATGGGTGAAGTTGATTTCTCTGATAGTGTTTGTCTATGGATCGATAAGGATTCTGGGAAAAACGGTAAAATGTTTAATTATTGTTATAGATTAGCACAATGACATAACTTTTCACTTCGATACAAAGCATAACGGAAGTGTATCACCGATCACTAATTTTGAATCTCGTCACAGGTCCTTATTATAGTGTGTGTTTGATCTCGTTTTCTTTATGGTTGTTACATAGAATGTGCACGAAAACTAAACCTGCCTCATATTTGGAGCAAATATGGACCGCGTCCTTCATTTTGTATTGGCATTGGCCGTTGTTGCGATCCTTGCGCTGCTGGTAAGCAGTGACCGTAAAAAGATTCGCATTCGTTATGTTATTCAACTGCTTGTTATTGAAGTGTTACTGGCGTGGTTCTTCCTGAACTCCAACGTCGGCCTGGGCTTCGTAAAAGGCTTCTCCGAAATGTTCGAAAAACTGCTCGGTTTTGCCAACGAGGGGACGAACTTCGTCTTCGGCAGCATGAATGATCAAGGCCTGGCATTTTTCTTCCTGAAAGTGCTGTGCCCTATCGTCTTTATCTCCGCCCTGATCGGTATCCTTCAGCATATCCGTGTGCTGCCGGTTATTATCCGCGCAATTGGTTACCTGCTTTCCAAAGTGAACGGTATGGGCAAGCTGGAATCCTTCAACGCCGTCAGTTCTCTGATCCTGGGTCAGTCCGAGAACTTTATCGCCTATAAAGATATTCTCGGCAAAATGTCTCGCAACCGTATGTACACCATGGCTGCAACGGCGATGTCTACCGTTTCCATGTCTATCGTCGGCGCGTACATGACCATGCTGGAGCCGAAGTACGTTGTTGCGGCGCTGGTACTGAACATGTTCAGCACCTTTATCGTGCTGTCGCTGATCAACCCTTACCGCGTTGATGCCAGCGAAGAAAATATCCAGATGTCTAACCTGCATGAAGGTCAGAGCTTCTTCGAAATGCTGGGTGAATACATCCTGGCAGGTTTCAAAGTGGCAATTATCGTTGCGGCGATGCTGATTGGTTTCATCGCGCTGATTGCTGCCCTGAACGCCCTGTTTGCCACCGTGACCGGCTGGTTTGGCTACAGCATCTCCTTCCAGGGCATCCTGGGTTACATCTTCTATCCGGTTGCATGGGTAATGGGTGTTCCGTCCAGCGAAGCGCTGCAGGTGGGCAGTATCATGGCGACAAAACTTGTTTCCAACGAATTCGTTGCGATGATGGACCTGCAGAAAATCGCCTCTACGCTCTCTCCGCGCGCTGAAGGCATCATCTCTGTGTTCCTGGTCTCCTTCGCTAACTTCTCTTCTATCGGTATTATCGCCGGTGCGATTAAAGGCCTGAACGAAGAGCAAGGTAACGTAGTTTCCCGCTTTGGTCTGAAGCTGGTGTACGGCTCTACGCTGGTGAGCGTACTGTCTGCATCTATCGCAGCACTGGTGCTGTAAGCGTAAGACAACGTCGTAGTGATAAGGCCGGGGAATTTCCCCGGCTTTTTTATGCCTGCTATTCAGCAGAGCAGGGAGATATCGGTAAGAATCGACAGGATGCAGAAACAAAAAACCCCCGCTTTTCAGCGAGGGTTTAAATTTTGGTGGAGCTAAGCGGGATCGAACCGCTGACCTCTTGCATGCCATGCAAGCGCTCTCCCAGCTGAGCTATAGCCCCACGATGCTTTTACGTATATACCAAATTCGTTGGGATAAAATTTGGTGGAGCTAAGCGGGATCGAACCGCTGACCTCTTGCATGCCATGCAAGCGCTCTCCCAGCTGAGCTATAGCCCCATTACGTAAAGCTTGTCGAGTTGACGGGCGGCATCATATGAATTCCCTTCGCGTGTGTCAACGGCAAAATTAACTCATAGAATTCAATCGCTGAAAAAGCAGTCAAATGAAGAACATTGCGCAACAACTCGCATTCAGTAGTTAAACGCGTCACGGTTTCTACTAAAATGGTGCTATAAAATGAGCCACTAATTAACCCCACGACTATTCAGGGAATCGTTATGTTCAAGGAACGGATGACGCCAGAAGAACTTGCTAATCTGACCGGATACAGCCGACAGACCATCAATAAATGGGTGCGCAAGGAGGGTTGGGCTACATCACCAAAACCAGGCGTACAGGGCGGTAAAGCGCGTCTGGTTCACGTCACCGAACAAGTTCGTGAATACATTCGCAGCGCTGAGCGTTCAGCCGAAGGTTTATCAGATAATTTATCGTTATCAGGCGATACCTCTATCGAAGCTCTACTGATTAGGCTCGCCAAAGAGATGACTCCGTCAGAACAGAAAATGTTTACGTCACTGATCCTGCGTGAAGGCATTACGGGTTTATTACAACGCTTAGGGATCCGCGACAACAAATAATATGAAAAAATTACGCAGCAAAATGACGACCGAAGAACTGGCGGACTGTCTCGGAGTTGCCAAACAAACCGTCAATCGTTGGATCAGAGAACAAAACTGGACCACCGAAAAGTTTCCCGGCGTTAAAGGGGGTCGTGCAAGGCTGATTCATATCGACTCCAGCGTCCGCACGTTTCTGCTCAATATTCCGGCTTTTCGCAAAGTACCTGAAATTTATCAGGCAGAGGAACCGTTGGCAGAATACAACCACGTGGTGCGTAGCCACGCCTGTCGCCAGATAATTAGCGCACTGGACAACATGTCCCCAACGGAACAAGAAAAGCTGGCAATGTATATTTCTCGCGAAGGTATTCGCACTTTCCTTACCCGTCTGGGTATTGATGAGTCTGAATAACAGGCAAAAAAAACGGCAGGATGCGCTCCTGCCGTTGTTTCATCGCTCAACCGAGCTTACTGCTGGCTTTCACGCTCAGCAATAAACGCCAGCGCTTTATTAATACGCTCAATGCTGCGGGATTTACCAATCGCATGCACTGTGACGTCTAACGCCGGAGACTGACCCGCACCGGTTACGGCTACGCGCAGCGGCATCCCAACTTTACCCATACCCACTTCCAGCTCATCAGCGGTCGCCTGAATCGCGTGGTGCACGTTTTCTGCCGTCCACTCGCTGATAGCAGCCAGTTTATCGCGAACCACTTCCAGCGGCTGACGTGCTACCGGACGCAGGTGTTTCTTCGCGGCGTCCGCGTCGAACTCAGCAAAATCTTCGTAGAAGTAACGGCAGCTCTGCGCCATCTCTTTCAGCGTTTTGCAGCGCTCACCCAGCAGTTTAACCAGCTCAGACAGCTGCGGGCCGACGCGAGTGTCGATATTTTCCTGCTCAATGTGCCATTGCAGATGCGTTGCCACATATTCCGGTGCCAGCGCATTAATGTAGTGATGGTTCAGCCACTGCAGTTTTTCGGTGTTGAACGCACTGGCAGACTTACTCACCGCACCAAGGGAAAACAGTTTGATCATCTCTTCACGGGTGAAGATTTCCTGATCGCCGCTGGACCAGCCCAGACGCACCAGATAGTTCAGCAGCGCTTCCGGAAGGTAACCGTCGTCGCGATACTGCATAACGCTGACCGCACCGTGACGTTTAGAAAGTTTTTTACCATCGTCGCCGTTGATCATCGACACGTGTGCATAAACCGGTACCGGCGCATTCAGCGCTTTCAGGATGTTTATCTGACGCGGAGTGTTGTTGATATGGTCTTCACCACGAATAACGTGAGTGATTTCCATATCCCAGTCGTCGACCACCACACAGAAGTTGTAGGTCGGGGAACCGTCGGTACGGCGGATGATCAGATCGTCCAGCTCCTGGTTGCTGAATTCGATCGGCCCACGGATCTGGTCATCAAAAATAACGGATCCATCCTGCGGGTTGGCAAAACGCACCACGCATGGTTCATCATCAGCATGATGTTCATGACCGTGGCGGCAGCGACCGTCGTAACGAGGCTTCTCACCGTTTGCCATCTGCTCTTCACGCAGCGCGTCCAGACGTTCTTTGGAGCAGTAGCATTTGTACGCGGTACCGGCTTCCAGCATCTCATCAATCACGGCGTTGTAGCGATCAAAACGTTTGGTCTGGAAGTACGGGCCTTCATCCCATTCCAGATTCAGCCAGTTCATGCCATCCATAATGGCTTCAATAGCTTCCGGAGTGGAGCGTTCGAGATCGGTGTCTTCAATACGCAGCACAAACTCACCGTCATGGTTACGTGCAAAAAGCCAGGAATATAGAGCAGTACGCGCACCACCGACGTGCAGGTAACCTGTCGGGCTTGGCGCGAAGCGAGTTTTGATTTTCATGAAATGGCCTTACGTTTATAAAGATGCCGACAACCGGCAAATCCAGGGAAGATTATCAGGCTCGTATTCTATCACTGTGGTCTGATTCCTCAATGTTGTTCAGGTTGGAACATCACGCTTTGCCATTTTCGTATACAAATCATGCTGCATGGATTGATTTGCGATCGTTTTGTTTAAATTTACGACGAACGAACAAATTCTTTAGAAAATGCGTTGACTCATTTTCAACTCTCCCTATAATGCGACTCCACACAGCGGGGGTGATTAGCTCAGCTGGGAGAGCACCTCCCTTACAAGGAGGGGGTCGGCGGTTCGAACCCGTCATCACCCACCAACTACCTTATGTAGTCTCCGCCGTGTAGAGTAAGAAATTGAGAAGTGGGTGATTAGCTCAGCTGGGAGAGCACCTCCCTTACAAGGAGGGGGTCGGCGGTTCGATCCCGTCATCACCCACCACTTTCTCGCCAGCTGGATTTCTTACGATAAAATTGAAGTACCGAAGTGGGTGATTAGCTCAGCTGGGAGAGCACCTCCCTTACAAGGAGGGGGTCGGCGGTTCGATCCCGTCATCACCCACCACTTCGGGTCGTTAGCTCAGTTGGTAGAGCAGTTGACTTTTAATCAATTGGTCGCAGGTTCGAATCCTGCACGACCCACCAATGTAAAAAGGCGCCCTAAAGGCGCCTTTTTGCTATCTGCGATTTGTAAGATTCGAACCTGCGGCAGGTTCGGTGTTGAGCGCAGCGAAACAACGGAGCCGGTTACGGCGACGGCCCGAAGTGCGAGCGAAGCGAGTCATCCTGCACGACCCACCAATGTAAAAAGGGCGCTGGCGGCGCTTTTTTGCTATCTGCGATTTATACAACTGCCTGATGCGCTACGCTTATCAGGCCTACCGACAATACTCCCTTCGTAGGCCGGATAAGACGTTAGTCGCCATCCGGCACAGATATCACATCGTCAATGCCGCTACCAGTTTCTCCAGCGCGGGTGTCGCCTGCTGTTGGTCATACACAATATATAAATCCGCCGGAATACGTTCCTCTAACGGTCGGAATACCACGCCTGGCCAACTCATCTGCGCATAACTGTCAGCAATTAACGTAATACCAATCCCCATGCTGATCATCGCCAGCACCGTTTGCGGCTCCCTCACCTCACGGATAATCATCGGGGAAAATCCAGCGCTCAGGCAAACTCGCTGCAAAAATGCCCAGTCGGTATGAATGGAGGGCATCGTGACAAAATATTCATTTCTCAACGCTTCCAGCGGTACGGATTCACAGGCGGTAAGAGCATGTTCTTCCGGTATGGCCACCAAAAATGAGGATTCATGTAAGCGCAGGCTGGTAAATCCGGGAGAGGGTTCAGTAGCCATGCGCCAAATCCCCGCATCCAGTTCACGTCTTTCCAGCATCGTCATCTGCATTGCGGGCATGTTCTCGCGAAACTGCACCTCAACGTTGGGATTTTCCTTCAGAAAACGCCGCATCACCGGACGCATTTTTCCCCACATTGCGGTACCAATGACGCCTAGCTCAATTCGCCCTGCCTCACCGCGACCAATCTGTTCCACTCGTGCCAGCGCCTGATTAGCACTGGATAACAGTCTGCGCGATTCTTCCATCAAAATTTTTCCGGCGTGGGTTAACGCCACGCTGCGGGAATGACGGATAAATAGCAACGTGCCGAGCTGTTGTTCCAGCTCTTTAATATGCGTACTGAGGGGCGGTTGCGACATATTCAGGCGAGCAGCAGCGCGTCCAAAATGCAGTTCTTCTGCGACGGCAAGAAAATAACGCAGTAACTTCAGATCGATGCGGTGCGTGCGTTCCATGGATAATGCGCTCCTGAGTGAATATTAATGCGCAAAGTTACCACATTGCATCGCAGAAAATGAAACGGCGGGTATCAGAACCCGCCGCTAAAGGAGCATTAATGTGCCAGTGATTTCTGCGCTAGTCGTTCAGGCTCATGCTTATATTTAAAGAACAATGCAAAGATAACCGCCAGGACCAGCGCGTAAGCGGCAAACACCAGCCAGATAGTTTGCCAATCCTTGACGCCATCGACAGAAAAATAGTCCACCGCCATCCCGCTCAGGATTGAACCCACCCACGCACCAATGCCATTTACCATCGTCATAAACAATCCTTGGGCGCTGGCGCGAATGCTTGAATCAACTTCCTGCTCGACAAATACCGATCCGGAGATGTTGAAGAAATCAAACGCGCAGCCGTAAACGATCATCGACATCAGCAGCAGTACAAAGCCAAACGGAGACGGATCGCCAAAGGCAAAAAAGCCAAAGCGCAGCGTCCACGCCAGCATACTCATCAGCATCACTGTTTTAATGCCAAAGCGTTTAAGGAAGAATGGAATAGTGAGGATAAAACCCACTTCCGCCATCTGCGAAACTGACAGCAAAATGGAGGGATATTTCACCACAAAGCTGTTGGCAAACTCAGGGTTACGGGCAAAATCATGCAGGAACGGATTGCCAAAGACGTTGGTAATTTGCAGCACCGCCCCCAGCATCATGGCAAACAAAAAGAAAATTGCCATGCGCGGATTTTTAAACAAAACAAACGCATCCAGCCCCAGTTTACTGGCCAGCGTGGCGGACTCTTTTTTCTCCGCAACCGGTATTTTTGGTAACGTCAGCGCATACAGAGCCAGCAGCAGCGATGCGCCTGAAGCAATATAAAGCTGTGCGCTGCTCAGTTCCAGCCCCATTAAGCTGACCGTCCACATCGCCACAATAAAACCTATCGTACCAAATACACGAATTGGCGGGAATGCGGTAGCCGGATCCTGACCCGATTGTGCAAGGCATGAATATGAGACGCTGTTCGATAACGCAATCGTCGGCATATACGCCATCGCGTTAACCAACATTACCCAGAACATGGTCTGTGGATCGGTAACGGTTGTGGCGTACAGCAACACGCCAGCACACACCAGATGGCACAGCATATAAGCGCGCTCGGCACGCAGCCACTTATCGGCAATGATCCCCATAATGCCCGGCATAATAATCGCTGCCAGCCCTTTCGAGCTGTAGACCATACCCACATTCGCGCCGGTAAAATCCAGGGTGTTAATCATGTAAGAACCCAGGGTTACCAGCCAGCTTCCCCAGATGAAATATTGCAAAAACGACATGAGCTTTAAGCGAGATGCGATACCCATTTTTCCGTTCCTTGCCATAAAGTAAGACCCCGCAAGCGGGGTCATGTTTTAATTATTCAGGCCAGTTTGCGCAAGAAGCCACAGATCAGATTGATGAAGTTCTGCCGGGAGAGTTCCGCTGCAGCCAACGTCTGCGCGTGAGATAACTTCACATCCCCCAAACCTTCCGCCAGGTTGGTGATGGCAGCCACCGCAACCACTTTCAGACCGCAGTGGCGCGCAGAAATAACTTCAGGCACCACCGACATCCCCACCACGTCACCGCCAATAATTTGCATCATGCGGATTTCTGCCGCCGTTTCAAAGTTCGGTCCCGGATAAGAAACAAACACCCCTTCGCTCAGCGGAAATCCTTCTTCTGCGGCGACGGTTTGCAGGATCGCACGATAGTCAGCATCATAGGCATTCGCCAGCGAAAAGAATCGCTCACCAAAACGCTCATCGTTTAGTCCGACCATTGGTGTACCTGGCATCGTATTAATGTGATCGCTAAGCGCAACGAGACTACCTGGTCCGACTTCGGGGCGCAAAGAACCTGCGGCATTAGTACAAAATAACAGTTCGCAGCCCAGCAGCTTCAGGGCGCGAATGGCGTCGGTCATCACCGTCATGCCGCGACCTTCATAAAAATGCCCACGCCCTTTCATACAAGCCACCGGAATACCCGCCAGATTTCCCAGCACCAGCTCACCGGCATGACCATGTACAGTACTGACAGGGAATCCCGGCAATTTCTCGTAAGAGATGGGCACTGCATCCTCGATTTGATCCGCCAGAGCACCGAGGCCAGAGCCAAGAATAAAGGCTACGCGCGGGGTGAAATCGGGTTTGTAACTACGAATGATGTCGGCGCTATACCAGGGATTTTGCGAGAAAAGAGAGTGACTCATGAGATATCCTTAATACTGAGTAGTCGAAAATAATGTCGCGTACCGCACTGTTATAGCGAGACTACGCAATCGATTACCAATACCGTTTATCCCGACAACCGATAGTAAATCGGTATCGATGAGTCGCACTAAACCAGCCTGAAATCACATTTTTTTCGGGCCAGAAATGGCACAGGAATAGAGATACATGAAGATTTGGAACTTGTATTATTAAACTCCGCTCCGCCATATTGTAACTGAAGTTCTGTTCACTAATGCCGATACTCATGTTTTATGGTGTGAGGAATCCGTATGACAACGATTAACGTTTCCACCCCA
Source organism: Citrobacter sp. BIDMC107 (assembly GCF_001037575.1). Classification (NCBI taxonomy): domain Bacteria; kingdom Pseudomonadati; phylum Pseudomonadota; class Gammaproteobacteria; order Enterobacterales; family Enterobacteriaceae; genus Citrobacter; species Citrobacter sp. BIDMC107. The sequence continues at coordinate 3,946,999 of NZ_KQ089848.1, read as the reverse complement.
ACTGTTCAAAGCAGTAGTGGTGGTGGAAAAGCCCCAGCCGGGAATGACATCTCCGCTCAGATTGCACAAGTCACCCAAAAGATAACCAAGCTAACTCAGCAGCTCAAAGATATTCCCAATAGTAGTGGCAGCGTTGAGCAGAAGCGCGAACAGCGGGAGCTTATTCAGACACAAATCAAGATGTTACAAGCACAGCTGGCTCAACTGTTGCGACGGCAGGCCGAGGAGTCACAGCAAAAGCAAAGCGCCGATCAGAGAAAAGCTGAGGGCATCAACACGGCTTCCGACCAACATCAGGTCGATATTTATATCTGATACAACGGATCACGGGCACGACCAGCGGTTAATTCACTGGCCTGCATACGCACCACGTCCCACAGCGCCTGAGCCGCGGTTGATAAAGAGCGGTTTTTACGTCGAGCCAGCATCAGTTGCCGTTCAACTACCGGCGTCAGGCGCTTAACCTGCAAGTGACTGCCCTGCGGTAAGGGGAGCGCCAGCGCGGGCAGCACACTGATGCCAATCCCCGCCTCCACCATCGGGAACAGCGTGGCGGGATGACCAATCTCCTGAACGATGTTGGCATCAATGGAAAAATGGGCCAACGCCGCATCGATCAGCGGTCGACTACCGGAAGCGTAATCCTGTAACACCAAACGTTCGTGATACAAATCCTGCCAGTTCACCCACTCACGTTGGGCTAACGGATGATCCTCGCGACACAGCAGCAGGAACGGTTCGGACAGTACGGCTTCACACTGCAGGTCGGTCACAGCACCAGGATCTATCACAATGCCAAAATCCACCTCTCCCTGGCGAATACTTTCCAGCACCCACTGCTGGGGCCTGTCGTGCAGCACAAAATCGATCGCAGGATAAAGCTCATTACTCTGGGCAATACACTGTGGAATAAGGTGAGCAGAGATTGTCTGGCTGGCGGCAACACGCACCGTTCCAGTTAACTGTGTCCCCACCTGGCCTGCTTCACGCAGCGTGCTGTGCAGTTCATCCAGAATACGTTCCAGCCGCGTCGCCAACTGGTACCCCGCTTCCGTCAGCACCACTTCCCGCGTTGTTCTATCTAACAACCGCACCCCCGTCTGAGCTTCAAGCTCTTTAACGCTGTGGCTGACCGCAGACTGGCTTAAGCCAATAATATCCCCCGCCCGGCTAAAGCTTTTGGCCTGAGCGACGGTAACAAAGATACGGAGCTGACGCAGAGAGTAATTCATCTATTCGATTCATATATGGATGCAATAAATCAATTTTATTTCTCAAATGGAAAAACGCAAAATGTTGCTACTGAATTTCAGGAGCTTTTATGAAACTTTTTCGTATCCTTGATCCGTTCACGATTACGTTGATTACGGTCGTATTACTGGCGTCCTTTTTCCCAGCCGAAGGTGGCTTTGTGCCTTTCTTTGAAGGCTTAACCACCGCCGCCATTGCCCTGCTGTTTTTTATGCACGGGGCCAAGCTCTCTCGTGAGGCAATTATTGCCGGCGGTAGTCACTGGCGTTTGCATCTGTGGGTGATGTGCAGCACGTTTGTTGTTTTCCCGGTGCTGGGCGTTCTGTTCGCCTGGTGGGCGCCGGTTAATGTTGACCCGATGCTGTACACCGGTTTCCTGTACCTGTGTATTTTGCCGGCCACGGTGCAGTCGGCAATCGCCTTTACGTCGCTGGCGGGGGGGAACGTTGCCGCCGCCGTGTGTTCCGCTTCGGCCTCCAGCCTGCTGGGTATTTTTCTCTCGCCGTTGCTGGTTGGCCTGGTCATGAATATGCATGGCGCAGAAGGCAGCCTGGAGCAGGTGGGGAAAATCATGCTGCAGCTGCTGCTGCCGTTCGTACTGGGACATCTTTCGCGTCCGTGGATTGGTAACTGGGTGTCCCGACATAAAAAATGGATTGCAAAAACGGATCAATCATCCATTTTATTGGTGGTTTACTCCGCCTTCAGTGAAGCCGTGGTTAACGGGATCTGGCACAAAGTGGGGGTTGGCTCACTGCTGTTTATCGTGCTGGTCAGCATCGTATTGCTGGCAATCGTGATTGGCATCAACGTCTTTGTTGCGCGTAAATGCGGCTTCAACAAAGCCGATGAGATCACCATTGTCTTTTGCGGATCGAAAAAGAGCCTGGCGAATGGGATCCCAATGGCAAATATTCTGTTCCCGACGTCAGTGATAGGAATGATGGTGCTGCCGCTGATGATCTTCCATCAAATTCAGTTGATGGTTTGTGCGGTGCTGGCACGTCGCTACAAGCAACAGACGGACGCATTGCAGGCGCAGCAGAAAAGCCGCGCCGCAAAGGCTTAAAGCGGGCGTTTCAGGGGCTGCACCAGTTGCGTCAGCCCTTCAGTTTTAATCAGCAGCGTGATTTGCATCAGTTCGCCGAGCTTGCCCGGCGGGAATTCATCCTTACGGGCAAACCACAGCAGATACTCTTCCGGTACATCAATCAGCCGACGCCCTTTATATTTGCCAAAGGGCATCACGGTATTGGCGATTTCAACCAGCTGCTCTTTTTCCATCTCAGGCACCCAGTAAGCGAATCATTTCAGCTTCGTCGATCACTTCAATGCCCAGCTCCTGCGCTTTTGCCAGTTTAGAGCCCGCTGCTTCCCCCGCAATCACTAGATCGGTTTTCTTCGACACGCTACCGGCCACTTTTGCCCCCAGCTCGGTCAGTCGTGCTTTGGCATCATCACGCGACATCAGGCTCAGGCTCCCGGTCAGCACCACCGTCTTACCCGCGAAGGGGCTGTCGATTTCTTCAGCGTTGATAACCACCGGCGCTGGCCAGTGAATCCCCTGCTCCAAAAGCTGGACGATCACCTCGCGGTTACTCTCTTCGGCAAAGAAATTAAACACGTGGGTCGCCACCACGATGCCGACATCCGGCACTTTTTGCAGCTCTTCAACAGAGGCGGCTTCCAGCGCCTCGAGCGTGCCGAAATATGCCGCCAGACCTGCAGCTGTCGCTTCGCCGACTTCACGAATACCCAGCGCATAGAGGAAACGGGCAAACGTGGTCTCTTTCGCTTTTTCCAGCGCATTTACTACGTTTTGCGCCGACTTCGGCCCCATGCGATCAAGACCGGTCAGCTTACCTGCGGTCAGCGTGAAGAGATCCGCTGGCGTATGGACATACTCTTTCTCGACCAGTTGATCGATAATTTTGTCGCCCATGCCGTCGACGTCCAGTGCACGGCGGGAAACGAAGTGTTTCAATGATTCCTTCCGCTGTGCCCCGCAGATTAAACCTCCGGTACAACGAGTGACCGCTTCGCCTTCCACACGCTCAACGTCAGAGTTGCATACCGGACAGTGGGTGGGAAACTCGATTTCGCGGGTATTGTCCGGGCGCTCGGAAAGCACGACGTTCACTACCTGCGGGATGACATCGCCCGCACGGCGAATGACGACTTTATCGCCAATACGCAAACCAAGACGCTCAATTTCATCCGCATTGTGCAAGGTGGCGTTACTGACCAACACCCCGGCAACCTGAACTGGCTCAAGGCGGGCGACAGGCGTAATCGCCCCTGTACGTCCAACCTGAAACTCAACATCGCGGACAAAGGTCATCTGCTCCTGCGCCGGGAACTTAAAGGCCACCGCCCAACGCGGCGCGCGGGCAACAAAACCCAGTTGTTCCTGCAAGGCCATAGAGTTGACTTTGATCACCACACCATCGATATCGAATCCCAGCGTCGGTCGGTCTTCTTCAACCTTATGATAGTAAGCAAGTACTTCCTCCGGAGAGTCGCAAAGCGCCACTCTGTCGCTCACCGGCAATCCCCACTCTTTAAATTGCAGCAGACGGCCCAGATGGGTATCGGGCAACACACCACCTTCCAGCACACCAACGCCATAGCAGAAGAAAGTAAGCGGTCGCTTCGCAGTGATACGCGGATCGAGCTGGCGTAATGACCCAGCCGCCGCATTACGCGGGTTAGCAAACACTTTGTTGCCAGTACGGCGGGCCTCTTCGTTGATTTTTTCAAACCCGGCCTGCGGCAGGAACACCTCGCCGCGCACTTCCAGACGCGTCGGAATGTTATCGCCGCGCAGTTTTAACGGGATCGCACGAATGGTGCGCACGTTCGAGGTAATGTCTTCCCCGGTGGTGCCATCGCCGCGCGTTGCGGCGCTAACCAGCACGCCGTTTTCATAGAGAATACTCACCGCCAGCCCGTCAAGCTTCAGCTCACAGCACCAGGTTAGTTTGTCCGTACTCTTCAGTCGGTCCTGTACGCGCTTGTTAAAGGCGAGAAAACTCTCTTCATCAAACACGTTATCCAACGACAGCATCGGCAATTCATGGCGAATCTGACTGAACGCCGTTAACGGGGCGGCGCCAACGCGTTGGGTTGGCGAGTCAGGGGTAATAAGGTCCGGATGCTGCGCTTCCAGCTCGCGGAGTTCGCGCAGCAGACGATCGTATTCCGCATCGGGAATTTCCGGCGCGTCCATCACATGGTAGAGATACTCATGATGGCGAAGCGTGGTTCGCAGTTCTGTCAGTTGTTGTTCGATTGATTCCATATCGCACCATCAATGATAAAAAACCCCCGACAGGCGGGGGTTTAGCAAGGAGATGTCACGCCAAAGGAGAATCAGGCGCGAGATTCTTTAACTTCGCGGATGCGGTCCTGATACTCGCGCAGTTTCTGCGGCGTCATCATGCGACGTTGATCGTCAAGCACCACACCACCCACTTCATCGGCGATGTGCTGTGCGGACTGCAGCATCAGCTTAAAGTTTTGCAGCTCGTCCCCATAGGACGGAACCTGCATAAAAATAGTTACGCCAGGGGTGCTGAAATCACCCGTCATTTCGGGGTCAAACGTTCCTGGGTTAACCATATTGGCAAGGCTGAACAGCGACGGACCGCTGCCATCCGGGCTCAAATGACGATGGAAAATATTCATATCGCCAAATTTAAAACCGGCTTGCTGAATGCTATTGAGCAGCACTTCACCGTTGAGCTCGCTACCGTGATGCGCCGCAACGTTCATAATAATGACCGCTTCTTTACGCTGAGGTTTTTCAGCAGCAGGCGCTTCTTCAACTACCGGCTCAGGCTGCGGTTGATGTTCAACGGCAGGCTCTGCGGGCTGGAAAGTCTGCGTCGCAGGTTGCGGTGCTTGCTGCACGGGCTGCTGAACCTGCGGAGCAACGGGCTGATGCTGCATCGGCTGCTGTACAGGTTGTTGCTGAACAGGCTGATGTTGCACCGGCTGCTGCGGTTGTACAGGCTGCGGCTGAGCATGCGGCGGCGGTACCGGCGCTTGTGCAGGCTGCTGCGCGGGTTGACGCGGCTGAGCCGACGCATAAGGCGGCTGGTACTGGTGTTGCGGCGACTGAGGAGGAACACCATGTTCCTGCGCGTTACCGGGAGCATGATTCACACGATGAACGCGAACTTCGCCCACGCCTTCGTCTTCCTCGACGTTGTCGTCGAACGAATCCTCGTCTTCACGTTTAGACTTCATGCGTTTCAATGGGCGATCGCGGAATATAGAAGACCGCTCTTTACGGCTAGTCCAAAAACCATGTACCAGTAAAGCGATTATGGCGATCGCGCCAACAATGATTAATATCAGACGCAAATCCTGCATCATTATATTCTCTGTTGTTCTAACACCTTGCCACCACGGCAAACATTTACTCACTAAGAGTATTTGTCGATTACGCCAAGTGCAAGTGCACTCTTGGCTTTCACGGCATAAAGATGAACAAAATTGTGCTTTTTGCTGTTTTTTCGAACATTTCTGAACAGCTTAACGCTCAACAACCCGGTAAGATACGCAAAGTTTACCAGAGCTTATATAACAAGGAGCATGTCCTGACCATGGTTTCATCATCTGCAGTCGTACCTCGCAGCGGCCTTTATTACTTTTCACAGGGATGGAAGCTCATCACCCAACCGGGCATTCGTCGCTTTGTCATCCTGCCTTTGCTGGTGAATATCCTGCTGATGGGCGGCGCATTCTGGTGGCTATTCACACAACTCGATAGCTGGATCCCCGCGCTGATGAGTCACGTCCCTGACTGGCTTCAGTGGCTCAGCTACTTGCTGTGGCCGATTGTCACTATCTCCGTACTACTGGTGTTCGGCTACCTCTTTTCCACCATAGCCAACTGGATTGCCGCGCCGTTTAACGGTCTGCTGGCTGAACAACTGGAAGCGCGCTTAACGGGCGCAACACCGCCTGACACCGGTGTTCTCGGCATCATGAAAGATGTTCCCCGTATTATGAAACGTGAATGGCAAAAGCTGGCGTGGTATCTCCCGCGCGCCATCGTATTGCTGATCCTCTATTTCATTCCGGGTATTGGGCAGACCGTCGCCCCGGTGCTGTGGTTCCTGTTCAGCGCATGGATGCTGGCCATTCAGTACTGCGATTATCCGTTTGATAACCATAAGGTGCCTTTTAAGGAGATGCGCGTCGCGCTGCGTACACGCAAGGTCACCAATATGCAATTTGGCGCATTAACCAGTTTGTTCACCATGATTCCGGTGCTCAATCTGTTCATCATGCCGGTCGCGGTTTGTGGTGCCACGGCGATGTGGGTAGACTGCTATCGTGCTAAGCACGCGTTATGGAAGTAATGCAAAAATGTGTAAAAGCGGGCTGGCTTATGCCCGCTCTTATTCCATACTGCAAGGCATTATTTCCCATCAGCATATAGATATGCGATTTCCTTACTTCCCCATACTTTCTCAACAGGTATGCTGAAGCGGTATCCCAATTTCATACAGTTAAGGACAGGCCATGAGTAAGATTTTTGAAGACAACTCGCTGACTATCGGTCATACGCCGCTGGTTCGACTGAACCGTATCGGTAACGGACGCATTCTGGCGAAGGTGGAATCTCGTAACCCGAGCTTTAGCGTCAAATGCCGTATCGGTGCCAATATGATTTGGGATGCCGAAAAACGTGGTGTACTGAAACCGGGTGTTGAGCTGGTAGAACCGACCAGCGGCAACACGGGGATTGCGCTAGCCTACGTTGCCGCAGCCCGCGGTTACAAACTGACTCTGACCATGCCGGAAACGATGAGCATTGAGCGCCGCAAGCTGTTGAAAGCTCTGGGTGCGAATCTGGTGCTGACCGAAGGCGCAAAAGGGATGAAGGGTGCAATCCAGAAAGCGGAAGAAATTGTCGCCAGCGATCCGGAGAAGTTCCTGCTGCTGCAGCAGTTCAGCAACCCGGCGAACCCGGAAATTCACGAAAAAACCACCGGCCCGGAAATCTGGGAAGATACCGATGGCCAGGTTGATGTTTTTATTTCCGGCGTCGGTACCGGCGGTACATTGACTGGTGTGACCCGTTACATCAAAGGCACTAAAGGCAAAACCGATCTGATCACCGTCGCGGTTGAACCTACCGACTCCCCGGTTATCGCCCAGGCGCTGGCGGGTGAAGAACTTAAACCGGGCCCACATAAAATTCAGGGGATTGGCGCAGGTTTCATTCCAGGCAACCTTGATCTGAAACTTATCGATAAAGTCGTCGCCATCACCAATGATGAAGCAATCTCTACTGCGCGTCGCCTGATGGAAGAAGAAGGTATTCTGGCGGGCATTTCTTCCGGCGCTGCTGTTGCTGCCGCGCTTAAGCTGCAGGAAGATGAAACCTTTACCAATAAGAATATAGTGGTTATTCTACCGTCATCGGGTGAGCGTTATCTGAGCACTGCACTGTTTGCCGATCTCTTCACAGAGAAAGAACTGCAACAGTAATGCCAGCATGTTAAAAACGCGTAAAAAAGCACCCATTTGGGTGCTTTTTTGTGGCCTGCTTCAAAGTTTCAACTCGCCTGGCATTGATTCAACCCACCAGAACTGGTATTTAACCAAGCTAATTATTTTGATGCGCGAAATTAATCGTTACAGGAAAAGCGCTAGCTGAATCGATTTTATGATTTGGTTCAACTCTTCCTTTCGCGGCATAATGTTTAATGACGAACGAAACGTCAGCGGCAAGAAGTTGCCAGCAACGGATTGCACCGAACTCCTTTTGTGTCGCGTCTAGTTTACGCCGATGCTAACAATACAGGCTAAAGTTGAACCGCCAGGCTAGACTTTAGTTCCACAACACTAAACCTATAAGTTGGGGAAATATAATGTTCCAGCAAGAAGTTACCATTACCGCTCCGAACGGTCTGCATACTCGCCCTGCTGCTCAGTTTGTTAAAGAAGCAAAAGGCTTTACTTCTGATATTACTGTGACTTCCAACGGCAAAAGCGCTAGCGCCAAAAGCCTGTTTAAACTGCAGACTCTGGGCCTGACTCAGGGTACCGTTGTTACCCTGTCCGCAGAAGGTGAAGACGAGCAGAAAGCAGTTGAGCATCTGGTTAAACTGATGGCTGAACTCGAGTAAGTTCAACGAGTTCTTTTAAATATCAGTCACAAGTAAGGTAGGGTTATGATTTCAGGCATTTTAGCATCCCCGGGTATCGCTTTCGGTAAAGCATTGCTACTGAAAGAAGACGAAATCGTCATTGACCGGAAAAAAATTTCTGCCGACAAGGTTGATCAGGAAGTTGAACGTTTTCTGAGCGGTCGTGCCAAGGCATCTGCGCAACTGGAAGCGATCAAAACCAAAGCTGGTGAAACGTTCGGTGAAGAAAAAGAAGCCATCTTTGAAGGGCATATCATGCTGCTCGAAGATGAGGAGCTGGAGCAGGAAATCATAGCCCTGATTAAAGATAAGCACATGACGGCTGATGCAGCCGCGCATGAAGTTATCGAAGGTCAGGCCACAGCCCTGGAAGAGCTGGATGATGAATACCTGAAAGAACGTGCGGCTGACGTACGTGACATCGGTAAACGCCTGCTGCGTAACATCCTGGGTCTGGCAATTATCGACCTGAGCGCTATTCAGGAAGAAGTTATCCTGGTAGCCGCAGACCTGACCCCGTCAGAAACCGCACAGCTGAACCTGAACAAGGTGCTGGGTTTCATTACTGACGCGGGCGGACGTACTTCCCATACCTCTATCATGGCGCGTTCTCTGGAACTGCCTGCCATCGTCGGTACGGGTAGCGTCACCTCTCAGGTTAAAAACGACGACTATCTGATTCTGGATGCCGTAAACAATCAGGTTTACGTCAATCCGACCAACGACGTTATCGAGCAACTGCGTGCCGTTCAGGAGCAGGTTGCAACCGAGAAAGCGGAACTCGCTAAACTGAAAGATCTGCCGGCTATCACGCTGGACGGACATCAGGTTGAAGTTTGCGCCAATATCGGTACCGTTCGTGACGTTGAAGGCGCTGAACGTAACGGCGCTGAAGGTGTGGGTCTGTACCGCACCGAATTCCTGTTCATGGACCGTGAATCGCTGCCAACTGAAGAAGAACAGTTTGCTGCGTATAAAGCCGTTGCTGAAGCCTGTGGCTCTCAGGCGGTCATCGTTCGCACCATGGACATCGGCGGCGATAAAGAACTGCCGTACATGAATTTTCCGAAAGAAGAGAACCCGTTCCTGGGCTGGCGTGCCGTGCGTATCGCCATGGATCGTAAAGAGATCCTGCGTGACCAGGTTCGCGCGATTCTGCGCGCCTCTGCTTTCGGTAAACTGCGCATCATGTTCCCAATGATCATCTCTGTTGAAGAAGTGCGTGCACTGCGCAAAGAGATCGAAATCTACAAACAGGAACTGCGCGACGAAGGTAAAGCATTTGACGAGAGCATTGAGATTGGCGTGATGGTGGAAACACCGGCTGCGGCAACAATTGCGCGTCATTTAGCCAAAGAAGTTGATTTCTTTAGTATCGGCACCAATGATTTAACGCAGTACACCCTGGCAGTTGACCGTGGTAATGATATGATTTCACACCTTTACCAACCGATGTCGCCATCTGTGCTGACGCTGATCAAGCAAGTTATTGATGCTTCTCATGCTGAAGGCAAATGGACTGGCATGTGTGGTGAGCTTGCAGGCGACGAACGTGCTACACTTCTGTTGCTGGGGATGGGTCTGGACGAATTCTCTATGAGCGCCATTTCTATCCCGCGCATTAAGAAGATTATCCGTAACACGAACTTCGAAGATGCGAAGGTGTTAGCAGAGCAGGCTCTTGCTCAACCGACAACGGACGAGTTAATGACGCTGGTTAACAAGTTCATTGAAGAAAAAACAATCTGCTAATCCACGAGATGCGGCCCAATTTACTGCTTAGGAGAAGATCATGGGTTTGTTCGATAAACTGAAATCTCTGGTTTCTGATGATAAGAAAGACACCGGAACTATTGAGATTGTTGCTCCGCTCTCTGGCGAGATCGTCAACATCGAAGACGTGCCGGATGTAGTTTTTGCTGAAAAAATCGTTGGTGATGGCATCGCTATCAAACCAACCGGTAACAAAATGGTTGCTCCTGTTGACGGCACCATCGGCAAAATCTTTGAAACCAACCACGCTTTCTCTATCGAATCCGACAGCGGCATTGAGCTGTTTGTTCACTTCGGTATTGATACCGTTGAACTGAAAGGCGAAGGCTTCAAACGCATCGCTGAAGAAGGTCAGCGCGTGAAAGTGGGCGACCCGGTTATTGAATTCGATCTGCCGCTGCTGGAAGAAAAAGCCAAGTCTACCCTGACTCCGGTTGTTATCTCCAACATGGACGAAATCAAAGAACTGATCAAACTGTCCGGTAGCGTGACCGTGGGTGAAACCCCGGTTATCCGCATCAAGAAGTAATTCTTGCCGCAGAGAAAAATGGCGCCGATTGGCGCCATTTTTTTATACACTTCATCCGCAATTAAATGTGTGCAGTCACCGGGCGATAACAAGCCTCGCGCATCAGGATTTTCATGCCCTCCGGCCCGCTCTCCAGCATCCGTCGTTCCGAATCCGCCACTAACAACTCACAGTCGTAACCACCCGCAATGCCGAACATAGCCCGCGCCACGCAGATATCTTCCAGCGCCGCTGTCCCGCAGGTATCAAAGTGTCCAACCATACGCCCATTCTGGCGAACCACCAGCCGGTAACTCTTCATCGCGCCTCCCCTGCCGGTGGCAGAATTAATTCATCACAACCGCACTGGTGCGTCCACGTCATCACATCCAGCACCCGCTGTGCAGCATCGTGCGTCGCGGTCGTCAGCACTTTCCCCATCACAAGGCCGCTCACCAGCTCGGCACAGAACAGATCGCCAGTCCCCTTCAGATCCGTTTTCACTCGCGGATGAGCTAACACCTCAACCGTTTCAGCCGTCACCACCGCAACATGAATAATCTCTTCCGTCTCCCCCGGCGCACTGGTGATCACTACCCATTTCAGGGTGTCGGTGAGCAGTGATTGTGCCGCCGTAATGGCTTCATCAAGCGTACGACACGGCTTTCCGCTCAGCATTTGCAGCTCGAACACATTTGGAGTCAGCCCCTGAGCCAGCGGCAGCAGGTGCTGACGATAAGCCTCCGGAATTTCGGCTTTAACATACATACCGCTATCCGTATCGCCAATCACGGGGTCGACCAAAATGCACAGGTCCGGATGCGTGGTCAGAACGGTTTTCAGCCACTGTGCCAGCAAGGCGATTTGTTCCGCGCTGCCCATGTAACCTGTCGTCACCGCCTTTAGCTCGCGCAAGGCATCACGCTCGTTTAAGGCGCGGAGATAACCGCTAAACCAGTCTGCTGGAATAACGCCGCCGTAGAAGGTTTCATAATGCGGAGTATTACTGAACAGCACCGTAGGTACTGCCGTCACACGTAATCCCTGCGCTTTAATGGCCGGGACGGCGATGCTGTTACCTACGCTGCCATAAACCACCTGTGACTGAACGGCGACGATATCGGTCTGTAACGCCCGATGCGTGTCGTCGAAGAGCACTGACTGGATATCACTCTCCTGCTCCATAAATTTCTCCTCTCGCTGGACAGCGGGACTACGCCTCACTATTATCGTCATATGCTAAAATTCATTTTGTCATAGGTCAATAATGATCGACGGAAAAACCGCTAACGAAATTTTTGACAGTATCCGTCAACATGTCACTACAGGCACGCTGGCAGTGGGTGAAACGTTACCGCCAGTGCGGGAACTGGCAACGGAATTAAACGTGAACCGCAATACTGTCGCGGCGGCTTACAAACGCCTGGTCACCTCCGGGTTGGCACAAAGCCTGGGACGCAACGGTACGGTGATTAAGGGGATTACTGCCCCCGTAGCACTGGAAGGTGGTAATCCGGATACCCCGCTTATCGATCTTTCCGGCGGTAATCCAGCGCCCTCGCGACTTCCTGACCTGAGTAATTATTTTGCGAAGATAAATAAGAGTCCGCGCTTGTACGGCGATGCCGCTGTGTCACCTGGACTTAAGGCGTGGGCATCAGAATGGATGCAAAATGCAATGCCCGGCAAAGGGGAAATTGATATTACCAGCGGTGCCATTGATGCTATCGAACGGCTACTGTGCGCCCATTTGCTGCCTGGTGATAGCGTTGTCGTAGAAGATCCATGCTTTTTAAGCAGCATCAACATGCTGCGCTATGCCGGGTTCTCAGCAAACCCGGCCAGCGTTGACCGCGAAGGCATGCTGCCAGGCCAGCTGGAACTCGCGTTACAGAAAGGCGCGCGGGCAGTAATTCTGACACCGCGCGCGCATAACCCGACAGGATGCAGCCTGAGCGCCTCACGCGCGGCGCAATTGCAGGAAATTCTGGCCCGCTATCCGCAGACGCTGGTGATTGTCGACGACCACTTTGCGCTGCTATCTGCTTGCCACTGGTATCCGGTGATTGCGAAGGAAACCACGCACTGGGCGGTTGTCCGCTCGATGTCAAAAACGTTAGGACCAGATTTACGCCTGGCCATTGTGGCCAGCGATCCGCTCACTTCAGGGAAGCTACGTTTAAGGCTTAACTCCGGCAGTCAGTGGGTCAGCCATCTGCTGCAGGATTTGGCCTGCGCCTGCCTGAATGACGAGACTTACCAACACACGCTGGCGCAAACTCAGCAATTTTACGCCGCCCAGCAGCAAAAGTTGACGGCAGCTCTGCGGCGACATGGCATTGAGTTGCCCGTTGGTGACGGTCTGAATATGTGGCTACCGCTGGAAGATAACAGCCAGGCGATCGCTTTTGCGCTGGCAAAGTCCGGCTGGCTGGTACGCGAAGGCGAAGTGTTTGGCGTCAATACGCCTGCCCACGGCCTGCGCATTACGCTGTCAACATTATCAGACAGCGACATTGATAAGCTGGCGACTGATATCCATCAGGCGCTAAAGCGCTAACAGGAGAGAAAAAGTGCGAGTTCATTTTGTTATTCATGAGTCTTTTGAATCTGCTGGCGCGTATCTGCCGTGGGCTGAATCACGCGGCTATACCATCACCTGGTCGCACGTTTACGCCGGGGAAACGGTCCCTGCGAACGCGGATGGCTTCGATATGTTGGTGGTGTTTGGCGGTCCGCAGTCCCCCCGGACCACGCTGGCAGAGTGCCCGTACTTTGATTCTCAGGCCGAGCAGCATCTGATCAATCAGGCGATTGCGGCACGTAAAATTGTGGTGGGGATCTGCCTGGGTTCACAGTTAATCGGCGAAGCGCTGGGTGCGAAGGTGTGCCAGAGTCCGGAAAAAGAGATTGGTCACTACCCGATCACCCTGACCGAAGCAGGCCAACAGCATCCGTTGTTCAGCCATTTTGGTTCACCGCTTACCGTCGGTCACTGGCACAACGATATGCCTGGATTAACCGACCAGGCGACAATTCTCGCCACAAGCGAGGGCTGCCCGCGACAAATCGTACAATACGGTAATTTCGTCTATGGTTTTCAGTGCCATATGGAATTTACGGCTGATGCTATAGAAGGGCTTATTCAACACTCCGAACAAGAACTGGCGGAAGCTAAAGGCAAGCGCTTCATCCGCTCCGTTGAAGAGATGCGCGCATGGGATTATCAGCAGATGAATGAGAAGCTGTGGCAATTCCTTGATAAGCTTGTGGAAAAACGTAACGATTGATTATGGCAGGCCGGATAAGACGCTTTACGTCGTCATCCGGCGATCGTGTCGTACGTTTGCCTGATGGCAATATGCTTATCAGGCCTACAAACTAAATCCCTGATCCCTGGTTAAAGTGCTCTTCGCCAAACACGCCGGTTGAAAGGTAGCGATCGCCGCGATCGCAGATGATCGCCACCACCACCGCTCCCGGATTTTGTTCGGCCACGCGAATCGCTCCGGCTACTGCGCCGCCGGAACTGACGCCGCAGAACACACCCTCTTTCACCGCCAGCGCGCGCATGGTGTTTTCCGCATCGTTCTGATGAATATCCAATACCTCATCCACCAGCGAGGCGTTAAAAATGCCCGGCATATATTCCGCAGGCCAGCGGCGAATTCCCGGAATACTACTGCCCTCTTCCGGCTGCAGGCCAACGATAGTAACCGCTTTTTCTTGCTCACGCAGAAAACGCGACACACCAGTAATGGTGCCTGTTGTTCCCATACTGGAGACAAAGTGGGTAATACGACCTGACGTCTGCTGCCAGATTTCCGGTCCGGTGGTGGTGTAATGCGCGTACGGGTTATCCGGATTATTAAATTGGTCGAGAAGTTTACCTTCTCCGCGCTGCGCCATTTCAAGAGCTAAGTCACGCGCGCCTTCCATCCCCTGCTCTTTGGTCACCAGAACCAGTTCAGCCCCGTAAGCACGCATCGCCGCTCGGCGCTCCTGGCTCATGTTGTCTGGCATCAGCAGCTTCATGCGGTAGCCCTTCAGCGCGGCGATCATTGCCAGAGCAATTCCGGTATTACCGCTGGTAGCCTCGATCAGCACATCACCAGGCTTAATTTCTCCACGTTTTTCCGCTTCGACAATCATCGACAGCGCAGCCCGGTCTTTCACCGAACCCGCGGGATTATTGCCTTCCAGCTTGACCCAAATTTCACTGCCGTTATCCGGCGCCAGACGTTGTAGTTTCACCAGAGGCGTATTGCCAATTGTTTGTTCTAATGTGTTCACGTTTTGAGCTCGTAAAAAAGCCCGGGGGCGCAGCGCTTACCGGGCGATAAACATACTTTTTAACCTATCAGGCACTTTGCGCCAGAGCAAGTTCCTCTTCACGCGTTTCAATGCGCTGGTCGCCGTTATACAGACGCGCATTTTGCAGCCCGACAAACAGCCGCTCGCCGCGGCTTGGGGAATCATCGCCCTGCATGATGACCGTCAGCGGTTCGTTATACCACCCCAGCGGTTGCACAACTAATTGGGTGTAGTGTCCTTTCGGGCTGGCTTCCAGTACCTGTACCGGCAACGGCGAATCCAGGCTGGTACGACGGCTGACGTCCACTTCCCACGGACGCAGGAACAGATCAACCGGTCCCTGATAACCAGGCGTATAACCCAGCGGCCAGCGGTGTGCGCCCACGTGGAATTGGCCGCCGCGAATCGTCCCCTGCAGGCGGTTAACCTCCCCCATAAATTCCAGCACAAAACGGGTAGCCGGTTCGCGCCAAACTTGATCCGGCGCATCAGCCTGCTCGATATGACCCTGACTCATCACCACCACGCGATCGGCAACTTCCGTCGCTTCTTCCTGGTCGTGGGTAACAAACACGCTGGTGAACTTCAGCTCTTCATGCAGCTGACGCAGCCAACGACGCAGCTCTTTACGCACCTGCGCATCGAGCGCGCCAAACGGCTCATCGAGCAGCAGGATCTGCGGCTCTACCGCCAGCGCACGCGCCAACGCCACACGCTGCTTTTGCCCACCAGAAAGCTGCGCCGGGAAGCGGTCCGCCAGATGAGCCAATTGAACCATCTCCAGCAGTTTGGTGACTTTTGCTTTGATGGCCGCCGCATTTGGACGCTCACGCCGTGGCAGAACCGTCAGACCAAACGCGATATTGTCGAAAACGGTCATATGACGAAACAGCGCATAGTGCTGGAATACGAATCCCACTTTACGGTCGCGAGCATGCAAACGACTGACGTCGGTGCCGTGAAAACGGATATGCCCGCTGGACTGATGCTCCAACCCGGCAATAATGCGCAGCAGCGTGGTTTTGCCCGAGCCGGATGGCCCCAGCAGCGCGACCATCTGACCTGAAGGAATATCCAGCGAGATATCGTTCAGCACCTGGGTGCGACCAAAAGACTTCTTAATATTGGCAATCTCAATGCTCATGATTTTCCTCCTGCTGCGCGCGTTTCTCCTGGTTCTCCAGACGCCATTGCAACATGCTCTTCAAAAACAGGGTAATAATCGCCATCAGCGTTAATAGCGCCGCGGCGGTAAAAGAGCCGACCGTGTTGTAGTCCTGCTCCAGTAATTCAATTTGTAGCGGTAGCGATAGGGTTTCGCCGCGAATCGAGCCGGATACCACCGACACCGCGCCAAACTCGCCAATCGCACGGGCGTTGGTCAACACCACGCCGTACAGCAGCGCCCAACGAATATTCGGCAGCGTAACGCGGCGGAACATCTGCCAGCCGGACGCGCCCAGCAACACAGCCGCTTCATCTTCATTACTACCCTGGCTTAACATCACCGGCACCAACTCGCGCACCACAAACGGACAGGTCACGAATACCGTCACCAGCACCATCCCCGGCCAGGCAAACATAATTTGCAGATTATGCTCATCCAGCCATCCACCCAGCGGACCGTTAGAGCCGTAAAACAGCAGATACACCAGGCCGGCAACCACCGGCGAGACGGCAAACGGAATATCCAGTAACGTCAGCAGAAGTTGGCGTCCTGGGAAGTTAAAACGGGTCACCAGCCAGGCCAGCAACACACCAAACACCAGGTTCACCGGCACCACAATCAGCGCAATCAGCACCGTCAGCCAGATGGCATGCAGCATGTCCGGGTCTGCCAGGTTCTGTAATACCGGCATTAATCCCTTGCTGAACGCCTGCACGAAGATGTAAATCATCGGCACCAGCAAAATAAACGCGGAGACCAGCATGCCCGTGCCGATCAGAAACCATTTACCCCAGTTGATGCGGGGTGCGCCATAGCGTTTCAATTGGGTAATGTCTGCCATCAGTGACCTACCACACGTCGACCAAAGCGACTTTGCAGGGTGTTAATTGAAAACAGCAGCAACAACGAAGCCCCGAGGATCACAGAAGCAATCGCGCTGGCGGCCGGGTAGTCAAACTCCTGCAAGCGAACAAAAATCATCAGCGAGGTTACTTCCGTTTTCCATGCGATGTTCCCAGCGATAAAGATAACCGCGCCAAACTCACCGAGGCTTCGGGTAAACGAAAGCGCAACGCCCGCCACCAGCGCGGGGGACAGCTCCGGCAGCACCACTTTACGGAAACTCTGCCAGCGCGTAGCACCGAGCGTTTCTGCGGCTTCTTCATATTCGGGACCTAATTCTTCCAGCACCGGCTGGACGGTACGCACTACAAACGGAATGCTGGTAAACGCCATCGCCACCGCGATACCAAGCCAGGTGTAGGTCACCTTGATATCCAGCTTCGCCAGCCACTCGCCGTAGAAGCCATTAACCGAAAACAGCGACGCCAGCGTCAGACCCGCCACCGCTGTAGGCAGCGCAAACGGCAGATCCATCAGTGCATCCAACAGCGTACGGCCCGGAAAGCGATAGCGGGTTAAGATCCACGCCATCAGCAAACCGAACACGCCGTTAAAAATCGACGCGACAAACGCCGACAGCAGCGTCACTTTATAAGCCGCCACCACCTGCGGATTGGTAATCACATCCCAGTATTGCGCCCAGCTCATTTGCGCCAGTTGCATCACCAGCGCGCTCAGCGGCAGCAGCAATATCAGGCAGACAAACAGTAAGCTTGTGCCCAGGCTTAAGGTGAAGCCGGGCAGCACGCGTCGGGAAGAAACAGCAAACATTTACTTACGCCCCGCCGCCAGCAGTTTGTCCAGCTCTCCACCGCTGACAAAGTGTGTTTTCATCACTTCAGGCCACGAACCAAACTTATCTTCCACACGGAACAATTCGGTCTGCGGGAATTTATCTTGCTGTTTGTCCATCACCTGCGGGTTATTCACGCGGTAGTAGAAATCGGTAATAATGGTTTGCGCCTGTGGGCTGTACAGCCAGGTCAGGTACGCTTTAGCTGCTTTTTCAGTACCGTTGGCTTGCACATTTTTATCTACCCAGGCTACCGGGAATTCAGCGAGAATATTGGTTTTCGGGATAACCACTTCAAAACCCTGCGCTTCATACTGTTTACGAATGTTGTTCACTTCTGATTCGAAGCTGATCAGCACATCGCCCAGACCGCGCTCTGCAAAGGTGGTGGTAGCACCGCGACCGCCGGTATCAAACACTTCGACGTTTTTCAGAAACTGGGTCATGAACTGTTCGGTTTTGGTTTTATCACCACCGTCAGCTTTATCCGCAGCACCCCACGCCGCCAGATAGGTATAGCGCGCGTTACCGGAGGTTTTTGGGTTCGGGAAAATCAGTTTCACATCAGAACGCACAAGGTCATTCCAGTCATGAATGTTTTTCGGATTCCCCTTACGCACCAGGAAACCCATGGTGGAATAGAACGGCGAGCTGTTATTCGGCAGGCGGCTTTGCCAGTCGGCGGGGATCAGTTTGCCTTTGTCATGCAGGATCTGCACGTCGGTGACCTGGTTATAGGTCACCACATCGGCTTTCAGCCCCTGCAGAATCGCCAGAGCCTGTTTTGATGACCCGGCATGAGATTGTTTAATCGTCAGTTTGTCACCGCCGTTATCCTTCGCCCATTGCTGTTCAAACGGCGGATTAAGGGCGGCAAAAAGCTCACGGGAAACATCGTATGAACTGTTCAGCAGTTCCGTTGCCTGCGCCTGCCCCACCAGCAACAGCATGGCTGCCAGCGTCAGTGTTCTTTTTTTCAGTAAGTTAACGGCCATTGCGCACCCTTATAAATTTAATGACTTTCTTATGGTCATCATATTTATAACCAGTGCTAAAGGAGTAACGGTTTTATATACCGTTTGATGATTTGAAAGTTGAAAAGAGAATAAGAGAATCCCTCCCCACATCGAGTGAGGAGGAGACCGGCATCAATCAGACGCCGACGCTAACGCTTTCTGGCAGGGTGCTACCGCCATCAATCACGTTTTGCGTGCCAGTTAAGTAACTGGACTCATCCGAGGCCAGGAACGCCGCCAGTTCACCGACCTCAAGCGGACAGGCCAGACGACGCATCGGGATCGCTTTCGCCATTTCGACTAATACGGATTCAGGATCTTCCGGGTTAGATTGACGCGCAATGCTTTCCGCCATCGGCGTACGAACGTAGCCTGGGCAAATGGCATTAACGCGAATGCCTGACTGCGCATATTCTACCGCCAGGGATTTGGTCAAACCGATGATTGCGGCTTTCGACAGTGCGTAGGCCGTTTCGCCCGGGTCGGCAACCATATCGCCGGTCACCGATGACATCATCACGATGCGCCCATCTTTGCGCGCAATCATCTCCGGCAGAACGGCTTTCGTCACATTCCAGACGCCTTTAATGTTGATATCAATGTGGAAATCGCGATCTTCATCGCTCATATCAAGGAAGTTGCCGAGGCGGCATACGCCGGCATTGTTCACCAGAATATCGATTTTGCCTTCAATCTGCTTCGCGCGCATCACCGCTTCCTTGACCGACGCAAAATCTCTGACGTCAGCGTGAACGGCTGTGCAACGGTGCCCTCGCCCAGCCAACTCATCCGCCAGTTTTTCAATCTCATCGGAGATATCCAGCAGAATTAAGTTCGCACCATGGCGGGCAAACGTTCTGGCGATACCCTCGCCAATACCCTGAGATGCGCCCGTAATCAATGCTGTTTTGCCCGTGAGTTTTCCCATTTCAATATTCTCCTTTTGAATATGAAGCCTTCGCTTCATTCACGCAGAAGATACAGCAATAACAAATTAGTGCTGAGGAATAGCTCACTAAATCAGGTTAATCTCAGGTAAAAAAATCCCCGACGATGCGGGGATGTCTATTTCGTGGCCGATAACAGGATCAGATCGCCATTACAGCGCCATTAAACGGTCCAGCGACGGTGCAAAGTAATAGCCGCCGGTTACCGGTTTGGTGAAGCGCAGCATTGCATCACGCTTACCGTCGGTGTCACCAAACATGCTCAGCAACTGTTGTTCAATGTTGTGCAGACGGGCGCAGTAGGCGCAGAAATAGAGACCATGCGTGCCGCTGGCAGTGCCGTATGGCAGGCTCTGGCGCACAATTTTCAGCCCTTTACCGTCTTCTTTGAGGTCAACACGGCTCAGGTGAGAGGTGACCGGACGGTCATCACCGTCGATCTCTTCGTTGGCTTCCTTGGTGCGGCCAATCATCATTTCCTGGTCATGGATGCTCATGCGATTAAGCTGCTTCAGGTTATGTTCCCAACGCTGCACAAACACATAGCTGCCACCGGCATCCACACCATCTTTGATAACGGCGACTTCACGGCGCGTTTCTTCGCCTGCCGGGTTTTCCGTACCGTCAACAAAGCCGCTGAGATCGCGCTCTTCGACCCAACGGAAACCGTGGATTTCTTCTTTGACTTCAATACAGTCGCCAAATGCTTCCATTGCCGCCTGCGCAACGGAGAAATTCACGTCATGACGCAAAGAGAGAATATGGATCAACACGTCATATTGGGTTGCTGGTGCCAGACCTTTACCGTAAGGGATAAAGTCTTTTAACTCTTCAGCACCGACGCCGCCGCTCAATGTACGCCAGGTGTTGTTGCCAAAAGCGACAACCGCGCCCAGATGCGCATCCGGGAACTTAGCTTCAAAGGTCGCCAGCTTATCGGCGAAGGTTTTGCTGGCCGCACGCAGGGCCTCAACGTCGCCTTTAACATTGGCTTCAATCCAAATCGCCGCACGGCAATGTTCTGGCAAAATGCCACTCTGAACCTGAGACATTGTTCCTCCTGAAAAAAAGATGCCACGACATCGTGGCATTGATGGGCGCTATTCTACCTGTTTTTTTAACAAGCCGATTTGTTCAGACGCAAATTAACGCCGCCAGATAATTTTGCTTACTTTCCACGCTTTCAGCGTGTCGTCAGATGGCATTATATCTTCAGGCCCGCTCCATTCACCGGAAAAAATATAGCTAATATGTTGACTTCCTTCAGCTTTACACTCAACGCCCGCGCTGTCATCGCCGGTTGCCTTTTGGCAATTACCGAAAGCTTTAGTGTAAAGGTCGCTAAACGGTGTACCGATTTCGACACCCGCGACTGACGAAATATCGTGGTCTAACACATCAATACGACTAATGGTTCCCTGGCTGCCATTGATGACTATCGCCAGCTTGTCGTCTTTCATCGCTTCATAGAAGCGCACCACATTTCCGTTATCAGTCTTCATCCCGCTACGCAGGCGGTAATCACCGTCCAGCGCATCAGCAATGGCTTTTTCATCCAGCGGTGTCGCGCCCGTTAACGCTCCGACGCCCTGCTCTGTGACCTGCGTTGAAGAACCAAACCAGTTCCACGGATTGGCGGCAGACCAGTTCACCGAGGACAACGTTGAACACCCGGCCAGTAGCAGCGGCATCGCGCATAAAGTCAAACGCAGTGATTTCATTTCACTTCCTTCCTTATTTATCAACGTTGCTTGGAGTCCGGTTTCCCCAAAAAGTGCCGTTATTCTTTCTCAAGGGAAAAACAGGCGCGCAGACGTTGATTGGTTAACAGCCAGATCAATGCGACGATATCCGCCACCAGCAGCGCCAGCCCGACACCGTTGAGCGGATCGCCTGCCAGCCACATCACCGGCTGCCAGCACAGCAGCACCAGTTGAGCGAGAATCAATAATCCGCGCAGCCAGCGCCAGATTCCCGGAAACGCAAAGCGTCTCCCGCTGAGTAAAAACGCCAACACGGCGGGAACGCCGGGGAGCAAACCCAGCCAGAATGCGTCATGATCGGGATAAAACAGATTCAGCAACGTGTTGCCCTGCTCACGAGAAGAACCGGCAATCACAAACAAAACCCAGGTGCGTGCCTGCAACAACAGTACGCACCAGAAGAGAAAAGGCAGGCGCAGACGCCCATGACCGTCATAGTCGGCCGGATGAAACTCAGTACTCTTCATCTTCAATCAAACGCTTGCCCAGATTGAGTACATCCGCATGTTCATAGCCCAGACGTTCATACATGCCCTGTACGACGTCGTTATCGTCACGCACCATGATTTGAATCTTCGGGCAACCGCGGGCAATGAGCTTTTTCTCCAACCGGTTGAGTAGCGCATTAGCGATACCGCGACCGCGAAACTCAGGATGCACGCCCAGGTAATAGGCGGAACCGCGGTGCCCGTCGTATCCGCCCATCACCGTACCGACCACCTCACCGTTCACTTCAGCGACGAGGAATAAGCTGACGTCATGATTGACTTTACGTTCGATGTCCATTTCAGGGTCGTTCCATGGACGCAGCAAATCACAACGCTCCCAGAGGGTGATCACCTCTTCGAAATCTTCCTGGCGAAAAACGCGTATTTCCATGGTATTGGTTACCTTTTCAGGACGTTAAAAAGCGATTATGGCGCGAACGGCTGATTTAGCCAATATCTGACGCGAAGCGGCGGAAAAAATGGCATAATACGGAATTGTCACGTATTGAAATGAAAAGTAAAACAATTCTTATCTCGATCCGTCGCAACGGACTACGCGATACGATATAACGTTTAGAACCTTTTTTTACAACTCAGGCCGTATGAGCACTTTTAAACCACTAAAAACACTCACATCGCGCCGCCAGGTGCTGAAAGCCGGGCTGGCCGCCCTGACGCTGTCAGGCATGTCGCAAGCCATCGCTAAAGAAGAAGCGCTAAAGACCAGTAATGGACACAGCAAACCGAAAGCGAAAAAATCAGGCGCTAAGCGCGTTGTTGTTCTTGATCCGGGGCACGGCGGGATTGATACCGGTGCAATTGGTCGCAACGGATCGAAAGAAAAGCACGTGGTGCTGGCGATTGCCAAAAACGTGCGCTCGATCCTACGCAACCAGGGGATTGATGCCCGCCTGACCCGCTCCGGCGATACGTTTATTCCGCTCTACGATCGCGTCGAGATCGCCCACAAACATGGCGCAGATCTTTTCATGTCGATCCACGCCGACGGTTTTACCAATCCGAGCGCTGCGGGTGCTTCGGTCTTTGCCTTATCCAATCGCGGTGCCAGTAGCGCCATGGCGAAATATCTGTCCGATCGTGAAAACCGGGCCGATGAAGTCGCCGGGAAGAAGGCCACCGACAAAGATCATTTGTTGCAGCAGGTGCTGTTCGATCTGGTGCAAACTGACACCATAAAAAACAGCCTGACGTTAGGCTCGCATATTCTTAAGAAGATCAAGCCGGTACACCGTCTGCATAGTCGCAGCACGGAACAAGCCGCCTTCGTGGTGCTAAAATCACCTTCGATTCCGTCGGTCCTGGTCGAAACCTCGTTCATCACCAACCCGGAAGAAGAACGATTACTGGGGACGGCTGCGTTTCGTCAGAAAATCGCCACCGCTATCGCCAATGGCATCATCAGCTACTTCCACTGGTTTGATAACCAGAAAGCACACTCGAAGAAACGTTAACCATGAAGCCCGATGTACAACGCGTAAAACAGTTCCTGCTCAGCCTGCAGGATGAGATTTGTCAGCAGTTATCCACCGTAGACGGCACCGAATTTGTTGAGGATAACTGGCAACGCGAAGCGGGCGGCGGCGGGCGCAGTCGAGTGTTGCGTAACGGCGGTATTTTCGAGCAAGCAGGCGTCAACTTCTCTCATGTCCATGGCGATGCAATGCCGGCCTCGGCTACTGCGCATCGCCCGGAGCTTGCCGCGCGTAGCTTTGAAGCGATGGGCGTCTCGTTGGTGGTGCATCCGCAGAATCCTTACATTCCGACCAGCCATGCCAACGTACGTTTTTTTATCGCGGAGAAACCTGACGCCGACCCGGTGTGGTGGTTTGGCGGCGGCTTTGACTTAACTCCCTACTACGGCTTTGATGAGGATGCAGTTCACTGGCACCGCACGGCGCGGGATCTATGCCAGCCGTTCGGCGAAGATATTTATCCCCGTTACAAAAAGTGGTGCGATGACTACTTCTTCCTCAAACACCGCAACGAGCAGCGCGGCATTGGCGGGCTGTTCTTCGATGATTTGAATACGCCAGATTTCGACCACTGCTTCGCCTTTATGCAGGCTGTTGGAAAGGGTTATACCGAGGCGTATTTGCCCATCGTCGAGCGCCGCAAAGCAATGAGCTGGGGCGAGCGTGAACGCAATTTTCAGCTTTATCGTCGCGGACGCTATGTGGAATTTAACCTGGTGTGGGATCGCGGCACATTATTTGGTTTGCAAACCGGCGGGCGCACGGAATCGATTCTGATGTCGATGCCGCCGCTGGTACGCTGGGAGTATGACTGGCAGCCAGAAGCGAACAGCCCGGAAGCCGCCCTTAGCGAGTTTATTCAGGTCCGCGACTGGGTGTAATGGCCTGATAGCGACACAATTCGTAGGCCGGATAAGACGCAAGGCGTCGCCATCCGGCAGCGCAGCAAGCACAATTGCCTGATGGCGGCTAACGCCTTATCAGGCCTACTCAAGCTATACCATCACGCCCACTGGCGCATACGCTGATGCAGCGTCAACGAAGGTTTCTCCGCAAACAGTTGCTGGTAGTCGGTAGCAAACTGCCCTAAATGCCAGAATCCCCACTGCATGGCGGCGTCTTTCACCGTCGCACTCTGCGACCACGGGCTTATCAACTCACGGCGCACGGCGTTCAGGCGAATACGTTTCAACCAGGCATTTGGGCCAATACCGAGGATGGCGTGAAAGGCATTTTGCAACGTCCGGCGGCTAACGTGCAGTTGATTGCATAAGTCGAGCACGGTCAGCGGCTCTGACATATTTTCCAGCACATATTCGCGCGCACGCGACAGCAAGCGACGATAGCTCTGATGGCTGATGCTCTCCGCAGTCATAATCGGCTGCGCTTCTTCCAGCATAGTCCCCATCGCCAGCAGCAGGTTATCGCCCAACACTTTGCGTACCGCAGGTTGGCGAAGGTTTTCCGGGTTTTCGCTAAACGTCGCCAGCGCCTGCTGCACAAAGCCCCATAGCGCGGCTTTGTGTTGTTCTTTCACTTCCAGCGCCGACTGGTTGCGCAGCATATGCAACACCCTTTCCGGGTTATGCAGGAAGTTGGCCTGACGGGCAATGGCCTCTTCAGAAATGACGACCCCCAAAATGGTGTAGTCATCCGGCGTACTTAGTTCAAACTCCGTCCCGCCTGGGCGGGTGGCAATTTCAGCGTTACCCAAACACTGGGTACCAATAAATCCCTGCTCGCCGCGCGTGGCCGGAATGCCAAACCAAAATGAGTTTGGCCAGACAAGGCATGACTGACGCAGCGCCAGTCCGGTGTATTCACGGAACACCTGAATATCATCGAGCAGGATTTCCGTGAACTCGCCATGAAATTTTCCCGGATGCAGCTGGTCGTAGATCTGCTGCCAGGCTGTAATCGTCAGCGCGTGCTCATACACATCCGTTGTTCGCCGTTGGTGAACGTTGTCCACTTCCACTTTCGGCGTCAATTTAACGTCTTCGGGTAATACTTCATGATAAAGATGGTGCAAGTTTGCAGTACGGTTCTTTTTCATGATCTTTTAAGCCGGAAGCTTCAACGAAGCCCCCGGCCCTCCGACAGGTTAATTTTTTAAGCGATAGCGACTACTGCGTTTACGCAACGCTCCGTCAGAAAAGAGCTGTTCCAGCGCATTTCTGGCTTCATCAAGTGACCAGCCAAAGTGGGCAGCCACTTCCCCTGCCGTCATTCCTTGACGGACCGATGTTAACAGCGCCAGCAATTCATCAGAGGATTCAGATGACACAGGTGCTTCCTGCGTCTTCTCTGGGGCCACATCTGACTTCACTTCAGGCTTCTGCTCTGGTTTCTTCGGTTCTGGTTTCTTCGGCTGGCGTTTAAAACCGCCGATCAGCCACTGGGTGTCATCGTCCGGCCGGCCTATTTCCTTACGGCTGATAACACGGCCTGTACGCGCTGCAGCTGCACTGCCAGCATCCAGCGCTGCTCGGCATGCCGCCAGATCGCCTTCCACCACCAGCGTCAGCCGACCAGGATCGAGCACTTCGTGGCTAAGCAGGCGCACATTCGCGGCTTTCAGCATGGCATCGGCCGCGTCCACGGCAGCCACCATGCCATCCACTTCCAGTAATCCCAGTGCATTGATCATCACTACCTCTCTTACGCGCGCTGGATTGGATTACGGGCAATATCCAGAACGGCATCGGCAAAGGCGTTACATGCGGCTTTACAAGCGGCCTGGCTACCGGTCAAAAACGCTGCTGAATAGTTGGTTTCTGACGGCGGTGGTACATAGGTTACCAGTTGTACATCGGCAGATTTCAGCGCGGCATCAATACCAAATGTCGCTTCCAGCGGCGGTGCTACCAGATACGCCATCGGATCGCCCAGTCGGCATCCCGCGGTCGCGGAAAGATACGAACCGGTACGCGAAACCACATGCGCCAGGAAGGCGGTATCTTCTGCGTCATTCGCCCACTGGAATGCCGCACCGCTTTCAATATTGGCCACCATCGCGTCCAGACCCGCGCGAACTTCGGCCGGGTTTGGTCCACCGAGCATAATCAGCACTTCGCCCGAGGTTGGAGAGGGACTGTGCGCCGCACCGGCATACAGCGAGCGGCCATAAACCACTTCCACCATCGCCTGTTTTGTCGCTTCATCTGCGGCAATATACGCCACGTCATCAGAGTCTGCTGTGATGAGTCCGAGGCTACGTATATGTGGCGGTAATTTAAGTTCGCGGGCAAAACCGTCATTTACCGAAGCAATCACACGCATCGCGGTGACTGAAGGTCTAATCAAATCTAATGCTGGCATGATGCCTCCTTAACGGGTCATATTGATGCCGGATGCTTTTTGCTCCAGCATGCGCTTGGCCAAATCCACAATCACCGCCGCCGCTTCAACCGGTGGCGTACCGCCCTGGTGAATGTTCGAGATGCAGGTACGGTCAGCCTCAACGGTGGTTGCCACACGCGGCGAATAGACGGCGTAGCAAGAAAGACTTTCCGACTGGCCGAGGCCCGGACGCTCACCAACCAGCAAGATCACCGCTTTTGCACCCAGCAGTTCGCCGATCTGATCTTCAATTTTCACGCGCCCATAGCGAACAAAGAACGGCGTCCCGACCTTCAATCCGGCCTGTTTTAAGCCCGACAACAACGGCGGCAGGATCTCTTCGTAGTTGGCGGTGATGGCGTCAGTAGACAGACCATCAGAAATAATCACCTGCACATCCGGATTCATTACACACTGTGATTTCAGTGCTTCAATGGCTTCCGCACTCAGACGACGTCCCATGTCCGGGCGCGTCAGATACAAGTTTTTGTCGCTGATTTCCGAGCGCACTTCCAGTAGTCCCTGGGCTTTTACCCACTCTTCCGGCACTTCTTTCAATACCGTATCTTTCGAACGCGAGTGGTCAGCAAGGAAGCGCAGCAGCGCCTGGGTACGCGGACGTGGACCGGCACGACCGGTACATACACGCGCAGCGGTGCTACGGCGCAGTTCGGTCAATACCTCTGCACGATGCGGATTCTCAACGCCAATCCACGCTTTCGCTTCAGCTGAACCTAAGTCCATCGCACAGCTTTCACCGGTCGGCGCGGCGCACTGCGTAGTGCTGCATTTCACTTCCGCTGATGGCGCTTGAACCTGCGGCTCTCCCATTGACGCCATTACGCTGCGTACAATTTCTTCAATCTGTTTTTGATCCATCGTGTGTCATCCCCGCGTCATCAGAAGAACAGTGACGGATCGCCCGCCCGTTTGGTCAGGCGACCGTTTGCCATAATGCCCATGGTTTCCAGCCAGCGTTCAAACTCCGGCGACGGGCGCAGGTTCAGCAACTGGCGCACGGTCGCGGTGTCGTGGAAGGCGGTGGTCTGGTAGTTGAGCATGATGTCGTCACCGAGCGGCATGCCCATGATGTAGTTGCAGCCAGCGGTGGCGAGCAGAATCATCAGGTTTTCATTGAGGTTCTGGTCAGCATCAGCATGGTTGGTGTAGCAGCAGTCGCAGCCCATTGAGATGCCGCTCAGCTTGCCCATGAAGTGATCTTCTAAGCCCGCGCGAATAATCTGACGATCGTTGTAGAGATATTCCGGCCCGATAAAGCCCACCACGGTGTTCACCAGGAACGGATCGTAGTGACGCGCCAGCCCGTAGTTACGCGCTTCCATCGTCACCTGATCGGCACCAAAGTTAGCGCCAGCGGAGAGCGCAGACCCTTGCCCGGTTTCAAAGTACAGGCAGTTTTCCCCGGCGATACGGTTGAACTCAGCACCCACTGCACGCGCTTCATCCAGCATGGCCAGCTCAACGCCAAACTCTTTCAAGCCTTTTTCGCTACCGCAGATACTTTGGAAAATCAGCCCGCCCGGCGCACCGCGACGAATTGCTTCAATCTGGGTGGTGACGTGCGCCAGTACGCAGCCCTGGGTCGGAATATTGAACTTGTCGATAACGCCATACACGGTATCGAGCACGCGGCTTAAGTTTTCCACGTCATCTGTGACCGGGTTGACACCGATCACCGCATCGCCCGCTCCGAAGGACAGTCCTTCATAGATTTGCGCCGCAATACTCTGCACATCGTCACGGGTATCGTTCGGCTGCAAACGGCAGCTAAAGGTGCCCGGCAGACCGATGGTGGTGTTAGCCTTTTTGATCACCGGCATTTTCTTACCACCGTAGATCAGGTCCGCGTTAGAGCAGATTTTTGCTACCGCAGCGACCACTTCCGACGTTAACCCTTTACGCGTAAACGCAATGTCATCAACAGAGGTTTCATCGCTCAGCACGTACTCGCGCAGCTCGCTGATACTCCAGTTTTTGATGCGGTTATAGGCCGTTTCGTTGACGTCATCCTGAATCAGACGCGTCACGCAGTCCTCTTCATAGGAAATCACCGGGTTATTACGGATATCCGCTACCGTCATTTCCGACAGCACCTGCTTAGCCGCCACGCGCTCTTGCGAACTGGTTGCAGCGACACCTGCCAGCACATCCCCCGAACGCAGTTCGTTGGCTTTTGCCAGCACCTCTTTAACATCCTTAAACTGATAAACATTGCCGAACAATGTGGTCTTTAGTTTCATAAGTCGTTCCCTCAGGAAGGAAATGCGAGTGATTTCACCGTCACCGGCACAACCGATCCGCCAAAAAGAGGCGTACCAATGTCGATATAGTCCCCCGCCCGGACAACCACCTCATCGATGACCGCCAGCGGGTGTTGCTGTAACTGTGGGCGTAACAGCATGCCCAGGGCTTTACCAAAATCCTGCTCGGCTACCACCAGCAGGGGATGCGGATTCGGATAGCGCGCGACAAAGGCCAGCAACGCATCAATCACCGTTAACAGCGCGGCGTAGCGCACCGGCAGAGAAGCGGGCAGCGCCAACACGTAGGCGTCCGTTTGCGGGTCCAGATCGAGCTGCATTAGTGCCTGTTGCCAGGCGGCCACCAGATCAGCCTCATCAACCGGAATCGCCACTGGCAGATTGCGCAGCGGAAGCGCCACACCCTCCAGCCAGATAGTGCTGCCCGAAAGCGACAGCGTATGCGCACCGGCGCCAATCACCGTGGCGCGCACGGTTTGCGCCGGGAACTGCACGTTCATCTCACGCAGGCGCGGATGTTCATGCAGCGCCGTCGCTAACAGCGGCCCAATGTCGGAAAAACAGAACGGATCGGCAGGTTGGTTGCGGTAGCACTCGCCCACCCCGCCGGACAACGTAATCACTTCCGGCTTCACGCCCTCCGGTAACAGAGCGGTTTGCATCAGCGCCTGTGCCAGCGGTGAAAGCGTGCCGTCAATCACCTCCACAATCAGCGCCGCCATCCGTCGGGCCACCTGAACAAGCTGCGCCGCATTGAGGGTTCGGGCATCAGTGCCTGGACCAAATACGTCATCCACAATCATTTGTCCCGGCTGATGCGCATGCACCACGCGCCCCTGACCGTCCGTTTCCAGTAGCCGTCCGCCGACATTCAGACAGGCCGATCCGCTGACTTTTCCGGCATCGAACAGAACGTAGTTCGACGTACCGCCGCCGATGTCGATATTCAGTACGCGGCACAACTTCTGCTCGGACAGGGTTTGCGCCCCCGCACCGTGACCGGCAATCACTGATTCCAGATGCGGACCGGCGCTGGCAACCACGAAATCCCCCAGCGACTGGGAGAGCGCCATCACCGCCGGGCGCGCGTTGCGCGTTTTGGCACTTTCCCCGGTAATGATGATCGCGCCGGAATCAACCGTTTCCGGCGCAATCCCCGCCGCCTGATACTGGGCGAGGATCAGTGCTTTCAGTTCGGCCTCTTTCAACCCGCCCTGCTTATCAACGGGGGTAAAGAACACCGGGCTTTGCCAGCTAATTTCGCGTTTGATGAATTCGTAGCGCGGCACCTGCGACACTGCCGCACGGTTAACCAGCTCAAGGCGCGAGAAGATCACCTGAGTGGTGGTGGTGCCGATATCGATACCGACGCTGAGTAGCTGGCGAGTATTCACGATTGCGCCTCCGGATTGGTTTCTGCTGGTGCCGGAACATCTTCGTCTTTCGGTACTAACAGCATAGCCACGCCAATCGCCGTCACGCCGCCGATCAGCTTGCCGACAATCATCGGGAAGATCATGGCGTTCATGTTGGCAGCGGCGAAACCTAAGTGGTCACCCAGAGCGAAGGCCGCGGAAACCGCAAAGGCGCAGTTGATCACTTTGCCGCGGGTATCCATGTTTTTCATCATGCCGAACATTGGGATGTTGTTGGCAAGCGTTGCCACCATACCCGCAGCAGCAATGTTATTGACTTTTAACAGGTTGCCGACGCTCATCAGCGGTTTTTCAAACCAGCGGGTCAGCAGCAGCACCATCGGGTAGGCACCCAGCAGCACACAGGAGATAGAACCGATAACTTCGATGGCGCGCATCACTTCACCCGGCTTGTCGCCTGGCGCCATGAAAATAGGATCAAGACCTGGAATCAGCTCCCAGCCGAGCAGGAACTTGATGACTGCCGCAGCCAGACCGAGGGTGATCAGCGCTACCAGGAACTTGGCGAAGATCTGGAAGCCGTTGATCATTTTTTCCGGGATGAATTTCAGTCCCAGCGCCACCAGCACGGCTACGATCAGCACCGGAATCATGTTCATCAGGATCAACGCAAAGGTGAACTCCACCGGCTGACCGTTGATTTCCACACCGGAGTACATCGCGACCAGACCACCCGCAATACAGCCAATCGGAATGGTGACAATACCGGCCAGCACGCCCAGCGCCAGATAACGACGGTCAGACGGTTCAATAATTCCCAGCGCAACCGGAATGGAGAACACCAGCGTCGGCCCCATCATCGCGCCGAGAATCAGGCCAGAGTACAACCACGCCGCCACATCGCCGCCCGCCAGCTCTTTCGCCAGGAAGAAGCCGCCCATATCGCACGCCAGCAGCGTTCCGGCAAACATCGACGGGTTCGCGCCCAGCATTTCGTACAGCGGAATAATTACCGGCCCGAGCACATGCGCCAGTACCGGCGCCAGCGCGGTCATACCGACCATCGCCAGACCCAGCGCGCCCATTGCCATAAAGCCTTCTTCAAACTGACCGCCCGATCCCTCAATGCTCTTACCGAACTTACCGAGGAAGCGCGCCGAACCGCCGAACTGCGACAGGATCCTGTCCACGGCGGCAATCAGCATAAAGAACATCATGATGTACATGATGATTTCGTTAATTCCCATAGCCCCTACTCCCTGTCATTTGTGATTTGTAGGCCGGATAAGACGTTTACGTCGCCTCCGGCATTAACGCCGTGTTATTACCGGATGGCGGTGCGAGCACCTTATCCGGCCTACAGGCATTACCCGGCAGCCGCGTACAGGTCGATAATCTGTTCCTGCGTGGCGGTGCGTGGGTTACTGCGAATACAAATATCCTCCAGCGCGGCGTGTGCCCATGCGCTGTAATGCTCGGGTTTTGCTCCAACGTCTGAGAGCCGTTTGGTCTGGCCCACTTCGCTAATCAACTCGCTGACCGCGTTGATAGCATCACGATCGTCCGATTTCTTGTTGGTTAACGCGCGTCCGATATGGCTGAAGCGCTCACGACACACCATGCGGTTGAACCCCATTACCGTAGGAAGCAGCATGGCGTTAGCCTGTCCGTGTGGGATATGCAACGTCGCTCCCGGCTGGTGCGCCATCGCATGGCACAGGCCCAGCCCTGCGCTGGAAAACGCCATCCCGGCCATACAGGAAGCCAGCAGCATGCTTTCGCGCGCCGCCAGATCCTGACCGTAGCCGACGGCCTTCGGCAGCGATTTACCTATCATCGCAATCGCGCCAATCGCCAGACTGTCGGTAAACGGCGTCGCGTTCAGCGCGCTATACGCTTCAACGGCGTGCGTCAGTGCATCAATCCCGGTCATTGCCGTTACATGTGCAGGCACGCCTTCCGTCAATGCAGCGTCCAGGATCGCCACATCCGGCATCAGGGTTGCGTGGGCCAGCACTTTTTTGAGTCCAGTCGCGGCGTCGATTATTACCGTGACGTTGGTGGTTTCTGAGCCCGTTCCGGCGGTAGTCGGTACGGCAATCAGCGGCAGACGTGGGCGTAACGCGCTGCGCTCGTCCATGTCTGCCAGCGTCTGAGTGGGGTTGGTCACCAGCAACGCCACTGCCTTGGCGGCATCCAGTACGGAGCCACCACCAAAGGCCACAACGCCATCGCACTTCGATTCACGCAATTGCGCGACCGCCGCGCAGACATCCGTAATACACGGTTCGCCTACCGGACATGGCCACAGCGTCATCGCCACGCCTTTCATCGCCAGACTGCGTTCCAGCGCGGCGGTCATCCCCGCCTGATGCAGGAAGCTGTCCACCATGACGAACATATGCGTCAATCCGCGCGTTTGTGCTTCCTGTCCGCAGGTACTGAGCGCTCCCAGCCCACAAAGGGTGACCGGTGGAACGCTAAACGTTTTTACGCGTTGCAGATTCAGGGTATCGAATGCCTGAAAGAGCGCGGTCTGCAATTCAGCTTGCATAGATTCCTTCCGCTTTTTCTTTTCCGCTGTTGGCAATCGCCAGCGGGGTCATAAACAGGCTGTGCTGGGGTAAATGCACCTGCAGTTCCGGGAAACGCTTACGGAACAGCTCATCAACGCCCGGCTGCATGCAGGAACCACCGGCCAGCCATAAATCGGTAACGCCCTGACCCGCAATATGATGAGCCACGATTTCCGCCATTTTTTCGTAAACAGGCTTCACCACCGGCCAGATTTCTTTGCCATTGCTACGCTTGTACTGCTCGGCTTCTTCTAACTGGATACGACGGTTCCCGGCCAGCGTCAGAGAGATATGATGCCCACCGGTTGCTTCATCAGCGGAGTAGGTCACCTTGCCTTGTTTAACGATCGCAATCCCGGTAGTGCCACCACCAATATCCACCACGCCGGCGTTATCGAGCTGCAACAGATCCGCCACCGCTGTCGGTTCGTCGAGCACATGGCTCACTTCAAGCCCGGCAGACTCCAGCACGTTAATAGAGATGCGAGGGTCAGTTCCCGGTGGAAATGAGGTTGCCGCATGGGTAAAGCGGCAACCCAGCTGTTGTTCGAGCGTATCGAGATGGCGACGAACGATGGTCACCGCACCAAAGAAATCCCAGACGATGCCATCGCGCACGACATCGGCCCAGTCCAGGCAAACCGCGACCGGCTGTCCGTCACTGTCCACAACCATCGACACCACATCACACGTTCCCAAATCAATGCCCAACCACAGCGGTGAATCGCTCTTTGTGGGCGTCTGGTTACATAGCGTTGCCGCTTTTAGCAGTCTGGGTGTCAACCAACGTTGTTCGTCGTGCGCCATCTCATTTACTCCTTATACAATTCTGAAGGCGTCTACCAACACACAGCGACGCAGACGCACAAACGTACGCGCACTGGTCACCCCTTCCCCGGTTGGTGTGGTAATGGTCATCGTGGTCCAGCCTTCGCCGCCGAGTCCAAGACCGGCAATGCACGGTCCGTTCTTAACGAAGATGCTGGTATCAATGGCGTTTGCCATACGGTTCATGTTGTCGATATTGCGCGAGTGCATCGCCGCCGTATGGTGGCAACCGCCTTCAAGCTTGACCGCCAGTTCAATGGCTTCATCGACGTTAGCGACCCGCACGACTGGTAGAACCGGCATCATCAGTTCGGTGACGGCAAACGGATGCGTCGCGGAGGTTTCGACGAATAACAGACGGGTTTGCTCCGGTACGTTCAGACCAATCGCCGCAGCGATTTTGCCTGCGTCACGACCTACCCAGTCACGACTGACCGTGCCTTTACCGCGCTCATCGATATTTTTCAGCAGCACCGGCTGCAGCTGTTCGGCCTGGGCCGTGGTGAGTTTCACCGCATGCTGGCTTTCCATCAGACGCATCAGTTCATCAGCGACGCTATCGACCACGATCAGCACTTTTTCGTCAGCGCAGATGATGTTGTTGTCAAACGATGCACCTTTAACTACCGACTGCGCCGCGCGTGCCAGGTCAGCCGTTTCATCAACCACCACCGGCGGATTACCTGCGCCAGCGGCAATCAAACGTTTGTTGGTGTGCTTACGCGCGGCATCTACTACGGCTTCACCACCGGTCACCACCAGCAGGCCGATACCAGGGTACTTGAACAGACGTTGGGCAGTCTCGATATCTGGGTTGGCAACTGTCACCAACAGGTTTGCCGGACCGCCTGCGGCAACTACCGCCTGGTTAAGCAGAGTGATAGCGCGCTGAGAGACTTTTTTCGCCGCCGGATGCGGTGCGAAAACCACGCTGTTTCCAGCGGCAATCAGGCTGATGGCGTTGTTAATGACGGTCGCGGCCGGGTTGGTAGATGGGGTTACCGAGGCCACCACGCCCCACGGCGCGTTTTCAATCAGCGTCAGACCGTTATCACCGGTCAGAACCTGTGGAGACAGGCATTCCACACCCGGCGTGCCGCGCGCCTGCGCCACGTTTTTGGCAAATTTATCTTCGACGCGTCCCATGCCGGTTTCAGTGACGGCAAGTTCCGCTAATTCTCTGGCGTGCTTTTCGCCCGCCTCACGTAGCGCCGTGATAGCCAGTTGGCGCATAGCGACGCTTTTCAGCCCCTGCTGGGCCAGTTTTGCTGCCGCCACTGCGTCATCCAGGGAGGCAAAAACGCCCATTTCTTGAACGGCACTGACGGGTTGGCTGCTGTCTTTCATTTTCAGCAGTACCGCTTTCACGACCTGTTCAATATCCTGTTGATTCATGATTTTCTGCCTTATTTATGGAAGATCACCTGACCACCTGCCACCACTTCATCGACAATGCCAATCACGCACAGATCGACAGGCGATGATTCATTCCGGTGCGCCTGACGGGCGGAGCTTCCGCTGACCAGCAGCACCCACTCTCCGGTTCCCGCCCCGATGCTGTCGATAGCAACAGCACATTGCCCGTCGGGATTTCCCTGGGCGTCAATCATTTCCACCATCAGCAACTTGTCGTGCGCGAGCCCCTGATGGCGTACGGTACAAACAATTTGTCCTGTAACGATTGCCAGTTTCATACGCGCCTCCGTGGCATATTTCAGGTAAAACCTCCCCCTACCCTCCGCAGAAGGTAATGTGAAAAGGAGAGAGGGTGACGCCAGCAATGAAGTCTGTGGCGTCACATGGACGACTTACATGTCGTTGCTGTCGCCTTTAAAGCTGATCGGGAACACTTCTTCCAGATCGCCGTGTGGACGCGGGATCACGTGCACTGAAACCAGCTCGCCAATACGCTGTGCTGCCGCAGCACCTGCGTCCGTTGCAGCTTTACATGCCGCTACGTCGCCACGGACCATGGCAGTGACCAGACCGCCACCGATCTGCTTCACGCCAACCAGTTTCACGCGTGCCGCTTTAACCATTGCGTCAGAAGCCTCAATCAGTGCAACCAGGCCCCGGGTTTCAATCATTCCTAATGCTTCCATTGTGTTTTCCTCTCATTAAGGGGTCCTGAACGGGACCTTATACAACCAGTGTGTGCGAGGCGTTTTCACGACTCATGTCAGTCTGGCGCGGCACTGCTGCCACCAACGCCAGTTCGATAATTTCCTGTACGCTACAGCCACGAGAGAGATCATGAAGCGGTGCGGCAAGCCCCTGAATCAATGGCCCTACTGCGCGATATCCTCCCAGACGCTGAGCGATTTTGTAGCCAATATTGCCTGCCTCCAGCGATGGGAAGACCATCACATTGGCATTGCCCTTTAACGGACTGGCGGGCGCTTTTTGCGCAGCGACATCCGGAACAAAGGCGGCATCAAATTGCAGTTCACCGTCCACGGTAAGCTGCGGGGCACGCTCACGAACGATCTCGGTCGCCTGCTGCACGTTAGCGACGTTAGGATGGCGAGCACTGCCATTACTTGAAAACGACAGCATGGCCACGCGCGGCTCTTCACCTGTGATCGCCTTCCAGGTTTCAGCGCTGGCGATGGCGATATCCGCCAGCTGTGCAGCGGTGGGCTGCGGCACAACGCTACAGTCTGCAAATCCTAATGACGGCCCGAGATACTGCGGCAGCATCAGGAAAATTGACGACAGCGTTTTGCAACCAGGCTGTAATCCAATAATGCGCAATCCTGCACGCAGCACGTTTGCCGTTGATGACAGGTTGCCCGCAATACACACATCGGCTTTACCGGCACTGACCATCGCGGCGGCAAACATCAGCGGATCGTTGAGCTTCTCCCGCGCATCCGGCGGCGTTTTTTCACCCGCCGTTGCCCGCCAGCGCAGGGCAAACTCTTCACGCATCTGTACATTGCTTTGTGGATCAATAACCTGAATACCATCCATGGCTACGCGATGACTGAGCGCAAACTGGCGTAGCGCAAACGGGCTGGCGACGAGAATGGGGCGTGCCAGACCGTGCTGATGCAGGTAATTCGCCGCCTTCAGCACCCGGACATCCAGCGCATCCGGGAACACTACTCGTGCAGGTGAGCGTTGGGCGAGTTGACGAGCACGTTCAATGATCATTGCTTCTCCCCCAGTCTCTGTTGAATTTGACTAACCGTCAGCGGATGCTTTGCAACACTCAGAATCATCATCACGTAGACCGTACTGGAAAGGCGGTTGAGCGCCTGCATAATGTCCGGTCGTATAACCTCAAAACTGCGAGTGATGAATACCTGGGCCGCCACCGTCTCCGTTTCACGGACTTTGGTACGCAGCAGATTAAGCAGCGCGCAATCACGTCCATGGCTGGCTTCAGGCACCAGATGGTCGTGGTCCAGATAGCGCAGCGGTTGATGCGAAAGACGGTGTAAATCTTCGTCACTTAAACCCACGACAGCTTGTGCTGCCAGCGGCTCATCCATGGCGTCTGCGCGCATAATATTGCCCAGGCGCGAGCGGATATCCGCCAGCCACGGCTGCCACGGTTCTGCCATCTCAATCTGCAACCACACGGCCAGGGCGATGGTGCTGTCCAGCGCGGCGCGAAATCCCAGCCGAGGGTCACTTTTGGCGACCATCTTGTCCGCCGTCAGATGCGTCAGGGTGTCCGGTTTCTTCGCCACCGGTTGATGGCACAGTTCGCAGCTGGCCTGTGGATGCGTATCACTGCTGGTTAACCCATGCACCGGCTGCGGCTGCTGTTCTTCGTCATCAATAAACAGGCTGCCCTGCTCGTCAATAAACTTAATGCGCAGATGTCGGCTTTCCAGTAATTCCCGGGCAGACGGCGTCAGGCGAGCGTCAGCGGGGAGATGAATTTCAGCCCCTTCGCTGAGCGTATGATTCGCTCTGAGCCATGCTTCGGTAATGAAATCCTTCATACATCCGCCTTAGCAGGACTGCCAGTTCGCAGGCCAGGCCACATACAGAAACTTCACCGTCGATGGCGTACCAAATTCGATGCTGGAGCCTTTCGGGATAAACATCACGTCCCCGGCTTTTGCAATCATGGTTTCGCCTTCGTGGCGAACATGCAGCTCTCCTTCCAGAATCATGTCGATTTCGTCGTAGTTCAGCGTCCATGGGAAAAAGGCGTTATCCCACTGCATAAACCCGGCGGCCATGCTGCTACCGTCCTGGTCGGTCACCAGATCGGTTAAGCCCACGCAGTGCGGCTGCGCGCCGTCAAAACGACCAAACTTCACGCTGCTGCCGTCGATGACTTTCACACCGCCTTTGCCGGTCACCGAGTTAAAGCTCGGCTGCATTCCGCCCTGCTCCAGCGACTGCTTTTCCTTCATGACTTTGTCCATCAGCTGCGCGACCAGGCTTTCGGTAAATTGCCCTTCTGGCAATTGTGCAATGATGGTTTCACGAATGCGCTGGCTTTCCGTTTTGCCATCATCCACCGCAGACGGTGCAGCAGCGGCGGCAGTTGGTGCGGATTCATCGCATTCACTGATGGTAACGCCCAGCAGCTCCGCCACTTCGCGCGCCTCCGGGGTGATGATGCTGGCGCGCAGAACAACCGACATTTCCTGTTCGCCGCGTGCGTGGGCCGCACGAATATCGTTAGCTGTGATAAGTTTTTTCACCTGCCCTTTCCTCCTTTTGGCTGAGCTCAGTCAGATAATCCACCAGGTGCTGCACACTGCGCGGGTCATGGCTATTGAGCTCAAAAATCGGCTCCTGAAACCCCATCCCGCGAAGTAGTTGTCGCGTTGCGGCGACATCGGCATCCGGCATGTCCGTTTTACTGATAACGGCGATTTGTCGTTTACTGGCACCGATATCCAACAGCCCGGCAGGTAAGCGACTTTCTTTATCATTTGCCGCGTGTATATAAATCAACGTATCAACATCCTGCAGCGTGGTAATTAAGGCGTGATACCAGCGCGGATGGCTAAAATATTCCCCTGGCGTATCGATATCGCCATTTTCATTAAACTCCACGGCCTGTGTTTTTCTGGCGAGGGAATAATTCCCCTGTAGCGCATTAAAGAGCGTTGTTTTCCCCGCCCCCACCGTACCGACAAACGCAATACGTTTCATCGCCGCCTCTGATTAACTTTTTGTCAGGTTGCACAAAGTGAAATTTAATAATCGACCCAGACCGCTTACCGTCTGTAATAACGCTTCTTCTACTGCGCCTACCGAGCCGTAGATCACCAGTGCGCCGCTGAATCTATCGAGAAAACCGATATGTACATCCGCCGCCTTCATGGCTAAGTCACCGGCAATCATCGCGGTTTCGCCTGGCGTCAGCGTCATGATGCCGATAGCGCCCGCTTCGGGAACGCCGATCTTTTTCGCTAATTCCTCGCCGGGGTGCGCAATGAGATGCGCCAGCGTGACCTGTTTCCCCGGCACAAACTCCTGAATAATGCGTTCTTTTTCCATTGCTCACCGCCTCCGCTAAAACTGCCCTTATCGTGGCAATTTTTTGTCAGAGTAAATAACAAAATTCGGCAACCAGGTTTAAAAGGTGAAGTAGATCACTAAGAAAGGGAAAATAAAAAGGCGCGAGAGAAACCCGCGCCGGAAATTAATTAAAGTGAAATTACAGCGGCTGCGTTTGGGCTTCTACAACCGCCAGCGCCACCATATTAACGATACGACGAACAGAGGCGATCGGCGTTAATACATGAACAGGTTTCGCAACCCCCATCAGCACCGGGCCAACCGTTACGCCTTCAGAACTGGAAACGCGTAGTAAGTTGTAACTAATACGGGCCGCTTCCATATTCGGCATCACCAGAATATTCGCTGAGCCTTTCAACGGACTGTCCGGCATGCGGTCATTACGGATACTTTCCACCAGCGCGGCGTCGCCGTGCATTTCGCCGTCAATCATCAACTCTGGCGCGCGCGCCTTAATCAGCTCCAGCGCTTCGCGCATTTTGCTGGCCGACGGGCAGTCAGATGAACCAAAGTTGGAGTGCGACAGCAACGCCACCTTCGGTTCAATACCAAAGCGACGCACTGTCTCTGCCGCCATCACGGCGATTTCCGCCAGTTGCTCAGGCGTAGGATCGTCGTTGACGTAAGTATCGGCGATAAAAGTGTTACCGCTTGGCAGCAGCAAGGCGTTCATCGCCCCGGCAGTATGCACGCCGTCACGATGACCAAACACCTCTTTCACCACGCTGAAGTGCTCATGGTAGTCGCCAATCGTACCGCAGATCATCGCATCCGCTTCGCCACGCTGCACCATGATTGCACCGATCACCGTAGTGTTGGCAATCACCGCACGCTGCGCCTGCTCCTGGGTGATCCCACGGCGCTTCATAATCTGGTAGTACTCGCTCCAGTACTCTTTAAAGCGTGGATCGGATTCGTTGTTGACGATTTCAAAATCGACGCCCGCTTTGATCTGCAGCCCCAGTTTCTGGATACGCATTTCAATAACGCTCGGACGACCGATCAGGATTGGTTTTGCCAGCCCTAAAGTAATCAGCTCCTGGGTAGCATGCAGTACGCGCGCTTCTTCCCCTTCCGTCAGCACCACACGCTTCGGCGCTTTGCGTGCCAGGGAGAAAATTGGCTTCATGAACAGGTTGGTTTTGTAGACGAATTCAGTCAGCTTATCGATGTAAGCGTCAAAGTCGGCAATCGGACGCGTTGCCACACCAGAGTCCATCGCTGCTTTCGCCACAGCAGGGGCGATTTTGACGATCAGACGCGGGTCGAACGGTTTCGGAATGATGTATTCCGGGCCGAAGCTCAGGTCCTGATCGCCATA
Organism: Citrobacter sp. BIDMC107; assembly: GCF_001037575.1. Taxonomy (NCBI): domain Bacteria; kingdom Pseudomonadati; phylum Pseudomonadota; class Gammaproteobacteria; order Enterobacterales; family Enterobacteriaceae; genus Citrobacter; species Citrobacter sp. BIDMC107. The sequence goes on along the minus strand of NZ_KQ089848.1, from coordinate 3,906,192 downwards.
AGCAGAGGCCACCACTTCACTCTGCTCGGCATGCGCCAGCTCAGCAATGGCGTGCACCGCCGCCAGTTTCATCTCTTCGTTGATGGCCGTCGCACCGACATCCAGCGCACCGCGGAAGATGAACGGGAAGCACAGGACGTTGTTAACCTGGTTCGGGTAGTCTGAACGACCAGTACAAATGATTGCGTCGGAACGCACCTCTTTTGCCAACGGCGGCAGGATTTCCGGTTCCGGGTTAGCGAGTGCCAGAATCATTGGCGCACGCGCCATCTTCTTAACCATTTCCTGCGTCAGCACTTTCGGACCGGAGCAACCGAGGAAAATATCTGCGCCGTCAATGACATCATCCAGCGTACGCTTACCGTCATCCACCACCGCATAAGCCGCTTTGGTTTCCGCCATGTTCGGTTCGCGGTCTTTGTAAATCACGCCTTTGGAGTCACAGACCACAATATTGTGTTTCTGCATACCCAGCGCTACCAGCAGGTTCATACAGGCAATCGCCGCCGCGCCTGCGCCAGACACCACCATGCGCACGTCGGAGATATTTTTCTCAACCACCCGCAGACCGTTCAGAATTGCGGCAGTACTGATGATTGCTGTACCGTGCTGGTCATCGTGGAAGACCGGAATATTCATGCGTTCGCGCAGCTTTTGCTCAATGTAGAAGCACTCCGGCGCTTTGATATCTTCGAGGTTGATACCGCCAAACGTGGGTTCCAGGGCCGCAACCACATTGATAAATTTATCCGGATCGAGTTCATCGACTTCAATGTCGAACACGTCGATCCCGGCGAATTTCTTAAACAGAACGCCTTTACCTTCCATCACCGGTTTGCCGGCCAGTGCGCCAATATTGCCCAGGCCCAGCACCGCCGTACCGTTGGAAATAACCGCAACCAGGTTGCCGCGCGCGGTGTATTTGTAGGCTGCCAGCGGGTCCTTTTCAATTTCAAGACACGGTGCAGCCACGCCCGGCGAGTAGGCCAGCGCCAGGTCGCGCTGCGTTGCCAGAGGCTTGGTCGGAGAAACCTGGATTTTACCGGGTACCGGAAATTCGTGGAAATCGAGGGCGCTTTGTTTTAACTGGTCATCCATCTTGTTGTTCCTTTCACGTATCTATCAAAAAAGTGGCGCGGGTAACCATTCTACTGAGCCGCACATTATCACCTCAGTCAACGGCACAAACTTTGAAGGTCCCCAAACTCTCACCATTCAAAGAAAGAATTTGTTATCAATTTATAACAGCCATGTTACCTGCTTAATCCAGCAATACCATGCTTGTCTGCTATGCTTTTTGCTGACAACGCCCGCAATTTTCCCAAAAGTGTGAATCACAACACGCATCTAACACTTTACTTTTCAAGGAGTATTTCCTATGACCCGTAAAGAGCTTGCCAATGCCATTCGTGCGCTGAGTATGGATGCCGTCCAAAAAGCTAACTCCGGCCACCCAGGAGCACCAATGGGGATGGCCGATATCGCCGAAGTGCTGTGGAACGATTTTCTACGCCATAACCCGACCGATCCCACCTGGTACGATCGTGACCGGTTTATTCTGTCCAACGGCCACGCCTCAATGCTGCTTTACAGCCTATTGCATCTTTCCGGTTACGACCTGCCGATCGAAGAATTAAAGAACTTCCGTCAGCTCCATTCAAAGACGCCAGGTCACCCGGAAATTGGCTACACGCCGGGCGTGGAAACCACCACCGGACCGCTGGGCCAGGGTTTAGCCAACGCCGTCGGCATGGCCATTGCCGAACGCACGCTGGCAGCGCAGTTTAACCAGCCGGACCATGAGATTGTTAACCACTTTACCTGGGTCTTTATGGGCGACGGCTGTCTGATGGAGGGTATTTCACACGAGGCTTGTTCGCTGGCGGGCACGCTGGGGCTTGGCAAACTCATCGGCTTCTACGATCACAACGGCATCTCAATTGATGGCGAAACCGACGGCTGGTTTACCGACGATACTGCAAAACGCTTTGAGGCTTACCACTGGCATGTAGTGCACGACATTGACGGTCATGACCCTGAGGCGGTGAAAAAAGCCATTCAGGAAGCGCAGGCTGTTACTGATAAACCGTCGCTGATTATCTGCCGCACGGTGATTGGTTTTGGCTCACCGAATAAAGCCGGGAAAGAGGAAGCGCACGGCGCTGCGCTGGGCGAAGAAGAGGTGGCGCTGACCCGGCAGAAACTGGGGTGGCATCATCCTGCTTTTGAAATCCCCAAAGAGATTTACCGGGCGTGGGACGCACGCGAGAAAGGCGAAAAAGCGCAACAGGGCTGGAAGGAGAAATTCGCAGCTTACGAACAAGCCTACCCGGAACTGGCGGCAGAGTTTACTCGCCGGATGAGCGGCGGACTGCCTAAGGAGTGGGAAGCAACAACCCAGAAATATATTACCGACCTGCAAGCCAACCCAGCCAAAATAGCCACCCGTAAAGCTTCGCAAAATACCCTGAACGCCTATGGGCCGATACTGCCAGAACTGCTCGGCGGCTCGGCGGATCTGGCACCCAGCAACCTGACCATCTGGAAAGGCTCCTCCTCTCTTAAAGAGGATCATGCAGGAAACTACATCCACTACGGCGTGCGGGAATTTGGCATGACCGCCATTGCCAATGGTATCGCGCACCACGGGGGCTTCGTACCTTACACTGCCACGTTCCTGATGTTTGTCGAATATGCCCGCAATGCCGCGCGCATGGCGGCGCTGATGAAAGCCCGACAAATCATGGTTTATACCCACGACTCGATTGGCCTGGGGGAAGATGGTCCCACGCACCAGGCCGTCGAACAACTCGCCAGTCTACGCCTGACGCCTAATTTCAGTACCTGGCGACCATGCGATCAGGTTGAGGCGGCAGTAGGCTGGAAGCTGGCGGTCGAACGCCATGACGGGCCAACGGCGCTGATCCTCTCGCGGCAGAATCTGGCGCAGGTTGAGCGCACGCCTGAGCAAGTGCAGCAAATTGCCCGCGGCGGCTATGTGCTGAAGGACGGCGGCGGTAAGCCGGATGTTATCCTGATTGCTACCGGTTCAGAAATGGAAATCACGCTGCTGGCGGCGGAAAAACTGACCGGCGAAGGCCGTAACGTGCGGGTAGTTTCTCTGCCTTCAACCGATATCTTCGACGCCCAGGATGAGACGTACCGGGAGTCGGTCCTGCCGGCAAACGTCAGCGCGCGCGTGGCGGTAGAAGCCGGTATTGCCGACTACTGGTTCAAGTATGTTGGGCTGAAAGGGGCGATTGTTGGGATGACGGGCTATGGGGAGTCGGCTCCGGCGGACAAGCTGTTCCCGTTCTTCGGCTTTACGGTAGATAACATCGTCGACAAAGCACACAAGGTGCTTAACGTGTGATCCACAGTGTGGGCCAGGCATCTGGCCCATGCCAGTTATCACAACTTGGCTCCTGGGCATAGCGCACCAGGCGAAAACGCTGACCATCGTAGCGCCAGCGGGTCTGGATACCGCAATCTGCCAACCCTCGTCCTTTAGCGAGGGTAACCAGCTCCCGCGACTTTTCGTCAAACGCAGCGTTGGTCAGCTCCATATCGCGACTTTCCGCATCCGTTTTAAAAGGCAGACTTAACCGTACCGCGCGTGAAGTCAGCGGGGTTGTACGTGAAACCACCCACGCCAGATCGATAGTGTTATACGCTCCGGCCTCACAGCCAATCATCAGCAGCGCTTTATCATCCGTTAGGGCCGTGACGCGCATCTCGCGACGCAGCGGATCGATAGAGCAACGAATACCGTTGATTCGCCAGTTACCATAGTCCAGCAGTTCACTGCGCTCTTGCTGTGTGAGAGGCGTTGGCGTTGGGTTAATGACCGCTACGCCTTTCAGCGCGGGGGCAGGAGGTACACTGAGCGGAGGCTCGTCACCTTTTTCGATCCATGCGGTTTCGCTGCCAACCCGTTTTTGCTGGGCATCGATAAACAACAATGCGGCTTTTAGCCCGACCAGCGAAAGATTTTGCGCACCTTTTTGCAGGGTAATCGCCTTCGCGTCCTGTACGGTTTGTAAAAATGCGCTAATGGTGGCCGGATCATCGGTCATCAGTTGCCATGGGGTAACACGCCAGTGCTCGCCGCTCAGCGAGAGCGGCGCACCATCCAACAACAGACGCGGCGCAATATCGCTCTCTTTGACGTTGGACGATTCCAGCCCGCCCAGTTCAATACGCAACACGGCGTCAGTATGTGCCCCGGCGCTGCGGCTCAAGGTCATGACCAGGCCGTGGTGCTCTCCGGTATTGCGCGCCACGCAAAAATTTTGGTTATTACACGTCACCTGCCAGTCAGAAAACGCCTGTTGCGCGGGCGCAGCCCAGAGCAATCGGGCTGGTAGCAACCCGAGCAGGAAAAGGAGAATAACGCGATAGCGCATGGACGGTACAACCCCGAAGTCAAAACACACAGCCTAAGCGGTATCTTCCTTGCGCGACTGATGTGGCTCAATAAGAATTGTCGGATTGGCCGTAAATTTGTAAAGAAATATAAATCCCGCGCATTAGTCCATGAGATGCGACGACTGCAAATAGTTCAACAATAGCACCGTTTTACCGTCACGGATCTCACCCGTTTTGATCATTTCCAGCGCCTGGGTGAACGGCAGTTCCAGAACTTCAATATCTTCATCTTCCACACCGCCACCAGCGTTTGCTCGCTGGCTGTCACTGTATTGTGCAATGAAGAAGTGGATTATTTCCGTCACGCCGCCCGGCGACATGTATAACTCAAACAGTTTGCGCACTTCGCCCACTTCAAATCCGGTCTCTTCAATGGCCTCTTTGCGAATGCACGCTTCCGGTTCGTCGTTATCCAACAGCCCAGCGCAGGTTTCAATCAGTTGACCATCTTCATTACCGTTGACCCAGGTGGCGACGCGGAACTGGCGAATTAAGACCACCGTTTTCTTCTCCGGGTTATACAGCAGGATTGTGGCACCGTTACCGCGATCGTAAACCTCGCGTTTATGACGAATCACCTCCCCAGTGCTACGGATCAGGTCATAGGTGATATTGCGCAGGATGAAGTAGTTATCGGAGAGGACTTTATCTTTGATGAGGGTAATTTTTTGCGACATACCGGCTCCACAGCAAGAAGTGAGAAATAATACTACGCCGTGAAACCGGGTTTGTCTTGGAACAATGTAGGCCTGATAAGCAAAGCGCCATCAGGCATTCATGCGGCACATTGCCGGATGACAACGCTAACGCGTTTTATCCGGCCTGGACGCCGATTAGTGAGATTTGACTGATTTTACGCCCAGCCAGTCGACGATCCCCTGGGCGGCGTGCCGCCCCTCCGCCATGGCCGTCACCACCAGATCCGCACCGCGTACCGCGTCGCCACCGGCAAAGATTTTCGGGTTACTGGTTTGGTAACGGTATGCGCTTTCAACATCGGCGGCAATGCGCCCCCAGTTATCGACCTTAACGCCATGCGACTCCAGCCACGGCATGCCGTGTGGGTGAAAACCAAACGCCATGATCACCGCATCTGCGGGCATCACAAACTCACTCCCGGCGATGGGAACCGGGCGACGACGCCCCTGCGCATCAGGTTCGCCAAGTTGGGTACGTAAGAAACGCACGCCGCTGACTCGCCCATCGGCATGCAACACCAGCTCAACCGGCTGGACGTTAAACTCGAAGTTTGCCCCCTCTTCCCGGGCGTTCTTCACCTCTTTTTTCGAACCCGGCATGTTGGCTTCATCACGACGATAGGCGCAGGTCACCTGGCTTGCACCGTGGCGCAGCGCGGTACGTACACAGTCCATGGCCGTATCGCCTCCGCCCAGAACCACCACGTTCAGTCCGGCGGTATCGATAAACGGTTCTTCAGGCAACTCATCCAGCCCCATCACCTGCTTGGTGTTGGCAATCAGGAACGGCAGCGCATCATATACGCCTGGCGCGTCTTCATTTGGCAGGTCCGCCTTCATGGAACGATAGGTTCCCACCCCCACGAACACGGCATCGTAATCCTCCAGCAACTTTTCAAGTGCGACGTCCTTACCCACTTCACAGTTAAGTTCGAAATGAATCCCCATAGCGCTGAAGATTTCACGGCGACGCGTCAGCAGCGATTTATCCAGTTTGAAGGCCGGAATACCGAACGTCAGCAAACCGCCAATTTCAGGATGGCGATCGTAAACGGTGGCACTGATACCGCTACGCGCCAGCACATCCGCGCAGGCCAGACCCGCCGGACCCGCGCCAATAATGGCAACACGCTTGTCCACTTTCTGCACATGGCTTAAGTCCGGCCGCCATCCTTTACTCAGCGCCCGATCGGAGATGTAACGCTCAATATTACCGATGGTGACTGCGCCATGCTCACTACGCACCGTGCATGCCCCTTCGCAGAGTCGATCCTGCGGGCATACACGCCCGGTCACCTCCGGCAAGCAGTTGGTTTGATGTGAAAGCTCAACCGCGGCATCGATGTTTCCGGCTTTGACCAGCTCAATCCACTGCGGAATGTGGTTATGCAACGGACAGGTCCATTCGCAAATACTGTGGTCGCCGCATTTCAGGCAGCGAGAGGCTTCCCGCTCCGCCTGCGCCGTACGAAACGGCAGATAGATCTCTTCAAAGCTGGTTTTCCGGGCATCAATCGCCAGTTTATCCGGTTCACCACGCGCAGGCGTCGCCTGCATTTGCTCACGTTTGGTGATGACATGTGGAACAAAATCGGTAGTGCTGGCGTGCCATGGCTGGCTTTCCAGACTTGCGGTACGCAGCCTGCGCGCTTTTGACAGACCGGTAAGCGAATTTTCCGTCACCAACTGTAACGCCTGCGCCGGGCAGTTCTCTACGCAGGCGGGCCCCTGCTCACGCCCCTGGCACAGATCGCATTTGTGCGCGGTGGCTTTCACCTTCCCTTTGGCGACGGGAGTGAGTACGATCTGCATCGTGCCGAAAGGACAGGCAACGACGCACGATTTACAGCCAATGCACTTTTGCGGGTTCACCTGAACGCTGTCGTTATCATGGCTAATTGCCCCATTTGGGCAACTTCTGGCGCAGGGTGCATCTTCGCAGTGGTGACAGGTCACCGCGCTGCGCTGCTGCTGATGTTTAATGACGGTAATTCGGGGCTGAAAATGCCGTTGGCTCAGGACATGCTGTTCGCCATTGTGAGCCATGACGCAAGCGACCTCACAGGCATGGCATCCCAGGCACTGCTGGCTATTGACCATAATAAAACGATTCATGGCTTCCTTCTTTTTTGGTTGCAAAAACCTTATTCTTTATAAGAGTGTTATTAACCGACACGGAAGGAAGCGGCAATGTTCATTTGCCCAGGAAGCACAACTATTTGTGCAGAACCTGTGGCAGATCAATTTATTTCATCGCATATGAAATTGTGTTTCAGTTACCATCCAGTTTCATGGCGTTTTATTAACCTTTATCAAATACACCGCATCGTTCACGCTGTTTTCAGGCGCGACGTGTATTGTGTGAGGATGCACAAGTGACGGTAAAGCGTCCGGTCTCGGCCAGTCTGGCTAAAGCTTTTTTCTACATAGTGCTGCTGTCAATTCTCTCAACAGGTATTGCGCTGCTCACGCTGACCAGCAGCTTGCGAGATGCCGAAGCCATCAACGTTGCTGGCTCATTGCGCATGCAAAGCTACCGTCTGGGTTACGATCTGCAAAGCCAGAGCCCGCAGCTTAACGCCCACCGCCAGCTTTTCCAGCAGGCGCTAAACGCACCGGCATTACAGAATCTGAATGCGTGGTATGTGCCACAAGCGGTAAAAAGCCGCTATGGACGTCTGCATGCTAACTGGCTGGAAATGAATGCCCGCCTGATCGACGGCGATTTAAAATGGTACCAGGCCAATATCAACAACTACGTCGATCAAATCGATCTCTTCGTGCTGGCGTTGCAACATTATGCCGAGCGTAAAGTCATGCTGGTATTTGGCATCTCGCTGGCGGGCGGGATCGGCATATTCACCCTCGTCTTCTTTACCCTGCGGCGCATTCGCCAGCAGGTGGTGCGTCCGCTGAATAAACTGGTGATGGCCAGTCAGCAAATTGAACACGGTCAGTTTAATATCCCACCGCTGGATACCGGTTTGCCCAATGAGCTGGGGTTGCTGGGCAAAACGTTTAGCCAGATGTCGAGTGAATTACACAAGCTGTATCGCTCGCTGGAAGCGTCTGTTGCCGAGAAAACTCACGATCTCCATGAAGCCAATCGCCGTCTGGAGGTGTTGTATCAGTGCTCCCAGGCGTTAAATACCAGCCAGATTGACGTGCACTGCTTCCGCCATATTTTACAGATCGTCCGCGAACATGACGCCGCGTATTTCCTTGAGCTCACCGTCGGTGATAACTGGCGGATTAGCGAAGGGACTAAAAGCCTGGAGCTGCCGATGCAGATCCTGCCGGTCACTATGCAGGAAACCGTCTACGGCGAACTGCACTGGCAAAGTCCAAACGTCAATGCTTCTATTCCACTGCTTAACAGCGTTTCCTCAATGCTGGGACGCGGGTTGTACTTCAACCAGGCACAAAAACATTTTCAGCAACTGTTGTTAATGGAGGAGCGAGCGACGATTGCACGCGAACTGCACGACTCACTGGCACAGGTGCTCTCTTATTTACGCATTCAGTTGACGCTGCTGAAGCGGTCAATTCCGGAAGATAACGCTCCAGCGCAAAGCATCATGGCGGATTTCTCCCAGGCGCTGAACGATGCCTACCGCCAGCTACGCGAACTGCTCACCACCTTCCGTCTGACCTTACAACAGGCAGACTTACCCTCCGCCCTGCATGAAATGCTGGAAACTCTGCAAAATCAAACCTCAGCTAAACTCACACTCGACTGTCGGTTACCCACGCTGGCGTTGGATGCGCAAATGCAAGTGCACCTGTTGCAGATCATCCGCGAAGCGGTGCTGAACGCCATTAAGCATGCCAGTGCGAGCGAAATTGCCGTCAGTTGCGTAACGGCTCCGGACGGCAACCACACGGTTTATATCCGCGATAACGGCATCGGCATTGGCGAGCCGCATGAGCCTACAGGGCACTATGGACTAAATATTATGCGTGAGCGGGCGGAAAGACTAAGCGGCACGTTGACCTTCTCTCAACCTTCCGGAGGAGGAACGTTGGTAAGCATCAGTTTCCGATCGGCTGAATCAGACAGTTATCTAACGTAAAGAACCGCAAAGCGCCGTCGGGTCTGGATCCTGGCCTGACGGCGTTGGCACGAAAGGTATGCTGTAAACGGGCATGATAATTTACATTATCTTCTTTTTTTCTCCACGTTTGACCCGTACCTTGCCGCTAAAGTGAAGCAAGCCATACCCATAACGATACGCAGAAACACGAGGTCCTCTTTTAATGGCGAATTTTTTCATCGATCGCCCCATTTTTGCCTGGGTGTTAGCTATCCTGTTGTGCCTGACAGGAGCCCTGGCTATTTTTTCACTGCCCGTTGAGCAATATCCCGATCTGGCGCCGCCAAATGTACGGGTCACCGCCAACTATCCTGGCGCCTCGGCTCAGACTCTGGAAAACACCGTCACCCAGGTGATCGAGCAGAACATGACCGGTCTCGATAACCTGATGTACATGTCGTCACAGAGCAGCGGGACAGGTCAGGCATCAGTTACGCTGAGCTTTGTCGCCGGAACCGATCCTGATGAGGCCGTCCAGCAGGTGCAAAACCAGCTGCAATCGGCAATGCGTAAACTACCGCAGGCGGTACAGGATCAGGGGGTCACGGTGCGTAAGACCGGGGACACCAATATTCTGACAATCGCCTTTGTCTCCACCGATGGCTCAATGGATAAGCAGGACATCGCCGACTATGTCGCCAGTAACATTCAGGATCCGCTCAGCCGTATTAACGGCGTGGGGGATATTGACGCTTACGGCTCACAGTACTCCATGCGAATCTGGCTTGACCCGGCCAAACTGAACAGTTTCCAGATGACCGCTAAAGATGTGACCGACGCTATCGAGTCACAGAATGCGCAGATTGCGGTCGGACAACTTGGCGGTACGCCTTCGGTGGACAAGCAGGCGCTGAACGCGACGATCAACGCCCAGTCGCTACTGCAGACTCCGGATGAATTCCGCGCCATTACTCTACGTGTCAACCAGGATGGCTCAGAAGTTAAACTGGGCGATGTGGCAACGGTCGAAATGGGGGCCGAGAAGTACGACTACCTCAGCCGGTTTAACGGCAACCCGGCTTCCGGTCTGGGCGTGAAACTGGCCTCCGGCGCCAATGAAATGGCAACGGCAGAGCTGGTGCTCAACCGCCTTGACGAACTGTCACAGTATTTTCCACATGGGCTGGAATATAAGGTGGCATATGAAACCACCTCCTTTGTCAAAGCCTCAATCATCGACGTGGTAAAAACCCTGCTGGAAGCGATCGCGCTGGTATTCCTCGTGATGTACCTGTTCCTGCAAAACTTCCGCGCCACGCTGATTCCCACCATCGCCGTTCCCGTCGTCCTGATGGGTACCTTCTCCGTGCTTTACGCCTTTGGCTATAGCGTTAACACCTTGACGATGTTTGCGATGGTGCTGGCGATCGGCCTGCTGGTCGATGACGCCATTGTGGTAGTGGAAAACGTCGAGCGTATTATGAGTGAGGAAGGGCTCACACCGCGGGAAGCGACACGGAAATCGATGGGGCAAATCCAGGGCGCGCTGGTTGGTATTGCCATGGTGCTGTCGGCGGTGTTTATCCCGATGGCCTTCTTCGGCGGCACTACCGGAGCTATTTACCGCCAGTTCTCGATTACTATCGTCTCCGCAATGGTGCTGTCTGTTCTGGTGGCGATGATCCTCACTCCTGCTCTGTGCGCCACCCTGCTCAAACCGCTGCATAAGGGCGAGCATCACGGACAAACCGGTTTCTTCGGCTGGTTTAACCGCATGTTTAATCGCAACGCCGAGCGCTACGAAAAAGGCGTTGCCAGGATCCTGCACCGCAGCCTGCGCTGGATACTGATCTACGGCCTGCTGCTCGGCGGAATGGTTTTCCTGTTCCTGCGCCTGCCAACCTCCTTCCTGCCGCTGGAAGACCGCGGCATGTTTACCACCTCGGTACAGCTGCCCAGCGGCTCCACACAGCAGCAAACATTGAAAGTGGTTGAGGAAGTAGAGAAGTATTACTTCACCCATGAGAAAGACAACATTATGTCGGTCTTTTCCACGGTCGGTTCAGGCCCTGGCGGGAACGGTCAAAACGTGGCGCGTATGTTTGTCCGTTTAAAAGACTGGGATGAGCGCGACACCACCACCGGAACCTCTTTCGCCATCATTGAACGTGCGACCAAAGCTTTTAATAAGATTAAAGAAGCCCGCGTCTTCGCCAGTAGCCCTCCGGCTATCAGTGGCCTCGGAAGCTCTGCCGGTTTCGATATGGAGCTGCAGGATCACGCTGGTGCGGGGCATGACGCGTTAATGGCCGCGCGCGACAAGCTGATTGAGCTGGCCGGGAAGGATTCTTCCCTGACCCGCGTTCGTCATAACGGTCTGGACGACAGCCCGCAGTTGCAAATTGATATCGATCAGCGCAAAGCCCAGGCACTGGGCGTTTCCATCGATGACATCAACGATACATTGCAAACGGCCTGGGGGTTCCAGCTACGTCAATGACTTTATGGACCGCGGTCGCGTGAAGAAGGTTTACGTGCAGGCGGCAGCAAAATATCGCATGCTCCCTGACGACATCAATTTGTGGTACGTCCGTAATAACAACGGTGGCATGGTGCCTTTCTCGGCCTTTGCCACGTCGCGCTGGGAAACCGGTTCACCGCGTCTGGAACGCTACAACGGCTACTCCGCGGTCGAGATTGTCGGAGAAGCCGCGCCCGGCGTCAGTACCGGTACAGCGATGGACATAATGGAATCGCTGGTGCGCCAGTTGCCGACCGGATTCGGCCTCGAATGGACTGCGATGTCTTATCAGGAACGGCTGTCGGGTTCTCAGGCCCCCGCCCTGTACGCCATTTCTCTGCTGGTGGTATTCCTGTGTCTGGCGGCCCTGTATGAAAGCTGGTCAGTTCCCTTCTCCGTCATGCTGGTTGTGCCGCTGGGGGTCATTGGTGCTCTGCTGGCGACCTGGATGCGCGGTCTGGAAAACGACGTGTACTTCCAGGTCGGGTTACTTACCGTTATCGGGCTATCGGCGAAGAACGCAATCTTGATTGTTGAATTCGCCAATGAGATGAACGAGAAAGGACACGATCTGCTCGATGCCACGCTCCACGCCTGTCGCCAGCGCTTGCGTCCGATTCTGATGACCTCGCTGGCGTTTATCTTTGGGGTTCTGCCGATGACCATCAGCAGTGGCGCAGGTTCTGGCGGTCAACATGCGGTGGGGACAGGCGTAATGGGTGGAATGATTTCAGCCACTATCCTGGCGATTTACTTCGTGCCCCTGTTCTTTGTGCTGGTACGCAGACGCTTCCCGTTGAAACCGCGCCCGGAATAATCGGGCACAAAAAAGGCGACTTACGTTGAGTCGCCTTTTTTTATCCTTTACAGGATATGAATTTCTTCCAGAAAATTATTTACGAAGCATCACTTCGATAAAGTCTTTCCAGTTCCCCAGTTCACGTTCAATCATAACAACCTCTCTTATTATTATGAGCATTCTACAAAATCATCATCATCAAAAGAAGAACATTTAACCGATGGTTGTGATTACATCCTCCCGTGTTTGGGGTTTATGTGATCACTATGCGCCATACCCATAAATTTTATGTGACTTACTGCAATATTTTGAAATATTCATACATCATCTACTACTTTTGCAATTCTGATGGAAAAACAGGCTGATGCAAACAGGCAGATTCTGATTTTTAGTTATACGGTATTTTTGGAGCTTTCAGGAATCATTATTCACTGTTGTTCAACAATGTTATATTTTTCTATAACGATTGAATGACAATATGTATTATTCATTGCCACATAATAAAAGAATAAATATTCAAATTACGTCAATAAGGATTCAAATGATCACCCTCTACGGCATTAAGAATTGCGACACGATTAAAAAAGCCAGACGCTGGTTGGAAGCACAAGGTATTGACTATCGCTTTCATGATTATCGCGTCGACGGTCTTGACAATACGCTATTACAGTCCTTTATCAGCGAATTAGGTTGGGAAGCGCTGATCAATACACGTGGAACCACCTGGCGTAAACTCGATGAATCCACGCGCAGTCAAATCACCGATGCGGCTTCCGCCGCCGCATTGATGATTGAAATGCCAGCAATTATCAAACGCCCATTGCTCTGCGCGCCGGGTAAGCCTATGCTGCTTGGTTTCAGTGAATCCAGTTATACTCTGTTTTTTAATGAGGTGTAGTCTATGTCGTGCCCGGTTATTGAGCTGACACAGCAGCTTATTCGCCGTCCTTCCCTGAGCCCGGATGATGCCGGGTGCCAGGCGTTAATGATTGAACGCCTGCGCGCGGTAGGTTTTACCGTTGAGCGTATGGATTTTGGTGACACACAGAATTTTTGGGCATGGCGCGGTAAAGGTGAGACCCTGGCATTTGCCGGTCACACCGACGTAGTGCCCGCCGGCGATGTCGATCGTTGGATCAATCCACCGTTCGAACCGACTATTCGCGATGGCATGCTGTTCGGGCGTGGCGCTGCCGATATGAAAGGCTCACTGGCAGCGATGGTCGTGGCCGCAGAGCGTTTTGTCGCCCAGCATCCAAACCATCAGGGTCGTCTGGCATTTTTGATAACGTCCGACGAAGAAGCCAGCGCCAAAAACGGCACCGTAAAGGTGGTTGAAGCACTGATGGCGCGTAATGAGCGACTGGATTATTGTCTGGTTGGCGAGCCGTCCAGCACGGAAATCGTTGGCGACGTAGTCAAGAATGGACGTCGTGGTTCACTGACCTGCAACCTGACCATTCATGGCGTGCAGGGGCACGTAGCCTATCCGCATCTGGCCGATAACCCGGTACACCGCGCGGCGCCAATGCTCAACGAACTGGTGGCGATTGAGTGGGACCAGGGTAACGAGTTCTTCCCGGCGACCAGCATGCAGATTGCCAATATTCAGGCAGGTACCGGCAGCAACAACGTTATCCCCGGAGAACTGTTTATCCAGTTCAACTTCCGTTTCAGCACTGAGCTGACCGATGAGATGATTAAAGCACGGGTTCACGCGCTGCTGGAGAAACATCAGTTGCGCTATACCGTCGACTGGTGGCTTTCCGGTCAGCCGTTCCTGACTGAACGCGGTAAACTGGTGGATGCAGTAGTGAACGCCATTGAGCACTATAATGAAATTAAACCGCAGTTACTGACTACAGGCGGGACGTCCGACGGGCGCTTTATTGCCCGCATGGGGGCACAGGTAGTCGAACTTGGGCCGGTCAACGCCACTATTCATAAAATAAATGAATGTGTTAATGCCGCCGACCTGCAGCTGCTTGCCCGTATGTATCAACGTATCATGGAGCAACTCGTCGCCTGATGAGTGTTCCTGCAAGAGGAAAAAATACATGGACTGGCTAGCAAAATATTGGTGGATTCTGGTGTTGGTGTTTCTGGTAGGCGTGCTGCTTAACGTTATCAAAGATCTCAAGCGCGTCGATCCAAAGAAATATCTGGCCAACAAACCGGAGCTTCCCCCGCATCGTGACTTTAACGATAAATGGGATGACGACGACGATTGGCCGAACAAGGATCAACCGAAGAAATAATTTCCAGGCCGATAAGTCACGTAGGCCCGGTAAGCGTTAGCGCCACCGGGCGTTAAGTGCCGGATGGCAACGCTTCGCGTTTTATCCGGCCTACGGTTATCAATCAGATCATCTCAATCACATCATCATCATGAGGCTTACCACCGCTCAGCGCTTCATCAAAATAGTGCTTCGGTACGGTAAAACGCAGATGATCGAGCGCAAACTGCATGCTGCGTTCATCAATGGCGTGCCCCAGGTTTTCGACGATATCCAGCGTCACATCCCCACCCGCAGCAATTAATGCCTCCTGCGCGGCAACGGCATGGGAGAGTTCTATCACCCGGTCTTCACCACCGTGAATCAAATGCACCGTCGTTGCGGTAGTTGCAACCTCCGGTAAGGTGGCATAGCGACCATTGAAGGCAATGACCCGCGACGCCAGCCCCGGCTCGGCTTTGATGCTCTCAAGCGACATAATCGAACCCTGAGAAAAACCAATCAGCGCGGTGGCCTGCGGTGAAACGCCGCTTTGTTTCTGCCAGTAGCGCACGGTTTCGATAAACACCGGCATAATCGCGTCAATACGCGCCTGGCGGTTCTCTTCCGTTACGCCCTGTACCGAAAACCACTGACGTCCGGAAGTCGTACCGTAAGGCTCTGCCCCGCCAATGCTGACGATTAACGCATCCGGAAACAGCGGCGCAAACCAGGAGCCAATTTCACCCATGGCAACCGGGTTATCGCCGACGCCATGAAACAGCAGCAGTAGCTGTTGAGCGGGTTTATCGGGACTTTGAACAACAAAATGGTCATGTTTCATGGCGATCTCCTTAACTGATGAGAATCATTCTACGCCGCTTAACCGCAATGACCATGCCAGGAAATTGAAGATGTTAGTGAAAAAATTGCCATTGCATAATGCGATTATGTAGCCGCTGTTCACGTTCAGCATCCAGCTGATTTAACGCTTGTGCCGCTTCGGCGCGCTGAACGACCAGCAGCGCTTTACGACCTGAGATCTTCAGCTGTTGGCACAATTCGGCGTCGCTGCGTTTAGCCTGTATACATCCGCGCAATGCCGGAAGAGGTAATTCACTGTGCTCAAGCAGACGACTCAGACAGCCTAGCGACGTCAATAATGGCCGATGCGCGAAGGCAAACCCAGCCAGCTCAGCCCAGTCATCCTCATTAAGCGTAGTCTCTTTCAGCGGGACCAGCGGAATGCTCTCACCGTTCCATCGCGCAAGGATTTCCGCGTCACGCCGCAAATGCTGGTGCTCCCGCTCGGCAAGGCGTTTCCCCGCTTCGCTGATGGGCAGCAACGCCATGGCGGTATAACAGCCGCTGCTGGCTTCCCGGTGATTCCCCATTCGCACCAGCACAAAACCGCAGCGCTGCCAGAAACGCCATAGTTCAGCCGTATACCCAAAACTGACCGAGAGATAGTCACACGATGTGGAATAGTGGTGGGCCAGCACAATCAGCTGTTGCCCAATACCTTCTCTTTGGCGCGCAGGATGAACCGCAATTCGACTGACTCGTCGCCCGACGAGCGTCGCCGCCAGGGGGTCACCGCCGTGCGCCGCCAGCGACTGCGCAACCAGATTACCTCTGGGTCGGCGATATCCGGCCCAGACGGCCTGGCTTAATTCTGCGGATAATCCACCCTCATCGACCAACCAGACGGCCCCCGCCACCGAGCCAGCAGCCGAAGCATGCAGAAAATGCTGCCCCGGCGCGTCCATCATGCGTCGCAGGTCCAGCGGTGAGGTACGGTAATGCGCCCCGGAAAGCAACTGATACACCGCTAATGGCAGCGCCGGGTTTGTATGCCAGGCGAGTTGCTCAAACGCCGAAAAGTGCAACTCCCCCGATGGGGCATGCGTAAACATTTCGTCATCAAACACCAGGGCATCGCTGACAATTTGCTCCAACGGACATCCCTGCGCCCAGCGCACGGGTTGTTGCAACTCATAGCGTCGAAGATTAGGGAAGCGGGCGCAGAATTTCAGCAAGAAGCCTCTACCCGTTCCCTCGTAGCCTTGTACTGTAGTGGTTAACAGCGTACGAGGAAAACGCGCCACCAGTTGGTGTAGCAGCGGCGCGGGGATCGCGGCGGCTTCATCCACAATCAGCCAGTCTGCGGTCTCAGAACTGCTTAATAGTGCATCCGGCGCCATAAAGCGGTAACGCTCTGCGGCAAATTGTGCCAGCACATCCGTTGCAGCTTTGGCAGGTGCGGTCACAACCGCAGTGCCGTTAATCCGCGCTATGAGTTGCCCTGCCAGAGCGGATTTGCCCCGACCTCGTGCGGCCGTCACCGCAACCACACCGGGAGGCATAGCCAGCAAATGATTTAATATCATCGCCTGTTCTGGTTGGGGTTCGCCAGTTGCCGCAAGCCAGGCTGCGCGAGCAGGAAAGTGCGGACAGGAAACCGGCTGATGCTGCTGCCAGTGCAGAGCCTGTCTATCGAGGGAAATCACCCGTTTGACGTGCTCAACAAAGTGCGGTGTGGGAATGGGCTCAGCACAATCGCTCCAGCGTAGTGAATCCACGTCTGGATGCGTGTGCCAGGAATGCCAGGGTGGGGTCAGCAAAACCAGCCAACTGCCGGCAAGCAGTGTACCGCTTAAGGCGGCAAACGCCGCAGCGTCAAATCCCTGCCCGGCGTCGAAAACTGCATGACGAAACTCGCGCCCCAGTAACGTTTGCAGCGCCTGTAGCGTACAGTTCGGTTCAGCAGGGGCATTCGCCCCTACCCACAACCAGTCGCCGGGTAATATGTCGCGTAGCGCTAACGCCTGCCCCTGACACCAGTTCTCCTCGCCGCTGATAATCAGCAAACGACGGATCCCCTCACGAGCCATCTGTTCGGTTAACGCCCTCAGCGCCGTGTTATCGGACATCCCTGCCTCTGTATCTTAAATACCTTTACCAAAGGTATTACATTGTCCCGGATCGCCGCTATCAAAGCCGCGCTTGAACCAGGTAAAACGCTGTTCAGAGGTTCCGTGAGTAAAGCTGTCCGGTACGACGCGTCCTTGTCCTTGCTGTTGCAGGCGATCGTCACCAATGGCCTGTGCGGCGTTTAGTGCCTCTTCCAGGTCACCAGACTCCAGCACGCCCTGCTGCTGCATGCTGTGGCCCCAGACACCGGCAAAGCAGTCCGCCTGCAGTTCCATACGAACGGAAAGACGGTTCACCTCAGCTTGTGAGGCGTTCTGCTGCATCTGGCGAACCTTCGGTTCAATACCCAGCAGTTTCTGCACGTGGTGACCCACTTCATGGGCGATAACATAGCCCTGCGCAAAATCACCATCTGCGCCCAGCTTGTTTTTCATGTCATCATAGAATGAAAGGTCGATATATACCGTACCATCTGCCGGACAATAAAACGGCCCCATCACGGACTGGCCCGCGCCGCAGCCGGTGCGCGTCGCACCCCGGTACATCACCAGCTTCGGCTGTTGGTAGGTGCGGCCCATTTTTTCAAACTGCTGTCCCCAGGTATCTTCTGTTGTAGCCAGAATCACCGAGGTAAATTTTGCCGCTTCATCATCGTTTGGGCTGATGGAGCGTGATGATTGTTGTTGGGAGACCGGCTGGCCGGTCATTAATCCGGTGAGATCCACGCCATAATAACCCGCCACCAGCACCACAATCAGCAGGATGATACCGCCTTTACCACTGGGCAGACGAAAACCAGGCCCCCCCATAGAGGGGCCGCCGCCAGAGCTGTTTCGTCTGTCTTCCACGTTGTCACTTTCACGACGCCCTTGCCAGCGCATAATCACCTCAACTTTTTATTCATTATGATGATGATCGTAGGCGGTTCGGAACAGGATTACCATAAGAAATAGTAATCAAATCAGGTGGGGTTAATGAGCCGGAGAGCGATCGCCGGCTCAGGGGAAGATTAGTCTAACTTCACACCCAGGCGATGCGCGACGGCTTCATAGGCTTCGATCAGGCCGCCCAGACTCTGGCGGAAGCGATCTTTGTCCATTTTATCCAGCGTTTCTTTGTCCCACAGGCGGCTACCGTCCGGTGAGAATTCATCACCCAGGACTACTTCACCTTTATACAAACCAAACTCAAGTTTGAAGTCGACCAGAATCAGACCAGCATCATCAAACATCTTTTTCAGCACGTCGTTAGCTTTGTAGGTCAGCTCTTTCATACGTGCCAGATTCTCTTTGCTCACCCAACCAAAAGTTTCGCAATAGGAATCGTTAATCATTGGATCGTGCATAGCATCGTTTTTCAGGAACAGATCAAACAGCGGCGGATTCAGTTCAATACCTTCCTCAACGCCTAAACGCTTAACCAAAGAGCCTGCCGCGCGGTTACGTACCACACATTCAACCGGTACCATATCCAGCTTTTTCACCAGACATTCGGTATCAGAAAGCAGTTGCTCCATCTGGGTAGGAATACCCGCTTCTTGCAGTTTAGTCATAATGAAATGGTTGAATTTGTTGTTCACCATACCTTTACGGTCAAACTGTTCAATGCGCGCGCCATCCCCTGCTGACGTATCATTGCGGAATTCGAGCACCAACAGGTCCGGGTTTTCCGTGCTGTATACGGTCTTCGCTTTACCACGATACAACTCAGCTTGCTTTTGCATCTTTATTACTCCTGGGTGTGAATTAACGATAAATATTGCGTTTTTCTGCCGACGCACACGTTTGCGTATCATATCAGAAAAAAAGGGCTGGAGTTATCCAGCCCTTTATTTTTACTTACTGAACGCTGCCTGGAAGACAGCGACCAGCGCGTCGTTCTGGCTTTGCGTCAGGGTATGCCCCTTCGGATCGATAAACTGCAAGCTACTGCGGTTGTCTAAATCACCGACCTGCAGTTTATAGTCGCCGGATACCAGACCTGGGTCACTTGCGCCCAGCTCCTGCCAGCTGCTATCAGACAGAGGTTTGTAGGTCACCGCGATGCTACCCTGAGAACGGGTGCTGTCGGTTACCTTCATCCCCACTTTCTCAAGCGCTGCTGGCAGACGCTGCCACACCACGTTGAACGGTCCGCGTACCACCAGCATTGGTAAACCGGTGTCATCGGCTGCGCTCTGAACATCCATGGTGGCTGCAGAGCGGTTCTGCGCGGCATTCGCGGCGTCGGTGGCGTTCTTATCCAGACCAGCAGAGATAACGTTCATCATCTCAGCGCTGTAACGCTGCATTGATGCCGCATCGGCTACGGGTTTACCCGCCTGCTCGAGGTTAACCAGTTTCACCGTTACCGCTTGCTGATAGCCCTGCGGTTTAACCGAGATTTGATAACGTCCACGGTACTGCTCGTCTTCATCCAGACGGTTCCAGTCAACCCAGTCGGTGGTCAGTGTCTGGCTGGCATCATCACGTTTGGTGATCGTGTAGTTTTTAGACTGAATGACGCTCACGACCTGCGGCCACAGCGTGTTGCCACGACCATTTTCCACCAGCAACGTTGAGGTATCGCCTGCGATTTGCGTGCGAGCGCCAGTGACTAACGCTAACGGCTGAGCCGGTGGACGAATATCCAGCGCTTTACCCACAGCACCACTGCCGTTGGTTACCGGGATATTATAGTCGCCCGACATAACCGGCAAAATCATCCCAGCTGGAGCATGAAGCTCAGCAAGCGGTGCGGCCTCCAGATAGGATTCATCACCGCTCACCTGGCGCTTATAGCGCGAGTCAGAGCTACAGGCCGCGAGCAACATAACAAGCGAAACACCCGCAACCTTGGCCAGGCGCGACTTTTGTACTGAGTAAGCCATCAAATCTCCCTAAACTTTACAGCAAACCGGCATGCTTAAGTGCCGCTTTGACGATTTCACGAGCATTGTCCGTGATTGGCGTCATCGGCAGACGTAGCGTATCGGTCGCCACAAGTCCCAACTCCTTACACGCCCATTTCACGGGAATAGGATTGGGTTCGACAAATAGTTTGTTGTGTAACGGCATCAGACGCTGGTTAATCACCCGCGCCTCGGCAAATTGCCCGGCTGCCGCCAGTTTGCACATTTCAGCCATATCGCGTGCCGCAACGTTAGACGTTACAGAAATCACGCCATGACCACCGAGCTGCATAAAATCCAGTCCGGTCGCGTCATCACCGCTGAGCAGAATAAAGTCGTCCGAAACCAGCTCTTTGATCTGGTGAACGCGACTTAAGTTCCCCGTGGCCTCTTTAATAGCGATAATATTTTTAACTTTCGCCAGACGACCAACGGTTTCCGGCAGCATATCGCAGCCAGTACGGGACGGCACATTATACAGAATTTGCGGCAGGTCAGTATGCTCAGCGATGGCTTTGAAATGCTGGAACAAACCTTCCTGGGTTGGGCGGTTGTAGTAAGGCGTCACCGTCAGGCAGCCAACAACACCGCTGTCGTTGAAACGCTGCGTCAGACTAATGGCTTCCGCGGTCGCATTGGCGCCGGTTCCGGCAATAACCGGAATACGCCCGTCAGCCAGCTCCAGCGTCATCATCACCACATCGCCATGTTCATCATGACTCAGGGTGGCGGACTCACCGGTGGTGCCAACAGAAACGATCGCCGAGGTGCCGCTGGCGACATGATAATCAATCAGTTTTTTCAGGCTCGACCGGCAGACTTTACCTTTCTCATCCATCGGCGTAACAAGCGCGACAATACTTCCCGTGAACATGGGCCATCCTCTGTGCAAACAAGTGTCTCAATGGTACGTTTGGTACGACAATAAAAGCAAGCGACCAGAGCCGTTCTGATTGTTGTATGCATGTTTTTTTTATGCTTTCCTTATGATTACCTCACCGCTCAAAGGAAGAACAGGTTTGACATCGTCATCGCAACACTATCTGGTCATTACTGCGCTGGGTGCCGACCGCCCAGGAATTGTGAACACCATCACACGTCATGTCAGCAGTTGCGGCTGTAATATCGAAGACAGCCGACTGGCCATGCTGGGTGATGAGTTCACGTTTATCATGTTGCTGTCGGGCACCTGGAATGCCATCACCCTGATTGAATCAACCCTGCCATTAAAAGGCGCAGAGCTGGATTTACTCATTGTGATGAAGCGCACGACCGCGCGCCCTCGTCCGGCGATGCCTGCTACGGTATGGGTGCAGGTCGATGTCCCTGATTCTCCCCATTTGATTGAACGCTTCACCGCACTGTTTGACAGCCACCAAATGAATATTGCGGAACTGGTTTCACGCACGCAACCGGCTGAGAATGGAAAGGCGGCGCAGTTGTTTATTCAAATTACCGCACATAGTCCTGCATCACATGATTCGGCAAATATTGAAGATGCGTTTAAAGCACTCTGTACAGAACTCAATGCGCAAGGCAGTATTAACGTCGTCAATTACTCACAGCATGATGAACAGGATGGAGTTAAGTAATGAACCCACTGAAAGCCGGTGATATCGCACCGAAATTTAGCTTGCCGGATCAAGACGGAGAACAAGTAAATTTAACCGACTTCCAGGGACAGCGTGTTCTGGTTTATTTTTACCCGAAAGCCATGACACCCGGCTGTACCGTACAGGCCTGCGGCTTGCGCGATAACATGGATGAGTTAAAAAAAGCTGGTGTTGAAGTGCTGGGGATCAGCACCGACAAACCAGAGAAGCTTTCCCGATTCGCGGAGAAAGAAGTCCTGAATTTCACGCTCCTGTCCGATGAAGATCATCAGGTTTGCGAGCAGTTCGGCGTCTGGGGTGAGAAGTCATTTATGGGCAAAACCTACGATGGCATCCACCGCATCAGCTTCCTGATTGATGCCGAAGGCAAAATTGAGCACGTGTTCGATGACTTCAAAACCAGCAATCACCACGACGTGGTACTGAACTGGCTGAAAGAGAACGCCTGATTTACGTTTTGCTGGAAAAAGCCTGATGGCGCTTCGCTTATCAGGCCTGCGCAGCTTATTAATATTGCGAAACTTGTAGGCCGGGTGAGGCGTAGCCGCCACCCGGCATAAACGTGAATCTGTACTTTTTCAGGCTGACATCCGCATAAACGTTTATTCAAACGTCCCTTTTACGCAGGCCTTCTTCTCTCTGACCACGGCTTTTCCCTTCGCCCAAAGGTGATTAACCTCCAACGCATCGTTAAGCACCAGAATGTCCGCATCGCATCCCACCGCCAGGCGCCCCTTATGTTCGAGCCCTAAAAATTCTGCGACCGTACGCGTCAGCGGACAGAGCGCCTGTTCCAGCGGTATGGCATGAACTTTCACCAACTGGCGCACCGTTTCAGCCAGTGATTCAAACCCCGCGACACCGATACCGATGAGATTACCTAACTCATCAAATTCCGGCTGGCTGCCGTTGCCATCCGAGCTAAGGGTAATGCGCGACAGTGGCACGTTCTGCCGCAGCGCCGTGGCGATAGCCGTGGCGGGGTCGACGGGCTCCTCAATGCTGCTGGTAATGTCGATATAACCGCCTTTACAGGCATACTCCAGCGCCGCCTGGAACAACGGTTCCGCACGGTTAACGTGTGTCGGCAACAGTTTAGTAATCGGCACATCGCAGCAGTTGAGGATCTGGTACAACGGTTCCAGCATGCGCGGGCTATCGCCCATATGGAATACACTGATCCCCGGTTTGCGTCCTAACAATCCACCGACGCGCGACTGCGCTGCCATGTTTGCCAGCACCGAGGTATCTGGGGCTGAGGAACGATGGTCCGAAATCGCACATTTCACGCCAATGATTTTATCGATCAGCGCCACGTCACGATCGATGCTGCCGGTGATCGTCGGGGAAGGCAGAGAATACGCCCCAGTAAGCATCCATGCGCTGATGCCTTCAAACTCCAGCGCGCGGGTTTTTGCCAGCAGCGATTCCGGATGACGGGTAATGCCATCGGTACCCAGCAAACCCACCACCGAAGTTACACCAGCTTCAACCAGGCGTGACAAGCGCACTTCCGGCGTGCGGGTATGCGGCCCTGCTTCCCCGCCTCCGCCAATCAGATGGACGTGTTGATCGATAAATCCTGGGCACACAATCGCGCCGTCAAGATTGATACACTCGCAACCGGGAAAGTCTTCAGGAGAAATTGACGGGGCGATGGCAACAATTTTACTGCCGGAGACCAGTATATCCTGTCGCCCTAAATCTTCCGGTGCGTACACGTGTCCCTGCTGGAACAACGTCAAATTAAGAATTGAACAGTTCATAACCTTCCTTGTCAGGCAATTACCTGCATAACCCAAATAGAGAGCAGCGCATTAATGACGCATACCGCAATAATCAGCGGGTAGTAACGGGGATGGACCCCCGCAGTTCCCAGGCAGCGTCCCACATTTTGCACCGGATTGCCCATCAGGTAGATTGCCGGTAGCAATACAGTCGCATCATGTCCCGAAAGCGTACCAGCAACAACCAGACTGGCACAAACGCCGACGCCGCCTCCCATACTCATCACCGCCGCCAGCAGCACGGTGGCAGATTCCCCCGGTAGCCCCCACAACGCCATCACCGGTTCGCACACCCGCCCGACAATCTCGAGCAATCCCGTCACCTTCAGCGCCTGAATAATCACAAAAGCCATCACCACGTTAGGTAACAGGCTGGTTGTAGCAATTGTAAACCCGCGCCGCGCGCCATCGATAAACATATCCATGACGTTTTTACGTACCTGCGTTGTCATCTCAGACCTCCTGCTGCAGACGGCGATTTTCAAGCTGCGCGATCCACAAACGCAGCAGGTTCGCTCCCACAAATTTGAAGACAAGGATCACCGCCAGCGGCGTAATCACCGGAACGGTAACCACCGTAAACAGCGCAGCGCCAGAGGAAAAATAGTTGGTAATACACGCGCTGCCGCTGGTTTGCCAGCAGGCAAAAATGGCACGCTCCTGTTCAGTAATAATGCCCTCTTCCGCCATCTCTTTGGTCATCCCGGCCGCGGCATCGGTATTTTGCAAATTCGCAATCAGCGCCAGCGAACAAACTCCCGGAATACCGAGTAACGGGCGCAGGACCGGCGTCATCAGCTGTTGTGCCGCACGTAACCCCCCCAATCCTTCGGTGACGGAAATAATCCCGAGTGAAAGAATGACGGAAGGTGCCAGCTCAAGCGCGAATAAGAAGCCGTCTTTGGCTCCCATCCCTCCAGAGCCGCGAAAAGAGACCGCCGTATCGCCTGCGGCATTAATCTGCCCAAACGCGCCGTTGAGGACGGTGAAGTCAAAGACCCGCCACCATTCGGTACTTTTCGCAAACATGCCGGAAAAAAGGATAATCGTAATAAAAAAAGCGAGATAACCGCCCCATCCCACCTTTTGCTGCGTGTGTGTGTTGTGACCCATTTTGTTCTCCTGTTGGTCTTATTCCTTGCGTGACAGAAAGACATCACGCAGGTCAAGTTAAAGACAAATGCGGAGAAAAACGACAGCAGAAGAGATTATTCAGAAAGTGTGGATAGAGGTCAGACAAGTTCGGATCCGGCGACATGATATCGCCGGATCTTGCAGATTAGGGTTCGTCAACGACCTGACCATCCGGCCAGGCGTGCATTACCGCTTTGATTAACGTCGCCAGAGGGATCGCAAAGAATACGCCCCAGAATCCCCACAGACCGCCGAAAATCACCACGGAGAGAATAATCACCAATGGATGCAGATTGACCGCCTCGGAGAACAGCACGGGAACCAACAGATTGCCGTCCAGCGCCTGGATTATCAGGTACACGGCAAAACAGCTCCAGAACTCGGTGCCAAGCCCGAACTGAAACAGCGCCACGCCGACCACCGGAATCGTCACCACAAAAGCGCCGATATACGGGATCAGCACAGAGAACCCTACCAGCACCGCCAGCAGCAGCGAATAGTTGAGACCAAACAGCAGGAAGCCGAGCCAGGTCGCCACGCCGACCACCACCATTTCCAGCACCTTTCCGCGAATATAGTTGGTGATTTGCTGGTTCATCTCTTTCCACACCTGCCCCGCCAGCCCACGATTACGCGGCAGCACCCGGCGCACGGCGTTCAGCATCTGTCCTTTATCTTTGATCAGGAAGAACACCATCAACGGGACGAGAACCAGATAGACCGCCAGGGTCAGCAATCCAACCAGTGAGGCTAACGAATATTTCACCACCGAATCGCCCATGGTGAGCATTCGCGAGCGCATATTTTCCGCCATCGCATCAATGATGCCCGCATCCATCAGCGCCGGATAACGTCTTGGCAAGGTGGCGGCAAAATCAGACAATTTATTAAGCATACCGGGCATGTCGCGGATCAGGTAAATACCCTGCTGCCACGCAACGGGCATCACCACAAAGGCCATCAGCAGCAAAATACCGACAAACACCACCAGCACAATCGATGTCGCCCAACGCCGTGAACACCCAATATGTTCCAGCCGCACAGTCGGCCATTCAAGCAGGTACGCCAGCACTATGGCGACCAGTAGCGGCGCCAGAAGACCGCTAAAAAAGAACAGGATGCCAAAACCGGCAACCAGAATAATCAGCAGGGCGATGGCTTCGGGGTCGCTAAAGCGGCGACGATACCATTGCATCAACATTTCGAGCATAAAACCCTTCCATGAACCCAATAGCGGGATTGCGATCCCGAATTGTATCGAAATGTCACAAAAAAGACTTCGCTTTTTATGGCTGATTACGCAAAGTGAAAAGACATTTTTCCTGGGTGTTCATCGTCAGGTTTCGCAGTTACACTCCGTAAGCTTGCGGAGTGTGAACGATACTTCACAGCATTGGTCAAATGGCTATCTCAAAAAAGAATACAGGACAGAGGTTATGTTCAGGCAGTTGAAAAAAAACCTGGTTGCTACCCTCATTGCCGCACTGACTATCGGTCAGGTTGCGCCCGCATTTGCTGATACTGCGGACACCCTTCCTGATATGGGAACGTCGGCAGGCAGTACGCTTTCCATAGGACAGGAAATGCAGATGGGCGATTATTACGTACGCCAACTGCGCGGCAGTGCGCCATTAATTAATGATCCATTGCTCACCCAATACATTAATGCGCTGGGGATGCGTCTGGTCTCGCACGCCGACTCGGTAAAAACACCCTTCACATTCTTTTTGATCAACAACGATGAAATCAACGCCTTTGCTTTCTTTGGCGGCAACGTTGTCTTGCACTCCGCATTGTTCCGCTATTCCGACAACGAAAGCCAGTTAGCATCGGTCATGGCGCACGAAATCTCCCACGTCACTCAGCGCCACCTGGCGCGTGCAATGGAAGATCAGAAACGCAGTGCGCCGCTAACGTGGGTAGGTGCGTTAGGTTCAATTTTATTAGCGATGGCTAGCCCGCAGGCGGGTATGGCGGCGCTGACCGGTACGCTGGCGGGAACACGTCAGGGGATGATTAGCTTTACGCAACAAAACGAACAGGAAGCAGATCGCATCGGTATTCAGGTGCTGCAACGCTCGGGATTCGATCCCCAGGCCATGCCGACGTTCCTCGAAAAACTGCTCGATCAGGCCCGTTACTCTTCGCGTCCGCCGGAAATTTTGCTGACTCACCCCCTGCCTGAAAGCCGCCTGTCGGATGCCCGTAACCGCGCCAACCAGATGCGTCCGGTGGTCGTCCAGTCGTCAGAAGATTTTTATCTGGCTAAGGCACGAACCTTGGGCATGTACAACTCTGGTCGTAACCAGTTGACCGATGACCTGCTGAGTAACTGGTCGAAAGGCAACGTACGTGAGCAACGTGCGGCACAATATGGCCGGGCATTGCAGGCGATGGAAGCCAGCAAATATGACGAGGCGCGTAAAGCGCTGCAACCGCTGCTGGCTGCAGACGCGAACAATGCCTGGTATCTCGACCTGGCAACGGATATCGATCTCGGCCAGAAGAAAACCAGTGATGCCATTAACCGCCTGAAAAACGCCCGCGACCTGCGCACTAACCCGGTACTGCAGCTCAACCTGGCGAATGCGTATCTACAGGGCGGACAAGCCAAAGAGGCGGCAACCATCCTGAATCGCTATACGTTTAACCATAAGGACGACCCTAACGGCTGGGATCTGTTAGCGCAAACGGAAGCCAACCTGAACAACCGCGATCAGGAGCTGGCGGCGCGGGCGGAGGGGTATGCCCTCGCCGGACGTCTGGATCAGGCGATTTCGATGCTCAGCAGCGCAAGCTCTCAGGTGAAACTGGGTAGCCAGCAACAGGCCAGATACGATGCCCGTATCGACCAGCTACGCCAGCTGCAAGAACGCTTTAAACCCTACACGAAGATGTAATTATCAAACCCTTGCCGGATGGCGACGCTGTAGCGTCTTATCCGGCCTACGTCAGACGCGATATGTAGGCCGGATAAGGTCTTTTGGCCGCCATCCGGCAGTATTGTTATGCAAGGAGAAGTCATGTCAGACGCGATTAAAATCTACCATAACCCACGCTGCTCCAAGAGCCGTGAAACGCTGGAATTACTGAAGTCCAATGGCGTGGACCCGGAAGTGGTGCTGTATCTGGAAACCCCGGCTGACGCCGCGACCCTGCGTGAACTTCTGCAGATGCTGGGTATGTCCAGCGCGCGTGAGCTGATGCGCCAGAAAGAGGATCTCTATAAATCGCTTAACCTGGCGGACAAAAATCTGAGTGAAGATGCGCTGATTCAGGCAATGGTGGAAAACCCGAAACTGATGGAGCGCCCGATCGTAGTTGCCAAAGGTCAGGCTCGAATTGGACGCCCGCCGGAGCAGGTACTGGAAATCGTCGGTTAACCGAAACCTGCCGCAGTCATTTGGCTGCGGCGCTTACAGCTTCAGAATTTCTTTTACGAACGGAATGGTCAGCTTACGCTGGGCGGTGATCGATGCGTGATCAAGCTGATCCAACGTCATAAACAGCGTACGCATTTCCCGATCCAGACGCTTAAGCAGAAAGCGGCCCACATCTTCCGGCAGTTCAAACCCACGTAGCCTGGCGCGTAATTGCAACGCCTGCAGCTTATCTTCATCGGAAAGTGGTTGCAGCTTGTAGATTTGCCCCCAGTCCAGACGCGAAGCGAGATCTGGCAATCCCAGATTCAGCTGTCTTGGTGGACGATCGCCGGTGATCAGCAGGCGTGTTTTCCCCGACTCCAGGATACGGTTGTAGAGATCAAAGATCGCCATTTCCCACAGCGAATCACCAGCCACACATTCGATGTTATCGATGCATACCAGCGATAAATGCTCCATCCCGTCGAGCACCTCGGGGACGAACCAGGTGCGTTTGTCGAGCGGCACGTAGCCTACCGCATCGCCGCGAGCGGACAGTTCCGCACAGGCTGCATGCAGCAAATGACTACGGCCAGCGCCTTCACGCGACCAGAGATAAATATACCCGCTATGTTCCTGACGCAGCACGTTTTGCAGTGCAGCCAGTAAAGAGGAGTTATCCCCCGGCCAGAAACTTGCGAAAGTTTCGTCGTCAGGAAGATAAAGTGGCAAAGAGAGCTGTGCCGGTGTGTTCAGAGATACCTCAACCCAGGATTTCATAAAATCGCGTTGAGTTTAACACAGAAATGCGTCGCGATAGAACCGGGCAGCATCGCCACCCGGTCAAAGGTTTACTGTTGCTCAGTGTCGGCATCTTTGGCGTCGAGCACCACTTCTTCTGGACGCAGCAGGCTGATAACTTTGAAAATCAGGCTCAGACAGACACCCACAATGGTCGCCAGCGCCATGCCTTTCAGCTCAGCAGCACCGATGTGAACTTTCGCGCCGCTGACGCCGATGATCAAAATGACCGAGGTCAGGATCAGGTTCTGTGCTTTGTTGTAGTCAACTTTTGACTCGATCAGCACGCGAATACCGGAAGCGCCAATCACGCCGTACAACAGCAGAGATACACCGCCCATGACCGGCAGTGGAATAATTTGGATCGCCGCAGCCAGTTTACCCACGCAGGAGAGCAGAATGGCGAAAATCGCCGCACCGCCAATAACCCAGGTACTGTAAACGCGGGTAATCGCCATGACGCCGATGTTTTCGCCGTACGTGGTGTTCGGCGTAGAACCGAAGAAGCCGGAGATCACCGTCGACAGGCCGTTAGCAAACATAGAACGATGCAGGCCAGGATCGCGAATCAAATCTTTTTTCACGATATTCGCCGTTACCACCAGGTGGCCGACGTGTTCAGCAATAACCACCAGCGCCGCAGGCAGAATGGTCAGAATAGCGACCCATTCAAAGCGCGGCGTATAGAACGTCGGCAGAGCAAACCAGTGAGCCTGCGCTATCGGCGTGGTGTCCACGACGCCCATCACGAAGGAGAGCGCGTACCCGGCCAGCACCCCAATCAAAATCGGGATAATCGCCATAAAGCCACGGAACAGCACGGAACCAAATACCGTCACAGCCAGCGTCACCATTGAGATGATGATGGTTGTTGAGTCTGGCGCTTGTCCTTCCGCAGGCAGCAATCCCGCCATACCCGCAGCGACACCCGCCAGCTCCAGACCGATAACGGCAACGATTGCGCCCATCGCCGCAGGCGGGAACATTACATCCAGCCAGCCAGTACCGGCTTTCTTAACGATGAACGAAACCAGGCAGAACAGGATGCCACACATAATGAAACCGCCCAGCGCCACTTCATACCCTAGCGGCAGCAGCAGCAGAACCGGGGAAATGAACGCAAAGCTTGAACCGAGGTAAGCCGGAATTTTACCTTTACAAATGAAGAGATACAGTAAAGTACCAATACCGTTAAACAGCAGAACGGTAGCTGGGTTGATATGAAACAGGACTGGCACCAGTACCGTTGCGCCAAACATGGCGAACAGGTGCTGTAAACTAAGCGGGATTGTCTGTAAAAGCGGCGGTCTTTCACTCACCCCGATAGCACGGCGCGTCATAGTGTTTTCCTCTGAGTGTTGTTTGTTATTAGCGATTGGGTTGTTTTATTCAAAAAAAAGCCGACTCTTAAAGTCGGCTTCTTTTCACTTATTCGTTTACTTGGTACCAAAAATCTTATCGCCGGCATCGCCGAGCCCCGGAATAATGTATCCGTGCTCGTTCAGTCCCTGATCGATGGAGGCAGTGTACAGCTCAACATCCGGGTGCGCTTTTTCCAGCGCCGCGATACCTTCCGGCGCTGCAACCAGCACCAGGACTTTAATGCTGCTGCAGCCTGCTTTTTTCAGCAGGTCGATGGTAGCGATAACGGAACCGCCGGTTGCCAGCATCGGGTCAACGATCAGCGCCATACGCTCATCAATGTTAGAAACCAGCTTCTGGAAGTACGGAACCGGCTCCAGCGTCTCTTCATTACGGTACATACCGACCACGCTGATACGCGCGCTCGGAACGTTTTCCAGAACGCCTTCCATCATGCCCAGGCCCGCACGCAGGATTGGCACAACGGTGATTTTTTTACCTTTGATTTGGTCAACTTCAACCGGACCGTTCCAGCCTTCAATGGTCACCTTTTCGGTTTCCAGACCGGCGGTTGCTTCATAAGTCAGCAGGCTGCCAACTTCCGAGGCGAGTTCACGAAAGCGTTTAGTGCTGATGTCGTTTTCACGCATCAGTCCCAGCTTGTGTTTGACGAGTGGGTGTTTGACTTCCACGATCTTCATACTCTTCTCCTTTCCTCAGACGAGTGGCAACCACAAAAAAAATCGCCGGATTATACCGCTTTTCGTCTCTGGCGCAACACTGCATACGCTTGATATGGATCAACCAAAATCGTTTGCGTCTGGATGATGAGTATAAAACAACCCCCACAATAAGTGCGGGGGTTGTTATCAATGCTATGAATTTTATAGATTTTCAGCATTACTCTGGATGACGTTTTGATACCATGAAAAAGATTTCTTCGGCGAGCGTGCTAATGTCCCACTCCCGTCATTATTTTTATCAACATAGATAAAGCCGTAGCGTTTTTTCATCTCCCCCGTCCCGGCCGAGACTAAATCAATACAGCCCCACGGGGTATAACCCATCAGATCCACGCCATCTTCCACCACCGCTTTTTTCATTTCGCGGATATGCGCGGCCATATAGTCAATACGATAGGAATCATCCACCGAGCCGTCGGCCTGCTGCACGTCAATCGCCCCAAAGCCGTTTTCAACAATAAACAGCGGCAACTGATAATGATCCCAGAACCAGTTCAGCGAATAGCGCAGACCGACGGGATCAATCTGCCAGCCCCAGTCCGACTTCTGCACGTACGGGTTAGAAACCAGGCTTTTCGACTCGTCGTAATCCAGTTGTGGGTTGTCCGCCGTTGCCTGGGTCGCGAAAGACATATAATAGCTAAAGCCGATGTAATCAACGCAGCCCTCGGTCAGCGCCTGACGGTCTTCCTCGGTGATATCCAGTTCAAAGCCACGACGGGTAAAGTAATTGAGAAGATGCTGCGGGTATTTGCCGCGCACATGGACGTCAGTAAACCAGTAACGCCGGTGCATAGCGTTCATCGCCATCATCATGTCGTTCGGCGCACAGGTCAGCGGATAAATTGGGCACATCGCAATCATGCAGCCAATTTGCAGCGCCGGGTTAATTTCACGCGCGACCTTCACCGACAGCGCGCTTGCCACCAGCTCGTAGTGCGCAGCCTGAAACATGACCGGCTCGCGGTCTTCGCCGGGCTGGTATTTCAGGCCAGAGTTAGTAAAGGGCGCGAAGTCTTCGTGATAATTTGCCTGATTGTTAATCTCATTAAACGTCATCCAGTACTTCACTTTGTACTGGTAACGGGTGAATACCACCCTGGCAAAACGGACAAAAAAGTCGATAAGCTTACGGTTGCGCCAGCCGCCATATTCCGTCACCAGATGGTAGGGCATCTCGAAGTGCGACAACGTAATCACCGGTTCAATGCCATATTTCAGACATTCGTCGAACAGATCATCATAGAACTGCAGGCCAGCTTCATTGGGTTGCGCTTCGTCACCTAAAGGGAAAATCCGCGTCCAGGCAATAGAAGTGCGAAAACATTTAAACCCCATTTCGGCAAACAGCTTGATATCGTCTTTATAGCGATGATAAAAATCGATGGCATCGTGGTTAGGGTAGTTTTTACCGGCAATCACACCGTCAGTAATTTCACGCGCCACACCATGCGCCCCCGCCGTCATGACATCGGCAACGCTAATTCCTTTACCGCCCTCCTGCCAGCCACCTTCCAGTTGATGAGCGGCGACAGCGCCACCCCACATGAAATCTGCTTTAAATCCTGACATCCCCTTCCCCTATCGTGATGAGTCTGCGCAAAACGCTCCAAATGAGGCCCGCAACAAAAAACAGAAACCGGTTTCAGTACGATACTGTGCATTCGGCTGGCAGGTTTCAAGCACAAGGCTGTACCCGGTTTCATTTTCGTGGCGCAGTTCAAACAAATAGATAAATGATTGTAAAATGCTGAAAAAACCAGCAGATAAAACTTGATGCAGAGCAGGCTCGCAAACGTTTGCTTTCCCTGTTAGAATTGCGCCGAATTTAACTTTTACTGCAAGTAAACATGTGGGGAAGCAGGCAGTGACCGATAAAACCTCTCTTAGCTACAAAGATGCCGGTGTTGATATTGATGCAGGTAATGCTCTGGTTGATCGAATCAAAGGCGTAGTAAAGAAAACGCGTCGTCCGGAAGTTATGGGTGGTCTGGGTGGCTTCGGTGCGCTGTGCGCATTGCCGCAAAAATATCGTGAACCGGTACTGGTTTCCGGCACTGATGGCGTTGGTACAAAACTGCGTCTGGCGATGGATCTGAAACGCCACGACACTATCGGCATTGACCTCGTCGCAATGTGCGTCAACGACCTCGTGGTTCAGGGCGCTGAGCCGCTGTTCTTCCTCGACTACTATGCAACCGGCAAACTGGATGTGGACACCGCAGCCAGCGTCATTAACGGGATTGCCGAAGGCTGCCTGCAGTCTGGCTGTGCGCTGGTCGGTGGGGAAACAGCTGAAATGCCGGGGATGTACCACGGCGAAGATTACGACGTGGCAGGTTTCTGTGTTGGCGTCGTCGAAAAATCAGAGATTATCGACGGTTCTAAAGTGGCTGACGGCGACGTACTGATTGCGCTCGGCTCCAGCGGTCCGCACTCCAACGGTTACTCTCTGGTGCGTAAAATCGTTGAAGTCAGCGGTTGTGACCCGGAAACCACCGAGCTTGAAGGTAAATCGCTGGCCGACCACTTGCTGGCTCCGACCCGCATTTACGTAAAATCCATTCTGGAACTGATCGAGAAGGTTGATGTGCACGCCATTGCCCACCTGACCGGCGGCGGCTTCTGGGAAAATATTCCACGCGTTCTGCCAGACAACACGCAGGCCGTGATCGACGAGTCTTCCTGGCAGTGGCCAGCCGTCTTCAACTGGCTGCAAACGGCGGGTAACGTCAGCCAGCATGAGATGTATCGCACCTTTAACTGCGGCGTAGGTATGGTTATCGCCCTGCCAGCTCCGGAAGTGGACAAAGCCCTGGCTTTGCTCAATGAGAAAGGTGAAAACGCATGGAAAATCGGTATCATCAAAGCTTCTGATTCCGAACAGCGTGTGGTCATTGAATGAAAAACATTGTGGTGCTCATTTCCGGTAACGGAAGCAATTTGCAGGCGATAATAGACGCCTGTGAACAGAAAAAAATCAATGGCACCATACGTGCAGTATTCAGTAACAAGGCCGATGCGTTCGGCCTTGAGCGCGCACGCGAAGCGAATATTCCGGCACACTCGCTGGAAGCCGCCCAGTTTGCCAGTCGCGAAGCCTTCGACCGCCAACTGATGCAAGAAATTGACGCCTGGGCGCCGGATGTCGTGGTGCTGGCCGGTTATATGCGCATCCTCAGCCCGGCGTTTGTCGCGCACTATTCTGAACGATTGCTGAATATCCACCCGTCTTTATTGCCAAAGTATCCCGGCCTGCATACGCACCGCCAGGTACTGGAAAACGGCGATGAAGAGCATGGTACCTCCGTCCACTTCGTCACTGATGAACTGGACGGCGGACCGGTTATTCTCCAGGCCAAGGTTCCGGTATTTGAAGGCGACAGCGAAGATGATGTCACGGCGCGGGTTCAGGCTCAGGAACATACCATTTACCCACTGGTGGTAAGCTGGTTTATTGATGGTCGCCTGAAAATGCGTGATAACGCTGCATGGCTGGATGGCATCCGCCTACCGCCACAAGGCTACGCCGCCGACGAATAATAAAATTCAACCTGTAAGCCGCATGTCACCATCCGGCTTACAGGCATAACTACCTTTTCCGGTTAATACCACCGGTATTCATCTACGCTCCCCCTTTCTCTTTGCTATCAGACGGTTTATTGTCATATTTTTCTGGCACAGTTGGACATCTGAGAGCAATGCTCGCCATAATAAATCGGTAGTGTCCCGTGAATGAAACGGAGTAAAAGTGGTAATGGGTCAGGAAAAGCTATACATCGAGAAAGAACTCAGTTGGTTAGCGTTCAACGAACGTGTACTCCAGGAAGCTGCTGATAAGTCAAACCCGTTGATCGAACGGATGCGTTTCTTAGGCATCTATTCCAATAACCTCGACGAGTTTTATAAGGTTCGTTTTGCCGAACTGAAGCGCCGAATCATTATTAGCGAAGAACAGGGTTCAAACTCTCACTCCCGCCATCTGTTAGGCAAAATCCAGGCCCGCGTATTAAAAGCCGATCAGGAATTTGACGGTCTGTACAACGAGTTGCTGCTGGAGATGGCGCGCAATCAGATTTTCTTAATCAATGAACGCCAGCTATCGGCCAATCAGCAGAGCTGGTTGCGTCATTACTTCAAACAATATCTTCGCCAGCACATCACGCCGATCCTGATTAACCGCGAGACGGATTTAGTCCAGTTTTTGAAAGATGACTACACATATCTGGCGGTAGAGATTATCCGCGGCGATACAATCCGCTACGCGCTGCTGGAAATCCCTTCTGACAAGGTTCCCCGTTTTGTGAATCTGCCGCCGGAAACTCCGCGTCGTCGCAAGCCGATGATCCTGTTGGACAACATTTTACGTTATTGCCTTGACGATATTTTCAAAGGGTTCTTTGATTACGACGCACTTAACGCCTATTCGATGAAAATGACCCGTGACGCCGAATACGATTTGGTGCACGAGATGGAATCGAGCCTGATGGAGCTGATGTCCTCCAGCCTGAAACAGCGTCTGACCGCAGAGCCTGTGCGTTTCGTCTATCAGCGCGACATGCCCAATGCGTTGGTCGAGGTGCTACGTGAAAAACTGACGATTTCTCGCTACGACTCGATTGTTCCCGGCGGCCGTTACCATAACTTCAAAGACTTTATTAACTTCCCCAACGTTGGCAAAGCCAACCTGGTGAATAAGCCGCTGCCGCGTCTGCGCCACATCTGGTTCGACAATGAGAAATTCCGTAACGGATTTGATGCAATCCGCGAGCGCGATGTGCTGCTGTATTACCCGTACCACACCTTTGAGCACGTTCTTGAACTGTTGCGCCAGGCGTCTTTCGACCCGAGCGTACTGGCAATAAAGATCAACATCTACCGTGTGGCAAAAGACTCGCGCATCATCGACGCGATGATCCATGCCGCGCATAACAGTAAAAAAGTCACCGTGGTAGTGGAATTACAGGCGCGCTTTGATGAAGAAGCCAACATTCATTGGGCCAAGCGTCTGACCGAAGCGGGCGTTCACGTCATCTTCTCCGCGCCGGGTCTGAAAATTCACGCCAAACTGTTCCTTATCTCGCGTAAAGAAGGTGATGAAGTCGTGCGCTATGCTCATATCGGGACGGGCAACTTCAACGAAAAAACGGCGCGGCTGTACACCGACTACTCGTTGCTTACCGCTGATTCACGCATCACCAACGAGGTTCGCCGGGTGTTCAACTTCATCGAAAACCCGTATCGTCCGGTGACGTTCGATTATCTGCTGGTTTCTCCGCAGAACTCACGCCGTCTGCTGTACGCCATGATCGACAAAGAGATCGCCAATGCGCAGCAAGGCCAGCCTTCCGGTATCACGCTAAAACTGAACAACCTGGTCGATAAAGGCCTGGTTGATCGTCTCTATGCGGCCTCAAGCTCAGGCGTACCGGTTAATTTGTTGATTCGCGGTATGTGCTCTCTGATCCCGAACCTGGAAGGCATCAGCGATAATATTCGCGTGATAAGCATTGTCGACCGCTACCTTGAACACGACCGGGTTTATATTTTCGAAAACGGTGGCGATAAGCAGGTATACCTCTCCTCTGCAGACTGGATGACCCGCAATATCGACTATCGTATCGAGGTCGCCACTCCGCTGCTGGACCCGCGCCTTAAGCAGCGCGTGCTGGATATTATCGATATCCTGTTCAGCGACACGGTGAAGGCTCGCTTCATCGATAAAGAACTCAGTAATCGCTACGTACCACGCGGAAACCGCCGTAAAGTTCAGTCACAATTGGCGATTTACGACTACATCAAATCACTCGAGCAACCTGACTAACGCTATGCCAATACACGACAAGACTCCACGACCGCAGGAATTTGCTGCGGTCGACCTTGGTTCAAACAGTTTCCATATGGTCATTGCCCGCGTGGTAGATGGCGCAATGCAGATTATCGGGCGGCTGAAACAGCGCGTTCATCTGGCGGATGGTCTCGGCGAAGATAACAAGCTGAGCGAAGAGGCAATGGAACGCGGATTAAGCTGCCTGTCGCTGTTCGCCGAACGCCTGCAAGGCTTTCCCCCGTCAAGCGTATGCATCGTGGGAACCCATACTTTGCGTCAGGCGCTGAATGCGACCGATTTTCTCAAGCGAGCGGAAAAAGTCATCCCCTACCCGATTGAGATTATCTCCGGTAACGAAGAAGCCCGACTGATTTTTATGGGCGTGGAGCACACTCAGCCGGAAAAAGGCCGCAAGCTGGTTATCGATATCGGCGGTGGCTCAACAGAACTGGTGATCGGCGAAGATTTCGAACCCAAGCTGGTCGAAAGCCGCCGTATGGGCTGCGTCAGTTTTGCCCAGATGTATTTCCCGGGCGGTGTTATCAGCCGGGAAAACTTCCAGCGTGCCCGCATGGCGGCAGCGCAAAAGCTTGAAACCTTAACGTGGCAGTTTCGCATTCAGGGCTGGAACGTCGCAATGGGCGCGTCAGGCACGATTAAAGCGGCACACGAAGTGCTGCTGGAGATGGGTGAAAAAGACGGTTTTATCACCCCCGAACGCCTGGACAAACTGACATCTGAAGTGCTGAAGCATGCGTCATTTGATGCGCTCAGCTTGCCAGGATTGTCAGAAGAACGAAAAGCAGTGTTTGTACCCGGACTCGCGATTCTGTGCGGCGTTTTTGACGCGTTGGCTATCCGCGAACTTCGCCTTTCTGATGGCGCACTACGCGAAGGCGTACTGTACGAGATGGAAGGACGTTTTCGCCACCAGGACGTTCGCAGCCGTACCGCCAGCAGTCTGGCGAACCAGTACAACATTGACAGTGAACAGGCCCGGCGCGTACTGGAAACAACGATGCAAATGTACGACCAGTGGCATACGCAACAGCCCAAACTAGCCAATCCTCAACTGGAAGCATTACTGCGCTGGGCAGCGATGCTGCATGAGGTTGGGCTGAACATCAACCACAGCGGCTTACATCGCCACTCTGCTTATATCTTACAAAACAGCGATTTACCGGGGTTTAATCAGGAACAACAACTGATGATGGCAACATTAGTTCGTTATCATCGCAAAGCGGTGAAACTGGATGACTTGCCCCGCTTTACACTGTTCAAGAAAAAACAGTTTCTGCCGTTGATTCAACTGTTACGCCTCGGCGTGCTGCTGAATAATCAGCGTCAGGCGACCACCACGCCGCCAACCCTGACTCTGATAACCGACGACAACCACTGGACCTTACGTTTCCCGCATGACTGGTTTAGCCAAAATGCGCTGGTGCTGCTCGATCTGGAAAAAGAGCAGCAATACTGGGAGGGCGTAACCGGCTGGCGTCTCAAAATTGAAGAAGAAACCTCACCCGATATCGCCGCATAAACTCAGAACAGGTGCCAGCGCGTCTGGCGCCTGTTCTTCCAGCGTTTCATGCAATGGCTGTGGTTTACCAATCAAGTACCCCTGCATGTAGTCAATCCCCAGCGAAATTACCGCACTGCGTATTTCTTCACTTTCGACGTACTCTGCAACCACCAGCATTCTTTTCATCCGAGCCAGATGGCAAATAGAGGCCACGATTTGGTAGTCGAGGCTATTCGAAACGATACTGCGAATAAAGCTGCCATCAATTTTCAGGATATCGGCACTCACATTCTTCAGCCGCGCATAGCTGGCGTAACCCGTCCCAAAATCATCAATCGCAATCTGACAGCCCAGTGATTGCAGCTGCAGTAACGTTGCCTGTGCCTGTTCCGCATTGGTTAAGGCGTTGCTTTCCGTGACTTCAAAAATCAACTGCCACGCTTCAACCTTATACTTAACCAGTAGCTGCTTGATGTCATGCGGAAGTCGGGCGCGACATATCGACGTGGGTGACAAGTTAATGGCAAACCGACGGGCGGGCATTTTTTCCCGATTCTGTGCCATAAACTTCAGCGTATTTTCAATCACCCACATATCGATGCTGGACGACAAGCCAAACTCATGCGCGATCGGCAAGAAGCAATCAGGCGGGATGGTTTCACCGTCATCTCCCTCAAGGCGCAGCAGGATTTCATGATAAACGTCGCCGCGTACGCCAAAAATCGGCTGCGCCATCAGGAAAAAACGATTGTGCTCCAGCGCCAGCTGTAGACGATTCATCATCGCAACCTTATCTTTCAGGTCACGTTGCAAGTGCATGACGCCTCGGCGCTGCAAGTTCTCTGGTGAATTGGTCGCCAGAGAAAGCTCGGCAATGGTGCTTAACTCTCCCAGTAACAGATAGATATGGTTAACAGGAGAACGGACACAGCAAAAACTGATCCCCACCTGCGGCTGTAAAAGCATGCCATCCCAAATAAAACGGAACTGCTTGATATGCCTGTCCAGGGCTTCAATGCGCTCCTGATACGACTCAGTGTTAAAACGCAAAACTAAGTCATTACCCGATAACTGATAGACATGCTCATCCTGTGCCAACAGTGGCGTTATCCACTGTGAGAGTTTTTGCTTGTACTGGATACGCAGCATAATGCCGTAATTTTTTACCAGTAGCTCCATGCCCGGAACACGCAAAAAGCAGAGCACTGACCATGGCGTTTTTTTCAAATCCCGGTTCAATGCGCGCAAATTTGGCAGATGCACCATCGGATCAAAGAATGCCAGACGATGGTTGCGCCGGGTAACAAAGCGTTGGCGCGTTGCCAGTACGGCAATGAAGTTCACGATGAAGGAGAAAACAAGATAACTCGATGAGGTAATGGCAAGCTGGGTATCGTAGCCAGAATACCAGGGCATATAGCGCTGGTAATAATGAATTGCGGTAATAAGTACGACAGACCATATCAGCGAAATAAATCTGTAACCGTAACGCATTGCTCCCCAGAGCATGACAGGTAGCAACAACGACAGAGTATAATTTGTGCTGAATATTGAGCTTTGTTCATTTAACGGCATACACAGCAATGCCATAAGTACAGCCAATATAATCAGCCAGACCGCAAACTCAGTTTTGGTAACTTTGGTATCAAACTGCTGCTTTAATTGAGAAAAATAGCCTCTGACATGCAAAGGGTTGCGGATCGTGCGAATAATAAAGTAGCACAAAGGAACCCCAATCAGATTCCCGACCAGCATAGCCTGATAGTTGATCAACGTGCCAGTATTAAAGGGCATAACCCCCACCATGCCGGATTTACTCTCATAAACGCCCACAAATGCGGCAAACTGGAAGAGGATCAGAAACAGCGTCGCCGGGCAGAAGACCTGCCAAAACATGCGCTGAAACATCAGGTGGGAGTTACCGTGAGATACGTTGTTCCGCCGGGGTGCAAATACTTTATACCCTCCCCAACTCAGCACTATCGTTACAATAAAGTGCGAAATTATTGAGAGCGTTTCAAATAACCCAACCTGCGGATATTTGTAGCAGATAATGGAAATGATAATTCCCGGCAATGCCGCCCAGCCAAAAAATAGCATCAGGCTAATCATCAACGCCAAAGGCATGTAGAAAAGAATTACGGTCCCAGTACTAATATGGGCATAGGTATTGGCAGTGCTCAATATAGGCAACAGCAAAGATGGTATGATGAGAGGTAACGCCCACCATCTATCTCTCATACAAATATAATTTTTATTGAGTTTCATAGATGCTCAGTAGAATCCCGCACATCCTGCAGGGGGTATTCAGACAGGCATCCCACCTGACTCTAAAACGATGAAGTTAAATACATTACTATGTCTCATCGATTTTAGTTATCAGTAAAGGGTGACGTTTGATATATATCAAAAAAAAAGCCCCTCATTAATCAATTATTACTATTTTCATCGTTTCTTATCGTTAATTCATTATTAATGCA
The DNA here is from genome assembly GCF_001037575.1 of Citrobacter sp. BIDMC107. Classification (NCBI taxonomy): domain Bacteria; kingdom Pseudomonadati; phylum Pseudomonadota; class Gammaproteobacteria; order Enterobacterales; family Enterobacteriaceae; genus Citrobacter; species Citrobacter sp. BIDMC107. The sequence goes on along the minus strand of NZ_KQ089848.1, from coordinate 3,865,038 downwards.
AATAATAATATTAATTTTCATAACATATGAGGATAAAACAACTGAAGCAATTTTACATAACGAAAAATTGACCATTGCCTCACAGTATGCCTTAATGTGAGTATCGCCCTCAGTTGGGTACACTACAAGGAACCTTTTGTGAGCCAGGTTACCAGCCTACGCAAACGACACCGATTTAATAGTCGCATGATCCGGATCGTACTGCTTATCAGCTTTCTCTTCTTCTTCGGACGCTTCGTCTACTCCGCTATAGGTGCGTGGCACCACCACCAGAACAAAAAAGACTCTCAGCAGATCACCCAGCCGCAACAGGCATCTCCTGCTCAAACCGACGTGCGCTGATCGCTCGCGCCTGTAATATCTCAGCATTAAGATTCCTTACCGGATGGCTAATCGCCTGAAATTTAACCATCCGGTAAGGGATTTGAGTGATGAAAAAATACGTTGCCTTACCCACCACACGCACGGAGTTATCCGATAACAGACCGTGTTTTTCGCACAAATTCACAATCTTTTAATCTCACTTCACTGCACCATTCGCGCTCATTTTTACGCTCCGATTTACTGGGTATAAAAAGACACACTGTGTTCAAATAGACGTCAATTAATATCACCAGAAAATATCACAGGTGAAAGCATTAATATTATGTATGAAATTAAATGCTTATTTGAATCATTACCATTTTAAATTCTACAGGGTAATACCATGAGTGGTTTTTCATTATTTCCGAAAATAAGCAGCGGTCTTGAATGGATCGCTGGACACAGCGATGCGGTTATTCAATTCGGCTGGAATATCGTTGCCGCCGTAATTTTACTGTTTGTCGGTAAATTTGTCTCTCGCCTGATCTCCAGTGGTCTGGAAAAATTACTTTTAAAACGTAAAGTTGACCGAACCATTATCCAGTTCTTCACCGCGCTGGTACGTTACATTACCCTCGCCTTTGCCGTTGTTGCCGCATTGGGTCGCGTCGGTATCGAAACATCCTCCATTATTGCCGTCATTGGTGCCGCCGGGTTGGCCATTGGACTCGCGCTACAAGGATCGCTTTCCAACTTTGCCGCTGGCGTACTATTGGTCTCCCTGCGTCCATTCCGCGCCGGAGAAGTGGTACAAATTGGGGCAGTCACCGGAACGGTGGAAAAGGTACATATTTTCTCCACCACCCTGCTCACCGCCGACAGCAAAGAAGTGGTCATTCCAAACGGTAAGATCATCGCTGACAATATCATTAACTATTCCCGCCACCCTTTCCGCCGTATCGATCTGGTGATTGGCGTCGGCTATCAGAGCCGGATAGCTGACGTTAAGCGCGTGATTAACCATATTATCGATCAGGATACCCGCATCGATAAGCAACGTGGGGTAACCGTTCGTCTGGGCGAACTGGGCGCTTCAGCATTGAATTTTTACGTCCGCGTATGGGTGCCCAACATCGAATACTGGAATACCTATTACGATTTGCTGGAAAACATTAAAGAAGCCCTGGACGCCAACCATATCTCCCTGCCGTATCCGCAGATGGATATTCGCGTTGAGAACGTAGCCCCCCAATCTCAACCCCAGCTACAGTTGGTTGATTAATTCACAGCGCTTCGGTATGAGCGCAATAAAAAACCCTCTATAAAAAGAGGGTTTTTTTTTACATATTACCGGTTCAGAAACCGCTAACAGAAAGGGCTATTATTCCCACTCAATGGTAGCCGGTGGCTTACCGCTGATATCATAAACGACGCGGGAAATGCCGTTCACTTCGTTAATGATACGGTTAGAGACGCGGCCTAAGAAATCATACGGCAGGTGTGCCCAGTGCGCGGTCATAAAGTCGATGGTTTCTACTGCACGCAGGGAAACAACCCAGTCGTACTTACGGCCATCGCCCATGACGCCAACGGAACGTACCGGCAGGAACACGGTGAACGCCTGGCTGACTTTGTTGTACAGGTCAGCTTTGTGCAGTTCTTCAATGAAGATAGCATCCGCGCGACGCAGCAGGTCGCAGTACTCTTTCTTCACTTCGCCAAGCACACGTACCCCCAGCCCCGGTCCCGGGAACGGGTGACGGTACAGCATGTCGTACGGCAGGCCCAGCTCCAGACCAATCTTACGCACTTCGTCTTTGAACAGCTCACGCAGCGGCTCAACCAGCCCCATCTTCATCTCTTTCGGCAAACCGCCCACGTTGTGGTGAGATTTGATAACGTGCGCTTTACCGGTGGCAGATGCCGCGGATTCGATCACGTCCGGGTAGATGGTGCCCTGTGCCAGCCACTTAACGTCTTCCAGCTTCAGCGCTTCTTCGTCGAACACTTCAACGAATACGCGGCCGATGATCTTACGTTTCGCTTCCGGGTCGTTCTCGCCTTTCAGCGCGTCGAGGAAACGCTGTTCGCCTTCAACGTGAACGATGTTCAGGCCGAAATGGTCACCAAACATATCCATTACCTGCTGGGCTTCGTTCAGGCGCAGCAGACCGTTGTCGACGAACACGCAGGTCAGGTTTTTTCCGATTGCACGGTGCAGCAGCATCGCAGTCACAGAGGAGTCAACGCCACCGGACAGACCGAGGATAACTTTGTCATTGCCAACCTGCTCACGAATGCGGGCAACGGCGTCATCGATAATTTTTGCCGGCGTCCACAGCGCTTCACACTGGCAGATATCGCGCACAAAACGCTCCAGCATGCGCATGCCCTGACGGGTGTGGGTAACTTCCGGGTGGAACTGCACGCCATAGAAGCGTTTTTCTTCGTGCGCCATGATAGCAAACGGGCAGCTGTCGGTGCTGGCAACGGTCACGAAACCTTCCGGAATGGCAGTCACTTTGTCGCCGTGGCTCATCCACACATCCAGCAACGGTTTGCCGTCTGCGGTCAGGGAGTCTTCAATACCGCGGACAAGCGCGCTGTCGGTCTGCACTTCAACCTGCGCATAGCCGAATTCACGTTCGTTAGAACCTTCAACATGACCACCGAGCTGCATTGCCATGGTCTGCATGCCGTAGCACACGCCGAACACCGGCACGCCCGCATTGAAAACGTATTCCGGCGCACGCGGGCTGTTTTCTTCAGTGGTACTTTCCGGGCCACCGGAAAGAATAATACCGCTTGGGTTGAATTCGCGAATTTGTGCTTCCGTAACATCCCATGCCCACAGTTCACAGTAGACGCCCAGTTCACGTACGCGACGTGCAACCAGCTGAGTGTACTGCGAGCCAAAATCGAGGATGAGAATGCGATGTTTATGAATATTGTCTGTCATTGACGCTAATTCCGAGGCAAGTGAAACAAATTCGCCCGGCATATAGCCGGGCGCGGAAACTTATCAGGAGCCCATGCGGTAGTTAGGGGACTCTTTGGTGATGGTCACATCGTGAACGTGACTTTCCTGAATACCCGCACCGCTGATGCGTACAAACTCTGCTTTCGTTCGCAGCGCGTCGATAGTACCACAGCCGGTCAGCCCCATACAGGAGCGCAGGCCGCCCATCTGCTGGTGAATGATCTCTTTCAGGCGGCCTTTATAGGCTACGCGGCCTTCGATACCTTCCGGGACCAGTTTGTCAGCGGCGTTATCGCTCTGGAAGTAACGGTCAGAAGACCCTTTGGACATCGCGCCCAGAGAACCCATACCGCGGTAAGATTTGTAAGAACGGCCCTGGTACAGTTCGATTTCGCCCGGGGATTCTTCAGTACCCGCCAGCATGGAACCAACCATCACTGCGGCAGCACCAGCAGCAATCGCTTTAGCGATGTCGCCGGAGAAACGAATACCGCCATCGGCGATAACCGGAATACCGGTGCCTTCCAGCGCTTCAACGGCATCAGAAACGGCGGTGATCTGCGGAACACCGACGCCGGTCACGATACGGGTAGTACAGATGGAGCCAGGGCCAATACCCACTTTAACAGCGCTGCAGCCAGCTTCAGCCAACGCGCGAGCACCTGCGCCCGTAGCAACGTTACCGCCGATAATCTGCAGATCAGGATATTTAGCGCGAGTTTCACGAATACGCTGCAGTACGCCTTCAGAGTGGCCGTGAGAGGAGTCAATCAGCAGTACGTCAACGCCCGCGGCAACCAGCGCGTCAACACGCTCTTCGTTACCTGCGCCCGCGCCAACCGCAGCGCCCACGCGCAGACGACCATGCTCGTCTTTACAGGCGTTAGGTTTACGTTCGGCTTTCTGGAAATCTTTAACGGTGATCATACCGAGCAGATGGAAGCTGTCATCAACAACCAGCGCTTTTTCCACGCGACGTTCGTGCATTTTAGCGAACACCACTTCACGTGATTCACCTTCACGAACGGTAACCAGGCGCTCTTTCGGCGTCATATATACGCTAACCGGCTGGTTCAGGTCAGTCACAAAACGCACGTCACGGCCGGTGATGATACCGACCAGTTCGTTATCTTCAGTCACCACCGGGTAGCCTGCAAAGCCGTTACGCTCGGTCAGTTCTTTCACTTCGCGCAGAGTAGTGGTTGGCAGTACGGTCTGTGGGTCAGTTACCACGCCAGATTCGTGTTTTTTCACGCGGCGAACTTCTTCAGCCTGGCGCTCGATGGACATGTTTTTGTGGATAAAACCGATGCCGCCTTCCTGGGCCAGGGCAATTGCCAGGCGCGCTTCCGTCACGGTGTCCATTGCTGCGGAGAGCATAGGAATGTTCAGGCGAATGGTTTTCGTCAACTGGGTGCTGAGGTCAGCAGTATTCGGCAGAACGGTAGAATGAGCGGGAACGAGGAGGACGTCGTCAAACGTCAGGGCTTCTTTTGCGATACGTAGCATGGGCAATATCTCACCTGGGAGGTTATTAAATATTGCCGCGGCATTATACAGAGCGTAACCGATTGCATCCACACTTTTTTGCAAAAAAACCTTGCGCTCCTCTGTGAGCATGTTACTTTCGACTGAATAACCTGCTGATTTAGAATTTGATCCCGCTCACATGTTATCCTCTCAGACCACCTCAATTTTTACCGTAAGCCGCCTGAATCAGACGGTTCGTTTGCTGCTTGAGCAGGAAATGGGGCAAGTGTGGATCAGCGGTGAAATCTCCAATTTCACTCAGCCGTCCTCCGGTCACTGGTACTTCACGCTCAAAGATGACACCGCTCAGGTTCGCTGCGCGATGTTTCGCAACAGCAACCGCCGGGTAACGTTCCGCCCGCAGCACGGGCAACAGGTGCTGGTGCGCGCCAACATTACATTGTATGAGCCGCGTGGGGACTACCAGATAATTGTTGAGAGCATGCAGCCTGCGGGTGAAGGTCTGTTGCAACAGAAGTATGAGCAACTGAAGGCCAAACTGCAGGATGAAGGGCTGTTCGATCAGCAGTTCAAAAAAACGCTGCCCTCACCGGCCCACTGCGTCGGGGTGATCACCTCGAAAACCGGAGCAGCGCTACACGATATTCTCCACGTATTGAAACGCCGCGACCCTTCCCTGCCCGTTATTATCTATCCAACCGCTGTCCAGGGCGACGATGCGCCGGGGCAGATTGTGCGCGCAATTGAGCTGGCAAACGCCCGTGGCGAGTGTGACGTATTAATCGTCGGGCGCGGCGGCGGCTCGCTGGAAGATTTGTGGAGCTTTAACGACGAGCGCGTAGCACGGGCGATATTTGCCAGCCGCATTCCGGTGGTGAGTGCCGTCGGCCATGAAACCGATGTGACCATTGCCGATTTTGTCGGCGACCTGCGCGCGCCAACGCCGTCGGCGGCCGCAGAAATTGTCAGCCGTAATCAGCTCGAACTGCTGCGTCAAATTCAGCATGGTCAACAACGTCTGGAAATGGCGATGGATTACTATCTCGCCAACCGAACTCGCCGATTTACCCAGCTTAATCACCGCTTGCAACAGCAGCATCCGCAGCTGCGTCTGGCCCGTCAGCAGACCGTGCTGGAACGACTGCGTCAGAGAATGAACTTCGCACTTGAGAATAAAATTAAACAGGCCAATCAGCGTCAGCAGCGCATGCTGCAGCGGCTGAACCAGCAGAGCCCACAGCCGCGCATTCATCGCGCGCAGTCACGGGTGCAGCAACTGGAATATCGACTGGCGGAAAATATCCGTGCGCGGCTAAGCGAGCAGCGCGAGCGTTTCGGCAACGCGGTCACCCATCTGGAAGCCGTCAGCCCACTGGCAACGTTAGCGCGCGGCTATAGCGTCTCCACCGCACAGAATGGAGAGGTGCTGAAAAAAGTAAAACAGGTGAAAGCGGGCGATCTACTGACCACCCGACTGGAGGACGGCTGGATTACCAGCGAAGTTCACAACATTACCCCAACTAAAAAGCCACGCCGGTCGCAATAACGTTCTTACTTGCCTCGTTCTATGTGAGCATTTACGGCACAATACAGGCCCCATAGCCTATCCCGCCCGAATTCGACCCCGTCGGGGTTGTTGGGCAATTTGTGATGCCCCCTTCATTTAACGAAACCTCGCAATAGTTATACGTCGAAGGTGTACGGCTCACATAACGCAGTACAGACACAGGCCATCCGTTAGCTGTTGCTATCTGTTCGTCTCTCATTTTCTCCAGTAAACTTTTTTCCGGGAAATAGGCCACCCCACCACAGTTATTGCTCATATCATAGCCAGTACCAGTATCTCGAGAATAGACACCGGCCCATGATTCATAATTATCCGTCCTCTGGTCCGTTGCTCCAGGGGATTCCCTATACAGCAGCGGCCGGTGTAGCGTTATGCTATCAACACTTAGAGTGTCCGGCATATGACCCCACATAGCGGCGCTGTTGCTGTCCGGGCTGGTTATTACGGTAAATATCACGTCAAGCGTTGAGGTGGTTGCTAGCAACACATCATTGGTCGCGGTAACCGTTAGCGCCGTTTTTAACCCCAGGCTCGCATCCTGGCGCACCGTAAAGGTTGCCGTACCGTCAGCCCCAGTTACACCGCTAAACACGACGCTGGTTGTCGTCATTGATGTCGTTGACAACGAAGGAGACAGCGCCTGCAATGTTAAATCGTCTGCGCCATTCACTGTGTATGCAGTACCGTTCCGACTTTCCGCATCAGATCGACTCAGGGTAAACGGCTCATTTGGCATTGGATTACCAGCGCGGTCTTTCACCGTCACCGTCAGCGGAATAACTTCGCCTTTCTTCACTACAGCTGCTGCTTTCGCCACATCCATCACCGTCGAGGTCAGCGTGATTAAGCCAGGGATATTACGCGCGTCAACCAGACAAGCCTGCATCTCTTTCGTTGAGGAATTCGTCTGCTTGGATACCTGACCAGTATTCAGGTTCAGAGTGTGATAGGCATTTCCTGACTTTAAATCAGCCGGCCACCAGAGCTGATCGGATTTCACCGGCCAGCCATACTGCGCTTCCAGCGTACCATGAGGATAACGCTGATACAGCGCCTGTTGGTCGCTCATCATCGGCGTAAACGCAATACCGCATACGGATTTATCCGTCGAAAGCACCTGCCCAGGCGTCGGCGCGGCCCATTTTTCGTTATTGTACAGGAGATAACCTACCCCCGACGGTGCTTCTGCCTGCAAGTGGGGACGCTGATAAACAACGTTATCCGGTCCCGGCACCGTCTCCGGCATATGCCCCCAGTAATCTGCTGACGCCACATCAGGGCTGGTAATGACGGTAAAGGTGGTGTCTTTGCTGGCCTTCACCAGGCTGTCACTTGCCAGGCTGGCGGTAATAGTCGTTTTCAGCCCGGTGGTATTGTCCTGATTTAATGTTAACTGCAACATACCATCCTCACCGGTCGCTTCATACAAGCTACTGTTGCCAGTGAAGTTGGTCAGTACCGTCCCCAATGGCGAAGTGGGGGTGAGCGTCATGGTTGCCGCACTGGTGGATACCGATGTATTGCTGCGGGAGGATGAAAAGCCGCGCATCACCCTCACAACCGTATTCGCCTGCGGCCTGCCGGCTGCGTCCGTCACGGTTACGGTTACCGGTATCGCCTCGCCTTTTTTCGCCACAAAAGCCTGTTTTTCTTCATTCCACGCGCTGGAGTCAAGGGAGATGAACGACTCATGCGCCGTGGTCAGACACAATTGTGCAACATTACTTACGGTCGATGCTGAGTTCGTGTTGATAACACCCGTCTTCAGACTCATATATTGATACGCCAGCGAGGTTTGACTTTTTATCGCCATATCACCCGCCCACCATGATTTCGACGTTATCATCGGGAGGCCTAAATCTGTCGCTAACGCGCCATTCGGATGACCTTGAGACAATGAGGTCAAATCAGCGGCTCGCGGCATCCGGTTCATTGCGCAGGCGCCACGTCCTTTCTCGATGTTTTTCACCGTATACCACTTTTCATTATTCTCTATAACGGCAGTCGTATCAGTGGCTGAATCCAGCTCATCCATAAGTCTGGGACGCATAAATTCAGTGCCGTTGCTGGCGGTGAAGGTTTCCGGCATATGGCCCCACATATTGGCTTTATTGCTGTCCGGGCTGGTGATTGTCGTAAACACCGCAGGCAGCGACGCAGTAACCGTTGTGCTGTTATATAGACCGGCGGTCAGCACGTTTTTGACGCCTGGCCCACTACTCTCAGCCAAATCGACAGCCAGCGTACCGTCTGCGCCCGTCACGCCGTAGTATGTTCCGTTGAAACTCCAGCTCTGCGACGCCTGCCCGCTCTGCGTCAGTTGCATCGTTGGCGTACTCCAGGTGGTATAAGTAGTGGTACGGGCTGTTCCTTTGTCACGTTTAAGGGTAAATGGGATATTCCCCACCGGGTTGCCAGCGGCATCGGTGGTGGTGATCAGCAGTGGAATGGTATCGCCCGTTTTTACCTTCACCGCCTGCGCAGTGGCATCCTGCGTCAGCGTTGACGTGAGCGTAATCAATACCGCCTGCGCCGTCTGCGTATCCGAACAAATCTGGTACTGTCTCCCGTTAGCGTCCGTCGCGGATAATGTCTGATGGCTGCCATCGTCCAGGTCAACTGCCGAATAACGTGAGAACGTTTCAGTCGAGAACGAGCTACTGTAGGTGCCGCTCCAGTAAGAACGGTCAATAGGCCAGCCCTGCACTGTTTTGATACTTCTGTCAGGATATTTACTGTACAGAGAATCCAGCGAACTGACCGTGGGATAGTAGCCTTTGGCGCAACTGTCCGGATTGCTCTTACCGCTATCAGGCCCATAGAACCCGGCCCACACCTCGTTATCTTCCGTATAGCTCGCCACATTGTTGGTGCTGCTTAACTCCCCGTACAGCTGCGGCCGGTGGTAGCTCGTACCGTCTGCCGCCGTCAGCGTGTCCGTCATATGCCCCCACAGCGTCGCCTTGTCCGAGTCGGGGCTGGTGACCACCGTAAAGATGGTGTCGAGGCTGGCACTCACGCTGGCATTGCCGTACAGCGCCGCCGTTATCGCCACTTTAGTGCCATGCGTATCCGGGCGGGTCACATTGATGATTTTGCTGCCGTCCACGCCCGTCAGGCCGCCGATTTTCGTCGCCGTGTCGTTAACAGATTCGCCGTCAATGACCACCGGCGACACAATACCATCACCGCTGCCAGCGGCATGTTTAACATTCTGTCGGGTAAAACCATCACCACGGCTCATGACAAAAGGCGCTTGCGGCACAGGGTTTCCATTGGCGTCTTTCACCGTGACCTTCAGTTGTAGCGTCTCGCCTTTCTTCACTCTTACCGCATGTACACTATTAACGTTGTTGTCATACCACTGCGACGCATCCACCGGTTCAATGGTGATGGACGCCGCCGCCGGGTTATCGCTGGTCAGGCAACTGACGTAATCCGAAACATCGCCCCCCGCCGTCACCTCTCCACCCGACAACGATATCTGTTGCCAGCTGGACTGGCTGGCGTACGTGACGGACCAGTAGTCCAGCCCCACAGGCCATCCGGCAACCGTATGTATCTCGCCGTCATTGTTGGCATTGTACAAAGTGGTAAGCTGGTCGATACGTGGCAGACGATTAAGCGCACATCCCCCGGCTGCGGTATTTCCCAGCGCATCGGCATGTGTGAGGCGAGCCCAGGTTTCATTCGCTTCATCCTGGGTTCGGGTTGCCCCTGACTCTGCCGCCAGTTTCGGGCGTTCAAACGTGAGATTATCCACTGTTATGACGTCCGCCATATGCCCCCACATATGGGCTTTTGGCGTATCCGGGCTTGTCGGAACGGTAAACTTCACGCTACGCGAGATAGGCGAGTTCAGCAGTGAATCAATCGGTACTACGCTTAGCGGTGTGATTAACCCCACGCCGCGTGGCTGCGCAAGAATAATTTGCGCGTCACCGTTCGCATCCGTCATCCCCTCATACGTCATTGAAGATGTACCCGCGCCATAGGCAACGCTGTCAAATAGCAATTCCCCCTGACTTGGGTCAGTAAAGCCGGTGGTCATCCCGCTGCGATTTTTGCCGAGCCCAATGGTGACTGAAAACTTCACATTCGCTATCGTTGCTCCGTTCAACGCATTTTGTGAATGGACGTTCATTTTGATTTGCTCGCCTGTTTTGGCGACGGGCAGGCGTAACGAGACATCGTCATTGAAATAGACACTCAGTTGAGCCACCATTTCATTGGCTGAACAGGTCAGATAGTGGGCTGAGCCACCGACCCCCTTGCTACCATCGTCCAGATTAAAGTACGCCATCTGCGTGGCATCATCGGCCATATAAGCATCAGACGCCGTCGGCCAGCCGTGTTCTGTCAGGATTTTATTATCAGGATGTGCGCTGTAGAGCGTTTCAAGAGAACCCGTGTCGGGGACTTGACCTGCGCCGCACTGATTCGTGGCAGAGATCAGAGAATCGAAGGTGGCCCATTCTTCGCTATTTTCACTTTGCTGACCGGTTTTATGACTTGTTTCGAACGCCAATAGCGGACGCTTGTAGAGATTACCCTTCTCCACAATACCCCGTTGCATATGGCCATACATATTCGCCCCGTCAACGTCCGGGCTGGTTATCACCGTAAAAATCACATTAAAGGAGAACGTGATGCTTGCGCCTTCATCATCCGCCATCACAATGCGGATCGGCGTTTCTACCCCTACCCCACTGTCATGACTTAACGACAAATGTACCTGACCGTTCGCGTCCGTTACCCCGGTATAGTGTTCCGGGGACGATGCACGCATATCATCACTACGGACAACGACCCGCAGATTATCCCACTCATCTTTATGCTCCCCTTTACGGTTAGAGGCGGGGTCGACAAACAGTTCAAGATAGCGATAAGGCAACGGTTTATTGGTATTCCGGTCAACCACGCTGGCTATCACATCAATCGTCTCGCCGACTTCCGCCTTGTATGGCGCATCGGGAGAAAGTGTGATTTGTGGATACGCTAAAGGCAGCGCTTTATCCACGCAGCTCACAAGTAAAGCCGTACTGTTGCTTTCTCGTATCACCGCCCCGCTCCCCATACTGGTAGCGTAGTGATAAATATCGAGCTGATCTTTCGTGGACGACCAGTAGGTATCAATTGGCCAACCGGGATAGGCCGCCGCGGTGCTGTGGGCGGCCCGCAGCGCTACCAGCTGTTCGGCATCCGGCAAAATGGCACAGTGGTTATCCGCGCTATCCCAGGTAAACTGCGCCCAGCTTTCATTGCTGACAGCAAAAGTAGCACTAGTGCCACTGGTTTCCGCTGTCAGTTTTGGACGCGTGAAGGTATAGGTGACGCCATCGACGTTTGCCGTAGCGCTTTCTTCCATATGCCCCCACATCGCCGCTTTGTCGCTGTCCGGGCTGGTCAGGGTGGTGAAAATGACATCGACGCTGTCTTTTAGCGCCGTATTGTTTGCCGGCATCACCGTCAGGGTAGTTTTTACGCCGGGACCGTTTGCCTGGGTGACGGTCACTGTCGCTTTGCCGTCAGCGCCCGTAACACCGTGGTATTCCGTCGCCGTGGTGGTCAGTTCCGTATCACCAACGTGTACCGGTGCATTATTGTTGACGATGTTCTGGCGGTTAAGCGCATCGCTGCGGGTAATAATAAATGCGGTATTGCCCACCACGTTACCGGCGCAATCGCGGGTGGTAACGGTCAGCGTGATACTTTCCCCTGCTTTGACCTTGGCTGCTTTTAACGTGTCGTCCATCGGCACGGCGCTGAGTGACAGTGGCTCGCCCACGGCGGTAGCTACGTCAATCGCCACTTTTTGTTCGGTTAAAGCAACCGTATTGCTGTGCGGTGTTCCCGTCGACGTAATGAGGTAAAGCGCGGGTAGCGCACTGCTATCTTCCAGCTGCGGCCAGACCACGTAATGCCCGCCGGCCATATTCTGCGCACAGAACGTTTTATTGGCGACCGGCTGCGGGTTAAGCGGTTCATCCGGTGTGGCGGCATCTGCCCAGACTAAACTGATAGCGGGCGTCTGTTCGCTTTCCCAGCGCAGCGGCGGTATGGCGAACAGATCGCCCTCGGTATCGAGCGGATTAGCCAACTGCAGTGCGCTGGCTGAATCGTCAACGCTGAAGTCGCGGGGCATCGCGCTGAAGGCCACAGCGTGCGCTTCACCGGGAGAGAGCACAACGCTGCCCTGATAAACCGGAACGAACGCGCTGTCCGCCGTCGGCGGGGTGCCGTTTATCGCATCCGTAGCTGTGCGCAACTCCTGCCATGCCCCACTTTTTAGTGCAGAAAGTACCGGCACTGCACCCATTAACAGAGCTAACGCCAGTAAAGAGCGATAAACTTTATTCACCTGCCAGATCCCCCATCCTTGAGCAGTCACTACCCATTTATTCTGTGTTCGCGTTTCAACACACTTTGCTTAACCCCGAGCTAAACAAAGGGCGCGGAAAAACCGCTCCCTAAGGAAGCGGTCTTGCACGGTTTTATTTACGTTGGTAGTCGATAGACAAGCCATATCCCTGGACGCCATCGTTGCCGAGGGTAACGCCATCGGCATAATCGAAGGCAGCCTTCGCTTCGGCGTTGGTAAGCGGAATAACCAGATCGCTATTGTTGTAGGTAGCGTTGACAATCCCACCCACAGTACCCAACTGCAGACTGTTACCGGTGAATTTCCAGCGGTAGTTGTAATCACTGGTAACTTCTTCACCTGCATCGTAAGAGCGACTGGCGTTTTTATCTTTCCACAGCAGCACTTTATAGGTGGTGTTGGTTTTAAGTTTGGTGCTCGTGCCCAACAGATTGGTTGTTGTACCCGCCTCGTAGATGACGACGTGGACATTTTCATCGACCACCGGACCTTCCGGAATGTCATCATCGTCAGAACCACCGCCAGCGTTGGTCGACAGATCGTTTAGCAGCAATTCTGTGGCAACATTCGGATCGCCGGTAGTTGTGGTAGGCGTAATTTTAATACCGATGTAGCGATCGGCATCCGCAGCCTGAATTTCATAGGTGTCGCTGCCTTTTGTACCTATCTCTTGTGCATCGCCGCCATTCTGATCGCTATAGCTCATCCACTGCACAGTCGCTTTGGTCGCCGTGTTATCCGCATCCAGGTCACCTTCCGTATCGCCGATAGCCCAGTTGACCTTCACTTTGTCGCCAGCGTGAAACTGCCGGTCACCTTCAGTTGCCACGGTTCGACTACCACGGTCAATCGTCACCGTGACATGTGCTTTATCCGTTTCCGCCGTTTTATCTGCAGCCCGTGTAATCCACGGGATAGTCCCTTGAATAGTACCGGTACTTTCTGTCGCGCTTTGCCACTGACCGGCTTTCAGATTCCCATTAGCCGCGACTGCAGGCACAGCACAATACCCTGCCACAGCCAACGCCAGTGCGACCTTCGTCAGCCGCCGTTTTAATACTAATTGCATCAAGACTCTCCTTTTTCTTCAACATTCAGCGACTGGCTGGTCAGCCACTACGCTGACACTATTTCTGGCTATACACCACGCGTATGCCATAGCCCTGAATACCATCCTGCTCATGAGCAGCGAATTTTTGCGCAGCCTCTCTATTTGTTGCTGGCAACACCAGATCTTCATTGCGGGTATTGGCTTGTGCTCCGGTATTTCCCGTCACGCTTTGCCCGGTAAATTCCCATTGATAGTCATAAAGCGCCATTTCATCTTCTGCCAGTTGTTCTGACATCTGGAAAACGCCGTCTTTATTGGCATCACGCCACAGTACAAATCGATAGGTATTATTGACGACAGGATGCCTATCTTGTTTGCCGCTCAAATTAACGGGAGAAGATGTTTTCATTTGATAAATGAGCGCATTCAACGCATCAAACGCATCACCGGTAAACGTCACGTCAACATAGTTACTGTCGCCGTAGACGTCTTCCTTCGCTTTCCAGCGAAACGTACCAGGAAGCGTACTGGAGAGCGTGACGGTTCCCGCCTTTTTGTCACGGCTGGCAATGAAGACGCAGGGCAATTCGGCGGTACAAGCGGTGGAAGAAAGCGACACCTTTTTGTCATTGCTGTCATAGAGTTCAGGCGCCATAGCCTCATCCACCAGCACTTTACCGTTACGATCGGTCGTATCCCCAAATGAATCGGTCAGCACCAGGTCCATCACAACACCATCGACGCCATCCGCCAAAGCGCTGGCCTCATGGCTATGATCGGTACGATCGGCGTCAGCGACGTTATCGACAATCAATTCGATTTTACGATCCTGCTGGACGGTAATTTCCACAGCACCCGAGTTTTGCTTATTCCCCTTTTCATCTTCCAGGGTCATGCGCACTTTCCAGGTATTTAACTCTGTACGCTGTGCTTCTGTATCCGCGTTGACCCACGCAGGGAGGACCAGATTCCAGCGATTATTATTCCCTTCAGTGAGGGCATCAGCTTTTACCACTGGCATCACTAATGTGCGATTGGCATTATTTTTTGCCTGCCAGGAGGCGGAGATGATTTTGTAGTGATGAGAGACAAGCGCATTGATCGTCCACTTACATTTCTCCAGTCCCACCGCAGACTCAGGCGTGTCTTCAATTACGCATTCAGGATGGACATTGGTCGCATCGGCTTTGAGCCATAATGCAACATCAAGGGGATCCTTTTCACGGTATTCAAGAACGATAAAATTATTACGCTCGACAAAATCGGTACGACTGCCCATTAAAGAGCGCTGAATTTTTACGTTTTCCGGATCAAGCTGAGCCGCCAGGGGCGTACCTAACTGATAAGTGACGGTTGCGTTGATGCTAAGGTCGGCATTATCTCCGGTACCGGCTTTGTAATCTGCACCTAACGTGACCATCGGCACAGGCATGTAATTGAGACCAACGGTTACCGCATGGGGATTTTTTTGTAAATTGTCGGTACCAAATAATGCCACTTCATCGCCATAGTACTTCTCGTAGACTAATTTCCCACCGATCTGTGGATAAAATGACAGCCAGCTTTCAGCCCGAATATCCCATCCCCGAGCAGGGCGCTCTTCATAAAACTCGAAATCCTCAGACTCTTTCCAGTCAGAAAGTGGATGGTAATAGTTGCCAGAGAGTTTCAGATAATCTGTCCATGCCTCAGTGCCCAAACCTAAGCGACGGTGCCCACGGCTAAAATCGTAGTCATAAAAAGCGTTGCCGCCGAGTAACCAATCCCCCACATTTTGACGCAAGCCAAAACCGATATTTCCAATGGTCCGGTCCTCTTTACGCTGCGCGGAGACTTGGCTAAAAATCAATGTATATTGGTTATCGTATAAGGGAACAAAATAGTCGAGAGAGCTACCATCAAGATCGCCACCTTCGCCAACAGATAAACTTGTCCGTACTTTTCCGTACGGTGACATTAACCCTTCTATATACGATTGCGTGGAGGAGGTAATTTGATTTTGCAAATAGCTTTGCGCCTGTGATTTCAACGCGTCAGGCGTCAGGTTTTCAAAGCCTTGTGTCGCAGAGTTAATAAAATAGTCGGCACCTTTCTCTTTAATGGATTGATCTTCGTTATTATGCTGTTCTTTTAGTACCGACTCACTGCCGAGATCGGGCAACGTAGACTCACTTATGTTATTGGTTGCTGCAGGCGCAACAATATTGTCCCCGGCAATAACTGCACCAGAAACGAATAGAACAAGCAAGATAACAAAGCGCGCCCTTCGGGCCATAACATGTTCCTGTATTAACAAAGTTGCTGTACAACAGGAACATTATATTTATGATTCAACCTAATGAATGCCTTTATAACCTAAATATAATCCTAAAAAATCAGCCAGATTATCAAAGCAAGATAAAATATTTGTAATAATAATGATTAAAGCTGATTAGCATTCATAATAAATATTAATCAGCAAAAATTATTCATAATATAATTTATATTATGACATTATATTCCACGCGTTTCTTCGAAATAAGGCCATGGCCGTTCTGACAGAAATAATCCACCGCTCCGCAGGCTTTTAATACTTGCAGTGGCAGATGGCATTCCGGACAACGCGCTTCCAGTTGAATATCTTTGTGACAATGCTCGCAGTGCGCCACACCATTTTGCGGCTCCAGCTCTGCATGACAATCCGGGCAGGTAATCGACATATCGTGTCCTTATACAGAAAATGTATTGCTGCTTTTATTTTAACACCATGCGCTTAATGTGGCCCACGTAACTGCTGCTGCAATGTTAACAGGCACTCCACTTCTTCCAGCCTGCGCAGTGTCGTTTGGCTCACCTCCTGCGGACAACGTTCAAACAAACTTTGCGCTCCCAGAATTTGCTCAGCGAGACAATGGGCGTAAATCGTACCAGTAATGCTCCAGCGTTGTACCACCTCGCCGTCAATCACTTCCAGTACATCTTCTGTACCGCGTCGGTCATGGCTGATAATACGTCCGTCACGCAGATAAAGCCGCAGACCTTTTTGCCCACCAGCTGGCCCCGCATATTTGTTGAGCCAGATATCCAGTGGAATGCCGCTAATCTGCCCCTGAAGATGCGCCTCGCCTTCTGCCGTGGTCAGGTCACTCTGGGGGATATCACGTCCCAGACGGTCTTTAGCACTCACTAACCGCAGCACCATCTCATTATTCCCTCCCAGATACCGTACCGTTTCCCGCAGCATTGCTAACACGTGCGTACCGATATCCAGAATCACGCCATCCGGGTGGCGAAGTTCACGCGTGTCCGGTTCACCGGTGGCAAAGTTAAGCGCTATCGGCTCCCCTGCAGCGTTAAATCCACTTGGCTCCTGCAAAAAACCTTCGATTTTCACAATCTCGGCAAAAGTGCTGACCAACCCTCGTTTCACCGTTTCGATGCGCGCCATCCAGTGGTCGAGTGCCAGTACACGGTCGGCGGCTCCTGGTTGAGCCAGCAGCATTTTCAGTTTTTCAATTTGGGAGAGCGTGGCGACAATAGGTTTTTCAACCACGATACGTGCGATGGGAGAGGCCAGGGCCTGTTCAAGCACCTCAAGGTGATGCAAGGATGCGGTCGTGATGAACAGGGTATCAAGAGGCTGAGTAAGCAGCTCTTCGAGCGACGTACAACGCGTCACGCCTGCTGGCTGTTTTGTGGGTTGAACATCAAACCCCACACAGCGTAATGAATCACCGAAGAGGCTACGTAATGCGGGCAAGTATGCCGTTTCAACGACTGCGCCCAGCCCAACAAACCCTAACAGCATGTTCTCACCTCAAAAGTTGAATTACCGGGGCATAACGTCTGCCCCGGCATCATCGAGGTGCTATCAGGCGCTAGTTGCCGGTTTAGTCTGTGTATTCTCCAGCATGCGACGAATCGGAACAATGAGAACGATCAGTACCGCGGCGCAGATAAGCAGCGCAATCGAGCAGCGCGCGAAGAGATCTGGCAGCATATCAAGCTGGTCGGCCTTCACATGACCACCAATCAGACCCGCGGCCAGGTTACCCAGCGCACTGGCGCAGAACCACAGACCCATCATCTGTCCACGCATTCTTTCCGGTGCCAACAGCGTCATGGTCGCCAGACCAATTGGGCTCAGACACAGCTCGCCGAGCGTAAGCATCAGGATACTGCCTACCAGCCAGAATGGAGAAACACCCGCGCCGCCATTTGCCAGCACGTCTTGCGCCGCCAGCATCATCACGCCAAAGCCCGCCGCTGCGCAGAGAATGCCGATGACAAACTTGGTGATACTGCTTGGGCGAATATTCATGCTCGCCAGTTTTGGCCACGCCCAGCTGAATACCGGGGCCAGCAGAATGATGAACAAAGCGTTAATCGACTGGAACCATACTGCCGGGATTTCAAAATCGCCGATCATACGGTTAGTGTAGTCGTTGGCGAACAGGTTGAACGAGGTAGGTTTCTGCTCAAAGGCAGACCAGAAGAACGCAGCGGAAACCAGCAGGATAAAGCAAACCAGCAGCCTGGCGCGTTCTTTACGGTTCAGCCCCGCAAAGACGAACAGATAGATAAAGTAAAGCGCAACTGACGCGGCAATCACGTACACCAGCATGCTGGCAACCGCGACCGGGTTAATCACAATCACTCCCTGCGCAATCAGGGTAACAACAATTGCTACACCAACTGCCAGCGCCAGCAGCCACGCGCCCACACCATTACGTTTCACAACCGGGCTGTTCCAGGTCGAGTCCAGGCCCACTTCGCTATCGTAGCGTTTCATCGCCGGAACGGCAAAGATACGGAAGATGAGCAATGCCACCAACATTCCGATACCACCGATACCAAAACCCCAGTGCCAGCCGTGAGTTTTAATCAGCCAGCCGGAGATCAATGGCGCGATGAAGGAACCCAGGTTGATACCCATGTAGAACAGCGAGAAACCGCCGTCACGGCGCGCATCGCCTTTTTTATACAGCGTACCCACCATCACCGAGATACAGGTTTTGAACAGGCCAGAACCGAGCACAATGAACATCAGGCCAATAAAAAACAGGTTGTCACCCATGATGGCCGAGAGTGCAATCGACAGGTGACCAAGTGCTATCAGGATGGAGCCATACCACACCGCTTTTTGCTGACCAAGCCAGTTATCCGCCAGCCAGCCACCTGGCAGCGCAGCAAGATACATGGTACCGGCAAAGATACCGACAATCGCCGAGGCATTTTCACGCGCCAGTCCCATGCCACCGTCATAAACGGTAGCCGCCATAAACAGGATCAGTAACGGACGAATGCCATAAAACGAAAAACGCTCCCACATCTCAGTAAAGAACAATGAGCCGAGCGGATAAGGATGACCGAAGAAAGTTCGGCTTTCTTTTTGATTAACAGAGGATTGCATAATTCTCCCGAAAGTTATGTCGTCGTGCGTGTAAACACCGCGATGTACGCCGACCAGTTACGTAGCTGGTCGATTTTTTACATGCGGCGAAGATTTATTTAACCATTTGATAACCTGGCAGTAGTTTTGTCTAGTACCAACCGGGGGACTTTAAGATGAAAACTCGACAATTGTCTACTTTCTTAGATTTAAACTTGGTAAAAAACGAATAGTGATTGACATTGCGCGGGCTGAGGTTGACGTTGGAATAACGAAAAAAAACCCGCGACAAGCGCGGGTTTTCATCTGCATCAGCAACGATTACTTGCTTTTTTTAATGTGTTTAATCAAACGCTTACGTTTACGCATCTGAGTCGGAGTCAGCGTATTGCGTTTGTTGGCAAACGGGTTTTCCCCTTCTTTGAACTGAATACGGATCGGCGTGCCCATTACGTCCAGAGATTTGCGGAAATAGTTCATCAGATAACGCTTGTAGGAATCCGGCAGGTCTTTGACCTGGTTGCCGTGAATCACCACGATTGGCGGGTTATAACCGCCCGCGTGGGCGTATTTCAGCTTCACACGACGACCACGCACCAGTGGCGGCTGATGATCTTCTACTGCCATGGTCATGATGCGCGTCAGCATCGCGGTGCTCACGCGACGGGTGGAGCTGTCATACGCTTCACGGACCGATTCAAACAGATTACCCACACCGCTGCCGTGCAGCGCAGAGATAAAGTGTACGCGTGCAAAATCAATAAAGCCCAGACGGAAGTCCAGCGTCTCTTTGACCTGCTCTTTTACTTCCTGCGTCAGACCATCCCACTTGTTCACAACGATAACAAGTGAGCGCCCACTGTTGAGGATAAAGCCCAGCAGCGACAGGTCCTGATCGGAAATCCCTTCGCGCGCGTCAATCACCAGCATCACCACGTTGGCATCTTCAATCGCCTGCAGCGTTTTGATAACTGAGAATTTTTCTACCGCTTCGGTAATTTTGCCGCGCTTACGCACGCCCGCGGTATCGATAAGCACATATTCGCGCTCATCGCGCTGCATCGGAATATAAATACTGTCACGCGTGGTCCCCGGCATGTCGTAAACCACCACACGATCTTCGCCAAGAATACGGTTAGTAAGTGTGGACTTACCTACGTTCGGGCGACCCACGATCGCCAGTTTGATCGGCAAATCCTGCGGATTGAAATCATCTTCAGGCTCTTCTTCGCCATTTTCTTTGGCTTCCAGCTGCGCCCAGTATTCCGCGTCTTCGTCGACTTCTTCCTGCGGAGCAACGTCATCCATCCACGGCAGCAGAACATGCTCCAGCAGGCTGAGAACGCCACGACCATGGGACGCCGCGATCGGATAAATTTCACCCAGACCCAGAGAGTAGAAATCAACAACCGCCTGGTCAGGATCGAGTCCGTCAGTTTTGTTGGCTACCAGGAACGTCGGTTTCTGGCGCGAGCGCAGATGTTTCGCAATAGCTGCATCCGCTGGCATCAGGCCAGCACGCGCATCCACCATGAACAGCACAACGTCCGCTTCTTCGATAGCCAACAGCGACTGTTCCGCCATACGGGTTTCAACACCGTCTTCGGTGCCATCAATACCGCCGGTATCAATACAGATAAACTCGCGGCCTTCAATTTCCGCACGACCGTACTTACGGTCACGAGTCAGACCCGGGAAATCCGCAACCAGCGCATCTCGGGTGCGAGTTAGACGGTTAAATAACGTGGATTTGCCAACGTTAGGGCGCCCGACAAGCGCGACCACAGGTACCATGTTTAAAGCCTCATTTAAAAAATCATCAGACAACGGGCACATTTTTGCTCCGTTGTTAAAAACAGTAAAACGGCCCCTGCACCAGGAGCCGTTTTTCAAAGCGAGCGGCCGCGACGATTAACGCGTAATAGAGTACAGCGTACCGTCTTTCGCCTGGATCAGCAGTTTACCATCAGCAGAGACCGGCTCGGTCAGGAAACCTGAGCTGTCAACTTTCTGCTGGGCAACAAAACGGCCATCGTCAACGTTAATCCAGTGCAGGTAGCCTTCGCTATCACCGACGACCAGATTGCCGTTATACAATACCGGGGACGTCAGCAGACGGTGCAGCAGATCGCTTTGCGTCCACAGCGTCACGCCGCCATCGGTGGTCAGTGCCAGCACGCGATCGTTCTGGTCAACCAGGTAGATACGGTTACCGTCGACGATGAAATCATTCACCGAGCCCAGTTCGCGTTTCCACATGATCTGACCACTGCGCAGATCCAACGCCGTCAGGTTACCATTATAAGCCAGCGCGTAAACAACGCCATTGACGATAACCGGCGTGGTATCAACGTCGCTCAGACGATCGATTTCCGTTGGGCCTGTCGCCTGAGAGATACGCTGCTGCCAAATCATCTGGCCCTGCTGCATCAGCACGGCGCTTACGCGACCGTTATCACCGCCAACAATAGCTGCGCCAAAGGCGGTTGCCGGAGCGGATTCACCACGCAGAGACAGAGAAGGCATGTCGAGGTTAACGGTCCATTTGATGGCGCCGTCGGCTTCGTTTAAGGCCTGCAACTGACCGTTGCTGGTGTGGATCAATACCACGCCATCGCTCACAACAGGACGAGACAGCGCTTCACCAGCGACTTTCGTCTGCCATGCGGTAGTACCGTCACTGGTGTTCAGCGCATAAACCTGTGCTTTTTCACTGCCGATATAAACATGACCGCCGGACACGGTTACACCGCCAGAAAGCTGTGCAGATGCACGGGAGAACCAGCCATCTTTCTCACCCAGATTCACAGACCAGACTTCTTTGCCGTCGCCTGCGTTCAACGCTTTAACTACACCAGCGCGAGAGGCAGCATAGACAACGTTATCCGCCAGCGCAGGATGAAGATTGGAATAGAAATCACCAATACCGTTTCCTACAGAGGTGCTCCATTCCGTAGACGGAGTAAACTGGTTTTCAACCACCGGTAATGGGGACATCTTAACGACATCTTCTTCGCCACTAAACAGTGAACAGCCGCTCAATAGGGTAACGGAAAGCAGCCCTGGCAGAAGTAATTTACGCAATTGCATCGGGTCCCTCTCAGATGGACAAATTATTGATTTTCATCTGCATCATTTCGCTCAGAGCAGGAGAGGCATCGCTTTTCACACCCGCTTCCCATGCGCTACGCGCACCTTGTTTGTCGCCTTTACTCAACAACGCTTCACCACGCAGATCGGCAACAATGGCCGCCCACCCTTCACCTTTAATGGTTTCGAGTGTTTTCAGCGCGGTATCAGCCTGTTTAAGCTGAACCTGAACACGAGCCAGACGCAGGTTTATCACTGCTTTGAGATTTTCATCGCTGGTCGCAGCCAAGCCTTGTTGCAGTTGGCTTGCGGCTTTCTCAAGTTCATTTTGGTCAACAAACTGCTGCGCCAGTTCCAGTGAAGCCAGCGCGCCATAGGTATTTTTATTCTCTGCAGCAAATTTCTCAGCGGCAGGAATGCTGTCCGGTTTACCCGCGCTAACCGCAGTTACCGTATTTTGATACGCCAGAGAAGCAGAGCGTGCGGACTCCGTCTGATGGCTGGTCCAGTAACGCCAACCAACCAGCGCGCCAACCCCTAAAATGATCCCAACAGCCAGCGCCTTGCCGTTTTCAGCAAAGAAGCGTTTTACCGCATCAACCTGGTCGTGTTCGTTCTCGTAAATTTCCACGCTGTCCTTCTCCTTAGCCCAGTAAAGTGCGCAAATGCGCGGCAACGCTATCCTGCGCTACTGCCGTTTGCTCACCAGAGCGCAAATCCTTCACTACAACAGTACCGTCAGCCACTTCGGACTCGCCCAGTACCAGTGCAACGCGGGCGCCCCACTTATCGGCACGGGCAAACTGTTTCTTAAAGTTGCCGCCACCGTGGTTTGTCATCAGTTTCACACCAGGAACTTCATCGCGCAGACGTTCTGCAAGCGTCATTGCTGCCGACTGCGTGTCCGCCCCTGAAGCGACCAGGTATATATCGACAACAGGATCTGCGTTAAATTCCGGATTAACTGCCTGAACTAACAAAACAAGTCGTTCCAGACCCATAGCAAAGCCCACGGCAGGCGTTGCACGACCGCCAAGTTGCTCTACCAGACCGTCGTAACGACCACCGGCACACACGGTACCCTGAGAGCCCAGGCTGCTGGTGACCCACTCAAATACGGTGCGGTTGTAGTAATCAAGACCACGAACCAGACGCTGATTGACGGTGTAAGCAATGCCTGCGGACTCCAGCAGTTTGCACAAGCCCGCGAAGTGCTCGCGCGAGTCGTCATCCAGATAGTCGCCCAGTGCAGGCGCGTCGTTGAGCAGCGCCTGCACTTCCGGGTTTTTGGAGTCGAGAACGCGCAGCGGGTTGGTGTACATACGGCGCTTGCAGTCTTCGTCCAGTTTCTCTTTGTGCAGTTCCAGGTAGGCAACCAGCGCATCACGGTAGTTAGCGCGGGCTTCAAGCGAACCGATCGAGTTCAGCTCCAGGCTGACATGCTGAGAAATACCCAGCGCGCGCCACCAGCGAGCGGTCAGCATAATCAGTTCTGCATCGATGTCCGGGCCTTGCAGGCCAAACACTTCGACACCCAGCTGATGGAATTGACGATAGCGTCCTTTCTGCGGACGTTCGTGGCGGAACATCGGCCCGATATACCACAGACGCTGTTCCTGATTGTACAGGAGACCATGTTCGATGCCGGCGCGTACGCAGCCCGCAGTCCCTTCAGGACGCAACGTCAGGCTGTCGCCATTACGGTCCTCAAAGGTATACATCTCTTTTTCAACCACGTCGGTGACTTCACCGATCGCGCGTTTGAATAACGGGGTCTGCTCTACAATCGGCAAGCGGATTTCACTGTAACCGTAGCTGCCGAGCACGTTTTTAAGAGTGCCTTCAATGCGCTGCCAGATGGCGGTTTCGCCAGGCAGATAATCGTTCATGCCGCGAATGGCTTGAATGTTTTTTGCCACGTTTATTCTCTTTATGAATATAAAAATGAACCCTCAGCGCTAACCCGAACAATGCGGGCGCCATGCGGGTTCAATCATACACGGGAAGCATGCCGCTTCCCATCACGTTGTTATTTTTCAAGCTGCTGCACGTCGATACGACGCGCTTCGTCCAGAATACTTGCTTTGGCACGAATGCGGGCTTCAAGCTGCGTAATCATGTCGTCGTTATCGAGTCTGTCCTTACGCACGCCGTCTTCATACAGGCCGCTTTTCTTGTTACCGCCCGTCACGCCCAGCGTAGAAACCAGCGCTTCACCAGGGCCGTTTACTACGCAGCCGATGATCGAAACGTCCATTGGCGTAATGATATCCTCCAGGCGTTGCTCCAGCGCGTTAACCGTACCGATAACGTCAAACTCCTGACGCGAACAGGTTGGGCAAGCGATGAAGTTGATCCCGCGCGCGCGAATGCGCAGCGATTTCAGGATATCGAAACCAACTTTGATCTCTTCCACCGGATCGGCCGCCAGAGAAACACGCAGCGTATCGCCGATCCCTTCAGATAACAGCAGGCCAAGGCCGATCGCGGACTTCACCGAACCACTACGCAGGCCACCAGCTTCGGTGATCCCCAGATGCAACGGTTGATCGATCTGTTTCGCCAGCAGGCGATAGGATTCTACGGCGAGGAAAACGTCAGACGCTTTAACACTAACTTTGAATTGATCGAAGTTCAGACGATCGAGGTGATCCACGTGGCGCATCGCGGATTCCAGCAGCGCCTGAGGCGTCGGTTCACCGTATTTTTCCTGCAGATCTTTTTCCAGCGATCCGGCGTTGACGCCGATACGGATAGGAATATTTTTATCACGAGCGCAATCCACCACCATGCGAATACGCTCTTCACTGCCGATATTACCTGGGTTAATACGCAGGCAATCAACGCCGTATTCCGCCACCTTCAGTGCGATACGATAGTCGAAGTGTATATCGGCAACCAGCGGGACGTTAACCTGCTGTTTGATAAGCCTGAACGCTTCTGCGGCATCCATTGTCGGTACAGAGACACGAACAATGTCTGCGCCTACGCGTTCCAGCGCTTTAATCTGATTAACCGTCGCTTCCACGTCCGTGGTACGCGTATTAGTCATAGACTGTACGGCGATGGGCGCACCATCGCCGATCGGCACGTTCCCAACGTAAATGCGTGTCGATTTTCTACGTTGAATTGGAGCCTGGTTATGCATTAAAAAATCTCCCGCATTGCCGTCTGTTACTGAGCCGGTGATTGTTCGGCATTAACGGTCAGACGCGCAACCTGGTTAGTTCTGATAAAACGACTCAGATCGACAGGTTTACCCTGGAACTGAATCTGCACTGCCGCCGGAGCACCAATCTTCAGTTTGTACGGTGCCTGACCGGTCAAATTCAGATTGCCATCTTTACGCTGCATCCCGCTGAACAGTTTTTTACCGGTCGCATCGGTGACTTCCAGCCAGCAATCGGCGGTAAAGTTCATCACCAGCGCGTTAGGATCGGCTGCAGGTGTAGTCACACCTGCCTGATCGGTCGGCAGCGGTGCCGCGGTAGCTGGCGCTGTGGTTGCAGTATCGACGTTAGCCTGAGAAGGGGCAACGACGGCGTTTTGTTGCGCATCAGCAGCCGGGGCCTGAGCCGCTGCGGTATCTTGTTGCGCTGGCGCTGAATCCGTTACCGCGCCATTTTCAACAGCCGACGTGGTATCCGGGCTTGCTGCAGCGCTGGTATCTAACGGTACATTCTGCGCACCCTCTTTACCGGCATTCAACTCAGCGGAGGATTGATCGGCCATGGTGGTGATCTCTTCCTGCTGCGCTTTATGGTTCTGCCACCACCAGGCGCCAGTCAGTCCGACAACGACAAACAGTACCAGCCAGGTAAAGGTCATTAACCAGCCGTCGCGTTTCTTACGACGCTTACCGAGCGAGAAGCTCTGCATCGGTGCGACTTTGGCAGGACGAATCGGAGCCTGTTTTTCCAGCCCTGGCAACAGTTCTTCTTCAGGAATATGCACCAGACGCGCATAAGAACGGATATACCCGCGCAGGAATGTTGAAGCAAGATCGGCTGGCGCCTTATCTTCTTCAATATCGCGTACCGTGGAGACCTTCAGGCAAAGTCGCTCCGCGACTGCCTGCTGGCTGAATCCGAGTTGTTCACGGGCATTGCGCAGACGAATGCCGGTGGATAGTGTTTCATTTTTGTCGTGCGTGGCTTCAGTATTCATTCGCTACAGCTGCGTAATATTTGGGTTCTGATGCCGGCGAGCCACAATGCTCACCCACACCGCGAAACATCTGGTCAGTTAACCTTCGTCAGACAGTATAAAACGGTCAGACTATCAATGACAAAACGGCGTAAACCTGAGGGCTAAACACTTGTTACGCCGTTACATACTGCCTTAAAGTCGACAAAAACGCACCGTTATTATTGACCTGACGACGACAACAAAAAACCTCATATGGCTTACGTTGCACTACGGTACAAGAATTATACCGTAGTGCGCCAACATCAAACGGTCTTAATGTCGATAGCGTCGCCCTGCATACGCTTACGCAAAGTACGCTTGGTACGGTCGATAACGTCGCCCGCCAACTGACCACAGGCTGCATCGATGTCATCGCCACGTGTTTTACGCACAATGGTGGTGAAACCATAGCTCATCAACACTTTAGAGAAACGATCGATACGGCTGTTAGAACTACGGCCATACGGCGCGCCCGGGAACGGGTTCCACGGGATCAGGTTGATCTTACACGGCGTATCTTTCAGCAGTTCTGCCAGCTGATGCGCGTGTTCAGTGCCATCATTGATGTGATCTAACATCACATACTCAATGGTCACACGGCCCTGGTTAGCGTTGGATTTCTCCAGATAACGACGAACCGCGCCAAGGAATGTTTCGATATTGTACTTTTTGTTGATCGGTACAATTTCGTCACGAATTTCATCGTTCGGCGCATGCAGAGAAATCGCCAGCGCGACGTCAATCATATCACCCAGCTTATCCAGCGCAGGGACAACGCCCGAGGTGGAGAGCGTGACGCGACGCTTGGACAACCCAAAACCGAAGTCATCCAGCATGATTTCCATCGCCGGCACTACGTTGGTCAGGTTGAGCAGCGGCTCACCCATCCCCATCATCACCACGTTGGTGATAGGACGCACGCCCGTTGCTTTGACCGCGCCGACGATTTTCGCCGCGCGCCAGACCTGGCCAATGATCTCCGATACCCGCAGGTTACGGTTAAAGCCCTGTTGCGCCGTAGAGCAGAATTTACACTCTAATGCGCAACCGACCTGTGAAGAAACACACAGGGTCGCACGATCGTCTTCCGGGATATACACCGTTTCAACGCGCTGATCGCCAACAGCGATAGCCCATTTGATCGTACCGTCAGAAGAACGCTGCTCTTCCACCACTTCCGGGGCGCGAATTTCAGCCACTTCTTTCAGCTTGTTACGCAGCACCTTATTGATGTCAGTCATGTCATCAAAGTTGTCGCTGCAATAGTGGTACATCCACTTCATGACCTGATCGGCACGAAACGGTTTTTCGCCCATCTCTTTGAAGAATTCTCGCATTTGCTGACGGTTCAGATCCAGCAGGTTAATTTTTCCATTTTTATTTGGAACCGCAGGAATGACGACTTCAGAGGTGTTAACTAATTCAGACATAATTTTTTCCGGCCTCGTTGTTACACGTTGTGGCCCGTGGAGGGTTAAAAAGAAACGCCCCGGCAAGCGATCTGCTCTTCCGGGGCGTTGCATTGTACAAAGTCTGGCGCAGGGATGCCACGTTTGCACGAAGCATTAGCGAAAATAATATGTAAATCGCTAATTCATCTCCAAAGGATTTCGCGTCGCAGGAAGGCGGCAAGTTCGAGCATCCCCGGGAGCATAGAAAACTATGTGACCGGGGTAAACGAATGCAGCCAACGCATCTGCGACGTGAAAGACGCAGGAGATTAGCGAGTGCGCGGGCAAACCTCACCTTCACCAAAGAAATAGGCGATTTCGCGCGCCGCTGACTCAACGGAGTCGGAACCGTGAGTACCGTTCTCGGTGAAGCTGTCAGCATAGTCTGCACGCAGAGTACCGGCCAGCGCATTCGCTGGGTTGGTTGCGCCCAGCAGATCGCGATGACGCTGTACGGCATTTTCGCTTTCCAGAACAGAAACAACGATCGGACCAGAGGTCATGAATTCAACCAGACCGTCAAAGAACGGTTTGCCATCGTGCTCAGCATAGAAACCACGCGCCTGCTCAACGGTCAGGTGCAGCATTTTAGTCCCGACGATTTTGAACCCTGCTGCTTCAAAGCGCGCAAAGATGCTCCCAATAACGTTTTTTGCCACCGCGTTTGGTTTGATGATGGAAAAAGTACGTTCAATAGCCATGATAACCTCTGTAATGTGTTCTGTTGTTGTCTATATAGATGTACGACCTGGCGCGGATTATAAAGAGCATCCCGGCAATTGACTATTGATGAAGGTAACATTTCTTTAAAATAAGATGAATTTTAGCAACAAACAGTCACTAACTGGTCTACTGCATCGAAAATCTCACCGTCGCTACCTGGCCTGCATCATCCATCACCAGCAGTTGATAATCCCCTTTAGTCGCCAGCCGTAACGTAAGACGACGTCCGCGTTCATCCAGCCTTTCACCGTTAAGAAACCACCAGCGTTCACCGCTCCCACCGCTGGTTTGCACCGGCAATGAGGCTTGAGCAGAACCGGGTAAACGCTTCACAATCGCGCCATCACGAATGCCTGTCAACTGCAACGGCTGCGAAGCGTCTTGTCCCAGCGGCGGACATGTGGCAGAAACTGGCGGTAATCTCGCCCCACGACGTTCTGATTCCGGTAGCCATGGCTCCAGCGGCAACGGCCAAACGATTAACGTTTGCTCGTGCGCCTGCGGGCAATCCGCCGCCACACGTTTGCCTTCATCATCCAGCCAGACAGGAAAACGAATGCCATTAACCCCTTCCTGCTCGGGCAATAATAACGTTGGCGGCTGACTGCCATCCAGTAACCAGGTTGCCAGACGGCGACGGCAGTTGCTGTCACCGGAGGCAAGAGATTGCCCGCCCGGCCAGCACACCACACCACGACTCACGGATTCAGGGCGTGGATCTTCCGGCTGATTTGTCCCGCGAGAGAGCAAAAGATTGTTGACCTGATTGAGCAACGGCACGGCACTGGCGAAACCAAACTGCCCCACAACTGGCGTACCGTCGGGCCTGCCGGTCCAGATACCGATCACATAACGCGCATTAACGCCAATCGCCCAGGCATCGCGATAGCCATAGCTGGTACCCGTTTTCCACGCCAGAGGGACCACTCTGCTCAGCGCGTTATCCGGCAGCGGTTGCGCTTCGTCAGCCATAATGCGGCGAATAATCCACGCCGCGCCCGCCGACATCAACGGACGTTCCAGTAGTGGATCACCCAGCTGCAGACGCAGTTTTCCCGCTTTTCCCTGGCGGGCAAAGGCGCTGTACGCTGCGGCCATATCTTCCAACCTTGCCCCCGCGCCACCTAAAATCAGCGACAGATTCGGCGCAGCCCCTGCGGGCAGATACAGCGGTAAGCCGACGTTACGTAACGATGCGGCAAAACGCTTCGGGCCATAGGCTTCGAGTACCTGCACGGCGGGTAAATTCAGCGAGCGCACCAGCGCTTCGCTCATGCTCACCGGGCCATGAAAACCGCTGTCAAAATTCCCCGGTCGATAGTCCCCGGTTCGCCGCGGGACATCCTGCAATAACGAAGCGGGATGAATGAGTCCGTCATCCAGCGCCAGGCCATAAACAAACGGCTTCAGCACCGAGCCAGGCGAACGGATCGCATTCACCATATCCACATGACCAAAACGGGAGTCGTCATTCATATCTATCGACCCCACCCAGCCACGCACGCTCATATCGGTGTGATCGACCACGATCATCGCCAGCGAACTGCGCGCAGGTAAGCGCCCCTTCCAATTTTGCGCCAGCTCTTCCAGTTGACGCTGCAATCCGGCATCAAGGGTAGTCACGATTTTATCGCTTCGGCTTTTTCCCAACATCATGCGCGAGAATAACGGTGCTAACTGCGGCATTTGCCGGGGCGCCAGCCAGACCGGTTCTTCACGCGACTCCTGCACCTGTCTGGCAGGCCAAATGCCCTGGGTCGCCATACGTTCGAGCACTTTATTACGCGCCGCTTCAGCACGGTCCGGCCAGCGGTCCGGACGCAGACGGCTCGGCGCCTGTGGCAAAACAGCCAGCAGCGCGGCATCGGAGTAACTCAATTGCGCGGGTGATTTACCAAGATAAGCCCAGCTTGCCGCCCCCACGCCCTGCAGCGTACCGCCAAACGGCGCGCGGTTAAGATACAGTGTCAGGATGTCGCGTTTGGAGAGATGCCATTCCAGCTGCAATGCGCGCCAGAGTTGGCGAAACTTGCCGCCAAAGGTTCGCGGATGGGGATCGAGTAATCGTGCGACCTGCATGGTGAGCGTACTGCCGCCAGAAACCACACGCCCAGAGGAGAGGTCTTGCCATGCCGCGCGCAGTACTGAAAACGGATTGACGCCGGGATGCTTCCAGAACCAGCGGTCTTCGTAGTTAATTAACGCCTCAAGGTAGCGGGGCGACACCTCATCAATCGTTACCGGATACCGCCAGATACCATCCGCATCGGCGAAGCGCCACAGCGGCGTACCATCATGCGCCACCACGACCCGCGCCGGATCGACTTCGTGCAGCGGCAGCGGCCAGATTTTATCTGCCGCCCAAACCGCCGCCACAAACAATAGTGCAACGGCTGCCAGCCAGAGCCAGCAGCCGCGTTTACCCAACCCGCGTATCATTTACGGTCTGACAATCAAAAGTCCCTCTGTCGCACCGGTCGCGCGCCACTGCGGAATATACATTGATTCCACCTGCGGGACAGGAACCCGGTAGGTCCCCGGCGTTACCGCCCGCGCCAGATACACCAGCGTAACCGGTTGTCCTTCGTTGACCGCCACCGCGGCGACAAAGCGATCGTCACGGAACTCAACGTGCTGGATATCTGCCTGCTGCATCTGATTGAGCAGATTCGCCACTTCGCTGCCGCTATCCTGCAGGCTGGCACTGCCGTTGGCCAGATTCTGGTTTTCCAGTTCCAGTCCTGCTGGCAGTAAATCGACCACCAGCGCATCCGGCACGTTCTGGCTGGCTTTTACCTCCAGCCAGACCAGCACCAGTTCGCCGCTACGCAGCGAATCCAGCGATTTGCTATTTCCGTCAATTCCCAGGATTTGCCGCTCAATACGCAAAACGTTGCTGGCAGGCGTCGGTGCGGTTTGTGGATAACCACTCACATCCAGACGCAACCACAGCGGTAGATTACCGGTATTGGTGACGCTCAGCGTAGACAGCGCATCGGCATCCAGATTGCGGGTTAGCGATTTATCCCCTGCTAATGGTTGTTCCGAGAGTGACGTTTGCGCCTGCCACGTACCAGGCAAATCCTGTAACGTACGCGCGGCAAGGAACAACGCATTATTTTCCTGCGTCGAGAGCCAGCGCTGTCCAAAGGCCTGTTCTGACAACGTGTTCAGCAGCGTATTCTGCACGTCAGGTTTGATCTTGTTCTCTTCGAGCAAGGCCAGCATCAACGCGTTATCCCGTAACGCACTGCCGTAGTCCGCCATCCACTGTTGCGTATCGCGGCGCGGTGTATTCAGGGCCAGCGTCAACGCCTGTTCACTGCGGTTGGCATCGCCCATATTTTTCAGCGCGATCCCCAGTTGTAACAGCGGTAAACCAGAGGCTGCTTGCGCACGACGCTCCCAGATCTCACGCAATGCGCCGAGCGGAGCTTTTTGCTGATGTGCCAGAACCAACGCGGCGTAGGCTTGTACGGCAAACCGGCTTGCTGAAGAGTCGTCGGTATAGCGAATCGACATCATGCCCGGATCCTGCAAATAGCGCAGTAGCCGCTCGTTGCCCCGGTTAATCACCTCTACCGGGACACTGTAGCCCTGTTCATTTGCCCGGACGAGGAAATCCATGACATACGCGGTCAGCCAGTACTCTTCCGACCCGTTTTTATCCCACAGCGCAAAACCGCCGTTATCACGCTGCATCTGCACTAAACGGGAAATCCCAATATCAACTGCCGCGCGACGTTTTTCATCGCTGTCGCCCACAATACCTAACGCCTTCAATTGCGCTGCGTTGGTGTATAAGGATGGGAACAACCCGCTCGCCGTTTGCTCCAGACAACCGTAAGGGTACGCTTTCAGTTCGCGGATATAGCGCGCCAGGTTTAGCGGCGGCTTACCGCTGAACAGCAGTTGCCCCTGCATCGTCACAGGGGAGAAATTGGTCAGTTCTTCGCCCGGAAGCTGCCAGGTCGCGCCCGGCTGAAGTGCGACACCGTTATTAACGGTTTGCGCCGGGAACGCCGGACGCACGCCAATCTTCCACTGTTTATGCTGAACAGGCAGCGTTTCACCCGGTAAAGTCAGACCGCTAATTTCTGCCTGAATTTCGCCATCGCCAAACCCTTCCCGCGCGCGCACCGGAATAAACAGCGTAGTCCTTACGCCTGGCGCCAGATTTACCGGTGCGGGATCTTGCCCCATCAGCTCCAGTAAACCATTGGCCGCGAGCTTAATATTCAGCGTTTGCGGTTTGTCAGTCAGGTTAGTCACGTCCAGCGTCAGGCGCGACGTATCTCCCCCCGCCAGAAAGCGCGGCATATTCAGCTCAGCAATTACTGGCGCGGCGACAATCACTTTGCTTTCGCTGCTGCCAAAGTCATCCGTCGTCCAGGCCTGCGCCATTACCCGCAGCTCGCCGTTGAAATCACCGATAGGTAACGTCACCGTACCTTCGCCCTGATCGTTAAGCGTGACCGGCAGCGCCTGTTGCGCCACAATATTGACGTGATTAACCGGTGGCTTACCGCCGCGTTTTAATTCATCGCCATCACCACCAAAGCGCAGCGCCGCCAGGCGTCCTTGCCCTTCGATCACCTGGCCGTAAATATCATAAATATCCGCGCCATAGCGTTTTTGCCCGAAAAACGCCTGCCACGGATCCGGCGTGGCGTAATCGGTAATGTTTAGCACCCCGCTATCAACGGCAGAGACCAGCACGTTAACCTGTTTTGGTACGTCGCCATTTTTGACGCTGGCTTTAATCTTGACGGTCAACGGCTGGTTTGGACGTATTTTCGCCGGGTTTTCCAGCGCCAGCGCAAGACGACGGTTTTCGTCACCTAACGGCAAATGCAGTAAACCGACCGCCCGTTTTGGCGTTGCCGAACGGGACTTGTCGCCAGGACGAACCACCAGCGCACTAAGATACAAATCGTGGCGATTCCAGGTTTTATCGATTGGGATGGAGATATCGAGACCATCCGCCGGTACGTCTATTTCTTGCCACCACAGCGGGCCTTCGCTGGATTCCACCATCGCATAACCTTTGCCAGCAGCGGGAGCGGCAACGTGCAGCTTCATGGTATCACC
Organism: Citrobacter sp. BIDMC107; assembly: GCF_001037575.1. NCBI lineage: Bacteria > Pseudomonadati > Pseudomonadota > Gammaproteobacteria > Enterobacterales > Enterobacteriaceae > Citrobacter > Citrobacter sp. BIDMC107. Next base: position 3,831,350 of record NZ_KQ089848.1, on the reverse strand, counting down.
GGGACGATAGCTGGGTTTGTCCAGTTTCAGCGTCACGCGATCGGGACGCACAGCCCCACTGCCGTCGCTGTTATCCTGCCAGCTATAACCGGCCCAGAAGCGTACGCTGCTCACCGCATCATTCGGAGCTTTCACTTCCAGACGATAGGCGCCCCACTCAACCGGGAAGCTGACTTTACCGGTTTCATCGGCCTTAAGATCCAGAGTCTGCTCACCTTCAACCAGATCCTTTTGATCGAACTGTGATTGCCAGCCCTCGCCTTCAGACCAGTTCCAGTAATAATCTCGTCGCTCGCGGATCAAACGCACCTGCAAACCGGACACCGCTTTTTTCTCGCCTTGCGCATCGGCATACACAATGTCGAAAGCGGCGTTGCTGTTTTCATCAACGATAGGCTGATTCACGGTGGTATCGGTGCGGTAGTCATAGACGGCTTTTGCTGCAAACTGCGGACGAATGCCCGGCAGCGTATCCGCAGGCCAGATGGCTTGCTCAACCCGACGCGTCACCGGACGGCCCCCTGACTCCAGCAGACTGGCTTGCAAAACCACCTGTAACGGGGAATGCGTCTCCTGCCACTGGCTGTTGGTGGTCACTTCGCCGCGTCCGTGGTCATCCAGCGTGAGCTGAACTTCATCGAGGCTGCGGGAAAGATTTTCTTCGGCAATATTACCAAACTGGAACCCCGGCAATGCCTGCACCGCTTCGCGCAGCGGGCGCAGGAAAAGCTGCCCTTGCAGAGCATTGCCGTTAGCGGGCGCACCGTACAGGTAGTAGCCCACTACCGAAAACTTCACGTCATCAGTTGGTGCCACCGGGATCTTATTGGCGGTGAGATTGAGCGCCATCCGCTCAGGCATAAAATCTTCGACGTGGAAATCCCACATCCGCGACTGGTTATCACCGGTATTAGCCCGAATATGCCACATGCCGGTTGGCGCGTTGGTGTCCAGCGGCCAGCTAAAGCGGTACAAGCCGTTTTCCGGTTGGCTAACCACCGAGCGTAACACTTGTCCGTCGGGCTTCACGACCTCCAGCTTCACCGGTTGGTCGGGCAACGTTTTGCCATCGCTGTCACGCAGTAATCCGTTGAGGATCACCGTTTCGCCGGGACGATAGAGATCGCGTGGGCCGAACATAAAGAACTGCTTGCTGTATCCCGGCGCACCGGCAATATCAAATTCAGCCAGATCCAACGCCGGGAGCTTCAGATCCAGCAGCGTGGTTTGCCCGTCTTTGCGGGCCAGCAATAAAGCCGCGTCTTTATCAGTCTCCAGTTTGACATGACCCTGAGCGTCACTGGCAGCCTGCGCCAACGTCTGTCCTTTTTCATTGAGTAACGTGACCTCAATCCCCTGCTGCGCGGCGCCGTTTTCCAGACTCTGCGTAAAGACATCCAGTTGATTATGGTAACGGTGTACAGACACACCAATATCGCTGAGCGTGAACAGCGTAGCGGCATTACTGTAGTTGTATTGTCCAGCCTGATTCATCACCGCGATGTAAACACCTGCTTGCTGCAACGGCTTGATATCGCTCAGCGGCAACAGCAGCTTCTCACGGGTGTTGCGCGCAGGATTGAGGTCAAAGCGTCCGGTATACACCAGTTCCGCCATTTTCAGCAGATTGTCAGATTCCCAGTTAGTCAACGAATTGCGGTATTCCCACTGGCTGACAAACGCACCGAGCGACTCAGGCTTCACGCGGAAGAAGTTCACATCTACGCTATTAACGTTAAGGGCCATCACCGGCAGCCCTTCAATCACTTTTCCCGGCAGCAGCGAGCCGCGACTGGCAAACCCTACGCTTGGCTGGACGTCGCGAGTAGTAATGTTTTTTTCATAATCAATAGCGAACGTCGCTTTATTCAGCGCCAGCAAATCACGCTCAATGGTAACGACCAGTTCCCGGTTAGGTTCCAGATGGCGTAAGCGTAGCTCTTTCAGATTTGACGCCAGCTCCCAGGCACCATCCACTTTGCCGCTTTTTTTATCAACAACGTGCACGACGCGGGAAAAATCTTGTTCCGGATCGAGGGGAATGGAGAAGGTCAACACGAGCGTTGCCGCACCGTCGAGCTGGACCTCTGAGGCATCCAGCAGCGTCAGCGACTTGCCCTGGCTTTGCTGCATCAGTTTTTGTAATTGAGCCTTATCTTTTGCTGGCGCTGTCTGTGGCGCAGGCGCATCAGGCTTCGCAGCCGTCGGTGATTTTTCGTTATTATCATCGCACCCGACCAGTGCCAGCATCAGCATGCAGGCCGCTACGCGTAAATGTTTCATTTTTCATCCCTGGCCGTAGTGGCCCGTTAGCTACGTAGAACAACTATTATGCGTCAGATTTCCGGCGGTGGAAGTCAGTAACTGAACAACGTTGTCTTAATTTTAGTGATTAATGTGGATTCACCTGACAAATCAGCCTGTTTTACTTGTCGCTTTACGGTAAACATCCGACAATTTGCCAAAACCTGGTAAAAATGGAGATGCCTATGACCACCGCCTTCTTTGTCGCTGCCGACTGGCTTGCCGAACACATTGACGACCCGGAAATACAAATTCTTGATGCCCGGATGGCACCTCCAGGACAGGAAGATCGCGATGTTGGCGAGGAGTATCGTGCGGGCCATATTCCTGGCGCAGTCTTTTTTGATATTGAAGCGCTTTCAGATCATACCTCACCGCTACCGCATATGATGCCGCGCCCGGAAGCTTTTGCCGTTGCGATGCGTGAGCTGGGCGTTGATCAGGATAAGCATCTGGTTATCTACGATGACGGTAATCTGTTTTCCGCGCCACGCGCATGGTGGATGCTGCGGACATTTGGCGTCGAAAATGTCTCCATTCTGGCGGGCGGTCTGGCAGGCTGGAAGCGCGATGATCTAATGCTCAAAGAAGGCGATGAGGATTTACCTGAAGGTGAATTTAACGTGGCCTTTACGCCTGGCGCTGTTGTGCGTGTTACCGATGTACTGCTGGCCAGTCATGAAAAAACCGCACAGATCGTCGATGCCCGTCCGGCTGCGCGTTTTAACGCAGAAGTTGACGAACCTCGTCCTGGCCTGAAGCGTGGTCATGTGCCCGGTGCGCTTAATGTACCGTGGACAGAATTGGTTCGTGACGGCGAGCTGAAAACTACCGACGAACTGGATGCTATTTTCTTCAGTCACGGCGTGAGCTTTGACCGCCCGATTATCGCCAGCTGTGGCTCCGGCGTAACGGCTGCCGTGGTGGTGCTGGCACTTGCCACGCTGGGCGTTTCTAACGTCGCATTGTATGACGGCGCATGGAGCGAGTGGGGTGCTCGCAACGATTTACCGGTAGAACCGGTATTATAAAGCTGGAAATGCCGGATAGCGCTTCGCTTATCCGGCTTACAATTTAGATAATCCGATTCTGTTTAAAGTCGCGCAGGAAACCGCCCCAGCGACGTTCGTAGAACGGTGCGATGTGCTCAGTGATAAAGTGGCTCACGCCCTTCTCACCTTTCCTCACCTGGCAGATGTCAATGGGTTCATCACCCGGCAGTGTATCGGTCGCGACGCTGCCCGCAGCGTGGATGATCTCTTCAATATCCCCTTCCGCTTCAATACCAATCAGCAGATTCGGCTGGGCTTCCGCGCTTTCTTTGATCGAGCAGAGAAACGCGCGTTTTACCGGCTTAATGGTTTTAAACAGCGTAGTCAGCGAGTCAATCATCTGCGCCGGAGGTTCAGCGACTTCAGAGAGGAGCAGCGATTCACCGCCTTCCAGTACTTCCTGGGTGCTGAGCGGATTCCCTTCTTCCCCCATCAGCAGGCTGATTTCACGCGGCATAAATTCTTTGCCGGTCGGCAGTTTCGCGTTGAGAAACAGCGTTTCGCCGAGCGTCATTTCAAACAATGTACGCACCGGCATGACGACAAATGCCTGCTCATCTTCAACCACCTGCTGCAGAGCTTCCAGGGAGGTGAAGAACGGGATCACGGTCGTGCCGTCTTCTTTTTCCCAGTGCTGAAGATCGAGGGCGCTGTCTTCAACCACCGCCTCGCCTTCTGCGGCTGTACCCGGCACCCAGACGGTAGACTCCAGTAAAGTACGGAAAAATGCCGGACGATGCGCAGGCTCTGTCGCCGCTTGCTCCAGCAGGGTTTCTAATTCGTTTTTCGTTTCGGACATAGAGATCACAAATTATGTATATGGGTTGTAGGCCTGATAAGACGCACGGCGTCGCCATCAGGCAAAATGCCGGGTGGCACTTCGCTTACCCGGCCTACAAAAACACCGTTCAGGCAATCAGCAGATTTGCAATCGTGCGCACACCCAGACCAGTTGCGCCCGCAGACCACTGTTCAACTGGCGCTTTGCGATAGGTTGCAGAGCAGTCGATGTGCAGCCAGCCTTGCTGATAGTTTTCCACGAAATGGGACAGGAAACCCGCCGCGGTGCTAGCACCCGCTGGATAGGCCGCACTGCCGGTATTATTCAGCTCGGCAAAGTTAGACGGCAGCTGGCTACGGTGGAACTCTGCCAACGGCAGACGCCAGAACGGCTCGTTTTCTTGCGCCGCACTTGCCAGTAGACGGGCAGCCAGTTGATCGTCAAAGCTAAACAGCGCATGGTAATCGTTGCCCAGCGCAGTTTTCGCCGCGCCGGTCAGCGTCGCAGCATCAATGATCAATTCTGGTTTTTGCGCGCTGGCGTCAATCAGTCCATCGGCCAGTACCAGACGCCCTTCGGCATCGGTATTCATCACTTCAACTTTTTTACCGTTGCGATAGTGAATAATATCGCCGAGCTTAAAGGCGTTGCCGCTGATCAGGTTATCCGCGCAGCACAGATACAGCTTCACGCGCTTGTTCAGACCACGGGTGATGGCGAACGCCAGCGCGCCGGTCACCGTTGCCGCGCCGCCCATATCAGACTTCATCGAGTCCATAAATGCGCTTTGCTTGATGCTGTATCCGCCGGAGTCAAAGGTAATTCCCTTACCCACCAGGCAGGCATAAACCGGGGCTTCTTTATCGCCAGTTGGATTGTAATCCAGCGCCAGCAGCACCGGAGGACGTTCGGAGCCACGACCTACGGTATGCAATCCCATGTAGTTCTGCTCGCGCAGATCTTCGCCTTTAGTGATGCGGTAAGAGACGTTATCGCAGGCAACAGAGCACAGCAGGTCTACTGCGCGTTGCGCCAGCTGTTCCGGGCCCAGCTCTTCTGCCGGGGCGTTAATGGTATCGCGCACCCAGTCAATAATTTTCAGGCGGTTATCCAGCTCTTTGCGCTGCGCCTCATCCAGAGCGGCCCACTCAACTTTGCGGGTGCCTTTTGGCCCTTTGTAGCCCTGCCAGAACGCCCAGCTACGTTCGGTATCCCAGCCTTCACCGCCCAGTTGGACATGTTTAATACCCAGGCCGTCAATTTTACGGGCGGCGCGCTGGATAAGGCCGAGGTCATCTTTTCCGTTCAGGTGCAGGGTAATGCCATCATTATTAATGCTGTATGTCGCCTTTTCACCCCAGCGGGCATCAGCGGGTTGCGTGGAAAGCGTAATTTTCATGGCTTCTGTCATTTTATTTATCCTTATTTTCGCGCATACAGGAAAACGGGCCACCCGTGGGCAGCCCGTTGACTTATTCGGCTTCGTCCAGCCAGACCAGCAAAATGGCCTCAAGGATTTTTTCGTTCGATGCCTGTGGATCATCATCGAACTCTTCCAGGTCACAGATCCACTGGTGCAGATCGGTGAAACGAACGGTCTTGGGATCGAGATCGGGGAACGCGTCGTACAGCGCCTCGCCGATTTCACGGCTATCGGTCCACTTCAGTCCCATACTACCCTCTGTTAATGCTCACGTGCATGATTGATTGTGTAACGTGGGATTTCGACCACTAAATCGTCCTCGGTGACACGTGCCTGACAGCTTAAACGGCTCTCCGGCTCCAGTCCCCAGGCTTTATCCAGCATGTCGTCTTCTTCTTCTGTGCTTTCCGGCAAAGAATCAAAACCTTCACGTACGATGCAGTGGCAGGTTGTGCAGGCACAGGATTTTTCACAGGCGTGTTCAATCTCGATACCGTTACGCAGGGCAACGTCAAGAATGGTTTCGCCGGTCTCAGCTTCCAGAACTGCGCCATCGGGACAGAGATCCTGATGAGGCAAAATAACAATCTTTGGCATATTAAACCTCGTCCACGGAATGGCCTTTCAGCGCGCTACGGACGGACTTGTCCATGCGGCGAGCGGCGAATTCCTGGGTTTGTTTGTCTACGTTTTTAATGGCTTGTTCTATCGCGTCAACATCGTCACCCTGTGCAACCTCGCTCAAATGCGCGGCGGCGGTGTCGATAGCCTGACGTTCTGCGGCGCTTAACAGCGCGGCATCAGCGTTCAACGCACCGGATAAACTTTCCAGTACGCGTGCCGCTTCGACTTTCTGTTCTGCCAGCATACGGGCTTTAACGTCCTGCTCGGCAAAACTCATCGAATCCTGAATCATGGAGGCGATTTCACTGTCGGTCAGACCGTAGGACGGTTTGACCTGAATTGAGGACTCAACGCCGGTGGATTTTTCCATAGCGGTGACGCTCAGCAGGCCATCGGCGTCCACCTGGAAGGTCACGCGGATGTGTGCACCGCCAGCTGGCAATGCCGGGATGCCGCGCAGCGCAAAACGCGCCAGTGAACGGCAGTCCTGCACCAGCTCACGCTCGCCTTGCATTACGTGAATGGACATCGCGGTTTGGCCATCTTTAAAGGTGGTAAAGTCCTGCGCGCGCGCCACCGGAATCGTGGTGTTACGTGGGATCACTTTCTCCACCAGACCGCCCATGGTTTCCAGTCCCAGGGACAGCGGGATAACGTCCAGCAGCAGCATTTCGCTGTCCGGTTTATTTCCGACCAGAATATCTGCCTGGATTGCCGCACCAATAGCGACCACTTTGTCCGGGTCAATAGAAGTCAGCGGCGTACGGCCAAAAAATTCACCGACGCGTTCACGCACCAATGGCACGCGAGTTGAACCACCGACCATCACCACTTCCAGCACATCCTGCGGCTCCACGCCCGCATCTTTCAGCGCGCGACGGCAGGCCAGCAGCGTACGCTTGACCAGTGCGGAAATGAGTTCATTAAAGGTTTCACGGGTGATTTCACCCTGCCATCCCGCCACGTTAACCGTTACAGAATCAGCGTCGCTAAGCGCGATTTTCGCTGCAATAGCAGCATCCAGCAGTTCGCGCTGTACGCGGTTATCGCTACGGTCGGCCACGCCAGCCTGCTCGCGAATATAATCGGCCAGCAGATGGTCAAAATCGTCGCCGCCGAGCGCGGAATCACCGCCGGTCGCCAGCACTTCAAACACGCCGCGGCTCAGGCGCAGAATAGAAATATCAAAAGTACCGCCGCCAAGATCGTAGACCGCAATCACGCCTTCCTGACCGGAGTCCAGACCATAGGCAATCGCAGCTGCGGTCGGTTCGTTCAACAGACGCAATACGTGAAGGCCCGCCAGACGCGCGGCGTCTTTGGTCCCCTGACGCTGTGCATCGTCAAAGTAAGCCGGAACGGTGATTACCACGCCGTCCAGTTCGCCGGACAGTGATTCGGTTGCCCGCGCGGCCAGCGCTTTCAGAATATCCGCGGAGACGCGCACCGGATTAAGCAATCCGGCAGCGGTTTCAATCATCGGCAAGCCGTTTTCGCTTGCCTGGAACGTATATGGCAGATGCGGGTAACGCGCCTGGATATCCGCCAGAGAGCGGCCCATCATGCGTTTTACCGAACTGACGGTGTTTGCCGTATCCAGCGCAGCATTGGCGCGGGCATCGTAACCGACAGAATAACCCTGCTGCTGATAGTGAACCACTGACGGCAACAGGTGGCGACCTTCATGGTCTGCCAACGTTTCGGCCTGGCCGCTGCGTACGGTCGCAACCAGGGAGTTGGTGGTGCCTAAATCGATACCTACCGCCAGACGACGCTGGTGCGGCGCGGCGCTCAGACCAGGCTCACTAATTTGTAATAAGGCCATTTTCGCTTCCGGAAATTAAAAATCGAGCAGTTTTTCTTCGAGTTGTTCTGCACTGCTTCGCAGTTTATCGAGAAAACGCAGCTTACGCACGGTATCTGCCGCTGCGTCCCACGTCTCGCTATCCAGCTGTTCCACCATCAGTTGATGACGAACGTTATACATTTCGCTGACGCGTTGCATAAACGCATCTAAACGTTGACTGTCTTTTGCCTGTTCAATTTCGTCCAGCTCTTCCCGCAGCTCCAGTTGTTCCATCAGAAACGCAGTATCGCGCACCGTGTGCTGCTCACTACGGATGTCAAAGCCGTGTAAAGACAATAAGTATTCGGCGCGCATCAAAGGATGACGCAGCGTTTGCCAGGCCTGGTTGATCGTGGCGGACTGCGAAACCGCAGCAAGTTGTTCCGCCTGAGAACCGCTGGCAAATTTATCAGGATGATACTGACGTTGTAGATCCTGAAAACGTAGGCTCAGCGCCTGAGTATCGAGCTGATAACGGGCCGGCAAGCCAAAGAGGGTGAAGTAGTCCATAACATTCTCAGGGCATCGATTCTCTGTTGTTCACGGGAGCAAAACCAGAGAGTCAGGTAAAACAAACCCCACGCGCAGGCGACCACGGTGGGGTTATCGGTAAGCGCGTTACACGTGGAAGCTTTCGCCGCATCCACATTCGTCTTTCACGTTCGGGTTAGTAAACTTAAACCCTTCGTTCAGACCTTCTTTGACGAAGTCTAACTGCGTACCGTCGAGGAATTGCAGGCTCTTACCGTCGACCACAACTTTAACGCCTTTGTCTTCAAACACGGTATCTTCAGCCGCCGGCTCGTCAACAAATTCCAGTACATAGGCCATACCTGAGCAGCCGGAGGTTCTCACGCCCAGACGCAGACCAAACCCTTTACCGCGGTTTGCCAGGAAGGTATTTACACGCGCTGCTGCACTGTCGCTTAAGGTAATCGACATAATAAAACCTCAACTCTTAATTATTTTGCTTCACGTTTGCTTTTGTAATCCGCAATCGCGGCTTTAATCGCGTCTTCAGCCAGAATAGAGCAGTGAATTTTCACCGGTGGCAGTTCAAGCTCGTCGGCGATATCGGTGTTTTTAATCGCCTGTGCTTCGTCCAGAGATTTCCCTTTTACCCATTCGGTAACCAGAGAGCTGGAAGCAATAGCGGAACCGCAGCCGTAAGTCTTGAAACGCGCGTCTTCAATGATACCTTCATTGTTGACTTTAATCTGCAACTTCATCACGTCGCCACAGGCTGGTGCACCCACCATGCCGCTGCCCACGTTCTCGTCGCTGTTGTCAAAAGAACCCACGTTACGTGGATTCTCATAATGATCGATTACTTTTTCGCTGTAAGCCATGCTGAATTCTCCTTATCGGTACCGATTAGTGATGTGACCATTCAATGCTGTTCAGATCCACGCCCTGTTTGTACATTTCCCACAGCGGAGAAAGGTCACGCAGGCGGCCGATGGAGTTGCGAACCAGATTAATGGCGTAGTCAATCTCTTCTTCGGTAGTGAAACGACCTAAAGAGAAACGAATTGAGCTGTGTGCCAGCTCGTCGGTCATCCCCAGCGCGCGCAGCACGTAGGATGGCTCCAGGCTTGCAGAAGTACATGCAGAACCGGAGGATACAGCCAGATCTTTCAGCGCCATAATCAGCGATTCGCCTTCAACATAGTTGAAGCTAACGTTGAGAATGTTCGGTGCGCCCTGCTCGAGATCGCCGTTAAGATACACTTCTTCCATATCTTTCACGCCGTCCCACAGACGGTTACGCAGACTGCGCAGGCGCGCCATCTCGGTTTCCATCTCTTCTTTAGCGATACGGTAAGCTTCACCCATGCCGACGATCTGGTGCACAGGCAGCGTACCGGAACGCATACCGCGCTCGTGACCGCCGCCGTGCATCTGCGCTTCAATACGAATACGCGGTTTACGACGCACGTACAGCGCACCGATACCTTTAGGACCATAGATTTTGTGGCCGGAGAAGGACATCAGATCAACTTTCAGTTGGCTCAGATCGATAGGCAGTTTGCCCACGCTCTGGGTCGCATCAACGTGATAGATGATGCCGCGCGCACGGCACATTTCGCCGATAGTCGCGATATCCTGCACCACGCCGATTTCGTTATTCACGTGCATGATGGACACGAGGATGGTGTCGTCACGCATTGCCGCTTCAAGTTCTTTCAGGTCAATAATGCCGTTACGCTGCGGGGCGAGGTAGGTGACTTCAAATCCTTCGCGCTCCAGCTGACGACAGGTGTCCAGCACGGCTTTGTGTTCGGTTTTGCTGGTGATGATGTGCTTGCCTTTTTTCTGATAAAAGTTGGCTGCACCTTTAATCGCCAGGTTATCGGATTCAGTCGCACCGGAAGTAAAGACGATTTCACGCGGGTCAGCGCCCACGAGGTCAGCAATCTGGTTACGGGCGATATCTACCGCCTCTTCAGCCTGCCAGCCGAAACGGTGTGAACGAGACGCTGGGTTACCAAAGTTTCCGTCCAGGGTCAGACACTGCATCATTTTCTCGGCAACACGCGGGTCCACCGGCGTGGTTGCGGAGTAGTCGAGATAGATCGGTAATTTCATTGCTCTATAAACTCCGTACATCGCTTCAATGCAAGGAATCAGGCAACCGGCTGGATGTACGACCGAGTTAACGGGGTGTGTAACACCCCGGCCTGATTCTAAAATACTTTTATTATGCGCGTAACTTAACGTCGATCGCGTCTTGTGCACGATTAGTGCGTGGAGCGTCATGGGTGTGCTGGCGACCAGACACATCCAGGACTTCCTGATTATTCACCAGTTCGCCCAACGTAATGTTGTTGAGGAAACCGGTCAGACGATCGCTCAGATCGCGCCACAGCGCGTGGGTCAGGCATTTATCGCCGCCCTGGCAACCGCCTTTGCCCTGGCAACGGGTCGCATCTACAGACTCGTCCACAGCGCTGATTACTTCACCTACTGCGATGCTGCCGGCATCTTTACCCAGCAGATACCCGCCGCCTGGTCCACGTACGCTGGAAACCAGACCGTTTTTACGCAAACGGGAAAACAGCTGCTCCAGATATGACAGGGAAATTCCCTGACGTTCAGAAATATCAGCCAACGGTACCGGGCCCGTTTCGGAGTTGAGCGCAACGTCCAACATTGCGGTCACGGCATAACGCCCTTTTGATGTCAGTCTCATGTCTTACTTAGCCTCAAACTCGCCCCTGCCCGGGGTTTTTTATTGTAAAATGGGGGTATTGCATAGCAGGGGCAAGTCTGACATTCCCGACTAAATCAGTCAACTATTTACTTGACTAATTTAGTCAGGTATTTAACCTTCAGTGCCATTTTTACTTGCCGGAGGCGTTACGTTTACTTGCCTTTATTCTGTTGCTCAATTGAAGCTAAAATTCCGCGCAAAATGTTCAGCTCCTGGCTCTCAGGACGCGCACGCGTAAACAGACGGCGCAGCTTGTTCATCACCTGTCCCGGATGCCCTTCACGGATAAACCCGGTCGACAGCAGCGTTTGTTCCAGATGACCGTAAAAACGCTCTAAATCATCGACCAGCGGATACTCAGCTTCTTCGTATTCTGCGGTCTTCTCGCTTTCCTGCGTTGCCAGCCAGGCCATGCGCACTTCATAAGAGATGACCTGCACCGCCATCGCCAGGTTCAGCGAACTGTATTCCGGGTTCGCGGCAATAGCGACGTGGTAATGGCACTTCTGCAGTTCTTCATTCGTCAGGCCAACACGTTCACGACCAAACACCAGCGCTACGGGCGAATTCGTCGCTTCAGAGACGCTTTTTAAACCGCATTCACGCGGATCCAACATCGGCCACGGTAGCGTACGGGAGCGCGCACTGGTGCCTACTACCAGGCTGCAACCTGCCAGCGCTTCATCAAGAGTATCGACGATCTGCGCGCTGCCGATTACATCACTGGCACCTGCCGCCAGAGCGATGGCCTGAGAGTCCGGTTTAACCAGTGGATTTACCAGCCACAGATTGGTTAAACCCATGGTTTTCATTGCGCGGGCTACAGAGCCCATGTTGCCAGTGTGAGAGGTTTCCACCAGCACGATTCGAATATTTTGCAGCATTGTATTTCTTCGGCTAAAGATTATTCGGGCATATTATCATAAAACGAAGACATATTCCGAACTCGCTGCTATACTCTGCGCCGTTTTCCCGTTCTTTAACATCCAGTGAGAGAGACCGATGCATCCGATGCTGACCATCGCCGTGCGCGCAGCGCGCAAGGCGGGTAATGTAATTGCCAAACACTACGAAACCCCAGACTCTGTAGAAACCAGCCAGAAAGGCAGCAATGATTTCGTGACTAACGTCGATAAAGCCGCCGAAGCGATTATTATCGAAACTATTCGCAAATCTTACCCACAGCACACCATCATCACCGAAGAAAGCGGTGAGCACGCAGGTGAAGATCAGGATGTTCAATGGGTTATCGATCCACTGGATGGCACTACCAACTTCGTAAAACGTCTGCCGCACTTCGCGGTATCTATCGCAGTACGCATTAAAGGCCGTACTGAAGTCGCCGTTGTTTACGATCCAATGCGTAACGAACTGTTCACCGCCACTCGCGGCCAGGGCGCACAGCTGAACGGCTATCGTCTGCGTGGCAGCACCGCCCGCGATCTGGACGGCACCATCATCGCCACCGGTTTCCCGTTCAAAGCGAAGCAGCACGCCGCTTCTTACATGAAAATTCTTGGCAAAATGTTTACCGAGTGCGCTGACTTCCGCCGCACAGGTTCTGCTGCGCTGGATCTGGCTTACGTTGCCGCTGCGCGCGTTGACGGTTACTTCGAAATCGGTCTGAAACCATGGGATTTCGCAGCAGGTGAGCTGATTGCTCGTGAAGCTGGCGCACTGGTTTGCGACTTCACAGGTGGTCATAACTACCTGGCAACCGGCAACATCGTTGCAGGTAACCCGCGCGTTGTTAAAGCCATGTTGGCTAACATGCGTGACGAACTGAGCGATGCGCTGAAGCGCTAAGTCTCTTCGGCGGATGAGACCTCTCATTCGCCGTGCTTTTCCTCGAGCGTTTTTCCTAAATAACGTCCTCTTGCTTTACTTTCCCCTCACGCTTTAACACGATATTTCTTTGTACCCAATGGCAGAACTACCACTGTCTGAAAGCAACAAGGAAGTCACATGACCATCCCGGGCATCCGTCGCAGCGCCAAATATCTCTTTATGTTGTTTATCGTCCTGGCCTGCATTTATTTACTCCCCCGCGTGGCGATCAATACCTTTTATTATCCCGATAATGAAATATACGGCCCAACTCCCACCACTGCTGAATCCGTTTTCTTTACCGCCAAAGACGGTACCCGTTTACACGGCTGGTTTATTCCTTCCGCTACGGGGCCGGCAGAAAACGCCATCGCCACCGTCGTCCATGCCCATGGAAACGTCGGCAATATGTCAGCGCACTGGCCGTTAGTCAGTTGGTTGCCAGAACGCAACGTTAACGTGTTTATGTTTGATTACCGCAGCTTCGGCGAATCAGAGGGCACGCCATCACAAAAAGGCCTGCAGGACGATACGCAAAGCGCAATGGACTATGTGCGGCATCGCGCCGATGTCGACTCTGAGCGACTGGTGCTGCTGGGGCAAAGTCTTGGGGGCAATAATGTATTAGCCGCCGTGGGCAATTGCATGGATTGTGCAAATCAACAACACGGCGATCGCGCGGGCGTGCGAGCCATTATCCTCGATTCAACGTTTTCATCGTACTCTGCCATTGCCAACCACATGATCCCAGGGAGCGGATTTTTACTCGACGATCGCTATAGTGCAGATCGTAATATCAGCAGCATTGCGCCGATCCCGTTACTGCTGATCCACGGTACGGCAGATCACGTCATTCCATGGCAACAGAGTGAAAAACTGTTTTCCCAGGCGCGTGAACCCAAACAGCTAATCATTATTCCCGAAGGAGAACATATTGATGCGTTCTCTGGCCGCCACGGCGATGATTATCGTGACGCAGCGATAGATTTTATTCGTAAAGCAGTGACGCAATAACAATTACGCTACGGATGGGGATTTAAAACGGTCTTATCCCTCGCCCTACCGGCACCGCGCTCATCCACATCACTACCGCAGCAACAATAAGCACCGCACCACCGGCTAACGCCAGCGTCGTCCAGCCAATCTGTCGCCACAGCACCGGCGCTTTATGCCCGCTAATTTTCACCGCCAATGAGCGAAAGCTATGTACCAGCAAAGCCAGTGACGTAATCGTCAAAGAGGTTCCTGCCGCCATCGCCAACGCCGACGCCATACCCCAGCTAAAGACGCCAACCACTTTACTGAACAGCAGCACCATAATTGCGCCAGAGCAGGGACGCATGCCCATAGAGAGAATAATCATCAACCGGGCGCGCCAGTCATCGCCGCTTTGCAGTTGTTCCGGGTTGGGCAAATGCTGATGCCCGCAGCCGCAGCCCTCGTGATGCACATGGTGCGGCGTAAAGGCGGTGAATTTCGGGCGCATCAGCAGCTGGCGCAATTTCTTCAGCGCACGGACACACAATAAAACGCCCAACATGCCAACCAGCGCATAACTTCCTTTCTCCAGCCAGAAACTGCTCATATGCAGCTGTCGGGCAGGCAGTTGCAGCACCGTGAGGACTACAACCACCAGTCCTATTGCCACCAGCCCCTGCAATAGGGAAGACGCCAGCGTCAGCCCAATGCTCGACTTGAGCTTCGACGGATGCGTCGCAAGCCAGGTCGTGATGACGATTTTGCCGTGCCCCGGCCCCAATGCGTGCAATACCCCATATATAAAGCTAAACAACAGCAGAGATCCGCCCGCACGTGTGGGGTTCGCGGCAACCGCTTTCAGCAACCCGCTCATCTGCTGGTTAACGTCGCGCTGCCAGACGACACTGTGCATCATTACCTGAGGCCAGGCTTGCCACAACCACAGCCCCCCGCCTGTCGCCAGCAACAAAAAGACCGCCAGCGGCCATAGCGTGAGCCAACGGCGTCTGGCTGCGCGTTGTTGATAAACTACTGACATTGCAGCGTCACCGTCTGTGCAAACTGTTTACCCAACTCCATATCCTCCGGCGGTGCGTCTTCTTTATCCAGCGACTGCGCAAAACTCAACATGTGTTCATTCGGCGTCGGCGTATGCATTGAAATATGGCATTCCTGGCTTATGGTCTGCGAAAGCCGGGCGTCGCTGTCTTTGTCATAGCTCATATCGACGTAGTAGGTCGGATCGAAGGTTGAAATAGTATATTTTTGACCGCTCAGTGGTTGAGCTTCGGCCAGCGGCAGAACGAACGTCAGCACCGCCTGGTGTTCTTCACGCGCCATGCCATATTCCGTCGGTCTGTTTTTAAACTTTACCTTTTTCCCATCGTGCCACACTTCGGTGAAATAGTGCTGCCCGAGAACGTTGGCCATCACTTCCGCCGCCAGTTTTTTCCAAATTTCATCACCAGGTTTAGCATCCCCCGCGTCGTAAAGCAGATCCGCCGACGTGATTTCATCCATCGTCCAGCGCATTTTTAGCGCGACGAACCGATCATTTTCGCTCACAACTTCGGTTTTCAGATGAATAAAGCTGTGGGGATGCGCACCTGCGCCAAAAGACAGGACAGCGAGAAACAACGTCATAATGATACGTTTAACGCCTTGCATGAGTTCTCCACGATAAAAATCAACACCGCCACAAATAATGATGCCGTATTTGGCGCAAGTGTGCCGAGGATACCATTGAACGAAAAAAAGTTGAGCACCCTTTTCCGGTATCGATTCAGTTCTCAATTTCGCTAATTTCTTCTTCGGGAAATTCCACCCAAACACCTTTTCGGCGTCAAATCTTAAGTTAAATGATAACAAAATGTTAATTAAAAGTTTCATTTTAATGTTTTATTAACACTTAATTTGAATGCCTGAATCTAAAATCATGTAAATTTAACCAATTATTAACCACTTTATTTCCATAAAATAACAATAATGGGCATATATCACATTCTCCAAACTTATGATTCATTCCCTCTTCCATTCGTTGTTAACTTCACGCCGTGACATGTCCTGCCCCCTACGAAAGGTACAACTATGAAATTCAAACTCGCATTACTCAGTGCAACCCTGGTTTCTGCATGCATGTTGTCCGGCACGTCCTTTGCGGCGGAAAAATATGAAATTGCTGTGGTTGCAAAGGTCACCGGTATTCCCTGGTTTAACCGCATGGAAACCGGCGTTAACGAAGCAGCAAAAAAACTGGATGTGAACGCTTACCAGACCGGTCCATCTACGCCGGATCCGGCACAGCAGGTCAAAGTGATTGAGGATCTGATCGCCAAAAACGTCAACGCAATCATCGTGGTACCGAACGATGCCAAGGTTCTTGAGCCAGTACTGAAAAAAGCGCGCGATAAAGGCATTGTGGTCCTGACGCACGAATCCCCGGACGAGCAAATCGGTCAGTGGGATATCGAAACCATCGATAGTGAAAAATACGCACAAGCCAACGTCGATGAGTTAGCGAAAAATATGGGCGGCAAAGGCGGGTATGCAATCTATGTTGGTTCGCTGACGGTCCCACTGCATAACGCGTGGGCGGATTATGCAATTAAGTACCAGAAAGAAAAATATCCGGAAATGTTCGAGGTCACTTCACGCCTGCCGGTCGCGGAAAGCATTGATAAATCCTACGCCACAACGCTGGATCTGATGAAAACCTATCCGCAGATGAAGGGCATTATCGGCTTCGGCTCACTGGGTCCAATTGGTGCGGGTCAGGCTGTGCAGAAAAAACGCGCCAAAGATAAGATCGCCGTTGTCGGGATCGCCATGCCAGCGCAGGCTGCGCCTTACCTGATGCGTGGAGATATCAAAAAAGCGCTGCTGTGGGATCCAAAAGATGCGGGCTATGCGCTGGTAACGGTTGCCGATCAGCTGTTGCAGGGCAAAGAAGTCAATGCAGATCTGAGTATCGACGGTTTAGGGAAAGCCGATATCGACACGGAGAAGAAAGTGATCCGCTTTAACAAGATCCTCGAAGTCACCAAAGACAACGCACAATCACTTGGTTTCTAAGGCTTTAGCCAACACCAGGGAACCTTAACGCCGACCGTCTGGTCGGCGCTATCAACCAAACTAACACTCAGCGTCCGTCAGGGCGCTCGCAGGGGTATTGTCCATGGCAGACACCACCGCATTTATCACTCTTGAGAATATCAGCAAACAATTCCCGGGCGTGCTGGCGCTGGATAACGTGAATCTGACGCTGAGAAAAGGCGAAGTTCACTGTCTGGCGGGTCAAAACGGCTGTGGTAAAAGTACCATTATTAAAGTGATCTCCGGGGTTTATCACCCGGAAAAAGGCGCGCAGATTTTACTCGACGGAAAATTGTTCCATCACCTGACGCCGCAGCTCTCTTCCCATTATGGCATTCAGGTTATTTATCAGGACCTGTCGCTGTTCCCCAACTTTAGCGTCGCAGAAAATATCGCGGTCAACCGCTATCTGCCGGGCGGTGATATCTGGGTGCGTCGTGGTGCTATGAAACAGCAGGCGCTGGCAGCCATGAAACGTATCGGGGTGAATATCGATCCCGATAAAAAAGTAGAAAAACTCTCGATTGCCGACCGACAGCTGGTCGCTATTTGCCGGGCAATTGCCGCAGATGCGCGTCTGGTGATTATGGACGAGCCCACCGCCTCGCTAACCCGCCAGGAGGTCAATGGACTGCTGAAGGTGGTTAACGAACTTAAAGCGGCCGGCATTTGCGTGGTGTTTGTCAGCCATCGTCTGGATGAAGTAATGGAAGTGGCAGACCGTATCAGCGTCATGCGCGACGGCAAACTGGTGGGCACATATCCTGCCAGCGAACTCGACAGCCACGAGCTGGCTTTCCTGATGACCGGACAACGCTTCCACTACAGCCCGCTGCCGGAGAAATCATTCGACGATCGAGAACCCCTGCTGGAGCTGCGCAATCTCAGCCGCAGAGGCAAATACCAGAACATTAATCTGTCGCTGCATGGCGGCGAGATTGTCTCGATTGTCGGCCTGTTGGGCGCCGGGCGTACCGAGCTTTGTTTGAGCCTGTTTGGCATGACGCACCCGGAAAGCGGCGAGATGCGTATTAACGGTCAGCCGGTCACGCTTCATAATAACCACGACGCCATTAAGCACGGGATCGGCTACGTCTCAGAAGATCGCCTGACGCAGGGGCTGATCATGGAGCAGTCGATTTACGACAACACCATCGTCACGGTGTTTGATCAACTGCACACCGGTAGCGGCTTGCTCGATCATCGTAAAGCGCAAAAGCTGGTCGCCGATTTAATCCGCGAACTGAATATCAAAGTGTCCGATCCGCACCTGCCGGTCAAAACCCTTTCCGGCGGCAATGCCCAGCGTATCGCCATTGCCAAATGGGTGGCGACCAATCCCCGCATCCTGATCCTCGACTCGCCTACCGTCGGCGTGGATATCGCCAACAAAGAGGGCATTTACCAGATAGCCCGCGATTTGGCGGAACAAGGTATGGCGGTGCTGATGATTTGCGATGAAATTCCGGAAGCATATTACAACAGCCACCGCGTGCTGGTGATGCGTCGCGGCAGACTGGTGGCGGAATTTAATCCTCATCACTGCCGTGAAGAGGAGATTGCTGAAGTGGTCGAGGTAATCAATGAATAAGATGCATCTGTCCCGTTTAATCGGACAACATGAATTCTGGCTGGGCCTGCTGGTCGTAGCGCTCGCGGTTGGGCTAAGTGTCAGCACCGATGAGTTCCTCTCGCTCGGCAATCTGACAGATGTGGCCACCAGCTACGCGATTCTCGGCATTCTTGCCTGCGGGTTGTTTGTGGTGCTGATTTCCGGTGGGATCGATATCTCCTTTCCGGCGATGACCGCGATTGCCCAGTATGCGATGGCCAGTTGGGTGATCGGCCACGGCGGTAACTTCGCTCTGGCGTTAACCATTGCGATTGCGGTGGGCCTGCTGCTTGGGCTCATTAATGGCTTCCTGGTCTACTGGCTGCGCGTTCCGGCAATCATCATTACCATCGCCACGCTGAACGTCTACTACGGCCTTCTGGTTTACGCCACCAAAGGCACCTGGCTGTACGGTTTCCCTGACTGGTTTATGAACGGCATTAACTGGTTCTCCTTCACCGCGGCAGATGGCTACGACTACGGCCTCACCCTGCCCCTGCTGTGCCTGGCGGCGGTGATCGTCTTTACCGCAGTGCTGATGAACTATACCCGTCTTGGCCGTCAGGTTTACGCCATGGGCGGCAACCGCGACGCGGCCTCACGCCTGGGGCTGAATCTGCTGAAGCTGCATTTCTACGTCTATGGCTATATGGGCATTCTGGCAGGTGTTGCCGCCGTGGTTCAGGCGCAAATCACCCAGTCAGTTGCACCCAATTCGCTGCTCGGCTTTGAGCTGACGGTGCTGGCGGCGGTCGTACTCGGCGGAACCAGCATGAGCGGCGGGCGCGGTACGTTGACCGGAACCCTGCTCGGCGTTGTCTTGCTCGCCTTCTTACAAAATGGTCTGACGCTACTCAGCGTCTCCTCTTACTGGCACACCGTATTCAGCGGCGCCATTATCCTGGTCAGCATCAGTGCCACGGCCTGGAACGAAAAACGCAAACTGGCAAGGGAGCTTTGAGATGAAAACAATCGCCAGATTTTTACCCGGTGATGCCATCATTCGTCTGCAATGCGTCATTATTGTGGTCGTCGCCCTGGTTTTCTCAGCCCTGCTCGGCAGCCGTTTTTTTAGCGTCGCTAACTTCCAGTCGATAGGCTCACAGTTACCGATCCTCGGTATGCTGGCCCTCGGGATGGGTATGACCATGCTGACCGGCGGCATTAACCTGTCAATTATTGCCGGGGCGAACGCCTGCTCGCTGGTAATGGCAGCGATTATCGTTACCCATCCGGATAACCCGCTGTTTCTGGTGCTGGCGCTGCTGGCAGGCGCAGCCGTGGCGGTGGCTATCGGTACGCTCAACGGCGCGCTGATTGCCTGGGTCGGCGTCTCACCGATTCTCGCCACCCTCGGCACGATGACACTTATCTCCGGGCTGAATATTCTGCTCTCCAACGGGACGGTGATTTCGGGTTTCCCGACCGCCATTCAGTACCTTGGCAACGCCACGATTGCGGGTATTCCGGTGGCGCTGTTGCTCTTTTTCCTGGTGGCAATCCTGCTATGGGTACTGCTGGAGCACACCACGCTGGGGCGCAGTCTTTATCTCGTCGGCTCCAATGAACAGGCTACCCGCTACAGTGGTGTGAATACCGTACGGGTACAAATTTCCGTGTACGTGATTTCAGCCCTGCTCGGCTGGGTCGCCGCCATTCTGATGATGGCGAAATTCAACTCGGCAAAAGCCGGATACGGTGAGTCCTACCTGCTGGTCACCATCCTTGCCTCCGTACTCGGTGGCATCAATCCGGATGGCGGCTTCGGACGCATTATCGGCCTGGTACTGGCGCTGATTGTGCTGCAAATGCTGGAAAGCGGCCTTAACTTGCTGGGGGTCAGCAGCTATCTGACGATGGCGCTGTGGGGCGCGGTGCTGATCCTCTTTATCGCATTACAGAATCGTAAAGCCTGATTTCAGGAGAAAAAATTATGGCAAGTTACTTTATTGGTGTGGATGTCGGAACCGGAAGCGCCCGTGCTGGCGTGTTTGATCTCAACGGCAGAATGGTCGGCCAGGCCAGTCGGGCCATCGAGATTTACCGTCCGCAGGCCGATTTTGTTGAGCAGTCTTCCGATAACATCTGGCAGGCGGTGTGTAACGCGGTTCGCGATGCGATTAACCAGTCGGATATCAACCCTATCCAGGTGAAAGGTCTGGGCTTTGACGCGACCTGTTCACTGGTGGTGTTGGACAAAGAAGGTAAACCACTGACCATTAGTCCGTCCGGGCGCAGCGAACAGAATATCATTGTGTGGATGGATCACCGCGCCATTACTCAGGCTGAGCGCATTAACGCCCTGCATCATCGGGTGCTGGACTACGTTGGCGGTATTATCTCCCCGGAAATGCAAACGCCCAAACTGCTGTGGTTGAAGCAACATATGCCCAACACCTGGGCCAATGCGGGATACTACTTTGACCTGCCCGATTTCCTGACCTGGCGCGCAACGGGCGATGACACGCGCTCACTGTGCTCGACGGTGTGTAAATGGACCTATATGGGCCATGAAGACAAATGGGATGCCAGTTATTTCCGCCAGATTGGGCTGGAAGACTTGCTGGAACATGATGCCGCCAAAATTGGTCGCTACGTGAAAACCATGGGCGAACCGCTTGGTCATGGTCTTTCTGCGCGCGCCGCCAGCGAAATGGGGCTGATTCCGGGGACCGCTGTCAGCGTCTCGATCATCGATGCCCACGCCGGTACGCTCGGTACGCTCGGCGCGAGCGGTGTTTCCGGCGAGGTAGCGGATTTCGATCGCCGCGTCGCGCTGATTGGCGGCACCTCTACCGGACACATGGCGATTTCCAAAGAGCCGCGTTTTATCGGCGGTGTTTGGGGGCCTTACTACTCAGCAGTGCTGCCAGAATACTGGCTTAACGAAGGTGGACAGTCGGCAACCGGGGCGTTAATCGACCACGTTATTCAGTCGCATCCTTGTTACGAAACCTTGTTGACCCAGGCGAAATCTCAAGGGCAGACCATTTATGAAGTGTTGAATGCGCTGCTGCGTAAAATGGCCGGTGAGCCGGAAGATATCGCATTTTTAACCCGCGATATGCACATCCTGCCCTATTTCCACGGCAACCGTTCACCGCGCGCCAACCCAACGCTCACAGGCGCTATCACTGGACTGAAGCTGTCGCGCACGCCGGAAGATATGGCGTTACAGTACCTCGCGACCATTCAGGCCATTGCGCTGGGAACCCGTCATATCATTGAAACGATGAATCAAAGCGGCTACACGATCGATACCATTATGGCCAGCGGCGGCGGGACGAAAAACCCGATCTTCGTTCAGGAGCATGCCAACGCCACCGGCTGTGCGATGCTGCTGCCTGAAGAGAGCGAAGCCATGCTGCTGGGTGGCGCCATGATGGGAACTATCGCCGCGGGCGTGTTCGATACCTTCCCGGAAGCAATGTCAGCGATGAGCCGGATTGGTAAAACGGTTACCCCGCAGACTAATCGCATTAAGCAGTACTACGATCGCAAATATCGGGTATTCCACGAGATGTATCAGGATCATATGAAATACCGCCAGTTGATGCAGGAGGACGCATGAGTAACTCCTGGTCTCAGGCCAGCGGCGTATTCCAGCTCTATAGCGATGCCCTGGCGGGTCTGGGGCAGCATCTGACTGAACCTGTCTGGCAGTCGCTGATGGCGGAGCTGCGCGGTTGTCAGGGCAAAATCGTCGTCACCGGCGTCGGTACCTCTGGCATTGCAGCGCGTAAAGTCGCACATATGCTTGCCTGCGTGGAACGTCCGGCGATTTACCTCAACGCGACGGACGCAGCACATGGCGATCTCGGTTTTTTACGCGCCGACGACCTGGTGATTATGCTGTCACGCGGGGGGAATTCGGACGAGCTCACCCGGCTGCTGCCCGGACTGGCTGCGAGGAATGTGCCCATCCTGAGCGTGACTGAAAACGCCGATTCGGCCATCGCTAAAGCATCGAAGCTAGTGATTTCCACTGGCGTTCAGCGAGAGGCCGACCCGCTGAACATGTTAGCCACCACCTCCATTTTACTGGTGCTTGCTATCTTTGACGCCGCCTGTGCCTGTCTGATGAGCGAGAGCGGCTACTCAAAGGAAACGCTGCTGGCGGTACATCCGGGCGGCGATGTGGGATTAACGTTGAGTCGTGAGAAGTAACGCCAGACAGCTGTTACGGAGGTAATGAATCTGTTGCCTCCGTCGTATTGCTACGTTCACTTTAGGTTTTTCACTTCTCTGAGATAGCATTTTCATACCTCCCTCCGCCAGCATTCCCCCCCTCTGGCATTTTTTATATCTCAACAAAAAGATAAAGCAGTGAAAAAGCGGATTAACGCGCTGCGTTCCACTACCGCTATCTGTTCCGCACGTTAAAAATTCTGTGACGCTCTCCAGCATTCCTGGTGGAAAGCATTCCATTCCTCAAATCTATGAGCAAACTTTAGCTATTCTTATCAAACATACTTACGGGAGACCCTACAGATGATGTCAACGCTTGCTCCGCCATCTGTACTTTCCGCTCCCCAGCGCCGTTGCCAGGTTCTGCTGACGCTTTTCCTGCCGGGGCAAATCGCGACTACACAAACCTTCAGCAGCCTCAATGGTGTCGATGATGCCACGGTTCAGGAAGATATTATTGGCGCAGGGCTCGAAATCCAGCGCTATCACCGGCTCACGATAGCCACAGCGCAGAATGGTGGCTATGCGATCGAAGGAACCCCGCTAAATCAGCGTCTGTGTCTGTTGCAGTGGCTGCGCCGTGGCCTGCGGATTTGCCCTACTTTTATCGCTCAGCATTTCACGCCCACTTTAAAAATTGCTCTTAAACAACAAGGTATCGCACGTACTCTGTATGACGACACCAATCTGCATGCGCTCATCAATCTGTGCTCCCGGCGCTTACAGAAGCCGTTTGAGTGTCGTGACATCCAGTTCCTGCGCTTGTATTTACAATATTGTCTGCTACAGCACCACGCGGGGATCACCCCGGAGTTTAATCCACTCCAGCAACGGTGGGCGCAATCCTGCGCTGAGTATCCGCTCGCCGAGGAAATTGGCCGCCACTGGCAGCGCCACGTCATGCAAAGTGCGCCGCTGGGCGAATCGCTGTTTATGGCGTTGTTATTCTCAATGATCCGCATCCCCGACCCGATCCGCGATAATCACCAGCAGGATCGCCGCCTGCGCCTTGCTATTGCGCGGCTGGTGCTGCGTTTTCGCGAGTATGGCAACGTGCGCTTCAGCGACGAGCAAGGGCTGAATGACCAGTTGTATATCCACCTGGCCCAGGCACTGAACCGCAGCGTGTTTGCCATCGGCATTGATAACACGCTACCGGAGGAGTTCAGCCGACTTTATCCCCGGCTGGTTCGAACTACCCGCGAGGCGATTCACGGCTTTGAAGCGGAATACGATGTCCAGTTTTCAGAAGAAGAGATCGGCCTGGTCGCCGTTATTTTCGGCGCCTGGCTGATGCAGGAGAAGGATTTGCACGAAAAGCAGATTATCCTGCTGACCGGTAGTAACGAACAACTTGAAGCGCATATAGAACAACAGCTGCGCGAACTGACGTTGCTGCCGCTCAACGTAAAGCATATGCCGATGCAGGACTTTCAAAAAGAGGGAGCGCCGCGTGGCGTAACGCTGATTATTACACCGTACACCACGCCGCTACCGCTGTTTTCTCCCCCGCTGATTCATGCGGATCTGGCGCTTACGTCTCACCAGCAGCAGCAAATCCGCAAAATCCTTGAATCATAACGTCGCAGGCTGCGCCACCACTTTCGGGCGCAGAACAATTGCCGGGAGCGCCACCAGCGCCATCACCCAGAATACGCCGCTGCCCAGGTTCTGGTACAGATAGCCGGCGAAAACGGTCATGATGGCGATACTGCCGCCCATCGCCACCGCAGAATATACCGCCTGCAGACGAATCACTTCACTGCCCTGGCGTGCCGCAATGTAACGCATCGCCGCCAGGTGGCAGACGGTAAACGTTCCGCAATGCAGGATTTGCACCACAATCAGCCATGGCAGCTCTGTGCTCCAGCCCATCAGACCCCAACGCGCCACGCCGCAAACGGCGGAAAGTAGCAGAAGATCGCGAGCGCTAAAGCGGCGGAACAGCTTGTGGCTGAGCGCAAAAATAATCACTTCCGCCACCACGCCTAATGACCATAAATAGCCCACCGCCGAAGCGGAATAACCGGCAGACTGCCAGTAAATGGCGCTGAAACCGTAATAAGCTGCATGTGCGCCCTGCAGCAGACTCACGCAGGCCAGAAAACGCCAGCTTTGGGTTATTAGCGCGCGCCAGGCGGGCCATCCTGCGCTCTCCTGCTGACGGTTTTCACCCGCTGGTTGCACGCTCGGGCGAATCATCATGCCCAGCAGCATTGAGGCGGCGCCAAGCGATAACAGGACCAGGATCACCCGATAGTCGAACAGGCTCACCAGTTTGCCGGTCAACGCAGAGCCGATCACAAAGGCCACGGATCCCCACAGTCGCACCCGACCGTAATCCATGGTTATCTGTTTTTGCCAGGTGTTGGCCAGTGCATCGGTCAGCGGCACCAGCGGCGAGAAAAACAGGTTAAAGCCGACCATCACCACCATCAGCCACGCCACGTTGGTCCCCGCCCAGAAGGCCAGCGCAAACACCAACGTCAACAAGGCCAGAATACGTAACGCTGAGATCAGCCGAGAGGGATCGCTCACACGCGGTGCAATCAGCAAGCTACCGAGAAAACGGGCAATCAGCCCCGCGCCCAGCAGTAAGCCGATGGTTTCCGGCGTCAGCCCTAACCCTTCGAGCCAGACGCTCCAGAAAGGCAGAAAGATACCGTAGCTAAAGAAGTAGGTGAAATAACCGAGCGCCAGCCAGCGCGTGGAATGCAAAGCCATGAATCCCTCCCGTTTGGAGGTGATAGTCTGGCGACAAACGCAGGCTGGCGCAAGAGAGCATTAACAGGCAGATAACATGATTTTTGCCCTATTCGACGCTAATTTGCATCGCAAAATGGCAGCGTTCTCCCTGCGCTAAAACCTGCAATCCCGGCTGCCCCTGCATGTTGTGGGCATTCACCGGATGCGTTTGCGGCTCCAGGCACAGGAACTCCTCACCCGACATTCTGAACAGCATCAACCACGGAGTTTGCGCTAAAATCGTGACTTTCATTACATCTCGCTGAATAACGGCCCGCCCGCTCCAGCCAGAATATCCGACATTCAGCCAGCTATCCTCACCGTATTGCGCATGCTTGAAATCCGCCACTGCAGGGATATCGCGTTGCCATTCCAGCGGCAGATGCTGTTCCCCCTCCGGCCAGTAACCGCCGGCGGTGAACTGCGCCGTGCTGCGCTTATCAAAGGCGAAAAATGGATGGAACCCACAGCCGTAAATCATTGACTGTTCACCGCAATGAGTGAGCGTCAACGAGGCGTGCAGGCTTGAGGTTTCCAGTTGATAGCAAAGCTGCGCCGTATAGTCGTAGCCGCAGGGGTGCCAACTGCGCAACTGCAGCAAACAGCCGCTTTGGGTAGCGGTAATAATCTGCCAGCGTTGCAGCCAGCCGTCACCGTGCAGGAAGAAAGTATCGTCTGCGCCATGTTGAGGTAAAACCACCTCTTCACCGCGCAGCATAAAACGATTTCCCGCCACCCGATTCGCGACCGGCAGCATCGGGAACAGGCCGCAATCACCAGGCTGCTGACCATGACCTTCGCGTAAAATGGCCTGTTGATGTTGTAACGAAACCAGGCTTAATAGAGAACCGCCCTGCGGATCGACGCACATCCGCAGATGTGCGTTTTGTAGCGTCAGCAGACCATCCATTAGCGGGCGCTTCGCGGTTGGGTTGATGCACCAACTTTTGTATGCTGCGCCGCCAGCTGTTCTTCCAGCGCTTCCAGCGTCACGCCTTTGGTTTCCGGTACATTACGCAAAACATAGATGAAGCCCATCGCGCAAATCACACCGTACAGCAGGAAGCTTCCCGACGCGCCCAGACTCGCATTGAGCAGCGGGAAGGTATAGGTCAGCAGGAAACAAGCAATCCACAGCGCCAGCGTCCCCAGCGACATTGCCAGCCCGCGCACGCGGTTGGGAAAAATTTCTGATAGCAGCACCCAGGTCACCGGCGCCAGCGTCAGAGCATAAATCGCGATTGCCGCCAGCACCAGAACCAGAACCGGCCAGCCCATAATGCCCAACCCGTACGCCCCGGCAATCAGTACGTAGATAACCGTCAATCCTGACGCGCCGAACAGCATCAGTTTACGACGGCCAATTTTGTCCACTAACGGCAGAGCGGCAAGGGTAAAGACCAGATTGATGATCCCTGTCGCCACGATCGATTTTAACGTACCGTTGATGTCGAATCCGGCAGAGGCGAAGATCTCCTGCGCATAGTTGAAAATAACGTTGATCCCACACCACTGCTGGAACACTGCCAGCACCATGCCAATAATCACGATCGGTTTGATCTGCGGTTGTAACAGCGTTGACCACGCGACCTTGTGATTATCTTTTTGCAGCGTATGTTCAATCTCTTTCAGCGTTTGCCCGGCATATTCCGCCGAACCAATGCGCTGCAGCATGGCACGCGCACGATCGGCTTTGCCCGCTTTCACCAGCCAGCGCGGCGATTCAGGTACAAAGAACATCAGCACCAGGAAAATTACCGCAGGCACTAATTCAGCACCAAACATCCAGCGCCAGCCTGTCTGACCGTTCCAGCTTTCAACAATTGCCTGCTGCGTAGCGCCTGTGGCAACAGGTTCGGCAATCATCAGGTTGATAAGCTGCGCCGCCAGCACGCCAATGACGATGGTGAGCTGGTTAACGGCAACAAAGCGACCTCGCTTTTCAGCGGGGCTGACCTCGGCGATATACAGCGGACTTAGCGCAGACGCCAGACCAATCCCCACGCCGCCCACAATGCGATAGACAATAAACATGTCGAAATTGCTGGCGACGGCAGTTCCCCAGGCAGAAGCGCTAAACAGGATAGCTGAGAGAATCAGCGGCATTTTTCGGCCAAATTTATCGGCGCACCAGCCGGAAATCAGTGCGCCAAAGATACAACCAACCAGCGCGGAACTCATCGCCCAGCCGGATTGCGCCGGATCGGTAATCGAGAAATATGCTTCATAGAAGGGTTTTGCCCCGCCGATCACCACCCAGTCATAGCCAAACAGTAAACCTCCGCAGGCCGCAACCAGGCAGATAGTCCAGACATAACCAATCTTTAAATGTGTCTGCGCGTTATTCATTATGATTCCTCTTTCAGGGAAACGCAGGGTACAGTAGGTTTCGGGTGAGGTTATCCCCCACCCGTTTCGGGTATTACTGGAAAAGCCTTACGTTAATGGCGTGACGCAGCAGTAATGCCTTGTCATGTGCCGGATTGAGTTGCAGGAGTTCATCAAGTTCACGCTGACAGGCGGCGCTATTTCCTAGCCCCAGATGCCCGAGCGCATTGATAAACAGGCAGTGTTGCTGGTGTTTTGCTTCTGCTGAGGTATCCAGCACCACCAGGTCGGGTAGCGATACGGCAAAGAAATCAACATCCGGCACGTTGTCGTGATGCGACTCAACCCATTGCAGGAAGCTATTGAACAGAGCGTCCGCCTCTGCATCATCGCCAAGTTTTCTCTGCGCCATACCCTGCCAGAAGAGATAGTCCACTGGCTGGTCGTTGTAGTAACGTCCGGCATCCAGTGAGCTTCCGCCGCGCGTCGCACGGGAGAAGTAGCGATGAGACTCTTCGAAATGGCCTTGCAGCTGCGCGCAATACCCCAGCAAATACCAGATGTCGTTATCCGTTTGCCCTGGCAAACGGCCTTCCCCGAGGTTTTGCGGATAGTGCAGCGCCTGTTGCAGTTGCGTAATAGCAGTTTGCGGGTCGCCGGACTGCACGGCAGCCAGCGCACGATGTAATTGATTAAGCAGATATTGCCCGGTGGCTTTACCTTCACCGCCTTCCCACGGATGGAACACCCGCTCACGTAATACTGCGGCGGCATCGTCATAGCGCCCCAACCCATTCCACAAGCTGAGCAGTTCCACCGTCAGATCATCACGCTGGAAGACAATCTCTTTGCTGGCTTCCAGCCGCTGCAGACGCTGTTCAGCCGGTTGTGCCATCAGCTTGTTGAGATAGTCGAGTTCAAACAGGAAGCGGGCATTTTGCGGCTCCAGCGCCACGGCTTGCGACAGATACTGTTTCGCCTGCTGCGCATCGTGCAGTTTGTTCCAGGCGTAAATCCCCAGTAAACGATGCGCCGGAGCGAAATCCGCTTCCTGCGCAAGCGTGAACTGCCAGCAGGAAACCGCCTCGGCATAACGCCGTTTGCTGTACCAGAAACAGCCGAGTAAATAGCGGGCAAAAGCGCTTTGCTCAAGAGTTTGCAGCATCTGCACTTCATCCAGCGTATTGGGGAAACGCACGCGGTTTTGCAGACACTCACGAGCACGTTCAATGAAGGGTTGTGGATTATCGCTCAGCGAGGCGCGCCACAGCATCGGCAGCGTTTCCTGGCTGTCGAGCAGTTCCAGCACGCCACGGGCAGCATCCTTTTGCCCCAAAGAGGTCAGCCAGCCTGCCAGTTCACACGCGTTGGTCCCGCGACGCCCGGTAATCGAGATCAGCGCAAGCGCTGTCGCCTCGTCCTGGCAGATAGCCCAGCGCGCATAGTGCAGGGTATAGCTCAGCGGATAATCCACCAGCTGTTGGCGAATGTAGTCCAGCGCTTGCGCATTGCGATCAAGCTTTGCCAGCGCCAGCGCTTTCAATCCCATCGCCAGGTTATTACTGCCGTTAAAGCGCAGGCTCTGCTCCACCTTTTCCAATGCGCCAGCGTAGTCCTGACGCTTCATCGCCAGACGCGCTAACGACCAGAAAGCCGCATCCCGGCAGTTGCCGCTCCAGCTGGCCTTATAATAATTATCCCACGCGCTGTCATCATCGCCCTGACGTTCCTGTGCGGCGGCCAGCAGCATACTCGCCTCGCCATCACGCGGATTTTTATTGAGCTTATGCGCCCGCTCCAGCGCCTTGCCAGCACATTGTGCCGCCAGCGCCCAGTCGGCGCGGTTTAGCGCCAGCGTCCCCAGGGCCACATTATTGCGGTAGTCCAGCGGATCAACGTCCAGCGCGCGGCGATAATAATCTTCGGCATAGCGGCTGGCATGGTTGTACTGCTCCAGATGCTGACCAATAAAATAGAGTTCATCGGTATTAGAAAGCGCTTCTGGCAGCGCTGGCGCGACGGCCGCCGATGGCAGTGGTAACTCTTGCGCGATGTGCTCTTCGTACTGCAAAAGCGTAGTGCCATCGGCGCCAGTGACAGTCATCGTTACCCGCGCATGGTTATCGTCAGACACATCAGCCAGCCAGCTTTGTCCGGGCTCCAGGGTCAGCGTATGCTCATAGAACGGTTGTCCATCGGCAGAAAGCGTAATCTGCACGTCGTGCAGCGGCGCAATCGCATAAACGCCCACAGAAAGCTGGTTACTCTCACGTACCAGACGAAGCGCCAACTGCGTACTGGCGTTTTGCACCATGCCCAGTTCGCTGTAGGGCAGGAAGTTTTGTACGAAGACTTTCTCTTCGTACGGCGCAAGCCAGGTGAAATCCGGCTGGTTGTCGGTAAAGACCCCGGTCATCAGTTCAATATAAGGACCGTTGTCATCGGTAAGGTTACGATCCCAGGCAACGCCAAAGTCGCCATAGCCCCAGGTCCACTGTTTTTTCCCTGGCGAAACGTGGTGGTCAGCCACATGTAGCAGCCCGCCTCGCTCACCGTGATGCCATGCACCAACAAAATCATAATCTGATTTTTCAGCCATGTAGGAGGTCGGTACCGGCACGTTTTTGTAGCGCGAGATATCCACGCCAGCCGAGTAGTCCACTTTATAGTATGTGCCGGTGGCGATAGGAAACGCAGAAACATCACGCTTACCGTGGTCAAATACTGCGGTCACATCCGGCGGAAACACGCTCTGGTGATCGTCGCCGCCCTTCACCGCTGGATTCGCCCACCATAAAAAATGGCGCGGCGTAGCGTTACCGTTAAACACCTTCCCGGTTATCTCGATCAGGGCGCGATCCGGATACAGCGTAAATCCGGTCATCACCTGTAAACCGCGCATAGGTTCTACCTCACCCATCCATACGGTATATTCGCCATGCTCACCCTGCTGCTGCGTAAAATCGACTGGCATAAAAGTGGTTGGGCGATGATGCTGCGGCCAGTTAAATTCAATGCCACCAGAGATCCACGGCCCAAGCAAACCAACCAGAGCGGGCTTCACCACTTCGTTGTAGTAGACAAAATCGCGTTGCTGTACTTTGTCATACGCTCGATGAATACGCCCGCCTAACTCCGGCAACAGCATGACGCGAATGAAGTCATTCTCCATCCACACCGCCTGATAGTCGCGCATTTCACGTTTGCCGGTCAGCGTATCAATCACGCCATACGGATACACCGCGCCAGAAGATCCCTGGTAAACCCGCTTTTCCAGAAACATTGGGTTGGCATCTTCTTCACCCGCCGTCCACGTTGGGAGGGTGATCGTTTCTTGCCAGACTTTAACTGAACCGTACATGCCGCTCTCCACTCAATAAGAAAAAGTAAAAATTTAACTTGATGCTATTCTGCGGCAGTTAAGTGGCGCTAAAATGCGCAATGCTCACGCAATATAGTTAAGGGAGTTAAGTGAATGCAGCGTTCGGGGTTCAACAACGCCAGGGTTCGTCAGGCGAATAAGCAGATCTTTTTGTCGCACCTGTGGCGGGAAAAGCAGCTCAGCAAGTCACAGCTGGCGCAGCTCACCAGCCTGTCGATCCCGGCGGTCAGCAATATCCTCGAAGAGCTAATGGATGAGGGGAGGATCAGTCATTCGCGAAAAACCTTAAGCCAGCGCGGTTTGAGCAGCGGCAGCTATCATTTGCCAGAAAAAGGCGCATGGACGCTATGTATCAACGTCACCCCTACCAGTATCACCAGCCAACTGGCGGACGCACGGCTGGTTGCCATCGGCGACTGGCGTCATGAGGTCATTAAGCCGGAAACCCCCAAAGCGCTGCTGTCAGCCCTGGCTGCACACTGGCGGGAATACCGTCGACAATTTCCCGAGGTCACGATTAATCTGGCACTCGGCGTTCACGGCCAGGTTGATCCGATCACCGGCGCATCAAAAACCATGCCCCAGGCCCCGTGGAAAACACCGGTGGAAATAAAATATCTGCTGGAAGAGATGCTTGGCGTACAGGTCCGCCTGGACAATGACTGTGTGATGCTGGCGCTGGCCGAAAAATGGCAAAACCCAGCGGCTAACGGTGATTTTTGCGTGATTAACGTTGATTACGGTATCGGCTCATCGTTTGTGATTAACGACAATATCTGGCGCGGTAGTCTGTATGGCAGCGGCCAGATTGGACACACCATCGTTCATCCCGATGGAATTGCCTGTGACTGCGGTCGCTATGGCTGTCTGGAAACGGTGGCATCATTGAGCGCGTTGAAAAAACAGGCCCGCGTGTGGATGAAATCGCAGCCGACGTCCCTTTACGATCCGGAAACACTCACCACCGACCAGCTTATTACTGCCTGGCAGAACGGTGATGTTCGTATTCAGGCCTGGGCCGAGCATGCCGCCAGCGCCATTGGGCTTAGTTTATATAACTTTCTGAATATACTGAATATTAATCAGATATGGTTGTACGGTCGTAGCTGTGCTTTTGGCGATAGCTGGCTCAATACCTTGGTGCAGCAAACTGGGTTTAACCCGTTTGATCACGGTGATAACCCGCGCGCCAGAGCGACTCAGATAAGCTTCGGCCAGCTCAATCGTGCCCAGCAACTCATGGGAATTGGCTATCTGTATGTCGAGTCACAGCTCAGCGAGTTGTAACCATTACACCGTCAGACTCACGGCCAAACGTTCATGTACCGTGGCGATAAAATCGGTCAGTGCCGGTTTGAGCGATCCTTTTTTCCACGCCATCAGCAACGCGATGGTTGGGACATCACCAATAATTGGCCGAAAAACCACCTGTCCGGTATTAAAATTATTCATATAACCGGGTATCAAAGTCACCCCCAACCCCATGCCGACCAGGTTCATGGTCACCAGAATGTTGGTTGCCACTTGCACAATGTTAGGCTGGCTTTTTTGCTGCTGAAACCAGTTTTTGACAATCATCGCTAACGCGCCGGAATAGGCCGGATCGGTGCTGACAAAATTCACGCCGTGTAGTTGTTCTGCGGAGATTGCCTGCTCATTAGCTAACGGATGATTCACCGGTAACACAACGACCAACGGCTCATGAATCAGCTCCAGATAATCGAGATCCGGGCTGTACACCGGGTGGCGCATTAAGCCAACGTCCAGCTCTCCGCTGAGGATCTTCTCTTCCTGCTCGGTGGTGATCAGACTCACCAGTTCAATGTGCGTATCCGGTTGTTTTAAACGAAACAAAGGCAGCACTTTCGGCAACAGATTGACCTCTGCAGAAGGGACAAAGCCAATGGAGAAATGATTATCTTCCTGCACCGTTCTACGGGCACGAACTTTGGCGTTTTCCGCCTGTTCGAGGATCGCCAGCGCATCTTGTAAAAAGCACTCACCGGCCGCCGTCAGCGCAACTTTTCGTTTATCCCGCACCAGCAACGAAACGCCCACGCAGGTTTCAAGATCGCGGATCTGGCTGCTTAATGACGGCTGAGAGGTATGCAGCTTTTCTGCCGCCCGGGTGAAATTCAGCGCCTGCGCCACTGCTACGAAATAGCGTAAGTGCCTCAGTTCCATGCCCTGCTCCTTGTTATCGAAAAAATGTCTCAACTGGTAGAAATTTACTATTTCACAGATTGATAACTAACCAGCAACATCCTTAGGGTACAAAAAAAGAAGGTCAATACATCTTAGCTTTCAGGATTAAAAAATATGACCACACCCTCAAATTTAGACATCTACCAACTGATCGACACGCAAAACGGTCGCGTAACCCCACGAATTTATACCGACCCTGAAATTTACCAACTGGAGCTGGAACGCATCTTCGGACGCTGCTGGCTATTTCTCGCCCACGAAAGCCAAATCCCCAAACCCGGTGATTTTTTTAACACCTACATGGGCGAGGATGCGGTGGTGGTGGTTCGCCAGAAAGACGGCAGCATCAAAGCGTTTCTCAACCAGTGTCGCCACCGTGCGATGCGCGTCAGCTACGCCGACTGCGGCAATACCCGCGCCTTCACCTGCCCGTATCACGGCTGGTCTTACGGTATTAACGGCGAGCTGATCGACGTCCCGCTGGAGCCGCGCGCTTATCCGCAAGGTTTATGCAAATCGCACTGGGGGCTGAACGAAGTGCCTGGCGTAGAGAGCTACAAGGGACTGATTTTCGGTAACTGGGATACCTCCGCGCCTGCGCTTGGCGATTATCTCGGCGACATCGCCTGGTATCTCGACGGCGTACTCGATCGTCGTGAAGGCGGCACCGAAATCGTCGGTGGCGTACAAAAGTGGACCATCGATTGTAACTGGAAATTCCCCGCCGAACAGTTTGCCAGCGACCAGTATCACGCGCTGTTCAGCCATGCCTCTGCGGTGCAGGTGCTGGGAGCGAAAGACGACGGTAGCGATAAGCGCCTCGGCGATGGTCAGACCGCCCGCCCGGTGTGGGAAACCGCCAAAGACGCGCTACAGTTCGGTCAGGATGGGCACGGCAGCGGATTTTTCTTTACTGAGAATCCCGATGCCAACGTCTGGGTCGACGGTGAGGTCTCCAGCTACTACCGCGACACCTACGCGGAAGCCGAGCAGCGTCTGGGTAAAGTGCGCGCCCTGCGTCTGGCCGGTCACAACAACATTTTCCCAACGCTTTCCTGGCTCAACGGTACCGCCACGCTGCGCGTCTGGCACCCGCGTGGGCCGGACCAGGTTGAGGTGTGGGCGTTCTGTATTACCGATAAAGCCGCCTCTGATGAAGTGAAAGCCGCGTTTGAAAACAGCGCCACGCGGGCTTTTGGCCCCGCCGGGTTCCTGGAGCAGGACGACTCGGAAAACTGGTGTGAAATTCAAAAACTGCTGAAAGGTCATCGCGCACGCAACACGAAATTGTGTCTGGAAATGGGGCTTGGCCAGGAGAAACGTCGTGAAGACGGCATTCCGGGGATCACCAACTACATCTTTTCTGAAACCGCCGCGCGTGGCATGTACCAACGCTGGGCCGATTTGCTCAGCAGCGAAAGCTGGCAGGAAGTGCACGAGAAAACCGCCGCCTACCAGCAGGAGGTGATGAAATGAGCACTTTAGTTTCTCTCGAACTGCATCATCGCATCAGCCAGTTTCTGTATGAAGAAGCGCGTATGCTCGACGACTGGCAGTTTCGCGACTGGCTGGCGCAACTGGATGACGACATTCGCTACACCATGCGTACCACGGTGAACGCCCAGACGCGCGACCGTCGAAAAGGCGTGCAGCCGCCGACCACCTGGATTTTCAACGACAACAAAGACCAGCTTGAGCGCCGCATCGCGCGGCTGGAAACCGGCATGGCCTGGGCGGAAGAACCGCCGTCGCGTACCCGTCATCTGATTAGTAACTTACAAATCAGCGAAACCGACGTGCCCGACGTGTTCGCCGTGCGCCTCAACTATCTGCTGTATCGCGCGCAAAAAGAGCGGGACGAGACGTTTTACGTCGGCACGCGCGTGGACAAAGTCCCTCGTTTGCCCGGCGATGAGTGGCACTTACTGGCGCGTGAGATCGTGCTGGATCAAGCGGTGATCACCTCCCATAACCTGAGTGTACTGTTCTGATGAGCCGTGTATTTGCCTGCCCTGTAGGGGATTTGCCGGAGGGTGAAGCGCTCCGGCTTGATACCTCGCCCGTCATCGCGCTGTTCAACGTTGGCGGCGAGTTCTATGCCATTAACGATCGCTGTAGCCACGGTAACGCCTCGATGTCGGAAGGTTATCTGGAAGACGACGCTACGGTGGAATGCCCACTGCATGCCGCCAGCTTCTGCCTGAAAACCGGCAAGGCGTTATGTTTACCCGCCACCGATCCGCTAACCACCTACGCAGTATATGTGGACGGTAGCGATGTGTTTGTTGATATTCCGGAGGACGCCAGATGAGCGATTTACGCGATAACGTGGTCTTTATCACTGGCGGCGGCTCCGGCCTTGGCCTGGCGCTGGTCGAGCGTTTCATCGAAGAAGGTGCGCAGGTCGCCACGCTGGAACTGTCGCCAGCTAAAGTTGCCAGTCTGCGTCAGCGCTTTGGCGAACATGTACTGGCAATCGAAGGCAACGTCACCTGCTACGCCGACTATCAGCGCGCGGTGGATCAAATCCTCACAGCGTTTGGCAAGCTGGACTGTTTTATCGGTAATGCGGGCATATGGGATCACAACGCCTCGCTGGTCAATACGCCTGCAGACGTACTGGAGAGCGGCTTTCATGAGCTGTTTAACATCAACGTGCTGGGCTATCTGCTGGGGGCGAAAGCCTGTTCCCCCGCACTTATCGCCAGCGAAGGCAGCATCATCTTTACCTTGTCCAATGCGTCATGGTATCCCGGCGGCGGCGGCCCTCTGTATACCGCCTCTAAACATGCGGCTACCGGGCTGATTCGCCAGTTGGCCTACGAGCTGGCGCCAAAGGTACGTGTTAACGGTGTCGGTCCGTGCGGTATGGCGACAGATCTACGCGGCCCGCAAGCGTTGGGACAAAACGATACATCGATTATGCAGTCGCTGACGCCAGAAAAAATCGCCGCTATTTTGCCGCTACAGTTTTTCCCTGAGCCTGCGGATTTTACCGGTCCGTATGTGATGCTGGCGTCAAAACGCAACAACCGCACATTAAGTGGCGTAATGATCAATGCCGACGCCGGTCTGGGTATTCGCGGTATTCGTCACGTTGCCGCCGGACTGGATCTCTGAGGAGGCGTTATGAACCAAAAAACTATCGCTATCGTCGGCGGCGGCCAGGCTGCTGCTATGGCTGCTGCCGCACTGCGCCAGCAGGGATTTGACGGCGAATTACACCTGTTTTCCGATGAGCAGCATCAGCCCTATGAACGCCCACCGCTCTCCAAAGCGATGCTGCTGGACGACAATCCGCAACTTCAGCCGATACTCCCCGCTGGCTGGTGGCGGGAACACAACGTACAGCTGCATCTGGGTGTTACTGTGCAGACGCTCGGCCGCCAAACGCATCAGTTGATGCTGGCTGATGGGCAGAGTTATCCGTGGGATCGGCTACTGATTGCGACGGGCGCTGCGGCACGCCCCCTTCCGCTGTTAGATAAGCTGGGCGATCGATGCTTTACTCTGCGTCATGCCGCTGATGCCGAGCGCCTGCGCGGCACTTTGTTGCCGGGTAAGTCGATTGTCATTGTCGGTGCGGGCACCATTGGTCTGGAACTGGCGGCCAGCGCGACTCAACGAGGCTGTCAGGTGACAGTGGTGGAGCTGGCACCAACGGTCATGGGCCGTAACGCACCTGCTCCGGTGCGCGACTACCTGCTTGCCCGCCACCAGCAGGCGGGCGTGCGGGTGTTACTCAACAGCGCCATTGAACACGCCGAAGCGAGAGAGTGTCTCTCGCTCACCCTGCAAAACGGCGAGACGCTGCTGGCCGATGCGATGGTTTACGGCATCGGTATCGTGGCGAATGATGCGCTGGCCCGCGAAGCGGGGCTGGAGACGGCGAACGGCATTATCGTTGATAGCGCCTGCACCACCGCCGACCCGGACATTTTCGCCGCCGGTGACGTAGCGATAACGCGCAAGCCCGACGGTTCGTTAGTACGCATGGAAAGCTGGGAAAACGCCAATTTTCAGGCACAGATTGCCGCCGCCGCAATGCTAAATCTGCCGTTGCCGGAGAAGACACCTGGCTGGTTCTGGACCGACCAATTTAATGACAACCTACAATTTGTTGGCGAAATGCAGGGAGAAAGCTGGTTCATACGCGGCAATTCAGATGCGCATAAAGCAATATGGTTTAACCTGCAGGATGGCGTGATTGTCGGCGCAGTAACGTTGAATCAGGGCCGAGAAATACGTTTATTGAGAAAATGGATTCAGGCAAAGAAAAAGCCACCAATGGCGGCTTTAGTCGATGAAACAATCTTGCTTAAGTCAATATAACTGCCGGATGGCACTTCGTTTATCCGGCCTACATGTGAGTTACCCGTAGGCCGGATAAGGTGTTTACACCGCCATCCAGCAATCAGTATGGCTTATGCGTAAACCGGGAAGCGTGCGCAGATATCCAGAACTTTACCTTTGACGCGCTCGATTACGGCTTCGTCATTGATGTTGTCCAGCACGTCACACATCCAGCCAGCCAGCTCTTTCGCTTCCGCTTCTTTGAAGCCACGGCGAGTGATTGCCGGAGAACCGATACGGATACCGGAAGTCACAAACGGGCTCTTCGGATCGTTCGGTACGCTGTTTTTGTTAACGGTGATGTTAGCGCGGCCCAGCGCGGCATCAGCTTCTTTACCGGTCAGGTTTTTATCAACCAGATCCAGCAGGAACAGGTGGTTTTCAGTACCGCCAGAAACCACTTTGTAACCACGGTTCAGGAACACTTCCACCATCGCTTTGGCGTTTTTAGCAACCTGCTGCTGGTAAACCTTGAACTC
Organism: Citrobacter sp. BIDMC107; assembly: GCF_001037575.1. Lineage (NCBI taxonomy): Bacteria > Pseudomonadati > Pseudomonadota > Gammaproteobacteria > Enterobacterales > Enterobacteriaceae > Citrobacter > Citrobacter sp. BIDMC107. The sequence goes on along the minus strand of NZ_KQ089848.1, from coordinate 3,792,916 downwards.
AGGCTCCATCGCTTCTTTCAGCGCCACGGCTTTCGCTGCGATCACGTGCATCAGCGGGCCGCCCTGCGCGCTTGGGAACACAGCAGAGTTCAGTTTTTTGTACAGCTCTTCGTCACCGCCTTTCGCCAGGATCAGGCCACCGCGTGGACCCGCCAGGGTTTTGTGGGTGGTGGTGGTCACAACGTGTGCGTGTGGAACCGGGTTCGGATAAACGCCTGCGGCAATCAGCCCCGCAACGTGCGCCATATCGACGAACAGGTATGCACCGATGCTGTCAGCGATTTCACGCATTTTTGCCCAGTCAACAACGCCGGAGTAAGCAGAGAAGCCACCGATGATCATCTTCGGTTTGTGCTCTTTGGCCTGCTTCGCCATGTCTTCGTAGTCAATTTTGCCGGACTCATCAATACCGTAAGGGATGATGTTGTACAGTTTGCCGGAGAAGTTAACCGGGGAGCCGTGAGTCAGGTGGCCGCCTTGTGCCAGGTTCATACCCAGAACGGTATCGCCCGGTTGCAGCAGAGCGGTGTAAACAGCGAAGTTAGCCTGAGAACCAGAGTGCGGCTGTACGTTAGCGTAGTCAGCGCCAAACAGCTCTTTTGCACGATCGATAGCCAGTTGCTCAACGATATCAACGTACTCGCAACCGCCGTAGTAGCGCTTACCCGGATAACCTTCAGCATATTTGTTGGTCAGCTGAGAACCTTGCGCCTGCATAACACGCGGGCTGGTGTAGTTTTCGGAGGCGATCAGTTCGATGTGCTCTTCCTGACGTACTTTTTCCTGCTCCATAGCCTGCCACAGTTCGGCATCATAATCGGCAATGTTCATTTCACGCTTTAACATCCGCATCTCCTGACTCAGCTAACAATAGAATTTCGGCCTAAAAAGGCAGTCCCGTTGGACGACGGCCAACAGTATAACCGAATCATTCTTCGATAACAGGTCTTGACAAAGGATTTTACGCAAACGATTACCTTCACGGCACGCAAGGCTTTGGAGAACAAAGGTCTGCTGAATTTCAACGGATTTCTTTTCAGGTTTGTGATGCAGATTTTTCACGATGTAACCTTTACAACGCAAAGTTACAAAGAACCATTTACAATGCAGGGGTATTTTTTATAAGATGTATTTGACATACATCATTAAAGTCTCAGATAAAGGAAGACCGTATGCTTGACGCACAAACCATCGCTACAGTGAAAGCCACCATTCCCCTGCTGGTTGAAACAGGTCCGAAGCTGACCGCACATTTCTATGATCGCATGTTTACGCATAACCCAGAGCTGAAAGAAATTTTCAACATGAGTAACCAGCGTAATGGCGATCAGCGCGAGGCGCTGTTTAACGCGATTGCCGCGTATGCCAGCAATATCGAAAACCTGGCGGCGCTGTTGCCAGCGGTTGAGAAAATCGCGCAAAAGCATACCAGTTTCCAGATTAAACCAGAGCAGTACAACATCGTGGGCGGTCATTTGCTGGCAACGCTGGACGAAATGTTCAGCCCAGGCCAGGAAGTTCTGGATGCGTGGGGTAAAGCGTATGGCGTACTGGCGAACGTTTTCATCAACCGTGAAGCGCAAATCTATAGCGAAAATGCCAATAAAAATGGCGGCTGGGAAGGTACCCGTCCTTTCCGCATCGTGGCAAAAACCCCACGCAGTGCACTGATCACCAGCTTTGAGTTTGAACCTGTCGATGGTGGCGCAGTAGCTGAATATCATCCGGGACAATACCTGGGCGTCTGGCTGAAGCCGGAAGGTTTCCCGCATCAGGAAATTCGTCAGTACTCACTGACCCGTAAGCCTGATGGCAAAGGCTATCGTATTGCCGTTAAGCGTGAAGACGGTGGTCAGGTTTCCACCTGGCTGCACAACCATGCGAATGTTGGCGACGTTGTTCACCTGGCCGCACCTGCGGGCGATTTCTTTATGGACGTCGCGACCGACACCCCGGTATCTCTGATCTCCGCGGGCGTGGGACAAACCCCAATGCTGGCGATGCTGGACACGTTGGCAAAAGCGAAGCATACGGCGCAGGTTAACTGGTTCCACGCGGCAGAAAATGGCGATGTACATGCCTTCGCTGATGAAGTAAATGAACTCGGCAAAACGCTGCCACGCTTTAGTGCGCACACCTGGTATCGTGAGCCAACCGAAGCCGATCGCGCGAAAGGTGCGTTTGATAGCGTAGGTCTGATGGATTTGAACAAGCTGGAAAGCGCAATCAGCGATCCGGCGATGCAGTTTTATCTGTGCGGTCCGGTTGGTTTCATGCAGTTCGCCGCGAAGCAGCAGGTCGGCCTGGGCGTGAAAAACGAGAACATTCATTACGAATGCTTCGGTCCGCATAAAGTCTTGTAATGTATTACGCGAGTAGGCCGGATAAGGCGTTTACGCCGCCATCCGGCAATCACTCAGCCTGATGCGCTACGCTTATCAGGCTTACAAATTAACGGCGTGGCTTAGATTGCCGCGTCGTCTTCTTCACCGGTACGAATACGAATAACGCGAGCCACGTCGAAGACAAAAATCTTACCGTCGCCGATCTTACCGGTCTGGGCAGTACGGATAATGGTGTCGACGCAGGTATCGACGATGTCGTCGGTAACCACAATTTCAATTTTTACCTTCGGCAGAAAATCCACCATATATTCCGCGCCACGGTACAGCTCGGTATGGCCTTTCTGACGGCCAAAGCCTTTCACTTCCGTTACCGTCATCCCGGTGATACCGACTTCTGCCAGCGCTTCGCGGACGTCGTCCAGCTTGAAGGGTTTAATAATCGCATCAATCTTTTTCATGCTATTCCTTGAAAAGGTCGCCTGTCTTTTGATCGAATAAAGCTAACATAATCCGCAGATTTATTCTTTGAAATCGTTTGCATCCAGCTCGTGTCGAGAAAGCAACTTATAGAATTCGGTGCGATTGCGCCCCGCCATTCTTGCCGCGTGAGTCACATTGCCCTTGGTGATTTGCAGCAGCTTACGCAGATAGTTGAGCTCAAACTGGTTACGCGCCTCAACAAATGTCGGCAGCGCGGTGTTTTCCCCTTCCAGCGCCTGCTCCACCAGCGCGTCGCTGATCACTGGCGAAGAGGTCAACGCCACGCACTGCTCAATTACGTTGACCAGCTGACGCACATTGCCCGGCCAGCTGGCGGTCATTAACCGCTTCATGGCATCGGTTGAAAAGGCGCGTACGAACGGTTTGTGCCGTTCAGCAGACTGGCGCAGCAGATGGTTCGCCAGCAGCGGAATATCTTCCGTACGCTCGGCCAGCGCAGGGATCTTCAGGCTCACCACGTTGAGGCGATAGTACAAATCCTCGCGAAATTCGCCCCGAGCCATCGCTTTGGGTAAATCGCGGTGGGTCGCAGAAACGATCCGCACATCGATGTCGATATCGCGGTTACTGCCCAACGGTCTGACTTTTCGTTCCTGCAATACGCGCAGCAGTTTCACCTGTAACGGCGCAGGCATATCGCCAATCTCATCGAGAAAAAGCGTGCCGCCTTCCGCGGCTTGAAACAACCCTTCACGATTACTCACCGCGCCGGTAAAAGCGCCGCGCGCATGACCAAACAGTTCAGACTCCAGCAGTTGTTCCGGCAACGCGCCACAGTTAATGGCAATAAAGGGCTTGTGGTTGCGCGGGCTGGCGTTGTGAATAGCCTGGGCGAAAACTTCTTTCCCGGTTCCGCTTTGGCCGTTGATCAAGACACTAACATCCGATTGCGCCACCATTCGCGCCTGTTCCAGCAGACGTAGCATCAGCGGGCTACGGGTGACAATGGACTCACGCCAACTGTCATCAGTAGCTGGCGCAGACTGTTCCAGCGCCCCGTCAATCGCGTGATATAACGCATCCTTGTCGACTGGCTTAGTGAGAAAACTGAACACCCCTTGCTGGGTCGCCGCAACGGCGTCCGGGATGGAGCCGTGAGCGGTCAGGATAATCACCGGCATGCCCGGCTGCACTTTCTGGATTTCAGTAAACAGCTGCATGCCGTCCATTTCATCCATGCGCAGATCGCTGATAACCAGATCCACTTTTTCACGGTTCAGTACCCGTAACCCTTCCTGCCCACTTTCCGCGGTCACGACGCTGTAGCCTTCGCTGGTTAGTCGCATTCCAAGTAATTTCAACAGGCCCGGATCGTCATCCACCAACAGCAGATGCGCGGGCTTACGGCTTATCATGGCGTGACCTCATCGGCAGACGGCGCTGCGCCTTCTTCGTTATCAGGCGTAGTGAGTTTATCGTTCCCGTGCGGCGCATCAGGATTGTAGTTACCGGCGGGTTTGCGCGTTGAAAGCTGGCGCTCAATATCGGTCAGATTCTCCAGCTTGCGGGTCGTGAGATCGAGCTGGGACTGCAAATGCTGTTGCTGTTGCCGCAGCGTATCGAGATCGCTGTCTGACGACTGCTGGAGCTTACTGTAGCGCAGGCGCTCTTCGGCAAGCTGTAACTGCAACATTTGATTACGGAACCAGGCCTGATAAAGCGGTCGAACCTGACTCGGAATTTGTGGGCTTAACGCGTCGAGACGCGTAACTGCCTCTCGCCGTTCAGGCGGGGTAATGCGGGCATTATCAAGCAGGATCCCGCGTTTGAAAGCGCCCTGCCAGGTATCCGTGAGCTGAGCACTGGCTTCACTGCGCGCCTGTACCGGCATCATGCGATCGGCACAGTCCATCGCCCGCAGCCAGTACAACGGGTTGGTTTCTGTGGACTGGCCAGATAGCGACCAGATATCCGTACAGTCGGTTGCAAGGTAGTCCGCCAGTTGATTAGGCGGAATTTTCTCCTGCGAAGGATCGCCGATAATATGATTCACCGCGTTCGGGACGCAACCAACCAGTGCCAGGCACGGCAGGCTTGCGAGGATGACGCGATGAAGAAAATGTCGTTTAAGCATTCGGGCAACAACGTATGGCATACTCACCAGACTTAGGTTTATTTTAGTGATTTTTCGCAGCAGCTAGCGGCAGTTCTATGCGAAAACAAACGTTTTGCGTATGGTCATCAACCAGATACAGTTTGCCCCGCATACGGCGAATGCAATCTCTGGCAATGCTTAGCCCCAACCCGCTTCCTTTTACCGCCCCTTTTCGCTGATGGCTACCCTGGAAAAAAGGCTCGAAGATCATGGTCTGTTCTGCTTCTGGGATCGGTGTGCCGGTATTCATTACATCGATGTATACCGTTGATCCATGCAAACTGCTGCGGATCCAAATGTTACCGGATTCAGCGCCGTAGTGCACCGCATTGGAATAAAGATTGTCCAGCACGCTCATCAACAGCATCGGTTCTGCCAGGCAGGCGTTCACCGCAAGCGCAACATCAGTATGTATCATTTTGGCGCGAGCGGGCAGGCTATGCGCAGAAACAACGCTTTCCACCAGCGGCGCGATTTCCACACTTTCAAGCTCAGCCTCGTCATCCGCCAGCTTGCGGTTGTAATCGAGAAGCTGCTCAATCAGTTTTTGCAAGTTGCGGCTGCTGTCATCGAGGATGCCGACCACCTCTTTTTGCTCCGGTGTTAACGGGCCCACTACCTGATCGGCCAGCAATTCGGTACCTTCACGCATACTCGCCAGCGGTGTTTTCAGCTCATGAGAAAGATGGCGTAAAAACTGATGCCGTTGCGACTCAAGCCAGGAGAGGCGTTCGCTTAACCAGATAATACGCTGCCCCACGGATCGCAGCTCACGGGGCCCAGTTAATAATACGCTATCGCCCAGCGAGCGCCCTTCTCCCAGACGGTTGATCATCCGTTCGATGCCCTTCACCGGACCGATAATCATACGGGTAAACAACAGCACCATCGCCAGGCTAAGGAGAAACAGCACCAGTGCCTGCCAGCCAAAAAACTGCCCGCGTTCGGCTATTTCCTGCTGTAACTGCTGGCCACGAGAAAAGACGACGGTACGCGTCGCTTGCACCATCTCGGTATTGGCATTGGCGAACGCTTCCAGCCGTGCAGCCGACACACTGTCAGGACCGCTGTTTTTACACTGCAACTGCGCGAGATCGTTAAGATCCTGACGCAACGCCTGGTAGAGCTTGGTATCTGGCAACACCCCCGCATGCGCATCCAGCATATCGCTGTAGCGTTTACGCTGACTTTGGTAGACCTTGGCCAACGTTGAGTCATCAAGCACACAGTATTGCCGATAGCTGCGCTCCATCTCCAGCGCAGCATTGGTCATCGCTTCACTGCGTCTGGCGTCAATCAGCGTGGTGCGGTTCGTCAGCGCAGCCTGTGCGCTCAGGGCATTCAGACTTTGCCACGCCTGCCAGGCCAAAACTAACAACGGCAACAGGATCAGCAAAAATGCCAACATCACCAATTGACGTAAAGATCGGGGGAAAACTGACCAGCGCTTCAAGGCGTTACTCTCAATGGACAGGAATAGGTTGATGCTAACTGAGGGGAACGCCAGATACAACAAAGCCGGGATTAACCCGGCTTTGTTGTGGAATAAGGCGGTGCCTAACTCGACGTTTCGCCCGGAGGTTGATATGAGCTTCGCTAATATCAGATGTTGGACGGCAGGCACCTTGTTGTGCGTCATTCGAAGTTTATGTAGCACGTCCCGAAGGGGCTGACATAAGAAGGTGAATGAGCCACTGGTTAATATTATGCAGCATCTGTGCCAATATTCAAAACACTTTGTTAACACAATGATAAATATAGAAAATATGATTATTTATATGAGAAATGATATTGACCATTTTTCACTCATACCGTCGCCAATCAGCAACACCTGTAACACTTAAAAACAAATTCGTTTTAAATCAAATAATTAAATGTCTCTTTTTGGCGACAATGTAACCTTACCTATGTCGGCATTTCCCGACACTTTACTTTTAGGTGCAAGCGCTGAGTTTATTGCCGGATAGCGGCGTGAACGCCTTATCCGGCCTACAACCGCATTTCCCCGTAAGCCTGATAAGCGTAGCGTCATCAGGCGGCAGACAAAAAAAGCCCCTCACGAAGAGGGGCTTGATGATCATAGGCTAATTATCCAAGCTGTTTACGCGCGTTGCGGAAGATACGCATCCACGGGCTGTCCTCGCCCCAGTTTTCCGGGTGCCAGGAGTTGCTCACGGTACGGAACACGCGTTCCGGGTGCGGCATCATAATGGTGACGCGACCATTTTCAGTGGTCACAGCAGTAATACCGTTCGGCGAACCGTTCGGGTTAGCCGGGTAAGCCTCGGTCACCTTACCGAAGTTATCGACGTAGCGCAGTGCCACCAGACCTTTGCTCTCAAGCTGAGCCAGATGCGCACCGTCACGCACTTCCACACGACCTTCACCGTGAGAAACGGCAATCGGCATCATCGACCCCACCATATCGGCAAGCAGTAAAGACGGGCTTTGCGTCACTTCGACCAGGCTGAAGCGGGCTTCAAAGCGGTCGGAGTGGTTACGCACAAAGCGCGGCCACAGGTCGCTTCCGGGGATTAGCTCACGCAGGTTAGACATCATCTGGCAACCGTTACACACCCCGAGCGCCAGGGTTTGCGGGCGATGGAAGAAGGTTTCGAACTCATCACGCACGCGGTTGTTGAACAAAATTGACTTCGCCCAACCTTCCCCTGCGCCGAGTACATCGCCGTAAGAGAAGCCGCCGCAGGCTACCAGCGCCTGGAAGTTACCCAGGCCGATGCGTCCCCCCAGCAGATCGCTCATGTGTACATCGATGGCGTCAAAGCCCGCACGGTGGAAAGCTGCCGCCATTTCGACGTGGGAGTTCACGCCCTGCTCGCGCAGCACGGCCACTTTCGGACGCGCACCGGTGGCGATATACGGCGCGGCAACATCGTCGTTAATATCGAACGTCAGTTTGACGTTGAGACCCGGATCGGCATCGTTGGTTTTAGCGTCGTGTTCCTGATCGGCGCATTCCGGGTTATCGCGCAGACGCTGCATCTGCCAGGTGGTTTCTGCCCACCACATACGCATCGTGGTGCGACTTTCGCTGAACACCGAATGTCCATCGGCTTCGACCACGAAGCGGTCGCCCTGCACGGCTTTCCCCAGATAGTGCACGCAATCGGCAAGGCCATGTTGAGCCAGCAACGCCTCAACCGCTTCACGATCACCTGCGCGAACCTGAATCACCGCGCCCAGCTCTTCGTTAAACAGCGCCGCCAGACGATCTTCACCCAAAGAGTGGATATCAGCTTCAATACCGCAGTGACCAGTGAAGGCCATTTCCGCCAGCGTCACCAGCAAGCCACCGTCGGAGCGATCGTGGTAGGCCAGCAGCTTACGCTGTGCGACCAGCGCCTGAATGGCGTCGTAGAAGCCTTTCAGTTGCGCTACGTTACGCACATCGGCAGGCTTATCCCCCAGTTGACGGTAAACCTGCGCCAGCGCCGTCGCACCAAGCGCGTTGTGACCCAGACCAAGGTCAATCAGCAACAGGGCGTTGTCTTCAGTAGAAAGCTGCGGGGTAATGGTGTGGCGCGCATCTTCCACGCGGGCAAAGGCGGTGATCACCAACGACAGCGGCGAGGTCATTTCACGCTGTTCGTTGCCTTCCTGCCAGCGGGTTTTCATCGACATAGAGTCTTTGCCCACCGGAATGGTCAGGCCAAGCGCCGGACATAATTCTTCCCCAACGGCTTTTACCGCTTCGTACAGTCCGGCGTCTTCGCCAGGGTGACCCGCAGCCGCCATCCAGTTGGCCGACAGTTTAATGCGTTTGATATCGCCAATCTGCGTTGCCGCAATGTTGGTCAGCGCCTCACCTACAGCCAGACGCGCAGAGGCTGAGAAGTCGAGCAATGCGACTGGCGCGCGCTCGCCGAGAGACATCGCTTCGCCGTAGTAGCTATCGAGGCTTGCGGTAGTGACCGCGCAGTTGGCGACCGGGATCTGCCATGGACCAACCATCTGGTCACGCGCCACCATACCGGTAACGGTACGGTCACCGATAGTCACGAGGAACGTTTTCTCCGCGACAGTCGGCAGATGCAGCACGCGGTTAACCGCATCTGCAATCGAGATTTCACTACGATTCAGTGCATCGCCTTTGGCTTTCAGCGTCTGCACATCGCGGGTCATTTTCGGTGTTTTACCCAGCAGCACATCGAGTGGCATGTCGATCGGCTGGTTGTCGAAGTGGCTGTCGCTCAAGGTCAGATGCTGTTCTTCGGTTGCTTCACCGATGACCGCGTACGGCGCGCGCTCGCGCTTACACAGTTCGTCAAACAGCGGCAATTGATCGGCAGCAACCGCCAGCACGTAGCGCTCCTGGGACTCGTTACACCAGATTTCCAGCGGGCTCATACCCGGCTCATCGCTGAGGATATCGCGCAGCTGGAACTTACCACCGCGACCGCCATCGCTTACCAGCTCCGGCATGGCGTTAGACAGACCACCCGCGCCAACGTCATGGATAAACAGAATTGGGTTCGCATCACCCATCTGCCAGCAACGGTCGATAACTTCCTGGCAACGACGTTCCATTTCCGGGTTATCACGCTGTACAGAAGCGAAATCAAGATCGGCATCAGACTGACCGGAAGCCATAGAGGAGGCTGCCCCGCCGCCAAGGCCAATGTTCATCGCCGGGCCGCCGAGGACGATCAGCTTGGCGCCAACGACGATCTCGCCTTTCTGCACGTGATCGGCACGGATGTTACCGATCCCGCCTGCCAGCATGATCGGTTTATGGTAACCGCGCAGCTCTTCGCCGTTATGGCTGTTGACCTTTTCTTCATAGGTACGGAAGTAGCCGGTCAGCGCCGGGCGACCAAATTCGTTGTTAAACGCCGCGCCGCCCAGCGGGCCTTCGGTCATGATGTCGAGCGCGGTGACAATACGATCCGGCTTACCAAAGTCCTCTTCCCAAGGCTGTTCAAAGCCAGGAATACGCAGGTTGGAGACGGAGAAGCCTACCAGCCCGGCTTTCGGTTTTGCACCACGACCGGTTGCACCCTCATCGCGGATTTCTCCGCCGGAGCCGGTTGCCGCACCTGGCCACGGAGAGATAGCCGTCGGGTGGTTATGAGTTTCTACCTTCATCAGGATGTGGGCTGGTTCCTGATGGAAATCGTAGCGGCCGGTTTTGTGATCGGCAAAATAGCGGCCCACTTCAGAACCTTCCATTACCGCGGCGTTGTCTTTATAGGCAGACAGCACGTGGTCCGGCGTGGTTTCGAAGGTATTCTTGATCATCTTGAACAGCGACTTAGGCTGTTGTTTACCGTCGATAACCCAGTCGGCGTTAAAAATCTTGTGGCGGCAGTGCTCGGAGTTGGCCTGCGCAAACATGTACAGTTCAATGTCGTTCGGGTTGCGCCCCAGTTTGGTGAACGCATCCTGCAGATAGTCAATTTCGTCTTCCGCCAGCGCCAGACCCAGACGCAGGTTAGCGTCGATCAGCGCCTGACGTCCCTCACCCAGTAGATCAACGCTGGAGACCGGCGCCGGTTGGTGATGGACAAACAGTTTTTCGGCATCGTTCAGCGCAGAGAAAACCGTTTCCATCATGCGGTCGTGCAGTTCGTCGGCCACCATCTGCCATTGCTCAGCGGTCAGCGTAGAGGCTTCTACATACCAGGCAATGCCACGTTCCAGGCGGCTAATCTGATGCAGACCGCAGTTGTGGGCAATATCAGTCGCTTTAGAAGACCACGGGGAGATGGTGCCAGGGCGAGGCGTAACCAGCAGCAGTTTTCCTTCCGGGGCGTGGCTTTGCAGAGCAGGACCATATTTCAGCAGGCGTGCAAGCTGCGCGTGCTCATCTTCATTTAACGGTGCATTCAGATCGGCAAAATGGACGTACTCGGCGTAAATATTGTGGACCTGGAGGTTGGCAGCCTGAAAACGTGCCAGCAGTTTGTTAATACGGAATGCAGACAGTGCAGGTGAACCACGCAGAATATCCATCATAAGTCTCTCGTCTTCTAAGCTTTCGGTGTGCCCAAGTGGGTAAACGGGCGTCATTATAAAGAATCTACCGCGCCGACGAAACCGTTTGCGTCGAAATAAAATCACGACCGTCACTTATCATCAAATGCGGTCAGATTTCTGAATAAGTTGCCAACTGACGCAAGTTTAAGCAAAATGCCGTTCATTAATGACGACTTCACTTCTTAATCAGCACCACAGCAGGCAGAGAAAACGTACGGTTCAGAGAATTAACTAATTGAAAAAATTAAAGATTAATTATCTGTTCATCGGCATATTGACGCTGTTGTTGGCAGCGGCCCTTTGGCCATCTATTCCCTGGTTCGGTAAAGCCGAAAATCGTATCGCCGCCATTCAGTCGCGGGGAGAGCTGCGCGTCAGTACCATCGACTCGCCGTTAACTTACGCGACCCTCAACGGCAAAAAATTCGGCCTGGATTATGAACTGGCCCAGGAATTTGCCGACTACTTAGGCGTGAAGTTAAAAGTTACCGTACGCCAGAACATCAGCCAGCTTTTTGACGACCTGGATAACGGCAATGCCGACCTGTTAGCCGCAGGCCTGGTCTATAACAGCGAGCGGGTGAAAAATTACCAGCCAGGCCCGACCTATTATTCGGTTTCACAACAGCTGGTGTACCGGGTTGGGCAATATCGCCCGCGCACGCTTGCCACCGTGAACGAAAGCCAACTGACTATCGCCCCGGGGCATGTGGTGGTTAACGACCTCCAGCAGCTAAAAGAGAAAAAATTTCCCGATCTGAGCTGGAAAGTTGATGACAAAAAGGGCACCACCGAATTGCTCGATGATGTAATCGCCGGAAAGCTGGATTACACCATTGCAGATTCTGTCGCCATCAGCTTATACCAACGCGTGCATCCTGAGCTGGCCGTGGCGCTGGACGTCTCTGACGAACAGCCGGTGACCTGGTTTAGTCGTCTGGACGATGACAACACGCTGTCTGCCGCCTTGTTGGATTTCTTTAACACCATGAATGAAGACGGTTCTCTGGCACGGCTGGAAGAGAAATATCTCGGGCATGGCGATGATTTTGACTATGTCGATACCCGCACCTTTTTGCGCGCCGTAGACAGCGTGTTGCCGGACCTTAAGCCGCTGTTTGAGAAGTATGCGCAGGAGATAGACTGGCGACTGCTGGCTGCTATCTCATATCAGGAATCACACTGGGACGCGCAGGCCACCTCTCCAACCGGCGTACGCGGACTGATGATGCTGACCAAAAATACTGCTCAGAGTCTCGGGCTGACTGACCGTACCGATGCCGAACAGAGCATCAGCGGCGGCGCGCGATACTTGCAGGATATGATGAGTAAAGTACCGGATACCGTCCCCGAAGGAGAACGCATCTGGTTTGCCCTTGCAGCCTATAACATGGGTTATGCGCACATGCTTGATGCGCGGGCGCTAACGGTGAAAACCAAAGGCAATCCGAACAGTTGGTCCGACGTAAAACAGCGGCTACCGCTGCTCAGCCAAAAGCCGTATTACAACAAGCTGACCTATGGCTATGCGCGTGGCCACGAAGCTTACGCCTATGTGGAAAATATCCGTAAGTACCAGATTAGCCTGGTGGGGTATCTGCAGGAGAAAGAAAAACAGGCGCAGGAAACGCAGCAACTGGCTCAGGATTACCCGGCGGTGTCGCCGGCTGAGCTGTTGGGTAAAGATAAATTTCCGCTTTCAGCCTTTCTGACTCAGACGTCGTCAAACTACCTGTCGCACTCCCCTTCCCTGCTATTTTCGGCACAGAAGAAAGAGGACCAGTAGTCTGATTGGTATTTACTGATTAGCGGATTTTTTCAGGGCCTTGATTTCCTGCCGACGCATGCGAAAGAAATCACTGAGCAACGTGGCACATTCATCCCGCAGTATCCCCTCTGTCACTTCAACCCGATGATTCATCCCGGGGTGATGCAGCACATCCATTAATGACCCGGCAGCGCCCGTTTTCGCATCGCGTGCACCAAAAACGACCCGACCGATACGGCTGTGCACCATCGCGCCTGCGCACATCACGCACGGCTCCAGAGTGACGTACAGCGTGGCATCTAACAGACGGTAGTTTTGCAGCACCAGGCCGCCCTGACGCAGCGCCATAATCTCAGCGTGGGCAGTCGGATCATGATGACCTATCGGGCGGTTCCAGCCTTCGCCAATCACTCGGTTGTTATGTACCAATACCGCACCCACCGGGACTTCACGCTCATCCCAGGCGCGCTTAGCCAGCGTTAAAGCATGACGCATCCAGTATTCGTGGCTAAATTCAACATCTGACAAAGGGGTTACTCCACCAATAAAAGCGGGCGCATTATACACAGACGCTATCGTTTACTCTATTCGAGTTGTTGCAGCTCTCCGCGCGGCGTGACGCGCCAGCGATGCTGGCAAAAAGAGAGTAACGGATTATCCTGCTTACTGTCGCTGTAGCCGCTGTAGAGAGACAACGGTGCGCCAATCTGCCGCTCCAGTTGCGTCACTTTCTCATGGCCCAGACAGCGCAGAGTCAGCACCCAGCCGCCGTATCCCCGCGCCATTTTGCTGGCGATCAGATTGACTCGCGGTAGCCACGGAGTATCAAAGTAAACCTGCTCGACCAACGACTGCGGAGAGCCGGTGATAAGCCAGATGTCAGCGTCAGAGCTTAACAGGTAGGTTGTCAGGCGCTGCTGAACGAGCGGAAACGCCGTCACGTTACTGCGAAACCAGCGCACAAAGTCGGCCTGATGCGCTTTCAGACGCGCCTCGCTGCGACCAAAAGTGCATCCCCATAACAGCAGGCTCATTGGCCAGCGGGCGGCGCGCCCTTGTATTAGCAATGCCAGCGCCATCACCGGTAGCAGAGGCAGCACCAGCAACGCGTTCAGCGGCTGGCGACGCAGCAGATAACGAATAAAACTACCGAACATATCCTGCTGGTGTAACGTGCCATCCAAATCAAAAAAGACAACGCGGCGCTGGTGATTGGTCAAACCTTATTCCTCTGGATCAGTGAATCCCAATAGCCAGGTAAACAGGAACCCGGCGATAACTGCTACCAGATAGCCTAACAGATAGAACATCACTTTTCCGGCAACAATCGTCAGTGCCAGCGGTAATCCGGAGATGCCAAACGTGATGACCGTCGCCACCTTCCAGTAGCTAATCAGCGCTCCACCTACCGCGCCGCCAAGACATGCACCGATAAACGGCTTACCCAACGGCAGCGTTACGCCAAAAATCAGCGGCTCGCCTATACCCAGCAGTCCGACAGGCAGTGCACCTTTGATTACTTTTTTTAACCGCGCATTTCGGGTTTTCATCAGAACCGCGATCGCAGCACCTATTTGCCCAACGCCCGCCATCGCCAGGATCGGAAAGAGCGCGTTATAACCGTGTGCCTGAACCAGCTCAACATGGATGGGCACCAATCCCTGATGAAGTCCAGTGAGCACCAACGGCAGGAAGGTTCCTGCCAGCACGGCACCGACCAGAAAACCGCCGCGATCGATAGCCCAGGATGCGCCGTGAGCAATAGACTCAGAAATCCAGCCGCCAAGCGGTTGCAGCGCCACAATCGCGATTACGCCGGTAATGATGGTAGTCAGCAGCGGATTAAGGATAAGCTCCAGTGATTCTGGCAACAGCTCGCGGAATTTGCGTTCGATCCAACACATCAACGCCACCACCAGCAGTACCGCGATCACTCCGCCGCGCCCCGGCTGCAACGCTTCGCCAAACAGCGTGATTTGTGCCAGTTGCGGGCTGGAGAGGATCCCCGCCATCACCCCGCCCATCGCCAGGGAACCACCGAAAACTTTGGCGGTATTCACCCCGACCAGAATATTCATAATGGCAAACACGGCGCTGCCAAATATGCCCATCAACCCCAGCATATTCGGATAGTGGGTCGCAAAATCCCCCACGATGTCCGGGCGCTTAAGGATGTTAATAATGCCGGTAATCAAACCAGAGGCGATAAACGCCGGAATAAGAGGGATAAAGACGTTCGCCAGCTTGCGCAGCGCATCGCTCATCGGCGCTTTGTACTTCGCTTTGGCATCTGACTTTGTGCGCTCGATATTATTGGCACCTGCTCGCTCGCCGCCATCGGCAATCAGGGAACGCATGGCATCCACCACTTTGGCCGCTTTACCGGGGCCAACAATAATCTGGTGCTGCGCGCCCTGCTTCACGTAGCCGCTGACACCGGGCAGTTGCTTGAGACGAGGGATATCGAGCTGTCCATCATCCTGAACTTCAACCCTGACGCGGGTCATACAGTTTTCCAGGCGCAGAATATTTTTCTCTCCGCCAACACCCAGTAGAATATCGCTGGCCAGCACCGCCGTCTTATCCATATACACCTCTTAGTGTTCTAACGCCGCGCGTAAAAAACCCTGGTGAGCGGCAAGCTTTTCGCGGGCGGCAGCGGCGTCAAGGCCGGTGAGCGCCATTAAAATAGCTGGCTTAACGTCAAAATCAGTCTGCTTTAGCAGCGCTTGCGCCTGTTCACGCGCAATGCCCGTGGCTTCAACCACCATACGGCACGCCCGATCGATCAGTTTGACGTTAGTTGCCTGCATATCCACCATCAGGTTCTGGTACACCTTGCCAAATTTCACCATCGCACCGGTGGAGATCATATTGAGCACCAGCTTTTGCGCGGTGCCGGATTTCAGTCGTGTTGACCCGGTCAGCGCCTCTGGCCCCACTACCGGAGAAATGGCGATATCCGCTTCATGCGCGATAGGGGAATCCGGATTGCAAGAAATAGCCACCGTCGTACAGCCCACCGAACGCGCATATTTCAGCCCACCAATTACATACGGCGTGCGACCAGATGCTGCCAGCCCCACCACCAGATCCTGCGCGGTAAGATTGAGCGCACGTAGATCGTCTTCACCTAACTGTGGGTTATCTTCCGCACCCTCAACCGCCTTCAGCAGCGCGCCCGGTCCCCCGGCAATCAATCCAACCACCAGACCGTGTGGAACGCCGAAGGTCGGTGGGCATTCAGATGCATCCAGTACCCCGAGACGCCCGCTGGTCCCCGCTCCCATGTAAATAATGCGACCACCTGCTTTTAGCGCGTTAGCTGCCGCATCGACCGCACACGCAACTTGAGGCAGAGTTGCTTTTACTGCTTCGGCTACCAGCGTATCCTGTTGATTAAAACGATGAACCAACTCCAGCGTGGAGAGCGCATCCAGGTCCATGGTCTGTGGATTGCGGGTTTCTGAAACTAATGCACCGAGATTCATTTTTTGTTCCTTAGGAATTTTTAATTCATAATAATCTGCCATAATGGAATATTATATTCATCCAGGCGAATGAAATTTTGTTTTGTAATCGCCATCACGTTTTCGCCAGGAGACAGCATGAACTGTTTAATTCGCATTCGTCAGCGTTACCCGGACCTCGCGCAAAGCGATAAAAAATTGGCGGATTATCTCCTTTCCCAGCCGGATACTGCGCGTCATCTCAGTTCGCAGCAGTTGGCCGCGGAGGCGGGCGTCAGCCAGTCCAGCGTGGTGAAGTTCGCGCAAAAGATGGGTTTTAAAGGATTTCCTGCACTCAAACTGGCGATCAGCGAAGCGCTGGCCAGCAATCCCAACCCCCATTCCATTCCGGTACATAATCAGATTCGCGGTGACGATCCTATGCGTCTGGTGGGGGAAAAGTTGATTCAGGAGAACGTGGCGGCGATGCATGCGACGCTGGACGTCAACAGCGAAGAGAAACTGATGGAGAGCGTCACAATGTTGCGCTCAGCCCGGCGCATTATCGTGACCGGGATTGGCGCATCGGGTCTGGTGGCACAGAATTTTGCCTGGAAGTTGCTGAAGATTGGTTTTAACGCGGTGGTGGAACGCGATATGCACGCCCTGCTGGCGACGGTGCAAGCCCTTTCGCCCAACGATCTGCTGCTGGCCATTTCGTATACCGGAGAGCGCCGCGAGCTCAACCTGGCTGCAGATGAAACGTTGCGCACCGGCGCGAAAATCCTCGCCATCACTGGATTTACACCCAATGCCCTGCAGCAACGGGCAAGTCATTGTCTGTACACGATTGCCGAGGAGCAGGCCACGCGCAGCGCAGCGATTTCTTCCACTCATGCGCAAATGATGCTCACTGATTTACTGTTTATGGCTCTGGTGCAGCAGGATCTGGAGCATGCTCCGGAACGTATTCGCCACAGCGAAGCTCTGGTAAAAAAACTGGTCTGAGCAAAGAATGCGCGTATAATGCCCGCCCGGTTTGTGATGTTTTGAGAGTTTCCTGATGGCCTTGTTAATCACTAAAAAGTGTATCAATTGCGATATGTGCGAGCCCGAATGCCCGAATGAGGCGATTTCGATGGGTGATAGCATTTACGAGATTAACAGCGACAAATGTACGGAATGCGTAGGCCATTACGACACGCCAACCTGCCAGAAGGTGTGCCCGATCCCCAATACTATTTTGAAAGATCCGGCACATGTCGAAACAGAAGAGCAGTTGTGGGATAAGTTTGTGCTGATGCACCACGCCGATAAACTTTAACCGCGTCGCCATTCGGCGATGAAGCCTGATGGCGCTAATGCTTATCAGGCCTACCCAGCCCTGCAATAATCGTATAACCCGTAGGCCGGATAAGACGCCACGCGTCGCCATCCGGCAACGTGCAGAATCTAACTCTCGATAATCACCGTGGCGCAGGCGTAGTGACGCTCATCGGCCAGCGTCACATGCATATGCGCGACACCGAGTTTTTCCGCCAGTTTTAACGCCTCTCCCCATAATCGCAGACGCGGCTTACCGAGTTCGTCGTTAAAGACTTCAAACTGATTAAACGCCAGCCCATTGCGAATACCCGTGCCAAAGGCTTTTGCTGCCGCTTCTTTGACTGCAAAACGCTTCGCCAGAAAACGCACCGGCTGCTGATGCGTTTCCCAGATTGCCCATTCGTTGTCGCTGAGCACACGTCTTGCCAGGCGGTCGCCGGAACGGGAGATTACCGCTTCGATGCGGGCAATCTCCACGATATCCGTACCTAATCCCAAAATCGCCATTAGCCACGCGCTTCCAGCATCAGGCGCTTCATTTCGACTACGGCATCTTTCAGACCGCTCATCACCGCGCGCCCGATAATGGCATGGCCAATGTTCAGCTCGTGCATTTCCGGGATCCGTGCGATAGCTTTAACGTTGTGATACGTCAGACCGTGACCCGCATTCACCTTCAGGCCAAGGCTTGCAGCATAGGTCGCCGCTTTGGCGATACGCGCCAGTTCGCTGGCCTGCTCTGCGTCAGTTTTCGCATCGGCGTAACAGCCGGTGTGAATTTCAATAAACGGCGCGCCAACTTCCGCAGCGGCCTTAATCTGTTCTTCGTCGGCATCGATAAACAGCGAAACCAGAATGCCTGCGTCCGCCAGGCGTTTGCAGGCATCGCGCATCTTGTCACGCTGACCGGCGACGTCCAGACCACCTTCAGTGGTAACTTCCTGACGTTTTTCCGGCACCAGACAGCAAAAATGCGGCTTAGTCTCAACAGCAATCGCCAGCATCTCTTCGGTGACTGCCATTTCCAGATTCATGCGCGTATCCAGCGTCTGCCGCAAAATGCGCACGTCACGGTCGGTGATATGGCGACGGTCTTCACGCAGATGTACGGTAATACCGTCCGCGCCCGCCTGTTCAACGATAAACGCTGCCTGAACCGGGTCCGGATATGCGGTACCGCGTGCATTACGTAACGTGGCAATGTGGTCAATATTGACGCCTAACAGTAATTCAGCCATGACAATCCTCGTTAATCATTATTTGTTTTTACTGCGCGTTTTGGCATAAATTGCCGGAACAGTTCCCGGCTTTTTAACGGCTTACCACCAAGATACGGCTTTAACGCCATGCGGGTAAAGCGTTTCGCGGCGCGTAACGTATCGACATCAGGAAATTCACGCGACTCAAGTGCTTTGAGATGGCGTCCGGTAAAGGTGTTGTTATCAATAACGACGCTGGCAATAAACCCTTTTTCTTCCCGGTAACGATAGGTCATGGTGTCGTCTACCGGCTCGCCGCTGCCCGCACAGTGGGTAAAATCGACGCCGTACCCCAGATGTCCAAGTAAGGCCAGCTCAAAGCGACGCAATGCAGGTTCTGGCGAACCCGTCGCGCCAGCCAGCGCCTGAATACAGTTCAGGTAATCGAAAAAGAGTTCAGAAAAGCGGGTTTCGTACTCGAGTACGCGCGAGACAAGCTCGTTGATATACAAGCCGCTGTACAGCGTGATACCGCTAAGAGGGAGTGCCAGAGAAACAGCTTCAGCACTACGTAGGGTTTTGACCTCTCCACGCCCACCAAAGCGAAGCAACAACGGGGTAAAAGGCTGGAGCGCGCCTTTGAGATTAGAACGTTTGGAACGTGCGCCTTTAGCCACCAGACGCACGCGACCCGACTCTTCCGTGAAGACGTCCAGCACGAGACTGGTTTCGCTCCAGGGGCGACTATGCAAGACAAAGGCTCGTTGCCAACCTTCCATATACTCGCCGTGTTTCAGAAGATGGGTTTAGACGTCGTCGCCGTAACCGAGGCTACGCAGCGCGCGTTCGTCATCGGCCCAGCCAGATTTCACCTTCACCCACAGTTCGAGGTGGACCGGCGCTTCGAACATCTCCTGCATGTCTTTACGCGCCTCGATGCCGATGGTTTTAATTTTGGCCCCTTTGTTGCCAATAACCATCTTCTTCTGCCCTTCACGTTCAACGAGGATCAGACCGTTAATATCGTAACCACCGCGCTCGTTGGAGATAAAACGCTCAATTTCCACGGTAACGGAATACGGCAGCTCAGCCCCCAGAAAACGCATCAGCTTTTCACGGATGATTTCAGAGGCCATAAAGCGCTGAGAACGGTCGGTGATGTAATCTTCCGGGAAGTGATGAATAGCTTCCGGCAAATGCTTACGCACGATGCCCGCAACGGTATCGACATTCAAGCCGGTTTCGGCAGAAATCGGCACGATATCAAGGAAGTTCATCTGGCTTGCCAGGAACTGCAGGTGCGGCAGCAGATCGGCTTTTTCCTGAACGTTGTCTACTTTGTTCACAGCCAGAATAACCGGGGCTTTGCCATCACGCAGCTTGTTGAGCACCATTTCGTCGTCCGGCGTCCAGCGGGTGCCTTCCACAACGAAAATAACCAGTTCAACATCACCGATCGAGCTGCTCGCCGCTTTATTCATCAGGCGGTTGATCGCTCGTTTTTCTTCCATATGCAGGCCCGGAGTATCAACATAAATCGCCTGATACGCGCCTTCAGTATGGATGCCAACAATACGGTGACGTGTTGTCTGAGCCTTACGTGAGGTAATAGAAATCTTCTGCCCAAGCAGATTATTCAACAGGGTGGATTTGCCGACGTTCGGGCGACCGACGATGGCAATAAATCCGCAGTAAGTTTTCTCTTCGCTCATTCCAGCTCCAGTTTTTTTAACGCCTGTTCGGCGGCAGCCTGCTCAGCCTTACGACGGCTCGAACCTGTGCCAACCACCGGTTCACTCAGGCCGCTGACCTGGCAGTGGATAGTAAATTCTTGATCGTGTGCTTCACCACGGACCTGTACCACCAAATAAGACGGCAGAGGCAGGTGGCGACCCTGCAAATATTCCTGCAGGCGCGTTTTCGGATCTTTTTGTTTGTCGCCTGGGCTAATTTCATCCAGACGAGTTTGATACCAGTTCAGGATTAATTGCTCAACGGTTTGAATATCGCTGTCGAGGAAGACGCCACCGATCAACGCTTCAACGGTATCGGCCAGGATCGATTCACGACGGAAGCCGCCGCTTTTCAGCTCACCAGGCCCCAAACGTAAACATTCACCGAGGTCAAACTCACGGGCTAATTCAGCCAGCGTATTGCCGCGAACCAGCGTTGCGCGCATGCGGCTCATGTCACCTTCGTCCACTCGTGGGAAACGGTGATACAGCGCATTAGCGATAACAAAGCTCAAAATAGAGTCGCCCAGAAATTCTAAACGCTCGTTATGTTTGCTGCTGGCGCTCCGGTGAGTTAATGCCTGCTGCAACAGCTCCTGATGATTAAAAGTGTAGCCCAGCTTCCGTTGAAGCCGATTAATTACGATGGGGTTCATGCGATACCAATAAATGAATGCGTCAACAATTCAGCACACGAAACAGACCTGATATACGCACTTTGCGGAGCCATCTGGCTTCGACTGCATGCTTTTATATACAAACCAACGCTGTTTCGTGTGCCGTGGCAACCTATCGGAGCCAACCTAAAACTTCGGGGGAATATTCTATACACAACGACAAGGGATGTCGTTAGTCTGCGGGAATTTATCCGAGAAATAATTCACGCTGCCGCCGTAATGACGACAACGTGAACGATTATCGGCGATTAGTGAATGCCACCAATACGGCTTAAACGCACACCGGTCGGCCATTCACCTTCTTGCTTATCGAAACTCATCCAGATAGCGGTCGCTTTACCCACCAGATTCGCTTCCGGCACAAATCCCCAGTAACGGCTGTCCGCGCTGTTGTCACGGTTATCACCCATCATGAAGTAGTGCCCTGGCGGGACGATCCAGGTTGCCAGTTGCTGACCAGGCTGGCGGTAATACATTCCCACCTGATCCTGTGCGATTGGCACGGTCAGAATGCGGTGCGTAACCTCACCCAGCGTTTCTTTACGCTCAGAGAGACGAATACCGTTCTCTTTTGTTTCGTTCGGCGGAACTTCAAAGAAGCCACTGGTCGCTTCCCCACCGTTACGGCGCGCAAAGGTCTGTACGAAATCACTTGGCTGAACATCCGAATACGTTACCGGCAGCGCGTTTTCACACGCCTGACCGGAACGGCATCCTGGCTGAATAGTCACTTCTTTCGCCACTGGATCGTACGTTGCTTTGTCTCCCGGTAAACCGACAGCACGTTTAATGTAGTCCAGACGCGGATCTTCCGGGTATTTAAACACCACGATATCACCGCGTTTCGGATGACCGGTTTCGATCAGCGTTTTCTGGTAAATCGGATCTTTAATCCCGTAGGCGAATTTCTCCACCAGGATAAAGTCACCGATAAGCAGCGTCGGCATCATCGAACCTGACGGGATCTGGAACGGCTCATAAATAAATGAACGTACCACTAGCACAATCGCCAGTACCGGGAAAACGGATGCCCCGGTTTCCAGCCAGCCCGGCTTAGGGGATACTTTTTTCAGCGTTGCTTTATCCAGTGAATCACCTGCAGCAGCTTGCGCTGCTGCCTGACGCTCCCGGCGTTTTGGTGCGAAGATGAATTTATCTACGCACCATAAAATGCCCGTCACCAGTGTGGCAATCACCAGAATCAGGGCAAACATGTTCGCCATGCCAACTCCTTAAGATTATTTGCTGTCTTTACCGACATGCAGAATGGCGAGGAACGCTTCCTGCGGCAGTTCGACGTTACCGATCTGCTTCATGCGCTTTTTACCCTCTTTCTGTTTTTGCAGCAGCTTTTTCTTACGGCTGATATCACCGCCGTAGCATTTCGCCAGAACGTTTTTACGCAGCTGCTTCACGGTTGAACGCGCGATGATGTGCGTACCAATGGCCGCCTGGATCGCGATATCAAACTGCTGGCGAGGGATTAGATCTTTCATCTTCTCAACCAGTTCACGGCCACGGCTCTGGGAGTTGTCGCGGTGAGTAATCAGCGCCAGCGCATCGACACGTTCGTTGTTGATAAGGACATCAACGCGCACCATGTCAGACGCCTGGAAGCGTTTGAAGTTATAGTCCAGCGACGCATAGCCGCGAGAGGTCGACTTCAGACGGTCGAAGAAATCGAGTACTACTTCCGCCATCGGGATTTCATAGGTCAGCGCCACCTGGTTACCGTGGTAAACCATGTTGGTCTGGACGCCACGCTTCTCGATACACAGGGTGATGACGTTGCCAAGGTAAGCCTGCGGCAGCAGCATGTGACACTCAGCGATCGGCTCACGCAGTTCGTAGATGTTGTTCAGCGGCGGCAGCTTGGACGGACTATCGACGTAGATAGTCTCTTTCGCCGTGGTTTCGACTTCGTAGACTACGGTCGGCGCGGTAGTGATCAGATCCAGATCATATTCACGCTCCAGACGTTCCTGAATGATCTCCATGTGCAACAGACCAAGGAAGCCACAACGGAAGCCGAAGCCCAGCGCGGTAGAGCTTTCCGGTTCGTAGAACAGGGAGGCGTCGTTCAGGCTCAGCTTGCCAAGCGCGTCACGGAAGTTTTCATAGTCGTCAGAGCTGACCGGGAACAGACCGGCGTAAACCTGTGGCTTCACTTTTTTAAAGCCTGGCAGCGGTTTGTCTGCCGGGTTACGCGCCTGCGTCAGGGTATCGCCAACCGGCGCGCCGAGGATGTCTTTAATCGCACAAACCAACCAACCTACCTCGCCGCATTTCAGCTCGGTACGGTCAACCTGTTTTGGCGTGAAGATCCCCAGGCGGTCGGCGTTATAGACCTGACCGGTGCTCATTACTTTAATTTTGTCGCCTTTACGCATGGTGCCGTTTTTAATACGTACCAGCGACACCACGCCAAGGTAGTTGTCGAACCATGAGTCGATGATCAGCGCCTGTAATGGGCCTTCCGGATCACCTTCCGGCGGCGGAATGTCGCGTACCAGACGTTCAAGAACGTCAGTGACGCCAACGCCGGTTTTCGCCGAGCAGCGAACGGCATCTGTCGCATCGATACCGACGATATCTTCGATCTCTTCCGCTACGCGTTCAGGATCGGCGGCCGGTAGGTCGATTTTGTTCAGAACCGGCACCACTTCCAGATCCATTTCCATGGCGGTATAGCAGTTAGCAAGGGTCTGCGCTTCTACGCCCTGCCCGGCATCAACCACCAGCAGTGCACCTTCACAGGCGGCAAGCGAGCGGGAAACTTCATACGAGAAGTCAACGTGGCCCGGGGTGTCGATAAAGTTAAGCTGATAGGTTTCACCATCAGATGCTTTGAAATCGAGCGTCACGCTCTGCGCTTTGATAGTAATACCGCGCTCACGCTCAAGATCCATCGAGTCGAGAACCTGCGCTTCCATTTCACGGTCAGACAGGCCACCGCAGATCTGGATAATACGGTCAGACAGCGTCGATTTACCGTGGTCGATGTGAGCTATGATTGAAAAGTTACGTATGTTCTTCATATAGTGTAATTATTGTGCCTTACGCCCGCCTGAGCAGGCTCTGAGAAGTCGCTGTTCTGAGCTTAACGTCTGTTTAAGTGAAACGCCGCATTCTACACTACAACGCTGAGGCGAGGAAATGTTCATAGAGCAAGGATAGCGGGAACTGGAAACAACTTTGCAAAGTCGATGAAACTTTTGTCGGATGGCGGCATAAACGCCTTATCCGGCCTACGCCTGCATCTGAGGACGCTGTAGGCCTGATAAGCGCAGTGCCATCAGGCAAAGATATCACTGCTGGGTTTCGACGCGAATAAGATCGGGTGGGAGAGCAACGTTCAGAATGACCGGCTGCCAGGCTTCGCGTTCAGCAAGCTTACGAGAGTATCCACGAGCAATCAGGAATCCGCCCACGCCCCCCAACACTGCTCCGCTTAATGCCGCAAGATCGGAACCAAACAGTACCTGGAATAGCGCCGCGAAAAGAAACAGTCCCGCCAACGGAGACATGTAGACCAGCATCGCCGAACCGAGCAGGCTACCTTCGGCAATGCCCAGTTCAACTTTTTGACCAGGGGTCAAGGGTTCGTCGCAGGGCACCACGATGGTGTGTGTGGTCTGTGGTCCCAGTTTGTTCAGCACGCGGCTCCCGCATCCGGCCCGGGAAGCACAGCTGCTACATGATGCTTTAACATCACAGCTGACCGTCGCCAGACCATTTTGCCAGGAGACGACCGTCGCCCACTCTTTAATCATTGTGCAGCCCTGAACTTAATATTGTCCGCGATACGCTTCGCCGTTTGCGGCGGAAGCTCACCGACAATAGTGATTTCGGCGTTATCTCGCACGCTGGTGCTAACCGTGCGGCGTCCAGTGCGCAGCAGTTGATCGGCACTGTTTTGCATCGCGCGGTTTACGTTCACGGAGAAACTGAACAGACCATCGGAATAAAGCCGTGATTCGATCGGCATGTTATCCATCGTCGGCAGCGGACGTCGACTGCTGGACACCTCGCTGAAGCCTTGCGGCAACCACGACGGACTCCAGTTGAAGTTGGTTTTCTCACCCGCAGGAACTGACAACAACGGCGGCAGATTGGCTTTCGCCAGCGTCTGCATGCTGTCGCTGACACCGTTGTTAACAGTAAACGCGATGACGCGGAACTGTTCCAGCGTTTCGCCATCACGGTCAAGAAGATCAACACGCATTGGCAGCTTGGTCTCAGTGTCCATCCAAACGATATAGCTGTAACGGGTGCCGTCACGCGCCACAACGCGGATCACTTCACAGAGCCTATCGGCAATACGGGTGCGGCCTACTGAGATAAAATCATAGTAGGGAGCAAGACGTTTGAAGTCGGTGTAAATCAGGGAGGGCAGTGAGTCAACGATATAGTCGCCGTTCAGCGTGAACGGTTCGAGACCTGGCTCAAAATAACTGATTTCGTTGCCACGTTGCACCACTTCCCGGCGCGGACCATCCATTTGCAACAGTTGCGCGAGCGGACGGTTATCCAGGCGGGCATGGCGATAACGTAGGGATTCAACACCCTGCTTATTGATGCTGACAAATGACAGCTCATAGGTGAGCGACTGGCTGGCCAGATTCATCTGCTGCAACAACGCCCCGGACGCAGGATTGGCCGAGGCGTTGACAGAGAAGAACAGGCTACCAGCCACAAGTGACATGGCAAACCAAAGTTGCTTCATTACTGCGATTGCGTTCCTAAAGTTTGAATTCCTGGCACCTGCACAGCGGCTTGCTGTGTCTGGGCCTGCTCAAACTGAAGCTGTTCAGAGTGCAGTCGACGTTGCAGTTCGTAATCCTGCAACATGGCATTAATACGACGACGCTGCTCCTGTACCTGCTGTTGCTGACCGCCGCTGGCCGTCGCGTCAGAAGGTACACCCAGGCTTACCGGACTGGCTTTACCCATCATCGGTAATGTATTAAATACCGGCGTTTCGGGCTGCTGGGACGTTTCAGATTGCCCATTATAGTGCTGGACGCCAACAATAACTGCAAGTGATACACACGCGGCCACACCCATTTGAGTAAGCTGCGCGGCCCACGGACGCATTTTCTTCCAGAACGGCATTTTCTGCCACTGGTGCGGTGCTGGCTGGGCCTCAGGAATCAATGGCGCCGTCTGACGTACCGGCTCATCCTGGATGGCGGCCATTACGCGGGCGGAAATATCGAAATGGAGAACGTCGGCAGTATCACCTCGCATGGAATCGCGAATCAGGTGATAACTCTCCCAGGTTTTTTGCATTTCCGGGTCGTGAGCCAGCTCTTTGAGCAACTCAGTATCCAGCGTTTCGCCATCCATTAAAGCGGAAAGTTTTTCTTTCTGCATGCCTAATACCTTTTCCAGTATCCCGCTATCGTCAACGCCTGATAAGCGGTTGAACTTTATTATCAATAGCTTCCCTCGCTCGGAAGATACGTGAACGCACCGTACCCACCGGACAATCCATGATAGCGGCTATCTCTTCATAGCTCAGGCCATCCAGCTCCCGCAAGGTTATTGCCATGCGTAAATCTTCCGGGAGGGACTCAATAGTTCGGAAAACTATCTGTCTCAGTTCTTCTGACAACATTAAGTTCTCAGGGTTCGAAATTTCTTTCAGCGCACCGCCACTTTCGTAATTTTCTGCTTCAATCGCATCTATATCACTGGAAGGTGGACGACGCCCCTGAGCGACCAGGTAATTCTTCGCTGTATTGACCGCAATACGATACAGCCAGGTATAAAAAGCACTATCCCCCCGGAACGAGTCCAGCGCACGATAGGCTTTGATAAATGCTTCTTGTACTACATCGGGTACATCACCCGATGGTACATAGCGAGAAACCAGACTCGCCACCTTATGCTGATAGCGCACTACCAGTAGGTTAAAGGCTTTCTGATCTCCCTTCTGGACCCGTTCTACCAGGACCTGGTCCGTTAACTGCTCGCTCATCCGAGGTAAAGTCTCCCCAAACCAAATTTCCACGCGCCTTCGAAACGCCACTCCATCAGCTTCACTATGAGCAAGCAAATGCTTAGAGTGCTCAAGTTTCGTAAAGTTCCGTTACGCATTGTTTTTTGTTTGTCATGTTGTAGACAGGTCTTATCTCTCATTATAAGTCTACATAACCCGATCAACGCACTATCTGTACAGAAATGCCCATTTCACCGCTTGCAGAGTAACCCAACGGGCACTTTATTTCATCACATAATCTGATGCTAACGGCCTGCTTCACAAAATATTTTTGCCTATTTCACCCTCATCATGTTTTTCTTTCATGTTTAGTCATTGCAACACGTTTAAAAATAAAACGTGCAGTATCGCGCAATGTGGTGCTATGGTGACCAAACACTGTTTAGTAAATTAAACAAAAATCATGAATACGACTCCTGAATTATCCTGTGACGTGCTGATCATTGGCAGCGGGGCTGCCGGACTCTCACTGGCGCTGCGCCTGGCTGAAAAGCATCAGGTTATTGTCCTGAGCAAAGGGCCGGTCAGCGAAGGCTCGACATTTTATGCCCAGGGCGGTATTGCCGCGGTTTTCGATGAAACCGACAGTATCGACTCCCACGTTGAAGATACGCTGATTGCCGGGGCCGGGCTGTGCGATCGCCATGCGGTGGAATTTGTCGCCAGCAATGCCCGTACCTGCGTTCAATGGCTTATCGATCAGGGCGTCTTATTTGATACGCAGGTTCAGCCTAACGGTGAAGAGAGCTATCACCTGACCCGTGAAGGCGGTCACAGCCATCGACGCATCCTGCACGCTGCGGATGCTACCGGCAAAGAAGTCGAAACCACCCTCGTCAGCCAGGCACAAAATCATCCCAACATCCGGGTTCTCGAGCGCAGTAATGCTGTCGACCTGATTGTCTCCGATAAAATCGGTCTGCCGGGAACGCGTCGGGTTGTCGGTGCCTGGATCTGGAATCGTAATAAAGAAGCCGTAGAAACCTGCCATGCGAAGTCGGTAGTGCTGGCCACCGGCGGCGCGTCAAAGGTATATCAATACACCACCAATCCGGATATTTCCTCGGGTGACGGAATTGCAATGGCCTGGCGTGCGGGATGCCGCGTCGCCAACCTGGAGTTTAACCAGTTTCACCCAACAGCGCTGTATCATCCGCAGGCGCGCAATTTTCTGCTGACCGAAGCGCTGCGCGGCGAAGGCGCGCACCTGAAACGCCCGGACGGTTCACGCTTTATGCCCGATTTTGACGAGCGTGGCGAACTGGCTCCCCGCGATATTGTCGCCCGCGCCATTGATCATGAAATGAAGCGCCTGGGTGCAGATTGCATGTTCCTCGATATCAGTCATAAACCGGAAGAATTTGTTCGTCAGCATTTCCCGATGATTTATGAAAAGTTGCTGGGACTGGGCATTGATCTAACCAAAGAACCTGTTCCCATCGTGCCTGCCGCGCACTATACCTGCGGCGGCGTGATGGTTGATGACTTTGGCCGTACCGATGTCGATGGGTTGTATGCGATCGGCGAAGTGAGTTACACCGGCCTGCATGGCGCCAACCGGATGGCATCGAACTCATTGCTGGAGTGTCTGGTTTACGGTTGGTCCGCGGCTGAAGATATCGACAGGCGTATGCCTTATGCACGCGGCGTCAGCACGCTCCCGGGCTGGGATGAAAGCCGGGTAGAAAATCCAGATGAATTGGTTGTTATCCAGCATAACTGGCATGAGCTGCGGCTGTTCATGTGGGATTACGTCGGTATTGTGCGCACCACTAAACGTCTGGAACGCGCCCTGCGCCGTATCACCATGCTGCAACAGGAAATCGACGAGTATTACGCCCATTTCCGTGTGTCGAACAACCTACTGGAGCTGCGCAATCTGGTGCAGGTTGCCGAGCTGATTGTCCGCTGCGCGATGATGCGCAAAGAGAGTCGGGGCCTGCACTACACGCTGGATTACCCAGAACAGCTTCCAGAGGCGGGCCCGTCAATTCTCTCGCCGCTCAGTCATCACATAAACAGATAGAACGCCTGGGTCAGCGCCGTATAACCTTCAGAGTAACGTTGGTCTGGCCCACGGATCACCAGCCTGTCGCTAAAGCACTCCCCGGCCTGCGGGGAGAATGCCAGCAATACCCGATGCGGTAGACGGGCCTCGGTTTCTGCTACATCCGTGCGCAATCGCAGATGCCAGCCTATGCTAAGCGCCTGCTGAGTAAATGCGTTACCAATCTGCTCCGGTAGCACCACACAAAAAAAACCGTCTTCCGTAATGCTGTCCGCCGCCAACGTAAGCAACGCCTGGTGATCGAGCGAGGTGGTATAGCGGGCCTGCTCGCGCTGCGGTGTAGCGCATTCCACGCCCTGTTCATAATAGGGAGGATTGCTGATTATCAAATCAAAACGCACGGTCTGACGCGGTATCCACTGTTGCGCATCTTCTGTATGAACACTCACGCGATGCATCCACGGAGATTGCGCGATGTTCTCCTGCGCCTGCTGCGCGGCGTCGACATCAAGCTCCACGGCGTCAATGATGACGTTTTCATCAGTGCGCTGGGCCAGCATCAGTGCCAACAGGCCGCTCCCGGTACCAATATCCAGGATCCGCTTTACGCCCGCAACGGGGGCCCAGGCCCC
Organism: Citrobacter sp. BIDMC107; assembly: GCF_001037575.1. Taxonomy (NCBI): domain Bacteria; kingdom Pseudomonadati; phylum Pseudomonadota; class Gammaproteobacteria; order Enterobacterales; family Enterobacteriaceae; genus Citrobacter; species Citrobacter sp. BIDMC107. The sequence continues at coordinate 3,763,182 of NZ_KQ089848.1, read as the reverse complement.
CAATAAAATGCCGTCCGTTCCGACTTTCATTGCACAGCGATCGTGTGCCACAAAAAACTGCTTAAAAGTAAATCCATTACGTTTCAGTACGGATGTAGACTGGGGCATGAAGAACAACCTTCCTGGAAAAAAAAACGATAACATAGGATAAAAACAATACCTGAGAAGGTATATCCATACAAACAGATGAAGATTGCAGCCGTAACGTCTATAATCAGCGCCCCACTCAGAGGTAGAACATGACTGTAACGACTTTTTCCGAACTTGAACTCGATGAAAGCCTTCTGGATGCCCTCCAGGAAAAAGGTTTCACTCGCCCGACCGCCATTCAGGCTGCCGCCATTCCGCCTGCGCTCGATGGCCGTGATGTACTCGGTTCTGCGCCGACAGGCACCGGTAAAACGGCGGCATATTTGCTGCCAGCGTTGCAGCACCTGCTCGACTTCCCACGCAAGAAATCCGGTCCGCCGCGCATTTTAATCCTGACGCCAACGCGCGAACTGGCGATGCAGGTTGCTGAACACGCCCGTGAGCTGGCGAAAAATACGCATCTGGATATCGCGACCATTACCGGCGGCGTGGCTTACATGAACCACATGGAAGTCTTTAGCGAAAACCAGGACATCGTGGTTGCCACCACGGGTCGTCTGCTGCAATACATTAAAGAAGAAAACTTCGACTGCCATGCGGTTGAGACGCTAATTCTCGATGAAGCAGATCGTATGCTGGACATGGGTTTTGCCCAGGACATCGAACATATCGCCGGTGAAACCCGCTGGCGTAAGCAAACCATGCTGTTCTCCGCCACGCTGGAAGGCGATGCGATTAAAGATTTTGCCGAGCGTCTGTTGGAAGATCCGGTCGAAGTCTCAGCGGATCCGTCCACCCGCGAACGCAAGAAGATCCATCAGTTTTACTACCGTGCCGATGACATCGAGCACAAAACTGCGCTGTTGATCCATCTGTTAAAACAGCCGGAAGCGACCCGCTCGATTGTCTTCGTACGTAAACGCGAGCGTGTGCACGAGCTGGCAGGCTGGCTGCGCCAGGCGGGCATTAACAACTGCTATCTCGAAGGCGAGATGGTGCAGAACAAACGCAATGAAGCGATCAAACGCCTGACCGATGGCCGCGTGAACGTGCTGGTAGCCACCGACGTTGCCGCTCGCGGGATCGATATTCCTGATGTCAGCCATGTGTTTAACTTCGACATGCCGCGCAGTGGCGATGCCTATCTGCACCGCATTGGCCGTACCGGTCGCGCAGGTCGTAAAGGTACTGCGATCTCTTTGGTTGAAGCGCACGACCATCTGCTTCTCGGCAAAGCGAGCCGCTATATTGACGAGCCGCTGAAAGCACGCGTCATCGACGAACTGCGTCCAACCACGCGCGCGCCAAGTGAGAAATCCAACGGTAAACCATCCAAGAAAGTGCTGACGAAGCGCGCCGAGAAAAAAGCGAAAGAGAAAGAGAAGCCGCGGGTGAAAAAACGTCACCGCGATGCAAAAAATATCGGCAAACGTCGTAAGCCGAGCGGAGCTGCTACCCAGCAGTCCGACAAAGAGTAAACCGAATGCCGGGCCGTTTAGCCCGGCATTTTTTCACGTGATGCAAAACTCTCTTCAATACACTCAAGAAACACACGCATCGCCGGACTAACGACTTTTCCGGCATGATAACCACACAATGCCGTAATTAACTCAGGTTGTTCACTGTACGGTAATTCAATCAATTCCCCTGAACGTAGCTCCCTCTCAACGGCAAAACGCGGCAAAAAGCTGACCCAAAGATTTGCCGATACGCACTGCTTAATGCTTTCAATGCTCCATAACTCAATGGTATTTTCCAGCGTAATCTGTCGTTTGCGCAGTAGCCCCTCGAAGCGCTGTCTGAAAATACATTGCGGCTCATTAATGATAAAACTGCAGGGAATGTGCTGGTTATACTGAGTAAAATTAACGTGCTGGAGCAGCGGCGAAGCAACTAATGCCAGTGACTGATCACCTAGCGGCATCAACTCAAGGGCATCGTCATTACCCACCCGATAACCCCCCCCAGATCGACCTCATCACTGAGCAACGCATCGCGAATGACATAACAATTGAGTGACTGTAAAGACAACCGCACATGGGGCGCACGTTGTTTAACTCGCTGTAAAACCTGCGGCATTTTATACGCCAGCAGCGTTTCGCCCGTCATTTTCACTGGCGGTTATGGATCCTGCCATCATCCATTAGCTCAGTTGGGCTGGGGCAGCTTATATCCTGTGGCTGGCGCTGAAGATCGCCACCAGCCCGGCTACAAACGATGATTTGCGGTCAGAGCCGATTAGCTTCTGGGCGAGTTTTGGCTTGCAGTTTGTTAACGTGAAATCATTTTGTACGGCATTACCGCGTTATCCACGTTTGTATTACCGTACACTCAGGACGCACACTGGCTGATTGGAGTGAGTATTCTGTTGGCGCTGATCGGCACCTTCGGAAATGCCTGCTGGGCGCTGGCGGGCCATCTTTTTCAGCGCGTTTTTCGCCGTTACGGCCGGCAGTTGAATATCATTCTGGCGCTGCTGTTGGTGTATTGCGCGGTAAGGATCTTTTACTAACGGATGCAAAAAAGCGGAAGACACACTGGCATCTTCCGCTTTTTGATTCTTTGCTAAACGGGGCTATTCCCCGTGAGCCTTACAGGCTCTCAGTAAAGGTACGAGCGATAACGTCGCGCTGCTGTTCTGGGGTCAGAGAGTTGAAACGCACTGCATAACCAGAAACACGGATGGTCAGCTGCGGATATTTTTCCGGATGCTTAACTGCATCTTCCAGCGTTTCGCGACGCAGAACGTTCACGTTCAGGTGCTGACCACCTTCCACGCGGACTTCCGGCTGTACGTCTACCGGTACTTCACGGTATTCGATTTCGCCCAGTTTGCTGACAGCAACGACTTCATCAGCATTGAAACCTGCTTTCGCAACGATGCAGCGTGCTTCGCCTTTTTCGCTGTCCAGCAGCCAGAAAGAGTTCAGCAGGTCGTCGTTTGCAGCTTTAGTAATCTGGATACCTGTAATCATTTGATGCCTCCCCGGCAAAATTATTTGATCTCGGTTGGCCGTCATCCGGCCAATTGGTAAAACCATTGTTGCTTGAGTGTATATATACCCCTCACACACCCTTGAATCTTTGATTTAAATCAATAAAAACCACACATGAAAAGTGGTGATAGGTGGATTTTATTGTTTTACATCAACTTACGCCGTATGCACAGCTAAACTTTTTACATAAATTTTCAACTATCTTTAAGGGGTAGACCATTGAGAAACGTACAGAATTTTGCGACGTCGAAAGAAGCAGTTAAGCTAGGGGGATTGAAAATTCGCAGGAGAGCGAGATGGCCACCGAATTAACTTGGCACGATGTGCTGGCTGAAGAAAAACAGCAGCCTTATTTTGTTAACACACTGCATACTGTTGCCGGCGAGCGTCAGTCAGGAATGACAATTTATCCGCCGCAAAAAGATGTGTTTAACGCGTTTCGTTTTACCGAGCTTGGTGACGTGAAAGTTGTCATCCTGGGTCAGGATCCTTACCACGGCCCAGGCCAGGCACACGGTCTCGCGTTCTCTGTTCGTCCGGGGATTGCCACTCCGCCTTCGTTGCTGAACATGTACAAAGAGCTGGAAGCAACAATTCCCGGCTTCACCCGCCCCACGCACGGATATCTGGAAAGCTGGGCACGCCAGGGGGTACTGTTACTCAACACCGTACTCACCGTTCGCGCCGGTCAGGCACATTCTCACGCCAGCCTTGGATGGGAAACATTTACCGATAAAGTCATCAGCCTGATTAACCAACATCGGGAAGGCGTGGTTTTCCTGCTCTGGGGTTCTCACGCACAGAAGAAAGGCGCGATTATTGATGCGCAGCGTCACCATGTGTTGAAAGCGCCCCACCCATCACCACTCTCTGCGCATCGCGGTTTCTTTGGTTGCAATCACTTTGTACTGGCGAATGAATGGCTGGAACAACGAGGTGAAAAACCGATTGACTGGATGCCGGTATTACCCGCAGAAAGCGAGTAAAAAAATGCCAGCGATTCGCTGGCATTTTTATTATCAGGCTTTGTTCTGACGCCACCACTCCGCGAGCAAAACGCCGGTCGCGACAGAAACATTGAGCGTTTCTACCTTGCCGGTACCGTCAATCGCCACGCACAGGTCGTCGGCTGAACATGCTGCTTCTGGCAGAGCTTCACGCTCACGCCCTAATACCAGCACCATTTTTTCCGGCAGCGTGGTAGTAAACAGCGGTTTACCTTTCACGCTTGAGGTCATCACTACCGTGTAACCCGCGTTACGGAAATCGTCCAACACATCGACAATGCTGTCACCGGTAATCGGCTGAACATGCTCTGCTCCACCTTCAGCAGTACGGATAGCCGCCCCCGATTCCAGCAGCGCCGCATCCTGAACCACCACGCCTTTCACACCGAAGTGCGCGCAGCTACGCATCATACCGCCCAGGTTATGCGGGTTAGCGATATCTTCCAGTGCCAGCACGCAATCCTGCGCCCCTGCCTGACCGACCCACTGCTTAACGGTAGTACCGTTACGTTTTTTGATCAGGAAACAGACGCCACCGTGGTGTTCGGTGCCTGAGGCTTTCGCCAGCTCGGCTTCGTCAACCACGTGATAGGCTTTGCGGTTTGCCGCCATCCAGCGTAATGCTTCTTTAAAACGCGGGGTTACGCTCTGAACAAACCAGGCGCGGACGATAGCGTCCGGACGACTCTGGAACAGAGCCTGACAGGCATTCTCACCGTAAACGCGGGTTTCTTCCGCGCGCTGACGGCGTAATACTTCAGGATCGATAAAGCTCTTACCGCTAATACCGCCGTGATCGGCTTTATCCGCTGCGTCATCATTCGGTGCGCGGGAAACGGTACGCCACGGTGAATCTTCACGTCTGCGGTCGCGTTCTACATCGCGGTCACGCCCGCGTTCACGACCACGTTCGCTGTTCGGACCCTTTCGTTCATCACGGGCAGGGCGACGACCGCCTTCGGCTCGGGAAGTACCGGGGCGACCGCCGCCTTTGCCAGTACGTGGATTTTGGGTGCGTTTATCCGAGTCATCGTCACTGCGGACGTACATCACTTTGACCTTGCCGTTTTTGTTCTTCAGTTCGTCGCTCATGTTTTTCTCCACCTGCTCTGCGCGAAGCGCGCAGATTACCCGATGTGCACGTCGTTAGCCATTATTTCATTTAAAAGCTAAGGACTATTGTACTCATTGAATAAAACGCATTGTTGTTTAGAACAGACTCTCCGATAATATGTAACATAATAGAAACATACTGGCGTTTATGCCGTGAAGTCCACTCCACTCATCCAGAGGTTAGTTATGAATACCGTTTGTACCAGCTGCCAGGCTATCAACCGCATCCCTGACGATCGTGTCCAGGAAGCGGCTAAATGCGGACGCTGTGGTCACGACCTGTTTGATGGGGAGGTGATCAATGCGACCGGTGAGACACTGGATAAACTGTTAAAAGACGATCTCCCGGTGGTCGTTGACTTTTGGGCCCCCTGGTGTGGTCCATGTCGTAACTTCGCCCCGATTTTTGAAGATGTCGCGGAAGAGCGTAGCGGCAAAGTGCGTTTTGTTAAAGTGAATACGGAAGCCGAGCGTGAACTCAGCGCCCGTTTCGGTATCCGCAGCATTCCGACCATCATGATCTTCAGAAAAGGTGAAATCGTCGACATGCTTAACGGCGCTGTACCAAAAGCCCCGTTTGATAACTGGCTTAACGAATCATTATAATCTCTACGGGGCGCATCTTGTGCCCCGTTTTCACCTCTGCGACAATAGCGTTTTTCAACGTGTTTCCCCATGACCGATAACGCTGTTCTTCAGTTACGCGCTGAGCGCCTCGCGCGCGCCACGCGTCCTTTCCTTGCCCGAGGTAATCGCGTTCGCCGCTGTCAACGCTGCCTGCTGCCGCAGAAGCTCTGCTTGTGCGCAACTCTGGCGCCCTCTGAGGCAAAAAGTCGCTTTTGTCTGGTGATGTTTGATACCGAGCCGATGAAGCCCAGCAACACGGGGCGTTTAATTGCCGATATTCTGCCCGATACCACGGCTTTTCAGTGGTCGCGTACCGAGCCGCCGCAGGCGCTGCTGGAACTGGTGAAAAATCCGGATTACCAGCCGATGGTTGTATTCCCGGCCTCCTATGCAGGTGAAAAGCGTGAGGTGATTTTCACGCCACCAGCCGGTAAGCCCCCATTGTTTATCATGCTCGACGGCACCTGGCCTGAGGCGCGTAAAATGTTCCGCAAAAGCCCGTACCTCGATAACCTGCCGGTGATCTCTGTTGATTTATCACGCCTTTCTGCTTACCACCTGCGTGGCGTTCACGCCGAAGGGCAATATTGCACAGCCGAGGTGGCCATCGCCTTGTTGGATCTGGCGGGAGATACGCAAGCCGCAGAAGGGTTAAGCGATCATTTTACTCGCTTTAAAACCCGCTACCTGGCAGGAAAAACTCAACATCAGGGAAACGTCACAGCAGATTCATCAGAAAACGTTTAAAATCATTCGGTCACTGGTGTCATTAAGGAAGCCGATATGAGTCAGCGTGGTCTGGAAGCACTATTGCGACCGAAATCCATTGCGGTGATTGGGGCGTCAATGAAGCCTAATCGCGCGGGTTACCTGATGATGCGTAACCTGCTTGCTGGCGGTTTCAATGGACCTGTTTTACCGGTGACGCCCGCATGGAAAGCGGTGTTGGGCGTACTGGCGTGGCCCAATATCAACAGCCTGCCTTTTAGCCCCGATCTCGCCGTGTTGTGCACCAATGCCAGCCGTAACCTGGCATTACTCGAAGCACTTGGCGAGAAAGGTTGTAAAACCTGCATTATTCTCTCAGCACCCTCGGCGCAGCACGCGGAGCTGCTGGCCTGCGCATCACGCTACAACATACGTCTTCTGGGTCCCAACAGCCTGGGACTTCTCGCACCCTGGCAAGGACTTAACGCCAGCTTTTCCCCCGTCCCGATTAAGCGCGGCAAGCTGGCTTTCATCTCTCAATCCGCCGCCGTATCCAATACCATACTCGACTGGGCACAGCAGAGAGAAATGGGCTTTTCTTACTTTATCGCACTGGGTGATAGCCTGGATATCGACGTTGATGAGCTACTGGATTACCTGGCACGCGACAGTAAAACCAGCGCGATATTGCTGTATCTCGAACATTTAAGTGATGCCCGGCGCTTTGTTTCCGCCGCCCGTAGCGCCTCGCGCAATAAACCTATTCTGGTGATTAAGAGTGGTCGCAGCCCTGCAGCGCAGCGTTTACTGCATACCAGCGCCGGGATGGACCCTGCGTGGGATGCAGCTATTCAGCGCGCCGGTTTACTGCGCGTACAAGACACTCACGAGCTGTTCTCAGCAGTCGAAACCTTGAGCCACATGCGTCCACTACGTGGCGACAGGCTGATGATCATCAGCAATGGGGCCGCGCCTGCCGCACTGGCATTAGATGAACTGTGGTCAAAAAATGGCAAGTTGGCGACGTTGAGTGAAGACACCTGCCAGAAATTACGCGATTCATTGCCTGAACATGTTGATATCGCCAACCCACTGGATCTGCGTGATGACGCCAGCAGCGAACACTACGTTAAGACGCTGGATATTTTGCTCGCCAGCCAGGATTTCGACGCGTTGATGGTGATTCATTCACCCAGCGCAGCCGCTCCCGGAACCGAAAGCGCACAGGCATTGATTGAAGCGGTAAAGCATCATCCCCGAGGAAAATTCGTCTCGTTGCTGACCAACTGGTGCGGAGAGTTTTCCTCTCAGGAAGCCCGCAGACTGTTTAGCGAAGCCGGATTACCAACCTACCGCACGCCTGAAGGCACTATCACTGCATTTATGCATATGGTGGAGTACCGGCGTAACCAGAAGCAACTGCGTGAAACGCCAGCGCTACCCGACAATCTGACCACCAACACCGCCGAAGCGCATAATCTGTTACAACAGGCGATTGCAGAAGGCGCAACGTCACTGGATACTCATGAAGTTCAGCCTATTTTACAGGCCTATGGCTTACATACACTGCCGACATGGATCGCCAGCGACAGCGCAGAGGCCGTACATATCGCGGAGCAAATCGGCTACCCGGTGGCGCTCAAGCTGCGTTCTCCTGATATCCCGCATAAGTCGGAAGTTCAGGGGGTAATGCTCTACCTGCGTACAGCAACAGAAGTGCAGCAGGCTGCCAATGCAATTTTCGATCGGGTAAAAATGGCCTGGCCGCAGGCACGCATTCACGGTTTATTAGTACAAAGTATGGCGAATCGCGCTGGTGCTCAAGAACTTCGCGTCGTCGTTGAACATGACCCGGTATTTGGTCCATTGATTATGCTGGGTGAAGGTGGTGTTGAGTGGCGACCGGAAGAGCAAGCCGTGGTGGCCTTGCCGCCATTGAACATGAATCTGGCGCGTTATCTGGTGATCCAGGGGATCAAAAATAAAAAGATCCGCGCTCGCAGCGCACTACGTCCGCTGGATATCGCCGGGTTGAGCCAACTTCTGGTGCAGGTCTCCAACTTGATCGTCGACTGCCCGGAAATTCAGCGTCTGGATATTCATCCTCTGCTGGCCTCCGCCGAAGAATTTACCGCGCTGGACGTTACGCTGGATATTGCCCCTTTCGCGGGAGATAACGAAAGCAGGCTGGCTGTACGTCCCTACCCCCATCAGCTTGAAGAGTGGGTGGAGTTGAAGAACGGCGAGCGCTGTCTGTTCCGCCCCATTTTACCGGAGGATGAACCTCATCTACAGCAGTTCATTTCTCAAGTGACAAAAGAAGATCTTTATTATCGCTATTTCAGTGAGATCAATGAATTTACCCACGAAGATTTAGCCAATATGACGCAGATCGACTACGATCGGGAAATGGCTTTTGTTGCGGTGCGTTGTAAAGATAATCACGAAGAGATCCTCGGCGTAACGCGAGCAATCTCGGATCCTGATAACGTAGATGCTGAGTTTGCCGTACTGGTTCGTTCCGATCTCAAAGGGCTTGGACTGGGTCGCCGATTGATGGAAAAATTAATTGCATATACCCGAGATCACGGACTTATACGTTTGAATGGTATTACGATGCCAAACAATCGTGGGATGGTCGCCCTGGCCCGAAAACTCGGGTTTGTTGTTGACGTCCAGCTCGAAGAGGGAATTGTTGGGCTAACGCTTAATCTGGCCCAATGTGAGGAATCGTGAGTAAGGTACTGGAAATGTTGACCACATTAATGGGTACTGGTGGTATCATTGCCCGCTTATGTCGTCTGCATAGCACAGAGGACCCTTCAATGAACAGAGAAGAAATGCACTGTGATGTTGTCAAAATTTAAGCGTAATAAACATCAACAACACCTTGCCCAACTACCCAAGATTTCTCAGTCAGTTGATGATGTAGATTTCTTTTATGCTCCCGCTAATTTCAGGGAGACTCTGCTGGAAAAAATAGCCAGCGCGACGCGACGGATCTGCATTATTGCGCTGTACCTGGAACAGGATGACGGTGGTAAAGGCATACTTGACGCTCTCTATGCGGCAAAACGGCAGCGTCCTGAACTGGATGTCCGGGTACTTGTCGACTGGCACAGAGCTCAGCGCGGTCGTATTGGGGCTGCGGCATCCAATACTAATGCTGACTGGTATTGCCGAATGGCGCAAGAAAACCCTGGTATCGATATTCCTGTTTATGGCGTTCCGATTAACACCCGTGAAGCGCTTGGCGTCCTGCATTTCAAAGGCTTTATTATCGATGACAGCGTCCTGTACAGCGGGGCCAGTCTGAACGATGTTTACCTGCATCAGCATGATAAATATCGCTATGACCGTTATCAGTTGATTCGCAATGCGCAAATGGCCGATATCATGTTCGATTGGGTTACGCAGAACCTGATAAAGGGTCGCGGCGTTAACCGCCTTGATGATATCAACCGACCTAAAAGCCCGGAAATTAAAAACGATATCCGCCTGTACCGCCAAGAACTGCGTGATGCGTCATTCCATTTTCAGGGTGATGCTGATAACGAACAGCTTTCGGTTACGCCTCTGGTGGGCCTTGGGAAATCCAGTCTGTTAAATAAGACCATTTTCCATCTTATGCCCTGCGCGGAGCACAAACTCACAATCTGTACCCCTTATTTCAACCTGCCCGCCATACTGGTGCGCAATATCATTCAACTGCTGCGTGAAGGGAAAAAGGTTGAAATCATTGTCGGTGATAAAACCGCCAACGACTTTTTCATTCCAGAAGATGAGCCATTCAAGATCATCGGCGCGCTGCCTTATCTGTATGAAATAAATCTGCGCCGTTTCCTGAGCAGATTGCAGTATTACGTGAATACCGACCAGCTGGTCGTACGCCTATGGAAAGATGATGACAACACCTATCATCTGAAAGGTATGTGGGTTGATGATAAATGGATGCTGCTCACCGGCAACAACCTTAACCCTCGCGCCTGGCGTCTGGATCTGGAAAACGCCATCCTTATCCACGATCCTAAGCAAGAGCTGACTCCCCAGCGCGATAAAGAGCTGGAGCTTATCCGTACGCATACTACCGTCGTTAAGCACTATCGCGACCTGCAAAGTATTGCTGACTATCCAGTCAAAGTGCGTAAGCTCATTCGTCGACTACGCCGTATTCGTATCGACAGATTAATTAGCCGTATTCTGTAATCAAGACCCCGTCCAGTGACGGGGTTTTTCATATGGAGGCAACGGTGCGCCTGTTCATTCTTACCAGCATCCTGGCCATTTCTGGCTGCAGCCACATGGCTAACGACCAGTGGAGTGGGCAAGACAAAGCTCAACACTTCATCGCCTCCGCCATGCTTGCCGCAGCCGGCAATGAATATGCCCAACATCAGGGCAACAGCCGCGATCGCAGTGCGGCTATCGGCCTGATGTTCTCAGTCAGCCTGGGCGCGTCAAAAGAACTGTGGGACAGCCGTCCCGCAGGGAGCGGCTGGAGCTGGAAGGACTTCGCCTGGGATGTTGCAGGCGCGTCTACCGGCTATGCGGTCTGGCAACTGGCACATTACTAGAGGCGCAGACCTTTCCCCTTCCCATGCAGCATCAGCGATACTAAAAACGCGACAACTGCCAGCGCGGTGACGTACCAGAAGAATGTCGTTTCCATACCGACAGACTTCAGGGATAACGCCACATATTCAGCTGAGCCACCAAACAGGGCATTAGCCACCGCATAAGATAAGCCAACTCCCAGAGCGCGCACCTGCGCCGGGAACATCTCAGCCTTCAAAATACCGCTGATTGACGTATAGAAACTCACGATTAACAGGGCACACATCACCAGAGCAAACGCCATATACGGGGATGTTACGCTTTGCAATGCTGTCAGAATGGGAACAGTGAAAATCGCGGCCAACGCGCCAAAACACAGCATTGAAGTACGCCGACCAATCTTATCTGACAAAGCGCCGAACAGCGGTTGAACCAGCATGAACACACACAGTGCCGCCGTCATAATCCCGCTGGCTACGTTGGCATGCATACCAGCTGTATTGACCAGGTATTTCTGCATGTAGGTTGTGAACGTGTAAAAACACAACGAACCCGCGGCGGTAAAGCCAAGCACCATGACAAAGGCTTTGCGATTACGCCACAGACCTTTCAGGGAACCCGCTTCTTTCAGCGCGCGAACGTCCTGTTTCGAGGTTTCATCCAGTTGGCGACGCAGCCATAGCGCAACAATAGCCAGCACGGCGCCCAACGCAAATGGAATACGCCACCCCCACGCTCTGAGCGCAGAGTCTTCTAACGTGTGCTGTAATATGACCACAACCAACAATGCCAGTAACTGTCCGCCGATTAACGTCACGTACTGGAATGAAGCATAAAAACCTTTCTTACCTTCAACGGCAACTTCACTCATATAGGTCGCGCTGGTTCCGTATTCACCACCTACAGATAACCCCTGGAATAGTCTGGCCAGCAGTAATAACGCAGGGGCCCAGGTACCGATAGTTTCATATCCCGGTAGACAAGCGATCACCAACGATCCCATACACATCATACAAACGGACAGCAACATGGACTTTTTACGCCCGTGCTTATCCGCAATACGGCCAAACAACCAGCCTCCAATTGGTCGCATCAAGAAGCCTGCGGCAAACACGCCGGCGGTTTGTAAGAGTTGTGTGGTGGTATTTCCTGATGGGAAAAAGATATGAGCAAAATAAAGAGAACAGAAAGAGTAGATATAGAAATCAAACCATTCGACCAGATTCCCTGATGATGCTCCGACAATCGCCCATATACGACGGCGGGTATCGCCGTCTGCCAGCGCCCCGTTCTCAGTTACACTACTATCAGCCATTAGAATTGTACCCCTGCCAACGATCGCATGAATTTATCAATGATGGTTGTGTGTTTTTTGGTGAATTAAATGTTATATAATTGTTATATATTATTATGCAGGAAAGATCACGATTTTAATTAGCAGAGAAAGGATTCAGATATGTTCGAGGGAGAGATCCGTGTAGTAGATCGAGACAGTGTGCTTTTGTTAGTCGATTAAGGCGGTTACGTCGAATCCAGCAATCTGCCGCCGGAATTGCGTGATGCGCTGCGCTTATCAGGCCTGCACAATACGTTCAGCCCGGCGGTTTTTACCCCGCACACACGCAAAAAAGCCCATCCGTCAGGATGGGCTTCTTCACTTTATTTGATGCCTGGCAGTTCCCTACTCTCGCATGGGGAGACCCCACACTACCATCGGCGCTACGGCGTTTCACTTCTGAGTTCGGCATGGGGTCAGGTGGGACCACCGCGCTACAGCCGCCAGGCAAATTCTGTTATTAACCCGCTTTTCGCCGGTTAATCTTATCTGTATCAAGCTGAATGTCGTCTCTTCGCCAAAACATCTTCGGCGTTGTAAGGTTAAGCCTCACGGTTCATTAGTATCGGTTAGCTCAATGTATCGCTACACTTACACACCCGACCTATCAACGTCATCGTCTTTAACGTTCCTTCAGGAGACTTATAGTCTCAGGGAGAACTCATCTCGGGGCAAGTTTCGTGCTTAGATGCTTTCAGCACTTATCTCTTCCGCATTTAGCTACCGGGCAATGCCATTGGCATGACAACCCGAACACCAGTGATGCGTCCACTCCGGTCCTCTCGTACTAGGAGCAGCCCCCCTCAATTCTCCAGCGCCCACGGCAGATAGGGACCGAACTGTCTCACGACGTTCTAAACCCAGCTCGCGTACCACTTTAAATGGCGAACAGCCATACCCTTGGGACCTACTTCAGCCCCAGGATGTGATGAGCCGACATCGAGGTGCCAAACACCGCCGTCGATATGAACTCTTGGGCGGTATCAGCCTGTTATCCCCGGAGTACCTTTTATCCGTTGAGCGATGGCCCTTCCATTCAGAACCACCGGATCACTAAGACCTGCTTTCGCACCTGCTCGAGCCGTCACTCTCGCAGTCAAGCTAGCTTATGCCTTTGCACTAACCTCCTGATGTCCGACCAGGATTAGCTAACCTTCGTGCTCCTCCGTTACTCTTTAGGAGGAGACCGCCCCAGTCAAACTACCCACCAGACACTGTCCGCAACCCGGATTACGGGTCCACGTTAGAACACCAGCCATTAAAGGGTGGTATTTCAAGGATGGCTCCATGCAGACTGGCGTCCACACTTCAAAGCCTCCCACCTATCCTACACATCAAGGACCAGTGTTCAGTGTCAAGCTATAGTAAAGGTTCACGGGGTCTTTCCGTCTTGCCGCGGGTACACTGCATCTTCACAGCGAGTTCAATTTCACTGAGTCTCGGGTGGAGACAGCCTGGCCATCATTACGCCATTCGTGCAGGTCGGAACTTACCCGACAAGGAATTTCGCTACCTTAGGACCGTTATAGTTACGGCCGCCGTTTACCGGGGCTTCGATCAAGAGCTTCTCCTTACGGATAACCCCATCAATTAACCTTCCGGCACCGGGCAGGCGTCACACCGTATACGTCCACTTTCGTGTTTGCACAGTGCTGTGTTTTTAATAAACAGTTGCAGCCAGCTGGTATCTTCGACTGATTTCAGCTCCATGAGTAAATCACTTCACCTACATATCAGCGTGCCTTCTCCCGAAGTTACGGCACCATTTTGCCTAGTTCCTTCACCCGAGTTCTCTCAAGCGCCTTGGTATTCTCTACCTGACCACCTGTGTCGGTTTGGGGTACGATTTCGTGTTACCTGATGCTTAGAGGCTTTTCCTGGAAGCAGGGCATTTGTTACTTCAGCACCGTAGTGCCTCGTCATCACACCTCAGCGTTAAAAAGGTACCGGATTTACCTGGAACCTCCGCCTACATGCTTAAACCGGGACAACCGTCGCCCGGCTAACATAGCCTTCTCCGTCCCCCCTTCGCAGTAACACCAAGTACAGGAATATTAACCTGTTTCCCATCGACTACGCCTTTCGGCCTCGCCTTAGGGGTCGACTCACCCTGCCCCGATTAACGTTGGACAGGAACCCTTGGTCTTCCGGCGTGCGGGTTTTTCACCCGCATTATCGTTACTTATGTCAGCATTCGCACTTCTGATACCTCCAGCAACCCTCACAGGCCACCTTCAACGGCTTACAGAACGCTCCCCTACCCAACAACACATAGTGTCGCTGCCGCAGCTTCGGTGCATGGTTTAGCCCCGTTACATCTTCCGCGCAGGCCGACTCGACCAGTGAGCTATTACGCTTTCTTTAAATGATGGCTGCTTCTAAGCCAACATCCTGGCTGTCTGTGCCTTCCCACATCGTTTCCCACTTAACCATGACTTTGGGACCTTAGCTGGCGGTCTGGGTTGTTTCCCTCTTCACGACGGACGTTAGCACCCGCCGTGTGTCTCCCGTGATAACATTCTTCGGTATTCGCAGTTTGCATCGGGTTGGTAAGTCGGGATGACCCCCTAGCCGAAACAGTGCTCTACCCCCGAAGATGAATTCACGAGGCGCTACCTAAATAGCTTTCGGGGAGAACCAGCTATCTCCCGGTTTGATTGGCCTTTCACCCCCAGCCACAAGTCATCCGCTAATTTTTCAACATTAGTCGGTTCGGTCCTCCAGTTAGTGTTACCCAACCTTCAACCTGCCCATGGCTAGATCACCGGGTTTCGGGTCTATACCCTGCAACTTAACGCCCAGTTAAGACTCGGTTTCCCTTCGGCTCCCCTATACGGTTAACCTTGCTACAGAATATAAGTCGCTGACCCATTATACAAAAGGTACGCAGTCACCCCATAAAGAGGCTCCCACTGCTTGTACGTACACGGTTTCAGGTTCTTTTTCACTCCCCTCGCCGGGGTTCTTTTCGCCTTTCCCTCACGGTACTGGTTCACTATCGGTCAGTCAGGAGTATTTAGCCTTGGAGGATGGTCCCCCCATATTCAGACAGGATACCACGTGTCCCGCCCTACTCTTCGAGTTCACAACCTGTGCATTTTGGTGTACGGGACTATCACCCTGTACCGTCGGACTTTCCAGACCGTTCCACTAACACACAAGCTGATTCAGACTCTGGGCTGCTCCCCGTTCGCTCGCCGCTACTGGGGGAATCTCGGTTGATTTCTTTTCCTCGGGGTACTTAGATGTTTCAGTTCCCCCGGTTCGCTTCATTACGCTATGTATTCACGTAATGATAGTGTGACGAATCACACTGGGTTTCCCCATTCGGAAATCGCCGGTTATAACGGTTCATATCACCTTACCGACGCTTATCGCAGATTAGCACGTCCTTCATCGCCTCTGACTGCCAGGGCATCCACCGTGTACGCTTAGTCGCTTAACCTCACAACCCGAAGATGTTTCTTTCGATTCATCATCGACTTGCAAAAATTTGAGAGACTCGAACACACCGCTTTTCATTTCTTATTACGGAGAAATGAAACAGTGTGTCGTTTCAATTTTCAGCTTGATCCAGATTTTTAAAGAGCAAATATCTCAAACGTCACCCGAAGGTAAGTTTTGAGATATTAAGGTCGGCGACTTTCACTCACACATACCAGCAAGTGGCGTCCCCTAGGGGATTCGAACCCCTGTTACCGCCGTGAAAGGGCGGTGTCCTGGGCCTCTAGACGAAGGGGACGTATAAGTCTCAATCGCAAGACGCCTTGCTATTTACTTTTCATCAGACAATCTGTGTGAGCACTACAAAGGCAGGTTCTTTAAGGTAAGGAGGTGATCCAACCGCAGGTTCCCCTACGGTTACCTTGTTACGACTTCACCCCAGTCATGAATCACAAAGTGGTAAGCGCCCTCCCGAAGGTTAAGCTACCTACTTCTTTTGCAACCCACTCCCATGGTGTGACGGGCGGTGTGTACAAGGCCCGGGAACGTATTCACCGTGGCATTCTGATCCACGATTACTAGCGATTCCGACTTCATGGAGTCGAGTTGCAGACTCCAATCCGGACTACGACATACTTTATGAGGTCCGCTTGCTCTCGCGAGGTCGCTTCTCTTTGTATATGCCATTGTAGCACGTGTGTAGCCCTACTCGTAAGGGCCATGATGACTTGACGTCATCCCCACCTTCCTCCAGTTTATCACTGGCAGTCTCCTTTGAGTTCCCGGCCGAACCGCTGGCAACAAAGGATAAGGGTTGCGCTCGTTGCGGGACTTAACCCAACATTTCACAACACGAGCTGACGACAGCCATGCAGCACCTGTCTCAGAGTTCCCGAAGGCACCAAAGCATCTCTGCTAAGTTCTCTGGATGTCAAGAGTAGGTAAGGTTCTTCGCGTTGCATCGAATTAAACCACATGCTCCACCGCTTGTGCGGGCCCCCGTCAATTCATTTGAGTTTTAACCTTGCGGCCGTACTCCCCAGGCGGTCGACTTAACGCGTTAGCTCCGGAAGCCACGCCTCAAGGGCACAACCTCCAAGTCGACATCGTTTACGGCGTGGACTACCAGGGTATCTAATCCTGTTTGCTCCCCACGCTTTCGCACCTGAGCGTCAGTCTTTGTCCAGGGGGCCGCCTTCGCCACCGGTATTCCTCCAGATCTCTACGCATTTCACCGCTACACCTGGAATTCTACCCCCCTCTACAAGACTCTAGCCTGCCAGTTTCGGATGCAGTTCCCAGGTTGAGCCCGGGGATTTCACATCCGACTTGACAGACCGCCTGCGTGCGCTTTACGCCCAGTAATTCCGATTAACGCTTGCACCCTCCGTATTACCGCGGCTGCTGGCACGGAGTTAGCCGGTGCTTCTTCTGCGAGTAACGTCAATCGTTGCGGTTATTAACCACAACGCCTTCCTCCTCGCTGAAAGTACTTTACAACCCGAAGGCCTTCTTCATACACGCGGCATGGCTGCATCAGGCTTGCGCCCATTGTGCAATATTCCCCACTGCTGCCTCCCGTAGGAGTCTGGACCGTGTCTCAGTTCCAGTGTGGCTGGTCATCCTCTCAGACCAGCTAGGGATCGTCGCCTAGGTGAGCCGTTACCCCACCTACTAGCTAATCCCATCTGGGCACATCCGATGGCAAGAGGCCCGAAGGTCCCCCTCTTTGGTCTTGCGACGTTATGCGGTATTAGCTACCGTTTCCAGTAGTTATCCCCCTCCATCGGGCAGTTTCCCAGACATTACTCACCCGTCCGCCACTCGTCACCCAAGGAGCAAGCTCCTCTGTGCTACCGTTCGACTTGCATGTGTTAGGCCTGCCGCCAGCGTTCAATCTGAGCCATGATCAAACTCTTCAATTTAAGTTTGATGCTCGTGAATTAAACTTCGTAATGAATTACGTATGTTCACTCAGAGACTTGGTATTCATTTTTCGTCTTGCGACGTTAAGAATCCGTATCTTCGAGTGCCCACACAGATTGTCTGATAAATTGTTAAAGAGCAGTGCCGCTTCGCTTTTTCTCAGCGGCGCGGGGTGTGCATATTACGCCATCCCGCTACGAAGTCAAGCATTCAATTTCGCTTTCTTCGCCGGAGTTCTCAGTGGAACCCCGCTGACCCGGCGGTTTGTAATCCGTTGTTCCGTGTCAGTGGTGGCGCATTATAGGGAGTTATTTCGGGCTGACAAGTTAAAAATATAAAAAACTTATCAAGCGATTACTTTTCAATCAATACGTCTATTTTCGCCTGAATTTTAAACAAAAACGAGCCCCGCAGGGCTCGTTTATTGTTGTTTTGTGACTTACTGCACTGCCACGATGCGATCGTCATTCACTTCCAGACGAATCGTTTTGCCCGGAATCAGTTCACCAGACAGAATTTGCTGCGCCAGCGGGTTTTCGATCTGCTGCTGGATAGCACGTTTCAATGGACGTGCGCCATACACCGGATCGTAACCATTCGCACTCAGCAGTTTAAGCGCCTCGTCAGAAATATGGATTTCATAGCCACGCTCTTCCAGACGTTTGTACAGACGCTGCAGCTGGATCTGAGCAATAGAAGCAATGTGCTGCTCACCCAACGGATGGAATACAACAACCTCATCTATACGGTTGATGAATTCCGGGCGGAAGTTATGGCTCACGACGCCCAGCACCATATCTTTCATGTGGCCGTAATCCAGCTCACCAAAGCGTTCCTGGATTAGATCAGACCCCAGGTTTGAGGTCATGATGACAACCGTATTACGGAAGTCGACCGTTCTTCCCTGTCCGTCAGTCAGACGACCATCGTCAAGCACCTGCAGCAGAATGTTGAACACATCCGGGTGCGCTTTTTCCACTTCATCCAGCAGGATGACAGAGTAAGGACGACGACGTACTGCTTCCGTCAGATACCCACCTTCTTCATAACCGACATATCCCGGAGGTGCCCCAACCAAGCGAGACACCGAGTGTTTCTCCATAAACTCGGACATATCGATACGCACCATTGCGTCGTCACTGTCGAACATAAAGTTTGCCAGCGCTTTGCACAGTTCGGTTTTACCGACCCCGGTTGGACCAAGGAACAAGAATGAACCAATCGGACGATTCGGATCGGACAAGCCCGCGCGGCTACGACGGATGGCGTTAGAAACGGCTTCCACCGCTTCGTTCTGACCAATCACACGGCTGTGCAGCTCCTGTTCCATACGCAACAGTTTTTCCCGTTCGCCTTCCAGCATGCGAGCAACCGGGATCCCGGTCCAGCGCGCCAGCACCTCAGCAATTTCTGCATCCGTGACTTTATTACGCAGCAGACGCATGGTTTTGCCTTCAGACTGGGTGGCTGCTTCCAGCTGTTTTTCCAGTTCAGGAATTTTGCCGTACTGCAGTTCAGACATCCGCGCCAGGTCGCCAACGCGGCGCGCCTGTTCGATGGCGATTTTTGCCTGCTCCAGCTCAGCCTTGATAGTTTGCGTTCCCGAGAGGGAGGCTTTTTCAGCTTTCCACTCTTCCTCTAACTCAGAATACTGGCGCTCTTTGTCGTCCAGCTCTTCGTTGAGCATATCGAGACGTTTTTTACTTGCCTCATCAGACTCTTTCATTAATGCCTGCTGTTCCAGTTTGAGCTGGATAATACGGCGGTCGAGTCTGTCGAGTTCCTCCGGCTTGGAGTCAATCTGCATACGAATGCTGGATGCCGCTTCGTCAATAAGGTCGATAGCTTTATCCGGTAACTGACGATCGGCAATATAACGATGAGACAACGTAGCTGCCGCAACAATCGCCGGGTCAGTAATCTGCACATGATGGTGCAGCTCATAACGTTCTTTCAGGCCACGCAAGATTGCGATGGTGTCTTCCACTGAAGGTTCAGCCACAAACACTTTCTGGAAACGACGTTCCAGCGCCGCATCTTTTTCGATGTACTGGCGATATTCATCAAGCGTTGTGGCACCTACGCAGTGCAGTTCCCCGCGAGCCAGCGCTGGTTTCAGCATGTTCCCGGCGTCCATCGCGCCATCGGCTTTACCCGCCCCAACCATGGTATGCAATTCGTCGATAAACAGAATGACGTTGCCTTCCTGTTTCGAGAGATCGTTCAGCACACCTTTTAAGCGCTCTTCAAACTCACCGCGATATTTGGCCCCAGCCACCAGCGCGCCCATATCCAGCGCCAGTACACGACGGCCTTTTAAGCCCTCCGGCACTTCACCATTGATGATGCGTTGGGCCAGCCCTTCAACAATGGCTGTTTTACCGACACCGGGTTCACCGATTAACACTGGGTTATTTTTAGTACGACGTTGCAGCACCTGAATGGTACGGCGAATTTCTTCATCACGGCCGATAACTGGATCGAGTTTGCCCTGTTCAGCACGTTCAGTCAGATCGACGGTATATTTTTTCAAGGCCTGACGTTGGTCTTCAGCCCCCTGGTCATTCACGCTTTCACCTCCACGCATTTGTTCAATTGCCTGAGTGATATTGGCGGTCGTCGCCCCAGCTGATTTTAATAAGTCGGTCAGCGTACCGCGTGACTCAAGCACCGCCAGAACGAACAGTTCTGACGAAATAAAGTTGTCCCCACGTTTTTGCGCCAGCTTGTCGCAAAGATTCAGTACACGCACCAGTTCCTGAGAAGGCTGCACATCACCGCCGGTACCTTCTACCTGCGGCAAACGGCTCAACGCCTGGTCAATGGTTGTACGTAACTGGCCAGCATTAATGCCAGCAGACGTTAATAAAGGACGTACCGATCCCCCTTCCTGATTCAGCAAGGCGCTCATTAGATGAAGTGGTTCGATGAATTGATTGTCGTGCCCCAATGCGAGTGACTGGGCATCGGCAAGAGCAAGCTGGAATTTATTGGTAAGACGATCCAGACGCATAACTCCTCCCATAACAGGTCAAAATTGCTACTGGAGATTAAATGAGGTCATCCCTCAATTATTCAAGGTGAATGACCTGAATTATGTGAAAAGAAAATTACACGTACCGGATCGTCTTGATTCTTTAGGTTATATCAGCCAAATAAAACTTGCCATACGACCCGTGGTATTGTCGCGACGATAAGAGAAGAACGTCTCACTTTCACTAAAGGTGCAACGGTCGCCGCCGTGGATGTTCTCCACGCCGACATTTGCCAGCCGCTGACGGGCAAGCTGGTAGATATCCGCCAGATACTTGTCGCCGCGCGGTACAAATGCGAGGTCCGCTTGCGGATCTTTCGTCATGAATGCCTCGCGAACTTCTGCTCCCACTTCAAAGGCGTTTGGGCCTATCGCCGGGCCTAGCCAGGCAATAATGTTTTCAGGTTCGTCGGCAAAACACGCCACCGTCTCTTCCAGCACGCCAGCGCATAATCCTCGCCAACCCGCATGGGCCGCAGCCACTTCCGTCCCGGCGCGATTGCAAAACAGCACCGGCAGACAATCAGCGGTCATTACCGCACACACTGTGCCCGGCGTGTTGCTATACGACGCATCTGCGCGTTTGGAGGCGTAAGGCCCGCCTGTCAGTTTCAGGACATCCTTACCGTGGACCTGCTCCAGCCAGACCGGCTTTGACGGCAGATTGCCCGCAGCAAACAGTCGTTTGCGGTTCTCTTCAACATGCTCCGGGTTATCGCCGCAATGGGCGCCCAGATTCAGCGAATCGTAAGGCGGCATACTGACTCCGCCAATACGGGTAGAACTACACGCCGCGACACCTTGAGGTATCGGCCACTGCGGAACAATTAGCTTACTCATAGCCAGGCAATATCATCCTTATGTTCTTCGAAATCAGCGCGCATCACTTCAATCAATTGCACCATATCTTGTGGGATCGGCGCATGCCATTCCATTTCGATACCGGAAATCGGGTGATACAAACGCAGCATGGTCGCATGTAGCGCCTGGCGGTCGAACTTACGCAGTACGGAGATAAATTCGTCAGAAGCGCCTTTCGGTGGACGTGGACGACCGCCGTAGACCTGATCGCCCACCAGCGGATGAGTGATATGTGCCATGTGCACGCGGATCTGGTGCGTACGTCCGGTTTCCAGACGCAACCGCAGACGCGTGTGCACACGGAAGTGTTCCATAATGCGATAGTGCGTTACCGCCGGTTTCCCCATTGGGTGTACCGCCATGTGCGTACGCTTGGTCGGGTGACGGCTAATCGGTTCCTCAACGGTTCCGCCAGCAGTCATGTGACCAATTGCTACGGCTTCGTACTCACGGGTAATTTCGCGCAGCTGCAATGACTCAACCAGACGTGTTTGTGCCGGAACCGTTTTTGCCACCACCATTAATCCGGTCGTGTCTTTATCCAGACGGTGTACGATACCGGCACGAGGAACATCCGCGATTGGCGGGTAGTAATGCAGTAACGCATTCAATACCGTACCATCAGGATTTCCGGCGCCCGGATGCACTACAAGGTCACGGGGTTTGTTGATGACAAGAATATCATCATCTTCATAAACGATATCCAGTGGGATATCCTGAGGTTCAAAACGAACCTCTTCATCAATTTCTGCATTGATGGAGACACGCTCTCCACCCAACACTTTTTCTTTCGGTTTATCGCAAAGATTGCCATTTACCAGCACGCGCTGGTCGAGGATCCATTCTTTTATGCGCGATCGCGAATAATCAGGGAACAATTCGGCCAAAGCCTGATCTAAGCGTTGACCGAGCTGATTTTCGGAGACTGTTGCGGTGAGTTCTACTCGTTGTGCCATAAACTGCTTCTTCGTTTAACGTTGGGTTTTACGGCTTTGCCGTTTAATATAGTGTGCTATTGTAGCTGGTCTTAACCGGGAGCAGGAACAGAGAATCTCCCGTATTACATTTTGAGGAAAGTCAAAACGTCATGACGCGCATGAAATATCTGGTGGCAGCAGCCACGTTGAGCCTGTTTTTGGCGGGTTGCTCTGGTTCAAAGGAAGAGGTGCCCGATAATCCGCCAAATGAAATCTACGCGACTGCTCAGCAAAAGCTGCAGGACGGTAACTGGAAACAGGCAATAACGCAATTGGAAGCGTTGGATAACCGTTATCCATTTGGACCGTATTCTCAGCAGGTGCAATTAGATCTCATCTACGCCTACTACAAAAACGCCGATCTGCCACTTGCTCAGGCTGCTATCGATCGTTTTATCCGTCTTAACCCGACACACCCTAACATTGATTATGTCATGTATATGCGTGGCCTGACCAATATGGCGTTGGATGATAGCGCACTGCAAGGATTCTTTGGTGTTGATCGCAGCGATCGCGATCCCCAACACGCCCGAGCTGCGTTTAATGACTTTTCCAAACTGGTACGTGGCTATCCGAACAGCCAGTACACCACTGATGCCACCAAACGTCTGGTGTTCCTGAAAGATCGTCTGGCGAAGTATGAATATTCTGTTGCGGAATACTACACTGCCCGCGGTGCATGGGTTGCCGTGGTAAACCGTGTGGAAGGCATGCTGCGCGACTACCCTGATACTCAGGCAACACGTGATGCTCTGCCGTTAATGGAAAAAGCTTATCGCCAGATGCAGATGAATGCGCAGGCAGAAAAAGTAGCGAAAATCATTGCCGCTAACAGCAGCAATACCTGATTTGCCTCAGAATGCAAAACGGCAGCCCAAGGGCTGCCGTTTTTTTATCCGTTAACGCTACAACTGAAGCGGTTTAGCTCCGACACATCCCATCAAATATGGCCTGCTTTCAGGTATTCCTCAAGTAAAAAATCGCCTGTTCCTGCGGTGCCTCACAAAAAGGTTTTCTTGACAAAAAGCGACAAAAAAATGTGATTTACATCACGCATTTTGACATTGGGAACGGTATGCTGGAATCACCAAGACGGGAAAGACAAGAGGTAAAATTTATGACAATGAACATTACCAGTAAACAAATGGAAATTACTCCGGCAATTCGCCAGCATGTCGCAGACCGTCTCGCCAAACTTGAAAAATGGCAAACTCATCTGATTAATCCACATATCATTCTGTCTAAGGAGCCACAGGGTTTCATTGCTGATGCCACCATCAATACACCGAACGGACATCTGGTCGCCAGCGCAAAACACGAGGATATGTACACCGCAATTAACGATTTGATCAACAAGCTGGAACGGCAGCTCAATAAAGTGCAGCACAAAGGCGAAGCCCGTCGTGCAACAACTTCAGTCAAAGACGCCAACTTCGTCGAAGCAGAAGAAGAGTAGTCCCTTACATTGAGTGTATCGCCAACGCGCCTTCGGGCGCGTTTTTTGTTGACAGGGTGAAAACAGTACGGGTACTTTACTGACGTAGCCAAAGGAAAATTACATGAAACTTGTTCCGTTCTTCTTCGCATTCTTTTTTACCTTCCCCTGAATGGGAGGCGTTTCGTCGTGTGATAAAGAATGCGAAGACGAACAATAAGGCCTCCCACAACGGGGGGCCTTTTTTATTGATAACAAGAAAGGCAACACTATGACATCGGAAAACCCATTGCTGGCGCTGCGCGATAAGATCAGCACGCTGGATGAAAAATTACTGGCCCTGCTGGCTGAGCGACGTGGACTGGCCGTAGAAGTTGGTAAAGCCAAACTGCTTTCACATCGTCCGGTACGAGATATCGACCGTGAACGTGACCTGTTGGACCGTCTGATTCAGTTGGGCAAAGCACATCATCTCGATGCTCACTACATTACCCGCCTGTTCCAGCTCATAATCGAAGACTCCGTCCTGACTCAACAGGCTCTGCTCCAGCAGCACCTGAACAAAATTAACCCACATTCCGCGCGCGTAGCCTTCCTGGGGCCAAAAGGATCATATTCCCATTTGGCAGCACGTCAGTACGCCGCCCGCCATTTTGAACAATTTATTGAAAGCGGCTGCGCAAAATTTGCCGATATCTTTAATCAGGTCGAAACCGGACAGGCTGACTATGCTGTGGTTCCGATTGAAAACACCAGCTCCGGTGGGATTAACGACGTTTACGACCTACTGCAGCACACCAGCCTGTCTATTGTTGGCGAGATGACCATTACGATAGACCACTGTGTACTGGTGTCCGGCACTACGGATCTTGAGACCATTGAAACGGTATACAGCCATCCGCAGCCGTTCCAGCAGTGCAGCAAGTTCCTGAATCGCTACCCGCACTGGAAGATTGAGTACACTGAAAGCACCTCTGCGGCAATGGAAAAAGTTGCGCAGGCTAACTCACCGCATGTGGCAGCCCTGGGGAGCGAAGCCGGAGGCGTACTGTATGGTTTGCAGGTTCTCGAGCATATTGAGGCTAACCAGTCGCAAAACATCACCCGCTTCGTGGTGCTGGCACGTAAAGCAATCAATGTATCCGACCAGGTTCCGGCAAAAACCACGTTGCTGATGGCAACAGGACAACAGGCCGGTGCGCTGGTAGAAGCATTGCTGGTGCTGCGTAACCATAATCTGATTATGACTAAACTGGAGTCACGCCCGATTCACGGCAATCCGTGGGAAGAGATGTTTTATCTTGATATCCAGGCCAACCTGGAATCGCCCCAAATGCAAAAAGCATTGAAAGAGCTGGGTGAGATTACACGTTCGATGAAAGTACTGGGATGCTATCCGAGTGAGAACGTGGTGCCGGTCGATCCGAGCTAACGTTTGACAATGCCGGATGGCACTACGCTTATCCGGCCTACAATTCATGCGATTTTTGTAGGCCGGATAAGTCGAAGCCGCCATCCTGCGTCTTAATTAAGGACGGCTGTCATTCGCCTGGCGTAACAAAGTACGGCTTTCACTCTGGAAGCGTTTCGCATAATCACCAAACCAATGCTCCACCTTACGGAAACTGTCGATAAACGCTTGCTTATCGCCCTGCTCCAGTAAACCGATCGCCTCACCAAAACGTTGGTAGTAGCGTTTGATCAGCGCAAGGTTGCTCTCAGACGACATAATAATATCGGCATAGAGCTGCGGATCCTGGGCAAACAGACGGCCAACCATCGCCAGTTCAAGACGGTAAATCGGCGAAGAGAGCGCCAGCAACTGCTCCAGTTGAACATTCTCTTCCGCTAAATGCAGACCGTAAGCAAAGGTCGCAAAGTGACGCAATGCCTGAATAAACGCCATGTTCTGATCGTGTTCAACGGCGCTGATCCGATGTAGTCGTGCACCCCATACCTGAATCTGTTCCAGAAACCACTGATAGGCTTCCGGCTGACGTCCATCACACCAGACGACGACCTGCTTTGCCAGGCTGCCGCTGTCCGGACCAAACATTGGGTGTAACCCCACCACCGGACCATCATGTGCAGCCAGCATCGCCTGCAAAGGACCATTTTTCACTGAAGCCAGATCCACCAGGATGCAGTCAGACGGCAGACGCGGTAGTTTGGCGATCACCTGCTCGGTGACGTGGATCGGCACACTGACGATCACCATCCCAGCATCAGAGACGATCTCCGGCGCGCGATCCCAATCCTGCTGTTCCAGGATCCGCACCTGGTAACCTGACAGGGTGAGCATTTTTTCAAACATACGCCCCATCTGACCGCCGCCGCCGACGATCACCACCGGCCGCAGAGAAGGACAAAGCGTTTTAAACCCTTTGTCGTTCTCACTGGAATAGGACTCACGCATAACGCGGCGTAGCACATCTTCAATCAGGTCCGGCGGCACGCCAAGGGCTTCCGCTTCCGCCCGGCGAGAGGCAAGCATAGAGGCTTCCCGTTCCGGCACGTAAATCGGCAACCCAAAACGGCTTTTTACTTCACCAACTTCGGCAACCAGCTCCAGGCGGCGTGCCAGTAAATCCAGCAGCGCCTTGTCGACTTCATCAATTTGATCGCGTAATGCGGTCAATTCAGCAACCATAACCAACCTCTTATGCTACACGCGCCGACAGCTGACCGTTTAAATCTTGACTAATTTCACGCAGCAGCGCATCCGTCATTTCCCAGCTAATGCAGGCATCGGTTACGGACACGCCGTATTTCATTTCGCTGCGCGGCTGTTCAGAAGACTGGTTGCCTTCGTGAATATTACTTTCAATCATCAAACCAATGATCGAGCGATTGCCATCTTTGATTTGTGCAATTACGGATTCAGCCACGGCAGGCTGACGGCGGTAATCTTTATTGGAATTACCATGACTGCAATCTACCATCAGAGAAGGTCGTAGTCCCGCCTGCTCCATCTCTTTTTCGCACTGGGCGACATCTGCCGGGCTGTAGTTCGGCGCTTTACCCCCGCGCAGGATCACGTGGCCGTCCGGATTCCCTTGTGTTTGCAACAGTGCAACCTGCCCGGCCTGGTTAATACCGACAAATCGGTGCGACTGCGCAGCCGCTCGCATGGCGTTAATAGCGGTCGCCAGGCTACCGTCGGTACCATTCTTAAAGCCAACCGGCATCGAAAGACCAGAAGCCATTTCGCGGTGTGTCTGCGATTCCGTGGTACGGGCTCCGATTGCGGACCAGCTAAACAGATCGCCCAGGTATTGCGGGCTATTTGGATCCAGCGCTTCAGTTGCCAGCGGCAGTCCCATATTTACCAGTTCAAGCAGCAGCTGACGCGCAATTTTCAGACCTGCTTCAACATCAAAAGAGCCATCCATATGAGGATCGTTAATTAACCCTTTCCAGCCGACGGTGGTACGGGGTTTTTCAAAATAGACGCGCATCACCAGGTAGAGGCTATCGCTGACCTCTGCGGCAAGGGCTTTAAATCGACGAGCATACTCAATAGCCATTTCAGGATCGTGAATGGAGCATGGGCCACATACGACCAGCAGGCGCGGATCGCGACCGGAGATAATATCGGAGATGGTTTTACGCGACTGGGCGATTTGCGCCTCTTGCTCCTGGCTCAGCGGAAATTCAGCTTTCAGCTGCTCCGGGGTCATCAGAACCTGTTCGTCGGTAATATGTACGTTGTTCAGCGCGTCTTTTTGCATGATGGTGATCCTGTTTAGCTCGTTTGCGATAGTTGATCCTCAGCGAGGAGGAAATAACGATACCACAACAGGTAAAGATTTCAATCCACAATCCGTAAATTTTAATTTACACTATGTTATTTTATGGCAATAACGACCCTTATAATCGTACATTTAAATTTACACCTCCGAATTTTCAGATCCGCTATGCTTAAAAAAACAAGGGAGCACAGGCAATGAAGCAACTCATCAGCATCTTATTTCTACTTCTTCTTAGCGGATGTCAGATAGATCCCTACACCCATGCACCTACCTGGACTGGTACCGACTGGTATGACGCCGGGATACAAGATGCCATTTCGGGGTATGCCGTTAAAGATAATGAAACTCTTGCCGACAACTTCAATGATCCCGAAGTCGATCGTACGAAATATCTTAAGGGTTACGCCGAAGGGCAACGCAAAATCTGCCAGCAAGATTTTGTTTACGCCAGAGGCCTGGCCGGGAAAACCTTTCCTGCAAGTTGTGATACGGTCGAAAATATTGACCAGTTACACGATGCCTGGAAAAAAGGAGCAAACGAAGGTGCTGCCTCAATAAGATTAAACTAAACAATGGCTTAAATTTTATAGCAAACTAGGATTTAACTTAAATCATCATCAGCTTTACCCCTGGAATAATGACGACTTAGGAAAATAATGTTATTTTGTCCTAAACAATCTTGAATGTATTTCGACGCTTTACGGCAAACGCTGGTAGGTAACTATTCATGAGCTATTCTTACCGACTCATACTTCTACTGGCACTGTTCCTGACCGGGTTACCACTGTACGCCCAAAGCGTTACAGAAGAAGCAAAATCTGTACGTGCTATGGTTTCCGGCATCGTCAGTTATACACGCTGGCCTGCACTTTCCGGGCCACCCAAACTGTGTATTTTCTCTTCATCGCGTTTTTCCAGTGTTCTGGAAGATACCAGTACTGGGGCATTACCCTATCTTCCCGTCATCATTCGTTCGGAACAAGAAATATTAGTTTCGCAATGTGACGGTTTTTATTTTGGAAAAGAATCACCTACTTATCAGGTGGAATTAAAGAATAAATATCCGACTAAGGCATTGCTATTAATTGCAGAACAAAATCCCGAATGCGTTATTGGCAGCGCCTTTTGCCTCATAATTAAAGATGAAGATGTGAGATTTTCCGTAAATATGGATTCCCTTTCACGCAGCGGCGTAAGGGTCAGTCCTGACGTATTGATGCTTGCACGGAATAATAAGCATGGATAAGGGCCATTCTCCTGTAACACGCCCGACGTTTAAACGGACATTACGGCGTATCAGCATAATCAGTGTCCTGGTGACGATGACGTTGATCTGGCTGCTGCTCAGCATTTCTTCCGTGCTGGCCTTAAGACAGTATGCGCAAAAGAATCTGGATCTGACTGCCGCGACCATGACCCGCACGCTTGAAGCTGCATTAGTCTTTTCTGATAGTGTTGCAGCAACTGAAACACTGGCGGCACTGGGCCAGCAAGGGCAATTTTCCGTTGCGGAAGTTCGTAATAAACACCAGAAGGTGATCGCCACCTGGCGCTATAACGCGCAAGACACCACGGAGAAGATCAGCGGACTGATCAGCCACTGGCTATTCCCACAACCGGTCACTCAGCCTATTTTGCATAATGGCAACGTCATCGGCGAAGTACGATTGACTGCACGCGATAGCGTTATCAGCCGTTTCATCTATTTGTCGCTGGCCGTTCTTACCGGGTGCATTTTGTTGGCATCAGGCATAGCATTAATGCTCACCCGCTATTTACACAATGGCGTCGTGGAAGCCCTGCAAAATATAACCGAGGTGGTACATGATGTACGTACCAACCGTAACTTTTCGCGACGCGTTTCCGAGGAACGCATTGAAGAGTTTCATCTTTTTGCCCAGGACTTTAATAGTCTGCTGGACGAGATGGAGGAGTGGCAACTTCGGCTGCAGGCAAAGAACGCTCAACTTTTGCGTACCGCGCTACATGATCCTCTGACAGGCCTGGCAAATCGCGCCGCTTTTCGTAGCAGTATTAACGCGCTGATGAATGACGATGCCGCCCACAGCAGCTCCGCTTTGTTATTCCTTGATGGTGATAATTTTAAATTTATCAATGATACCTGGGGCCACGCTGCGGGGGATCGGGTTCTGATTGAAGTCGCTAAAAGGCTGTCCGAGTTTGGTGGTAATCGACATTCGCCATACAGACTTGGCGGCGACGAGTTCGCGATGGTGCTGTATAGCGTTCATTCTGAATATGAGGTTCAGCGGATCTGCGCGGCACTGTCACAAGAGTTTGACCGACCTTTTGACCTGCATAATGGTCATTTAGCAAGCATGACACTCAGCATCGGTTTTGCGCTGACGTGGGAACATGCCTCTGCCGAGAAATTACAAGAACTTGCCGATCAAAATATGTATCAGGCCAAAAATTTGCGTTCTGAACGCACTATTATTAAATAAGGAATTACACATATGCTAAAACGTTTATTATCCCCGTTTCTTCTGCTTTTACTGATTCTGGCAGGCTGTCAGGCACCTCAGGGAAAATTTACCCCAGAGCAAATTGCAGCCATGAAATCATACGGATTTACTGAAGCATCAGGAGACTGGTCTCTGGGCCTGTCTGATAACATCCTGTTTGATAAAAATGACTATAAACTCCGTCCTGAAAGTGAAAAACAGATCAAGGAAATGGCATCCAAACTGGCAGCTACCGGGCTAAATCATGCTCGCCTGGACGGTCATACTGATAACTACGGTGAAGACAGCTATAACGAAGCTCTATCACTCAAACGCGCGAATGTGGTTGCCGATGCCTGGGCACAGGGTGCCAACATTCCCCGCACCAACCTGACGACTCAGGGACTCGGGAAGAAATATCCCATTGCCAGCAACCAGACATCAAAAGGTCGTGCTGAAAATCGTCGCGTTGCAGTCGTGATCACGACGCCATAATCATCCCCCAACTGGCTGCGCGCCGCGCAGTCATTCCATTGCCATAAAGAACAACAGAGCAAACGTCGGGATAAAAAAAGGGCCAGCCTTTCGGCCAGCCCTTTTCTAACAGGATGTCGCTTGCGCGAATCTTAGTTAAGACGCTCTTTGATACGAGCAGACTTACCAGTGCGCTCACGCAGGTAGTACAGTTTAGCTTTACGAACAGCACCACGACGTTTAACAGCAATGCTGTCAACTACCGGAGAGTGAGTCTGGAAGACACGCTCAACGCCTTCGCCGTTGGAAATTTTACGAACAGTGAATGCAGAGTGCAGACCGCGGTTACGAATAGCGATAACCACGCCCTCGAATGCCTGCAGACGTTTTTTGGAACCTTCAACAACCCATACTTTCACTTCCACGGTATCACCCGGACGGAAGGAAGGTACGTCCTGCTTCATCTGTTCTTGTTCAAGTTGCTTAATAATGTTGCTCATAATTTAATCTCTTATCCTGGGTAAACTGATATTGGGGGCTTACGCCTGCCCATCATGTTTATGTTGCTGTTGTGCGT
The DNA here is from genome assembly GCF_001037575.1 of Citrobacter sp. BIDMC107. Lineage (NCBI taxonomy): Bacteria > Pseudomonadati > Pseudomonadota > Gammaproteobacteria > Enterobacterales > Enterobacteriaceae > Citrobacter > Citrobacter sp. BIDMC107. The sequence continues at coordinate 3,731,806 of NZ_KQ089848.1, read as the reverse complement.
GTTCCTTTTTGAACTCCGCCAGCAACCTTGCTTGCTCTTCAGTCAGAGCCAGGTTTTCCAGAAGTTCAGGTCTTCTAAGCCAGGTCCGGCCCAGCGACTGTTTCAAACGCCAGCGACGTATCTCAGCGTGGTTTCCTGACAGTAACACTGCCGGTACTTCCATCTGCTCTAACACTTCAGGTCGGGTATAGTGCGGGCAATCCAGCAATCCATCAGCAAACGAATCTTCGATTGCTGAAGCTTCATGACCCAGAACTCCCGGAATAAACCGGGAAACGGAGTCGATCAGCGTCATTGCCGGTAACTCACCACCGCTGAGTACGTAATCGCCGATTGACCATTCTTCGTCAATTTCGGTTTGAATCACGCGCTCATCTATTCCTTCATAGCGACCACATACCAGAATCAGCTTTTGATTCGTGGCCAGTTCGCTAACGCCAGCTTGATCAAGCTTGCGTCCCTGAGGTGACAGATAAATCACCTTTGCGCCTTCACCAGCCGCAGCTTTTGCTGCATGAATGGCGTCCCGTAAAGGTTGCACCATCATTAACATCCCCGGTCCGCCGCCGTACGGACGATCGTCCACGGTACGGTGCCGGTCATGAGTAAAGTCACGAGGACTCCAACTCTGGATGTTCAGCAGGCCATTTTTTACTGCCCGGCCAGTTACCCCGTAATCGGTAATTGCGCGGAACATTTCTGGAAACAGGCTAACGATACCTATAAACACAAGCCAATCCCCATAACGCCGACTTTTACCGTTTATCCGGTGGTTTAAAAACCAGGATCCCAATCTACTTCGATAGTACGAGTAGCGAGATCGACTTTCTTGATAACCTGCCCATCGAGGAACGGCACAAGACGTTCCTTGATACCAAACGCATCTTTCAGGTTTGCCTTGATGACGATGACGTCATTCGAACCGGTTTCCATCATATCGACGACTTTACCGAGATCGTAGCCTTCAGTGGTCACTACCTGGCAGCCCATAAGGTCTTTCCAGTAGTAGGAACCATCTTCCAGCGCTGGCAACTGCGAGGAATCCACGACAATTTCGCAATTAGTCAGTAGATTCGCCGAATCACGATCGTCAACGCCTTTCAGCTTGATGATCAGATCCTGATTGTGGTGCTTCCAGCTTTCCAGCTGTACTTGCTGCCACTGACCCGCCTTCTGGATAAACCAGGGCTGATAGTCAAAAATGCTTTCGGCGTCTTCAGTGGAAGAAAACACTCTGAGCCAACCACGGATACCGTAAGAAGACCCCATTTTCCCCAAAACGATGGGTTCTACAGGAGCCTGTGCGGCGAGTTGCTTGCTCATCATGACCACCGTGACAGATTAAGCTGCTTTGTTTGCTGCTTTGATCAGCGTAGCTACGCGATCAGAAATAGTCGCTCCCTGGCCAACCCAGTGAGCGATGCGATCCAGATCCAGGCGAGTGCCTTCTTCTTTTTCGCTAGCGATTGGGTTAAAGAAGCCAACGCGCTCGATGAAGCGACCGTTGCGTGCATTACGGCTGTCGGTAACAACAACCTGGTAGAACGGACGCTTTTTAGCGCCGTGACGAGCTAAACGAATAGTAACCATAACATCCTCTTGTGTGAATAAAACACCCAGGCCCCATCGAGGAACGGAGCCCGGGTGTCATATTAAAAGCCCGAAAATTTTACTGATTTCTGGGAAAAAAGCAATCAACATGTGATGAAGCTTTATACCAGGGCGTTACCGTTGCAGCCAGTTTGGCGTCGGCGTGCGCGCAGAAAGCGGAGCGTACACGCAGTACGTGAGCATTTCGAGCACACTCCGGCGTCAAAATGGCAAATAAGGTAGCCCGATATATTTATCTACCGGGGAAGCCGGGCGGCATCATCCCCTTCATACCACGCATCATCTTCGCCATACCGCCCTTCTTCATTTTCTTCATCATGCGCTGCATGTCGTCGAACTGTTTCAGAAGGCGGTTTACGTCCTGTACCTGCATACCGCAACCGGCAGCGATACGGCGTTTACGGGAACCTTTGATAATTTCCGGCTTTGCGCGTTCTTTCATCGTCATCGAATTGATGATGGCTTCCATACGCACCAGAACTTTATCGTCCATCTGCGATTTCACATTGTCAGGGATCTGACCCATGCCCGGCAGCTTGCCCATCAGGCTTGCCATACCGCCCATGTTTTTCATCTGATTAAGCTGTTCAAGGAAATCGTTGAGATCGAAGCCATCGCCTTTTTTCAGCTTGCTGGCTAATTTTTCTGCCTGCGCGCGGTCAACCTTGCTTTCGATATCTTCGATCAGCGACAGCACGTCGCCCATGCCGAGAATACGCGAAGCAATCCTGTCCGGGTGGAACGGCTCCAGCGCTTCGGTTTTCTCGCCGACGCCGAGGAATTTAATCGGCTTACCGGTAATATGACGAATAGAAAGTGCCGCACCGCCACGGGCATCACCATCAACTTTTGTCAGTACTACGCCGGTTAACGGTAGCGCTTCGTTAAAGGCTTTTGCGGTATTCGCGGCATCCTGACCGGTCATGGCGTCGACCACAAACAGCGTTTCTACCGGTTTGATAGAAGCGTGGACCTGTTTGATTTCGTCCATCATCGCTTCGTCAACGTGCAGACGACCGGCGGTATCCACCAGCAGCACGTCGTAGAATTTGAGTTTGGCTTCTTTCAGCGCGGCGTTAACGATATCGACCGGCTTCTGGCCAACATCCGACGGGAAGAAGTCCACGCCGACCTGCTCGGCCAGAGTTTCCAGCTGTTTGATCGCCGCCGGGCGATAAACGTCCGCGGAGACCACCAGCACTTTCTTCTTGTGCTTCTCGCGCAGGAATTTACCCAGCTTACCGACGCTGGTCGTTTTACCCGCACCCTGCAGGCCCGCCATAAGCACCACGGCTGGCGGCTGTGCAGCCAGATTCAGGGTCTGGTTTTCTTCGCCCATTGCCGCAACCAGTTCGTTACGGACAATCTTGACGAATTCCTGACCCGGCGTCAGGCTTTTGTTAACTTCATGACCAACCGCTTTCTCTTTTACGCGATTGATAAACTCACGCACTACCGGCAGCGCTACGTCAGCCTCCAGCAGCGCCATGCGCACTTCGCGCAGCGTCTCTTTAACGTTGTCTTCAGTAAGGCGTCCACGGCCACTGATATTGCGCAGCGTGCGCGACAAACGATCGGTTAAATTATCAAACATTGTCTCTCGCCTGGGGTGGAAACGGTCGGTCGCGACAGCGACACATCAACATAAATTTGTCGCAGTATAACATGAAGCCGCCTTTGTTGTTATGCAACGGTTGGAGCAGCGGTCACGTAACGCTATACTGCTTTTCTTTATCACTGGCCAATTGTCGACACCTATATGCCCGTTTTTGCTCTGCTTGCTCTTGTCGCCTACTCAGTCAGCCTCGCGCTGATTATTCCCGCTCTGCTGCAAAAAAACAGCGGCTGGCGGCGTATGGCTATTCTCTCTGCGGTTGTCGCGCTGGTAAGCCATGCTATCGCCCTGGAAGCGCGTATTCTGCCCGGCGGTGAAAGCGGACAAAACCTGAGTCTGTTGAACGTCGGCTCGCTGGTGAGCCTGATGATCTGTACGGTAATGACCATTGTCGCTTCCCGCAATCGAGGCTGGCTATTGCTGCCCATTGTCTACGCCTTTGCGCTGATAAACCTGGCCTTCGCCACGTTTATGCCTAACGAGTTCATCACCCATCTGGAAGCTACGCCGGGCATGATGATCCATATCGGGCTTTCGCTTTTCGCTTACGCCACGCTGATTATCGCCGCACTCTATGCGCTACAGCTTGCGTGGATTGACTACCAGCTGAAAAACAAAAAACTGGCTTTCAGCAATGAGATGCCGCCGCTGATGAGTATTGAGCGGAAAATGTTTCATATCACCCAAATTGGCGTGGTTCTGCTGACACTCACCCTGTGCACAGGCCTGTTTTACATGCATAACCTGTTCAGTACCGAGAACATTGATAAAGCCGTTCTCTCTATCGTGGCATGGTTTGTCTATATCGTTCTGTTATGGGGGCATTACCATGAAGGTTGGCGCGGACGTCGCGTCGTATGGTTTAACGTCGCAGGCGCAGGAATTCTGACACTGGCCTATTTCGGCAGTCGTATCCTGCAGCAGTTCGTGAGTTAAATCTTTAAGGAATCCTACGTGGAACACATCTCCACCACCACGCTCATTGTCACGCTCCTCATCATGGTGGTCATTTCCGCCTATTTTTCCGGTTCTGAAACCGGAATGATGACCCTGAATCGCTATCGTCTACGTCATCGGGCCAAGCAGGGAAATCGACAGGCAAAACGCGTTGAAAAGTTACTTCGCAAGCCGGATCGTCTGATAAGCCTGGTGCTCATCGGCAATAATCTGGTGAATATTCTGGCCTCCGCGCTCGGTACTATTGTCGGTATGCGCCTGTATGGCGATGCGGGCGTCGCCATTGCCACTGGGGTACTGACGTTTGTGGTACTGGTTTTTGCCGAAGTACTGCCAAAGACGATTGCCGCACTATATCCGGAAAAAGTCGCCTATCCGAGCAGTGTCCTGCTGGCTCCCCTGCAGATTCTGATGATGCCGTTGGTATGGTTACTCAACACCATCACGCGGCTGCTGATGCGCATGATGGGCATCAAAACGGATATCGTAGTGAGCGGTTCGCTGAGTAAAGATGAACTGCGAACGCTGGTGAATGAATCGCGATCGCAAATCTCACGCCGTAACCAGGATATGCTGCTGTCAGTGCTGGATCTGGAAAAAGTCAGCGTAGATGACATCATGATCCCGCGTAATGAAATTATCGGCATTGATATTAACGATGACTGGAAATCAATCGTGCGTCAGCTTTCGCACTCTCCGCACGGTCGTATTGTGCTGTATCGTGACTCGCTGGACGACGCTATCAGTATGCTACGCGTACGTGAAGCCTGGCGATTGATGGCCGAGAAAAAAGAGTTCACCAAAGAGACCATGTTACGCGCCGCCGACGAAATTTATTACGTTCCGGAAGGCACACCACTCAGCACCCAGCTCATTAAATTTCAGCGCAATAAGAAGAAAGTGGGCCTGGTCGTCAATGAATATGGTGATATTCAGGGACTGGTTACGGTCGAGGATATCCTGGAAGAGATTGTTGGTGACTTCACGACCTCAATGTCACCGACGCTTGCCGAAGAAGTCACACCGCAGAATGACGGTTCGGTGATCATTGACGGTAGCGCCAACGTTCGTGAAATCAATAAGGCGTTTAACTGGCACCTGCCGGAGGATGATGCACGTACCGTGAACGGTATTATTCTTGAAGCGCTGGAAGAAATCCCGGTTGCCGGCACACGTGTGCGTATTGGGCAGTACGATATCGATATTCTCGACGTGCAGGACAATATGATTAAACAGGTGCAGGTGTTGCCCGTCAAACCGCTGCGGGAAAGCGTATCGGACCAGTGAGAGTAATCCAGACCGGGTAGCGCATCAGCATTACCCGGTCTGAGGCTGATTAGCCTTTAGCTTTCGCCACAGAGACCATCGCCGCACGGATGGTACGTCCGTTCAGGGTATAGCCTTTCTGCATAACCATCAGCACATTACCGGCAGCAACGTCGTCAGACTCTACCATGGCAATCGCCTGATGCACGTTCGGGTCCATCGGCACGTCGATATCCGCAACCACTTGTACGCCAAACTTCGCCACAACATCCAGCATTGACTTACGGGTCAGCTCAATACCTTCAACCATAGCCGCCATCGCGTCATTATCTTTGTCCGCAACTTCCAGCGCACGGTCCAGGCTATCCAGCACCGGCAGCAGCTCGTTGACGAATTTTTCCAGTGCAAACTTATGCGCTTTTTCTACGTCCAGTTCGGTACGACGACGCAGGTTTTCCATTTCCGCTTTGATACGCAACACGCTGTCGCGCTCGCGAGTTTCGGCTTCAGCAAGCTGAGCTTCCAGATTCGCAATTTTTTCATCGCGCGGATCCACCTGCTCAGCAGAAGCGTCTGATTCAACCGCCTCAACTTCTTCGTGCTGATCCATGATAATTTCTTCCGGGGCTTGCCCCTCAGGCGTTTTCTGTTCTTTACTACTCATGAATTTCTCCGCGTTTTTTTCGCATTCATCTCGCTAACCTGGATTATTATGGGGATAAGATTCAGGGTTTCAAGGGAAGTACTCACATTGTCACTAATCTTCGTTACAAGGACCTCGAGAAAATGAACAAACATTTCAAGTGTATTGGCATTGTGGGGCATCCACGTCACCCCACTGCACTGACCACACATGAAATGCTCTACCGTTGGCTGTGCGCCAAAGGTTATGAGGTAATCGTTGAGCAACAAATCGCCCACGAGCTGCAGCTGAAAAATGTGAAAACCGGTACGCTCGCAGAGATTGGCCAGCAGGCAGACCTCGCCGTGGTTGTCGGTGGCGACGGCAATATGCTGGGCGCCGCACGCACCCTGGCACGTTATGACATCAAGGTTATTGGCATTAACCGCGGCAACCTCGGTTTCCTGACCGACCTTGACCCAGACAATGCGCAACAACAGTTAGCTGACGTGCTGGAAGGCCACTACATCAGCGAAAAGCGCTTTTTACTCGAAGCCCAGGTGTGCCAACTGGACTGCCAGAAGCGTATTAGCACTGCGATCAATGAAGTTGTGTTGCACCCCGGAAAAGTGGCGCACATGATTGAATTTGAAGTCTATATCGATGAAATTTTTGCCTTCTCCCAGCGTTCGGACGGCTTGATTATTTCCACACCGACCGGCTCTACCGCCTACTCACTCTCTGCCGGAGGCCCGATCCTGACGCCTTCGCTGGATGCTATTACGCTGGTCCCGATGTTCCCACATACGCTTTCCGCACGACCGCTGGTGATCAACAGTAGCAGCACCATTCGCCTGCGCTTCTCTCATCGCCGTAACGATCTGGAAATCAGCTGTGACAGCCAGATCGCCCTGCCTATACAGGAAGGTGAAGACGTATTAATTCGCCGCTGTGATTATCATCTGAACCTGATACATCCAAAAGATTACAGCTATTTCAACACATTAAGCACTAAGCTAGGCTGGTCAAAAAAATTATTCTAATTTAACGCCAACCTCTTTACTGTATAAAAAACCAGTTTATACTGTATGTAATTACAGTCATGGTTTTTCATACAGGAAAACAGCTATGTTGGCACAACTGACCATCAGCAATTTTGCTATCGTTCGTGAACTTGAGATCGATTTCCAGAACGGAATGACCGTTATTACCGGTGAAACCGGTGCGGGTAAGTCCATTGCCATTGATGCTCTCGGTTTGTGCCTGGGCGGACGCGCAGACGCCGACATGGTACGTGCAGGCGCCACGCGAGCCGACCTCTGCGCCCGCTTCACCTTAAAAGACACCCCCGCGGCCCTGCGCTGGCTGGAAGAAAACCAGCTTGAGGAAGGCCGTGAGTGTTTGCTACGTCGCGTTATCAGCAGCGACGGACGTTCACGTGGCTTCATTAACGGCACTGCCGTACCGCTGTCACAGCTGCGCGAGTTGGGCCAGTTGCTTATTCAAATCCACGGTCAGCATGCGCATCAGCTCCTGACAAAATCAGAACACCAAAAATCCCTGCTTGATGGCTACGCCAATGAAGCGTCTCTGACTCAGGAAATGGCTGTGCGCTACCAACTGTGGCACCAAAGCTGCCGTGACCTGGCACATCATCAACAACAGAGTCAGGAACGCGCAGCCCGGGCAGAGCTATTGCAATACCAGTTAAAAGAACTGAACGAATTCAACCCGCAGCCAGGTGAATTTGAGCAAATTGATGAAGAGTACAAGCGTCTGGCTAACAGCGGGCAATTGCTCACCACCAGCCAACAGGCACTGGCTATCATGGCAGACGGCGAAGACGTTAATCTGCAAAGCCAGCTGTACACGGCAAAACAGTTGGTTAGTGAACTGGCAGGAATGGACGGTAAGCTCTCCGGTATTCTGGACATGCTGGAAGAGGCTACTATCCAGCTCAGCGAAGCCAGCGACGAACTGCGCCACTATTGCGATCGTCTGGATTTAGACCCTAACCGTTTGTTCGAACTTGAGCAGCGTATTTCCAAACAAATCTCATTGGCGCGAAAGCATCATGTTGCCCCTGAAGCGCTGCCACAGTTCTATCAGTCATTGCTGGATGAACAACAGCAGTTAGACGATCAGGCCGACTCTCTCGAAACCTTAACCCTGGCGGTGAACAATCACCACCAGCAGGCACTGGAAACGGCAAAAGTGCTGCACCAACAGCGCCAGCATTATGCTCAGGAGCTGGGACAACTTATTACAGAGAGCATGCATACTCTCTCAATGCCGCACGGTGTCTTTTGCATTGATGTGAAATTTGAGGAACATCATTTGAGCTCAGACGGTGCCGATCGCGTAGAGTTTAAAGTGACCACTAACCCAGGCCAGCCGTTGCAGCCGATTGCGAAAGTCGCTTCCGGTGGGGAATTGTCGCGCATTGCGCTGGCTATTCAGGTTATTACCGCACGTAAAATGGAAACACCGGCGCTGATTTTCGATGAAGTGGATGTCGGTATCAGCGGCCCGACTGCTGCGGTGGTGGGAAAAATGCTGCGTCAGTTGGGCGAGTCAACCCAGGTAATGTGTGTTACTCACCTGCCGCAGGTTGCTGGCTGCGGTCATCAACATTTCTATGTCAGCAAAGAAACTGACGGCGCGATGACCGAAACACACATGCAGCCACTTGATAAACGCGCTCGTCTGCAGGAATTAGCCCGCTTACTCGGAGGTAGCGAAGTAACGCGCAATACCCTCGCAAATGCAAAAGAACTGCTGGCGGCATAAACTTTTTTACCTTGTTAAGGTCTGAGTTCAACATAAAATCGCCGACCGACCCGACAGCAAAAGGTTTTAAAGTGGTGAAAGGTCTATTATCATCGGCATATTACATATGAGCCGCGTACTGCTCGGGCCCGAAAAGGAATCAAATCACTATGCGCTGTAAAACGCTGACTGCTGCTGCAGCAGTACTACTGATGTTGACTGCAGGCTGTTCCACTCTGGAGCGAGTGGTTTACCGCCCTGACATCAACCAGGGAAATTATCTGACACCTACCGATGTCGCCAAAGTGCGCACGGGTATGACGCAACAGCAGGTTGCTTATGCTCTGGGTACACCAATGATGTCCGATCCTTTTGGCACTAACACCTGGTTTTATGTGTTCCGTCAGCAACCTGGTCATGAAGGCGTAACCCAGCAAACACTGACGCTGACTTTTAACAGCAGCGGCGTTTTGACGAACATTGATAACAAACCTGCGTTGACCGACAACAAGTAGGATTAACAGATCAAAAAAAGGTGCTCAATGAGCACCTTTTTTATTGTCTGCTATTTTTTTGCGGATTTCTCTGCTCGCTGTCGGCGCAGCTCTTTCGGATCAGCAATCAGTGGCCGGTATATTTCCACCCGATCGCCGTCATGCAGAACATCAGCAAGCTTAACCGGACGGCTGTATATCCCGACTTTATTTTTGCTGAGATCGATATCGGTACGTAATTCCAGTAGACCGGAAGCGCGGATTGCCTCTTCCACCGTAGCACCCTGTTGCAGTGTTACACGCTGTAGATACTGTTTCTCGGGCAGCGCATACGCCACTTCAACGACAATTTTAGCCGACGCTGACACTGTAAACCTCTTTCGCGCGAACCGTGAAGGCCTGCACCATGTTTGAAGCCAGCTCTTTAAAGATACGACCAAACGCCAGCTCGATTAACTTATTGGTAAACTCAAAATCGAGATGAAATTCAATACGACATGCTTCATGACTCAGTGGCGTAAACTTCCATCCGCCAATGAGTTTCTTGAACGGGCCGTCGACCAGATGCATCAGGATGCTCTGGTTACTGGTCAATTGATTGCGCGTGGTGAACGTTTTGCTAATCCCTGCTTTCGAGACATCCACAGCCGCGGTCATCTGTCCCGGAGTTGACTCCAGCACACGGCTACCGGTGCAACCCGGTAAAAACTGGGGATAGGATTTAACATCATTCACTAGCTGATACATCTGTTCCGCACTGTAAGGTACTAAAGCGGTCCGGCTAATCTGAGGCATAACAATTTCCATCAATATCAATCACACAAATAATACCATTTATCCCCCGCTAAAAAAAACGCTATAGCCTAACTCGTGCTAAGATAGCGCCTTGCGCCCCGCTGGATGAAATGGGGTGTTTTTCGATTCCAGATTACCTATACTGAGCGGCATTATGACGAAGAAAAAAGCACACAAACCTGGCTCAGCCACAATCGCGCTTAACAAGCGCGCACGACACGAATACTTTATTGAAGAAGAGTTCGAAGCAGGACTCGCTCTGCAAGGTTGGGAAGTCAAATCTCTACGCGCAGGTAAAGCTAACATCGGCGATAGCTATGTCATCCTTAAAGACGGCGAAGCGTTCCTGTTTGGCGCCAACTTCACGCCAATGGCTGTTGCCTCAACGCATGTGGTATGTGATCCCACCCGTACCCGTAAGCTGTTGTTAAACCAGCGTGAACTCGACTCCCTGTATGGTCGTATGAATCGTGACGGTTATACCGTCGTTGCGCTTTCACTGTACTGGAAAAATGCCTGGTGCAAAGTGAAAATTGGCGTCGCAAAAGGTAAGAAACAGCACGACAAGCGCTCCGATGTGAAAGAACGCGAATGGCAGTTAGATAAAGCGCGTATTATGAAAAATGCTGGTCGCTAAACGCTACTCCTCTGTGACCAGTCTCTCCCCCTGAGACTGGTTCTTATTTTTTAGTTATTGAAACCCACCCAATACATTCATCAAATTTATGGTTTATTTGTGCTGAATCGTTCAGGTATGAAATAAACTGCCATGGCATTACCGTAGCGACCCATAGTCTAATAAAATAAAACTTCAAGACCATATCACCTATATTTAGGCTTATTTTATAACACTATTATTACTGTTGTTTATTATATCTCCCCCTCATTTCAATTTAAATAAAAAACATTAAAATACAACAAGTTAACCAAAAACAAATCATTAAATACGCACCGGAAAGTATCCTTTTCAATTAGCCAAATATATTTTTAATATGGATAAGTTGCAGAATACTTTCTTTCTGACTATATCATCTAATACGAAAGAACTATTCTGCCGGCAGGTCCCGAACGTATTTACTAAGTAAACGAACATCTGCATGACCTAATCAATGTAATTACATGTGTAAATTCATCTTTATGATGAACGGGGCCCCTGTCTGCTCATTTTCCCAGCGCGCTGTTGCGGATTAATACTCCCGACATGCCATCAGGAGTGAACATATGCGTCTACTCGCCGTTGTATCAAAATTAACTGGCGTTTCCACAAATGTTGAATCCTCTGAAGTTACGCTCAGTTCGCCTTCTATCGTGAAACTGTCGGTGTCGCGTGAGGAGGTAAGTCAACTAACACGCGTTAATCAGGATCTGGTTGTCACACTCCGCTCGGGTGAAACCATCACCATTAAAAACTTCTACGTCGGAAAAGGTGATGCGCAAAACCAGCTTGTTCTGGAAGACAGCAATGGCGCGCTGTGGTGGGTTCAGGATACTGATGAAGCGTTCCACTTCCAGCATTTAGACGATCTCACTCCGCTAATGACTGCCGAGGGAAGCCATGAAGGCGGCGCCGTCTGGCCGTGGGTTCTTGGCGGGATCGCGGTTGCTGGCGGAATTGGCCTTGCCGCAGGTGGCGGCGGCGGAGGTGGCGGCGGCGGCGGTGGCGGTGGCGGTGGCGGTGGCGGTGGCGGTGGGAGCGATAACAACGCCGGAAGCGGTAATGGCAACGGTAACGGTAACGGCGATGGTGGTGGAAACGGTAATGGCGATGGCGATGGTGGCGATCCGCCAACGACAACACCTAACGCACCAGATGTGCCGGTTATTACCAGTGTAATCGATGACCAGGAGCTAATTACTGGTCCTGTTAATCAGCAGGAATCCACCAACGATAATACGCCCACTCTCCAGGGTACCGGCCCCGCAAATGCTACATTGCATATTTTTGATAACGGCGTAGAAATCGGCCAGGTCGCTATCGATGCCAACGGCAACTGGTCGTTTACGCCATCCTCTCCACTCGCAGACGGTACCCACAAGTTTACCGTCAGTGCATCAGACGGTACAGGCAGCAGCGGCATGTCAGACAGTTGGGAGATTATTGTCGATACGCTTGTCCCCGACGCCCCTGTGGTCACAGAAGTAACTGACGATTCCGGTTCCATTAAAGGCTTGATCGGTAATAACGGCGTAACCGACGATGCCACGCCAACGCTCACAGGCACTGGCGAAGCCGGTTCTTACATCAGCATTTCTGATAACGGCATTCTGATTGGTATGGTCCAGGTGGATGACAATGGCAACTGGACATTTACACCGGACACACCGCTTAGCGACGGTGTTCACAATCTGACGCTGACGCAAACTGACGATGCGGGTAACGTGAGCGCGGAAACGAGCGTACCTACATTCACCGTCGATACTACCCCGCCTGAAGGCGCGGTCATTTCCTCCGTTAATCCGGAAGGCACCGAGGTAACCGGTAGTGCAGAGGTAGGAAGCCAGGTCATTATCATCGGTAGTAATAATCAGATTTTGGGTTCAACCACGGTCGGCCAAACCGGCAATTTCGTCATCGCGATTTCACCTTCACAGACGCACGGTGAAGCGCTAATCGCGAAGATTCAGGACCAGGCTGGTAACATCGGGCCAGATACCCCATTCAATGCGACGAACTCGGGCTATCCTGGCGTACCGGTTATCGTCAGCGTGATGGATGACTTCTCCCCATCAACCGGGCCATTGAGCAACAATCAGGCCACCAACGATAATACCCCCACGCTCTCTGGCACTGCCGATGCCAACAGCACGGTGACTATTTACGACAACGGCACAATTATCGACAGCGTACTGGCTGACGGTAACGGTAACTGGACATGGACTTCCAGCTCCCCGTTATCAGATGAGCTACACGCCTTCACCGCCACCGCGACAAACCAGTCAGGTACAGGAGGCATGTCACCAGCGTTCAATATCAACATCGACACCCAGCCACCGTTGCCACCTGATGATCTCAACGTATCTGCGGATGGGACTGTCGTCACCGGAACGACCGAGCCAGGCAATACCGTAGTTATCACCGGCAGTGGCGGAACTCAGATCGGCAGCGGCGTCGCCGGGCCGGATGGCACATTTACCATCACCATTAACCCACCACAGACCAATGGCGAAACCATTACCGCTATCGCCACCGATCCAGCTGGGAACCTAAGCCCACCAGAAACTGCGCTTGCACCAGACATTACCGCGCCACAACCCCCAACAAACCTGCTAGTTAATGGCACTGGCGACCAGGTCACCGGCAAGGCCGAACCCAACAGTACGGTCAATATTCTGGATCCAGATGGCAATATCATTGGTACGGTAACTGCCGATACGGATGGGGATTTCACCGCAACTCTGGTTCCGCCACAAACCAACGGCGAGACCCTTACGGCAAATGCGACCGACACCGCAGGCAACAAGGGCGACGACGCCTCTGTCAACGCACCGGACACCACCGCACCTGATGCGCCGACAGGCGTCACAGTTGCAGGAAATGGTGGCGCGGTTAGCGGTCACGCCGAAGCCGGAAGTACCGTCACCGTCAAAGACAGCAACGGGGCTCCTATTGGCGTGGGTCAGGCTGACAGCGGCGGCAATTTCACCGTCCAGATCACCCCGTCGAAAATCAACAATGAAACAGTAAACGTCACCGCAACGGACAGCACTGGTAACGAAAGCCTGCCAACTTCGGCTGTTGCCCCGGATCTCACCGCGCCAAACCAACCCGTTATCATTGCCGTTACTGATGACGTCGCCGATATCACAGGCTCCATCAATAACAATGGTTTAACCAACGACGATAAACCGAAAATTGAGGGCAAAGCTGAGGCCGGCTCTCAGGTCAAAATTTACGATAACGGAACTCTGCTTACGACCATTACCGCTGATATCAACGGTAACTGGAACTATACGCCCACCTCGGCATTGGGCCAGGGGGCACACGTATTTACAGTGACGGCAACCGATGCCGCTAATAACACCAGCACTGCCGCCAGTTGGAAAATCATTGTCGATAGCATCGCGCCGACAGTGCCAGTCATAACGCTGGTTAACGCTGATGTTGGCAGCAGCGCCGGTAACGTCACGAGCAATGCCTGGATTACCAACGACAACACGCCAACCCTCTCAGGTACCGGTGAGCCGGGCTCGCTCGTGAGCCTGTACGATGGCAGTCTGCTGATGACGGTGATGCTTATCGACAGCTCGGGGACCTGGAGCTATACCGTTCCAACCAATCTGGCGCTCAACGATCGCATCCACCAGTTTACGGTATCAGCAACAGATGCAGCCGGTAACGTCATTACCTCGCCCATCGTAGTCAGTGTTACCGTGGATACCCAAGCACCTGGGACCCCCGTGATTTTGACCGCAACCGACGACGTCGGGAATGCACCAACCGATCTGCCCACCGGTAGCCGTTCAAACGATACCTTGCCGCTGCTGAAGGGGACCGGGACCGTCGACTCCACCATCACTATCTATGATGGCGCCACACTTATTGGAACCGCAACGGTCGTGTCCGGGGGCGCCTGGAGTTTCCAGGTCACTCAACCGCTGAGTGAAGGTCCACATGCGCTGTCGGCTATCGCAACAGATGCAGCGGGTAACGCCAGCAATGCCGGAAATTTCACGCTGACCATTGATACCACCCCACCCGCCGCCCCTGTCATCTCATCGGCGGAAGGCCTGGTTGGCAGCAGCACACAAACGCTGATTAACGGTGGCAGCACGAAAAGCGCCGAACCCACACTGTCGGGAACCGGTGAACCGGGTGCGACTATTACTATTTATGATAACAGCGCCCCGATTGGCAGCGCCCTCGTACAGCCAAATGGGACCTGGACATTTATCCCAGACACTCCGCTTCTGGATGGCCCGCACAAATTCACCGCCACGGCGACTGACGTAGCAGGCAACGTGGGGATCCCATCCGCTGGCTTTACGCTGACGGTGGATAATCTACCACCAGTGAAACCCGAACCACCAACCATCACTGACGACGCCAATCCGATCACGGGGATCGTCACTAACGGTATCACCAATGACACCACGCCAACCTTTAGCGGTACAGGGAACGTTGGGGATTTGATTACCGTTTATCTGAACAGCACTCCCCCTTTGCAGGGAACAGCAACAGTAGGTGCAGACGGAACCTGGAGCTTTACTCCATCAGCACCGGTTTCCCCTGGTACTTACCAGATAACCCTTACCGCAACCGATCCGGCTGGCAACGTCAGCCAGCCGTCGAATGCCATAACACTGAACATCGACACGACGCCGTCTGCACCTCCGGTGATTATCGCCGCCAATGATAACGTCGGTGGCTCGGTAGGCGATCTCTTGCCCAATGCCGTGACCGATGACGCCACGCCAACCATTCGCGGTACTGGCACTGACGGGGATATCATCACCCTGTATAACAGCGGTGTAGTGATCGGTACGGCAACGGTGGCTGGCGGCACCTGGAGTATTACGCCCGGGACTGCGCTGGCAAACGGCAACTACACGCTGACCGCTACCGCAACCGATGCGGCAGGTAACATCAGCGGCAGCTCAAACAGCATTTCGTTTACGGTGAACACCACCCCGCTCACAGCGCCACTCGTGACGAATATCGAAGATAACGTCGGCGTGATTACCGGCTCGCTCACCAGCGGTAGCGTCACGGACGATACCACCCCAACCATTAGCGGGACGGGTACGCCGGGCAGTACGGTGTTAATTTATGACGGTGGCATTCCCATCGCGATAACCACCGTGGGCGCGAATGGCTCCTGGAGCATAGATGTTCCCCTCACGCCCAACATGATTCATACGCTGACTTTCGGCGCACAAGATGCTGCCGGTAATGTGCTGCCGGCAGGAAATCCTGTCACGTTGATTGTTGATACGCTACCTCCTGCAATGCCTATCGTTACCAGCGTTGATCCGAACGGTACGCTGGTTAGCGGTACAGCCGATGCTGGTAGTACCGTGATTATTCGCAGCGGTAGCACCATTCTCGGCCAGGGGGTGGCAGACGGTTCAGGTATCTTCTCTGTCACCATTTCACCAGCGCAGACGGCGGGTGAATCATTGAATGCGATCGCTCAGGATCCAGCGGGTAACCAAAGCGGAGAAACACCGTTTACCGCTGCTACCTCCAGCGTTCCACACCCGCCAACTCTTGAGATCGTGGATGACGTAGCCCCCGGCATGGGCGAAATCGGCAGCGGAAAAACCACCAACGACACTTTACCGCGGTTGCAAGGAACCGCCACGGCTGGGGCTACAGTGACTATCTATCAAAATGGCGCGTCTATCGCCACGGTCACCGCCGATGCGGTTTCCGGCGCCTGGAGTTATCAGTTGCTCACCCCGCTAACTAACGGCACAACCTATAACTTCGCAGTGTCACAAACCGTCAACTTAATACCCAGCGGGCAGTCACCCAATTATGCCATTACCATCGACACCACCGCGCCGCTGGCACCGCTCATCACCAGCATTATCGATGACGTTTCACCCGGCAGTGGACCGCTGGATAAAGGACAAATTACCAATGACTCACGCCCGACCTTAAACGGAACCGGCGAAGCAGGAGCAACCATCACCCTCTACGATAACGGTATCGCTTATGCCACAACCACGGTAAACAGCAACGGATTCTGGAGCTTTACCCCGACAGACGCGCTGGGAGAAGGCAATCACCTCTTTACCGCTCGCGCAACCGATGCTGCTGGCAACCAAGGCGATGCCTCCGCTGATTTTCTGATCATTGTTGATACTTTAATTCCGAATGCCCCCTCCATTGTCACAGTCACAGACAACGTTGGCACCATTCAAAACCTGACGTCCGGACAGTCAACTAACGATAATACCCCAACGCTCACGGGCGTTACCGAGGCAGATTCAATTGTCACCATCCGTGATGGCAAGACAGTGATTGGCACAACCACCAGCGACGCCAGCGGTAACTGGAGCTTTACGCCAGCCCCTGCGCTCAGTGAAGGCAGCCACTCGCTGACAGCCACCGTCACGGATGGTGCGGGCAACATCAGCCCGGCAGCGCCACCGTTCGTCGTAGTTGTCGATACGCTGGCGCCCGCCGCGCCAAGTATTACCTCGGTCATCGACGATCAGCCGGGAAGCACGCTGTTGACCAACGGCCAACTGACCAATGATGCCCAACCAACACTAAGTGGCACGACCGAAGCTAATGCTATTGTCACCATTCGTAGTAACGGAACGATCATTGGCACCGCAAATGCCGATGGCTCCGGTAGCTGGAGCTTCACCCCAACAAACGCGCTGGCGCAGGGGGAAAATATCTTTACGGTGACCGCAACGGATGCGGCGGGCAACACCAGCGGAGCTTCTGCCTCGTTCACCGTTTTGGTCGATTCAGTTGCCCCGTCTGCACCAGTAATTCTGACCGTTCAGGACAATACCGCGCCGACAACCGGGCCAATCTCCAACGGGCAAATCAGTAACGAAAGTCGCCCGGCGCTCAGCGGTACCGGTGAAGTTGGCGCGACCATTACCGTCCTGAACGATGGTCAGCCCATTGGCACCACCATCGTCGGCGCAGGCGGAACCTGGAATTTTACGCCCTCAACGGCATTGGGTAACGGCCTGCATACTCTGACCGTCACGGCGACAGATAGCGCAGGCAATACCAGTCTGCCTTCAGGCGGCTTTACCTACACCGTCGACACACAAGCACCGGCAGCACCAGTGATTACTCAGGTTGCAGATGATGTCGGCCCGCTGACCGGAAATCTGAACAACGGCCAGGCGACAAACGATGCGCGCCCTACCCTCAGCGGCACGGCAGAGGCCAATTCAACGGTTAAAATTTACGACAACGGCACGCTGATCGATACCGTTTCGGCAGACGGGGGCGGTGCATGGATTTTCACGCCGGGAACAGCGCTGAGCAACGGTAACCACGCGCTGACGGTGACAGCAACCGACGCAGCCGGAAACGTTAGCCCAACGTCCGCTGGGTTTAACATCGTTGTTGATACTGTTGCCCCGCTTGCGCCAACGATTATCCAGGCTTTTGATGACGTGGTGCCGGGATCCGGAACGCTGTCGAACGGCGCTTACACCAATGATACTCGTCCCGTACTGAACGGTTCGGCGGAAGCCGGTGCCCGGGTAGCCATCTACGATAATGGCACGCTGCTGGCGACGGTGACAGCGGCAATAGATGGCACCTGGGAATATCTGCCTGCCACACTGGGCAACGGCCAGCATGTCTTTACCGCCATTGCCACGGATGCCGCCGGGAACGTTAGCCCCACCTCAAGCGAATTTATTATCAACGTTGACACGATCGCGCCGTCAGCGCCGCTCCTGACCTCGGTGGTGGATGACGTCGCAGGCGGTGTGTTCAACGCGGGGCTTAGCAACGGGCAACTGACTAACGATGCCCGACCAACGCTCAACGGTACCGCCGAAGCGGGCAGCACTGTCAGCATCTATGACGACAGCACCCTGCTGGGCACGGCGCTGGTACAAAGTAATAACAGCTGGACGTTTACCCCAACCACACCGCTGGCGAATGGATCGCACACCTTCACCGTCACCGCTACCGATGCGGCGGGCAACACCAGCGGCGCAACGGCAGGCTTTAGCGTAGTGGTCGACACCACGGCACCAACGCAGCCTTCAATCAGCAGCATTATTGACGATGTTGGGCCAAACATAGGGGCGATTGGCAATAATCAGCCAACCAACGACGCACGCCCAACGTTAAACGGCACCACGGAAGCCAACGCTCGGGTCGATATTTATGATAACGGCACCTTTGTAACCAGCGTAACGGCGGACGGCAGCGGCAGTTGGAATTACACGCCACCTACGGCGTTGGGTCAGGGGACGCATTCCTTCACCATCACAGCAACAGACACCGCAGGTAATACCAGCGGGCTATCATCTGCCTCCGCAATTGTGGTCGATACCGTCGCACCGGGTACTCCAACCGGTCTGGCGGTCAACGCCAACGGCACCATGCTGACCGGCGTTGCCGAAGCGAACAGTACGATAATCATCACCTCCAGCAGCGGAACCGTACTTGGTACCGCAACCGCCAACACCTCCGGTAATTTCACCTTCACGCTGAGCCCACCGCAAATCAGTGGGCAAACGCTGCTGGTCAGCGCACAGGATGCCGCAGGCAACATCGGCACAGCGGGTAACGTGCTGGCACCGTTTACTGGTGTACCGCCTGCGCCGGTTATTGCCAGCGTATTTGACGACGTGGGCACAATTACAGGTCTGGTCGCGGCAGGTAAAACCACCAATGATACCCGTCCAGCCCTTAGCGGAACGGCGCAGGCTAACGCCATCATCAATCTGTACAACAACGGCGTACTCATGGGTAGTACGACCGCAGATAGTAACGGCCTCTGGAACTTTACCCCATCCGGCGCGCTCAGCGAAGGTAACCACGCGTTTACCGCCACGGCAACAAACGCCAACGGCGTAAGCGGGGTGTCCGGTTCGTTCAGCGTGATTGTGGATACCACGCCGCCGACCGCGCCAACGATACTGATCAGCGCCGATGGCGGTACCATCAGCGGCGTCGCCGAAGCGGGAAGCACGGTTACCATCTCTCTTCCGGGCGGCACCAGCGTGACGGCAATCGCCAACAGCAGCGGTGTCTACAGCGTCAACCTGCCGGTTCGCCAGATTGAGGGTCAGTCGCTGTCCGCCACGGCGACCGATGCGGCGGGAAATACCTCATTGCCAACAAGCGCTATCGCGCCGGTATTGCCGCTGCTGGCTGAAGACAATGTCACCAGTCTGCCTCTACAAACCGATGTCACCGTCAGCACCGAGCATCAAAGCGATTATGGTTTCCTGTTGGTCAATGCGCTGGGAAATGTCGCCAACGTGCTGGGGAACGATACAGCAAGCGTCAATTTCAGCATCGCTTCTGGCGGCAGCGGATCCATTACAATCAATGCCGCAGCGACCGGCGTGGTGCTGTCGCTATTAAACACGCTTGAAGTCGTCATCCAGCGCTTCGACACCGCGCTGAATGCCTGGGTAACGGTGGTGGATACCGGGAAACCAGACTTTGCCAGCCTGCTCACCCTGGGCGCCTCGGGCGTAACGCTCAATTACAGCGGACTGACTGGCGGGGATTACCGCGTAGTCAGCTACAACACCAACCTACTGGCGACAGGGGCATACACCAGCCTTGATGTCTCGGTGGTAAAAGCCAGCGCAGGGACCATCACCGGTGGTACTACCGAGTCTGGCAATATCATCACCGATACCGATCCCGCCAACGGGCAGGATAACGCCCCTTCCGGCACGCTGGTCACCACCATCACTGACGGTAACGGCAACGTGGTGAACATCCCGGTGAGCGGCATTGATGTGCAGGGAAAATACGGCACCCTGCATATCAATCAGAATGGTAGCTACACCTATACTCTGACCAATACGTCAATCTCAGTGTATGGACGTTCCGAAAGCTTTACCTACACGCTAACGCATGGCAGCGATCACTCCTCGGCAAAACTGGTGGTCACGCTGGGTCAGGCCCCAACCACCAGCACGGTAACGGCGGCAGACGATGTGGCTGCGCTGACTTACGGGACGCAGGTCATCGCAGTCGACAACCATCCATCACAACAAACCGGCTTCACGCTCGCCAGCGTTGGTTTGGGACAATTGTTGGATGTCAGCCTGGTCAACGGTTTGACCAACCCGATTAAATTCAACGTTGATGACGGCGCGACACGAACGATCACGGTTCAGGCCAACGTACTTGGCGTAACGCTGGGCGGCTTTGATCTCTATGTCTACCGCTTCAACGAGTCTATTCAGCAGTATGAGCAGTACCGGGTACAGCCGAACTGGGTCACCGCCCTGCTGGGCGGCAGCTCACCGGCGTATACCATTACACTGCCGGGCGGTGACTATCTGTTCCTGCTTAACGCTTCCGGCGGCCTGACGCTGCTGACCAGCTATACCCTGAATATTCAGGCCGATCACACCTACGCAGTCGACAGTCTGAGTGCAGCTACCAATGGAAATCTGCTGGCCAACGACTCGGCTCCGGCTAATACCGTTATCACCGAAGTTAACGGTGTCACCGTTAACACAACAGGCACTACCACCATTAACGGACAGTACGGCACACTGACTATTGATGCGAAAGGGAACTATACCTACACGCTGAGAAGCGGACTGGGCGCAGACGGTATCAATACGCCGGACAGCTTTGTGTATAAGGTCAAAGCACCAAACGGCGATACCGGCAGCGCGTCGCTGAACATTACGGCAACCCCACAGGCGCTGGATGCCGTAAACGACATCAGCAGCCAGATGGCGGTCACCACCCAGGCCGATACATCCAGGTCGTTTACCGACAACAGCGTTGGGAACGCCAGTTGGAGCGCCCAACTCCTTTCACCCACCTCACAAAATGGTACTGGCGTCATTGAAGTCGCGACGGGAACGGCGGTGCAAAACGCCATACTGCATTTTAACGTCGCTTCAGGTCTGACGCTGGGCGGACTGACCGTCACCTGGGCGCTGTATGACAGCAACAACGTCAAGATTGCCGGTAACTCATTCAATGGCGGATTGCTGATTGGCGGCAATATTGATATTGTCCTCAGCGGGGTAGTACTGCACCCCGGCAACTATCGCCTCGACTATACCGGCAGCGTCGGGGCTCTGGGGCTGGGGAATATCACCATCACCCCCAGCGTGAAAGGCACGATAATCGACCTGCAAAACTTCGAGACTTCCACAGCGAATAGCGTCACCGGCAATATTTATGACGGAGACCATATTGCCAGCGTGCATACCTTGCTAACGGTGAATGGCACGGGCGGCAGCGCCGCCACGCTGGATCCGCTGAGCAGCACGACCAGCGCCATCATTAACGGGTTGTACGGCAAACTGACCATTGGCATTGATGGTCATTACACCTATGCCCTCAACAGCGATGTCTCGCTCTCCACCATCGTCACCAAAGAGACATTTACCTACACCCTTAACGACCTGAATGGCCATACCGATACCGCTACGCTGACCATCAATATGAATCCGCAAGTGGTGAGTACCGTCGATGCCGATCGCCTGACTGGCAGCGCCTACGGCGATACGCTGATTTATCACCTGCTCAATGCCAACGACGCTACCGGCGGTAACGGAACAGCGGACACCTGGACCAACTTCTCGCTGGCCCAGGGTGACAAAATCGATATCGGTGACCTGCTGGTGGGCTGGAACGGGCAGAACGCGACGCTCGGTAACTACCTCACCGTTACCACCAGCGGTAACAACACGGTTATTGCCATCGACCGTGACGGTACGGGCAACACTTATCACTCAACCAATCTCATCACGCTGGAGAACGTACACACCACGCTCGACGAGCTGGTGCAACAAAATCACATTGTGCCCTGAAGTGAACATATAGCGTTAAAGCGCCATAACTACAGCCCCGGATGCGATGACATCCGGGGCAATAACAGTCGTCGCTGCCGTATTTTGTAAGGGATAATCTATGAGAAATGTCGCGCCTGTTGCCTTACTGCTGGCATTAACGCTCTGTACCCTGCGGGTGAATGCCGAAGATGAACCGCAAATTATTACGCCGGAAGGACTGGCCACTAGCCAGATGCTTCCCTCGCTGGACGGCGCGGTTGCCGATCTGCCGCTAAGTGCCGCCGCTCCCGGTAGCCTGACGCTCAACGACGCGGTGAGTCGTGCCGTGAGCTGGCATCCTTCTATTCGTGAATCCATCGGCAAACTGCTCTCGCAAAACGAGCAAATCGACGTGGCGAAGTCAAAATATTACCCGCAGGTTTCTGCCGGAATGAACAACGGTTACAGCAATACCTACACCGACCACGGTTTTAGCCCGGCGCTGGTGATTTCGGTATCGCAAATGCTGTACGACTTCGGCAAAGTGGCAAGCCAGGTCCGCGCCGAGACCGCCGGAGCCGCGCAACAGCAGGCGAATGTGTTACTCAGTATTGATACCATCGCCCACGCCACCGCCAACGCGATAGTCCAGGTGCAGACGTGGCAGCAAATGGTGGACGCCGCCGAAGAGCAGCTCACCGCCTTAAACGGCATTGGTCGACTGACCCGTCAACGCAATGATGAAGGGGCAACCTCGCTGTCAGACGTGGTGCAAACCGATGCGCGTATTGAGTCTGCTCGTTCTCAGTTGGCGCAATATCAGGCCAATCTCGACAGCAGCAAGGCCACATTGATGAGCTTCCTCGGCTGGAACTCGCTTAACGGCATCAGCAATGAATTCCCGGTCAAACTGGACAGCAGCTGTGATGTAGTCAAACCGGACGATAAACTGGTTCCCGCGGTCCTGGCGGCCTGGGCACAAGCGAATGTAGCGCAGGCAAACCTCGACTACGCTAACGCGCAGATGACGCCCACCATCTCTCTGGAGCCGTCGGTTCAGCACTATCTCAACGACAAATACCCCAGCCATGAGGTACTCGACAAAACCCAGTATTCTGCATGGGTAAAAGTTGAAATGCCGCTGTATCAGGGCGGCGGACTCACCGCCAGACGCAACGCCGCCAGCCATGCGGTAGAATCTGCACAATACTCCATCCAGCGCACCCGACTCGAAGTACGGCAGAAATTACTGGAGTCCCGCAGCCAGGCGATGAGCCTCGCCACCGCCCTGCAGATTCTACGTCGCCAACAGCGGCTGAGCGAACAAACGCGCGAGCTTTATCAACAGCAATATCTGGACCTTGGCTCGCGCCCGCTGCTCGACGTGCTTAACGCCGAGCAAGAGGTGTATCAGGCCCGTTTTGCTGAACTCCAGACTCAAAACCAGCTGCGCCAGCTCCAGTTGAACTGTCTCTATAACACCGGCTCGCTTCGCCAGGCGTTCGCCTTAAATAATCGCAGCATTCAATCGGTGGAGATCAAGCTATGAGCAACCTCGATTCACATGCGGATGATGTAATTGGCGAACACGCCCTGAGCCAGTGGGCGCAGGCGATGACGCATATTGCCAATCACTATCGCGTGGCCTGTTCTCCCGGCGCAATCCAGGCCAACGCCCCATGGTTTGCGGGAAAAAGCCGGGCCACGGCCCTGTCGCAACTGGCGCGTCAGGCGGGACTGTCATTTCATGCGCTGAATACCGCCGCGCAGGCGTTCGGTCAATGGCACCTGCCAGTGGTGGCGGAACTGCGCGACGGCCAACTGATGGTAATAGAACATTTCAACGGCGAGGATACGTTAGATGTTTTCATCATCGCCGAAGAGGGCCAGCGTAACAGGTTAACGATTGCAGAACTTCTGCCGGAGATCGTGAGCATTACCGCGCTGCGCCCGCTGTCGGCGCTGAAGGACAGTCGGGTAGACCGCTATATTTCGCGCTTCAAGCCCGACTGGATGCGCGAACTGGTGTTAAAGGACATCCGCCCTTACCTGCCGGTCATGATTGCCGCCTTTCTGATTAACGTCCTGTCGCTCGCCGGGATTATCTTTTCCATGCAGGTCTATGACCGGGTGATCCCCGCCCAGTCTTATCCAACGCTGTATGTTCTCTCTACCGGTGTTCTGGTGGCGGTGCTGTTTGGCTTTTTGCTGCGCGAAGCGCGTACCCACATAATGGACCTGCTCGGCAAACGCGCCGATATGCGCATTTCCGATCGCGTGTTTAGCCACGCATTGCGGCTGCGCAACAGCGCCGTCCCCCGCTCGACGGGGAGCTTTATTTCTCAACTGCGCGAGCTGGAACAAGTTCGCGAGATGATCACCTCTTCGACCATGTCGACCATTGTCGATCTGCCGTTTTTCTTTCTGTTTATCGTGGTGCTGGCATTTATCGCCCCGCCGCTGGCGTGGATTGCACCCGTCGCGGCCCTGCTGATGATCCTGCCTGGCTTGCTGTTACAGAAGAAGCTGGCTGTGCTTGCCAACCAGGCTGCCCATGAATCCACCCTGCGCAACGCAGTGCTGGTCGAAAGCGTTCAGGGGCTGGAAGACATCAAGCTGATGCAGGCGGAAAACCGCTTTTTACAGCAGTGGAACAGCTATATCCGTATTACCGGAGAGTCAGGGCTACGCACGCGTAAGCTGACTCAAGGGCTGATTGGCTGGGGCATGTCGGTACAAAGCCTGGTCTACGCCGCCATCATTATGTTCGGTGCGCCGATGGTCATTGAAGGCACGATGACCACCGGCGCCGTGGTGGCGGCTTCAATGCTCGGTTCCAGAATGATTGCCCCGATGGCTAATCTGTGCGGCGTGCTGGCCCGCTGGCAACAGGTTAAGGCGGCGAAGATGGGATTAGACAGCATCATGCAGCTTCCCACCGAAACGCAGTACGACGAAGACCGGGTGCATCAGGAGATTTTTCACGGCCATTATCAGTTTGAGAACGCACACTTTCGCTACCACAGTGACGATCAGCGCGTTCCACTGCGGATCTCGCGCCTGGAGGTCATGCCCGGCGAACGGGTGGCGATCCTCGGGCGTAACGGTGCCGGAAAATCAACGCTGCTACAGGCCATGGCCGGCGGCGTGGAGATTATCCAGGGCGATGTACGGCTCGATAACCTGAGTCTGGCGCAAATTGATATGGCCGATTTACGCCGCAACATCGGTTTTCTCAGCCAGAATGCGCGACTGTTTTTCGGCACCCTACGCGAGAACCTGACCCTCGGTGCGCCGCACGCCAGCGACGCGCAGATCTTCGAAGCGCTGGAGGTCAGCGGCGCGGCTGCTTTCGTTAAACAGCTCGCCAAAGGGCTGGCGCATCCCATTATGGAAGGCGGCAACGGTTTGTCCGGTGGACAACGGCAGTCGATCCTGCTGGCTAGAATGCTGCTGCGATCGCCCAATATCGTGCTGCTCGACGAACCCAGCGCCTCGCTGGATGAACATACCGAGCGGGAATTTATTCAGCGCCTCAACCAGTGGTTGGGTAACCGCACATTGATTGTCGCCACCCATCGCGTACCGGTTCTGGAACTGGTCGAACGCGTGGTGGTGTTGAAAGAAGGTCAACTGGTCATGGATGCCCCGAAAGCGCAGGCGTTGAATGCGAGCCGGGCACCTGCCCCTACCCACGGTCGGGAGTGGAAAAATGAAAACCAATCCGCATGATGCCGCCATGGACGACCTCGATATCCGCCGCGAGCACCGTTTTTCCGGGGCCAGCCGCATTATTCTGCTCAGCACGCTGTTGTTTGCCGTCCTGGGTATCTGGGCATATTTCGGTAAGCTGGATGAAGTCTCAACCGGCAGCGGGAAAGTGATCCCCAGCTCGCGTGAACAAGTCTTGCAATCACTGGATGGCGGTATTCTCGCCGAACTGACGGTCCGCGAGGGAGATAAAGTCCAGGCTAATCAAATTGTTGCTCGTCTCGACCCCACCCGTTCAGAGTCCAACGTTGGGGAGAGCGCCGCCCGTTATCGCGCCTCACTGGCCTCCAGCGCAAGGCTCAATGCCGAAGTTAACGATCTGCCGCTGGTCTTTCCCGATTCACTGCGCGCCTGGCCGGATCTCATCGCCTCCGAAACTCGCCTGTATAAAAGCCGCCGCGCGCAGCTTGCGGATTCAATGGCGGAACTGCAGGATGCGCTGGTCTCGGTAAATAAAGAATTGGCCATTACTCAGCGACTGGAGAAAAGCGGTGCCGCCAGCCACGTAGAAGTGCTGCGCCTGCAACGCCAAAAAAGCGATCTGGGATTAAAAATCACCGACCTGCGCTCACAATATTTCGTGCAGGCGCGGGAAGCGCTGTCAAAAGCTAACGCCGAAGTGGATATGCTGGCGGCTATTTTAAAAGGACGCGAGGATTCCGTGACCCGCCTGACCGTACGCGCGCCGATGCGCGGTATTGTGAAAAATATCCAGGTCACCACCATTGGCGGCGTTATCCCGCCCAACGGCGAGATGATGGAGATTGTACCGCTGGACGATCATCTGCTGATAGAAACCCGCCTGTCGCCGCGTGATATCGCGTTCATCCATCCCGGCCAGCGGGCGCTGGTGAAGATAACCGCCTATGACTACGCCATTTACGGCGGTCTGGAAGGCGTAGTCGAAACCATCTCACCGGACACCATTCAGGATAAAGTGAAACCGGAAATCTTCTATTACCGCGTGTTTATCCGCACCCATCAGGACTTCTTACAGAACAAACTGGGACGCCATTTCTCCATCGTACCGGGCATGATTGCCACAGTGGATATAAAAACAGGTGAAAAAACCATCGTCGACTATTTAATCAAACCGTTTAATCGCGCAAAAGAAGCGCTGCGCGAGCGCTAAATCCTTGAGGATTAGGGGTTGCGGGGGCTGGTCACGCGTGTCACAAGTCTGTTATACTTGTCCTAACACATTGGGGCTGATTCTGGATTCGACGGGATTCGCGAAACCCAAGGTGCATGCCGAGGGGCGGTTGGCCTCGTAAAAAGCCGCAAAAAAATAGTCGCAAACGACGAAAACTACGCTTTAGCAGCTTAATAACCTGCTCTGAGCCCTCTCTCCCTAGCTTCCGCTCTTAAGACGGGGATCAAAGAGAGGTCAAACCCAAAAGAGATCGCGTGGAGGCCCTGCCTGGGGTTGAAGCGTTAAATCTAATCAGGCTAGTCTGGTAGTGGCGTGTCTGTCCGCAGGTGCCAGGCGAATGTAAAGACTGACTAAGCATGTAGTACCGAGGATGTAGGAATTTCGGACGCGGGTTCAACTCCCGCCAGCTCCACCAAAATTCTCCATCGGTGATTACCAGAGTCATCCGATGAAGTCCTAAGAGCCCGCATGGCACAAGCCCTGCGGGCTTTTTTGTGCCCTCAATTTGTCCCGCGAAGTCTGATGCCAACTAATTAAATCCGATCCTTTTAGGCACCTTGTTAGGCACCTCATAAAGCATTATTGTTTTTGAGGTGCCTAAAACTATGGAAACCCGGCAATGGCAAGACAAACTAAACCTCTATCCGTGAAGGAAATCGAATCCGCCAAACCCAAAGAAGCGGACTACGTTCTCTATGATGGTGATGGCCTTGAGCTACTCATCAAATCCAGCGGGAGTAAAATCTGGCAGTTTCGCTATATTCGCCCTGTCACCAAGAAACGTGCGAAGAAGAGCATAGGCCCCTACCCGTCAGTTACGCTTGCCGATGCCAGAAACTACCGGGCAGAGTCACGCTCTCTCCTGGCGAAACAAATCGATCCACAGGAACATCAGCAAGAACAACTTCGCAGTTCGCTTGAAGCTAAAACCAATACTTTCCAGCTCGTGGCTGAACGATGGTGGAATGTGAAGAAAGCCAGCGTGACAGAGGACTATGCCGACGATATCTGGCGCTCTCTTGAAAGAGATGTCTTTCCTGCTATTGGCGACGTTAGCGTTACAGATATTAAAGCTCACACACTGGTTCAGGCCGTCCAACCAGTTCAGGCCAGAGGAGCACTGGAAACCGTTCGTCGCCTGTGCCAACGCATTAATGAGGTCATGATCTACGCCCAAAACACAGGGCTTATTGATGCTGTTCCCAGCGTTAATATCGGTAAAGCCTTCGAGAAGCCTCAGAAAAAGAACATGCCCAGCATTCGACCGGATCAGCTACCTCAACTGATGCAGACAATGCGAACAGCCAGCATTAGCCTTTCCACACGCTGCCTGTTCATGTGGCAACTTCTTACTATTACCCGCCCTGCCGAAGCGGCTGAAGCTCTCTGGGAAGAGGTAGACATAGAAGCGCGAGAGTGGAAGATTCCTGCAGCACGCATGAAAATGAACCGCGACCATACTGTTCCATTGTCAAATGAAGCAATTGCGATACTGGAGATGATGAAGCCGTTAAGTGGAAATCGAGAATTTATCTTTCCCAGCCGCATCAAGCCAAACCAGCCGATGAACAGTCAGACCGTAAACGCATCGCTAAAACGCGCAGGTTTTGGTGGGGTGCTCGTTTCACACGGCCTGCGATCTATCGCCAGTACAGCCCTTAATGAACAAGGCTTTCCGCCTGATGTCATTGAGGCAGCACTTGCTCATGTGGAAAAGAATGAAGTGCGACGTGCCTATAACCGCAGTGATTATCTTGAACAGCGTCGTCCGATGATGCAGTGGTGGGCTGATTTTGTGATGGCAGCGGATCGTGGAAGCATGATTGAAGGTGGGATGAAAGGAATGCGGTTAGCAGGGTGACGGATAATTAATGAAGGTTTCCACTTTAGTACTGCGTCGAATGATACCTTATATTTCAGCCCGATAAGTGCCAGAAGCGGAAGTTAACAGTTTATGAAGGCAAGCTAATTAGCATAAAATCTCTCAGCGGATGGGATATGGAGCAGCAGAAATAAATGACGACAAGGCAGTATGCGAAAAAATCAATCTTCGATCTGGAAGCAATTTTCGAGCGGTCATGCAAAAAGCTTATGAACTTGCAATAGCTGTTGAACGAGCTGACTTTTCGCAACACTGCCAAGGCGGAAGCCAAGAAGGACAAGCAGAAAACGCAGCCTAAGTCGAATGGCCAGCGCAATTCGGTCGGCTACGTGCAGACCTTCGTCGGTCCGCAACACCGCCCGAAGAGACGGATGTCGATCGAGGCGCATGTTGAAGTCGGACGGCTGCTGAACCAGCACTATCCCGACTGCCCGCCGCTGCGTTCACTGTTACAAAAAATGGATGCTGCAGTCGAATCGCTGCGTAATTGGGCTTAAGGAGCCGTCACAATGCCTAGTACAAAACAAAATCAGCAAGTGTCACCCTCCATTCGTCCCGAGGCCGAGTTGGAGAGCCGAATGGCAGCAGCTTTGTCCACAGCCTTTCCCAATATTCCTCGCGAGCAACTGGTGGAACAACGGCGCTTCACTGTGCGTCTCGGTCACGAGACACATGAATTCGACAGCGCTGCCCAGTGGGAGAAGACTGGGCGAGCGGATGTACTCATCTTTCATGGTGAACGGCCGCTGGCCGTGGTGGAACTTAAACGAGAGCATCTTGCCCTGACTCATTCTGACTATGAGCAAGCGCAGAGCTACGCGAATCAGTTGACGCCACGACCTCCTCTTGTCGTTGTCACGAATGGGCGCGATACCCGCATCTACGACGCCAATACAGGGCAACTTTGGTCCGGCGAGCAAGACGCCGCCAATGCGGTAGCCCGTCTGCTTGAAAATGCCGCCAAGTTGGCCACGGCGGATATGCGGTGGGCAGCTGAAGCTTTGATGGGTCGGGAAACCGGGGTCTGGGTCCCCATTGTGCGATCTGCAACTGCAAAACTTCTGGCCGAGATGACAGACCCACCAGGCCAGTCTGTTCGCGCCTTTGCCGAGCTTCTGTTATTCCCTCGTCTCAGTACCTTTACCGCAATTAAATCAGCGCAAGCCGGGACGGCCTTCACGATCATCGAAGGTGCAGCTCAGAGCGGCAAGAGTAGTTGTTTGCGCGAAATCGCCTTGCGCACTCATGACAGTGAAGAATTGGCCATCCTGATGTTGCGAGGTTCAGGACCGGGACTGTTTCAGTCGCTAGCCAACCTGTTCGCCATTGAGCTTGAATGGAATCTCACCGCAAACGACGCTCGCCAGTGGCTGCGGCGGATGTCCACCGGACCAGCGGGGCCAGCCCTTTTACTTGCTATTGACGATGTTGAGCCAGGCACAGCAATGGCGGCCGACCTAGAGGAACTAGCGAGCCTTCGGCCTGGGAATAAGCTCAATGTCATCCTGACCACCGATCGCGCGGAACGGTTGGTCAAAGCTCCAAACGGTCGAACGCAGACAGCAGTGGGAGATCGAGCAAAGGTCATAGAGATCGGTCCATTGATGTTGGAAGAATTTCAAAATGCGCAGCGCATTCTCTACAAGCACAAGATTTACTTCCAGCAGGGTGCGGAATATGCAGAAGACTACCGTGCGCCGTGGGTACTTCGCACAATTTACGACGATGCCGCCCGTAACCCACGACACAAAGACCCGGACAGCGCCTTGCTTCTTCCGCCGTCGCTTGGCTTGGAACTGGTGCAAGCTTCACGCCGGAGCTACGCCCATCAGGCGGACCTACTTCGCGGCTATCGAGTGCTCGCTCGCTGCACTCTTGCCGATGAGGGTGCCCGTTCAGCAGAACTGACTTTGGCAGCGTCGAATGAGTTCGTGGTACGACAAGATGCACTTTCCGACGAAGCTCGCCATGCGTTGGCCGAACTCAAATCCAAAGGTGCAATACGCACCTATCGTCACGCAGGCAGCGAGGATGTCGTGGTGCCGACCATCCCTGCAGCTTTCCTCTCAGAGCTTGCAGATGCCGCAGGCGACGAACTTGCGCGCCGCGCTGCAGTAGACCCGCAGAAAGCCGGCACTTGGCTTGGCAATCGCTTGGCAGCTGTCTATCTCGGGGACATGGTCGGTGCGCAGGCTATTCGTTGTATGGCGGAGAAAACAGGCCAATTCAGTTATGGAATTATCGACGGTCTTCTTTCTGTTGAGCCCATGGAGGAACCCATCGAAAACGCGCTGATCGCGATGGCAGCACCAGACGGTCGTTTGATTCATCTGAAGATAGAAGGCGAAAAAGCCTGGCTTTCCAATCATCACGGCGACGTCATAGGCAAATCTATTGATCTCGGAGAGGAGCGACCGCATATGCTTGGCAACACAGTGGCTTGGATGATCCTTGGTCAACTTGCCAGGCTTCCCGCAGCAGCGGTTGGCGATGACAGTCAACGCATAGACGCGTTTATTTTGCTGAACATCGGCCAATGCCCCTTCCCATTGTTGCGCACAAACGAAGAAGGACTGGGCCATCTTGTGCACGACCTCGGCAATCACGGTCGCGTCCTTTGCCACGATCAAGGCCCCATCGAGACAGCAACACAAGCGATGGCAGATTTATTTTCGCGTCCGTGGGCACATGCAGATGCGTGGGTGAATGCCGCGATCGAAACCGAATCTCTAGCACTTTTGCATCGTCTAACTATCGCTCTGCGCACGGTGAAAATACGCAACATACCTGCGATTTCCGAATGGGCCAATGTGACGCTCAAGGAGCGTGTTCTCCCCATACTCACTGCAACCCTTAAGGTATAAGTTGGCGGGTAATCCCCTCAAAAACCAGCGCATGCATAAGTGGAGTTTTATCCTAACCTGCATGCAGGGAGATTTCTATGAAGCTGTTACGTTTTACTGACGGTCAGATCATCGCCATTTTTCCAGATGCACCCTCCACGATACTTTACCGTGCGGGCTAATGTGCTTAATGCCGGGCTGCTTGCTGGGCGATGAGCAGTGCACACTTCCACTCTGAAGAAATTCAGACTGGCTTGGGACCTGAACGCACCGCTGTTCTCTTGATATGGAGCTTTCGGCTACCTTCCATAGCCACCGATTCACTCCATAGCGCTCAGTCAGTCCGCAATGAACCCACGGTGGCGCCATTTCGCCCGTACGAAATCCTTGAAGTTGTAGCCCTGTCCGAGATTGAGTCCATCGGCGTGATCGCAGACGATGATCTGTGGCATCACGCCCGTCTCACGCGCCGTATCATCACAGAAATGCGCCATCTGCGTGAACATGTTCGACACCGCATCGATGTCATCATGCAGTTCTACACCTTGGGTGTCCTCGGCCCGCAAATTCTCGGCTTCGAACTCCTCGCCCTCATCCTTGGAAGGGAAGTACACCTGAGTTGGTTGATCCAGAAATAGGATGGGAGGGATTGCACATTTGTCCCCCCTAGCAGCGAACTGGTAATGTAGCGCCATAAACAGGGTGAGGTGTGAGTACACCCAGTTGGCACCACTGCCCATAGAGCGTAGAAACACTTTCTTGTGCGCCTCTTTCTCGTGCCACAGGTCAAACGTATTAATATCAAATCGCAGGGAGCCCTTCCTGTAGGTCTCCTCGAAATGGAACCGCTGACCGATCTCCTTCATTTTTTTGTTGATATCCCGAGATAACCGATCCAGCTCGATATCAACGTCATACTTATCCAGAAGCTCCTGGTACTTCTTGACCTGCTCTGCCCAATACGCCTTCATCTTCTTGAGGTCAGATGGCGGATTCTCGATGAACTCATCGATAGCGATCTCAAGTAACAGCTTGGCCTTTTTCGGCGCATCTTCGAGCGAGCTTGCTTCTGCAACCCGCCTATCATGCTCCTCGAAAGGTTTGAGCGAGGTTTGAACGCTCTTCAGCTTCAGCCGAATTTCCTTGATCTCCTTTCTCAGATCACGACTCTCCTGCCCCAAGCTCTCTCGGGCGTAGGAGGAAAGCCTCAACTCGGTATTGAGCCACTCAATCGCCTGAGTGAGTTTGTTCGCCTGATCTTCGGGAATGTCGGAGTGCGACTCACAAACGGGGCAGAACGTGTGATCAAAGCTCGTGGAACGAGGGACTGTCAGTGACGCATACGAGGTGCCGATCCCCTTGACCTGCTCCACAGACCGTTCCAGCAGGTTCAGCCGGCCAATGGCTGAGCGTAGTTCGGCCACAAGCTTGGCTTTCTGGTCACGCAAGGAGTTGAGGGTTTTCTCGTAGTCGTCGGCTAGACCATCCACAAAAACTGGGGTCGCGAGCATAAGCCTGAGCGCTTCCTTTGGCTTGAGGAAAATTTCATCTGCCGTCATGTCGAAGAGGGGCTTTCCTGCAAGAGCTTGATACTGATTCAGCAGTCTGTTGAATTTCGCGATGGCCATCTCTCGCGCTTTGTCGTCTTTCGGTATTTTCAGCTCAACACGCCGAAGCTCATAGGACGCCTCGGTCAGATCTTTATACACATCAAAGTAATCTTCCTTCACGATCCCCATGAGAATCTTGAAGTGGTCGATCGCCTGGTCTCGTTTAACCTTCTCATCAAAACGGTAGAAAATCGCATGCTTATTCGCGACCAGATTCTGGTGCTGCAGCATAAATGACGGGAAGCTTCGCACGGACGGCGTCGCACCTTTGGCCCCCGTGACCTGCTTATACATTGGGTCTGTATCAATGTTCTCCATCGTGATACCGAAAAACTTGCCTAGGCTCTTCAAGAACTGATCTTTGTGAATATAGTGTCGTTCATCGAAGAAGTATTCGACGTGCCCCATGAGCTCAAGAATGTTGTCCGCCTCTGTCCCAGTGACTTCACGCAAGAAGCAGCGTTTGGAAGCTGCTGTACGCCCTGTTACCAAAGTCAGCGTAGGGAATTGCAGGACGGTGAAAAATGTCTTGCCACGCTCGGTCAGCTTGCCATCAGGGATAGTGTCTTCGCTGCTGCCTAGGCAATAGTCGAAGATCTCCAGGATCGCACTTTTACCTGTCGAAGACTTCCCGGTAATGATGTTCAGACCCCGAGTAAACTCCACAGCATGAATCCGGTCGTCTTTGTCAACGACGCCGATATACCTTACATAGCAGTTCATAGCGATTTCAACCCCAACGACCTGTAAACAGAAACAACATTTTCACCGTTAAACACAATAGCGAGCTTTCGTGCGTACTTGATGAGCTGGGCATTAGCATTTTCTTCCCTGATCTTACCTTGGGGTTCCACCGACATGTCGTCATTGACCTTGATGCTTTTCTCGGAGGTAAGGATGAGCAGGGAAGCATGGGTGATTGGCTTGTATTCCTCGATCCTGGCCTCCAAGCCAAGAACACGGCTTGGCTCCTGCATCAGCGTGCGCAATGAGCTGTTTTTCTTGGCATAGTTCAAGAACTTATGCATGGGCTTATATGTCACTATGTAGTGGTCAACTAAAACTGGCCACGGCTTTAGAGTTTTTCCAGTATCGGTTTTCCGATTCGTTTGGGGGCAACCCACCGTTATAGTCATGCGGCCTTAGCGAGCTGTAATACCCGACGATATAGTCTGTGATCGCATGAGCAGCATCGCTAAAGTTTATATAACCTGTCACTGGCACCCACTCGTTTTTCAGACTACGGAAGAAGCGTTCCATCGGGCTGTTGTCCCAACAGTTTCCACGTCGGCTCATACTCTGCCTGATCTGGCAACGCCACAGTAACTGCCGGAACTGCCTGCTTGTATAGTGGCTACCCTGGACGCCCTTCTAAGAGTCAAGCTGTTATCGGGATACTGTTGATCCGCCTGTTTTGATTGCGCAGTAACGTGTAAACTTCGCGGGAGATATATCGCTTTAGACAGCGTATCGCTTCCATTTTTGTATGTCCTTCGGCTACACGCCTGGCGACATATTCCTTTGTTTTTGCGTCAGTTCGTAAGCGTCCGATGGCGATGATGTGAAGTGCACTATTTGCAGCACGATCTCCACCACGATTAAGTCGGTAACGGTTCGTTTTTCCAGAAGAAACGGGGACCGGGCTGACACCACACAGTGCCGCAAATCCTGATTCTGATCTTAACCGTTGAGGATTGTCTCCGGCAGTGATCAGCAACTGTGAAGCGCTTTCGTATCCGATAGCATTACGTTTAATCAGCTCAGGTGCCAACTCGTCGACAATTGCCGCAATCATGACATCCAGATCAGCGATTTCGTCATGTAACTCGAGATAGCGTCGGGCAAGGGACTTTAATGAAATGCGATAAACGTTGGTTACATTGCGGTATTCACTGGCATCAGGTCTCCAGGAACCCAGGGTCCTGATGAGCTGCATGCGCGTCATATTTCTGAGCTGTTCACGTAATTCATCCGGGGCAGAGATAATATTTGAATGGATAATCTGGAGAGCGACTCTGCGGGCTGATATTGCTGTTTTTCGGCAAGTTTTTAATACCCGCAGGGACTCAATCATGCCATCACGCGTTTTGGGAGTAACTGTCCTGATGCCTGAGAATGCTGCATGAGCGGCACATTCAGCATCAATTGTGTCACTTTTACCCCGTTTGCGTCGCTCCATCCGGTCTGGAGCAGTCACCTCAAGAACTTCTAACCCGGCGTTCTGAAAATAACGAAGCAAACCGGAACCATAGGTACCTGTGCACTCAACACCAATTCGCTTTAATGTCCCAAACGAGGTCATCCATGCCAGCATCTGCCGGTAACCTTGTCGTGTTGTGGAGAAATACTGAGTCCCAAGGACTTTATTGTTCTGATCTACGACAGCGGCAACGTGCAAATCTTTATGTGTATCCACGCCACCCACAACGGCAGCTTCGGTAACTTTATCAACCATGACAGAGCTCCTGTGAGGAAACAGAGTTGAATCTCCAGACAGATAACCCGGACAGGACAGTAACGAGACAAGCCGTCAGGCCCTTCTTGAGTCACGCGCATCGGTGAGGAGATGCCTCGCATGAAGGCGCTTCCGGCAACCGACGGGTCCAGGGCAGGACACAAAAGGTCGATCGCTGTGTGAGTCAGGATGCGGGAAGGTCTTCACTGCATCAGTAATCACACCAATCTGGTTAAACGGCAAACTAAGTGGTGGTAAAGACTGACATCGGCATTATTACTGTCACTGTGGAACATCACTCCGGCTGGTTTACCGCGAGCTTCCCACGCCATTTCCAGCGCTCTGATGGTCAGCTTGCTATCCGGCGAGAATGACATTGCCCAGCCCACTGGTTTCCTTGCGAACAGATCGAGAACAACTGCAAGGTAAGCCCAACGCTTGCCTGTCCAGAGTAGAGTAAGAGGCAGGGCGTAGTCGGACTATTTCCCTGCCTCTCCTCCCCGAACCGGACGTGCACCTTTCAGCGCATCCGGCTCTCCATTTAAATGCTGGCGAACGCCATTGCCACTTCTGTAAAGCGCGATGTATACGTGTTTCTGGTCTCCGTCCTCAGATAGGGATTGCCTTCGGGTAGCCGCCAGCGGAACAGCTTCTTGCCTTGCCCCACCAACCGGTACAGTATTTCGCCGCTGAGCTTGCCGTGATTGGTTTTACCAAATAAAACCCACGTTTTGCTCTGACCCGGTTTCGGTGATTTACACCACCACCTCATCAGGGAAGCGATACCTGTACGGTATTTGCGGGCCAGCCAGTGAGCCAGCTTCCAGAACACGACACGGTCGATATAACTGAAGACTTTGGCCTTAAAATCAACGAACTGATAGAACATGGCCCAGCCTTTCAGTTTTCGGTTGAGTTGTTCAGCCATATCGACTTTGCTTTCACTGTAGTTGCCTGATAACAGTGCTGTCAGCGATGCGGCGAAGTTTCTGGCTTTCTCCTGCGGGATCGTTGAGACCACTCGCATCTCGCCATAACGACTGCGTTTGCGAATGATCCTGTGCCCCAGAAAGATAAAGCCGTCATTAACATGGGTGATTTTAGTCTTATCCATGTTCAGCCTGAGTTTCAGACTGCCTTCGAGCACACCCCGACACTCCTCCCTGATGGCTTCCGCCTGTGCTTTGGTGCCTTTGACGATGAGGACAAAATCATCGGCATAGCGGCAGTACGCCACCGCGGGTTTCCACTGCCAGTTTTCTCTGACCGCCGTACTTCGGCCCCGTTGGATACTGTTATTCCAGTACCACCGATCTTTTCTGGCTTTCCCGCTCAGGTAGCGCTCATGCAGGTATTGATCGAACTCATTCAGCATGATGTTCGATAATAGCGGCGATATAACACCGCCCTGTGGCACACCTTCACTGGCCGCCCGAAAGAGACCGACATCGATATGTCCCGCCTTGATGGTTTTCCACAGCAGAGTCATGAAACGTGCGTCACTGATCCTGCGGCGTACAGCCTTCATCAGCAGTCGATGATGTACGGTGTCGAAGTAACTGGACAGGTCGCCTTCAATCACCCAGCGTCCCCGGGTTTCACCGCAGTCTGTGAGCTGTAATTTCACCGTGCGGATCGCGTGGTGGACACTGCGCTCAGGCCGGAAGCCATATGAGAGCGTATGAAAATCACTCTCCCATATCGGCTCCATCGCCATCAGCATGGCCCGCTGAACAATACGATCCCGCAACGCGGGGATACCCAGTGGTCGCAGTTTGCCGTTGCTTTTAGGGATGTAAACCCGTCTGGCGGGCAAGGGCTGGTAGTGGCCTGAGAGTAATTCATCCCTGAGGATTTGCAGTTCAACAGCCAGTCTGGCCTGTAGCATTGTTTTGTTCACGCCATCAACGCCGGGGGTATGCGCCCCCTTTGATGAAAGCGTGATCCGCGCCGCTTCAGCCAGCCATTCTGGTTGTGTTATCAGACGCAGCAGCCGTTGAATCCGTAGGGACGGATCGGTGGCTGCCCATGTGGCAAGCTTGCGTTGCATTTCGCTGATTATCAAAGGTCTTCACCTCGTTAGGTCAGTTAATTCACGTCGCAAACACATTCAAACTGCTTCCCTTCGCCATGTAATGGGCTTTCCCCATCGCGGACTACTACGGAAGCTCCGCCAGCCAGCGCGTCATCGGAGCCATGCCCCCTTAACATCCGTCGCTGACCTTCCCCGGTTTACCTGCCTGGACTCAGGCATACTGAGGAGGCTGCCCGTCGCACTCTTTATCCTTGCTTGCCGCAAGTTGGCAGAAGTCAGCAACGCAAGCGTGATAGACGCTGCTGCCCCGGTGTTTCGCATACATGTCAAAACACCTTCGACCGGCAGTGCTTACGTATCACTGCCAGTTCCTCCTGCACGGCCTGTCAGATCACGTAGGCCGTGGTGACGTTTTCAACCCACAGAGGCGGATTAACGGGTTCATGTTCTTCAGCCTTTCAGTACTTAACCTTGAGGATCATCTCGGCTTAGTGATCTCGCCTCAATCCCCGTTGTCAGCGGGTTACATCACCCTGCGGGCATGCCGCAGGTCACTGCCGCTCAGGTTCTCCACCGTCACACCCGGTGGGATTGTTGGGTTTCTCATCGTGAGTT
Organism: Citrobacter sp. BIDMC107; assembly: GCF_001037575.1. NCBI lineage: Bacteria > Pseudomonadati > Pseudomonadota > Gammaproteobacteria > Enterobacterales > Enterobacteriaceae > Citrobacter > Citrobacter sp. BIDMC107. The sequence goes on along the minus strand of NZ_KQ089848.1, from coordinate 3,692,890 downwards.
ACCGGTTCAATATTCCAGACAGACTCGCGGTTCATTTAAGCATCCATGCCCGCCCTGAACTCCGGGCACACTGTACGTCACATCGCCGCACCACACCTGGTTAGGTTCTGTCACTGCGAACTGTCGCTCAAGGCGATTCGGGATAGCGATGTGTTCATGACCAACACGTTTATACCGGTGGGTAGGCTGCTGACAACTCACCAGCCCCAGTTCTTTCATGAGCCTGCCAGCAAGCCAGCGTCCCATTCTGAAGCCTCTCAGGGTTGCCATAATGGCGATACTTCTTGCGCCAGCAGAGCCATGGCTGATGTTATGCAGCTCCCGAACCTGGCTGCGTAACACAGCTCGCCAGCCGTCTGGCTTTTCGGCGCTTTTCTCCCAGTATTTGTAGCTACTGCGATGAACCCCGAACACGTGGCAGAGTGTGACCACAGGATACTGCGCTCTGAGTTTCCCGATTAACGAGAATTGTTCAGGGAGTCTGACATCAAGAGCGCGGTAGCCTTTTTTAATATGTCGTTTTCCATTTCAATGCGTTGTAGCTTTTTCTTCAGCTCACGTATTTCAATCTGTTCCGGGGTTATAGGGGAGGCTTTAGGTATTTTGCCCTGTCGTTCATCCCGCAACTGCTTTACCCATCGCGTCATGGTAGAAAGACCCACATCCATAGCACTGGCCGCAGCTGCAACGGTGTAGTTCTGATCAAGGACCAGTTGAGCGGATTCACGTTTAAACTCTGCGCTGAAATTTCTTTTTTTCATTGAGGCACCTGTAATGTTCTGAGGTGAGCATATCACCTCTGTTCAGGTGGCCAAATTCAGTAAACCACTACACCTTTAGTGATTCCATAAAACGCGTTATCAGTGTTGAGTCATCACGGTATTGTTCATATACCTCATCGGGTATTCTTAAATCTATTCTGCGAACGTATGTCCTTGGGTATTCACTAAGCGATTTATTCAACGTGTCATGGATACGGTTTATATGAAGTTGGTTACATGGTCCATGTAATCTGCTGATGTAGGGTTTCATGTTTTAGTCCTTGTAATAATCATCTCAATATAATAAACCTGACATGTAATTAATTACTCTTCAGGTACTAGTATTGATTTTTAAAGGTGAGTATTGTTAATGATCGTTATATTTACTCCATCTTTATTATTATAATACAGTATCAGACAGTAATTACTGCACTGATGTTACTTTTGCTATAGTAGAAGGAAACATGTAAAGCAGGCAATTAACTTACATAATATAACTCTGAAGTTAACGTCGCAGACGTAGCATCAAATTAATTCATAAACACGCACTATCCCCCGTCCAAATTGCAGATAATTTCAAACCTATATCACCCGGATGAATCAGTCTGACGAATGTCATTCGGTTGCTGAAACTTGTTGATCTATCGCACCGATCGATACTCAATACTTGATAGTTTAAATCTATTGATTGTCGTAAATTGATCGATATTGCAATAGATAATAACGATCAATTCCTGGAAACTGATCTGTATTAACGATTATCTGCTAGCTCATTTTATCAATACGATCAGCCTGCTCCCCTTAAAACGGAAGCGGGCTTTTTTGTATCTAAATCATCAGGAAAGGAAACCAAAATGCTCAGAAACTATTATGCAACTCTGGCTGGATTACTGCTGCTTAGCCACAGTGCCAGCGCCGTACAGGCTGACCAGCAATAGGGTGACTGGTACGGGAACATCAGTGCCATGGAGTTTGAACTCAATACTCAAAATGCTTCAGGCGAAGTGCTCACACTGACCTGCGCAAGCGGAAAGCTAGCTGCTGCTTACAGCGTACCTGCGGAGGATTACCGCGTCTCGTCACAAACAGGGCTTTCTGATCCTGGAGTCAGTATCAATGGTACAAACCATCCTCTGGATGAAACGACCTTTACTGCGCTAAAAGCGACAAGTCAAAAAGACGTAATAAAAATGACCTCTATGAATGCCGCTATATCTAAAAAATTCAGCGCCAAAGGGCTGAATGAGGCACTGGTTGATGCCACATGGCAGGACTGTATTAATCATTAATTAACTGAAAGGAAACCTTATGCGTAAACTCGTTGTTTTATCTCTCAGCTCTGCAGCACTGTTTATTCCATTGATCTCGTCTGCAATGACAATTCACGGCGACATACATCCCGAACGCTATACCTTCTTTCTGACTCAGGAAGGCAGTACTCAACTGAAACAGGCAAATGACCGGATAGCGAAGAACCCGCAGGCTTACACACTTGATGTGAATCATACCGGCATTCAACCGTTTGACGCTGTTCGCTGGGACGGGAAGCCTGTAAAAGCCGTCACCTGCGTCATGGTAGACGGCGTGATGATGGGACAAAAAGCCACGTGGTCACAATGTAAAGACGAGAGCGGTGCTGAGTATTTCGGCAATAAAGGCTGGCTAGTACGTGATTACGTCGCAAAAGCCTGTGAAGTCGGAAAATCAGATTGTCCTGTTTATCTTGTGCTTCAGACAGATCCGCCAACACTGCGCAGCGATATGGTGAATTACGTTCCCGCTCCTAAAAATTTTAATGCTTCGACAAGCCTGACGGATGAAATTAAATCTGAAGGTTGCCAGATGGCGGATAACTCATTTGAACATGCCAAAAGTAGTCTGCGTTGTCGTGCCATTAATACCGTGCGTTTCATCCGTAAACAAAATACCGAAGCGGCATATGAAGCTGATCTCACTACTACAACGGGTGAAGCACTAACCATGTCAGTGGGATACACCTACGGTAATGCCTCCAGCAAAGAGCCGGGCTGGCGCACAATTTCGCTCAAACAGGGAGACATCATTACTGATATCCGTAAGCAGGGCCAGTGGGTTCCCAATGGTTATAAATAACCTTATCAGCGAGATAACTTTTTATTCGGCATTCAGCTAACGGAGGTTCAGTGGGAAAAATATTACAGCAGGAAACGCTACCAACCGTGGACTGTACCTGGCAACTTGTTTTGAGTGTTGCCGGTGTGACATTGATGCGCAGCAATTCTGTTGCAGTTAAAGCACTAGGTGCCAGCATCACCACACTGAGTCTGATACGCATCATCAAAAAACTCGCCACACTTGCCTGATCTCGCTTGCTGCAAGCTCAGAGGATAAAAGCAATATGTCTGAAAATACCCAGGGGAAACTCAAGGGACTGAAAGAGAAATTAAATCTGCGACGAAATGTCTCCGCCACTGATAACAAGGATGAGCAGGTAGAAGAAAATGTCAGTGAGCCAGCTACAGAAGGGCCAGAATCCCGTACTACCCGATATAAGCGATTGCTCGACAGTATCGTTATCAGCGGTTTGCTGAACATTGCCGAGGATAAACTCAGTGACGATGTGTTTATCGAGTCGATGTTCAGTAAGGCTTATGAGCTTCTGCCTGTGCCGGTCAGACTGGTTGTCCGAAGGGAATGGTGCCTGAATTATCTCCAGTCACGGAAAGCCCCGTTACTGGCGCAACTCCAGCTCTACCGGGCCGAAAGACACGGTTCAGCAGAAACTATGCCGCCTGCCCCGGAACCCACGTTACCAGCAGCGACTTAATCAGACTCATTAATAACAGACAGGGCCATCCTTCGGGGTGGCCTTTTTTATGTCCATTTTCTACAGGAGTTTTTATGACCCGTTTAACCAGCCGCTTCGGCTCAGTCAATCTTGTTCGCCGCGACCGCCCGTTAACCCGTGACGAACTGGCGCACTATGTGCCGAGTGTCTTCAGCGAAGACAAACATGAATCCCGCAGTGACAGGTACACCTATATCCCGACTATTTCCCTGCTCGATAACCTGCAACGTGAAGGCTTCCAGCCATTCTTTGCCTGCCAGACCCGAGTTCGGGACCTGAGCAAGCGAGAGCACACCAAACACATGCTGCGCCTGCGTCGCGAAGGCCAGATCACTGGCAAACAGGTGCCAGAAATCATCCTGCTTAACAGCCATGACGGCTCAAGCTCATACCAGATGTTGCCGGGGTTATTCAGATCGGTTTGCCAGAATGGGCTGATTTGCGGTGAGTCGTTCGGAGAGGTGCGCGTGCCGCATAAAGGCAATGTGGTGGAGAAAGTCATAGAAGGGGCTTACGAAGTACTGGGGATATTTGATCAAGTGGAAGAGAAGCGTAATGCCATGCAGTCGCTGATATTACCGCCACCGGCACAGCAGGCGATGGCGAAAGCGGCATTAATCTACCGCTTTGGTGAAGAGCATCAGCCGGTGTCGGAATCACAGGTTCTTTCCCCGCGCCGCTGGCAGGATGAGAGCAACGACCTGTGGACCACATACCAGCGCATTCAGGAAAACCTGATTAAAGGAGGGCTGTCGGGGCGAACAACCAAAGGCAAACGTGCCCACACGCGTGCTGTAAAAGGTATCGACGGTGATGTGAAGCTTAATCGCGCCCTCTGGGTGATGGCCGAGAATATGCTGCAGCTTGCGTCATGAATCCTTCCTCTATTTTCTCTTCACGCCTTTCCGAAGATTAGGAAGAGCTTTTTCTTTAAAGGAGCAGTCATGCCTGCGATCAATTTATCCCCCGTATTTCCAGCAAACGAGCAGCGAGTCATCCGGCGAGCATTACGTCTGTTGGAGAAATACCAGCGTCAGCCGAGTGAGTCATTTACCTCCACCAGCCTCACAAAAACCTGGTTGCAACTGCAGATGGCTCACCTGGAGCGGGAAGTCTTCATCGTGATGTATCTCGACAATCAGCATTGTTTGCTGGAGCGAGAAACGCTGTTTTCCGGCACGCTTAGCCATACCGAAGTACATCCCCGCGAGGTGGTTAAATCAGCCCTGAAACATAACGCCGCAGCGGTCATTCTGGCGCATAACCATCCGTCCGGCACGACAGAAATTAGCCAGCAGGATAAACATGTCACTCAGCTGATTGCTAAAGCTTTGGCTCTTGTGGAAGTGCGTGTGCTGGATCATCTTGTGGTCGGGAACGAAGTGGTGTCTTTTGCTGAATGTGGCTGGTTGTGAGGTACAGAATGAAAATCATCAGTAAGCGCCAGGCGATGCATATTTATCGTCAGCATCCCGAATCCCGGTTATCTGTCTTCTGTACAGGTCACTACCAGTGGCATGGCCGTGTCTGCCATTACTACGGACGTGAAGTTCAGGATATCAGTGGTGTACTCGCTGTTTTTGTTGAGCGTCGTCAGGATCGGGCAGGCCCATATGCCATCCTTCGCAGCGTGACGATGAATTAATCACTTCTCTCAGTCATTAAGGAATATGTTAATGCAATCGACCACCTTATCCGGCTCATCAGCGAAGAACGCAACCTGCCTTCAGTGGGGATTAAAACGTAATATCACGCCGTGCTTCGGCGCTCGCCTGGTACAGGAAGGCAACCACCTATACTTTCTGGCTGACCGGGCAGGGTTTAATGGCTCATTCAGTGATGATGAAGCATTGAGTCTGGACCAAGCGTTTCCACTAATGACGAAACAGCTTGAGCGGATGCTGACCACTGGCGAGCTTGATACTCGCAGCCAGCACTGCGTCACACTGCATCACAACGGACTTACTTGTGAAGCTGACACTCTCGGCTCTTATGGTTATGTTTACATCGCTATTTATCCCCAGTCAGTTGTAACCAGGTAACACCTTCCTCTTCCTTTATCAGGGACTCAACTCATGCATATTTCAACTGTACCGGCCACGCTGCCAGCTTCGTCACGCCTGTCGCCCGAGCAGGTCTGGCAGCAACTATTAACTTATCTGCTGGAGCATCATTACGGTCTAACGCTAAACGACACACCATTCCATGATGATTCCACCATCCAAGAACATATCGAAGCAGGAATAACACTGGCTGATGCGGTGAACTTTCTGGTGGAGCGCTATGAACTGATACGCACCGACCGTAAAGGAATCACCTGGCAGGAGCAAACACCATTCCTGACCGCCACCGATATTCTCAGAGCCAAGAAAGCTACCGGATTAGTGCACACATAAACAGCGCAAGTCTTTCCCCCTATCTCGCTTTATTTTTCTTATCAAAAAGGAGTGAAAAAATTTTTAGGCACCCATATAGGCACCTAAGGAAAGTTGAATCAGACATTAGATGAAATATTTCAAACAATTACATCACCAATCCAGACTCCGCCAGCCCACCAATCATGATTGGATAGTGCCAGGACAGCACTAGCAAAAACAGGAAGTTAGCAGTCTCAGCAGGACACCGACCAGACGGTGAGGGGACAAAAAAAGATACGCAAAGGAGCCGCGGCTCCGGAGTGACATAAAAGCCCGCTTAAGCGGGCTTTTTTATGCTCTTTGACCCGTCCTGAATAGCGTTGGCACGTTCCAGACTTAAATCCGGAGAATGTGATGATAGCTGAATACGAACAAGCAGATTAATTTCCTGATACCCCTTTTTATTTAACAGTGAACGACCATGGTTAAATAACATCCCTAAAAGCTTAAAATCGTCACGATAAAAAGAAACATATTTTTTAAATACATTCGTCATTTAAACGTTCGACATAGTTAGCCCCCCCACGCCACATAGTGTAAAAACATCCAGTTAACTTCTCCATAAACAACTCTTGAAATTTCCTACTAAATACATATATTATGCATCCCGTTCAGTACATAGAATAACCTTTGATTTTTTTAATTGATATTGGAGTTACGAATGTCAAATAAGAAAATTTCGCGGAGCAATGGGGCAACAGGCCCCGTTAATAAGGTTGTCGCATGGTCAACAATCGCTTTGCAGGCCCTGTATCCTGCCCTTCTTAGCTTCACGCCAACCATTAGCCATGCGTCAGCCGTTAAGGCATCGCAGACCGCCGCAGAACAGCAAGAACTGCGCGGCCTGTCTTCTCTCGCCGCGCAAGCTGGCAGAAGTATTGAAAACGGCCATGCGGGCAGTTTTGCTGCCAATACCGTCTCAGCACAGGCAACGAAGGAGGTGGTAGAGTGGCTACAGAAGTACGGTAATGCGCGTCTTCAACTCAACGTCGATGACGCTTTCTCGTTGAAAGATTCGTCGTTCGATTTCCTTTATCCGTGGATTGATACAAAGCAGCATGTTTTATTTAGCCAGACATCGCTTCACCGTACCGATGACAGAACCCAAACTAATATCGGTATGGGTTATCGCTACTTCACGGCGGATAATTCAATGCTGGGCGCAAACTTATTTTATGACTACGATTTAAGTCGTCATCACGCACGTATGGGTGCAGGCGTTGAGTATTGGCGAGATTATTTACATGCAGGCGCAAATGCTTATTTAAGATTATCAAAATGGAAGGATTCCCACGATCTGGATGATTATCAGGAACGTCCGGCGGATGGATGGGATATCTATACCCAAGGTTGGTTGCCATCGTATCCGCAACTGGGCGCATCGCTTAAATATGAAAAGTATTACGGCAAGAATGTCGGCCTCTTTGGCAGCGATCATCTTCAGGAAAATCCGTACGCCTTTACAGGCGGGATCAGCTATACGCCGGTTCCGCTAGTTACGCTTTCCGCTGAACACAAGCAGGGGCAGAGCAATACTCATGATTCACGCTTCGGCGTAGAGATTAACTATCGCCCCGGCATCCCGCTGGCGAAGCAGTTGGACAGCGACAATGTTGCGTTGATGCGCGAAGTTCAGCACGGACGCTACGATTTTGTCGAACGAAATAACAATATTGTTCTGGAATACCGCAAAAAATCGGTTCTGAAAATCCGCCTGCCTGAAAGCGTACAGGGGGAAGGTGGCGCCGTTGTTCCGGTGACTATTTCACTGGATAAATCCCACTGGGGCATTCAGTCGGTAGAGTGGAACGATAGCGCATTTGCCGCCGCTGGCGGGCGCATTTCCGGTAGCGGCACGTCATGGCAACTGACGTTACCCGCTTATACACCAGGCGGCACCAATCAGTGGCAGATCGGCGCAACGGCGCGAGATGTTAAAGGAAACGTCTCTAACTATGCAGTGATGAGCGTAACGGTGACGGGGAATTCAGCCTCTGTCGGCACAATGGATTTTACATTGAACGACGAGCAGCAACCGATCATCGCGGCTGATGGGAAGTCACAGCATCCGGTTAAGCTGGTGCTTAAAGATACCAATGGCAATCCGTTAACAGGGCTTGCACATGACATTGAATTGTCTTTGGCATTTACGCCTGACGCACAGAGAAATCGTGAGCGTTCGGCACAGGCTCCAAAGCTTGGTGAAGTGCAGGAAACCCGTTCAGGGGTGTATACCGCTATGCTGACGCCGGGTTTAACGGCGGGGACGGCACGCATAACCGCTAAAGTGCTGGGTAAAACAGAAACCCTGACAGTGACACTTAAAGCGGTTTCCGCCGAGTCGGCAAAATCGACATTCACGGTAATGCCTATGGAGCAGGTCGTTGGGCACCCGATTAACCTGGCGTTAGAAGCAAAAGATAAAGACGGGAATGCCATCACCGGCGACGACAGCTTACGTTTTTATGCTGTTTCAGCCAGCGGCGAGATCCGTTTTACTGCAGTAGAAGAGAAAGACGGCGTGTACAGCGCTAAGGCAACGTCTGAACTGGCTCAGGCGACACGCATTGGTGTGACGTCACAAAAACATGATTTCTCCGGGCTGGAAAAACAAGCCAACTGGATTGCAGACAAAACGCAGCCGGTGGTGCAGGCTTTTAACCTGACCAGGGACAATGCGCTGGCGGATGGCAAACAGAGTAATGTCGCGGTCGTTACCCTGACCGACCCTTATGGTAACGCGCTATCCGGATACACGGTCACCCTGGCGTTACCGTCACAGGTCAAGGTTGCGAATGGCGAGAACGTTGCCACCACCGATGCCAAAGGTGAAGCAAGATTCTCACTGACCAGTTCAACGCCGGGAACCTATGAGGTTACGCTGAACGTGGGGAACATCAGCTCATCCCTAAGCGTCACATTTGCCTCTGCAATGGAGGGGGCAACATTGTCTCTGACAGCCAAAGACAATGGCGCAATTACCGATATTGCAGCAAACGGTCGCGATGGTGCCACGCTTGAGATCATGCTCAACAATACCAACGCGTCGGTTGAAGGACAGAAAGTGGAGCTTATCGTAACGCCACAAGGTCTCGTGTACCCGGACAAAATCACCACCAATAAAGAGGGTTACGCGACGGTAACGTTCACAACGGTTAAGGCGGGTCATTACACCGTTAATGCCAGGGTTACAGATGGGCAGCACAGCGTTGAGTCCTCAAGCGTTGACCTGGAATTCGTACCTGATATTAACAGCGCAGTGCTGAATTTGGCGGCACCTGCTGAGAGCATCGTGGCAAACGCATCAGCTACGCATGAAATTCAGGTACAGGTTGTCGACGGTGAGAACAACCCATTTAGTGGCGACGTGCACCTGACCAGTACCCCTGCCAATGGATTAAAACTGGGCCAGTCAGAACTGACATTGGATGAGAAAGGAATGGCATCAACAACCTTTGTTGCCACAGAAGCCGGGCACTATCAATTGCAGGCAACCTTCATCAAAGAGGGTAAACGCGTTACGGCGGGTAAGGCGATTGAGGTGGTATCAGATCTGCAAAATGCAGCGTTGACGATCGAACCGTCAACCACATCCGCCGTAGTGAGTGATGTGGATAACGTGGCGTTTACCCTGCATCTGAGCGATACATCGGGGAACAGCGTCAGCAACCGTAAGCTGAAGATTACGGCCACAGGCCCATCGCCACGCGATCCTCTGGTGATTGATAATACGCTTGTCACCACCAATGCTTCCGGTACTGCGATCGTAAATGTCCACGGTCAAAAGGCGGGTCGTTACACGCTGACCGCCACATTGGCTGAACACGGTAGCAACGTCTCGGCAAATGCTTCGCTGATGCTGAATGCTGATGCCCAGAATCCAGTACTCACTCTGGAGCAGGATTTTGGCTACGTCGTTGCCGATCTTGAACCGGTGGGCTTTATGGCCCGGTTGCGGGATAAATTCGGTAACCCATTAAACTGCAGTGTCGAATTTAGCGCAGGCAGCAGAGCCAAACCCGACAGCGGAACCTTTACGATGACGCCGGATAAAACCAACTTTAAGTTAGGAAATGCCTACTCTGAACTGAGAACGGATACTGCTGGTGAAAGTTGGGTGAAGGTGAAGGCAACGACGGGAGATAAAACGTTGGAAAAAGAACTCACCGTCTGGGTAGTTGAGAATCATCGACCGAATTCCTGATCAGGATATAAACAGGAGATAGCCGCAGCATGGCGGCTATCTCCCTTTCTATATATTGTCCACACGTCTTCTACCCACTAAGACTCAGAACTGTAATAGGTATAGCAAAGCTAAGTTCACTCTCGACGATTCCCCCTCCCCCGTTGATTTGAAAACAAGCAGCAATATAATAAAGGGGCTGGAAATATCAGCAAAGCCTCAGGTAAAATATTTTCAGACTGATGGCTATATTATCAAAATTAATTTATCACGTGACAAACTACGCAGGGAGACTTGAATCGAGTATCCAGTACCAATGCTTACATCACATTAATGACACATGACATATATCATCAATTCGGAGATCTGCATTTTCACTCTCAAAAATGTAGCCCGATAAATACCTTACCCCAAAAGTGTTAAATTTTTATTATGATTATTTTGCGGAGAGTTTATGAACAAAATATATCAAATAAAATGGAGTAAAGTCCGTAATTGCTGGTGTGTGTGCTCCGAACTGGGAAGGAAGAACACGAAAAAAAAGTCCAGGGCGTTATTAGCCGGTGCTGTAGCGCTATGTTCATCAATGGCCTTTGCTAATGATATTGATGTCAGCACAGATAGCACCGTTGATTTTGGCGAAAAAAACCAGTCTATTAATTACCATATCAATGTAAAAGATAATGCTAACCTGGTAATCAATGCGCCGGACTCTCGCCCCCGCCTGACCTTCACATCAGGTGGTGGACTGGATATTACCCAAGGAACAGTGCGTATCAATGGCGAGCTAAACGTTCTGCTGAGAGGTACGGGTTACCTTAACGTGTCCAATGCAGGCAGCGAACTCTATGCTGACGACTTATATGACAGTGCATCAGACAACTGGCGAACTGGCGGTTATTTTAACGTGTCTGATGGCGGTAAGATTCATGTTAAAGGGACCAGTCGTCTTACCTATGAAAGGGGAAACATTAGCGGCGAAGGTAGCCAGGTAAATACACAAACATTCTTTATGGGTGTTTTCAAGAGCTACGGTGGCGATCAATTCCTGTCGGTTAATAACAAGGGTGAAATTAACGCCAGTGAGAAATTAAGCCTGGGGTATTACAATCAAGATTCAAATACCACGCTGGTGGTATCTGACATGGGGAAAATATCTGCCCCAGAAATTAGCTTGAGTACGAACTCAGAATTAGCATTAGGCGCTCAAGAAGGTGAGAAAGCTAAATCTGCTGGGGTTATTGACGCCAAGAAAATAGAGTTTGTCTGGGCTAGCACAGACAATAAAAAAATCACACTGAACCACACCAGTGATAACGCAAATATAAAAGCTGATATATCAAGCGGCAGTGAGGGGCTGGGTAATATCAATGCGCTAAATGGTACAACGTTTTTATCTGGTGATAACTCAAAATTTAGCGGCAACGTAAAAATTGCCAGGAATGCCACCCTTGGGGTTACGCAGAACCTGGGAACCGCTGATATTAGCAATAGCGGCAAACTCTTACTGAACGCCCAGGACAACATGGCGTTTACCAATAAGGTTTCGGGGAACGGCATTATCTCCGTCGGCGCCGGAAATGTGGCGTTATTAGGTGATAACACCGCCTTTAAAGGAAAGATCAATGTTGAATCGGGTGCCGTTGCAACCGTGTCCGATCAGAAAAACCTGGGCTCTGCCGGGTTATCCGTTGACGGGAAACTGCAGCTCAATAGCACCAGCGACTGGTTGTTTAGCCACCAGATTTCTGGGTCTGGCATCCTGGGGGTCGATACGGGAAATCACGCTTTCTCTTTTAAAAATAGCACAGCGACCTCTGGGTTCACTGGTGATCTGGCATTACAAAATACGACATTCAACCTGCAGGGAACCAACACCGATGCTCTTGCAAAAGCAGGGCTGATTGCAGGAAAAGGGAGTGAAATTTCACTGGGCACAGGCACACAGTCCATCGGAAGTCTGGCCTTTTCTGGCGGTACCATTGAGTTTGGTAACATTACTCCCGGCATACACCAAACCGACAAAATGGTGAATGTTAAAGACCGGTTAGACCTGACGGGGTCTGGTGCTGTGCAGGTGAATCCTGTGGGCGTAGTGGACGCCATATCTCAAGGTATTGATACCGGTCTCTCCTTAATGGAGCAGGAAGACGCCAATGCGGAAATTAAACTGGTTTCCACCAATTCAGCAACCGTTGTAAAAGGAGATGCCGGAAACCTGCAACTGCAGGATCTGAACGGTAACGCGATAACAGACGCTGTTCAGCATGACATCAGCCAGGACGGGCAGGTTGTAGCAAAGGGAACATACGACTATCGCCTGACCAGCGGGCAAAACCATGACGGCCTTTATGTGGGCTACGGTCTGACGCAGATTGAACTACAAGGACAGGGTCAGAATGCACTGATCCTGAACGCCAACGGAAAAATCGGGGCGGCTGCGGAATTGAGTTCCCGCCTGACCGGCTCCGGGGATCTGGCGCTCGACAGCCAGAAAGGCCACACAGTTTCACTATCTGGTTTGAATAATGATTACACCGGTCTGACCGATTTGCGCAGCGGTAATCTACTGATGCTCAATGATAATGTTCTGGGCCATACAGCAGGTCTGCAGATGGCAGAAGAGACCGTTTTGGATATGAATGGGCATAGCCAGACGATTGGGCAGCTAACCAGCGCAGCAGGATCAGTTCTGAATATTAATGGCGGTAGCCTGACGATTTCTAACGGCGGAACATCCGCGGGGGCATTGGTCGGCAGCGGTAATCTGAATATAGATAAGGGTGTCTTTAGCGTGAAGGGCTGTAATGCGTCCTTAAACGCAACAACGGCCATTGCCTCCGGCGCAGAGGTCACTCTGGATAATGCTCAGGGATTGGGAACCGGGAAGATTATTGCCGATGGTCATCTCAACCTCAATGCCGTTGAGGGACACTTGTCCAACAACCTTAGCGGTAAGGGTGAAGTTTCATTCAGCGAATCTAACGTCGCTCTTAAGGGGGATAACAGTGGATTTAGCGGCCAGTTAAACCTGGATAAAAACACACAATTAGTGGCGTCAGCCGCCGAACATCTGGGGGAGGCGACGATTCACAATCAGGGTGACATGATCCTTAACAGCATGGATGACTGGACCATGCAAAACCTGGTCGATGGCAGCGGTAATATCATCAAGCAAGGCCAGGGCACTGTCACTCTGACTGCGAATTCCACCTATACCGGCACCACGGATATTCAACAAGGGGGGCTGATGCTGGGTCAAGAGGATGCGCCTGTTACTTTAGCGAGCCAGCAGGTCAATATATCTTCGGCCGGTATGCTTTCAGGCGCGGGAACGGTACTAGGTAGTATCCATAATGCCGGACTGTTTGTTGCCGGAAATGGAGCATCAGGCCACTTTACTGTTGGCGGAGATCTCACCAATCAGGGTGCGATATCTTTGGGGAATATTGGACAGTCCGCCGGCAACCAGCTGATTGTTGAAGGAAATTACCACGGCAACAATGGTCATATTAATTTTGATACGGTTCTGGGGGACGATCGTTCGGCCACCGATAAGCTTATTGTAAAAGGTGATACTACTGGCAATACTCAAGTAAGTGTCACCAATGCAGGAGGCCAGGGCTCACAAACTCTGGAGGGGATTGAGCTTATTCATGTTGATGGCCGTTCTGATGGTGATTTTGCTCAGAGCGGACGTATCACTGCGGGTGCGTATGATTATTCATTGGTTCGAGGTCAGGGGGCTAACAATAATCACTGGTATCTGACCAGTCAGTTGATTAAGCCTGAAAATCCCGAAAAACCGGTTTCGCCCACAGAGCATATGCTTCGCCCGGAAGGAGGAACCTATACCGCGAACCATGCTGCAGTAAACACCATGTTCAACATGCAGCTACACGATCGCTCGGGCAAAGCGCAGTACACAGATGTGTCAACCGGAGAGATGAAAACCACCGGTATGTGGATGCGTCAGGCAGGTAGCCACCAAAGTTGGTATGACGGTAGCAGCCAGTTGCGTACTCAAAGTAATCGCTATGTGATGCAGCTCGGCAGCGATATCGCGCAGGGCTCAACCAACGGGCATGATAGCTGGCGTCTCGGGATCATGGCTGGGTATGGCCATGACAATAATCAGACCCGCTCATCAGCAACGGGTTACACCTCGCGAGGTAGCGTCAATGGCTATAGCACTGGCCTTTATGCCACATGGTTTGCCGATAACACTGACCATAAAGGCCTGTACTTCGACGGTTGGGCACAATATGGATGGTTTGATAACCATGTCAAAGGTGAAGGACTGGCTTCTGAGTCCTATAAATCCAAAGGTCTGACGGCATCTGTTGAAACAGGGTATACCTTTAAAGTTGGCGAATTCTCTGGCAGCAAAGGAACCGTTAATGAGTGGTATGTTCAACCGCAGGCGCAGGTTACCTGGATGGGGGTCAAATCTGATGACCATCAGGAAGCTAACGGAACGCGTATCGAGATGAATGGTAACGGTAATATTCAAACCCGTCTTGGAGCCAGAGCCTATCTGAAAAGCTTTAATAAAATGGATGAGGGCAAAGGCCGCGAATTCCAGCCATTTATTGAAGCTAACTGGCTCCATAATACACGCAGTTTTAGCACAAAAATGGACGACGTTAGCGTCAGCCAGGAAGGTGCACGCAATCTGGGAGAGATTAAACTGGGTGTCGAAGGCCAGATTACGCCAGATTTAAATCTGTGGGGTAATGTGGGCGTCCAGATGGGAGACAACGGTTACAACAACAGCGCGGCAACGTTAGGACTGAAATATCATATCTAATCAGCCCGCAACAAAAGATAGCCGGGGTGTTTTCGACAGCACCCTGGCTACTGCCATAATCCCAAATATATCGACGCTTGCATTATTCTCATAGCAAGGCGAGCTATGAGAATAATGAGCACTTAAATAGTACCAACCGTCATCCCATCCCTCCCATTTTACTGTTCAAAAGGAGGGGAAAAAACGACTCGCTTTTAACAAAGCCATTCAAAACCTTACTTATCAGCTGGATACTCGCGATTAATCCACGCATGTTCATCTTCCCAGGTGAACATCCATTTGCGTACCGGGCCCGCCATTACGTTGAGATAGTAGCTGTCATATCCTGCCAGGGTTGCCACCGGGTGATACCCTTTTGGCACCATCACCACATCGCGGTTATAGACTGCCATACACTCGTCAAGCGATCGGTCGTCGGTGTATACCCGTTGCAGACAGAATCCCTGCGGCGGGTTGAGGCGATGGTAGTAAGTCTCTTCCAGATAGGTCTCCTGCGGCGGATTGTCGGTATCATGCTTGTGACTTGGCCAGGAACTGGTACAGCCTTCGTTGGTCCACACTTCCACCACCAGCAGGCTATCAGCAGGTTTATCTTCCGGTAAAATGTTATGCACATAACGCTGGTTGTGACCTTTGCCGCGCGCTTCGCCGTCGATATCCTTAGGTGCGATCAGCCGTGTTGGGTGTGTGCCTTTCCCCGGCGCAGCGCAGACCGCCAGCTCCAGTCTGGTCACCGCCTGAACCTGTATGGTTTCACCAGCGGTGACATAGACCGCCCACGGTTTGATCCGTTCGAACGGGCTCATCCGCTCGCCGATATCCGTAAAGGTTGCACCCGGCGTGGTGACGGTCGCGCGTCCGGCGACCAATACCAGACAACGTTCTTCGCTGACGGCGGGCAGCGTAAGCTGCTGCCCCTCTTCCAGTTCGTACGCTTTAAAGCCAACATATTCCCAACCGGCGCTTTCCGGCGTCACTGACTGCGTACGCCCCTGCGCGTCCGGCTGCTGCCAGCGTGATAATAAACGTGACATATCACCTCCTCAGATAAGACCAGCGTCACGCGCCAGACGGCTAAGGTTGTTATAGCCCAGACGCGCATACGTTAGCGGATGCGCGATGGCCGGATCCTGCTCCGCCTCCACGACTAACCACCCCTGATACTGGTTCGCCTTCAGCAAGGCCATGATCGGCGGATAGTCAACGCAGCCATCGCCCGGCACGGTAAAGACCCCACTCAGTACCGCATCGAGAAAGCTGGTTTTGCGATTTTTGACATCCGCCAGCACGTCGGCACGCACGTCTTTACAGTGAACATGGTTGATACGCGATGCCCAACGCTGCGCCACCGCCAGCGGATCGGCCCCGGCGAAGGTCAAGTGTCCCGTGTCGAGCAACAATCCAACTTCATCACCGGTATTCGTCATCAGATTACCCACATCTTCAGCAGATTCAATCACCGTTCCCATGTGGTGGTGATAGGCAATCTGTACCCCCTGCTGCTGGGTGTAGCGCGCAAACTCGGTGAGCTTTTCACCGTATTCTTGCCAGCGCTCTTGCGGGAAGCGCGGACGCAGATGTACCGGCGTCTGCTGCTCGCCGTGAATGCAACCACTGACTTCGGCAAAGACCAGCACCTTGGCCCCCAGCTCGCGCAGTAACGTCAGATGTGACTGCACGGCGGCAATCTCCTCCTCCACGCTGCGTTCCAGCAGACGTCCGGAATACCAGCCGGAAACCAGTTGCAGGTCGTGACGCTGCAAAATGGGGCCGAGCAGTCGCGCCTCGCGCGGGAATTTATTACCCAGTTCGAAACCAGCAAATCCGGCCTCTTTACCCTCGCTCAGACAAGTATCAAGCGACGTCTCAGCGCCCAGTGAAGGAAGATCATCATTCGTCCATGTCAGTGGATTAATACCTAATTGTACCGTCATTATCTTCTCCTGAATTATGCTTGTCCGCGCTCGCGCCACCAGGCGATAAGCTGCAGGTAGTTATCTTTAATGCGCGCCACCAGTTGCGCATCGTCAATATCGTGTTTCAACCACGCGCGGGAAGCGTCGCCAAACAGCGTGCGTCCCACGGCAAATCCTTTCACCACCGCATGACCCGCAGCCGCTTTGAAATCCGCGCGCAGTTGCTCTGCCGGTGCGTCCAGACCAAGGATCACCACGCCACGGCAGTGCGGATCGCGCCGTTCAATAATGTCACTCAACGCCGTCCAGCCAGCAGAAGTCAGCGGTGGGAGTTTCCACCAGTCGGGGTAAATCCCTAAGTTGTAGAAGCGGGAAATAGCGCGCAAATACAGTTCATCACTGCGCGGCATACTGGCCGGCAAAATCACCTCCAGCAGCAGCTCATGACCTGACTGACAACAGGCGCGGTACACCTCGGCGATTTTCTGTTCTTGCTCCAGACGCAACGCGTGGGCATCTTCCGGATGGAAAAAAACCAGACACTTCACCACATGTTCCTGCGGCCAACTGATGAGCTGCGAGCCAATATTGCCGTGTTCCATCTCCAGCGGGCGAGATCCCGGCAGTTCGATAGGGCGACCTATCCACCAGCCCTCTCCGGTTATCGAATTCAGCGCATCCTGACCAAACGTACCGTCGCAAAGCAGCCCGGCCTTGCCCTCCAGCCCGGCGCTGTTGGCTGCTTCACGGCTGGCCTGCAAAATAAGCTGTTTCAATGCCGGAATACGCTTCAAAGACGCGCCGCACTGTAGCGCCATCTCTTCAAGCTGACTGCGGTGATCGAAAGCCATCACGCACAGTTCCGGCCATTCGCGGCGACGGGTGGTGACGCGGTGCAGATGGTTTAGACGCGGGTCAAGATCCGGACGCGGAACCTCCGCAGCGCGGGAGAGATAATCATCCAGCTCGATTTTGCTCGGCATCGCCGGGGCACAGCCGTGACGCGATACCACCAGCGCACCACAGGCATTAGCATAGCGGCACGCCTGCTCCCATCCCTCATCGTTGAGGTAGCCGCGCAGCAGGCCGGACATAAACGCATCCCCCGCCCCCAACACGTTCAGCACCTCCACGCGTACGCCGGTCACCGTCAGGCCATCGTCCAGCCGGGCCGGGATCGCGTCGGTATACACCGAGCTACCGAGCGCACCGCGCTTGCAGACCAGCGTCGCGTTACTCACGCCGCGAACCTGCGACAGCGCCTGCAGCGTATCGGTACTGCCGCCCGCGATATGAAACTCCTCCTCGGTGCCGACAATCACATCAAAAAGATGCAACACCTCCTGCAACTGACGGGTGACCTGATCGGCGGCGATAAAACGTGTTTCGCCGTCGCCTAAGGATGTAAGCCCCCACAGCACCGGGCGATAGTCGATATCCAGCGCCGTACGCACGCCGTGACGCCGGGCGTAAGCAAGCGCCGTCAACACCGCCTCGCGGGTTTGCGGATGAGAAAGATGCGTCCCGGTGATGGCAAGACAACGAGCAGAAGCGATGTACTGTTCATCAACATCGCTGGCGGTAATCGCCATATCCGCGCAGTTATCACGGTAAAAAATCAGTGGGAAGGTGTCCCGGTCTTTAATGCCGAGTAGCACCAGCGCTGTCAGGCGGTCTTTATCGGTAATCAGATGGCTGGTATCGCAGCCTACCTGATTTAATTCTTCACGCAGGAAACGCCCCATATGTTCGTCGCCAACCCGCGCCAGCATTGATGAACGCAGTCCCTGCCGCGCCGTTCCGTAGGCCACGTTGCCGGACGATCCGCCAAGATATTTGGCAAAGCTCGACACATCTTCCAGGCGTGCGCCAATCTGCTGACTGTAGAGGTCAACCGCCACGCGGCCCATGCATATCACATCAAACTGCTTTTCCACGTTGATACCTCTTCAGACAATATCGTTCACATTCAGCCAGCGGCCTTCCAGGTGCGAGAGTGCGATAGCGTCAAGCACACGCGACACCTTCCAGCCCTCTTCGAAGTCCGGCCACATCGGCGCATCGGCGGCAATGCCGTCCACCAGGTCGCGCACTTCCACAGTTTTCTGGTCGTTAAAACCGATACCATGCCCGGCTCCCATGCAAAACGCGCCGTAGTCCGGATGCGAAGGACCAACCAGTAAAGTGCGAAACCCCTGGCGGTTGACCGGATCGTCATGCAAATAGAGCTTCAGCTCAGCCATGCGCTCCTGGGTAAAACTGATGGTTCCTTTGGTCCCGGTAATCACATACGACAACCCCATCTTGCGGCCACAGGCGACGCGGGAGGTTTCAATCACCCCTTGCGCACCGCCTGCAAAGCGCACCATCGCGTGGGCCTGATCTTCGTTCTCTACCGTCACCATTTGCGAGGAACCGACTTGCGCCGGACGCTGTGGCACCACGATCTTCAGGTCGCCGCAGACCTGATGAATATCGCCAACCAGGTACTGCGCCATATTGACGATATGCGCCGCCAGATCGCCAAGTGCCCCCAGACCCGCCGTTTCTTTAAAACAGTGCCAGTGGATCGGCGCAAGCGGATCGGCCATGTAGTCTTCGTTGTGGGTGCCGTAGAAATGGATCACCTCGCCAATTTCTCCGCGCTCAATGATCTCTTTCGCCAGCTGCGCCGTTGGGTTCTTCATATAGTTGAACCCCACCAGGGTTTTCACTCCTGCCCGCTGTGCGGCCTCAACCATTTCACGCGCGTCGTGGGCGTTCAGCGCCAACGGTTTTTCCGAGTACACATGCTTGCCATGGCGAATCGCTTCCAGCGCCATCTCTTTATGCAGATGGTTGGGAGAGCAAATATCCACGACATCAATGGCCGGGTCGGCCACCAGCGCACGCCAGTCTCCGGTTGAACGATTGAAGCCAAACGCCTGTGCCCGCTCGGCCGCCAGCTCCGGAGAAACTTCCGCTACCATTTCACGCACCAGTTTGCCGCGCAGGTTAAACACCGTCGGGGCCTGGGCATAGGCGATAGCATGCGCCTTGCCGATATACCCGGTGCCAATCAATCCAATACGAACTTCTTTCATCATGATCCTCACAGTGCGCCGCGACGGCTCTTGGCGTAGGTATCGAACGCCACCGCCAGAACGATAATTAAGCCGGTAATAATTTGTTGGTAGTAAGCCGAGACGTTCATCAGCACCAGACCGTTAATCAGGATGCCCATGATGATCGAGCCGATAATGGTGCCGCCGATACGCCCGTATCCACCCATCAGCGACGTGCCGCCAATCACCACCGAAGCGATGACGCGCAGCTCAAAGGAGATCCCGGCGACCGCTTCCGCACTGCCCAACCGCGCACTGAGGATGAAGCCCGCCAGCCCCGCCAGACAGCCAATCAGCACGTAGACGCTCACCAGCACGCGCTTCACGTTGACCCCTGCCAGACGCGCCGCCTCCGGGTTGCCGCCGATGGCGTATACGAAGCGCCCCCAGCGGGTTTTATGCAGTGCCAGGTAACCGCCAATAGCGACCAGAGCAAAGATCCAGATTGGAATCGAAATGCCGAGCAGTTCGCCGCGTCCCCACCAGCGGTATCCCGCGTCGAAACCGGCAATCGGCGCGCCGTCGTTGATCACCAGCGTCAGGCCGCGCCAGATGGTCATCCCGCCGAGGGTGACGATAAACGGCGGCAGACGCAGGCGGGTCACGCCGAGGCCATGCAGAAAACCAATCGCGGTGCCCATCGCCATACAGATACCAAGACCAATCAGCCAGCTCATGCCGCCCCAGGCGTTCGGATCGACGGTGGTGAAGTTGTCGCCCTTGATCACATACGCGGCGGTCATAGCGCAGACCGCCAGGATAGAGCCCACCGACAGATCGATGCCGGCAGTCAGAATGACAAACGTCATCCCCACCGCCATGATCCCGTAGATGGAGACTTCGGTCAGAATGTTGAAAATGTTGCGTTCAGAAAGAAAATTGCTGTTCTGCAACTGAAAGAAAATCAGCAGCAGGATCATAAAAATCAGCACCCCAAAGCGCTCAAAAAAGGCAATGGGATCAAGACGTCCACCGCGTTTGGCTGGAACCTGCGTTTTAGAAATAATCTGCGTCATGAGTCACTCCGTTATGCCGCATTCAGGGCGTTATGGTTGATGGCCATCATCGTCATTAGCCGCTCTTCGTTGGCGTCATCGCCGTGGATCTCGCCAGTCACCCGACCTTCACTCAACGTGATGATCCGATCGGAAACCGCCATGACTTCCGGCAGATCGGAGGAGATCACAATCACCGCCACGCCCTTTTTCGCCATATCAAACAGCACCTGATGGACTTCTGATTTGGTGCCAACATCGATGCCGCGCGTCGGTTCATCCACAATCAACACCCGAGGGTTAAGCGCCATGCAGCGCGCGAGGATCACTTTTTGCTGGTTTCCGCCGGAGAGCTTGCGCACCTCCTGCGCACTGTTGACCATTTTGATCTGCAGCGCCTGGCGGTAAGACTCAATCAGGGCATCTTCTTTGCGGGTATTCACAAACCAGCGCCAGTGCAGCAGTGACGACAGGCTGGAGAGCGACAGGTTGTCGCGGATCGACAGTCCCAACACTGCGCCCTCTTTTTTACGATCTTCCGGTACCAGCGCCAGCCCCTGATCCAGCGCAAACAGCGGATCGCGCGGCTGATACGGCACACCATCAAGTTCAAAGCTGCCGGAGGTAAAACCGTCGGCGCCAAACAGGCAGCGGGCCACTTCGGTGCGCCCGGCACCCACCAGTCCGGCAATACCTAATACTTCGCCAGCATGCACGTGGAAGCTAATGTCGTGCAGCGCGATGCCATGCGGATCCAGCGGCGGTTTTTCGCGGCTAAGCCCCTTCACCGCCAGACGCACAGGTTTATCTTCATGGTGAGTTTCGCTGGCCGGGCGGCGATTAAAGGCCACATCGCGCCCCACCATCAGACGGATCAGCTGTTCTACGGTGGTCTGTGCAACCGCACCGTTTCCGGTGAATCGCCCATCCTGGAAAACGGTGAACTGGTCGCAGAGCTGAAAAACTTCATGCAGGCGATGGGTGACGTAGATAATGCTCACGCCACGCCCTTTAAGTTCCCGCACCACCCGGTGCAGACTTTCTACTTCGCTGTCGCTCAGCGCGGCGGAAGGTTCGTCCATGATGATCAGCTTCGCGTTCAACGTCAGCGCCCGCGCAATTTCCACCATTTGCTGCTGCGCCACGCTCAGTCGGGCCACGGCTGTGGTTGGCGCAACGTTCAGTTGCAGGTAATCCAGAATTACCTGCGCCTCCTGATTTACCGCCTTTTCGTCCACAATCAGATTGCGTTTACGCGGTTCGCGTCCGAGGAACATATTCTCGGCGACGGTCATATTGGGCAGCAGATTAAATTCCTGATAAATCGTGATAATGCCCTTGTTCTGCCGCTCAACCGGAGAGTCTTCTACCGGCAATGTTTCGCCGTTGAACCAAATATCCCCGCGTGTTTGCGGCTGTGCGCCCGCCAGCGCTTTCAGCAGGGTCGATTTTCCGGCACCGTTCTCACCTAACAGCGCATGAATTTCGCCTGCTCCGACAGTCAGTTGTGCGCTGCTCAGCGCCCAAACGCCGGAAAAGCTTTTCGCCAGGTCGGTCACTTTCAGTAAGGGTTGCGACATCGGTCTGCTCCTCCTCATAGAGAGCCGCCACTTGCGCGGCGGCTGCGGACATATCAGTTACCGGCCTCACTAATACGCTCGGCCTGCTGCAGGTTCTCTTTGGTGATAAGCGTTGGCGGGTAGTCAGCCCCGGTGATCGCAGTCTTCTCACGGACGTTATTCACCAACTGGCTCATGGCCGTTTTCACCGCAAAGCCAGGACGTTGATCCGCCGTCACTGCCAGCCAACCGTCGCGCACACGCGCCAGTGCTTCCGGCACGGCATCGAAGCCCGTGACCAGAACTTCACCCGGCTTCAGTCCTTGTCCCTGTAACGCTTCAATCGCGCCCAGCGCCATATCGTCGTTAGCGGAGAGGATCACCTGCGGGCGTTTCGGCAGCGAAGGCAGCACGCTTTCAACAATGCGCATCCCTTCAGAACGCATCCAGTTACCCGTCTGGTCTGCAACGATCTTGTACTTTTCACCGCCCGCCTTCAGGCTGTCGCGAATACCTTTAGTACGTTCAATGTTGGAGGAGGAGCCTGGCTGGCCGGTCAGCAGAATAATGTCTGCCCCGTCTGGGAATTTGGTTTTGACAAAGTCGCCAATCGCCTGGCCGCCTTTGTAGTTGTTCGCGCCGAAGTGCGGCACTTTTTTCTGGCTGTCAACGGAGCGGTCGAGCGTGACCACGGGCAGTTTCGCATCCTGAATTTCATCTACCGCGCTGGATACCGCGTTGACATCGTTCGGCGAAACAATAAAGCCCTGTGCGCCACGAGTTATGGCGTTTTCCAGGTCAGCGACCTGTTTTGGCGAGCTACCCTGCCCGTCCAGGACCTGTAAATTCACGCCCATCTCTTTTGCGGCTTTCACCGCCGTGCGCTGCATGTGAACTTCAAATGGCATCGCCAGGTTTGGCGTACTGAAAACAATTTGCTCGTTTTCAGCAATGGCTGCCCCGGATGTCATGGCGATGAGGACAGCTAAGATCAGTTTTTTCATTATTATGTCTCTCTGTGTAGGGTAGGTTGTGGTGACAATCAGAGGAGAACTTCACGCTGGCTATGCAGTGACTCCAGCGCTTTATCCGCCAGATACAGCGCACGCTCGCCATCGTCCCCGCTGCAATCAGGGACCGCTTCGCCGCGCAGTACCGCAACAAAGTGTTCCCATTCCGCGGCATAGGCCGATTTATAACGCTGCAGGAAGAAGTGTTCAGGTAACGCGCTGGTGCAGCCCTGTTTGCCGTAGTGCTGCACCTGGTTTTCGAGAATATTGCCCGCGCACAGCAGCCCTTCAGAGCCGTGCAGCTCAAGGCGCTGATCGTATCCGTAAGAAGAACGGCGGCTGTTGACGATGGTCGCCATCGCGCCGGAGGCATATTTCAGTACGATGAACGCGGTGTCGATATCGCCCGCTTCGCCAATCGCCGGATCCACCAGATTGCTGCCCTGGGCATACACCGAAACCGGCTCTTCGCCCATGATAAAGCGCGCCATATCAAAATCGTGGATGGTCATATCGCGGAACATACCGCCGGATACACGCACATATTCCGCAGGCGGCGGCGACGGATCGCGGGAGATGATCAGCAGCGATTCCGGCTTACCGATACGCCCGGCCAGTGCGTCAGTTTTCACTCGGCGAAATTGCGGATCGAAGCGGCGGTTGAAACCGATAAACAACGGTACGTCGTACTCTTTGACCACTTTCAGACAGTCGCGTACACGGGCCAGATCCAGGTGGACCGGCTTTTCACAGAAGATGGCTTTGCCGTGGCGTGCGGCCATTTCAATCAGATCCGCGTGGGTATCGGTCGCGGAGGCAATCAGCACGGCGTGAACGTTAGGGTCCGTCATCGCCTCATCCAGGCTTTGCAAACGAGCCTGGTACTGTGTGGCAAGACGAGTGGCAAATTCCTGATTCGGGTCGACGACCGACCAGAGGGTAGTAGCACTGTGACTGGCAATGTTAGCTGCATGTACCTGGCCAATTCGGCCAGCGCCCAGTAAAGCAATGTTAAACATAACGGCTCCCGGTGTTGGTGAATGCGATGAACTAACGACTCCTTAAATAAAACATTTATTTCATTTTTATAAATAGTGAAAATTATGTTTTTGGGTGCAAGTTAACACTTTTGAGATGATCGAGATAAAATTTGTTATCAATATCACAACATAAGGACAGGAAAGATGAAGGAATTGGCCCTCCTTCCGTTCAGGAAGGAGGTGATGGATGAAGAGAAAGGAAAAATGAAATGAAAATTTCGTTGTCGCAGGTTGCCGGATGACGACGCTAACGCCTTATCCGGCCAGGAGGTAGAATCCGCTGTAGGCCGGATAAGCGCAGCGCCATCCGGCATTAATCGCTTTTAGTACTGACGTGCGTTTTTCACCTGCTCAAACGTCTGCTCAGCCGCTTTTCGCACCGACGGAGAGTCTGCCACCTGCGCATCGCCAGTACGCCACCAGGAGGCATAGTCGTGGGTCATGGTTTTCGGCAGAACTTTGATATCCAGCAGCACAGGCCCCGAATGCACACGGGAGGCTTCCAGCGCCGCCAGCAGGCTTTGCTCGTCATGTACGCGCCATGCCCGACAGCCGTAGCTTTCCGCGTTTTTGGCAAAATCGACCTTCACCAACGGTCCATCTAACCGTCCGGTTTGCGGGTTGCGGTGGCGGTTTTCCGTACCGAAACTCCCCATCCCATGCCCCATCTGCAGGTTGTTAATGCACCCGAAGCTGGCGTTATCAAACAACAGGATAGTGACTTTTATCCCCTCCTGAACGGCGGTTTGTAGCTCGGAATGCAGCATCATGTATGAGCCATCCCCCACCATGGCATAAACCGGCTGCTGTGGCTTCGCCAGCCTGGCCCCAATAGCAGCCGCAATTTCATAGCCCATACAGGAGTAGCCGTATTCCAGGTGATAGCTGTCCGGGGTTTTGACCTGCCAGATACGCTGTAAATCGCCAGGCAGCGATCCAGCGGCCCCTACGACGATAGCGTTATCTTCAATGTGCTGATTGATAAGTCCCAGCACCTTCGTCTGGGTCAACCGGGTGTTTAGCGTGTCGCCATATTCCGCCAACTGAGCGTCAAGATGCCCTGCCACTTCGGGTTCGTCGTCGGGACGCCAGTCGCGATCCCATAAACGTTGGCACTCATCGCGCCAGGCCTCTTGCGCCTGCGTGACCTCCTTCCCCCAATCGCTGCGGTAGTCTTTCAGCGTTTCAGTTAACGCCGTAAGCCCGGTACGGGCGTCGGCGATAAGCGCGGTGGCATCAAGCTTCAGCGCGTCAAACTCCGCCACATTCAGCAGCAGGAACTCAACCTCCGGATGAGAAAACAGCGCTTTCGAACCGGTGGTAAAGTCGGTGAGGCGCGTACCGATGCCGATCACCAGATCGGTTTGCGGTGCGAGCTGATTCGCTGCCATCCCTCCAGTTACTCCAATGCCTCCGAGGTTAAGTGGGTGGTCACTAACCAGTGCGCCTTTTCCGGCCTGAGTTTCGGCAAACGGCAGTTGCAGCGTTTCAACAAACGTACGAAACGCCTCATGCGCGCCGGAATATCGTACCCCGCCGCCGCATACCACCAGCGGACGGCGTTTGCGGGCAATCAGCGCCCGCGCCATCGCCAGACGCTGTGGGTCGGGCGGTCGACGTTCAATCAGATGAACGCGGCGCGCAAAGAAACTCTGTGGATAGTCCCAGGCTTCTCCCTGTACATCCTGTGGCAGGCAGATGGTCACGGCACCAGTATCTGCGGGGTCAGTAAGCGTTCGCATCGCGTTTAGCATCGCACTCATTAACTGCTCCGGGCGGTTAATCCGGTCCCAGTAACGCGAGACCGGGCGGAAGCAGTCGTTGGTGCTGATGCCAAGGTCATGGTATTGCTCAATTTGCTGCAATACCGGGTCCGGCTGACGGCTGGCGTATACATCCCCGGGCAACAGCAACAGCGGAATACGGTTCGCCGTTGCGGTCGCCGCGGCAGTCACCATATTCGCCGCTCCCGGCCCAACCGATGACGTCACGGCAAAAATACGCTGGCGCCGATGCTGTTTGGCGAATCCGGTCGCCATGTGCGCAATTCCCTGCTCATTACATCCCTGCATCACCTGCAAATGACCGGGATCCTGCTCCAGCGCCTGGCCAATGCCAAGCACATTACCGTGACCAAAGATGGTGGCGACCCCCTCGACAAAGGGCGTTTCCACGCCATCGACAGAGATATATTGTTGATTAAGGAATTTGACCAGCGCCTGAGCCATGGTCATACGTTCGGTTTGCATAAACCCTCCTGTCAGCCCAGCGTTGGCATGGAGAACGCTGCCCCTGTGTCCTGCAGCATCTCCGGCCAGCGTGCGGTGACGGTTTTCATCCGGGTGTAGAAGCGCACGCCATCATTGCCGTGAACATTGAGCGCCCCAAAAATGGACCGCTTCCAGCCGCCAAAACTGTGGAACGCCATCGGCACCGGAATAGGCACGTTAACGCCCACCATGCCCGCCTGCACCTCTTCGCAGAAACGACGCGCACAGCCGCCATCACGTGTGAAAATTGCCGTGCCGTTACCATATTCATGACGGTTAATCAGTTCCACCGCGCTGCTGTAATCTGCTACGCGCACCACAGAAAGCACCGGTCCAAAAATCTCTTCTTTATAAATGGTCATCTCCGGCGTGACGTTATCAAACAGGGTCGGCCCAACAAAATAACCCTGCTCATGACCTTTGACGCTAAAACGCCGACCATCCACGCGCAGACTGGCTCCTTGAGATTCCCCACTGTCGATATACCCGAGCACTTTATTCTGATGTAACGAGGAGATAAGCGGTCCCATTTCGTTTTCCGGTGTCTGATCAAGCCCCGGCCCGACACGCAGCGCCGCAATCTGTTTTTCCAGTCTCGAGCACAGCTCATCTGCCGTTTTATCACCCACTGCCAGCACGACAGAAAGCGCCATGCAGCGTTCACCCGCCGCGCCGTAAGCGGCCCCCATAATGGCGTTGGTCGCCATATCCATGTCGGCATCCGGCATTAAAATGCAGTGATTTTTAGCACCACCTAACGCCTGGCAACGCTTACCGTGGGCTGACGCTGTCTGATAAATGTATTCCGCAATCGGCGTAGAGCCGACAAAGCTCACGGCTTGCACGCGCGGGTCAGTCAGCAGCACGTCGACGGACTCTTTATCTCCCTGTACGACGTTGAACACGCCGTCCGGCAGGCCCGCCTCTTGCAGCAGTCTCGCCAGAGCCAGGGCGAGAGAAGGATCTTTTTCCGAGGGTTTCAGCACAAAGGTATTCCCGGTTGCCAGCGCGATGGGGAACATCCACATCGGTACCATTGCCGGAAAGTTAAACGGCGTGATCCCGACGCAAACCCCGAGAGGTTGCATCAGCGAATGGCTATCGACGCCGGTGCCTACATTGGCTGAGTGTTCGCCCTTTTGCAGATGTGGGATGCCGCAGGCAAACTCCACCACTTCCAGGCCACGGGTCAGCTCACCAACTGCGTCAGAGAACACCTTGCCATGCTCTTCGCTGATGATGCGAGCCAGCCTCTCCATGTTTTCTTCCAACAGCGCCTTAAAGCGGAACATCACTCGCGCACGTTTTAACGGAGAATGGCGCGCCCACCCGGGGAATGCGTCGTGCGCTGCCGCAATGGCCTGCTCAGTTTCCTGTGTCGTACTCATCACCACCTGGCGGATCTGCTCGCCGGTGGCCGGGTTGAAGATTGCCTGAACGCGCTGGCCTGAACCGGTGACACATTCGCCGTGGATAAAATTCGCTACTGTCTCCATCCTTAACCTCTCGCTGTTGATACGTGACTGTTACCTGAACACTGTTATCTGTGTACTATATATGAAACAAACATTCCATTTTAAGTTGAAATAAAATAAATAATGATTAATGTGATCAAGGATGGGTTTTTATGTTAACAAGCGGAATCGCATGATTAGCGTGCACTGGCAAAACGTTTCAGAGAACGGCAAACCTGAAGCTTTTGTTTCGTTTTTACAGCCAGATGAATGAGTGACATTTCAAAGACGCGGTTTTGCGTTTAGAATCATAAAACTATGTACCAGGAGGTAAAATGACAACAGCAACCAGCCTGAACGAGCTGCAGCAGCAAATCCGCGATCGCTACGATAGCCTGAGTAAGCGGCTGCAGCAGGTGTCCCGCTATGTGCTGGATAATACCAATAGCGTGGCCTTTGATACGGTTGCCGTCATTGCTGAACGTGCCGGAGTGCCGCCCTCAACGCTGATCCGCTTCGCCAATGCCTTTGACTTCACCGGCTTCAACGAAATGAAACAGCTGTTTCGTATGAACCTGGTGGAGGAAACCGCCAGCTACAGCGACCGCGCGCGCATGTTCCGTGAGATGGAAAGCGAAGCCGTGCCGGAAACCCCGCTCGATATCCTGCAGGAGTTCGCCCGTTCGAATACTCAAGCGCTCCAGCAGCTGGCAGCCCGTGCCGAACCTGAAATGCTGGAACGCGCCGTACAATTGCTGGCAGAAGCCGACACCATTTACATCGCCGGTCTACGTCGTTCGTTTAGCGTCGCCGCCTATCTCACCTACGCCCTGAGCCATCTTGAGTGTCGCCCTATTTTGCTCGACGGAATGGGCGGAATGCTGCGCGAGCAAATTAACCGCATTAAAGCGCGCGATATCGTGGTGTCGATAAGCTTCTCGCCTTATGCGGAAGAAACGGTGATGGTCAGCGAAACTGCGGCCAATGCCGGCGCGCGCCAGATCGTGATTACCGACAGCCAGATAAGCCCGCTGGCAACATTCAGCGATCTCTGCTTTGTGGTGAAAGAGGCGCAGGTCGACGCGTTTCGTTCCCAGTCAGCGACGCTGTGCCTGGTACAGTCACTGGTCGTGGCGCTGGCTTACCGGCTAGGTGACGGGAGTAATGAACGCGGTCATTCTGTCGGTTGACGAGCGCCGCGAAAATTGATGATCCGCTTTATTACATTCCCGCCAGCGTGACGTGAAATCGTGATGTCTGCAGTTACTTTTATGGTCGTTGAAAATATCGCCATCATTCAGCGGCCAGATAAAATACAATCCGTTATTACCATGAGCTACAATTATATTAATTTTAGATAATCAACAATGCGTGTGCTGACAATAATACGCAAAGGTTTACTATAGCCCTGTCTTTTTTAAGCAGGAAAGTAAAATGAAAAATACAAAAGGGTTGATGATTATTGCCCTTGCTTTCACCCTGGCATCATGTGCCGCCATTCCTGAGAATATCAAAGGTAATAATCAACCCGATATCCAAAAAAACTTTATCTCCGTGCATAACCAGCCCGGTTTATATACCGGTCAGCAGGCCCGTTTTGGCGGTAAAGTCATCAATGTGATTAACACCAAAAAAGATACGTTGCTGGAAATCGCCGTTTTGCCACTGAACGACTCTGCTAAGCCACAAATTGACGCGAGCTATCAGGGACGTATTCTTGCCCAGCAGAAAGGTTTCCTCGATCCGGTAAATTACAGAAACCATTTCGTGACTATTTTGGGAACAATTCAAGGAGATGAGTCAGGTTTCATCAACAAAGTCCCGTACAACTTTGTTAAAGTTGATTTACAAGGTATCCAGGTTTGGCATTTAACCGAGTCTGTCAACACCACTTATAATATGTGGGATTATGGTTACGGTGCGTTCTGGCCAGAGCCGATGTGGGGAGCGCCTTACTACGCTAATACAGTAACTCAGGTAACTCCGGAGCTAGTGAAATAATCCCAGAGGTAAGATGGCGCGACTATATTCCGGAGTCAGGTGTTGGCAAACAACCCTTCTCATTACCCCGCGTTTATCTTATTGCGCCATCCTGCTTCATGAGATCCTTCGCTTAACATGCATTCTTCCTGTTACATATAATTTTTAACCGCTAATTCTTTAGCGAAGAAATGGGCTTTACCCTTCTCATGCCTGACCATCTTTTGTTATTTACCGACAACTCCCCCACCCTGCATGCAATAAAAGAACATTTGTGTTTACACATTATTCAGGGATTACTATGAACAGAAAATGCTTACTGTTGATACCATTATTCTTTAGTAGCGTCATCATCACCGCCTGCGATAATAAACCTGCAGTAAAAACCACCATGGAGCCCGAGGTCGGCGTTGTTACCTTAGCCCCCTCCTCAGTAAATATTAAAAGTGAACTTCCGGGTCGCGCGCTTGCGTTCGAGATCGCCGAAATCCGCCCTCAGGTTGGTGGGATCATCATAAAACGCAACTTTGTTGAAGGTGATAAAGTCAGCAAAGGAGAATCACTGTATCAAATTGATCCAGCCCCACTGCAGGCACGACTGGACTCAGCCAAAGGCGCGTTGGCAAAGGCACAGGCTACCGCCAATAATGTTCGTCTGACACTAAATCGGCAGTCAGCATTAATACAATCTAATTACGTCAGCCGCCAGGACTATGACACCACGCGTTCACAGCTTAATGAAGCGCAAGCCAATGTTGCCGTCGCTAAAGCGGATCTTGAACAAGCCACTATCAATCTTCGATACGCCAATGTTACCTCGCCCATTGATGGCATTAGCGGCAAATCTTCCGTGACCGTGGGTGCCCTGGTTACTGCTAATCAGGAAAACTCGCTGGTCACCGTTCAGAGATTAGATCCGATCTATGTTGATTTAACGCAGTCAGTACAGGACTTCTTACGCCTTAAAGAAGAGAAAGCCAACGGCAAAATTGCCCAGCAACAAGGCAAAATTCCGGTTGAGCTGATGCTGGAAAACGGCAAACCCTATCGCCATACCGGTACGCTTGAGTTTTCCGATCCCGCTGTTGATGAGACCACCGGTTCGGTAACCCTGCGCGCCATATTTCCCAATCCTGAAGGTGAAATTTTACCCGGCATGTATGTCACTGCGTTGCTGGACGAAGGCAGTCAACAAAACGTGTTGATGGTCCCCCAGCAAGGAATTACGCACAACGAGCAAGGAAAAGCCACCACGCTGATCCTTGACCAGGAAAACGTAGTGCAACTGCGTGAAATAAACGCAGTGAAGGCCGTTGGTAATCAATGGTTAGTGACCGCGGGATTACGCCCCGGCGATCGGGTCATTGTGTCCGGATTACAAAGAATTCGTCCGGGAAGCAAAGCCCGGGTCCTCCCTTCAAAACTGAACACACCTGACACGGTAGCTGAACAGTAATATTTCAGGTATTAAGGACACTTTCTTTATGGCCAACTTTTTTATTGAGCGCCCAGTTTTCGCCTGGGTGCTCGCTATTATCATGATGTTTACGGGCGGTATCGCGATAATGAACCTGCCAGTCGCCCAATATCCACAAATTGCGCCCCCAACCATTACCATCAGCGCGGCCTACCCCGGGGCAGATGCAAAGACCGTTGAAGACTCCGTCACCCAGGTGATTGAACAGAATATGAATGGTCTTGATGGCCTGATGTATATGTCATCCACCAGTGATGCGGCAGGTAATGCCTCGATTATCCTGACCTTCAAAACGGGTACATCACCCGATATTGCGCAGGTTCAGGTACAGAATAAACTGCAGCTGGCGATGCCTTCCTTGCCACAGGAAGTACAACAGCAAGGGATCAGCGTTGATAAATCCAGCAGCAATATCTTAATGGTCGCCGGTTTTATCTCTGATAATAACAGCCTGAGCCAATATGATATTGCCGACTATGTGGCCTCGAACATTAAAGATCCGCTAAGCCGCACTGCCGGGGTGGGGAGCGTGCAGTTATTCGGTTCGCAATACGCCATGCGCATCTGGTTGGATCCGCAAAAGCTCGACAAGTATAACCTCACTCCCGAGGACGTCATTACCCAGCTCAAAGTACAGAATAATCAGATATCTGGCGGGCAACTGGGGGGCATGCCTCAGTCAGCCGATCAGCAATTAAATGCGTCGATAATCGTCCAGACGCGTCTGCAAACAACCGATGAATTTGGCAAGATCTTCCTTAAAGTTCAGCAAGATGGTTCTCAGGTTCTGCTGCGTGATGTCGCACGCATTGAGCTGGGTGCGGAAAATTATGCCACGGTTGCACGTTACAACGGCAAACCCGCCGCCGGGATTGCGATTAAACTTGCCGCAGGCGCCAATGCCCTTGAAACGTCCCAAGCTGTTAAACAAGAGCTGAACAGATTATCAGCCTGGTTTCCGGCCAGCATGAAAACCGTTTATCCCTATGACACCACGCCGTTTATCGAAATTTCGATTCAGGGTGTTTTTCATACTTTGATCGAGGCAATCATTCTGGTATTCCTCGTCATGTACCTGTTTTTGCAAAGTTTTCGTGCGACGCTTATCCCCACTATCGCCGTTCCGGTGGTTATCCTCGGCACCTTTGCCATTCTCGACGTCGCCGGTTTTTCGATTAATACGCTCACGATGTTTGGCATGGTGCTGGCGATAGGGTTGTTAGTCGATGATGCTATCGTGGTGGTTGAGAACGTAGAACGTATTATTGCTGAAGAGCACTTGTCTCCAAAAGCGGCAACGCATAAAGCAATGGGCCAGCTCCAGAGGGCGCTGGTTGGTATTGCCGTCGTGTTATCCGCCGTATTTATGCCGATGGCATTTATGAGCGGCGCGACAGGAGAAATTTTCCGTCAGTTTTCCATCACCTTGATCTCCTCCATGCTGCTGTCGGTGTTTGTGGCGATGAGCCTGACGCCAGCACTCTGCGCCATGCTGTTAAAAGCACATGATGACGAGCAGGCAAATACGCATTTTCTGTTTACCCGATTCAATCATTTCATGGAGAAATGCACTCAGCACTACACGGACAGCACCCGAAAACTGTTACGTTGCACGGGCCGTTACATGGTCGTTTACTTAGTCATTGGCGCGGGCATGATGGTGCTGTTTTTACGTACGCCGACCTCCTTTTTGCCTGAAGAAGACCAGGGGGTATTCATGACCACGGCGCAATTGCCCTCAGGTTCAACGATGGTGAACACCAGCAAAGTGCTCGGGGAAATAACGGACTACTACCTGACGAAAGAACAGAAAAACGTTGCTTCTGTTTTCACCGTCGGCGGATTTGGTTTCAGCGGTCAGGGACAAAATAATGGCCTGGCGTTTATCAGCCTGAAGCCGTGGTCAGAACGCGTTGGCGAAGAAAACTCGGTTACCGCCATTATTCGACGAGCAATGATGGCCTTAAGTACCATCAATAATGCCGTCGTTTATCCGTTCAATTTACCCGCGGTCGCGGAATTAGGCACCGCATCAGGGTTTGATATGGAGTTGCTGGATAACGGTAATCTTGGGCATGAAAAAATGATGCAGGCCCGAAACGAGCTTTTGGCTCTGGCCAATCAGTCCTCAGGTGAGGTCGACGGGGTGCGCCCAAACGGCCTGGAAGATACGCCGATGTTCCGCATTCACGTCGATGCCAAAAAGGCTGAAGCTATGGGCGTTGCGTTATCGGATATTAATCAGACCATCTCCACCGCGTTCGGTAGTCGCTACGTCAATGATTTCCTGAACCAGGGGCGCGTAAAAAAAGTGTATGTCCAGGCCGATACGCCGTTCCGTATGTTGCCTGATAATATTAATCACTGGTATGTACGTAATGCCTCTGGCGCGATGACCCCGCTTTCCGCCTACTCATCAACCGAGTGGACCTACGGCTCTCCACGCCTTGAACGCTACAATGGTCAGCCAGCAATGGAAATTCTGGGTCAGCCGGTAGAAGGGAAAAGCAGCGGTGATGCGATGAAATTTATGGCATCGCTGATTAATAAACTGCCCGCAGGCGTCGGTTATGCCTGGACCGGTCTGTCTTATCAGGAGGCGCTATCCACAAACCAGGCACCAATGCTGTACGGCATTTCGCTGATCGTCGTATTTCTGGCGCTGGCGGCGCTGTATGAAAGCTGGTCGATCCCGTTCTCGGTGATGCTGGTTGTGCCAATCGGGGTGGTCGGCGCGTTGCTGGCCACCGATCTGCGCGGCCTGAGCAATGATGTTTATTTCCAGGTCGGCCTACTCACCACGATGGGGCTATCGGCTAAAAATGCTATTTTGATCGTCGAGTTTGCCGTCGAGATTATGCAGAAAGAAGGGAAAACGCCGCTTGAAGCCGCGGTGGAAGCCGCGCAAATGCGCTTACGTCCTATTCTGATGACCTCACTGGCCTTCATCCTAGGGGTAATTCCACTAGCAATAAGCAACGGCGCGGGCTCTGGCGCGCAAAATGCCGTCGGTACGGGGGTTATCGGTGGGATGCTGGCCGCGACGGTACTGGCGATCTATTTTGTTCCAGTATTCTTTGTACTCGTTGAAAATACGTTAGCGCGATTTAAAGCCCGACGTTGATCCCCTGCCCTATCCCTGGGTTTAGATTATTAAATCCAGGGATGGGACTTCATTTGTCAGGTCTACAGTTATTAGCGGGCACGGCTATCCAGCGAGTTTCTCGTGGATAGCGGGGTAAGCATTACGCAGATTTTCTTGTAGGGGAACAACTGGGGCAGGTACAGAGGTTGTCAATTCTAACTAAAGCCAGGCTATCAAAACGGTTAATCAATAGTGCAGACCGGAACCTTTCAGATTTACAGCCAGTTCACCCAGTTTTGTATTCGGATGCTGATGACACATTTTAACCATTTTCGGTACAGCTTCCGTTTCCACCTCATGCAGGGGAACATAATCATCGCCTTTAAAGTCCGAATTTTTATTAACAATCACAAAGGCAATTGCCGTCTTGTATTGCTGACTCATATCAACGAATTCTTTACAGGTCATATCTTGTGGCGCAGCTTCCGTTGCCTGAGTAGCAAAAGCACGGGTCATTGGCGCCATAACAGAGGTCACAAGAATAGCTGCAGAAACCATCATTTTAATATTCACTATGCGCTCCAGAGGTAGCATTATTTTTTATCGGCGAGCTTATCAGTTTTTACCAGCGTCGCATTTCTACGCAGACTGATAAAAGCTAAAGAACTAAAGATCATCTCGACACCAATAAAAATTGAGGTAAATACATACGATCTGTCGGGATCCATATTCAGCCAGACGCCGGCAATAAGCAGGTCAAAAATACCAATAAAAATGTTCCATCCATAACCCGGACTGTGGAACAGTTTGACCCCAGATGCGATACGAAAAATACCACCCAGAATAAACAGGCAGCAAAATACCATTGCCAATGAATTCATGCCTATCACAGGATTCACCAGGAAACAGTAACCCAGCAGTAACCACGCGATAGCAAAAAAGGCATAGGTAAATTTGGCTTTCAATTGCTTTTTACTTGAGCTAAACAGGCTATAAATAGAATAAAAACCACATACCAGGAACATAAAGCCAGTTGCATAGCTTAAATAAACACCTGCAGCAATCGGATAAATCAAGCAGCAGATGCCACAAACCAACATCAACACCGCCATAATCGTCGCATGCTTTTTATAATGAACGAGTGTTTTTTCATTAAACGCTCTCAGGCTACGCTGATTAAAAACAAACATACATCCTCCGTTATACATAAACGCAATGTAACCTGTTGACACAAGAATTATTACTCACTCAACATATGTTACTTACAATGGAATGATAAGACTTCCGCTAAGGAAGCGTATATAAGAACAAGAGAATGTCGCTATGCGTATATTCCTACACATGTCAGACATCTGACACTTGTAAGATTAAACGGTCATTATTCTATCGTGGTTCTGATTTCGCTCTTTAACATTATTTAATATGCTTATTGCGTTTGGTGACATATACCAAATTTATTCAGGAGAAAGTAATGAAAAAGATTATTCTTGCGGGTGTGCTTGCAACCATGATGGGTTCAGCACCAGTGATGGCTGCTACTGCTACCACACCCACTCCGGCGCAAGCTACTACCGCAAATGTTCAAAAAGAAGCTGCCGATATTATGCAGGTCGCAGTGCAAGGCGCAAATGCGATGCGTGATATTCAGCTTGCTCGTTTGGCCCTGTTTCATGGACAGCCTGACAGCGCTAAAAAATTAACCGATGACGCCGCTTCCCTGCTGGCAGGCGACAGCAAAGATTGGGCGAAATTTGTAAAAACTGCGCCTAAAGCCAAGATGATTGACGATCAGTACGTGGTTATTAACGCTACGATCGCGCTGTCAGAAGACTATATTGCCACTCCAGCCAAAGAATCCGCTATCAAAACAGCGAATGGCAAAATGGCCAAAGGCGACTGGAAAGGTGCAGTGGATACCCTGCAACTGGCTGGTATCAGCGTGCTTCAGACCCAATACCTGATGCCCCTGAATCAGACTCGTAAAGCCGTTACCAGCGCGCAAAAACTGCTGTCTTCCGGTAAATATTATGAAGCAAACCTTGTGTTAAAAGGTGCTGAAGAAGGTATTGTGATCGATAGCGAGATGATCGGCGCAGGCCAGTAATACTCAGCACTACGGAGTGTTGAACCAGGACTTTCTCTCCTGATCGGGCAGCTACGGCCACCCGATCAGGGGGATTAATGGCTAATCAGACTGTCTATCTCAATCTCAATTTCCCGCATAACAGCAATAATCTTCTGCAATGCCTCCTGGCGTACTGCCAGAGGAAGATCGTCAGGTCGTCTGGATTCGAAAGGTTCGCACAGGTTTTGTAGCGCAGTGATGCCCAGAATTTGCGCCGAGCCATGCAACCGGTGAAGAGCGCGCAAAAACAGCTGAGGTTCATCTTGCAGAACAGCTTTCTCAGCCGCTTGTATATCATTCAGCGTTGCCTCGCGAAATGTCTCGAGAATCTCGTTCATTAGTGCGCGATCGCCGCCGGTATTCTCCGTCAACACATTGAATTTCAAATGCCGGATTGAACAAGGAGACGAATAACCGGTTTCGATTTTACTCAACTCATGTGTCAGTGTCTGAATCGACACAGGCTTGAACAGGCACAAATTCATACCATTTTGCAGGCATCGATCGCGTGACTGTGGAAGTGCGCTGGCCGTCAGTCCCCATATTTGTAAATTCGGCTGTTGACGACGTAGCGAAGCCGCGAGATCAAACCCGTCTTTTTTCGGCATATTTACATCGGTTATCAGCAGATCGTACGATTTTTTCGCCAGTTTGGCTTCTGCCTCCTCCCCATCACACGCTTCATCCACGTTGTAGCCAATGGCATTCAACTGTCGCTTGAGCAGCAGGCGATTGGTTGGGTTATCGTCTGCAATCAAAATAGACAGACACGGAAGCGGTAACAGAGTACCAGGCGCATCGCCATCCGATACAATCGACTGTCGAGCCGTTTCAACCGGCAGCGTTATGGTAAACGTGGTTCCTTGCAACGGGACGCTCATCAACTCCAGCGTCCCACCCATCAGCGTCACCAGTTCTTTACAGATAAATAATCCCAGACCGGAACCGGTTTGTTGACGCCCGCAACGCCCCTGAGCGTAACGATGAAACAGCCCCGCCTGCTCCTCTTCACTAATCCCGCAACCGGTGTCGCTAATGGCAATGGTCAGGGTACCGTGATTCTCCCCGTCAGGCGTCAAACGGGCCGTCACATGAATACTGCCCTGCTCGGTAAACTTCAACGCATTACCTACCAGGTTGGTGAGAATTTGCCGCAAAGCCTGCTGATCGACAAATACCCGTTCGTTTGCTGGCAACTGGCTAACGCAAGCCAGCGTAATTCCTTTCTGTCTGGCTAAAGCATCGAAAGAGTGGCACTGCAATTCAATGAGCTGCGAGAGATCCGTCCATTGAGGAACAACCTGGTATTTACCAGACTCAATCTTATCCAGATCCAGAATCTTACCGATCAGCCCAAGCAATGACTGGGCTGTCGCCCCGGTAAGGGCAATCGCCTCTTTTCGCTGTGCCGGGCTGAGTTCTGAACTCGACAGTAATTCCACAAAGCCAACAATCGAGCTTACCGGGGTACGTAATTCATGGCTCATACTCGCCAGAAAGCGACTTTTGGCCTTGGTTGCTTCAATCGCTTTATTCTTTTCGTTTTCCAGTTCTTGAGATAATGCCTCTTTGAGATGAAGCTGCTCTTCCAGTAGCCGCTGAGATAGTTTCCTTTTTTTTACCTCACGGGAGAGTGAGATCCCCCAGATCAGGCTAATCGCTATCAGCAGCAGCGCGAATATCCCCAGTTGATAGAACTGTTTGCTATATCGACTCCATAAATCAACCTGCGTATTGGAAATTTTCGACCACTTCTCCGTCATCTGCAAAATCTCACGTGGCGGTATGGCCTGTAGCGCTTTATCTATAACAGACTTCAACATAGGCTCGTGAGAAGAAATCGCAAAACTTACAGAGGCACCAGGCATATCTGGAAGCCTAAAAAAGTGCATATTTTTCTGATAGTAATGATCGACCATAAACCTTGCTGACAATTCGGTAGCAATTGCCGCATCAGCGCTGCCCTCCTTGACCATGACCATCGCAACACTGCCAGTATCAGCATTAACCCAGGTGGCCTGCGGATAGCGTTGCTTCAGCTCGCTTTCCAGCACATGCCCGGCAGGTAGCGCAATACGAATCGGCTTCTCCAGTAGCGAGTCGGCGGTTTCCTCACGGGAAGTGATCATCACAAATGCCACATTCATCAGAGGATCGCTAAAGGTCGAATTGTGCGGGTTTTGATGAGTGAGCGTGATAGTGGGATACATATCCCACTGTTCGCCGCTTATTTGCTTTGTCTGCTCACTTTTAGAGTTAGCTAAAATGGGTTCAAAATCGAGCCCCGTTTGCAGATGAATAATATTCAGTAAATCGCCAAGAATACCGCGTAATTCACCGCTGCGATCGACCAGCGTATAGGGCGGGTAATCTGGGTTGATTAAAATGCGGATGACATGCTTTTTCTTCAACCACGCTTTTTCCTGAGCGGTGAAAGGTATAGGTGCATTCAGATAGGCCAGGTTGCCGCGGTTCAGCCAGTTCTGCATGACTTGCATATGAATTTCATTACTGATTGACGTAATGAAACCATCAAGAATATTTCTTAATACCGGCTGATCTTCGTTAACGACAAAATAATTATATTGTTCTTGCTTATCAAAGTAGTGCGTAATAACCAGTGATTGTGAGAAGTATCGAGAGATGCAATGGCTGCTGGTGATATTGTTACCAATATAATATTGGTTATCACCATTCACTACCGAGGCCATGGCCTGATACTCGTCGTCATAAAATGAGACTTTAGCCTCAGGAAAGGCCCCCTGGATAACATCGAGAAAAGGGCAATCCCGCACACACGCGACGCTAACCTGATGGTTCGTGGTCAGCGGCAGCATAGTGTTTTTTAGCGATGTTACAAGCGTCGGCCACGTCGTCAGCAATACCGAAGTACGCAACAAATTTCCGCCAACATCCTGGCGTCGGGACAGTTGGGTTATCAGCGTATCAACATCGTTATTGGCGAGCGCGGCCAGCGCCTCTTGCTCATTATCATACTGCTTTATAATGATTTTTAGATTGAGGTTCTTTTGCATTAACGCGAGGTAATCTGCGTTAACTCCCCGATAATATTCGCCGCTATTTTGATAAACAATGGGGGAGACTTCAGGTAACCAGGTACCAACAACCAAGGTTTTTTTATGCGCTAACCAGTTTGTTTCTTCCCTGTTCAAGCTGATATTTTGTACTGAAGTATTATAGTTACTTTTTAGCTCAACTTGCCGAGCTGAGCTTACACCCGTAGACAACCCGATGGTAAATATGACCATCAAAAAAATAAACAAGCGTTCCAGCATTACTCTATCCTATTTTATTTCTCTGCGCATAATCATAGATTTCCATTAATGATGAACAATCTAATTTTTCCATCAACCGGCTTTTATAGGTACTCACCGTTTTATTACTGATATTCATTTTGCTGGCAATTGAGCTGTAATCCATGCCATTAAGGATATAACGCAATACTCTCATTTCCTGATTCGACAACGTATCAAGCTTATCCTGCTCGCTGACGGATGAACCAGTAAAATGCTCAAGGGAAAAGGGAAAATAGCTATAGCCATTTTTTGCTGCTTCGATTGCGGCAAGAATATTATTCATACCTTCTTTTTTACTCACAAATCCGTTGGCACCGTATTCGGCGCTACGTTTGCCGTAAAAAAATTCATTTTTGGCTGAAATGATAATGATTACACCAGCATAGTGCCGCTTTCTCAGTTGCTCCAGCACTTCGATGCCACTGATACCGGGAATATCTACATCGATAATCAACAGCTCCGGCTTAGTTTTTTCAACGGTTTGAACCACTTGATCTCCGCTGTCGAGTTCGGTGGTCACAGCGATACCATTAGTATCGAGTAAGTTGCGGATGGCAATGCGTGCCAATGGGTGATCGTCAACGATTATCGCGTTCATTGCGTATAAGAATCCCGATAAATAAAGAGAGGCGATGGCTATAGAGCAGGCGAGCCTTCAACATTATAATTTCTGAAAATAAGGCTTTATCAGGTAAATCCTAACATAATCACGCG
Source organism: Citrobacter sp. BIDMC107 (assembly GCF_001037575.1). Lineage (NCBI taxonomy): Bacteria > Pseudomonadati > Pseudomonadota > Gammaproteobacteria > Enterobacterales > Enterobacteriaceae > Citrobacter > Citrobacter sp. BIDMC107. The sequence goes on along the minus strand of NZ_KQ089848.1, from coordinate 3,651,846 downwards.
TATATTTTATTCATTTTTTATAAAAATGCAGAACAAAGTATAAACGCAACACTGTAATTTACAAATTTTAAACCTTGAGCCTATCTAAATATCAAACCATTAACACAACATAAAAGGAATATTCCTACACGCGTAGGACAAATCTCTCATTTATTATGATTTATTCTTAATGATTTGGGACATATAACCGGCATATAGTTCATCAGAACTGCGAGGGGGGATATGTGAATAGCTATCTAAAAATAAATTTCATACCAGGTCAAATATGGAGAACAAGAGTACAAACCTGCTGAATTTAGAGAGAAACTCCCCGCAGCTCTGGAGCAGCAGTGCCACAGGGAGGCAGCGATAAATCAGGCTTTACTGGGCAATGCCCCTACTGCATGCGAGCTTTTGACTGTCAGTGTAACGACAGCTGAGCACAACAGTGCGGCAATCATAAAGATAAAGGCGCTGTTATAGCTTCCGCCGCTGCTTTGGATCAACCAGCCGATGATGGGCGCTGATACAACCCCTGCCATCTGGCCGCCAAAGTTAACAATACCGGATGCCCGCCCCATGATGTTGCTGGGAATGGTATCCATCAAAATACCCCAGAACGTTGCCATAGCGAAGAACATGAACAAGGCTGAAATACACTGATAAACCACCGCCATATCTGCACTGCTCACGCTGAAGGTCAGATACAGGAAACCCGCGGCAATAACAGAGGTTACGACATACAGCGTTTTACGCTGGGGTTTGAATTTATCTGAGCAATAACCGCCTAATAATGTTCCACCGGCCCCGAACAGGAAGGGAATGGCCGCCATGACACCGGTCTTTGCCAGAGAAAACTCTCGTACGGTAATCAGGTAGCTTGGCAGCCAGGTTGAAAAACCCCAGAAGGTGATATCAAACAAAAACCAGATACTGGCCATTTGCCAGAGCACCGGCATTTTGAGTACGTCTTTAAACGCGATAGCACTGGTGTTTTGCAGGCTCCCCTGGTCGTCAGCAGCCAGCTCCGCCAGGTCTTGTTGCGTAATGGCAGGGTGATCTTTCGGGTTGTCACGCGTAAATAAGTAGATACCTGCGGCGATAAACAGACCGGGAATACCCAGCACGATAAAAACCATGTGCCAGCCAAATGCCCCGATGATGCTTGCCGCCACGACTACCGCCAGCGCTGGGCCTAAGGTGTTTACCGTTGACTGAATCGCCGTGGCGCGGCCACGTTCTTTCGACGGGAAATAGGTTGATATCATCTTCCATGAGGCCGACGGAAAACATCCCTCACCGATACCAAAGAAGAAACGTACTGCTAACATCAGCGGCAGCGTCAGCACAGCGCCGGTTAAGCTGGTGAACACAGACCACCATGCAATACCAATGGCCATGATTTTTCGCGAGCCAAACTTATCCGCCAGTAATCCACCGGGAATTTGAAACGCGGCATAACCAATAAAAAAGGCGCTAATAATTAAACCTTGTTGAGTCGTATCAAGATTTAAATCTTTGCCAATATAAGGGAGTGAAACGCTCATCACCATTCTGTCGAGAAAAGAGAGCAGCCACGCCAGCCAGATCAGTGTCAGGACGGTATATCTTGCTTTCCAGGTCTTGGGTTTACCTGAAGGTAAAGACGTTTGTAGGTTCATTGTGATGTCCTTAGGGTGTAGTGATCTACCGCGGCCATAAATAGTCGCGATAGATCCATGCGTGTTTAGCGTTATTTATTAATATTGTTTTCTAATAACCGTACCGCTACAGGCATAACTTTCCGTGCCATTGATTAAGGCAATGCGCCCATTAACCATGACAATTTCAATCCCTTCCGGGTACTGATTGGGTTCAACAAAAGTGCCTTTATCCGCAATTGTGTTCGGATCGAACATCACGATATCCGCTGCATAACCGACCTTCAGCAGTCCGCGATCCTGCAAACCCAATACTTCAGCAGGTTTCCCCGTCATCTTGCGGATTGCCGCTTCCCAGCTCAGACATCCCTCTTCACGAACATATTTACCGAGCACGCGAGGGAATGCGCCAAACACGCGCGGGTGCGGTTTGCCAGCCCCCATCAAGCCATCGGTACAGACGTTTTGTTCAGGTCGACAGAGAAACTTAATCACGTGCTCTTCGGTACCGTAGAAGTCGACCATCCCCACGGCGTTTTCCTCTTCAAAGAGCAGATCGAAGGTGGCGTTGTACGGATCTTTTCCACGCAGCTCGCCCAACTGGACGAGGTTCAAACCGACAGCATCCTGATTTTTTGCCGTTTTCACGCTGGTGACAAAAATCTGGTCCAAACCGGCAAAATCGATAAAGTTATCCCAGCCAGGAATGCCCTGCTGAATATCGTCAATCATTTTGGCGCGCAGTTCGGGCGAGGCGAGACGCTCAAGTAATTTGTCCGTACCGCCGGAGTGAACCCAGGGCGGCAGGATCACGCCGAGCATCGTGCTGCCCGCCACATACGGATACTGGTCGAAAGAGATACGAATCCCCTCTTTCTGCGCCTGTTCCAGCATGCCCAGCATTTGGTCGATCAGCCCCCAGTTTTTCTTGCCGCAAACCTTCATATGCGAAATATGCAGCCAGACGCCGGTGGCTGTGGCTATATCAATCAGTTCCTGGGTTGAGTTGATAATATCGTCAGCTTCACTGCGCTGATGCACCACAAAAATCCCGTCATATTTCGCCGTGACCTTACACAGTTCAATCATTTCGGCAGTATCACCAAAGGCGCAAGGCATATAGATAAGACCAGTGGAAAGTCCAAATGCCCCGGCTTTTAACTCCCGCTCAAGGACCTCACACATCTTCGCCACGTCTTCACGGGTCGAAGGACGCCCATCCAGGCCCATCGCTTCCATGCGCACATTGCCATGAGGAACTAAATACGCGAGGTTTGTCGCCGGCTGACGCGATGCCAGCAGATTGAGATAACCGTCTGTATTTTTATATTTCCAGTCAATTTTGTCGGTGTCACCGTCCAGTCCGGCGATATTTTTACGCCAGGCTGGAATATATTCTTCAGGTAGCGGCGCTAAGGCGACGCCATCCTGGCCCAACAGTTCGGTGGTGATACCCTGACGAATTTTTGCCGACAGCGCGGGGTTAATAATGGCTGACAGGTCAGAGTGCGTATGGGTATCAATAAAGCCAGGGCAAATTATTTTTCCGGTTGCATCAATAACCTGCTCATTGACGCCAACCTCAATTTGGCCGATTGCGACAATACGTCCTTCATCAACCATCACATCGGCAATTCTGCCTTCACTGCCCGTCCCATCGATTACATTTCCGTTTTTGAAAATGGTTTTCATCGTTATTCTCCATGGCGGTGCTGCTGAGCTACACCGCCTGTAAGGTAAGAGGTGGTTATCTTTATTTTTATTGGCGATAGAGTGTCTGGATAATGCTGTAATAGCCGCTGGCCGAGCCGGTTAATTGCTCGATCTCGATATACTCATCAATGGTGTGTGCCAGGTTTTCTCGTGAAGGACCGAAGCCGATGGTTTTGATTCCCGCTTCGCCCGCATAGTGGCTGCCGTTGGTACAAAATGAGTACTGCGTAATGGTTGGATTAAAGCCAGCCTCGCGAACGCCCGCCAACGCTGCCTGCACGAATTCGTCGGACTCGTCGAACACCCAGCCTGGGAAAAAACGCTCTCCCTCAATCGTGGCGCCGGTATAGCAAGACTCCTGACCCACCGCGTAGGATACTCGGGCCTTAAACTGCGGATCCTGAGCAATAAGTTCCGCAAGCGCATTTTCCAGCGGAGCAATCACACTTTCTTTGGTTTCACCCACCAGCAAACGGCGATCGTAGGTTGCGCGACAGTAATCCGGTACCACCGAGGCCCCCGGGTACGGCGAAGATTTAATGTCGGTCAGTTCCAGAATGCCAGGCCCCAGAACCGGATGCGTTGGCGGAGTGATCGTGCGAATTTTGTCGATCAATTGCGCCATTTTGTACACCGCGTTAATCCCCGCCTGCGGGTTAGCGGAGTGCGCGGGTTTACCAAAGGTTTCGACCACAATTTCAGCGCGGCCACGTTGACCAATTTTCAGGTTTAACTCGGAAGCTTCACCGATGATCACGTAGTCTGGCTTATAGCGCTCGCTGACCAGGCGAGCGGCAATACCTTCAAAACACTCTTCATGCACGATGCACGCAACGTAGATTTTCCCGGCAAAATTTCGCTGATTGTCCTGACCGAAAAAGCCCACGGCGGAGATCATCGCCGCCACAGCACCTTTCATGTCAGTTGTGCCGCGACCATAAATTTTGCCATCTTCAATATCGCCGCCGTATGGGTTGCGGGACCACTTCTCTTCGTTCACCGGCACGGTATCGATATGACCATCGAGAACCAACGTTTTCCCTGGCTGGTTGCCGACAATACCGCCAACAATGTTGCCGTACTTATCAACGTGGATGTCATCGAATTGGTAATGCTGCATCATTGTTTTTATGGCATTAACCACTTCCCCTTCCTGACCGGAATAACTTTTTTGTTGGATCAGCGCCTGACAGTTTTTAATGACTTCTTCAATGCGGTTTGCAGATAACATGGGTTTCTCCGTTATATCTCTTAATCAGGGAATTATTTGTTGATGCCCGGGTACTGTCCGCCCCAGACAATATCCAGATATTGTTGCGGGTCGGTATCCCCTTCGGTGCTGACTAACAGCACACGAGAGTGCGCATCCAGCCCCAGTTGCTCACGCGTTTGCGCCAGTTCAGGTGAGGTCATCAACAGCGCCAGCAGACCGGTAGTAACCGCACCTGACTCACCCGAAATAATCTGTGGATCGCCTGCCAGCGGGTTGCCCAACATGCGCATGCCTAACGCTGCAACTTCATCAGGGCAGGAAGCAAATGCGTTGGCATAGTCGCGCAGCAGTTTCCAGCCGATACTGTTCGCCTCACCGCAGGCGAGACCGGCCATCACGGTTTGTAAATCACCGCCCACCGCAATGGCATCCCCCTCTTTCGAACGGGCTGAGCGGTAGAGGCAATCGGCAATTAACGCTTCGGCGACGATCACTTTCGGGCGATTCTCCCCCCAGGCTGCCGTCACCATTCCCTGAACCATGCCGGCAAACGAGCCGACGCCTGCCTGCACAAAAATGTGAGTCGGCGCAACCTGATGCAGCTGATCTATCGCCTCCAGCATCAGCGTGCCGTAGCCCTGCATAATCCACTGCGGGATCTTTTCGTATCCTTCCCAGGCGGTATCCTGCACGACAATCCAGCCATACTTTTCGGCCTGCTCCGCGGTCATACGAACCGCATCGTCATAGTTCATATCGACGATCTCAGCGATAGCACCTTCGTTACGGATAGAAGTCAGACGTTGCTGCGAAGAGCCCTTCGGCATATAAACCACGGCGTTTTGCTTCAGTTGGCGCGCCATCCATGCCACGCCGCGACCGTGGTTGCCATCAGTGGTGGTGGCAAACGTGACGGTTTGCAGATCGTGACGAACCTCTTCGCTGGTCATCACGTCAAACGGCAGTTCACTGATATCCTTACCAACTAATTCAGCGATATGGCACGCCATCGCATAGGAGCCACCCAGCGCTTTGAAGGCTTTCAGGCCAAAACGCTGAGATTCATCTTTGAGGTAGATATTTTTTACGCCCAGTTTTTGTGCAAGCGCCGGTAGCGTATATAGCGGCGTCGGCGCGTAGCCCGGAATAGACCGATGAAAATTCAACGCTTTTACCAGTTCCTGGCGGCTAAACGGTGCCAGCGGCGCGTTCGGATGTTCGGTAAACGGTGTCTGGTTGATAAAAAATGATAAGTTTTCCTGCATCATAAAACCTCATTGTCCTGGTATTTCATTCCCTGTAATCGGTGCAATACAGAGATATTTCCGTTATCGGTATTGGCAATAGAGCAAAATACTTACCAGCTTTTTATGAATTGAGTAAATTCTTATAAATATTTTAATAAAGGCTTTAATTTCAACAAATTAAATGAAATTTAAAATTGACAACCGAAAATATCAATGCATCAGTTTATCGCCTCACTTTGATAAATTCTCATCATTGATAAATAGTGTGATCGCGGAAGATAAAATAAGAAAAACATTCAAAAACAGCGTGGTAGATTGATTTTTCGCAAATCATTTTTGCATTGTTTCGCCTATTTATCATTTTCCTTGAGAAATGTGACACACCGCCGGAGAAGTACCATGATTTCAGTACTAAGCAATATTCAGGATGATATATGCAATTACGCCGACGCTATTTCTGGCATAACGGGCACGGACGTTGAAATCATTGATGAATCTTTAATGCGCATCGCGGGTACCGGGAAATACCGGCATATGCTCAATGAGAACGTGGCCAAAAATGGCTACATTTATCATCACGTATTGCAGGTGCGAGAAACGGTACTGATCAAAAACCCCGGCGAGCATCCGCTGTGTCAGTTATGTGAAAAACACCACTACTGTTCTGAAATGCTGGATTTGAACGCACCTATTTTTCTCAATAATCGCGTGATTGGCGTGATCGGGATTATTTGCTCAACCCAGGCACAGCGTGACACGTTACTGAGCCAGATTGATAAATTTGTCACCTTTATTGAGCAAATCGCCGTAATGATCTCCAGTAAGGTCTTTGAATGCCTGGAACGTTTACGCGCACAGGAAACGCTTGGCGCATTTCGGCGTCTGATCGATGCCATGGACCGCGGCGTGGTAGCGATTGATGGCAAGGGTCTTATCTGGCATGCCAATCATTCAGCCGATCGCATCCTCAACCGTGAGGTTCAGGGATTACCTCTGACCATTGAAACAACCGGGGACAGCCTGTATGGCGATGAAGAAGCGTGGCTGACGCTTGAAGGTCAGAAACATCATGTACTGTGCAAACAAATTTCGCTCTCCTCACAGGATAACGATCGCTTAACCATGGTTATCTTTCGTGATGCACACGACTACCTGAGTAACCTTACTCCATCCCCTTATGAGTCCGACATACAGGTACGACTAATTGGTCACTCTCCCTCAATGGAACAGCTCAGAAGTACCATAGGTAAAATCGCCAACAGTTACGCCAGCGTGCTCATCACCGGGGAAAGTGGCTCGGGGAAAGAGGTCGTGGCATTTGCCATTCACCAGAGCAGTCCCCGTAAAGCCGCGCCTTTCGTAACAATCAACTGCGCGGCTATCCCAGAACAACTGCTGGAAAGCGAACTGTTTGGTTATGTTCGCGGCGCATTCAGCGGGGCTGATCCTAAAGGGCGAATGGGGAAATTTGAACTGGCCAACGGCGGCAGCCTGTTTCTGGATGAGATTGGCGATATGCCACTACACCTGCAGGCCAAGCTGCTCAGAGTATTGCAGGAAAAGGCGATCACCCGCGTTGGCTCTAATAACACCATCAATATTGATGTGCGCATTATTGCCGCAACTAACAAAAACATTAACGCGATGGTGGAAAATAATCAGTTTCGTGAAGATCTTTTCTATCGCCTGAACGTGGTCCCTCTGGTACTTCCTTCCCTGCGTGAACGCCGGGCTGATATTGCGGTCCTCGCACAGTATTTTGCCGATGAGTTTTCGGTCAGTTACCAGCGACCACCGCAAAAGCTGCCTGATGACGTTATTAATCGCCTTTATGCCTGGCACTGGCCGGGCAACATTCGTGAATTACGCAACGTGATCGAATACATTTTTGTGATGCGCGGAGAAGCCGCTGGGATCAACGCCAGCCATCTTCCCCCTTACCTGCTTACCGCCGCTGACGGTAGAAAAACGACGATGACCACGCAACCCCGACAGCTTGCCAGCAAAGGAAAACAGGCGGAAAGGGAGGCTATCGAAAACGTCATCCAGCGATTCGGCTCAAGCGTTGAGGGAAAAAAGCAAGCCGCGACAGAACTGAGGATCAGCATTGCCACGCTCTATAGAAAAATAAAACTGTACGGACTGTAAGCTTTCCTTATTAACTGAGAAGCCCGCACAACGCGGGCTTCTCATCGGTAGAACAGAGCACATTAAGCCCGAAAATACTTAATCAAACACACCATTAATTACCGCGGTGACAATCGCCGTACTCAGTGCAACCAACACCAGATTGTCGCCCACAACCTGCCATTCATAACCTGGATAATACGGCAATTGATTCAGCATAGAGGATGGAACACTTTTCTTAGCGATCCCCGGAGGAAGCGGCTTTCCTCGCGCCAGATTTTTGGCGATACCCGGAGGCAGTGACTTATAACCCGTCAAACCATATCTGACGGCATACTGTCTGGCCACGTTATAGCTGATGTCACTATCAACATGGTCCGGCTTACCATAATTTTTACGTTGTTCTGCCTGCGAATTGCCTTTCTGGCTATTGCCCTTATTCCCGCTATTACCATGATTGCTACTATTTCCATGGTTGCCACTATTACCATTGCCGTTGCCATTACCGGGGTTGGCCAATACTGGGGTGGCGCACATCGTCATCGCGGCAACGGCGACTAAAGCTGTTGCTAAAGCACGAAGTCTGGACATGATGATTCCTTAAAATGTGGATACATATAAAAATGTACGGTATCGCGTGAATGCTGGCTATCGCTACAACTCCGATTTATTGGCAAAAAAGGGGAAAGCACGTAGCGCACATCACGCTATTCGCCTCGCCGCGGTGGAGAAAAGTTAGCCAAAGATGTTGCAGAACTGCTATAAAGTCTTTCTCTTCTGTCGGCTGGTGTTAAACTGGAAAGTGTGATCTTCATCATAACCTGCTTAAACAGAGAAAAGAGACACTGCTATGCAACATATCATTGAGGGCTTCCTCAACTTCCAAAAAGAGATTTTCCCTCAACGCAAGGAACTCTTTCGCAGCCTGGCATCCAGCCAAAATCCTAAAGCGCTTTTCATCTCCTGTTCCGATAGCCGCCTGGTGCCAGAACTCGTTACTCAGCAAGACCCCGGACAGCTTTTCGTTATCCGCAACGCCGGTAATATCGTCCCCTCTTTCGGCCCGGAACCGGGTGGCGTATCCGCGACTATTGAATACGCGGTTGTGGCACTTGGCGTGACGGATATCGTCATCTGCGGACACTCCAACTGCGGCGCGATGAAAGCCATCGCCGATAGCCAGCCTCTGGATCCGATGCCTGCTGTGGCTCACTGGCTGCACTATGCCGATGCCGCGAAAGCCGTGGTCGAGAAAAAAACCTGGGCTAACCCAATCGATAAAGTTAACGCCATGGTGGAAGAGAACGTTATCGCGCAGCTCAACAACATTAAAACGCATCCTTGTGTCGCGGTTGGACTGAGAAATAATGCTCTTCGTCTGCACGGCTGGGTATATGACATCGAAAGCGGTGAAATCCGTACCCTGGATAAAAACAGCAAAACCTACGTTTCCCTTGCTGAAAACCCGCAGGTGCATTTCGAGTAATTCTTCCACTGGAGCAAGGATGCTCTGGATAATTTTTACCTACTTTGGTGCTATGGACAAAAAACATCCTTGTCACTAACATTAAAATAACCGCAGGTGTTACCACGCGGTTTTCGCACATTCATACAACATTGCGACATTGCGACAAGTCTCATGAGCTGCCCCGCAAGTAGCTGTTCATACATGGTGCAAGCGATAAAAAGGAGCCGGTACGAATGCAAGCGAAAATGAAAAGAATAATAAACATGTTATTCTATCATGAGTCGTGGGATATCATGATTATTAAGGATCATGGTACACACTTATTCCCTGATAACACCCTGGAAATATTGAATAAATCTGCTGCGCAGCAGTTAAAAAAGAAATATACGTTTCAGGCCGATCCTTTTCTTATTGAAAAAGACGACAAACTGTATGTTTTTTATGAAGCTTTTAGCTTCCGCAACTCGAAAGGCACGCTCCGATGCCGCATTCTTGATCGTGAACTAACTGAAATTGATGATGTGAAACTTGAAGGATTTGACGACCTGAGGTGTCATTTGTCATTCCCTTTCCTGATTAATATCAACAATCAACTCTTCATGATCCCGGAATCATCAGAAAGAAAAGAAGTGCTCCTGTTCCAGTCGGTAGAGTTTCCTGCGCGCTGGAAGAAAATTAAAGTTCTACTCTCTGACACCGAAGTCACAGATAACATTTTTCTTTCAATAAATGAGACTTGCTATCTTTTGTCGACCACCATGGATAATAAAATAATTATTCATTCCGCAGAGCATCTTCACGGTCAGTGGCAGCGGATCACCCCTACATTAAAGGTGAGTAATCATCATCATCGAGGAGCTGGTACCCCTTATCTTGTCGATAATAAAATGTACTTTCTCACCCAGGAATGCACGCCCGAAACTTATGGAAAATCTATCTATATCAAAGAACTAGTTACACTTAACGATATTAACTTTGATGAGAATCTGATCGAACAAATCAATTCATCGATCAACCACAGTGACGGTGTTCATACGCTGAATTTCTCAAATAATTACATTGCTTATGATACAAAAATCAATAAGTTCAGTCTGTTGGCTATCTTAAAAAAACTATCATATAAATTTATGGTAAAATACAGAAACATCTACCTTTCCCGGCAACACAACTGATTCACTGGATTCTCAGGTGACATTGGTAGAAAATTGGTCGGGTTTCTAGCATTTTTCTGGAGTCTGTATGGCAATTCTTGTCACAGGTGGTGCAGGTTATATTGGTTCACATACTGTTTTATCACTACTGGAAAGAGGCGATGATGTCGTTGTCATCGATAATCTGGCAAATGCGAGTCGGATATCGCTGGACAGGGTCGCGGAACTTACCGGAAAGGAACCCATTGTCTATATCGCCGATGTTCTCGACAGACAGGCCTTAAAAAACATTTTTACCAACCATCACATCACCGATGTCATTCATTTTGCAGGGCTCAAATCGGTTTCCGAGTCGATAAAAGAACCTCTTGCCTACTATGAAAACAACGTCACCGGAACGCTGGTTTTACTGGATGAGATGCTGGCCGCAGGCGTTAATCGTTTCATTTTTAGCTCATCAGCTACGGTATACGGTAATCCGGAAAGCGTGCCGTTGAGCGAGCAATCACGCACGGGCGGTACCACCAATCCCTACGGCACCTCTAAATTAATGGTCGAACAGATTCTGGCCGATTTCTCACGTGCGCAACCTGATTTCCGCATTACCTGCCTGCGCTATTTCAACCCGGTCGGCGCTCATCCATCGGGTCGCATTGGTGAAGATCCTAACGGTATCCCAAACAACCTGGTGCCATACATCTCCCAGGTCGCAATTGGTAAGCTTAAAACCGTATCGGTGTATGGTAATGACTATCCAACCCCTGACGGAACCGGCGTGCGTGATTATATCCACGTCATGGATCTGGCGACTGGTCATTTAGCCGCGCTTGATTGCCAGAACAAAGGCGCTGCCTACAAGGTGATTAATCTCGGTACCGGGGTCGGTTATTCCGTGATTGATCTGATTAAGGCGTTTGAGAAAGCGGCCCAGACCAAAATTCATTATCAGTTTGTCGCCAGAAGACCAGGAGACATTGCCGAATGTTGGTCTGACCCATCGCTGGCATATAAGGAGTTAGGCTGGAAGGCCATCTACAGCCTTGATGAAATGATGCGTGACACCTGGAACTGGCAAAAAAACAACCCGAATGGGTATCAAATTTAATGTTCACAACAGCGAGCCTGACCGTCAGGCTCGTTGCTGTGTCTTACTATTGTACTGTTATTGTTGATACCCGGTACCAGCCGCTGTTCTGCTTCCCTTCATTGGCAAAGTTAATTCTCGCCGCACCCGACTTATCCAACATCGCAACCTCAATCGCGTACTGCCCTTTTGCCAGTCGGCCTGGCATAGATAACGCATAACTGACCTGATACTTTCCGGGGAGCCAGCGGCGAATATCCTCCGCGGAATTCCCCTGTGCCACCACCTTATTAGCATTGTCCACAACACGGAATGCCAACATATAAGGCAGATAAATCGGAGCGACACCCTCATTGTACCAGGTACTGTTCAATGTCAGCGTTTGTCCGCTGTCCCACACAGACTCATGGCTCAGGGAGGCCAGGCGAAATCGATAGCCTAATTTGGTCAGCGCATCGTCGACAATCGGTCGATAGTCGCTGGGTATCGCTCTCGATTTCAGGTTAATGGTACTGGCGTGCTGTTTGACCGCCCAGTCAAAAATACCCTGCACTTCGGCACGCGTATAATGAAAAGTATTCTTCCAGTCTTGCATATATGAACAGATTTCCAGACTGACCGGCGCACGTTTCCAGGCGTCGTTGAACCCTGAATAACTCTGCTGCGCAGCCAGCAATCGCTGCGGGTAATCATCAGTCATATGGTTCCAGGATTCCGAAAATACGCGCAGGTCCCCCCAACAGTCCGCACGCCATCCTGCCCCACGCTCCACCGCATTCGCCAGACTTTGTCCGCCGCTTATCAGCATGTTTTTTGGCGTCACCGGAAAAGCAGAAAAGTGCATCGCGACGTAGCGATCCAGTTGCGCCGTGGTGTATCGCTCCAGTAATGGCTTCAGGTTCGGGAAGTTGCTGTTATGCCATTCTCCCCATGATCCCACCATGCCAATATCAACAAACGCGAGATTCTCATTACCATCGTAGCGCTTACCAAATGCGTTCAACAGACGCTGGCTGTATTGAATGAACAGAGGATCGTCTAAATCCGGGGCAAATGTCTTTTTATCCGGCGTCCAGGTACCTTTCACGCCTTTTTTAATCAGCCAGTCAGGAATTTGCGAGCCGCTTTCCGGCTCTGCCAGTACCATAAATCGTAGCCCGACATTCATTGCTGGACGATGTGCCGCCGCGTATTTGAAGGCATCATCCACCAACGCAAAATTATACTGGCCTTCGACTGGCTCCAGGTCCCGCCAGTAAAAACGGTCGTATTCAAATCCGGTATTGGGATAGTCCGCCAGCCCCAGCGTTTCACCGTATCCCTGATGAAAACTTGCCACGCCAATCCCCGGATTGGTCAGCGGGCCAGTTAATGCTTTGGGGGTTACGGTCGTTAATGCGGAGATGACCGTTAACGGAAAGGACATTAACAACAGCGCAGAAACCCATTTACACTTCATCGCAGTAATGCCTCCACAGGTTTGTTAACGCTAGTGGTTTTTCAGACTTAACCACCAATCCCAGATACCTACGTGAAAATTTTGGAACACATCAATACCTAACGCGGATTTGATCATATACAGCGTCAACAATACGCAGCAGGTGACGAACAGCACGGCAATCAGCAGCAAAAAAGTGAGCAACATTCTCGACAGGGTCGATTCCTGGCGGTGCTGGCGGCGTAAATCTCTGCCAAACAAAAAAACCAGATAATAACGCTTACTGAAAAAGGGGAAGCTTCTGCGAATATCGATCTGATGCCGCGAAGCCAGCGTCGAGGCCAGGATCGCATTTTCCACCCCTTCTTTTTGTTCAGGGGTCAACCCCTGCGCAATCGTCTCATCAAGATGAGTATAAAATCGTTCGATGACGGGGGGACGATTTTGAGGACTGGTCAAAATTAACCTATATCTTTATCAATTGAGTGATAGACGTTAACCGTCTTTTTGGCGATTTCATGCCAATTGTAGTTTTGCAAATATACACGATAGTCCACGCTATTTGCTGTTACCCCTTGGCCTAATTTTTCGGCCAGACCGGTTACATCTCCCACCTTAAAATAGGTCTCGGCAGGCAGTTGAACTTCAAGGTTAGCAGGAATATCACTGACGACGGCCGGAAGAGAAAATGACATTGCCTCCAGCAGCGCAATGGGCAATCCTTCATGGTATGAAGGCATCACAAATAGCCTGGCCTGCGAAAACACCGCCTGCAGCTCATCACCACGTAAGAAACCGGTCATCACGACACCAGGCGTGTCGGCGGCAAGCTTTTTGAGGCGAATGCTGTATTCGGTTGGATGATCCGCATCACCAATTAACACTAACGGCATGGTCAAACCACTGTGTTGATAGGCGGCAATGGCATCATGCATCCCTTTTTCTTCCACAAACCGCCCAACCACAACGAGATAATTTTTCGGCTGCAGCCCAAAGCGGGAGAGCGTATTGTCGATGGTGAGCTCTGATAACAACCGCGGCTCATTTACGCCATTGTGAATTAAATGCGCATCATAGCGACCATGTTTTTTCTGGATCAGTTGATTAATAACTTCAGAAATCACAATCACCTCGTTGGCATATCTCACCGCCCAACGTTCGCCCAGCAGCAATATTTTTTTTGCAACGAAACCCCATTTCTGACGATCGTAATCAGGTCCGTGGTGGGTGAAAACCACCTTCTTACCCATCACGCGTAAGAGTGGGATCACAAGACCAGGGCCGATAGCATGGACATGCACAATATCCGAATGGTCGATACGTGTCCTAAACGCCGCTAAAACGGAATGGACAATAGCTTCCAGCGAGCGCTTTTTGGGTGCCCACAGCGCGTAGGTTTCGACTTTTTTATAGACCGATCGTTTGTAATTTACATATGGCGAGCGAGCAATCACGCAAATATCCGCGTCGAACTGCTGCTTAATGGCAGGATAAAGATTCTGACAGTGTGTCTCCACACCGCCCAATACATCGGGAATACCACGCGTTCCAAAAACCGTTATTTTTTTACTCATACTATGGCCTGCTCAGCAGTTCTTTATACAGCGCCTGTAAGGTATCCATATGTTTACTGAGCGCATATTTTTCACTCAACCGCGCACGGCCATGTAAGCCCATATTCCGCGCCTTCTCTTGCGAGTCAGTCAGGGCGTCCATCGCATTTGCCAACTCCTGCGCATTGCCTGGTCCGAATAAAATCCCTTCGATACCGTCACGAATTTGTTCCGGGATGCCGCCAATGCGCGACCCAATAACCGGCTTGCCTAAAGACATCGCTTCCAATATCGCCATAGAACAGTTTTCATAGCATTCAGAAGGAAGGATCACCGCTCGCGCATGCTTAATAAGCTTGTCGAGGGCTTCTCCTTGTTGCACATAACCTAAAAATTCAACATCAGGGTATTTGGCGGCTAATTCATCATGCAACGGACCGTGCCCCACAACTTTCAGCGGCGCGCTGTTCTGCATTTTTTTATGCGCTTCCAACAACGTTGCCACGCCCTTTTCACGGCTCAGACGGCCAAAGTACAGCATATAGCCCTCATCGCTTACTTCGGCCAGGGGACGACTGTCATCAACGCCATTGACGATGACATCAATGCGCGAATTTGGCAGCGTACGCAGCAGGATACCTCGTAAAAAAACACTCGGTGAAATAATCACATCCAGCGCCTGATAGTTTTGTGCAATGTACTGCCAGGTTGCCTCCAGGGAGAGCAGTAAGCTTTTTGAGGCTGAACCTTCCTGGCAACGATACCTGAAGGCATTGAAAACCGTCCCGGTAATACAGGAATCGCACACTTTGCCGTCGCGCAGCATGGAATACGAGGGGCACACAATCTTATAGTCATGCGCAGTCAGCACCGTTTTGCTGCCAAAATTACGCGCAACTTTAATCAACGCCGGTGTTAACTGATGGTAGATGTTGTGAAAGTGGACAATATCCGGGCGCTCTTTTTCTAATAGCGCCAGCATTTTTTTGCAGGCCTGCGAATTATGAATAAAGTTAACCGCCGTTTTGATACCGCCCAGCAGATTGCTCTCTTTGTGGTAGTCCACATTGCTGACGAAATAATCCGCATAGTCCGAGGGGAGATTATTATCATGATGCATAGAGAAATCAATAACCTGCACTCCGGCCTGTTTCAGCATATCGCGCTCTTGAAAATAAACCGTTTCCGCGCCGCCTTTAATGAAAAAAAACTTGTTAACTAATAATACTTTCATGGCGCCTGCCCCGGTTATTCATGAATGATTTTACTGTTGGGTGGAGTCAACGGATCGCGTACTGGTTTAGTCAACCCTTTAACCAGCCCGGCAGAAAGCACGGCCAGGTTCATTACGCTTTGCAGGCCGTTTAATAACGATCGATTCTGTACGGTTTTCAGGGCAATAAATGCAAGTAAGGGCAGAAATGCAATGTCGAAAAGTTCAAGATTGAAGGTCACCGCCGCAATGAACAAGCCAATCAAGTAAACAGAAAAAATCGCCTCGTTCCTGACCATTTTTAACGCTTTGCCGAAATAAGGTTTTCCCCAGGCACAACGTAAAAGCTCGCCAGGGGCCTGATAGTATCCGCTTTTCCAACGGTGCTTGAGCATCTGAAAGGTCGGCATGGTATGCGAAGTATGAATAAAATAAGGAATATCCAGACGCCGCAGTTTATAGCCCGCTTCGATTAAACGCAGACCCAGCTCAGCCTCTTCATACGCGTGCAAATTACGATTAGTCAGATAACCAACTTTCTCAATCGCAGAGCGACGATATAATCCACCACCGCCTAAATGGTCGCTATCCCCGAGCGGATAGATTTTATTAATGCGTTGCTTACGAGACTTAAATTCATAGTTAACGGCATCATCCATTTCAACGGTTCCCGCAACGCCTGCATATTCTGGTTCAGCCTGCAAAAAGGCGACTGCCTGATCCACAAATCCTTCTTCCAGCTCCATGTCGCCGTCCATCAACAACAGATATTCCCCTTCACTATACAGATAACCTAACTGGTGCCCGACGCCACAGCAGCGATCGCCAGGGTCAGTTAAGGACACTACGGTCACCCCTTTATCGATCGCAAGCTGTTGGGTGTTATCCGTTGAGAGACTATCTGCCACAATAATTTTATGTGGATAGTCAATAAGCTGCTTACGGATGCTGTCAATCGTCTTCTCAATACATTCAGATTCATTGAGTGTTTTAATACTCACTGAAATAAACGGTTTATTGTCCATACAATTACCCTACGCAGCGAAGGACGGTTCGACGAATCACTAAACTTGCACCTAGTGATAAATAGAACAGGTATTGTAACATCGGTGTAATCATCAGTATCTGGCTGTAAGGTAAGCTAATTAAGCAACTGATAGCAAAAGCGTTAAACGCCGGTGCAAAACTCAGCAACTGGAGATCCTGCTGGTCCAGTTGTTCAAGTCTCAGTAATGGCTTTGGCTGACAAACTTTCAGGATATAAATGAATAAGCTAACAAAGAGTAATGTACCAATCGCCCCCACTTCCCACAGCAGCATACTCAGGGAAGTCGAGTCGAGAATTAAGTTGTAGATAATATTCAAAAATCCCGGCGACACCGTACTACCACTGTTAGTGGCGTTGAGTCCGTAGCCAAATAACGTTCCTGAAAGCCCCCACAGATCGTTATTTTTCAACCAGAACAGGAACGTCGTAAAGCGCCCTAATTCACCGGTAGACATAATGTAGTTTGGATCAAAGATATAGCTTAAGGAGTCGATAAAAATACTTAACGAGCTTTTCGATGGATCGCCACCGAACGCCGTAGAATAATAGTACGCTAGGATCACAATCGACAGGCTAATGAGCAACAGCATTCCCGCCACAATAACCAATAACGTCTTCAGATTAACCTTACTAACGTCTTTGACGTAGCTCGGTGAGAGCCACACCCACGCCAGGAATATTGGCGATAGCAGGATGACAAACTTCACTTCACCAATTATGCATAACCCGATACCGAGAACAATATGCAGCGCCATGGATTTGAACGTGGTGAGCCCATGCTTATATTCGGAGACTTTTAACAACATAATTAACAGGCAAAACAGCCCCATTGCGGCAGTATTCCCGCCCCCCATGGGGTCACCGCCAAACGTGCCAACCACGGAGTCCCATTTTTCATCTTCGCCGCGCACCGCGACGCGCTGGGGAACGACCAGTAAAACCTGATAAATCATTACCGGGATCTGCGCATAAAAAACCCAGTACAGATAGCGTGTTACACGATAAATCTGCGACTCCCGGCAAAACCCTAGCAGCAAACAGATCATCACCAGCGACAATGCAATTTCGTTTTTGAATGCCACAATCGCGACGGTGATCCCGCCCTGAATCAGCGTCGATGTCCCAGCCAGTACCAGGAACGAGAAATACAACGCCAGAACAATCGTCTCTTGCGCATCCAGTTGCAGCGAGCCATCACGCGTCTGCATCACCAATAATCCCACCATCAATAAGGTGAGGAAAAAAGGTATCCACAGCACTGACTGCATACCGGTAAAGTATTGCACCAAGCCACACAGGATCAGCGTGACAAAAGTATAAACCTGTAAATAGTATCCGGTATTCAGTGTCATATTATCACCGGCTTGTCTTTCAGGAGATTGGCTCGCTTATTCATTTTCAGATAAATGAAGGCGTAGCGAATAAATGTCAGTGAAGAAAACAAGATGACCGACGTTGCATAATCTTTATAAAAATAGGGCGTCACGACAAAAGCGAATAGTACAATCGCCAGCTGTTCCAGTTGGATACGCAGAAAATAGCGATGGGAACCAAAAATAAGTTCTATCACCGTCAGAGGGCTTATCGCCAGCGCAGGGAATAAATAGGGCAACATGTAGCGCGACGTCTCAATGGAGTTAATCCAGTCTTCGCTAAAACCGAGGCGCATCACAATCGGATAGAAAATAAAAACCCCAAGGGTACAGATAACCCCTAGTACCAGCAATAGCATACGTACCCTGGTATATTCCTGATAGTTAAAGGTATTATTTCTGAAGTCGATAGACCACTTGGAGAAAATAGTATTGCGTACCGCGTTGCCGATGATCACCACCGGTGCCAGGCAAAAGCGGCTAACCACGGAAAAATAACCCGCCGTCAGCGCCGAGAACCAAAAGTTAATCAGCATAATCGGCAAATTGCTGCTGGCCATCGCCAGCACTTCCGCACTGCCCACTTTGGTAATGTGATGAATATTCTGTTTGAAAAAATGCCAATTACTGGCGGGTCGCAGATGTCTGGCTGCCACCGAACGAATATCAAACGAATGCAAAATACAGCTTATGGTCAGCGCCATCGTCGCGCAGGCCCACGACCAATAAAACAGCTGTACATAATGCGTAATCAGAACCGAAAGTAATACCACCACTGAAACAGAAATACGCTGGAAAATCAGAAAACGAAAGTTGGCCGTGCGTAGCGACAGGTTTTCCGAGATCAAAACCCACGCCGTTGCCAACGTCAGCAAATAGAGAAACAGGATGTTCTGGTGAAACAGCCACGCGGTGAGCACGGCGTAAGGTAAGGCAATGATCGTGCTTTGGATCAGGCAAAACACAACATTCTGTACCAGTTCGTCATCCTGCTGTTTAGGAATTAACAGCTGTGATGCAAAGGTACACACCTGAGCGCCCACCACGGCGATGCTGTAGTTGAGTGCATAAAGCCCCACCTCAGCCATATCGTACTTGTGTGAAATCAACCAAATAGACAGTGCACCAATCAACTGCGAGATGACTGATGAACCGGCTATTGTGGAAGCGCTCTTCAGTAGACTCATACGCGGCCTGGCGTGGTCATCAGTTGATCGGTACTGAAGTTCAGTGAACGCAGACCTTCTTGCGTCTCAAGATCTTTTTCTTCAACCGCATTGAGTACCGCGCCAATTACCACGCCGTTATTTTCTTCCAGCTTATCCAGCGCGTTGGCGATTTGCCCGGCGGACCCCGTCCCGGCTTTCACGATGAAAATCACCCCATCAACGGCGCGTTTAATCAGTTGAACATCCTGACTCTGATTCACAGCAGCGACATCAATAATAATGCGCTGATAGTGCGATTTCAGTTCGCGCATTAAGGGCTCAACGTGCCCCGACGACAGCATTAGTAGAGAAGAGATGGTTGTCTTGCCGTGCGGAATAAAATCGAGATGATCACTGAGCGTAATCCGCGCCTGTTCAAGCTGAACCTCCCCGCGCAACAGTTCTGCCAAACCTGCGGATGTTGCCGACGCCAGTTCAGAAGAGAGCCCGTCAGTGTTAAAGAAATCCGCATCAATAAGCAGTGTTTTCTGGTCGAAACTAAAAGAGTTAGCTAACAGATTCGCCAACAAAGAACGCCCATCGCCGTGCTCCGTCGACGCCACCGCAAGCGTCTGTAAAGGTCGATTATCCAGCATAATCCGGGTACGGATACCGTGCACAATATCGGCATTCAGCGGGTTCTTCATGATCATGTCCCGCACCTGCGCGCGCCCTGAGGTTCCGCTAAAACGACGGATTTCACCCAGCGGAGCAACATTGAGCCGTTTTTTCATGCGACTGAGAGTACCGATTGAGTTATCCATTGCCGCTTTAACAATGAAATACATGATACTGAACACCACCACCAGCATGACCACCATCAGCAACAGCAAAGATTTATTCGGTTTCGCCGGTTTTAAGGCGGGTACCGCAGGGTCGTATAACACCGCATCAGCATTCACGCCGGACAGAGACAGCTCTTGAGTACGTTGATAAAGCGATTTATACAGGTCTTCCATTTTATCTAACGACAGCTTTTGACTGTTCCAGGCATCCCGTTTTGACGCCATTTTCTGGAAGATCTCTTTCTGCTCAGTCACCTGCTGTTGATAGTTTTTTTCGTCCGCCAGCGCCGCCAGATATTGCTGGCGTAAACCGACTTTCAGCTCACCCAACACTCGTCCAGTCTGGTTTTGGATCGACTGAACATCGGCCTCCGCTTTTAAAATGGCGGGATTTTTTGGCCCGTAGACTTTACGCTGTTCGGACAACGTTCGTTGCGCCTGAATCAACGCAATGCGCAAATCCTGGATCTGAGCATGATTAGAGACCGAAGGCAGCGAGATAACGCTCTCAATGGACTTACCTCCCCCGTTCACCTCGTTATAGACAGATTCAGCGGCAACCCGACGCTGAGTTGCATCGGCCAGGCGATTGGTTACGATACTTAACTGCTCGGTTTCAAAACCATCGATTCCACGGAAGGTCAGCAGCCCGGCATTTTTCAGATAGTTGTCCATCTCGTCTTTTTGCTTAGCTATCGATTTCTGAATCTCTTCCATTTTTTCAAAATTCAGTTCGCGAGCTTTCTCCACCTTCAGACGCTTCTGCTCCACCGTGTAGTTGATGAAAGCCTGCGCGACGCCATTCGCAATGTCAGCCGCAACCTGTGGGGACGTTGATTCATAGGTAATAGACGCCAGGTTCGTCGTACGAATACCAATGACATTCAGATTTTTCGCCAGCGTTTTCAGCGCTTGTTCCATTCTCAGTTGCCGACTTTCATTGCTATCAGCCCCCCGAGCACCGGCTTTTTCCCCGGTAAACTCCGGGTTTTCATCCAGCTTCATATCACGTATGGCTTTCTCCAGCACAATACGTGAATGCATCAACGCATATTGTGTTTCGTAGTAACCACTACGCGTTGAATCGAAACCATCAACCTGTGGAAACGGAGAAACGTTATCAGCTTGCGCCTTAATCAGCACCGTCGCCGTTGAAACATACTTTGAGGACATCATGCTGATTAATGGATACGCGACGACCCCGGCAACGATACCGGCCAGTGCGATTTTCCAGGCGTTCTTTTTCAACTCTTTGGCAAAGCGGGAGAATTCGACACTGCTTTCTCGTTTTTTGCCGTTTTCCACTATAGATAGTTTCATCGTTAGAAGAACCCCATGCCAATAATCACGACATCCCCTGGATGAACAGAGTGCGTTAAATCGACATTCTCAAGCAGCTGATTGCTACCCGACAGACGAATGTTGATATCTTGACGGTCCGCACGGTCTGTAAACCCACCCGCCTGCGCAATAGATTTCTCGACGGTAAGCCCTGGCTCATAGGCGAAGCCATTTGGACTTTTCACCTCGCCTGAAACATAGTATTTGCGGAACTCGGCAATGCTCACCGTCACCATCGGAGTGGTAAAATAATCTCCGGTCAGGCGTTGAGTTAATTCTTTTGTCACTTGATCAACGGTTTTATCTTGTAATTTAAGAGCACCAACAAACGGGAAATTAATTTCCCCACTCTTATCCAAAATAAACCGCATCGTCATATCGGGTTGACCATGAACAGCGATATTGACCGTATCCCCCGCCCCAAGTCGGTAATCCTGCTGAACAGTAGCAGGATCGTCCATTAATCGCGGGCTGGACGTTGTGCATCCGACCAACAGGATACTGAAAAGCAAAACCGCGCACAGTTCTATTATTTTCATTTTAGATCTGAACCTTAGCTTTAAGCATAATCATAGAATTATCATAACCCAACGTTCTAATAACTTCCTGATTGTCGTTGGGACCGATATAAAACGAGTCAGTATCCCTATTCGAATTTAATGTATCTATCTGATATTTAATCTCAAAATTAACCGACGGCGTATAGTCATAGCTCATGGTTACGCTAAACACACCATCTTTATCATGTCGATCCTTGTTCTGTTTTTTATAGTCTTCCGAAGTGAATGAGTAGTCCAATAAAGTAGAAAAACGAGTGCCTAACCAGAAATGCTGGTAAGAAAGGCCATACTGGGTCACTAAAATATATCCCCCAACTTCCGATGGGTCTTTAATGCTTTGCGCAGAGTGGGCCGTGAAAACTGATTGTTGTAATGGCTTCCACTCCGCTTTTATGTCCCAGTTTAGACCATTAAAATCATGCGAGTTTGCGTTGTTTTCAAATGTTTTATACAGCCATGAAATATTCATGTCGACATTGGTTTTCCCCGTCAACTGCGACTTCAGGCCATACAGCAAATAGTACTCATTAGTGTCTTTTTCTGAGTTGTTATCATAGCGACGCTGGTTAGTAATAAAACTATAGCGAAAGCGCGTTCTGGATGTGTACTGGTCAAAAATTTCTGCCACCAAGCTATTTTCGTGCCATTCCTGTTCCTGAATATAATTGTAGAAGTCTTCACTGCTGTCCCGTACATCAGACGTGTTGCCGAAAGTGAGTTTTTTATACAACAACGCCAGTTCCGCTTTCCCACGCCCATCAGGTGCGCCGTAACTGTAACGCAATTCACTGTTGATAAAATTCGTCGTCAGTGGAGATGTAATCCCATACTGCTCGAATTGGCCCGGGAGAAAACCCTCGGTAATACCGCGACCACGGGATTCATGCCCAAGCGTATCCTCCAGATTGAGGGTTAGACCATGCTTGAGCCCGTACCGCCAGGCACCGTTAAAACGGAAAAAATGATCGTTATAGTTATCAGCGGAATCACTGGAGTAGTTACGATAATCTCCGGAATACATCAGTAAATACTTATCCTGACCACGCTCTCCGATCATACTCAGTACAGGCGCTGCGCTCTGAAACGAGGAACCAATAGCATCGCTGCTATGTGGCTGATAAGAAACGTTATCATTATAACCATAATCCACAGCGACCTTGCCCTGGAAGTCGATTCCCGCAAAGCCAATGTGTGATTTCGGGGTTAAATCAGCCCATGCGGGCTGCGATATCACGATTCCGGTAATCACTATCAATTTAGTATGCATTCTTACCGACAAATCCTTTGAAAATAGTTTTAATGATGATTTTTATATCCAGCCATAACGACCAGTTTTGAATGTACTCAATATCGTACTGAACCCGTTTTTCCATCTTATAAAGCGCATCGATTTCCCCGCGGAAACCGTTGATCTGTGCAAGCCCAGTGATCCCAGGCTTCACTTTATGGCGGATCATGTAATTTTCGACCTGTTTGCGGTACTGCTCATTATGCGTTACCGCATGAGGTCTGGGACCGACAATCGACATACTTCCCTGCAAAACGTTAATAAATTGCGGAAGTTCATCCAGCGAAGTGCGGCGTAAAAAGCTCCCGAATTTGGTTACCCGCGGATCGTTTTTCGTGGCCTGAATAACCGTATCGGAATTCTCCATGACGCGCATAGAACGAAACTTCCAGACCTTAATTTTTTGCCCGCTAAGACCATAGCGGTCCTGTTTGAAAAACACCGGCCCGCGGGACGTGAGTTTGATACCAATGGCAATAGCCAGCATCAGCGAGGAAATCATCACCATAATGATGCTGCCAAGAACCAGATCTTCCGCCCGCTTAATAAACGACCCCGCCCCTTCAAACGGTGAACTGAAGATACCGATAGTTTGCAGGTTGTGGATGGAGCGTAACTTGGACATGTTGTTACTATAGGTATAAAAGTCAGGGACAATATAGGTATCTACGGTGGTGTCAGACATCATCGCTAAAAAATGACGAATTCGGTGTAAAGCAACCATCGGTAAAGCGATGTAGATTTCGTCTATATTTCCCTGCCTGGCTTCCTCAACTAAATTGCTCACCGAGCCGCGAAAGGGACTTTTTATTTTCTCCACCATATCGCCGCAACGGGATGGACTGCGTTCATCATAAAATGCCAAGTCTAATTTGATATTGGCATATTCAGTGGTCAATGCGTTTTCCGCCGCCAGACCGTTCTCAGTAAGCCCAATCACAGCAACGCGAATATTTTTTCTGGCGGTGTATTTGAAAAGAAAAAAGCGGATATAGTATAGAAAAGGTAATGGAATGAAGTACCAGTAAATAATGGCTGAATAAAACGGTGAAGGCAGTCTGTCTAAGTAGCCGAGTGATTCAGGCTCAGCCACCGTCATACTGACCAGTTCGTTAAAAAAAATCGCCAGCAGCGTACAAAAAACCAAGCGTTTTTGATTACGCAAACCGATCGTCTTAATCTTTTGCTGGTACATTTTAATGTATTCAGCAAACAGTAAGAAAAAGATCGAGAAGAGAAGACTCAAAATCGCAATGGTGTTAAAGGGCACCAAACCCAGCAGATGGGCGCTAAAAATTAACACCACATTGATAACAATGAAATCGACCAGTTTTAAAAAGACTGGATATCCTTGACTGCTAATTTTTAGCGAATTTTTAAGCATATCTCAACCTATTATCGATTGATCTTTAATTGTTTTTTTCTTATTTCATGAAGTTAATTATATCACAAGCTTAAAAAACACAAGGGTAGATTGTCAGCAAATGTAAAAAGAAAGATGATAAGTTGTGACAAGCACCTCACAAGATATCAGCATCAATATGATTTTATTGACTATTAAAATCAAGCTCGATTTATTTTCCACATTAGAAAATATAATTACCTGCAACAAAAATCGCATTGACAGATAACAGTTCATGAACTAATAGCAAGTGTAATCGTATGATGAATACCCGGGTCACTTACTGGGGTAGGCTCATCGGGAGCCTCTCACTTGCCGCCTTCCCACAACGAGAAATCCGTAGCATATATAAGCGTATATAATATCCTTTAGAAAAATAACACGGGAATATATTAACAAGAAAATGATTAGCAAGCTTATTGTGAGCGTAATGCTTACTGATTGGACCTTAGAATTATCGTCATTCTGATGTACAAAAATGAAGAACAATCAAATTCAGCACAAAAATTTAGTTTAAATAATTGTAGCAACTCCGATGACTGGAGATGACCAACATGACTTTACAGGTATAAAAAACACACTGTAACTGATCAACCCAAAAATGAATATCACATCTCGCTAATATCAACATTCTGCGAATTTATACATCTAACAACAGCAATTTCAACACAGATCAACCCGTTCATTCAAAACACCCAAAAAGAATAAATGACAACATTGATATTTTGTTAAATGTACCACAACGATAATCCCATACGTTATTTATAATCATGTATACACCGTGTTAAAAAACCTGAAAAGATTACTGAAACACCCTTTCATCACACATAAAAAATTATGTTTACTTATTTTTCGCAAATAAATAATATCCGCAGCGGATGACTTGTTGAGCAATTTACAAACGTTAATCGTTTCTTTCAAATGAAGTCCTGCATCATTTTTTGACATTGATGTACTCCGGCTGAATCTGCGCCTCTGACAAGTACTCTTCTGGGTAAATAATAAATTTAACGGAGTTATGATGAAGAAAATTACACTCACCTGCACCGCGCTGGTTGCTTTGTTTGCGGCTAATGTTGGCGCGGCAGGAAGTACTAATTACGCCACCACCGCGGGAGCAGGTTCTAAAGCCACCGCGACGGTCCATTTTACCGGTGAAATTGTTGCCAGCACCTGCGTGGTGAACACCGCCAATCCAACAAATACAAACGTCGTATTACCGCAAGTCACCAACCAGTTATTTGGCGGCGCGGGCTCTACCACCGGCGATACTCAGTTTACGTTGCAATTTACCGGCTGTAGTGGCGCAACGGGAGCACACAGCTATGTGGTGGTCTTTACCGGTAAAAATCCTGGCAGTAATACCACATTGTTGGAAGCAACTCGTACAACAGGAGCAGCCACCGATGTCGGCATTGAAGTGGACAATAAAGGTAACTCAGGTAAAGCCCTCGATTTCTCCGCTAGTCAGAATGAAGTGTCATTGACACCGGACCAAAACGGCGATGCACATATTGATTTGGTCGCCAAATATCAGCAAATAGGCGCAACGCTGCCTGCGGCAGGCACAATTACTGCGGATATGAATTATACCGTCATTTATAAATAACGGACGTTGATTGCTATGGATGGCACTGTTCCCTGAATCTGGAAAGTGCACCTGATGAATAAAGTCTTCTTTTATCTGTTGCTGTGCGTGGTTAGCACCGCACACAGCGCGATTAATTTGGGTCAAACACGCGTTATTTATAATGAGAACGATAAAGCAGCGATGTTTGACGTCAACAATAATACAGACAAGCCATATATGGTACAGACATGGCTGGATAAGGGTAATCCAGATGAGACGCCGGCCAATCTACCAATGATAATTACCCCGCCGATCCTGAAACTCGACGGCCATAAATCCGCCGGGCTACGGGCTATTTACCAGGGCAACGGGTTTCCCCAGGATGTTGAATCAGTATTGTGGATTAACGTGCAGGAAATCCCCACCATTGAAAACGAGGAAAATACCTTACAACTGGCGCAACGAATTCGCATCAAACTCTTTTATCGCCCTGCGGGGTTGAATATGACGCTACCTGAAGCGGTCGAGAAATTACAGTGGCAATGTCACGGAAATACTCTGCGTGCCGTTAATCCGACACCGTTACATATTTCTCTGACGCAATTGCATATTAACGGCCAAAACGTTGATGCCGATATGGTGAATCCTCATGGCGAACGCACGTTTACGCTGTCGCAGCAAAAAGTTAGCCACATAGATTTTAACTGGGTAGATGATTACGGCGGCACTAACGCGGTCAATAACGTCCCGATATCGTGTTATTAAGTCAGGGGTTGCAATGATGATAAAAAATAAGCAACCGCAACGGTTTAAGGAAAAGGTCTTTACGCTGTCAACGTTGGTCCTGTGTATGCCTGCTTACGCCAACAGTGCGCCACAATTTAATACCCGTTTTGTGCACGGTGCGCAAAATATTACCTCCGTGGTGCAAATCGCCCGTAATGATGGGCTTAGCGAAGGGACGTTTGAATACGATATTTATATTGATCATAGCTTCGTTGAGACGCGCAATGTTGCCTTCAAAAGACGTCAGCCAGAAGGCAAGCCACAACCCTGCCTAAGCGCTGACGATCTGCGCAGATACGGGATTAAAATCCCGGATGACCGCAGCGATACCTGCATTGAGCTCACAGCGCTGATAGCAAACAGCCGCCTGACGGCAGATGCAAACTACCAGCGTATTGATATTTCAGTGCCGGAAGCTTTTCTGCTCTCGACCGCACACGATGCAGTCCCGGAGTCTGCCTATGACGATGGGGTTAATGCCGCTTTTGTCGGCTACAACGTCAATACTACCCGCCTGGCCGAACAGGGTCAGGATCATGACTCCGTTTTTGCCAGTTTTGCCAACGGCATCAACCTGGCGGGATGGCATTTCCGTAACCAGTCCACGTTCAGCTACGCCAGCGGTTCAGGCCGCCAGGGGCAGGCGGTTTCTACGTGGGTGGAGCGCAATATTGTTGCGCTACGTAGCCGCTTGCGCATCGGGCAAACCTACACGGATGACAATGTGTTCGACAGCATCCAGTTTACCGGGGCGCAGCTCACCAGCGATGAAAATATGTTGCCTGATAGCCAACGCGATTTTGCCCCGGTCGTTCGCGGCGTCGCCAACAGCAATGCCACAATCGAAATCCGGCAAAATGGCTACCTGATCTACAGTAAAAACGTCGCGCCGGGCGCGTTTGACATCGACGATATTAACCCCAGCAACCAGAGTGGCGATCTGGATGTTAGCGTTATTGAAGCCGATGGCAGCCGTCGCAATTTCAGCGTGCCTTATTCGGCGGTACCGAACATGCTGCGCGCAGGTAACAGCCGTTTTCAGTTTACGGCCGGGGAATACCGTGACGGTTACAGTGGCGGCTGGCGGCCCCGTTTTGTCCAAGGAACGTTGAGCTATGGCCTCAGCTCTGGAACCACGCTGTACGGCGGTTTACTGACGGCGGAAAGTTACAACGCGATTGCCACCGGGGTCGCTCAGGATCTGCATCAGTTTGGCGCGATCTCCTTTGATATCACCACCGCCCGAGCACAGCTTGCCAGCGGAGAAGCGTCCACGGGGCAAAGTTACCGTTTCCTGTATTCTAAATCGCTGAACCAGTACGGCACGGATTTTCGTCTGGTTGGCTACCGCTACAATACATCCGGCTATTACAGCTTTAGCGACACCATTAACGAGCATAACAGCTGGTCCTCGGGTTATTACGACATCGCCTATGACGATCCCAATCAGCAGTTGCGTTACCCTGGCGAGCAGCACAACAAAAAGCATTACTACACCAGTAACTACAATAATCGCCGCCAACGTTTTGAGGTTTCTGTTAATCAGCGTTTGTGGGATAACGCCTCGCTTTACGTCAGCGCCAGCCAGCAAAACTACTGGCACAACGGGAGTCACGACCGCACGATACAGCTGGGTTACAACGATACGCTGGGGAAAATTAACTGGAGCGTATACGTGCAGGACACCCGCAACCAGTACGACTACCAGGACCGCAGTATCAACCTGACGTTATCCATCCCATTTGATTTCATGGACAGCCACGGCTTTGTCTCTGCCAACGTGATGCATAGCCAGCAGAATGGCGACAGCTACTCCACCAGCTACAGCAACACCGCATTTGACGATCGTCTAAGCTGGGGCGTTCAAGGCAGTACCACCGATCGACAGGATTCCGCTGCCGGCGTTAACGCCGCCTGGCAAGGCGACAAGATGAACGTTCAGGGAGGCTATAGCGCCGGGCGCAACTACCAGAATATGAATATGGGCATCAGCGGCGGGGCGATGCTGCACGCAGGCGGCGTTACGCTTATGCACTCTCCGGGTGACACCATGGTGTTGGTCGAGGCTCAAAATGCCGACGGCGTCCATATCCAGCAACAAAACGGCGTGGCGATAGACGGTAACGGCTATGCGGTCCTGACTGCGGCAGATGCCTGGCATTACAACGTGGTGAGTCTGAATACCGCCGATATTGGCGCCGGTCTGGATATTCCCCAGGCACAGAAAAAAATTGTCCCGACAGAGAAAGCCATCGGCAAAGTCGTGTTTGAAACCTTCAGCGGGCGCAACTATCTGGTGAATGCCGTCATACCTGGCAACATAGCCCCGCCGGTTGGTGCGATCGTTCGGGATGCCAAAGGCCGCAATCACGGCCTGGTCGGTTTGCATGGCGCTCTGTATGCCAGCGGCGTGGAAGATAATTCGCGCCTGGAAGTGCGCTGGGGCTCACATACCAATGAACACTGCTTTATTCAAATGCCGGATAACCATCACCAGCCGGTGAAGAAAATCGGATATACACAAATTACTGCCCAGTGCGTCGGTTCGTAAGGTGCAATCAATGAATCCGTTAAAAATAGTTAAACTCGTGGCGCTGTTTTGTTTGCCGATCTTCAGTAGTACAAGCTATGCGGTTACCTGTACAGCAAACAGCGTCTCTGTACACGTTGATCCGATTAAAATTAGCCACAGCACCACCGCCGGAGACACCGTCTGGGTGTCCAATTCACAGACCGTTAGCGTCACCTGCAGCGACACGGACCATATGCCCCAGGGCGAAGCGGCCAGAATCTACATCGATCCCGACCATGAGTTTGCGCATTTTTTGCAGGGAACCAATATGAAACTGGTGGTGAGCATCGATGGTCGTTCTTACGATCAGAGCGCGCAGGCCGTCACCACGCAATATCAGGCAACGCTGCCCCGAACAGGTTCAAACGGCTACTGCAATAGTAACAGCCACAGAAATACCAGTGCCTGCCTGGCACTTCCGCAAACTTTCTCTTTCACCTTTAACCTCAGTCTGGTCGCCACCGGAAAGCTCCCGGATCCTTTGCCCGCACTGGCGGGTCGCACCATCAACAAAGTTTTCGTCGTCGACGGTATTGGCAGCATTAACTCTTGCAGTACGCATTGTTCCGCCAGCAATCCGGCAAAAAACTTTGGCCCCGCGCTGACCGGCCTGAATAACATCAGTTATATCAACTGCGAACCGATCGTCTTGATCGCCTCTGATAAGGGAACGGATACCGTCGAGTTTGGCAGGATCAGCATTACCGAAGCCAAAGCGGGCAAGGATAACAGCCACAGCAAACAGTTTGCCGTTATCGCTGCAGAAGCTGCCGGGAAGCATGAATGTCGCGGCATCAATTACGCGATAACCTTTACCGGCACCACGCACAACAGCGGCACGGTTTTTACCGGTCAGGGTACGCCGGATATCGGCGTTACGCTTCAGGATGCTGCACGGCCCGGCGCCGGGGATATTATCAGCGGCAACCGCATCGATTTTACCAGCGGCGCGTTTAACAACCAGAGCGACAGTCGGCGCAAAGAGTTCATGGCGACCCTGTTCTGGCTGAAGAACCCTCCTCAACCAGGCGCATTTAGTATCCCGGTCAATGCGACAGTGACCTTTAAATAACGGGCGCAGGACGACACCGATCGTCCTGCCTTTCTCGCTCCAGACATAAAAACCGCATCCGTACGCTTAACCCGCCTAATGCTTCACTCCGGGATAGCTGTGGGTGCGTACGATGCAGGCGAGCAATGTCGTTGACCAGCGCCAGACCGATTCCTGCCCCAGGAATATTGCCGACGTTATCCAGACGATGAAACGGGAGCAGCGCCAGATGCACCATTTGTTCATCAATGCCTGGCCCGCTATCTTCGACTACCAGCACCACAGCCTCTCCTTCTCGCCGCAGTCGGGCAGTCACCACGCCATACGGCGGCGTGTATTTCAGTGCGTTATCCAGCAGATTCCCGCACAGTTCCCCGAGCAAGACTTCGTCGCCCTCGACCCACACCGCGTCCTGATCCCCTTCATAGCCCAGATCGATCCCTTTACTACGCGCTTGCGCCAGTCGGGTAAAACAGCTGGTTTGCACCACCTCATACAGATTAACCGGCGAGAAATGCCTTTCCCCTTGCTCTTTGCGCTTCACCGCCGACAACTGTAACAGCCTTTCAGTCAGTTGAATGGTGTTATCCAGCGTGGTACTCATGGCTTGCAGACTCTCGTACCACTGCTGCGGCTGCTGACTGGCGAGAGCCACCGCCGCCTGAGTTTTCAGCACTGCCAACGGCGTTTTAAGCTGATGGGAAGCATCCGCGCTGAAGCGCTCCTGGCGAGAAATCAGGCCGCGAAGTCGGTCCAGATAGCGGTTAAACGCCACAATCAGTAGACGGGTTTCCGACCACGGCAGCAGCTCCGGCAGCGGCGTCAGTAGCCCCGGCTCACGACGCACCATCAGCGATGACAGCTGGCGCATCGGGCGCAGCACCCGGCGCAGCAGCCAGCCAACCAGCACCAGAGTCAGTAGTACCAGCAGCCCTTGCGAAACCCACGAGGAAAACAACAGCTGTCGCGCCAGATAACGCCGCGATTGCAGCGTTTCGGCAACATAAATCTCCGCCATGCCAACAATGCCACCTTCGTTGACAGGCTGCAGCAGACGCGCCACACGGATTGCCTCACCGCGATATTCAGTGTGATAAAACCATGCCAGCGCCGGATAAAGCCGCGTGCGCGAAGTTGCAGGTGGCATCGCCGGTAAAT
This sequence comes from Citrobacter sp. BIDMC107, assembly GCF_001037575.1. Classification (NCBI taxonomy): domain Bacteria; kingdom Pseudomonadati; phylum Pseudomonadota; class Gammaproteobacteria; order Enterobacterales; family Enterobacteriaceae; genus Citrobacter; species Citrobacter sp. BIDMC107. Next base: position 3,619,878 of record NZ_KQ089848.1, on the reverse strand, counting down.
CGTCATAACCAGAGATAACCTTCCCCGCCGGATCAACCACTTTGTAATACAGTCGGTCGTTCATATTCAATTCAAAGCTGTCCAGCACCACCCATGGCACATTCACTTCTAACTGTTTATTGCGCACCACCAGCCGCTCGGAGACGGTCCTGGCGGATGAAAGCAGCGTGCGGTCATACGCCTGGGTCGCCGCCTGTAGCGCACTGACATAGCTGTTAAATGCTGACAGGCCCCACAGCAACATTAGCGGCAGGCCCAAAAACATCAGCAGTTGCAGGTATAACGATTGGGGTTTAACCCACTTCATCGCTACGCTCCAGCACATAGCCCAGACCACGCAACGTGGCGATGCGCACATCACTTCCCTGTAGCTTTTTGCGCAAACGATGGATATACAGCTCAATGCTTTCAGGACTGACCTCATCACTCAGGCTGAAGACCTGCTCAAACAACTGCTGGCGTGAAACCGGTCGCAACCGACGGTACATCAGCACCGTCAACAGCGCCTGTTCGCGCGGCGTGAGCGCCAACGGCTGCCCCTGCAACAGAAAATAGCCTTCATCGTGAAACGCCAGTTCCCCCAGTTGCTGGATGCCTTGTACCTGCCCCGCGCTGCGCCGTAGCAAGGCCCGCAGCCGGGCATCCAGCTCCTCGATTTCAAACGGCTTTGCCAGATAATCATCGGCCCCGACGTTCAGTCCCTTCACCCGATCGGCCACCGCGCTGCGCGCCGTAAGCAGCAGAATGGGAAGCGTCTGTCCGCGTTTACGCAGGCGCTGAACGACTTCGAGGCCGTCCAGCCCCGGCATATTGATATCCAGCACCGCCAGCGCGTACGTTTCACTATGTAAAAGGTGATCGGCCGCCAGGCCATCAAAAACGCAGTCAACGGCAAAACCGTTTTGCACCAGCGCTTTCTCCAGCCAGTGAGCTAACTCACGGTTATCTTCCGCTAATAAGAGACGCATATCACATCCTGTAAAGTTTCTGCCGCATTGAAAGGGAATTGAAAGGTTAATGTTTTAACAATCACGCAACCGAACTGCTACACATCGGCTCACATAATCACAAAAATCTTCTTCCGTACCCGAAAATCCGGTTTTCCGGCGTGAGGATAAACAATGAAAAAACAGTTACTTCGTACCCTTACTGCAAGCATTTTACTGATGAGTACCTCTGTTCTAGCCGAACAAGCGCCATCGCGCACTGAATGTATCGCCCCTGCTAAACCCGGCGGTGGTTTCGATCTCACCTGTAAGTTGATTCAGGTGAGCATGATGGAAACCGGCGCTATCGAAAAACCGATGCGCGTAACCTACATGCCCGGCGGCGTTGGTGCCGTGGCCTATAACGCTATCGTCGCTCAACGCCCGGCTGAAGCGGGAACCGTGGTGGCCTTCTCCGGCGGCTCCCTGCTGAACCTGTCTCAGGGCAAGTTTGGTCGCTACGGTGTGGATGATGTCCGCTGGCTGGCAAGTGTCGGCACCGACTACGGCATGATTGCCGTACGTCAGGATGCGCCATGGAAGACGCTGAAAGATCTGCTTACCGCAATGGAGAAAGACCCTAACAGCGTGGTCATTGGCGCAGGTGCTTCTATCGGTAGCCAGGACTGGATGAAGTCGGCGCTGCTGGCGCAAAAAGCCAATGTCGATCCGCACAAGATGCGCTATGTGGCTTTTGAAGGCGGTGGCGAACCGGTTACCGCATTGATGGGAAATCACGTACAAGTGGTTTCCGGCGATCTCAGTGAGATGGTGCCCTACCTCAGCGGCGACAAAATCCGCGTGCTCGCGGTGTTCTCCGATCAACGCCTACCGGGCCAGTTAGCCAACGTGCCAACCGCCAAAGAGCAGGGTTATGACCTCGTGTGGCCTATCATTCGTGGCTTCTACGTTGGGCCAAAAGTCAGCGACGCCGAGTATCAGTGGTGGGTTGATGCCTTTAACAAACTCCAGCAGACCGATGAGTTTAAAAAACAACGCGATCTGCGCGGTCTGTTTGAGTTCAACATGAGCGGCAAACAGCTCGACGACTACGTGAAAAAACAGGTTACGGATTATCGTGAGCAGGCGAAAGCCTTCGGTCTGGCGAAGTAAACGCAGAGGCAAAGATGATGAGCGATCGTATTTTTGCAGGTATCTGGCTGTTGCTCTGCATAGCCGGGCTGTTCGTGGCCTGGCAAATCAGCAGCGAATACAGCTATGAACCCGTAGGGCCGCGTCCCTTCCCGCTGGGCATTATCAGTCTGATGTTGGTATGCGCCGTGGCGCTGCTGTTGCGCCATCCGGATACCATCAGTTGGCCCCGTCGCCACGTGCTGCAAAAGCTGCTGACGATGGTAATTGTTCTGTTGATGTACGCCTGGGGTTTTGAGTGGCTCGGTTTTCCCATCGCCACCGCCATTCTCACTGTGGTGATTGGCATGCTGTTCGGCGCAACCATCCCGGCTGCGGGTATTTCCGGCGCGGTGCTCGGCATTCTGCTGTGGTATGCCTTTGACCGACTGCTTGACGTCACCTTACCACTCGGCGCCTGGCTGGGTTAACGGAGAAACGATGGATACCTGGATTTATCTTTCTCAGGGTTTCGCGGTGGCAATGACGCCGGAAAACCTGGTCATCGCCTTGATAGGCTGTTTTGTAGGCACCATTGTGGGTTTGCTGCCTGGCCTTGGGCCAATCAACGGCGTGGCGATCCTGCTGCCGCTGGCCTTTGCTTTGCATCTGCCCGCAGAATCCGCGCTGATCCTGCTGGCTACGGTCTACATTGGCTGTGAATATGGCGGGCGCATCTCCTCCATCCTGCTGAATGTTCCCGGCGATGCGGCGGCGATTATGACCGCGCTGGATGGTTACCCGATGGCGCAGCAAGGACGCGGCGGCGTGGCGCTCTCTATCTCGGCGGTCAGCTCTTTCTTTGGTTCGCTTATCGCCATCGGCGGCATCATTCTGTTTGCCCCGGCGTTAGCCCAATGGTCGCTGGCCTTCGGTCCGGCAGAATACTTTGCCTTAATGGTTTTCGCCATTGCCTGTCTCGGCAGCATGATGGCGCAAAATCCGCTGAAATCATTTCTGGCAGCGCTTATCGGTCTCGGACTTGCGACCGTCGGCGTAGACGCCAACACCGGGGTTTATCGCTTTACTTTTGACAGTGTCCATCTCTCCGACGGTGTGCAGTTTATCGTAGTGGTGATTGGGCTGTTCTCTGTCTCTGAAATACTGTTAATGCTGGAACATACCAGCAGTGGCCAGACGCTGGTGCGTAAAACGGGCCGCATGTTGTTCAACGCCAAAGAAGGCGCTCAGTGCGTAGGGGCCACCCTGCGTTCATCAGTGATTGGCTTTTTCGTCGGCGTTCTGCCTGGCGCTGGCGCCACCATTGCCAGTGCCATCACCTACATGACCGAGAAAAAGCTCAGCGGCAACAGCGACAGCTTTGGCAAGGGGGATATTCGTGGCGTAGCAGCACCAGAAGCCGCCAACAACGCCTCGGCCTGCGGCTCTTTCATCCCGATGCTGACGCTCGGCGTGCCGGGCTCCGGTACCACGGCGGTGATGATGGGCGCGCTGACGCTGTACAACATCACCCCGGGGCCGGCGATGTTCACTGAACAGCCGGATATCGTCTGGGGGCTGATTGCGGCGCTGCTGATCGCTAACGTAATGCTGCTGGTGATGAACATTCCACTGATCGGTTTGTTTACCCGCATGCTGACCATTCCGCTGTGGTTTTTGGTACCCGCTATTGCGGCAGTCTCCGCGGTAGGTGTGTACGCTGTCCACAGCACTACCTTCGATTTGGTGTTGATGGTCGCCCTCGGCGTGCTGGGCTACATTTTGCGTAAAATGCACTTCCCAATGTCGCCATTGATTCTGGGCTTCGTTCTCGGGGAAATGCTGGAGCAGAACCTGCGCCGGGCGTTGTCTATCAGTAACGGGAGTATGGATATTCTGTGGGCCAGCGGCGTGGCGAAAGTGCTGCTGGTGATGGCGGTACTGGTTATCGTGGTCCCGCCGGTGCTGCGCATGATCCGTAAACGCAACAGCAAACCGCAGGTGGATATCGGTTAGTAACGCGCCTTGTCCGGCCTACGATTAATCGCCACTGTAGGCCGGATAAGCGCAGCACCATCCGGCATTTTCATCTTCAGCGCAAACTTCGCATTCCTTCCAGCAGGTGTTCAACAAACCGTGTCAGCTTGGGCAACGGACGCAAATCCTGTCGCCACAGCAAATGAATCGGTCGCGGCTGTGGCGTAAATCCTTCCAGAATACGAACCAACTTGCCAGTAGCCAGCTCTTCTGCCAACAGCACCTCCGGTTGCAATAACAGCCCAGCCCCCGCTACCGCCGCCATACGCAGTCCATGACCATCGTTACAGCGCAGGATCGCATCGCGTTTCCATCTGACTTCCCCCGTCACGCCAGGCAGTATCCACTCGTTGCGGGCCGTCCACACGGTATGGGACAGACACAGATGATCCACCAGATCCGCGGGCGTCCGGGGGGTGCCATGGCGGGCAAGATATTCTGGCGAAGCACAAATTGCCATACGGTAGGGACACAGGTATTTCGCCACCACGTCAGTCTGATGGATATCGCCAATGCGGATCGCCAGATCAACACCTTCATTAACCAGATCAACCATCCGGTTGGTTAGATCCAGTTCAATGCGCACCTCTGGCCAGGTCTGTAAAAACGCAGCGGCCAGTGGCGAGATCACGCAAGCGCCAAAAGACGTGGGCGCGCTTATGCGCAGCGTCCCTGCTGGTGCCAGCCGCAGACGCTCTACCGAACGTTCAGCTATCGATACCTGCTCCAGCACGCGACGAGCTTCTTCAAAATAGACGCGTCCGGCATCGGTCAGACTCTGGCGACGCGTATTGCGCTCCAGCAAACGCGTGCCGAGCTGCGCTTCCAGTTGGGCGATATATTTTCCCACCATCACCGCAGACATCTCGAGCCTCGTCGCCGCAGAAGTAAAGCTCCCGCTCTCCACCACGGCGACAAACGTTTCCATGCCGCGTAACTTATCCATATTGCAAACCCCTGGTTAGTAATCATCTAACTTTTAGCCAGTTTATCCGATTTCATTTTCATTAAAGAATAGCGGCTCACACTATTGCGGAGGTGGTTATGAAAATCGTCATTATTGGTGCCAGTGGTACAGTGGGTCGCGCAGTCACAGAAACGTTGAGCCGTAAACATGAGGTGATCCGCGTAGGTCGCACGCAGGGGGATTACCAGGTCGATATCACCTCGCAGGAGAGTGTCGAGGCATTGTTCGAAAAAGTCGGTCGGGTAGATGCGATCGTTTCCGCCACCGGCAATCTGTTCTTTGGACCGCTGTCGACAATGACCGACCAGGACTTTAATCAGGGGCTTCAGGATAAACTGTTAGGCCAGATACGTCTGGCCTTAACCGGGCAGCATTTCCTCAATGATGGCGGTTCGATAACGTTAATTAGCGGCATTATCGCCCACGAGCCCATCGCACAAGGCGCAAATGCGGCAACGATCAATGCCGGTCTGGAAGGATTTGTGCGCGCCGCTGCCTGTGAGCTAAAGCGTGGTCAGCGTATTAACCTGATAAGCCCGACCGTGCTGAGTGAATCCGCTGCAGCCTATGACGGGTTCTTCCCCGGCTTTGAAAGCGTCCCCGCCGTCACGGTCGCCAACGCCTATCGCCGCAGCGTCGAAGGCATCCAGAGCGGGCGCATTTATAAAGTGGGTTACTGTTAACCGCTTTTTCTCGCCTCTTACGTCATCAGTAAGAGGCGAGGAGTCGCATATTTCAGGCACCCGTTTCGTTTCTGATCCGCGCATTGATGTATTCCACGGCCTGCGTGACGTCCATAATGCCGTTAATCGCATTCGTCACGCCTTGCCCGATAATAATCTCTGCCTGTCGCAGGTTAAAAGACTCACCTTTACTTCCCTGAGACTCCCGTATTCCCGTCATGCCTTTTTCATTCAGTAAATTAAACCACGGGTAGAGATTGAGAACATTTTGATCGTGACATATTCCAGACCAGGCGCTATTGCCCCCCAATAGAACCAGATGGCGCGAAATTTCATCGGAATAAAGCCAATGAAAAAACTGCTCAACCTGTTTTTTCTTCTTACTGTAGCGAGACATTCCAATAGAGCCACCGCCCAATTGTGGAAGGTGCCCCGGAACGGGAGCATAGCCAATCGTGGGGGCGATAGTCGTATGCGCAACATCGTTAAACAAATTGAGATACATAATCAGCATGGCGAGATTTCCACGCTCAAACTGTTTAACCGCATCACTCCACCACTCACCAGGGAGATTCACGGCGATAGAAAGCTGGTGCAGATATTCTTCGAGTGCAGCGGCAGCAAGCGAAGCATCAAGTTGTACCGGCTCGCCCTCACGCACCAATCGTCCACCTAACGCGTAGTAACGTAGCAAGTACTCAGTGGCGATAAGTCCTGAGCTGCCCAACGTCACCGCCGTTCCCATTGGGCGCTGTCTGTTTTCTGGCTGATGCAATTGACTAAAGAAAGCGGCAATCTCATCAAATTGTGCGAAATTTTCTGGTAGCGTTAACTCTTTGCCTGTTGATTCATAAAACATCCGTTTAATCGTCGCATCTTCAAACAGATCTCGTCGATAAAACAGAAGCTGCATACTGGCATCAAAGGGAATTGCCCATGCAGTCCCATTCACCTGGCTGAAGTGCTGCTGAATTTGCTCAGAGAAGTTATCCAGCAATAACGGGAGCTCGGGGGAGACCGACTCCAGCGGCAATAATGCTTTTTCTGCAAACCAGGGAAAACATGCCATATCGATTCGCAGTAAATCGTAATAAGGGTGCAGGTGAAGATGAGAGAGAATTTCAAAAACCTCATCATACGGATAAACCGCAAGATTAACCTTAATACCGGTCTGGCGATAAAAGTGAGGTAACAGTTTCTTCAGCGCATCGGTCGAAGGGCTGGGCAAAATTAACATATTCAGCGTCGCCTCCGTCTCATGAGGCGGAGCGTATTGCCCATTCCAGGAAAAACCGCAATTCGCCAGAATACGGTGCTTCTCTTTACTTTTGGGTTGGCGAATACATGAAGCAATAGTTGTCCCCAGGCGGGCATAATCCATCTGATAGCTGGTGATTCCATCAAAAGATGCAGGAAGATTATCACTCAGTTGTACTATCGGCGGGCAGGACTGAGAACTCCCAAACCAGGACGCTTGCGTCAACGCACGCGTCTTCTCACTGTCCTGAACAATAAACAGATCGGGTATCGCCCCCCGGAAAAAGTCAAACGCGACGGTGTTAACTTCACTGGCATGCGCAGGTATAACCGTAAGCTTTGTGTGCGGACTTAACTCCCGGCATACCTTCTGTATCGCTTGAGTAAAGCGTGCGCTGTGGGCAAATTCCAGCGGCTCGCAGAAAACACCAATATGACCCGGCAGCTGCGCCAGTGCCCTTCTTGCGGTTTCTTCCCCTGCGGTCACATAGTCAAGGCTAAAATAACAAACTGCACCGGCTGGCTGGCGATACGCAAAAAGCACATTCTCCGGGGAGAGCCTGAGCATATCGTAATAGGGCTGGCTGTTGTCCAGGCAACTCACGGTGACAACAGCCTGGTAAGACTTTGCCGCCAGTGTTTGCAAAATATCCAGTTCCAGATTGGGCAAATCATTAGTCAGGTAAAGATCAACCGGTTCGCTGAGTGAAGGTTGCCAGGCCTGGTGTAATCCCCGATAAAGTTGATAGTAACGTTCCGCATTGATGTCCGGCAGAATCAAGGCCACTCCCTGACTTTTGCTGGCTCTCAATGATTGCGCCTGCGCATTCAACTGATAGCCAACTTCTCGGGCCGCACGTTGAACCGCTTCAATCTTCTCAACGCTTACATTTCCTCTGCCATTGAGCACATTCGAGACAGTCCCATGCGATACACCGGCAATTCTTGCTATGTCTTTGATAGTTGGCATTTTTACACCCTTCCCCTGATGTTTTGATGCTAGCACGGCGCTCATCAGGAAACTATCTCCAGCAAGATAATTTGAACGTTACAATATTAAAAAGTGCATTTTATCAACACATTCTTATAACCACCTCTCAACCCCACATAGCACGAAGAAATGAACTAAAAATTTCAACACCATGAAATATAAAAATAAATTATTAAATTCTTGAAGAGGATCACTTATGCAACAAAAGATCGTTGTTGCCTTGAAGCTGCAGGATAATAATTGACACGTTCCAATTACGTTTCATTACATTTTCGTTCAAAAAACAACACTCTGTTTTGATCAAGAGGGAAACATGAATATTCATTTTCTGGGAACCGCAGCATCCGAAGGGATACCCAATCCTTTTTGCCGTTGTGAGCACTGTCAGCAAGCCCGTATTCGTAAAGGCAAAGACATACGCACGCACTCCTCAGCGATCATCGACGATGAACTGTTGATTGATGTCGCGCCTGAATTCAGCCAGCAACTGCTGCGAGATGGCCTGGACGCAACAGAGATCAAATCGCTGCTGTTCACGCATACACATCCCGATCATTTCAACGTCGGCGATCTTTTTAGCCGAATGGAAGGGTACGGATTTGAGATTACTCATCCGTTGCATATTTTTGGTAATGACCGTGCGATTAACGGCGCGGCACAAGTGTTACCAGGCTACAGCGCAGAAAGATTTGCTTTTCATTGCCTGGTTCCCTTCGTAACCGTTGAAACCCGCGGATACCGAATCACTCCACTGCTGGCGAACCATGCCAAATGGGAGCTTTGTTATACCTGGTTTATCGAAAAAGATGGTCAGTCAATTTTCTATGGACATGATTCGGGCTGGTTCCCTGAACTCACCTGGCAATGGTTGAAAGGTAAAAAGATCGATTTAACGGTGCTGGAATGTACCTACGGTTTTAATGGTGATAACCGTACAAATAACCACATGAGTCTGGAAACCGTTTTCGCCGCCAGAGACAGGCTTGCAGAACTGGGCTGCCTTGAGAAAAATAGCCAACTCATCGTCTCGCATGTCTCACACAGCGGCGGTCTACTGTACGACGATCTCGTGGCGGCGTGTGACAAAGAGAACATTCTTGTCGCCTGGGATGGGCTTAACCTGAGCATCAACCAATAAGGATATGCAATATGGACCTTAATAAAACACCACGCCTGCTGGTTATGATGTTCATACAATATTTCATGCAGGGCGCCTGGAATATGACCATGGGACTGGTATTAAGTACCTATGGTATGGCGACCATTATTGGCTCATCTTATGCTTTGCTTGGTCTGGCGACCATTCTTTCGCCACTCTTTATTGGCATGGTAGCCGACCGTTTCTTTTCGTCACAAAAAGTCATGGCGATCCTGCATTTAATTAATGCTGGCGTACTGTTGTTTGTTCCACAATTTATTGAGGCACAAAACACGGGCATGACGTTGACCATGATCTTCCTGGTCGGTCTGCTGTTTTATCCAACAACTGCGCTGGCTAACAGCATCAGTTTCAGCCACATTAACGGGGTGAAATACTTCCCCTTTATTCGTGTGTTCGGCACATTTGGCTTTATGGTCATCGGTTTTATTATTGGTGAAATGGGCTATTCTGGAAATACCATCACCTGGTATATTGCGTCAGCCTCCGGTGTCGTGCTCGGCCTTTACTGCTTTACGTTGCCAAACACCCCACCGAAAGCAAAAGGAAGCGTATTTACACTCCGCGATCTGTTATGTCTGGACGCTCTGGCACTCTTCAAGGACCGCAGTTTCTCGGTTTTGATGCTCAGTATTTTTGTCCTGATGATCCCCAAAACAGCTTATTCCGCCTATATCCCGGTCTTTTTAAAAGCGCTTGGATTCGATAACGCCGCGTCAATGATGCAGGTCGGCATCGCCTGTGAAGTCATTTTTATGTTCCTGCTCTCGTTTTTCTTACTGAAAGCCGGCTTCAAAATTACTCTCATGTTGGGCGCCGTTTGCTGGATCATCCGCACACTGTTGTTTGCTCATGCATCACTGGATGCCAACATGATGTTTGTGCTGATCGGTCTGATGTTGCAGGGATTCTGCTGGGACTTTTTCTTTACCGTGGGCGACATTTATGTTGACCGTAAAGCCGCGCCAGAGATTAAAGCACAAGCCCAAAGCTTGCGATTTATCGTCTCCAACGGCGTCGGTTTGCTGTTTGCCTCTACCGTATGCGGTCAAATCTTCAACAGCACCGTGACGGAACAAGGCCCACAGGCGTTACCGCAATGGGAAACATTCTGGCTAGTTTCAGCAGGCGTTGCCGCAGTGGTCAGCGTATTCTTCCTGATATTCTTCCGGGACGATATTTCAAAACGCAAAGCAGACCTCCCATTGAAAAAAGCAAACTCCTGATCGTTAAAGACTCTTTCATTAAGGTAATTGCATGAATAATCTGGCCGCCATCATCAATGAGCAAGGATTGTTGCCTTTAACTACGATCATCAAAATCAGCATTGCATTTATTCTGGGTGGCATTATAGGCCTGGAAAGAGAATCGAAAGGGAAACCGGTTGGCTTCAAAACTTGCGTTATTTTATCCGTAGCCAGCTGTGTGTTAACTGTCGTATCAATACAATCTGCAGAATACTATGCTGAAATTTCGATGAACATCCGTAGCGATCCTATGCGTCTGGCGGCTCAGATTATTAGTGGCGTTGGTTTTCTCGGTGCGGGAGTCATTCTGCACCGACACGACGATGCTATTTCTGGTCTCACTACTGCGGCAATTGTCTGGGCATCTGCTGGGGTGGGAATCACCTGTGGGGCCGGTTTTTATTTTCATGCTTTTTTTGCCACGGCTTTATTTTTATTGGCAATTAAATTAAGCCCGTTCATTATTTTCTTACAGACTAAAAACCAGTTCCCCGGAAAAGTAAAAGTCAGGGTTATTCTTGATGAACGCGATGCGCTCGAAAATCTGATAACCCGCATCCATCAACAGAAAAACATTATTGAAAACATCACGATCAGGGATATTAAGAAGGGTAAAATCGAGGTTAATCTCAAAATCGTAATTCGTAAGAAGATGACCTTGCCTGACTTGTACCACGATCTCACTCATGTTGAACACGTCTGCGCTATTGCTCTTGAACATTAAGATGCTTTATTTCCCTCTTTAAAATCAGGTGGTTACCACCTGATATAACCGCTCTATCCCTGTCTTCGCTTTAAATCCCTATTGTTTGCAATGTTAAATATTTGTTGCTTTTGATCACAAATAATAAACAAACAAGCTCATTATGTGCGCGTTTTTCAAAAATGTAGATATTTTTAATTTATGGCTACGAAACGAGCTGCGCCATATCTCCCTGACAATCTACTGAGAGGAACGATTTGATGAACGCACTGACTGCCGTAAAACCGAACGCTGAAGATCCAGCCCAGCACTACAGCGGTTTCACGCTGAAACCATCAGCCCAGTCCCCACGCCTGCTGGAGCTGACTTTTTCCGCTGAGACCACTGAGCAATTTCTGCAGGCCGTCGCGCAGTGGCCGGTGCAGGCGCTGGAATACAAATCCTTCTTGCGCTTCAAAGTGGGCAAGATCCTCGACGACCTGTGCGGCAATCAGTTGCAGCCTCTGCTGCTGAAAACGTTGCTCGATCGTGCCGAAGGCGCACTGCTGATCAATGCCGTTGGCGTGGATGATGTGGCGCAGGCAGAAGAGATGGTCAAGCTGGCGACGGCGGTAGCACATCTAATCGGACGCTCGAATTTTGATGCGATGAGCGGTCAATATTACGCACGTTTTGTGGTGAAAAACGTCGATAACTCAGACAGCTATCTGCGCCAGCCTCACCGAGTGATGGAATTGCACAACGACGGAACCTATCTCGAAGAAATCACCGATTACGTGCTGATGATGAAGATTGACGAGCAGAACATGACCGGCGGTAACTCGCTGCTGCTGCACCTCGACGACTGGGAACATCTGGATCAGTACTTTACCCATCCGCTGGCGCGTCGCCCTATGCGCTTTGCCGCACCGCCAAGCAAAAACGTGAGCCAGGAAGTGTTCCATCCGGTATTTGACGTTGACCAGCAGGGTCGTCCGGTGATGCGCTACATCGACCAGTTCGTCCAGCCAAAAGACTATGAAGAAGGCGTCTGGCTGAGTGACCTGTCCGACGCGCTGGAAACCAGCAAAAGTATTATTTCCGTACCGGTTTCAGTGGGTAAATTCCTGCTGATCAACAACCTGTTCTGGCTGCACGGTCGCGATCGTTTCACCTCGCATCCTGACCTGCGCCGCGAACTGATGCGCCAACGTGGTTATTTCGCTTACGCGACAAACCACTACCAGACTCATCAGTAAGCGCGAAGGAAAAAAGCGGATGTATGATTTTGTGATTATTGGCGGCGGCATTATCGGCATGTCGACCGCCATGCAGCTGATTGATGTCTATCCGGACGCCAGAATCGCGCTGTTGGAAAAAGAGTCCGGCCCGGCCTGTCACCAGACGGGCCACAACAGCGGCGTCATTCATGCCGGGGTCTATTACACTCCCGGCAGCCTGAAGGCGCAGTTTTGCCTGGCCGGAAATCGCGCCACAAAAGCCTTTTGCGACCAAAACGGCATCCGCTACGACATCTGCGGAAAAATGCTGGTTGCCACCTCCCCTCTGGAAATGGAGCGCATGCGCGCGCTATGGGATCGCACCGCCGCTAACGGTTTGGAGCGCGAATGGCTGAATGCGCAGGAGCTTCGCGAGCGTGAACCGAATATCACCGGTCTGGGCGGCATTTTTGTTCCGTCGAGCGGGATCGTCAGCTACCGTGAAGTCACCGCCGCGATGGCGAATATTTTCCAGGCCAAAGGCGGTGAGATTATTTACAACGCCGAGGTCAGCGCGCTGAAAGAGCACGCTACGGGCGTGATTGTCCATACCCGTCAGGGCCAGGAATATGAAGGCGCGACGCTGATTAGTTGTTCTGGCCTGATGGCGGACCGACTGGTGAAAATGCTCGGCGTTGAACCTGGCTTTATCATCTGCCCGTTCCGTGGCGAATATTTCCGCCTGGCGCCAGAACATAATCAGATAGTTAACCATCTGATCTACCCCATCCCCGACCCGGCAATGCCGTTTCTCGGTGTTCATCTGACCCGGATGATTGACGGCAGCGTCACGGTCGGCCCCAACGCGGTGCTGGCATTTAAACGTGAAGGCTACCGTAAGCGTGACTTCTCGCTCAGCGATACGCTGGAGATCCTCGGCTCTTCTGGTATTCGCCGCGTGCTGCAAAACAACCTGCGCTCAGGGCTTGGCGAAATGAAGAATTCTCTGTGCAAAAGCGGTTATCTGCGGCTGGTACAAAAGTACTGTCCGAGCCTGACGCTTAAGGATCTGCAACCGTGGCCTGCGGGCGTGCGGGCACAGGCGGTATCACCTGATGGCAAGCTTATCGACGATTTTCTGTTTGTCACCACGCCACGCTCAATTCACACCTGTAACGCGCCTTCTCCGGCGGCAACATCGGCAATCCCTATCGGTGCACATATTGTCAGCAAAGTTCATGCGCTGCTGGAGAACCAGAGTAATCCCGGACGCACGCTGCGTGCGGCACGTAGCGTGGAGACATTACACGCCGCATTTACCCGTTAAACCGATTAAGACAGGAAGCAATCATGCAACTTAACGATCCAACCTTATTTCGCCAGCAGGCACTGATCGACGGCAACTGGCGTGACGCTAACAGCGGCGAGACCATCGCGGTGACCAATCCCGCCAACGGTCAGCAATTGGGTAGCGTACCTAAAATGGGGGCAGATGAAACCCGCGAAGCGATTAACGCCGCAAACCGCGCTCTGCCGGCCTGGCGTGCGCTGACTGCCAAAGAGCGAGCCAATATCCTGCGCCGCTGGTTCAACCTGATGATTGAGCATCAGGACGATCTCGCCCGCTTGATGACCCTGGAACAGGGTAAACCGCTGGCGGAGGCCAAAGGCGAAATCACCTATGCCGCCTCATTTATTGAGTGGTTTGCCGAAGAGGGTAAACGCATCTATGGCGATACGATCCCTGGCCATCAGGCCGATAAGCGTCTGATCGTCATCAAGCAGCCGATCGGCGTTACCGCCGCGATTACGCCGTGGAACTTTCCCTCAGCGATGATCACCCGTAAAGCCGGTCCGGCGCTGGCAGCAGGCTGTACGATGGTGCTTAAACCCGCCAGCCAGACCCCCTACTCCGCTCTGGCGCTGGCAGAACTGGCTAATCGCGCCGGGATCCCGGCTGGCGTTTTCAGCGTGGTGACCGGTTCTGCGAGCGCGGTCGGTAACGAGCTGACCGGCAACCCGCTGGTGCGCAAACTGTCATTTACCGGCTCAACCGAAATTGGCCGTCAGTTAATGCAGCAGTGCGCCAAAGACATCAAAAAGGTATCGCTGGAACTGGGCGGCAATGCGCCGTTTATCGTCTTTGACGATGCCGATCTTGATAAAGCCGTGGAAGGTGCGCTGGCCTCGAAGTTCCGTAACGCCGGGCAAACCTGCGTCTGCGCCAACCGCCTGTACGTACAGGACGGTGTGTATGAGCGTTTTGCCGAAAAACTCCAGCATGCAGTGAGCAAACTGCATCTCGGCGATGGTCTGCAACCAGAGGTCACCACCGGACCGCTGATCGACGATAAAGCGGTTGCCAAAGTGCAGGAACACATCGCCGATGCTCTGGATAAAGGCGCGCGCATTATCGCGGGCGGTAAACCTCATGCGCTCGGCGGTAACTTCTTCCAGCCCACCATTCTGGTAGATGTGCCTGACAACGCGAAGGTCGCCAAAGAAGAGACGTTTGGCCCATTGGCTCCGCTGTTTCGTTTTAAAGACGAAGCCGACGTCATCGCTCAGGCCAACGACACCGAGTTTGGTCTGGCCGCCTATTTCTACGCCCGAGATTTAAGCCGCGTCTTCCGCGTTGGCGAAGCGCTGGAGTACGGCATCGTCGGGATTAACACCGGCATTATCTCCAACGAAGTCGCCCCGTTTGGGGGAATCAAAGCCTCCGGTCTTGGCCGTGAAGGATCAAAATACGGCATCGAAGACTACTTAGAAATCAAATATATGTGCATCGGCCTTTAATACAATAAATACTGGAGAACACCTGATGAGCACCAACAAAGAACTTATGCAACGTCGCAGCAACGCCGTTCCCCGTGGCGTAGGCCAGATCCACCCTATTTTTGCCGAGCGTGCAGAAAACTGTCGGGTCTGGGACGTTGAAGGCCGTGAATTCCTTGACTTTGCTGGCGGTATTGCAGTGTTGAACACCGGTCACCTGCACCCGCAGATCGTCTCTGCGGTAGAAGCACAGTTGAAAAAGCTGTCCCATACCTGTTTCCAGGTGCTGGCCTATGAGCCATACCTGGAGCTGTGCGAAATCATGAATAAGAAAGTGCCGGGTGATTTCGCCAAGAAAACCCTGCTGGTGACCACCGGTTCTGAAGCGGTAGAAAATGCGGTGAAAATCGCCCGCGCCGCCACCAAACGCACCGGCACAATCGCCTTCAGCGGTGCTTACCACGGCCGTACCCACTACACCTTGTCACTGACCGGGAAAGTGAACCCATACTCTGCCGGAATGGGGCTGATGCCGGGCCACGTGTATCGCGCGCTTTATCCTTGCCCACTGCACGGCATCAGTGACGACGATGCTATCGCCAGCATTCACCGCATTTTCAAAAACGATGCCGCGCCAGAAGACGTCGCCGCCATCGTAATTGAACCCGTCCAGGGCGAAGGTGGTTTTTACGCCGCTTCTCCTGCTTTTATGCAACGTCTGCGCGCTATTTGTGACGAACACGGGATCATGCTGATTGCTGATGAAGTACAGAGCGGTGCGGGCCGCACCGGTACGCTGTTTGCCATGGAGCAGATGGGCGTTGCGCCCGATCTCACCACCTTCGCCAAATCCATCGCCGGAGGCTTCCCGCTGGCAGGCGTGACCGGACGCGCCGATGTCATGGACGCTATTCCACCGGGCGGTCTGGGCGGTACCTATGCAGGTAACCCAATTGCCTGTGCCGCTGCGCTGGCGGTACTAAACATTTTCGAGCAGGAAAATCTGCTGCAAAAAGCCAACGAGCTGGGGCAAACCCTGCGTGAAGGCCTGTTGGCTATCGCGGAAACCCACCGCGAGATTGGCGACGTACGCGGGCTGGGCGCGATGATTGCTATCGAACTGTTCGAAGACGGCGATCGCACGAAGCCCGATGCCAAACTGACAGCTGAAATCGTCGCTCGTGCCCGCGATAAAGGGCTAATCCTGCTCTCCTGCGGACCTTACTACAACGTGCTGCGCATTCTTGTCCCGCTGACTATTGAAGATGCGCAAATCCGCCAGGGGCTGGACATTATCGCCCAGTGTTTTGCCGAGGCAAAGCAGGGTTAAACCCGTATCAAAACGGGGAGTTTTAAGCCGGATAAGGCGGAGCCGCCATCCGGCAAACAGGGTCAATAACAATAATACGCGTGCCCCGGCGCGGGAATGCCGGGGTGCTCTCCCAAGTGAAATACTTTCGAGAGGTTTAAAGATGGGGCAAGTGTCACAATCACATGATTTAGGGGGCGGGCTGAAATCACGCCACGTCACCATGCTGTCTATTGCCGGGGTAATCGGCGCAAGTCTGTTTGTCGGTTCAAGCGTGGCGATTGCAGAAGCCGGCCCCGCAGTATTATTAGCCTATCTGTTCGCCGGATTGCTGGTGGTGATGATTATGCGCATGTTGGCCGAAATGGCCGTCGCCACACCGGATACCGGTTCTTTTTCCACATACGCCGATAAGGCCATCGGCCCTTGGGCAGGTTACACCATCGGCTGGTTGTACTGGTGGTTCTGGGTGTTGGTTATACCGCTGGAGGCGAATATCGCCGCCATCATTCTTCACTCCTGGGTGCCTGGTATTCCTATCTGGCTGTTTTCTCTGGTTATCACGCTGGCATTAACCGGCAGTAATTTGCTGAGCGTCAAAAATTATGGTGAGTTCGAGTTCTGGCTGGCGCTGTGCAAAGTGATTGCCATTCTGGCGTTTATAACCCTCGGCGCAGCGGCGATTAGCGGTTTCTACCCTTATGCCGATGTCAGCGGGGTTTCGCGCTTGTGGGATCAGGGCGGCTTTATGCCCAACGGTTTTGGCGCCGTGATCAGCGCAATGTTAATCACCATGTTCTCCTTTATGGGCGCAGAGATAGTTACCATCGCCGCCGCCGAATCCGATACCCCGGATAAACATATCGTTCGCGCCACCAACTCGGTTATCTGGCGTATCTCCATCTTCTATCTGTGCTCTATTTTTGTGGTGGTGGCGCTGATCCCGTGGAACATGCCGGGACTGAAAGAAGTCGGTTCTTACCGCTCGGTACTGGAGCTACTGCATATCCCGCACGCGAAACTGATCATGGATTGCGTCATTTTGCTGTCGGTGACTAGCTGTCTCAACTCCGCGCTGTATACGTCCTCGCGTATGCTCTACTCCCTGAGCCGCCGTGGCGATGCCCCCGCTTTTATGGGTAAAACGAACCGCAGTAAAACGCCTTATGTGGCGGTGTTGCTGTCTACCGGTGCCGCATTCCTCACCGTCATCGTCAACTATTACGCCCCGGCCAAGGTGTTTAAATTCCTGATCGACAGTTCCGGTGCCATCGCACTGCTGGTCTATCTGGTCATTGCCGTTTCTCAACTGCGGATGCGCAAAATCCTGCTGGCGCGAGGCGGTGAAATTAAACTGAAAATGTGGCTCTATCCGTGGCTTACCTGGCTGGTCATCGCGTTTATTATCTTTGTGCTGGTGGTCATGCTGTTTCGCCCGGCACAACAGCTGGAAGTTATCTCTACCGGGTTGTTAGCCATAGGAATTATTTGCACCGTGCCCATTATGTCACGCTGGAAAAAACTGCTATCTTGGCAAAAAGCACCATTGCAAAATACGCATTAAACCTGTTCCCGGCGCAGGCCGGGAAATCCTTTCAGGAGTATGACCATGACCGCCATTCCCCAACCGACGGCCATTGATGGATACCGCTGGCTGAAGAACGACATCATCCGCGGTGTGTATCAGCCTGATGAAAAACTGCGTATGAGCCTGCTGACCTCACGCTATGAGCTTGGCGTGGGACCGCTACGCGAAGCGCTTTCGCAGTTAGTTGCCGAGCGGTTGGTGACGGTAGTAAATCAGAAAGGGTATCGTGTTGCCCCGATGTCAGAGCAGGAGTTGCTCGATATTTTCGATGCCCGCGCCAATATGGAAGCCATGCTGGTCGCGCTGGCCATTGAACGCGGCGACGACGCCTGGGAAGCTGAAATTCTGGCGCGCGCGCATATGCTTAGTAAGCTTGAAGCCATTGATGCCAGCGAACAGATGCTCGACGAGTGGGATCAGCGCCATCAGGCGTTTCACTCGGCGATTGTCGCTGGCTGTGGTTCACAATATCTGCTGCAAATGCGCGAACGACTGTTCGATTTGGCAGCGCGCTACCGGTTTATCTGGCTGCGAAAAACGGTGCTGTCGGTGGAGATGCTGGAAGACAAACACGATCAGCACCAAACGTTGACCGAAGCAATTCTGGCACGCGATGCCGCGCGCGCCAGCGAATTAATGCGCCAGCACCTGCTGACGCCGATTCCGATTATTCAACAGGCGATGTCCGGTAAATTGCTGACGGAATAAGCCTGAATAATATTACTGCTCCGGAATACGTAACACCTGCCCAGGATAGATTTTATCCGGACTTTTCAGCATGGGTTTATTCGCTTCAAATATCTGGTTATACAGGTTGGCATTACCGTAAACCTGTTTAGCAATAGCGCTCAGGGTATCCCCTGATTTCACGGTATAAAACTGGCTTTCGCTCGCGGGCGCAGAGGTTTTAACCTGATCATCTACGCTGGCAATACCGGAGATATTACCAATCGCGATCAGAATTTTTTCTTTCGCCTCCTGACTTAATCCATCACCAGAAACAGTGGCTTTGCCTTCGTTAATTTGCACGTCCACTTTATCCGCATCAGGGATGCCAGTTTTGTTCAGGTGTTCCTGCACTTTTTTTGCCAGATCGGCTGTGTCATGGTTTCCAGTGACCGCATCCCACAGTTTTTCACCCGCATCTTTTACAAAATTGAAGAGTCCCATATCCACCTCGGTAATTAACAATTAACACCCAAAAGTGTAGCAGAGGAGAAAGAGGGCCAAAGAAAACGGCGCCAAAGCGCCGTAGTTGAAAGGAATTAATTACGCGTCTGTATCCAGAAGGCATGGATCAAACCAGGGATGTAGCCCAGCAGCGTCAGAACGATATTGAGGATAAATGCCCAGCCGAACCCCTTCCCCAGCAGCACGCCAAGCGGGGGTAGAATAATAGTAAAAACGATTCTCCAGAAACCCATACACACTCCCTACAAGCAAAAAATTAATCATTGTTTAAAAAGAGATTTTATCTCTAAGAGTAGCCATTCTACCCAACTCCGCCAGCATTCCGCGGCTGTTTTACCCTCCTTTACGCTCTTTACGCTGGCGTACGTTGGTTGTTTATTTTAGAATATGCTTAATTTAGATTATGCTTAAATACATATGACTGAACTTGAACAACTCCAGGCCAGCGCTGAACAAGCTGCCGCCCTGCTAAAAGCGATGAGTAACCCGAAACGGTTGCTGATTTTGTGCATGCTCTGCGGTTCACCCGGTACCAGCGCAGGCGAGTTAGCCCGTGTTACCGGCCTTAGCCCTTCCGCCACTTCCCAGCATCTGGCGCGTATGCGTGAAGAAGGTCTGATAGAAAGCCAGCGCGATGCCCAGCGCATCCTCTACTCCATTAAAAATGCGGCAGTGAATTCGCTGATCGCCACATTAAAAACACTGTATTGCCCATAAGGAGCCATCATGACTATTGGGACGATTTCCCCGCGCAAGGCGCAGACACTGATCGCGCAAGGTGCAAAACTGATTGATATCCGCGACGCTGACGAGTATCTGCACGAGCATATTCCTGAGGCTCATCTGGCACCGTTGCCCGCGCTTGAACAGGGATCGCTGCCTGCGAATTTACGCGCCGAGCAGGTGATTTTTCACTGCCAGTCAGGCAAACGTACACAAAATGCGGCAATAAAACTGAGCGCCATTGCTGCGCCCGCGCAGGTCTGGCTGCTGGAAGGTGGAATTGACGGCTGGAAAGCCGCAGGGTTGCCGGTGGCGAAAGACAGTTCACAACCGTTACCGCTGATGCGTCAGGTGCAGATAGCCGCGGGTAGCCTTGCCTTACTCGGTGTTATTCTGGGTTACGCCGTCAGCAGTGCTTTCTTCCTGCTGAGCGGTTTTGTCGGGGCCGGGCTGATTCTCGCTGGCGTGACCGGCTTTTGCGGCATGGCGCGTCTGCTGGACAAAATGCCCTGGAACCGACGTACTCATTAAGCGGTAATCATTGAAACAGCACTGTACCCGCCGGTTGACGTGATCTATGGTGAGTTCTGCGATAAATGATAAATAAAGGAGCGCAACAATATGTTTAAACCTGGCGATCTGGTTCAACCGCGTATGGGCGGTCCAAAACTGAAGGTTGTTGAAGTCAATGACGATCAAATTGTGGCGGTACAAGCCAGTAATGAAAACGGTGATAAATTCACGCTGAAAGCAGCTGATGTCACGCGATATACCGAAGAGGGTGATTTCGGCGTTTGCTGAAAATAAGCGGTGAGGATCTCCTCACCGCCTTCGTAATTAGATCAAAAAGTCATCAAGAGATTTACCGGTAGCCAGCGCCTGGGCAATTGGCTTCGGTGTGCGACCTTGCCCAGTCCATGTTTTCGTTTCACCATTGAGATCGATAAAACGATATTTCGCCGGGCGCGGTTGGCGTTTTTTAACTGAACGTGTCGTAGCAGGTGTTATGCTCAGCAGCTCCTCCGGGCTGATCCCGTCTGCCTGCATCTGCGCCAGCAAGGCATTAATTTTTGCCTGCTGTTCTGCGCGTTGGCGCTGTAGCTGTTCTTCTTCATCGCGCCGTTCTTTGGTCACTACCCTGAATTTTTCAAGCATATCTTCCAGTACATCAACGGAAAATTCACGAGCCATTGCACGCAGCGAGCGGATATTATTTAAGTTTTTTAACATTGAACTCATATTAACAAAACCTCTTTAACGTAAAACATAAAAATGGTATTACGCTAAATATTGTATGCAACTGATTATTATATTTCCAGTCTAATTTATTCGCAGGTCATTAAACAAATAGCCAACTCTGATATTTATAGCATCCATTCTGCTATCGCTCAGACAATATATTCTATGACCCTGATTGCAGCTTTGAATATACCTGCAAGGTATCTCAGTGCGTCACTTAAGAAACAGGCCATAGCATCGCGTGGAACCAACGAGTATACATATTGCACATCAGTCAACATTCAGAAAAGGCGCGCAAAAAATTCAGAAAAACAAGCAAAAATAACTCTTTGATCTAAAAGAATTTTAATTAACACAGCAACGAAAACACCAAAACGAACAAAAAACAAACCATTGCAGAGCATTTTATCGACAAAAAGGCAATAAATAAAAATTTTAAGCTAGTTGCTAGTTATTATCCAGGCAGATATCCTATTAAAACGCGAAAGCATCAAGACAAATCACTAGCAGTTAAGGTATTCAAAACCTTTTTCCCCCTTTTTACAAGGAGCATTAACATGTTCTCTCCGCAGTCACGCTTGCGTCATGCAGTAGCAGACACGTTCGCGATGGTTGTTTATTGTTCTGTCGTGAACATGTTGATCGAAATATTCCTTTCTGGAATGAGCTTCGAACAGTCGCTGTATTCCAGATTAGTCGCTATCCCTGTCAACATACTGATCGCGTGGCCATACGGCATGTACCGTGATTTGTTCATGCGCGCGGCGCGTAAAGCCACGCAGGCAGGATGGGCAAAAAATCTGGCGGATGTGCTGGCTTATGTCACCTTCCAGTCGCCGGTGTATGTGATTATTCTGCTGACGGTTGGCGCGGACTGGCACCAGATTACGGCTGCAGTAAGTTCGAACATCGTGGTATCAATGCTGATGGGCGCTGTCTATGGCTACTTTCTTGATTATTGCCGCCGCTTGTTTAAGGTCAGCAGCTATCATCAGGCTAAAGCCTGACACGCTTCTTTGCGACTGGCACTGCCAGTCGCGTTATTAGTTAGAATTAACGTCGCCAAACAACCCGCTCAGATAACGCTCAAGCGCAATACGCGAGCTAAAGCCATGCGGAATACCATAATGCTCATGAGTATCTCCGGCTAAATACAGCGGGAATTGCTGATAATGATCGCAGGTTTTAATATCCGTCGCCGGTTCTGCCAGCGAAGAGCTGCGCTCTTTTAGCGTGGGATGGATAATTAATGCGGTACGTCCCATGCGTGCTTCACGGTTAACGTACACATAATTTTCGCCACGACGATAGCCGTACGTTTTCTGCGTCACTACATCAACGGTAAAGCCCACTTTTTCAAGTACGCGCGCCACCTCATCAGGTCGTAAATACATATTATTTTCCTCGTTATCTTTTACTGCGGGCTTACCTTACCTGATTCAGCATTAGCAACGCTTTCAGAAAAGTCCATAAACGGGTGGCGATGGTGGGACGCATATCGTAAGAACCTTATATACCCTAAATAATTCGAGTTGCAGGAAGGCGGCAAGGGAGCGAATCCCCAGGAGCTTACTAAAGTAAGTGACTGGGGTGAACGAACGCAGCCAACGCACATGCAACTTGAAGTATGACGGGTATAGATTTATGTCAGCGCCATCCGCAGTTGGTACGCCGCCTGTTGCGCCATTTCCGCCGAGCTGATATTGGTAAATGACAGCAATATTCCCCCCTTTCCTTCTGACGTTATTCGCCAGCGGCTTAACGCCTGAACAGCTAACCCGGCCTGATTCGCTTTACGCACCAGCGCAACATCATCTCCGTCCACACTCATCACCAGTTGAATCCCACCTTCCTGAGGAATGACGCTAAATCCTTGTTCGGTCAGGGCGTTTTCCATCCATTGTCGTCGTTCGGCATAATGTTGTCGCATACGTTTTAAGTGTCGCCAGAAGTGGCCGTCTCGCATAAAATCCGCCAGCGTTTGCTGCCATAGAACCGGGACGCTACAGGCCGTTAGCGCCGCTTGTTGGCGAAAGTGTTCAACCTGGGTCAGGGGCACCACCAGCCATGCCGTACGCAAAGCCGGAAACATCGATTTGCTGAACGTTCCGGCATAAATCACCCGCTGGGGCGCATCCAGACTTTTTAGCGGCGGCAACGGCTTACCGTGGTAACGAAATTCACTGTCATAGTCATCTTCGATTACCCACGCCTGCGCACGAGTCGCCCACTCCAGCAACTGGTGGCGACGGTCTAAAGACAGTGCTACTCCCAGTGGGCTTTGATGTGCGGGAGTGAGCAGTACAAAACGCGCCTGCGGGTAGTCGCGAATCCCGGCGCTGACATCCAGACCATCGGCATCCACCGCTACCGGCTTCAACTCAATGCGTTCTTGAGCCACCACGGGCCGAATCAGCGGAAAGCCGGGATCTTCGACCCACATTCCCTCTCCGGGATGCGCCAGAGCGCGCAGGATTAACGTCATTGATGCCGCATAACCTGAAGTGATAAAAATCTGCTCTGGCTGGCATTCAATGCTGCGTGAGACCCGCAGGTAATCCACAATCGCCTGACGTAACGCCCGCTCGCCACACACATCGCCCACCGCCAGATCAAAACGCGTTTGGGTGCGCAAACGCCGTCCCATCACCCGCGCCCAGACTTCGCGCGGAAAAAGATCGAGTGCGGGTAATCCCATCTGAAAAGTTTGCGGTCTGGGATTTTCTCCGGCAAAGATGGCAGGAGATGCAGACGCCCTTTCTGGTTGCAGTTGCTCACTGACAAACGTTCCTGCCTGTCCACGCCGCGCGAGCCAGCCCTGCGCCACCAGCTCTGCATAGGCATTTTCCACCGTCGAGCGTGATACTCCCAGCTCCTGGGCCCAGGTCCGACTGGAGGGCAATCTGGTACCGGGCTTGAGTTCACCTTTCTCAATTGCGTTTTTTAACTGACGGGCGATTTGCTGATAGCGCGGCATTTATGGTCTGCTTTTTTGGTAACAATATGGCTCTCTGTAGCAGTCCATTATAGTGCTACATTGCGGCTCATCCAAACGAGGAGAAATACCATGACCATGTTACGCCAGCCCTATTATGAACTCAGCCCCGAAATCTATAACGCTCTGGTTCAGGCAAGCAAAGCGCTGGAGAACTGCGCGCTGGAACCTACGCTGACGGAACTGATTTACCTGCGGGTCTCGCAAATCAACGGCTGCGCCTTTTGTCTGGAAATGCACAGTAAAGCACTGCGCAAATCCGGAGTTGCGCAGGCCAAACTGGATGCGCTGGCAGGCTGGCGGGTGAGTCACCACTTCAGCGAGCAGGAACGTGCGGCGCTGGCGTGGGCCGAATCGGTCACTCAAATTGCCACTACTCACGCCGAAGATGACGTTTATCTGCCGCTGCTCGACCATTTCAGCGCGAAAGAGATTAGCGACCTGACATTTGCCATTAGCCTGATGAACTGCTTTAACCGCCTGGCGGTGGGGATGCGCATGTGATTCTGCGCTTCCGGATGGCGGCATAAACGCCTTATCCGGCCTGGGAAGTGCTTTCCTGTAGGCCGGATTAGACGCGACGCGCGCCATCCGGCAACCTGCGATGGTACATATCACTTCCCCTGCCATGCCCATCACCCAGCCCATCATCAATCTAAAATTCCCATATCTTGTATGGTTGAATCTTTTTAAAACCACATCTAGTATCTTTCCTATCAGGACACACACAACCCGACGCCCTCTATCGCGCCGATCTTTTATTTTTAAATGGAAATACGAATCATGCGTATTATTATTTACACTCGCAATAACTGTGTTCAGTGCCATGCCACCAAACGGGCAATGGAAAGTCGTGGTTTTGACTTTGAGATGGTAAACGTCGATTTACAGCCCGATTTGGCTGATAACCTGCGCGATCAAGGGTTTCGCCAGTTACCGGTCGTAGTCGCGGGTGAAACCAGTTGGTCAGGGTTTCGCCCGGACATGATCAACCGTCTGCATCCGGAACACCGTGTGGCCAGCGCATGAGTCAGCTCGTCTACTTCTCCAGCAGCTCCGAAAATACGCACCGCTTTATGCAGCGTCTGGGGCTGCCTGCCATCCGCATTCCGCTTAACGAACGCGAGCCGATCCGGGTAGACGAACCTTACATATTAATCGTGCCGTCCTACGGCGGCGGCGGCACTGCTGGCGCGGTCCCAAGACAGGTGATCCGCTTTTTAAACGATACGCACAACCGGGCGTTAATCCGTGGAGTGATCGCCTCCGGCAATCGTAATTTCGGTGACGCCTACGGTCGCGCGGGTGATGTCATCTCACAAAAATGCGGCGTGCCGTGGCTCTATCGCTTTGAGCTGATGGGCACCCAAAGCGATATCGACAACGTTCGAAAAGGAGTGAGCGAATTTTGGCAACGACAACCGCAGAACGTGTAATGCAGCCAACGCTGGATTATCACGCCCTGAACGCCATGCTGAATCTGTATGATAAAGCCGGGCGCATTCAGTTCGACAAAGACCATCAGGCGGTGGAGGCCTTCTTTGCCGCACACGTCCGCCCCAACTCGGTGGCGTTTGCCAGCCAGCAGGAGCGCCTGGAAACGTTGGTGGATGAAGGCTATTACGATGCCAGCGTGTTAGCCCGCTACGATCGCGCGTTCGTGCTGAAGCTATTCGCCCACGCCCACGCCAGCGGATTCCGTTTCCAGACGTTCCTCGGCGCATGGAAGTTCTACACCAGCTATACGTTGAAAACGTTCGACGGTAAGCGCTATCTCGAAGACTTTGAGGATCGGGTAACGATGGTGGCACTCACGCTGGCGCAGGGCGATGAAGCACTCGCGATGCAACTGACCGATGAAATGCTCTCCGGGCGCTTTCAGCCCGCCACACCAACCTTTTTAAACTGCGGTAAACAGCAACGCGGCGAGCTGGTCTCCTGCTTCCTGTTGCGTATTGAAGACAACATGGAGTCTATTGGTCGGGCGGTCAACTCCGCACTTCAGCTCTCCAAACGCGGCGGCGGCGTGGCATTTTTGCTCTCCAACCTGCGCGAGGCAGGTGCGCCCATTAAACGCATTGAGAACCAGTCCTCTGGGGTGATCCCGGTAATGAAAATGCTGGAAGATGCGTTTTCTTATGCGAATCAACTCGGAGCACGTCAGGGCGCAGGCGCGGTGTATCTGCACGCACACCATCCGGATATTTTACGTTTTCTCGATACCAAGCGCGAAAACGCCGACGAGAAAATCCGCATCAAAACGCTCTCGCTTGGCGTGGTGATCCCCGACGTCACCTTCCGGCTAGCGAAAGAAAATGCCCGGATGGCGCTGTTCTCACCGTATGACGTGGAACGGATTTACGGCAAACCGTTCGGTGATATCGCCGTGAGTGAGCGGTATGACGAACTGGTGGCCGACGAACGCGTGCGCAAAAAATACATTAACGCCCGCGAATTCTTCCAGCGGCTGGCCGAGATCCAGTTTGAGTCTGGTTATCCTTACATCATGTTTGAAGATACGGTGAATCGCGCCAATCCGATTGCCGGTCGGATCAATATGAGCAACCTGTGCTCGGAGATTTTGCAAGTTAACAGTGCCTCCACCTACGATGAAAATCTCAATTACGAGCAGATCGGGCACGATATCTCCTGCAATCTCGGCTCCTTGAACATTGCCCATACCATGGATTCACCCGATTTTGGTCGTACCGTGGAAACGGCGGTTCGCGGCTTAACCGCCGTTTCGGACATGAGCCACATCCGCAGCGTGCCTTCGATCGACGCCGGGAACAGCGCGTCGCACGCGATTGGTCTTGGGCAGATGAATCTGCACGGGTATCTGGCGCGGGAAGGGATCGCCTACGGCTCGCCGGAAGGGCTGGATTTCACCAATCTCTATTTCTACACCATCACATGGCATGCGCTGAATACGTCAATGAAGATCGCTCGCGAGCGGGGTCAAACCTTTGCCGGATTCAAACAGTCACGCTACGCCAGCGGCGAGTATTTTAACCAGTATCTGCAGAGCGACTGGCAGCCAAAAACCGACAAGGTCCGCACACTGTTTGCCGCCAGCGGCATTACGCTACCGACGCGCGAGATGTGGTCACAGCTGCGTAAAGATGTGATGCGCTACGGCATTTATAATCAGAATTTACAGGCGGTTCCGCCCACCGGTTCTATCTCCTACATCAACCATGCCACGTCAAGCATTCACCCGATCGTGTCGAAAGTAGAGATTCGTAAAGAGGGCAAAACCGGGCGCGTTTACTACCCTGCCCCGTTTATGACCAATGAGAATCTGGCCTTGTATCAGGATGCCTACGAGATCGGTCCACAAAAAATCATTGATACCTACGCTGAAGCAACGCGGCATGTCGACCAAGGGCTTTCACTGACGCTCTTTTTCCCCGATACCGCCACCACGCGCGATATCAACAAAGCGCAGATTTACGCCTGGCGTAAGGGCATCAAATCCCTGTACTACATCCGACTACGCCAGCTGGCGCTGGAAGGCACCGAAATCGAAGGCTGCGTGTCATGCGCGCTGTAAGGAGGAGAAAATGACATTATCCCGCGTGAGCGCCATCAACTGGAACAAGATTGAGGATGATAAAGATCTTGAGGTATGGAACCGTCTGACCAGTAACTTCTGGCTCCCGGAAAAGGTCCCGCTCTCCAATGACATTCCGGCCTGGCAAACGTTGAACGCAGCCGAACAGCAGCTAACAATCCGCGTTTTTACCGGGCTGACGCTGCTCGACACCATTCAGAATGTTGCCGGAGCACCAGCGTTAATGACTGATTCGTTAACGCCGCATGAAGAGGCGGTGCTGTCGAATATCAGCTTTATGGAGGCGGTGCACGCCCGTTCCTATAGCTCTATTTTCTCCACCCTTTGCCAGACCAAAGATGTGGATGCAGCTTACGCCTGGAGTGAAGAAAATACCCCACTCCAGCGCAAGGCGCAGATCGTTTTGGCACATTACGCCAGCGACGAACCGCTGAAGAAAAAAATAGCCAGCGTGTTTCTGGAATCCTTCCTGTTCTATTCTGGCTTCTGGTTACCGATGTATTTCTCCAGTCGCGGTAAACTGACCAATACCGCCGATCTCATTCGTCTGATCATTCGTGATGAAGCGGTTCATGGGTATTACATTGGTTATAAATATCAAAAAGGTCTGGAGCATATTTCCGAATCAGCACGCGAAGAGTTAAAGCATTTTGCCTTTGACCTGTTGATGGAATTGTATGATAACGAAGCGCGTTATACGGAAGAATTGTATGCAGAGACCGGCTGGGTGGATGACGTCAAAGCCTTCCTTTGTTACAACGCCAATAAGGCATTAATGAATTTGGGATATGAGGCGCTATTTCCGCCTGAAATGGCGGAGGTTAACCCGGCAATCCTTGCCGCGCTGTCGCCCAACGCTGACGAAAACCACGATTTCTTCTCGGGTTCCGGTTCATCCTATGTGATGGGAAAAGCGGTCGAAACCGAAGATGACGACTGGAATTTCTAGCACTCATTTTCACGGGAAATACCGTACATTTTTCGCGGAAATATTTTAACAGGATCACACTTTTGTCGTGCAAATATAATTGTGTGATCTACACTCAATATCAGACGCATTATTCGCCTGCATTCCAGCAATTCAGGCGACTTTTCATTGCCATTTACAAAAAATATTAAGCCGCTCACATTCGCGCTCAGCCCTTATATCACGGGAAGTCCCGCCACCTGGCCTTTGGCAATATTCATGCCACAACCAAATTCAGGGTTGTCTCAGATTCTCAGTATGTTAGGGTAGAAAAAGGTCACTATTTCCATCAGGTAATATATCGATATAAACAAATAACAGGAATCATTCTATTGCATGGCAATTAAATTAGAAGTTAAAAATCTCTATAAGATATTTGGAGAGCATCCGCAGAGAGCCTTCAAATATATTGAAAAAGGACTTTCAAAAGAGCAGATTCTGGATAAAACGGGGCTATCGCTTGGCGTTAAGAACGCCAGTCTGGCCATTGAAGAAGGCGAGATATTTGTCATCATGGGATTATCCGGTTCGGGTAAATCCACAATGGTACGCCTTCTCAATCGCCTGATTGAACCCACCCGCGGGCAGGTATTGATTGACGGCGTAGACATCGCCCGGATATCCGATGCTGAGCTTCGCGAGGTGCGCAGAAAAAAGATTGCGATGGTGTTCCAGTCCTTTGCCCTGATGCCGCACATGACGGTGCTGGACAATACGGCGTTCGGCATGGAATTAGCCGGTGTTGGTGCGGATGAACGTCGTGAAAAAGCGTTAGATGCGCTACGTCAGGTTGGTCTGGAGAATTATGCTCACGGATACCCGGATGAACTTTCCGGGGGTATGCGCCAGCGTGTAGGCCTCGCCCGCGCATTAGCCATTAACCCTGATATCTTATTAATGGATGAGGCCTTCTCAGCCCTCGATCCATTAATTCGTACTGAGATGCAGGATGAACTGGTAAAACTACAGGCGAAGCATCAACGCACCGTGGTCTTTATATCGCATGATCTCGACGAAGCTATGCGTATTGGCGACAGAATTGCCATTATGCAAAACGGTGAAGTGGTCCAGGTCGGCACGCCGGATGAAATCCTGAATAATCCAGCCAATGATTATGTACGCACCTTCTTCCGCGGCGTTGATATTAGCCAGGTCTTCAGTGCGAAAGATATTTCACGCCGTAGCCCCGAAGGTTTAATTCGTAAAACGCCCGGGGTGGGCCCACGTTCGGCGCTGCAATTATTGCAGGACAAAGATCGCGAATATGGTTACGTGATCGAACGCGGCAATAAATTCGTTGGCGTTGTTTCAATCGACTCCTTAAAAACAGCGTTAAGTCAGGCGCAAGGTATTGAAGCGGCATTGATCGATGAGCCGTTAGCCGTAGATGCACAAACTCCTCTCAGCGAGTTGCTTTCTCATGTCGGCCAGGCCCCGTGCGCGGTGCCGGTTGTTGATGAGGAACAGCAGTATGTGGGCGTCATTTCAAAACGCATGCTGTTACAGGCTTTAGATCGTGAGGGGGTAAACAATGGCTGATCAAACTAATCCGTGGGATACCACACCAGCGGCCGACAGCGCCGCACAAACTGCCGATGCCTGGAGCACGCCATCCGGTGCGCCCACTGATGGCGGTGGCGCGGACTGGCTGACCAGCGCCCCCGCGCCGGCACCAGAGCATTTCAATATTATGGATCCGTTCCATAAAACGCTGATCCCGCTGGACAGCTGGGTCACAGAGGGGATCGACTGGGTCGTTACCCATTTCCGTCCAGTCTTCCAGGGCATTCGTGTCCCGGTGGATTACATTCTCAACGGTTTTCAACAGCTGCTGTTAGGTATGCCAGCCCCGGTGGCGATTATCCTGTTCGCGCTGATTGCCTGGCAAATTTCCGGCGTTGGGATGGGCGTTGCTACGCTGATTTCCTTGATTGCCATCGGTGCCATCGGCGCGTGGTCGCAGGCCATGATAACCCTGGCGCTGGTGTTGACCGCGTTGCTGTTCTGCGTGGTGATCGGTCTGCCGATGGGGATCTGGTTGGCGCGCAGTCCACGGGCCGCAAAAATTGTTCGCCCGCTGCTGGACGCCATGCAAACCACACCCGCGTTTGTCTATCTGGTGCCGATTGTCATGTTGTTCGGTATTGGTAACGTCCCGGGCGTAGTGGTGACGATTATCTTCGCCCTGCCGCCAATCGTACGTCTGACTATTCTGGGAATTAACCAGGTGCCAGCCGATCTGATTGAAGCCTCGCGTTCGTTTGGTGCCAGCCCGCGTCAGATGCTGTTTAAAGTGCAGCTCCCGCTGGCAATGCCCACCATTATGGCCGGGGTTAACCAGACGCTGATGCTGGCGCTCTCAATGGTCGTCATCGCGTCGATGATTGCCGTTGGCGGGCTGGGTCAGATGGTTCTGCGCGGAATTGGTCGTCTGGATATGGGGCTTGCCACCGTCGGCGGAGTTGGGATTGTGATCCTCGCCATCATTCTGGATCGCCTGACGCAGGCCGTTGGTCGCGATTCGCGTAGCCGTGGCAACCGTCGCTGGTACACCACTGGTCCCGTTGGGCTTATCACTCGCCCTTTCACGAAGTAATTCACCCGTTGCCCGGTGGCGCATTGCTTACCGGGCCTACACGTCCCTCCAATAATTAAGGAACAACGATGCGACAGAAAGCAATTATTGCCACAGCGTTTGCCACCCTTGTCTCCACCAGCACTTTCGCTGCCGACCTGCCGGGCAAAGGCATTACCGTACAGCCAATCCAGAGCACTATCTCTGAAGAATCCTTCCAGACGCAGTTAGTCGCTCGTGCGCTGGAGAAACTGGGTTACACCGTTAACAAAACCAGCGAAGTTGACTACAACGTCGGCTATACCTCCATTGCCTCTGGCGATGCAACTTTTACCGCCGTGAACTGGCAGCCGCTGCATGATGATATGTACGCCGCGGCGGGCGGAGACAAAAAGTTTTATCGCGAGGGGGTATTCGTTACGGGTGCCGCACAGGGTTATCTGATCGACAAAAAAACCGCTGAGCAGTACAAAATCACCAATATCGCCCAGTTAAAAGATCCGAAGATCGCCAAAATCTTTGACACCAACGGTGACGGAAAAGCCGATATGATGGGCTGTTCACCGGGCTGGGGTTGTGAAGCAGTAATCAACCACCAGAACAAAGCCTTTGATCTGGAAAAAACCGTCGAGGTCAGCCACGGTAACTATGCAGCGATGATGGCTGACACCATTACCCGTTTCAAAGAAGGTAAACCCATTCTTTACTACACCTGGACACCGTACTGGGTCAGCGACGTAATGAAGCCGGGTAAAGATGTGGTCTGGCTGCAGGTGCCGTTCTCTTCCCTGCCAGGCGAGCAGAAAGATATTGATACCAAGCTGCCAAACGGTGCCAACTACGGCTTCCCGGTGAACACGATGCATATTGTCGCCAATAAAGCCTGGGCGGAGAAAAACCCGGCTGCGGCGAAACTGTTTGCCATCATGAAGCTGCCGCTGGCGGATATCAACGCGCAGAACGCAATGATGCACGACGGGAAAGCGTCTGAAGCCGACGTGCAGGGTCACGTTGACGGCTGGATCAAAGCCCACCAGCAGCAGTTTGACGGCTGGGTGAACGAAGCGCTGGCCGCGCAGAAATAACCCACTCGTAGGCCTGATGAGCGTAGCGTCATCAGGCACAATAACCATACCAATGCCGGATGGTGGCGCGATGCGCCTTATCCGGCCTATCTACCCTCCTCCAATCGCACAATCCATCACTCAACAAATCAGCAACATTTAATCACTTCCGTTATGATTGTTTTCTGCAATCCATTATTCAGTTGAAAACCATGACGAAAACAACTCAGGGACTTAGCCCTTCGCTAATCCTGTTAATGTCTATCGCCACCGGCCTCGCCGTCGCCAGTAACTATTATGCGCAGCCGCTGCTCGACACCATCGCGCGCAACTTTTCGCTCTCTGCCAGTACCGCAGGGTTTATCGTCACCGCGGCCCAGCTCGGCTACGCCGCCGGCCTGCTATTCTTAGTGCCGCTCGGCGATATGTTTGAACGCCGGATGCTGATTGTCTCCATGACGCTGTTAGCGGCTGGTGGCATGCTGATCACCGCCAGCAGCCAGTCGCTGGGTATGCTGATCCTTGGTACTGCCCTGACCGGGCTGTTCTCGGTCGTGGCACAGATTTTGGTTCCGCTGGCGGCAACACTTGCCACACCGGACAAGCGCGGTAAGGTCGTCGGCACGATTATGAGCGGCCTGCTGCTAGGTATTCTACTGGCGCGCACCGTGGCGGGATTACTGGCGAATCTTGGCGGCTGGCGCACTGTATTTTGGGTCGCATCAGTATTAATGGCGCTGATGGCGGTTGCACTGTGGCGCGGCCTGCCGAAGATGAAATCCGATACCCATCTCAACTATCCGCAGCTGTTAGGCTCCGTATTCAGCCTGTTTATTAACGATAAATTGCTGCGTACCCGCGCGATGCTGGGCTGCCTGACTTTTGCCAATTTCAGTATTCTGTGGACCTCGATGGCATTTTTGCTCGCCGCGCCGCCGTTTAACTATTCGGAAGGAATGATTGGTCTGTTCGGTCTGGCGGGTGCCGCAGGGGCGTTAGGCGCACGTCCGGCGGGCGGTTTTGCCGATAAAGGTAAATCCCACCTGACCACAACCATGGGGCTGCTGTTACTACTGCTCTCCTGGCTTGCTATTTGGTTTGGGCATGCTTCAGTCCCCATGCTGATTATCGGTATTCTGGTGTTGGACCTCACCGTTCAGGGAGTGCACATCACCAACCAGACGGTTATCTATCGCATTCATCCTGACGCGCGTAATCGCCTGACCGCCGGATACATGACCAGCTATTTTATTGGCGGAGCGGCAGGTTCGCTGATTTCAGCCTCTGCCTGGCAGCATGCCGGGTGGGCTGGCGTTTGTCTGGCAGGTACGACCGTTGCCATACTCAACCTGTTGGTCTGGTGGCGAGGTTTTCACCGTCAGGAAGCCGTAAATTAAGCGTATAACGCATGTTTACCGCTGATTGGGCTCCACAGGGTGTTAAGGAGCCCATCAGTCTGCTAAGGTTATAACTCATTGAACCAAGTTATATTAATTTCGGTAATGAAACCTATAACCCTATGGAAAGCCCTGTACCCCAGTCTGAATCCAGTTCGGCAACGTTAACGGAAGGATTCAAAGACAGCCTGCCAATAGTTATCAGCTATATTCCGGTCGCTTTTGCATTTGGTCTCAATGCCACTCGCCTTGGCTTTACGCCGGTTGAAAGCGTCTTTTTCTCCTGCATTATCTATGCGGGAGCCAGCCAGTTTGTCATTACCACCATGCTCGCCGCAGGCAGTTCGCTGTGGGTCGCCGCGCTGACCGTCATGGCCATGGATGTCCGTCATGTTTTGTACGGCCCTTCCCTGCGTAGTCGGATCGCCCAGCGACTGAGTAAACCCAAAAGCGCGCTGTGGGCTTTTGGCCTTACCGATGAAGTCTTTGCCGCTGCAACGGCGAAACTGGTACGGGATAACCGGCGCTGGAGTGAAAACTGGATGATCGGCATTGCGCTATGCTCCTGGGCCTCCTGGGTGTTTGGTACGGTGCTCGGCGCGTTTTCCGGCAGTGGTTTACTCAAAGATTACCCGGCGGTTGAAGCGGCACTGGGCTTCATGCTCCCGGCGCTGTTTATGAGCTTCCTGCTCGCGTCATTCCAACGAAAACAGGCGCTTTGCGTGACTGCGGCCCTGGCCGGGGCGCTGGCTGGCGTCATGCTGTTTTCCATCCCTGCCGCTATCCTTGCAGGTATTGTCTGTGGATGCCTGACGGCGCTCATCCAGTCATTTTGGCAAGGAGGTCCTGATGAGCTATGAAGTTCTGCTACTTGGCCTGTTGGTCGGCTGCGTAAATTACTGTTTTCGCTATTTGCCGCTCCGTCTTGGGGTCGGCAATGTTCGCCCGACGAAGCGCGGCGCGACGGGCATATTACTCGACACTATTGGCATTACATCAATTTGCGCCCTGCTGGTGGTGTCTACCGCGCCAGAAGTGATGCACGACGCTCGTCGGTTCGTGCCTACTCTGGTGGGGTTTGTCATACTGGGTGCAAGCTTCTATAAGACCCGCAGCATCATCATTCCAACGTTACTGAGTGCTCTGGGCTATGGATTAGCCTGGAAAATGCTGGTTGTCTTATAGATAAAAACAATCATTTTAAATTAATAATACATTTACTTTATTTGTCACTGTCGTTACTATATCGGCTGAAATTAATGAGGTTATACCCAAATGGATAGTTCGTTTACGCCCATTGAACAAATGCTAAAATTTCGCGCCAGCCGCTACGAAGAGTTCCCTTATCAGGAAGTGCTTCTGACTCGTCTATGCATGCACATGCAGGGCAAGCTGCTGGAAAATCGCAATAAGATGCTGAAAGCTCAAGGGATTAACGAGACGTTGTTTATGGCGTTGATTACGCTGGAGTCTCAGGAAAACCACAGTATTCAGCCTTCTGAACTGAGTTGTGCGCTTGGCTCGTCACGTACTAACGCTACCCGCATCGCGGATGAGTTAGAAAAACGTGGCTGGATCGAACGTCGCGAAAGCGATAACGATCGCCGCTGTCTGCATCTGCAATTGACCGAGAAAGGCCATGCATTTTTGCAAGAGGTGTTACCGCCTCAGCATAATTGCCTGCACCAGCTCTGGTCGTCTCTTAGCACCACCGAAAAAGATCAGCTTGAGCAAATTACCCGTAAACTTCTGACCCGTCTTGATCAGATGGAGCAGGATGGCGCGGTGTTAGAAGCGCTGCGCTAAGGCGTCGACTCGCTCAGAAATCCAGATTTATAAATGAAAAAACCGACAGGCCAGCACGCATACTGCTGGCCTGTCTGACAAACAGGTCGGCTCAGCCGATGTGAATAAAAAGAAGATCGTGGAGAACAACATGAGCGCAAATGCGGAGACTCAAACCCCGCAGCAACCGGTCAAGAAGAATGGCAAACGTAAAAGTCTGCTTCTCCTTCTGACCTTGCTCTTTATTATCATTGCCGTGGCATATGGGATTTATTGGTTTTTAGTACTGCGTCATTACGAAGATACAGACGATGCGTACGTGGCAGGGAACCAAGTTCAAATCATGGCGCAGGTATCAGGCAGCGTGACGAAAGTCTGGGCTGATAACACTGACTTTGTAAAACAAGGCGATGTGCTGGTCACCCTCGACCAGACAGATGCCAAACAGGCATTTGAAAAAGCCAAAACTGCGCTGGCCTCCAGCGTGCGTCAGACGCACCAGTTGATGATCAACAGCAAGCAGTTACAGGCCAACATTGAAGTGCAGAAAACAGCTCTGACGCAGGCACAAAGCGATTTTAATCGCCGTGTCCCGCTGGGCAATGCCAACCTGATTGGCCGCGAAGAGCTGCAACATGCGCGTGATGCCGTCGCCAGCGCTCAGGCTCAGCTTGATGTCGCAATCCAACAATATAATGCTAACCAGGCAATGATTCTCGGCAGCAAGCTGGAAGATCAACCCGCCGTACAACAGGCCGCCACCGAAGTGCGCGATGCCTGGCTGGCGCTGGAACGTACCAGAATTGTCAGCCCAATGACCGGTTATGTATCCCGTCGCGCCGTACAGCCTGGTGCGCAGATTAGCCCAACCACGCCGTTAATGGCGGTTGTTCCGGCCACCAACCTGTGGGTGGATGCCAACTTCAAAGAAACACAGCTCACCCACATTCGTATTGGCCAACCCGCGACGGTTGTCAGCGATATTTATGGCGATGACGTGAAATATACCGGTAAAGTTGTCGGCCTCGATATGGGAACGGGCAGCGCCTTCTCCTTGCTGCCAGCACAAAACGCGACCGGTAACTGGATCAAAGTCGTCCAGCGTCTGCCGGTGCGTATCGAACTGGATGCGCAGCAACTGGCACAGCATCCTTTGCGGATCGGTTTGTCTACGCTGGTTACAGTCGATACCTCCAATCGTGACGGACAAATTCTGGCAAGCCAGGTCCGCACCACGCCAGTATCAGAAAGTAATGCACGTGAAATCGACCTTGCTCCGGTCAATAAGATGATCGAAGAGATCGTGCGGGCCAACGCGGGCTAATTCAAAGGTGCGTGTGATGCAACAGCAAAAACCGCTGGAAGGCGCGCAGCTCGTCATAATGACGATCGCGCTGTCCCTGGCGACATTCATGCAGGTGCTGGACTCCACCATTGCTAACGTGGCGATCCCCACTATCGCCGGGAACCTCGGCTCTTCATTGAGCCAGGGAACCTGGGTGATCACCTCATTCGGGGTAGCGAACGCTATCTCTATTCCAATCACCGGCTGGCTGGCAAAACGCTTTGGCGAAGTAAGACTCTTTATGTGGTCAACTATCGCCTTCGTCATTGCGTCATGGGCATGCGGGATGTCCACCAGCCTGAACATGCTGATTTTCTTCCGCGTAATCCAGGGTATTGTCGCCGGTCCATTAATTCCGCTGTCACAGAGCCTGTTGCTGAATAACTATCCACCCGCCAAGCGTTCCATCGCCCTCGCGCTATGGTCGATGACGGTGATTGTTGCCCCGATATGTGGTCCTATTCTGGGGGGCTATATCAGCGACAACTATCACTGGGGCTGGATATTTTTTATCAACGTGCCAATCGGGGCTGCGGTGGTATTGATGACCCTGCAAACCCTGCGCGGTCGGGAAACCAAAACCGAGCAGCGGCGCATTGACGCCATTGGTCTGGCACTGCTGGTCATCGGTATCGGCAGTTTGCAGATTATGCTCGACCGCGGCAAAGAGCTGGACTGGTTCGCCTCGCAGGAGATTATCATCCTGACGGTGGTCGCCGTGGTTGCTATCAGCTTCCTGATCGTCTGGGAGCTTACCGACGAGCACCCGATTGTCGATCTCTCGCTGTTTAAGTCGCGCAACTTTACCATCGGCTGCCTGTGTATTAGCCTGGCCTATATGCTCTACTTCGGCGCCATCGTCCTGCTGCCGCAGCTATTGCAGGAGGTTTACGGCTATACGGCAACCTGGGCTGGTCTGGCGTCCGCGCCGGTTGGGATTATTCCGGTGATCCTGTCGCCAATAATCGGTCGCTTTGCGCACAAGCTGGATATGCGTCGGCTGGTGACATTCAGTTTTATTATGTACGCCGTCTGTTTCTACTGGCGTGCGTGGACGTTCGAGCCGGGTATGGACTTTGGCGCATCGGCCTGGCCGCAGTTTATTCAGGGGTTCGCAGTAGCCTGCTTCTTTATGCCGCTGACGACCATTACGCTGTCCGGTTTACCACCTGAGCGTCTGGCGGCTGCATCGAGCTTGTCTAACTTTACGCGAACGCTGGCCGGCTCTATTGGTACATCGATTACAACAACGATGTGGACTAACCGTGAGTCGCTGCACCATGCGCAATTGACGGAATCCGTTAACCCCTACAACCCAAATGCTCAGGCAATGTACGACAAGCTGCAGGATTTAGGGATGACGCACCAGCAGGCGTCAGGGTGGATAGCTCAGCAGATCACTAATCAGGGTCTGATTATTTCCGCCAACGAAATCTTCTGGATGTCGGCGGGGATCTTCCTGGTTTTGCTTGGTCTGGTATGGTTCGCTAAACCGCCCTTCGGCGCGGGCGGCGGCGGCGGTGGAGCGCACTAACTATCTGATAAAAGGGATCTGCGGATCCCTTTTTTATTGTGGCCAGCATCAGAAATAATATTTGAATCTCAGGCGTCCGCCGTAACGTGCATCTTCGCTGTTGTCGCCATTGTTCGGATCGGCCTCAACCCATGAGGCATAAGCACCGAGATAGATATTAAAGTTTCTCATATTCATTACGTTAGGGAATAAGTATGAGGCATGGATGGTGTGAATATCATAGCTGCCCGGATCGGTGATCCAGCAGTCTTCCTCGCAAACGGCTTCCAGGTTAGTGGCATTGAAAGCGTCAATGTTGTTATGCGCATAGATATAGCCCAGTTCTAATCGATGCCACAACGCGTTTACCCCAGCGGTAAAATCGGTCTCATCGGTCGCGTCCATATAAGCAGTATTCAGGTTAATCACCGCGCCGTCTTCCGCATCGGTTTTTTGTCCGTCCCAGGTCATGGTAAAACCATACCCCGTACGATCGGACTGATCGATCCACTTCCCGTTCTCATAATAGCCGTAGGCGTTGTTAACGACGTTACTTTCCATCGCCACTGCCGTCGAGAAACGCCCGTTTTGCCAGGCGATCACCGGGCGCACGTAAGCCACGTTTTTATCATTGGTTAAGTCCATCCCGTGGTACTGCTTCTCGGTATAGAGCGTACTGCCATTTTCCATCAATGTATTCACTTCAAAATACCAGTTATCGATGGTTTTACTTATCAGGAAATTACCGCCGCTGTCGCTACGTCCACGCCCCTCTTTCATCATATAAATATAGCCATAGCCATCACTGTAAAGATCATTCGCCGTATTACCTGAATATTCAATAAACGTATCCTGATTCAGCGGGAACATATCGTACGCTTCAAAACGTCCGACCTTAATTTGCCAGTCTTTTTCCTGGCCAAAAAAGAACACTGCATCATCGAGATTCATTTTTCCGGTCAGGTCTGCCAGCGGCTGAACTGAGAATCCGGCGAAATTACCGTTATTCAGTCGTTGGTAGCCATCAAACCCTAATAGCAGACGCCCGTTGATATCCCAACGTTCATTCGTTCCCGGCGCCCAATCTTTATTTGCCGAAGTTCTGGTTGATGTCAGACTACCAGAGCGGCTTGCCGCATCCATATTAAACTCAACGTCGCCATAGAACTTGATATCGCTAAAACCGGATAGCGTTAACTTGGGTGGATTTTCCGTAGAGGCGGAGGGTTCAGCAGACTGTACTTGCACCGTCGGCGCTGCAGCTACCTGCTGCTGCCTCAGCGAGCGAATTTGCGATTCAGCATCTGCGGCTCGCTGTTCGGCATTAATCACGCGCTGCTCCAGTTCAGCAAGACGCTGTTCAATAGCGGTATTTGCTGCCCAAAGGTTATGCGAAAAGCAAGCGCCGACCACAAGCGCTAAATATTTCACCTTCATTTTTTATCCCTAAAGTTTAATGTATACCAGATAAGATTTGATAAAAACCCCATCCACCAGCGATGAAAAGAGTCTTTTTATTACCTGGATATCTGGCGTATTCCATTATGTTTTTCTATTAATTATTTATGTTTTTTGATTTATGTGATCGGTGTGAGCTGGCATCGTTAATTATCCATTATTTTCTGTTTACCAGATCACGTTTTGTTATTTAACAGGTCACCAATTAATTAGCTTAAATTATATTCCTGTCGTAAATATAATAGATATAGATTATATGACAAAATAAAAAACCCCGGACATAAACCGGGGTTAATTTAAATACTGGAACAGCTAATCAATAAGACTAAATATGCAGTTCCTGCAATTTCTCTTTCGGCAGCGCCAGCTCTTCATTGCTGTTCACGCGTACATCACGCTCCAGAATATGACGCGCGATATCCTGTGCTTCGCTAAGAGAGTGCATCTGATACGTACCGCACTGGTAAACGTTCAGCTCCGGGATCTGGTTCTGATCCTGTACTTTCAGCACGTCCGCCATTGCCGCTTTCCACGCATCGGCAACACGCTGCTCGTCCGGCGTACCAATCAGGCTCATGTAGAAGCCGGTACGGCATCCCATCGGAGAGATATCAATAATCTCAACGCCATTACCGTTCAGATGGTTACGCATAAAACCTGCAAACAGGTGCTCCAGCGTATGGATACCTTTCTCAGGCATGACTTCTTTGTTCGGAATGCAGAAACGCAGATCAAACACGGTGATTGCGTCGCCATGCGGGGTGTTCATCGTTTTTGCAACCCGGACCGCGGGAGCTTCCATCCGGGTGTGATCGACAGTAAAACTATCTAACAACGGCATTTAGCCACCTCCGATAAATTTTTTAAAAATAATCTGAACTCTTTGTTCCGGGGCGAGTCTGAGTATATGAAAGACGCGCATTTGTTATCATCATCCCTGTTTTCAGAGATGAAATTTTGGCCACTCCCGAGTGGCCTTTTTCTTTTGTATCAAGCGTGCTTTTCCAGCCACACGCTAAACGGCTCAGTATCAGCCGCTTCGATCTCCTGCTGACGACGCTTCGAAGCCTCGGTTTCAGCAATAAATTCAGCTTCCTGCAATATTTCTAATGGCTCTTCACGCAGCAGATTTCGGTAAGCCTCACCCAGCGCTTTGCCCGTACCGCCAATGCCTTCATCAATCATAGACCGTAGGATCCGGGCAGAGAAAGTCAGTTCAGGATTGTCAAAACAGACAACCAGTTCATCACAGACCTTCTGATACTCCTCTCCCCCATCGATGCTGTCCAGCGTTTGTGCCACGCGTTTCAGATCGCGGAACAAATCTTTCCCAACCTTAGGCAGCGGGAACTGGGCCGTTTCACAGCCAATACCTAACGTCAGTCCTGGCTTGCGACCTTCGAGAATCACGCGATTCCAGTTTTTACGCGTACACAGCAATTCATCGCTGCTCATTTCCGGGGCATCGGCCAGCGCACACCAGACCATAAACAGATCGAGGAAGCGTACCTGCTGCTCGTCCACGCCGATCGGTGAGAACGGGTTGATATCCAGCGAGCGTA
Source organism: Citrobacter sp. BIDMC107 (assembly GCF_001037575.1). NCBI lineage: Bacteria > Pseudomonadati > Pseudomonadota > Gammaproteobacteria > Enterobacterales > Enterobacteriaceae > Citrobacter > Citrobacter sp. BIDMC107. The sequence goes on along the minus strand of NZ_KQ089848.1, from coordinate 3,578,515 downwards.
CTTCGATGTACTCGATACCGCCACGCAGAAGCGCATCAGACGGCGTTTCACCACGACGAGTGACGCGTTTCGGACGAATAGGCGCATACAGCTCATTTTCAATCTGCAGAACGTTGCTGTTGATTTGCAGACGCTTACCGTCTTTCTCCAGACCGATCGCTGCGTACTCCTCGGAGGGCGTTTTAATCGCGCGCTTTAATCCTGCCACATACTCATGCAAATCGTTAAACGTAATTCCAAGATTGCTTTGCGACTTATTGGTATAGCCCAAATCACTCAGACGCAACGAGGTCGCGTACGGCAGGTAGTACATCCCGCAGTCGGTTTTTTCAAACGGCAGAGTTGTTGGTTTTCCTTGCAGGAATGAGGAACAAATGGCCGGAGAGGCGCCAAACAGATACGGGATCACCCAACCAAAACGGTAGTAGTTGCGGATCAGACGGAAGTAGCCCGCGGAGATCTTCTCTTTAGCATCTTCGCCTTCGGTTACGCCGCACTTCGCCTGCCAGAAAGCCATTGGCAGCGAGAAGTTGTAGTGTACGCCTGAGATTGTCTGCATCAACGCACCGTAACGGTTTTTAAGGCCTTCACGGTACAGCGTCTTCAGGCGACCGGTGTTCGACGTGCCGTACTGCGCCAGTTCGATATCCTGGCCTTCGGCAATATAGCAAGGCATGCTCAACGGCCACATACGCTCGTCGCCCAGGTTTCTGGCGGTATAACGATGCAGGTCGCGCATGAATGTGAGCATTTTCTCAATGTCATCGCCTGGCGGAGTGATAAATTCCAGCAGCGCTTCGGCAAAGTCAGTAGTTATCCATTTATGCGTTAGCGCTGAGCCTAACACCTCAGGATGGCCTGTCGTTGCTAATGACCCATCTGCATTAACACGCAGCGTTTCGCGCTCCAGACCACGTTGAATCCCCTTTAACGCCTGAGGATGGTTTTCCAGCCAGGCCAGCGCCTGTGATACGTCCGGGATCAAATTGACCTCCCGCCTGTCAAAATCGTTTTAATTAGCATAATGGTATTGGTTACCCTGAAGGCTATCTCACAACACAATTAGTGCCACCACATAATGCCTTGCGTCGTAACCGCTGCGACAACAACATAGCGCAGCGCCTTGCCAAGGCATAAGAAAAAGAGAACTGGACCCCACGAGATGCGCATCCACCCGGCTAACAGGCACAATAAATCACCTACAACCGGCATCCAGCTTAATAATAGTGTGACAGCGCCATAGCGCCGCAGCCAGCCAGTGGCTTTTTCTTGCCAGCGCGATGTTTTACGCAAAGGAAAGAAACGCCCAAGGATAACGTTAGTTAACCCTCCAAGGCTATTACCCATTGTTGCTGTTAAGACTAAGACCCAGGGATGACTTATCCCGGAGACCAGCAAAGCAACTAAAACAACTTCAGAATTGCCGGGTAATAGCGTGGCGCTGAGAAAACTACTGGCAAACAGTGACAGGAGCGACAGTCCATCACTCACAATAACCGGACATCCACGGCGTCCATTCCCGCAGCGTGCGCCGCCTGTATTCCAAAATCGGCATCTTCAAACACGACGCAACGCGCCGGAATAACCCCCATACGTTCGGCACAAAGCAAAAACGTATCAGGAGCAGGTTTGTGGCGTTGTACGTGATCGGCTGCGACGACAGCATCAAAATAGCGACGCAGTCCAAGGTGAGCGAGCAGCGCTTCTGCAATTGCGTTTTCACTCCCCGTTCCTACTGCCATAGGCCGACGCCCATGCCAGGCTTTCACGACGTCAACCAACGGCAGAGGCTGGACGCTATCCAGCAACATGCTTTTCACCTTGTCAGTTTTCTCGCGCGCTAAGGCATGGGGGTCAAGATCGGCATGATTCAATTCAATTACCGACTGGGCAATACGCCACGTTGGGGAGCCGTTGAGGGCGACCATGGCTTGTTCATCAAACCGCAGCCCATAATGCCCCAATACCTCATGCCACGCCTTACGGTGCGTTGGCTCAGTATCCAGGATGGTGCCATCCATATCAAAAATCAAACCCGCATAACGTTCGTACATCGTCTTCTCACAAGCCGAATGACCAGACGTTATTTTATCGTAATTGATTGATTTTGTCGCTGACAGCGAATTGAGGGGTGTTCAGAGAGTATGTGGAAATAATTTAAAGGGGGAGATGGTGCATCCGGGAGGATGACTCACTAGCGTTCGCCCTGCGGGCCGTTGCTGGAGCAACGTTATCCTTCCTGGTGCTCGCGATTATCTCGCAGACCATGAAACAACAGTTTTGCTGCTATCTCGGAGAAGATGGTGCATCCGGGAGGATTCGAACCTCCGACCGCTCGGTTCGTAGCCGAGTACTCTATCCAGCTGAGCTACGGATGCATCAGGAAAACTTACTTACTGCAGATTTGATATCGCTGCTAAAGTGATATCGATTTCCGTAACAACGCTAATGCGTTATTGCAGAGAAGATGGTGCATCCGGGAGGATTCGAACCTCCGACCGCTCGGTTCGTAGCCGAGTACTCTATCCAGCTGAGCTACGGATGCAAATGGCGGTGAGGCGGGGATTCGAACCCCGGATGCAGCTTTTGACCGCATACTCCCTTAGCAGGGGAGCGCCTTCAGCCTCTCGGCCACCTCACCAACACGCCTCTTGCGAGTGCTTCGAAGAACTTGTTTCTGCTCATCGTCGCTGCGTGGCGCACATATTACTTTCTGGGACTTATAAGTCAAACAATTTTTCCAGAGCTTTTATCGTTTGCACATTTCACGCGCAATTAGTCTGCAAAAACGGCAAAAAGAGTGTTTTATCAACAGATAAATTGGCAATTTCCTGAAGCAGTGAACAAACGGAAACTTCGTCGGGAAAGGCATTACGCCCAGTGGAATCGAAAAAATGGGGAGGACGAAGAAGAAAAGAGAAGAAAAAGGGTAACTCAATCAGGTTGCGCCTCACCAGAAAGGTGAGACGCGAAAACCTTAGTAACTGGACTGCTGGGATTTTTCAGCCTGGATACGCTGGTAGATCTCTTCACGATGGACAGAAACTTCTTTCGGGGCGTTTACGCCAATGCGCACCTGGTTGCCCTTCACCCCTAAAACTGTCACGGTGACCTCATCGCCTATCATGAGGGTCTCACCAACTCGACGAGTCAGAATCAGCATTCTTTGCTCCTTGAAAGATTAAAAGAGTCGGGTCTCTCTGTATCCCGGCATTATCCATCATATAACGCCAAAAAGTAAGCGATGACAAACACCTAAGTGTAAGCAGTCACGGCATCACATTCTGTTAAACCTAAGTTTAGCCGATATACACAACTTCAACCTGACTTTATCATTGTCGATAGCGTTGATTCGCATGCCGTAACTTAGGGTTTCGGCATGCGCTGACGCTTATAGTTATTACAGTTTTGCGCTGACCCAGCCTTTCACACTGGCTAACGCTGCAGGCAGAGCCGCTGCATCCGTACCACCGGCTTGCGCCATGTCCGGACGACCGCCACCCTTACCGCCGACCTGCTGAGCGACCATTTCAACCAGTTCCCCTGCTTTCACGCGATCTGTCACGTCCTTAGACACACCCGCAATCAGAGAAACCTTACCTTCCACTACCGTTGCCAGAACGATAACGGTAGACCCCAGTTGATTTTTCAGATCATCAACCATGGTACGCAACATTTTCGGCTCAACGTCCGCGAGTTCACTGACCAGCAGCTTCACACCGTTGATATCAACCGCTTTGCTGGAAAGATTTGCACTCTCCTGCGCCGCAGCCTGTTCCTTCAATTGCTGCAATTCTTTTTCCAGTTGACGTGTACGCTCCAGCACGGAACGAACTTTGTCAGCGATATTCTGGCTATCGCCTTTCAGCAGCTGCGCAACATCGCTTAAGCGATCGCTCTCAGCATGCACGGTTTGGATAGCGCCTTCACCGGTTACCGCTTCGATACGACGAACGCCTGCCGCAGTACCTGACTCGGACACTATGCGGAACAGACCGATATCACCCGTACGGCTGGCGTGAGTACCGCCACACAGTTCGGTAGAGAAATCACCCATGCTCAGAACGCGCACATGGTCGTCATATTTCTCGCCAAACAGGGCCATTGCGCCTTTGGCTTTTGCCGCTTCGAGATCCATGATGTTCGTTTCAATCGGCAAGTTGCGACGGATTTGCGCATTCACCAGATCTTCAACAGCACGGATTTCAGCAGGCTTCATCGCTTCGGTATGAGAGAAGTCGAAGCGCAGCAGTTTATCGTTAACCAGCGAGCCTTTCTGTGCCACATGTGTGCCCAGAACCTGGCGCAGCGCCGCGTGCATCAGATGCGTTGCGGAGTGGTTCAGGCGAATACGCGCACGACGCGCTTCATCCACATCAGCCTGTACTGCATCACCAATTTTCAGAGAACCCGCAGACAGCTTGCCAATGTGGCCAATGGCCTGGCCATATTTCTGTGTGTCGCTAACGGCAAACGCAAAACCTGCGCCTTTCAGTTCACCCTTATCGCCAACCTGACCACCAGACTCCGCATAGAACGGCGTCTGATCCAGTACGACAACAGCGTCCTGACCTGCGTTAATTGCGTCTACCGCTTTACCATCAACAAACAGCGCGGTGACTTTGCCGTTCAGTTCCAGGTGCTCGTAGCCTTTAAATTCAGAGGCGCCATCAACACGAATCATTGCATTGTAGTCTGCGCCAAAACCGCTGGCTTCACGTGCGCGACGGCGCTGTTCTTCCATTGCAGCTTCAAAGCCAGCTTCATCAACCTTAATGTTACGCTCGCGGCAAACGTCTGCCGTCAGGTCAACAGGGAAACCGTAAGTGTCATACAGACGGAATGCGGTTTCGCCGTCCAGCGTATCGCCAGACAGTTTTGCCAGTTCTTCATCCAGCAGCGCCAGACCACGCTCCAGCGTACGCGCAAACTGCTCTTCTTCGGTTTTCAGAACCTGCTCAACCATAGCCTGCTGACGCTTCAGTTCTTCACCAGCAGAGCCCATGACGTCCACCAACGGACCAACCAGCTTGTAGAAGAAGGTATCCTTCGCGCCTAGCATGTTGCCATGACGTACCGCGCGGCGAATGATACGGCGCAGCACATAGCCACGGTTTTCATTCGACGGCACAACACCATCGGCAATCAGGAACGCACAGGAACGGATATGGTCGGCGATAACGCGCAGCGACTTGTTGCTCAGATCGGTCGCGCCGGTGACTTTCGCCACGGACTCAATCAGTGAACGGAACAGGTCGATTTCATAGTTGGAGTTAACGTGTTGCAGCACGGCCGCAATACGCTCCAGACCCATACCGGTATCCACGGACGGTTTCGGCAGCGGTTCCATGGTGCCGTCAGCCTGACGGTTGAACTGCATGAAGACGATGTTCCAAATCTCAATGTAGCGATCGCCATCTTCTTCTGCGCTTCCCGGAGGCCCACCCCAGATATGGTCGCCGTGGTCGTAGAAAATTTCGGTGCATGGACCGCAAGGACCGGTATCACCCATCTGCCAGAAGTTGTCGGAAGCATAAGCCGCACCTTTGTTATCACCGATGCGGATGATACGTTCGCGCGGAATACCGACTTCTTTTTCCCAGATTTCATAGGCTTCATCGTCAGTTTCATAGACGGTGACCCACAGACGCTCTTTTGGCAGGGCAAACCAGTTTTCACCAGTCAGCAGTTCCCATGCATATTGAATAGCATCGTGCTTGAAGTAATCGCCGAAGCTGAAGTTGCCCAGCATTTCGAAGAAAGTGTGGTGACGTGCAGTGTAACCGACGTTTTCCAGGTCATTGTGCTTACCACCCGCACGTACACAACGCTGCGAGGTGGTTGCGCGGGAATAATTACGCTTGTCGAGGCCAAGGAAAACATCCTTGAACTGGTTCATCCCGGCGTTGGTAAACAACAAAGTAGGGTCATTGTTCGGTACCAGGGAGCTGCTGGCAACTACCTGGTGTCCTTTACTATGGAAAAAATCGAGAAACGCCTGACGGATCTCAGCGGTGCTCTTGCTCATAATTATCCTGAAGAAATCAAGCTAACGAAATGTCATTACCAGCATCGGCAAGCAAACTGCGCCTCTGGCAATCGAAAAGTGGGAATAAGATAAGTTTTCTTTACTGGGAAGTAAAATCCCGTATGCGGTCAATCGTCAAAATTTCGCCATATTGCCTGAATATCTTCCATCAGATAGCCGCGATAGAGCAAAAAACGCTGGACCTTTACCTTATCTGAAAAATCGACAGGTAAAGGTTCACCGTACTTCCGAATGGCCTGCTCACGCGCAAGCACTGCCCAGTCAATTTCGCATTCACGCATGGCCCGCTCGATAGCTTCACGCGTGATCCCTTTTTGGTTTAATTCCTGGCGCACCCGGGCAGGCCCATAACCTTTGCGGCTACGGCTGGCGATAAACTGCTGCACGAAGCGATCATCATCCAGATAACGACTTTCAATACACCAGGCGATGACCTTGTCGTAATCCTCCGGCGTGGCATCAATTTCTTCTGGTCCATTTTTCCCCATCACCGGAGCGGCCAGCTTGCGCCGCAGTTCCTGCTCGCTGTGATCGCGCATCGCCAGAATACGTACGGCGCGGTCAAGCAGTCGGGAATAAGCGGAACGGCGGGAAGTTGCTTCTGTCATAGTAAGCCTTCAGAAATGAAAAAGGGCTGCATGATATGCAGCCCTTTACTATATGCGATTCAAAACATGCGATTCAAAACAGATTATCAGAAATCTTCGTTCGTTTCTTTTACGTCTTCGCCGCTGTCATCAACGGAGAAATCAGGCGTTGAATCCTGGTTATTGAGCAGTAGCTCACGTAATTTCTTCTCAATTTCTTTCGCAGTTGCCGGGTTTTCTTTCAGCCAGTTGGTCGCATTCGCTTTACCCTGACCGATTTTCTCACCGTTGTAGCTGTACCATGCACCAGCTTTTTCAATCAGCTTCTCTTTCACGCCCAGGTCAACCAGTTCGCCGTAGAAGTTGATGCCTTCACCGTAAAGGATCTGGAATTCAGCCTGTTTGAACGGCGCTGCAATTTTATTTTTCACAACCTTAACGCGGGTTTCGCTGCCAACCACGTTGTCACCTTCTTTCACCGCACCAATACGACGGATATCCAAACGAACAGACGCATAGAATTTCAGGGCGTTACCACCGGTGGTGGTTTCCGGGTTACCGAACATAACGCCAATCTTCATACGGATCTGGTTGATGAAAATCAGCAGCGTGTTGGACTGCTTCAGGTTACCGGCCAGCTTACGCATCGCCTGGCTCATCATACGCGCCGCAAGGCCCATGTGAGAGTCGCCAATCTCGCCTTCGATTTCTGCCTTCGGCGTCAATGCGGCAACGGAGTCGACAACGATAACGTCAACCGCACCGGAGCGCGCCAGTGCATCACAGATTTCCAGCGCTTGTTCACCGGTATCCGGCTGAGAACACAGCAGGTTATCGATATCAACGCCAAGCTTACGGGCATAGACCGGGTCCAGTGCGTGCTCTGCATCGATAAATGCACAGGTTTTACCTTCACGCTGCGCAGCGGCAATAACCTGCAGGGTCAGCGTTGTTTTACCGGAGGATTCAGGCCCGTAGATTTCGACGATACGGCCCATTGGCAAACCGCCCGCGCCCAATGCGATATCCAGAGAAAGCGAACCGGTGGAGATAGTTTCCACATCCATGGAACGGTCTTCACCCAGGCGCATGATGGAGCCTTTACCGAATTGCTTTTCGATCTGACCCAGCGCTGCCGCCAACGCTTTCTGTTTGTTTTCGTCGATAGCCATTAATTACTCCTGTCATGCCGCTTTCGGGTTAAACCGCGAAACGTGATAGATAATGTTCTGTTGAGGCAATTATACTGTATGCTCATACAGTATCAAGTATTTTGTAGAAATTGTTGCCACAGGGTTTGTAACGCGTAGGCGGTCGCCTGTCGACGGACCGCATCGCGATCGCCGCTAAAGCATTCCCGGCGGGTAATCCCCTCGCCGCTCGCGCTGGCAAAGGCAAACCATACCGTTCCCACAGGTTTTTCTTCGCTACCGCCATCCGGCCCCGCAATACCGCTTATCGAAACAGCAAAATGCGCACGGGCGGCTTTTAACGCGCCTATCGCCATCTCCACCACCACAGGCTCACTCACCGCGCCATGTTGGGCCAGCGTCTCTTCGCGCACGCCAATCATCTGCGCTTTGGCTTCATTGCTGTAGGTCACAAACCCGCGTTCAAACCAGGCGGAGCTTCCGGCAATATCCGTAATCGCTTTGGCTACCCAGCCGCCGGTGCAGGATTCCGCCGTCGTCACGGTTGCCCCGCGCGCTTTCAGCGCCAGGCCAACCTGCTCGCTTAACTGCATCAGTTCACTGTCGGTCATTTCAGCCTCTGTCAGTTAAAAAAATATGCCGGACAAGATAGCACTTTCATGACCAATGTGGGGATGGGGAGAACGTTTTACGAGGGGGATTCCAAAAATTGCTCCGTTGCACAAATAAGACCTGCCGGATGGCGATGCCAGGACATCTTATCCGGCCTACCAGAGATATCTTCCGGTAGGCCGGTGGAGCGATTACTGTACGCGCGCCAGCGCCACCGCCTGACCTAACTGCCAGACTGCCATCGCGTAATGCGTGCTGTGGTTATAGCGGGTAATCGTGTAGAAGTTCGGCAACCCATACCAGTACTGATAACCCGTGCCAATATCCAGGCGCAGCAGGCTGGCCTGCTGATGATTCCCCAACGACTGCTGCGGCGTCAGGCCCGCGGCAGCAAGCTGAGAAATGCTGTACTGGGTTTTAAAGCCGTTCGCAAGCCCAGGTGCCTGACCATTTGCCGGAACCGCGACCGTATCGCCTTTCACCCAGCCGTGGCCCTTGAAGTAGTTCGCCACACTACCGATGGCATCAACCGGATCCCACAGGTTAATGTGTCCATCGCCATTGAAATCAACGGCATATTGTTTATAGGAAGACGGCATAAACTGGCCGTATCCCATTGCCCCAGCGAAAGAACCTTTCAAATCGAGCGGATCGTCGCTTTCATCTCGCGCCATCAGCAGGAAGGTTTCCAGTTCACCAGAGAAGTATTCCGCACGACGAGGATAGTTAAACGACAGCGTCGCCAACGCATCCAGAATCCGCGTTTTACCCATCACGCGGCCCCAGCGAGTCTCTACGCCAATAATACCGACAATAATTTCCGGCGGAACTCCGTAGACCTGCCACGCACGGTTCAGCGCATCTTCATATTGATTCCAGAAAGCCACGCCGTTTTGCACGTTGTCAGGTGTGATGAACTGTTTGCGATAGCGCAGCCATGCGCCGTTAGGTCCGGCTGGCGGTTGAGTCGTCGGTGCCTGGCGGTCCATCAAACGCAATACCGAGTCCAGACGCTTGGCCTGCGACAGGATCTCCTGCAGCTGCTGGCGGTCGAAGCCGTGCTTGTTCACCATTTTCTCGATGAACTGCTGCGCGTTCGGATTATTGGCAAAATCGCCGCCCGTTTGCATGACGTTGTGCTGTGGCTCAAGCAGGAAGCCGCCGGATGGCGCACCCGTAGTCGTTTGAGTCTCTGAAGGTTTAGGTTTGCTGCTACAGGCAGCGAGCAGTACGAAAAGGGGGAGTAACGCTACATAACGACGCTTGAACATGAGACATCCATTAAACAAATTCAGCCTGGGAGAAGTATGGTAAAGCATCCTCCGCCATACAAGGAAGCGGTAGTCGCTCTTCTTCACAGAATTTACATCCCCTTTCATCTCTGACCATCACATTTGCGAGCTTTCACGCAAAAACTTTCAAATTAAAATATTTATCTTTTATTTTGAGATCAAAATAACACTTTTATATCTTTCAATCTGATTAAAATCAGCCACCGTTTGGCAAGATAACTAAAAATCCCTACAGGAGAGAATAATGATCGACACCATCACACTCGGTGCTGAGTGGTTTATCGGGCTGTTCCAGAAAGGCGGAGAAGTGTTTACCGGCATGGTGACCGGTATTCTGCCACTGCTGATCAGTCTGCTGGTCATCATGAATGCGCTGATTAACTTTATCGGTCAGCAGCGTATTGAACGTTTTGCCCAGCGTTGCGCCGGAAACCCGCTGTCCCGCTATTTGCTACTGCCGTGCATCGGCACATTTGTATTTTGTAACCCAATGACGCTGAGTCTGGGTCGCTTTATGCCAGAAAAATACAAGCCCAGTTACTACGCCGCCGCGTCTTACAGTTGCCATTCCATGAACGGCTTATTCCCGCACATCAACCCCGGCGAACTGTTTGTCTATCTGGGGATCGCCAGCGGACTGACCACGCTGGGGCTTCCGCTTGGCCCACTGGCGGTGAGCTATTTGCTGGTCGGTCTGGTGACCAACTTCTTCCGTGGCTGGGTGACCGATTTCACCACCACTATCTTCGAGAAAAAAATGGGCATTCAACTTGAGCAGAAGGTACATCTGGCGGGAGCAACATCATGACACGTATTCGTATTGAAAAAGGCACCGGCGGCTGGGGTGGCCCGCTTGAACTGGATGCCGTTCCGGGCAAGAAAATTGTCTATATCACCGCAGGAACTCGCCCCGCGATCGTCGACAGGATAGCAAACCTGACCGGCTGGCAGGCCGTTGATGGCTTCAAAGAGGGCGAGCCGCCGGAGAGCGAAATTGGTGTGGCGATCATCGACTGCGGCGGCACGCTGCGCTGTGGGATCTACCCTAAACGCCGTATACCGACGGTGAATATTCACGCTACGGGTAAATCCGGCCCACTGGCTCAGTATATTGTCGAAGATATCTATGTCTCTGGCGTAAAAGAAGAAAACATTACCGTTGTCGGCGAAGCGTCCGCCACGCCAACGCCCGCAAGCAGCAGCATGGGACGCGATTACGACACCAGCAAGAAAATTACCGAGCAAAGTGATGGTCTGTTGGCAAAAGTCGGAATGGGCATGGGTTCAGCCGTTGCGGTTCTGTTCCAGGCCGGGCGCGACACTATTGATACCGTCCTGAAAACTATTTTGCCATTTATGGCGTTCGTCTCAGCACTGATCGGCATCATTATGGCTTCGGGTCTGGGAGACTGGATCGCCCATGGACTCGCACCACTGGCCAGCCATCCGCTGGGACTGGTCACGCTGGCACTGATCTGCTCTTTCCCACTGCTTTCGCCTTTCCTCGGCCCCGGTGCGGTCATCGCCCAGGTTATCGGAGTGCTGATCGGTGTACAGATTGGTTTGGGGAATATTCCCCCACATCTGGCGCTACCTGCCCTGTTCGCCATTAACGCCCAGGCCGCATGTGACTTTATTCCTGTCGGGTTGTCGCTGGCCGAAGCGCGTCAGGACACGGTCCGCGTCGGCGTGCCATCCGTTCTGGTGAGCCGCTTTCTGACCGGCGCGCCAACTGTTCTCATCGCCTGGTTTGTTTCCGGCTTTATTTACCAATAAGAGGCACTCAAAAATGACCGTGATTTATCAAACCACCATCACCCGTATCGGCCAGAGCGCCCCGGATGCATTGTGCGACCAGATGCTGATTACCTTTCGTGAAGGCGCGCCCGCGGATATCGAGGAGTTTTGCTTCATCCATTGCCACGGCGAGCTGAACGGTTCGTTGCAAGCTGGGATCCAGTTTGAACTAGGCCAGCATCACTACCCGGTCACCGCCGTTGGCAGCGTGGCGGAACAAAACTTACGTGAACTCGGGCATATCACTCTGCGCTTTGACGGACTGAGTGAAGCGGAATTCCCCGGTACCGTACACGTTGCAGGTCCCGTACCGGACGGTATCGCGCCGGGCTGTATTTTGAAGTTTGTTGCTTAAGATTGAAGGAGATAAAGATGAATCAGGTTGCCGTTGTCATTGGTGGAGGCCAGACCCTTGGGGCATTCCTTTGCCGTGGGCTTGCGACAGAAGGATACCGCGTCGCGGTGGTGGATATTCAAAGCGATAAAGCCGCCAACGTGGCGCAGGAAATTAACGCCGAGTTTGGCGAAGGCACCGCCTACGGTTTTGGCGCAGATGCCACCAGCGAACAGAGCGTGCTGGCGCTGTCGCGCGGAGTGGATGAAATATTCGGTCGCGTTGATCTGCTGGTTTACAGCGCGGGTATCGCTAAAGCCGCGTTTATCAGCGACTTTCAGCTTGGGGATTTCGACCGCTCGCTGCAGGTCAATCTGGTTGGCTACTTCCTCTGTGCACGTGAATTCTCACGCCTGATGATCCGCGATAGCGTGCAGGGACGCATTATCCAGATCAACTCCAAATCAGGGAAAGTGGGCAGCAAACACAATTCAGGCTACAGCGCGGCAAAATTTGGCGGCGTTGGCTTAACCCAGTCACTGGCGCTGGATCTGGCGGAATACGGGATCACCGTGCATTCACTGATGCTCGGCAATCTGTTGAAATCACCGATGTTCCAGTCGTTATTACCACAATATGCAACCAAACTTGGCCTTAAGCCAGATGAAGTTGAGCAGTACTACATTGATAAGGTTCCGCTTAAGCGCGGCTGCGATTATCAGGACGTGCTAAACATGCTGCTGTTTTACGCCAGTCCGAAAGCCTCTTACTGTACCGGGCAGTCCATCAACGTCACCGGCGGTCAGGTGATGTTTTAATGTTGAATTGCCGGATGGCGTCTGCGCTTATCCGGCAAAATCAAAGGAGTACAAAATGGTTTCCGCACTGATTACCGTCGCCGCTATCGCCTGGTGTCTACAACTGGCGCTTGGTGGCTGGCAAATATCCCGCTTTAACCGGGCGTTTGATAGGCTTTGCCAACAGGGTCGGGTTGGTGTTGGTCGCTCCGGTGGGCGTTTTAAACCGCGCGTGGTAGTCGCCATCGCGCTAAATGAGCAGCAGCGGGTGACCGACACGTTATTTATGAAAGGTCTTACGGTATTCGCCAGACCCGGCAAAATTGCCACGATAACCGGCAAACATCTTGATGATTTACAGCCTGATGTGATCTTTCCCCATGATCCGTTAGCGCAGAATGCACTATCATTGGCGCTTAAACTGAAACATGGGTAATTTCGTTGTGAATGCTAATAGCTTGCGAAATTATCATTTTGCAAATTTAAGTCAGGGTAATCACGCCTATGAAACCTCGTCAGCGTCAGGCTGCCATATTGGAGCACCTGCAAAAGCAGGGAAAATGCTCGGTTGAAGAACTGGCCCACTACTTTGACACGACTGGCACGACCATTCGCAAAGACCTGGTCATTCTGGAGAACGCCGGAACCGTCATTCGTACCTATGGCGGCGTGGTATTAAATAAAGACGAATCAGATCCGCCAATCGATCACAAAACGCTAATTAATACGCATAAAAAAGAGCAGATTGCCGAAGCTGCCGTCCGTTTTATACACGATGGCGACTCTATTATTCTGGATGCGGGTAGCACCGTACTGCAGATGGTGCCGATGCTCACACGCTTTAGCAACATCACCGTCATGACCAACAGTCTGCACATTGTTAACGCCCTTTCGGAGCTGGACAACGAGCAAACCATCCTGATGCCGGGCGGGACCTTTCGCAAAAAATCTGCGTCATTTCACGGTCAGCTGGCAGAAAACGCCTTTGAGCAGTTCAGCTTTGATAAACTCTTCATGGGCACCGACGGCATTGACCTCAATGCCGGCGTGACCACTTTTAATGAGGTGTTTAGCGTCAGTAAAGCGATGTGTAATGCCGCTCGCGAAGTGATTCTGATGGCTGACTCGTCAAAATTTGGGCGCAAAAGCCCTAATGTTGTATGCAGTCTGGAAAGCGTCGACAAGCTGATTACAGATGCGGGTATCGACCCTGCATTTCGTCAGGCGCTGGAAGCAAAAGGGATTGAAGTGATCATAACCGGAGAAACCAATGAGTGATGCACTACTGAATGCGGGCCGTCAGACGTTAATGCTGGAACTACAGGAAGCCAGCCGTTTGCCTGAGCGACTGGGCGATGATTTTGTCCGCGCCGCCAATACTATCATCCACTGTGAAGGCAAAGTCATTGTCTCCGGTATTGGTAAATCAGGTCATATTGGCAAAAAAATTGCGGCGACCCTCGCCAGTACCGGCACGCCTGCCTTTTTTGTGCATCCGGCGGAAGCGCTGCACGGTGACTTAGGGATGATCGAAAGCCGTGATGTCATGCTGTTTATCTCCTACTCCGGCGGTGCGAAAGAGCTGGATCTCATCATTCCGCGCCTGGAAGACAAATCCGTCGCCCTGCTGGCAATGACCGGAAAACCGACCTCACCGTTAGGCCTGGCCGCCAAAGCCGTGCTGGATATTTCCGTTGAGCGCGAAGCCTGTCCGATGCGCCTGGCACCGACGTCCAGTACCGTAAATACGTTGATGATGGGCGATGCGCTGGCAATCGCCGTAATGCAGGCGCGCGGCTTTAACGAGGAAGATTTTGCCCGCTCGCATCCGGCAGGTGCGCTGGGCGCTCGTCTGTTAAATAAAGTGCATCATCTGATGCGCCGTGACGATGCCATCCCGCAGGTGACACTTACCACCAGCGTCATGGACGCGATGCTGGAGCTAAGCCGCACGGGTCTTGGCCTGGTCGCGGTCTGCGACGACCAGTCACTGGTGAAAGGGGTCTTTACCGACGGCGACCTGCGCCGCTGGCTGGTTGGCGGCGGAGCGCTCACCACTCAGGTTAGCGAAGCAATGACCCAGAATGGCATTACGCTGCAGGCGCAGAGCCGCGCGATTGACGCCAAAGAGATCCTGATGAAGCGCAAAATCACTGCCGCCCCGGTGGTCGATGAAAACGGTAAACTCACCGGTGCTATCAACCTACAGGATTTCTATCAGGCCGGTATTATCTAATCCTTCAACCCCAGACGCTTCGCCAGCCGGTGCAGGTTGGCGACGTCTGTTTCCAGCGCCCGCGCACTTGCCGCCCAACTATGGTTATTTTGTGCCAGCGCCCGGCGGATCATCTCCCGCTGGAACGACTCTGTTGCTTCACGCAGGTTGTGATGCTGTGGGATCTCCGCAACAACTTCCGCCGCCGGTGTTACTGGCGCTTCATCCTGCAGGGCAAAATGCTGCGTCTCCAGCACCACTTCATCCCCTGCTCTGGTCGCCCTTGCCAGAACCACCGCGCGGTGAATGGCATGTTCCAGCTCGCGCACATTCCCGGGCCAGGCGTAGCTCAACAGATGGCTACGCGCACCGGGGCTTAACACCACGCGGGACAGTCCCAGCCGCAGCCGACATTGCTCGCAAAAATAGCCTGCCAGTAGCACCACGTCTTCACCGCGTTCACGAAGAGGCGGTACCGAAAGGGGAAAGACGCTCAGCCGGTGGAACAAATCCGCACGGAAATTCCCAGCCAACACCTCTTCGCGTAAATCACGGTTCGTCGCCGCCAGCACTCGCACATCCACACGCAAGCTGCGATCGTCACCTACGCGCTGAATATCACCGTACTGCAATACGCGCAGCAGCTTAGCCTGTAGCGCCAGCGAGAGTTCGCCTATCTCGTCGAGAAATAGCGTCCCATTGTCGGCCATTTCAAACTTACCGCTACGATTGCTGATAGCCCCGGTAAACGCGCCTTTTACGTGACCAAACAGTTCACTTTCGGCAACGCTTTCCGGCAACGCCGCGCAGTTCAGATACACCAGTGGATTCACCGCGCGCGGTGAACCTTCATGGATAGCTTTAGCCACCAGCTCCTTCCCGGTCCCTGTTTCGCCGCTAATCAGCACGTTGAGATCGGACCCCGCCACAATCTCAATCTCTTTTTTCAACTGCATCATATTGGGCGACAGGCCAATCATCTGGGTTTCCGTCACCTGCTCGAAAGCCGTCGACGAACCTGGCAGCATATTCTGGCTTTCCAGCTGTTCAATCAGCAACGCATTGCTCAATGCGCCAGCCGCCAGCGCGGCAATCAGCCTAAGCTCCTCATCGCTGAAAACATCGAACTGATCGGGCTCCATGCCATCCAGGGTTAACGCACCAATCAAATTTTGACCGGCGAACAACGGCAGCCCAATACAGGCATGCACCTTCAGACTCTCCTGCCCCGGAATCAGACCATCATACGGGTCTGGCAAATCGCTGTCGGCAGGGAAACGAACCACGTCCCCGGCGCGGGCAATCGCCTCCAGACGCGGATGCCCTTCCAGAGTAAAGCGTCTGCCGAGAACATCCTGCGCCAGCCCATCGATCGCCAGCGGAATAAACTGTCGCGACTCGTAGCGCAGCAGTGCCGACGCGTCGCACTCCAGCACCTGACGCAAGGTGGTTATCAGTCGTTGAAAACGGTCCTGATGCCCAATACCGCTTTGTAATTCAATGGCGATGCCCGCCAGCACGTCTACGGAAAAGCTCATGGCTACCTCATTGTCATTTTGACAATTCATATTGTCATATTGACAATAAAACATATAGTCATTTTGACTACCACCTTATAGGTGGTAAAACAACTAATCCTTTAAAATCAAACAAATAAAAAGTTGGCACGCAACCTGCAATTAGCAAAACATCTTTTTTGAAAAACGCTGAATTAATTGAGGTTGTTATGTCTATTCTGGTTAAAAATAACATTCATTGGGTTGGCCAACGTGACTGGGAAGTGCGTGATTTCCACGGAACTGAATACAAAACGCTGCGCGGCAGCAGCTACAACAGCTATCTCATCCGTGAAGAAAAAAATGTTCTGATTGATACAGTAGACCACAAGTTTAGTCGTGAATTCGTGCAGAACCTGCGCAGTGAAATTGACCTCGCGGATATCGACTACATCATCATTAACCACGCTGAAGAAGACCATGCCGGGGCGCTGACCGAGCTGATGTCCTGCATCCCGGACACGCCGATTTACTGCACCGCCAACGCCATTGACTCTATCAACGGGCACCACCATCACCCGGAATGGAACTTTAACGTAGTGAAAACCGGTGATTCGCTGGACATTGGTAACGGCAAGCAGCTGATCTTCGTTGAAACGCCGATGCTGCACTGGCCGGACAGTATGATGACCTACATGACCGGCGATGCGGTGCTGTTCAGTAACGACGCCTTCGGTCAGCACTACTGCGACGAACGTCTGTTTAACGACGAAGTTGACCAGACTGAACTGTTCGAACAGTGCCAGCGTTACTACGCCAACATCCTGACGCCATTCAGCCGTCTGGTTACACCGAAAATTACTGAGATCCTCGGCTTCAACCTGCCGGTCGATATGATTGCCACTTCCCATGGCGTGGTATGGCGCGACAACCCGACACAAATCGTTGAGCTGTACCTGAAATGGGCGGCGGATTATCAGGAAGACCGCATCACTATTTTCTACGACACCATGTCCAACAACACCCGCATGATGGCGGACGCGATTGCCCAGGGCATCAACGAAGTCGACCCGAATGTAGCGGTAAAAATCTTTAACGTCGCCCGTAGCGACAAAAACGAAGTTTTGACCAACGTCTTCCGCTCTAAAGGCGTGCTGGTCGGGACTTCCACAATGAACAACGTGATGATGCCGAAAATTGCCGGTCTGGTGGAAGAGATGACTGGCCTGCGTTTTCGTAACAAGCGTGCCAGCGCCTTTGGTTCACACGGCTGGAGCGGCGGTGCAGTAGACCGTTTGTCCACGCGTTTGCAGGATGCAGGTTTCGAGATGTCACTGAGCCTGAAAGCGAAATGGCGTCCGGACCTGGATGCACTGGAACTGTGCCGCCAGCACGGCCGTGAAATCGCGCGTCAGTGGGCGCTGGCTCCATTGCCGGAAACAACCGTGAAAGCCGTCGCCCAGGAAGAAGCCTGTGCATGTGCCGCTGCGGCTGCCGCCGATCTTGGTCCAAGCATGCAGTGCAGCGTGTGCCAGTGGATTTACGATCCGGCGAAAGGCGAACCGTTGCAGGACGTTGCTCCGGGTACGCCATGGAGCGAAGTTCCGGACAACTTCCTGTGCCCGGAATGCTCACTAGGTAAAGACGTCTTCGACGTACTGGCAACGGAGGCAAAATGAGTCACGGCATTGTCATCATTGGTTCGGGCTTCGCCGCCCGCCAGTTAGTCAAAAATATCCGTAAGCAGGATGTGAATGTTCCGCTGACCTTGATTGCCGCGGACAGCATGGATGAGTACAACAAGCCCGATCTCAGCCATGTTATCAGTCAGTCGCAGCGTGCAGACGACCTCACCCGCCAGTCGGCGGGGGAGTTTGCCGAACAGTTTAATTTGCGCCTGTTCCCACATACCTGGGTAACCGACATCAACGCCGATGCCCACGTAGTGAAAAGTCAGGACAAGCAGTGGCAGTACGACAAGCTGGTGCTGGCGACGGGCGCTTCAGCCTTTGTACCGCCGGTTACCGGACGTGAGTTAATGCTCACGTTGAACAGCCAACAAGAGTATCGCGCTTGTGAAACGCAGCTGCGTGACGCCCAGCGGGTGCTGATTGTCGGCGGCGGCTTGATTGGTAGTGAACTGGCGATGGATTTTTGTCGTGCCGGTAAAGCGGTAACGCTTATCGACAACGCCGCCAGCATTCTGGCTTCGCTGATGCCGCCGGAAGTCAGCAGTCGCTTACAGCATCGTCTGACCGATATGGGCGTACACCTGCTGCTGAAATCACAGCTTCAGAGTCTGGAGAAAACCAGCACCGGTATTCGCGCCACGCTCGATCGTAGCCGCAACGTAGAAGTCGATGCGGTGATTGCCGCCACCGGCCTGCGCCCGGAAACCGCACTGGCGCGTCGCGCCGGATTGAACATCAATCGTGGCGTCTGCGTCGACAGCTACCTGCAAACCAGCCACCCGGACATTTATGCTCTCGGCGACTGTGCAGAGATTAACGGTCAGGTGCTCCCGTTCCTGCAGCCGATTCAGCTGAGCGCCATGTATCTGGCGAAAAACCTGCTCGGCGGCAATGCGCCATTGAAACTGCCAGCCATGCTGGTAAAAGTCAAAACGCCAGAACTGCCTTTACATTTGGCCGGGGAAACCCAGCGCCGCGATCTGAACTGGCACATCACCGCCGAAGCACAGGGGATGGTAGCCAGAGGGATGAACGATGAAGGCCAGCTGTGTGCGTTTGTCGTCAGTGAAGACCGCATGAAAGAGGCCTTTGCGCTGCTGAAAACGTTGCCCGTGTAAGTCTGTGATGCCGGATGGCGCCGCTTCGCGTCTTATCCGGCCTACGACTTTGCCCGGCAACGGTGCTACTGATTTATTAACCTCACGCACATGGATGTGCGTTGCCACTTGTCGGTATGCCCCGACATGTTTTTCTTGCCCCGCCAGTCCCGGGGCTTTTTTTATTTTTGCATCAACACCCGCGCCGCGGCAATCACGCCCTGCCCCAATGACAACCCGCCGTCGCCCGCCGGTAAACGCTGCGGGAACAGTAAGGTAAAATCACGCAGATAAATCGCCAGCCGGGATGACAGCAAGCGGTTATGCATCACGCCACCACTGAATACTAACGTTTTAATTCCGCGCGCTTCGGCCTGCTCACGCATCAGCGTGGCAAAACCACACGCCAGCGCGTCGTGAAACGCCCACGCTCTTTCTGCAGGGGCGGTCTGCCAGGCCAGCCATTGCTGCCAAAAAATTGCTAAGTCCAGTTGATTGCCATTAAGCGGCACCGTAACAGGGTGATCAACACCTGCACACTGCGATGCCAGCGCCTCCAGCGCACAGGCCGCCTCACCTTCATAACTCAACGATTCCGGCGCACAATGCAACGCGGCGGCAACCGCATCAAACAGTCGTCCGCACGACGATGCCAGCGGGGCATTGATTCCCCGCTCGATGGCGCGCGCCAGTACGTTCCAGTTTTGATGCTGTAGCCCCGATGTTTCTGGGTAACGCTGCCAGTCAGGAACAAAACGCAGGCACTGCGCGAGCAGATTGCGCCATGGCTGTTTTGCCGCTAAATCGCCGCCCGCCAGCGCTACCGCCGGTAAGCCGCCAAGGTGTTCGCATTCACGATAGTTGACCCGCAGACATTCGCCGCCCCACAGCTCGCCATTTTCCCCCATGCCGATACCGTCCAGCGTCAGAGCAATCACATCGCCGCCATCGAGCGGCCAGCCGTGCTCGGCAAGACATGCAGCGGCATGAGCATGGTGATGCAATACCGTTTCGGTTGGCAGATTCATTTCGCTGGCCCACTGGCTGGAAACATAGCCAGGGTGGGCATCATGCACGATACGCTGTGGCGTAAAATCATAAATATTCTGGATCAGGCGTAGCGCATCACGCCACTGCTGCTGAATGCCGTCATCGCTGAGATCGCCTAAATGCTGGCTGATAACCGCCTGTTCGCCACGCACCAGGCAGAAGGTATTTTTCAGATCCGCGCCTAAGCACAGCATCGGTGGCACGTCGCGAAATCCTGGCGGCAGCGCGACCGCATCCGGCACGTACCCCCGGGAACGACGCAGCATTTCCCCGCTATCACGCACCACGGAGTCATCCATCCGCTGCACAATTTCGCGGTTATGCAGCAGGAAACCATCAGCAATCGCACTTAAATCTTCCAGCGCCTGGGCGTTGGTAATGGCCGGAGGCCTGCCGCTGAGGTTGCCGGAGGTCATCACCAGTGGACAATTCATCTCTTGTAAGAGCAAATGCTGCAACGGATTCGCGGGCAGCATGACGCCCACTTCCGTTAACCCTGGCGCAATGCCCTCGCTCAATGCAGCGACATAGCATTTCTGCACCAGCACGATCGGCGCAGCAGGTGTAGTCAGCAAACGACGAGCAGGTTCGGGCAGTCCGTCATCACCTGGCAGCATTACCGCCAGCGGTTTCGCCGGACGGTGTTTACGCAGCCTGAGCAGCGCGACAGCGTCATCATTGCGCGCATCGCACACCAGATGAAACCCACCAATGCCTTTAACCGCCACAATACCGCCTGCTTTCAGTCGCGATACCGCCGCCTGCAGCGCCTCTTCTTTCTCTGCCCGCTCATCCGTGCTGAACCACTCAAGATGAGGGCCGCACGCCGGACAGGCAACGGGCTGGGCATGGAAGCGACGATCATACGGGTCACGATACTCTTTGTCGCATTGCGCACAGAGTGGGAACGACGCCATCACGGTGAACGGGCGGTCATAGGGCATGGCACGGATAATCGTAAAGCGTGGACCACAGTGGGTGCAGTTGATAAAGGGGTATCGGTAGCGACGTTCGCCGGGGGTGTTCATTTCAACAAGGCATTCGGGACAGGTCGCGGCATCCGGAACGATTTGCGTATTCATCGTACCGCCAGCACTTTGACGAATCGAGAAATCGGCAGGCTGCTGCGTCCAGGCGAATGCTTCGCTCTCAACGCTGTCAATGCGCGCCAGCGGTGGGCAGTGTTGATGTAACTGCGCAATAAATACCGCCGGATCTTCCTGTAAGCGCACAACCACACCGTCACCGTCGTTACACACATCGCCATGCAGTTGTAACCGCTGCGCCAGTTGCCAGACGTAGGGGCGAAATCCGACGCCCTGTACTTTGCCGCGAATACGCAACTGTACGCCGGAGAGGGTGTTTATTGTCATTAGATTATTCCCGCAGTCATCAATCCCGGTTAGCCTGATGGCGCGATGCTTATCAGGCCTACGGGGATGCGAACAGTAGGCCGGATAAGGCGAAGCCGCCATCCGGCATAAGTACTACCGTATTTTACGCGGATTTTCAGATATCAGAACAGCAAAGATGCGGTGGAATCCAGCGCCGCGCGACGGCGTTTTTCCGCGCTAAGTTGCTCAAGCTTATTGCGATCGACATAAATCAGCGCGTGAGTCGGGCACACTTCCATACAGGCAGGACCGGCCTCGCGATGGTGGCACAGGTCGCACTTATTGGCTTCAGCTTTTTCTGCACGGACGTTCAGACCCGCGCCGCTGTTACGCACAACCGGACGCACGACCACTTCCATTGCGCCGTAAGGACAAGCCACAACGCAAGTTTTACAGCCAATGCAGCGTTCCTGCATTACGTGAACAAAACCTTTATCGCGGCTGATCGCACCGTTCGGGCAGACGTTAGCGCACGGCGCGTCTTCACACTGGCGGCACAGCGTCGCCGTAGAGACATTAACGCCTTTGATGACGTGAATGCGGGGTAAAAAAGTTTCAGGGGTCAGCGATGCGCAGTCCTGGTTATCCTGATGGGATACCACGCAGGCCACTTCACAGGTACGGCAACCAATGCATTTATTGGCGTCTGCAATGATGAAACGGTTCATCAATTTCTCCAGCAATGACAGAATATCTGCCGAAGCATTCACAAATCGTGCCAGAATTTAATTCACTGTTATTAAAGGAATTTTATTTTGAAGAACGCAAGAAGAGCGTGTCATCGTCACTAGTGACGATGACAAATGACAGCCGTCAGCGCGAAGCGGGCGGCGCAACTGAGTCGCGCTGGATGAGTTCACCGGTGAAAGTCTTTGGCGGCGTAAACGCCCCGTCACCCAACATAAAGATCAGGCGCCCAATCGTTTCCTGAATCATTTCTGTTACCGGAATTTTAACGCTGGAAAGCGCCGGAATAGTGTATGCCGCGAGGGCGATATCATCAAAGCCAATCACCGACACCTGTGCAGGAACGCTCACGCCATGCTCGTGCAACTGCTTCATCGCGCCGATCGCCATATCGTCATTACTGGCCACCAGCGCGGTAAAATTGACCTTGCGCGAAAGCAAAGTATCCACACCCGCTGCGCCGCAGGCTGGCGTCCATTTCCCTTTAACAATCAGATCATTATTTAGCGCGATACCATGATGTGCCAGCGCGTCTTTATAGCCTGAAAGTCGCTCCAAGCCTGTTGGAGAATCCATCGAGCCGGTAATAAAACCAATCTCTTTATGCCCAGCGGCAATGAGCTGAGTAACGGCGTTAAAGCTGGTCTGCTTTTGATCACACCATACGCTGTGGCTACTGTTTTTCCGCAGGCGTCGATTAAGCACCATAATCGGCTGGCTGTGGGTATCGATGATATCGTCTATCTCATCCACGCTGAGAAAACGCGGATAAATCATAATCGCGTCACAGCGCAGGTCGAGCAGGTACTGGATCGCCTGACGCTCTTCCTCAGCGCTGTGCTTACCGTCAGCCAGCAACAACTGGCGTCCTTTATCTTCCGCCATCCGCGCGGTATGAAACAGCAGCTCGCTGAAATAGACGCCGTGATAAAGGGTATTTGTTACCACCAGGCCCAGCGTCTGCGTGGTTTTCGCCGCCAGACTGCGCGCCAGCAAGTTTGGGCGGTAACCACTCTCTTCAATGGCCTGAAACACGCGGTCTTTGGTCTCCTGGCTGACGTAGCCGTTCCCGGAAAGCACCCGGGAAACTGTCGCTTTCGACACCCCGGCACGCTTCGCCACCTCCAGCATCGTGGTCATATTACTCATCCCTATTCTCTCAATGTGACGCAGTGTACTGCACCATTTCGCCGCTGTCCTTGCTGCTAAATCGCAGACGCTGACATCTGGTGATCGGAGTCACAATTACAAAAAATGATCAAAATTAAATCTTGCTCATTACTCATATTTTAAACATGATTTTGTGGAACCGGTTTCCTATCTGCGTTTCATAACCCAGAAAAGCGACCCAACGTAAACGGATAAAACATAACGTACCCTACTGATAAAACAGGATTAAATCCGATGTCCAAGAATTATGCAGCGCTGGCGCGCTCCGTTGTGACGGCTCTGGGAGGCGTCGACAACATCACAGCAGTGACCCACTGTATGACCCGTTTGCGTTTCGTTATCAAAGATGACTCGCAGGTCGACAGCGCGACGCTGAAGACGCTTTCTGGCGTACTTGGCGTGGTGCGTAGCGATAACCAGTGCCAGGTGATCATCGGCAACACCGTTTCGCAGGCGTATCGCGAAGTGGTCAGCCTGTTGCCTGCCAATATGCAGCCTGCTGAGCCGCAAACCAAACCCCGACTGACGCTGAAGCGGATTGGCGCGGGGATCCTCGACGCGCTGATCGGCACCATGTCGCCGTTGATCCCGGCAATTATCGGTGGATCAATGCTCAAACTGCTGGCAATGATCCTCGAAATGACCGGCGTGCTGGAGAAAGGATCGTCCACGCTCACCATTCTGACCGTTATCGGTGACGGCGCATTTTTCTTCCTGCCGCTGATGGTCGCCGCGTCGGCCGCTATCAAATTCAAAACCAACATGTCGCTGGCAATCGCCATCGCGGGCGTACTGGTGCATCCCAGCTTCATCGATCTGATGGCGAAGGCTGCGCAGGGTGAGCACGTTGAGTTTGCCCTGATCCCGGTGACGGCAGTGAAATACACCTACACGGTGATCCCGGCGCTGGTGATGACCTGGTGCCTGTCATACATCGAACGTTGGGTCGATCGCATCACTCCGGCGGTAACCAAAAACTTCCTTAAACCAATGCTAATCGTGCTGATCGCCGCGCCGCTCGCCATCGTCATCATTGGCCCGATCGGTATCTGGATCGGTAGCGCAATTTCAGCGCTGGTCTATACCATTCACGGCTATCTCGGCTGGCTGTCGGTGGCCATTATGGGCGCACTGTGGCCGCTGCTGGTAATGACCGGTATGCACCGTGTCTTTACGCCAACCATTATTCAGACCATTGCCGAAACCGGAAAAGAAGGCATGGTGATGCCGTCAGAAATCGGCGCCAACTTGTCGTTAGGTGGTTCATCGCTGGCAGTAGCATGGAAAACCAAAAACCCGGAACTGCGTCAGACGGCGTTAGCGGCAGCCGCCTCCGCCATCATGGCGGGGATTTCCGAACCTGCGCTGTATGGCGTAGCGATCCGCCTGAAACGACCACTGATTGCAAGTCTTATCAGCGGTTTTATCTGCGGTGCCGTTGCCGGAATGGCCGGACTTGCAAGCCACTCCATGGCAGCTCCTGGCCTGTTCACCAGCGTCCAGTTTTTCGATCCGGCCAATCCGATGACTATCGTTTGGGTATTTGGCGTGATGGCGCTGGCGGTAGTGCTTTCCTTTGTATTAACGCTGATTCTCGGCTTTGAAGATATCCCTGTCGAAGATGCAGCCGCGCAGGCCAGAAAAAACCAGGCCGCACAACCGGGCAATATCAATGGAGCCAGCATTTGACTGGTATGAACTGAGGTTAATTATGTCTGTTTTTCCACAAGGATTTTTATGGGGCGGCGCACTGGCCGCCAACCAGTCTGAAGGGGCATACCGGGAAGGCGGCAAAGGACTGACTACCGTCGATATGATCCCCCACGGCACACATCGGATGCCCGTCAAGCTGGGTCAGGAAAAGCGCTTTGCGCTGCGGGATAACGAATTTTATCCTAGCCATCAGGCGATCGACTTTTATCATCGCTATAAAGAAGATATCGCGCTGATGGCGGAAATGGGTTTTACGGTATTTCGTACTTCCATTGCCTGGAGCCGTCTCTACCCTAACGGCGATGAGCTGATGCCGAATAAAGAGGGCATAGCGTTTTACCAGAGCGTGTTTGCCGAGTGTAAAAAATACGGTATTGAGCCATTAGTCACGCTGTGTCACTTCGATGTGCCAATGCATCTGGTCACCGAGTACGGCTCCTGGCGTAACCGCAAAATGGTTGAGTTCTTTACCCGCTACGCCCGTACCTGCTTCGAGGCCTTTGACGGTCTGGTGAAGTACTGGCTGACGTTCAACGAAATCAACATTATGCTGCACAGCCCCTTTTCAGGCGCCGGGCTGGTATTTGAAGAAGGTGAAAATCAGGATCAGGTGAAATATCAGTCCGCTCACCACGAACTGATAGCCAGCGCCCTGGCGACTAAAATAGCCCATGAAATTAATCCGCAAAACCAGGTCGGTTGTATGCTGGCTGGCGGTAATTTTTATCCTTATTCGTGTAAGCCGGAAGATGTGTGGACCGCGCTGGAAAAAGACCGCGAAAACCTGTTCTTTATTGATGTGCAGGCGCGCGGGGCCTACCCGGCTTATTCTGCCCGCGTGTTTCGCGAAAAAGGCGTGGTCATAGAAAAAGCCCCAGAAGATGACGACATCCTGAAAAACACCGTCGATTTCGTCTCGTTCAGCTATTACGCATCGCGCTGCGCCTCGGCGGAAATGAACACCGGCAATACCAGCGCCGCCAACGTGGTGAAGTCGCTGCGTAATCCGTATATTGCGGCCAGCGAATGGGGCTGGGGCATCGATCCGCTTGGTCTGCGCATCACCATGAATATGATGTATGACCGCTACCAGAAACCGCTATTTCTGGTGGAGAACGGGCTGGGAGCGAAGGATGAAATCGATGCCAATGGTGAGATCAATGACGACTATCGCATTAGCTATTTACGCGAACATATTCGCGCCATGGCAGACGCGATTGAAGATGGCGTGCCCCTGATGGGTTACACCACCTGGGGCTGTATCGATCTGGTTTCTGCCTCAACCGGTGAGATGAGCAAACGCTACGGTTTTGTGTATGTGGACCGCGATGACGCGGGCAACGGCACGCTGGCGCGCACCCGTAAGAAATCATTCTGGTGGTACAAAAAAGTGATCGCCAGCAACGGCGCCGATCTGGCATAACAGATCTGCCGGAGGGGATTACAGTCTTCCGGCAGAATTACATATTTTCATTTATTACATTCCAGATGTGGAATCGTCCTTCCAGTTTCAGGTTTGCCCTCATCCTTTTTTACTGGCATTTTATTCAGTAGTTTTTAATCCTGGCCGTTCACCACAAGGAAGCGTGCATGTTTGATAAAAAGGGTAAATCAGCAGAGGTAATCACCAAACCGGTACGTCGCTTGAAAGTCAGCTATGTCAGAAAACGCCATGAAGATCCAAAAACGGGTTACACGCGACGAATCAGTCGGCACGCCTCGCTCACGCTGAACGGCGACTGGCTGGAACAAGCTGGATTTCCGACCGGTACGGCAGTGAATGTATCAGTGATGCAGGGGAAATTAATTATTGAGCAGGCAATTGAATGACGAGGATACACTGGGAAAACAGGCCGGATGTCGTTCACATCCGGCACTGATACGGTTTACTCTTCTGGCGCTTCCAGCTCGGAGAATCCACCGTGTCCTTCCCAACCGGCTAATCGCTGATAGACGGTATCAACAGCATCTTTGATCGGCTGTGTCATCGGGTAGTAAAAACCGACGATGTCCGGTTGAATGCCGAGGAAAATCACCTCGCCAACGTCGTCTTTCAACTGATCGACCAGGTAATTCAGCGGCATGTTATGAGTGGTCATCATGAACATCTCGGCAATGTCATCGGGATCGATAATGCGGATTTCACCAGGGTTCAGCCCCATATCGGTAGCATCAACAATCAACAAACGTTGCGGACGCAGTTCACGGATGGCGACAATATCGTTTTCTGGCGCACTACCACCGTCGATGACAACCCAGTTGCCTTGAGGATTTGCAGCACACATTTCAGCCAGCAGCGGGCCCGCGCCGTCATCGCCCATCATGCTGTTACCCACACATAATAAAACGTCAGTCACGGTGTCTCCTCACCATCAGATAGATGGCGCTTTCCTGGTGTATGTCGTGCAGCATGCTAAGCATCAGCTTGCTCCACTCCTGCTGCTGCGGGGTCTGTACGGCACGCGCATCATCGAACGCGCGTGCCAGCATTTGCACATGGTTGAAATCGATAACGATCTCGCCGTATTTCGGCACACCTTCCATTTTCCGGCGAGCTTCGCTTCCCTCAGCAAGGGTAGCAATCCATGCCAGATATTCGTCCCATGGACAAGTTAACGCCGCTTCCAGGCAATCGATGATCCCAAGGTGGTGACCAATCGCCAGGCTGTAATAGACAACCTGCTGCGCCTCAGCGGGCGTCGCATCGTTCTCATCAATAAACTTACGGCTCAGTTGACTGAACACCACCGTTTCACTCATCGGATACGCGCCTCTTCGACAACATGGTTAAGATGCGTGACGATCTCGGTCAGACGCGGATCGTTTTCCGCCTCCAGCCAGCGCGCCACCTGATGCTCGCCCTGCCCTAACTGCGTCATGTAGTCATCAGCAATCTGGCGACCGTAGCGGTATCCCGCCAGACGGCGAGCCTCGCGATCCACCTTCACTCGCAGCGGCTGAACCATATCCGGATGCAGAATTTCGGCGGGCTGTTCGTCCAGTTCACCCGGCGCACGCGCGTGAATTTTTTGTTCCAGCAGACCCAGCGCCATGGCAAAACCATACAGCGTGGCTGCAGGCGTTGGCGGGCAGCCAGGGATATAGACATCCACCGGTACGATTTTGTCCGTGCCGCCCCATACGCAGTATAAGTCGTGGAAAATACCGCCGCTGTTACCGCAAGCACCGTAAGAGATACAAATTTTCGGGTCTGGCGCAGACTGCCAGGCGCGTAGCGCCGGAGAGCGCATGGCACGGGTTACCGCGCCGGTAAACAGCAGGATATCCGCATGACGCGGGGACGGTACCACTTTGATGCCAAAACGTTCGGCGTCAAACAGCGGAGAAAGCGTGGCGAAGATTTCGATTTCGCAACCGTTGCAGCCGCCGCAGTCCACACGGTAAACGTACGCTGAACGCTTGATGCTTTTTAGCAGCGACGCTTTCATGCTGGCAATGGATTCATCCACCGTCATCGGTACCGGAATACCGTTGGCGTCACGTGGGCCTAATAAATTGCTCATCAGCTGGCCTCTTTCATATGGCGAGTCAGTTCAATACGGTCAGACGGCACCAGGCATTTCTGGCGCTTACAGTCCGGGCAGGTCTCAAAGCTTTCACGGTGGTTTTCCGCGCGGCTATCACCGTTGTGCTTAAGCAGCGCAATGGCGTAATCAATCTCTTTTTGTACCGCAAACGGACGGTTACATACGCGGCAATTACACAGCGCAAAGCGGGACTGCTGCAGGAAATCCTCTTTCTTCCACACCGCCAGCTCATACTCCTGCGACAGCTTGATCGCCGCCGTCGGGCAAACTTCTTCGCAACGGGCGCAGAAGATGCAGCGACCGAGGTTGAACTGCCACGCCAGCTCATTGGTGGCCAGATCGGTTTCGACCGTCAGCGCGTTCGACGGGCACGCATTCACACAGGCCGCACAGCCGATGCACTGTTGCGGATTATGTTCCGGTTTGCCACGGAAGTTTTTATCGACCGCGATCGGCTCCAGCGGATACGACGACGTCGGTGCCCCGGTTTTGATGACTTTTTTGATAAAGGTAAACATGGCGATTCCTTATTTCAGCGGCGAGTTTTTACGCTCGATGCTGTAGCGCTCAAGTTCTTTGTACGGCACGACTTTGCTCTTCTTCTTACGCACATCGACTACGGTCATACGGTCAGTACAGGAGTAGCAAGGATCGAGGCTACCGATAATCAGCGGTGCATCGGAAACGGTATTGCCACGCAGCATGTAGCGCAGCGTCGGCCAGTTGGCGTAGGTCGCCGCACGGCAGCGCCAGCGATACAGTTTCTGGTTGTCGCCGGTCATACTCCAGTGGATGTCATCTCCACGCGGCGCTTCAGCAAAGCCTAGTGCGAAACGGTGAGGAATATAGGTAAAGCCTTCTACCATCAGCGGACCGCCCGGCAGGTTATCCAGACCGAAGTCGATCATATTCAGTGCAGTGTAGACTTCATTAATACGAACTTTCAGACGAGAAATAACGTCGCAGCCCTGCTCGCTATGAACTTCCATCGGCAGCAGACCATAGCCGACAAACGGGTGATCGGCGCGGGTGTCACGCGCGTGGCCGCTGGCGCGAACCATCGGGCCGACGTTACTGAAGTCACGGGCAATTTCCGGATCCAGACGACCAATACCAACGGTACGCTGTTCCATGTTCGGCGTGCTGAGCAGCATATCGACCAGTTCCTGCACGTCACGACGCATCTGCTGCGCCAGTTGACGGGTCTGGATCATATCTTCTTTCAGCAGATCACGACGGATACCGCCGATCAGGTTCAGGCCGTAAGTCTTACGCGCCCCGGTGAGGATCTCCGCCATTTTCATCGACGTTTCACGCACGCGGAAGAACTGCATAAAGCCGGAGTCAAAACCGGTGAAGTGGCAGGCCAGACCAAGGTTCAGCAGATGCGAGTGCAGACGTTCCACTTCCAGCAAAATGGCGCGGATCATCTGCGCACGTTCCGGCACCACGATGCCCATCGCATTCTCAACGGAGGTGGTGTAGGCGGTGCTATGCGCAAAGCCGCAGATGCCACACACGCGATCTGACAGGAACGTCACCTCGTTGTAACCCATACGGGTTTCCGCCAGTTTCTCCATGCCACGGTGGACATAGAACAGACGGTAGTCGGCATCGATAATGTTCTCGCCGTCCACGAACAGGCGGAAGTGACCGGGTTCATCGGAGGTGACGTGCAACGGGCCAATCGGCACCACGTTATTTTTCTTGTCGCCCAGTTCGTTGATGAACTCGTAGGTTTCAGCATCGGTAGTCGGCGCCGGGCGCTGACGATAATCCATGCTGTCTTTACGCAGCGGATAGAGTTCGTCCGGCCAGTCATCGGGCAGTACCAGACGACGCTCATCCGGCAAACCTACCGGGATCAAACCGTACATATCGCGCACTTCGCGCTCGCCCCAGACCGCAGCCGGAACGCGCGGCGTGACGGATGGGAACTCCAGCTTATTGGCATCGACTTCAACGCGGACGGTTATCCAGCATTTGGTGCCCTGCTCCATCGACATCACATAATAAACAGCGTAATGGCCGCACAGCTGGCGTTCGTCGTTACCAAACAACACGGACAACCAGCCGCCCTGTTTGTAGTACAGGAACTCCACCACTTCCGGCAGGTAGTTCACCTTGACGGTGATCGTCAGCTGATCTTTGGTCTGCCAGGCTTCATCCAGCACCACGCCCGGAAAGGCCTGATGCAGCGCAGCGAGATATTGTTGACCTAATTTTTCTTCAGACATGCTCAAACTCTCTTAAATCACGCCACCAGCAAGGAGACGAACGCTAAAAACGCAAACCCAAAACCGGCCCAGGTCACGCGTGAAGTGGCGCAAAAACGCAGACGCGCCATGCTGTTTTCGAACAGGGCGATGACCAGCACGCCGAGGACCAGCTTGACGACGGCAATCACCAGCGCCAACAGCAGCCCACCCGCGGTGAAGGTTTCCATCTGTCCCCACGGCAGGAACACACCAACGAACATTTGCAGAACGACCAGTTGCTTGAGGCTAATGCCCCATTTCAGCACGGCAAAACCGCTGCCGCTGTATTCAGTCAATGGACCTTCCTGCAGCTCTTGCTCTGCTTCTGCCAGATCGAATGGCAGTTTGCCCATTTCGATAAAGGTGGCGAAAGCACAGGCGCACAGTGCCAGAATCAGCGGGATGCTGCGCGCAGCAGGCCAGTGGTAAATGGTATCGGCGATATTGCTGATATGGGTTGAACCCGCAACCTGTGCCGCTACCCACAGCCCCAGCAACAGGATAGGTTCAACCAGCACGCCGAGCATCGCTTCACGGCTGGCACCAATGGCGGTAAACGGGCTACCGGTATCCAGTCCCGCGATAGAGAAGAAAAAACGGGCAATGGCGAACAGGTAAATTAAGGTGATCAGATCGCCCAGTTGCGGCAGCGGTGAGCCAACGGTCACTACCGGTAGCGCAGTGGCGATAGTCAGCATCACGCCCACCATCACAAACGGCGTCAAGCGGAAGACCCAACTGGAATCCGCAGGCGCAATGCTCTGACGGCCCAGCAGTTTGATAATGTCGCGGTATTCCTGCAAAACGCCCGGACCGCGGCGATTGTGCAAACGCGCGCGCGCCACGCGGGTAACGCCGGACAGCAGCGGCGCAACGGCAAACAGCACCAGCGCCTGAATTAACGGATATAAAACACTCATTTTCAGGCTCCTCGTGAAACCACAATCACCACCAGCACCGCCAGCTCAATCAGCGCCAGGCGACGGAACAGCACCGGCGCAGCCGCATTCTGCCAGCCCGGAACCAGTGATACCGGATTCAACCACTTACGCAGTTTGAGTACCGGGGCAAAGGCTTCTTTCACCGGCATGGCAAAACCGTGCGCGGTAATGACCATTGACTGCTCGTGATCGTAACCACACACCCATGCCGCACCGCGTGAACGCGACGGCAGACGGTTGCCTTTGAAAATTGCCATGATGATGAACGGCAGCAGCGGACATGCGATCAGCAGCAGCGTGATCATTGGCTGAGAAACGGTGGTGTTCGCAGTTTCCAGCGGCAGCGGAACGGCAGAGGAGATCATCGGCAGCAGCCACGGCGCAGCCACGCCGCCGATCACGCAACAGATAGCCAGCGCAACGACGCTCACACCCATCAGGATTGGCGCGCAGCAGGCGTTTTCAGCTTCCTTCGTGCGCGGTGCACCAAGGAACGTTACGCCATAGACTTTCGCCATACACATCACCGCCAGCGCGCCGGTAATTGCCAGCCCAACCGCCAGCAACGGCCCTAACAGACGACCGACAAACGCCCCGCTGTTACCCAGCTTGAAGAAGGATTGATAGATAACCCACTCACCGGCAAAACCGTTCAGCGGCGGCAGCGCGGCCATCGCCATCAGGCCAACCAACATCGCCAGAGAGATAACCGGCATGCGTTTGCCGATACCGCCCAGTTTTTCGATATCACGATGACCGGTACGGAACCAGATGCTGCCTGCGCCCAGGAACAGAACGCTTTTGAACAGGCTGTGGTTTACCAGGTGGTACAGACCGCCGGTCAAACCCAGCGCAATCAGCGCCGGTTGATTCAGGGAAATCCCGGTCACGCCAGCGCCCAGCCCCAGCAGAATAATGCCGATGTTTTCCAGCGTGTGGTACGCCAGCAGGCGCTGGATATTGTGTTCCATCAGCGCATACAGACCGCCAACAAATGCGGTGATCATGCCCAACACCAGCAGCGTAATTCCCCACCACAGCGGCGCGTTACCGCCCAGCAGCGACAGCGACAGAATACCCAGCAGCCCCACCTTCATGACCACGGTAGAGAACAGCGCCGCAGCCGGCGCGCTGGCATTGGCGTGTGCCTGTGGCACCCAACCATGCAGAGGAATAATCCCGGCCAGCAGGCCAAAACCTGCCACGCCCAGCAGCCAGATGTCAGACCCGAGCGGCAGCTCCTGGGTGCGCAGGTCTAGCAAACGCAGCTCCAAAGTGCCGTAACGTTGCCACACAAGGTAGCAGGCAACCGCCAGCAGCAGCGTACCAATACGCCCCAGCGCAAACCACAGTTTGCCTTCTTTACTGCAGCCGGTGAGGAACACGGCACACAGCGCCATGATTTCCGCCATCACCACCAGCGTACCGAGGTTGCTGGCAACCACCGCACATACCGCCGCGGCCATCAGCAGATTCACCAGCAGGCCGTTAGCTTTCACCTGCGGATGACGATGCCAGTCAATGTTGTACAGGCTGACAAACAGGCCGCACAGTCCCAGCGTAATCAGCCAGATAGCATTCAGCGGAGTAATTTGCAGACTGTGCCCAATAAACGGCATCACGCCGCTCACCGCCAGCGCATTAGTCAGAACGGTAAAACCAGCGGCTGCCGTACACAAGCTGCCGACCGCACCGCCA
Source organism: Citrobacter sp. BIDMC107 (assembly GCF_001037575.1). Taxonomy (NCBI): domain Bacteria; kingdom Pseudomonadati; phylum Pseudomonadota; class Gammaproteobacteria; order Enterobacterales; family Enterobacteriaceae; genus Citrobacter; species Citrobacter sp. BIDMC107. Next base: position 3,544,938 of record NZ_KQ089848.1, on the reverse strand, counting down.
ACTCCAGCAATCCAGCCGCTCAGCGATTTATGAAATGAAAACAGAAATGCCAGAACCGCAGCCGCTGTAAACCAGGCCACGCCGCTGTTAATCAGTGAAATTGCGCTCATTTTGCATCCCCACTCTGAGCCTGCTGAAACAAGGTGAGATCGCCAAAATCGGTATTGAAAGTCAGCTCACGCTTACGTTTGCTGGCGCGGGCGATATCCATGTTGCTCACCAGGTGCAGGGCTTTGGTCGGACACATGCGCACGCAGGCCGGACCAAGCTCGTCAAAACTGCACAGATCGCATTTCACCGCGATGGCACGAACGCCTGGAACCCAGTCCAACAGCGAACTCACGCGAGCAGGCGCTGGCGGAGCCGGAGGCGCTTTTGGCGTATTGGCGTTTGCCGGGATATGCAGCGGACGGCTACCAGAAAACTCTATCGCGCCAAACGGACAAGCGATCCCGCACAGTTTGCAGCTTACGCACAGGCTTTCATTCAGCTGTACGGCGCCATCAACGCGGTTAATGGCATTAACCGGACACACGGTGGCGCAAGGCGCATCTTCACACTGGTGGCAAAGCTGCGGCGCGGATTCTTTTTCATTTAACATCACTTTCAGGCGCGGCATTGACTGCAGGCCATGCTGGCGATGTGTCTCTGAGCAGGCGGCTTCACATGTGTGGCAGCCAATACAAAGAGTGGAGTCAGCAATTACAAAACGATTCACCAGGCATTCCTCAGGTGATAGTCATTTTTGACGAAAACATGTCTGCAAAATGTCATTTCGACATTTTTCGACATGCCCATTCCCTAAAACATCGTGACGCAGTATGTAAACCGCATCATGACAAAGTGGACAGCACCTGAGGCTTAAGCCGGGCTATGTCCCTCAACCAGTTGGCTTAAATTCACCGGCATATTGTTCTCAACCGCGGTGTACAGGCTGTCGTAGACGGTGGCGATTTTCTCGAGATAGTGCTCCAGCACCTGTTCGCGATCGCGGTTACTGAAACGCTCATCGACTTGACCGTCGATGGTCAACTGTGCCTGTGCAATCAGTTGCTTATCATCACCATCTTTTGTTTCGACGTAGTACTCGATGGTGTGGCTATTGAAGCCATCCGCCAGCGTGACGTAGATAGTGAAGTGTTCAAAAAGGACAAAGCAGAGATCTTTGTCCGGCGCACAGCTCATTGCATGATGCAAACGCGCTTTCGAGAGGGTGATCCCCTGAACCAGCGAGTTGCAGTAAATACGCCACTGGTCCTGTAGGCGACGATGCCGTTCAGCGATGTAATCGGCTTTTTCGCTTATTTCCCAAATAGTCATGTCAGGTTACCCGTTTAGCAGAGATGAACAGCCTTAAGCACATTTCATGCCAAAATTAAATTACTTAATTTTCATATAGATAAAAAATCAAAGGCGGGTGACGACATGTCATTTCGTCATTGTCGTCATTGTCACGAATGAAAAAATTCAACCTGGCATGCTTATTGCTTTTGATACGGCAACTTCACAGGAGGCGGTATGCACGAAATAACCCTCTGCCAACGGGCACTGGAATTGATTGAACAACAGGCCACGCAACACGGTGCTCAGCGAGTAACTGGGGTCTGGCTCAAAATTGGCGCATTTTCTTGCGTAGAAACCAGCGCTCTCTCCTTTTGTTTTGATCTGGTATGCCGCGGGACCCTTGCAGAAGGTTGTAAACTCCACCTCGAAGAACAAGAAGCCGAATGTTGGTGCGAATCTTGTCAACAATACGTCACGTTACTGACGCAACGCGTGCGCCGATGTCCGCAATGCAACAGCGATATGCTGAGAATTGTGGCCGATGACGGCCTACAGATTCGACGTATTGAAATAGATCAGACTCCAGCGCCGGATGGCGACGCTTAAGCGTCTTAACCAGCCTACAGAAAGAGCTCGTTTGTAGGCCGGATAAGGCAACGCAGTCATCCGGCAACAGATGTATCGCAAGTAAAAAGATCAGGAGTGAGCGATGTGTACGACATGTGGTTGCGCTGAAGGCAACCTATATATAGAGGGTGATGAGCATAATCCCCACTCGGCGTTTCGCAGCGCGCCATTTGCCCCAGCGGCTCGTCCAGCGCTGAATATTACCGGTGTGAAGACCTCAAATTTCACACCGAGCCAGACCGAAGAAGGCGATTTGCACTACGGTCACGGTGAGGCAGGAACCCACGCACCAGGTATGAGCCAACGCCGTATGCTGGAAGTGGAAATTGACGTACTGGACAAAAACAACCGCCTGGCCGAACGCAACCGTGCCCGCTTTGCGGCCCGTCAGCATCTGGTGCTGAACCTTGTTTCAAGCCCGGGCTCCGGTAAAACCACGCTGCTGACCGAAACGCTGATGAAGCTGAAAGATAGCGTGCCGTGCGCCGTTATTGAAGGTGACCAGCAGACGGTGAACGATGCTGCCCGTATTCGCGCCACAGGCACGCCCGCCATTCAGGTCAACACCGGTAAAGGTTGCCACCTTGACGCACAAATGATCGCTGACGCCGCGCCGCGTTTGCCACTTGACGATAACGGCATTCTGTTCATTGAAAACGTCGGCAACCTGGTCTGCCCGGCCAGCTTCGACCTCGGCGAGCGCCATAAAGTGGCCGTGCTTTCCGTCACCGAAGGTGAAGACAAACCGCTGAAATATCCACATATGTTTGCCGCCGCATCGCTGATGCTGCTCAACAAAGTGGATCTGCTACCGTACCTCAATTTTGACGTTGAAAAATGCATCGCCAGCGCCCGGGAAGTGAACCCGGGAATTGAGATTATCCTGATTTCCGCCACCAGTGGTGAAGGGATGGATCAATGGCTCTCCTGGCTGGAGACGCAGCGATGTGCATAGGTGTTCCGGGTCAAATCCGCACCATTGATGGCAACCAGGCCAAAGTCGACGTTTGCGGTATTCAGCGCGACGTCGACCTGACGCTGGTCGGTAGCTGTGATGAACATGGCCAACCGCGCCTCGGCCAGTGGGTACTGGTCCACGTCGGTTTTGCCATGAGCATCATTAATGAAGCTGAAGCGCGCGATACGCTCGACGCGCTGCAAAACATGTTTGACGTTGAGCCGGATGTCGGCGCGTTGCTGTACGGCGAGGAAAAATAAATGCGTTTTGTTGACGAATACCGCGCACCAGAGCAGGTGATGCAACTGATAGAGCACCTGTCTGAACGTGCCGCCCACCTCCCCTACACGGCTGAACGCCCACTGCGCATCATGGAAGTTTGTGGTGGTCATACCCACGCTATCTTCAAATTCGGCCTCGACCAGTTGCTACCGGAAAACGTGGAGTTTATTCATGGTCCGGGTTGCCCGGTTTGCGTTCTGCCGATGGGTAGAATCGACAGCTGTGTAGAAATCGCCAGCCATCCAGAAGTGATTTTCTGCACCTTTGGCGATGCGATGCGCGTCCCGGGTAAGCAAGGCTCCCTGCTGCAAGCCAAGGCGCGCGGTGCAGATATCCGTATCGTCTATTCACCGATGGATGCGCTGAAGCTGGCACAGGAAAACCCAACGCGTAAGGTGGTGTTCTTTGGTCTGGGTTTTGAAACCACAATGCCAACGACCGCTATCACTCTGCAACAGGCAAAGCAGCGTGACGTGCAGAACTTTTACTTTTTCTGCCAGCACATCACGCTTATCCCTACGCTGCGCAGCCTGCTGGAACAGCCGGACAACGGTATTGACGCCTTTTTAGCACCAGGCCACGTCAGCATGGTGATTGGCACAGATGCCTATAATTTCATTGCTTCAGACTTCCATCGTCCGTTAGTGGTCGCCGGTTTTGAACCGCTCGATCTCCTGCAAGGCGTGGTGATGTTAATTGAGCAGAAAATTGCCGCGCACAGCCAGGTAGAAAACCAGTACCGTCGCGTGGTACCGGATGCCGGTAACGCGTTAGCGCAACAGGCCATCGCCGAGGTGTTCTGCGTCAATGGCGACAGCGAATGGCGCGGTCTGGGCGTTATCGAATCCTCTGGCGTTCACCTGACGCCTGACTATCAGCGCTTTGATGCCGAAGCCCATTTCCAGCCAGCGCCGCAGCAGGTGTATGACGATCCGCGCGCGCGTTGTGGGGAAGTGCTGACGGGCAGATGTAAACCACATCAGTGCCCATTATTTGGCAAAACGTGTAACCCGGAGACCGCTTTTGGCGCCCTGATGGTCTCCTCAGAAGGCGCATGTGCCGCCTGGTATCAGTATCGTCAGCAGGAGTGTGAAGCATGAGCAGCGTACAACTCGCCCACGGTAGCGGCGGTCAGGCTATGCAGCAGTTGATCAACAGTCTGTTTATGGAGGCATTCGCGAATCCGTGGCTGGCGGAACAAGAAGATCAGGCACGTCTGGAACTGGCGCAACTGGTCGCTGAAGGCGATCGTCTGGCGTTTTCAACCGACAGCTATGTTATCGATCCGTTGTTCTTCCCGGGCGGTAATATCGGCAAGCTGGCTATCTGTGGTACGGCTAACGACGTGGCGGTCAGCGGCGCGATCCCGCGCTATCTCTCCTGCGGTTTTATCCTCGAAGAAGGTTTACCAATGGAGACGCTGAAAACCGTCGTTAACAGCATGGCGGCAACCGCGCGCGAAGCGGGTATCGCCATCGTCACCGGCGACACCAAGGTTGTACAGCGCGGCGCGGCGGACAAACTTTTTATCAACACCGCCGGAATGGGCGCGATCCCCGCCAACATTCACTGGGGCGCACAGACCCTGAGCGTGGGCGATGTGCTGCTGGTCAGCGGTACGCTTGGCGATCACGGCGCAACTATCCTTAACCTGCGCGAACAGTTGGGTCTTGATGGCGAACTGGTCAGCGACTGCGCGGTATTGACGCCGCTTATCCAGACGCTACGTGATATTCCCGGCGTCAAGGCGCTGCGTGACGCCACCCGTGGCGGCGTGAATGCAGTAACGCATGAATTTGCCGCATCATGCGGGTTTGGTATTGAGCTGTCTGAAGCGGCCCTACCCGTGAAGCCCGCTGTGCGTGGCGTTTGCGAACTGCTGGGACTGGATGCGCTCAACTTTGCTAACGAAGGTAAGCTGGTGATTGCCGTTGAGCGTCAGGCCGCTGAAACGGCGCTTGCCGCGCTGCGCGCGCATCCATTAGGACGCGACGCCGCAATGATTGGCGAAGTGGTAGAACGCAAAGGTGTGCGTCTGGCCGGACTTTACGGCGTGAAACGAACCCTCGATTTACCACACGCCGAACCTTTACCTCGTATATGCTAACTGCCCATTAGCAGCAACGTGTAGGCCGGATAAGCGAAATCGCTATCCGGCAATAATTTACGACTTATACCTATAATTCATTTACCGTTTTCGCACCGTTCTGCGGTGCTTTTCCTGGAAAAGCAATATGTCGTATACACCGATGAGTGACCTCGGACAGCAAGGCCTGTTCGATATTACTCGTACATTATTACAGCAGCCCGATCTCCCGTCTCTTAGCGAGGCGCTTTCGCAGCTGGTCAAGCGTTCAGCGCTGGCCGACTGTGCGGCTATTGTCTTATGGCAGGCACAAACGCAGCGTGCGCGTTATTTTGCGACGCGTGAAAATGGTAAACCCATCGATTATGAAGACGAAACGGTACTGGCTCATGGCCCGGTACGCCGTATTTTGTCTCGCCCCGATGCGCTGCACTGCAACTATCACGAGTTTACGGAAACCTGGCCACAGCTGGCCTCTGGCGGACTGTATTCTGAATTTGGCCACTACTGCCTGCTGCCGCTGGCGGCGGATGGGCGTATCTTTGGCGGTTGCGAGTTCATCCGTAATGAAGATCGTCCATGGAGTGAAAAAGAATATAACCGTCTACAGACCTTCACCCAGATAGTCGGCGTCGTTGCTGAACAAATTCAAAGCAGGGTCAGCAACAACGTCGATTACGATCTGTTGTGCCGCGAGCGTGATAACTTTCGCATCCTGGTCGCCATCACCAATGCGGTACTCTCCCGCCTGGACATTGACGAACTGGTCAGCGAAGTCGCCAAAGAGATCCATCACTACTTCGACATTGATGCCATCAGCATCGTGTTACGCAGCGATCGCAAAAACAAGCTCAGCATTTATTCCACCCACTATCTGGATGAACATCATCCAGCGCACGAACAAAGTGAAGTGGATGAAGCAGGTACGCTTTCCGAACGCGTGTTCAAAAGCAAAGAGATGCTGCTGATTAATCTGAGCGAACGCGATACGCTCGCTCCTTACGAACGGATGCTGTTCGAAACCTGGGGCAACCAGCTACAAACCCTGTGTCTGTTACCGCTGATGTCCGGCAATACTATGCTCGGCGTGCTCAAGCTGGCACAGTGCGAAGAGAAAGTTTTCACTACCGCTAACCTCAAGCTATTGCGCCAAATTGCCGAGCGTGTGGCAATTGCCGTGGATAACGCGCTTGCGTATCAGGAGATTCACCGCCTGAAAGAACGTCTGGTAGATGAAAACCTGGCGCTGACTGAACAACTCAACAATGTAGAGAGTTAGTTCGGCGAAATCATTGGCCGCAGCGAAGCGATGTACAGCGTACTCAAGCAGGTCGAAATGGTGGCGCAAAGCGACAGCACCGTCCTGATTCTGGGTGAGACCGGAACGGGTAAAGAGCTGATCGCACGGGCCATTCACAACCTGAGCGGACGTAACGCCCGTCGGATGGTGAAGATGAACTGCGCGGCAATGCCTGCCGGATTACTGGAAAGCGATCTGTTTGGTCATGAGCGCGGCGCGTTTACCGGCGCCAGCACGCAGCGGATTGGTCGTTTCGAGCTGGCAGATAAAAGTTCGCTGTTCCTCGATGAAGTTGGCGATATGCCGCTGGAGCTTCAGCCTAAGCTACTGCGCGTTCTGCAAGAGCAGGAGTTTGAACGTCTGGGCAGTAATAAGCTGATCCAGACCGATGTGCGCTTGATCGCAGCCACTAACCGCGATCTGAAGAAGATGGTCGCCGATCGCGAATTTCGTAACGATCTCTACTATCGACTGAACGTCTTCCCGATCCATCTGCCGCCACTGCGCGAGCGCCCGGAAGATATCCCGCTGCTGGTGAAAGCTTTCACCTTTAAAATTGCTCGCCGGATGGGGCGCAATATCGACAGCATTCCCGCCGAGGCGCTGCGTACGCTGAGCAGCATGGAGTGGCCGGGCAACGTGCGCGAGCTGGAAAACGTGGTAGAACGTGCGGTTCTGCTTACCCGAGGCAACGTACTGCAACTGTCCCTGCCGGATATTGCCCCTTTGATGCCGTCTACGCCTCCGGTGGCAACCGAAGTCGCACAGGACGGCGAAGATGAATACCAGTTGATCATGCGCGTTCTGAAAGAGACCAACGGCGTGGTTGCCGGACCTAAAGGCGCGGCACAACGGCTGGGGCTGAAACGCACCACGTTACTCTCGCGTATGAAACGCCTGGGCATTGATAAGGATGCACTGGTTTAGCCAGTGTGGCTATACTGGGTGATATCTCAACGAAAGGAGGCAATATGGCGGTATCAGCACGTAATCAATTAACCGGTACAGTGAGCGCAGTCGCTACAGGCGCAGTGAATGATGAAGTTGAACTGACGCTGGCTGGCGGCGCAAAACTGGTCGCGATTGTGACCCATAGTAGTCAGCAGGCACTGGGTCTGGCGAAAGGAAAAGAAGCCATTGCGCTGATCAAAGCGCCGTGGGTGACGCTGGCGACTGAAGACTGTGGCCTGAAATTCTCTGCCCGTAACCAATTTGCCGGTAGCGTTTCACAGGTAACCGAAGGCGCCGTTAACGCCACCGTACACATCAAAACTGATGCCGGTTTTGACATTGTCGCGGTCGTGACGAACGAAAGTCAGCAAGAGATGAAACTGAGTCAGGGAAGCCGGGTCATCGCGCTGATCAAAGCCTCGGCCATTCTGATTGCCACCAAAGCGTAATCGCCATTCATCACCGCATGGCCAGATTGCCCGATGGCGCTACGCTTATCGGATTTACACAACGGTTCCGTTTACCTTGTAGGCCGGATAAGGCGCAGCCGCCATCCGGCATAGAATTGTTACATTACTTCTTACGCTGGTATTTCTCTGGCAATTCCGGGACAGGGCGTTTGTCATCAATCAGATGACGCACGGTCAGAATCGGATGACGCCAGAGCATTCTTGGCCCAGCCCAACGCATAATTTGCTTCATCTCTTCGCGTTTACCAGGTTGATAGCAGTGCACCGGACACTGCTTACAGGCTGGTTTTTCCTCGCCAAACACGCACTTATCGAGGCGCTTTTGCGCATAGGCAAACAACGCATCGTAATGCCCCGGCTCGTCTGAAGCCTGCGGACACTGGCGCTCGTAGAGTGAGATCATTCTCTGGATCGTCATTTTTTCACGTGCAATACGTTTGCCGGACATGATGCCTCCATAGTTAAGTTGCATAAATAATACACCTTAACTAAGCACAGGACTATTGCTGGAGGTCATCCATTCCTTAGCACCCTACGCAAATAAGAATTATTTTCATTTATTTATGCCATGTGCTATATAACATAGCAAAGGCTATATTCGATGATAAATTAACCATTTTGTTGTGAGGGATACTATGCCGCATCTGCCCCATCTCAAGTCATTTCTCCTTGCCAGCGCGTTAACGGCGCTGATGCTGTCACCCGCCTGGGCGAAAGAAAAATTTAAAGTGGTAACCACCTTTACGGTGATTGCCGATATGGCAAGCAATGTAGCAGGTGATGCGGCGGACGTTAGTTCTATCACCAAACCGGGGGCTGAAATTCACGAATATCAACCAACCCCAGGTGATATTAAACGGGCGCAAGGCGCACAGCTTATTCTCTCCAACGGTCTTAACCTCGAACTATGGTTTGCCCGCTTCTACCAAAATTTGTCCGGCGTACCAGAAGTGATGGTCTCAAACGGCGTCCAGCCAATGGGTATCAGCGAAGGGCCGTACAACGGCAAACCGAACCCGCATGCCTGGATGTCAGCGGAGAACGCACTCATCTACGTGGATAACATTCGCGATGCGCTGATGAAATACGATCCAGACAATGCCGCCACTTACCAGAAAAATGCACAGAATTATAAAGCGAAAATCCAGCAGACCCTGGCGCCGCTGCATGCTGAACTGGTAAAACTCCCCGCCGATAAACGCTGGCTGGTCACCAGTGAAGGCGCATTCTCCTACCTGGCACGTGATAACAGCCTGAAAGAGCTGTATCTGTGGCCGATCAATGCCGATCAGCAAGGTACGCCGAAGCAGGTACGCAAGGTAATCGATGCGATCAGAGAGCATCATATCCCAACGGTATTTAGCGAAAGCACCGTGTCCGACAAACCAGCGCGTCAGGTTGCCCGTGAATCTGGCGCGTATTACGGAGGCGTGCTGTATGTCGATTCGCTCAGCGCTGCCGATGGTCCGGTACCGACCTATCTGGATTTACTGCGCGTCACCACGCAAACCATTGTTAACGGCATCAACAAAGGTCTGGAGAGCCAACCATGAGTCACTCTGCGATTACCGTAAATCAGGTTACGGTGACGTATCGCAACGGTCATACCGCATTGCGGGACGCCACTTTTCAGGTTCCGGGCGGCTCAATTGCCGCTCTGGTCGGCGTAAACGGGTCGGGAAAATCAACGCTTTTTAAAGCGCTGATGGGTTTTGTCCGCCTGGCGCAAGGGGAAATCTCAATTCTGCAACAGCCGGTAAATAAGGCGCTCAAACAGAATCTGATCGCCTATGTCCCTCAGTCAGAAGAGGTGGACTGGTCGTTTCCGGTACTGGTGGAAGATGTGGTGATGATGGGACGCTTTGGCCATATGGGCTGGCTGCGTCGACCAAAACAGATCGACCACGCCTGCGTGGATGCGGCGCTGGCGCGGGTTGATATGCTGGACTATCGCCATCGTCAGATAGGTGAACTGTCCGGTGGGCAGAAAAAGCGAGTTTTTCTGGCAAGGGCCATCGCACAGGACGGACAGGTTATTTTACTGGATGAACCCTTCACCGGCGTGGATGTAAAAACCGAGGCCCGGATCATCGACCTGCTGCGTGAACTGCGTGATGAGGGTCGAACCATGCTGGTCTCTACCCATAATCTGGGATCCGTCACCGAGTTTTGTGATTACACGGTGATGATTAAGGGCACGGTGCTGGCAAGTGGACCAACCGATACCACCTTTACCCCCGAGAATCTCGAGCTGGCATTCAGCGGCGTACTGCGTCACGTTGCGCTGAGCGGCGGCGAACAACACGTGATTACCGACGATGAACGCCCGTTTATTTCGCGACGTGCGGCAAGCGAGGGGGAATAATCATGAACTGGCTGACAGAGCCGTTTAGTTACCAGTATATGCTCAACGCCATGTGGGTCTCGGCGATGGTCGGCGGCCTGAGCGCGTTTCTCTCCTGCTATTTGATGCTCAAAGGCTGGTCGCTGATCGGCGATGCGCTGTCGCACTCTATTGTTCCGGGCGTGGCAGGCGCTTATATGTTAGGGCTTCCCTTCGCGCTTGGCGCATTTCTTTCCGGTGGGCTGGCAGCGGGCAGTATGCTGTTTCTCAATCAACGTTCACGCCTGAAGGAAGATGCGATTATCGGGCTGATTTTTTCGTCTTTCTTCGGTATCGGGCTGTTTATGGTGTCGCTCAATCCGATGTCGGTGAACATCCAGACCATTATTCTCGGTAATATCCTGGCAATTGCGCCGGAAGATATTCTGCAACTGGCCATCATAGGGGTTATCTCGCTGACTATCCTGTTTTTGAAGTGGAAAGATCTGATGGTGGTCTTTTTTGATGAAAACCACGCGCGCTCTATCGGTTTGAATCCGGGCCGGTTGAAGCTGTTGTTTTTTACGCTGCTCTCCGTTTCAACGGTAGCCGCCCTGCAAACCGTCGGTGCATTTCTGGTGATTTGCCTGGTGGTTACGCCCGGAGCGACGGCCTGGCTGCTGACCGATCGTTTTCCACGCCTGCTCACCATCGCCGTAGCTATCGGCAGCCTGACCAGCTTTTTCGGCGCCTGGCTGAGCTACTGGCTGGACGGCGCAACCGGCGGAATTATCGTCGTTCTGCAAACATTGCTGTTCCTGCTGGCATTTGTCTTCGCACCAAAACATGGTCTGCTGGCGAATCGCCGACGCGCCCGACTGGTGAACAAGGAGTCAGTATGATCTTAACAACGCTATTAGAACCCTTTCAGTTTAGCTTTATGGTCAATGCGCTGGTTATCTCCACCATTGTCGCCGTGCCCTGCGCGCTGCTGTCGGTATTTTTAGTTCTCAAAGGCTGGGCGCTGATGGGCGATGCCATGAGCCACGCGGTTTTCCCGGGAATTGTACTGGCGTGGATTGCGGGTATCCCACTGGCAATTGGCGCATTTATCGCTGGATTGTTCTGCGCGATAGCAACTGGATACCTCGACGATAACAGCCGCATTAAGCGCGACACCATCATGGGCATTGTTTTCTCCGGGATGTTCGGTGCGGGACTGGTGCTGTATGTTTCCATTCAGTCGGAAGTCCATCTCGATCATATTCTGTTCGGCGATATGCTCGGTATATCACTGACCGATATCATGCAAACAATGGCGATCGCTTTGGGGATCGCGCTTATTATTGGGCTTAAGTGGAAAGATCTGCTACTGCATGCGTTCGACCCGCATCAGGCAAAGGCCAGTGGGCTTAACACTGCACTGCTACATTACGGCCTGCTGTGCATGATCGCCCTGACGATTGTCGCCACGCTAAAATCAGTAGGGATTATTTTGTCAATCTCCTTACTGATTGCGCCTGGCGCCATTGCGATTTTAATGACGCGGAAATTTTCCCACGCCTTGTGGCTGGCGGTGATTATGTCGGTCGTTACCTCGTTTATGGGCGTGTACCTGTCTTTTTTCATCGACAGTGCACCGGCCCCCACCATCGTCGTACTATTTTCACTGCTGTTTGTGATGACCTTTATTTATTCCACCCTGCGCGATCGCCGTTTAGAACGGCAACGCCTGCATGATGTATAAATAATGCTTCATAATATGTCAGCTAATGATGTTTATGCCTCTAGAGCCTCGTTTCCACATCCTGACGGGTATTATCGTTATTCCATAAGATAAAAAAGAGCAACCACGAAATGAAAGAGTAATTTGATACAAACTTCACCGGCCACACCACAATGGTAAATTAGGGTGTGGCATTGATACTTGAAGTTCATCTGTTAAAGATAAAGAAATCGACTCATTAACCAGTTTTTAATTAACTATCTAATTTTATGATCATTATTTCTCCACTCACTGAAGAAATATAATCTGCAGGTTTATAGATAAATCCATACAACATCGGCAAAGCTCATATCACACCCCAGAAAATAATTAATAATTTTTTATTAAGCCATACTAGTGCGGGTTATGGCTCCAAAATCCTTCGCCGCACCAAACACCCCATAACTGAACCGTATATACACTCTAAGCATTCACGTACGCTCTTTGAGCTGCCTGGGCAGACATTAATCTCAAAGGTTAAATTACATCAACATCATTATTTAGCCTGCACTTCGGGAAATGATATCAGGCATAAAAGCAATACTGAGAGGTACTCGTCCCATATCATTAAAAGATGAAATTTAACGCTTCATAAGCAAACAAACAAAGAATAAAAAACTATAATCGCCAATTTTTTCGAATTATATAGATAGAAAAATAAAAATACTGTTTCATGTCCGTCATCCAATCCGACCTGTAACCAGGCTCATTAATCAGGAAAGTTAATATGACGTTAAGAAAGACATACATGAAACTTGCTCTGGCTATTTTGTTCGAAATATTTGCAACAACTATGCTGGTCCTTTCTGAAGGATTTACTCGCATCCTTCCTTCTATTTTATCCATAATAGGGTATGGGCTTTGCTATTATATCCTAACTTATGTATTTCGCAGAATGCACCTTGGCGTTGCTTATGCGATCTGGTCTGGTGTGGGTATCGTCGCAGTAAATATAATTGGCGTGTTAAATTTCGGCTATTCAATAAGTGGCGGCCACTTACTGGGCATGTGGTTAATCGTCGCCGGAGTTATTGTTATTAATTTTTCCGCAAAATATAAAACGATGGAAAACACATGATTCAAATAATACTCATGAGTACAACATGGTTATTTATTGCCATTCTTACTGAAGTTTTTGGTACTGCTATGCTACCCAAAACCCGACATTTTCGGAGACTCGCCCCAACCATATTTTGTGCGTTAAGTTACGTAGTTTGTTTTTATGCCCTGGGGCAAGCAATGAAATTAATGACACCAGGTATCGCTTACGCAATCTGGTGTGGTATGGGCACAGTATTAATTACTGTGATAAGTAGTATTTATTACGACATGCATACCAGCATATTTGAAAAAGCAGGTATTGCACTGATCCTGAGTGGCACGCTGCTGATGGGATTTGCATAAAAGGAGTTATTAAATGGAAAAGCAACTTACCGATCGTATTGACGCCCTGAAAGCCCAATATTTCAGCGCAAAGCCGTTTATCTCTGTTTCAAGGGCACAGGCGGTTACAGAGGTCTATAAAAACAACCCCGGGCTGGATCTGATTATGTTACGGGCACTTGCCTTTCGGCGCGCCTGCGAACGGGCACCTTTATGGATTGCCGAGAATGAGCTTATTATCAGCCACCCGGCAGGCGGTCCGCGCGGTGGAGAAGTATCACCTGAGCTCAGCTGGCGCTGGGTAGCTGAAGAACTGGATACCGTAAAAGAGCGTAAACAGGATCCCTATCAGATAAGTGACAGCGCAAAGCGTATTCTCAGAGAAGAAATCTTCCCTTTTTGGCGCGGTCGCTCGCTGGATGAAATCGCGGAAACTCAACTCCGTCATGCAGGCCTCTGGGAATGGTGCAATGAATACGGCGTCTGCGACGTAACCATTAAAACCCAGAATGGCGGAGGTGATACCTGTCCGGGTTACGACACGTTATTACTGACAGAAGGTATGGGCGGTTTGCGTGACAGGGCTATTCACGCAATTGAACAGCTAAGTTTAACCTGCGCAGAAGATATGGAACGCCACCAATTTTATCTGGCAACGAAAGAGACCTGCGATGCGGTGATCCATTACGCCCATCGTTACAGCGACTACGCCGCACAACTGGCTGATGAACAAACCGATCCTCAACGCAGAGTAGAACTGAACCGTCTCGCTGACATTTGTCGCCGTGTACCTGAACACGCGCCGCGTAATTTTTATGAGGCGCTTCAGTCCCTGTGGATTGTACAGTCTCTGTTTTGTCTTGAAGAAAACCAGACCGGTATTTCACTGGGACGCGTCGATCAGTATCTCTGGCCATTACTGGAGCGTGACCTGGCAGAAGGGACATTGACCCATGCCCACGCAGAAGAATTACTGTGTTGCTGGATGATTAAAATGGCAGAGAGTTTGTGGATCTGTAGTGAGTCTACAGCAAAATATTTCGCTGGATATCAACCATTTATCAATATGGTTGTTGGCGGGCAAAAACGTGAGGGCGGCGATGCTACTAATCAGCTGACAATGATGATTATGGCCTGCTCACGGAAATTGAAAATTTATCAACCCAGCCTGGCTGTAAGGATACATAACCAGTCGCCGTGGCACTATCTGCGGGAAATTGTGGAAGTTATCCGCGGGGGAACGGGTTTTCCGGCCTGCCATTTCGATGACGCGCATATCAAAATGATGCTGCGCAAGGGATTTGATTATGAAGATGCACGTGATTATTGCCTGATGGGCTGTGTTGAGCCTCAAAAGTCCGGAAAAATGTATCAATGGACATCTGTAGGCTATACCACGTTTACTCGGCCACTGGAACTGGCGTTTAGTAATGGTTATGGGCCACAGGGTGAGCGTATCGGTCCTCAGACCGGCGAACTGACAGAGATGACCAGTTACAACGATTTTGAAGCGGCAGTAAAACAGCAACTGGCGGCTATTACGGCTAAAGCGGCCCAAGCCACACTCATCATTCAGAAGTTGCACAGACAGTATGCCCCAAAACCGCTTATTTCCTGCCTGATTGAGGGATGCCTGGAAAAAGGTCGCGATGTTACCGCGGGCGGAGCGTGGTTAAACAACGGCCCCGGGCTTATCTGGACAGGTCTGGCTGATTTAGCGAACGGGTTGATGGCCATTAAAAAAGTGGTGTATGAGCAAGAGCAGGTCACTTTGTCTGAGCTGGATGAAGTGTTGAAAGCCAATTTTGTTGGGCATGAAGCGCTTCGCCAGCGCTGCCTGCGAGCACCGAAATACGGCAATGATATTGCAGAAGTTGACGAACTGGCGCGTTCCCTTATTCATTACACTGAGCAAGAGCATCGCCGCTATCACATGCTTTATGGCCGCTTCACGCATGGCACGCTATCTATTTCAAATAATACGCCGTTCGGACTGGCAACCGGTGCGTTACCTGGCGGCAGACTGGCTCATAAACCTCTGGCCGACGGAATAAGCCCATCGCAGCAAACCGATATCAATGGCCCGACGGCAGTGATTAACTCGGTGAGCAGGATAAACGTTGAAGAGATGGAAATCGGCATGGTGCATAACCTCAAACTAATGCACGGTATGTTGGAAAGCGATGAAGGCATTAATCAACTGATTAACCTGCTTCGCACCGCCAGTATGCTTGGTAATGGGCAAATGCAGTTTAGCTACGTCGATAATGAAGAGCTGAAGCGCGCGCAGGCACGTCCGGAGGAGTATCCGAATTTGATGATTCGTGTGGCCGGATATAGCGCATTTTTTGTTGAACTCAGCCGTGAGGTGCAGGATGAAATCATTAGCCGTACCGTTCAACATGAATGCTGAGCCGCTAACAGGCCGCGTCTTTAATATTCAGCGCTTCTCGTTACATGATGGCCCGGGTATTCGCAGCGTCGTATTCCTTAAAGGATGTCAGATGAGCTGTATTTGGTGCGCGAATCCCGAAGGATTGCGTCAGGATAATGACGTGCTGTGGCGTGCCAGTAGTTGCCAGCACTGCGGGGCCTGCGTTGATGCCTGCCAGAAAGGTATTCATCAGTGGAGTAATAAGAATCACGTTATTGATCCCAGTATGTCGTGTGATGGCTGCCGTCTTTGTGAAGAAGCTTGCCCGTCCCAGGCGCTTAAGATTGTCGGACGTCAGATGTCAGTTGATGAGGTACATCAAGAGGTCGTAAAAGATGTAGCTTATTATCAGTTATCAGGAGGAGGCGTTACGCTCAGCGGCGGTGAAGTGATGCTTCAACCGGATTTTGCAGTCCAGGTACTACAAAACTTACGCCGGGAGGGTATCCATACCGCGGTGGAAACGGCAGGGTTCGCCCCCTGGTCAGCGGTTGAGAAAGTCAGTACTGTGGCTGATCTGGTGCTCTATGATCTCAAGCTGGCGGATGACACACTTCATCAACGATTTACCGGGGTCAGTAATATCCGTATTTTACGCAATCTTGAAAAATTACTGACGTTGAATACTCCAGTACGCCTGAGGATCCCAGTAATTCCCGGCGTTAACGATTCATCACATGAAATAAATAATATGCTCCTGCTTATCAGCAATCTTACTGCCGGAAAGACATCTTTTCAGGGTATTGATTTATTGCCTTACCATGCTTACGGCGTACAAAAATACTCACTGCTGGGACGCGATTACCCGGCCAGTACTATTATCAGGAAGGGTACAGAAAGTAATGGCGCAACATTCCTTCAGATTGCAAAAGACAGAGGAATCTCCGCTACGCTTTCAACCAGCCTGGTGGGTTAAAAGAACTGTGCCGCAATTGCACAACTTTGGCTTAACAACATTACTCATTTTTTCAGCAAACTGTCTGTTATCTGTAGTGATTTTGCTTATAAGCTAATAACTGAGAATATTACTACTTCGGGCTAAATTCATTAGCAACTGTTAAATTCGTTAATAATTACCAGTTATATTGATGAGAATTTTCATAAATGTAACAAATATACGGGAGGCAATTTAGCGCATAATCACCCGGATATCTGTGTTATAATTTTCTGTAATAACGCAGGTATCTGGTAATTGCCAATATGATTTTTTTAATTGCGGAGAAAATAAAGTTTAATCCAGAGGATGGATCGCTAACCCATTGCGCCACAAAGGAAACGGTAAAACTCACCCTAACGGCCAGCCGCTTGCTGGAAACCCTATTAAGGGCGTCAGAAGGGATACTATCACGTGAGAAATTATTAACTATGGTCTGGGACGATTATGGTTTACAGGCGTCCAATAGCAGCCTTAATCAGTATATCAGTATCTTACGTCGCGCATTATCTGCATTCGGCTGTGAAGAACTGATAATTACTGTACCGAAGATGGGGTTCAGGCTAAATCCTGACATCACACTTCAGTTAACCCAGACAGTGCCGCTCAGTATACCTGAACAGGTCACTTCTCAACGTACCGGGAAACTGTTTTCTTTAAAAAATGCGTACCTCACGATGATTATCGTTCTGACATTATTCATTTGCGGTGCGATCGTTTTTTTTAATACCGTCTCATCGGTCAGTACCAGTCACTACCCGTTGTATAAAGACAGTCTGGCGACCGGGTGCGAGGTGGTGTATATGAAAAATCTGAGTGAGCGAGATCGGGAGAAAGCCAGGAAGAATATTGCTGCCATTCTTAAGGACAATGCCGCCACCTGCGGCCCTGAACAAAAGGTGATATTTGACAGCAATGACTCCTTTACCGCGCAAAGCGCCGGGCGCACCCTTTTTTCGCTTTGCACAGCAGGAAAAAATAATCAAATTATCGCGTGTGACAACGTCTACTACCACAACTGGAAGCAATCATGAAAATTAAATGGATAGTGTGCATGGGTCTTGTCCTGATTGCTGTCTGCCTGGGTGTTTCATTTAACTATGCCCATGGAATCAGTAACTTCAAATGTACGAATCAGTCACGCTATCGTATAACAAGAAATTCAGTGGTATATGATTTCTATGTTAAGCAAACCATTCAATTATATGAAGATAATACGGGTTTTATTTCATTTAATGGTAAGGTTGCGGGAGGCGATGTAACACAAAGCGTGAGCCGTAAAATTCTTCTGCGGGATGGTCATCAGATAGATAACCATACTCTCCAGTACCAGAATGACGGCGTTCGCAGATTACCGGCAGATCATGTTGAGGATGATATTTTTCAAATCTTACTGGCAGAAGTCAGCGGTGATGACGCAACCCTGATTTTTGAGCGAGAAAGAATTGATAACCACGCCTGGCTTATCGGTAATCCGGATGCCTGGGTTCTCACTTGTGTTGAATATTAAAACAATAAAAGCGTGACTGCAGAGTTAAATAATTAAACCTGTAATGACATTAAATCACTTCCTTTGTTTTAATATTAAATCACAGCAGTATTAAACAACATCCTGAATTTACCATACCATGTACCAGTGGCTACCCCTCATTACGGTTGCGGATACGGTATTAATTAAAAATTACATATTAAAGAACCTGTTAAGTATTAGTGAGATTGGAATTCACAATTTATCAGAGATCCGGTTTCATCTAAATATAACATTGTTATATACACAGTGATATTGAAGGCGGCGAATGAAATTTTACCAATAAGAATTTGAATTAACTTGTCCATTCCTCCGGAGTAAGGACCGTGTTGTATCTGTTTCTTCTTGTACGACAAGAATGCATGTAACTAGCGGAAAAACTAAAGGAAGTTATATACCAACCAAACTGAGTCTGCATTGTGTCAGCCTCTGGCTGGCATTCTGCTTTCATTCGCTCACATATATAACCCTACAAAATTAATTACATCATTATCGCTGAGGATATAAAATTGGCTCGTTATTTACCCCTGATTATCTTTGCCGTTTTTTTAATTACAGCGTGCGAGCAGAAAGATATAGATTTACCCATTCAGCCTCGCACAATTAAAGTTGTGGAGGTGGGAAAGTCTGAAAAGTCCCGTCAACGTATTCTCCCCGCAAGAATTGAGTACAGTGATTCCACCGCACTATCTTTTGAACGCTCGGGCCGTATTGAATGGCTTGATATCCGCCAGGGAACTCCAGTGGCGAAAGGACAAGTGATCGCCCGGCTCTCTAGCGATGAAGCCCGGCAACGGGTAAAAGAACGGCAGACCACCGCCGACCTCGCACAGCGACAGTTTGAACGCTTCCAGGCATTGTCTGCGCGCCATGCCGTCTCACGTGATGAGATGGATGTACAACGTGCCAAAAGAGATGCTGCAAACGCGGCGCTACAGATCGCTCGTGAAGAACTGAGCCAAATGATACTCACCGCCCCGTTCTCCGGTATCGCTGTCAGTGTAAATGCTCGAAGCCATCAGGTTGCGACAGCCGGACAAACTATCGCCACTCTGGCTCGCACCGACATGCTCGATGTGGCATTCAGCGTACCGGAAAACCTGTTTACCGCAATGGACATTCGCAATGTGACCTATCGACCACTGGTGCAAATCACTGCACTGCCTGGCCGCCAGTTTCAGGCTGATTACAAAGAGCACTCGGCTAGCAGCAACAATAACACGCTCACCTGGAAGATGATTTTAACCATGCCACGACCGTCTGACTTCCCTGCTGTTGCTGGGGTCAGTGGTACGGTCACCATCGATCTGTCAAAACTGCCAGTCAGTACCTTGCGTGAAAAGCTGGTCGTGCCAGTTGAAGCTGTGTTTAACCCGGACAACAGCCCACTCAATCACCCCCACGTCTGGGTGGTAAAGGGCAGCGGCGAGCAGCTTACGCTGGAAGAACGCAGTGTAACCACTGGTGAACTCACCGAGGGCGGTATCGTAATAACCCACGGTCTAACAAACGGTGAACGGGTGGTCGCTGCCGGGGTTAATGAAATACATGCTCAGCAGCAGGTCCGTATCTGGACACGTGAAGGGGGACTGTAATGGATATCTCCCGACAGTTTATTAATAATCCCGTCCGTGTCTGGCTGCTCATTCTGTTACTAGGTATCGGCGGTATTTTTGCACTACTTAACATCGGTCGTCTTGAAGATCCAGAGTTTGCTATTAAAAGCGCCGTAGTTGTTACCCTCTATCCAGGGGCATCCGCCGAGCAAGTAGAAGAAGAAGTAACACTGCCACTGGAAAAAGCCCTGCAGCAACTGCCCTATCTGGATAACATCAGTTCGATTTCATCCAACGGGATGTCGCAAATCACAGTGAACATCGCTTCGCACTACCACTCGGATAAATTACCCCAAATCTGGGACGAATTACGTCGTCGGGTAGGTGATGCAGGACGCGTATTTCCGCCTGGTGTCATGCAGCCTTTCGTAAACGATGATTTTGGCGATGTTTTTGGATTTTTCTTCTCAATTTCCGGTGACAATTTCAGCAATAAAGAGCTTGCACAATATGCCGAACAGCTGCGACGTGAGCTGGTACTGGTGCCTGGCGTAGGCAAGGTCATGACCGGAGGAATCATAACGTCACAGATCAATGTAGAGGTGTCACTGATAAAAATGGCTGCGCGCGGCATCACGCCGGCTCAGCTATCCGCTGCGCTGAGTCGACTGAATGTTGTGTCAAACGCTGGGGTGATAAAATCTGGTACAGAATCAATCCGTATACATTCCACTGGCGAATTCGAAAATCTTGATGAACTGGGCCATCTACTTGTTAGCCCAGCGGGTGACAGCGCCAGCACACGCCTGAAAGATATAGCCACACTCACGCGCGGTCTCGCTGATTCGCCCTCCAGCATTTATCACGCCAACGGTCAACCCGCCGTGATGATGGGGGTATCATTTATACCCGGAGTGAATGTGATTGACGTGGGACAAGCGCTGAAATCTAAGTTACTACAGATGTCTGAGGAAAAACCCGCCGGTATACAGATCGGTGTATTTTACGACCAGTCTGCTGAAGTGGCATCTTCAGTAAATGGCTTTCTTACTAATTTTCTAATGGCGCTAACGATAGTCATCGGAATATTGGTGATATTCATGGGGCTGAGCAGCGGCATTATTATAGCCCTGTCATTAGCGCTCAATGTGCTGGGCACGTTGTTTATTATGTATCTGTGGGGACTTGAGCTTCAGCGCATCTCCCTGGGAGCGCTGATAATCGCGCTGAGTATGCTGGTAGATAATGCGATAGTGGTTGTGGAGGGATTACTCATTTCGCGTCAGCAGGGCGTGTCAGGGGTAAAAGCGCTAAACTTAATTATTCGGCGATCCGCACTTCCGCTGTTGGGAGCCACAATTATTGCTATCCTGGCATTTGCTCCTATTGGCCTGTCACAGGACTCAACGGGCGAATACTGTAAATCGCTGTTTCAGGTATTGTTAATTTCACTGATGCTGAGCTGGTTCACGGCCCTAACCATTACGCCAGCACTGGTTAAATGGTGGCTATTTAAAACCGAATCCCCTCTTAAGCAGCCATCAGAATTCGCTCCCTATAGTGGCAGTTTTTACCGACTCTATCAGCGTATCCTGAATACACTGTTGGCACACAAAACAGCCACACTTTCAGTCATGGCAGTACTGCTGGCGTTGGCAATCTGGGGCTTTGGCTCGGTACGACAAAATTTCTTTCCTTCAGCCAGTACACCGATTTTTTTTGTGGATCTGTGGCTACCTTATGGTTCGGACATCACCTCCACGGAAAAGATGGCTAGTGATATTGAAAAAATAATTGACGGTCGCCCGGGCGTGGTTTCCACGGTGTCAACGATAGGTCATGGCAGCATGCGGTTTATCCTGACTTACAACGGTCAGCGCCAGTACAGCAATTACGCACAAATCATGGTAAGAATGGACAATGAGCGCAATATTGGGGTACTGACGAGCCAGTTGGATACCGTTATCGCGCAGGATTACCCGCAGGTCAATGCCAGTACCAATCGCGTGATGTTTGGCCCTGCGGGCAGTAGCAGTATTGAGGTACGCATCAGAGGGACAGCGCCCGATATCATGCGCCAGATTGCCAGCAAAGTAAGTACTATTCTGGCCGACAATCGCGATACCAGTAGTGTAAGTAACGACTGGCAAAACCGCAGTAAAGTCATTCGCCCACAATATAATCCAGTGCTCGGTCAAGAGTTAGGTGTGGATAAAAAAGAAGTAGATGACGCGTTGGAAATGAATTTTTCCGGCAGTCGCATCGGGCTATATCGCGAAGGCACGGATATGATGCCGATAGTCGTGCGTCCGCCCGAAAACGAGCGGCATGACATTAATCATCTTAATAATGTCCAGGTCTGGAGCCAAAATCAGCAACGCTACATTCCGCTCAGTAACGTGGTCGATGGGTTCATATTACAGTGGGAAAATCCACTGATTCTGCGTCGCGATCGCAGCAGGGTTATGACCATCATGACCAACCCTGACCCACTGAGCAATGCCACTTCCGCCGATATTCTGGCACGCGTTCGCCCACAGATTGAACAGATTCCGTTGCCGCACGGTTACAACATTACGTGGGGAGGAGATGCGGAAAGTTCAAGCGAGGCACAGCAAGGCCTGTTCTCTACCCTGCCGTTAGGTTATCTGGTGATGTTCACCATTACCGTGTTGATGTTTAGTTCGCTGAAAAATGCTTTCGCCATCTGGCTTACCGTGCCGCTGGCATTAATTGGCGTCACAACAGGGTTTTTACTTATCGACATTCCGTTTGGCTTTATGGCCCTGATAGGTTTGCTGAGTCTGAGTGGAATGTTGATCCGTAACGGGATTGTCCTGGTTGAGGAGATTGAGCATCAGAAACAGGTGAAGCCGCAACATGAAGCGCTTATATCCGCCGCCACTTCACGTTTACGTCCTGTTCTGCTCACAACCTTCACCACTGTACTGGGTTTCGCGCCGCTGCTGAGGGATGTCTTTTTTCAGGGCATGGCCGTGGTTGTTATGTTTGGTCTGGGTTTTGCGACAATCCTTACCTTAATGGTTCTGCCGGTCCTCTATGACTGCCTGCACCGTCCGGAGACACCATGAAACATCACGGGGTAAATGTTAAAAATCGACAGGCTGCTTGTCGTTTACAGGAGAACAGACGTCAATGCATCAGAGCGGGTTAAAATCATTAACGCCCCTTATTCAGGGGCTACTTTTGCTGACATGTTTGACCATACTATTGGCTGGATTGCACATGGCAGCACCACTGGTTAATCAGGTCCTCCTGGCGCTGTTTCTCGCCGTGATGCTTGATCCACTGATCGAACGCCTGGAGAAACACGGACTCCCTCGACTCCTTACTTCGCTATCAGTGATTGTGGCTCTGCTGTTACTGATCGTTATTATCATCAGCTCGCTCAGCGCCTCAGCACCGGGGTTAATTCAGCTCAGTCGCCTGGCATCGGTTCAGATCGCCACCCAGCTTCATGCTCTGACATTTTTTCTGAGCGAGGCGGGTATTTTCCTTTCCACCAATCTGGTGCTTAGTTTCATCGATACCAGTGCCATACTTCGTCTGATAACCAGCCAGCTGTCGCTGATTCCGGGCATGTTGTCCTGGTGGCTGATGGTATTTCTTATGCTGCTATTTATGTTGTACGAACTGCCAGTGTTAAAAACCACTCTGCGCACCACTCAACATCGTTCGGGTGTGATCCGTGCGCTGCTGGAAGGCATACAAAGCGTGATCGTTTATGCACGCGTAAAAACGCTGACGGGACTGCTCGGTGGCCTGGTTGTCTGGGCCGCCGCCTGGCTACTGGGTTTAAAGTTTGCTTTTCTCTGGGGCATGCTGATGTTTATTTTCAATTATGTCCCGGTGGTCGGCTCCTTACTTGCCGCGATTCCGCCGGTCCTTCAGACGATGATCTTTTTCGATATACAGGCCGGCCTGTTGGTCGTTGGATTTTTCGTGGTGCTAAACCTTTCCCTGAGTTCAGTGATGGAACCACTTATGCTCGGCAAACGGTTGAATTTACCACTGACGGTTCAACTACTGGCATTCCTGATCTGGCAGGCACTACTTGGCATAACTGGAGCTATACTGGCCATTCCACTCACCTTTTTACTGAAAAAAGTGTGGCAAGCATTACGTGAACTGGAATGACGTATATATGCAGACGAGAGAAGTTGTGGAAAGTTACCAATTTTAAACTGAATAAGTTTACCAGTCGGGGACTCGCGTAACGTTAGAAAAAAGACTTCATCCTGGTGGCACCAGATGAGAGACGTAAACCACGATTTTCGCCTACGTCAGCTTCATCTTTGCCACCAGGCTTCATCATTTTTACCGCTTTAAACGAAAGTGGCTTTCCCTCTTGTTTTCCTGCCATAAAGACTCCGTTATCATGCACCTCATACCGTCATGAAATCCTACTATTAACTGTAGGATTTCATGATATTCGATGAGACAACGTGAAACCTAATGATAACCATAAAATTCACTAACTCATGAAAAATTAAGAAATATGGACATCACACTCCAATGAGTACAATAGAAAACCTAGACTCTCACACCCCAATGATGCAGCAGTATCTCAAGCTGAAAGCCCAGCATCCGGAGATACTGTTGTTTTACCGCATGGGCGACTTTTACGAACTGTTTTATGACGATGCGAAACGCGCGTCTCAGCTGCTTGATATCTCCCTGACCAAACGCGGCGCATCAGCAGGCGAGCCTATCCCGATGGCGGGCATTCCTCACCATGCGGTAGAAAACTACCTCGCCAAGCTGGTCAATCAGGGGGAATCTGTCGCTATTTGTGAGCAAATCGGCGATCCGGCAACCAGCAAAGGTCCGGTTGAGCGTAAAGTGGTACGCATTGTCACGCCTGGCACCATCAGTGATGAAGCGCTGTTGCAAGAACGCCAGGACAACCTGCTGGCTGCCATCTGGCAAGACAGTAAAGGCTACGGCTACGCTACGCTGGATATCAGCTCAGGGCGTTTTCGCGTCAGTGAACCCGCCGATCGCGAAACCATGGCCGCAGAGCTGCAGCGCACCAACCCTGCTGAATTGCTGTATGCCGAGGATTTCGCTGAAACCTCACTGATTGAGGGGCGTCGCGGATTACGTCGTCGTCCACTTTGGGAATTTGAAATCGATACTGCTCGCCAGCAGCTGAACTTGCAGTTTGGCACGCGGGATCTGATTGGTTTTGGCGTGGAAAACGCCCCGCGCGGATTATGTGCTGCTGGCTGTCTGCTGCAATACGTAAAAGATACCCAGCGCACCTCGCTGCCGCATATTCGTTCCATCACCATGGAACGTCAACAGGACAGCATCATTATGGATGCCGCCACGCGCCGCAATCTGGAAATTACCCAGAACCTGGCGGGTGGCGTTGAAAACACGCTGGCTTCAGTACTCGACTGCACCGTGACGCCGATGGGCAGCCGTATGCTCAAGCGCTGGCTGCATATGCCGGTCCGTGACACCAAAGTCCTTACCGAGCGTCAACAGACTATCGGCGCGCTACAGGATTCCACCAGTGAATTGCAACCCGTGCTGCGTCAGGTAGGCGATCTGGAACGTATCCTGGCGCGTTTGGCCCTGCGTACTGCGCGTCCGCGCGATCTGGCCCGTATGCGTCATGCCTTCCAGCAATTACCGGAACTGCGCGCGCAACTGGAAAGTGTAGACAGTGCCCCCGTGCAGATGCTGCGCGAGAAAATGGGTGAGTTTGCAGAGCTGCGTGAACTGCTGGAACGCGCCGTTGTGGAAGCTCCGCCAGTGCTGGTTCGCGACGGTGGCGTCATCGCCCCGGGCTATAACGAAGAACTGGACGAGTGGCGAGCGCTGGCTGATGGCGCAACTGACTATCTGGACAGACTGGAAATCCGTGAGCGCGAGCGCACCGGTCTGGATACGCTGAAGGTTGGGTTTAACGCCGTTCATGGCTACTACATTCAGATCAGTCGCGGGCAGAGCCATCTGGCGCCGATTAACTATGTGCGTCGCCAGACGCTGAAAAACGCTGAACGCTACATTATTCCGGAACTGAAAGAGTACGAAGACAAAGTTCTGACGTCAAAAGGCAAAGCACTGGCGCTGGAAAAACAGCTGTACGATGAGCTGTTCGACATGCTGTTGCCGCATCTGGCTGATTTGCAACAGAGCGCCAGCGCGCTGGCGGAGCTGGACGTACTGGTCAACCTTGCAGAACGCGCTTATACCCTGAATTACACCTGCCCGACCTTCACCGATAAACCCGGCATTCGTATTACTGAGGGACGTCATCCGGTGGTTGAACAGGTGCTAACCGAGCCGTTTATCGCCAACCCGCTTAACCTCTCGCCTCAGCGACGGATGCTGATCATCACCGGTCCGAATATGGGGGGTAAAAGTACCTATATGCGCCAGACCGCGTTGATTGCGCTGTTGGCGTACATCGGCAGCTACGTTCCGGCGCAGAAAGTGGAAATAGGCCCGATCGATCGGATCTTTACCCGCGTGGGCGCGGCGGATGATCTGGCATCCGGTCGTTCTACCTTTATGGTAGAAATGACCGAAACCGCCAACATTCTGCATAACGCCACCGAGAACAGCCTGGTACTGATGGATGAGATTGGACGCGGCACCTCCACCTACGACGGCCTGTCGCTGGCATGGGCGTGCGCGGAAAACCTGGCCAATAAAATCAAAGCATTAACGTTGTTTGCCACCCACTACTTCGAACTGACTCAGTTACCGGAAAAAATGGAGGGCGTCGCGAATGTGCATCTGGATGCATTAGAGCACGGCGATACCATCGCCTTCATGCACAGCGTACAGGATGGTGCGGCGAGCAAGAGCTATGGTCTGGCAGTAGCAGCCCTGGCTGGCGTGCCGAAAGAGGTTATTAAACGCGCGCGGCAAAAACTGCGCGAACTGGAAAGCATTGCGCCAAACGTTGCTGCGACCCAGGTCGATGGAACACAGATGTCGCTGCTTTCAGTGCCTGAAGAAACCTCGCCCGCCGTTGAAGCGCTGGAAAACCTCGACCCGGATTCACTAACGCCTCGCCAGGCGCTGGAGTGGATCTACCGGTTGAAAAGTCTGGTGTAACGTTGTAATGCCCGATGGCGCTTTGCTTATCGGGCCTACGGCAACGCGAGAATGGGTGCAAGAGGACGAAACCAGACCATCAAGACGCGGGGTTTCCCCCGCGTTGTTGCTACTTCTTCGGTTCGTAAGCGAGAACAGCTTTAAACTCCATACCACGTTCTTTAATACTTAACTCGCACAACGAATCTCGCACCATTAACGTGAATCCCAGCGCCGTGAAACACAGCACTACAATTGCCACAAGGGCATATTTTGTCAGCATGTCTTGCCTCCCTGCAAAGAAGAGACTAACATCCAAAGGGTCTAGGTTTGTACGTTAGCCTCAGGTTGATAGAACTATCTCCTGGGGCTTTTGTCTTTCCGGGACCTTGCCAATGCTCAAAGCCCAGAAAGCCTCAAGCACCCGCAGCTATTCTATTCCCGATGCCGCTGTAACAAATCAATTTATCAATACGTTACGAGTCT
Organism: Citrobacter sp. BIDMC107; assembly: GCF_001037575.1. Taxonomy (NCBI): domain Bacteria; kingdom Pseudomonadati; phylum Pseudomonadota; class Gammaproteobacteria; order Enterobacterales; family Enterobacteriaceae; genus Citrobacter; species Citrobacter sp. BIDMC107. The sequence goes on along the minus strand of NZ_KQ089848.1, from coordinate 3,517,494 downwards.
ACTCGCAAAAAAGACCCGGAATCCCGGGCCTTCAGTATTAGCGCTTATCTTCCGCCAGCAGCGGTGGAATACTCGGCACCATCGGTGCGTCATCCATATCTTTTTGCGTCATACGAAACGCCTCCGGGTAGTGCTCGCGGCTGGTACGACGTAGCGGTTCGGTATTACGCCATGTATACAGACAATGCTGGCACTGATATACCGTCCAGACACCTTTTACCGGCGAGTTTGCCATCACTTCAATATGTTCATCGGCACAACGTGGACAAATCATCTGCTACTCCTTATTTACGGTTGGCCAGCATGGCGGTCAGTTTTTCTGCCCAGGCTTTCGTTTCCGGTAAATCACATACCGGCTGGCTGTAGTGCCCACGGTTATCCGGCGCGACCGGCGTGGTAGCATCAATAATTAACTTGTCGGTAATCCCCGCCGGACTGGAACCCGGATCAAGCTCCAGCACCGACATATTCGGCAGTTGCACCAGATCGCCCGCCGGATTGACCTTCGAAGACAGCGCCCACATCACCTGCGGCAGGTTGAACGGGTCAACATCCTCATCAACCATAATCACCATTTTCACGTAACCCAGGCCATGCGGCGTCGTCATTGCGCGCAGCCCCACCGCGCGGGCAAAGCCGCCGTAGCGTTTTTTGGTGGAGATAATCGCCAGCAAACCGTGGGTGTACATGGCATTCACCGCCTGCACTTCCGGGAACTCGGCTTTCAGCTGTTGATACAGCGGTACGCAGGTTGCCGGCCCCATCAGGTAGTCAATCTCCGTCCACGGCATCCCCAGATATAGCGATTCAAAAATCGGTTTGGTGCGATAAGAGACTTTATCGATACGTACGACCGTCATATTACGTCCACCGGAATAGTGCCCGGTAAACTCGCCAAATGGCCCTTCGATTTCACGCTTACGGCTTTCAATGACCCCTTCGAGGATCACTTCCGAACCCCAAGGTACGTCAAAGCCGGTAAGCGGTGCGGTAGCGATCGGGTACGGGCTTTCACGCAGCGCTCCCGCCATTTCGTATTCCGACTGATCGTACTTCAGCGGCGTGGCCCCCATCAGGGTGATGATAGGATCGTTACCCAGCGTGATGGCAATCGGCAGATCTTCACCGCGCTCTTCAGCTTTATGCAGATGCAGCGCGATATCATGCATCGGCACCGGCTGCAGGCCAAGCTTACGTTTGCCCTTCACTTCCATACGATAAATGCCGACGTTCTGTTTGCCGAAGTTGTCCGGATCCAGCGGATCGCGCGACACCACGCAGGCTTTATCAAGATAGAAACCGCCGTCACCATCGTTCAGACGAAACAGCGGCAGAATATCAAACAGGTTGATCTCCTCACCATCAACACAGTTTTCAGCCCACGCCGGGTTGGCACGACGCTCCGGCGTAACCGGAAATTTATCCCAACGGCGAATAAACTCATCAATTTGTTTTTTCACCGGCGTATTGGGCGGCAGGCCTAATGAAATGGCATGATTCTGCCATGAGCCGATAGTATTCATCGCCACGCGGGCGTCGGTAAAACCACGAATATTGTCAAACCACAGCGCTGGCGCACCATCACCAATACGTCCGGTCGCGTTAGCCGCCGCAGCCAGATCCGGCTCAGCGTTGACTTCTTCACTGATTTTCAGCAATTGTCCCTGGTCGTCCAGCGCTTGTAAAAAGCTGCGCAAATCATCAAATGCCATTATTCATTCTCCTGTGAAAAATTCTGCGCCTGCCGTAAACCCTGCCAGCGACGGGCGTTTGGATGCTCCAGACCAAACTGATCGAGCACACGCGCAACGATATGCTGAGTGATGTCATCGACCGTTTGCGGGTGGTTGTAAAACGCGGGCATCGGCGAGACCATCGCCACGCCCATGCGGGAAAGTGCGAGCATGTTTTCCAGATGAATAGTGCTGAGCGGCATTTCACGCGGAACCAGAACCAGCTTGCGCCCTTCTTTCAGCACCACATCAGCAGCGCGCCCCACCAGTCCTTCCGCGTAGCCTGCTCGAATACCGGCCAGCGTTTTCATACTGCAGGGGATAATGATCATGCCGTCAGTACGAAACGATCCTGAGGATATGGTCGCCGACTGGTCCGCCGGGTTGTGGCAATAATCGGCCAACGCCGACACATCACGGACGCTGTACGGCGTCTCCAGTTCAATAGTGGTTTTGGCCCACTTTGACAGCACCAGATGGGTTTCTACCCCCGGCATTTCCCGCAGCGCCAGCAATAGCGACACACCAAGCGGTGCGCCGGTCGCCCCGGTCATTCCTACAATCAGTCTCATTTCGCCCTCAATTTTGTTCGTGTACGAACATTTTGATTAAAATACTCCCTCGATGCATTCCGGACAAGAGCACCTCGCACAGATTGCTAAAGCAGCAATGGTTAAACTATGACGCGTTACCCGTTAAGATAGAGACTGACAGATATTCCGGAGCTCTCATGCCGTTAAGAAACACAGCCTTTCACCTTTTACGTCAGCTTTTTCAGCAACATACGGCTCGCTGGCAACATGAATTACCGGATCTGACCAAACCGCAGTATGCGGTGATGCGCGCCATTGCCGAGCATCCCGGCATTGAGCAGGTCGCCCTGACCGAAGCCGCAGTCTGTACCAAGGCAACGCTTGCGGAAATGCTGAGCCGGATGGAAAAACGGGAGTTGGTCAGACGTGAACACGACCCGGCGGATAAGCGTCGGCGGTTTGTTTATTTGACCGCGCAAGGAGAAGCATTACTGGCCAGCGCAACCCCGTTAGGCGATAGCGTGGATGATGAGTTTCTGGGGCGATTATCTGATGAAGAACGTGAGCAGTTCACACGTCTGGTGCGTAAGATGATGAACTAATCTGCCGGATGGCGACATAAATGTCTTATCCGGCCTACAAAGTCCTGCTCCCCGTAGGCCTGATAAACGCAGTGCCATCAGGCAACAAACATAGAAAAAGGCCAGTCTCAATGAGACTGGCCTTTCTTGATAGAACTTGTGCTTACTCGCGGAACAGCGCTTCGATATTCAGTCCCTGAGTCTGCAGGATTTCACGCAGACGACGCAGACCTTCAACCTGAATCTGGCGAACACGTTCACGGGTGAGGCCAATTTCGCGGCCTACATCTTCCAGTGTCGCAGCTTCATACCCCAGCAGACCAAAGCGACGTGCCAGTACCTCACGCTGTTTGGCGTTCAGTTCGAACAGCCATTTGACGATGCTCTGTTTCATATCATCGTCTTGCGTGGTGTCTTCCGGGCCGTTTTCCTTTTCATCGGCCAGAATATCCAGCAACGCTTTTTCGGAATCGCCACCCAGCGGGGTGTCTACCGAGGTAATACGCTCGTTGAGTCGGAGCATACGGCTGACGTCATCAACCGGTTTGTCCAGTTGTTCAGCAATCTCTTCTGCGCTCGGTTCGTGGTCCAGTTTATGCGACAACTCACGCGCGGTACGCAGATAGACGTTCAGCTCTTTTACAATGTGAATTGGCAGTCGGATCGTACGGGTTTGGTTCATAATCGCCCGTTCGATCGTCTGGCGGATCCACCAGGTTGCGTATGTTGAGAAGCGGAACCCGCGTTCCGGGTCAAACTTCTCGACTGCACGGATCAGTCCCAGATTGCCCTCTTCAATCAGGTCCAGCAATGCCAGACCACGATTGCCATAACGACGAGCAATTTTCACCACCAGACGCAGGTTACTTTCAATCATGCGACGGCGGGATGCGACATCCCCACGCAGTGCGCGACGCGCAAAATAAACTTCTTCTTCGGCTGTTAACAGTGGTGAATAACCAATCTCACCAAGGTAAAGCTGAGTCGCGTCCAACACACGCTGTGTGGCCCCCTGCGATAACAGCTCTTCTTCAGCCAGGTCGTTATCACTGGGTTCCTCTTCACTCAAGGCTTTTTCATCAAAAGCCTCTACTCCGTTCTCATCAAATTCCGCATCTTCATTTAAATCATGAACTTTCAGCGTATTCTGACTCATAAAGGTGGCTCCTACCCGTGATCCCTAACGGAACTAGCACGTGAAAGCCTGGTTCCGCCGAATTATCGCTGCGGTAAATAACGCAGCGGGTTTACGGATTTCCCCTTGTAACGAATTTCAAAATGCAAGCGTGTTGAACTGGTTCCGGTACTACCCATGGTAGCTATTTTCTGCCCCGCCTTGATTTCTTGTTGTTCCCGGACCAGCATTGTATCGTTATGGGCGTAGGCACTCAGGTAATCATCGTTATGTTTGATGATAATAAGATTACCGTAACCACGCAGCGCGTTACCGGCATAGACGACGCGTCCATCTGCGGTCGCGACAATAGCCTGTCCCTTGCTGCCTGCAATGTCGATCCCTTTATTGCCACCTTCGGTAGCCGCAAAGTTTTCGATCACTTTGCCGTCGGTCGGCCAGCGCCAGGTAGAGATTGGCGAGCTGGTTGACGTTGAGCTTGCAGTTGATTCGGTTGCGCTAACTGCCGGAGCCGTTACAGGCGCTGTGACCACAGTCCCAGCAGGCTTGTTGTTCGGCAACATTTTATTAGCACTTTGTTCACCTGAATCCTCAGAATACGTAATTGTTGGTTTCGAAGCAACAGCAACGGTGGAATTTTGTGCAGGGTTGGTCACAACTCCTTGCTGTGCTGCATCCGCCTGGGTGATGGCATTTCCACCGGTAATCGGTGCGCCAGACGCATTGCCCACTTGCAGAGTTTGACCGACATTCAGGCCATACGGGGCCGGAACGTTATTGCGTTGTGCGAGATCACGGAAATCGTTCCCGGTAATCCAGGCAATATAGAAAAGGGTATCGCCTTTCTTAACAGTATAGGTACTGCCGCCCGTATAGCTACCTTTCGGAATGTTCCCATACTTACGGTTGTACACAATACGACCGTTTTCCATTTGCACAGGTTGTTCCGCAACAGGCTGGATCTGTGTTGACTGTGTGGTCGGACGCTGCACCGGCTGGATCTGCGGCGTTTGCTGTACTGTCGACGTCGAGCCCATTTTTGGTGGAGGCGTAATCAGCATACCGGAATTGGTGTTCGTTGATGCACCGCCATCAACCGAACTGACCGGTGCAGGTGGATTCGAGGTATTTGAACAACCTGCCAGCCATAATGAAACCAGTGACAATGCCGCAATGCGGCGAACGGTAAATTTGTGGCTTCCCGCGCTCATTTATCCCCCAGGAAAATTTGGTTAAAACCAGTGACGTAATCACCGTGCAAGGCATCGGACTGGGCACTGGAAACGTGACCACGATACGCTTACTAATTCCAGAATATCCAGGAAAACTCCAGGTATTCAGAGCCTGTATCTACGCAAGCTCCCCTTTTACTAAGGGAACGAAGCGTACGGCCTCCACGGTATCGATAATAAATTCGCCTCCCCGACGACGCACCCGTTTCAGAAACTGGTGCTCGTCACCCACGGGTAAGACGAGAATGCCGCCTTCATCCAACTGCATCATCAATGCGGTTGGGATCTCAGGCGGCGCTGCCGTAACAATGATAGCGTCAAACGGGGCTCGCGCTTGCCAGCCTTGCCATCCATCACCATGACGGGTAGAAACATTATGTAAATCAAGCTGTTTAAGTCGACGACGCGCCTGCCACTGCAAACCTTTAATGCGCTCAACAGAGCACACATGGTGCACCAGGTGCGCCAGAATCGCCGTTTGGTAGCCAGAGCCGGTACCAATTTCCAGCACCCGGGACTGTGGCGTTAACTCCAGCAGCTCGGTCATCCGTGCAACCATATAGGGCTGCGAAATCGTCTGCCCCTGACCAATCGGCAGGGCAATATTGTCCCAGGCCTTATGTTCAAACGCCTCATCAATGAATTTTTCACGCGGCACGGCGGCGAGTGCATCGAGAACAAGCTCATCTCTGATGCCCTGCGCACGTAATTGTTCAAGAAGAGTGTGTACGCGTCTGCTTACCATTGCGTGTCGGCTCCCACGCTGTCTAACCAGTCAGAAACAACTTCATGCGCGCCGTATGCGGTTAAATCGACATGCAGCGGCGTGATGGAAACATAGCCTTCATCGACGGCGGCAAAATCAGTATCCGGTCCGGCGTCGCACTTTTCGCCCGGTGGCCCGATCCAGTACAGCGTATTACCGCGCGGGTCCTGCTGTGGTATCACCTGATCCGCAGGATGGCGACTACCGCAGCGGGTGACGCGAATACCTTTAATCTGATCCAGCGGTAAATCCGGCACGTTGATATTCAAAATGCGCCCGGTGCGCAGCGGTTCACGACTCAGCGCCCGTAAGATACGGCAGGTTACTGCGGCAGCAGTATCGTAGTGTTTATGCCCATCAAGTGAGACAGCCAGCGCAGGGAAGCCCAGGTGACGACCTTCCATCGCCGCCGCAACGGTACCGGAATAGATAACATCATCGCCGAGATTAGGACCTGCGTTAATACCAGACACGACAATGTCCGGACGCGGACGCATTAATGCGTTAACGCCCAGATAGACGCAATCGGTAGGTGTACCCATTTGTACGGCGATATCACCGTTATCATAGGTGAACGTGCGAAGTGAGGATTCCAGCGTCAGCGAGTTGGACGCGCCACTGCGGTTACGATCCGGGGCAACCACCTGTACGTCAGCAAACTCACGCAGCGCTTTCGCCAGCGTTTGTATACCGGGTGCGTGAACCCCATCATCGTTACTCAGCAATATACGCATAATCACCCATTGTGTTAATAAGTTCCCTTACAACACTGGTGGCGAAGCTACCTGCCGGTAGCCAGAAACGTAACTCAACGGTTACGTCATCCCACCAGTTCCAGCTTAATTGTTGTGGATACAGCAACATAGCGCGACGCGACGCGTCGACTTTCTCGCGCAATAACAGAGACTGCAGCGCGGTTTCATCAGCAACAGCGGCTTCTTCAAACGCCAGCGCGTCGCGTTGAGTTCCCCACTCACCGCTGCCCGGTAATGCCGCTGTAATCATCAATTCTTTCTCATCGACGCGACGCTGTAATTCAGTTTGTTCTTCCTGTGCGGCGACAAACCAGCTTCCGCGCCCCGATAATTGTAGCGCATCGCCGTCAACAACTTGATTAAAGTCTGTTTTTTTCAGGCGTTCACTGACTATCTGATTAAACAACGCGCTACGGGCCGCCGACAACCAAAAACTGCGTTTATTGCGATCGCGCACCGGCGCATCGCTTTGCGCCCAGCGCAGCGCCCCTTGCAGGTTGCTGCCGCCGATACCAAAACGCTGAGCGCCAAAATAGTTCGGAACGCCGCGCTCGTTAATTGCCTGCAAACGCGCTTCAACATCATTTCGCTCGCTCACTTCACGCAGCACCAGCGTAAATTCGTTGCCTTTCAGCGCCCCTAAACGCAGCTTACGCTTGTGGCGTGCGTACTCCAGCACTTTACAGCCTTCAAGCTCAAATTTGCTTAAATCAGGCATCGCATTGCCCGGCACACGCGCACACAGCCACTGTTCCGTGACCGCATGCTTGTCTTTCTGACCAGCAAAGCTCACTTCGCGGGCATGAATTTTCAGGAATTTCGCCAGCGCGTCAGCCACAAAACGGGTGTTACAACCGTTTTTCAGGATACGCACCAAAATGTGCTCGCCTTCGCCATCGGGTTCGAAGCCTAAATCTTCGACGACGACAAAGTCTTCCGGATTCGCTTTCAGAACGCCATGGCCTTGTGGTTTGCCATGGAGATACGTCAGATCTTCAAACGCAGTCATTTCGTTGCCTTAATGAGTAACGCCACCGCTTCACAGGCAATCCCTTCCCCACGCCCGGTAAAACCGAGTTTTTCCGTGGTGGTCGCTTTCACGTTAACATCATCCATATGACAGCCGAGGTCTTCGGCAATAAACACACGCATTTGTGGAATGTGCGGCAGCATCTTCGGCGCCTGAGCAATAATTGTCACATCCACATTACCAAGCGTATAGCCTTTGGCTTGAATACGCCGCCAGGCTTCACGCAATAATTCACGACTATCAGCACCTTTAAAGGCCGGGTCGGTGTCCGGGAATAGCTTACCGATATCCCCCAGCGCAGCCGCGCCCAGCAGAGCATCGGTTAACGCGTGCAACGCCACGTCACCATCAGAATGCGCCAGCAATCCTTTTTCATACGGGATGCGCACACCACCAATGATAATTGGGCCAACTCCTCCAAAAGCGTGTACGTCGAAACCGTGTCCAATTCGCATTATGCCTTCTCCTGATATACACAGCGTCCTCCAGGCAGCCTGAAGGATGATGTATCTAGATAGTTCGGGTCAGATAAAATTCCGCCAGCGCCAGATCTTCCGGGCGGGTGACTTTGATGTTGTCAGCACGCCCTTCGACCAGCTGCGGATGAAAGCCGCAATATTCCAGCGCCGAAGCTTCGTCTGTAATAGTTGCACCTTCGTTGAGTGCACGCGTCAGGCAATCGTGCAATAACTCACGTGGGAAAAACTGCGGCGTCAACGCATGCCATAAATCGGTGCGATCGACCGTATGGGCGATGTCTGTTCGCCCCGGCTCCGCGCGCTTCATTGTGTCGCGTACCGGTGCGGCAAGGATCCCGCCGGTACGGCTGGACTCGCTGATTGCCAGCAAACGGGCCAAATCATCCTGGTGCAGGCACGGACGCGCGGCGTCATGCACCAGCACCCAACGGGCCTCCCCTGCGGCTTGCAAACCGGCAAGGACAGAATCGGCACGCTCGTTGCCGCCATCCACCACCGTAATTTGCGGGTGCGCAGCAAGTGGAAGTTGGGCAAAGCGACTGTCGCCTGGGCTGATAGCGATGACGACTCGCGTCACCCGGGGATGAGCCAGCAGCGCATCAACCGAGTGTTCAAGAATGGTTTTATTGCCAATAGAGAGGTACTGCTTAGGACACTCTGTTTGCATTCGGCGGCCAAACCCGGCAGCCGGCACCACGGCGCAAACGTCCAATAAAGTGGCTGCCATGTTAAATCCCTGGACGGTTTATCGATTGTTTTGCCCTGCAGTCTGAGCGCGTTTAGACGCGTCAGGCACCAGACGATAAAAGGTTTCGCCCGGCTTAGTCATACTGAGTTCGTTGCGCGCACGCTCCTCAATAGCCTCTTGTCCGCCATTGAGATCGTCAATTTCGGCAAAGAGCTGATCGTTACGCGCTTTAAGTTTCGCGTTTGTAGCTTGCTGCGCAGCAACATCATCGTTGACGCGACTATAGTCATGTATGCCGTTCTTACCGAACCACAGCGAATACTGCAGCCAGACTAATAAAGCCAGCAACAGCAGCGTTAGTTTACCCATCCTGCCCCCTGAAAAACGGCATTAATATCCCATAACTTCCGCAGACAACTTTACATCAACGGTCGGGAATGCCGCGACAACGCGGGCAAATGTACCACATTTGCCCGTTGTTACGTATACCCCGTGTAAGGAGAACATAATCTCATTGTTGGTTACGGTTTGAATTATGACCAGAGAGTGAACAACGTCGGCGATTGTTAAAAAAAGGCGTTTGCCTAACCCAATAACCATAAAAATAGTGCGCCAAACATCGCCCCAACCACCAGCAGGGTACAGGTAATGCTCAGCAGCAACCTCCCCTTCAATAGCGAGTGCAAGGCAATACCCGCGACAATCGCCACGGGCAGCAATGCGAGGAAAAAGGGCCAGGTATAAATGAAGAAAAACAGTGTATTAGGGCCATACATCAGACACGGGAATCCCAGCGCCAACAACCACGCGATAAAACCGACCACGGCCCCCGGTAGTGACCAGGTGGTTTCGTCGTCGGCGGCGAAGGTATCTGACTCTGTAATAGTAATGTTATGGCTGTTACGCATATCTAATCCTGTGACCGTGACTGACCGGGCATGTGAGCTCGGGTGTCTCAGGATCTGATAATATCTTCCTGCCTCAGCAGGTCTAATAATTGGGGTACCAAATTTGTTACCAATTGTTCACCATCAAGATGAATCTCTGGCGATTCAGGCGCTTCGTATACCGAATCAATTCCGGTGAAATTGCGTAACTCACCCGCCCGCGCTTTTTTATACAGCCCTTTTGGATCGCGTGCTTCACACGTTGCTAATGGCGTATCGACAAAAACTTCAATAAAACGCCCTTCGCCAACTCGCTCACGAACCATTTTGCGCTCAGCGCGATGCGGTGAGATAAAGGCGGTCAACACCACAAGCCCCGCATCCACCATCAGGTTAGCCACTTCACCAACCCGGCGAATATTCTCCTTACGATCGGCATCACTAAATCCAAGATCGCTGCACAAGCCGTGACGCACGTTATCGCCATCCAAGAGATAAGTACTCACCCCCAGCTTATGCAACGCTTCTTCAAGCGCCCCTGCTACCGTGGATTTACCGGAACCAGACAACCCGGTAAACCACAGTACAACACCACGATGACCGTGGCGTTGTTCCCGCTGTTGCGGTGTAACAGGATGGGCATGCCAGACGACGTTTTCGTCATGCAGCGCCATTATTTTCCTCCCAGCAGATCGCGCGCACCCCAGTGTGGGAAGTGGCGACGCACCAGTGCATTAAGCTCCAGCTCAAACGCGCTGAACTGAGAAGCCGCGGCGTGCTCCTGAACAAGTGGCTCACGCACCAGTCCCGCGCCAACGGTAACGTTGGTCAGGCGGTCAATAATTATCAGCCCGCCCGTCACCGGGTTCTGCTGATAGGTATCCAGCACCAGCGGCTCATCAAAGGTCAGATTAACCAGACCGATGCCGTTCAGCGGTAGCGCTTCAACGTCACGTTGGGTCAGGTTGTTTATATCGACCTGATATTGCACGCTATCAACGCGTGCGCGGGTCTTCTTGCCTGCGACTTTGATGTCGTAGCTTTGTCCAGGCGACAGCGGTTGTTCCGCCATCCAAACCACATCAATGGCAGCGCTTTGAACCGCCGGCAACGCCTCACCGGCATCAAGTAACAGGTCGCCCCGGCTGATATCGATCTCATCTTTCAGCACCAGGGTGATCGCTTCACCTGCATACGCTTCCTGTAAATCGCCATCAAAGGTCACGATCCGCGCTACGCTGGACTCAACGCCGGACGGCAGTACTTTGACGCGCTGCCCGACCTTCACGCTACCGGAGGCCAGCGTTCCGGCATAACCACGAAAATCCAGATTCGGTCGGTTCACATACTGCACTGGGAAGCGCATCGGCTGAGTATCAATACTGCGCTGGATCTCAACGGTTTCCAGCACTTCCAGCAGCGTCGGACCGCTGTACCACGGCATACTGGCGCTTTGCGAAGCCACGTTATCGCCTTCCAGCGCAGAGAGCGGCACAAACCGGATATCCAGGTTGCCCGGAAGTTGTTCAGCAAAAGTAAGATAGTCTTCGCGAATGCGATTAAATGTCTCTTCGCTAAAGTCCACCAGATCCATTTTGTTGATCGCCACCACCAGGTGTTTGATCCCAAGCAGCGTGGAGATAAAGCTGTGACGACGAGTCTGATCCAGCACACCTTTACGCGCATCGATCAATAGGATCGCAAGGTCGCAGGTCGACGCACCGGTCGCCATGTTACGGGTGTACTGTTCATGCCCGGGAGTGTCCGCAATAATAAATTTGCGCTTCTCGGTAGAGAAATAACGGTAAGCCACGTCGATGGTGATGCCCTGCTCGCGCTCGGCCTGTAAGCCGTCAACCAATAACGCCAGATCAAGCTTTTCGCCCTGAGTGCCGTGACGTTTACTGTCATTGTGCAGCGATGAAAGCTGGTCTTCATAAATCTGACGCGTGTCGTGCAGCAGGCGACCAATCAGGGTGCTTTTCCCGTCATCCACGCTACCGCAGGTTAAAAAGCGCAGCAGACTTTTGTGTTGCTGGGCAACCATCCAGGCTTCAACGCCGCCTTCATTAGCAATTTGTTGTGCAAGTGTCGTATTCATGGCGGCTCCTTAGAAATACCCCTGACGTTTCTTCAGCTCCATGGAGCCCGCCTGGTCGCGGTCAATCACGCGGCCCTGACGTTCACTGGTGGTTGAGACCAGCATCTCTTCGATAATTTCCGGCAGCGTCTGCGCATTCGACTCCACCGCGCCTGTCAGCGGCCAGCAGCCGAGCGTACGGAAACGTACCATGCGTTTTTTAATCACTTCCCCGGGTTGCAGATCGATTCTGTCGTCATCAATCATCATCAACATGCCATCGCGTTCAAGCACCGGACGCTCCGCCGCCAGGTACAGTGGCACGATGTCGATATTTTCCAGCCAGATGTACTGCCAGATATCCTGTTCGGTCCAGTTGGAGAGCGGGAAGACGCGAATACTTTCGCCTTTGTTAATTTGTCCGTTGTAGTTGTGCCACAGCTCCGGGCGCTGATTTTTAGGATCCCAGCGATGAAAACGATCGCGGAAAGAGTAAATACGCTCTTTGGCACGCGATTTCTCTTCGTCACGACGAGCACCGCCAAACGCGGCATCAAAATCGTATTTATTAAGCGCCTGCTTCAGCCCTTCGGTTTTCATAATGTCGGTATGCTTGGCGCTGCCGTGGACGAACGGGTTGATGCCCATCGCCACCCCTTCCGGGTTTTTATGCACCAGCAGTTCGCAGCCGTAGGCTTTCGCCGTACGGTCACGAAACTCGTACATTTCGCTGAATTTCCAGCCGGTATCAACGTGCAGTAATGGGAACGGCAGCGTGCCAGGATAAAACGCTTTACGCGCCAGATGCAGCATTACGCTGGAATCTTTGCCGATGGAATACATCATCACCGGATTAGAAAACTCGGCGGCCACCTCACGAATGATATGGATGCTTTCCGCTTCCAGTTGCCGCAGGTGGGTAAGTCGTTTTTGATCCATAACCGTTCCTATGTAATGCCGTTATTTTGCTAACGATGCTCAGATAACCTGACTATAGGGAGGGCAAGAGGGCGAATGAAATTACGAATTGGAATGAGTAGTTCCTCAAAGGAATAACGATCCGGAAAAGCAAATATCAAAAAGTGCTTAAGCTACCGGATTTCGGGCATTTAGGAGCAAATGAAATTGTTTTACCTCGATCACAGTTTCATACTAGCGGCTGAAAATTTCTGCTTGGTATTTAAGGACTCATTATGTTTTCCGCAACGCGCCACCTTATTGCTGCCATGGCGCTCGGCGCGTGTTTTATCCTTCCTGCACAGGCAACATCCTCCAAACCTGGCGATATCGCAAATACCCAGGCTCGATATATCGCAACGTTTTTCCCGGGCCGCGTGACGGGATCTCCGGCTGAAATGTTATCTGCTGATTATATACGTCAGCAATTTCAGCAGATGGGCTACAGCAGTGATATTCGGACGTTTAATAGCCGTTATGTTTATACCGCCAAAGATAACCGAAAAAACTGGCATAACGTAACGGGAAGCACCGTTATTGCAGCACATGAAGGCAAAGCGCCGCAGCAGATTATTATTATGGCGCACCTCGACACCTACGCCGCACAAAGCGATGCCGATTCAGATGCCAATCTGGGTGGATTAACCCTGCAAGGGATCGACGACAACGCCGCAGGTGTTGGCGTGATGCTGGAACTGGCGGAAAAACTCAAAGACGTGCCGACGCAGTACGGCATCCGATTTATCGCCACCAGCGGCGAGGAAGAAGGCAAACTGGGCGCGGAGAACATCCTGAAGCGAATGAGCGCCGCCGAGAAGAAAAACACGCTGCTGGTTATCAACCTCGATAACCTGATTGTCGGTGATAAGCTCTATTTCAACAGCGGTAAGAAAACCCCGGAAGCGGTGCGAAAACTAACGCGCGACCGGGCACTGGCTATCGCGCATAGTCGCGGCATTGTAGCCAGCACCAATCCAGGCCTGAACAAAGACTATCCGAAGGGTACAGGATGTTGTAACGATGCGGAGGTCTTCGACGACGCGGGTATTGCTGTGCTCTCCGTTGAAGCGACCAACTGGAACCTGGGCAAGAAAGATGGCTACCAACAGCGCGCCAAAAGCGCCTCGTTCCCGTCTGGCAACAGCTGGCATGATGTGCGACTGGATAACCAGCAGCATATCGATAAAGCCTTACCGGGCCGGATAGAGCGCCGTAGCCGCGACGTAGTACGCATTATGCTGCCGCTGGTAAAAGAACTGGCGAAAGCAGGTAAATCCTGAAGAAGAAGCCCGGTAATAAATAAACGTTACCGGGCTTTTAACAGTTAGCCTTCGTGCAGCCCGCACTCTCTTTTCAGCCCAAAGAACCGCGTCTCTTCTTCCGCCATTCCCGGCTCCCATTTGCGGGTGGTATGGGTATCGCCGACTGACAGATAGCCCTGATCCCACAGTGGATGGTACTTCAGACCATGCTTTTGCAGATACTGGTAAACCGTACGGTTGTCCCAGTCGATGATCGGCAGAACTTTAAACACACCACGCTGAATAGCCAGCACCGGTAAATGCGCACGACTGCCCGATTGCTCACGGCGCAGACCGGCAAACCAGGTCTGCGCGTTCAGCTCCAGCAATGCCCGGTTCATCGGTTCGACTTTGTTGATGTCATTGTATTTTTCAATGCCCTCAACGCCCTGCTCCCACAGTTTGCCATAGCGCGCTTCCTGCCAGGCCGCACTTTCCTTCGCCCGGTAGACTTGCAGATTAAGCTTGAGCTTGTCCGTTAACTCGTCAATAAACTGGTAGGTTTCCGGGAACAGATAACCGGTATCGGTGAGGATCACTGGGATATCCGGGCGAACCTGATTTACCAGGTGCAGGCTCACTGCCGCCTGAATACCAAAACTTGATGACAGTACATATTCGCCAGGCAGGTTTTCCAGCGCCCACGCCACGCGATCCTCGGCGCTCAATTTTTCCAGTTGGTCGTTGGTTTGCGCCAACGCCATAACGCGTTCAACTTTCGGCAGTTCGTTCAACGCGTTGAGATCGAGTTTGGACATAAGTTCCTCACTGTTTGCCTTGCCTGATGGCGCTGCGCTTATCAGATCTACCAATTCAGTAGACCCGATAAGTCAATTTCACATTATTCCCAGAAATCCCGGGCAGGATCGAGCACCGGGCGAATAATGCCCGCACGCACCGTAAAGTCACCGAAGCCTTCACCCGCTTCGCGCTCTTTCGCCCAGCGCCCAATCAGTTCATCCAGCGATGCCAGAATTTCCGGCTCGGTGATGTTCTCTTTAAACATCCGGGGAATGCGAGTTCCAATACGGTTGCCCCCTAAATGGAGGTTGTAACGTCCGGGCGCTTTCCCCACCAGACCAACTTCCGCCAGCATCGCGCGGCCGCAACCGTTCGGGCAGCCAGTCACACGCATGACAATATTTTCATCACTCAGGCTGTGCTTCGCCATCAGCGTGTCGATGTTGTCGATAAACGTTGGCAGGAAGCGCTCGGCCTCCGCCATCGCCAGCGGACAGGTTGGGAACGACACGCAGGCCATCGAGTTTTCACGCTGCGGAGTGACCGCATTCATTAAGCCACTCTTCTGCGCAATCTTCTCGATCTTCACCTTTTCACTCTCAGGAACACCTGCAATGATCAGGTTCTGGTTCGCGGTAATACGGAACTCACCTTTGTGGATCTTCGCGATCTCAAGCAGACCGGTTTTCAACGGACGGCCCGGATAATCCAGGATACGGCCGTTTTCAATAAACAGCGTCAGATGCCATTTATTGTCGATCCCTTTCACCCAGCCGATACGATCGCCGCGACCGGTGAACTCGTACGGGCGGATAGGCTCAAACTTGATCCCCGCGCGGCGCTCAACTTCAGCTTTAAAGGTCTCAACGCCTACGCGTTCCAGCGTGTATTTGGTTTTGGCGTTTTTACGATCGGTACGGTTACCCCAGTCACGCTGAGTCGTCACCACCGCTTCCGCCACGGCCAGTGTATGCTCAAGCGGCAGATAACCAAATTCGCTTGCCGTCCGGGCGTAAGTTTTCTTATTGCCATGCTCAATTGACAAACCGCCGCCCACCAGCAGGTTAAAGCCCACCAACTTGCCGTTTTCCGCAATCGCCACGAAGTTCATGTCGTTGGCATGCAGATCGATGTCGTTCTGCGGTGGGATCACCACCGTGGTTTTAAACTTACGCGGCAGATAGGTTTGACCGAGGATCGGCTCCTCGTCGGTGGTCGCAACTTTTTCCTGATCAAGCCAGATCTCTGCATAGGCGCGGGTGCGCGGCAGCAGATGTTCGGAGATCTTTTTCGCCCACTCGTAGGCTTCGGCGTGCAGCTCAGATTCATACGGGTTGGAGGTGCACAGCACGTTACGGTTCATATCGTTGGCGGTCGCCAGTGCGTCCAGGCCGACGGAATGCAGCATCTGGTGTACCGGTTTAACGTTCTTCTTCAGAATGCCGTGAAACTGGAAGGTCTGACGGTTGGTCAGACGAATGCTGCCGTAAATAGTGTTGTCATGGGCGAACTTGTCGATCGCCTGCCACTGTTTGGTGGTGATCACTCCACCCGGCAGACGACAGCGCAGCAGCATCGCGTGACGCGGCTCCAGCTTTTGCTCGGCACGTTCGGCGCGGATATCGCGGTCGTCCTGCTGGTACATACCGTGAAAACGGATCAGCAGGAAGTTGTCGCCTTTAAACCCGCCGGTCAGGCCGTCGTTTAAATCTTCGGCAATGGTACCGCGCAGATAGTTGCTTTCCAGCTTCATACGCTCAGCGTCGGACAGTTTGCCTTCGACCACCAATGGTCCTGGATGTTTTTCGCTCATTAGTAGACATCTCGCTGATAACGGCGCTCAATGCGCAGCTCACTTAAAAATTCATCCGCCGCTTCGATATCCATACCACCGAATTCGGCAATCACTTCCAACAACGCCTGCTCAACGTCTTTCGCCATACGATTGGCATCGCCGCAGACATAAATGTGGGCACCGTCGTTAATCCAGCGCCACAGTTCCGCGCCCTGTTGGCGCAGTTTATCTTGTACGTAGACTTTTTCTTTTTGATCGCGGGACCAGGCGAGATCGATACGGCTCAGTACGCCCTCTTTGACGTAACGCTGCCATTCCACCTGATACAGGAAATCTTCGGTAAAGTGCGGGTTACCGAAAAACAGCCAGTTTTTGCCTTCGGCTCCATCAGCCGCACGCTGCTGCATGAAAGCACGGAACGGTGCAATTCCCGTACCCGGGCCAATCATAATCACCGGCGTCTGCGGGTTTGACGGCAGGCGGAAATTGTCGTTGTGTTCAATGAACACGCGGACTTCACCTTCTTCTTCCACGCGGTCGGCGAGGAAACTGGAAGCACCACCAGCACGGGCGCGACCTTCTATTTCATAACGCACCACGCCCACGGTGACGTGCACTTCGCTTTCCACTTCCGCCTGAGAAGAGGCAATGGAGTACAAACGCGGCGTCAACGGACGCAGAAGATCAACTAACGCCTGAGCATCCAGTTGCGCCGGGGAAAAGCGCACCATATCGACGATGGGCGTGGTGGCGGCATAATGCTGCAACTGTGCTTTGTCACCCACTAACGGCAGCAATGTTTCGCTGCGGGTTAAGGTGGCATAGTTCTCCACGATATTGCCGGTATTCACCGTCAGCTCGAAATGCCACTGCAACGCTTCAGCGAGCGACAAGGTTTTGCCTTCAACCGTCACCGGTTCATCACCTTTCAGCCACAGCAGTTCAACCAGCTCTTTGACCAGCGCCGGGTCGTTCTGATACCACACGCCCAGCGCGTCGCCCGGCTGATAGCGCAGACCGGAATCGCCAAGGTCGATTTCGATATGGCGGACATCTTTTTCCGAATTACGGCCGGTAATTTTCTGATTCACCGCAAGCGACGCCGTCAGCGGCGCTTCTTTGGTATAGGGGCTGGAGTGAATCTCGTTCACCGCGCCGCCCGCCACGGCCTGCACCGATGGCGCCGCCGGCGCGCGGGCTTTCAGTACCTCGACCAGACGCGCGCGCCATTCAGCGGCGGCGGCCTGGTATTCGACGTCGGCATCGACGCGGTCGAGCAGACGTTCACCGCCCAGCTCGGCCAGTTTGCTGTCGAAGTCTTTCCCGGCCTGGCAGAAGAATTCATAGGAGGTATCGCCAAGACCAAACACGGCAAAAGCGGTGTTATTGAGCTTTGGCGCTTTTTTCGAGAACAGGAATTTATGCAACGCCACAGCTTCTTCCGCCGGTTCACCTTCCCCTTGCGTCGACGCCACCACGATCAGCAGTTTTTCATTGGCGATTTGTTTGAATTTATAGTCGCCAGCGTTGATCAGAGTGACGTTGAGCTTCGCGGCGATCAGATCATCGCGCAGGGCTTCCGCCACACGACGCGCATTACCGGTTTGCGAGGCGGAGATAAGCGTAATGCCAGGCATTTCAGCGACAGGCGCAAGCGCCGCTGCATTGCTACCAGGCTGCTGATTCAGCACGCCCCAAAAATAGCCAGAAACCCACGCAAGCTGTGCGGGAGTGAAATCGGTCGTGGCAGCCTGAAGGCGTGCCAGTTGCTCCGGGTTTAGCGGTAGCAGAGCGGAAGGTGGGGCCTGTGTCGTCATGCGTTGTCATGTTCCAGTAAGCAAAGCGGATTTCAGCAATAAAACCCAAACTGAAGATAAGGTTAACGGCGGGGATAGTAACAATTAAAGAAGGGATAGAAATAACAAATAACCAAATGGACTAACCTGTTTTAGTTATAGTCATTAACGACAAAAACGATTTAATAACTATATGATATATAAATAGTTATCAAACATTAACAGCGTAAATATGACGTTCTGATGCTTAGCGCCCTTTTAACTAATGATAAAAATTGTGCTTTACGGTACCCTACGGCGGTTTTTCGCATTCTTGAGAGTAAATAATGTCCACCACCTTGTTTAAAGATTTCACCTTCGAAGCCGCTCACCGCCTGCCGCACGTACCGGAAGGGCATAAGTGTGGCCGCCTGCATGGTCACTCATTTATGGTGCGTCTTGAAATTACCGGTGAAGTCGATCCGCATACCGGTTGGATCATGGATTTTGCTGAGTTAAAAGCCGCGTTTAAGCCGACTTATGACAGACTCGATCACTACTATTTGAACGATATTCCTGGCTTAGAAAATCCAACCAGTGAAGTGCTGGCCAAATGGATTTGGGATCAGATTAAACCTGTGGTCCCTCTGCTAAGTGCTGTAATGGTGAAAGAAACCTGCACAGCAGGCTGCGTGTACCGCGGCGAGTGATTGTAGGCTTGCCGGATGGCAATGCGTCTTATCCGGCCTGCAACAAGCAACAAACTCTGGCCGGGTAAGCGAAACGCTCCCGGCACAGTTATCAGGCAATATTCAGATATTTATGGGTTTGCATCGACAGACGCCAGTTGCGCGCAATACAGGTATCAATACACAAACGCGTCGCATCTTCTTTCTGGCTGATTGGCTGTAAGGCGATGATTCGTGGTTTGTCGTCGCTCAACGTTGCCAGCAGTTCATCCAGCGCTTCAATATCGCGAACGCGACCAACCGGATGTTTGATTTCATTCGCGCGCTCCAGCGCCTGCGACAGCACATCATAACCGCCACGCATATTTACCTTCGGCGATACGGTCACCCAGGTATTCGGCGTACAGCGTACTTCGTGGGTACCACTGGTCTCAATCTGGCAGCTAAAGCCGTTCTTTTCCAGCAGGTCAGTCAGCGGCATCAGGTCATGAATGCAGGGCTCGCCGCCGGTGATCACCACATGACGGGCGGTATACCCCTGACGCGAAATGACCGCCAGCAGATCCTCACTGCTCGCCGCCCCCCATTTGTCGCTTTCTTTGGTCTTGGCCAGGATGCTGTACAGGGAGACTTCCCGATCCTCAAGCTTATCCCAGGTGTGTTTGGTATCGCACCAGGCACAGCCAACCGGGCATCCCTGTAAACGAATAAAAATGGCGGGGACGCCGGTAAAGTAACCCTCACCTTGCAGGGTCTGGAACATCTCGTTAATCGGGTACTGCATAGCGCTCTCAATATGGGGATAAACGATAATTATCGCAGATCCCCGCCAAAGTATCATGCCCCATCGATGCTTTACGAGGCGATCGCCGCGACAAAGCGTGCCGTTATCTGCTGCGGACGCGTGATTGCGCCACCAACCACCACGGTATGGGCACCTAATTCCAGGCATCGTGCGGCACGTTCCGGAGTATCGACGTTTCCTTCTGCCACGACAGGTACGCTGACCGCCGCCAATACCTCACGTAAAAAACCGCAGTCGTTTTCCGCCAGCACATGCCCGGCAGTGTCAGCGGTGTAGCCGTAGAGCGTGGTGCCCACGCAGTCAAAACCCAGACGCTCAGCTGTCACCGCCTCGTCTATGGTGGCGATATCCGCCATCAGCAGCACAGACGGGTAGCGAGCGCGGATTTGCATAACTAATTCTTCCAGCGTTTGTCCACCTGGGCGCGGGCGCGCTGTCGCATCCAGAGCAATAATCTCCGGCTCAACGGTCATTAGCTCATCCACTTCCTGGAGCGTGGCCGTGATAAACACATCGCTACCCGGATAATCACGCTTGATAATCCCAATCACCGGCAGGGAGACGCTCTCTTTGATCGCGCGAATATCCACCACGCTGTTCGCACGAATACCTACAGCACCTCCCTGCGCTGCCGCCAGTGCCATACGCGACATAATAAACGGACTGTGCAGGGGCTCATTTTCCAGCGCCTGGCAGGAGACGATTAATTTACCTTTCAGGGAATCCAGTACAGTTTTCATTACGATAAGATCTCTTCGACTTCGTTTTTGATGATGGTGACATGCGGGCCATAAATCACCTGAACCCCGTTGCCGCGAATAATTACGCCACGCGCTCCGGTCGCTTTCAGCGCCGCTTCATCGACCTTGCTACTCTCTTTTACCGTCACGCGCAGACGTGTGGCGCAACAGTCCACCTCTTCCAGATTCTCTTTACCTCCCAGTCCGGCAATCACAGCCGCAGCACGCTCACTTTGCGGCAGGCCGGATTCAGTCGGTGCTGCGTTTTCACGACCAGGCGTCAACCAGTTAAAGCGGTTAATCAAATAGCGGAAGGTGAAGTAGTAAAGGAAGAACCACGGGATCCCCACCATAGGGACGTACATCCAGTTGGTTTTAGCTTCCCCCTGTAGCACACCGAAGAGGAGGAAATCGATAAGCCCACCCGAAAAGGTTTGCCCGATGGTGATATGTAAAATATGCGCCATCATAAACGCCAGACCATCGAAGAAGGCGTGAATGACGTATAACACAGGTGCGACAAACAGGAAGGAGAACTCGATAGGCTCAGTGATCCCCGTCAGGAAAGAGGTCAGGGCCGCAGACAACAGCAGTCCGGCGACAAGCTTTCTGTTCTCTGGTTTTGCAGTATGGTACATCGCAAGACATGCGCCAAGCAGGCCAAACATCATGGTGATAAAGCGCCCGGACATAAAGCGCGAGGTGCCCGCATAGAACTGCTGCGTATTCGGATCGGCAAGTTGCGCGAAGAAAATACGCTGCGTGCCTTCAACCAACTGGCCGTTGACGATTTCACTCCCGCCAAGCGCTGTGGTCCAGAACGGTAAATAAAAGATATGGTGTAACCCCAGTGGGCCAAGCATACGCAGGATGAAGCCGTACAACAGCGTACCCAGATAACCGGTCGCATCCACCAGACCACCCAGTCCAAAAATGAGTTTCTGGAAATGCGGCCAAACCACCGTCATGACCGCACCCACTACAATCGCGGCAAGGGAGCTAATAATCGGCACAAAGCGCGAACCGCTGAAGAAACCAAGGAACTGAGGCAGCGAGACTTTATTGAAACGGCTATGCAGCGCGCAGGTGACAAGCCCAATCACCACCCCACCAAATACGCCTGTTTCCAGCGTCTGAATACCCAGCGTCATCCCCTGGCCTACGGCACCGGGATTCTCGTGCGCCAGCGTTCCGTTGAGTGTCAATAAAGCGTTGATGGTGGCGTTCATCACCAGAAATGCCAGCAATGCAGCAAGCCCGGCGGTGCCTTTGTCCGTTTTCGCCAATCCTACTGCCACACCCACCGCAAAAAGTACCGACAGGTTGGCAAACACAATAGAACCTGCGCTGGTCATGATCGTGAAGATTGCCTGTAACCAGTCAACGTCCAAAAACGGATACGCCGTCAATGTGTTTGGATTCGACAGCGCACCGCCAATCCCTAACAACAGCCCCGCAGCGGGCAGTACCGCAATCGGCAGCATGAACGATTTGCCAAACCGCTGTGCCTTTTCAAACCATGCGCCCGATGAGGCGCCGCTAAACATTTGCATCATTTTTTCATCTCCCCGATTAATGATGAAAATTTTTACCATAATTAATTTTATAAATGAAAATTATCATCAAAAACCAGGAAGCCGATCATACTTTTTTAAAATGACTGGCATCTCTCCCCTGCTTTCCGCCACACTATCAGCAGAGAAACGCATTAAGGATTTTGCATGTCAGAAAATGAAAACCTGCTGCTGAGATTGCGCCAGGGCGTTGACGGATATAGCCGAACACAGCAGAAGCTGGGAGAGTTTGTGCTTAGTGATCCGGCAAAAGTTGTCTACCTGACGATTACCGAACTGGCGCGTGAAAGCGACACCAGCGAGGCGAGCGTCACACGTCTGTGCCGCACGCTTGGGTGTAAGGGTTATAACGAATTCAAAATGGCGCTGGCTCTCGATCTCCAGCAAGGACAGCCGGTAGAGCACAGCGGGGATGAAATTGACAATGTGGTCAATGAATCCGTGCAAGCGCTGCAGGACACAGCAAAGTTACTCGACAGGACATTACTGGAATCCGCCGCTCTGGCGCTACATCAGGCTCAGTCGGTACAGATTTATGGCGTAGCGGCCAGCGCTATTCTGGGGGAGTATTTACATTACAAACTCCTGCGCCTCGGCAAACCCGCGCAACTGTTCAGCGACATGCACCGCGCAGCCATGAATGCCACTACGCTTAGCAAAAATACGCTCGTGGTAGCGATCTCCAGTTCAGGCTCCACGCGCGATCTGCTGCATGTCGTGAAACTGGCGCGTAAGCAAGGCGTGCGCGTACTGGCGCTGAGTAATACGCCGCGCAGTCCGCTGGCTTCGCTGAGCGATATTCAACTGGTCGCAGCCAAACCAGAAGGTCCGTTGAGTGCTGGTGCGCTAAACGCCAAGGTGGGTGTGATGCTGTTGGTTGAACTTCTCACCACGTCGCTGATTGCGCTGGATGAAAAGTACAGTGATGTGAGCCAGCAAACAGCCAGCGCAACACTTCCTCTACTGCTTTAAAAGCATAAAAAAACCCGCCGCAGCGGGTTTTTACGTTAAGAGTTAAAGAACAGGATTACGCCTGACCTTTGATCTCTTTACGACCGTTATACGGTGCTTGTTCACCCAGAGCTTCTTCGATACGAATCAGCTGGTTGTACTTAGCAACGCGGTCAGAACGGCTCATAGAACCAGTTTTGATCTGGCCTGCAGCGGTACCAACAGCCAGATCAGCGATGGTAGCATCTTCAGTTTCGCCAGAACGGTGAGAGATGACAGCGGTGTAGCCAGCGTCTTTCGCCATTTTGATCGCAGCCAGAGTTTCGGTCAGAGAACCGATCTGGTTGAATTTGATCAGGATGGAGTTAACGATGCCTTTTTCGATGCCTTCTTTCAGGATCTTGGTGTTGGTTACGAACAGATCGTCACCAACCAGCTGGATTTTGTCGCCCAGTACTTTAGTCTGGTATGCGAAACCATCCCAGTCAGACTCGTCCAGACCATCTTCGATGGACACGATCGGGTACTGTTTGGTCAGTTCTTCCAGGAAGTGAGTGAATTCTTCGGAGGTGAATGCTTTGTTGCCTTCGCCAGCCAGAACGTATTTACCGTCTTTGTAGAATTCAGAAGCTGCACAGTCCATCGCCAGAGTGATGTCTTTGCCCAGCTCGTAGCCAGCTGCTTTAACCGCTTCAGCGATTACAGCCAGAGCTTCAGCGTTGGAACCCAGGTTCGGCGCGTAGCCGCCTTCGTCACCAACTGCAGTGTTCATACCTTTAGCTTTCAGAACTTTAGCCAGGTTGTGGAACACTTCAGAACCCATACGAACGGCTTCTTTCAGAGTCTTAGCGCCAACCGGCTGAATCATGAATTCCTGGATGTCGACGTTGTTGTCAGCGTGCTCACCACCGTTGATGATGTTCATCATCGGAACTGGCATGGAGTATTTACCCGGAGTACCGTTCAGTTCAGCGATGTGTGCATACAGCGGCAGGCCTTTAGCAGCAGCTGCTGCTTTGGCGTTCGCCAGGGACACAGCCAGGATGGCGTTTGCACCGAAGTTGGATTTGTTTTCAGTACCGTCCAGATCGATCATGATCTTGTCGATGCCAGCCTGATCTTTAGCATCTTTACCCAGCAGAGCCTGAGCAATTGGGCCGTTAACAGCTGCAACAGCTTTCAGTACGCCTTTACCCATGAAACGGGATTTGTCGCCATCGCGCAGTTCCAGTGCTTCGCGGGAACCAGTAGAAGCACCTGACGGAGCTGCTGCCATACCAACGAAACCACCTTCCAGGTGTACTTCGGCTTCAACAGTCGGGTTACCACGGGAGTCGATGATTTCACGACCGATGATTTTAACGATTTTGGACATTAGATTTTCCTCAGTACAAGTTAAACTAAAACTCCAGACAAACAATGCACCCTGATGGGTGCATTGCCGTTCTAACTTATTTACTTCTTACTTCGCCTGACGCTTCTGATGTTCACTGGCGGCTTTCACAAAGCCGGCAAACAGCGGGTGCCCATCACGTGGCGTGGAAGTAAATTCCGGGTGGAACTGACAGGCCACGAACCACGGATGATTCGGTACCTCAATGATCTCGACCAACTGATCATCACCGGAACGGCCTGCAATACGCAGACCCGCAGCTTCAATCTGTTTCAACAGCATATTGTTGACTTCGTAACGGTGGCGGTGGCGTTCAACAATTGTCGGCGCGCCGTACAGTTGACGAACCAGGCTATCGTCGCTCAACTGACACTGCTGCGCACCAAGACGCATAGTGCCGCCCAGATCGCTCTTCTCGGTACGGACTTCGACGTTGCCGTCTTCATCGCGCCATTCGGTAATCAGGGCCACCACCGGGTACTTACAGTCTGGCACAAATTCCGTGGAGTTGGCGTTGTCCATACCCACTACGTTACGTGCAAACTCAATCAACGCAACCTGCATACCCAGGCAAATGCCCAGATAAGGAATATTGTTCTCACGCGCAAAGCGCGCCGTCGCGATTTTACCTTCAACACCACGGTAGCCGAAGCCGCCAGGGATCAGGATTGCATCAAGACCTTTCAGGATCTCAACGCCACGCGTTTCGACATCTTGTGAATCGATCAGCTTGATATTGACGGTGACACGATTCTTCAGACCGCCATGCTTCAGCGCTTCGATAACTGATTTATAGGCATCCGGCAGTTCAATGTACTTGCCGACCATACCGATAGTCACTTCGCCTGCCGGATTCGCTTCTTCGTAGATAACCTGTTCCCATTCTGACAGATTAGCTTCCGGACAGTTCAAGCTGAATCGTTTACAAATATAATCGTCAAGGCCCTGAGATTTCAACAGGCCCGGGATTTTATAGATGGAATCGACATCTTTCAGAGAAATCACCGCTTTTTCCGGAACGTTACAGAACAATGCAATTTTTGCACGTTCATTAGCCGGAACTGCGCGATCGGAGCGGCAAATCAGGATATCTGGCTGAATACCGATAGAAAGCAGCTCTTTTACAGAGTGCTGAGTCGGTTTAGTTTTGACTTCACCTGCCGCTGCCATGTACGGAACCAGCGTCAGATGCATAAACAGCGTGTGCTCGCGACCAATTTCTACGGCCATCTGGCGAATCGCTTCAAGGAACGGCAGAGATTCGATATCCCCAACGGTTCCGCCGATTTCAACCAGAACAACATCATGACCTTCACCGCCTTCCAGAACACGCTCTTTAATGGCATTCGTGATGTGCGGGATAACCTGAACGGTCGCGCCCAGGTAGTCACCACGGCGTTCTTTACGCAGAACGTCGGAGTAGATACGACCCGTAGTGAAGTTGTTGCGGCGGCTCATTTTGGTACGAATGAAGCGCTCATAGTGACCCAGGTCCAGGTCGGTTTCAGCGCCGTCTTCGGTAACGAACACTTCCCCGTGTTGGATTGGGCTCATAGTACCTGGATCGACGTTGATGTACGGATCCAGTTTCATCATGGTTACATTGAGGCCACGGGCTTCAAGAATGGCTGCCAGGGAGGCTGCGGCAATGCCTTTTCCCAGAGAGGATACGACCCCGCCGGTCACAAAAATATAGTTCGTTGTCATGCTGGACCTGAGAAGTTAGGGTGAAACGATGGAATTACCAAGACGGGAAAGTAGTATACCCGAACATGACGAGCGCCACAAACTTTCATTATTCCTCCTCTTCACCAGGCTCACATTAACATCGGGAGTGAGAAAATAGCCCCTTTGGGGTAAATGTTTTTGACGTAAATCAAGCGCTTGTTATTTAAAAAATCACACAAATCGCCCTTGACCGACGAAATCCCTTAGAGATCAATTTCCTGCCGTTTTACCTGTTGCCAGACTTCTTCCATAGTTTCCAGATCAACACCAGTCATTTCCAGACCGCGAGCAGCCACAATTCGCTCAACCTCACGAAAACGTCGCTCAAATTTCTCGTTCGCTTTTTGCAAAGCAGTCTCTGCTTTAGTGCCTAAATGCCGGGCCATATTGACCGTGGCAAACAGCAGATCGCCCATTTCCTCCTCCAGTTTAGCCTGGTCGACAACAGCCTGCTTCGCCTCAAACATGACTTCGTCGATCTCTTCGTAAACCTTGTCGACAACCGGTCCTAATGTTTTCCAGTCGAAGCCAACATTTGAGCAGCGTTTCTGGATTTTTTGGGCGCGCATTAATGCCGGTAAACTACGGGGAATATCGTCGAGCGCGGAATGCTGTGCCTTCTCAGCACGTTCTTCGGTTTTGATTTGCTCCCAACGGGTAAGCACCTCGGTGCTGTTACTTGCAGAAACATCAGCAAAAACATGCGGGTGGCGGCGTTCAAGCTTATCGCTTATCGCAGCGCAAATATCATCAAAGTTGAAGCGTCCTTCTTCCTGAGCCATCTGGGCGTAAAACACCACCTGGAACAGCAGATCCCCCAACTCTCCACGCAGGTCGTCGAAGTCTTCTCGCGCAATCGCGTCCAGCACTTCATAAGTTTCTTCGAGGGTATAAGGAGCAATAGTGGCGAATGTCTGCTCTTTGTCCCACGGACAGCCGTTCTCCGGGTCGCGCAGGCGCTGCATAATACCGAGCAGTCGGTCGATTTGATTCATTGGAATATCCTGAAATTTCAATACGGTAGGCCGGATAAGGCGACATCAGGCAACATAGCAATGCCTGATGGCAACGCTAACGCGTCTTATCAGGCCTACAAGGTTATCCGGCCTACATAATGATTAATTACCGTGCAGACGACGTGCGTCGATCACATCCGGTACCTGGTTCAGCTTGCCGAGCACGCGCCCGAGCACCTGCAGGTTGTAGATTTCGATGGTCATATCAATGGTGGCAAGCTGTTGTTTGGTATCACTCCGGCTGGCAACTCCCAGCACGTTTACCTTCTCGTTGGCGAGAATCGTGGTGATATCACGTAACAAGCCACTGCGATCGTTGGCCTGGACGCGAACCACCAGCGAATACCCTGCAGAGTAACTTTCGCCCCAGACCGCATCAACAATACGTTCCGGCGCATGGGAGCGCAGCTCAGTCAGCTGTTCACAATCAGCCCGGTGCACAGAAATACCGCGTCCCTGGGTAATAAACCCGACAATCTCATCGCCTGGAATCGGCTGGCAGCAGCGAGCGATGTGGTGCATCAGGTTACCTACCCCTTCCACCACGACACGACCGTCGTCTTTACGGCGACTCTGCGGTGCGTGCGTTTTCTGCTGAAGCTGTTTCAGCGCGGCGGCATCCTGTTCGGCAGCGCTTGGCTTATTAAACTGCGCCTGCAGGAAATTCACCATCTGGTTGAGGCGGATGTCTCCTCCGCCAATCGCCGCCAACAGTTCATCCAGCTCATTGAAACTGTAGCGCGGCAGCAGATGTTTTTCCGCTTCTTTCAGGCTGATGCCTAAATGCGCCAGTTCATCGTCGAGGATCTGGCGACCTGCAAGAATGTTCTTATCACGGTCCTGTTTACGGAACCAGGCGTGGATCTTCGAACGCCCACGACTGGTGGTTACGTAGCCAAGGTTAGGGTTCAACCAGTCGCGGCTTGGGTTTGGCTGTTTCTGGGTGATAATTTCAATTTGATCGCCCATCTGTAGTTGGTAGGTAAACGGTACGATGCGTCCACCAATTTTCGCGCCAATGCAACGATGCCCCACATCACTATGAATGTGGTAAGCAAAATCGAGCGGCGTGGAGCCTGCTGGCAGATCCACAACGTCGCCTTTCGGTGTAAAGACGTACACGCGGTCATCAAAGACCTGGCTACGAACTTCATCCAGCATTTCACCGGAATCTGCCATCTCTTCCTGCCAGGCGATCAGCTTACGCAGCCATGCAATACGATCTTCATGACCAGAGCGCGCGGCGCCTGAAGCAGTGCCCTCTTTGTACTTCCAGTGTGCCGCGACGCCCAGTTCGGCATCTTCGTGCATCTGTTTGGTACGGATCTGAATTTCAATAGTTTTCCCACCCGGCCCCAGCACAACCGTATGGATTGACTGGTAGCCGTTGGGTTTCGGGTTCGCGACGTAGTCATCAAACTCATCCGGCAGATGGCGATAGTGAGTATGTACTATCCCGAGCGCGGCATAGCAGTCCTGTAAACGCTCTGCCACGATACGCACTGCGCGCACATCGAACAGTTCATCGAAGGCCAACTGCTTTTTCTGCATTTTGCGCCAGATGCTGTAGATATGCTTCGGACGCCCGTACACTTCAGCTTTGACGCCTTCCGTTTTCATCTCTGAGCGCAAATGACCAACGAACTCATCAATGTAATGCTCCCGGTCGATACGACGTTCATGCAGCAGCTTGGCAATGCGTTTGTATTCAGCCGGGTGCAGATAACGGAAGCAGTAATCTTCCAGCTCCCATTTTAATTGCCCGATTCCCAAACGGTTGGCCAGCGGTGCATAGATATTGGTGCACTCTTTTGCCGCCAGAACGCGTTCATCTTCCGGCGCGTCTTTCACTTCACGCAGATGGGCAATCCGCTCTGCCAGCTTGATGACCACACAGCGAAAGTCATCCACCATTGCCAGCAGCATGCGGCGGACGTTATCGACCTGCTCGGAAGAAACTGAATCGGTATGCGTGGCTTTAAGCTGGCGTATCGCCGCCATATCACGCACGCCGTGGATAAGATGAACAATGGATTTGCCCACGCTCTCGCGCAGGATGTCTTCACTTACCACGTTGGCATCAGCCAGAGGGAACAGCATTGCTGCACGCAGCGTGTCGATATCCATGCTCAACATGGAGAGAATTTCTACCATCTCCACGCCACGCCACAGCAGCAGATCCGCATCCGGATGCCCCTGTGTCTGCTGGAGGCAGTACGCCCAGGTTTCGGCTAAGCGTTCACACGACTGCTGGCTGGAGATCCCCAGACTCGCGATCCATTTCTTGGGATCAAACTCACCAGCTTTATTTAAATGTGCACTTCTTACCGCAACCATCGTCCTCTCCTTAAGGGGCATGGCCTGTCGAAGTCGACAAGCCGAACCCATTGTCTTTCACACAGCATTACAAGGCGAAATCCAATGGGTATTAAGTTCATTACAAACGCTCAAACAGGACCATTGATTCCAGGTGTCCAGTGTGCGGGAACATATCGAGCATCGCCAGCCGCCGGATGGCATATCCCGCATTGAGCAAAGCATCGCTGTCACGAGCCAGCGTTGCCGGGTTACAGGATACATAAACAACGCGTATAGGTTCTAATTTTATAATATGTTGCATCACACCAGCAGCCCCCGCACGCGCAGGATCGAGCAATACTTTGTCGAATCCGTTTTTCGCCCACGGCTGCCGGGTAACATCTTCCTCAAGGTTTTCATGAAAGAACGTCACATTGTGTAATCCGTTATTCAGCGCGTTCTCCCGACCTTTCTCCACCAACGCCGGAACACCTTCCACGCCAACCACGCTTGCTGCCCGAGTTGCCAGCGGCAGAGTAAAATTGCCCATTCCGCAGAACAGATCGAGTACGCGATCTTCAGGTTGAACATCGAGCCATTCCAACGCACGGGCCACCATTTGCTGGTTTACCCCTTCATTGACCTGAATAAAATCACGCGGGCTGAAGGTTAACCGTAGTCCATTTGAGTCATACCAGGGTGATTCTTCTGATATTGATTCCAGTATCTCGCTTTGCGGGGCCAGAAACAAAGACAGCCCCAGAGAATGCGAAAAGCATTCCAGTTTTTCTTTATCCGCTGCACTTAATGGCGCCGTGTGGCGCAAAATCATCAGGGTTCCGCTCCCTGCCTGCACCAATTCAACATGTCCAAGGTGGCGTAACCCTTGAAGACTTTCCAGACACGCCCTGAGATGGGGCAATAACGCTTCAAGCTGGGGCACCAAAACAGGGCATTGTTTGACATCGATAATGTCGCTGGAGCCTGATTTACGAAACCCCATCTGCAATTTTTGTTCTTTTGGCCGATAGTTCAGGCTCAATCGGGCACGACGACGATAGCCCCACGGCGTATCAGCTATAACATCCGACACGTCACATTTCATTAAACGCGACAACGCCGCGCTTTTACTACGCTGCTGTAACGAGATGCTGGCATGCTGCTGCTGGCAACCGCCGCATACGCCAAAATGCGGGCAACGTGGCACTTCACGCTCAGGGCTGTTGTTCAAACGTCGTTTTACTTGCGCGCGGGCGAACTGTTTTTTATCTTCGGTAATCACCACCTCGGCGCTTTCCTGGGGTAGCAATTCCGGTATAAACAACGCTTTTCCGTTATGGCGAGCGACGCCCTGACCAAAAGGATCGAGGTCATTGACGGTAACGGTTATGATCTGACGCGTCGTCACGCGTCGTTTTGCAGAGTAGAATTGCGCCATCGACGAGATATTTCTCTATTTAACAGTGTGACCCTAATTGTCCCATAACGGAACTCCATGACCAACTACAGCCTGCGCGCACGCATGATGATTCTGATCCTGGCCCCGACCGTCCTGATAGGTTTGTTGCTCAGTATCTTTTTTGTTGTGCATCGCTATAACGACTTGCAGCGTCAACTGGAAGATGCTGGTGCCAGCATCATAGAACCACTCGCGGTCTCCAGCGAATATGGCATGAACCTGCAAAACAGGGAATCTATCGGCCAGCTTATCAGCGTGCTGCATCGTCGCCATTCCGATATCGTGCGGGCAATTTCTGTTTATGACGAAAATAACCGACTGTTCGTCACCTCTAATTTTCATCTCGATCCGTCTGAAATGCAGTTGGCGACAGGTTCACCGTTTCCACGTAAGCTAAGCGTCACCCGGCACGGGGATATCATGATCCTGCGTACCCCGATTATATCGGAAAGCTATTCACCAGATGAATCCGCCGTAAGCGATGCGAAAAACACCAAAAATATGCTGGGGTATGTGGCGCTTGAGCTGGATCTTAAGTCCGTGCGATTGCAGCAGTACAAAGAGATCTTTATCTCCAGTGTAATGATGCTGTTTTGTATTGGTATTGCGTTAATTTTTGGCTGGCGTCTGATGCGAGACGTAACCGGCCCGATTCGCAATATGGTGAATACCGTTGACCGAATTCGTAGAGGACAGCTCGACAGCCGCGTGGAAGGTTTCATGCTGGGCGAGCTGGATATGCTCAAAAATGGTATCAACTCGATGGCGATGTCACTTGCGGCTTACCATGAAGAGATGCAGCACAACATCGATCAGGCCACCTCTGACCTGCGTGAAACGCTGGAGCAGATGGAAATCCAGAACGTCGAACTGGATCTGGCGAAGAAACGCGCCCAGGAAGCGGCGCGTATTAAGTCTGAGTTTCTGGCTAACATGTCGCACGAACTGCGAACACCGCTGAATGGCGTGATTGGCTTCACCCGTCTTACGCTAAAAACCGAGCTCAACACCACGCAGCGCGATCACCTGAATACCATTGAACGCTCGGCTAACAATCTGCTGGCTATCATCAATGATGTACTCGACTTCTCCAAACTTGAGGCGGGCAAGCTGATTCTGGAAAGCATTCCCTTCCCGCTGCGCAGCACGCTGGATGACGTCGTTACGCTGTTAGCGCATTCATCCCATGATAAAGGGCTTGAGCTGACGCTGAATATTAAGAATGACGTGCCGGACAACGTCATCGGCGATCCGCTACGCTTACAGCAGGTAATCACTAATCTGGTTGGCAATGCCATCAAATTTACCGAAGGCGGCAATATCGACATTCTGGTCGAGAAGCGCGCCCTTAGTAACACGAAAGTGCAGATTGAAGTACAAATCCGCGATACCGGAATTGGTATTCCTGAGCGCGATCAGTCACGCTTGTTCCAGGCCTTCCGCCAGGCGGATGCCAGTATTTCCCGCCGCCACGGCGGTACCGGGCTGGGCCTGGTCATTACGCAAAAACTGGTCAACGAAATGGGCGGGGACATCTCCTTCCATAGTCAACCGAACCGGGGTTCCACGTTCTGGTTCCATATCAGCCTCGATCTTAACCCTAACGTTCTCGTTGACCGCTCAACCACGCTCTGCCTGGCCGGTAAACGAC
Source organism: Citrobacter sp. BIDMC107 (assembly GCF_001037575.1). Classification (NCBI taxonomy): domain Bacteria; kingdom Pseudomonadati; phylum Pseudomonadota; class Gammaproteobacteria; order Enterobacterales; family Enterobacteriaceae; genus Citrobacter; species Citrobacter sp. BIDMC107. The sequence continues at coordinate 3,484,722 of NZ_KQ089848.1, read as the reverse complement.
TGGCCTACGTCGAACCGAACGCCACTGCCGCACAGTGCACATTAGATATCTTGAGCGAAACGCCGTTGGAGGTGATTTACAGCCCTTCATTCTCCGGGCTGCCGAAGGATCACTACGATATTCTGCTGCTCGGCATTCCGGTTACTTTACGCGAACCGCTCACCATGCAGCATGAGCGGCTGGCAAACGCTGCGGCGATGACCGACTTTTTGTTACTGGCCCTGCCTTGCCATGCGCAGATTAACGCCGAGAAGTTAAAACAGGGCGGCGCGGCGGCATGTCTGTTGAAACCTCTCACCTCAACTCGCTTACTGCCTGCGCTGACAGAGTATTGTCAGGTGAATCACAGCGCGGATCCGCTGCTGTTAGACGATAGCAAAATTGCGATGACCGTTATGGCGGTAGACGACAACCCTGCGAACCTCAAGCTGATTGGCGCACTGTTGGAAGATAAGGTGCAGCACGTCGTGCTCTGCGACAGTGGGCATCAAGCGGTGGATCGCGCCAGACAAATGCAATTTGATCTGATCCTGATGGATATTCAGATGCCAGACATGGACGGCATTCGCGCTTGTGAACTAATCCACCAGCTTCCTCATCAACAGCAGACACCGGTCATTGCGGTCACCGCACACGCCATGGCTGGGCAGAAAGAGAAGCTGCTCAGCGCCGGGATGAACGATTACCTGGCGAAGCCTATCGAAGAAGATAAGCTGCATAATCTGCTGTTACGCTACAAACCCGGCGCAAGCACAGCGCTTAGGGCGATCGCCGTTGAACCCGTTGAGCCGGTAGTCAATCCGAATACCACACTCGACTGGCAGTTAGCATTAAGACAAGCCGCAGGTAAAAACGATCTGGCGTGGGATATGCTGCAAATGCTGCTCGATTTTCTGCCCGAAGTACGTAACAAAATTGAAGAACAGCTGGTCGGTGAAAACCCTGAAGGTCTGGTGGATATGATCCACAAGCTGCACGGTAGCTGCGGTTATAGCGGCGTTCCCCGCATGAAAAACCTGTGTCAGCTTATTGAGCAGCAATTACGTAGCGGGACCAAGGAAGAAGAGCTGGAGCCTGAGTTTTTAGAGCTTCTGGATGAAATGGACAACGTTGCGCGCGAAGCGAAGAAGTTGTTGGGGTAATATTCGCAGGAAGGCGGCGTGACCGCCTTATCCAACCTACAACTCAGCGTAATTGCTGCCAGGCTTTAAGCGTTGCGGCAACGTTTCTCGCCGTCATTCGTACGTTGTCGCTCGCGTTCTTTAGCGCCTCATCCAGGGTACAGATGGTATAGATGACGCTGAAAACCGCATCCAGCCCATGCTCGTGGACCACACCGACATCCGCCGTCAGGCTACCGGCAATGCCGATAACCGGTTTGTTGTAACGCTTTGCGACCTTCGCCACGCCAACCGGAACCTTACCGTGAATGGTCTGACTATCAATGCGCCCTTCACCCGTGACCACTAAATCCGCATCCGCAACGCAGGCGTCAAGGTGCAACGCATCCGTTACTATCTCAATACCGCAGCGCAACTGTGCGCCGCAAAACGCATATAGCGCCGCCCCCATACCACCAGCGGCGCCACCGCCGGCCAGATCCAGCACGTTGACGTCCAGATCGCGGGCAATGAGTTGCGCATAGTGCGTGAGTGCCCGATCCAGGCGGGTAATCATCTCCGGCGTCGCCCCTTTTTGCGGGCCAAAAACCGCAGAAGCGCCCTCTTCACCGGTCAACGGATTAGTCACGTCGCAAGCCACTTCAATACGACACGCAGCAAGTCGCTGGTCTAACTGAGAAATATCAATCCGAGCGAGCGATTCGAGGCCAGCCCCGCCATGGGCAATATCGTTATTTTGCGCATCCAGCAATTTTGCTCCCAGCGCTTGCACCATCCCGGCACCGCCATCATTGGTGGCGCTTCCGCCAATTCCAATGATGATATGCTCAACGCCAGCGTCCAACGCATGACGGATTAACTCCCCGGTTCCCCAGGATGTCGTTTTCAGCGGATCGCGTAACCCCGCAGGAACCTGTTCCAGTCCGCTGGCGGCCGCCATTTCGATAAAGGCCGAGCGCTCATCACCGGATAAACCATAAAATGCCTGAATTGTGTTGCCCAAAGGGCCGGTAACATCAACATGCACAAGGTGACCTTGCGTTGCGGCAACCATCGCTTCGACCGTTCCTTCACCGCCATCTGCAACCGGAATCTTCACGTAATCCGCATCGGGCCAGATCTCACGAAACCCCTGCTCAATAGCCGTTGCCACTTCAAGCGCACTCAAACTTTCCTTATAGGAATCCGGTGCGATTACTATTTTCATAAAGCATCCTTACGCATGTTGACTGTGTTAAGCATATACCAGGATAAAAACCGCCCCTTAATGGGAGCGGTCCCAGTTCGCTTAGCGTACCATGCACGGACGCTTATTATCAAACGTCCAGTTCGGGATCAGATACTGCATTCCCATCGCATCATCACGCGCCCCCAATCCATGTTGCTGGTACAGCTCATGCGCTTTCATGACCTGATCCATATCCAGCTCCACGCCCAGACCCGGTTTTGCCGGAACCTGCACCATGCCGCCTTTGATTTCAAATGGCTCTTTGGTCAGGCATTGATTGCCTTCCTGCCAGATCCAGTGGGTATCAATCGCGGTAATTTTGCCCGGAGCCGCTGCCGCGACATGCGTAAACATCGCCAGCGAAATATCAAAGTGGTTGTTGGAGTGCGATCCCCAGGTCAACCCAAACTCATGGCACATTTGTGCCACGCGGACAGAACCCTGCATGGTCCAGAAGTGCGGGTCCGCCAGTGGGATATCCACGGACTGCAGCGACAGCGTATGCCCCATCTGACGCCAGTCGGTGGCGATCATGTTGGTGGCGGTCGGCAGACCGGTAGCGCGGCGGAATTCCGCCATCACTTCACGACCAGAGAAGCCCTGCTCGGCGCCACACGGATCTTCCGCATAGGCCAGAGAACCCTTCAGATATTTGCCGATCTTAATCGCTTCATTTAGCGACCACGCACCGTTCGGATCCAGCGTGACGCGGGCCTGCGGGAAACGCTTCGCCAGCGCAACGATAGATTCCGCTTCCTCTTCCCCGGCCAGCACGCCGCCTTTCAGTTTAAAGTCGTTGAAACCATACTTCTCATACGCAGCTTCCGCCAGGCGCACTACCGCATCCGGGGTCATCGCCTCTTCATGACGCAGACGATACCAGTCGCACTTCTCATCCGGCTGACTCTGGTACGGCAGCGGCGTTGCCTTACGGTTACCGACAAAGAACAGGTAACCCAACATTTCAACTTCGCTACGCTGCTGTCCATCACCCAGCAGAGAGGCGACGTTTACACCCAGATGCTGACCTAACAGATCCAACATGGCCGCTTCGATCCCAGTAACCACATGAATAGTGGTACGTAAATCAAAGGTCTGCAAACCGCGACCGCCCGCATCACGATCGGCAAAAGTATTGCGTACCGCATTCAGCACGTTTTTGTATTCACCTAACGTTTTGCCTACCACCAGCGGGATCGCATCTTCCAGCGTTTTGCGGATTTTTTCTCCGCCGGGAATTTCACCCACGCCGCTATGACCGGAGTTATCTTTAATAATCACAATATTGCGCGTGAAGAATGGAGCATGTGCGCCGCTCAGGTTCATCAGCATACTGTCATGACCCGCAACCGGAATAACCTGCATAGAGGTAACCAATGGGGTAGAAAATTGTGCGCTCATAATTAAGTCCTTATTCAAAATTAGTGGCGGCCGAAAACGGGACGTTTACGGTCAAAAGTCCATCCGGGGATCAGATACTGCATTGGGCCTGCGTCATTACGCGCGCCGCCGGGCAGTCTCTTGTAGGCTTCATGAGCCTTGTTAACCTGATCCCAGTCCAGCTCTACGCCCAGTCCAGGCGCGTCAGGAACAGCAATTTTCCCGTTCTTAATCTCCAGCGGATTTTTGGTCAGACGGCAATCGCCCTCCTGCCAGATCCAGTGGGTGTCGATAGCCGTCGGGTTGCCCGGCGCGGCGGCGCCAACGTGGGTGAACATCGCCAGCGAAATATCAAAATGATTGTTAGAATGGCAGCCCCAGGTCAGGCCCCAGTCATCGCATAACTGTGCCACGCGTACCGCGCCGGAAAGGGTCCAGAAGTGCGGATCGGCCAGCGGAATATCTACTGAGTTCAGCATCACCGCATGGCCCATTTCACGCCAGTTGGTGGCTATCATGTTCGTTGCTACCGGTAGACCGGTTGCACGGCGGAACTCGGCCATCACTTCGCGGCCAGAAAAACCCTGTTCAGCGCCGCATGGATCTTCGGCGTAGGTCAGAACATCGTTCAGCCCTTTACACAGGGAGATGGCTTCATCCAGCAACCAGGCACCGTTGGGATCAACCGTAATACGCGCATCCGGGAAGCATTTTTTCAGCGCACGAGCGGTGTCGATTTCCTGCTCGCCAGGCAGTACACCACCTTTGAGTTTGAAATCTTTAAAGCCGTAGCGATCCTGCGAAGCCTGAGCCAGACGTACCACCGCCTCACTGTTCATCGCTTGCTGGTGACGCAGGTGATACCACTCATGGTTTCCCGGCGTGCTTTCCAGATACGGTAAATCGGTCTTTGTGCGATCACCCACGTAGAACAGATAGCCGAGTACGGTGACCGCATCGCGCTGCTTGCCCGGCCCTAACAGTTCACAAACCGGCACGTTCAGCGCCTTGCCCAGCAGGTCGAGCAGCGCCGCTTCCAGCGCCGCTACCGCGTTTACCCGTAGCTCAAACGTCCAGGCGCCTTTGCCGAAGGTGTCAAAATCAGCGGCCTGGTTGCCTTTATGCACCTGCTGTACCACCTTATTCAGGCGCGCAACCTCCTGACCCAATACCATCGGGATAGCGTCAACCAGCGTCTGATAAATCACTTCGCCGCCCGGCGCTTCACCGACGCCGGTATTGCCGGCGTTATCGGTAAGAACCACAATATTGCGGGTGAAATATGCATTGTGCGCACCGCCAATATTGAGCAGCATGCTGTCATGACCGGCCACCGGGATGACCTTCATATCGGTAATAACGGGACTCGATTGTGTTGTCATCATCATTGTCCTGCGACAGGTTTCAGTTCGATACGTTTAATATCGCCCACCAGTACCAGATAGCTCACCACCGCAATCAACGCATGCACCCCGACGTAAATCAACGCGCCGTTAAACGAGCCGGTGGTCCCTACGATGTAGCCGATAGCAATTGGCGTGACGATACCGGAGATATTGCCAAACATGTTGAACAAACCGCCGCTCAGACCGCTGATCTCTTTAGGTGCAGTATCAGCCATCACCGCCCATCCCAACGCACCGATACCTTTGCCGAAGAAGGCCAGCGCCATAAAGCCGATGATCATCCACTCCACGTTGACGTAGTTACAGAACACCATCACCATCGACAGCAGCATGCCGAGTACGATTGGCGTTTTACGGGCGATATTTAGCGAACCGGTACGGCGCATCAGCCAGTCGGAAATAATGCCGCCGAGCACGCCGCCGGCGAATCCGCAAATGGCCGGGACCGAAGCGACAAAACCAGCTTTCAAAATCGACATACCGCGAGCCTGCACCAGATAAACCGGGAACCAGGTGATAAAGAAGTAGGTCAGCGCGTTAATGCAGTATTGCCCGATGTAAATACCGATCATCATCCGTGAGCCCAGCAGCTGTTTGATTTGCCCCCACTTCACGCTGAACGGCACTTTAGCTTTGGCGGCCGCCTGATCCATATTGATCAGCGCCCCGCCTTCAGCAATGTACTCCAGCTCTTTTTGGTTTACGCCCGGGTGCTGGTTTGGTTCATGAATCACCTTCAGCCAGATAAAGCTGATAACAATCCCGAGGCCGCCCATAAAGAAGAACACATGCGACCAGCCCACTTCGTGGGTCAGCCACCCCATGATTGGCGCAAAAATAACGGTGGCAAAGTACTGCGCAGAGTTAAAGATTGCGACCGCCGTGCCCCTCTCCTGTGCCGGGAACCATGCCGCAACTATACGACTATTACCGGGGAAGGAAGGTGCTTCAGCTAAACCGACAAGGAATCGCAACGTAAACAACGCAACGATAATGCCGAAGCCGCTAAAGATATCGACGAAGCCTTGCAGCAGGGTAAACATGGACCAGATAAAGATGGACCAGAAATAAACACGTTTTGAACCGAAGCGGTCGAGCAACCAGCCGCCAGGGATCTGGCCGATAACATAGGCCCATGAGAAAGCGGAGAATACATAACCCATCCCTACCGCATCCAGACCAATGTCTTTGGCCATCTCCGAACCGGCAATGGATAAGGTGGCGCGATCGCCGTAGTTGAAGGATGTGACGATAAACAACATCACCACGATCCAGTAACGAGCGTTAGTGCGTTTTTCCGCGCTGCTCGCCGCCTGACTTAATGAACTCATTGTTGCACTCCTGAATCTTGGCTTTCGCCAGTTCATTCTGTACAGCACCTGTAGGGTGATCAGAATGAGAGGTTAGTGTGTGGCAGTTTTGGTACAGCTCAGGGCCGTTTTATTCTGACTCGCTGCCTTTTCGGGAACTGACGGGAAAAGTATATGAAGGAGTGGCTCTTACCCTCACCGTGCATGAACACAACATTCGGGAGGCAGTAAGAAGTTGTTTGGGGCATAAGCCCAAAGCAGTGGAAGTTAGTTCACGTAATTGGGGTTTTATTGCCGGGTGGCGGCTTCGCCTGACCCGGCCTACGGTTCAAATGGGGGTTGTATGCCCGTACGGGCGAGAGATTATTTGAGCAAGGTTCCCCAGTTTTCTACCCAAGGGTTGGATTCGCTTTCCGGTTCAGGATGTTCGCTGGCGTCAATCAGCAACATTTCACCCACGCGCTGTGCGCTTTGCTCCTGTAACAGCGCATCAAACTGTTTGCCACCATTGCAGAAATTAACGTAGCTGCTGTCGCCCAGCGCAATGACTCCGTAATGCAGATTTGGCTGGAAACCGAGATTATCTTTGATCCCCTGAAACAGCGGCACAATGCTATCGGGCAGATCGCCCTGCCCGGTCGTTGAGGTCACCACCAGCACATATTTATCCTGATATACCTGCCAGTCGCTAAGCTCCGGATCTTCAAACACCGTGGCTTTATGACCCTGTGCCGTCAAAATGGCCTCGGCCTCTTCGGCAACCAGCAGCGCGTTTCCGTACATTGTGCCGACAAAAATTCCAATTTCCGCCATAACCGTAATCTCCTGGGACTTAAGAATCTATCTGCTCATCCTGACCTGACATCCCGCTGAACTCAACCCTTTCATTCTCAGGGAGAAGTCCACGCCAGCCAAATTGTGACAATGCCTGCATCCAGACGTCATCCAGCCCGGCGCGAATAACCAGAGGCTCACCGGTGAATGGATGTGTCAGCGCAAGCTGGCTGGCATGCAGCATTAATCGCTGACAACCGAAATGCTCCGCGGCGCTGCGGTTTTGCCGTAAATCACCGTGCTTGCTGTCGCCAATTATCGGATGGCGTAAGTGGGCCAGATGGCGCCTGAGCTGGTGTTTCCGACCGGTTTTAGGATCCAGCTCCACCAGTCCATAACGGGTGGTCGGATAACGTCCGGTCGCTACCGGCATTTCTACCGTTGCCAGACCGCGATAATGGGTGACGGCAGGCTGCGGGCCTTTATCATCGCGGGCAAACTTATCGGCAATCTTATCCAGCTCTTCGACCAACGGGTAATCCAGCACGGTATCATCCATCAGCCAGCCACGCACAATCGCATGATAGCGTTTCTGAATTTGATGATGTTCAAACTGCTGAGACAACAAACGCCCGGCTTCGCTGGACAGTCCCATCAGCAGCACACCGGAGGTTGGTCTGTCGAGTCGATGGGCGGTAAAAACGTGCTGACCAATTTGGTCTCGCACCGTTTGCATCACCACCACTTTCTCATCCCGGTCGAGCCAACTGCGGTGAACCAACCAGCCCGAAGGTTTATTGACGGCAACCAGCCATTCGTCCTGATAAAGAATTTCCAGCATCAGGCGTTATCACTGGTAAACAGCGCATCCAGCTCCTGCAATGCCGCCAGGAGAATGTCGCGTTGCGGATGATCGGCTGCTAGCGCCATTTCGTAATACGGTGCAACGGCAAAAGCCTGCGGAAGCGGCTGCGCGTTATCGAGTAGCGTATGCATGCGGGGAATCAACACCCACTGCAGCCACTCGACCGGCTCCATGGTATCCATACAAAAAGGCTGCGTACTGGTAAACAGATGCTCTGCTGGCTCATCCATCCGCCAGTGATTATGTTCACGCAGTAGCGCTTCAAGTGCGTGTAACTGCTGGCGCACACGGTCATGAGTCGTCATGAAATAAACCTCAATGATGAAAAATCTGGCGCGAAGAATAGCACTAGTGGAGGGAAATAAAAAAAGGGAGCACTGTAAAAAAACAGTGCTCCCGGTTCGTTTCGCAGCATTCCAGCTACTTTTAGTGCTCCCTGCTCATCCGTGACAACTTTTCCTGTGGTCTTGCGACCTTGTTCATCCTGAACTTTTGCATCCTGCTCACATCACCCCGATGTGAAAACTTCATCCTGAAGTATCCTGGCCATCCTGACCCGCCGAACATCCTGACCGGCTCTCATTCTCCGTCCTGGAGGTGTCCTTTAACGCATCCAGCGTCTTCCTCTTTGCTTCGTCCTGAAGCCTGTCCTTGCAACACCGTCCTGGTGTGTCCAGGCGAAGAGCCATCATCCTGATGTTCTCTTCGTTGTGCGACTCCTTGTCGACAGATATAGAATCGCCTGTTTCGCTTTGTCTTACAAGATGCTTACAGGCTTACCCTTACGATTATTTTCGTATGAAAGTTGACAATAAAAGACTAACCAATTGAATAATAATAAATTATTATTTTATCAATTCATTAAGTCTTTACTTATCACCTGGCAATGTCCTACAGGGTATGTAAGAGATCTCTCACAAGATTCAGGGCAAACAGGATTACAGAACTGGCTTAAGTTGAGTGAGGAATTCCGCAAGTGAGGCCGCCAGCACCGTTCGTTTACGGGTTCCCAGCGTTTCTTTGCACACTTCACCGGACAGATTGCACACCGAAATGACGTCAAGCTCATTATCTTGTGTGGCAATAAAAAGCGTAGGCGAAAGCTTAAGTCGCTTTTGCGTAACCAAGTGACCAATCAGGTTTTCCTGAACGCGCCTGAAGTCATCTTCACTCCAGGTCTGCAGCAGCGTCAGCTTTTCATCCGCAAACTGCGCGTGCATATCCCCGGCAAACTGGGTGGTGTAAAAAGCGTGAACGGCAGGTTGTATCACAATATCAAATGCCCGTTCAACCGCATTGAGGTTTTTTTCGCCGACAAAAGGTTGAGGCTGCCAAAATACCGCATCGTCTGTGGAAGAAATGATGCACGGAGAAGGTACGCCATACAGCTCTTCACTGAGTGGCCAACTGTTGTTTTTTTCATGCCATGCGTCGCAATAACGCGTCGTAAAGGCTACCAACGCCTGCGCTGTCAATTCGTCCACTGATTTCTCTCTTCACAAAAGCCAGGATACACTTGTCGCATAGTGTATCTGGTTTATGACGGTGAAACATGTCCTCTTATGAAAATCATCAGGCGCTTGACGGCCTGACTCTCGGTAAATCAACGGATTACCGAGACAATTACGATGCAAGTCTGTTGCAGGGTGTTCCGCGCAGCCTGAACCGCGATCCGCTGGATTTAAAGGCCGATGCCCTGCCTTTTCACGGTGCGGATATCTGGACGCTGTATGAACTGTCGTGGCTGAATGCCAACGGCTTACCGCAGGTCGCAGTCGGTCACGTGGAACTGGATTACACCAGCGTAAATCTGATTGAATCGAAAAGCTTTAAGCTTTACCTGAACAGTTTTAATCAGACGCGTTTTGATTCCTGGGATGCGGTACGTCAGACACTGGAAAACGATCTTCGCGCCTGCGCTCAGGGCGATGTCAGCGTGGCGCTGTACCGCCTTGACGAACTGGAAGGGCAGCCGATAGCCCACTTTAACGGCACCTGTATCGACAATCAGGATATCGTCATCGATAACTACCAGTTCAGCACTGCGTATCTGGAAAATGCCGTGAGCGGTGAAAAGGCAGTGGAAGAGACACTGGTCAGCCATCTGCTGAAGTCCAACTGTTTAATCACCCACCAGCCAGACTGGGGCTCCATACAAATTCAGTATCGCGGACGTAAAATCGACAGAGAGAAGCTGCTGCGTTACCTGGTCTCCTTCCGCCACCATAACGAGTTTCATGAACAGTGTGTGGAACGCATTTTCAATGACATTCTGCGCTTCTGCCAGCCGGAGAAACTGAGCGTTTACGCACGCTACACGCGACGTGGTGGCCTGGACATTAACCCATGGCGCACCAACACCGATTTCACTCCGGCAACCGGTCGTCTGGTGCGTCAGTAATCTTTTTTCTCAATTTTGCGTGTCGGATTCCGCGCACAAGGTTGTGAAAGGTCATAAGCCAGGGCTATTGTAATCACAGGGAATGACGTGTTGCGTCCCATAAGGAGTTTACTTGATTACACATATTAGCCCGCTTGGCTCAATGGACATGTTGTCGCAGCTGGAAGTCGATATGCTTAAACGCACGGCCAGCAGCGACCTGTATCAACTGTTTCGTAACTGTTCGCTTGCCGTTCTGAACTCCGGCAGTTTGACCGACAACAGTAAAGAACTGCTGTCACGCTTTGAAAGTTTCGATATTAACGTACTGCGCCGCGAACGGGGCGTGAAGCTGGAACTGATCAACCCACCTGAAGATGCGTTTGTTGATGGACGCATTATTCGTGCGCTACAGGCTAACCTGTTTGCCGTGCTGCGCGACATTCTGTTCGTCAATGGCCAGATCCATAACGCCGGTCGTTTTCAGCATCTGGATCTCGAAAGCTCGGTCCATATCACCAACCTGGTATTCTCGATCCTGCGTAATGCCCGGGCGCTGCACGTCGGTGAAGCGCCGAACATGGTCGTCTGCTGGGGCGGTCACTCAATCAACGAAAATGAGTACCTGTACGCCCGTCGCGTCGGCACCCAGTTGGGCCTGCGCGAACTGAACATCTGTACCGGCTGCGGTCCAGGAGCGATGGAAGCGCCAATGAAAGGCGCTGCGGTAGGCCACGCCCAGCAGCGATACAAAGACAGCCGCTTTATTGGCATGACCGAACCGTCAATCATCGCCGCTGAACCGCCTAACCCGCTGGTAAACGAACTGATCATCATGCCGGACATTGAAAAACGTCTGGAAGCGTTCGTGCGTATCGCCCACGGTATTATCATCTTCCCGGGTGGCGTAGGGACAGCAGAAGAGCTGCTGTATCTGCTGGGGATCCTGATGAATCCGGCCAACAAAGATCAGGTTCTACCACTGATCCTGACCGGACCAAAAGAGAGTGCGGATTACTTCCGCGTGCTTGACGAATTTATCGTGCACACGCTGGGGGAAGATGCGCGTCGCCACTATCGCATTATCATTGACGATGCAGCGGAAGTGGCGCGTCTGATGAAAAAAGCGATGCCGCTGGTGAAAGAAAACCGTCGCGACACAGGTGATGCTTACAGCTTTAACTGGTCGATTCGTATCGCGCCCGATCTGCAGATGCCGTTCGAACCGTCCCATGAAAACATGGCCAACCTGAAGCTGTACCCGGATCAACCCGTTGAAGTACTGGCGGCCGATCTACGTCGCGCATTCTCTGGTATTGTGGCTGGTAACGTGAAGGAAGTCGGCATCCGCGCTATTGAAGAGTTTGGCCCGTACAAAATCCACGGTGACCGCGAAATGATGCGCCGCATGGACGATCTCCTGCAGGGCTTTGTTGCACAACATCGTATGAAGTTACCGGGCACTGCGTATATCCCTTGTTACGAGATCTGCGCCTAACCTTCTACACCCGCTAGCAGCACTATAGCGATGACAGTTTTGTCCATATCAAAGCCGGGTTTGGCGCATTTGCCTCCCGGCTTTTTAAGTGATACCAGTCACATAGCTCTGACAATCACATAAATACCAGTGATAATTCATTAAAAACAGCGTGCCACGCAAACGATTACCTTGAAAAACCAACCGTGATTTATCTTAGTAAATTATTATTAGTCGCCGAAATCATCTAAAAACAACAGTTTTTACAGCTGAACACGCCTATCTTCGCGCCTTCGCTTTCATGAGATATGTCGTTAATGTTAGCCTTCGCGCCCGTAAATTCGCTTTGACTATTTTTTAACAGATTAATGGCCCAAATTTATCCACATAAAAGGTGGATTATTGCATTTGGGATCCCGATCACTGATACATTCATTACTAAAATGTATCTTTCCGCCCGAAAATTATTACGGCGAAAAATTATATAAAAATCGCTCAACGAATTTCGATTTACAGCCGGGTACTTTCTCATTGGATTGACCTCAAACCCGGCTTTTTAAGCTTCCTCCAGGAGAAATAGATGGAAAACACTCAAACCAGCACTATCGTTACGGGCCAGACCCGCAGCGCATGGCGCAAGACAGACACCATGTGGATGCTGGGCCTTTACGGCACGGCGATTGGCGCGGGTGTATTGTTCCTGCCGATCAACGCAGGCGTAGGCGGTATGATCCCGCTGATCATCATGGCGATCCTTGCCTTCCCAATGACCTTCTTTGCACACCGCGGTCTGACTCGCTTTGTGCTGTCCGGTAAAAATCCGGGTGAAGACATCACCGAAGTTGTAGAAGAACACTTCGGCGTTGGCGCAGGTAAACTGATTACCCTGCTCTACTTCTTCGCTATCTACCCGATTCTGTTGGTTTACAGCGTAGCAATCACCAATACCGTTGAAAGCTTCCTGACCCATCAGCTGGCGATTACTCCTCCGCCGCGTGCAATCCTGTCTCTGATCCTGATTGTCGGCATGATGACCATCGTGCGCTTCGGTGAGCAGATGATCGTTAAGGCGATGAGCATCCTGGTATTCCCGTTCGTTGCGGCTCTGATGCTGCTGGCGCTGTATCTGATCCCTCAGTGGAGCGGTGCGATTCTGGAAACCATGTCTTTTGACTCTGCGGCAACCACCGGGAACGGCCTGCTGTTGACCCTGTGGCTGGCGATTCCGGTAATGGTGTTCTCCTTCAACCACTCCCCGATCATCTCCTCCTTCGCCGTGGCGAAGCGTGAAGAGTACGGTGATGAAGCTGAGAAGAAATGCTCCAAGATTCTGGCATTCGCTCACATCATGATGGTACTGACCGTTATGTTCTTCGTCTTCAGCTGCGTATTCAGCCTGACCCCGGCGGACCTGGCAGCAGCAAAAGAGCAGAACATCTCGATTCTGTCTTACCTGGCGAACCACTTTAACGCGCCGATTATTGCCTGGATGGCACCGATCATCGCGATTATCGCTATCACCAAATCCTTCCTCGGCCACTACCTGGGCGCACGTGAAGGCTTCAACGGGATGGTGATTAAGTCTCTGCGCGGCAAAGGCAAATCCATCGAAATCAACAAACTGAACAAAATCACTGCACTGTTCATGCTGGTAACCACCTGGATTGTGGCGACACTGAACCCGAGCATCCTCGGTATGATTGAGACCCTGGGTGGCCCAATCATCGCGATGATTCTGTTCCTGATGCCGATGTATGCCATCCAGAAAGTACCGGCAATGCGTAAGTACAGCGGCCATATCAGCAACGTCTTCGTTGTGATTATGGGCCTGATCGCTATCTCCGCTATTTTCTACTCTCTGTTCAGTTAATTCCCCTGCGCCGCTCTTCGGGGCGGCGCATCTCGATACACAATGGACGCCTCATGATTAGCGTATTCGATATTTTCAAAATCGGCATTGGCCCTTCCAGCTCCCACACTGTTGGCCCGATGAAAGCAGGCAAACAATTCACGGATGACCTGATTGCACGCGGAATTCTCACTGACGTAACCCGCGTAGTGGTTGATGTCTATGGCTCCTTATCTCTGACGGGGAAAGGTCACCATACCGACATCGCGATTATTATGGGCCTGGCGGGTAATCTGCCGGATACCGTAGACATTGATGCCATCCCTTCCTTTATCCAGGATGTGAATACTCATGGGCGTTTGCTGCTGGCAGACGGTCAACATGAGGTCGAGTTCCCGGTCGACAAGTGCATGAATTTCCATGCGGACAATCTGTCCCTGCACGAAAACGGGATGCGTATTACCGCACTGGCGGGCGAAAAAGCCATTTACAGCCAGACTTACTATTCCATTGGCGGTGGGTTCATCGTTGATGAAGAACATTTTGGTTTACCGAACAACTCTCCGGTAAACGTGCCGTATCCGTATAAATCCGCAGCTGATTTGCAACGTCATTGCCAGGAAACCGGCCTGTCACTTTCCGGTCTGATGATGCAAAACGAACTGGCGCTGCACAGCAAAGAAGAGCTGGAACAGCACTTTGCTAACGTCTGGGAAGTGATGCGTAGCGGGATTGAGCGCGGCATCACCACCGAAGGTGTATTGCCGGGCAAACTGCGCGTCCCGCGTCGTGCTGCTGCGCTGCGTCGCATGCTGGTCAGCAGCGACAAAACCACCACTGACCCGATGGCGGTTGTTGACTGGATCAACATGTTCGCGCTGGCCGTGAACGAAGAAAACGCTGCTGGTGGACGTGTGGTTACCGCGCCAACCAACGGTGCATGCGGGATTGTTCCTGCCGTACTGGCGTATTACGACAAGTTTATCCGTGAAGTGAACGCTAACTCTCTGGCACGCTATATGTTGGTCGCGAGCGCCATTGGTTCACTGTATAAGATGAACGCCTCTATCTCTGGTGCCGAAGTCGGCTGTCAGGGTGAAGTTGGCGTGGCCTGCTCCATGGCAGCGGCTGGTCTGGCTGAACTGCTGGGTGGTAGTCCAATGCAGGTGTGCATCGCGGCAGAAATCGGTATGGAACATAACCTGGGTCTGACCTGCGATCCGGTTGCCGGCCAGGTACAGGTACCGTGCATTGAGCGTAACGCGATCGCGTCCGTGAAAGCGGTGAACGCCGCACGTATGGCGCTGCGCCGTACCAGTGAGCCACGCGTGTGCCTCGATAAAGTTATCGAGACCATGTACGAAACCGGTAAAGACATGAATGCCAAATACCGCGAAACATCTCGCGGCGGTTTGGCAATGAAAATTGTCACCTGCGATTAAGTCCCACTCCATTGCCGGATGGCGCAAGCTTATCCGGCCTACAGTGCCGTATTCATTTGTAGGCCGGATAAGGCTTCAGCCGCTATCCGGCAAAATGTTGTATCAGATCTTCGCCTCCACTCGCCGTGAATGTTACCCTACAGACTGATTTGTTAGGGAGAACACCGTGGCCGTCCATCTGCTCATTGTCGATGCACTGAATCTTATCCGCCGAATTCACGCCGTACAGGGCTCCCCCTGCGTGGAGACGTGCCAGCACGCGCTCGATCAGTTGATTGTGCACAGTCAGCCCACACACGCCGTGGCGGTATTTGATGACGAAGCGCGCAACAGCGGCTGGCGTCACCAACGCTTACCTGACTACAAAGCCGGTCGCCCGCCAATGCCTGACGATTTACACAAGGAAATGCCCGCCTTACGCGCCGCTTTTGAACAGCGCGGTGTCTGCTGCTGGGAATCCAGCGGGAATGAAGCCGATGATTTAGCCGCAACTCTGGCGGTGAAAGTTAGCCAGGCCGGACATCAGGCAACCATCGTCTCAACCGATAAAGGCTATTGTCAGCTACTCTCCCCAACACTGCGTATTCGCGATTATTTCCAGAAACGCTGGCTGGATGCGCCGTTTATCGAGAAAGAGTTCGGCGTACTGCCGCAACAGTTGCCTGATTACTGGGGACTGGCAGGGATCAGCAGTTCTAAGATACCTGGGGTTGCCGGTATTGGTCCTAAAAGCGCCACACAATTGTTGACGCAGTTTCCAACGCTGGAAGCACTGTATGAACATCTGGATGACGTACCGGAGAAATGGCGTAAGAAACTCGAAGAACATCGGGAGATGGCGTTTTTGTGCCGCGATATCGCGCGGCTGCAAACGGACTTACATATCGACGGAAACCTACAGCAGCTACGGCTGGCACGGTAGTCTTATTTTCGAATGGCGCTGCGCTTATCCGGCCTACTTAACGTATAACCCTGTAGGCCAGATAAACGCCAGGTGATTACCAGGCAGTATGGTACAGCTCGACGATATCCCCAAGGCTCGCTTCACGCGGATTTCCCCCGGTACAAACATCGTCAAATGCGGCCTGCGCCAGCGCAGGAATATCCTCTTTACGGACACCAACATCGCGTAAATGCAGTGGGATCCCTACATCGCGATTAAGGGCGAAGACAGCATCCACTGCCGCTTTACGTGCTTGCGCCAACGTCAGTCCTTCAACCTTAACCCCCATTACCCGGGCGATATCGCGGAATTTTTCCCCAGTGAATTCGGCGTTATAGTGCATCACGTGCGGCAGCAAAATAGCATTCGCTACGCCGTGCGGCGTGTTATAAAACGCGCCTAACGGGTGTGCCATGCCATGCACTAATCCCAGACCTACGTTGGAAAAGCCCATCCCGGCTACGTATTGGCCCAGCGCCATCGCTTCACCCGCCTGGCTTTCGCCCGCAACCGAACCGCGTAATGCCCCGGCAATAATTTCAATGGCTTTGATGTGCAGCGCATCGGTCAATGCCCACGCCGCCCGCGTGATGTACCCTTCAATGGCATGAGTCAGTGCATCTACACCTGTAGCCGCTTTTAATGCAGCAGGCATGCCGTCCATCATGTCAGCATCGATGAACGCCACCTGCGGGATGTCATGTGGATCGACACAAACAAACTTACGCCGATTCTCTTCGTCAGTGATCACGTAGTTAATGGTCACTTCCGCCGCCGTTCCCGCGGTGGTTGGGATAGCCATAACCGGCACGCTCGGGCTGCGCGTCGGCGATAACCCTTCAAGGCTGCGTACATCAGCAAACTCAGGATTATTATTGATAATGCCAATCGCCTTACAGGTATCCTGCGGGGAGCCTCCGCCGATTGCTATCAGATAGTCTGCGCCACTTTGCTGAAAGACACTCAATCCTTCCTGCACTACCGCAATGGTTGGATTAGGAATAACGCCTGAATAGATTTCCCATGCCAGACCTGCAGCATCCATTCGGGTAGTCACTTTCTCAACAACGCCGCACTGCACCAGATTTTTATCAGTCACAATCAACGCTTTGCGATAACCGCGACGAATAACTTCATCGGTTAATGCGCCAACAGCCCCCCGGCCAAACCATGCCGTTTCATTCAGAATCATTCTGTTCGCCATTGTATTTCTCCTTTTCGCTATGCGAAATTACTCTTCAATGCGTAATCCGTAAGATTTGAATTTCTCCAGCACAATAGCGATCTCCTCGTCATCCAGCACCGGCACCGGATCAACAATCGCCAGCGTGCTCAGGTACAGACGGGCCAGAACTTCCACTTCATGCGCCAACCACAGTGCTTTTTCCAAATTCGCTTCGCAAGCAATCAACCCATGGTGCTGTAAAAGCGTTGCCTTACGGTTTTTCAGGGCGACGCTCACATGCTCTGACAGCTCTCGTGTACCAAACGTCGCATAAGGCGCACACGGAATAGAGTTCCCCCCCGCCGCTGCAATCATGTAGTGAATTGCCGGGATAGGGCGATTAAGAATTGAAACGGCCGTGCAGTGTACGGCATGGTTATGGACAACCGCATTGGCATCCGGACGCGTCTGGTATGCCGCCAGGTGAAAACGCCATTCACTGGAGGGTAATTGTCCTTTATCATATTTCCCGTCGTTATCTACATACACGATCATGTTTTCAGTAAGTCTTTCGTAAGGAATACCGCTGGGCGTGATCAGCATCCCGTTTTCATAACGCGCACTCACATTTCCCGCCGTCCCCTGATTCAATCCAAGGCTGGTCATTTCCAGACAGGTTTCAATGATTTCTCGCGACAAACGCATTCTTTCCATAATGATTCTCCGGGTACAGTTTCCCCTCGTCTTTATTGCGAAAAATGCAGCCGCAGAATAAGACGGGTCAGGTTTTAGGTACAGGCAGCCACTGAACGTATTTATTCAGATTCAGTTGGCCGATTTATTTATAGCGACATATTAAGGTTGTCTTACGCGCTTAATAAGTTTCATCTCAACTTTTACAGTTTCTTTAATTGGGTGATCATCAATAGCACTCATCATCATATCGAATGCTTTTTCCGCCCAAACATTTTCATCCTGTTGCATTGACCAGACATTATTGGCGAGGAATCCCAGCATTGGGTGTTCATCGAATGTCCCAATATTAATTTCCGGTGGAATTGTGCCTAAACGATTACGAATAGCGTTAATGGCCCCCTCCAGTACCGGTAATGATGAGGCGATAAACGCCTGCGGACAGCCCTGTTCGCCGATCAACTCATCCATCAGTCGATAACCACCTTCAGGTGTGTTGTCCGGACCTTCGCGCACCCAATCTCTATGTGAAATGCCATTATTGTTCAATGCATTAAGATAACCTTGCAAACGATCACCAATGCTGGGTAATCCAGTATCCCCCACTAAAAACCAGATTGGCGACTTTCCAGCGTCAAACAGACTCTGCGTCAATTTCTCGCCGCCCAAGATGTTATGACTTTCTACCAGTGCGTTATCGGTATACTTAAAATCACGGTCAAGTAACACCATCGGTTTTCTGACCTGACGTAAATGGTGTTGCTGATTCTCTAACGTTGAGGGAACAATAAAAAGGCCATCGACATTACGGGCGATTAACGCTTTGGTCAGTTTATTTTCGTAATCAACATCGTCATAGGTACAGCTAATCGTTAACTGATAACCTGAACGACGACAGCGTTGCTCAAGTTTTTCTGCGAGTGTGGCAAAAAAGACGTTGGAAATATTGGGTACAATCAATCCCAAAGTATCCGTTTTATTTAATTTCAGGCTACGTGCTGAATGGTTAATGACGTAACCATAGCGCTCGACATATTCATTAATACGCGTTTGGGTTTTGACACTGATTCGATATTGCTCTGCTTTCCCGTTCAGCACCAGTCGTACGGTCGTAACCGATAAATTCAGATCGCTGGCTATCTGTTCTACTGTTTTAGCCATCTATATGCCCCAGTCCACATCCAAAAACGTCAATCTACAATCATAAAAGTATTTTAAACTTTTGTCTTACTGCATAAGTTGGTTAATCGCCTGCTGCTGATCCCACAGCATCAGATAAGCCTGGTATTTGCGATCATAGAAGTTCCGCCGCGCCGGGTTCGCCTTAATCACCTCGCCCGATCGAACCATCGCCCGGCATGCGGACGGTATAGTTGCCCACGCGCCGCATGCTACCGCGCCAGTGATAGCCGCACCTAACGTCACCGCATCCTCTTCCTGCATAAGATGAATATCGCATCCGGTAGCATCGGCATATTCTCTCATCCACAGTGGGTTATGCGTTGCGCCGCCGCACAGCGTCAGTCGGGAAATGGTGTGACCGTTTTCACGCATCACTTCCATAATATGCCGCGTACCGCAGGCGATCGCCTGTAATGTCGCCAGGTACAGGCGAGCTACCTGCATCTCACCTCGTTCCAGCGTCAAACCACAGATGCTGCCTCGAGCATCGGGCCGTGCGCGCGGCGAACGATTACCGTGGTGATCGGCAAGCACATGCAGATAACGACCAGGCTCAGACTCCTGCTCCTCAAGTGCGGCAACCCATTCATTAACTAAAACAATGGGATGGCAGCCCCGGGCCTCAGCTTTGTGAAACAGCTCAGCACTGGCTCCTGATTCCTGAAGCGTCCAGTCGACTAACGCCCCAGCAGCACTCTGCCCCCCTTCCGTCAGCCAGTAGCCTGGCAGCATGGCTGACCAATAAGGCCCCCAAACACCTGGCGTATGAATTTCCTGCTCGCTGCACAGCATATGGCAATTTGACGTTCCGCTAATCAGCGCCAACGTCCCCTCAGGCTCAACCCCGGCAAGCGCAACTCCGCCGGCATGGGCATCAATCATACCGCTGGCGACGACCACTGCAGTCGTCAGCCCCAGCGCCTGGGCCGAATCGCTGCTAAGCGTTCCAACGCCAGCGCCTGGCGGAAGAATACGCGACGGGATTTTGCCCAACAAATCCGTTAATTCAACGGCGTCGAGCAGGGAGTGGCTAAAGTGTTGTTCATGTGCCAGATAGTTCCATTTACAGGTCAACGTGCACAAACCGGCAACATCAGTGGCGGTAGCTTTAGAGACCAGAAAGTCCGCAAGATCATAGAAACGATGTGCACTCTGCCACGTTGCGGGAAAATGATTTTTCAGCCACAGCACCTTGGGAAGTTCCATCTCTACGCTGACTTCACCGCCAACGTAGCGTAGAGCCGGATCTTGCGTGGCATTAATGCGTTTGGCCTCATCTACCGCGCGATGATCCATCCACATGATGATGTTATGGTCTGGCGATTCACCAGGCGAAACCGCCAGTCCCTGCCCGTGTTCATCGAGGGCAACTAAGGAGCAGGTGGCATCAAATCCCAGTGAACGAATCTCCTCGACGGGAACCCCCGCTGACGACACCGCTCCTCTCACCGCATGGCAAACCTGCTGCCAGATTTCTGCAGATGACTGCTCAACCCGCTCAGGACCGGGTCGAAACTGCGAGATGGGGCGTGTCGCAAAAGCCAGCCGTGTGCCACTGGCATCAAAGACACCAGCCCTGACGCTGGCGGAACCGACATCCACACCGAGGAAATATCCACTGCCCATAGTAACTCCCTGACGCTGGCTAATGATGGGGCGAGCACCTCGCCCCAACGGTCTTATTTTTTACCGAATGGGTGTAACAATTTGTCAATTTCTGGGGTATCAATGTTCTTCGCACTGACAAATTTCACCGGAATATCAATCTCTTTCGGTACAGACTGACCCGATACCGCTGCATTCAGCGTCTTGATACCCTGGTAGCCAATCTGATAAGCGTCCTGTACCACAAATCCCTGAATCACTCCGGACTTCAGGAAGGCAATGATTGCCTCGGTGCTATCAAAACCAATCACCTTCACTTTGCCTTTCAGATTTTGGCTATCAATAGCGTTTGCTACGCCAAGCGTTGAGCCTTCATTTGTGCCATAAATTCCTGCAATATCCGGGTTGGCCTGGATCATATCGATGGTTTTATCCATTGCTTTTTGCGGATCGCCATCGCTGTACTGGACCGGTAGCACCTGAATATCCGGATATTTCTCCTTCATACGGGCAATAAACCCTTCCGAACGTTCAATCGCAGAAGAGGTCCCTGCTACGTGCGCAATAATGCCCACTTTCCCTTTACTGCCCACTTCCGCTGCCAGCGCGTCTGCGGCTTCTGCACCGGCTTTACGGTTATTCGTGGCGACAAAGCTCACCGGAATATCGGAATTCACGCCGGAGTCAAACGTCACAACTTTAATACCGCGTGAATTTGCGGTCTCAACTAATGGCGCAAGCGCATTGGCATCTAACGCGGCCAGTAATAGCCCATTAGGTTTCTGCGCCATCGCGTTTTCAACTAGCTGAATCTGCTCGGCAATCTGAGTTTCATCCGCCGGGCCAACATAGCTGGTTTTATCGCCCAACTCTTTTGCTGCTGCTTCCGTCCCCATTTTTACGGTTTGCCAGAATTCATGCTGGAAACCTTTACTGACCACCGGAAGGTTCATATCTTTAGCCAATACGCTGGATGTCATACAGGCCAGCAGGGATAACGCATAGACAAAATTCCTGGTTCTCATTGTTTTACTCCGTTCTGAGTGAGTCACCCTAAACGTCAGGGTTATGATGCCCCGTGACTTCCGGGAGCGTAAATCAACGAATTTTTTTGCGTAATGTATCGAGATAAACCGCGGCAATGACAACCACACCCATGGCTACCATTTGCCAGAACTGGGAGACGCCCATCAGGTTCAGACCATTCTTCAACACGCTCATAATGAATGCGCCGATGATCGTGCCGCCGATGGTGCCAATTCCGCCCATCAGGCTCGTACCACCAATAACAACCGCCGCGATAGCTTCCAGCTCATACCCCACGCCGACCGTTGGTTGTCCTGAGTTCAAACGAGAAGCCAGAATCACCCCGGCAATCCCAGTCAGCAGACCACAAAAGGCGTAGACGAAAATTTTGACGCGCTGAACTTTAATACCGGAAAGATGTGCGGCTACCTCATTGCTACCCACGGCGTAAACATAGCGACCAATCACCGTTTTCTTCAGGATGTAGGCGGCAATTAACGCCACCACCACCAGGTAAAAAACGGGATAAGGCAGCACATCAAACAAACGTCCCTGGGCCAGCATTTTGAAGGTGGGGTAATCAGCGAAATAAATCGCACGACCATCGGTCATCACCATATTGATGCCTCTGACTGACATCATCAGGCCCAGCGTGGCGATAAAAGGCGGGATAGTCATTTTGGTGACCAGCAGGCCGTTGATATAGCCGCATAATCCCCCGGCCAGCACCCCCGCCAGAATACATACGGGCAGAGGCAATCCCAGCGTGGCGCTGATGCCTACCGCAACACCAGAAAAGGCCACTACCGAGCCAAGAGAAAGATCGATTCCTGAAGTGATAATGACAAAGGTAACGCCAATCGCCATGATGCCAATCACTGACGTTTGCAAGGCAATTGTCATGATGTTTTCAGTGTTAAAGAAAAATGGCGAACCAAAACTAAAAAATATTACTAAAATAATCAGACTCAAAAGCGGCGCAAGGCGCATTAAAAGTTCTTTGTTAATTTTTATTTTCTTATTATTGCTGTCTGAAGAGGTTACAGAGATAGTCATAAATTAGTCCTCTAACGTCGCGTATTGCATGATTTTTTCTTGTGTGGCGTCATCAGAAGCTAACTCCCCGGTAATACGTCCATTACGCATAACCAAAATGCGATCGCACATACCCAGCACTTCCGGTAATTCAGAGGAAATCATGATAATTGACTTCCCTTTTGCCACCAGTCGATTCATTAATTCATAAATTTCAAGTTTGGCCCCCACATCAATACCGCGAGTGGGTTCGTCAAAGATGAGAATATCGGTATCTTTACATATCCATCTGGCAATAATAATTTTCTGCTGATTACCGCCACTTAAATTCAGTGCAGCCTGCTCTAAATGTGGTGTTTTAATCCGTAAAGCTTTAACCTGTTCCTCGCTGGTTTTCTGACAACGTTTGCTGTCCACATTGCCATAGCGGTCAGAATATTCAGGATAATTGCCCAACATAATATTACGCTCAACGGACAGTCCTAATGCCAGCCCCTCTTTTTTTCTGTCCTCGGTTAAATAGCTGATACCCTGTTGGATAGCATCAGGAATATCTTTAATTACCGTCACTTTTCCGTTTAGCTTGAGGGTACCGCCATCAATGGGATCCGCGCCAAAAATCGCCCGCGCCAGCTCGGTACGCCCTGCGCCCATCAGACCGGCAAAGCCCAATATTTCGCCCTGATACAGGGTGAAATCAATGTTGTTCAGTACACCATTGCGAGTCAGACCGCTGACTTCCAACACCGGCTTACGTTGAGCCAAAGGTCCACGGCGAGGATAGATATTGCCGAGGTCCCGCCCAACCATCATGGCAATCAGGTCGCTAATTTTAACCGCATCATAATCTACAGTGGCAATAAACTGACCATCACGCATCACCGTAGCGCGATCGGCTATCAGCGCCAGTTCTTCCAGTCTGTGCGAGATATAAACAATGCCCGTTCCCTGTTCTTTCAGCAAACGGGTCACCTGAAATAAGCTGTCGATTTCCGTTTCCGTCAGTGCCGCCGTCGGTTCATCCATAATAAGGATCTTAGCATTCACCGATATCGCTTTAGCAATCTCAACCATTTGTTGTTGCGCGACGGTCAGATCGGCCACCAGCGTTTCTGGGGAGATATTCAGGTTTAATTTTTGCAAAATATCGATAGCAGCCTGTCGCTGTTGTTTTTCATCCAGACGCCAGCGGTTATTTTTGCAAAACTCCCTGCCAATAAAAATATTTTCTTCTACCGTGAGTTCAGGGAAAAGATTAAATTCCTGGTGAATAATCGTGATACCTGCGCTTTGTGCGCTCAACGGGTTCGCAAAAGAAACAGATTGCCCTTCAAAAATAATATCTCCTTCATCAGGCTGATAAACACCGGATAAAATCTTCATCAACGTAGACTTTCCTGCGCCATTCTCACCCAGCAGCGCATGAACCTCGCCTTTGCGTAAAGCAAAATCCACATTACTCAACGCTAATACGCCGGGAAAACGTTTCGTAATATGACTCATCTGTAAAAATGTTTCAGACATTGCTGCTTTCCTCAATATACAGAAACTGCAATCAGTGAATCAGGCGAAAAAACGTTGCCAGGAAGCCATCGTCACCGTTAATGCGAATACTACCTATACGTTCATATGCGTTTTATCAATCATGCTAACTCGAGTTAGCGAAGTGCCTTTTAAAGCTATTTTAGCTACTCAAATTAGCCAAATCATTTGGTTTAAATCTGTGACGCTGAACAAACATTTTATTGCAAATACTTAATTTAAAAGGATTTATACAAAAATATGCGTTCTGGTTTATTTGACGCAGATCGAATTTTAACCACTTCTCGTGAAGCCTCTCACAGTTCCACAACAAAAAAGTTGTGCAAAAAACTCTCTAATACCTAAGCTAACTCGAGTTAGCAAAAATGAGTTATTCAGCCAACTGCGACGGTGGTGTTCAACATCCGCTTTTGCAGCACGGCATAAAGTGAGATGAGGAACCTCGAATGAAAAAAAATAGCTTACCGAAAATTGGCATTCGTCCGGTGATTGATGGGCGCCGTATGGGTGTTCGTGAATCGCTCGAAGAGCAAACCATGAATATGGCTAAAGCCACCGCTGCGCTGATCGCTGAGAAACTTCGTCACGCCTGCGGCGCGCAAATTGAATGTGTCATTGCCGACACCTGTATCGCCGGGATGGCGGAATCTGCCGCCTGCGAAGAAAAATTCAGCAGCCTGAATGTGGGCATGACCATCACAGTGACCCCATGCTGGTGCTACGGTAGCGAAACCATCGACATGGATCCAATGCGGCCGAAAGCTATCTGGGGTTTCAACGGTACAGAACGTCCGGGGGCCGTTTATCTGGCCGCCGCGCTGGCTGCGCATAATCAAAAAGGACTTCCTGCCTTCTCTATTTACGGCCATGACGTACAGGACGCCGGCGACACCACGATCCCTGCCGATGTGGAAGAAAAATTGCTGCGCTTTGCCCGCGCGGGCTTAGCCGTCGCCGGTATGAAAGGCAAAACCTACCTGTCCGTAGGCGGCGTTTCAATGGGCATTGCCGGCTCTATTGTCGATCATAACTTCTTTGAATCCTGGCTGGGAATGAAAGTTCAACCCGTTGATATGACCGAACTGCGTCGTCGCATCGACCAAAAAATCTATGACGAAGCTGAGCTGGAAATGGCGCTGGCATGGGCGGACAAAAACTTCCGCTACGGCGAGGATCAGAACGCGCAGCAATATAAGCGCAATGCAGAACAGAGCCGTGCGGTGCTGAAAGAGAGTCTGCTAATGGCCATGTGCATTCGCGACATGATGCAGGGTAACCAGAAGCTGGCCGACAAAGGTCGGGTTGAAGAGTCGCTGGGATACAACGCGATTGCCGCAGGCTTCCAGGGCCAGCGTCACTGGACCGATCAATATCCGAATGGTGATACCGCCGAAGCGCTGCTCAACAGCTCCTTTGACTGGAATGGCATACGCGAACCGTTCGTTGTCGCCACCGAAAACGACAGCCTGAACGGCGTGGCGATGCTGTTCGGCCATCAACTCACCGGCACGGCGCAGGTCTTTGCCGATGTGCGCACCTACTGGTCGCCAGAAGCGGTAGAGCGCGTCACGGGTAAACCGCTGACCGGCCTTGCTGAGCACGGCATTATTCACCTGATTAACTCCGGCTCGGCAGCACTGGACGGCTCCTGCAAACAGCGCGACGACGCAGGGAAACCGACCATGAAACCGCACTGGGAAATCTCGCAAAAAGAGGTCGATGATTGCCTGGCGGCAACCGAATGGTGTCCGGCTATTCACGAATACTTCCGCGGCGGCGGCTACTCCTCTCGCTTCCTGACCGAGGGCGGCGTGCCGTTCACCATGACTCGCATCAACATCATCAAGGGCCTGGGGCCGGTACTGCAAATCGCAGAAGGCTGGAGCGTGGAATTACCGGAAGATATGCATGACCAGCTCGATGCGCGCACCAACTCTACCTGGCCGACCACCTGGTTTGCCCCGCGCTTAACCGGTAAAGGCCCGTTCAGCGATGTCTATTCGGTTATGGCTAACTGGGGCGCAAACCACGGAGTGCTGACGATTGGTCACGTGGGCGCAGACTTTATCACTCTGGCCGCCATGCTGCGTATCCCGGTTTGCATGCACAACGTGGAAGACGAGAAAATTTACCGTCCTTCAGCCTGGGCAGCCCACGGAATGGATACGGAAGGCCAGGATTATCGTGCCTGCCAGAACTACGGTCCGCTGTATAAGCGTTAAACATCGAGCAATTGCCTGATGGTGGCGCTTACGCGTCTTATCAGGCCTACGAAGCGCACGGTTTTGTAGGCTGGATAAGGCGAAGCCGCCATCCGGCAATAGGTAATCTCCCAGGAGCAATTATGAAACAAGAGGTTATCCTGGTCCTCGACTGTGGCGCGACCAACGTGCGGGCCATAGCCGTTGACCGTCAGGGAAAAATTATCGCCCGCGCCTCTACGCCCAACGCCAGTGATATTGCCGCGGAGAACGGTATCTGGCATCAGTGGTCGCTGGAAGCCATTTTGCAACGCTTCGCCGACTGCTGTCAGCGGCTCTCCACGCAACTGGCCAATTGCCGTATCTGCGGGATCGCCGTCACCACCTTCGGCGTAGACGGTGCGCTGGTCGATCAACACGGCAGGCAGTTATATCCGGTAATCAGTTGGAAGTGCCTACGCACCGCAGCAGTAATGGAAAATATCCATCGCTACATGTCACCGCAGCAGTTGCAGGAAATCTCCGGCGTCGGCGCGTTTAGCTTTAACACGCTGTATAAACTGGTGTGGCTGAAAGAAAACCATCCACAATTACTGGAACAGGCGCACGCCTGGCTGTTTATCTCATCGCTTATCAACCACCGTTTAACCGGCGAGTTCACCACAGATATCACCATGGCGGGCACCAGCCAGATGCTGAACATCCAGCAGCGCGATTTCAGTGATGACATTTTGCAGGCGACCGGCATACCGCGCCGACTGTTTCCACGGCTGGTGGAAGCGGGCGAACAGATTGGGGTACTGCAAAACGAGGCCGCCAGCCTGCTCGGGCTACCAGTGGGTATTCCTGTGATATCTGCCGGGCACGACACGCAGTTTGCGCTCTTTGGCGCAGGAGCTCAGCCAGACGAACCGGTGCTCTCTTCCGGTACATGGGAAATTCTGATGGTACGCAGCGCACAGGTGGACACCTCTCTGCTCAGCCATTATGCGGGTTCCACCTGTGAATTAGACAGTCAGGTCGGTCTGTATAATCCCGGCATGCAGTGGCTGGCTTCCGGCGTGCTTGAATGGGTGCGTAAGCTGTTTTGGACTGCCGAATCGCCCTGGCAGACGCTGATTGACGAAGCCCGGTCCATTCCTGCTGGCGCAGAAGGCGTCAAGATGCACTGCGACCTGCTGACCTCTCAGAATGCGGGCTGGCAAGGGGTTACGCTCAATACCACCCGCGGGCATTTTTATCGCGCCGCACTGGAAGGACTGACAGAACAGTTGCAGCGGAATTTACACACGCTGGAAAAAATCGGTCATTTCCAGGCCACTGAATTGTTATTGGTTGGCGGGGGAAGCCGTAACGCATTGTGGAACCAGATTAAAGCTAACGTTCTCGGGATCCCTGTCAAAGTGCTGGATGACGCCGAAACCACCGTCGCAGGTGCCGCGATGTTTGCCTGGTCAGGCATTAAGGAATTTACCTCACCGGAACAGGCCCGTGCACAGGTGCGCTACCAGTACCGTTACTTCTATCCGCAAACCGAATCCGAACAGACAGGAGTCGAGTAACATGCTCAAAACAATATCCCCCTTAATTTCCCCCGACCTGCTGAAGGTGCTGGCTGAAATGGGTCACGGCGATGAGATTATCTTTTCCGATGCTCATTTTCCGGCTCATAGCATGGGACCGCAGGTGATTCGCGCCGACGGTCTGCTGGTCAGTGACCTGCTGCAGGCGATTATTCCGCTTTTTGAACTGGACAGCTACGCCCCACCGCTGGTGATGATGGCCGCAGTAGAAGGCGACGCTCTCGATCCTGACGTCGAGGCTCGCTATCGACAGGCGCTTTCATTGCAGGCCCCCTGTCCAGACATCACGCGTATTGACCGTTATGCCTTTTACGAACGAGCGCAAAAGGCGTTTGCGATCGTTATCACAGGAGAGCGGGCAAAGTACGGGAATATTCTTTTAAAAAAAGGGGTAACGCCGTAATCTCTGGTCAGAATGCCCGTCTGGTACGGGCATTTATCATCAGATGAGGATCTGAACATGAAAGCGGCGCGCCAGCAGGCAATCGTAGATCTGCTTACCCACCACAAAAGCCTGACAACTGAAGCCCTGTCTTTGCAGCTAAACGTTAGCAAAGAGACCATCCGCCGCGATCTCAGTGAATTACAAACCCAGGGCAAGGTGCTACGCAATCATGGGCGGGCCAAGGCTATTCATCGGGAAAATCAGGACAGTGGCGACCCGTTCCATATACGACTAAAAAGCCACTATGCCCACAAAGCAAATATTGCCCGCGAAGCGCTGGCATGGATCGAAGAAGGTATGGTGATAGCTTTAGACGCCAGCTCAACCTGCTGGTACCTGGCGCGACAGCTACCGGACATCAACATTCACGTTTTTACCAACAGCCAGCCCATCTGCCAGGAATTGGCTAAACGTGAACACATTCAGCTTATCAGCTCCGGCGGTCGCCTTGAGCGCAAATACGGTTGCTACGTTAATCCCTCGCTTATCTCGCAGCTTAAATCCCTCGATATTGACCTGTTTATTTTTTCCTGCGAAGGGATCAATAGCGACGGTGCGCTCTGGGACTCAAATGCAACCAACGCAGACTTCAAATCCATTCTGCTTAAGCGCGCATCGCAATCTTTATTGTTGATCGATAAAAGTAAATTTAATCGTTCGGGAGAGGCCAGAATTGGGCATCTGGATGATGTGACGCATATTGTTTCAGATACACAGCTGATTGAATCAATCCAGGCCGAATAGGGCGATTTCGCCGCCATCCGACCAGGATTGTAGCCTTATCGCTCGTCGCGACGACCGCCGACGGCCGCCCACAGACGACGTACGTGAACGGTTACTTCTTCACGGTCATGATACAGCTGACGCGCCTGAATTTGGGCATTTACGCCATGTTCATCAAGCTGGGCCTGAATGTAAGCCAGGTTCTGTGATACCTCTTCGTAGCGTTTTTTCATTGGCAGCTTGAGGTTGAATATTGTCTCACGACACCAGCCGTTGACCAGCCATTGTGCCATCAGCGCGGCGACCTTCGCCGGCTTCTCCACCATATCGCAGACCATCCACGAAATATTGTTGCGATTCGGACGGTATTTAAATCCGTCTTCACGCAGCCAGGTGACCTGTCCGGTATCCATCAGGCTTTGTGCCATTGGACCGTTATCCACGGAGTAAACCCACATGTTGCGTTTAACCAGCTGATAGGTCCATCCGCCCGGGCAGGCCCCTAAATCCACCGCATACATTCCGTTCGCCAGACGCTCATCCCATTCATCGGCAGGGATAAACACGTGCAGCGCTTCTTCCAGTTTCAGCGTTGAGCGGCTCGGCGCATCGGCCGGGAATTTCAGTCGCGGAATACCCATGTAGAACGGTGAGTTATTGTCAGGCCAGGAATAACCGGTATAACAACAGCCAGGGGCGATAAAGAAAACATGAACCACCGGACGTTTCGGCGTTTCATATTTTGCCAGTACGCCCGCTTCACGCAGCGCCGCGCGCAGCGGTACGGTAAATTTACGGCAGAACTTAACCAGCTCTTTGCTTTCATTGGTGTCGGCGACTTCGACACGCAGATCGCCACCCTTTTCCACCACGCCCTGCAGCATGCCAACGATCGGCGTAATGCGGTCTTCCGGCGGTAAATATTGCAGCAGTTCGCCCACCACAAACATTTGACGGGCAAAAATCAGTGAGCTAAACGGCAGCTCTTTCACTAGCTTTTCGGCATCATCCTGCTGATAGCATTCGAAGATGACGTAACCCGCATTGTCTTTCACGCGGGCAAAACCGAAGATTTCCCGGCGCCCTGCTTTATCCGTAATTTCTGCGGCGCACTCTTTTTCAAAACCCGGGCGACACAACAACACAACCTTATTCATGGCTAACGCCCTTACGTTTCAATCTAATAGCACCCACTAACATCAGCGCCCAGCCCACAAGGAAGCTGAAACCGCCGACGGGGGTAACAAACGCCCACAGGCGTAAATGAGAGAGTGCAAGGCAATACAGGCTGCCGCTAAACAGCACCGTTCCTAATGCCAGAAACACGCTACTCCAGTAAAACCAAATGCTAATGCGTCGCTGCATGGCGACGGCCAGGCCAAAGATAGCCAACGTATGGAACGCTTGATACTCAAGGCCAGTCTGGATCCACCCCATCTCAACGACACCGAGGGTTTTACTCAGAACATGTGCCCCAAAGGCACCCAACGCCACAAAGATAAAGCCACTTACGGCGGCAAAAATCAGCATAAAACGGCTGGTCATGTGAATACCCTACGTAAATTATTGTTCATAACGAAAGCGGAATTTTTCTTGTTCCGTGGCCGCTTTAGCCAAAATCCACTGACGGAAGGCGGCTATTTTACCCAGTTCTGCCTGACTGTCATGACAAACCAGATAAAATGCGTTTTTGCTGACCAGAACATCGTTAAACGGACAGACCAGACGTCCGGCTTCTATTTCGGACTGCGCCATGACGTTATTCGCCAGCGCAATCCCCTGTCCGTGGATAGCAGCCTGTAGCACCATGGCGCTATGGCTGAAGATAGGTCCCTGCTGTACGTTGATATGATTCAGGCCAAGCTGGCGCGTATAGGCTTGCCAGTCACGGCGCGACGCATCGTGCAATAATGTATGTTTAGCCAGATCGTCGGGCGTCTTCAACGGTTTATCACCGGTGAGTAATAGCGGCGAGCAGACCGGCAATAAATATTCTGCGTACAATTTTTCAACGCGCAGACCCGGCCAGTTGCCGCGTCCGTAGAAAATCGCCACATCTACATCGTCCGCCAGTTTGTCTTCCTGACGGTCCACCGCCTGGATCCTGACATCGATTCCCGGATAAGCTGAGTTAAAGCTAGAGAGTCTGGGCACCAGCCATTGGATCGCAAAACTGGGCAATAAACTGACGGTAAGTGCACCTTTTGCACTACGTGCCTGAAGTTTACGCGTCGCGTCGGTTAATTGCGAAAAAATCTCTTTGATGTCGAGGAAGTAGCTTTGACCTTCTTCCGTTAACAGCAAAGATCGATTGCGTCGACGAAACAGCTTCAGCCCCAGGAAATCCTCAAGAGACTTGATTTGATGACTTACTGCGGCCTGCGTCACAAAAAGCTCTTCTGCTGCGCGAGTAAAGCTCAAATGACGCGCTGCAGCATCAAAAACACGCAACGCATTTAAGGGTGGTAATCGTTTTGACATGACTTTTAGGCTTTGATGTTAAATGAATTTAACAATTAGCTAACAGGCTGTAACCTATTAGTTTTTTTTATCTGAGCCATTATAAATTGTCCGTTGAGGTTCTACCAGCAAATACCTATAGTGGCGGCACTTCCTGAAGCCGGAACGAAAAGTTTTATCGGAATGCGTGTTCTGGTGGGCTTTTGGCTTACGGTTGTGATGTTGTGTTGTTGTGTTTGCAATTGGTCTGCGATTCAGACCATGGTAGCAAAGCTACCCTTTTTCACTTCCTGTACATTTACCCTGTCTGTCCATAGTGATTAATGTAGCACCGCCAAATTGCGGTGCTTTTTTTTGTCCGACTCTTTGTCGATGGATGACCGGTTAGTTATCCAGTTCTACCATCTCTTTCACGTCAGTGCGGTTAATCTGCTGTTTGTTGCCGTTAGCGTCTTTATACGAAATCATCCCCGTTTCACTATCGGTCTGTGGCTTACCGTCAGCTACGATTGATCGACCATCGTTGGTGTGCATCACGTAATTCGAACCGGAACAGGCGCTCAGGGCAAAAGTCAGCATACAGGCAGAAATTATGGCGGCAGTCTTTTTCATCTTCTTCTCCTTAAAGCGATTTATGCTATTAAAAACACACTCCGTAACAGGCAAAATTGTTCACCTAACGCTATTTAGCATAAGACACTGAGCGGGCTTTGCCAGGATATCCAGAGTATTCCGATGGTTAGCGCAACCCTTGTATCAATGCCCTTTTTGCGCCACGATCGGTTTACTGAACTGAGGAATACCATGAACGCTTTTAACCCCGCGCAGTTTCGCGCACAATTTCCCGCACTCAACGATGCTGGCGTCTATCTCGACAGCGCTGCTACGGCGCTGAAGCCACAGGCGGTGATTGAGGCTACCCACCAGTTTTATAGCCTGAGCGCCGGAAACGTCCATCGCAGCCAGTTTGCTGAAGCCCAGCGCCTGACCGCACGCTATGAAGCCGCGCGGGAAAAAGTCGCAAGCCTGATTAATGCGCCGGATGACAAAACCATCGTCTGGACCCGCGGCACAACGGAAGCGATCAACATGGTTGCTCAAAGCTATGCGCGTCCACGCCTTCAGCCGGGTGATGAGATTATCGTTAGCGCAGCGGAACATCACGCCAACCTCGTGCCCTGGCTGATGGTCGCGGAGCAAACGGGGGCTAAGGTCGTCAAACTCCCACTCACCCCCGATTTATTGCCAGACGTTGAGCGCCTTACGCAACTCATTACCCCGCGCAGCCGCATTCTGGCACTCGGGCAAATGTCGAACGTCACCGGTGGCTGCCCGGATCTGGCCCGCGCCATCACGCTCGCCCATGCGGCTGGCATGGTGGTGATGGTTGATGGTGCCCAGGGGATTGTCCATTTTCCTGCCGACGTACAACAGTTAGATATTGATTTCTATGCGTTCTCGGGCCACAAGCTGTATGGTCCAACCGGCATTGGCGTGCTGTACGGTAAGCCTGGATTACTGGAAGCTATGTCACCGTGGCTCGGCGGCGGAAAGATGATTAGCGAAGTCAGCTTCGACGGTTTCACCACCCAGGCAGCCCCATGGAAGCTGGAGGCCGGTACGCCTAACGTTGCTGGCGTTATCGGGCTAAGCGCAGCGCTCGAATGGCTGGCGGACGTCGACGTTGCACAGGCCGAAAACTGGAGCCGGGGTCTGGCGACGCTGGCAGAAGATGCGCTGGCGAAACGCCCCGGCTTTCGGTCCTTCCGCTGCCAGGATTCCAGTCTGTTAGCCTTTGATTTCTCGGGTGTTCATCACAGCGATATGGTTACGCTATTGGCCGAATATGGCATTGCGCTGCGCGCGGGGCAACACTGCGCGCAACCGTTACTGGCAGAACTGGGCGTATCCGGGACACTACGCGCCTCATTTGCCCCTTATAATACACAAAGCGATGTGGATGCGTTGGTCGCAGCCGTCGACCGCGCGCTGGAAATATTGGTGGATTAATGACAAGCCCTCTGTTCGCCGGACACCCGTTTGGCACAACCGTAACCGAAGAGACGTTACGCAATACCTTTATCCCGCTCACTCAGTGGGAAGATAAATATCGTCAGCTGATACTGCTGGGTAAGCAGTTGCCGGCACTTCCGGATGCGCTAAAAGCACAGGCCAAAGAAATCGCGGGCTGTGAAAACCGCGTCTGGCTGGGGCATACTCTTCATGAGAATGGCACTCTGCATTTCTTTGGTGACAGCGAAGGTCGAATAGTACGCGGGCTGTTGGCGGTATTACTCACCGCGGTCGAAGGTAAAACGGCCGCCGAGTTACTGGCGCATTCACCAATGGAATTATTTGACGAGCTGGGTTTACGCGCGCAGCTCAGCGCCTCGCGTAGCCAGGGGCTACATGCTCTTAACGAGGCAATTATCGAGGCTGCCCAGAAAGCCGGATGACGGCGCTGATGTATCTTATCCGGCCTACAACACCGCACAAACCGTAGGTCGGATAAGCATAGCGCCATCCGACACAATCAGGGCTGGCGCGCCGCTTTGGCCATCATCTTCTTCAGCGCATGGGAGACGGCAACAAAACCAAAGGTGGCGGTCACCATCGTGGCCGCGCCAAACCCGGATGCGCAATCCATACGTTTCGGCCCTTCCGCCGTCGCTTTCATCGCACATACCGAGCCATCTGCCTGCGGGTACACCAGCGCTTCGGTCGAGAACACACAGTCCACGCCCAGCTTGCCTTTGCTGTTTTTCACCACGCCAAAATCGCTTTTCAGCCGCTCACGTAGCTTGGCCGCCAACGGATCCTGGATGGTTTTTGCCAAATCAACGACCTGAATCTGCGTAGGATCAATCTGTCCGCCCGCACCACCGGTGGTCACCAGCGGAATTTTGTTACGCCGACAGTACGCGATCAGTGCCGCTTTTGGACGCACGCTATCAATCGCATCAATGACATACGAAAATCCTGCACTCATATATTCAGCAACGTTATCCGGCGTGACAAAATCATCAACCACGTTCACCCGGCACTCCGGGTTAATCTGGCGGATACGTTCAGCCATCACTTCAGCTTTTGCCTGGCCGACGTTATCGCGTAAAGCATGGATCTGGCGGTTAGTATTGGTGACACACACATCATCCATATCGATGAGCGTGATGGCGCCAATGCCGGTTCGTGCCAGCGCTTCCGCCGCCCATGACCCCACTCCGCCAATCCCAACCACGCAAACGTGCGATTGGGCAAACAGTTGCAGCGCATTTTCGCCATACAGACGCGCCGTACCGCCAAAACGCTGACGCCAGGCATCACTTATAACCACAGACATAACACCTCAAATTCATTAATACTACGCAGTATGGCTGCCGGATGGCGCTTCGCTTATCCGGCCTACGCGCTAATTTGTAGGCCTGATAAGGCTAGCCGCCATCAGGCAACTAGCCGCTAAATACGTTACCCGCACCCGGCGCGGTTTTCAGCACCCACACGCGTCCGTAGTGATTATACCACCCGGCACGGTGTCCGGCGTCTGCGCCAATACCCTGATAGATGTCGAAGTGCTGTCCTTTTATCGCCCCGCCCACATCCAACGCCACCATCAGACGCAGTTCGTACTGGCCGGTAAACTTGCCGTTATTGTCCAGTAACGGGACTTCCGCCAGTAACGTTGTGCCCGCAGGAATGATACTGCGGTCAGAAGCCACGGATGCGCGGCCAATCAACGGTACCGCGCTGGCCCCTTTCACCGGAGCAAAAGATTGTGGTTTAAAGAAGACAAACGATGGGTTCTGCTCCAGCAGCTCACGCACTTCGGCTTCGCTGTGCGTTTCACCCCAATGACGAATAGCCTGCATCGACATATCTTCTTTTTTCACTTCGCCACGGTCGATAAGCACTTTACCGATACTGCGATAGGCGTGGCCGTTTTTCCCGGCATAGCTAAAGAAGTTAAGCGGGCTGCCATCGCCAAAATCGATGTAACCACTGCCCTGAACATCCATAATGAAGTTATCCATCAGGGAGTTGCTGTACGCCAGAATATAATTGTCGCTCAGGGCGCCCGCATAAATCTCGGCACGGCTTGGTAAGCGCCCACGTTTTGGCGGCATGCGATAGATAGGGTACTGAAATTCGCCCTGACGCGTATGGCGCGCCTGGATAACCGGCGTGTAGTAACCCGTAAACTGGACGTTACCGTAGTTGTCCGCCCCTTCCATTTGCCATGCATCAATACCAAACTGGCGCATACTGCGCGTATCGCCACCCGCACGTAACCACTCCTGGATAGCGTTGTAAACGTTGCTCTGGTTACCGTACAAACGTGGCGATGCACTGCGAATTTGATTAACCTGCTCGGCGAAATCACCGGCATTGATTGGCGCGCCAATCGCATCAGGCTGGTTCACCAGTGAGAAAGGCTGGGTAAATTTCCCGTCTTTATACTGCTGCCCACGATCGGTGGGTTTTGAGGAACACGCGGCGAGCATCGCGACTACTGCTCCCGCCAGAAGATATTTTGCCCAACGTCCTTTCATTGTTCTCGTCTTATGTTGCCTGAATGCGAGACGAAGATAACAAACCCCCGAACCTAATGAAATGCGTATACCTACCCGAACGCAAATTTTGCGCAAAAAACAGTCCAGAATGCGTTGTTTTTGTTCGTTTTCACCCTAAAAACGTGATCAAGGTGAAAAAAGGGTTGCATGAAATCATTAGCAGAGTATAGTGCGCATCCACGGACGCGGGGTGGAGCAGCCTGGTAGCTCGTCGGGCTCATAACCCGAAGGTCGTCAGTTCAAATCTGGCCCCCGCAACCAATTAAAATCAGAAGCAGTAACGTTACTCGATGGAAGAGTAATGACGGACGCGGGGTGGAGCAGCCTGGTAGCTCGTCGGGCTCATAACCCGAAGGTCGTCGGTTCAAATCCGGCCCCCGCAACCAATTAAAATCTGATGTAATATTTTTGCAAAGTAGTTCAAATCACAGCAAGGTGGCGACGCAGTGAATCCTTAGGAGCTTACTCCAGTAAGTGACTGAGGTGAAAGAGGAAAGCCAACGCAGATGTGGTTTGAAATACGAAGCGAAAAGACGGACGCGGGGTGGAGCAGCCTGGTAGCTCGTCGGGCTCATAACCCGAAGGTCGTCGGTTCAAATCCGGCCCCCGCAACCAACATAGTTTGTTAAGGCTATTAAATAAGACCTTAAAAAATAAAACCGCAAAAGCGTTTCGCTTTATGCGGTTTTTTTGTGTCTGCCGTTCTGTCATCCGCCCGTATCGATCAAAGGCACAGGCAGTGGTCGTTCATTGGGGTTAATAGTAGCTGACGTTAATAGTAGCGGTAGCCTCGAATTTCCCATTCCTTAGCGGCGTACCGTCGGGCTCAAGATATAAGTAAATACGATCAGAGGCATCAAACTCTTTCGGCGCGGAAGTGTACGGGCCACTAATGTCTCCGTTCCCCGAAAGAGCATCAATGATAAGGGGATTGTCAAAAGTATAAAGCGCCACACCAAAACCGCTGGCGGCATCATCACCAGCCAGTTTGTTTAGCAACAAATGCTGGTCAGAACTCACCGGATTCCCATTACTCAGTATACGAGTCTCAATTTTAGTCGTCATATTGCAGTTATTGTTACTAACACGTATCTCTTGATACGGCCCATTTTTAACTCCCCCCGTTCCGCCATAGAGCAAAAAGTTAAACGAACCAA
Organism: Citrobacter sp. BIDMC107; assembly: GCF_001037575.1. NCBI lineage: Bacteria > Pseudomonadati > Pseudomonadota > Gammaproteobacteria > Enterobacterales > Enterobacteriaceae > Citrobacter > Citrobacter sp. BIDMC107. The sequence goes on along the minus strand of NZ_KQ089848.1, from coordinate 3,447,162 downwards.
AATCGACTTTTGACCTGTCAATAGACAAGTTACAAGTGGTTGGCGTAATCGGAATGGCAGGGGAATTAAAACGAAACCCTTTCATAACATTACTAAAGCCCACTTTAAAATACGTAGTGTTCACTGCCACGATCTGGCTCTTTTTTACCTTATCACCATAGCTTCCCCCCGCATACCATAATTCGGCCTGAAACTCCCACCTTGCGCCATTAAGCTGGGCAGGCGTCGCGGTGAACATCCCCCCTTTTTTAAGATGCCCCGAAACGCTTCCACTGCCATCACCATAGGTCACGGTGTACCAGAATCCATAACCAAATCCATCGGCGATGCCGCCTATCAGCAAACCACCATCAGGCATCGTTTCAGGCAGTGAACCCGAAGAAAAACCATCCCCCGATACGGTGATGGCGGTTCCCGTGGACGGATTACAGGTGGAAATGACCGGTCCGCCAACCAGCACCGAACTTTGGAATAACTGCTGCAAATTTGTGCTTGTCAGCGTGACCGCCGTTACGGGCGACGATGCCATAGTTTGATCAATATATGTTCCCGTTGGCGTGGTAAATGCACAACTCGCCAATGCGCTGCGAACGCCACATAAGCCCAGCAATAACAGCATGATAAATCCATATTTTTTCAGCATGACATATCCTTTTTATTCATACGCTGCGGTCACGGAAACTTTCGCTGCATACAATCCGCTTGCGACGCCACTTTCACCGTTGCCCACTTTCTGAAAACGCGCCGCGAAATGGAAGACTTGTTCACTATTCGTAGCAATTTGATTAGTGAATATAATTTCATCCAGCAGGACATTTCTTGCGCTGGCGCCATCCGTATTAAAAATAACAATGCCAACGTTGGTACTGTTTTGTAAATAATCGCTGAATACGCCATCGATAATAGGTCCGGCACCTATATTACGAAGCGTTAAACGCATTGTTCTGGATATTGACGCCGTTTCGCTGCCACAGTTGGTGAGCGTAATATTAAACGGCGTATAGATATCTCCTCCACTGTAATCAGTAGGGGTTAAAGCGTTCAATACACCGCCGGCAGCAAACTGGCTTATATGTGTATCAGGAAGGGTTATCTCCTGTGCAACACTAACATTACATACGGGTAATACGGTTGTTGCCGTTACAGTAACATCCATCGTGGGTGCAGCAATAAACGTTTCTGCCGCCAGCGCTGGAGAAGACAGGATTAACGTGAACAGGTAAGGAAGATAATAGCGCATGATAACCCCAGGTATTTAGTTATAACGGACAATGATTTGAAACGATTCCTCGAAATAACCAGAGCTCATTGTAGCCCCCCCAAAGGCTGCCATAATATATATATCGTAAATCGTGAAATACCCCTCACCATTACTATTCAACGTCATATCCCTCTCGCTGTTGAATGTAATAAAATCTCCCTTGACTCGATCCTTAATTTTTAATCCCAACATTGTCCCCATCCCGAGGCATGTTTTATGGGGATCTGAACAGAGATCAGCACTATTTATGGAAAAAGTCACCTTTGCTTTATTAAGCATATTGTCACAACCAGTTAAAAATATACCTAAAGGACGGTTATAACGTTCATCATTCAAATCCAGATCACGCGCTATAATCTGACCAAAATCAATAACGAGAGACTTTCCTCCCAGATTACTCTCTCCCCCTAAAGAAACATTGCACGAAGGAGTTTGAAGAGTTGCGGTAAAGGTTACATCAACCGTCTTGGTACTCCCCATACATTTCAACGGATCACTTTTTGCCAGGCAATCAGCAAAAGCAGCAGCGCTAAAGCAAAATGAACACAGGCCTAATACTACATGGCGAAAAATTCGATGATGGATCATGGCGTCACCTTCACGCTGGTTGAGGACATCCGGCAGCGCAGACCGGAGATAAGCGGCGTTTTACCGATCATGCTGGCATTGCCATCTAACTGATAGCTCACCTGACAGCGGCTTTCTGCGCCGCTGCCCCAAATGACGGAGAGCGTACCGCTGTCATCCATGCCGCGCACAAAGGCAATCCCCGCCTGGCCTACGGTGCCGACCGAGCTGCCAGCACTATCCTGCACATCTGCCGCCAGCGGAATAAACCCGCCATCGTCGCGCATCAGTTCCAGCATAAACGCTTTACGGGCGTCGGTTTCGATATCCACACGCACCAGCGCCCCGCTGGTCGGCACCACGACACCGGTGGTATTACTAATCGCCACATCGTTTTCCATCGTGTCAATATTCAGACCGACGGTGTTTTCCCGGTAGGGACTCAGGCTGGTGACGACCATATTGCCAAAACCGTCTATCTGCCCATTGCCCATTGAGGCGGACGCGCCTTTCGCCCCGCTGGCGTGCACCAGCGCCATCGTCGAGTCTGGCGTTAAATAGCCGGAGGCCAGCGTCAGCCCGCCGCTGTGCAGCACCACGCCACCGGTTGTACTTAGCGAGTACTGTTGATCGCCGTTAAGCCCCTGCGTCGCCGATAATGAGGTGGTGCTGTACGCGCCGTTGCGCGTCACCCAACTGCCTATCGTGGTGAGGTCTTCGCTGTCTTTGTTGCGGCTGCTCGTGGTGTTCAGGGAGTAGTTATACATATTGTCCCGAGAACTCCCTGTCGCCATCGCGCTGACGCTGTCATTACCTTTAAAGTCGCTACTGCTGTTGACGCTCATACTGGAGAATGGACGATAGTCCACGCTGGAGCCTGACCCCAACGGAATAGAGAAACCCAGGTTGATGCTATCGTCTTCTTCGCCAAATTCGTCATAGCTGCGCTGGGCGGAAATGCTGTAACTCACGCTCCCCACAGAGTTGCTATAACCTACGGAATACTGCGAGGTATTGCCATCATCGCCCCAATAGCTACGCCAGGTCCCGTTCAGATAAAACGAGCCATAACTTTCACCATTGATAGTCACATCCTGATAGACGTTGGCCTGTATCTCATTGCGCGTGCGTGTATAGGCATGATATGCCTCCTGCGTCGTGGTGTTTTTATCGGAAGCATAATTATTCAGCGTATTTTTGAGCGATAGCGCATCGTTCATCGACATGTAGTTTTCAGAGGAAAAACGATAGCCGACCACGCTGAAGGTGGTCCCCGTCGCCGTGAAATTTTTACTGTAGTTAAGGCTGTAACTCTGCCCTTTTAAGGTGCCAACGTCATCGGCGGTGGTTTGTGAGTGCGTCACGTCGAATGAAAACGCCCCAATGCTGGTGTTCATTGCTACGCCGAGCATTCCGGCGGTGTATAAGTTGTCTGCCATTTGCACACCGCCGTAGGCGGTAAACATATTGCTCAGACCGTAAGAGGCGGTGGCGACTCCCGCCCACAGCGTTTCATCAACCGTGTCTTTATCCACCGTGCCGATACCGATATCCCAGTCCACTTCACCAGGACGCAGTAAATGGGCAATAGAGGCATAGGGCATAGAAAATACGCGCGTACTGCCATCAGACTCCTCAACGGTAACATCCAGATCGCTGCCGTTTTGTGCGGCATAGTAGTCGCTGATGGCGAACGGCCCCGGAGGGACGGTGATCTGCGTAACAATACGACCTTCCTGGCGTACCGTCACTTTGGCATTGCTGTTCGCGACGCCGCGAATCACCGGCACATAGCTGTTAGCCGACGGATCCATCTGTGCATCGTTGTAAAGGTGCACACCGTCCAGCGAAACGGAATCCATCATGTTGGCGTTGGTGCGTACGTCCCCCGCTTCCAGTTTTGCGCGCAGCGGCACAATGTCGCGTGCAATAAAAAGATCGTAGCTGCTGTACTCTCCGCCGTTATCGTTATCCCAGTTGTATGCGCCATTTGAGCGTAAACGCCATGCGCCAAGGTTCAAACCCAACATCAACCCGGAGTAAAAGGTGTCCTGCGTGGTATTGTCGCTTTTGGAATGCCAGGCGTTGGCGTTATAGGAGAGCAACGCCATCGGGATCCCGGAATCCCAACGCGAAGGAGGAATATAGCCGGCAGGATGACTGACCAGATAGACCTGCGGGATGGTTACATTCAGCTCCTGCGTCAATGGGTCGTAGCGGCTGGATGACTTCGGCAGGGTGGCAGCCAGATCATAACAGCCATCCTCATCCTCCTGATTTAGCGGCTCGGGATCCACACTGAGCTGTTCCAGCAGCGCATGGGTAAAACACGCCGACGCATAATCCGTATTGTTTTCGTGAAAAGTCAGCGGAGTTTTGAACATTTCCTTGCCATTAAGGAAAACTTTAACGTTGTATGTTCCGGCAAGAACAGGATTACCACGTGAAAAACGCTTCAGGTCAAGTTGGCTGCCCGCATCACCCCTTAAAAAGGCGTCACTAAACTCCACCATTTCGGTGCTGGCGCTTTCATCGGGCGTACCTTCATCTGCCTGTGCGGATGTCAGCGAAAAAAAGCCAGTCAGAAACGTCGATAAATAAATAGATCGTGATAATCGGCGCACCATCATTCCCTTTTAATTAATAATCCTGTTAGTCTGCGGGTACTTTTTTATTTAACCGTTTTGACGACTTCCGCATCCGCACCGTAATCATTCAACGCAACCCATGACACTTTATTAACGGAAGTCGTGGTTAATTGCGGTACGACAAAGCGTTCCTCACTAAAAGGACTCAGCATTTTCGGTTTGTAGTCATATTTTTTCGCCCCTGCCCACACCGCGCCGCCAATCAGTGAGAGATAATAAGGCGAGTCGTTTTTCAGGACGATCGCCACGTTACCCGCGTCATTGACCAGCGACCACTTAACATTATTTAAACCATCAATAAAGCTGCCCTTCAATGAGGCCGGACGATAAAAGAATTTAATCCGCGAACGTAAAGCCAGATTAAGTTTGCTTTTCCCTTCCGCATTCTTATCTTTAGGTGGAATTTCCAGCACGTTAAACCAAAAAATACTCTCTTTATCCTGCGCTAACGCCTTACCGGTCCAGGTAATACGCACGCTCTGGCCTTTTTGTGGATCAAGACGCGAGACGGGGGGAGTGACAATAAACGGTAGCTTCATTTTAGCCGGATCGCCGTTTTCATTACCGTCATCCAGCCAGGATTGGACCAATAAAGGCGACCTGCCCTCATTTACCATTTTTACCGTTACTTCTTTCGCCGATTCAGGGTAAATGACCCGCGTTCCCTGAATCACCACGCTGGCCAGTGATGAAGTTGTAGTGAGCGTCATCAAACACGCAATAAATAGCGAACATGAATACCTTTTCATATAAATCCCTTTGACAGAAACAATATTTTTACACTATGCAAATCTGATATATAAACCAACCAAATATATTTTAGCTATTTTATTCAACATTAATAATTACGGTAGCATCGGCAGTAACAATGCCCGCGCCGGGCGTACCGTAGGCGATATAACCGACTGAATAGGTTGACGCCCAGTTAAAGCAGACTCGTTCACCTTCCTCTAATTTATAACAACGGCCGCGATCTACATATTCATAATCTTTTCGGCTACCCGTCTGGAAATTCACGACTGAGCCCGGTGGTGTTGATTGATCCTGTACCAGGAAACCAACGTTTACCGCGCCTGATAAGGCGGTATTTTTTAACGCATAGGTTGCAGGGTCGGTCTCTCCGCTCGTCACCCAACGAATATTCGGATAATATTGTTCGGCCTGAGTGCACTCAGAACGTATAGCGAAACTCTTTTGATGCAGCGCGCCTGAAGTCGCCCCCTGAAGTTCCTTCAGGGAAGCCGTCTCTAACGCAATAGTGGTGCTGCTCACGCCATCCACCTCGACCCATACTTTACATTGTGTGGGTATAGGCTCGACGAAAGCCGAAACAACAATTTCAGGCGTCTGTACCGTGTCGTAAACCGGCGCTGCACCATAAACACAGAAAGCCATCAGAGACAAAAGGAATGGTAAATATTTCATTTTCTTCCCCTGTTACTCAAATGTGGCAGTAAACATAATAGAAGCTTGCAGGAAACCGTAGTTCACGTTCACACCGTAAGGCACGACACCCACTATAAAATTAAAATCAGCCCTTTTTACATCGCCATCCTGGACAAGGGTCTGCGTATTTTCCGCCGTGCTAAAATCAATCATCATATTCTGATCGGTATCTTTAAAAACGAAGCCAAACTGATTATTTCTATCTTCAGATTTTATTGCGAGGGTGGCGGCATCAACCTCCTGCGATGTACTTATTTTTCCTGTCACTGTTGACGCCTTATATCCGGACGGGCAGGAAACGCGGAAATAATAATCTCCCGCATTCGATACCCAAGTAATATCACCTATGGCTGGCAGAGTATCGATCACGAGCCCGCCGACATAAAGAGCACTTAATGGTGTTCCCGTGTAGGAATAAAGTTCCACCTTACAAGTTAACTCCGTCACCCGACCGGTAAATTCATATTCCACCGTATCGGCAGCACGCGCTGAATTAACCCACGCCAGCCCAGACAGCAGCAGAACAATTAATTTATTCACAGACGCTCCGTCAGGCATAGGTCAGGGTAAAGGTCGCCGCCGCATGTACGTCGCCCTTTTCCGGCACACCATAAGGCATATAACCCACTTCAAACTTAAATGAGGCGCTGTCCTCATTGCTAAAAGCTAACGTGAACTGCTGCGTTGCACTGAAATCAACAACAGTATCGGTAATTTTATCTTTAATTTGTAGGCCGACATATTTTGCGCCAGTCGTATCGGTAATCGTATTTTTTAAATGAACAGAAAAATTGGAACCTTCGATCTCCCCGTCAGTGGTAAATTTTCCCGTCACTTCATGCCAGTTTGAAGGTGAAGAACAACTGACATTAATCGTAAATTCCTTCGGCGAAACAGGAAAGCTTCGTGCATCATGTAATGCCTGTGTGGTCACCTCCTCCAACGCTATCGAAGTACCGTCTCCCGGCGTTTGTACGGTACAGGTTGTGCTATAAATACGCCCCTGCACAATAAGTTCCGCATCAGGGGCAACCGCAGCCAGCGCCCCTTGCCCGTTTAACAGACCGAATATCATCAGGAGCAACAATAACGGTTTTCCTTTACGCATACGCCCTCCCTCCTGGATGAAAAAGCAGGGCTCAACGGCCCTGCCTGACATTATTTTGATATTACTGATACGTTGCGATAAACATGGCGTCAGCTGCAACCAGACCGCCGCTGACGGTGCCGGTTTTCAGGTAGCCAACGTTGTAGTTAAACAGCATTGGCGCCGCAGTATCGATCACTTTCGCCTGGCGATCCGCGGTGGTAAACGTCTGGACTGCATTGCTGCTGTCTTTGTTTTGCACCTGGAAACCAACCCCTTGCGCACCCGCAGCAGAAACGTCGGTGTTATCCAGCGCAGAAGTGCTGGCATTAACCGCTGTTCCTTTTGCAGCCGCCAGATAGCCTGTTACAGTGGCATAGCTCGCACCGGTAATTTTGTCTTTGGAACCCTGGGCCGTACAATCCAGAGAGACTGTGAAGTCTTTTTTCATTACCGAGTCAGTGGTGGCTGCCGAGACGGTCTTAACGTCAGTCGGATCCAGTTGCACTGAAGTTCCTCCCCCTAAAAGCGCTGCCGTACAGATGTTAGTCTGTACTTCACCGGCAAAGTGAATATCCGCAGAGTCCTGATCGCCCGCAAAAGCGCTTCCTGCAAATGCCATAGCAATGGCTGCAATAGTAAATTTTTTCATTTTTTTCCCTTGGTGATAAATATCCAATACCATAATTTATGGTGTCTGCATTCCTACCAGAGGTGATGCGATAAAATTATATCCCAAGTGAAGAGACACTATGTGCCAGAAAACATCATTAGATTTATTTTTAGGAAAACATCAATATGAAATAATTATCAGTTAATAAATAAAATAACACCACCAAATAATTAAAAATAAACTTCAAACAGATGTATTAATTTTAAAATTATATAATCAACAAGATACTTTATGAATATATGTTATCTGTAATTTATCCGATAATAATAAATGAACCTGTAAATAGTCCTACTATAATATTTCGTCCTGGACAATCATTCGTTATATCGCATCAGAATGCCAGGACGTGTATTTATCCCCTTCTCGCCAGCGTCGCCCCATCGGCAAAATAGGCTTTAATCCCTGCCAGAATCGACTCTGCAACTTCCTGCTGGAAGGTCGCCGTTTTGAGTTTGCGCTCTTCCTCAACGTTACTGATAAATGCCGTTTCGACCAGAATGGACGGGATATCCGGCGCTTTCAGTACCGCAAACCCGGCCTGTTCAACTTGGTTCTTATGCAGGTTGTTGATTTTACCAAGCTTATTCAATACCGCTTTACCAAACTTCAGGCTGTCGGCGATGGTCAGCGACTGCACCATGTCAAACATGGTGTGGTCGACGTAACGGTCACCGCTCTTACTGACGCCACCAATGAGATCCGAGGCGTTCTGGGTCTGCGCCAGATATTTCGCTGCGGTACTGGTCGCGCCTTTGGTCGAGAGCGCAAACACCGAAGAACCGCTGGGTTGTCGACTGGTAAAGGCATCGGCGTGAATAGAGACAAACAGGTCTGCGCGCTGCTTCTGCGCTTTTGCCACACGGACTTTAAGCGGAATGAAAATATCTTCATTTCGCGTCATAAAGACCTTCATGTTGCCCTCTTTCTCTATGAGAGCTCGCAGACGGCGGGCAATCTGCAGTACCACATCTTTTTCACGCGTCTTGTATTTCCCCACCGCACCGGAGTCTTCCCCGCCGTGGCCCGGATCCAACATAATGACAATGGGGCGATCGCGTCCCGCTTTGCCCGGCTGTGGGCCACTCTGCGCAGGCGGTACCTGTTTATCCAGATCGCCCCTGTTGTAATCTTCCAGCAATGCCAGCAGCGGATCCTGAACATCCTGGGCATTTGCGGGATAGAGATCCATCACCAGACGTTCTTTAAAGCCCGCCACCGGTGCCAGGGCAAAAAGTTGCGGCTTCACATTCTGTTTCAGCTCGAACACCATCCGTACGGTCTTTGGATCAAACTGGCCAACGCGCGCCGACTTAATATACGGATCGTCAGGACGAATCTGCGCTCCCATGCCCTTGAGCACCGAATTCAAATTAACGTCTTCAATATCCACAACCACACGCTCAGGATTACTCAGGGCAAACTGTTTGTATTTCAGCAGACGGTTAGATTCTACCGTGACGCGGGTATAGCTGGACGCAGGCCAGATACGTACGGCAACGACCTGACTCGCGGCAGCCAGACCCACCTGGCTGACGCTTAAAAGCCACATAGCACCCGCACCTTTCAGTAAACGGCGGCGACTGATTGCTGAGTTGGATCCCGACATGCTTCTCCCGAGCAAAAGAAATCTTTTTAGAGGTAATACGTAAAACGTCCGAATTGACAGGAAACTTTAGCGAATGACGCATAATCTGTCATCTATAAAAGGGTAAACATTCTTTTTATATTCACGGTATTACTGATAAAAATCTTCAGCATGGGTAAAAATTACGCTTGCGCACAGAACCAAAACAGAATAAAAATACACAAATTACGAATAATCATGCAATGAGGGTGTGCCGTGGTGAAGGAGCGTAGAACCGAACTGGTACAGGGATTCCGCCATTCTGTTCCCTATATCAATACCCATCGGGGAAAAACGTTTGTCATTATGCTGGGCGGTGAAGCCATCGAGCATGAAAACTTTTCCAGTATCGTCAATGACATTGGTCTTCTTCATAGCCTCGGCATCCGCCTGGTCGTGGTCTATGGCGCTCGACCGCAGATTGATGCCAATCTTGCGGCGCATCATCATGAGCCGGTGTACCACAAAAACACGCGCGTCACCGATGCGAAAACCCTGGAGCTGGTCAAACAGGCTGCAGGGCTACTTCAGCTTGATATTACCGCCCGCCTGTCGATGAGCCTGAATAATACGCCATTGCAGGGTGCACACATCAATGTGGTCAGCGGTAATTTTATTATCTCCCAGCCGCTGGGCGTTGATGACGGCGTAGATTACTGCCATAGCGGGCGTATTCGTCGCATCGATGAAGATGCCATTCACCGCCAGTTAGATAGCGGCGCGATTGTGTTGATGGGCCCGGTCGCCGTTTCCGTCACTGGTGAGAGCTTTAATCTGACGTCAGAAGAGGTCGCCACGCAGCTGGCTATCAAACTGAAGGCAGAGAAAATGATCGGTTTTTGCTCGTCTCAGGGTGTCACCAACGATGATGGCGATATTATTTCCGAGTTGTTTCCTAACGAAGCTCAGGCTCGCGTTGAGTTGCAGGAAGAGAAAGGCGATTACAGCTCCGGTACGGTGCGTTTCCTGCGCGGAGCAGTGAAAGCCTGTCGCAGTGGCGTACGCCGCTGCCATCTGATCAGCTATCAGGAAGATGGCGCCTTGTTGCAAGAACTGTTCTCCCGCGACGGCATCGGTACGCAGATCGTGATGGAAAGCGCCGAGCAGATCCGTCGCGCTACCATCAACGATATCGGCGGGATTCTGGAGCTTATCCGCCCGCTGGAACAGCAAGGTATTCTGGTCCGCCGCTCGCGCGAGCAGTTGGAAATGGAGATCGACAAATTCACGATTATTCAGCGTGATAACCTGACTATCGCCTGTGCCGCTCTGTACCCTTTCCCGGAAGAGAGAATTGGCGAAATGGCGTGCGTAGCGGTACATCCGGACTACCGTAGCTCGTCGCGCGGGGAAGTGTTGCTGGAACGGATCGCCGCGCAGGCCCGGCAAATGGGGCTGAGCAAGCTGTTCGTGCTGACCACGCGCAGCATTCACTGGTTTCAGGAGCGAGGCTTCACGCCGGTAGATATCGACCTGCTGCCGGAAAGCAAAAAAGAGATGTACAACTATCAGCGGCGGTCAAAAGTGCTGATGGCGGATTTGGCATAGGCGTGGTTGCCGGATGCGGCATAAAATTCGCTGGCACATCTTTGGTATGCAGATCGTAGGCCTGATCAGACGCGATAGCGTCGCCATCAGGCACACAGCCGGATGGCGCTGACGCTTATCCGGCCTACATCATGCCATCATTAAACAACGCCGACAATCCGCTGCGGCGTTCGGTTCGGGTGGCAATGGCGCCACTCAATATCCGCTCATCGGCATACAGCGACAAACGACGGCGCGCGCGGGTAACGGCGGTATAGACCAGTTCGCGAGTCACCACAGGTGAATGCTGGTTGGGTAAAATCAACGCCGCGTGGTCAAACTCAGATCCCTGCGATTTATGCACCGTCATTGCCCAGGTGGTTTCATGTTCAGGCAAGCGGCTGGGCTGAACCGATTTGATAGAACCGTCCGGCAGCGCAAACCACACCCTCAGACCCTGCCCACGATCCAGGGCAATGCCAATATCACCGTTAAATAATCCCAGCGAACTCTCATTGCGCGCGATCATCACTGGCCTTCCTTCATACCAGCGGCTATGCGTCGAACGGTGAATTTTGCGTTTTTGCACCATCACCTGCTCAATGCGTTCATTCAAACCACCCACGCCAAACGGACCTTCCCGCAGGGCACACAATAGCTGATACTCATTGAAGGCCTGAATGACAGCATCCGGCTCGGCGCGCTCGCGCAGTAAATCCAGATAGTGACCATAACCCGCTAGCGCTTCCTCCAGCATCGCAGCGTAATCTTCGCTGCTGTGCAGAGCGCGTTTTTCGATGTCGCTAAATCCCTGCTGGAAGACCGTTTTTATCGCGGCTTTGTCACCACGATTAATCGCCGCAGCCAACTGACCGATCCCGGAATCGCTACCGAAACGGTAGCTCTTTTGCAGCAGGCACAAACTGTCGCGCAGAGCAGCCGCCTGAGTTCCCGAACCAGCCGGAATAGTGGTTTCAGTCAGGCGACTAAGCTGGCGGGCACGCTCCGGGGTAAAACCATCACCGACGAAAGCACAGATATCCCCCAGTACCGCCCCCGCTTCAACAGAAGCGAGCTGGTCGCGATCGCCCAGAAAAATCACCCGCCCGTGTGGCGGTAGCGCATCGATAAGGCGCGACATCATCGGCAAATCGATCATCGAGGCTTCATCCACTACCAGCACGTCAAGATGCAGCGGGTTTCCTGCATGATGCCGCAAGCGTTGGCTACCAGGCTGAGCGCCCAATAAGCGGTGCAACGTACTGGCATCATCGGGAATGCGTTTCTTTTGCTCATCAGTCAGCGGCAGTTCTCGCAGCGCCGCGCCCAGCGAGGCGGTCAGACGTGCTGCCGCTTTTCCCGTGGGCGCCGCCAGACGAATACGACAGCGTTCACCGTCCGCCATCTGAATCAACGCCGCCAGAAGCCTCGCCACCGTTGTTGTTTTTCCGGTCCCCGGCCCACCGGAGATCACCGATATACGACGGGTCAGCGCGACAGCAGCGGCCACTTTTTGCCAGTTAACGCCTTCAACGGGCGGAAACAGCGCTGCCAGCGTGTGGGTCAGCCGTTGTTCATCCACCTCAATGGCGTAGTTAACTTCACCGAAAAAGCGCGCCACCGCGCGTTCGTTATGCCACATCCGGTTCAGATACAAACGATCGCCGTACAGCACCAGCGGTGTGGGCTGCTCGCCACGGCTTACCGCCCCGGAGGCCAGCAGGCATTCCGCCCAGTCTTCGGGCTCTCCCGCTTCAGCGAGCCAGGCGCTTAACAGAGGATGGGCGTCCTCACTTCGGGATAGACGCGAAAGCGGTAAGCAGACGTGCCCTTCTCCTGCTTCACGGCTGAGCAACGCCGCTGCCAGCGCAACGGCAGGGTTATCATTTCCGGCAACCGCCAGCGCGAACTGGGCATCCAGAGGGCGGAGCTGCTTTTGCTCAACGGCTTCCAGTAATCGTTTCTGGATTGTCATGACATCTCCTCCAGCGGCACACCGGCAAACAACTCGTCCATCAAAGCGATCAACTCTCCGTCAGGTCGGGTCGCATAAATTCCCTGCTGCGGATTTTCACGGTCAACGCCACGCAGGAAGAGATAGATAACGCCGCCAAAATGGCGTTCATAATCGTAATCAGCAATGCGATGGCGCAAGTAGCGATGCAGCGCCAGGGTATAAAGTTGATATTGCAGGTCGTAGCGATGCGCCTGCATGGCAGAGGCCATCGCCTGCTGCGTATAGGCGGAGCTGTCTTCACCCAGCCAGTTCGATTTGTAATCGAGCAGGTAATAGCGCCCCTGATGGCGGAATACCAGGTCAATAAAGCCTTTTAGCATGCCGCGCACCTGCATAAAGTCCAACGCAGGGCACCCCGCCGAGAGCGGATCGTACTGGCGAATCAACGCATCAAGTTGGCTGGCCATCAGCGGCTGCGAAATCGGCAGATAAAACTCCATCTCCACCTGTTTTTCTCGCGCGGAAAGCTGACTCAAACTCACGCCCGTCTCGTTGAGAGGTGCCTGCAAAATGGCGTCCAGCCATTCGGTCAAAACCGGCGTCCAGTGCGCGTCATAACCGCCCAACGCCAGTTGCTCCTCGACCCAATGCGGATCCACCGGTTGCGTAAAATCGAGATTTTCAAACAGGCTATGCAAGAACGTACCCGGCGAAGCGCCGCGCGGGAACTGATGCGGTGTGAGTCCTGATTCTTCAATAACCTCACCGACGCCTGCGGCATCGATATCCAATCGCGGGATCAGATCCTGCGCAATACCATGTCCACGCTGTTGCAGACCGGAATAACTGGTCACGCGCCAGCTGTCGCCGGGCGTACGCTGCAGTATTTTTGCACTCAGTTCATTGCTAACAGACTGCGCAACCTGCCAGGGTTCGCCGTCAGGCTGCGCGGGAATCTGGCAGGCAATATCGTCGCAGCACAGCGCTTCAATCGCGCCACGCAGACCCGCGGCATCCATCGGCTCACCTTTTTGTAACAGGCGACCAAGGGCGCTCTGATGCACATCGGTATCCCCTTTTTTATCGCCCCGACGTCGTACCAACGGCGCAACGCCAAGGCTGCAGTGCCATACCGAACGGGTTAGCGCGACATACAGCAAACGCAGGTCTTCCGCCAGACGTTCCGCTTCTGCCAGCTCAACGCTCTCCTCGGCATCGCTGAGATCCAGCACCGCTTCAAAGGAGCTGCGATCGTGGTAGAAAGCCTGATCCTGGACGCGGAAATTGGTGATAAATGGCAGCCAGACCAGCGGATATTCCAGCCCTTTCGATTTATGGATGGTGACGATTTTAACCAAATGCTTGTCGCTTTCGAGCCTGAGCTGCTGACTGGACGCATTGCTGTCGGGTTCAAGAATATGCTGGGACAACCAGCGCACCAGCGCATGCTCGCTTTCCAGCTGCGAGCCCGCTTCCTGCAACAGTTCGCTGATATGTAAAATGTCGGTCAGTCGACGTTCGCCCCCCGCCGTCGCCAGCAGGTTCTCCGCAATCTGGCGGGCAGCCATCAGCGCGCGCAGCATCGGCATCACGCCGCGTTTATGCCAGATCTGACGATAACCATCGAACTCCTCGACCACCGCATCCCAGGCATTTTCGTCATTATTTAACGCTTCAAGATCCTGCGCATTCAGCCCCATCATTGAGGTCGCCAGCGCGCTACGCAGCGTGTTCTCACGCTCCGGCGTCATCACCGCCTGCAGCACCCACAGCAGCTCCTGCGCTTCCAGCGTTTCAAATACGCTGTCACGGTTAGAGAGGTAGACGGAGGGAATGGCCAGTTGCGTCAGCGCATCGCGGACCAGCGCCGCTTCCTGGCGGCTACGTACCAGTACGCTGATGTCCGACGCGCGTACCGGGCTGGATGCTTTGCCACTGACCAGTTGCGCAGCGCCAGAATGTCCGGCCTTAAGCCAGTCGCGAATTTGCGTGGCGCACACCTGCGCCATGTTGTTCTGATAGTCGCCGACGCCACAGCTTTCCCCTTCCATCAGCCACATACTCATGGCTGGCTGCGTTTCACCGTGTAAAACAAACTGAAGCGACTGGTTTTTTTCTGCGAATTTTACCGGGCTGAAGGGGATTTCGCGGAACATAAAGGCGTCGTCCATCTGGCTGAAAAGCGTATTCACGCTATTGACCATGCCAGGGGCCGAACGCCAGTTGGTATCAAGCGTATAGTGTGCGCTGACTTCGCTGCGCGCCTTCATATAGGTGAAGATATCCGCGCCGCGAAACGCGTAAATCGCCTGTTTTGGATCGCCAATCAGCAGAAGTGCGGTATCCGGCTGATGCTGCCAGATCCGACGAAAAATACGGTACTGCTGCGGATCGGTATCCTGGAATTCATCGATCATGGCAACCGGAAAACGGGTGCGAATAGCCGTCGCCAGCGCATCGCCGCTTTCACTGCGCAACGCTGCATCCAGACGGCTGAGCATATCGTCAAAACCCAGCTCGCCGCGGCGGCGTTTCTCCTCGGCAACCGCCGCGCGGATCTCCGCCAGCGCCCGGGTGATCACCAGATCGCGCAGGGTTAACGGTTCGCTAAGCAGTTCATCAATAGCAACGAAAAGCGGGTGCTGAGGAGTTATCCCGCCCGCTTTGGTTCGCTCTTCTAAAAAGCGCTGGGAGAATTTCTCCAACGCATCAGGCAACTGATAGCTTTGGGTTTCTTCCTGCGCCCATGCGCTGATCTTTTCGATCCACTTACCCTGGTTAGCGCGATTAAATTTACGCCGATCGATCCCGGAGGCTTCCAGCAGACCATCCAGCTCATCAACAGAATCACGCCATTGCTGCTTGATCTGGTTAATGCGTGCAAGAATTTGTTCATGCCGGGAGGCCAGCGTTTCGTCATCGGGCGGAGGAGCCTTGATAACCGGTGCTTCCCCTTGCAGATAGCGATCGATATCTCTCAGCAGCGCCTGCGGCCCTTTCCACGTTTCAAAAACCACCTGCGCAATGTCGCGGGGCAACGGGTAGCAGTGCCGACGCCAGAAGTCCGCGCAGGCCTGATAGCGCAGCAGCGATTCATCCTCTATCAGCTGCTGTTCGAACAGCATGCCAGACTCAAAGGCGTTAAGGCTGAGCATACGCTGACAAAAACCGTGGATGGTAAACACCGCCGCTTCATCCATCTGTCTTTCAGCCAATAACAGCCACTGAGCAGCCTGTTTTTTATCGGCAATTTCATCTAACAAACGGGCATATAGCGGGTTGTCGGTGGTTTCACGCAGGCAGGCAATTCGCAGTTCATGAATGTTGCTACGAATTCGACCGCGCAACTCTTCGGTAGCCGCCTCAGTGAAGGTGACTACCAGCAGTTCTTCGACGGTCAGAGGACGAGGAAAGGCGGCAGAGCCGCCCAGTCCAAGCAGTAAACGTAAATACAGGGCGGCGATGGTAAAGGTTTTACCGGTGCCCGCAGAGGCTTCAATCAGACGCTCGCCCGTCAGGGGCAAACGCAGTGGATCAAGGGACTCAGCGGCATCATTCATTCTTATCACTCATCAGGGGTAAGGTTTGCTGCAACGCGCTGACGGTCTGCCACACTTTCCAGCCTTCCGGGTGCACATATTCTGCTTGCCCGTTCTGACTGCCGGAAACCTGTGACAATATCGCCATGCCTTGCGGCTCAACCACCGCCTGATGGAAGAAGTCGGCAAGTTTTTGCGGCGTCAGCAGTTTAATCTGAGCCACTATTTTATCACGTGAATCGAAGCGCATATTGCCGCGATCAAAATCTTTGCTTAACTGTGAGGCTTCTGCCCCCAGCGTTTGCGGCGCCTGCAGCATTTGCGCAATAATCGCCTGCTGAATTTGCGCGAACTCTTCAGGTTTCATCGCCCGCAGCTTCGCTTCCGCCGTCGGGAAGAACGCTTTATAACGCTCCCAGAGGTAAGACGGCTGCTTATCACTGCTTTGCAGCAAGAACCCCATTCCCCACTGACGGCCAACGCTCATCGGGAAAGCAAATACGGCGTAACCTAACTGTTCTTCAGTACGCAGCTGATTGTAGAACCACGGCTGAACAATCTGCCCCAACATGGCGCTGTAGGCTGAACTGGTGTATTCATCGTATCCGGTTGGCACAAATACCGCCGCCAGTGCTGAATCCGTGCTGCTGCCTGCTTTTTCAAAGATGACGGACTGCTTCTTGTCCACCACCACATCTTTGTTGCGACACCACTGTGACCCGTTCGCACCAAGCTGTTTTTGGATATCCCGCGCCATGCTCGTTGTCTGAGCTTCGCTCATATTGCCAATGACCAGGAATTCAGGTCGCGCACCGGTTTTTAAAGCGTCGCGGTAGGTCATCACCTCTTTCAGGGTGATGGAAGGCAGCAGCTGACGGCGCTCATCACGTGAAAAATAAGGCACCTGAGAAAGCATCTGCACCGGCATAATAGCCTGATCGTAGGCTTTACCCTTTTCTGCGGAATCCATCATCTGGGCATACCAGGATTTCGCCTGTTCCAGTTGTTCATCCGTTGAGGTATAGCTGAAATAGCCGCTCAGCAGCGCCTGAAAAAGCTGCGGCAAACGTTGGGTGTAGCCGTTGGCGTTAAGCATCAACCCATTGTTAGCGTTGGTAGAGAAACCAATTCCACCTACCGATGCCTGGTTACTTAACTGATCGAGCGCAATCCCCGCCAGGTAATCGTTAAGTGCGAATAAGACCTGGTTGCGGGCGCTGTCCATGGCTTTCGGGTTACGCAGGATCACGCTGACGTCAGCCTTCGGCTCGCTGGCAAAGTACTGGCTCGGGGCATACACCACGCGTAAATCCGGCTCATCAACAATCAGCTCCGGATGAGCATATTTTTTATCCGTCTTAATCAGCGTGAAATCATCCGGAATGTAGGGGTTCACCTCCGGTAACGACAGCGCAATGCCCTGTGCTTTTTGCTGCCAGTCGGCAAAGGTTTTGTCGCTGATTTTATCCACCTGGTAAGGCGCATCGACAAAATAAGCGGTTTTATTATGCGGCTCTTTCGCACTGATATACCAGATACGCGCATTCTGCGGCGTCATCATTGCCAGACGTTGCTCAACAGCTTTCGCATCGTACTGGTCAGCAATATTCACCGCATCCAGCGTATGCTCGACGGGAACGCGGATCATGGTATCAGCCAGCCATTCCACGTAGTCCATATCACGGGTGATGGAGGGATAACGGAAATCGAGATCCAGCACATGCGCCAGCTCGTCAAAATAGCGTTTATCGACGCCTTTCTCGCGTAACAAATTGAGGTAGCTAAAGATTGCCGCGACAACTTCATCGCGATTCGCCAGCCCCTTGTCGGTTAACGTCGCGGAAATGGCTAACACGCCGCTGTTCCCGTTGACCACCGGATCGGAGTCTGCGCGAATACCTTCAACCAGGCCCTGCTTTTGCAGCCAGTCAGACAATGTGCCCGGACTACGATTGCCAATCAGGTAGGTCACCAGCTCATCGGTTTTACTGCGGAACTGCGCGCTGTTGTTATCGATACGAAACTCGACGCGCAATACTTTACGCGGCATTGCCGGAACATAGTGGATGATGATGCCCTTTTGCGCATCAGTGACGACCGGTACGGTAATTTCAGGCTTTTCGATATTTCTGTTCGGCACGCGCCCAAAGGTGTCAGCCGCTATCCGCGCCAGCTCTGGCAGCGGTTTATTGCTATAAATCACCGCCTTCATCAGGTTCGCGGAGTAGTACTTTTCATGAAATTTTTGTAACGCCTGTACCACCGGGTTGCCCGGTTTGTCGCTTAATGTCTCTAGATTCCCGCCAGAGAAACGCGAGCCAGGGTGCGCCGGGTTGATAGTCTCAGCGCTCACCTGCGCCATACGCATCCCGTCTCGGGTACGCGCCAGCGTCAGCTCGGAGTTAACCGCGTTACGCTCACGGTCGGCATATTTTTTATCCAACAATGGATCGGCAATAGCATCCGCCAGGCGATCCACCGCCCCCACCAACGCGTCGTTTTCGACTTCAAGATAGAAGGCCGTACGATAAGGCGCAGTGCTGGCATTGTGGCTACCGCCGTGCATTTTCAGAAATTCAGCCAGGCTGTCCGGCTGCGGGTATTTTTTCGAGCCCATCAGGCACATGTGTTCGAGATAGTGCGCCAGCCCCTGATGATCGTCCGGATCTTCCAGCGAGCCCACGGGGACTACCAGTGCAGAAAGGGATTTCACGGCCTGAGGATCGGATACCAGCAGCACAACCATGCCGTTATCAAGGCGCACGGCCTGATACTGACGGGTATCTTTCTCGCTTTTACGGATGGTTTCAGCTAAAGGCTGCCAACCGGTATCTGCCTGACTTACGGGAACCCAAAGGGCGACGAACAACAGTAATGCGCTGAACCAGGTGCTGCGGGGCATTCACAAACCTCATCATTAACGTATTCACCTGTTCACTACAAACCACGCATAAATACATGGTCTGAACAGGGCAAGACTATGTGCTGAACGAGCCAGCATCTTCTCTTTGTAAGAATCAGTCCGTGACAGAATGCGCATCATAGTGGAAGCTATCGAATTGCGCAATTTTTATACAACCATCATGACTGATTGAAGCGAAAAATCGGTAACAGGTAGCGTTGAGACTGTAAAACAATAGTCTCCAGCGTATCAGCATCCAGTTGACGCCAAAGACGCTGATACCAGATATCATCACCTTCGCCACGTATTATCATGTTGCCTTCATAGGCTTGCAGAAACTTACTGCGCGCTTTTTGCAACGTTGCATCGTCATCTAACATGGCATCATTTGCGGCGTCATAACAGGTTTTTATCCATGCACCGCCGCTTTCGGGCAATACCAGCAATGGTGACGACATGCCTTCCCGATACCCCTCAATGAGTTGCGACAGATATAGCAACGCCTGTTCTGCATCCAGCGGCGGAAAACGCCATTCCCCGTCTTTACGCAGGAATAATCGGCTCTCTCCCGTACCGCCACTCGCACAATAGACAAGATGTTCCAGCCAAAGTTGCACGCCCTGCGCAATGCTGATCAAAGATGGGCGCCAGCGCAACAAACCGTCCTCTTGTACCTGCGGCAACCAACCGGTGATTTGTACGCCGTTACAGTTAAGATCGATTTCCATGCTCTGACAGGGCTGACGACAGGCGATAATACGCTCAGCAAGCGACTGCATCTCCTGACGCTGCGTATCCCACAGAATTTCGCCAAACGGCCCATAGGGTAGCGTGCCCGCCGCGCGAAAACGGCGGAACAGTCGTTCAGCGTCGTTCTCTTCAACCAGTGTATTAAGCAATTGCTGATTAAGCTGATAGCGGGTTAATCCTTCAAGGGTGAAAGGCTCCGTGTCCGGGATCTCACTCTCTTCAGAGCGGAAGTTGACCCTCAAACGCATCTGGAAAAAGGCGCGTACCGGATGTGCCCAAAATCGCTGCAGTGTTTCCAGCGTCAGTGTTTCTGGCATTTCAAAAGGAAGAGGCTGCACAAAATCCGTGTGCGCTTTTCCTGACAGGCTCGCCGCAGGTAGCCATTCCCGGGCATAGCTTTGCTGTTCGCCCGGGAGATAATTTTGCGCATCAAAGGGCATACGGGTATGCAAACGGGTAATGTGCGCTTTTACCCTTGTCTCGCTTTGATCGCAGGTCAACAATTCGTCACCCGGCAGATAATGGCTTTGCCCAATGTAGTCCATCAGTTCTTGCACCAGCACCGACGGGAAGCGCTCGCTGTTATCCTGAATCGAGCGGCCAATGTAGCTGATGTAGAGCGTCTGCTGTGCCGAAATCAATGCTTCGAGGAACAGATAGCGGTCATCATCACGACGGCTGCGATCGCCCCGCATCGGTTTTTGACTCATTAAATCAAAGCCCAGCGGCGCAAGCTGGCGTGGATAAACGCCATCGTTCATACCCAGCAGGCACACCACTTTGAACGGAATGGAGCGCATCGGCATCAGCGTACAAATGTTAACGGGACCCGCCAGGAAGCGCTGGCTGATGCGTTCCTGATCAAGGCGCTGGGCCAGCTCATCACGTAACAGAGAGAGCGGTATAGCATCGCCGTACTCGGCCCCTAAACCTTCGGTGATAATAGCCTGCCACTGCTGTTCAATCAGCGTCATCGCCGCTTCGGTATCCGCGTCCGGCAGGAAGAAATCATTAAGCATTTCCCGACAAACAGGTAGCCACTCTTCCAGCGGTCGTTCCTGCGCTAACCCTCTACGCCAGAGATTAAGCTGCATCAGCAACGAGGCCAGATGTCCTACCAGCTCGGCAATCAAACCGCTGGACTCATCGTAAGGCAATACCGATTGCCACTCGCCCTGCGCGCTTTCCATCGCGTAGCCGAGCAGCATACGCATTAAACCAAATTGCCAGGTATGCTGACCTGTAGGCGGAAGTTCCAGTTCACGCACGTTATCGTCGTCAATTCCCCAACGAATCCCGGATTCATTGACCCATAAGCGAAGATAGCGCAACCCTTCTTCATCAATGTTGAAACGCGCCGCCAGCACGGGGACATCCAGTAACGCCAGGACATCCTCTGAGACAAAACGGCTATCCGGTAGAGACAGCAGACTAATAAAAGCCTGTAAGACGGGATGGGACTGGCGTGCCCGACGGTCGGAAATCGCATAAGGTAAGTAACGCTCGGCTGGTGCACTGCCAAAGACCGACTGAATGAATGGGCTGTAGCTGTCGATGTCCGCCACCATCACGATAATATCGCGCGGCGTCAGCGTTGGGTCCGCTTCCAGCATGGCCAACAGCCGGTCATGCAGAATTTCCACCTCGCGCTGTGGGCTATGGCAGACATGGAAAGTCACGCTGGTATCGTTCAGATCAAGCCGGCGTTTATTGTCACTACGGGAATATTCTTCCAGCGTGACGCCCGCCACGGCATGGCTTTCGAGTTCCAGAATATCCGATTGAATATTATGCAAAAGGTTGTCAGGCGTAATGTCGACAAACGCATCCAGTTCCTGACTATTTTCCAGCTCCGAAAGCAAATAAATGTAATCACGCCCCAGCTTGCCCCACGAGGCCAGCATCGGGTTGCCCACATCCTGTTCCCCATCGCTGTTAAATAATCCTTCGGCTTTCTGGTTATCACGAAACAGCGGCAGGTGCCGTTCTTCAAAGCTGTGCCGACGCTGACGCGCCATAAGCTTCGCCAGCCAGGCAGGATCTTTAATATCTCCCCAGTAGTAGCGACAAGGGTTGGTAAACAGCAGATGAATATCGATGTGCTTACCCAGCGCTTGCAATGCCTGCAAATAAACCGGCGGCAGCGCCGAAATGCCGCAAATAAAGACGCGAGAAGGCAGTCCCTGCGGGCACTCGGACGCGTTTTCCAACGTCTGAATAAATCGTTGGTATAAATTGGCACGATGCCAACGCGGCTGGCCCAACTCCGCGGTGTATTCCACCAGCGCTTTCCACAACGGTGCCTGCCAGGCCTGAGACTCGCCGAGTCCCTCAACCAGTCGCCCCGCTTCCCACTGGGTCAACCAGTCAGGGCGGTAGACTAAATACTGGTCGAAAAGGTCAGCCGCGCGCGAGGAAAGCTGAAAAAGCTTACGTTTATCGGTGTCGTCCGTCAGATAGTGGCGCAGCAATGCAAAGTCATCGCCATCCAGTAATTGCGGCAACAGCGTCATCAACTTCCAGCTCATGCTCTGTTTGCTGAACGCGCTCTCTTTCGGGATATCCGGCAGCACGCGCACAAACATATCCCAGATAAAACTCGCGGGCAGCGGAAAATCGATATTGGCGGCAATACTAAACTTCTGTGCAAGAGTCATTTGTAACCACTGCGCCATACCGGTACTTTGAACCAGGATCATCTCAGGCTCAAAGGGGTCGTCCAGCCGCTCGCGCTCAACGATAAACTCCATTAACGCTTCCAGCACATCCAGACGGTTGGAGTGGTAGACCCTTAACATAGCGACTCCTGACTACTGACGATTCGGGCAATGCAGACGCGTCATCTGACCCTGCCTGCCGAGGGGTGAAGAAATTATGACGTTGATGCTGACACATCCCGCTCTCGTTGTCTGCATTCGGTTAACCTGCCAGTTCACAGGCGATGAAAACTGGTACAGCTGGCTTTGCTGCCAGGCGTGACGCCAGAGTTGTTGATACTGGTTTCTGATAATAAAGCTGTTCATTAGCACCCGCTGGTATCCTGACAACGCGGTCACAATCATGATCATCAGTACCATTGCCAGCATCACTTCCGGCAGACTAAAGCCACGCTGACTGTTCAGGGGATCTGGCATAACGTCTGCTCCTTAAGCGGACAAAAATCGCTCCAGCCATGCGCCGAGAATTCTATGTTGCCATCAATAACCGCCCCCTGACGCCATAAAAATACTCCTTCATAGTGGGCGATTAGCAGCACGAAATTATTGGTAAGCAGGCGCAGGCAAACCGCGGCATTCTGCGTGGGATCGCGCCGACACTGTACGACGGGTTGTAAGCGCCAGGGTTGTATACGCCCCCATTCCATCGCGGATTGCACTACCGCCTGACGCTGCAGCGCCTGACTTTGTGTGACCACACGCGCAGCAAAACTAGCCTCCTGTCTGCTAACGCCTTCCAGCAGCAGACTACCGAGCACCAGCAGCAACAGGACCATTGCCAGAGAGGATACGCCTCGCTCACGGTTCACAGGTTGAATCCCGTAACGCTGTAGACCGCTTCAACAACTTTTTGTGGTTCGTCATTGCTCACTCCACGCAAACGCAGCGTAAGAAGCGGGGAATATCCGCTAAAATTCAGCCGTTCAACCTGGAATGCCTCAATCTGGATGGTAGTCTGATCGGTCATTTTCTCCCATCCTTTTCCAGTGCAGCCGGTGGCTCCACGCAGGGTTTCCAATACCTTGTCCTGTAAACGAAACCCGATAGCATCAGCCTCTTTCGCGGAACTGCTCTCCCAAACGCCGTTGCCGTTGGCATCCCAGCGTGCAATGACACAGTCCCCCTTAGCCGATATCACCAGTCCCTCTCCGACACAGTTTCCCCGGCAATACCCCGCCCGTTGAAGATGCTTCGCCACGGTGTAGGCCCGCTGCCATATTTCATCTTCCAGCGCTAACTGGCGCGTGTTACGCAGAATCTCTCGCTGTAGCGCCGGTAAAAATCGTGCCGAGCTAAGTAATAAAATACTGCTAATCGCCATGGCAATGAGCACCTCCAGCAGTGAAAATCCCCGTTCGTTTACTGACATAATCTGGCCTCATCGCGCTCACAAAGCCTGATTCGCCCCCAGCCAGACACCACCACGCGCCATTCCCCTGCCGCATTTTTCAGGCGTATATGTCCGGCCCATGCCGTATTGCGCAGTCCAAAAAAAGCCAGTGAAGGCGTGATATCTGCCATTTCGACATCAGCCCAGAGTGGCGCAAATATCAACGGTGAAACAGGCTGACACGAAGCTTGTGATGTCGCTGAGCTTGCCAGACACCATGTCCCCCCTTCGCGGAGTACGTTGATGACGTGATCACGATTACGCCAGTTAGCATCTTCACGCAGTTGCAGCAGGTAGTCCCGCACCTGGCAGGCGGTCTGCCACAGCCGCTGTTGTTGCTGCCAGCGCTGCCAACCATACAGCCCAGATGCACCAAGCGCCGCGACGATCAGCATCGCAATCAGGGTTTCGAGAAGCGTGTAACCTTGTTGTTTTTTCATGTCGCCAGTATGGCGTGAGGAAAATGAATAACGAGCGGGAAATTCGGTTTCTACGGCGAGCTACAGGAAATATTTGTCGCGTTGCAGACCGTTGCACTATTTCAGGAATGTTCGCCGAAGAACGTGATTTTAGACAAAAAAAACCGACGCTCACGGGCGTCGGTTGTGTCAGCATGAAGCTGGTTAGATAGCCACCGGCGCTTTAATACCCGGGTGCGGATCGTAGCCTTCAATTTCAAAGTCTTCGAAGCGATAGTCAAAGATAGATTCAGGCTTACGTTTAATAACCAGTTTCGGCAACGCGCGAGGTTCACGGCTAAGCTGCAGATGCGTTTGATCCATATGATTGCTGTACAGGTGCGTGTCGCCACCGGTCCAGACAAAATCACCCACTTCCAGATCACACTGCTGCGCCATCATGTGTACCAGCAAAGCGTAGCTGGCAATGTTAAACGGCAGGCCGAGGAACACATCGCACGAACGCTGATACAGCTGACAGGAGAGCTTGCCATCCGCGACGTAAAACTGGAAGAACGCATGGCACGGTGCCAGCGCCATTTTATCCAGCTCACCGACGTTCCATGCAGAAACGATAATGCGGCGAGAGTCCGGGTCATTTTTAAGCTGGTTTAACACGGTGGTGATCTGGTCAATATGGCGACCATCTGGCGTAGGCCACGCGCGCCACTGTTTACCATAAACCGGGCCTAAATTACCGTTTTCATCCGCCCATTCGTCCCAGATTGAGACGTTGTTTTCATGCAGATAGGCAACGTTAGTGTCGCCCTGCAAAAACCACAGCAGCTCATGAATGATCGAGCGTAAATGGCAGCGTTTCGTCGTAACCAGCGGGAACCCTTCCTGCAGATTAAAACGCATCTGATGACCAAAAATGGAAAGCGTTCCGGTTCCGGTACGGTCGTTTTTCTGTGTGCCTTCATCCAGCACTTTTTGCATCAGTTCTAAATACTGTTTCATGGTTCCTCAGGAAACGTGTTGCTGTGGGCTGCGGCGGTACGCCCAAACCATCATAATAATGCCTGCGACAATCATCGGGATAGAGAGGATCTGCCCCATGCTGATGTACTGTACCCAGGTGCCAGTAAACTGCGCATCCGGCTGGCGGAAGAATTCAACGATAATACGAAACGCGCCATAACCAATCAGGAACAGACCGGATACCGAGCCCATTGGACGCGGCTTACGAATGTACAGGTTGAGAATGATAAACAGCACAACACCCTCGAGCGCCATCTCATAAAGCTGTGAGGCGTGGCGCGGCAGCGAGCCGTAGGTATCAAAAATAGACTGCCATTGCGGGTTAGATTGCAGTAGTAAAATATCTTCGGTACGGGAGCCCGGGAACAGCATGGCGTACTTGAAGTTCGGGTCAACGCGTCCCCACAGCTCACCATTGATAAAGTTACCCAGACGCCCTGCACCCAGGCCAAACGGAATCAGCGGGGCAATGAAATCAGAAACCTGGAAGAACGAACGTTTGGTGCGTTTGGCGAAGATAATCATCACCAGGATCACACCGATAAGTCCACCGTGGAAGGACATACCGCCGTCCCAGACGCGGAACAGATACAGGGGATTATCGAGGAATAACTCGAAGTTATAGAACAGTACGTAACCAATACGCCCACCGAGGAAAACCCCGAGGAAGCCCGCATACAGTAAGTTTTCTACTTCATTTTTGGTCCAGCCACTGCCCGGGCGATTCGCGCGGCGCGTCGCCAGCCACATCGCAAAAATAAACCCCACCAAATACATTAAGCCGTACCAGTGAAGCGCGACGGGTCCGATTGAGAAAATGACCGGATCGAAATCCGGAAAATGCAGATAGCTACTGGTCATCTGTCACCACAAGTTCTTGTTATTTCGCTGAAGTCAGACAGCAATTGATAAGCGCGCCTGCATAATGCAGGCGCTCCAAAGGTGCGAATGATAGCACAAGGGGTTAGAAGCGGATGCCGGGAAGATGTAAAAGATCTGTATAAGTAATCTTTACCCCGTAATGCCTGATGACGCTACGCTTATCAGGCCTACAATCCTCCGCGAATCAATCCCCCCATGCCGCGGCGCTCCATAAAGGCCGCTACCTGATGGCGTACCTCAGCCGCCATCTGCGCTTCCAGGCTGCGCTGCGCCAGCGTTTGCGCCTCATCAAAATCGATATGACGCAGCAGATATTTTACGCGAGCGACAGAACGACCGTTCATCGACAAATGACGGAAACCCAGGCCGATCAGAATAGCCACGCACATCGGGTCGCCCGCCATTTCACCACACAGGCGTAAATCGATACCGCTTCTTTCGGCTTCCTGCGCAATCATCGCCAGCGCACGTAACATCCCCGGATGCAGACTGTCATAAATGCTGGCTACCCGTGTGTTGTTACGATCGACGGCCAGTATGTACTGGGTAAGATCGTTGGTTCCGACTGAGATAAAGTCAATCCGGTTTGTCAGATGCGGCAGCATGAACACCATCGACGGAACTTCCAGCATGATGCCAATGCGCGGTTTCGGGATCTCGTAACCGATCATCTCCTCCACTTCGCGTCCGGCGCGTTCAATCAAACGTCGCGCTTCGTCCACTTCATCAATGCTGGTTACCATCGGCAGCAAAATGCTGAGGTTGCCGGTTGCCGCGTTGGCACGCAGCATGGCGCGAACCTGGATCAAAAAGATCTCTGGCTGATCGAGCGTTATGCGGATCCCTCGCCAGCCAAGGCACGGGTTCTCTTCACTGATCGGCATGTAGGGCAGCTGTTTATCGGCACCGACATCCAGCGTACGTAGGGTCACCGGCTTGTCGTTAAACATTTGCAGCATGCCCTGATACTGCGCAACCTGTTCTTCTTCCGAAGGAAAACCGCTTTGCAGCATGAACGGGATTTCGGTGCGATACAGGCCAATACCGTCGATCCTGCTACCCAGCTTTTCTTCATGTTCCGGGCTGAGACCCGCATTGAGCATCACCTTCACGCGCTCGCCGCTTTTCAACTGTGCTGGCTGGTTGACGTCGTCTTCCGCCAGGCGGCTCAGCTCAATTTCTTCACTGATAAGACGCTGGTATTCCTGAATCAATACCGGTTCCGGATCGACCAGCAGTTCACCGCGATAACCGTCCACCACCAGCGTGCGACGATGCAGCACCGACGGCTGGATATCGGCCCCCATAACGGTAGGGATACCCAGCGCACGAACCATAATTGCCGCATGAGAGTTGGCTGCGCCGTCCCGGACAACCACGCCGACTAACCGGTCCTGAGGAAGCTCCGCCAGCGTGGTCGCCGAAAGTTCATCCGCCACCAGTACGAAGCGTTCCGGCCAGGCATTCGGCCCCTGGATAGAGTCGTCGAGGTGGAACAGCAGACGCTGGCCGAGCGCGCGTAAATCTCCGGCCCGCTCTTTGAGGTAGTTATCGCTCAGCGCGGCAAATTGTTCGGCAAACTTTTCAATGATCGTTTTAACCGCCCACTCGGCCACTGAACCGTTATCCACTTCCGCAAACAGCTCGCGGCGCAGACGGGTATCGGAAAGCAAGTGCGAGTAAAGATCAAAGATCGCCGCCGTTTCTTTCTGCGCCCCAGCGGTAAAACGCTTGCTGTAGCGGCGGAATTCGTTCGCCGCCTCTTCCAACGCACCGGTCAGTCGCTCGCGCTCAAGCACCGGATCCAGCGTTGAAGCCTGATAGACCTGCTCCATCAGCGGCAGCGTCGCATCCTGCCAGCCTTCAGCTATTGCCACGCCGGGGGCGGCAGGCAATGCACGGATGCGCGTTTGCCGGTATTGACCGAACAGCGCGTTTAGTTGCGACTGCGAAAGTATGGCCGCCATTTGCGTGGCGAGCGTGACGAGGAAAGACTCTTCACTTTCATCGTACTGACGCAGTTCACGCTGCTGCACCACCAGCACACCTAAAAGCTGGCGACGCTGAATGATCGGTACGCCTAAGAATGCACGAAAACGCTCTTCTTTTACCGAAGGTATGTATTTAAAGCTGGGATGTTTTTGCGCATCGGCGAGGTTGATAGGTTCCGCCAGCCTGCCAACCAGGCCAACGATACCTTCATCAAACGCGAGTGCGACAGTGCGACCACGTGGTTTTTTCAGTCCCCGGGTCGCCATGAGGTAATAACAACGTCGATCGTGATCGGCCAGATAAACCGAACAGACCTCTGTATCCATCGCAAGACAGATGTCGGTAACCAGTATATTGAGCGCTTCATTCAGACGCGGAGCACTGGCCACCTTTTCGACTATTTCGCGCAGGCGGGTGAGCATAATTTGCGTAGCTTAACCTCTTTTACGTCTGTACGCAGGTGTGCTTTGCGGCTTAGGAGTGCTCTCCTGAAGCGCCATGACAACACTTGCGAATTCTTTCATCACCCTGCGATAGACATCGCGTTTAAATGACACCACCTGTCGAACCGGATACCAGTAACTCACCCAGCGCCAGCCGTCGAACTCAGGTGTACTGCTGGTTTGCATATTGATTTCAGCATCGCTGCTGACCAATTGCAGAAGAAACCACTTTTGTTTCTGGCCGATACAAACCGGCTTCGTGTCCCAACGCACCAAACGTTTCGGTAACTTGTAACGCAACCAGTTACGAGTAGAAGCAAGGATCCGTACATCTTTACGACTGAGACCCACTTCTTCAAAGAGTTCCCGGTACATCGCCTGCTCTGCTGTCTCTCCTGCGTTGATCCCACCTTGTGGAAATTGCCAGGAGTGCTGACCAAATCGCCGGGCCCACATGACCTGCCCCTGGCGGTTACAAATTACTATCCCTACATTCGGGCGGTAGCCATCGTCATCAATCACCGGACTACCTCAACATAAACCTTATATACAAACGATTGTTTCACACTCCTGAGGGGCGGTAAACCACTCTGTTAAGGGTGCGATATTCTAATAACAATTGAATAACTCACAGTTAAAGGCCGAGTTATAAACAGAAGAAGGGCAAGCAAGGCGATTTTATTCACCTTTTCTGTGGATATAGTTGTGAAGAAGTACGGAATTACTATGGGAAAACCCAGAACAGTCCGAATAAGACATTCGTCACAGAGTAAAAATAGTCTTATACATTCATAAAGTTAAAACTGATCCACGCAGATAAACACACAGAAATGTGATGTACATCACTCATACGATCTTCACGTTGATGAAAGATCGACCAGCGTCGGTTTTATCCACAGATTATGCCAATAAGTTAGGCACAATTTGTGTGAAAATTCGATTTTCGTCGCACGTCAAGGCTGTAAATTGAAACAGTAGTGGGGGTTTTTCACAGTTATCCCATCTTTCTGTGGATAACATGGTGTAAGATCCTGTTCATTGTCAGTGACCAGAATTGGAAAACCCGCTTCGCTGTTGCGCAACTCTGCAAACGTGAATCTAAAAACCAATATAAATCATATAATTGAATAAAGCATGTGGAAAAAGATAAACTCTGTCCACACGGTATAAAATCATTGCTTATTTTTTCACCTAAGGGTTAACCCGATGCCAGAACTCCGTCCGTTGCTTTCTCCCCCTGAATCTGAAGCCCAGTTGCTGAGCCAGGCACGACAGCTTTCGGGCTACGCGTTAGGAGAATTAGCGGCAATGGCGGGAATCGTTACGCCGAAGGATCTTAAGCGCGATAAAGGCTGGATTGGCGTGCTACTGGAAATCTGGCTCGGTGCCAGCGCGGGCAGTAAACCAGAGCAGGATTTTGCGGCGCTGGGCGTGGAGCTGAAAACGATCCCTGTGGACAGTCTTGGCAGACCGCTGGAAACCACCTTTGTGTGCGTGGCACCGTTAACCGGCAATACCGGCGTCACCTGGGAAACCAGCCATGTACGGCACAAACTCAAACGCGTTCTGTGGATCCCAGTAGAAGGCGAACGCAGCATCCCGCTGGCTGAGCGCCGCGTCGGCTCTCCCTTGCTGTGGAGCCCGAATGAAGAAGAGGACCGGCAATTGCGTCTGGACTGGGAAGAATTAATGGACATGATTGTGTTAGGTCACGTCGAACGCATCACCGCTCGCCATGGGGAAGTACTGCAACTGCGTCCTAAAGCCGCTAACGCCCGCGCGCTAACCGAGGCCATTGGTGCCAACGGCGAGCCCATCCTGACCCTGCCACGCGGCTTTTATCTGAAAAAGAACTTCACCCGCGCATTGCTTGAGCGACATTTCTTGTTCCAGGCGCAATAGGCACCGCCCGGCCTTTCACCCGCCGCGTTACGGGCCTATAATTACCGCTTCTTTTTTTTGGCAGGACTTTGTTCGATGTTATTTGCATGGATAACCGATCCTAACGCCTGGCTTGCGCTCGGTACGCTGACGCTGCTGGAGATCGTTCTTGGGATCGACAATATTATTTTCCTTTCTCTGGTTGTAGCCAAACTCCCGACAGCGCAACGCAATCATGCCCGACGTATTGGGCTGGCGGCGGCGATGATCATGCGTCTGGCTCTGCTGGCTTCTATCGCCTGGGTAACGCGACTGACAAACCCGCTATTCGAGTTGTTTGGCGAGGCAATATCAGCACGCGACCTGATCCTTCTGCTGGGGGGATTGTTCCTGATCTGGAAAGCCAGCAAGGAGATCCACGAGTCCATTGAAGGTGAGGAAGAGGGGTTAAAAACCCGCGTATCTTCTTTCCTGGGCGCGATTGTGCAGATCATGTTGTTAGACATTATCTTCAGTCTGGATTCCGTGATTACTGCGGTTGGTTTGTCCGATCATCTGTTTATCATGATGGCGGCAGTAGTGATTGCCGTAGGCGTGATGATGTTTGCTGCTCGCCCAATTGGTGAGTTTGTCGATCGCCACCCTTCAGTAAAAATGCTGGCGCTCTCGTTCCTGATTCTGGTCGGTTTTACGCTGATTCTGGAAAGTTTCGACGTCCACGTTCCGAAAGGATATATCTATTTCGCCATGTTCTTCTCTATCGCGGTAGAGACCCTGAATCTGTGGCGTAATAAAAAAAATCCGCTCTGATAAAATTCATCGCTCCCCGCAAGGGGAGCGAATGCCCACCACACCTACCCCTTCTCACAGTTTAAGATTTTACTGCTTTCACCCTGCACAACTTCGCGTTATTACTAAACTATTGTCAGACGCAGGCCATGTGAGGATAAGCAGATGAAAAAATGGGCAGTTTTGATTTCCGCCGTAGGACTGGCTTTTGCCGTTTCCGGATGCAGCAGCGATTATGTAATGGCAACAAAAGATGGTCGAATGATCCTGACCGATGGAAAACCAGAAATTGACGATGATACCGGTCTTGTGAGCTATCACGACCAGCAGGGCAATGCGATGCAGATTAACCGCGATGATGTGTCCCAAATCATTGAACGCTGATGGTTGAGGTCAGCAGCGCGCTGGCCTTAACAATTTTACTTTCCTTTTTCGCTTCCCTCAGCCATTTTTATAATCCTTATGTCGTGATTATAAAAAGGAAACGGCTATGCAATATCACCGTATACCCCACAGCTCGCTGGAAGTCAGTACACTGGGGCTGGGCACAATGACGTTTGGTGAACAAAACAGCGAAGCCGACGCACATGCACAGCTCGATTATGCCGTAGCACAGGGCATTAATTTGATCGACGTTGCCGAGATGTATCCGGTACCGCCGCGTCCTGAAACCCAGGGTCTCACCGAAACCTACGTAGGTAACTGGCTCGCCAAACACGGCAGCCGCGAAAAGCTGATCGTCGCTTCTAAGGTCAGTGGACCATCACGCAACAACGACAGCGGCATCCGCCCGAATCAGGCGCTGGATCGAAAAAATATCCGTGAAGCGCTGCATGACAGCCTGAAAAGACTGCAAACCGATTACCTGGATCTGTATCAGGTTCACTGGCCGCAGCGCCCGACCAACTGCTTTGGTAAGTTAGGCTACAGCTGGACAGACTCCGCGCCGGTCGTTTCCCTGCTGGATACGCTGGACGCGCTGGCCGAGTTTCAGCGCGCCGGGAAAATTCGCTACATCGGCGTTTCTAATGAAACCGCTTTTGGCGTGATGCGCTATCTGCACCTGGCGGACAAACACGATCTGCCACGCATCGCCACCATCCAGAACCCCTACAGCCTGCTGAACCGCAGCTTTGAGGTTGGACTGGCAGAAGTGAGCCAGTATGAAGGCGTTGAGCTGCTGGCCTACTCTTGCCTGGGCTTCGGTACATTAACCGGGAAATACCTGAACGGCGCGAAACCTGCCGGTGCACGCAATACGCTGTTTAGCCGTTTCACGCGCTACAGCGGCGAGCAGACGCAGAAAGCCGTTGCGGCCTATGTGGATATCGCGAAACGCCATAATCTGGATCCTGCGCAAATGGCGCTGGCATTCGTGCGTCGTCAGCCGTTTGTCGCCAGCACTTTGCTGGGCGCCACGACCATGGAGCAGCTAAAAACCAACGTTGAAAGTCTGCATCTGGAGTTGAGCGAGGAAGTGCTGGCAGAGATTGAAGCGGTGCATCAGGTGTATACCTATCCTGCACCTTAACAGTTAGCGCCTGATGGCGCTGCGCTTATCAGGCCTACAGACAGCGTTCCCTGTAGGCCTGGTTGCAACAGCATATAACAGACTAATGGCGGCGCTGCCAAATCCACAGCGCCGCAATCGCCAGCGCAAACAGCGCACCGAACCCAATACCAATTGCTACCGCCGGAATCCCCACCAGCACCGCCAGTGAGTAAATACCCAACATCAACAGCATCGCGCTGTTTTCACCCAGGTTTTGCACCGCAATCGCATTACCTGCGCCGACGCTTTTCTTACCCCGCTCCTGCAGTAACGCATTCAGCGGCACCACAAAGAACCCACCACACACGCCGATAAGCATCAGCAATGCGTAGGCCGGAAGCAGCGAATGTTGAAGAGAAAAAATCAGCACCACGACGCCGATCAGGATCCCCGCAGGCATACAGCGCGACACAGTTTCCAGCGTCACCAGCTTCGCAGCCGCCCCCGCGCCGACGACAATCCCGATCGCTACCATGGCATTGAGATAGGTCGGCGTGGCGTTATCGGTGATGCCGAGCGCCACCGGAACCCACAGTACCAGCAGAAAACGCAGCGTAACGCCCGCCCCCCAAAAAAGGCTGGTTCCCACCAACGAGAAGCGTGTTTCACCGTTGCGCCACAGCGAAGAGGCGGCACAGAAGAAACTGCGCGTCATTTTCCCCAGATGCCAGGACTGGCCAGGGCGAGCCGCGGCTAGTTTCGGGATATACAGGTTAGCGACCACTGCGCCAGCATAGGCCAGCGCACAGGCAGAAAGCGCGGCAATCACGTGCCAGTCGGCCAGAACGCCGCCGGCGACAGAACCGAGCAAAATCGCGGCAATGGTGGAAGCTTCCATCAGGCCGTTGGCTTTCACCAGTTTGTCGCCGGTGGTCAGTTCACCGAGAATGCCATACTTGGCCGGTGAATACGCCGCCGCGCCAATCCCCACTAGCGTATACCCGAGAAACGGATTAATGCCGAAGCAAATACTTGCCGCACCCAGCAGTTTCAGGGAGTTCGCGAACATCATCACTCTGCCTTTGGCAAAGCTATCCGCCACCTGTCCAACAAACGGCGCAAACAGAATGTAAGCACCCACAAACACCATTTGCAGGATAGGCTGGCTCCAGTCCGGATAAAATTGCTCCTTCAGCAACGCCAGCGTAGCAAACAGCAACGCGTTATCGCCAAACGCCGACAGAAACTGCGCGGCGATAACGGACATCATCCCTTTGGACCAGATTGACGTGTTAGTGTGCACTGACTCACTCATGTTGTTTTTCCGGCTCATCGACCCAGCTTTTCAGCGTAACAAAATCCGGCTTACCGCTGCCGAGTAATGGGAGTTGCTTCAGGTGGCGTATATCACGCGGTACGGCGAGTTCAGGTACGCCGTGCGCCCGCGCATACTGCTGTAGTTTTTCACGCGTGAGTTCGCTATCGGTGGTAAACAGCACCAGCGCCTCACCTTTGCTGGCATCACTCTTGATCGCAGTAGCATGCATTTTGTCTGCAGACACCGCCAACGCCAGTTGCTCAACCATTTCCAGCGACACCATCTCTCCGGCAATTTTAGCAAAACGCTTAGCGCGCCCCTGAATCTGTACAAAGCCGTTTTCATCAAAGCGCACGATGTCTCCGGTGTCATACCAGCCGCGCTCAATCTCACCTTGCGCATTCTCTGCCGTTGGCACCTCCAGCACCCCAGGTTTTTCGACGCGCAAATAGCCGCTCATAATATTAGGGCCTTTCAGCTGTAAACGCCCACCGTCCTCAATTCCCGGAACGGCCAACAGTCGAGCATCCATACCAGGCAAGATGCGCCCTACCGTTCCCGATTTTGCCGCCATCGGTACGTTAATCGACACCACCGGGGCACATTCCGTCACCCCATAGCCCTCAAGGACACGCAGGCCAAATTTCTCCTGCCACAGTTGCTTTGTGCTGTCCTGCAGTTTTTCCGC
This sequence comes from Citrobacter sp. BIDMC107, assembly GCF_001037575.1. Lineage (NCBI taxonomy): Bacteria > Pseudomonadati > Pseudomonadota > Gammaproteobacteria > Enterobacterales > Enterobacteriaceae > Citrobacter > Citrobacter sp. BIDMC107. The sequence continues at coordinate 3,412,150 of NZ_KQ089848.1, read as the reverse complement.
TCCCGCAACCACATAGCGCAGGCGATGGAAATCGTATGGATGCGCGAAACGCGCGTAGTTGCCTAGGAACGTTGACGTACCAAACAACACGGTGCAGTTCCGGTCGTATACCAGCTCTGGCACAATGCGGTAATGCAGCGGGCTGGGATAAAGAAACACTTCTGCGCCAGTCAGTAGCGGCGTGAATAATCCCACCGTTAGCCCAAAGGAGTGGAACAGCGGCAGCGCCGACATAAAGCGGTCATCGGCGGTGAAATCGGCAATCGTTTTAATCTGCTCAACGTTCGCCAGAATGCTTTTATGACTGTGAACCACGCCTTTCGGATGGCCTTCTGAACCGGAGGTAAAGAGGATCACCGCAGCGTCTTCCGGCTGCTGCTTCACCTGCGCCAGATGCGGTGCCAGCAGATGTGAGAAAATCCACAGCTTATCGCTAAAGGTCACATCAGCTTTCAAGTCTTCCAGATACACCCAACGCACCTGGGTGAGCTGTTCCGGTAAATGCCAGAGTTTGCCTTTATCGAGAAACTGTCGGGATGTGAAGATCGTCTTTATTTCAGACGCAGTAATGGCGCTGGTTAATCCTTTCACACCCGCGGTGTAGTTCATCATGGCTGGAATGCGTCGACGCGCAATGGCGCCAAAAATGACCGCCGCGCTGATTCCCGCATTTGGCAGCATCAGGCCGATTCTTTCACCCTCGGTGCTGTATTTTTCCAGAATACGCGCGACAAACAGCGTTTTCGTCAGCAGTTTGCGGTAGCTGTCCGGAGTGAAATTAATATCTTCAATGCAGTTTTTGCCTGCGCCAAAACGGTATTTCGCCGCCAGCAGCGACTCGTAGAGCGTCTCACGCGGACGAACCGCCATGCGTGCTTCCATCATAATTTGATGCAGCATCTCTCCGGCGATTTTACGGCGATCGCGAGCTCGCGGTGCTTCCGGCATCGGCAGTTGTGTCGGCGGTAGGATGTGTAAGCGGATGCACGGGAAGAATCGCTGTTTAACCAAACCTTTCAGGCGGCTAAAGCGGGAAAGCTCTGCGCCCTCAATGCGCACAGGTACGACCGTCGCTCCCGACTTAGCGGCGACAAACCCGGCACCGTCATAGATTTTCATCAACGAACCGGTGGTCGAAATACGCCCTTCCGGGAAGATAACCACCGGGCGGCCCTGTTCGACCAGACGAACCAGATGTTTAATCGACATCGGTTTGGTTGGATCTAACGGTACGAAATCAATCAGCGGGGTTAGCCAGCGCATATACCATTGCTGGCTGATCGAGGTGTAAACAGCGAAGACGGGACGAATCGGTAAAAAGAGCGCCAACAGGATGCCGTCTATAAATGAGACATGGTTGGGAGTGATTAGAACGCGTTCTCCCTGTAGCGCGCTGACATCGCCCGTGACGCGAACGCGGAAAAGCACGCGAAACAGATTACGAAAAAAGCCAAATAGCATCTCAACTCCCTGTGCCATTAATTATATAAACATCAATGGTGGGAGAGTATACGAGTTGGGGAATAGGCGCGACAGGTAACTGTTAAATACAATTCGAAAAAAAACCTGCGCATCCGCGCAGGTTGGTGCAAGAGACAGGTACGAAGTGCGTACCGAATAATCTCACCAATCAATACCTCTGGGATCTTGATTGTGGTCGTCAGCAGCCAGATACGCCAGTGCGAAAACGCAAAGGAATGAACCCAAATGCAACGAGTTGTGTAAATTATCGGTTACTGTTACAGATAGGCTGAAGGTAAAAAAAAACCTGCGCATCTGCGCAGGCTGGTGTAATTCTAGTGATCAACCCGAAAGTTGATTTCACCTATCAATACCTCTGGGATCTCAACTCTAGCAATCTGCTCAGTTCCCTCACCAGCGAACAATCGCAACAGCACATCGCAAAGTGTAAGCAAAAATTAGCATTTTCTATTTTCTGTCTTACTTCGCTCGTGTGCGCTCACATTTGCGACGTTCTGACGGGCAATCTGCTTGAACAGCCAGCCATTTTCCGTAACACTGACGGAATGTAAGCGTTTACCCACAACAGGTACTATCATGGCGACCATAAAGGATGTAGCCCGACTAGCAGGTGTATCAGTCGCCACCGTTTCTCGAGTGATTAATGATTCCCCTAAAGCCAGCGAAGCATCGCGCCTGGCTGTAACGAGTGCAATGGAATCTCTCAGCTACCACCCCAACGCCAATGCGCGTGCGCTGGCACAACAATCCACAGAGACCATCGGTCTGGTCGTTGGTGATGTGTCCGATCCATTCTTTGGGGCAATGGTTAAAGCTGTCGAGCAGGTGGCCTATAACACCGGTAATTTTTTACTGATTGGCAACGGCTACCATAACGAACAGAAGGAACGACAGGCGATTGAACAGCTCATTCGCCACCGCTGCGCAGCCCTTGTTGTCCACGCAAAAATCATCCCGGATGCTGAGCTGGCATCACTAATGAAGCAAATCCCCGGCATGGTATTAATTAACCGAATTCTGCCAGGATTCGAACAACGCTGCGTTGCCCTTGATGACCGTTTCGGCGCATGGCTGGCGACCCGCCACCTCATTCAACAGGGCCATACGCGCATTGGCTATCTGTGCTCCAATCACACAATCTCAGATGCGGAAGATCGTCTGCAAGGCTATTACGACGCGCTGGCAGAGAGCAATATACCGGTCAGCGATCGCCTGGTAACGTTTGGTGAACCGGATGAAAGCGGCGGTGAACAGGCGATGACCGAGTTACTTGGTCGTGGCAAAAACTTCACTGCGGTAGCCTGCTACAACGACTCAATGGCGGCTGGTGCCATGGGCGTATTAAATGATAACGGCATTGATGTACCGGGAGAAATCTCGCTGATTGGTTTTGATGATGTGCTGGTTTCCCGCTACGTGCGCCCGCGTCTGACCACGGTACGCTATCCGATCGTGACGATGGCAACCCAGGCTGCCGAACTGGCGCTCGCGCTGGCGGAGAAGCGCCCCGTGCCTGAAATTACCCACGTTTTTAACCCAACTCTGGTGCGTCGCCATTCCGTTTCGACGCTGACAGAGCCGGGGAATTCATCGTCAAACGATTAACCAGGATAGCGTTATGACTACGATGTTGGACGTTTCACGACGCGCAGGCGTCTCAAAAGCGACCGTTTCGCGCGTACTGAATGGCACGGGTCAGGTAAAAGAGAGCACGCGCCAGAAAGTGTTTAAGGCCATGCAGGCACTTGATTATCGGCCTAATTTTCTAGCACGATCTTTGGCAAACCGCACCAGCAACAGCATTGGTCTGGTGGTTTCTACATTTGATGGATTCTACTTTGGCCGGCTGCTGCAACAGGCTTCACGCCAGACGGAATCTCACGGCAAGCAGTTGATCGTCACCGACGGACACGACACACCAGAGCGTGAGCAGGAAGCCGTGCAAATGCTGGCGGACAGGCAGTGCGACGCCATTATTCTCTATACCCGCTATATGAGTGAAAAAGAGATAATGTCGCTGATGAACAGCATCGCTATGCCCTTGCTGGTCATCAACCGTGATGTAAGCCAGGCCCGCGATCGCGCGATTTTCTTTGAACAGGAAGACGCGGCCTATCAGGCGGTCAATTATCTTATCTCCCAGGGCCATAGCGATATTGCTTGTATCACTGTGCCAGGCCATACCCCGACCGGTAAATCCCGCCTGATGGGGTATCGTAAAGCGCTGGAAAAAAACGGTATTCCCTGGGATCCCGACAAGGTCAAATACGGCGACTCCACGATGACACGAGGCTATGAAGCCTGTCGTGAACTGCTGGAGGAAGGGGTGAAATTCAGCGCATTGTTCGCCTGTAACGATGACATGGCATTGGGCGCATCAAAAGCGTTACATCAGGCCGGGCTGAGGATCCCAACGGACGTCTCACTGTTTGGTTTTGATGATGCACCCAGCGCCAAATGGCTGGAGCCGGGGCTGTCTACCGTTTATCTGCCGATTGATACCATGATAACCACGGCAATCGACCAGGCTATCCGGCTGGCCAACGGCGAGAGCGTCGAGCCAATCCCACCGTTTACCGGCAAACTGGTACTACGTGACTCAGTAACGCTCGGGCCGTATTTTAAGTAATTAAATGCCGGATGGCGGCACAAGTGCCTTATCCGGCCAACAGCGCCCACAGTTAATTTCGTAGGCCGGATAAGCGTAGCGCCATCCGGCATTTCACCACGCTGTAATCAGATTAATTCCAGCGCTAACAGCTCATCAATGGTCTGGCGACGGCGAATCAGCCGCGCCACGCCGTTATCGAACAAAACCTCCGGCAGCAGAGGACGGCTATTGTAGTTTGACGACATAGACGCGCCGTACGCCCCGGTATCATGCAAGACCAGATAATCACCCGGCACCACCGCAGGCAACAGACGGGTTTCCACATTTCCGCCCTCCTGCTGGGTAAACACGTCGCCAGATTCGCACAGCGGCCCGGCCACCACGGTTTCCCGTTGCGGGGTGTGTTCCAGAGAGCGACCATCCCCAGCCAGCGCGGAGATATGGTGATAGCTGCCGTACATCGCCGGGCGCATCAGATCGTTGAAGCCCGCATCGATCAGTACAAAGTGACGGCTACCCATCTCTTTTACGCTGCGTACCTGTGCTACCAGCACGCCGGCTTCTGCGACCAGAAAACGACCCGGCTCTATCTCAAGCGCGACCGGGTGACCCAGGTATTTAGCAATCTGCTCACGCGCAGCGTTCCACAATCCAAAGTAGTGATTGGTATCGATCGCCTCTTCACCTTCGCGATACGGGATTGATAAACCGCCGCCCGCAGAGATCGCCTCCAGATCCTGATCAAATTCAATTACCTGACGCACCATCGCACCACACACCTGCTCCAGATGCGCGTAGTCCACACCAGAACCAATATGCATATGAATCCCCACCAGCTTCAGCTTGTAGCGCTGAATCACCTCCAGCGCCGCGGGAAGATCGCTATACCAGATCCCGTGCTTGCTGTTTTCGCCGCCGGTATTGGTTTTCTGACTGTGTCCATGCCCAAAGCCAGGGTTTACGCGTAGCCACACGCGATGGCCCGGCGAGACCTGACCCAGTTGTTCCAGCATATCCACCGACCCGGCATTTACCGGAATGCGCAATTCATGCACCCGCGCAAGCGTCGCTTCATCAATCATATCGGCGGTAAAGACGATTTCATCTTTCCCCGGTACAAAACCTGCCGCTAGCGCACGTTCAATTTCGCCAAGCGAGACGGAATCAACCTTTACGCCCTGCTCGCGCATCAGGCGCAAAATATGAATATTCGAACATGCCTTCTGGGCAAAACGCACCACGTCAAACTGACTCAGTTTGCCAATCTGGGCGCGTATAATCTGCGCATCATAGACCCACACCGGGCAGCCGAATTCGGCAGGCAGGCGCAGCAGGTTGTCGGCGGTCAGGTCCGTGTCTGTGTTGTTGAGTGGGCGTGGCATGGTGTACTCCGGTATTGGCTTTTTTATGATTACGCCACAGCCCGAAAAGAATAAAAAATATCGTTTTATCGTGAGTCTATGCAAAAATGATATGGATTGGTTCATTCGAGGATTGCCCATGCCCGCCGTTAACCTGCGACACATCGAAATTTTTCACGCCATCATGACGGCAGGCAATCTGACGGAAGCCGCGCGCATGCTACATACCTCGCAGCCCACCGTCAGTCGGGAACTGGCCCGATTCGAGAAAGTACTGGGATTAACGCTGTTTGAACGCACGCGTGGCCGGCTGCACCCAACCGTGCAAGGGTTACGTCTGTTTGAAGAGGTGCAACGTTCGTGGTATGGCCTGGACAGAATTGTGAGCGCCGCCGAAAGCCTGCGCGAGTTCCGCCAGGGCGAATTGTCGATTGTTTGCCTGCCGGTATTCTCACAGTCCTTTTTACCGCCACTACTGCAGCCATTCCTCGCACGCTATCCGCAGGTCAATATTCAGATAGTGCCGCAGGAGTCACCGCTACTGGAAGAGTGGCTGTCAGCGCAGCGCCACGATCTGGGGCTAACGGAAACGCTGCATACGCCTGCCGGAACAAAACGCACCGAATTGCTGGCGCTGGATGAAGTGTGCGTGCTGCCCCAGGGGCATCCGCTGACTAAGAAAGCGGTGTTAACGCCGCAGGATTTTCAGGGGGAAAACTACATCAGCCTGTCACGGACCGACAGTTACCGTCAGCTACTGGATACCCTGTTTAATGAGCACCAGGTGAAGCGCCGTATGGTGATTGAAACCCATAGCGCCGCTTCAATTTGTGCAATGGTGCGGGCAGGCGTGGGGATCTCGGTGGTAAACCCACTGACCGCGCTGGATTACGCCAGTAGCGGGGTCGTCATCCGCCGCTTCAGTATTTCGGTACCCTTTACGGTCAGCCTGATTCACCCACTTCATCGCCCCGCCTCGGCGCTGGTTGATGCTTTTACGGCGCATCTGCAGGACCATCTACCAAGTCTTATTGACCCGCTGGAGGCTATTTTGCATCCACAACCGAAAGCATAAATGCCACCGCATCTTGCGCATGGATTGCCGCGGTGTCGAAAACCGGTAGTGGGCTTAGCTCGGCGGGAACCAGCAGACCAATCTCAGTACAGCCAAATATCACCCCTTGCGCCCCCTGTTTCGCCAGTTGGTCGATGACGCCCAGGTAATAATCGCGGGAAGCCTCGCTGAACTCACCGAGACACAGCTCATCGAAAATAATCTGGTTTATTTTCTGACGGTCATCAGCTTCAGGAATCAGCGTGCTAATGCCAAATTCAGTCTGTAAACGACCGCGGTAAAAATCCTGTTCCATGGTGTAGCGCGTACCCAGTAGCGCCACGTTGCTCATCTGCTGCTTTTGTATCGCCCGCCCCGTCGCGTCGGCAATATGCAGGAACGGCACATCACAGGCGCTTTCAATCGCCTCAGCAACCTTGTGCATGGTGTTGGTACACAGCACAATCCCTTGCGCTCCGGCTTGCTGTAGCGCTGTGGCGGCCTGCGCGAGGATCTCACCGGCTCGCTGCCAGTCACCGCTTGACTGACAGACTTCAATCTCGTGAAAATCCACGCTGTGCAACAGAATCTGCGCAGAATGCAGGCCACCCAGACGCTGTTTTACCCCTTCATTAATGAGTCGATAATAAGGAATGGTAGATTCCCAGCTCATACCGCCTAACAGACCGATCGTTTTCATCATTTCCCCTGACTCGTTGTTGTCTCTCCAGTGAACCAAAGATGTGATCAACTTTCCACATCTGTTGGCGTGCATTTCTTTTTTTAATTTTCTGATATAGGTTTAATGAAACATTGTTTTAATTAATTACAGGAAGGCCGGATGTTTATTTTTCATAAAGAGACCACGCTTGACGATCTGGGCAATGGCGTTACCCGGCGCATTCTTGCTCACGACGGTAACATGATGGCGGTTGAGGTGAACTTCGGGCAAGGCGCGATAGGCCCGATGCACAATCATCCGCACGAGCAGCTGACTTACGTGTTGTCCGGTGAGTTTGAATTTACCATCGGCGAAGAAAAGCATGTCGTTAGGGCGGGCGATACCCTGTATAAACAACCCAACATTATGCATGGCTGCGTCTGTTTAAAACCGGGAACGCTGCTGGATACCTTTACGCCCATACGCGAAGATTTTCTACACGGGTAATTTCGTTGTTCTCAAGCCGTGCTACTGACCGGTTTGAGAACACGCTAAAATGCGTACTCAGTTCCCTAAAAATGAATACGTTACAATGTGGGGCATTTTCCTTCGATACCAATTCGCATAAGCATTAATCACCCGATGTGTCTCGCCATGTGGGCGATTACAGTCACGTTATCTTAATTAACGGTGACGGATCGCCATGACAAAAATGACAACATCCACTCCACATGACGCAGTCTTCAAACAGTTCTTGTACCATCCTGATACCGCAAGAGATTTTCTGGATATCTATCTTCCATCAACCTTGCGGGAGCTATGTGATCTGCAAACACTAAAACTGGAATCAGGCAGTTTTATTGAGGATAGCCTGCGAGCCAGCTACTCCGACGTACTGTGGTCATTAAAAACAAATGAAGGCGATGGGTATATCTATGTTGTTATCGAGCATCAGAGTTCGCCAGACGCTCACATGGCATTTCGGCTAATGCGCTATGCAATGGCCGCAATGCAACGCCATCTGGATGCTGGCCATAAAACATTACCTTTGGTGATACCGATGCTGTTTTATCATGGTGCACTCAGCCCCTACCCCTTTTCACTCTGCTGGCTGGATGAGTTTGACGACCCCATAGTGGCACGACAGCTATACTCAGCAACATTTCCGCTGGTAGATATCACCGTAATACCCGATGACGAAATTATGCAACATCGCCGTATAGCACTGCTGGAATTGATGCAAAAACATATCCGCAAGCGTGATTTAATGGGATTAGTGGAACAACTGGTCTCGTTGCTGGCTACGGGATACGCTAATGACAGCCAGCTCAAAACGCTATTTAATTACATGATGCAGTTTGGAAATACGCCTCACGTAGATAAATTTATCCGTGAAGTCGCTCAGCGGGTACCACAGCAAAAGGAAAGTCTGATGACTATTGCGGAAGTGTTGCAACAAGAAGCCAAACAACAAGAAGCGTTACGCATTGCCCAGATGATGTTAGCGAATGGTATTAGCCATGAAATTATACTAAAGATAACCGGGCTGTCTGCTAAGGATCTCCTCGCAAGGCAGGCGGCTCCACACTGAAATAAGTAGTAATGAGAGCCCGATAATCAGTTGTTCTATCGGGCTCCCTGCTCACTTACACCCCAATATCTCTTAACTTCTCACCTGCCATCAGCTTACGTTCGATATGCTCAAGCGTGACGTTTTTGGTTTCTGGAATCAGCCAGAACGTAATACCGATAAACACGACGTTCAGCGCAGTATATAGCCAGAACGTACCGGCGGCGCCAATGCTATCGAGCAGCGTCAGGAACGTTGCACCAATGATCATGTTCGACACCCAGTTGGTGGTGGTGGAGCAGGTAATACCAAAATCACGGCATTTCAGCGGCTGAATTTCCGAACACAGGATCCACACCACCGGCGCGGCGCTCATCGCATAGCCTGCAATACACATCATCGTCATGCCAACTGACAGCCAGGATAGTCCACTGGAAGCCGTGCCGTTATCAAACTGCATCAGGCAATATCCGAGCACCAGCGTCCCGATGGCCATTACGCTGAACCCAATTTTCAGCGCCGGTTTACGTCCTGCTTTGTCGACCGTGAAGACGGCAATAAAGGTAGCGAACATAAACGTTAAGCCAACCACCAGCGTGGCAATCATCTGCTGCTCTGTGGTGGTAAAACCCGCCATTTTGAAAATGCGCGGCGCGTAATACATGATGATGTTCATCCCGGTGAACTGCTGCATCGCCTGCAGTAACATCCCAAGAAAAACTGCGCGGCGCACGTTACGGTTAATTTTAAACAGCGCCCAACCACCCTGCTTCAGCTTCAAGCTTTCACGGATTTCGTTCAGCTCATCGCGGGCCTTTTCTGACGTATCGCGCAGCATGCGCAATACTTCTTCTGCTTCAATGTGGCGACCTTTTTCCGCCAGCCAGCGCGGGCTGTTTGGCAGGAAAACCACCAGGATAATCAATAACACCGCCGGAAGCGCCAGCACTCCCAACATGGCGCGCCAGTTTCCGCTGTAACTAAATGCCGTATCAGACAAAAAGGCCAGCACAATACCCAACGTAACCATCAACTGATACATGCTGATCATCTTACCGCGTACGTTCTCACTGGCCATTTCGGAGAGATAAAGCGGTGCGGTGTAAGAGGCGATCCCCACCGCAACGCCCAATACCACGCGGGCAAAAATGAGCATTTCTACGCTGGAGGCAAACGCCGAGCCCAGAGATCCGACGACGAAAAGGATCGCCCCCGCCATCAGACTGTATTTACGTCCCAGGCGAAATGACAGCCAACCGTTAAACAGCGCACCAATTGCCGCGCCCAGCATCATGCTGCTGACCACCCACTCCTGCAGGCGGCTGGTCAACACAAAGTGATCGGTGATGAAAGGCAACGCCCCGGCAATCACGCCAATATCCAGGCCGAATAACAACCCTGCGACAGCCGCAGAGATAGAAACAAACATATTCATACGTCGCGTATCGCGCACTGGGCGCGGCGCTAAAGCAGCATCATTATTTATTGAGACCATTTTTTCCTGCCAGATACAGAGTAACCATGCCATTGAAAGTAAGGGATCCCTTGCAGGAAGCGTCAGGCGGGAAACGGCAAAAACATGGATTAAATAGCTACACCACATCGTTATGTGATGGATATTCCAATTTTAAAATTTACCGACAATCACTCAATTAAATTTAATTTATTGATATTAAAGAATATTAAAAACAATAAATTGATACGCATGAAATTTAATATGGAATAATTTATAACCACAATATGGATTTTAATGATTCAAAAGTAAAAAAAACCCTGCCATTTAGCAGGGTTTGTTGGCTCTGGAAAGCAATTAACGCGCCAGCCAGCCGCCGTCTACCGCAACGGTATAGCCGTTGATATAGTCAGATGCGCTGGACGCCAGGAACACGACAGGCCCCATCAGGTCGCTCGGCAGACCCCAACGCCCCGCCGGAATACGATCGAGGATTTCTGCGCTACGCTGCTCATCAGCACGCAGCTGTTGAGTGTTATTCGTCGCCATGTAACCCGGTGCAATCGCGTTGACGTTGATGTTATGTTTTGCCCACTCGTTCGCCATCAGACGGGTAACACCCATTACGCCGCTTTTAGACGCGGTGTAAGACGGCACGCGGATCCCGCCCTGGAAGGAAAGCATAGAGGCGATGTTGATAATTTTACCGCCGTTACCCTGGGCGATAAAGTGCTTCGCCGCGGCCTGAGACATAAAGAACACGCTCTTAATGTTCAGGTTCATCACGTCATCCCAGTCTTTTTCGCTGAAATCGATCGCATCGTCACGACGGATAAGACCCGCGTTGTTGACCAGAATATCGATATGGCCGAATTCTGCCACTGCGCGCTCCAGCAGCGCCGGAATACCGTCGATTTGACGCAGATCGGCGGTCAGGCTTAAAAAACGGCGGCCCAGTGCGGTCACACGTTCGATGGTTTCTGTCGGTTCAACAATGTTGATACCGACGATATCGCAGCCCGCTTCCGCCAGGCCCAGCGCCATACCCTGACCCAGACCGGTGTCACAACCGGTCACAACGGCGACTTTACCTTCAAGAGAGAATGCATTCAAAATCATTGTAAATCCTTAATTTTTATAATGCCCGCCGCAGCAGGCACGGCTGTCGCCCGCAACTAGCGCAGATCTTTTACTGCAACATGGTCCATATCATCAAAGACCTGGTTTTCGCCGACCATGCCCCAAATGAACGTATACGCTTTTGTGCCGACACCGGAGTGAATAGACCAGCTTGGAGAAATCACCGCCTGCTCGTTGTGCATCACAATATGACGCGTTTCCTGAGGCTGCCCCATCATGTGGAAGACGCAGGTATCTTCTTCCATATTGAAGTAGAAATAGACTTCCATACGACGTTCATGGGTATGACACGGCATGGTGTTCCACAGGTTACCCGGTGCCAGTTCAGTCAGACCCATGCTCAACTGGCAGGTTTCCAGAACATCCGGCACAAAGTATTTGTTGATGGTACGACGGTTACTGGTGAGGTTATCGCCCAGCGTCACTGGCGCAACGTCTGCAGGCGTGACTTTCTTAGTTGGGTAAGTCGTGTGGGCCGGCGCGCAGTTGTAGTAAAACTTCGCCGGTTTTGTCGTATCAATACTGGCGAATACCACCTCTTTTGCCCCTTTTCCGACGTACAGCGCGTCGCGATGGCCAATTTCATAGCACTGACCGTCAACGGTAATCGTGCCCGGGCCGCCGATATTGATCACACCCAGCTCACGACGTTCGAGGAAATAGGTTACGCCCAGCTGTTTGCCGACTTCGCCACCCACAGAGACGGTTTTGGCCACTGGCATAATGCCGCCAACAATGATGCGGTCGATGTGGCTGTAGACCATGGTGTATTCATCTGCGACAAACACTTCTTCGACCAAAAACTCATTACGCAGCCCCTGAGTGTCCAGGGTTTTCGCATGCGCACTATGGATGCTTTGTCTTACGTCCACATTTACCTCCAGTGATAAATTGACCGTGAATGCTTAAACGAATAGCAAAACGCTGTTCCGTTTTATCTTATGCACTCATGATATTCCTCCCTGAATGTGTTTTCAATTATAAATAAAACGATGTTTCACTTTTTTCGCATCTTATTATCAAAAGTGTAAGTGCGATCACGCTAGCGCGTATGAATAGCGAAATGGACCTTAATAAAATGATTGAATAACAATACGATAAATTTATTTATTCATTAGGGGCGGGGATAAAAAATGGAAAATTCAGCCGCGATGATCAGTCGAAAAGACACCTTTTCTAACAAAGTGCGCAGTTAATCACATGAAATGAAACAATGTTTTGATAAGTTGACTGTGTTTAGAGTGTATGTTTCTGTAACTGGCCTTGCCCTCCTGCTGGAGGGCTTTTTTACAGGTGCAGGGAAAACACGTAGAAAGGCGTTTAAGACGGTAAATGTAAGATCGTTAATCTCGTTCGATAGCGAGCGCCACACCCTGACCACCACCGATACACAGCGTTGCCAGGCCCTTATGCGCCCGACGCTTCACCATTTCATGCACCAGCGAAACCAGAATTCGGCAGCCAGACGCACCAATCGGATGACCGAGCGCAATGGCTCCGCCGTTAACATTCACCCGCCGTTCATCCCACTCCAGCATTTTCCCAACGGATAATGCCTGCGCGGCGAAGGCCTCATTAGCTTCGATAAGATCAACATCAGCCAGTTGCCAGCCCACACGCTCAAGGCAGCGGCGGGTCGCATACACTGGCGCAATCCCCATGAGCGCAGGGTCGACCCCGACGCTGGCAAAGGCGCGAATACGGGCCAGTACAGGTAAGTTCAACTCTTGCGCCTTGGCCTCGCTCATCATCATCACCGCAGCGGCGCCGTCATTGATGGATGACGCGTTACCTGCCGTTACCGAACCGAGCCTGTCAAAGGTAGGATCCAGACGCGCCAGCCCTTCGGCGCTGGCATCGGTACGCGGCTGCTCGTCGGTATCCACCACCAATGATTGCCCATTACGCTGTGTTACCACCGGCACGATTTCATCTTTAAAGCGTCCAGCATCAATTGCCATCCGCGCTTTGTGCTGCGAGTGCAGCGCGTAGGCATCCTGCAATTCGCGGCTAATGCCGTATTCTCGCGCCAGGTTTTCCGCGGTAACGCCCATGTGATAATCGTTGAAGGCATCCCACAGACCGTCATGTACCAGGCTGTCGACCAGTTGGCTGTTCCCCAGTTGAGCGCCGGTGCGGCTATCGGTAAGAACATGCGGGGCACGGCTCATATTCTCTTGCCCGCCCGCAATCACAATGTCGGCTTCGCCGCACTGGATAGCCTGGGTCGCCAGATGCAGCGCTTTCAGGCCCGAACCGCAGACATCGTTAATGGTGATGGCGGAAACGGTATTGGGTAGCCCACCATTGATGGCGGACTGACGCGCCGGATTCTGCCCGGCACCTGCGGTAAGCACCTGACCGAGGATCACTTCATCCACAGCATGAACGTCCACGCCCGTGCGTTCCAGTAACGCCCTGACCACCATGCTGCCTAATTCAACGGCAGAGTGGCGCGCCAGCGTCCCCTGGAAGCAGCCAATCGGTGTCCGTAACGCCCCGACTATCACAACCTCTTTCATCACCACCTCAGCGCAAAATAACACCGCAATAGTAGATGATTGTTAAAAAGAGTTATCAAGGTTGTTTAAAAACGGTGATTTTTATCACAAAGGAAATTCGTATCATTTATTGGTCATCTGAACGCCACTCTGCTGTAAATGGTCGCGCAGCCAACTTCCCGCCACGCCAGGCGGTGATTTCTTATTCCACAACAGATCGATAGAGATAGCCTTTGGCCAGCCGGGCAGCTTTAATTGAACCAATGGTTTTTCTGCCGCAAACTCCTCCACCAGCGCACACGGGAGCGCGCACCAGCCGAATCCCTGAACAGCCATACTTAGCAATAACAGGTAGTTAGGAGCCGACCAGACGGGACCGCGCGCCACGTTAGTCCCGCTTTCCAGATAGGTATTCAAACGCAGCTCGCGCCAGGTGTGTAGCTGCTCCCACTGCAGTTTTTCTTGAGCCGCCAACGGATGCGAAGCCGCAACATATAATCCCATCCAGGTTTGCATCGGCAGACGCGTAACACCCATATCGGTCGGGTAATCCTCCCGCGCTTCGATCAACCCCACCTGAGCACGTCCTTTTTGCAGCAGATCGATCACGTCCTCGTCTTCGCCAATCAGACATTCAAACTCGGTATGGGGAAACTTGCGATCAAACTGCACCATCAACTCTTCCAGCACATCCGGATGCAGCGTGTCTGACAACACGAAGGTCAGACGCGCTTCCGTTTCACCCGACAGCGAAATCGCCGCTTCATCCAGTCGTTCGCTGGCCGTCAGAATCGCCTGTACATAACCCAGCACCCGCTTACCTTCTTCGGTCAGCGTTGGCTGGCGTGATGAACGGTCAAACAGCGCAAAACCAAGGTCGGCTTCCAGATGCGCAATGGCCGTACTGATAGTGGACTGGCTTTTACGCAGCCGACGAGCCGCAGCAGAAAATGAACCGCAGGAAACGGTCTCCACAAATGCCGTTAACGCTTCAGGAGAGTAACGCATGAACTATCTACTTTATCGATGGATACTATCTTTTAGATATCACATTAAACGATAAAATTGCCACCATTCCGTTATCCGGGCATCAAAGAAGGTTTTAGGTTATGCAACACGATACAGTCCAACGCCGCTCGTTAGTAGAGCGTATTTTTCATGCCGTCTGCTTTGAAGGCATTGCCACCGCTGTTCTCGCACCAACCACCGCATGGTTGATGCAGCGCTCGGTGCTGGAAATGGGCGGACTGACAATTCTTCTCGCCACTACAGCGATGATCTGGAATATCATTTATAACGCCCTGTTTGACCGTCTGTGGCCGTCGCACCTGGTAAAACGTACGGCGAAAGTGCGAGCATTTCACGCCTTAGGTTTTGAGAGCGGTTTTATTGTGATCGGGGTGAGCATCGTGGCGTATGTGCTGAACGTCAGCCTGCTTCAGGCATTCACGCTGGAAATAGGTTTCTTCCTGTTCTTCCTGCCGTATACCATGTTCTATAACTGGGCTTATGACACGTTACGCGAGCGTGTTATGAAGCGCCGCCAGCAGCGCGTTACTGCCTGATTATTCAAACAATAGTCGGAATTTTCTCGGTTCCGGCTATTCATCCATTCACCAGCCCGCTTGTTCACATCTCCCCCAGCCCCTGCCATTTGTGGTAAATTGCGCTTCTTTTTGTTTATTTTATAGTTGATACGTTCAAATAATGTCGAAATTTTGGTCAAAAGAAGAGACTCTCTGGAGCTTCGCACTATATGGGACTGCCGTCGGCGCAGGAACCCTCTTCCTCCCCATACAGCTGGGTTCTGCAGGTGCGGTGGTACTGTTTATCACCGCTCTCGTCGCCTGGCCTTTAACCTACTGGCCGCACAAGGCACTGTGCCAGTTTATCCTGTCTTCAAAAACGTCAGCTGGTGAGGGGATCACTGGCGCGGTTACACACTACTACGGCAAGAAGATTGGCAGCCTGATCACCACCCTCTATTTTATTGCCTTCTTTGTGGTGGTGCTGATCTACGCCGTGGCGATAACCAACTCACTCACTGAACAGCTGGCAAAACATATCACTATCGACCTGCGGATCCGCATGCTGGTCAGTCTGGGCGTGGTACTGGTGCTGAATTTAATTTTTCTGATGGGTCGACAAGCCACCATCCGGGTGATGGGCTTTCTGGTGTTCCCGCTCATCGCGTACTTTTTGTTCCTTTCGCTCTACCTGACCGGAAGCTGGCAGCCAACGCTACTCACCGGCCAGATGTCTGTCGATCAGCACACGCTTCATCAGGTTTGGATATCTATTCCCGTGATGGTTTTCGCTTTTAGCCATACGCCAATTATCTCCACGTTCGCCATTGATCGACGTGAGAAATATGGCGAGCAGGCCATGGGTAAATGCAAAAAAATCATGAAGGTAGCCTACGTCATCATCTGCCTGAGCGTGCTGTTTTTCGTTTTCAGCTGTTTGCTTTCGATTCCGACAAACTATATCGAGGATGCAAAAAATGAAGGCGTGACCATTCTGTCAGCACTATCGATGATGCCAAACGCACCGGCATGGCTGTCGATTTCCGGGATCATCGTTGCCGTCGTAGCGATGTCAAAATCGTTCCTTGGCACCTACTTTGGCGTGATTGAAGGGGCAACGGAGGTAGTAAAAACATCGTTGCATCAGGTGGGTGTGAAGAAAAGCCGGGCCTTTAACCGCGCTCTGTCCATTATGTTGGTCTCAAGCATCACGTTTATCATCTGCTGCATCAATCCTAATGCTATTTCAATGATTTACGCGATTAGTGGGCCGCTGATTGCCATGATTTTGTTTATCATGCCGACATTGTCTACCTATCTGATCCCGGCGCTGAAGCCATACCGTTCAGTGGGTAACCTGATAACGTTGATTGTCGGTCTGCTGTGCGTATCTGTGATGTTTTTTGGCTAGAACGTGTTGCTTAACGGCTCATTTTCAGAAAGCATCAACCAGTGTTGGCGGAGGTAATAAACATGTTATCTCAAGGAAAGGATTCCGTTCACCTCATATTAATCGTTTCTCTGAAGCACAGATTCCTGTGAACGTGCAAGGGAGGCTCACCACCGCCTCCCTTGCAACCCAGGCTCCCGGCGGGAAAATCGTCGCTACGCGATTCATTCGTCTTATGCCGTCTGCCTGTCGGGTCGGGGCCGAGCCTGCGTCCATGCAGCCCGTCCCCTCTGCCCGCATCCCTGCGGACAGCCCCGGTCAGACGTCAACTCCTCATCGATTTTCAACCGGACCCGAGTCATCGCTTCAACACTCTGATTTCCAGTTAAATCTGTTTTGCTGTTCAGACCAAAAACGCAGATGGTGAGGTGTGGGCTGGTCCGGCTGAAAATTGCCGACGTGTTTCCGTAAGCCCGGGAGAGCCAGCATGGATGCTGGCTCAGGGCGCGCTTTGCAGGGACGCTACCTCGCGCCCGACCCGGTAGCCTGGAGGAATAAGCGGAGGGGACCGCGGAGCGGCAATTTTCCCGCCGGGAGCCGGGATTGTAAAGGGCGTGGCGAAGAACGCCCTTTACACGTTCACAGGAATCTGTGCTTCAGATAAATGACACTGCTGAGGTGAACGGAACCCTGAGAAAGAATCACATGTTCACCCTACATGCTTAACTGGACGGTATTGAACGTGGATGAGCCGTTAAACTGGCTTATTTGATGTACGAATCCAGTACTTTCAGAATCACATCCAAATCTTCTTCGCGCTTAATTTCATCGCCCTGATGCACAATGTGCTCGGTCAGATGACCTTTAATCACTTCGCGCATTAATCCATTTACCGCCCCGCGGATCGCCGCTATTTGCTGCAATACCGCCGCGCATTCATGCGGTTCATCCAGCATGGTTTTCAACGCCGCTACCTGCCCCTGAATCTTGCTGGTTCGGGCTTTCAGCTTTTGTTTGTCGCGGATCGTATGTGACATAACTTTACCTTTTTAACGTCTGGCTGAAGGGACAATACCATCGACATTCTACTGGGGGGTAGTATTTGATACTGGGGGGGAGTAGAATCAGGCGAAATTAAACAACTAAGAATCATTCTCATGGGTGAGTTTTCTACGCTTCTTCAGCAAGGCAACGCCTGGTTTTTCATTCCCAGCGCGATTCTATTAGGTGTGTTGCACGGTCTGGAACCAGGGCATTCCAAGACGATGATGGCGGCCTTTATTATTGCTATTAAGGGGACCATCAAACAGGCGGTGATGCTGGGGCTGGCAGCAACGCTGTCGCATACCGCCGTAGTATGGCTGATTGCGCTCGGTGGGATGTATATCAGCAAAGCGTTTACCGCCCAGGCCGTTGAGCCCTGGCTGCAATTTGTCTCGGCGATAATTATTCTCGGGACCGCATTCTGGATGTTCTGGCGAACCTGGCAGGGAGAGCAGAACTGGCTGGCCCAGACGCATCACGACCACGATCACGGGCATCACCACCACCATGATCATGACGACCATCACCACCATCATCATGACCACGATGACGATCATCACCATCATCATCACGAACACGAGCATAATCACGATCATGGCGCACTGGCCGGACTCACCGAAGGCTCAAAAGAATATCAGGATGCCCACGAACGGGCGCATGCCACCGATATTCAGCGCCGCTTTGCGGGCAAAGAGGTCACCAACGGCCAAATATTACTGTTCGGTCTGACCGGCGGGCTGATCCCGTGCCCAGCTGCCATTACGGTACTGCTGATATGCATCCAGCTCAAAGCCTTCACGCTGGGCGCCACCATGGTGCTGTGCTTTAGCCTCGGGCTGGCGATAACGCTGGTAACAGTGGGCGTGGGTGCGGCAATCAGCGTGCAGCAGGCAGCCAAACGATGGAGCGGATTTAACACGCTGGCACGCAAAGCGCCCTATTTTTCCAGCGTGCTCATTGCAATGGTCGGCGTATATATGGGGATGCACGGCTATATGGGGATCGTCGGTTAATATATGGGAGCGCAGCAGCGATAGCCGCTGCGCGGAAAACCAAACTAGCTTGCGACATTCCCCCACACCAGTTGGCCTTTGTGGAAGGTCGCAGTGCGTGGGGAGATTCGCGCGACCGCTTCCGCTGAGCATGAGGCATCTACCAGCACAAAGCTGGCTTCATCCTGCGCTTTCGGCCAGACGCGCTCACCTTTATCGTTAAGCGGCAGCACATCACCGGTAGCGAGGAACAGCGCCCGCGACAGATTAAGTTCATTCGGGCGAATATAGAGCTGCGCGTACAGATTCGCCTTCTCCAGCATGTCTCCCAGCCCGTACGGCGACCAGTGGTCAATCACGCTGTCGGTTCCGGTAATCACTTCCACACCTTTGTCACGCAGCTGCTTGAGCGGCATGTGCATCGTGCCAATCGGCACCGTCGAGGCAATGGTAATCTGCTGCGCCGCCATGCGGGATGCGAGTTCATCCACCTGCTGTTCGTTCAGCGTAGACAGCGCAAACGCGTGGCTGATGGTCAGTTTGCCCTTTAACTGCGGCGTTTTCTCCACCGTTTCTACCATGTAATTCACCGCCGCCACGCCCGCCGGACTGGTTTCATGCAGATGGATATCCACGCCTTTGTTGTAATCGAGCGCAATCTGGAACATGGTGTCGAGGGATTTTTCCATCGCCCCATCCACGCTGGTTGGGTCCAGACCGCCGACATAATGCGCTCCCGCCTGCATCGCTTCACGCATTAGCGGTTCAGATTTTGATAACAGCAGACCATGCTGTGGAAATGCCACAATTTCACAGGCAAAACCCGGCTGGCGACGCGCCAGCACCGCCTGCAGGTTCTCCAGGTTTTTCAGTCCGGAAACCGGTTCTATGTTGCAGTGGCTGCGGGCAATCGAGGTACCTTTTGATTGCAGCAGATCGATCAGCTTTTCCGCGCGCTCCTGGGTGTAAGGCTGGAGTTCAGGCAGCAGCTTTTGTTCCAGGCGGATCATATCCTGAATGGTGGTGCCCGCCGGACGGTTCAGCGAACGCCAGGGACCGCCGTAAAAGGTTTTATCCAGATGGATATGCATGTCGCGCATGGCGGGCAGCATCAGCTTTCCACCCGCATCGTAGTGCGGCAGCGTCGCATCCGGATGCTGCTTATTCTCGCGTAGCGCAACTATTTTCCCGTCCTGGATTTCAACGGTTTGCAGCGCGGTACGGGTGTGCACCACCACTGAGTTTTCGTAATCAAACCCCGCTTCCAGCAGGACGTTATCCAGGTAATAGTGCTTATCGTTAATCGTCATTGTGCTCTTCGACCCGCAGGTGTTCCCGACAGGATTAGCAGCATACGCGACTGGGGCGACTGCGCCAAACAGCGCGGCAGCAGTGACCATTTTTCCGCTCTGGCTTAAAAAATCACGGCGGCTGTTACTTTCCTTCATTCGCATCTCCTCTCAGGAATGGACAATATGGGTGCCCGTTTCGCCGCGCAGTGCGGCGGGCAGGCATTCCGGCGTGGTGATGATCACTCGTTTACCGCCACGCTCCAGAAACGCCAGGCTGGCAACAATCTTGGGTAACATGCTGCCCGGCGGGAAATGTCCCTCCTGCATGTAACGGGTCATCGTGGCGACATCCACCGTATCCAGCGCCTGCTGGTTAGGTTTGCCAAAATGAATACAGACCTGCTCGACGCCGGTGGTGATCACCAGAATGTCGGCGCGGATCTCCTGTGCCAGCAACGCCGTGGAGAGATCTTTATCAATCACCGCATCCACGCTCTGGTAATCCCCCTGATTGCTACGCACCACCGGGATGCCACCACCACCCGCACCAATCACCACGAACCCCTGCTGAGTCAGCGTTTTGATCGCCTCTGCTTCAACAATACGTTTTGGTTCAGGGGAAGCCACAACCCGGCGGTAGCCGCGTCCCGAATCCTCAACAAAGCGCCAGCCTGGATTGACCCGCAGCAACTCATCGCGCTGCGCTGCGCTAAAGAACGCCCCGATAGGCTTGGTCGGATTAGCAAAGCCCGGATCGTTTTTGTCGACCTCCACCTGCGTGACCACCGTGACTGCCTTCTGCTCGCCGCGCCGCGCCAGACGGTTGTTCAGCGCCTGTTGGATCAAATAGCCAATGCCCCCCTGCGTATCGGCGACGCAGTTTGCCAGCGGGGTAAGCGGCAACCCTTCACGCTCGTGCGCGATTTCCGCACGTCGGAGATCCAGCCCCACCTGCGGCCCGTTACCGTGCGTCAGCACAATGTTGTAGTCCGATGCCAACATCTCCAGCACCGTATCCGCCACCGCCTTCACCGCTTCAGCCTGGTGCTCAATCGACTGGCTGGCGTTATCTTTGATAATGCTGTTGCCGCCAATGGCAACGACCACAAGTTCTTTCATAGTGTTATCTTCCGCTTACAGGCGATTCAGGTCGTTTTCGTCGGTTCCTGCTCAGGCGCAGTCACCGCTTCACGGCTATCAAGAACATGCTTGAGGACAAACATGCCGCTCATCATCAGGTAGGCCACAACAAACATCATCGAGCTGCCCTCAGCAAAGCCAACTGCCGGGGAGTGGATCACGCCAAACAGCGATAACAGTGCCCCAAAGGCTGCGGCAATCGCCCCGCGCAGCGGCTTATTCATAATGGCGAAGATAGCGACGCAGCCCCACAGCATGCTGGCCAGCGGCGCGCCGCTTCCCAGATGCACCAGTCCGTCGTAATAGACACCTTTGCTGTGCAGTAAGTCGCTACCCAGTTTCCCCGCGGATGTTCCGGCGGCGCCCATCACGCTGTTAACGATGGTCAATGCCCAGTTAGCGATCCACGGGAACAGGCAGATGAAGATAACGGGAACCTCGACTTTGGGCGTTTCTCGCACCACCTGGTTGGCGGTCACCACGCCGATAAACACCAGAATCGGCACTATCGCAGTCATCGGAATAATGGCGAGCATAAACGCGCCCAGGCCAAACAGCGGTACCAGGAACATGGTGATGCCTGAAGCGAGGGTATAGCCGATACTGGCGCCCATCGCTTTCCAGCCCGCATGCCCAACATACACGGTCACCGGGAACGGGTTGCCCAGCATGCAGCCGAGCATGGAGGCAAAGCCGTTCGCCATCATCACCTTACGGGTGTTGTACTCATCCCCCGCCGCGTGCGCACTTTCAATGTTCTCAAGGTCGAAAATGTAGTTCGCCAGACCCAGAGGAACCGCAGAAGCCAGATACGGCAGTGCATGCGGCAAACCTTGCAAGAAGCTGTCGACATGAATTTCCGGCGGGTTGAAGCCAAAGGAAGACATCGACGCTTTAATGGCCTCCGGGCTTTGTAAACCGGAGATCCACGCCAGGGCCGTACCGGCAATAAGCAGCAGCAAGCCGGTAGGAATGCGGGCAAAAATCGGCTTCTTACCGAACCAGTTAATGAAGATCAGCAACAGGACGATGAAAGAGACGGTCGGCGCTTCGAATGCCTGCAGCATCGGGTTCATCGCCAGCAGCAACAGTCCCAGGCCGGACAGACAAGAAAGCAGTACCGTACGTGGAATCATCTTGCGGATGGTCTCGCCCAGGAAGGAGCCGCCGACCAGGATCAACGCTTCGACAAAGCACCACACCAGGGCTATCTGGATAGCAAAGTTGGCATCTTTGGTTTGCTGATAAACCGGCATCAGTACCAGGAAGGTTACGGTAAAGATTGACGGTGCGCTCGGTCCGGACGGCAGCGCCGTCACGTCTTTACGCCCGGTGTGTTTTGCCATCTGCAGGCCAAACCAGGCGTAGCAGACGCTGGCCACCAGCACCGCCAGACCAAAGGCAGGCGCAATGCGACCATAGACAATTTCAGTAGGGATCCCGACGACAAAAATGAGCAGCCCCATCATTGTCAGCAGGTTAGTCAGGTTGTTGGTCATCAGCCCAAAGTAAGCTGCCCAGTCACCACGTTTCCATTCTAGTTTTATGCTGTTCATGGAATATCCTTAACAGGTTAAGCATCGTTTGCGATCGCGGAGATCGCCCAGCCCTGCAGGTAAGCAACGTTTTTCGCTTCGCTACTGTGGGGCTAACCGCGTTAGCCCCGATTGTTGTTATTGGCAGTAGCGGTCGCGCCAGTTGAGGATCGCCTTTTCAAAACAGGCGAACGGCGGGTGGACTATTCCGGCGCCGATCATGCCGATCCCCGCATCTTTGTGCGCAATTGCGGTGTTAATCACTGGCAGAATGCCGGTGCTGCCCACGCGCGTAATATCGATAGCAGTCGGTACGCCCATAAAACCCAGCAGCGGAATGGTGACGTTGGGGTTTTCGCCGAGAGTGATTTCACGCATCTGGCGCGAGAAATCAACGGCCTCTTCGACCGTACCACCCACCAGTGCTACGATGGCCGGCGCCGTCGCCATAGCGAAACCGCCAATGCCGTAGGTTTCAGTGATCGCGCTATCGCCAATATCACGTCCGGAATCTTCCGGCTTGTAGCCTGCAAACATCGGGCCAATCACCTGCTGCGCCGGACCGGTAAACCACTGGCCCGGTAAGCCGCTAATGCGCAGACCGAACTCAACGCCGTTACGCGCCATCGTCGTCACCACGGTGCTGTATTCAATGCCGTGTGCAGCGTCCATTGCGGCTTTACACATCGCCATCCAGGTCGGCCCGGAGAAGTAATCGCTGCTGAGGACGAACTCGAACACCTCACGCTGCTGCTCAACCGGATAACCGGTCTGAATAATCCACGGCGTCAGCGCCTGAATCAGCAGCGCCGTCCCGGCGTTGTTACGGTTATGGCACTCATCGCCCATGTGTAGCGCCTGCGCCAACATCAGGCGCAGATCGATTTCGCCCGCCAGCTTCATGGCGTCGCGCAGCATCGGCCCCAGCACATCACGCATCCAGTTCAGACGATCAATAACGCTCTGATCGTTCGCGCCCATACGCAGGATCTTCGCCATCTGCTCGCTCATATTGGTATATGCGCGGTTGCCGTAGGTTTTGTTCTCAACGATGTGCATAAACATCGACGCAGAGGTCACACCCGCCATCGAGCCAACGCAGTCATGCTCGTGACATGGTGAGAAGATAATTTCACCCGAGGCGGCCAGTTCGGCAGCTTCATCCAGATCTTTCGCCAGTCCTTCAAACACCAGCGCCCCGGTGACCGCGCCCTTCATTGCACCGCACATTTTTTCCCAGCGGATCGGCGGCCCGGCATGCAGGATGGTGTTGCGGGTCATCCCCGGTACGACATTGATTGCCTGGTCATAGCCAATCAGCACCGGATGCGACTGAATAATACGTTCCAGCGCCTGCTGGTTAGCGGCAGCGATTTTGTCTGCCAGCGGCGAATCGGCAATCTCGTCCAGTGCAGCAACCACCTGCATGTTGCCCTGACCCGGCGGCGTCCAGTCGAGCTGGGTCACGGGAACGTTCTGCTTTTTCAGGTCATCGCTGAACATCGCGATACCGACGTTAATCACGTTCAGCGGCTGGTTAAACAGTGTCTGGCTCATCAGGCTTCCTCCCCTTTACAGATAAATTCACGCGCCAGCAATCCGGTGTTGGTGCTACTGCTCGCCCAGATAACGCCCGCATCAGTCAGCATCTGACATTGTTTTTCCAGCGACGGCGTATCAAGATCGGTCCCCAGCACATAGCCGAGGATCTCAAGCGGACGACCGTCTGCGGCGGCGATCGCTTTGGCTTCAACGATCGCGTCGAGCATCACGCCAACCGGATCTTCATGCGATCCAAAACCAAGGACGAAGTCCATCACGATCACGCCGACTTCAGGATCGCGCGCTTCCTGCAACAGACGACTAATGCGGTTGGTGGGATCGATCATCGGGTGCGGTTTACCATTGGTAAAATCGTCATCACCGAAATCGAGGAAGGTATGCGCCACGCTGCGGTTGAGATCTTGCAGGCGGAACGCCGGATCCGGATGAATGTTGCTGTAAACTTCGGCATGTTTTTCCATGGCAGCAAACATCGCCTCATCGCACAACGTGCCACCGCAGAACAAGCCACGGATGTACTTTTGTTGCGGGGTCAGACGGGCGCGAACCTCTTCAATCAGCGGCCAGTTGAGCGGATGCAGATCCAGGCTCTCTTTTTTCACGCCGGTCAGCAGTACCGCTTTCAACGCCGCATCTTTAGTACCGCGGGCAAACTGTAGGCCTTTTTCATCCGCAGGCGCGGCTTCACGTCCGAGGAAACACACCACCACGGGCTTATGACAGGCGCGCGCACGTTCCAGCACCTTGCGCGCCACCGCTGGCGCAGGAGGTTTGGAGATAAGCGCGATGATCTCAGTTTGCGGATCGGCCTCCAGCATGCCAATCGCGTCAAGCATCATCAGGCCGCCAATCTTCTCACTCAGATCGCGTCCACCGGTGCCAATCAGTTGAGAAATTCCGCCGCCAAACTCGTGAATGCGTACGCTCAGCTCCTGGCTACCGGTACCGGACGCACCAATAATTCCGATGTTGCCGCGACGCACCGCGTTGCCAAAACACAGCGCCGCGCCGTTAATGATGGCGGTTCCGCAGTCTGGCCCCATCATCAACAGTCCTTTTTCGTGCGCCAGTTGCTTAAGCGTCAGCTCGTCTTCAAGAGAGACGTTGTCAGAGAACAACATCACGTTGAGGTTATTTTGCAGCGCCTGACGCGCTTCACGCGCGGCAAACAGGCCATTGACCGAGATCACCGCCAGGTTGCTGTCGGGAACGTGCTTCTTCGCGCTGGCGAGCGTGGCATAGCGCGCTTCGTGCTGGCCACCCTGCTCTTTATGCGTAAACAGATCGTCAATCGCCACCAGCGTTTGCGCGTTTGCTTCGTCGCTCGCGCCTTTAATGACAATCATCAGATCGCCACTCTTCGCCTCTTCCAGCTCAGGCGTGAGCAGGCCGAGATTCTTCAGTACGCCCTTATTCATTTCTGTCGCCATAGCTACGAACGCCTGCTCAACACCATCGAGCTTATTTGCGCGCGTGGAGATAGACATCAGTGAGACAGAATCAAAATACGTGTTCTTTTTAACAACTATCCTGATCGACATAATTCCCTCCGGACCTGTGGCTCAGGGCGCAGGCATCCGCCATGCCATACAGCATGTCGCAGCCAGAACTTGAGCCAATATTTTTAATGTCAGTAATATATTGCGTAGAAACGGGTTGTTGCTCAGTAATAAATTGGTTCAGCAGCCGTCCAACACTTTCCCGATAACGCTGATGAAAAGCTTCCTCTAACGTTATTTTGCTGAGTAGCGTCGTATTATTTCCGGCATATTGTAAAGCTGCTAAAAAATCTTCACGATATTTCCTCAGCGGATGTCCAGGAATAAATAGAATAGTGCTTAGGCCCACTAAATAATCATCCGATGAGGGCGTCAGACCAATCCCCAAACCAATTAAATGGCTGACCGCTGTAGAGATATTTTCTCCTGTACGCAACGCCGTCAGTAATGTTTGTCGGCGGTTGTGTAATTGACGGGTGATTTCCTGAAAAAACGGATTGTCACCCTGATACAGAAATAATGTGTCGTCGCTTCTTAGCTGTTGGCGGATAACCTCTTCCCAATGCTGCCAGCCGACTGTGGCAAGACTTGCTGCATCAGATGTCCACCGTGGTATTCGCCACAGCAGGCAACCGGCGGTTTCTATCCATTTATCATTGCCAACAACTATTCCCGACCCGCTAAAATTGACCAGCTCACCGGGGTGAAACAGGTCTTCACAATGCGTCAGCGCCAGCCGACAGCTGTTAGGTGCGTTATCACAATCTTCACTCAGTAACGTCAGCAGCCGCTGCTGTTCAGGTATCAACAGGTTTACCGCGTGGGAAAAAACCTGTTCAACCCGTCCCGTTCCCCGGAAAGTGAGAAACGCGCTGTCTGCGGTTAGCGCCCGTACGCATCGCCGTGATGGCGTAGCGATAATGGCGCTCCTGTGTCAGGCTCCGGCCGCAATCAGCAGCTCGGCAATTTCGTGGTACCCTTTCTCTCGCGCCAGTTCCAGCGGGGTTTTACCGTATTTATCCGTCATGTGCGGATTTGCGCCATGGTCGAGCAGCAGCTTAACGATCTCCTGCTGCTTCGCGCCACCGTCATTAAGTACGATGGCTTCCAGGAGCGGCGTCCAGCCAACAAAATTAGTATGGTTGACATTGATATCGGTACGCAGCAGCAGCTCACGCACGATCTCGACATGGCCTTTTTCGCTGGCTGGCGTAATACCGACACCGCCAAAACGGCTCAGACAATTAAGGTCGGGGTTAGCCGGTAATACCGTACGCAACAGCGTTAAATCATTCGTCAGGCAGCTAATCAGAAAGGGGTTAAAACAAGTTTGATCTTGTTTATTAATATCGGCACCCTCAGCAATCAATAAAGAAACACAGTCATAATGTTTATTCAGGCTGGCAATAATAATGGCAGTACGCCCCTGGCGGTTAGTGGCATTAATATCCACATTTTTTGCCAGACAGGATTTTAATCCATCGGCATTGCCCTGTTCTGCCGCCAGCAGAAATTCAGTAATGAGTTCTTTCTCTGACATAATCGCTCTCCTGCAGTTTTTTAGACTTTTTAAATATCCGATAACCTGAGAATAGCAACAGAGTGCAGAGAATAACATCCGCTTAAATTTCATTCATCGTTAGCGCATCGATTATTAAATCAATTTTAACAATGAGAACAAAACGTGCTGTAGTGCAATCTTTCCCTTATGGCTGGGGCCCTTTTAGCCACTAATCAGTAGTCCGGTGAATCAGGCGGTATGCTGCACGGATAGCGGCCTGCAATTAAAATACAGAAGTGTGATTGCCTTCAAATCAAATGTAAAACTAGTGTTAAATTTTGTTCAAAACTGATTGCTCTGTATAAGGATTACAAATACATTCAACAATCATCGTGTTGCGGATGCGCATTGTCGCCGGAGGGGAGAAAGATGAATTCAATATTTACCGAGGAAAACCTACTGGCGTTTACGATGGCTGCCCGCTACAGCAGCTTTAGCAAGGCGGCTGAAGAGCTTGGCTTAACCACATCGGCAATTAGTTACACCATTAAGCGCATGGAAATGGGTCTCGACGTGGTGCTGTTTACCCGCAGTACTCGCAGCATTGAACTGACCGAGTCCGGGCGCTACCTGTTTCGCAAGGCGACCGACCTGCTCAACGATTTCCACGCCATCAAGCGCAGCATTGATACCATCGCTCAGGGCATTGAAGCCCGGGTACGCATCTGCATTAACCAGCTTTTGTATACCCCTCAACATACAGCGCGGCTGCTGCAGGTACTCAAGAAACAGTTTCCAACCTGCCAGATAACCGTCACCACCGAGGTGTATAACGGCGTCTGGGATTCGATCATCAACAACCTGGCTAATATCGCCATTGGCGCGCCCGATACGTTACTGGATGGCGGCGGAATTGATTACACCGAGATCGGCGCGATCCGTTGGTCGTTTGCGATTGCCCCGGATCATCCCCTCGCCTTTATGCCGGAACCCATTTCTGAGAGCCAGTTACGCCTGTACCCAAACATCATGGTGGAAGACACCGCACACACCATCAACAAGAAGGTCGGCTGGCTGTTACACGGACAGGAGTCGATTCTGGTTCCCGATTTTAATACCAAGTGCCAGTGCCAGATCCTGGGTGAAGGCATCGGTTTTCTACCGGACTACATGGTGCGCGAGGCGATGGAAAAGTCGTTGCTGGTGACGCGGCAGATCCACAACCCGCGTCAGGATTCACGAATGCTGTTGGCCACCCAGCATTCGGCAACCGGTCGTGTAACTCAGTGGATTAAAAAAGAGTTTGGGCCACAAGGGATACTGACGGGGATTTATCAGGATCTGCTGCATCGGGAGTGATGAACCGGATGGCTGTTATACCTTCCGGTACACATAAGATGATCAGGCGCGGATATCGTCGTACTCGCGGGTTTTATCAAATTCATGTTTGGCAAACGGGCACAGCGGAATAACTTTGCGGTTTTCAGCGCGCATCTTCTCTACCACTTTCGCCACCAGCTGTTTGCCGACGCCCTGACCTTTCAGGCTGGGGTCGACATCGGTATGTTCAATGATGCTCAGATGCTCGCCCGTCGGCACAAATACTATCTCGGCAACCTGGTTGCCCTCAGCATCATTGACATAAAACTTGTTGTGGCCTGCAAGAATTTCCATGGTCCCCTCACTCATTTCTGGCGATATTTCAGCGCACCGCTCGGACAGGTATCGATGACCTTGATGACCGTCTCGACATCCACTTCATCCGGAATGATCCACGGTTTACGTTTCAGGTTAAACAGTTTCGCGCTTCCCCGCACGCAATTGCCCGAATGCTGACATATCGCCGTGTTGAAATAGACGTCAATCTTCTCGCCGGTATAGGCCCGGTAACCTGCATCCAGTAGTTCCTTATCCACGACATTGCCTCACATTTTTTTATTGTCTGGGTCTAATCATAGACCTATGCGAGGCTGAAGGAAGCTGCTGAAAGCAGAAATATCACTCGGGCCTGTTCTGCAACGACGGCTGCTGCTCTGGTGGCAAATACTCCAGCATCGCAGGCGTTGGCGGCGGGAGGCGGTTATCGGCAATATCCCTGTCCACATCGATATGACTGATTTCGCCATTCTCATGATGGTGGACCGTCAGCACCCTCGCCTTGTTCAGTTCCGTAACCAGCTCCCGGGTAATACGCAAACTTTCTGCCAGCTCATGGTCTTCCAGCCCGGGTCTGCGACTGCGGCGTTCCACCCGAAAACGAAACTGGTTGTACTTCGCCCAGCCAATTAGCACCAGGCCGTTGACCAGGGCGACAAGGATATAAAACGTGACCGTATCCAGCGTGGTGAAAAAGGGTCGCACCCCCATATACGGTGAATGCGCCAGGGCCGTGATCAACCCTTTATAGATCAGGTATAAGAAACCAACCCAGGCGATGAGCGTCAACAACACATCGATAATGCGAGGCAGCAGACGCCGCTCCGTAAAGATCAGTGGCTGATTCACGATTCGATCCTCCCAATTCCACGGTCAGGACTCACCCAACGCGCTCTGCCGCGTTTGCGTTTGAGCATCACTTTCGGGAACGCGACCAGCGTGGTGAACAGGCTTAGCATCCAGTACACCACCGGGAACCAGATAATCCAGAACAACGAGGCGCCAATGCCTTTTTCATAACGTCGTTCAATCATCAGGCTCACCGCAAACTGCAGCAAGCACACCACGCCGAGGATAAGTCCGGTGAAGGCTGGCGGGAACAGATGCTGCACATACAGCGAGTCCGGCATCGGGATCATCAGCCCTAACAGGAACAGCACGATACTGATCGCATAGGCAAACGACCAGGCGGTAGAAAAACAAAACTCAAGAAACAGCGGCCACATGCGACGGAACTCCCACGACCACAGACGACGCATGTTAACGATAAACACCTCTGCACCACCCTGCGCCCAGCGCAAACGCTGCTTCCACAGCCCTTTTAACGTTTCAGGCATCAGGATCCAACACAGTGCGCGCGGCTCAAAGAATACCGACCAGTGGCGCAATTGCAGCTTCCAACTGATATCGATATCTTCAGTGATCATGTCCGGGCTCCAGTAACCGACCTCGGCCAGCGCGCGACGACGAAACGCCGCAACTACGCCTGAAACGGTAAAGATCTGCCCATAGACTCGTTGAGTACGCTTAATTAAGCCGATAATGGAAGAGAACTCACCGACCTGCACACGGCCGATTAACGTAGAGCGGGTTCGAATACGCGGATTCCCCGTCACCGCACCAACGCGCGGGAACTGGATCAGTGGAGCCACAATATAGGCAACGGCATCACGATCCAGTAACGCATCGCCATCAATGCACACCAGGTAATCGCTGCGCGCCGCGGCCGCACCGGTCTTGAGCGCCAGCGCTTTGCCCTGGTTTTCAGCCAGATGAATCACCCGCAGGCTGGGGTATTCCACTGCCAGTTGTTCCAGCACGTCGTGAGTGTCATCCGTTGAACCATCGTTGATGGCAATCACTTCGATATTCTTATATCGCTGTGCCAGTGCGGCTTCAATGGTTTCACGCGCGTTGATCCCTTCGTTAAAACAGGGGATCAGAATAGAAACCAGTGGATTCCCCTGCAGGGTCGGTGGTGGCGTGTCATCTCCCCATTTCCAGTGACGTTCACGGTAAAACCAGAAATAGACTCCGCCGCTTATCCACAAAGCAGACATGAACAAAGGCCAGAAGAAGACGAAGTTCAACATCACTTCACCTGTAAAGATGACAGCCACGCCAAACGGCAGGCTGAACATCAGGCAAAGTATCAGGAAAGCAATAATGCGATCGGTCATTTTTGCGGATACCAGTATGAGGAGAACGTCGAGCGAATCTCTGACATCTCAGGTTTGTCGCTGATGAAATCATCCGGGTAATAGCCGTAGTTACCTGCACCGCTTAACTTCAGCTGGCGCATCCATTCGGCTATTTGTTTTCCGCTGATTTCAGCCTGATCCCCGGATTTACGCCAGTCTCGTGCCTGCAGTTCAAACACGGTTTTATCCAGCGCCCCAGGGTTTTGTGCAACGGCATTCACCAGTCGGTCAAGCCATGCGTTGGCATCATTGGCCGGGATCTGTTCCATGAATGGCATCGCCATCGGCGCCGTCCAGTCATAGGTATTGAGGAAATCATTCAGGTTTTGTGCAAACCAGGCTTCACTTTCAGGCTCCAGTACCGGCATGGCGTAAATATTGCGCGCAGTTTGCACCTGTGGACCGCGAATATTACGCACAGACTGGGTCAGCTGTTTGGTGAAGTCGATCAGCATCTTACTTTTCAGACGCGTCCAGCGCTCGAACGCCTGAGGATTATTACGTATTTGCTCGATACTGCCCGGAAGCCCTGCGGCACGGTAGGCGGCTAACGCCTCCGGTGACGCATCTTCAAAGTCCGTCAGGAAAGCATCGTCATGAAACAAAATACCTTTGAAACTGGCGTGCTTCGCCAGGTCTTCATAGATTTCAGTGATGCGCTGACGCGCTTCGCTGCTCCAGGGTGAAAGGCGGACATAGTTCTCGTGATTGATAGCAGTACGTCCCGTTTTCGGATCCCATGCGGTTACGCGTGGAATAGACGCGTCGAGATCGAAAGCCAGAACCGGCATCCAGGCATATACCGTCACCCCTGCCCGCGTTTGTAATTGCCAGGAGATATAGTTAAAGAGATCGGCACGCATCGGCAGCCAGCGGTTGGGGAAATAGACCTCACGAATATTCCCGTCGCCTTGCGGATCGGCGTACGCCTGCAGGAAGACATGAGAAATACGCATGTCATAAACGCGCTGGATCAGCTTATCGATATTTCGCTTCTGCTGAGCAGGGTCCTTGTCATACACGTAATCCAGATCGACATGCATCACGCGCATCGTCTGTGGCTCACGGACCTGAGCGACCTGACTGGCAAAGCGCTTAAGGGATGGGTTATCAGAGATCAGCACGCGCGGAATATCATCGAGAAACGCGGCATTCGCCAACCCTTCATTAAGCGTAAAGGCCATCTTATAGCCATGCTCTTTGGCCAGGTTTAACGTCGTGCCGTTGGCTGCGCCGTACGGCCATACCCACGCGCGCGGCGATTTCCCGGTCACCGATTTTATCTTGTTAGTGATCAGAGAAATATCCGTGTTTATACGTCGCGTGTACTGTTCGTCCGTTTCGTAAGTGCCGGTTTTCTTATCATACAGGCGGTTCGCTACAGCTGGCTCTTTACTCCCCTGCGGATTGGCCTCAGCGCCAAAGTGCGAGTTCCAGGTGTGCGCACCGACTTCCACCAACGGCGATTTCCCCATTTCTTCGACCATTTTCCAGGTGGCGAATTTATCTCGCGCTGTCATTAAGCCGCCAAAATCGACTTTTTTGTTGGCTGGCGCATCAACCCAACTGCCTACTGGCGCCCAGAGCGCAGGCCAGTTGTAGGCTTTCAGCAATGGCCAGACGCGGGTATAAAAACTGCTATACCCGTCATCAAAGGTGAGTAATACCGCTTTTTCCGGCAGTACAATTTTACCGTCATGGGCATCCAGAATTTGCTGCACGCTGATCGGCTGATAGCCATTATCACGCAGCCAGGCCATTTGGTCGCTCAACGCGCTGGTACGCACAGAGAGGTAACGCTGGTCGGCAGCACCATCTTCAACATCGTGATAACCCAGTACCAGGAAACTATTTTTCGGCCACTGATGATCCGCCGTCAGCGGTGTTCTCTCCCCAGGAGGAACATAGCGAGGCGTTGTATTGTGCGCGCTGCTGCACGCGGTAATCATCAACCAGCCAGCGATTAATGCGCTAAGCCACAGGCATCTTTTCAGCATGAACAATCCTTAAAACCTGACATTTAAATCGAAAGCGAGGGAGATATTCCGCTCACGTTTACCGTCATAGGGGCGTTTATCCCAAATCAGCATCACCCCGCCATCTACGACGTTGTTCCATTTAAGCCGTTGTCCGTATCCTACCTGGACGATAGCGCCTGCATCTTCACCTTGCTGCCAGTAGCCACCTACGCCTGCCAGACCTTGTTGCGTCCAGACGGTATCATAGTGGCGGTAAAGAACCTGCTCTGCGCTCAGGCCAGGGACAACCGAAAAATCACTCTTCGGGTTGTAATACGGCACATTCTCTTTGGTGTTGGTGCTCCCGCCAATGCCCGGCGTAAAGTCCAGCGTGAAGCGAGGCGTGGTCCAGATGCGCTCTTTTCCGCTGAGTCCGTATTCGATGCGATCGTTACCGTCTGAGAAATGTGATGCAGCAAACGACAGTTGATATTCACGTCGCTCGTTTTGATACCAGCGAACGAACATATCGCCGCCGTTGGCATACACACCGCTACGCAGCGCGCGCAATGGCGTATTACGCGACAAGCGCTCGGCCGAACCGCCTACGCGCCAGTTGTCATTAAAGTCATGCCAGCCGGATAGACGCCCACCAATCTTCTGACCATCGCCATAATTTCGGCCAGACACTTCCATTTCCGCCCAGTAATCACGGGAAGTCCATTCTGCACCCGCCGCCAGATCGCGGCTGATGCCCTTCCCTTCCTCAAATTCACCGGTAGCGAAGTTGAATCCAGTAAACAGTCGCCAGTTGTCATTAATCGGCGGACTGTAAATAGCCGTGTTGATGTTGAAGTCATTCTTACCGCTGACCGGGCTATCGGACGAGATCCCCTGCGTGCCGCTAATGCGCACTTCCGACATTTTGTGGACGTCACGAATACGCGCGAGGCGCAGCGTCGCTTCATCATCCGGGCTACGGGCAATAACGTCATCCGTCAGTTCATCGACCTGCTTCCATTCCTGGAGATCCAGCGCAACGTAAGCCTGCTGACGCTCCAGCTCCAGGTTGCTTGGCTCAATCACTTCCGCCAGCTTAAGCTCTTTCTCCGCCGCATGCGGCAATCCACGCGCTTCAAGCACAGAGGCATAGGAAATGCGCAGTCCCTGGTTACCGGAGCCTGTTCGTGCCAGATGCTCTGCGAGCTTTTCTGCCTCTGGCAGTTCATTTGCAGCGATATGATATTGCGTCAGCAGCGACTGTCCGAGCAGCCAGTTATCGTTAGGCTGCGGTGTTGGCGAGCCATAGATACGCCGCAGATACGGACTCTCTTTGATCAAATCATCGACTTGTTTTTTGGCTGCATCGAAGTTTTCATTATCAATGTGTGCATAGAACAGATCTTGTTGATCCTCTGGACTGAGCGGCGTCACCGGAATAGGCCCATTCGGGTAGTAGATGCTCGCCAACATCGCTTCG
Source organism: Citrobacter sp. BIDMC107 (assembly GCF_001037575.1). Classification (NCBI taxonomy): domain Bacteria; kingdom Pseudomonadati; phylum Pseudomonadota; class Gammaproteobacteria; order Enterobacterales; family Enterobacteriaceae; genus Citrobacter; species Citrobacter sp. BIDMC107. Next base: position 3,377,540 of record NZ_KQ089848.1, on the reverse strand, counting down.
GTTTTTTCCGGCTGACGCTCGCTTAACCATGCTGATGCCACCCAACGTTTTGCGTAGTTTGGTACTTCGCCGCTTGCGGAAAGGGACTCATATTCCTCGATCACTTCGGCAGTACGTTTACGCACCAACAGGGCACCCATACGGTCTATTCTCGCCCGGCGGACATCATTCTGCGCAGACGGCTCATCTTTCCAGGCCGCCAACAACTGGTCATAACGGGCCAGCGCTTTATCTGCTACGATAAAACGTTCTTCTTCATTACGTGCGGACGTATAAGAGGATCGGACCATTTCAGCCGCCGCATCAAGCTCAAGGCGACGCTTCACCGGATCTGCCGTGGGTACGACTTCCGCCATATTTAAGGCTGGTCCGGAAACACGGTTCGCTGACAGCGCAGACAGCAGCGTGGATTTTGCATTTTTGTTGCCAGGATCGACGTCATCCGCCTGGCTGGCAACCAACAGCGCGTCCCAGTTTTTCCCCTGAGAGTGATAGACATAGGCAAGTAGCGCATCGGAATCAGCCCCCGGATGCGCCTGAGCCCATTTATTCGCTTCGGTAAGGGCATGCTGATTGTAGCGCGCATCTGCCAGCGTCATTATCCAGCCGGTGCGTACATCCACGTTATCAGGTTCTTCCTGTAAAACGCGTTCCCACACCGCCAATGAATCATTCCAGTTTTTCTGGTTACGATACGCACGCGCTGCGGCGACTTTTCCCCGTGCAGGCACATCCATCTGACCACGATACCGCTGCCAGATTTCAATTGTTGTTTTATCGTTGTTCTCAACCCAACTAGAAACTTGCAGCCAGTCGGCAACCTGGTTTGGCGTTAGCGCGCTTTTCTTTCCCTGATCCTCAAGGTAGCGCAATAGCGGCGCACTATTCCCCCCCCGCGCTTCAATAACCAAAGCATCATAATCAGATACCGCAGCAGAGATTTGCATAGGGAAAAGAATGCTGGCCGTAAATAAACAGCTTACAGACTTAAAACGTTTAATGAAGTTGGCATGTCGACGCATACTGAACATATCTGCCCTTATATCTTACATCAGAGTAAAAATAAGCGTTTTCAATAAGTTAAGGTCAATCCCTGACGATTGCCGACCATGTAAGATGCACTGCCGCTTATTTCGTAATAGAGTTATAAAGCAATTAATTCTTTCGTCTTATTGACTACCCGCACCGCGTCCTCTAATCGTTGAGCAGGAGGCATAAACTCGGGAATTTTATCACTCCATGTAGTTCATGGCTACGTAATAAGAAAAGTCTTAGTCAAAAAAGTATTTTAGACTAAATAATCCTAATACTCTTGGGATTGAATTCTGGATTTAAACAAAGTTTGCCCGGTGACATAATGTGACGATGCTTACTATTGCTGGTTAGCATAGCTACACCGCGCAACTGTTTGCATGGTAACTATTTTGAGAGATGAATAGAGAAAAATCTGATAATAGGCTCTCTGCTAACAACAAAATATAACTTAATTTTTAGGGCTCAAACAGGGCCAATGAAATGAAAATAAGGGTACAGGCGCAAGAAGAATTAGATACAGAAACAACACATTGAAATCAAATAACTTTCTTCATCATTTTTCGAAACCTACCATAATTGGCATTTGGATACACGCTCGAAAACATGCACGAATAATTGTGTATTACTCTACAAGTTAATGTATTTACCAACCTTGCGTATTATTGACAACATCAACCACAATCAATTATTTCCCCTTACAATATGAAAGCCTATTAGCATTGCAAGCAACTGTTCGAAGCATAATTTTTTGCACTTACCTTCCCCTCAGTCTTTCAGGTAATCTGGGCAAAGACGCCAATGGGAGCCGGTCAATGAAAATCGTTAACGCAGAAGAAAAGCACATCCCCGCCATACGCGATATTTATGCACATCATGTTCTTCACGGTACCGGCAGTTTTGAAACCGACCCTCCGGATGCTCACCAGATGTTTGCTCGTCTGGAAAAAATCCGCAGCCTCGGGCTGCCGTGGGTCGTCGCGCTACAGGAAGATAAGGTCATCGGGTATTGCTACCTCACCCGCTATCGCGAGCGTTATGCCTACCGCTATACCCTTGAGGATTCGATTTATATTGCTCCAACGGCTCAGCGTCAGGGTGTAGGAAAGGCTTTACTGCGTCATGTGATCGGCTGGGCTGAAGCACAGGGCTATCGGCAACTGATTGCCATCGTCGGCGACAGCAATAATCAGGGATCGTTAAAAGTCCATCAGCAGGCCGGATTTACGGAAATCGGCACACTGAAAAACATTGGCTTCAAACATGGACTATGGCTCGACACGGTATTGCTACAACGTAATCTGGGTGAAGGTAACAGCACACTGCCACCGGATTTCGGTGTCGCTATTTAACATTTATAAAGAATAACTACAGGAGAGAGTTTTGGAGCGGGCGAAGGGAATCGAACCCTCGTATAGAGCTTGGGAAGCTCTCGTTCTACCATTGAACTACGCCCGCATTGAAGTGCGTAAGGGATTATAAACCTTACGCTCTTCTTGGCAAGGGACTAACCGACTGACTGGCGATTAATTCACCGTCAGCATTTTGGCTTACTCCCCTGCGGCGGTAAATAACGCAGCGGATCGATAGCCGTTGCCCGGTAGCGGATTTGGAAATGCAGGCGCACCGTCGTCGCATCCGAGCTGCCCATCGTCGCTATCTTCTGCCCGGCCTTCACGTTTTGACCGTTGTTCACCAGCATGGTGTCATTATGCGCATACGCAGTGATGTAGTCCTCACTGTGCTTAATCATGATGAGATTACCGTAGCCCCGCAGCTGATTACCGACATAAACCACCTTCCCTGCTCCGGCCGCATAAATCGGCGTACCGCGCGCAGCCGAGATATCAATGCCCTTATTGCCGCCGTCCGCCGTAGAATAAGGCAGGATCACCTTACCGCTGGCAGGCCACTGCCAGCAACGTTGCCCTACTGGTGGCCAGGACGACTGCGGCACAGAAGAAGATGGTCTGACCGCCGCCGTTTTGGTTGAGGATTTCTTGGTTGTTTTGCCAGATCCAGAACTGGTTTTCGCGCCGCCGCTGACCTTCAGCTTTTGCCCCACTTCAATGGTATAGGGCGGTGAAATATTATTCAGGCGAGCGATCTCTTTCACGCTGGTACCGGTGGCGCGCGAAATACGGTATAGCGTATCTCCCCGCTTCACGGTATACACGGAGCCGGAATAACTTCCTGTATCAGACGACTTGCTCCCGGAACAGCCCGCTAACAGCAGACCGACACACAGCAGCATCACGATACCCAGGCCATTTTTCTTCAGGCGTCCTGCACTCAAAACAATACCTCGCAACATTTTCAGACGCTTTATCATAGCAGCCAGAAACCGGATGCCAAATCATATCGCGCAACGAACCGGCGGCTCTGGCATTTCACACCCTCTGTTAATCACTCTGACTTAATTAAGCATATAATGTGAGTGCTTAAGATTGATGGTGGACGCTATGCGACAGGAACATGTCATTTTATTGAATGAGCAGGACCAACCCTGCGGAACGCTGGAAAAGTATGCGGCGCATACCGCCACAACCCCCCTGCACTCCGCTTTCTCGTGCTGGATATTTAACGAGCAGGGCCAACTGCTGGTCACCCGCCGCTCACTGCACAAAAAAGCCTGGCCAGGTGTCTGGACCAACTCTGTCTGCGGTCACCCGCAGTTGGGCGAAACCAACGAAGCCGCTATTGTCCGCCGGGCTCGCTTCGAACTGGGTGCAGATATCAACTTGCTCACCCCCGTATACGCTGATTTTCGTTATCGCGCCACAGACCCGAGTGGGATAGTTGAAAACGAAGTATGTCCGGTTTATGCCGCACATATCGTCAGTGAGCTACAGCTAAACCCAGATGAAGTGATGGATTGCCAGTGGAGCAATCTTGAGGATGTCTTAAGCGGGATTGACGCGACGCCGTGGGCTTTCAGTCCGTGGATGGTAATGCAGGTTGCAAACAAAGAAGCGCGTGCGCTGTTGCAGAATTACTGCCAACAAATTATTGCCTGATGGCGCTACGTTTATCTGGCCTACATAACGAATCGTAGGCCGGATAAGGCGTCAGCCGCCATCCGGCATTTCACATCTTACTTAACCGGGCGCATCGCCGGGAACAGGATCACGTCACGGATGGTGTGGCTGTTGGTGAACAGCATAACCATACGGTCGATACCAATGCCCAGACCCGCTGTCGGCGGCAGACCGTGTTCCAGAGCGGTAACGTAGTCTTCGTCGTAGAACATCGCTTCGTCATCACCCGCATCTTTGGCGTTAACCTGATCCTGGAAACGCTGCGCCTGATCTTCGGCATCGTTCAGTTCGCTGAAGCCGTTACCGATCTCACGTCCGCCGATGAAGAATTCGAAGCGATCGGTGATTTCCGGGTTTTCGTCATTACGACGCGCCAGCGGAGAAACTTCTGCCGGGTACTCGGTAATGAAGGTTGGTTGAATCAGGTGCGCTTCTGCAACTTCTTCAAAGATCTCGGTCACGATACGACCCAGACCCCAGCTCTTCTCAACTTTGATGCCGATAGATTCAGCAATCGCTTTTGCAGAGTCGAAGTTATCCAGATCGGCCATGTTGGTTTCCGGACGGTATTTCTGAATCGCTTCGCGCATGGTCAGTTTTTCAAACGGCTTACCGAAGTCGAAGACTTCTTCACCGTAAGGCACTTCAGTCGTTCCCAGAACGTTCTGCGCCAACGTACGGAACAGAGATTCAGTCAGTTCGATGAGATCTTTGTAGTCCGCATAAGCCATGTAGAGTTCCATCATGGTGAACTCTGGGTTATGGCGAACAGAGATGCCTTCGTTACGGAAGTTACGGTTAATTTCGAATACGCGTTCGAAGCCGCCAACCACCAGACGCTTGAGGTAAAGTTCCGGCGCGATACGCAGGTACATGTCCAGATCCAGCGCGTTATGATGAGTGATAAACGGACGCGCTGCCGCACCGCCTGGGATCACCTGCATCATCGGGGTTTCTACTTCCATAAAGCCGCGAGCAACCATGAACTGACGAATGCCAGCCATAATCTGTGAACGCACTTTAAAGGTATTGCGGGATTCATCGTTAGAGATGAGATCCAGGTAACGTTGACGATAGCGCGCTTCCTGATCCTGCAGACCGTGGAATTTGTCCGGCAGCGGGCGCAGCGCTTTGGTCAGCAGACGCAGTTCGGTGCAGTGGATAGACAGCTCACCGGTCTTGGTCTTGAACAACTTACCTTTCGCGCCGAGGATATCGCCCAGATCCCATTTTTTGAACTGCTCGTTGTAGACGCCTTCCGGCAGGTCATCGCGAGCAACGTACAGCTGAATACGGCCGCCAACGTCCTGCAGCGTAACGAATGATGCTTTACCCATAATACGACGGGTCATCATACGGCCAGCAACGGATACCTCAATGTTCAGCGCTTCCAGCTCTTCGTTTTCTTTCGCGTCGAAGTCAGCATGCAGTTGGTCTGAGGTATGATCGCGACGGAAATCGTTCGGGAACGGGATCCCCTGCTCACGCAGGCTCGCCAGCTTCTCACGGCGCGTTTTCAGTTCATTGTTAAGGTCGGCTACCGCGTCAGCGCCCTGTACGTGTTGTTCAGACATGTTGGTTCCTCATAACCCTGCTTTCAAACTTGCTTCGATAAATTGATCCAGGCTGCCATCCAGCACCGCCTGCGTGTTACGGGTTTCAACCCCGGTACGCAGATCTTTGATGCGGGAGTCATCAAGGACATAAGAACGAATCTGGCTACCCCAGCCGATATCTGACTTGGTGTCTTCCATCGCCTGTTTCTCGGCATTCTTCTTCTGCATTTCCAGTTCATAAAGCTTCGCTTTCATCTGCTTCATGGCCTGGTCTTTGTTCTTGTGCTGGGAACGGTCGTTCTGACACTGCGTCACAATCCCGGTAGGGATGTGGGTAATACGCACCGCAGATTCCGTACGGTTAACGTGCTGACCGCCTGCACCGGAGGCACGGTAAACGTCGATACGCAGGTCCGCCGGGTTGATATCGATATCAATATCATCGTCAACTTCCGGATAAACAAACGCCGAACTGAACGACGTATGGCGACGTCCGCCGGAGTCGAACGGACTCTTACGTACCAGGCGGTGTACGCCGGTTTCAGTACGCAGCCAACCGTACGCATATTCACCAGCAATTCTGATGGTCACGGATTTAATACCCGCGACTTCACCTTCAGACTCTTCAATGATTTCAGTCTTAAAGCCGCGCGCTTCAGCCCAACGCAGATACATGCGCATCAGCATGCTTGCCCAGTCCTGCGCTTCCGTACCGCCAGAACCTGCCTGAATATCGAGATAGCAATCCGCGCTGTCATATTCACCGGAGAACATACGACGAAATTCCAGCTGGGCCAGCTTATCTTCCAGCGTATCGAGTTCTGCTACGGCTTCGTTAAAGGTTTCTTCGTCGTCGGCTTCTACAGCCAGTTCCAGCAGGCCGGAGACATCTTCCAGGCCCTGGCTCATCTGATCGAGCGTATCAACGATGGCCTCAAGGGAGGAACGCTCTTTGCCCAGCGCCTGAGCGCGTTCGGGTTCGTTCCACACGTCCGGCTGTTCCAGCTCGGCGTTTACTTCTTCCAGACGCTCTTTCTTGGCATCATAGTCAAAGATACCCCCTAAGAACGTCAGAGCGCTCCGTGAGGTCCTGAATGCGGTTATTTACCGGATTAATTTCAAACATTGTCTGATTTCTTTTATTGGACTAGTCAAAATGCGGTGATAAGAGCGGGATTGTAACTAATCCACGCCCTTTTTTATAGCGATTAGTGACGCTAAAGTGGCCAGATATTGTCGATTATAATCTGCAAGCTGCGGTTGCCGCGAAACTCGTTAATATCCAGTTTGTAGGCAAGCTGAACTTCGCGCACGCCGTTATCCGGCCAGCAGGTGGTATCGACATTAAACGCAATACCGTCCAGTAGCGGACCACCGCCCACGGGCTCGACCATCACCTTCAGATGACGCTCACCGACCAGACGCTGCTGGAGCAAACGGAAATGCCCGTCAAACAGCGGTTCCGGGAACATTTGCCCCCACGGTCCGGCATCGCGCAGCATTTGTGCGATCTCCATGGTCATCTCCGCCGCGCTCAGTGGGCCATCCGACACCACTTCACCTTGCAGTAAGGCAGGATCCAGCCACTCGGTTACCAGCTCGCCAAAACGCTGCTGGAAACGCTCAAACTGCGCCTCTTCAAGCGATAAACCCGCCGCCATGGCGTGACCGCCAAACTTGAGGATCATGCCCGGATAAAGGGTGTCCAGGCGCTCCAGCGCATCGCGCATGTGCAGCCCCTGAATCGAACGCCCGGATCCTTTGAGGGTACCGTCACCTGCCGGGGCAAACGCTATTACTGGGCGATGGAATCGCTCTTTAATACGCGATGCCAGAATCCCCACAACGCCCTGATGCCACTCAGGATGATACATTGCCAGGCCGCCCGGTAGTGTATCGCTACTGCGTTCCAGCTTTTCACACAAAGTCAGTGCTTCGGCCTGCATACCCTGCTCGATCTCTTTGCGCGTCTGGTTGAGCGCATCAAGCTCATTGGCCAGCACACGCGCTTCGCCAATGTTGTCGCACAGCAACAGCGCCACACCAACGGACATATCGTCCAGACGGCCCGCCGCATTCAGCCGTGGCCCCAGGGCAAAACCTAAATCACTGGCTGCCAGCTTTAGGGGGTCGCGATTGGAAATCTCCAGCAGCGCTTTAATACCAGGGCGACACTTTCCGGCACGAATGCGGCTTAAGCCTTGCCACGTCAGAATACGGTTATTGGCATCCAGCGGGACCACGTCCGCCACCGTGCCAAGTGCAACCAAATCGAGCAAATCTGCCAGGTTCGGCGGTGCAATGCCGCGTTCATCAAACCAGCCTTTGTCACGCAGGAAAGTACGCAGCGCCAGCATCAGATAGAAGGCTACACCAACGCCTGCCAGCGATTTCGACGGGAACTCACAGTCGGGTAGGTTAGGATTAATGATTGCCTCTGCGCCCGGCAGCGTATCCCCTGGCAGGTGGTGATCGGTCACAACGACCGGGATCCCCAACGTTCTGGCATGTTCGACACCCGCGTGAGACGAGATGCCGTTGTCTACGGTGACAATCAGCTGAGCGCCCCGGGCATGGGCCTGATCAACGACTTCCGGGCTTAAACCATAACCGTCTTCAAAACGATTTGGCACCAGGTAGTCAACGTTACTGCAGCCCAACGCGCGCATCGCCAGGATGCTTAGCGCCGTGCTGGTCGCACCATCAGCGTCAAAATCGCCGACAACGACGATTCGGGTTCCTTCGCGAAAGGCGTTGTAGAGGATCTCAACCGCTTTTTCGACGCCGTTCAAATGCTGCCACGGCAGCATGCCTTTCACGCTACGCTCAAGCTCCTGCGCGCTACGTACACCACGGCTGGCGTATAAACGGCGCAGCAGTGGCGGCAAGTCTGCAGGTAGCTCGGCGGTCTCGTCGGCCTCACGCCGACGAAGTTGTATCTGTTGTTTCACGCGAATTATTTACCGCTGGTTTGTTTTGCATGTGCGTCGAGGAATTCTTTCATCTCTTTCGGGCCCTGATAGCCAGGTACGACATAGCCATTGCTCAGCACAATCGCCGGTGTACCGCTGACGCCAAACTGTACGCCCAGCGCATAATGGTTAGCGATATCCACATCACAGGTCGCCGCTTTTACCCCCTTGCCAGTCATCGCGTCGTCAAAGGCTTTGTTTTTGTCCTTAGCACACCAGATAGACTTCATGTCCTGCTCAGCCTGGCTGTCCAGCCCCTGACGTGGGAAGGCCAGATAACGTACAGTGATCCCCAACGCATTGTAATCTTTCATCTCTTCATGCAGCTTGTGGCAGTAACCACAAGTGATGTCGGTGAAAACAGTAATGACGTGTTTTTCCTGCGGCGCTTTGTAGATGATCATCTCTTTTTCCAGCGCGTTCAGATGCTTCATCAGCAGTTGGTTGGTGACGTTCACCGGACTTGCGCCGCTCACGTCATACATCGGTCCCTGAATAATATGTTTACCGTCTTCAGTTACGTACAGCACGCCGCTATTGGTCAGTACGGTTTTCATGCCCGCAACCGGAGCAGGTTGAATCTCGGTGCTCTGCACACCCAGCTTTGCTAATGACTGGCGAATTGCCGCGTCGTCTGCATGTACCATGCCGGAAAACGCCGTCGCCAGCAGGGTGAACATCATAAAACGTTTTTTCATAGCCTATCCTATCCTGTCAGCACTCACGCTCGCGGGTGATGCTGTTGATGTAGTTGCCGCAAGCGCTCCGTTGCGACATGAGTATAAATTTGCGTTGTCGAGAGATCGCTATGCCCCAGTAGCATCTGCACCACACGCAGATCTGCGCCATGGTTGAGCAGATGCGTGGCAAATGCGTGCCGCAGGACGTGCGGTGACAGCTTTTCGCTGTCGATTCCCGCCAACACAGCATAGTGTTTGATACGATGCCAGAAGGTCTGACGGGTCATCTGTTGCGCCCGCTGACTAGGAAACAGCACATCAATCGATACGCCGTTGAGCAACCATGGACGCCCATGCTCCAGGTATGTTTCCAGCCAGTACACTGCCTCCTCACCCAACGGGACAAGGCGCTCTTTGTTACCTTTACCGATCACCCGTACCACGCCCTGACGCAGGCTGACGTCACTCATCGTCAGTCCTACCAGTTCAGACACGCGCAGGCCCGTTGCATACAACACTTCCAGCATGGCTTTGTCGCGTAGCTCCAGCGGTTGATCGATAAGCGGCGCCTGCAGCAGTCGTTCTACCTGCGCTTCGCTGAGATCTTTGGGCAGACGCTGCGGAAGTTTAGGTGATGCAAGCGAGGCGCTGGGGTCATCTTCGCGATATTTTTCGCGGTACAGATGCTGAAAAAAACGTCGCGTCGCACTGAGCAAACGTGCAGAACTGGTGGCTTTATACCCTCCATCCATCCGCTCAGCCAGCAAGGCTTGCAGATCATCACTTTGCGCGGTCGCAAGCGAAGCGCCGCGATGATGTAACCATTCCACAAGCATGGTCAGATCGCGACGATACGCACTTAATGTGTTTTCCGCCAGATTTCGTTCCAGCCACAGGGCATCAAGAAACTGCTCGATGCGCGCCAGATCCTGTTCCACTCGCGCCCCTTATTCCACTCTCATTTTTGATGCATTATGCCTCATTGTGCCGGGATTGCGGCGATTCTGTTACACTACCCGCAACGCTACAGCAGAATTGAGATGTTTACGTCATGAACATGGGTCTTTTTTACGGTTCCAGCACCTGCTACACCGAAATGGCAGCAGAAAAAATCCGCGATATCCTGGGTCCCGAACTGGTGACACTGCACAACCTCAAAGACGATTCCCCGACCCTAATGGAGCAGTATGACGTGCTCATTTTGGGCATCCCAACCTGGGATTTCGGTGAAATTCAGGAGGACTGGGAAGCGGTCTGGGAGCAACTGGACGACCTCAACCTGGAAGGAAAGATTGTCGCGCTTTACGGTATGGGCGATCAGTTGGGATACGGTGAATGGTTCCTGGATGCGCTGGGTATGTTGCACGATAAACTGATCACCAAAGGTGTAAAGTTTGTCGGCTACTGGCCCACCGAAGGCTACGAATTCACCAGCGATAAACCCGTCATTGCCGATGGACAGCTGTTTGTTGGTTTGGCGCTGGATGAAACGAACCAGTACGATCTCAGCGATGAACGCATTCAGGCCTGGTGCGAGCAAATTCTTGGCGAAATGGCCGAGCACTGGTCCTGAATTTCTGCCGACTGACGGCTAAGGTCGCAACCTTACCGTCAGTACTACTTCTGCTTCGCCTTTTGCAGCATCAACCGCCGTAAATCCCGCCACTCAGCATCATCCATACTGTCTGCCGCCAGCCACAAATGTTGACGTTTTCCGGCATCAGAGCGCAAACGCAGCATCATGCCTGTTTTAACCATCCAGGGGGCGCTAACGATAGACCACTCTTGCCCTTGCCAGCGCAGACGACCATCCATCAACAGCCGAATCTCACCCTGACAGGCGTTGATTCGACGCTGACTGCGAACGCTATCGAATACCACCAGAGAGAGCAAAACCAGCCATAATGGGGTGTAGCTCAATGGCCAGGGCATCAATAAAATAAACACCGCGACCAGCCCATGAATTAGCAGTGAAAGCCACTGCGCGCGCCATGATACGCGTAAATCAGATTGCCACTGGACCACGTTCCCGATTCCGTGTCTGGATAAGTCGCACCATCTGCTCCAGCTCAGCATCAGCTGGTTTCCCATGATTCATCAACCAGTTAAATAAATCTGGATCATCACATTCTAGCAGACGGATAAAGATACGTTTTTCTTCGTCACTTAAGCTGTCATATTCATGTTCGAAAAACGGCATGATCGAGATATCCAGCTCGCGCATACCGCGGCGGCATGCCCAATGAATACGTGCTTTGTTGTTAATATCCATGTTCTTCTCCCTGTCTCGCGAAAACGAAGTATCCCGCTATTGTAACGTGTTTTTCCCGCTCTTTTACGGGAATATCAGTAAACTGAAGCTCGCTCGCTAAATAAAACCTTATTAAGCCAAAGGATTCACCATTTTTTGATGTTTCCTCGCAAAGCGCAATATATGGCACAAATAGCCTGTTTAAACCGCTTGCAATGGGCCATAGCTCTTTTACCATTAGTCATTATCACTGCGTTAAGCAAATCAGGACATTATTATGGCTTTTACATCTTTTCCTCCTCGCCAGCCTTTCGCGTCAACGCGTTTGCCTCTGACGCTAATGACGCTCGATGACTGGGCGCTCGCCACCATCACCGGTGTCGACAGTGAGAAGTATATTCAGGGTCAGGTCACAGCGGATGTCAGCCAGATGACCGAGAATCAGCACCTGTTAGCTGCACATTGTGACGCCAAAGGTAAAATGTGGAGCAACCTGCGTCTGTTCCGACAGGGTGACGGTTTTGCATGGCTTGAGCGCCGTAGCCTGCGTGATGCGCAGCTCACCGAGCTGAAAAAATACGCGGTCTTCTCGAAGGTGGCGATTGCCCCGGATGACGAGCGTGTCCTGCTGGGCGTAGCGGGATTCCAGGCACGTGCAGCGCTGGCCAATCTCTTTAGCGAATTACCGAACAGTGATAAGCAGGTCATTACCGAAGGTGCCTCCACGGTATTGTGGTTCGAACACCCTGCTGAACGTTTTCTGCTGATCGTTGATGCCACCACAGCAGAAACCTTGGTTGAAAAGCTGCGTGGCGAAGCAGAGTTAAATAACAGCCAGCAGTGGCTGGCGCTGGATATCGAAGCGGGTATCCCCGTTATTGATACAGCCAACAGTGCACAGTTTATTCCACAGGCTACCAATCTGCAGGCTCTGGGCGGGATCAGCTTTAAAAAAGGCTGCTACACCGGTCAGGAAATGGTTGCTCGTGCAAAATTCCGCGGAGCCAATAAACGCGCCATGTGGACTTTGGCGGGTGCCGCCGGTCGAGTACCGGAAGCTGGCGAAGACCTTGAATTAAAAATGGGCGAGAACTGGCGTCGTACCGGTACCGTACTTGCCGCAGTAAAACTGGCCGATGGTCAGGTACTGGTGCAGGTTGTGATGAATAACGACATGGAGGCCGACAGCGTGTTCCGCGTTCGTGACGACGCAAAAACGCTGCAAATCGTACCGCTGCCGTATTCGCTGGAAGAGTAAATGAATAATGCCTGATTGCGATGCGTCTATCAGGCATGCTGGCTTTTGTTTTGTAGGCCGGATAAGGCGCTAGCCTCCATCCGGCGTCAGTGATTACGCCTGACCAACGTACAGATAGATCGCCAGGAAGTGGCAAACGCTGCCGCCCAGCACAAAGCCGTGCCAGATCGCATGGTTATAAGGAATACGCTTACAGACGTAGAAAATTACGCCCAGGGAATACACCACACCGCCAACAGCCAGCAACGTCACGCCTCCCGCTGCCAACTTAACCGCCAGTTGATACACCACAATCAGCGATAGCCAGCCCATTGTCAGGTAGGTTACCAGCGACAGAACCTTAAATCGGTGCGCAATGGTCAGTTTGAATAAAATACCGATCAGCGCCAGGCTCCAGATAACAATCATCAGTCCACGTGCCAGCGGCGAATCAAGCCCCACCAGCAGAAATGGCGTGTAGGTCCCGGCAATCAGCAGATAAATCGCACAGTGGTCAAATTTTTTCAGCCAGATTTTCGCTCTCTGATGGGGGATCGCGTGATACAAGGTTGAGGCGAGGAACAGCAGGATCATGCTGCCGCCGTACAGGCTATAGCTGGTAATGGCCATAGCGCTGGCGTTGGTATCTACTGCCTGGACCAGTAATAACACCAGTCCGACAATCCCAAACACCAGCCCGATACCGTGACTGATGCTATTGGCTATTTCCTCTGCCAACGAATATCCCTGCGCGATTAATGGCTTCTGAACCATAAGTTACTCCCCAGAAACGAACACTTTCGTTATTGCGCCTCTAGCGTAACTGAGAATGGTTCCAGTGAACACCTGTTAGCTAAAATAAATATCACATTAATATTAATCCTTTAAAATCATTGTGTTGAAAGTGATTTTTCAACTAACAGATGTTTCTTTAAATCAAAGGCATTTAAAATCAATCACATAAAATTGCGTCTGATTCGGATAAATCTCGGCAATCACATGTTTAAGTTCTTCAAGCGTCATGTTTTCCTGCTGGGCATGTTTATCCGTTAGCGTATCCAGCGTGACGGTTGAGGTGCCAACAACCTCAATCGTGCAAAAGTAACCGTCATCTTCGAAGCGCCCAACCCGTAAAATGTCCCCGGCTTTGAAGTGTGATTCGGACTCGTCACGAATGGTGATGGTCTTGCGTCCGGCCAGAATGTCATCCTGGAAACGCTGAAAAAAAGTGATGTCATTTGGCTGCATGTTATTATTCCCTGTAGATGAAGTCTGATGAGTGAGTTTTGCCATTGTGAGTATGTTCTCCCACGCTGCCATCGCCAGTCTCAACAATCTTGAGATGCTGGTCTACAACTATGTCATCAAAAACCGTGACAAAGTCATGTACATGACCATTCGCGAACTGGCCGATGCCGTGGGTGTTTCCACTACCACCGTACTGCGCTTTTGCCGCAAGCTTAAATGTGAGGGTTACTCAGAATTTCGCGTGCGCTTCAAATTATATTTAGAGCAGAATGAACCGCAACAGGCTAATTTCGGTGCCAGCGAAATTATCAGTTTCTTTAAAGGCGTCAATAACGACGAATTCGATAAACTGCTCGATCAGGCTGTTGATATTATATTATCGTCCGAACGTATTATATTCGTCGGAGCGGGAACGTCTGGAGCGCTGGCAAAATATGGCGCACGTTTTTTCTCAAACGTCGGTAAATTCAGTAATCACATTGACGATCCTTATTTCCCGGTCACTAACGACATGGCCAGAAACGCGCTGGCGATCGTGCTTTCCGTATCTGGTGAAACAGAAGAGATCCTGCGCTTTGCCAGCCAGTTCAGTCTGCACAACTGTAAGGTTCTGTCGGTCACCAGCCATGAACACTCTCGCCTGGCGAAACTCGCCGACTTTAACCTCTCCTGGCATGTTCCACAAACACGTATTGCCGGGGTATACGATATAACCACGCAGATCCCCGTTATTTATATTCTGGAATCACTCGGTCGCAAGCTGGCGAAAAGAATAGCGTAAAAAAACAATCTGTTTTTTTGATGTAACAAATCACATTTACGCTATTTTGTTATATCGTGACATTTATCTTTCCTTTGTTAGACTCAAAATCAGATTGTATTAATTTGAGACTGAGCGCAGATGAAAAAACTTACCTTACCAAAAGATTTTTTATGGGGCGGCGCGGTTGCGGCGCACCAGGTTGAAGGCGGCTGGAACAAAGGTGGCAAAGGCCCCAGCATTTGCGACGTACTGACCGGAGGGGCACACGGTGTTCCGCGAGAAATCACTCAGGAAGTTGAGCCCGGTAAGTACTACCCCAACCACGAAGCTGTCGATTTTTACAGTCATTACAAAGAAGACATCAAGCTGTTTGCCGAGATGGGGTTCAAATGCTTCCGTACCTCCATCGCCTGGACCCGTATCTTCCCCAAAGGGGACGAAATCCAACCGAATGAAGAAGGGCTAAAGTTCTACGACGACATGTTCGATGAACTGCTGAAGTACAACATTGAACCAGTCATCACCCTTTCCCACTTTGAAATGCCGCTGCACCTGGTTCAACAGTACGGTAGCTGGACCAATCGTAAAGTCGTCGATTTCTTTGTCCGTTTTGCTGAAGTCGTTTTTGAGCGCTATAAGCACAAGGTCAAATACTGGATGACCTTCAATGAGATCAACAACCAGCGTAACTGGCGCGCGCCGCTGTTTGGCTATTGCTGCTCCGGCGTGGTGTATACCGAGCATGAAAACCCTGAAGAGACTATGTACCAGGTGCTGCATCACCAGTTCGTGGCCAGCGCGCTGGCGGTAAAGGCGGCACGTCGCATCAACCCGGAAATGAAAGTCGGCTGCATGCTGGCGATGGTGCCACTGTATCCGTTCTCCTGTAAGCCTGAGGATGTAATGTTCGCGCAGGAATCGATGCGTGAGCGCTACGTTTTCACTGACGTTCAGCTGCGCGGCTACTATCCATCATATGTACTGAACGAGTGGGAACGCCGCGAATTCAACATCCAAATAGAAGCCGGCGATGAGCAAATCCTGCGTGAAGGCACCTGTGACTATCTCGGATTCAGTTACTACATGACCAACGCGGTAAAAGCGGAAGGCGGCAGCGGCGATGCCATTTCTGGTTTTGAGGGCAGCGTACCGAACCCGCACGTAAAAGCCTCCGACTGGGGCTGGCAGATTGACCCCGTCGGTCTACGCTATGCCTTATGTGAGCTGTATGAACGCTACCAGAAGCCGCTGTTTATCGTTGAAAACGGGTTTGGCGCTTATGACAAAGTAGAAGAAGACGGCAGCATCAACGACGACTATCGCATCGACTATCTGCGCGCCCACATCGAAGAAATGATGAAAGCGGTGACCTATGATGGCGTAGACCTGATGGGCTACACGCCATGGGGCTGCATCGACTGCGTATCGTTTACCACCGGTCAGTACAGCAAACGTTACGGCTTTATCTACGTGAACAAACATGACGACGGCACCGGCGATATGTCGCGTTCACGAAAGAAGAGTTTTGAGTGGTATAAAGCGGTGATTGCCAGCAACGGCGAGAATCTGTAATTTTTTGCCGGATGGCGGCGTAAACGCCTTATCCAGCCTACAGGTTATACTCCCGTAGGCTGGATAAACGCGGCGCTATCCGGCAATTAAATCCCTACTTCCCGCCTGCCAGTTCCAGAAAACTGCCCGTTACGTAAGATGCCTTCTCGCTCAACAGCCAGGTAATTGCCTGCGCGACTTCTTCCGGCTGCCCGCCACGCTGCATAGGCAACAGTGATTTCACGCGATCGACTCTTCCCGGCTCGCCGCCTGATGCGTGCATTTCAGTGTAGATAAGACCTGGTCGCACGCAGTTTACGCGGATCCCTTGCGCCGCAACCTCCAGCGCCAGGCCGGTGGTGAGCGTGTCCACAGCGCCTTTCGAGGCCGCGTAATCAACATATTCGAATGGCGCACCAAGCCGCGATGCCGCCGAAGAGACATTTACAATCGATCCACCCTGACCGCCGTGCTTGAACGACATGCGCTTTACCGCTTCCCGACAGCACAGAAAATAGCCGGTAACGTTGGTTGCCAGTACGCGATTAATTCGTTCGGCGGTTAAGTTTTCGACCGTGCTTTGCTCAAACAAGATCCCGGCATTATTCACCAGGGCAGTCAGTTGCTCGCCTTCACGGTCAATAGACTCAAACATTGCCACCACCTGGCTTTCATCACTGATATCCGCACGCAAAGCAAATGCTTTACCGCCTGCAGCGACGATGTTGTTCACCACCTCGGTTGCCGCACGAATATTGTGATGAAAATTCACGGCGACCGTGTAACCCTCTTGCGCCAGTTGCAGCGCGGTTGCTCGACCAATGCCACGACTGCCGCCCGTCACCAATGCTATAGCCATAACGTTTCTCCCAAAAAATAAAGGCGCCGAAGCGCCTTTAAAAGATAGTTGAATCAGCAGATTACTGATATTCGCTCATCGGTACGCAGGAGCAGAACAGGTTACGGTCACCGTAAACGTCATCAAGGCGTTTCACGGTTGGCCAGTATTTGTTCGCCACACCCGCCGGGAAGACGGCGATTTCGCGGCTGTAACCGTGATTCCACTCCGCGACCAGCTCGTTTTGCGTGTGCGGTGAGTTAACCAGCGGGTTATCTTCCAGTGACCATTCACCGGCTTTCACGCGATCGATCTCAGCGCGGATTGCCAGCATCGCATTGATAAAGCGATCCAGTTCCACTTTGCTTTCAGATTCAGTCGGTTCAACCATCAGGGTACCCGCGACCGGGAATGACATAGTCGGCGCATGGAAACCGTAATCGATTAGGCGCTTGGCAATATCCAGTTCGCTGATGCCGGTCTCTTCTTTCAGTGGGCGAATGTCGAGAATACATTCATGCGCCACGCGACCATCGCGACCGGTATACAATACCGGATAAGCATCTTTCAGACGGCTGGCAATGTAGTTAGCGTTAAGAATCGCCACCTGGCTTGCCTGCTTCAGACCTTCTGCGCCCATCATACGGATGTACATCCAGCTGATTGGCAGAATGGATGCGCTACCGAACGGCGCCGCAGAAACTGCGCCCTGACGGGTCAGCATCCCTTCAATCTGCACTACGCTGTGGCCCGGTACAAACGGCGCCAGATGTGATTTCACGCCGATCGGTCCCATACCTGGGCCGCCGCCGCCGTGCGGAATGCAGAATGTTTTATGCAGGTTGAGGTGCGAGACATCTGCGCCAATAAAGCCCGGCGTGGTGATCCCAACCTGAGCGTTCATGTTCGCGCCATCAAGGTAAACCTGGCCGCCGAACTGGTGCACAACGTCGCACACTTCACGGATCGTTTCTTCATAAACGCCGTGGGTGGATGGATAGGTCACCATGATGCAAGAAAGGTTGTCGGCATGTTGTTCTGCTTTTGCTCGCAGATCGTCCAGGTCGATGTTGCCGTTCTTATCACAGGCGACAACCACTACCTGCATACCCGCCATCTGTGCAGACGCCGGGTTGGTACCGTGGGCAGAAGCCGGGATCAAGCAGATATCGCGATGACCTTCGTTACGGCTTTCGTGATAATGACGAATCGCCAGCAGACCCGCATACTCGCCCTGCGCACCGGAGTTCGGCTGCATGCAGACGGCATCATAACCGGTCAGTTTAACCAACCACTCGGAAAGCTGGCCGATCATCTGGTGATAACCTTCAGCCTGCTCTGGCGGGCAGAACGGATGCAGCTCAGCGAATTCAGGCCAGGTGATAGGGATCATCTCGGCAGCGGCGTTGAGCTTCATGGTGCAGGAACCCAGCGGGATCATTGCCTGATTCAGCGCCAGATCTTTACGCTCCAGTGAGTGCATGTAGCGCATCATCTCGGTTTCACTGTGATAGCGGTTGAACACCGGATGGCTGAGGATCGCATCGTCACGCAGCATGCTTTCCTGAATAGAACGGCTGTCGAGCGCCACGTCTTTATCCAGCGTATCGATGTTAAGAGCGTGACTGTCGCCCAGCAGAACATTGAACAACTGCACCACGTTTTCACGGGTGGTGGTTTCATCGAGCGTAATACCTACCGCGTTATGGATATCGCTACGCAGGTTGATTTCTGCCGCTTCGGCACGCGCCAGCACTGCGGCCTTATCGGCTACTTCAACGCACAGGGTGTCGAAGTAATGTGCATGACGCAGCTTCAATCCTTTCTGTTGCAGACCGGCTGCCAGGATATCAGTCAGGCGGTGGATGCGATTAGCAATGCGTTTCAGGCCAACTGGACCATGATAAACAGCATACAGACTGGCGATGTTGGCCAGCAGGACCTGCGAGGTACAAATGTTGGAGTTCGCTTTCTCGCGGCGGATATGCTGCTCACGAGTCTGCATCGCCATGCGCAGTGCGGTATTGCCCGCCGCATCTTTGGAGACGCCGATAATACGGCCTGGCATGGAGCGTTTGAATTCGTCTTTCGCGGCGAAGAATGCCGCGTGTGGGCCACCGTAACCCATCGGTACGCCGAAGCGTTGTGCAGAACCGAAAACGATATCCGCGCCCTGTTTGCCCGGAGCAGTCAGCAGTACCAGCGCCATAAAGTCGGCAGCGACACTGACCACAATTTTACGGGATTTCAGCTCAGTAATCAGTTTGCTGTAGTCATGCACTTCACCGGTGGTGCCAACCTGCTGCAACAGCACGCCAAACACATCCTGGTGATCCAGTGCTTTCGCCGCGTCATCGACAATCACGTCAAAACCAAAGGTTTGTGCACGGGTGCGCACAACATCCAGCGTTTGCGGATGGACATCAGCGGCCACAAAGAAGCGGTTGGCGTTTTTCAGTTTACTGACGCGTTTTGCCATCGCCATCGCTTCAGCCGCCGCGGTGGCTTCATCCAGCAGAGAGGCGGAGGCCATGTCCAGACCGGTCAGATCCAGCGTCACCTGCTGGAAGTTGAGCAGCGCTTCCAGGCGCCCCTGAGAAACTTCTGGCTGATACGGCGTATACGCAGTGTACCAGCCCGGGTTTTCCAGCATGTTGCGCAGGATAACCGGTGGCAACTGCACGGCGGTGTAGCCCATGCCAATGTAGGACGTGAAGCGCTTGTTACGCCCAGCGATGGCTTTTAATTCAGCCAGCGCAGCGTATTCGGTCGCCGCCTCGCCGACCTGCGGCGGGGTTGCGAGCTGAATGTCTTTCGGCACAATCTGGCCGATCAGCGCGTTTAACGACTCGGCGCCAACCGCATTCAGCATCTCTTGCTGCTGCGCGGCGTCCGGTCCGATGTGGCGTTCAATGAAAGCGCCGCTGTTTTCAAGCTGGCTTAACGTCTGTGTCATGGGCGATGGTTCCTGAAACGTGCAGTGAATCGTGATTGTCTCTGTCTACGAGCCCGGCAGCGCTAGCGCTTACCGGGTCTACGCATGCTTTGTAGGCCGGATAAGCGCAGCGCCATCCGGCAAAAGCGTATTTACTCGTCTTCTAACAATGCTTCATATGCGGCCGCATCCAGCAGCGATTCAATTTCGCTTTCATCGCTGGCTTTGATTTTGAAAATCCAGCCGCCCGCATACGGCTCGCTGTTGACCAGTTCCGGGGAGTCGCTGAGCGCGTCGTTAACCGCCACAATCTCACCACCTACTGGCGCATAGATATCGGATGCCGCTTTTACGGACTCCGCAACGGCGCAGTCATCGCCCGCGCTGACGGTTGCGCCAACTTCAGGCAGGTCAACGAAAACCATGTCACCTAACAGCTCCTGAGCGTGTTCGGTGATACCAACGGTGTAAGAGCCGTCAGCTTCTTTGCGCAGCCATTCGTGTTCTTTGCTGTATTTCAGTTCTGCAGGTACGTTGCTCATCAATCAATCTCCAAAAAAGGATGAATTACGCGACGGCTTTGCCGTTACGCACAAAAACAGGTTTAGTCACTTTTACCGGCATTTCGCGGTTACGGATCTGCACGATCGCAGTTTCGCCGATACCCGCAGGGACACGCGCCAACGCGATGCTGTAACCAAGAGTTGGGGAGAATGTCCCGCTGGTGATAATGCCTTCCTGCTGGTTGCCGGAAGCATCGGTGAAGCGCACCGGCAGTTCATTACGCAGCACGCCTTTCTCGGTCATCACCAGCCCGACCAGTTGTTCGTGGCCTTTTTCACGCTGCATTTCCAACGCTTCACGACCGATAAAGTCGCGGTCAGCCGGTTCCCATGCGATGGTCCAGCCCATGTTGGCCGCCAGCGGAGAAATGCCTTCGTCCATCTCCTGACCGTACAGGTTCATACCGGCTTCCAGACGCAACGTGTCACGTGCGCCGAGACCGCAGGGTTTGACACCAGCCTGTACCAGCGCACGCCAGAAATCTGCCGCTTTTTCATTCGGCATGGCAATTTCATAGCCTGCTTCGCCGGTATAACCGGTGGTTGCGATAAACAAGTCGCCCGCCTGAACGCCGAAGAACGGCTTCATGCCTGCTACCGCCTGACGCTGCTCGTCAGTAAACAACGTAGCTGCTTTTTCCTGTGCGTTTGGACCCTGTACCGCAATCAGCGACAGGTCGTCACGAACGGTGATGTCGATAGCGTATGGTTCAGCGTGTTGGGTAATCCAGGAGAGGTCTTTTTCGCGGGTGGCGGAGTTTACAACGAGGCGGAAGAAATCTTCAGTGAAGTAGTAGACAATCAGGTCATCTATCACGCCGCCCGAAGCGTTAAGCATACCGGAGTAGAGGGCTTTACCCGTCTTCGTTAGCTTTGCGACGTCGTTTGCCAGCAGATAACGCAAGAACTCCCGAGTGCGGCTACCGCGCAGGTCGACGATGGTCATATGCGACACATCAAACATTCCGGCATCGGTGCGAACAGCATGGTGTTCATCGAGCTGAGAACCGTAATGCAGTGGCATCATCCAGCCATGGAAATCGACCATGCGCGCGCCACATAGCGTGTGTTGTTCGTACAAAGGAGTCTGTTGAGCCATCTTTTCCTCGTTGAATAAGCGGGGCTATCAACTCTTTCGCGGTGAAATTATCGCCACGAAACCCAGCACCGCAGCCGCTCCAGGGGCTACGACGCAAACGTTCTCTTTGTCCTGAACTTACCACCGAAACAGACGCTAAACCATAAGTCAAAATTAACCATCACATTAGCTTATGGCGAAAAACAGCCAGATCGCCAACAGAATAAAACTCCATGTATGTAGTAAGAAATCAGAATAACAAACAAAGATAAGCGCAAACTTACAGCACCAATCCACATTAAATGTGGAAAAAATGTCAAAAATGGCGTTATGAAAAAAACGTGATATTAAAAAAACTAATGCGAAAAAAGGCGTGGAATTAGATTATTTCAAATGAGAGAAGCACCCCGGCGCGCAGGCCGGGAGAGGAAAGTGTGACGGGTCTCAAACTCTTAAGATTGTCCTTACGGACACTAACGTAACCACTCGGGAAGATCGTTCAGTCCCATCGCCTGACGGATGAGTTGTGGTTTTACGCCCGGGAGGGTATCGGCCAGTTTCAGCCCAATATCGCGTAGCAGTTTTTTCGCCGGATTCTCGCCTGCAAACAGTTCACGGAAACCCTGCATCCCTGCCAGCATCAGCGCTGCGCTGTGCTTACGGCTGCGTTCGTAGCGGCGTAAATAGAGATACTGCCCAATATCTTTACCCTGACGTTGTAGCCGCTTAAGTTCATCGATCAGCTCCGCCGCATCCATAAAGCCAAGGTTAACCCCCTGACCCGCCAGCGGGTGGATGGTATGCGCCGCATCCCCCACCAGCGCCAGACGATGGGCGGCGAACTGACGGGCATAACGTCCCGTCAGCGGAAACGCCTGACGTTCGCTTTCAAGGCTGCACAGCCCCAGACGATTATCAAAAGCGATATTCAGCGCCTGATTAAACTCGTCAACGCTTGCCTGCTGCATACGTTCTGCTTCCTGCGGCGAGAGCGACCAGACGATAGAACACAGGTGTGGATCGCTGAGCGGCAGGAATGCCAGGATCCCCTCGCCGTGAAACGCCTGACGCGCAACTGCACCGTGCGCTTCCTGCGTACGGATAGTCGCCACCAGCGCTTGATGACGATAATCCCAGAAGGTGAGCGGAATATCCGCTTTGTTGCGCAGCCAGGAGTTAGCACCATCAGCACCGACGACCAGGCGGGCCGTCAGCATTGCGCCATCTTTCAGGGTCAGAAATGCTTCGTTCTCACCCCAGGCCACCTGCTGTAATTCAGCGGGTGCCATCAGCGTAATATCCGCTGAACGCTGCGCCTTTTGCCACAGCGCATAATGAATCTCTGAGTTTTCGACAATGTGCCCCAAATGGCTGTAGCCCATGCTCTGGTCATCAAACGCAATACGTCCAAAGCTGTCTTTGTCCCAGACTTCCATGCCGTGGTAGCAGCAAGCGCGACGGGCAACAATGTCGGACCAGACACCAAGACGGGTAAGCAGTTTTTCGCTGGCGGCATTAATGGCCGAAACACGAAGCTGAGGAGGTGCATCCGCCGCCAACGGCTGCGGAACATGTTGTTCTAATACAGCAACGCGCAACCCGCTGCCCTGTAAGCCGCAGGCAACCGCCAGTCCTACCATGCCGCCACCAACAATTGCTACATCAACACTTTGCACTGTTTGCTCCTGAAAATAGGACAATCAAAAACCGTAGGCCGGATAAGGCAAAGCCGCCATCCGGCATCAATTCCGCGACATTGCCTGATGGCGCTGCGCTTATCAGGCCTACTTCTTTAATTCGGCCTACAGGTTATATTTAGCGCGCAACCCAGCCCAGGGTCCGCTCCGCCAGCGCATCGCGCGCAGGGGTGAATAATTCCATCGCCATCAGCCCGGCATTACGCCCAACAACCAGCGGGGCCCAGTGATTGGCAAACAAATACACTAAATTATTGGTCACACCAATCGTCGTATCACGATCGCTTTCGCGGCGCTGCTGATAGCGAGCCAGCACCGCATAATCACCCACATCTTCCGCGCCGTTTTCCGCCTGCGTCAACGTCTCAGCCAGGCTCATTACGTCACGCAGGCCCAGGTTGAAACCTTGCCCGGCAATGGGATGCAGCGTCTGGGCGGCGTTCCCTACCAGCACGGTACGATGGGTAATCGCCTTCAGCGCTGTAGTTAACGAAAGCGGATAGGCGCTGCGTTTACCGGCCTGGGTAATACGTCCCAGTCGCCAGCCAAAAGCGGTTTGTAGTTCACGGCAAAACTGTTCGTCAGACCAAGCCATAATCTCATCACGCTGCTCCAGCGGATGGCACCACACCAACGAGCAGCGACCGTCAGACATCGGCAGCATTGCCAGCGGACCATATTGCGTGAAGCGTTCAAACGCTCGCCCGTCGTGCGGTACAGAGGTCGTGACGTTGGCAATTACCGCCAGTTGCTCATAAGGCTGTTGCAGCCAGTCAACACCGCAGGCGGTAGCCAGTGCGGAGCGCGTACCGTCGGCGGCCACCAGCAGGCGACCATCAATCACTTCGCCATTTTCCAGCGTAACTTCTACG
The DNA here is from genome assembly GCF_001037575.1 of Citrobacter sp. BIDMC107. NCBI lineage: Bacteria > Pseudomonadati > Pseudomonadota > Gammaproteobacteria > Enterobacterales > Enterobacteriaceae > Citrobacter > Citrobacter sp. BIDMC107. Next base: position 3,353,229 of record NZ_KQ089848.1, on the reverse strand, counting down.
CGCTCCTGCGTGCGCGACACGCTGGCTACGCGATCGGGGCAGTGCAATGTGACGCCCGGTGCTTTGCGCAGCAGCGCAAACAGACGCAGCCCGACGTCGTGCAGTTCTACCACCTGGCCCAGAGCCGGAATACGGTATTCCTGCGCATCCAGCGTCACAAATCCGGCATGACCGCGATCGCTGACGTGAACCGTTTTAATGGCCGTTGCGCAATCGGCAATCGCCTGCCATACGCCAATTCGCGCCAGCTGTTGGCAGGTTCCTGCCGCCAGAGCGATCGCCCTGGCATCAAACCCGGGATGGCGGTCAGTTTCAGGTTCGCTCGCTTCTATCAGATGAACCGGCAGAGTCCCATGGCTGAGCTGAGAAATGGCCAACGCCAGCGTCGCGCCAACCATACCACCACCAACGATAATCACGCTCATTGCTGTCGCGCCGCAGCCATTAAGGCTTCAATGTCATCCGCTTTCTTCACTACGCTGGCGGTCAGGTTTTCATTGCCGTCCTCGGTGATGAGAATGTCATCCTCAATACGAATGCCGATACCACGATAAGCCGGCGGTACATCGGCGTCCGGCGCGATATACAGTCCCGGCTCGACGGTGAGCACCATTCCCGGCTCAAGAATACGTGAGCGGTCCTGACCATAAACGCCGACGTCGTGCACATCCAGCCCAAGCCAGTGGCTTAGACCATGCATAAAGAATGGGCGATGTGCATTTTCGGTAATCAACTGATCGACATCACCGTGCAAAATACCGAGTTTCACCAGACCCGTAATCATGATGCGCACCACTTCGCCAGTGACTTCCTGAATGGACGTTCCGGGACGATACAGACGCAGGCTGGTCTCTAAGGATTCCAGCACGATATCGTAGATTTCATGCTGTGCTGGGGTAAATTTACCATTTACCGGAAAGGTACGCGTAATGTCGCCCGCATAGCCTTTGTATTCACAGCCAGCGTCGATCAGCACCAAATCGCCATCGCGCATTTCACTTTCATTTTCGGTGTAATGCAGGATACAGCCGTTTTCACCGCTGCCGACAATCGTGTTATAGGACGGATAACGCGCACCATGGCGGGTAAATTCGTGGTGAATCTCCCCTTCTAACTGGTATTCAAACATTCCCGGACGGCATTTTTCCATCGCACGGGTATGCGCCAGCGCGGTGATTTCTCCGGTACGACGCATGACCGCAATCTCTTCCGGTGATTTGAACAGGCGCATCTCATGCACCATTGGACGCCAGTCGATAATCGCGGCAGGTGCGTGCAGATTTTGTCTGGAGCCTTTACGCAGTTTATCCAGTGCCGTGCACACAATCTCGTCGGCCCAGGCATATTCGCCCTGTGCGTGGTAGACCGCGTCCAGGCCATTGAGCAACAGGTGCAGCTGTTGGTTGATTTCACTGAAGGCCAGCGCCCTGTCAACGCCAAGTTTTGCCGGGGCAGCATCCTGGCCCAGACGGCGACCAAACCAGATCTCCGCCGTCAGATCGCGAACCCGATTGAACAAAACGCTATGGTTATGAGTGTCATCGCTTTTAATCAACACCAGCACGGCTTCAGGTTCGTTAAAACCGGTGAAGTACCAGAAATCACTGCTTTGGCGGTACGGGTATTCACTGTCCGCGCTGCGCGTCGCTTCAGGCGCGGCAAAAATCAGCGCGGCGCTGCCGGGCTGCATTTGTGCCAGTAAAGCCTGGCGACGACGCTGGAATTCTTGCTGAGATATCTCGCTCATCACACTCTCCTTTGCGTTTCGTTCTTAGTGCAGAGTCGGTTTACGGACTTCCGGCGCAGTCGGCTGCTGACGCGTAAACGTGTCATGACACAGCAAAGCGGCTACGCGCACGTATTCGATGATCTCTTCGAGCGACATTTCCAGCTCTTCCTGATCTTCGTCTTCGTCATACCCTAACTGCGCGATATTGCGCAGGTCGTCAATCGCTTCCCCGGTTTCGCCGGTTACTTTGTCGAGCTTCGGCTGCGTGACGCCAAGGCCCAGCAAAAAGTGGTTTACCCATCCCGCCAGCGCATCGGCGCGATCGAACACGCTGACGTCATCCCCTTCAGGCAGATAAAGCTGAAAAAGGAAGCCGTCGTCTTCGAGGGCATCGCTGGTGGCAGAGTGCATTTTCAGCAGCGCCTGAGCCAGCTCGTGACCAAAGGCCAGGCCTTCGTTCGTCAGGTCGTGCAACAGCGGCTGCCATGAGCTGTCGTTGTTTCCACCACAAATCATTCCGCTTATCAAGCCGTGCATTTCGGCCGGGGTTAATCCAGCCCCTTGTTGGTTCAAAAACTGGCTAACTTCGTTGTAACCAGGCATTTCGTTCTGTATAGACATAAGCATTCGTCATCAAAGGGAGGAATATTCATGGTATGCTACCACTTTGGACCCTGGTGGACCAGAAAAGGGCTTGTATCTTGATACCAGGGTAGCTATAGTGTCGCCCCTTCGCGGACCCACGGTCTGGAGACGAAGGCAGCGCAGTCAATCAGCAGGAAGGTGGCATGTCTGCACAACCCGTCGATATCCAAATATTTGGCCGTTCACTGCGAGTGAATTGCCCGCCTGAACAAAGGGATGCGTTGAATCAGGCTGCGGACGATCTCAATCAGCGATTGCAAGATCTAAAAGTTCGCACTAGAGTCACAAATACTGAGCAGTTGGTTTTCATCGCCGCGTTGAACATCAGCTATGAATTAACTCAGGAAAAAGCGAAGACGCGTGAGTACGCGGCGAGCATGGAACAACGTATTCGGATGCTACAACAGACCATCGAACAGGCGTTGCTTGATCAGGGTCGCATAACCGAAAAAACGGGCCAAAACTTTGAATAACACTTTTCGGTTTACTGTGGTAGAGTGACCGTGAAGACAAAATTTCTCTGAGATGTTTGCAAGCGGGCCAGTCCCCTGAGCCGATATTTCATACCACAAGAATGTGGCGCTCCACGGTTGGTGAGCATGCTCGGCCCGTCCGAGAAGCCTTAAAACTGTGACGACACATTCACCTTGAACCAAGGGTTCAAGGGTTACAGCCTGCGGCGGCATCTCGGAGATTCCCTTCTACCTGGCAACAGCCATGACATTACTTTCTGAACTCCCTTTATCCCGGCAAGAAATTCGTCAACTGATTCGGCAGCGTCGTCGTGCGCTTACCTCCGAACAGCAACGACAATACGGTCAGCAAGCCGCGACCCGAATGCTCAGCTTTCCCCCTGTTGTACTCGCTCATACGGTGGCAGTATTCCTCTCGTTCGATGGCGAACTCGATACCCAGCCGCTAATAGATCAGCTGTGGCGAGCGGGCAAGCGCGTCTATCTTCCGGTTCTTCATCCCTTCAGCGCCGGTAATTTGCTGTTCCTGCACTATCATCCGCATAGCGACCTGGTAACCAATCGCTTAAAGATCCAGGAACCACGACTTGATGTACGTGACGTATTACCACTGTCACAGCTGGATGTACTGATTACGCCGTTAGTGGCGTTTGATGAATATGGGCAACGCCTGGGCATGGGCGGCGGATTTTATGACCGCACGCTACAAAACTGGCAGCAGCATAAGATCCAGCCCGTAGGCTACGCGCACGATTGTCAGCGAGTAGAAAAGCTGCCTGTTGAAGAATGGGATATCCCGCTGCCTGCGGTGGTGACGCCGTCAAAAGTATGGGAATGGTAGCTTTTTTGTCGATTGACAGCGCCGTTTTTTTAAACTAACTTTCTCGGTGAAGGGTGAGGGAGGCGAACCTCCCTCCTGCGTACTCTCTGTTAATATGCTGGCGAAGCGATGATTAACAGGATCAGCAGCATGATGACGTATCTCATCATCGTCCCTTTCCTTTTTAAAGCCCCTATCGTAAATTCCTTTTATTGATGTACAACGCAGAGCGCAACCTTTAATTACCAATTGCGGCAAAGATCGAAAACGGAATGTATGCGTTACACAAAGAGATAGTAAGGCAGGATAATCAGAGGAAAGATGGGCAGGTCAACTGCCTGCCCATGTAGAGGAAATCAGTACAGCAGACGAGCGCGAATGGTTCCCGGAAGAGCTTTCATCGCCTGCAGCGCTTTCTCCGCCACATCTTCATCCGCTTCAATATCAATAACTACGTAACCTACCTGTGCGGAAGTCTGCAGATACTGTGCGGCAATGTTGACGCCCTGTTCGGCAAAAATCTGGTTCAGCGCGGTCAGTACGCCCGGACGGTTTTCGTGAATGTGCATCAGACGACGACCGCCGTGTAGCGGCAGCGAAACTTCCGGGAAGTTAACTGCAGACAGCGTAGAGCCGTTATCGGAATACTTGGTCAGTTTCCCAGCCACTTCCAGACCGATGTTTTCCTGCGCTTCCAGCGTTGAACCACCAATGTGCGGCGTCAGGATCACGTTGTCGAAATCACACAGCGGCGAAGTGAAAGGATCGCTGTTGGTTGCCGGCTCGGTTGGGAATACGTCGATTGCCGCCCCTGCCAGGTGCTTGGTCGCTAACGCGTCGCACAGCGCAGGAATATCAACAACCGTACCACGTGCGGCGTTAATCAGCAGCGCGCCTGGTTTCATCAACGCAATCTCACGCGCGCCCATCAGATTTTTGGTGGAGGCATTTTCCGGTACGTGCAAACTGACCACGTCGCTCATATTGAGCAGGTCGGAAAGATGCTGCACCTGCGTGGCGTTGCCGAGTGGGAGTTTATTTTCTATATCATAGAAATAGACATGCATCCCCAGCGATTCCGCCAGAATGCCTAGCTGAGTACCAATGTGGCCGTAGCCGATGATCCCCAGTTTTTTGCCACGCGCTTCAAAGGAGCCGGTAGCCAGTTTGTTCCACACGCCGCGGTGTGCTTTGGCGTTCGCTTCGGGTACACCGCGTAGCAGGAGAAGCAGTTCGCCAATCACCAGTTCCGCAACGGAACGCGTGTTAGAGAATGGCGCGTTAAACACGGGGATCCCGCGCTTTGCCGCAGCGGTCAGATCAACCTGGTTGGTGCCGATACAGAAGCAGCCAATCGCGACCAGTTTCTCTGCGGCGTCAATCACATCTTCAGTCAGATGGGTACGGGATCGCAGGCCAATGAAGTGGGCATCACGGATGGACTCTTTCAGTTGTTCAGTGTCCAGAGCGCCTTTGTGAAACTCGATGTTGGTATAACCTGCTGCACGAAGGCTTTCGAGTGCTTTTTGATGCACGCCTTCTACCAGCAGAAATTTAATCTTATCTTTCTCCAGTGATACCTTTGCCATTTCCCCGACCCTGTCTTTTTTTGTTCAAACTGATGTGTTGTGTGTGGGATTTTCATCCGCCTCTTCAACATATCAAAAAATAATATTGCGGCAATATGAACGTTTGCGTCGCCGTGCTGAAGAAATGTCATTCAGAGAGAAATGTCAGAGGAAAATACTGGCGATAACTTTTTCTTTGGAGAGATCGGCAGGACAATATTATAAACGTGACACAAGTCACCAAATTTGCCCTGCCAAAATTTTTTTAACGGGAGAAGACACTCCCATCAGATCATTTTACGATAGTTTTCACGCCGTCTGGGGTACCGATCAGCGCGACATCCGCACCACGGTTGGCAAACAGACCGACGGTTACCACGCCCGGAATCGCATTGATGGCGTTTTCCATGGCCACGGCGTCAAGGATCTCCAGACCATGTACATCAAGGATCACGTTGCCGTTGTCCGTCACTACGCCCTGACGGTATTCAGGACGACCACCCAGCTTCACCAACTGGCGAGCCACAGCGCTGCGCGCCATTGGGATCACTTCAACCGGCAGCGGGAAGTTGCCGAGAATGTCGACTTCTTTGGACGCATCCGCGATGCAGATAAATTTCTTCGCCACGGAAGCAATGATTTTTTCACGGGTCAACGCTGCACCGCCGCCCTTGATCATCTGCATGTGGCCGTTGATTTCATCCGCGCCGTCCACGTATACGCCGAGACTATCAACTTCGTTAAGATCGAACACGTGGATGCCAAGGCTTTTGAGTTTTTCGGTTGAAGCGTCCGAACTGGATACCGCACCTTCAATCTGACCTTTCATTGTGCCCAGCGCATCAATAAAGTGTGCGGCTGTTGAACCTGTACCTACGCCCACAATGGTACCGGGCTGTACATACTGAAGTGCCGCCCATCCTACTGCTTTTTTCAGTTCATCCTGCGTCATGATCGTTTCGCCTGTGATGTGAATATGGTGGGAAAATTCACGCGCATTATAGAACATTGTGCAGAAAAATGTCCCCACACCCGCTCGCAAGCGGCGGATTTCGTCTTTACCCAACCTAAATTTGTGTCATAGTGCAGAACAAGCAAAATTTTCAGGAGTGCGTCAAAGCAATGAAACGTCCGGACTACAGAACACTACAAGCACTGGATGCGGTTATTCGTGAACGAGGATTTGAGCGCGCGGCGCAAAAGCTGTGCATCACGCAATCCGCGGTTTCACAGCGCATAAAACAGCTTGAGAATATGTTCGGACAACCGCTGCTGGTGCGTACCGTACCACCACGCCCAACCGAACAGGGGCAGAAACTACTGGCGCTTTTGCGTCAGGTTGAACTGCTGGAAGACGAGTGGCTGGGTGATGAACAAACCGGATCGACACCGCTGCTGCTCTCACTGGCAGTGAACGCCGACAGTCTGGCGACCTGGTTGCTTCCGGCGTTAGCCCCGGTACTGGCCAATTCACCGATTCGGCTGAACCTGCAGGTTGAGGATGAAACGCGCACCCAGGAACGTCTGCGTCGTGGTGAAGTGGTCGGTGCGGTGAGTATCCAACATCAGGCGCTGCCAAGCTGTCTGGTGGATAAACTTGGCGCGCTGGACTACCTGTTCGTTGGCTCCAAACCTTTCGCCGAGCGTTATTTCCCTAACGGCGTCACCCGCTCCGCCCTGCTGAAAGCCCCGGCGGTAGCGTTTGACCATCTTGATGATATGCATCAGGCGTTCCTGCAACAAAACTTCGATCTGCCGCCGGGAAGCGTGCCGTGCCACATCGTTAACTCTTCTGAAGCCTTCGTCCAGTTGGCGCGTCAGGGCACCACCTGCTGCATGATCCCGCACTTACAGATTGAGAAAGAGCTGGAAAGCGGCGAGCTGATCGATTTAACGCCAGGTCTGTTCCAGCGTCGGATGCTGTACTGGCACCGTTTTGCACCGGAAAGCCGCATGATGCGCAACGTTACCGACGCGCTGCTGGAATACGGGCACAAGGTGTTGCGCCAGGATTAAACCGTTTATTGCTCCAGAGTGCCGGATGGCGGCGTAACGCCTTATCCGGCCGACAAGCCTTTACCCTCTATTCATGCTATTCCCGCCACGTCTTTGAAATAAATCACAAAATCAAACACGCCATGCGGCAAAAAACGACGCCCTGTTGGCTATTTTTTGCTGGCGACAAGCCAAATGAAAAAGCTCACCGTATCCGCAAAGATTCAACTTATTGCGTAATACGGAGCAAAAAATGGCAAACGTGCAGGAGTGGCAAACACTCGCTAATAAAGAACTCAGTCGACGGGAAAAAACCGTCGAATCGCTGGAAAGACAGACGGCGGAAGGAATTGCCATCAAGCCGCTATACACTGAAGCGGACCTCGATAATCTGGAAGTCACGGGCACTCTTCCCGGCCTACCGCCTTACGTGCGTGGCCCGCGCGCCACCATGTATACCGCGCAGCCGTGGACCATTCGCCAGTACGCTGGTTTCTCTACCGCCAAAGAGTCCAACGCCTTTTACCGCCGCAACCTCGCCGCCGGGCAAAAAGGACTTTCCGTCGCCTTTGACCTTGCCACCCATCGCGGCTATGACTCTGACAACCCGCGCGTGGCAGGTGACGTCGGCAAAGCGGGCGTGGCGATCGATACTGTCGAAGATATGAAGGTGCTGTTCGACCAGATTCCGCTGGATAAGATGTCGGTATCAATGACCATGAACGGCGCGGTGCTGCCGGTACTGGCGTTTTATATCGTGGCTGCAGAAGAACAAGGCGTAACGCCAGAGCAACTCACCGGGACCATTCAGAACGATATTCTGAAAGAGTACCTGTGCCGCAATACCTACATTTACCCGCCAAAACCTTCAATGCGCATCATCGCCGACATCATCGCCTGGTGTTCCGCCAATATGCCGCGCTATAACACCATCAGTATCAGCGGTTATCACATGGGGGAAGCCGGGGCGAACTGCGTCCAGCAGGTGGCGTTTACGCTGGCTGACGGCATTGAGTACATCAAAGCCGCGCTGTCTGCCGGGCTGAAAATTGATGACTTCGCGCCGCGCCTGTCATTCTTCTTCGGCATCGGCATGGATCTGTTTATGAACGTCGCCATGCTGCGTGCGGCTCGCTATTTGTGGAGTGAAGCAGTCAGCGGTTTTGGCGCAAACAACCCGAAATCTCTCGCTCTGCGTACCCACTGCCAGACCTCCGGCTGGAGTCTGACCGAGCAGGATCCTTACAACAACGTGATCCGCACGACCATTGAAGCGCTCGGCGCTACGCTTGGCGGCACCCAGTCTCTGCATACCAACGCCTTTGATGAGGCGCTCGGGCTACCCACCGATTTCTCCGCCCGCATCGCGCGTAATACACAGATCATCATTCAGGAAGAGTCAGAGATCTGCCGCACCGTCGATCCGCTGGCCGGATCGTATTACGTCGAGTCGCTCACCGATCAAATCGTGAAGCAAGCGCGCACGATCATCAAAAAAATTGATGAGGCAGGCGGCATGGCGAAAGCGATCGAAGCCGGGCTCCCTAAACGGATGATCGAAGAAGCTTCCGCGCGCGAGCAGTCGCTGATCGACCAGGGTAAACGCGTTATCGTCGGCGTGAACAAATACAAGCTGGATAAAGAAGACGAAACGTCGGTACTGGAAATCGACAACGTGAAGGTACGCAACGAGCAAATTGCCTCGTTGCAGCATATCCGCGCAACTCGCGACACAGATGCCGTCAATGCCGCACTCGCGGCGCTGACCCACGCCGCGCAGCATAATGAAAATCTGCTGGCCGCCGCCGTTAACGCCGCCCGCGTTCGCGCCACGCTCGGTGAGATCTCCGACGCGCTGGAAACCACTTTTGACCGCTATCTGGTTCCCAGCCAGTGCGTCACCGGCGTGATTGCGCAAAGCTATCACCAGTCCGACAAATCCGCCGATGAGTTCGACGCCATTGTTGCGCAAACCGAGCAGTTCCTCGCGGAAAATGGTCGCCGACCGAGGATCCTGATCGCCAAGATGGGCCAGGATGGTCACGATCGCGGCGCGAAAGTGATCGCCAGCGCCTACTCCGATCTCGGCTTCGATGTCGATCTCAGTCCGATGTTCTCCACACCAGAAGAGATCGCCCGTCTGGCGGTAGAAAACGATGTGCATGTAATAGGCGCATCGTCACTGGCGGCGGGTCATAAAACGCTCATCCCGGAACTGGTTACCGCGCTCAAAAAATGGGGGCGTGAAGATATCTGCGTGGTAGCAGGAGGCGTTATTCCGCCACAGGATTACGCCTTCCTGCACGAGCATGGCGTGGCAGCCATTTATGGCCCCGGCACGCCAATGCTCGACAGCGTCCGCGATGTGTTAACCCGTATCAGTCAGCATCATGATTAACGCCGCTACGCTTGAGGATGCCGTCCGCCGCTTGCGACTTGGCGAACGGGCTACGCTCGCCCAGGCGATGACGCTGGTCGAAAGCAGCCACCCGCGCCACCAGCCGCTGAGTACGCAGTTGCTGGACGCAATTATGCCGTTCACCGGTAACGCCCTGCGTTTGGGGATAACCGGTACGCCGGGCGCGGGCAAAAGCACCTTTCTGGAAGCATTCGGCATGCTGTTAATCCGTCACGGATTACGGGTGGCGGTGATCGCCGTCGATCCCAGCAGCCCGGTCAGCGGTGGCAGCATTCTTGGCGATAAAACCCGCATGACGGAGCTGTCTCGCGCCGAATCTGCGTTTATTCGCCCGGTCCCTTCCAGCGGTCATTTAGGCGGAGCCAGCCAGCGCGCCCGCGAATTAATGCTGCTTTGCGAAGCGGCTGGCTTTGACGTGGTGATTGTAGAAACCGTCGGCGTTGGGCAGTCAGAAACCGAAGTCGCAGGCATGGTGGATTGCTTTATCTCACTGCAAATTGCCGGCGGTGGCGACGATTTGCAAGGCATCAAAAAAGGTCTGATGGAAATGGCGGATCTGGTCGTCATCAATAAGGACGACGGCGAGAACCATGCCAGCGTGGCCATCGCCCGCCATATGTACGAATCCGCCCTGCATATTCTGCGCCGTAAATATGACGAGTGGCAGCCGCTGGTTCTGACCTGTAGCGCCCTGGAAAAACGCGGTATTGAGGAGGTCTGGCAGGCGATAACCGACTTTAAAACGTGCCTTAGCGCCAGCGGTCGACTGGAAAAAGTCCGCCAGCAGCAGGCGGTGGACTGGTTACACCAGCAGGCTGAAGAAGAAGCCCTACATCTGCTGTTTGCGCGGACTGATTTCGACCGCTATTTCCAGCAGACGCTACAGGCCGTCAAAAATAACGATCTGTCGCCGCGCACCGGTCTGCGGCACATCAGCGAATTTATCCAGCATCATTACTTTCAATAAAGAGAACATTATGTCTTATCAATACGTCAACGTGGTCATCATCCAGAAAGTCGCGGTTATTGAGTTCAATTACGCCCGCAAGCTCAATGCCCTGAGTAAAGTGTTTATTGACGATCTGATGCAGGCGCTGAGCGATCTCAATCGTGCGGACATTCGCTGCATCATTCTACGCGCTCCGAGTGGAGCCAAAGTTTTCTCTGCCGGGCATGATATTCATGAACTCCCGACCGGACGTCGAGATCCGCTCTCCTATGACGATCCGCTGCGTCAGATAACCCGCATGATCCAAAAATATCCAAAACCGGTGATCTCTATGGTTGAAGGCAGCGTCTGGGGCGGCGCATTTGAGATGATCATGAGTTCCGATCTGATCATCGCCGCTGAAACATCCACCTTCTCGATGACCCCGGTCAACCTCGGCGTGCCGTATAACCTGGTCGGCATCCACAACCTGACTCGCGACGCCGGTTTTCACATCGTGAAAGAGCTGATCTTTACCGCCTCACCGATTACCGCTCAGCGTGCGATGGCCGTCGGGATCCTCAACCATGTGGTTCCTGTAGACGAACTGGAGGATTTCACTCTGCAAATGGCGCACCACATCTCGGAGAAAGCGCCGCTGGCGATCGCCGTCATTAAAGAAGAGCTGCGCGTACTGGGTGAAGCGCACACCATGAATTCCGATGAGTTCGAGCGCATTCAGGGCATGCGCCGCGCGGTGTACGACAGCGAGGATTATCAGGAAGGGATGAACGCGTTTATGGAAAAACGTAAACCTAATTTTGTCGGCCATTAATCACGTCTGAGGAAGGAGACGGCCATGAAACGGATGAGCGCCGAACAGGCGGCAGAAATTATCCAGCACGATGATATGGTGGCGTTTAGCGGCTTTACCCCCGCGGGTTCGCCAAAAGCGTTACCCACCGCAATTGCCCAACGTGCCTGCGAACAGCATCAGAACGGACAGCCTTTTCAGATCCGCCTGCTGACCGGAGCATCAATTGGCGCCGCCGCTGATGATGTACTATCCGCGGCGGATGCCGTTTCCTGGCGTGCGCCTTATCAAACGTCATCGGGCCTGCGCGACAAAATTAATCAGGGCCAGGTGAGGTTTGTCGATCTCCATTTGAGCGAAGTGGCGCAAATGGTTAATTACGGCTTTTTTGGCGAGATCGATGTTGCCGTCATTGAAGCCTCAGCCATCGCGCCGGATGGCCGGATTTGGCTGTCCAGCGGTATCGGTAATGCCCCCACCTGGCTGCTGCGGGCGAAAAAAGTGATCATTGAATTGAATCATTACCATAATCCGCGTGTGGCGGAGTTTGCCGACATCGTGATACCCGGTGCGCCGCCGCGGCGTAACAGCGTACCCATTTTTCATACCATGGATCGCGTAGGCAGTCAGTGCGTACAGATAGACCCCAAAAAGGTGGTTGCGGTGGTGGATACCGAACTGCCCGATGCAGGAAATGCATCGGATAAAACCAATCCGGTCAGCCAACAAATTGCCGATAACGTAGTCTCTTTTCTGCTGGCAGAAATGGCGCACAAACGCATTCCAGCTGAGTTTCTGCCCTTACAAAGCGGGGTGGGCAATATCAACAACGCGGTAATGGCTCGACTGGGCGAGAACCCGGATATCCCGCCCTTTATGATGTATTCGGAGGTGTTGCAGGAGTCGGTGGTGCATCTGCTGGAAACGGGCAAGATAACCGGTGCCAGCGCCTCCAGCCTGACCATTTCAGCCCCGTCGCTACAGAAGATTTACGACAACATGGACTTCTTCGCCAGCCGGATTGTGTTGCGCCCGCAGGAGATCTCCAATAACCCGGAAATCATTCGTCGGCTGGGGGTTATTGCGCTCAACGTCGGTCTGGAGTTTGATATCTACGGTCATGCCAATTCCACGCACGTTGCGGGGGTGAACCTGATGAATGGCATCGGCGGCAGCGGGGACTTCGAGCGCAACGCCTACCTGTCTATCTTTATGGCGCCGTCGATTGCCAAAGGCGGGAAAATCTCAACCATCGTACCGATGTGCAGCCATGTCGACCACAGCGAACATAGCGTTAAAGTGATCGTGACCGAACAAGGGATTGCCGATCTGCGTGGGTTATCTCCGATGCAGCGGGCGCACACGATTATCAATAACTGTGCGCATCCGCTTTACAGAGATTACTTGCACCGCTATCTGGAAAAAGCGCCCGGCGGGCATATCCATCACGATCTCAGCCATGCGTTCGATCTGCATCGCAACCTTCTCGAAACAGGCTCGATGCTAGGTTAACTTGCACTACCGTCACGATCTTCAGCAATATGCTGGAGCATGGTGGCGGTATAGCGATGATTTTTCAGCGAATAGAGAAACTCCTGCATATACATGGGGCTGCCGGGCGCGTCGAAATATTTCAGTGTCGACGGGTTCACCAGCCGCCAGGCGAAGTGAGGGATCACCGTCAAAAACTGCCCGCGCTCCACCGCGCTAATCTTCGCCATAAAGCTGTACGGACGATAGATAATCGTCGGGTTGATCCCGCAGGGTCGCATGTATGCATCCAGCATCGCCTCAAAGTTGGCGCGATTCTGGAAGCGCATTTGCAGCCAGGGCAGCTCGCGCAGCAGATCCTGCGGCTGTTTTTCTTCATAGCGTCGAGAAACGAGAAACCCCAGACGCAGCGGAGGCAGTTCGCTGATCGCCAGATTTTCCAGCTCCTGCACGCGGGGGGAAACGTGCTGCGGCGAGATAATAAAATCCAGTTTGCGATCGAACAGGTTATCAATCACCCCATTCTCGCTGAATTCAACGGCCTGAGCCGTCACACCGTCATACTTGTCACCAAGGCTAATCAACTGGTCAAAAATAATCGTTGGGTAGGTATTGTCGATGCCGATAACAATTTCCCGCGAGCGGCGAGAGGCGTTATGGATTTCGTTATCAATGGCAGAGAGGCGCTGATAAACGGGAAACAGCTTCTGATACAGCTCTTGTCCTGCTTTATTCAGGCTGATGTTGTTATCTTTGCGGGTAAACAGCGTATAGCCGATTTGATCTTCCAGTGCAGCAATGCTTTTACCGAAGGGCGATGCGGTCATATGTATTTTTTCTGCCGCTCTGGCGATGTTATTGGTTTGCGCCAGCAGAATGAAATTACGCATCTTTTTCGAGATAAAAATATCCATAGCGTCCCCTTAAAAATCGCTATGGCCTATCCTCATTACGGCGAAAAAAAAGACCGGATGTGAAGTCTCATTTTTACAGTTGCTCACAGAAAAAACCCGGCTGGAAAGCCGGGTCTGCAACAATTACTGAGTTTTGGCTGGCGTTGCGGCTGGTTGCCCCGCCGTCGGCTCAATCTGGAAGACGACATCAACCTGATCGTCAAACTGAATAACCGGCTGTTCGTAGGTTTCCTGAGCAGAAGCAGCAGGTGCGGCATCTGCTTTCATCATCCGTACCATCGGGCTCGGCTGATAATTGGAAACGTGGTAGCGCACGCTGTACACCGGGCCAAGTTTGCTATTGAAGCCCGCAGCCAGTTGCTCTGCCTGATGAATAGCATCATCAATTGCCGCTTTACGCGCTTTATCTTTGTAAGCATCCGGTTGGGCAACACCAAGCGATACCGAACGGATCTCATTCAGACCAGCCTTCAGCGCGCCATCGAGCAGAGCGTTAAGTTTGTCCAGCTGGCGCAGCGTGACTTCAACGGTGCGCACCGCACGATACCCTTTGAGGATACTTTTACCGTTCTGGTAGTCGTAATCCGGCTGGGTACGCAGGTTTGCAGCGCTAATGTCTTTCTTCGCTATCTGGTTCTGTTCAAGGAAGGACAGATATTGCGCCACGCGCTCATCGGCCTGCTTCTTCGCTGAAGCCGCATCCTTGGCAGCAACGTTCACTTCAATTGCCAGCGTAGCTATGTCTGGTGTCGCATCCACGCTTGCTGTTCCGGAAGTCACGATGTGCGGTCCATTTGGCAGCTCATTTGCCTGTACCGATAGTGCGCTGAATCCGACTAATGCCGCCAGGGCCATTATTTTGAACTTCACGGTCGTTCCTCCATGTTTCAACAATTACCCCGAAACTCAGGGCACATGCAGGCAAGCTTAGACGATCTCGCTGCGTTGTCCATCAGACAACACTTAGTTGAACAACGCATGAACGTGCGCAACACCTTCTTTTGCCAGTTGAAAAGCAATAAACCACATCACTAATCCTACCAGCGTATTGATGATGCGCTGCGCTTTAGCAGTGCGCAGACGCGGAGCCAGCCAGGCCGCCAACAATGCCAGACCGAAAAACCACAGGAACGAAGCGCTGACGGTTCCCAGCGCAAACCAGCGCTTCGGCTCAACGTCCAGTTGCCCCCCCAGACTCCCCAGCACCACAAAGGTATCCAGGTAAACATGGGGATTGAGCCATGTCACCGCCAGCATAGTAGCAATGATTTTCCAGCGCCCCTGCTTCATCACCTCGGCACTGGCCAGTTCCAGGTTACTGCTCATCGCCGTTTTTAACGCCCCGAAACCGTACCAGAGTAAAAAAGCCACCCCACCCCAGGTGACCAGCGCCATCAGCCATGGTGACTGCATCAGCAAGGCGCTACCGCCAAAGATCCCCGCACAAATCAGCACTAAATCGCTGATAGCACAGAGTAAAGCAATCATGATGTGATACTGGCGGCGAATGCCCTGGTTCATCACGAAGGCGTTTTGCGGACCAAGCGGAAGAATCATGGCCGCACCAAGTGCAAGCCCTTGAAAGTAATACGATAACACGTTAATCATCCCGAACTGTTTCTCTTAGGAGCAGACTATAGCGCGGGGAAAACATTAGCGGAAATGGATAATTTTAATCGTAGATTAGGGAAATTAATGGAAAGAAAGTTTTTATCGGCCCGGAAAGCGATAGCGCCTCCGGGCGCGTAATTACTCTGCCGCGCGCTCTTTCACACGCTTGAAGTTCACATCCATCTGCGGATAAGGGAAGCTGATGCCGTTGGCATCGAACTCGCGCTTAATACGCTCCAGTACGTCCCAGTAGACGCTTTGCAGGTCGCTGCTGTTGCTCCAGACGCGTACCACAAAATTAATTGAGGAAGCCCCCAGCTCATTCAGGCGCACCGTCATTTCACGGTCTTTAAGAATGCGATCTTCCGACTGAATGATATCGGTGAGGATTTTTTTCACCAGATCAATATCGGAGTCGTAAGCCACACCGATAATAAATTCGTTACGTCGAACCGGTTCACGAGAGAAGTTAATGATGTTCCCGGCGATGATTTTGCCGTTTGGGATCACAACAATCTTGCCATCCACGGTACGCATGGTGGTGGAGAAAATCTGCACGTTGAGCACGGTTCCCGCTACGCCGCCGAGATCGACATACTCACCCGCACGGAACGGACGGAACATTACCAGCAGGACACCTGCGGCGAGGTTGGACAGCGAACCTTGCAGCGCCAGACCGACGGCTAAACCTGCGGCACCGAGAACGGCGATCACGGAGGCTGTTTGCACCCCAACACGGCCCAGAGCGGCAATCAGCGTGAAAGCGATAATACCGTAACGCACCAGTGCAGAGAGGAAGTCGGCAACAGTGGCATCAATTTTACGCGCCAGCATCAGGCGGTTAACGGTATTTGATACAATGCGCGCCACGATCATACCGATAATGACAATCGCGATGGCCGCAACGATGTTGACGGCATAGCTCAACAGCAGTTCCTGGTTGCGCACCAGCCAGGTGCCCGCACCGTTTATGCTGTCGACAACATTCAAATCTTCCATTCAATATTCCTTTTTTGCTTACCCAAACGGGAGAAATAAAGCCGCCCTAACGGGACTGGCAACCTGACAAGGGTAAACAATAAACCTGGATTTTGCCAAACAGATCACAGAATTCTCTGCCAGCAGAACGTTGACATAGCAATAAAAAAGGCCCGCATTTGCGGGCCTCATGTCACGTGGAACTGCGTAAATTACAGAACGTCAACCGCGTTCAGTTCTTTGAAAGCCTGTTCCAGACGGGTGATCATGGTTGCCTGACCAGCACGCAGCCATACGCGCGGATCGTAGTATTTCTTGTTCGGCTGATCTTCGCCTTTCGGGTTCCCCAACTGGCCCTGCAGGTAAGCTTCGTTTGCTTTGTAGTAGTTCAGAACGCCTTCCCAGGTAGCCCATTGGGTATCGGTATCGATGTTCATTTTCACTACGCCGTAGCTTACGGAGTCTTTGATTTCCTGAGCAGTAGAACCGGAGCCGCCGTGGAAGACGAAGTTCAGGCTGTTGTGCGGCAGGTTATGTTTCTTAGAAACATAGTCCTGAGAGTCGCGCAGGATGGTCGGGGTCAGAACGACGTTACCCGGCTTGTAAACGCCGTGTACGTTACCGAAGGAAGCTGCGATGGTGAAACGCGGGCTGATCTTGCTCAGCTCGGTGTATGCGTAATCAACGTCTTCCGGCTGAGTGTACAGTGCAGAAGCGTCCATGTGGCTGTTGTCCACGCCATCTTCTTCGCCACCGGTGCAACCCAGTTCGATTTCCAGAGTCATGCCCATTTTGGACATGCGCGCCAGGTATTTGGAGCAGATTTCGATGTTCTCTTCCAGAGACTCTTCAGACAGGTCGATCATGTGAGAAGAGAACAGCGGTTTGCCGGTTGCTGCGAAGTGTTTTTCACCCGCGTCCAGCAGACCGTCGATCCACGGCAGCAGTTTCTTCGCGCAGTGGTCAGTGTGCAGGATAACCGGAACACCGTAGTGTTCAGCCATCTGGTGAACGTGATGCGCGCCAGAGATAGCACCCAGGATTGCAGCGCCCTGAGGAACGTCGGACTTCACGCCTTTACCCGCGATGAAAGAAGCACCACCGTTGGAGAATTGTACGATTACCGGCGCTTTAACTTTTGCAGCAGTTTCCAAAACGGCGTTGATGGAGTCGGTACCCACGCAGTTAACAGCTGGCAGAGCAAAGTTGTTTTCTTTAGCTACCTGGAAAACTTTCTGTACGTCATCACCAGTGATTACGCCTGGTTTTACGAAATCAAAAATTTTAGACATTTTACGAGTCCTGTATCTTCGGCCTTGGAAAGGGCGCGCGCCCTAAAGCGCGCTAAAATAAGGGCAGGTTTCCCTGCCCATTAAATTCTTACTTTTTAGCACGCTCTTCGAGCATGGCTACTGCTGGCAGTACTTTGCCTTCCACGAATTCGAGGAACGCGCCGCCGCCAGTAGAGATGTAGGAGATTTTGTCAGCAATGCCGAACAGGTCGATTGCTGCCAGGGTGTCACCGCCGCCTGCGATAGAGAATGCTTCGCTGTCTGCGATGGCATTAGCAACGATTTCAGTACCTTTGCGGAAGTTCGGGAATTCGAACACGCCAACCGGGCCGTTCCACAGAATGGTTTTCGCATTCTTCAGAATGTCAGCCAGCTGCTGTGCAGAAGCGTCGCCGATATCCAGGATCTGCTCGTCTTCTTTTACATCGCTAACGGATTTCAGGGTAGCCGGTGCGGTTTCAGAGAATTCAGTCGCTACGCGAACGTCGGTCGGAACCGGGATGTCGCAAGTGGTCAGCAGACGCTTAGCTTCGTCAACCAGGTCAGCTTCGTACAGGGATTTACCCACGTTGTGACCTTGAGCAGCAACGAAGGTGTTCGCGATACCACCGCCAACAATCAGCTGGTCAGCGATTTTTGACAGAGAATCAAGAACGGTCAGTTTGGTAGAAACTTTAGAACCACCAACGATAGCAACCATCGGACGAGCAGGTTCTTTCAGTGCTTTACCCAGTGCATCCAGCTCGGCAGCGAGCAGCGGACCTGCACAAGCGACATCGGCGAATTTACCGATACCGTGAGTAGACGCCTGCGCACGGTGAGCAGTACCGAAAGCGTCCATAACGAATACGTCGCACAGAGCAGCATATTTTTTGGACAGCGCTTCGTCGTCTTTCTTCTCGCCTTTGTTGAAGCGAACGTTTTCCAGAACAACCAGTTCACCGGCAGCGACTTCAACGCCGTCCAGGTAATCTTTTACCAGGCGAACCGGAGCAGACAGTTTGTCTTTCAGGTAGTTAACAACCGGCAGCAGAGAGAATTCTTCGTTGTACTCGCCTTCGGTAGGACGACCCAGGTGGGAAGTTACCATCACTTTAGCACCCTGTTTCAGGGCCAGCTCGATGGTCGGCAGGGAAGCACGGATACGCGCATCGCTGGTTACTTTCCCTTCTTTAACTGGTACGTTCAGGTCCGCACGGATAAAAACGCGTTTACCAGCCAGATCCAGATCGGTCATCTTAATTACAGACATGGTGAATCCTCTCGTTGATTCATAAAGTTTTGTCGACGCTCAAGCGTCGAGCCTGAAACCAATAGCAGCCATCGCTAACGTCGTATCGAGCATACGGTTAGCAAAGCCCCATTCATTATCACACCAGACCAGCGTTTTGATCAGGTGAGCGCCACTCACGCGCGTTTGCGTACCATCAACGATGGCGCTGTGCGGGTCGTGGTTAAAATCTACTGAGACCAACGGTAATTCCGTATAGTCAACTATACCATGAAATGCACCTTGTGCTGCTTTTTGCAGCAACTGGTTGACTTCACTGGCTTTTACTGGTTTTTTCACCGTCACGCTTAAGTCGATCGCCGTCACATTTATGGTCGGTACACGCACCGCAATCGCTTCAAAACGATCGTTAAACTGCGGGAAAATTCGCGTGATGCCCGCCGCCAGTTTGGTATCAACCGGAATGATCGACTGGCTGGCCGCTCGCGTGCGACGCAGGTCAGGATGATAAGCATCAATAACCTGCTGATCGTGCATCGCGGAGTGGATCGTGGTGACTGTACCAGACTCAATGCCGTAAGCATCATCCAGCAATTTAATGACGGGTATTATGCAATTCGTGGTGCAGGAGGCATTGGAAACGATCCGGTGCTCAGCGCGCAGCTGATCCTGATTAACGCCAAACACAACGGTTGCGTCGATGTCGTGACTACCAGGATGTGAAAAGAGCACTTTCTTTGCGCCGGCGGCAATATGCGCCTCGCCGTGTTCGCGGCTGCCAAAGACCCCCGTACAATCCAGCACAACGTCGACACCCAGTTCGCGCCACGGAAGCGCATCGAGCGTTCGCTCATGCAGAATGCGGATCGCGTCATCGCCAACGATGAGCTGGTCTCGTTCCTGACGAACATCCCAGGCAAAACGCCCATGGCTGGTGTCATATTTCAACAAATGCGCCATGCCTGCAGCATCCGCCAGTTCGTTGATTGCCACCACGGTGATTTCCGCCCGACGCCCGGATTCATACAAAGCACGAACCACGTTGCGTCCGATGCGACCGAAACCATTAATCGCTACGCGTACGGTCATAGGTCTCCTGCAAGGATTTCTCAGAAACGATGTGGCAGACAGAGTAATGCAGCAAATCGCTCAGGGAAACCTTACCTGTCGCAAACTGCGACTAATTGGTTAATTGTCGAACATTTAATCGACTGAAACGCTTCAGCTAGAATAAGCGAAACGCGGAATAAAAGGAATGATTGTCCAGCAACAGAACACAGTTATCTGACTTACGTCACATTTTAACGTCCTTCAACGCGACTTTTATTCCATATTCCAGAATTACGAATAACCGTAGCAAGATTATTTCGTTGCCATGTCACAAATCCTGATTTATATCAGAAAGCTCCCTAACCCGCGTCTATATTATCAGCGCAACGTCCGAGTCTCGGAGTCCCTCAACTATGGCAACATTCTATCCCCAACCATCTGAAGCTCGCTTTCATGCGCTGCGTTTATTACCGGGCCAGGAAGTCTTTTCAGCGCTACACGCTTTTATCCAGCAGCATCAACTACAGGCAGCCTGGATAGCGGGTTGCACCGGCAGTTTGACCAACATTGCTCTGCGCTTCGCCGGACGTGAAGAAACCACATTACTTACGGGTACGTGGGAAATTATCTCTCTGAACGGCACGCTGGAACTTACCGGCGAGCATCTTCATCTGGCGGTTGCTGACCCACACGGCGCGATGCTGGGCGGACACATGATGCCGGGCTGTACCGTGCGAACCACGCTGGAACTGGTGATTGGCGAGTTGACGTCTCTGGCATTCAGCCGTCAGCCCTGCGCCGTTTCCGGTTATGACGAACTGGTTATTTCATCCCGCTAACGATTCACTTATACGAGGTCTTTTATGGCGCGTCGCCAATTTTCCAGCCAGTCTCTGGTTCTTATTGTCATTGCTATCGCCATCAACATGGTCGGTGGGCAGCTTATCAGCATGTTGAAATTACCTATTTTTCTCGACTCGATTGGCACGTTGATCAGCGCGGTGCTGTTAGGTCCGGTTGTGGGGATGCTAACCGGATTACTCACTAACCTGTTGTGGGGGTTGCTGACCGATCCGATCGCCGCCGCCTTTGCGCCCGTCGCCATGGTTATTGGACTGGTCGCCGGTTGGCTGGCACGGGCGGGATGGTTTCGCACCTTACCCAAAGTCGTGGTCAGCGGCGTAATTATCACGCTTGCCGTGACCCTCGTTGCCGTGCCGATTCGCACGACTCTGTTCGGGGGTGTCACCGGCAGCGGCGCCGATCTTTTTGTCGCCTGGATGCACTCGGTCGGTCAGAACCTGGTTGAGTCCGTCGCCATCACCGTCATCGGTGCAAATCTGGTCGATAAAATCCTCACGGCAATCATCGTCTGGGTGCTGCTGCGACAACTTCCGCTGCGTACCACGCGCCATTTCCCTACGATGTCTGCCGTGCGCTAAATGCATCCGTTTACGTCGTTAACTCTGTGGGCGCTTGCCGCCTGCTCCACGCTCCTGCTGCCAGCCGGAGTGCCGCTCAGCTTGTACAGCGCCGCGACGTTTGTCGGTTTGCTATGTATGAAGGCTACGCGGTCGCGGGCGAAATACGTACTCTGGCTGATGATTCCCTTAGGACTGGGGCTATGGCTGGTACACGGCGGATGGCTTACCGAGTGGATTAGCGGGCAGCCGCGCACACCAGAACGCTGGGCCGATGCCGTTACGCTCTGGCTGCGGATCCTGGCCATTGTGTCGACATCGCAGATGTGGATGCAGTACGTGCCGGTTGCGCGCTTTATGCGCGCCCTGTTTGCTTCTCGCCTGCCGCCAGGCGTTGCCTATCTGTTCGCAGGCCCGCTGCTGGTGGTTGAACAACTCAAACGCCAATTGGCGATTATTCACGAGGCTCAGCGCGCACGCGGCGTACCGCTGGATGAGTCCTGGTACCAACGTTTACGCGCTATGCCGGCATTAATTGTGCCGCTCACCCATAACGCGCTCAATGACTTGGCCGTTCGCGGTGCAGCGCTCGATATGCGGGGATTTCGCCTGCATCGCACTCGCACCACGCTATGGGCGCCGCCAGACAGCACCTTACAACGTCTGGCCCGCTACGGTATGGTGGTTCTGATGGCAGTTGAGACAGGAATCAGGATATGGTTACGTTAGAGCAGTTTCGCTATATTCCGACGCACGCTATGCGGCCATCCGCCTGTTACGATTTCCATTACGCCAGGCCTGGTATGGTGGCTATTTTTGGTGAGAACGGCAGCGGGAAAAGTACGCTGGCACAGCTGATGGCTGGCTGGTACCCCGACTTCCTTCCGGGAGAAATTGAGGGCACAGGTACGCTACTGGGTAATCCCATCGGGCAACTATCGCTGGTCGAGCAGTCGAGTACCATCCAGCTTGTGCAGCAGTCACCTTACCTGCAGCTTTCAGGTTGTACTTTCAGCGTGGAGGAAGAAGTGGCGTTTGGCCCGGAAAATCTCTGCCTTACCGAGACTGAAATTATGCAGCGCATAGATGACGCCCTTACGCTGACAGAATGTCAGCCCCTACGCCATCGTCATCCCGGTACCCTTTCCGGCGGGGAAACCCAGCGGGTAGTCATTGCCAGCGCACTCGCCATGCAGCCGAAAATATTGATTCTGGATGAAGCGTTCAGTCGCCTGACGGCGCAAGCCACGGCAATGCTGCTGGCGCGACTGCAACAGTGGGCACAGGAACAGCATGCTTTGGTGATACTTTTCGAACGCAACCCTTCACCTTTTCTCAGCTACTGCCAGCAGGCATGGCAGCTGCGCGACGGAGCATTGTCATCACTATGCTGACGCTAAACCAGATCAGCTATCGCTGGCCGAACGCCGCCGATGACTGTTTACGCAATATTTCGCTGGAACTCCAGGAGGGGGAATGGCTGGCGCTAACGGGCGATAATGGCGCAGGAAAATCCACGCTGTTGCGCATCATGGCCGGGCTACTGACGCCCTCATCCGGCACAATAACCGTTCAAAATCGTGCGATTGCGCAACTGAAAAACCGGGAGCGCGCCAGGGTGCTCGGCGTACTGTTTCAGGAAGCGGAGAATCAAATCTTTCACAGCAAGGTTGCAGAGGAAGTGGCCTTCGGATTACGGCTACAGAAGCTTCCGGCGACTGAAATTGCGCAACGCACGATGGCGGCGCTGCGATTATGTCAGTTAGAGGATGTCGCCGACGCGCACCCGCTAGATCTGCATACTGCACAACGACGTATGGTTGCCGTCGCCAGTCTGGAAGCCCTCAAACCCGCTATTCTACTGCTGGATGAGCCCAGTCGGGACTTTGATGCGCACTGGCTTGGCGTCTTCGAAAACTGGCTGGCAGTGTGTCGTACACGTGGCGCCAGCGTTGTAGCGATCAGCCATGACGCTGCATTTACGCAGCGCCATTTTTCGCGCATAGTACGGCTACACAACAAAAACCTCATGCCGTCCGATATGCCCCCTCAATCGTCATCTCCAGCATAAGGTCTGCTGACAGGCTATCTTCCAGCACCCGACGAACATTCGGTCCGTCGGTACGCTCATAAAATGCCTCAGCGTCAGCTTGTGAGAGTCCGCCAGCCAGTTTACGGCCTACCAGCCGCGTACGCAGCGCATTGGCTGGAGCGCGAATAAACAACGAGTAATCACAAAACTCAGCTAACGCTCGCCATCTTTCATCATCGCGCAATAGCCAGTTTCCCTCCACAATCACCATCGGCGCAGTCACCCGTATGGCCTCTTCGACCGGATCGTGCTTTTGCCGATCATATTGCGGCCAGAATCCTTCTCCTTCCCTTATCTGACGTAGATTCTGCGCAAGCTTATCCACATCAAAGGTTTCCGGCGCACCTTTGTATGCCCTCAGGTTATGGGCATCCAGCCAGCTGTTGTAGTGATGGAAGCCATCCATCGGCAGCGTCTGGATCTCTGGTAGACAAGGATCCTGAGCGCAGAGATATTCCCAGAAGGTGGTCAGCGTCGATTTACCCGTACCCGGTGGCGCGCAGAGAAAAACTATCGTACGTCGCTGCGGATTAGCAGCGTGTATTTTTGCCAGTTGCTGTAATAACGGTTTGTGGACGTTCTCTATCTCATCATCATGGTAATGTGCTTCAACCTGTAGCCCATTCACCGTTAGTTTGATTTTCACGGCGTTAATTCCTTTAAAATCGCCGTCACTGCCAGCGTCATTGCCGTCTTGACCATTGCACTAAAGCGCACCTCAGACCACGCAGCAAAGTCGGCAAATTTCATTGACTCCAGTGCGCCGTAGAGCGTTGCGTTGTGGGTAATACTGTTCACGTTGCTGATAAAATCCCAGGTGATGTCATCGGCAAAACCGGGGATAGTATCCTGCTCGTTCAGGTACTGATAAAACTGGGAAAAATGGGTGATATCGGCGTAAAGCCATTTATCCATTTTTCCCAGCGCATAAATCAGACGTAGCGCAACGTCGATATCGTCAAGCGGTCCACTCTGGGCGAGCAACGGCTTCACTGCATATTCCACGATCTCTTCATCGTTATTAACGAACAGCGACGGCAGAAAGCGCTTAATGCCCTGGAGCAAAATGTTATGTGCCGTCGTCATAAACGAAAGTAAATTATTTTGAGCATCCAGTTGCTCAAGCACATCGTCTTCTGTCAGCGTCGTCATTAGTTATCCGATAAATCACCATGAATGCAGAGAGTCTATTATATTACACGTTCGATCCGCGCCGCCGATCAGTAAAGTTTGCGTGCGCACACCATTCGCAACCTGTTGGATCCCTTTCACAAGATCGCCGCCCGTAACCCCCGTCGCGCTGAAGAGGATCTTATTTCCCCCTACCAGTTCGTCTAGCGCGTAGATACGGTTGATCTCAACGCCCATTTCCCTGCAGCGCTGACGTTCCTGTGCCGCAATCAGACGATTATCTGCGCTATCACCTTTCGCCGCGCAAAAATCAATCAGTTCAGCCTGCATGTCGCCCCCCAGCGCTTTAACTGCGCAAGCTGAAATAACCCCTTCAGGTGCCCCGCCAATGGTGTACATCAGGTCATAGGGATTTTCCTGCATACAGGCCAGCACGCTGGCGGCCACATCACCATCGGGCAGCGCAAAGACTTTGACCCCAAGCCGTGTCGCTTCGGCAATCGCTGGTTGAAGACGCGGTTTATCCAGCGTCACCATCCGCAGTCGCTCCAGCGGTTTGCCCAGTGCCTCAGCCACATTGCGCAGATTGTCTGCCAACGGCAGCGCCAGATTAATCGCCCCTTTTGCATACCGATTAACAACCAGTTTTTTCATGTACATATCAGGGGCGTGTAACAAACTGCCGCGAGGGGCAAACGCCATGACGGCCAGCGCATTGCATTGCCCCATCGCCACCATTCGCGTACCTTCAATAGGATCGACAGCGATATCGACCTCTGGTCCGGCGCCGGTTCCCACTTCCTCACCAATCCACAACATCGGGGCTTGATCAATCTCCCCTTCGCCAATGACGATTCGTCCGCGGATGGCAATACTGTTCAATGCTTCGCGCATTGCCGTCACGGCCAGACCATCAATCTTGTTTTTATCGCCGCACCCGGTTTGCGGCCAGGCTGCCAACGCAGCCTGCTCCGTGATACGAAATAGCGGCCATGCCAGCGACATCATATCGCCGCCTCCCCGATATCAACGCCGAAGTGTGCCAGCAGGTATTTTTCTGCCTTTTCGTTCCAGATGCCGTGCGTTTCCTCCACCAGCAGCGCCAACTCTTTGAATAATGGGTCAGTTTTCCCTTTCTCGGCAAAATCAGCAATGGCGGTTAGCGGCATGGTAACGCCGTTATAAATCAGCTTCTTACCGCCAGGAATTGCCGGTAAATTCAATACGGTTTCCGGAACCGCATCAAGGCCGCCAATGTGCGTCACCATAAACGACGGCTGTAGCTGTCCGGTTGCACTGAGTGCAATAGCCTCTTTCATATCATCCGTTGATCCACCGGAGGTCCCGACCACGTGAGTGCTGTTGTAGTGCACGTTATAAAAATTAAACGGCACTTTAAAGTTGCTGTCCGTCGGACCGGCAAAGAAATTCAGGCAACCATCTTCCGCGAGTAAATCGTCAGCCATTTCAATGACGGCTGGCACTGCCGCATACACAAAGACATCATCAAAACCTGCGTCATTAGTAAGGGCGCGCAGCATCGCGGTCGGGGAGTCCATACCGAAGGTATTCACATAGATAAGCTCAATCCCTTTTTCTGCCGCCAGCTCAACCGGCAACAATTTTTTAGCCTGCGCCAGTCGTGCTTCGTCAATGTCGACCACCACCACGCGTGACGGCTGAATACTGCCGTTAATGGCATAATCTATTGCTCCGATACCCATCGGCCCGGCGCAGGCCAGAAGCGCAATGCTTCCCCCCGGCTTAATCCCCATGCGATGCTCATAGACGTAAGGCGTGGTGTGAAAATTCGCGTTATACGCGCCAATAATGCAGCACATCGGTTCTGCCAATGAGGCGGCGGCAAAATAAGAGCCGTGGTAAGGTAGAACGCATCCCAGATTAATCGCCACTTCCGGGATAATCATATATGTCGCATTACCGCCAAAATATTCGTAGCTGTATCCCGCGGAATATCCACTTGGCAATCCCATCGCGGGTTGCAACACAAAACGCTGACCTTTCTTATATTTATCCGTAAGGTTTTTTCCCACCTCAACAATGATACCTGCACATTCATGTCCGGTAATGACCGGATGATTTTCCAAATCGTCCGGCACGCGTTTATGATCGCTCCCTAATGCCGCCGCTTTCCAGGTGGACAAACAAACGCTATCGGATATTACGCTTACTAACAATTCGTTATCTGTAATTTCAGGCAGATCAAATTCGCGGATACGAATATCCTGCTTGCCATATATGGCAGCCACTTTCGTTTTCATACTTACTCCCAAAATAGAAGAAGGTTAGTTCGCAGTAATGCGTTTAAATAAATCATCCAACAGTGGATCACCAATATAGTTCTTAATAAGTACTAATGGCTTTTCACTCACTCGTTTAACACGACCTTCAAGACTGGCATGGGTGACAATAATATCGGCATCTTGTGGAACGTTTTCGATAGCATAGTGCGTGACGTTAATATTTAATCCCGCTTTCTCCAGACGCTTACGAAACGTGGTTGCCCCCATCGCACTGGAACCCATTCCCGCATCACAGACAAAAGCGACGCGTTTAATATTTTTATAAGAGAATTTACCTTCCTGCTTCATCGCTTTGACGGTTCTGGCTGATTCAGCAAAGTCATCCTCACTTTCTGTTTCTACGCTCTTTTCCATTTTCAGGATTACAGATGTAATCACAAAAGTAACAATTGTTCCCGCTGTAACGCCTGCGATGGTCGCGAGGAAAGATCCTTTTGGCGTTAATGCCAGATAGGCGAATATTGATCCTGGGCTCGGTCCTGCAACCAACCCACCGTCCAGCAGGTGGAATACCCACGTCCCGGTCATTCCCCCGGCAATCATCGCAATCAGGGTTAAAGGCTTCATCAGCACATACGGGAAATACAGCTCATGAATACCACCGAGGAAGTGGATAATCATGGCACCTGGCGCGGATTTTTTACTCATCCCTTTACCGAAAATGGCAAAGCCGAGTAACAGGCCTAACCCCGGCCCTGGGTTAGATGCCACCATGAAGAAAATCGATTTTCCCGTTTCAGAAGCTTGTTGCATTCCCAGCGGATAATAGACGCCCTGATCGATAGCATTATTCAGAAAGAGGATTTTCGCGGGTTCATTGATTACGGATAGCAACGGCAGATAACCCGCATGAACCAACGCTTCAATACACTCCTTCACAAAGTTATTGGCAATGAGAACCGCCGGGCCAATGACTTCAAATCCCAGCAAACATAAGAGCATTCCCGCGATACCCAGGGAGAAGTTATTGATAACCATCTCGAAACCAGCAGGGATGCGTTTTTCCAGCAGGCGGTCGATATGCTTAATCACCCAGCCGCCAAGTGGTCCCATCACCATCGCGCCAAGGAACATCGGGATATCCGCGCCCACAATAACGCCAATAGAACCAATGCCTCCCATTACCGCGCCACGTTTCCCACCAACCAGATGTCCCCCTGTGGAGCCAATCATGACAGGCAGTAAATAGGTAATCATCGGACCGACAATTTTGGCGAAATGCTCATTCGGCATCCAACCGGTAGGAATAAACAATGCGGTTATAAAACCCCAGGCAATAAAGGCACCGATATTGGGAATGACCATTGCAGTCAAAAAACCACCAAAAGCCTGGACTTTGGCACGAGCAGACTTGTTTTCCATAATATTATCCTAAAAGGAAACGATGAATTATGCAAAGGCGATAATATCCGCCAGCTGTTTTTCTGATTTAGCCGCTAACAAAGCGCTTAGCGCTTCCTCTTCACATAATAATTCGCTTAAAGCCTGAATAGCGCCAATGTGAGAGTCAGCATTTGCCGCCGACAACCCGATTAATAATCTGATACCTTCATCATCATCGGCAAATTTCACTTCCTGTTTAAGAAGCGTTAATGACATTCCGGTTTTTAACGCGCCACATTCCGGACGAGCGTGTGGCATGGCGACACCAGGCGCTAAAATATAATAAGGGCCATTGTTAATCGTTGAGTCTTTGATCGCCTGAATATAATCTGAATTGACATAATGATTGGCGAGTAAGGATGACATAGAAAAGTCAATTGCTTCCTGCCAGTTCTTTGCTGAATCTTTTATTGAGATAGATGATTCGGGAAAGTAATCAATCAGCCGCATACATTTTCCTTATTTTATTTTTAGGGTACGAGTTAGCGTTAAAAATAAAATACGCGTGCGGCAAAATGAAATCAATCGAGGGGGAAAATACGTATGGCGCGGAATGTCTTTTTGTGAAGTCTTTAAAAACAATGAATTGAGCCATTGAAAATAAAAAGCAACACTAATTGTGTGATGCGCATTGCAAATACCAAATAACACTAAATATCATATTTGTGATTCAGATCTAAATTTACTGATTGCGCAATGTGAATTAGATTCAGCTAAATTAAAAACGGGCCGCCTGAGCGACCCGTTTTCACCTGTAATCGAAATTACAGCAGTTCTTTTGCTTTCGCGACCACGTTGTCTACGGTGAAGCCGAATTCTTCAAACAGCAGTTCTGCCGGTGCAGACTCACCAAAGGTAGTCATACCGACAATAGCGCCGTTCAGGCCCACGTATTTGAACCAGTAGTCAGCAATGCCAGCTTCGATAGCGACGCGAGCAGAGACGGCTTTCGGCAGTACGGATTCACGGTAAGCCGCATCCTGCTTGTCGAATGCATCAGTAGACGGCATGGAAACAACGCGCGCTTTCACGCCTTCAGCGGTCAGTTTGTCCCAGGCAGCCACGGCAAGTTCAACTTCAGAACCGGTGGCGATGAAGATCAACTCCGGCTGACCCGCGCAATCTTTCAGCACGTAGCCACCGCGAGCGATGTTCGCCAGTTGCTCTGCGGTACGTTCCTGCTGTGCCAGGTTCTGACGGGAGAGGATCAGTGCGGTCGGGCCGTCCTGACGCTCAACACCGTATTTCCATGCTACTGCGGATTCAACCTGGTCACACGGACGCCATGTGCTCATGTTCGGGGTCACACGCAGAGAAGCAACCTGCTCTACCGGCTGGTGAGTCGGGCCATCTTCACCCAGACCGATGGAGTCGTGAGTATAGACCATCACCTGACGCTGTTTCATCAGCGCAGCCATACGCACCGCGTTACGGGCATATTCCACGAACATCAGGAAGGTGGAGGTGTACGGCAGGAAACCACCATGCAGGGAAATACCGTTTGCGATAGCGGTCATACCGAATTCACGTACACCGTAATGGATGTAGTTACCGGCAGTATCTTCGTTGATGGCCTTAGAACCAGACCACAGAGTCAGGTTAGACGGTGCCAGGTCAGCAGAGCCGCCGAGGAATTCAGGCAGCAGAGGACCGAAGGCTTCAATCGCGTTCTGAGAAGCTTTACGGCTGGCGATTTTCGCCGGTTTAGCCTGCAGCTTAGCAATGAACTCGTTGGCTTTCGCGTCGAAGTCAGACGGCATTTCACCTTTCATACGACGGGTGAATTCAGCAGCTTCCTGCGGGAAAGCTTTGGCATAAGCAGCGAACTTCTCGTTCCATGCGGCTTCTTTTGCCTGGCCGGCTTCTTTCGCATCCCACTGCGCGTAGATTTCAGACGGGATTTCGAACGGCGCGTATTTCCAGCCCAGCTGTTCGCGGGTCAGTGCGATTTCTGCATCGCCCAGCGGTGCACCGTGAGAGTCGTGGGTACCGGCTTTGTTCGGAGAACCGAAACCGATGATGGTTTTGCACATCAGCAGGGACGGTTTGTCGGTCACTGCGCGTGCTTCTTCAACAGCGCGTTTAATCGCGTCAGGATCGTGACCATCTACACCACGAATCACGTGCCAGCCGTAAGCTTCGAAACGCTTCGCGGTGTCATCGGTGAACCAGCCTTCAACGTGGCCATCGATAGAGATGCCGTTGTCATCGTAGAACGCAACCAGTTTACCCAGTTTCAGCGTACCAGCCAGGGAACATACCTCGTGAGAGATACCTTCCATCATGCAGCCGTCGCCCATGAAAGCATAGGTGAAGTGGTCAACGATGTCGTGACCAGGACGGTTAAACTGCGCCGCCAGCGTTTTTTCAGCGATAGCCATACCCACTGCATTCGCAATGCCCTGACCCAAAGGACCGGTCGTGGTTTCAACACCCGCGGTGTAACCCACTTCCGGGTGACCCGGCGTTTTGGAGTGCAGCTGACGGAAGTTCTGCAGCTCGGACATCGGCAGATCATAGCCGGTGAGGTGCAGCAGGCTGTAAATCAGCATTGAACCGTGGCCGTTAGACAGCACGAAACGGTCACGGTCAGCCCAGGACGGGTTAGTCGGGTTGTGGTTC
The DNA here is from genome assembly GCF_001037575.1 of Citrobacter sp. BIDMC107. Classification (NCBI taxonomy): domain Bacteria; kingdom Pseudomonadati; phylum Pseudomonadota; class Gammaproteobacteria; order Enterobacterales; family Enterobacteriaceae; genus Citrobacter; species Citrobacter sp. BIDMC107. The sequence goes on along the minus strand of NZ_KQ089848.1, from coordinate 3,322,298 downwards.
AGGAAATCACGCCACAGGACTTCGGCAATGTCAGCCATACCCATCGGGGCACCCGGGTGACCGGATTTGGCTTTCTGTACTGCGTCCATGCTCAGCGCACGAATAGCATTGGCAAGCTCTTTACGTGAGGACATTTTGACTCCAGATCGGATAATGAAGGCCACGCCCTAAACGACTTGACGACAGCGCGTTTTGGGCTACGCCGGAAAAAAGTGCCAACAATGTAACCCAAGCCGCGTGTCATGTACATGGAGCATCCTTTTACCGCTTCAGAAATCTCTGGATCATGCGCGCAAGTTGCGCAATCTTCTCGCCCGCTTATTGTTCTTTTCTTTATACTTATGCCGAGCGTCGGTTCACCTGCAAACGACGCATTTTTTAGAATAATCCTGACTTTGTGCGGAAGAGAAAAAATGAAAATTCGCGCTTTACTGCTTGCTACGAGCATGGCGGCGGCATTGACCGGCTGCCAGAACATGGACTCAAACGGACTGCTTTCCTCAGGCGCAGAGGCTTTCCAAGCCTACAGTCTGAGCGATGCGCAGGTAAAAGCGCTGAGCGATCAGGCCTGTAAGGATATGGACAGCAAAGCTACCATCGCCCCGGCTGGCAGCGAGTATGCAACGCGTCTTGGCAAAATCGCCGCCGCGCTTGGCGATAACATTAACGGCCAGCCGGTGAACTACAAAGTCTATATGGCGAAAGATGTAAATGCCTTTGCCATGGCGAACGGCTGTATCCGCGTATACAGCGGCCTGATGGATATGATGACCGACAACGAAGTCGAAGCAGTGATCGGCCACGAAATGGGTCACGTTGCGCTGGGTCACGTGAAAAAAGGGATGCAGGTTGCGCTGGGTACGAACGCCGTGCGGGCAGCTGCGGCTTCCGCTGGCGGGATTGTCGGCAGCCTGTCGCAATCGCAATTGGGCGATCTTGGTGAGAAACTGGTGAACTCACAGTTCTCCCAGCGTCAGGAATCCGAGGCGGATGATTACTCGTATGATCTGTTGCGCAAACGTGGGATCAATCCGGCTGGCTTAGCCACCAGTTTTGAGAAACTGGCAAAACTGGAAGCAGGACGTCAAAGCTCAATGTTTGACGATCATCCGGCATCCGCAGAACGTGCGCAACATATTCGCGATCGCATGAGCGCAGACGGGATCAAATAATCTTCGAACAGTGCCGGATGGCGGCGTGAACGCCTTATCCGGCCTACAGAATTACAAATTTAGTCCAGCGATCGGGCGTTATTGGCGAAGCCAGTTTGAGACCGGACAGCGCACAGCCACCGGAGCGTACACGTAGTACGTGAGGATGGCGAGCACTGCCCGGGTTCAAAATGGCGAGTAAAATAGCCCGAAACCGTTACTCGCCTTTTTTCGCCGCCTGGATATAGAGCATTTCTAATGCTAACGTTGCCGCCGCCAGTGCGGTGATCTCTGACTGATCGTAGGCCGGAGCCACTTCAACAACATCCATCCCGACGATGTTCAGATCTTTCAGACCACGTACCAGTTTAATAGCACGATCGGAAGTCAGACCGCCGATCACTGGCGTACCGGTTCCTGGTGCAAACGCCGGGTCCAGACAGTCGATATCAAAAGTCAGGTATACCGGCATATCACCGACAATCTGCTTAACCTGAGCGATAATGTCATCAACGCTGCGGTCGTTAACCTGGCACGCATCCAGCACGGTAAAGCCGTTGTCTTTGTCGAACTCGGTACGAATACCGATCTGCACAGAGTGATTCGGATCGATCAGACCTTCGTTCGGCGCAGTGTAGAACATGGTGCCGTGGTCGAATTCGCAGCCGTTAGCGTAGGTGTCGGTGTGGGCATCAAAGTGCACCAGCGCCATTTTACCAAAGTGCTTGGCATGCGCGCGCAGCAGCGGCAGCGTGACGAAGTGGTCGCCGCCAAAGGAGAGCATGCGCTTACCGGCAGACAGCAGCTTCTCAGCATGCGCCTGCAGTTTTTCACTCATTTCACGCGCATCCCCGAACGCATAAACCAGATCGCCGCAGTCCACCACGTTCAGGCGCTCGCGCATATCGAAGTTCCACGGGAAGCGGTTGTGCTCCCAGGCCAGGTTGGTGGACACCTGACGGATTGCCGCCGGACCATGACGCCCGCCCGCACGACCAGACGTTGCCATATCAAACGGTACACCGGTGATCACCCAGTCGGCGTCGCTATCGTACGGCATGAAGTTCATCGGCAGACGTAAAAAACCAAAGGCGTTAGAAACCAAGGAGTTGTCGTATTGATGACCTAAGGTGCTCATGTACTGACCTCTTTAAAAATCGATGAAAAAAAATCCCCTCCGCGTCGTTAAGCCCGACGAGGAAGGGATTGATTTGGTAACTGCATATTTACGGCAAATTATCGCCGTTATTTTGTACGGATTCAAGTGAGTGCCACAAATGCTGCCCCCGCGGATTCCGACTGCCGGATGGCGGCTTCGCCTTATCCGGCCTACTTTCGTAGGAACGGTAAGCGCAGCGCCACCTGGCATTTATCGTTACTCATCTTCCAGATAAGTATAACCGTACAGACCGGCTTCAAACTCTTCGAGGAACTGCTGTTGCAGCTCAGCGTCCAGATCGGTGTTTTTCACCTGGTCACGAAACTGCGTCAGCAGGGTGTTCGGATCCAGCTGCACGTATTGCAGCATATCCGCCACGGTATCCCCTTCGTCGGACAGCTCAACTTCTACGCTGCCGTCAGGGAAGACGAACACGTCAACCGCTTCGGTATCACCAAACAAGTTGTGCATGTTGCCGAGGATCTCCTGGTACGCACCCACCATAAAGAAGCCCAGCATCGGCGGGTTCTCAGGGTCGTATTCCGGCATCGGCATGGTGGTCGCAATGCCATCACCGTCAACGTAGTGGTCGATAGCGCCATCAGAGTCACAGGTGATATCCAACAGCACCGCACGGCGTTCAGGCACCTGATTCAACCCTTCCAGCGGCATTACCGGGAACAGCTGATCGATCCCCCACGCATCCGGCATCGACTGGAACAGCGAGAAGTTGACGTAAATCTTATCCGCCATACGCTCCTGCAGCTCGTCGATAATCGGACGGTGCGCACGGTTGCTCGGGTCGAGTTGTTTCTGCACTTCATGGCACATGTTCAGATACAGCTGCTCTGCCCACGCACGCTCCTGCAGGCTAAAGGTGCCTGAAGAGTACCCAACGTGAATATCGTGCAGATCCATCTGGCTGTCGTGCAGCCATTCACGCAGCGAACGACGGGTTCCCGGTTCATGCATCTCTTGCCAGGTTTCCCACATGCTTTGCAGGGCACGTGGCGCATCGTCAGCCGGAGGTGTAGCTTCGGTGTGTTCACTACGCTCAACGCCGATAATGTTAGATACCAGCACGGTATGGTGCGCGGTTACCGCGCGGCCAGACTCGGTGATTACCGTCGGATGCGGCAGACCGTGTTCTTCACAGGCGTCACCAATAGCCCAGATGATGTTGTTGGCGTATTCGTTCAAACCGTAGTTTACGGAACAGTCAGACTGCGAACGGGTACCTTCGTAATCCACACCCAGACCACCGCCCACGTCGAAGCACTGGATATTAACGCCAAGCTTGTGCAGCTCAACGTAGAAACGCGCCGACTCACGTACGCCGGTGGCGATATCACGAATGTTCGCCATTTGGGAGCCGAGATGGAAGTGCAGCAACTGGATGCTGTCCAGACGACCACGCTCGCGCAGAATTTCTACCAGTTGCAGCACCTGGTTTGCCGCCAGGCCGAATTTTGATTTTTCACCGCCGGAGGACTGCCACTTGCCAGAGCCCTGCGACGCCAGACGCGCACGCACGCCCAGACGCGGAACGACATTCAGGCGTTCAGCTTCATCCAGCACGATAGCGATTTCAGACATCTTCTCGATGACCAGATAGACCTTATGGCCCATCTTCTCGCCAATCAGTGCCAGACGGATATATTCGCGGTCTTTATAACCGTTACACACGATCACGCTACGGGTCATTCCGGCATGGGCCAGAACGGCCATCAATTCAGCTTTGGAACCAGCTTCCAGCCCCAGCGGTTCGCCGGAGTGGATCAGCGATTCAATCACGCGACGATGCTGGTTGACCTTGATCGGGTAAACGAGGAAATAGTCACCGTTGTAACCGTAAGATTCACGGGCTCGTTTAAACGCGGCGTTAATCGAACGCAAACGATGTTGCAGGATCTGCGGGAAGCAGAACAATGCAGGCAGACGCTGGCCCTGCGCTTCACGGGCTTTCACCAACTCAGCAAGGTCAACGCGCGCTTCGGGTACGTCCGGATCCGGGCACACGCTGATGTGGCCCAGTTCATTGACGTCGTAGTAGTTATTACCCCACCAGGCAATATTGTAAGTACGCAGCATCTTGCTGGCTTCCTGGGAACTCATTGCAACCTCCTGCATGGAGCGTAGTACACCGTGTTCGCCTGCTGACGAAGGCGAACCCAAAGAAATGTCGTCAGACATAGCGAACCTCAAATTTTATTAACAAGTGTAAAACAGTTGACTACTATCGCAATCCGAAGACGCGATAACAACCCAAATACAGGCAGAATTTGCAGCAGATAGTGCTGACGCTCCGACTGTGCGACCGGTTTCTTTTTCATATCAATGTAAACACGTAACCGAACTTAATGCTGACGGTTCGGCGAAACCACGAGAAAACTCTTGTTTACCAAGAGCGCCCTTGTTCAGTTCTTAGTGACCGTTACCGGCCCTGGAGTCCTGAGAAGCGCCGAGATGGGTATAACATCGGCAGGTATGCAAGATGCAGATTGCGGGGAACATATGTACACCAGAACGGTGCGACAGATTCAGCAGAATACAACGGTTCATTATCTCGTATCACCTCCACGGTTGCTCCTGACGGAACGAACCCACAAGCCAAAGCTAAAGTCTTAACCCGGCTGGAAGTGGCAACACGATGAAAACGTCGTGTGCTTTTGTATGAGCCGCGCGCCGCGTTTTATACCCATAAGGAAGTCAAAAAGCAAAAGATAAATGCGCGCATTGCCAGCACCGTCAGGAAAAATTTCCAGTTACATTTTCAGTACAATGCGACCTCAATCAAAAAAAGCTGGAAATCAGGCGAAGAACTGTCCTAAAATAGCCGTCCAGATGTTAATCCATCTATACCGATTAACACTCAGACTGCCAGTGTCCGTCATCTGCAGACTCATGGTAGAATCTTCTACACATGGCTATTCCACTCGACAGTTTGAGCTAACCAAATTCTCCTTAGGTGAAATTAAATATGGCAAAACACCTTTTTACGTCCGAGTCCGTATCAGAAGGGCATCCTGACAAAATCGCTGACCAAATCTCTGACGCCGTACTGGACGCAATCCTCGAGCAGGATCCGAAAGCACGCGTTGCCTGCGAAACCTACGTCAAAACCGGTATGGTTTTAGTTGGCGGTGAGATCACCACCAGCGCATGGGTTGATATCGAAGAGATCACCCGTAATACGGTTCGCGAAATTGGCTATGTGCATTCCGACATGGGCTTTGACGCCAACTCTTGTGCAGTACTGAGCGCGATTGGTAAACAGTCTCCGGACATCAACCAGGGTGTTGACCGCGCCGATCCGCTGGAACAGGGTGCAGGCGACCAGGGTCTGATGTTTGGTTATGCAACCAACGAAACCGACGTGCTGATGCCAGCTCCAATTACCTATGCTCACCGTCTGGTGCAGCGTCAGGCTGAAGTGCGTAAAAACGGCACCTTATCCTGGCTGCGTCCGGATGCAAAAAGCCAGGTTACCTTCCAGTATGACGACGGCAAAATTGTCGGTATTGATGCGGTTGTTCTGTCGACTCAGCACTCTGAAGACATCGATCAGAAATCGCTGCAAGAAGCCGTTATGGAAGAGATCATCAAGCCGGTACTGCCTACTGAATGGCTGACTGCTTCGACCAAGTTCTTCATCAACCCAACCGGTCGTTTCGTAATCGGCGGTCCAATGGGCGACTGTGGACTGACAGGTCGTAAAATCATCGTTGATACCTACGGCGGCATGGCGCGTCACGGCGGCGGTGCATTCTCTGGTAAGGATCCGTCTAAAGTTGACCGTTCCGCAGCCTATGCAGCTCGTTACGTCGCGAAAAACATTGTTGCCGCTGGTCTGGCTGATCGCTGTGAGATTCAGGTTTCCTACGCAATCGGCGTGGCTGAACCGACCTCTATCATGGTGGAAACGTTTGGTACTGAAAAAGTGCCTTCTGAGCAACTGACCCTGCTGGTGCGCGAGTTCTTCGACCTGCGCCCGTATGGCCTGATTCAGATGCTGGATCTGCTGCACCCGATTTACAAAGAAACCGCTGCTTACGGTCACTTTGGTCGCGAACATTTCCCATGGGAAAAAACCGACAAAGCCGCTCTGCTGCGTGAAGCTGCCGGTCTGAAGTAATTCCCTCACGGCTCAACGCTTATGAAGACCAGCCTCGCGCTGGTCTTTTTTATGTCCTTTTCTCTTCCATACCCCATAGCCAAAGCTACGCTAATCTCCCTTGTTGCAAACAACAAATGAAAGCGATTACATATCGTAGAATTTCGATCCAACATGAATCAACATCTCTTCGTTACTATGATTGCATCACTGTTACATTATATTTCAGCATTATCTTAAACCCAGACAATCAATGTTATTCATGCGAAATAAATAACGTTATTTTTCAATCAAATAACCAATAACTTACATGAATGCTAGTGTAACCGATTACACTAATGTGATGTGATTCGCATTTTTTTACCCCGTACTCACCTACCCTTAACATCAACAAAACTAGCTACCCAACCGGAGGGCATCATGCCTGACAATAAAAAAACGGGGCGTTCCAACAAAGCCATGACATTTTTTGTCTGCTTTCTTGCAGCCCTGGCTGGATTACTTTTTGGCCTGGATATCGGTGTTATTGCCGGAGCTTTACCGTTCATCACCGACGAGTTCCAAATTACCCCCCACACTCAGGAATGGGTGGTGAGTTCGATGATGTTTGGTGCTGCCGTGGGTGCCGTCGGCAGCGGTTGGCTCTCCTTCAAACTGGGGCGTAAAAAGAGTTTGATGATCGGCGCAATCCTGTTTGTTGCCGGTTCACTGTTCTCCGCCGCGGCACCAAACGTTGAAGTGCTGTTGGTTTCCCGCGTACTGCTCGGCCTTGCGGTAGGCGTTGCGTCTTATACCGCGCCGCTTTACCTGTCTGAAATTGCCCCGGAAAAAATTCGTGGCAGCATGATCTCTATGTATCAGTTGATGATCACCATCGGTATTTTGGGTGCGTATCTTTCCGATACGGCGTTTAGCTACAGCGGCGCATGGCGCTGGATGCTGGGCGTGATCATCATCCCTGCCCTGCTGCTGCTGGTTGGCGTTATCTTCCTGCCGGACAGCCCACGCTGGTTTGCTGCTAAACGTCGTTTTGTCGATGCTGAACGTGTTCTGTTGCGTTTGCGTGATACCAGCGCAGAAGCCAAACGCGAGCTGGATGAAATTCGTGAAAGTCTGCAGGTGAAGCAGAGCGGCTGGGCGCTGTTTAAAGAAAACAGCAACTTCCGCCGCGCAGTATTCCTTGGCGTCCTGTTACAGGTGATGCAGCAGTTCACCGGGATGAACGTCATTATGTATTACGCACCGAAAATCTTTGAGCTGGCGGGCTACACCAACACCACCGAGCAGATGTGGGGGACTGTTATCGTCGGTCTGACCAACGTGCTGGCAACCTTTATCGCCATTGGCCTGGTTGACCGTTGGGGCCGCAAGCCTACGCTGATCCTCGGCTTTATCGTCATGGCCGTCGGTATGGGCGTGCTGGGTACGATGATGCACGTGGGTATTCACTCGGCGGCCGCGCAATACTTCGCTGTACTGATGCTGCTGATGTTTATCGTTGGCTTTGCCATGAGCGCCGGTCCGCTGATTTGGGTTCTGTGCTCTGAAATCCAACCGCTGAAAGGCCGCGATTTCGGTATCACCTGCTCTACCGCAACCAACTGGATTGCCAATATGATCGTCGGTGCAACCTTCCTGACGATGCTGAACTCGCTGGGAAGCGCCAATACTTTCTGGGTCTACGGTGGTCTGAACGTCCTGTTCATCTTCCTGACCCTGTGGCTGATACCTGAAACTAAAAATGTCTCTCTGGAACACATTGAACGTAACCTGATGAAAGGTCGTAAACTGCGCGAAATTGGCGCACACGACTAATCACGAAAAGCTTCCTCCCCCGCGGGAGGAAGCCTTCCTCTTGCAGTCCCTTCCCTGTCGCACTATCCTCTGGCGTTATGAAAACCTCCCGTCTCCCTATCGCCATCCAGCAAGCCGTTATGCGCAGCCTGCGGGAAAAACTCGCTCAGGCCAATCTCAAGCTAGAACGCAATTACCCGGAGCCAAAGCTGGTTTATCAACAGCGCGGAACCGCCGCGGGTACCGCGTGGCTACAAACCTACGAAATTCGTCTGAATCCCGTCCTGCTGATGGAGAACGTTGACGCGTTCGTTAACGAAGTGGTGCCCCATGAACTGGCGCATTTACTGGTGTGGAAATACTTTGGCCGCGTGCCGCCGCACGGCAAAGAGTGGAAATGGATGATGGAAAGCGTGCTGGGCGTGCCAGCCCGACGTACGCATCAGTTCGAACTGCAATCCGTGCAGCGTAAGACCTTTACTTACCGCTGCAAGTGTCAGGAACACCAACTGACCGTACGCCGCCATAACCGCGTGATACGCGGCGAAGCCACCTACCGCTGCGTTCACTGCGGCGAACCACTGATTGCAGAATAATCTTCAGAATTATCAGGAACTTTTCTGATCTAACTGATTGCATACAGGAATGACTTTCGCTACGTTGCGGGCTCGTTTTGACACGGAGTTCGTGATGTACCGTAATTTTTCTTTTGCTGCGGCCTTGTTAGCCGCAGCATTTTCAGGCCCGGCTTTAGCCGAAGGCATCAACAGTTTTTCTCAGGCAAAAGCGGCGGGCGTCAAAGTTAACGCCGATGCACCAGGCGATTTCTACTGCGGTTGTAAAATTAACTGGCAAGGCAAAAAAGGGGTCGTGGACCTCGAATCCTGCGGCTATAAAGTGCGAAAAAACGAAAACCGCGCCAGTCGAATTGAATGGGAGCACGTTGTTCCCGCCTGGCAGTTTGGTCATCAGCGCCAGTGCTGGCAGGACGGAGGGCGTAAAAACTGCGCTAAAGATCCGGTCTATCGCAAAATGGAAAGCGATATGCATAACCTGCAGCCTGCGGTAGGTGAAGTGAATGGCGATCGCGCTAACTTCATGTACAGCCAGTGGAACGGTGGCGAAGGCCAGTATGGACAGTGCGCGATGAAGGTTGATTTCAAAGAGAAAGTTGCCGAGCCGCCTGCCCGCGCCCGTGGCGCCATCGCGCGTACCTATTTTTATATGCGCGACCAATACAACCTGACGCTCTCTCGCCAGCAAACCCAGCTTTTTAATGCCTGGAATAAGCAGTATCCGGTCACCGACTGGGAGTGTGAGCGCGACGAACGCATCGCGAAGGTACAGGGGAATCATAACCCCTATGTGCAACGCGCTTGCCAGGCGCAAAAGAGCTAACCTACACTAGCGGCAATATTTTTAACCATGCCCTGGCCTGTTGCAGCCCAGGGCCATGACGCGGATGTTTAACTATGCGCATTCCTCGCATTTATCACCCAGAGCCACTCGCTTCCGGTAGCCAAATTTCACTGTGTGAAGATGCTGCCAACCATATCGGCCGTGTACTACGTATGGGGCCAGGCCAGCCGCTACAGCTGTTTGATGGCAGCAATCAGGTATTCGACGCCGAAATTACCCACGCCAGTAAGAAAAGTGTGGAAGTGAAGGTGCTTAACGCTGAACTCGACGATCGGGAATCACCGTTGCATATCCACCTGGGCCAGGTAATGTCGCGCGGTGAAAAAATGGAATTTACTATCCAGAAATCGATTGAACTGGGTGTAAGCCTCATTACGCCACTTTTTTCTGAGCGTTGCGGCGTTAAACTGGACAATGAACGCCTGAACAAGAAGCTCCAGCAGTGGCAGAAAATCGCTATTGCCGCCTGCGAACAGTGCGGTCGTAATCGGGTGCCTGAAATTCGCCCGGCAATGGATCTGGAAGCATGGTGCGCAGAACAGGACGAAGGACTGAAGCTCAATCTGCATCCTCGCGCCAGCGCCAGCATTAACACGCTGCCGCTCCCGGTGGAGCGCATCCGCTTGCTGATTGGCCCGGAAGGTGGGTTGTCGGCAGATGAAATTGCCATGACCGCACGGTATCAGTTTACTGATATTCTGTTAGGACCTCGCGTTCTGCGTACTGAGACAACTGCGCTCACCGCCATTACCGCACTTCAGGTGCGTTTTGGCGATCTGGGCTAAGGCATAAACGGAGAAGAACATGATCAAGCTCGGCATCGTGATGGATCCCATCGCAAGCATCAACATCAAGAAAGATTCCAGCTTCGCTATGCTGCTGGAAGCGCAACGCCGCGGTTACGAAATTCATTATATGGAGATGGCCGATCTTTATCTGATCAACGGCGAAGCCCGCGCCCATACGCGTACCCTGAGCGTAGAGCAGAACTACGACAAATGGTATGAGTTCAAGAGCGAGCAGGATCTCCCGCTGGCAGACCTGGACGTTATTCTGATGCGTAAGGATCCGCCGTTTGATACCGAGTTCATCTACGCGACCTATATTCTGGAACGTGCAGAAGAGAAAGGAACGCTGATCGTCAACAAACCGCAGAGCCTGCGCGACTGCAACGAAAAGCTGTTCACCGCATGGTTTGCCGATCTGACGCCGGAAACGCTGGTCACGCGTAATAAAGCGCAGCTGAAAGCCTTCTGGCAAAAACACAGCGACATCATACTTAAGCCGCTGGACGGCATGGGCGGGGCCTCTATTTTCCGCGTGAAGGAAGGCGATCCGAACCTCGGCGTTATTGCGGAAACGCTGACCGAGCACGGTACCCGCTACTGCATGGCGCAGAACTATCTGCCAGCCATTAAAGACGGCGATAAACGCGTGCTGGTGGTCGATGGCGAACCCGTTCCTTACTGCCTGGCGCGTATTCCGCAGGGCGGCGAAACCCGTGGCAACCTGGCCGCAGGTGGTCGTGGCGAGCCGCGTCCATTAACCGACAGTGACTGGGAAATTGCCCGTCGCATTGGGCCAACGCTGAAAGCGAAAGGTTTGATTTTTGTCGGTCTGGATATCATTGGCGATCGTCTGACGGAAATTAACGTCACCAGCCCAACCTGTATTCGTGAAATTGAAGCGGAGTTCCCGGTTTCGATTACCGGTATGCTGATGGATGCCATTGAGGCCCGTCTGCAAAAATAAAAGAACTCGCCGGTAGAAGGGACCCTACCAATACTAATAGTGACAGCGCTCCTGTTTGCCCACATACTGGGCGCTGTTGCTTTTTTGAACCAGGAAACAGAACCTCTGACAATGAATTTACAGCATCACTTTCTAATTGCCATGCCTGCTCTCCAGGATCCAATTTTCCGCCGTTCCGTGGTGTATATCTGCGAACATAATGAGAACGGAGCAATGGGGATTATCGTCAATAAGCCTCTGGAAAACTTACAAATTGAAGGGATTCTGGAAAAGCTGAAGATTACTCCAGAAGAACGCGATCCGGCCATTCGTCTGGATAAGCCCGTGATGCTCGGCGGCCCGCTGGCAGAAGACCGTGGATTTATACTTCATACCCCACCGTCGCGCTTTGCGTCCAGTATTCGCATTTCTGATAACACCATCATCACAACCTCCCGCGATGTATTAGAAACCCTGGGTACGCAGGAACAACCGTCCGAAGTGCTGGTTGCGCTGGGTTATTCATCATGGGAAAAGGGCCAACTGGAACAAGAGTTACTGGATAACGCCTGGCTTACGGCCCCTGCCGATCTCAACATCTTATTCAAAACACCGATTGCCGACCGCTGGCGCAATGCGGCGAAGCTTATCGGGATAGATATTCAGACCATGCCCGGCGTGGCGGGACACGCATGATGAACGGAACATTACTCTCTTTTGATTTTGGTACGAAAAGTATCGGCGTCGCCGTGGGTCAGCGCATTACCGGTACGGCCAGGCCATTGCCCGCCATCAAAGCACAGGACGGTACGCCAGACTGGAATTTGATTGAACGCCTGCTGAAAGAGTGGCAACCGGATGAAATCATTGTCGGCCTGCCGCTCAACATGGATGGCACCGAACAGCCCCTTACCGCGCGCGCACGTAAATTCGCTAACCGCATTCATGGTCGCTTTGGCGTAACCGTAACGCTGCACGATGAACGTTTGAGCACCGTCGAAGCCCGCTCAGGCCTGTTTGAGCAAGGCGGTTACCGGGCGTTGAATAAAGGCAAAGTGGACTCCGCTTCTGCCGTTATTATCCTGGAAAGCTATTTCGAGCAGGGCTATTAAAGCCGCCCCTGCGCCTGTCGCTGCTGTAAACTTTGTGCAAACGTCTGCATACCTGTCTGCTGCCCGGTTTGAATCACGCCGGGTAGCTGATGCGTTTTCCCTTCGCGGATCAAATTGCCCACGGCGGGCGTGTTGACGAGTAGTTCGAATAGCGCCACGCGTCCCCCCTGCTTATCCTCCTCAAGTTTTTGCGAAAGAACCGCCCGCAGGCTGTCTGCCAGTTGGTTACGCACAGGATCTTTCTCTGTTGCTGCAAAGGAATCCACCAGCCGCGCGATGGCCTGCGCCGCACCTCGCGTATGTAACGTTGCCAGCACCAGATGTCCGGTTTCCGCCGCCGTTAATGCCAGCCGAATGGTTTCCACGTCGCGCAGCTCGCCCAGCAAAATAACGTCGGGATCTTCGCGTAGCGCACCGCGCAAACCGGCGGCGAAAGAGGCGCAGTGTGCGCCCACCTCCCGCTGTTGAATCAGACAACGTCGGCTGGTGTAGCGATATTCAATAGGATCTTCCAGCGTCAGAATGTGCCCCTCAATATGCTGATTAAGATACTCCACCATCGCCGCCAGGGTCGTAGATTTACCGCTGCCGGTAGCGCCTGTCACCAGAATCAACCCATTTTCACTGTGAAGCAGTTCAGGTATGACCGCGGGAGGCTGAAGATCGTCTAAATGAGGACAATCCAGCGGTAGCAGTCTTAGCGCCAGCGAGGTTCCCTGCTGATGGACAAATGCGCTGGCGCGCAGCCGCCGGGAGTCCGTCAGGGTAACGGCAAAATCAATCTGCCCTTGCTCCTGCAACTGTACCTGTTGTTGCTCACTGAGCCAGCACATCAGCAGATTCTCTACGTCAGGCGTGGTAAACGGTGCGCTTTCGACTTTTCCACGCCTGCGCCAACGCGCGGGCCATGCATTGCACAGGTGTAGATCCGACACGTTATGCTTTACACTAAGGGCCACTATTTCTTCCATATTCATATGAACATCCTCGGAAAATGAACGATATCGCGCATAACCTGGCACATGTCCGGGACAAAATCTCAGCCGCCGCGACGCGTTGCGGGCGGTCTTCAGAAGAAGTTATGTTGCTTGCAGTCAGCAAAACCAAACCTGCGAGCGCCATCGAAGAAGCCATTACCGCAGGGCAGCGTGCCTTCGGTGAAAACTATGTCCAGGAAGGGGTGGATAAAATCCGCTACTTTCAGGAAAAAGGCGTCAACGATCTGCAGTGGCACTTTATCGGCCCGCTGCAGTCCAACAAAAGTCGTCTGGTCGCCGAGCACTTTGACTGGTGCCATACGATCGACCGTCTACGTATCGCTGCCCGTCTGAGCGAACAGCGCCCGGCAGACCTGCCGCCGCTGAATGTGCTGATCCAGATTAATATCAGCGATGAGAACAGTAAGTCAGGGATTCCGCTGACAGAGCTTGATGCCCTGGCCGCTGAAGTCGCTGCGCTGCCGCGCATTACCCTGCGTGGTTTGATGGCTATTCCCGCTCCTGAGTCAGATTATGTAAGGCAGTTTGAAGTTGCACAGCAAATGGCTGTAGCATTTGCCGGGTTGAAAACACGCTATCCAAATATCGATACGCTCTCGCTGGGGATGTCTGATGATATGGATGCCGCTATCGCGGCGGGTAGCACGATGGTGCGCATCGGCACTGCCATTTTTGGTGCTCGTGATTACACTAAAAAATAAGGAAAATTAAGGAACACCATGAATACGTTGACCTTCCTGCTCTCAACGGTAATTGAGCTGTATACCATGGCGCTGCTGCTGCGCGTGTGGATGCAATGGTCTCGCTGCGATTTCTACAACCCGTTCTCGCAGTTTATTGTGAAAATCACTCAGCCCATTATTGGGCCGTTACGCCGTATTATTCCTCCGATGGGGCCCATTGACAGCGCATCAGCATTAGTCGCGCTCGTTCTCAGCTTTATCAAAGCCATCGTGCTATTTAAGGTGGTCACGTTCCAGCCGATCATCTGGATCGCCGCCGTGCTGATTCTCCTGAAGACCATTGGGCTGCTGATTTTCTGGGTGCTGCTGGTAATGGCGATTATGAGCTGGGTCAGCCAGGGTCGCAGCCCGGTGGAGTACGTGCTGATTCAACTGGCGGATCCGCTGTTGCGTCCTATCCGTCGCATACTTCCAGGCATGGGCGGGATCGATTTCTCCCCAATGATTCTGGTTCTGCTGCTCTATGTCATTAACATGGGTATCGCGGAAGTGTTACAGGCGACAGGCAACATGCTGCTGCCGGGGCTGTGGATGGCGCTATGAGTGCCGTTACACCCTGCGACGACGGTCTGGTTTTACGGCTCTATATTCAGCCGAAAGCCAGCCGTGACAGTATTGTGGGTTTACATGGCGACGAAGTTAAAGTCGCCATTACCGCCCCGCCGGTCGATGGACAAGCCAACAGCCATCTGGTGAAGTTTCTCGGTAAACAGTTCCGCGTAGCGAAAAGCCAGGTCGTTATTGAGAAGGGCGAGCTTGGTCGTCACAAACAGGTTAAAATTATTCATCCGCAACAGATCCCGCCCGAAATTGCGGCGCTAACTGATTAGGTATCCCATGCAAAAAGTTGTCCTCGCGACCGGCAATGCCGGTAAAGTGCGTGAACTCGCCTCTCTTCTGAGTGATTTCGGTCTTGATGTTGTTGCCCAAACGGATCTGGGAGTTGATTCTGCAGAAGAGACCGGACTGACGTTTATTGAGAACGCCATTCTGAAGGCGCGTCATGCCGCGCAAATTACGGGTTTGCCAGCCATTGCTGATGACTCCGGCCTGGCAGTAAATGCCCTTGGCGGCGCGCCGGGTATCTATTCAGCCCGCTATTCCGGCGAAGATGCGACCGATCAGCAGAACCTGGAAAAACTGCTGCACACCCTGCGGGATGTCCCGGATGACCAGCGTCAGGCGCAATTCCACTGCGTGCTGGTGTATATGCGCCATGCGGACGATCCCACGCCTTTAGTGTGCCACGGAAGCTGGCCGGGCGTGATTACCCGTGAACCGGCCGGAAACGGTGGTTTTGGTTACGACCCAATCTTTTTTGTGCCGTCCGAAGGAAAAACAGCTGCTGAGCTGACCCGCGAAGAAAAAAGTGCGATTTCTCACCGCGGACAGGCACTGAAGCTGCTGCTGGATGCCCTGCGCAATGGTTAACCTTCCGCCGCTAAGTCTTTATATTCACATCCCCTGGTGCGTGCAGAAATGCCCGTACTGCGACTTTAACTCGCATGCGCTTAAGGGCGAGGTTCCTCATGACGACTATGTTCAGCACCTGCTGAGCGATCTGGATACTGAGGTGGCCCATGCCCAGGGGCGCGAAGTAAAGACAATTTTTATCGGTGGTGGTACGCCGAGCCTGCTTTCTGGCCCGGCAATGCAAACGCTGCTCGACGGCGTGCGTGCACGGCTGAATCTGGCCGCAGATGCAGAAATCACAATGGAGGCGAATCCCGGGACGGTGGAAGCCGATCGCTTTGTTGATTATCAACGCGCTGGCGTAAACCGTATCTCAATTGGCGTACAGAGCTTTAGCTCCGCCAAACTCGAGCGTCTGGGACGTATTCACGGACCGGAAGAAGCCAAACGAGCAGCACACCTGGCGAGCGGTCTGGGGCTACGCAGCTTTAACCTCGACCTGATGCATGGTTTGCCAGATCAGACGCTGGAAGAGGCGCTGGGCGATTTACAGCAGGCCATCGCGCTCAACCCACCGCATCTTTCCTGGTATCAGTTGACCATCGAACCCAACACGCTGTTCGGTTCCCGACCGCCTGTTTTACCAGACGATGATGCGCTGTGGGATATTTTTGAGCAAGGCCACCAGTTGCTGACCGCCGCCGGGTATCAACAGTACGAAACCTCAGCCTATGCGAAGCCGGGCTATCAGTGTCAGCACAACCTTAATTACTGGCGTTTTGGCGACTATCTCGGTATTGGCTGCGGCGCGCATGGCAAAATTACGTTCCCGGACGGGCGCATTCTGCGTACCACCAAAACGCGGCATCCGCGTGGCTACATGCAAGGGCGTTATCTCGAAAGCCAGCGTGATGTCGCCGAAGCCGATAAGCCGTTCGAGTTCTTTATGAACCGTTTCCGGTTGCTTGAGGCCGCGCCTCGCGCGGAGTTCAGACAATATACCGGGCTTACCGAGGACGTTATTCGTCGACAGATCGATGAGGCTATTTCCCAGGGCTACCTGAGTGAATGCGATGAATACTGGCAGATTACTCAACACGGTAAGCTGTTTTTGAACTCTCTGTTGGAGCTGTTTCTGGCGGAGTAATACGGTAACGATGTAGGCCGGATAAGGCCTTGAGCCGCATCCGGCAAATTGCCTGATGGCGCTGCGCTTATCAGGCCTACAGGGTTAGGTCGATGAGCGCAGCCACCTTCAGTCATTAATACTGATTAAACATTTCCTGGATCTGTTTAGGATCCTTGGTTTGAGTCAGCGCAAGCTGCAGCAGAACACGTGCTTTTTGCGGGTTCAGGGAACCTGAAGCCACAAATCCGTATTTTGCATCATCAACTTCTGCATCCTGCGTGGTGGCACCCGTTGGTACACGAGATGAACGCACCACAACGGTACCTTTATGCGCGGCGGTTGCCAGCGTATCGAAAATGGTTTTATACAAGTTACCGTTACCTACACCTGCACTAACGATCCCTGCGTAACCCGCATCTACCAGTGCTTTTGCCGGCAGATCGGAGGCGTTAGCATAGTTGTAAACAATCCCAACTTTCGGCAGCTCGGTCAGCTTAGAAACATCGAACGGAGTAGACGTGGTGTGCTTACGCGCAGGCGTACGCTGGTAGTCGATTTTACCGTTATGAATGTAACCCAACGGGCCGTAGTTAACGGATTTGAAGGTAGCAACGTCGGTAGTGTTAGTTTTAGTCACGTCGCGACCATCCATAACGGTGTCGTTCATCACCACCAGCACTCCGCGGTTGGCAGAGGCTTTGTCTGCGGCAGTTACCACTGCGTTATACAGGTTGAACGGGCCATCAGCGCTCATACCCGTAGATGGACGCATGGCGCCGACCAGCACGACCGGCTTGTTGCACTTGACGGTCAGGTCGAGGAAATAGGCGGTTTCTTCCATGGTATCCGTACCATGTGTCACCACGAAGCCGTCGGTTTTATCACACTCGGTATTAATCTTTTTGGCCAGCGTTAACCAGACTTCGTCATTCATATCCTGGGAGCCGATGTTCACCACCTGCTCGCCTTTAACGACAGCGATATCTTTCAACTGAGGTACGGCCTCAACCAGATTTTCTACGCCAACCTTGCCTGCCGTGTAGTTAGATTTTGTCGCGGAATCACCACCGCCGGCAATCGTCCCACCGGTCGCTAAAATGGTGATGTTTGGCAGTGCAAGCGCCGCGCCGCTGAAACCCATAACCAGTGCGGCAAGTGCCGTTTTCTTGAAAAACTCCATGTTATTTCTCCAGTTACTTGAATTTGCAGCATTATGTCTATCCTACAGATGAATAATGTGACGAGTTCCAATTAACCAGATTTATATCTCCACCAAATTGCCATTCTTAGAGATGGATATCAAAAAAACAGAAATATACAAAATAAAACGGCGCAGAATGTTTCTGCGCCGTTAAAAAGAGGTGAAGATTATTTCAGAGTGCTAACCAGCGTTTTACGATCGTTTTCCAGCGTCACGACGCGGGCACAAACATCTTTGCCAAACTGTTGGAAGTCTTGTTCCTGATTCTTCCATTCGTTTTGAATTGAGGTTTGCAAGCCACCAAGGCTACCGAGCACACCCTGCAACGGATTACCACCGCCTTTGAGTACGGCTTTGGCACCCATTTCGTTGATGCTGTCCTGCAAAATACCGCCCATCGCCTGATTAACCAGCTGTTGTCCGTCCGCGCGGACTTGATCAATCGCCTTATAATGGAAGGTCAGGCCATCAGTTCGATGCTCGATGATACGGTTCATCTGCTCTTTCAATTGCGCATCCAGCTTGGTTAAGCGGCCACGCATGTTGCTACTTTCACCGACCTCTTTGGCGATGATTTTATCCAGCGCCACGCGACCTTTCTCTACGCGCGCTCTGGCACCTTCGTCAATCCACGGCAGGCTGCTACGCAACGCCGCCTGATAATCTTTGGCCTGCTCACGCTGTGCGGCGTTCAGGCTGTACTGTTTACCGTTGAAGGTGACATCGCCGGCCTGGGTAATAATCAGGTCGCCGTTCTCACCCTTCACTTGCACCGTTTGTGGGCTCAAAATCACATCGTCACGCGGGGTGACGCTGCACTGGTAATCTGCATGTGCGGCCATCGCCGTGAACGTTAGGACTGCCGCCAGCAGCGTTTTGCGCATCATATCTTTCCCTCAAGACAAATCGGGCCGGCATTTGCCGACCCTGTGCTACTTAGTCCCACCAAATATCGAAAAGTTCGCTGGTACGCACTTCTTCTAGTTTGTGCTCTTCCAGCCACTTACGCACGATTGCCTGGTGTTCTTCGGTGCATTTGCCGATTTCCTGCAGACAGATCAGACCTTCCCAGGCCAGATAGCCGCTGCCGTCAAAAGCCAGCTTGTTCGGTTCGATAACTTCATTGATAAAGTCATCAACGATTTGATCGACCTGCTCTCCAGATGTACCTTCCGGGAAACGCCATGCAACCGAAAATCCTACTTCCTGGAATTCTTCGATGTGCATCTTTTTACGCAGACGACGGCTACGGTTCTTTGCCATTATTTCACCCTCTCGAACATTAAGTCCCATACGCCGTGGCCAAGACGATGACCACGTTGTTCAAATTTGGTTACCGGGCGCGATTGTGGGCGCGGTACATAATCGTTACTCTCGGACTGGTTTTTATACCCGTCAATGGAGGACATCACTTCCAGCATATGTTCCGCATAAGCTTCCCAGTCGGTTGCCATGTGGAATACGCCGCCCAGCTTCAGCTTACTTAAGATATGCTCAGCAAACGGTACCTGAACGATACGGCGTTTATTATGACGTGCTTTATGCCACGGGTCAGGGAAAAACAGCTGAACCATAGATAAAGAATTGTCAGGAATCATTTTATGCAGGACTTCAACGGCATCATGGCACATGACGCGCAGGTTCTCGACACCCTCTTCATGGGCTGAAGCCAGACACGCACCAACGCCCGGCGAGTGAACCTCAATGCCAAGGAAATTCTGTTCCGGACGCGCTTTCGCCATTGCGACCAGCGACGCTCCCATACCAAAACCGATTTCCAGCGTGACTGGCGCATCACGGCCAAACAGTTCTGCGAAATTTACAGGCTCTTCGCTGAACTCAACGCCCATCACCGGCCAGTAGTTTTCCAGCGCGTGCTCCTGCCCTTTGGTCAGTCGCCCCTGGCGACGAACAAAACTACGAATCCGGCGCAGAGGGCGGCCGTTTTCATCAAATTCCGGTGAAATGACGTCGTTCTTCATAAAAGTTTAGTCTGCTGTGTTTGAGTTCTGAAAACGGGCATTATCCAAAGTTAGTTGCCGGATGCAAGTAAAGGAAGAAAGTGAGCAGCGGAAAGTTCCGGTTTACACCCTGTTGCCGCTGTGCTGCAATCTTGCCCCCGGCAATAATGAAACGGTAATCATGCAAGCGTCTCAATTCTCGGCTCAGGTATTGAGCTGGTACGACAAATACGGGCGGAAAACGCTGCCCTGGCAAATTGATAAGACGCCTTACAAAGTATGGCTCTCTGAGGTAATGCTGCAACAAACTCAGGTTGCGACCGTTATCCCTTATTTTGAGCGCTTTATGGCGCGCTTCCCAACGGTAACGGATTTAGCCCATGCGCCGCTGGATGAGGTTCTGCATTTGTGGACCGGGCTGGGTTATTACGCCCGAGCGCGTAATCTGCATAAAGCCGCGCAGCAGGTTGTCACGCTACATAGCGGTATATTTCCGCAAACTTTTGATGAGGTGGCCGCCCTACCTGGCGTCGGTCGCTCAACCGCAGGCGCGATCCTTTCCCTCTCTCTGGGTCAGCATTTTCCGATTCTCGACGGTAACGTCAAACGCGTGCTGGCTCGCTGTTATGCTGTAAACGGCTGGCCGGGTAAAAAAGAGGTCGAAAAGAAGCTGTGGGAGTTGAGCGAGCAGGTGACGCCCGCCCATGGCGTTGAACGTTTTAATCAGGCGATGATGGATTTAGGCGCCATGGTCTGTACGCGCTCAAAACCTAAATGTTCGCTGTGTCCGTTGGAAAATGGCTGTGTGGCCAGCGCCAATGCAAGCTGGGCGTTGTACCCGGGTAAAAAACCCAAGCAAACGCTGCCAGAACGAACGGGCTATTTTTTACTGATGCAGCATAATGACGAAGTGCTGCTCGCACAGCGACCGCCCAGCGGCTTATGGGGTGGTTTATACTGTTTTCCACAGTTTGACGACGAAGATGGACTGCGCAACTGGCTGGCGCAACGGCAAATTAACGCAGATAATCTGACCCAACTTAATGCGTTTCGCCATACCTTTAGCCATTTCCACTTAGACATTGTGCCTATGTGGCTTCCTGTGTCTTCATTCGGCTCATGCATGGATGAAG
Organism: Citrobacter sp. BIDMC107; assembly: GCF_001037575.1. NCBI lineage: Bacteria > Pseudomonadati > Pseudomonadota > Gammaproteobacteria > Enterobacterales > Enterobacteriaceae > Citrobacter > Citrobacter sp. BIDMC107. Next base: position 3,301,240 of record NZ_KQ089848.1, on the reverse strand, counting down.
GCAACGCGCTCTGGTATAACTTAGCGCAACCGCCGTCGGTCGGACTGGCGGCTCCCGTGGAGCGTTTGTTACAGCAATTACGTGCCGGTACACACGTTTAACGTACCGGTCGATAGAGAGGATTTTTTATGAGCAGAACGATTTTTTGCACTTTCCTGCAACGCGAAGCAGAAGGCCAGGATTTTCAGCTGTACCCGGGCGATCTGGGGAAACGCATCTACAACGAGATTTCTAAAGAAGCATGGGCGCAATGGCAGCATAAGCAAACCATGCTGATTAACGAGAAGAAGCTCAATATGATGAACGTTGAGCATCGTAAACTGCTTGAGCAGGAGATGATCAACTTCCTGTTTGAAGGCAAAGACGTGCATATTGAAGGCTATACACCAGAGTCTTAAGAACCGTTGCCGGATGGCGCTACGCTTATCCGGCCTACGATTTACTCTGGTCCTTGCAAATAACAAACACAACACGCACTCCCGGAATGATGAAAAAATTTCTCGCGCTTGCCGTTATTGCGCCGTTGCTCATCTCCTGTTCCAGTTCGACCAAAAAAGGCGATTCCTATAACGAAGCCTGGGTCAAGGATACCAACGGTTTTGATATTCTGATGGGGCAATTTGCCCATAACATTGAGAATTTGTGGGGATTTAAGGAAGTGCTGATTGCGGGTCCAAAGGACTACGTAAAGTATACCGATCAGTATCAAACCCGCAGCCATATCAACTTTGATGACGGTACGATAACCGTCGAGACCATTGCCGGGACAGATCCCGCCGGACACCTGCGTCGGGCGATTATCAAGACATTGCTGATGGGCGATGATCCGGGTTCTATCGATCTCTATTCCGATGTCGACGACATTAAGATTTCCAAAGAGCCGTTCCTGTACGGGCAGGTGGTCGATAATACCGGCCAGCCCATTCGTTGGGAGGGGCGTGCCACCAATTTCGCTGACTATCTGCTGAAAACACGCCTGAAAAGCCGCAGCAATGGTATTCGCATCATCTATAGCGTGACGATCAACCTGGTACCGAACCACCTTGATAAGCGCGCGCATAAATACGTCGGCATGGTGCGTCAGGCTTCGCGTAAGTATGGCGTCGATGAGTCGCTGATTCTGGCCATCATGCAAACCGAATCCTCATTTAACCCATATGCGGTCAGCCATGCCGATGCGCTGGGACTGATGCAGGTGGTACAGCACAGCGCCGGGAAAGATGTGTTTCGCTCGCAAGGGCGCTCCGGCACACCGAGCCGTAGCTTCCTGTTTGACCCGGCCAGCAACATTGATACCGGTACCGCCTATCTGGCTATGCTCAACAATGTCTATTTAGGCGGCATTGATAATCCAACGTCCCGTCGCTACGCGGTGATCACGGCATATAACGGCGGTGCGGGCAGCGTGCTGCGCGTTTTCTCGAACGATAAAATCCAGGCCGCGAATATTATCAACAGCATGACCCCGGGGGACGTTTATCAAACGCTGACTACCCGACATCCGTCGGCTGAATCACGCCGATACCTTTACAAGGTCAATTCCGCACAAAAATCATATCGACGCCGCTAATATATCCCCTCTTCTGCCCCGGTAAACGGGGCCCGGAAGAGGGTAAAGTGTTAACTCCATCACTCTTTTGCTTTGCAATCAGAAATTGTTTGCAAATATTTGTCACAGGTAACAAAAAAAGAGTGTCCCTCGTTGATAGAATCACATCATCAAGCCCCGGCAAATGTGCCTTTTAAAACATTCATCCGCATTACGGTGTGAGGAAATTAACATGAATCTTAAGCTGCAGCTGAAAGTGCTCTCGTTTCTGCAGTTCTGCTTATGGGGTAGTTGGCTCACTACCCTCGGCTCCTATATGTTTGTCACCCTAAAATTCGATGGTGCATCCATTGGCGCAGTGTATAGCTCGCTGGGGATCGCCGCCGTGTTTATGCCTACGCTGTTAGGGATCGTGGCCGACAAATGGATCAGTGCGAAATGGGTGTACGCCATTTGTCACCTGGTCGGTGCAGCAACGCTGTTCGCCGCAGCCGAAGTCACCACCCCAGGCGCGATGTTCTTTGTGATCTTGCTTAACTCTTTGGCCTATATGCCAACGCTGGGGTTAATCAACACCATTTCTTACTATCGCCTGCAGTCAGCCGGGATGGATATCGTAACGGACTTCCCGCCAATCCGTATCTGGGGCACTATCGGCTTTATCATGGCGATGTGGGGCGTGAGCTTCTCCGGCTTCGAGCTGAGTCATATGCAGCTGTATATCGGTGCAACGCTGTCCGTTGTTTTGGCGCTGTTCACGCTGACGCTGCCGCATATTCCGGTGGCTAACCAGCAGAAAAACCAGAGCTGGTCGTCCATGCTGGGCCTGGATGCTTTCGCGCTGTTTAAAAACAAGCGCATGGCGATTTTCTTCATCTTCTCAATGATGCTGGGCGCGGAACTACAGATTACCAATATGTTCGGTAATACCTTCCTGCACAGCTTCGATAACAACCCACTGTTCTCCGGTAGCTTCATCGTTGAACACGCCTCGGTGATGATGTCGATCTCGCAGATTTCCGAGACGCTGTTTATCCTGACCATCCCGTTCTTCTTGAGCCGTTACGGTATTAAGAATGTAATGCTTATCAGTATTGTGGCGTGGATGCTGCGTTTCGGCCTGTTTGCCTACGGCGATCCGACACCGTTCGGTACCGTGCTGCTGGTTCTGTCGATGATTGTTTACGGCTGCGCCTTCGACTTCTTCAACATCTCTGGCTCGGTATTCGTGGAGAAAGAAGTTCGCCCTGAAATCCGCGCTAGCGCACAGGGTATGTTCCTGATGATGACCAACGGCTTCGGTTGTATTCTGGGCGGACTGGTGAGCGGTAAAGTAGTTGAACACTATACGCTGAACGGTATTACCGACTGGCAGACCGTGTGGCTGATCTTCGCAGGTTACTCGCTGGTTCTGGCTTTTGCCTTCGTTGCGCTGTTTAAATACAAACACGTACGCGTTCCGGCAGGCACCCAAACTATCGCGCACTAACATTTACGCAGAGAAAAGCGGGTTGCCAAAAGGTAACCCGTTTTTTTTTGCGCTTACTTCACAACATATCCATACAGACGCTTAATACCGTCTGCATCCGTTTCACTGTAAACACCTTGCAGCTCCGGCGAGAAGCCCGGCAGCAGGTTAACACCCTCTTCCAGCGCCAGGAAATAACGTTGCACCGCCCCGCCCCAGATTTCGCCCGGTACCACGCACAGAACGCCTGGAGGATAAGGCAGCGCACCTTCTGCCGCAACGCGACCTGCGGCATCACAAATACGCACCAGTTCGACATCACCACGGATAAAGGCGCTGTTGGCATCCTGCGGGTTCATCGCCACGGCAGGCAAACTCTCCTGTCGGAACATCGCTTTTTGCAGATCCTTCACATCAAAGCTGACGTATAAATCGTGCATCTCCTGACACAGTTCACGCAGCGTGTAATCCCGATAGCGTACCGGATACTTGTTGAAGATGGTGGGCAGCACATCTGCCAGCGGCGTATCGTCCTCAATATGCTGCTCAAACTGCGCCAGCATCGCCACCAGTTGCGCCAGTTTCTCGGTGCTTTCTGCCGGGGTCAGCAGGAACAGAATCGAGTTAAGGTCGCATTTCTCCGGAACAATGCCGTTTTCACGCAGGTAATGCGCCAGAATCGTCGCCGGAATACCAAACTCAGTATATTGCCCGGTTTGCGCATCAATGCCCGGAGTAGTTAACAACAGCTTGCAGGGATCAACGAAGTACTGGTCGCGCGCGTAGCCGGAAAAACCATGCCATTTAGCACCCGGTTCAAAGCTAAAGAAGCGGCGCTCGCTGGCAATCACCTGCGTCGGATAGCTTTCCCACGGCTTACCATCAACTACCGGAGGAATAAACGGCTGAATCATCTTACAGTGGGTAAGAATCGCTTTACGGGCCTCAATGCCCAGCGCTACACACTCCGCCCATAGCCGACGCCCGCTCTCGCCTTCATGGATTTTGGCGTTAACATCCAGCGCCGCAAACAGCGGGTAAAACGGACTAGTGGAAGCATGCAGCATAAATGCATTGTTCAGACGTTTATGCGGACAGAACCGCGCCTGACCGCGAATATGGTTATCCTTTTTGTGGATCTGCGAGGTTTGCGAGAATCCGGCCTGCTGTTTGTGTACCGACTGAGTGACAAAGATCCCCGGATCGTCAGCATTGAGCTCCAGTAGCAGCGGTGACCCATCGGCCATCATCGGAATAAATTGCTCGTAGCCAACCCAGGCAGAATCAAACAGGATGTAATCGCACAGGCTACCGATCTTGTCGATCACCTGCCGGGCGTTGTAGATCGTACCGTCATAGGTACCAAGCTGAATGATTGCAAGGCGGAACGGGCGCGGCTGGTCAGCCTTGTGCGGCGCAACGTCACGTAGTTGCTGGCGCAGATACGCCTCATCAAAGCAGTGCTCGTCAATGCCGCCAATAAAGCCAAACGGATTACGCGCCGCTTCCAGATAAACCGGCGTCGCACCTGCCTGGATCAGCGCACCGTGGTGGTTCGACTTATGGTTGTTGCGGTCAAACAGCACCAGATCGCCGCGCGTCAGCAGCGCATTGGTCACCACTTTATTCGCCGCAGAGGTCCCGTTCAGCACAAAGTAGGTTTTATCCGCGTGGAAAACTTTCGCGGCAAATTTCTGCGCATGTTTCGCTGATCCCTCATGAATCAGCAGATCGCCCAGCTTAACGTCAGCGTTGCACATATCCGCGCGGAACAGGTTCTCGCCAAAGAACTCATAGAAATGTCTGCCCGCCGGATGCTTCTTAAAAAACTCACCGTGCTGGTGTCCCGGGCAGGCAAACGTGCTGTTCCCCATTTCGACATACTGGGTAAGCGTGTCATAGAACGGCGGCAGCAACTCTTCCTCATACTGACAGGCAGCAGACTCCAGCTCCAGCCAGTCCTGAGCCTGACCGCGAATCACCGCGTTAACGCCCGCAGGTACATCGACATCAGACTCTGCGAACAAAAACACCGGTATATGAAAACCAGTGCGTTTCAGCAAAGCCAGGATCCCACTGCGGCTGTCCGCAACGGTAATGACGACTGCCGCGACGTCAGTAAAATCGGTGCTGTCCAGCGCAACCACCTGGCGATGGCTGGAAAGACGAGAAGCCAGTTCACCACTGGCGGCAATTTTCATTGATTTCATAAGCGCAATAACCCGTTTCGGGAAAATCAAAAGTCCCGGGCAAAGCCGCATTGCTTTGCCCACGAAATGACGGGTCAAACTGTTTACCAGCCCCGACCGCCAGACATCAGTAAAAGCAGATAGCCTCTGATCTTACTGTTATCCTGCAGTGAGCGTACGCTGCCCTCACCGCATGGTGGCAGAGTATAGATAAGTCGCAGGAAGGGGCGAACGTCGCGCAAAAAGGCGATGTTGAAGGCGATGTAGGGGGAGTAATATCATCCCAGGCAGCCCCATTCAGACAGGAGAAAATTCGCGCAATCATGGCACCTTTCACCTACTGGCGCAAGATAAAATCCTGTGCTTAAACCTCACAGATAAACAAGCATTTCGTCTGACAATAGCGGCATAATAATGCAATCTGAAACATAATTTCACCCAAACAGTTGCCTTTAACATCAAGACGATAATGGGTATGCAGGAGCAAACGTGGTAATCGGACCCTTTATTAATGCCAGCGCCATTTTATTAGGCGGTGTTCTCGGCGCGCTGCTCAGTCAGCACTTACCCGAACGTATTCGGATCTCAATGACCTCAATATTCGGGTTGTGCTCGTTGGGAATTGGTATCTTGTTGGTTATCAAATGCGTTAACTTGCCGGTGATGGTTCTGGCGACACTGATCGGTGCATTAATTGGCGAATTCTGCCATCTGGAAAAAGGAATCAATGCCGCGGTTGCCAAAGCGCAACAGCTTTTCACCAAATCGGATGTCAATGCAACACACGAATCCTTTATCCAAAGCTATGTGGCGATCATCGTGTTGTTTTGCGCCAGCGGGACCGGGATATTCGGGGCAATCCATGAAGGGATGACCGGCGATCCTAATATTTTAATCGCCAAGTCATTTCTCGATTTCTTCACCGCTATTATCTTCGCCTGCTCGCTAGGGATCGCCGTGTCTGCCATTTTCATACCGATGCTGGCAATTCAGTTGACGCTTGCCACCTGTGCAGCTCTGATTTTACCGCTGACAACCCCAGCCATGATGGCCGATTTCAGCGCTGTAGGCGGACTGTTGCTACTTGCAACCGGTTTGCGGATTTGCGGCATTAAAATGTTTGCGGTGGTGAATATGCTTCCTGCCCTTCTACTGGCAATGCCGCTTTCCGCAGCGTGGACGGCTTTTTTTGCCTGAGAATGCGTGCAATAGCAACAATGTGGTGATAGATTGTGCAGTCTGCATTGATTTGAAGAAATTTCGTTGACGAAACGAAGTGAATCGGGTTTAATGCGCCTCGTTGCCCGGATAGCTCAGTCGGTAGAGCAGGGGATTGAAAATCCCCGTGTCCTTGGTTCGATTCCGAGTCCGGGCACCACTATTCAAAGAACCCGCCCAAAAGGCGGGTTTTTGCTTTGGAGTATTTCTAAAATTATTCCCATCAAATAACCCCGTGGTAGTAACATCACCACCACAGGGGGTTGCGATTATTCCTTCACCACAATCAGCGGTTCGATATCGCTCTCTTTTTTAATCACCAGTGATTCGTCGCCGCGCAGGCAGGTACCGCCGTAGTTACCGCCTACGGTGAAGGTACAAACCTGAATATATTTACCGGCAATGTTTGGCAAACACCAAAGCTGCTGATAAATGTTCTTCTGCTCGGCAAACTTACCGCTGGTTTTATCCAGTAGCTCTTCCTGATGGCTCACCAGATCGATGTTGCTGCCACAACGTCCTGCAATGGGTTTCACCGCATAACCGGTTTGTGCCAGCTCTTCATTAACAGTGAAATCGGTATCAAGCAGATAGCGGTGGTGCGGGAATAGCTGCCAGAGGATTGGCAATATCGCTTTGTTGCCTGGGATCACCGTCCACAGAGGTTCGAAGACCAGCACTTCCGGGCGCAGCAACACGTCGATTAAACGCACTTCCTGATTCGTATGCCCGGTACGAATTGGTACCGCGGCGTACTCTGTTTCGCTGACCTCTCGCACCTGCTCAATCGCGGTTTCCCACGCCCAGGTTTTCCAGACACAGTTCACCAGGCGACCGTCATCGTCAATCAGTTGACCGGCGTCATCCCAACGTAGCTCATCGAGGCCACGCAGAATTTTGCTGTCAAACCCGGCCTGACGCAGCGCCTGCTGCATAAACTGCGCGTGATAGTTTTCTTCGATATCCTTATCCTGCATGATGTGGACAAACGGACGTGCGCGGCTGTGCTTCCAGGCACCCGCCAGTTCGTTGATCAACCCTTCAGCCGGATTGTGTCCCTGCCCTGTGTAGCCCCGCTCAGCCCATCTTTCGAGAATCAAACCGGCTTCGGTATGGCACGATGCGGAATCGGCGTTGTACTCATACACCTTCAGTCCGCGTTCATCCATACAGAAATCCATACGACCCGTAATCATATGATGCCGACGACGCTGCCAGGAAAGGCGCAGGCGCGGCCAGAGGATTTTCGGAATATCGAACAGCGCCAGTAAGTTATCGTCTTTCAGCACCTTGTCGGTCGCGTGCAAGTACATCAGGTGCAGCTCGTTAGTGGCTTTGATCAGCTCCTGTTCGGCACTTTCGGTAATGGTGAAGTACTGATGCGGATCCTGATTAATCACATGCCCATTCGCCAGCACGTAGGCTTTTTGCAGCGGATCCTGTTCATCCAGCCATTTACCGTCAAACTGCCCGTTATCTTCCAGTCGCGCGCCGCCAATTTTCAGCGAGTCACTGGCGATCTCCGGCTGCGGCAGGCTGTAACGAGTATCCTCGGTCTGGATCATCCATCCAAGGATGGTGGTGTCGTCAAAGGTATCCCGCAGGGTGTAGCAACCGTTTTCAACCACCATCTCCAGCTCGCGGGTCCACTGCTGTCCGGGAGGCAGCGGCGTATGGAGCACGTTCTGTTCGGCAATACGGATTTTGTTTTCCAGCAACTGGGTAACGACCGCCACATGCCCGGTATCTTTAAATTCGCCGCCTTTTTGCCAGATAAGCAACGCGCCTGCTACCGGTGCGCGGGGTGAACCATTGGGAAATGCCTGTAACGGCAGGATATTGTCATTCACCACTTCACGCAGGAAGCGTAAGGAGAAGATCTCCCAGGCCATGCCTACATCGGTGAAGACCACACCATAGTTAAGGAACAGAAAGCGGCGTGCGAATTCCACGCACTGCCATTTGTGGCCCATGTATTCGTCGTCGATATAGCTGCGAAATGCCGCATCATCGTCGTAGTCCCGCGGGTCGAGGGAGCTGTAATCTGAAGAGTAGATTGCTACGCCACCTGGGGCGTAGCCCAATAATGTCCCGAATGGGGCATCCTGACTGGTCGTTCCTTTGCTCATGCACCTTACCTCAAAACAATACAGCCTGAGCAGGTTGGCGTGAATTTTTCGCTCTGATTGCCTGCTCTGCGACACTAACCGGACAGAGGTCGACATCATCATACACCTCAACGCAGCGGCTGGCGCTCAGAGGCGAAAAATTCACAACAGGAACTACACCTGAGTAAGGATTACCGGTACGCTTTTATAGGCCGGAGTCAAACTTTGTGTATCCACCGCGTCCAACGAGAGCAGGACATTCGCTTCAGGCAGATACGCGCCAATTGAGCCCGCCGCCATGTTGTAAATCACCACCGTTAAACCGTACATGATGCGATCCGCGCAGGGCTGACCGTTGTCGTCCAGCGCCTGAACGTTGACCACATCACCCTGGCTCAGACCGCGGCTCATCGCTTCTTCAGCGCTTAAAAACACCACATCCCGACGACCGGTAATGCCACGATAGCGATCGTTCATACCATAAATCGTGGTGTTGTACTGATCGTGGCTGCGTAGCGTCGCCAGTATCAGCGTATCGGCAGGCTGATTTTCCCGCTCTACCGCCCGCTGATGGCTGACGATAAAGTTGGCTTTGCCATTCTCCGTTCGCCATTCACGGCGCGAAGCAGGCGTATCCATACGAAACCCGCCCGGTTCAGCAATACGGGCGTTGTAGTCGTGGAACGCCGGGATCACGGCTTCAATGGCATTACGGATCAGCGCGTAGTCCCCGGTCAACGCTTCCCAGTTTACCGGCGAAAGCGGCAGCGTTGCGCGCGCCATGCCCGCCACAATCGCGGGCTCGGATTTTAGCCAGCGGGAAGCCGGCTTCAGCGCGCCACAGGACGCGTGGACCATCGACATTGAGTCTTCGACGGTCACAGACTGAATGCCCGTAGCTTGCAGATCGCGCTCGGTTCTACCCAACGCGGGGAGCAAATAGTTGTGTTTTGCCAGCAGCAGGTGCGATCTGTTCAGTTTGGTCGCCACATGGACCTGCAGATCCAGATTTTTCATCGCCGCAAAGGTACGCTGCGGCTGGGGCATCGCCACCGCCAGATTGCCACCCATGCAGATGAGCGCTTTTGCATCGCCCCGCTCGATGGCCCGAATACTCTCCACGCTGGAACGACCATGTTTGCGCGGAACACGGATAGAAAAATACGTCTCAAGGCGTTGCAGGAAATCTTCGGACGCCGCTTCGTTGATCCCCACAGAACGATCGCCCTGCACGTTAGAATGACCGCGCAACGGGCAGATCCCCGCCCCAGGCTTACCTATATTGCCTTTCAGCAGCAGCAGGTTTACCAGTTGCTGGACGTTCTCAGTGCCGTTTTTATGCTGGGTGATGCCCAGGCCGTAACAAACAATCGTGGCGCGGGATTTACTGTAACTGTGCGCCAGATCTTCCATCTGACTGCGCGTCAGACCCGAGTCCTGTTCCAGCTCCGCCCAGCTACGCTGGCGTAAGTCATCATACAACGCGGCATATCCAGCGGTATGCTCTTCGATAAACGCATGATCGAGCGTCGGCTGCTGCTCCAATAAGATCCGCGCTTCGTCCATTTCGATTAGCGCTTTCATGATGCCTTTGAGCAGCGAAGCGTCACCGCCAATTTTTACCTGGTAGTAGTCGTTGCTCAGCGCCGTCGCCTGACCAGTGAACATCTCTTTCGCGCTTTGCGGGAAGCTAAAGCGCTCAAGCCCCCTTTCGTTCAGCGGATTAATGGAGATAATTTTAGCCCCGCGTTTGGCAACGTCGCGTAAGGTGGTCAGCATGCGCGGATGGTTAGTGCCAGGGTTATGCCCGATACAAATCACCAGATCGCAGTGGTCAAAGTCCTCAAGTTCAACGGTTCCTTTTCCAAGGCCAATGGCCGGCGTTAGCCCTGCGCTGGTCGGTCCGTGGCACATATTTGAGCAATCAGGGAAGTTGCTGCTGCCATATTCGCGGGCAAACAGCTGATACAGGAACGCTGCCTCATTTGACGTTCTGCCGGAGGTGTAAAACTCAACCTGTTGTGCTGAATCATAGCTGCGCAGACGCTCGCCGATCTCCTGGAAGGCGATATCCCAATCCACCGCCTGCCAGGTATCTGATGCGGCATCGTATTTCATTGGATGCGTCAAACGACCGATATTTTCCAGTTCATAATCGCTGTAATGCCAGAGTGTGGAAACCGGATGACGGCTGAAAAATTCCGGTGACGCTTTCTTGTTGGTTGTCTCCCAGGAGACCGCCTTAACGCCATTTTCGCACAGCTCCATCGGTGCCCGATGGCCAGGGTCCGGCCATGCACAGCCCGGACAGTCGAATCCTTTCACCTGGTTCATTTTAAACATCGCGATAATGTCGCGGGCGACAGCCTTTTGCGAAAACAGCGAAGCAGTGACGGCTTTTACCGCGCCCCACCCACCCGCCGGGCCCTGATAACCGCTTACTCCTGGAACACCCTTTTTCATTATTACTGCTTATTCACCGCCAATTTTTGATGGTGAATACGGTAGCAATTTCCGTGCAACAATGATTTCCTCTTCATGGAGTACGGGCCAGGTACAATGAACGGGTTAGATTTATCTTCCCCTTTCAGCACAAAACGGCATAAAGTCCCAATCTGTTAAATTCAGTTCTACCTGGCTGCTACACTGCATCAAACAACCACTCAGAAGGCAGGTCACTATGTCAGACAATACCTATCAGCCCGCGAAAGTCTGGACGTGGGAAAAATCGAACGGCGGCGCATTCGCCAATATCAACCGCCCTGTTTCCGGCGCTACACACGAGAAAACGCTGCCGGTTGGCAAGCATCCCCTGCAGCTCTATTCGCTGGGTACGCCAAACGGGCAGAAAGTGACGATTATGCTGGAGGAGTTGCTGGCGCAGGGCGTGAAGGGCGCGGAATACGATGCCTGGATTATCCGCATCGGCGATGGAGATCAGTTTTCCAGCGGCTTTGTTGAGGTGAATCCGAACTCGAAGATCCCGGCACTGCGTGACCACTCGCAAAACCCACCGGTTCGCGTATTTGAATCTGGCGCAATCCTACTCTATCTGGCGGAAAAATATGGTTATTTCTTGCCGCAGGATTTGGCAAAACGTACTGAAACGCTAAACTGGTTGTTCTGGTTACAGGGTGCTGCCCCGTTCCTTGGCGGTGGCTTTGGTCACTTCTATAATTATGCGCCGGTTAAAATTGAATACGCGATTAATCGCTTCACCATGGAAGCCAAGCGCTTACTTGACGTGTTGGATAAACAGTTAGCGCAGCATCAGTTTGTCGCCGGAGATGAATACACCATTGCCGATATGGCAGTCTGGCCGTGGTTTGGCAATGTGGTTCTGGGTAACGTGTACGACGCGGCAGAGTTCCTTGATGCAGGAAGCTACAAGCACGTGCAGCGCTGGGCAAAAGAGATTGCGGCGCGTCCGGCGGTTAAGCGTGGTCGTATTGTGAACCGCACCAACGGACCTCTGAACGAGCAGCTTCATGAACGCCATGACGCCAGCGACTTCGATACCAATACCGAAGATAAGCGCCAGGCTTAAAATGCCTGATGGCGACGCCGGGGCGTCTTATCAGGCCTACAAAGATGTCATGCCGTAGGTCGGATAAGGCGTTTGCGCCGCCATCCGGCACAAAATCACGCGCTGGTGACGTCGTACTCCATACGGCGAAGTGCGTCTAACGTGGCTTTAGCTTCATCTTCATCAATGATGCTCATGGCGAACCCTACGTGCACCAGCACCCATTGCCCGATCAGCTCAGCCGTATCACCTTCACAAATCAGGGCAATATTGACATCACGTTTGATGCCGCACACTTCAACCTGCGCAAGCTGGTGAATATCTTCACCAACGGCCAGAACCTGACCAGGGACTCCAATACACATATCTGACTCCGCCCCATAGCAACCTATGGGTTATTCGACTTCAATACTTTTCACTTTCAGTGAATCGCCCGCATCAACTCGCAGACGATCCCCCTGACAATGTGGACACTGCGCATCATGCTGGGTGATTTCCACAACCTGACTGCAATCCCAGCACCATGCCTGGGGTGGCTTGTAATCAATATGCAGCTCACACCCTTGCGCCAGCGTCCCCTGACAGACGATGTCGAAACTGAAACGCACGGCGCTCTCTTCAACGCAGGAGAGCGCCCCGATTTCCAGCCAAACGCCGGTTACACGTTTGACACCGTGCTGCTCTGCCTGCTGTTGAACAATCTCAACCGCGCTCTGACAAAGGGACAGCTCATGCATTTTCGCAGTTCCGACGACCCAGCAGCAGCGCGCGGCGATTGAGCTGCGGCGCATTTGGATCGCTCACCGGCAGCGATAACAGCATTCGCGCACAATCGTCAGTCAGGCGCACTCCTTCTTGCGCAGACATGCTGTGCGAAAGCGGCGACATCAGTGAACAGGAAAGGTATTGTGATACGCCCTCCAGTTCACCAACGGTAAAGGTCATCTCGCCATACGGCAGACGCAGCCCGATTTTTTCGCTGACTTTACGTACCGGCCAGACCTGGTCTGGTCCAGGGAAAATCAGTGCGCTGAGCATCCAGGGTGTGATAACACACCCCGTCCACTGCCCTTCAAACAGCGAAAAATCAGAGACATATACCGGCATATTCGGATGCAAGAAAGAGAGATCGTGCATCGAACGCCGGGCAACCTCTTCAAATGCTGCCTGAATCTGCATCTTCGGGGCCGTCTGAAAACCGACAAACTCCTCAGACATGAGCTGCCTCCCGAGGGATCGCTTCAACACCTGATTCGCGAAGCGCAGCAAGAACCTGCTCAAGCGCAGGTTCAATCATCGCTTCGACCGTTGGCGTTAGCCCGATATGCGGCTCCAGTGATTCCGGAATAATGCCGACTAACGTCAGCTTTTTCGGAAACTCTCCGGTGAAACGCAGGGCCGACAAAACGTCGGCCAGGCCAAGCTGGTGCGGTGAGATTTTGTTGGTAAACAGCGCCGGGATCTCTTCATCCCGCAGGACCATCATCGTTCCTGGCGTGTTTTTCTTCGACACAATGGCGTCAGCAATGATCAGATGATCTCTGTTCGCCATATCGCCGAGAAGCTCCATCCCAGCCGTACCACCGTCCAGAACATCAACAAAGTCTGGCAGGATGTACCGTTGCTCTAATGCCTCAACGATACGTACTCCGATGGCTTCGTCGGTCAGCAAAATATTGCCGACCCCTAAGACTAATATCCGCATTACAGAACCTTAACTGAGACCACTTCGTTCCCGTCAACGTCCACCACATGCACCGCACATGACATACAAGGATCGAAGGAGTGAATGGTACGAACCACTTCCAGCGGTTTGTTTGGATCGGCAATCGGCGTACCTACCAGCGAGCGCTCATACGGTCCCACTTCATCATTAAAGTTACGTGGGCCAGAGTTCCAGGTTGACGGTACAACCGCCTGGTAGTTGCTGATAATGCCATCTTTAATCACCATCCAGTGAGACAGCATACCGCGCGGCGCTTCGAGGAAACCAACACCTTTGAATTCGCCCGTTGCCGGAATATCCGGTTTCACGAAGGTGGTATGGTCGCCTTTACCGATGTTCACGATCAGCGCGTTGTACTGATCCTGCAGAACATTCTGCAGTTCACAGCAGTGAACGGTACGGCCAATAATACGACCCAGCGTAGAGTGCAGCTGAGACACTTCGATAGTTTTACCGGTCAGCTTGGTGTAAATCGCGATGATTTCATTCAGCTTGGCATGAGTAGACTCGCGTTTGGCCGCCAGTTTACACAGCATGTTGGCCAGCGGACCCACTTCAACCGTTTTACCGTAGAAGGTCGGTGCTTTAACCCAGGAGTACTTGCCGTCATCTGACCAACCGGTGTAATCAGGAACCGTTGTACCTTCCCACGGAGCCTGCGGCGCTTCGTCTTTGTACCACGCGTGTTTCGCGCTCTCCTGAATCCCTTTGATCAGGTACTCATCGGAGTGAGAGGTGATCGGACGATAGGTCGACAGATCTTCATTAGTAATGTAACCACCCGGGAACAGGAAGCTGCCGTTTTTACCGTCAGTCGGGAATTCCGGCGCGCTCAGGTAGTTAACCGCGCCCTGACCACGTTCCAGCCATTCAGGGTAGAACGCAGCAATGACCGCGGTATCAACCTTGTAAACATGCTCAACGAAGTCGCTCAGCTTATCAATGAAAGACTTGATGTACATCAGGCGTTCAAGGTTCAGCACACCAAGACCGTCGAGGTTAATCGGGTTAGCAACCCCACCTACCGCCAGGTTCTGGATGTGCGGCGTTTTACCACCCAACAGCGCCACAACGCGGTTGGCATCACGCTGGCATTCCAGCGCCTGCAGATAGTGAGCGACCGCAATCAGGTTCACTTCCGGCGGCAGCTGCATTGCCGGGTGCCCCCAGCAACCGTTAGCAAAAATGCCTAACTGACCGCTGGCAACAAGATCTTTGATCTTGTTCTGAACCTTGGTGAACTCTTCTGCGCTGTTCAGGTGCCAGGAGGACACGCCGTTCAACATGGCAGATGCTTTCGCTGGGTCAGCTTTCAGGGCAGAGGTGATATCCACCCAGTCCAGCGCAGACAGCTGATAGAAGTGAACAATATGGTCATGCGTGGTGTGCGCGGCCAGAATGATGTTACGGATATACTGTGCGTTCACCGGAACATCAATATTCAGCGCACTTTCTGCTGCACGAACGGAAGAGATAGCGTGAGTGGTCGTACAAACGCCACAGATACGCTGCACAATCATCCAGGCATCGCGCGGATCGCGGTTTTTCACGATCTCTTCCATGCCGCGCCACATGGTACCGGAAGCCCATGCTTTAGATACCACGCCATTTTCGATTTCGCAGTCGATGCGTAAATGACCCTCAATACGGGTTACCGGATCAATAGTAATTCTCTGGCTCATGCTTTGCTCGCCTCATGACGATTTTGATCGTTTTGTTTTAAAGGAGGAAGTATCGGCAGTAGACGAATGAGTACGATGTATGCACAAATCTCAATAGCCACAAAACCAATAGAAATCAACAGTTCTTCCCAGGTCGGGAAGTAGTGGTAGCCACCACCAGGATTGAACGCCACCAGCGAATAGGACAGACGCCATGTTGCACAACCCAGCAATGCGCTCAGCGCAGACAGATACAGCATGCGCGAGTCATTACGCAGCTTAGTGACGCGCAGCACCACCAGCGGGAAGACCATCAGCACGACCTCAAGCCAGAACATGGCTGAGTAGAAATCGCCTGCAAACGCATACGACAGCTTGTCGCGATAGATCAGTTCGCCAAAGCGCAGAACCACGAAAATCGCCAGCAGCACGCTGATGGTGTTCGTCAGCTTGATGAACAAACTTTTCTCGTCCGGACCGTTACCTTTCAGACCCGCTTGTACCAGTGAGCCTTCAAAGATGACGATCGAGAAGCCCATAATAAAGGCGGTTAATACCGAGAAAAGCGGCAACATTTCATAAGCTTGCCAAAGCGGATGCACCTTATAACCCGCAGAAATCATCAATGAACCCATTGAAGACTGGTGCATGGTTGGCAGCAGCGCGCCGAGGGCAATAACAAAGAACATCACTTTATTCAAACGCTTGAGAGAAACTTTCCACCCCAGACGTTCAAACAGAGCCGGAGCAAATTCCAGCGCCATGATGCCGATATAGATGGTCATACAGACCGCCGTTTCGAACAGTACCGAATTCACGTTGAAGTGGCCCGGAATGTAGAAATACGGCAGGTTCCAGTAACGACCGACGTCGATGGTGATTGACAGACCACCCAGCGAGTAGCCAAACAGGCTCGCCAACAGCGCCGGACGTACCAGCGGATGGTATTGTCCTCTGTTGAAAACATACACCGCCCACGCCAGCGCCCAACCGCCGCACGCAAAGCCAGTACCAATCAACAGGTCAAACGCGATCCATACACCCCATGGGAAACCGCCGTTCAGATCGGAGACTGAGCCCAGTCCGAAGACCAGACGTTTCACGATCAGGAGCATACACAGGACGATAAGCGGCCCAAAAATAATGACCGGTTTGCTGATTATTTTTCCGCCCAGCGGTTTAGGATCATGACTCATGATCGTCTCCTCCATCGTGATGGTCGTTTTTCGTGTTACGACGAACCAGCACGGTTAAGCCCGCCAGCGCAGCCAGGGGTAATATCATGCCCTTGTACAGGGAATGTTGAACATGTTCGGAACGCGCACCAGTTGAAAGATCATCCAGCTTCGGCAGATCCAAATCCTCGTAAGGAACACCCGTCAGCACCATAACCTGCGTACCACCACCTTCTTTCTCACCGTACAGGTGTGGGTAGTACTTCGGTACCGTATGCAGATAGGTATCGCCTGCTTTCACCGTTTGACGCGGATAGTGGTATTCGCTGCCAGGCTTCAGCGCGAGACGTTTTTTCGCCTCAGCCATCAACTCTTCACGAGTACCAAAAATCACCGCACCGGCTGGGCACACTTCAACACAACCCGGCAAACCGCCTTTGTCCAGACGCTCAACGCCTTTCTGGTTACACAGTTCACATTTGTGAAGCGCACCAAACGGGTTGTTGTAGTCGTACTTAGGCACGTTGTACGGGCAGGCGACCATGCAGTAACGACAGCCCGTGCAGACGTCTTTGTCATAATGGACGATGCCGGTTTTCGGATCTTTCTTCAGCGCGGAGACCGGGCAAACGGAAACGCAGTTCGGATCAACACAGTGCATGCACTGTTTCTTGATGTATGCGTAGCCATTTTCTTCCTGGTCTTTGTTCACGCCTGTTCCGCTACGCCACACCTGGATGATGTTATTGGTATACGGAGACAGTTTGTCGTTGTTCGACCAGGTTTGCTCGCCTTCCGGGTTACGGGCCGGGAAGTTGATATCCTGACACTTGGTGACACAGGCCTGGCAGCCTACGCACAGCGTCGAGTCATAGAGCATCCCAAGAGAACCCGGGATCGGCGGACGGTTTTCTGCAGCCGCATGACTGATGGACGGCGCTGCGCCCAACAGCAATGCCCCGCTGGAGGCTGCTTTAATAAAGTTACGTCTGTTCACGGTTATTCTCCCCGTGAGTCAGCGTTATCTTTCTTTTGCTGACGCCCCAGTTCACGTACCGCCATCACGCTGACGCCGGCAACCAGTCCTACTACGCCACCCAGCAGTCCAATCGCTCCGGCAGATACATTACCGCCTTCTTTCATATTGACGTCAGGCTTCTCGGAACGCGGCGTTTGGTTTTCCACATGAGCAAGCTGGTGAATACCTTTATGGAAACCGACGCCTTCTTCGTTACAGCCGTAGCAAGGGTGACCAATAGCCACCGGCCACACGCCGCCAACGTCGCAGAATTGCAGCGTTGAACAGTTGCCGTAGGTTTCTGGCCCTTTACAGCCCAGATGGTAGAGGCACCAACCTTCACGGTGGCCTTCATCGCCAAACTCTTTCGCAAAACGACCAGCATCGAAGTGCGGGCGACGTTCGCAGTGCTCGTGAATCAAACGGCCATAGGCGAATGTCGGACGGTTTTTGGTATCCAGCTTCGGCGGCTTACCGTAAGTGATGATATGCGCGACCGTTGCGAGGAAGTTATGCGGGTTCGGCGGACAGCCGGGGATGTTGATGATGGTTTTGCCTGGCAGAACTTCTTGCAGGCCGACGGCACCCGTTGGGTTAACGCCAGCGGCAGCAACACCACCCCACGCGGCGCAAGAGCCGATGGCAATGATAGCGGCTGCGCCCTCTGCGGCCCGGCGGATGTGATCCACGATCGGCTCACCGGCAACCATGCAGTAAATACCATTATCTTTCAGTGGGATAGATCCATCTACTACCAGAACATATTGCCCTTTGTACTTCTCCAGAGCGTTATGTTTGTTCTCTTCAACCTGATGGCCGAAGGCGGCAGAGAGCACCTCATGGTATTCCAGAGAGATTGTCTCCAGAACGAGGTTTTCCACTGTAGGGTGTGTCGCGCGAAGCAGCGATTCAGTACAACCCGTACACTCCTGGGCACCAATCCAGATAACCGGTGGGCGCTGAGGACGAGAAACTGATTCGGCCATTTCTGCGGCGGCTTTGCTACTGAGCCCCATGGTAGCGGCCAGTGCTGCACAAAGCTTCATGAAATCACGGCGATTAATGCCGCTCGAATTGATGAGAGAGTTATCTCCAGTCATTTTATAGTTATTCCGTTGCGAAGACCTGGCTTTTATTTTGCACCATTCGCATGTTGCATATTGCGATCGGCGCGCCATTACCACACTTTTTATATGGTTATGTGCATTATAATACTTCGACGGAGCAACAAAACGAAGGCGTAGGTCAATAGTGTAATTAATTAAAGCAAGATAATACCCCTTTCGGATCAAGCTTCGAGTCGATAGCCAGCCATGAAAAAACGAATTGTTGTACTGGATTGATTCTCTCTAAAGAAATCCATAACCATCTCTTTATCCAGTCCATAGCGACGCGTGAGGATGCCCGCTTCCCACGCGCTAAGCTGTCGATCGCCCGTTTTTTCAAACATGCGATGTGAAAATCCCAACACAAAACCACGCTTATAATCCGCACAAAAATTCGCCACTGAGCGTGCGCTGTCCGCACTTGAGGCGTTTAATCCGGCCATCAGGCCTTTTCCAAAATGGTTGTCCATGCATAACCTCCAATCGCTATATAATAAATTATATAGCGATTTTTTGAGCAAAAACCAGAGGTATCACGAACTTTTTATGCCAGCTTAAAAGGACACCCATTCATCCGTTTTAGCTGCCGCAGACGTTTTGTTGTCTGCTGAAGGGGAAGCAGTATTAGCAGCGGCGTATTGCACATCATTCGCTGAGAGGCGGAACTGTTGCACCGAGCGTTGCAGTTCCTCTGTTTGGCGTTCCAACGCCACGGCAGCGGCGGAGACTTGCTCTACCAATGCAGCGTTCTGTTGCGTTACGCTGTCCATCTGCGTGATCGCCACGCTCACCTGCGAGATGCCCTTATTCTGTTCTTCCGAGGCTGAGGCAATTTGCTTCATGATGACCGTCACTTCGGTGGCACCGCGCAGAATTGCCTCCATGGTTAATCCCGTTTCTTTAACCAGACGAGCCCCCTGGTCGACACGACGCGATGACTCGCCAATTAGCGTCTCAATCTCTTTCGCCGCTCCGGCGCTGCGACTGGCAAGGTTGCGTACTTCACCGGCAACGACGGCAAAACCGCGCCCCTGCTCGCCTGCCCTGGCAGCTTCAACTGCGGCGTTCAGCGCCAGAATATTGGTCTGAAAAGCAATACTGTTAATAACTGACGTGATTTCCGCGATCTGTTTAGAGCTGGCGGCAATACCATCCATCGTCTCAACCACTTCTGAAACCAGCGTGCTCCCTTTACCTGCCGTTTCTGTGGCCGTATCGGCAAGCTGGCTGGCTTCACGCGCATTTTCAGCGTTCAGTTTTACCGTTGCGGTCAGTTGCTCCATGCTGGCAGCGGTCTCTTCCAGCGCCGCGGCCTGCTCTTCAGTACGTGAGGAGAGATCGTTATTACCGGTGGAAATTTCCGTCGCCCCTCGCCAGATGTTGTCACTACCTGAACGGATGGTACTGACGGCTTCGCGCAGGCTGTCCTGCATCGCGCACAGTAACGGCACCAGTTGACCCACACAGTTACGACCAAAATCTTCAATGGGATGGCTGAGATCGCCCTGCGCAATCTGCTGGAACTGCTGACGAATACGTCCCAGAGGTTTCACCATCATGGAAACAAGGTAGCGGTCGGTAAAGAACAGTAGGGCAATACCGAGGATAACAGCAGTAATAATTAACGTTCGGATGATAGACGTTTTGCCATCGACCATCACACGGGTGGTATCAAGCCGCTCTCCTGCCGTGGCGTTAAAACGCTCGGCACTGGCGCCAAATTCACGGCTCAACGCTGGCGTAACGGTACTGGCATGTTCCGCAAAGGCCGTGAGCGTGCCCTGCTTTGCCAACTGCATTTGCGGGATCACGCCATTGTCCAGCAGCGCCTGCCACTTCGTCAGTACCGCCGCGGCAACTTCCGGATCCATGGGGCCTGGAGACAATGTTTTCATCTCCTGGAGTTTTTTACTCATATTCTCCAGGGACTGCTGAGCCGGCGCAAAATCAGGCGTTCCGCCGCTCATTTTGACATCCATGGCGCGACTTAAGCGCGTTACGAAGCGAAAGTACTGATCGTTACCCTGACTGAGAACCGTCATCTGATGGACAAGATGGCGGTCAATATCATTGCCTTCAGATATTTTTGATAACGAATGAAGACTGAATAAACCCACGCCCGACCAGAGCAGGCAGAAAAGTCCCAGTATTGCCAACATGACAATACGAATAGTGAAGTTTTTCAGCAAACGCATAATAATTTCCTTGCCGTTGATGAGGAATTCGCCATCAGGCGATACTTATCCTTGTTATCGGCAGGCAGTAGAGAAGATATAATGCGTTCTTTATTTTTTTACTTTCTTAAGTACATCCACTATCTCTCCACCCTATATCAATATGAATGCTAATGAAATTAGGTAGCATTATTATTCAGGTAATTAATTAAAAGCATTAAATAATCTATTGTTTTCTATCGCAAATATTTATCAAACCACGCAAGGGTACGTTCCCAGGCTAATTCAGCGGTAGCTTTATCATAACGAGGGGTAGAATCATTGTGAAAGCCATGATTAACACCGGGGTAGATATATGCTTCATAGACTTTCTTATTCGCCTTTAGCGCCGCTTCATATGCAGGCCATCCCTCATTAATTCGGGTATCTAATTGCGCATAGTGCAGTAATAAAGGCGCGCTTATTTTAGGGACATCTGATGCAGGAACCTGACGCCCATAAAAAGGCACCGCGCAGGCCAGTTCAGGGAAAGCCACAGCTGCGGCATTCGACACACCACCACCATAGCAAAATCCGGTGATACCTACCTTTCCCGTCGTCCCTGAATAATGCTGCATAAATTCAATGGCGGCAAAAAAGTCGTTCATTAACTTTACGGGGTCAACCTGCTGCTGCAATTCCCGACCTTTATCATCATTGCCTGGGTATCCCCCTACCGAACTTAACCCATCAGGCGCGAGTGCCATAAAGCCCGCCTTCGCCACCCGTCGCGCCACATCTTCAATATACGGATTCAGCCCACGATTCTCATGCACTACCACCACCGCCGGAACTTTCCGCGTCACCTTCGTTGGTTTAACCAAATACCCCCGCACGTCACCATGACCTTCAGGCGAGGGATAGGTAATATATTCCGCCAGAATATCGGGATCGGTAAATTCTACCTGCGTTGCGAGAGCGTAGTTGGGTTTCAATAAATTGAATAAGGCCAATGCCGTCATGCCACCCACTGCATATTTCGCTGCCATATTGAGAAACTCGCGTTTCGTTATTTTGCCATGAGCGTAATAGTCATAGTAATCGAGCAGTTCTTGCGGAAAATCTTTGGCAGTCAAACGCGGCATCGTCGCACTCCTGATTGATGTTTTTTTAAGCAAAGCACAGTGACCTGTTTTTGCCCAGTTTTTCATCTCAGTGTGACCTGGTGAACGGGATATTCACCGTGAACCCGCTAGAATAGAAACGTTGTTTCGAAATTCACCTGCACTAAGGAGATCTCATGGCCTGGTTTGCCAATCCTGAACGTTACGAACAGATGCTCTATCGCTACTGTGGGCGCAGCGGTTTGCGCTTACCCGCTCTATCGCTGGGTTTATGGCACAGTTTTGGGCACGTTCAGGCGCTGGATTCACAGCGAGCCCTGTTGCGTAAAGCATTTGATTTAGGCATCACGCATTTTGATTTAGCCAATAACTATGGGCCGCCACCAGGCAGCGCAGAAGAGAATTTTGGCCGATTACTGCGCGAGGATTTTGCACACTATCGCGATGAACTGATTATCTCCACCAAGGCAGGCTATGACATGTGGCCAGGGCCATACGGTTCTGGCGGTTCGCGCAAATACCTGCTCGCCAGCCTCGATCAGAGCCTGAAACGCATGGGCCTCGACTATGTCGATATCTTCTACTCGCACCGCGTCGACGAAAATACGCCAATGGAAGAGACCGCCTCAGCCCTGGCCCACGCCGTACAGAGCGGTAAAGCGCTGTATGTCGGCATCTCATCCTATTCGCCAGAGCGTACGCAGAAAATGGCCGAGCTGATGCGGGAATGGAAAATTCCCCTGCTGATCCACCAACCGTCTTACAACCTGCTTAACCGCTGGGTAGACAGCAGCGGCCTGCTGGATACGCTGGAATCCAATGGCATGGGCTGCATCGCCTTTACGCCACTGGCTCAGGGACTGCTGACGGGGAAATACCTTAACGGCATTCCGGAAGGTTCACGCATGCAGCGTGAAGGGAAAAAAGTTCGTGGGCTGACGGAAAATATGCTGACGGAAGAAAATCTTAACAGCCTGCGGTTGCTCAATGAGATGGCGCAACAGCGTGGACAGTCGATGGCACAAATGGCCTTAAGCTGGCTGCTAAAAGACAACCGGGTGACTTCGGTATTAATTGGCGCCAGTCGACCGGAGCAACTGGAGGAAAACGTTCAGGCGTTGGCGAACCTGACGTTCAGCACCGAAGAACTGGCGCAGATCGATAAGCACGTCGCGGACGGTAAGCTGAACCTGTGGCAGGCCTCATCTGACAAATAGCCGTATGTAACATCGTGCCGGGTGACAGCGTTAGCCTCCCCGGCACGTAATACGGGCCAAACAGTCCCCTTCACACCTCTTCCGCTTTGATCTCCGGGCGTTGATACTCCGGCCACACCAGCGCGACAAGCGCGGGATAAGCCTCCAGGCTGAACTCCCTGAAACACTGACGCAGGTTGAGCACGTCCAGGTCGGCATGCGGGACCTTCTC
This sequence comes from Citrobacter sp. BIDMC107, assembly GCF_001037575.1. Taxonomy (NCBI): domain Bacteria; kingdom Pseudomonadati; phylum Pseudomonadota; class Gammaproteobacteria; order Enterobacterales; family Enterobacteriaceae; genus Citrobacter; species Citrobacter sp. BIDMC107. The sequence continues at coordinate 3,277,791 of NZ_KQ089848.1, read as the reverse complement.
ACCGCTCAAACAGCGCTTTTTAATATTGTCGTAATATTTATACACCGCAGAGTTGAGATCGCTACAACGCCGCTGCGCATCAAATAATCCAGGTGTCTCATTCAACTCCACCATTGTCATCCGCTTGATCGTGGAGTGGATAAAATCAATATATTCGTGATTAACGCGCCAATACCAGACCGGCGTAATCGAATTCATCAATACCGAGAAATGGTCCTCGCCTTCTTCTTTACTCAGCATTTCCGGCTGGTTTTCAGAGTGCCCATTTTCGGCATGTCGGTTTTTATTTGCACTGCGCATTAACAAAAGTACCCCGCAGGTCAGCAATAGCAGGGTAATAACAGAATAAAATATACTGTTCATATACTGGCTCCATTTTTTTTGATTTTAAAATTACGCCATGCTATTGTCAACGCGGCCTGGTTTATTTAAAACAACATATCATTGGCATCAAAGGATATTTCAACATGCTTCCCGAGCATCTTGTTCCCTCGCACTTTCACTTATCCAGCCCCGCTACCAATACCAATCCCGTAGATAATAGTGAAAATTTGACTCAGGGAAAGAGAACATTAAGCGATTACGAATCCGATATTTTGATTAGCTCAACGGCTACCGGTCAGTCACGAAATATGCTATTTGAAGAGTGCGACCGTCATTTAAAAGAGCGTCTGTTTCGTGCAGCAAAAATTGAGTCATTCTCTCGCCTGCTCAATTCACTACAAGCAGAAGGCGATATTAACGCACAAGAATTAAGTAAAATTTTGACTCAAAAAACAGCCATCATAAATGAACAGGGCAACAAAATTTGGCTTAATTTAATTACGCGTGAAACCAGCGACCCTATTTTTTATTCTCTGGAAGAGAAATAAAATGAAAGATGTTGAGGATAACAATGTTTATTTGGCTTTAGACAACCATAAAAGCGATGAGTTTGTCTTAAAGCAAAATCTAGCCGTGTTAATTGCCAATAAAAACGCGACGCTGGAAAGCGTTGCTCAGGAGATAGTCTCTATTCCCGCTGCACTGGTGCGGATGAAATGGCAAAATCGGCGTGAAATTTACACGCTACAGGCTAAAGAAGAGATCTACGGTGCCGCGATCGAAGCCATTATGGAGCAGCAACCAGAACTGCGGGACAAAATCATGGCCCGACTGGAAAGCACCTACCAGCATATACTCGCGCGGGAAACAGCCACCTTACGCCTGACACGAAAGCTGTCTGAAGGGAACTACGAACCCACCAGGATAACCACGGTCGCGTTAGACGAGAACAGATAAGAACAGGTATGCGAGAGAGTTGAATCAGGAGATGCACGCCGGGTAAGGCGGCAACCATTACCCGGCAATGAGGAGGATTACTTCGCTTTCACAGTCTCTTCGCCAACCAGACCAATCTTCAGGAAGCCCGCCTGATGCAGCGTATCCATAACCTTCATCATGGTCTCATAATCAACGGTTTTATCTGCCCGGAAGAAAATGGTGGTGTCTTTCTTCCCATCTGTCAGTGCATTTAACTCGCTAATCATGGTGTCATCCGTCACCTGATTGTTGCCAATAAACATACTTTTATCGGCTTTAACAGACAGGTAAACCGGTTTTTCCGGACGCGGCTGCGGCGTGCTGGTGGAGGCAGGAAGATTCACTTTCACATCCACCGTTGCTAACGGTGCGGCCACCATAAAAATGATCAATAAAACCAACATAACGTCGATAAACGGCGTCACGTTGATTTCATGCATTTCACCGTTATCGTCCAGGTTTTCATTAAAGCTCATTGCCATGGAACATTATCCTACACGTAATTTCTGCGCTGCACGTACCGGATGCGCGGATGCGCTTGCGTTCAGGTCCAGATCGCGACTTTGCAGTAACAGCACCTGTGCCGCGACGTCACCCAGCATCGCTTTATAGCTGCCAATCTGACGTGCGAAAATGTTGTAGATAACAACCGCTGGAATTGCTGCGACCAGACCAATTGCGGTCGCTAACAGCGCTTCTGCGATACCCGGCGCAACAACGGCCAGGTTGGTCGTTTGAGTTTGTGCAATCCCGATGAAGCTATTCATGATGCCCCATACGGTACCGAACAGACCGACGAATGGAGAGATAGCCCCGATGGTGGCCAGGTATCCGTTACCACGTCCCATATGACGACCTACCGCCGCCACACGACGCTCCAGACGGAAGCCGGTACGCTCTTTAATGCCTTCGTTATCGTCACTGCCTTCTGACAGTTCCAGCTCGTTTTGCGCTTCGTTAATCAACTGTGCGCCCAGGCTTTTGCCATCGAATCCTGCGGCAATCTCACTTGCCTGATCTAAAGAGCGGGCTTCCGCCAGCAGTTGCTGTTCACGCTTAAGGCGGCGTTTCTGAGTAAAGAACTCAAGGCTCTTACTAAAGAAGATAGCCCAGGTGACCACTGACGCCAAAATCAGCCCAATCATCACGCACTTAACCACGATATCGGCGTGCTGATACATACCCCAGACGGAAAGATCCGTCTGCATCAAATTATTACCCACTCTGTATCTCCAGGACGCAAATCACAAAATCTGAGCGTAATGATATCAAAAAGACGTCGAATTGATAGTCGTTCTCATTACTATTTACATATTGCCGCACCTTTGGTTTCTTTTCCTTGCGCTTACGCAGTAAAAAAGTCACCAGAAGCATTTTGAGATTATTTTCTACTGTATGACCGTTCTGCAGGATGCGTCATCTTTGATTCATGGTAGTTTAGACATCCAGACGTATAAAAACAGGTAAGACAACATGGCAGATAAGCAACTTGAAACCAAGCTCGTTCACGCAGGACGCAGTAAAAAATACACGCTGGGCTCGGTAAATAGCGTGATCCAGCGCGCTTCTTCGCTGGTGTTTGACACCGTGGAGGCCAAAAAGCAGGCCACACACAACCGTGCCAACGGTGCGCTTTTCTATGGACGTCGCGGAACCCTGACGCATTTCTCTCTGCAGGAAGCGATGTGCGAACTGGAAGGCGGCGCGGGTTGCGCCTTGTTCCCTTGCGGTGCGGCTGCCGTTGCCAACACCATCCTCGCTTTTGTGGAGCAAGGCGATCATGTGCTGATGACCAATACCGCCTATGAACCCAGTCAGGATTTCTGCACCAAAATTCTCGGCAAGCTTGGCGTGTCCACCGGCTGGTTCGATCCGCTGATTGGCGCCGATATTGTGAAGCACATGCAGCCGAACACCAAAGTCGTATTTCTGGAGTCGCCCGGTTCTGTCACCATGGAAGTGCATGATGTTCCGGCTATTGTTGCCGCAGTCAGAAGCGTAGCACCTGACGCAATCATCATGATTGATAACACCTGGGCTGCCGGGGTGCTGTTCAAAGCGCTGGATTTTGGTATCGATATTTCTATTCAGGCAGGCACCAAATATCTGATTGGCCATTCCGACGGCATGGTCGGCACGGCGGTATCTAACGCCCGCTGCTGGGATCAACTTCGCGAAAATGCGTATCTGATGGGGCAAATGCTGGACGCCGATACCGCCTATATGACCAGTCGTGGGCTGCGTACGCTGAGTGTGCGCCTGCGTCAGCACCATGAAAGCAGCTTAAAGGTCGCCGAGTGGCTGGCCAGCCATCCGCAGGTCGTCCGCGTGAACCACCCGGCACTGCCCGGCAGTAAAGGGCATGAATTCTGGAAGCGTGATTTCACCGGCAGCAGCGGCCTGTTCTCCTTTGTATTGAATAAGAAACTCAATAATGAGGAGCTGGCCGCGTATCTGGATCACTTCAGCCTGTTCAGCATGGCCTACTCCTGGGGCGGTTTTGAGTCGCTGATTCTCGCCAACCAGCCGGAGCACATTGCGGCAATCCGTCCGCAAGGCGAGGTTGACTTCAGCGGAACGCTCATCCGTTTACATATTGGTTTAGAGAATGTTGACGATCTGATTGCCGATTTGGCCGCAGGATTTGCCCGAATCGAGTAAAATTGCCACAGATGGACATATATGCAGACACTTCTGGTGGAAAAGTCTGCAATTGTTGCGTCCGGGATCAAGGCATCCCGGGCAATTCAGGAGTACAATCCACATATAAACGCTGTTCCACAGGAAAGTCCATGGTAGTCATTCAAGATATTGTCTCCGCGCTCTGGCAACACGATTTTGCCGCACTGGCGGATCCGCACGTTGTGAGCGTGGTGTACTTCGTCATGTTCGCCACACTGTTTTTAGAAAATGGCCTGCTGCCCGCCTCCTTTTTACCCGGAGACAGCCTGTTATTACTGGCAGGAGCGCTGATCGCTCAGGATGTGATGAGTTTTTTACCTACCATAGCTATTCTGACTGCCGCAGCCAGTCTGGGCTGCTGGCTGAGCTACATTCAGGGACGCTGGCTGGGCAACACGCGCACGGTGAAAGGCTGGCTGGCGCAATTACCTGAAAAATACCATCAACGCGCTACCTGCATGTTTGACCAACACGGGTTGATGGCGCTGCTTGCCGGGCGTTTCCTGGCGTTCGTCCGTACCTTGCTGCCAACGATGGCGGGCATTTCAGGGCTTCCTAACCGTCGGTTCCAGTTTTTTAACTGGCTGAGCGGACTGCTGTGGGTCACCGTCGTTACCAGTTTCGGCTATGCGCTGAGTATGATCCCGTTCGTCAAACGTCATGAAGATCAGGTGATGACCTTTTTAATGATCCTGCCGATTGCCCTGTTAACCGCAGGTCTGTTGGGAACGCTGTTCGTGGTGATTAAAAAAAAATACTGTAGCGCCTGAGTATTAGCCGTATGCCGGAGTCACTCCGGCATTTCATTGATGGCGCACAGCTAGCTTTAAAGCCGACAAGAAATCAACTCCCCTGCATCATACGAATTCTTGCCGCATCTTCCCCCGGCGTTACGCCAAAGAAACGTTTGAACTCCCGACTGAATTGCGATGCGCTCTCATAGCCGACGCGCATTGCAGCCGCACTGGCCTTCATTCCATCGTGGATCATCATCATCCGTGCTTTATGCAGGCGATAGCTCTTCAGATATTGCAGCGGCGAGGTACTGGTCACCGCTTTAAAATTATGATGAAACGCCGATACGCTCATGTTCGCCTCTGCCGCCAGCTGTTCTACATTGAGGTTTTCGGTGTATTTGGTTTCAATCCGCTTGAGTACCCGGCTTATCAAACTGAAATGCGTCTGGCGACTTACCAGCGCAAGTAACGCGCCACCACGCGGCCCGGTCAGCACATGGTAGAGGATTTCGCGAATGATCTGTTTACCCAGAATACGCGCATCCAGCGGTCGCTCCATCACATCCAGCAGGCGCTCAGCAGCACAGAGAATTTCGTCTGAGAGCATCGCAGAGTTAATCCCACTGGCAGCCATAGCGGGCTGGAACAGCTCGTCTTCCCCAATGTCCATCAACAGCTCCTGCAATTGCAGGATATCGACATTCAGGTAAATACCGGCCAGAGGAACCTCCGGCGTCGCATACGTTTCACATTCGAAGGGTAAAGGTACGGTTAGCAGCAGGTATTCGTTGGCGTCATAGCGAAATACGCGCTCATTAATGTAACCAATTTTATGTCCCGAAAAGAGAAATATGATGCCTGGCTGATACATGACTGGTGTACGCGCCGCCGGCTCCGTACCGTGTAGCAGGCGGACATCTGGCAGCAGTTCGCTAAGTTTATTTTCATTGTTTTTCAGATGCTTAATTTTATCTGTCAGCAGAAGGCAGATCTCATCACGGTTCATGGGGCACCATTTCATTATCGTTTTTCGACCCTGACATAATGCGCAGATTTATCCGTTTTCTCCAGCAGTCTGTAGAAATGGGCAAGACATCGGCAGAAATGAGCATTGAGAGCAGCGCGGCGGGCGACCACAATGTTCATCATCCGGCAGACACTCTCCTGCCCTCTTTTATTACCCACCAAAGGGAACGAGCAATGAACAACTTTAATCTCCATACCCCAACACGTATTTTGTTTGGTAAAGGCGCGATTGCTGAGCTGCGCGATCAAATTCCTCAGGACGCTCGCGTACTGGTTACTTACGGCGGCGGCAGCGTGAAAAAAACAGGTGTCCTGGCACAAGTTCAGGACGCGCTGAAAGGTCTGGACGTGCTGGAGTTTGGCGGTATCGAGCCAAACCCATCTTATGAAACGCTGATGAACGCGGTAAAAATCGTGCGTGATGAGAAAGTGACGTTTCTGCTGGCAGTAGGCGGCGGTTCCGTGCTGGACGGCACCAAATTCATCGCGGCTGCTGCACAGTACGCTGACGGCATCGATCCATGGCGTATTCTGGAAACCCACGGCAACGACGTAACAAGTGCCATCCCGATGGGCTCCGTATTAACCCTGCCTGCAACCGGCTCTGAATCTAACTCCGGCGCGGTAATTTCGCGTAAAACCACCGGCGATAAACTGGCCTTTATGACCCCGTTTGTGCAGCCAGTATTTGCCGTACTGGATCCGGTTTACACCTACACCCTGCCGCCACGTCAGGTTGCAAACGGCGTCGTGGATGCGTTCGTTCATACCGTTGAGCAGTATGTGACTTATCCGGTCGACGGGAAAATTCAGGATCGCTTTGCCGAAGGCATTCTGCTCACACTGGTAGAAGAAGGTCCGAAAGCCTTGCAGGAACCGGAAAACTACAACGTGCGTGCGAACGTCATGTGGGCGGCAACCCAGGCGCTGAACGGTCTGATTGGCGCAGGGGTACCGCAGGACTGGGCAACGCATATGCTGGGCCATGAGCTGACTGCAATGCACGGTCTGGATCATGCTCAAACACTGGCCATCGTTCTGCCTGCGCTGTGGAATGAAAAACGTGATACCAAGCGTGCCAAACTGCTGCAATACGCAGAGCGTATCTGGAATATCACCGAAGGAAGCGATGACCAGCGCATCGACGCCGCCATTGCCGCAACCCGCGCTTTCTTCGAACAAATGGGCGTACCGACTCGCCTGTCTGACTACGGTCTGGACGGTAGCTCCATCCCGGCGCTGCTGGAAAAACTGCAAGCGCATGGCGGTACGAAACTGGGCGAACATCAGGACATTACGCTTGAGGTCAGCCGTCGGATTTACGAAGCTGCCCGCTAAGGTTTTTTAACCTCCGCCTTTCGTTTTTGGGTATTTATACCAGACTTAAGTCACACCTATGTCACCGGAGTATGTTCCGGTGACAGTCATTAAGGGGAGGAATTATGACCACTCCAACCATTATCAAACTACAGGATGGTAATGTCATGCCGCAACTGGGCCTGGGGGTCTGGAAGGCAAGCAACGAAGAAGTCATCACTGCCATTCATAAAGCGCTGGAAGTGGGGTATCGCTCAATTGATACCGCGGCAGCGTACAAAAACGAAGAAGGTGTCGGCAAAGCAATACGTGACGCAGGCGTGCCACGGGAAGAGTTATTCATTACCACCAAGCTGTGGAATGATGACCAGAAACGCCCCCGGGAAGCCTTGCTCGAAAGCATGGAGAAACTCCAGCTTGATTACCTCGATCTGTACCTGATGCACTGGCCAGTTCCGGCGATCGACCACTACGTTGAAGCGTGGGAAAACATGATCGACCTGCAAAAAGAAGGGCTGATTAAGAGCATCGGCGTGTGCAACTTTCAGATCAACCATCTCCAGCGGCTGATGGATGAAACCGGCGTACCTCCGGTGATTAATCAGATAGAACTTCACCCGCTCATGCAGCAGCGCCAGCTGCACGCCTGGAACGCCACACATAAAATCCAGACCGAATCCTGGAGCCCGCTGGCGCAGGGCGGCAAAGACGTCTTCGATCAAAAGATAATCCGTGACCTCGCAGAGAAATATGGCAAATCACCGGCGCAGATTGTCATCCGCTGGCATCTGGATAGCGGCCTGGTGGTGATTCCGAAATCGGTCACCCCTGCGCGTATCGCAGAAAACTTTAACGTCTGGGACTTCCGCCTGGATAAAGATGAATTAGGCGAAATCGCGAAACTCGATCAGGGCAAGCGTCTGGGGCCAGACCCGGACCAGTTCGGCGGTTAACCCCTTCCCTCCAGCCCGACACTCTCGTCGGGCCTTTACTGATTTGAAATATCAGGAAACAATTCACGCACATATATTGTTGTATTTCTTGCAGTCACTGGAGCAGCATTGCGCAACATAACCTGTTAATTATCAAATAAATATATTTATTTGATGAATGTATTCACCATATCCATAGGTGCGTAACCGTGACTGAGAAAAAGGTAGCGGAGTCAAATGGCTCCCATTAATTCTTATAACATTCATTTCTGCCGGGCTGTGGCAACTTACCCCTCCATCCGGGTTAAGTGCGCCAGCCTGGCATTCGGCAATTATCTTCGTTGCGACGATTGCTTCTATCGTGGCAAAAGTTTTACCCATCGGCGCGGTCGGCATTATTGGGATTACGGTTTTTGCACTCGCCTATGCGGCCGGGGATAAAACCGCCAGCGGCGCTATCACCACAGCGCTAAGCGAACTGAACAGTTCACTTATCTGGCTTATCGTCGTGGCTTTTATGATTGCCCGCGGTTTTATCAAAACTGGCCTCGGACGACGCATTGCGCTGCAGATGATCCGTCTGCTCGGCAAGCGCACGCTGGGACTCGCCTATGGTCTGGCTTTTGCCGATCTGATCCTCTCCCCGGCAATGCCGAGTAATACAGCACGCTGCGGCGGCGTCATCTATCCGATTGCCGACTCTCTGGCACGCAGTTTCCATTCGAACCCGGAAGATGAGTCCCGCAGTAAAATCGGTATCTTTCTTATCACCTGCATTGGCAACGTCAACGACGTCACCGCCGCGCTCTTTATGACCGGTTATACCGGCAACCTGTTGGCGGTGAAGTTGGCGGCCAATGCGGGCGTCACGCTGACCTGGGGCAGCTGGTTTATGGCGGCGCTGCTGCCATGCCTTGTGTCCTTACTGCTGGTTCCACTGCTGGTCTACTGGATCGTGCGCCCGGAAATAAAGCACACGCCGGATGCCCCGAACCTGGCGCGCAAAGAGCTGGCGGAAATGGGCAGTATGTCTCGCGGCGAATGGCTAATGCTGGCTACCGTCGGCGTACTGCTGGTGCTGTGGATTTTTGGCGATACGTTAGGCGTCGACGCCACTACAGCCTCGTTCGTGGGACTGTCCATTTTATTGCTAAGCGGCGTTCTGAGCTGGGAAGATGTGAAAAGCGAGAAAGGCGCATGGGACACGCTGATTTGGTTTTCCGCACTGCTGATGATGGCGAACCAGCTGAAAAAACTAGGTTTCACTACCTGGTTTGGCAATCTGATCGGCGATAGCCTGAGCAGTACTATGCACGGTACCAGTTGGGTGATCGTCCTGTTGCTGCTGAATGGCGCCGGGTACGTTCCAACGGGCGTCTGGTGGCGCACAGGATTTATCATCAGCCTGTTTAATCAGGCGGTCTTTATTACCGTGGGTCTGATGTGGTGGAAGGTGTTGGGTCTGTACTAAACTGACTGCGTCCTGACGAATACCTTACCTACGGAGAAAAGGAATGACCTGTATTTTCTGTCAAATTGTTGAAGGTAAAGCACCCTGCCATAAGGTCTGGGAAGACGAGCACCATCTGGCTTTTCTGTCAATTTTCCCGAACACCGACGGTTTTACCGTGGTGATCCCGAAAAAGCATTATCCCAGCTATGCCTTCGACATGCCGCCGCAGGCGTTAGCGGACCTGATGCTGGCGACCCAAAAAGTGGCTAAAAAACTGGATAAGGCTTTCCCGGATGTCAGTCGTACGGGGATGTTCTTCGAAGGTTTCGGCGTAGACCATGTGCACAGCAAATTAAGCCCCATGCACGGCACTGGCGATCTAACTCATTGGAAACCGATTGAGTCGCGGCAGACCAAATTTTTCGAGCAATATGAAGGGTATCTGTCATCACACGATCATGAACGGGCGGATGATGCAAAACTGGCCGCATTAGCGGCCAGAATTCGTGAGGCATAAATACTGAGCACTTCTGCCGGATGGCGGTGCAAGCACCTTATCCGGCCTACAAAATCGTGCTATTCGTAGGCCTGATAAGCATTTCACCACCGGGCAAAGCAAATTAACGTCCCGCTACTTTCCCGCGTTTTTTGTTTGCGGCAGGGGTCTGGCGCTGGTGCGCCACCGGGGTGTGCTTGGTCAACGCCGGACGGGTATGACGGTTCTGGCGACGTGCTTCGCGCATCTCTTCCAGCGTAGGCGCCGGAACCAGACATTCACGACGACCGCCGATCAGATGCTTTTTACCCATGTCTTCCAGCGCCTGGCGGATTAACGGCCAGTTAGCTGGATCGTGGTAACGCAGCAGGGCTTTATGCAAACGGCGCTGCTTATCACCTTTCGGCACCACCACGTCTTCACTCTTATAACCAATTTTACCCAGCGGGTTTTTCCCGGTGTAATACATGGTTGTGGAGTTCGCCAGCGGCGATGGATAAAAGTTCTGCACCTGATCCAGACGGAAACGACGTTGTTTCAGCCACAGCGCCAGATTCACCATATCCTCGTCACGCGTACCCGGGTGCGCGGAGATGAAGTACGGGATCAGGTACTGTTCTTTACCCGCCTGTTTAGAGTAGGTATCGAACAACTCCTTAAAGCGATCGTAGCTGCCCATCCCCGGCTTCATCATCTTCGACAGCGGGCCTTCTTCAGTATGCTCTGGCGCAATCTTCAGATAGCCGCCAACGTGGTGGGTCGCCAGTTCTTTGATATAGCGCGGATCTTCAACCGCGATGTCATAGCGCACACCGGAAGCAATGAGGATCTTTTTAATGCCTTTCAAATCACGCGCCCGGCGATAAAGGTTAATCGTCGGTTCGTGGTTGGTATCCATATGCGGACAGATATCCGGGTAGACGCATGACAGACGACGGCAGGTCTGCTCCGCACGCGGTGACTTACAGCGCAGCATATACATGTTCGCCGTTGGGCCGCCGAGGTCGGAAATCACGCCGGTAAAGCCCGGAACGGTGTCGCGAATGGCTTCGATTTCATTGATGATCGAGTCTTCAGAGCGGCTCTGGATGATGCGGCCTTCGTGCTCGGTGATCGAACAGAACGAACAGCCGCCAAAGCAGCCACGCATAATGTTGATCGAGAAACGGATCATCTCATAGGCCGGAATGCGGCTGTCGCCATACGCCGGATGCGGCACGCGCTTGTACGGCAGCGCAAAGACGCTATCCATCTCTTCGGTAGACAGCGGAATGGCTGGCGGGTTGATCCAGATGTAGCGATCGCCGTGCTTTTGCATCAGCGCACGCGCGCAGCCAGGGTTGGTTTCGTGGTGCAGGATACGCGACGCATGCGCATACAGCACTTTATCGCCCTTCACTTTTTCAAAGGACGGCAGCAGCACGTAGGTTTTTTCCCACGGTTTCGGACGCGGCGGCTGTACGGTTACCGCTTTCGCTTCCTGCTTTTTCGGTGCGACCGGTTTGTTGTCAGCACACGGCAGATCTTCGCCGTACGGATGCGGGATCGGATCAATCTTGCCCGGCGTGTCGAGACGCGTGGAATCCACCCCACTCCAGCCCGGCAGCGCTTCTTTAACCATAATCGCGGTGTTACGCACGTCGCGGATCTGATCGATGGTTTCGCCCATCGCCAGACGATGCGCCACTTCCACCAGCGGACGTTCGCCGTTGCCGAACATCAGCATGTCGGCTTTGGAATCCACCAGAACAGAGCGACGAACGGTATCAGACCAGTAGTCATAGTGCGCGGTACGGCGCAGGCTGGCCTCAATGCCGCCGAGAATAACCGGCACATCTTTCCATGCTTCTTTACAACGCTGGGTATAGACCAGCGTGGCGCGGTCCGGGCGTTTACCTGCTACGTTGTCTGGTGTGTAGGCATCGTCATGGCGCAGTCGGCGATCTGCGGTGTAACGGTTGATCATCGAGTCCATGTTGCCTGCGGTCACACCAAAGAACAGGTTCGGTTTACCCAAACGCATAAAATCGTCTTTGTTGTTCCACTCCGGCTGGGCGATAATCCCTACACGAAAGCCCTGCGCTTCCAGCATACGGCCGCATATTGCCATGCCAAAGCTGGGATGATCGACGTATGCATCGCCGGTAACCAGAATGATGTCGCAGCTATCCCAGCCAAGTTGGTCCATTTCGTCGCGTGACATCGGCAAAAACGGTGCCGGGCCAAAACAGGCAGCCCAGTACTGCGGCCAGGAGAAAAGGTCTCTGTCCGGCTGGATCAGGGATATTGCGCTCATAATGCTTCCAAAAATGGTAAAAAAATAATCAAAGGCCGGGGATTATACGCTGTATGTCGACAAGAAATGAAGTGGAGTCTGAACCAGGGCAGTAGAAAGTTATATAAATTGTTAAATTTTACGACGCTCATTTTTATCAATCATAATTAACACCATGCCGACCAGCTGAGATAACTCTTTTTCGGCGGGGGATTTTTCATTGCGACTCAACGATTCACTGCATATTTCCCAGCTACGGGTTGTTGTTCACCTGTGTGGGTTTCTGGTTCTTCTCTACAGCTTTTCTATGCTGCCACCGATGACCATCGCTTTGTTAAACAAAGAGCGGAGCTTGTTCGCTTTTTTCAGCACATTTATGACTTTCTTCACCCTCGGCGGCGGGGCGTGGCTGGCAACCAAACATGCGGGTATTCAACTGCGAACACGGGATGGTTTCGTTATTATCGTCCTGTTCTGGCTGTTGTTTTCGTTTATCAGCGCGATGCCGATGTGGATGGACGATGGCTTAAACCTCTCCTTTGCGGATGCCCTGTTTGAAGGGGTTTCCGGGATTACCACCACGGGCGCAACGGTAATTGGCGACGTCAGCGCCATGCCGAAGTCGTATCTCTACTATCGGGCTCAGCTCAATTTTATTGGTGGCCTGGGTGTTATTGTCCTCGCCGTGGCGGTATTACCGCTTTTGGGTATCGGCGGCATGAAGCTGTATCAGTCTGAAATGCCGGGCCCTTTTAAAGAAGAACGCCTCACGCCAAGACTTGCTGATACTGCACGTACGCTGTGGCTGACCTATGTCATTCTGGGTCTTATCTGTACCCTGGCCTACTGGGCTGCCGGGATGTCGTTCTTCGATGCCTTATGCCACGGGCTGTCGACGGTTTCTCTCGGCGGATTTTCCACTCGCAGTGAAAGCATCGGCTTCTATAACAGCCATGCGATCGAGCTGGTCGCTGGGGTGTTTTCCCTGTTGTCTGCTTTTAACTTCACCCTCTGGTACGTGGCTATCGTGAAACGTACCTTCAAACCCTTTCGTCGTAATGCCGAACTGCGTTTCTTTTTGCTTATTGCGTTGGTTGTCACTCTGATCGCCACCTGGCAAGTTTGGCGGGCAGGCATGTACGGATTAACGGACAGCCTGGTGCATGCTTTTTTTCTGGCAAGTTCGATGCTGACAGATAATGGCCTGTCGACGGCGGATTACGCGCAGTGGCCTTCGCACACGATCTTCATGCTGCTCAGCGCCAGTTTCTTCGGCGGTTGTGTGGGATCGACCTGCGGGGGGATTAAGGTGCTGCGTTTTTTGATTATGTTCAAGCAGTGCCGTCAGGAGTTACACCAGCTCGCGCATCCCCGTGCCCTGCTGAACATTAAAGTGGGCAATAGCGTGGTAAGCGACCGGGTGGTGCGTTCGGTATGGAGCTTTTTCTTTCTCTACGTTTTGTTCACCAGCTTTTTTATCTGGGCGCTCAATCTGATGGGCTACGACCTCTTCTCCTCTTTTGCCACCGTCGCCGCCTGCATCAACAATATGGGGCTAGGATTTGGCGTCACCGCCACGACATTTGGCACCTTAAATGAGGAAGCAAAGCTACTGATGTGCGCGGCCATGATCATGGGGCGTCTGGAGATTTACCCCATTCTGATCCTGTTCTCGCGCATGTTCTGGCGGGCATAACGGAAATCCCGGCGCATTACGGCGCCGGGTTCACCAACATCTGTCCGATTGAGCCACGATCTGCCATTTCCAGCGTCTGGCTATTAAAGTAGAACGGGAAATGGGCCCAGGAAGGCTGTCCGTAATAAACCAGTAATTCAACCTGGCCGTCAACCCAGACGGTATCTTTCCAGCCTCTGTCTTCAGGGAACGGCATCGCGCCATTCACATTACGGATTAAGAACGAGACGCCTTCTATATGGAAGGACTGGGGCATATCCGCCCGCACCGTCCAGCGCTCCCAGGAGCCCTGCTGAGCGGTAATATCCATACGATTGACGTCCCACAGCTGACCGTTGATGCCAGGGTCATCGTCCAGGCTGATATCACGGCTGCGAATCGGCGAACCGCTGAGGATTTCCGTTGGCAGCAGGCGCATTGGCAGGCTGTCAGTCACCAGCGGCAGAAGCCCCGTTGGACGCAGAGTCAGCACCAGCGTGGAGATGAGAATACTGGAAGGCTCAAAGAACCCGCGGATTCTGTCGACAATACTGGCTGCCTCGCCACAGGTGATAGAGACCTCATTACCGTTCGTCATATCCACCAGGATCTCACGACGCTCGCCAGGCGCCAGCGAGAGCTGCTTCACCGAAACGGGCGCAGGTAAAAAGCCCTGATCGCTGGAAATCACATGCAGCGCACGGCCATCGCTCATTTGCAACTGGTAACGACGCGAGTTTGAAGCGTTCAGTAAACGCAAGCGCACCCAGCCGCGGGAGACTTCGACATACGGGCTTTGCGCCCCATTGACCAGCAGCGTATCACCGACAAAACCACCGCTGCCGGGCTCGCTGTATTCCGGCGTGCCAAAGTTGTCCAGCCGCTTGTCCTGGATAATGACCGGAAAATCATCCACGCCATAGTGGTTGGGAATAGACAGTGATTTACTCACTTCATCTTCAACCAGCCACATCCCGGCAAGGCCGTTATAGACCTGCTGAGCAGTACGATTTGGCGTATTGGCGTGATACCACAACGTGGCGGCATTCTGGCGAATCGGTAGCACCGGCGCCCAGTCAGCATTCGGGGACATCATGCGCGCCGGGCCGCCCATCAGCGGGCCTGGTACCTGTAACCCGGCGACGGTCATCGAGACATTCTCAGTCAGACGGTTGCTGTAGATAAGCTTGACGTCATCCCCTTTCCAGACGCGAATTGTCGGTCCCAGGTAGCGGCCGTTAATTCCCCAGACAGGTGCGCGCGTGCCTTGTGTAAAGGACCAGTGCGCACGTTGCAGCGTCATAAATAGCGGCTGCCCCCGGCGGGATTCCAGCAGCGGAGGCACAGGTAACGGTTGTTGCTGACCGGCAGCATTAGCCTTCAGCGGAACAGCACCTGCACACAGTGCGATCCCCGATGCCTGAATGAACTGACGCCGACTGAATGACATATAAACTCCATAAAAAACTGGCTATTAACACGCAGGAAGTCATTTCCTGTAAAAAACCCGAATTGCGCGGATTAAACCTTACCGGCGGCTTCCCGCTCAGCAACTTCTTTATCGAGCTCTGCGATTTTTTGTTCCATCAGCGTGCGGCAATGCGCTGCCAGTTCACGAACCTGATCTTTGCCAAAGTGGCTAATATCCACCGGCGGCAACATCTCGACAATCGCCAGACCATTATTGAGTCTGTTTAATTTTATCTTGTTCGAGGTTGTGGAAACGCACACCGGAATAACCGGGACACCAGCAGCAATCGCTGCATGGAACGCGCCGGTTTTAAACGGAAGCAGACCGCGACCGCGGCTACGCGTTCCTTCCGGGAACATCCAGATAGAAATGCGGCGTTTTTTGAAATGATTCACCACGGCAGCAATGGTGCTGTGTGCTTTTGCGCGGTTATTTCTGTCAATCAACAGGTTACCGGTTAACCAGTACAGTTGGCCAAAGAACGGGATCCACAGCAGGCTTTTTTTACCCACAGTTACCGTCGGCGGCTGAACGATATTCGCAGCGGTAACCATGTCGTAGTTGTTCTGATGGTTACAAATATAGATAGCATTACCATAGTTCTGCGCGTCTGCCGGCATGCGGCATTCGACCTTCAGGCCATAAAGGGGAGCCAGGCGGCCAAACATGTGGCCGAACGTGGCGACGTGTTTAGGATTTCGCGGGCTGAACAGACAGTATATGCAACCGAAAATACAGACCAGAACGCAGTAAATAACAGTAATAATTAAACGAAAAATATATAGCATAACAACCTCTAAGGCCTAAGAGCCTGGCATTTTACGTCACCTGATTCATCACGCGGTATCAGGTTAGGGCTTTGTTAAGGGCGGCTCTCTGGAAAAGCGTATTGTTAATCGCAACGCACGAATAAACAACGGTTTCACGGGAATTTTTAACGTTGGCTCTCCCTGGGCTTTAACAGGGAGAGCCGGACGGTAGCGTTATTCTTCGCTGTCGCCGTGACTGGCGCGTCGAGGCGAGTCAATCTCAATGCTGTCGATACGCTGCAGACCACGCATTAGCGTGCCGCGACGGCCGCGCTCGCCGGTCACTTTCTGCAACTCTTCGGGACGCAGTTTGATTTTGCGCTTACCGACGTGGATAGTCAGCGTGCTCTGCGGCGGCAGCACGTATAGTTGCGCCAGACCATCCTCGCCTTTCGCCGCTTCCGCTGAAGGGATATTAATGATCTTGTTCCCTTTGCCTTTCGACAACTGCGGTAAATCGCTCACCGGGAACATCAACATGCGACCAGCCTGAGTAATCGCCAGCAGCATATCGGTTTCATCTTCAATCACCACCGGCTGCATGACGCGCGCATTCTCTGGCAGCGTAATCAATGCCTTACCTGCACGGTTACGTGCAACCAGGTCATTGAAGGTGCAGACAAAACCGTAGCCCGCATCCGATGCCATCAGCAGTTTCTGATCATCGCCTTCCATCAGCATGTGCTCAACCGTCGCGCCCGGCGGCAGAGTGAGCTTCCCGGTCAGCGGTTCACCCTGACCGCGCGCCGACGGCAGCGTAATCGGATCGATGGCATAGCTGCGGCCGGTCGAGTCCACGAACACCACCGGCTGATTGCTCTTACCCTTCACTGCCGACTTAAAGCTGTCGCCCGCTTTATAGCTTAATCCCGGCGCATCGATGTCGTGGCCTTTCGCGCTACGCACCCAGCCACTCTGGGACAGCACAATGGTCACCGGCTCAGACGGCAGCATGTCGTGCTCGCTCATCGCCTTCGCTTCTTCGCGCTCCTGCAGCGGAGAACGACGATCGTCGCCATAGGCCTCAGCGTCAGCCTGCAACTCTTTCTTCAGCAGGTTATTCATTTTACGTTCAGAAGCCAGAATGGCCTGCAACTGATCGCGCTCTTTCGCCAGTTCATCCTGCTCGCCGCGGATTTTCATCTCTTCGAGTTTGGCAAGATGGCGCAATTTCAGCTCAAGGATGGCTTCAGCCTGGGTTTCAGAAATACCAAACCGCGACATCAGCTCTGGCTTAGGTTCATCTTCATGACGAATAATTTCGATTACTTCGTCAATATTGAGGAACGCCACCAGCAAGCCTTCAAGGATGTGTAGGCGCTTGAGCACTTTTTCCAGACGATAATTCAGGCGGCGGCGCACGGTATCGCGGCGGAACGCCAGCCATTCGGTGAGGATCTCCAGCAGGTTTTTCACCGCCGGACGCCCATCAAGACCGATCATGTTCAGGTTGATGCGGTAACTTTTTTCCAGATCGGTGGTGGCAAACAGGTGGTTCATCACCTGCTCCATATCCACGCGATTGGAGCGCGGGACAATCACCAGACGAGTCGGGTTTTCGTGATCCGATTCGTCGCGCAGGTCGTCTACCATCGGCAGCTTTTTATTGCGCATTTGAGCAGCGATCTGCTCCAGCACTTTTGCCCCGGAAACCTGATGCGGCAGCGCGGAAATCACCACCGCGCCGTCTTCTTTCGTCCATACCGCACGCATACGTACGGAGCCGCGTCCGTTTTCGTAAATCTTACGAATCTCCGCGCGCGAGGTAATGATCTCCGCTTCGGTCGGGTAATCCGGCCCCTGCACGATATCCAGCAACTGATCCAGCGTCGTTTTCGGCTGCTCAATCAGAGTAATCGCTGCTTTTGCCACTTCACGCAGGTTGTGCGGCGGAATGTCCGTTGCCATACCAACGGCAATACCGGTCGTACCGTTGAGCAGAATATTTGGCAGACGCGCAGGCAGCATCTTCGGCTCCTGCATGGTGCCATCGAAGTTCGGCACCCAGTCCGACGTGCCCTGACCGAGTTCACCCAGCAGGACTTCCGCATATTTAGACAGGCGGGATTCGGTATAACGCATCGCCGCGAAGGATTTCGGATCGTCCGGCGCCCCCCAGTTCCCCTGCCCGTCAACCAGCGGATAACGGTAAGAGAACGGCTGCGCCATCAGCACCATCGCTTCATAGCAGGCGCTGTCGCCGTGCGGATGGTATTTACCCAGCACGTCACCGACGGTACGGGCGGATTTTTTAAATTTGGCGCTGGCATTCAGCCCCAGTTCGGACATCGCGTACACGATGCGACGCTGAACGGGTTTCAAACCATCGCCAATAAACGGCAACGCCCTATCCATGATGACGTACATGGAATAGTTCAGATAGGCGTTTTCCGTGAATTCATGCAGCGCCAGGCGCTCTGCCATATCGCTCATTAATCGTGGTTCCTCAACTTTGTACCCCTCTATTGAAGGGCAATATTGCCGCAGATACTACCCTATCTGGCGTGTTGAGTCACAAAGAAAAGGGCCGCGAATGCGGCCCTGATGGGGATTACTTAGCAACTTTGGTAATCTGTTTCACGTCGATTTCAACGGAGTTCCAGTCTTTATCCACTTCACCCTGGATTTCAACCACATCCTGCGGTGTGACGGTTACGCCGTTCCAGCGCTTGTGGTCGATATCCACATTCACTGTGCCGGTCGCATCTTTAAACACATACAGGTCGTCGGAAATACGCTCAACGATGTTCCCGCGCAGGGTAACCCAGGTGTCATCTCGCAGTGATTTGGCGCTTTCTACTGTCGTGCTGCTACCGTTCGGGCCGACAAATCCGCCGTTTTGGCTCTGCGTAGTGGTTGTCGTTGGCCCAGAGAAGCCGCCCTGCTGAGCTGCCAGAACAGGTGCGGAACACAGTGCCATTACGGCAACCATTGCAGCTAATTTTTTCATCGTCATGTCTCCCTTTCATGTTGGTTTACGACTATTAAATAAGTTAATCCTTAACAAGTTCTTAAGGCAAAAAAAGATACTTTTTTTACTGTACAGAGACTGTAGCCACAGGTTTACTGACTGCAAATGAGTTATCGCAGGGAAGAACATATGCGTATTTTACTGATCGAAGATGACACGTTGATTGGCGATGGCCTGAAAACAGGACTGAGTAAAATGGGTTTCAGCATTGACTGGTTTACCGAAGGCCGCCAGGGGAAAGAAGCACTCTACAGCGCACCTTATGATGCGGTAATCCTCGACCTGACACTGCCAGGCATAGACGGACGGGACATTTTGCGAGAATGGCGAGCTAACGGGAAGCAGGAGCCGGTACTGATTCTGACCGCTCGCGACGCGCTGGCGGAACGCGTTGAAGGCCTGCGCCTGGGCGCAGATGACTATCTGTGTAAACCCTTTGCGCTGATCGAAGTTGCTGCCAGACTGGAGGCGCTGGTGCGTCGTGCCAGCGGCCAGGCCAGCAACACATTGCGCCATGGCCAGGTAACGCTCGATCCCGGCGCGTTGGTCGCCACGGCGGCGGGTGAATCTTTGTCACTCAAACCTAAAGAGTTCGCACTGCTGGAACTGTTGATGCGCAACAAAGGTCGCGTCCTGCCCCGCAAACTGATTGAAGAAAAACTGTATACCTGGGACGAAAATGTCTCCAGCAATGCGGTTGAGGTCCACGTTCATCACTTACGCCGTAAGCTCGGCAGCGACTTTATCCGTACCGTGCATGGCATTGGCTACACCCTGGGTGACGCATGAAACTCACACAACGCCTCAGCCTGCGCGTCAGGCTAACGCTTATTTTTCTGATTCTGGCATCAGCCACCTGGGCCGTATCCAGTTTTGTGGCCTGGAGGCAGACTACCGATAATGTCGATGAGCTGTTTGATACCCAGCTGATGCTGTTCGCCAAGCGGCTTAGCACGCTGGATATCAGCGATGTCACCACCTCAAGCAATATGGCCCGCACGCCAAAGAAACTGAAGCATGGCCATATTGATGACGACGCACTGGCGTTTGCCATCTACTCCACCGACGGCAAAATGGTGCTACACGATGGCGATAATGGCCAGGATATTCCCTACAGCTACAGCCGGGAAGGGTTTAGCGACGGCCAACTCAGGGGCGACAGCGATTCCTGGCGCTTCCTGTGGCTGAATTCCGCTGATGGGAAATATCGCATTGTGGTGGGCCAGGAGTGGGAATATCGGGAGGATATGGCGCTGTCGATCCTTACTGCACAATTAACCCCATGGCTGGTTGCGCTGCCGCTGATGTTGCTGATCCTGGTGGTCATGCTGAGTCGCGAACTCAGGCCGCTAAAAAAACTGGCGCAAGCTCTGCGCTGGCGCGCCCCGGAATCAGAAGAGCCGCTCGACTCGAAAGGTGTGCCAAGCGAAGTGCGCCCGCTGGTTGAATCGCTAAATCAGCTGTTTACCCGCATCCACTCAATGATGGTGCGTGAACGCCGCTTCACTTCTGATGCCGCCCATGAGCTGCGCAGTCCGTTGACCGCGCTGAAGGTGCAAACCGAAGTGGTGCAACTGTCAGACGACGACCCGCAAACGCGGGAAAAAGCGCTGGCGCAGCTACATGCGGGAATTGAACGCGCCACCCGACTGGTCGATCAGCTCCTGACGCTTTCGCGCCTCGACTCCCTCGATAATCTTCAGGATGTGGCGGAAATTTCATTGGAGGAGCTACTGCAATCCGCGGTGATGGATATCTACCACCCGGCCCAGCAGGCGCACATTGACGTACGTTTGCAGATTAACGCACACAATATTATGCGCACAGGACAGCCGCTGTTGCTGAGCCTGATGGTACGAAATCTGCTGGATAATGCCATTCGCTACAGTCCGCAGGGGAGCATTGTGGAAGTGACGCTCAACGCCCGCAATTTCAGCGTCAAAGATAATGGTCCTGGCGTTGCGCCGGAGGTACTTACACACATCGGTGAACGTTTTTATCGTCCACCGGGACAAAGCGTGACCGGCAGCGGTCTCGGCCTGTCAATTGTCCGCCGTATCGCAACATTGCATGGAATGTCAGCCTCGTTTGGCAACGCTTCGGAAGGCGGGTTTGAAGCTAAGGTCAGTTGGTAACTGCATTATTATTGCTCAAATAGCAAAAGACTTTGCACATTTTGCTAATTTCACCGCACCGCTGGTGGGGGTAAAATCGTCCTCAAACGTATTTCCTTGAGGACACAAAATGAGCAACATTCTGATTATCAACGGGGCGAAAAAATTCGGTCATTCTAATGGCCAACTGAATGACACCCTGACCGAGGTCGCGGACGGTATCCTGCGCGACCTCGGGCATGATGTTAAAGTCGTACGCGCGGACAGCGATTATGACGTAAAAACAGAAGTGCAGAATTTCGTCTGGGCCGATGCGGTTATCTGGCAGATGCCAGGCTGGTGGATGGGCGCACCGTGGACCGTGAAAAAATACATCGATGACGTGTTTACCGAAGGTCACGGCACGCTGTACGCCAGCGATGGCCGCACACGTTCAGATGCCTCTAAAAAATATGGCTCCGGCGGGCTGATTCAGGGCAAAAAATACATGCTGTCTCTGACCTGGAACGCACCGATGGAAGCCTTCACTGAAAAAGACCAGTTCTTCCATGGCGTTGGTGTTGATGGCGTCTATCTCCCGTTCCATAAAGCAAACCAGTTCCTGGGAATGGAAGCGCTGCCGACCTTTATCACCAATGACGTGATTAAAATGCCGGACGTCCCGCGTTATATCGCAGAATATCGCAAGCATCTGACCGAAATTTTTGGTTAACTGGTAACCTGGAATTAGAAGGAGTTAACCATGCTTACCGTTATTGCAGAAATCCGTACACGTCCAGGTCAACATCACCGCCAGGCGGTACTGGATCAGTTTGCTAAAATCGTTCCGACCGTACTGAAAGAAGAAGGCTGCCACGGCTATGCGCCGATGGTGGATCATGCCGCAGGTGTGAGTTTTCAGACCACAGCGCCAGATTCAATCGTGATGGTTGAGCAGTGGGAAAGCATCGCGCATCTTGAAGCGCATTTGCAGACCCCGCATATGAAAGCCTACAGCGAAGCCGTGAAAGGTGACGTGCTGGACATGAATATTCGAATTCTGGAGTCGGGTATTTAAGGTTGTCGATTTGCCGGATGAGGCGTTTTAGGCCACCATCCGGCATTCAACCGCAGCGCCACCGGGCACTCCTTACCAGTAGAGCTTCCAGCTCTGAGTGAAGCGCATTAACGCTTCAACGTAGAAATAATCCCCCCAACTTGCACACTCATCGACCCCTTTGTTGCTCGACAGGTGATACACCGAGTGTTTCAGTAGCCCGTTCCCCTGTTCATCTTTACCCATCAGATAATGCCTGGTCAGCGAAGACATGATCCCCATCGCCCACTGCTGGTAGCACTCGCGATCCGGATCGGTCACCGGCAGATGTTTAATCAGCTCCAGCAGACCACAGACGGCAATCGCCGCCGAAGATGAATCGCGCAGCGCATCGGTTCCGACTAATGCCAGATCCCAGTGGCAAACGGCATCTTCCGGCAGGCGATTAAGAAAGTAGTTGGCCAGCTTTTTCGACAGCTGCACCATTTGTGTATCGCCAGTGTAAATATAGCTCAGCAGAAAACCATAAATCCCCCATGCCTGCCCACGCGACCAGCAAGAATCATCAGCATAGCCCTGCTGCGTATTACCGTAACGCGGTGCGCCGGTTTGCACGTCCATATAGTAGGTGTGGAAGGTCGACGCATCTTGGCGGATCAGATATTTGGCTGCCTGCGCAACGTGGGCCTTCGCCGCATTCGCAAAACGCGGATCGCCCGTTTGCTCGCTAGCCCAGTACAGCAGCGGCAGATTCATATTGCAGTCAATGATCATCCGTCCTGCCTGATCGGGATCGCGAAGATCGCCCCACGCCTGGATGATCTGCGCCTTTTCATGAAAACGCTCCAACAGCGCTTCTGCCGCCATCAGGGAAAAACCTCGAGCATCGCGATTGCCGGTCAATCGCCAGGCCGCCACACAGGAAAGCGTGTAGAGGAATCCCAGGTCGTGGGTGTTGGTATCGTGGCGTCCGGCAATACGCATGCCAAACGAACGCACATGCTTCTCCGCCATCGCACGAAATTTGCTCTCACCACTCATTTCCCACGCCAGCCATAATTGCCCGGTCCAGAAGCTGGTCGTCCATTCCACATTCTCTGTCAGTGGGTAATAACCTTGCATACAGGTTTCGGCAGGAAATTGTTCACCGAATTCCGTTAAATGACGGCTAATCAATTCGAGGACATCTTCTCGGGCGCAACTTATTTGATCCTGAAAACTGCCGGGATTAACCGGACTGCCAGGAAATGCGCGCAACGATTCCTCAACGATATGATTTAACATATTTCGGTTCCTTATGACGTAAATTATTTTGCAGGGTTATTTTCAGCAATATCGAGAGCGATATTTTTGCCACGTTTGCTCTGACAGGCAGATAAAGTAAATGCCGATATCAATGTAAAAGTCAGCGCCACAATGCCCATAATGATATATGTCTTCTCAAAGCCTATCCGGTCGTACATTAATCCGGCAGGAGAGGAAACCACCACGTTACCGACATACAGCATCGCCTGATAACCCAGTAAATACATGGTCGCATTGACACGTTTATCAAAATGCTCGGCAATATATTTGAAGACGGAAACCAGTAATAAACAGATCTCCAGACCGTATAGCGGCTTCAGCACAGAAATTAATAAATGAGAGTCACATAGCCCAGATATCACCAATCGCGCGCCCACCAGCGCCCCAACAATCAGCAGACCACGCTTCGCGCCAATATAATTGACGAATAGCGGAATGACCATGTACATGACAAATTCCATTCCCGACTGCACGGTGCCCAGATAACCAAAGACGGCGTTCCCTTCATGTACATCGGCAAAGAAAGTGACGAAGTAGCGGGAGAACTGCTGCTCCGCGATAAACATCATCCACGCCACGCCCGCAACGTACAGGCAGAATGCCCAAAATTTGCGATTACGCAGCAGGGCGTAAACATCCGTCGGGGAGATTTTCTCTTTAGTTATCACCTCCGAGGCGTTGGCCGCATTGACATTGACTTTCAGACTCACCAGAACAACCAGCATCACCACTGACGTCAGGCTGCCGAGCATAAAGTTATAGGCCGGTGAGAGGTTAAACAGCAGGCCAGAGAACGATGACGCCACCGCCCAGCCAAGCGACCCCCACATACGGATCTGCCCAAACTCCATGCCGTTCAGACGGCTGTAGCGGTCAGAATAAGATTCACAGGCCGCCACCCCGGCATACCACGCAAAGCTCAAGTAAATCGCGCCAACTATAATACCCAGCATGGTATTGGATAGTAATAATGGCTGATAGACATAAATAAAAAACGGTGCCATTAACGCTGACATCACTACGACGAAATAGAGCAGATATTTGCTCATACCTATTTTATCGAGGATATAACCATAAATAGGCTTCAGAATAACCGAGAAAATACCATTCACAGCAAATACGGTGCCAATCACTGTACCGCTCAACTGCGCTTTTTGCCCCAACCAGATAGCCAACAAACCAATACTTGCGGACCAGGTAAAGAAATAAAGGAATATAAAACTGCTTATTTTATAATATTCAGTCCGATTTCCCGTTGAATTATTTTTCATACCACCCTCGCTATAAAAAGAACGACAACTGGCGTGCATTTTCAGGTTGCTGAATAACAACCTGGTTATTGTTGATGGATAGCTGCGGAACGGCTGAGTACTGTCTTTGCTGCCCGCTGGCACTCACGGCGCAGCAAAGCCAGCTTTCGCCCTGCGGGATTTCGCTGGTCAACACAGGAATCGACGCACATTCAGGGAACATGATGCTACTGTTCGGCGGCGTGACCACGCTGTCTGGCTGGCGAACTATGGACGGCGACAGATCAACGATAACGCTGGTTCCGTTGCATGCCGCGAGGAGGCATCCACGCTTACATAACCGAGGCTCGGCTTTCATCACCGCAAATCCCCCTTCCACCGTTTGCAGCGTTCGCGCACTGTTAATACGGTGCAGGCGAAGATGCCATTCGCCAAACGGGACAAGCCAGGTCTCAATCATTACGTCATGCCAAGGAGACCAGCGGGACCAGATAAAATTCTCATCGACCCGAACCTCGTCGCACTGACGACGGCCACGATAGTAGCCATCGCCGTCCGCCAACAGCAGCATAGAGTCACAGGCCGCATGTTTGATGCCGTAACGGCCGCGCTCAATGGTGAAACCAAAGCGGCTGGAGTAGGCAAATTTGGTGTATTTGGCTTCGGTATTAACGTAGTTGTTCAGTTCAAGCTGGCCTGAGGTCAACATCATGACATGCTCAGAATGCTCACTATGCTGCAGGATCTGCGCAGCATGGGGGATAACACGTTTTTCAACCAGTTGCGGTAGCGCCAGCTCTTCAGCCTGCCAGAATGGATGATCCTCCGGCAGTGCAAGAATCAAAAAAACCTTCAATGCCCAATAAGGCGATCCCGGCGAGTTGTAGTCTTCACACATCGCCAGATTCGGGTAGGCAAACCCCAGCGTCAGAATGCCATCACGATCGAAAATCGGCTGCTTCTGCCACCAGCGCAAATGACGCAGAATCACCCCTTTGATTATGCCTGGCGAAAGAACATCCAGTTCGGCAAACGCCACCGCGCTCCAGAAGGCAACCATGGCAAAGCGGTAGGTCAGGCTGCGGCCAAACGGCACCGATGCGCCGTCAGCGGCGGACAGGTAAATAAAATCTTCGGCAAACAAGCGCGAACGTTCACGCAGAACGACAGCGCGTTCGGTGTCATCCGGGCTGAGGGTGGCATACAACAGACCGTAGAAGTGAAAAGCCATTGAGATGTAGTAATCTTTCGGTCGACCGGGACCATCGGAATACCAACCGTCACCAAGATAGTAGGCTTCCATCAGCTCAAAGCGGCGATCGATAGCTGCCTGATCGTAAGGCAGACCTGCACGCTTGAAACCAAGCTGAACGATAATCGCAAAGTAGTTCCAGTTGCTGTCCGGCATTTGCGAGTCGGTTATCTGATTCAGCCAGCGGTGCAGATTCTCGCGTTCGCTCAGGGAGAAATGCTGCGTTAATTGCGTCTGTAACAATGCCAGACCCAGGCCATAAGCAGCCATCTCAACCAGACGCTGATCATAAGGACCGGTGTCTCCCCAGTAATGTGGGCTTTGTGGGTCAGTACCGAGTTTTATCGCCTGAATGTACTTTTCGGCAAACGGCACTTTAGCCCCGCCTGCCATCAGAGGAAATAGCCCCCACAACGCCCGGGAAAGCCCTTCCATACAGGCAATATCCGCGCTGTAGTGAGAACAGGTATTGCCAAGAGAAAACTGAGCCTGTCCCGCCGGAAACTGCCGATCCAGCGCACGTAAAATGGCGTTAACCGCACACGTTACGTCTTCGCGTGATGACAATGGATTTGATTTTTCTTCAGTTGCTGACCACATAATCTGCCCCTCTGAATTAAGTGGCTAAAGAATAGTGAATCGCAGAGCAGCAGAAATGTTACGTCAATCACAGCACCAGAATTAAAGTAAAACAGTGATTGAGAAAATTTAAAAATAGGGTTTATAAATTACCATTCGGCGGCAAAAATTTAAATTTATTGCACTATGACTTTATCCTCACCGCAAGAACGTCTGGAGCTGATCGCCCTTAATGATGCGGTTGCGTCGTTCAGCCGTTTATTCGCCAATACGGTGCGTTATCACCACTGGCATCAGTGTCTGGAAGTGCTGTATGTGGAAGAAGGCTTTGGCGTGGTTACGGTTGACCATAAGCAATACACCATGCGACCGGGACGAATGTTCTTTTTCCCGCCGTTTACCCTACACAAGATCTGGGTCGATGAGCAGGCGCGGGATGGTTATCGACGTACCATTATTCATCTCGATCAACATGCGGTACTGAAGGTGCTACGCGACTTGCCGCATACTCAACAGCATCTGCAAAATCTGAGCATTCGCGGCAGTGAAGCATGGGTCGTCGACGCGGCGGATGTTCATCCACATGTTGATTTTCTCTTCAGCCGTTATGAAAAAATGGCCGCTCAGAAACCGCTGAGCACTGAGCAGGTTGCCTGTCTGTTAGTCAATTTATTCAGCCTGTTACCTGACGATAATGGCAATATGCCGGAAATTAGCAGCGGAATTGCCAGTCAGGTGATGTTCTGGCTGGATGAGCATTACACCCACAAATTTAGTCTGGCGGCGCTGGCGCAGGAACTGGATAAATCCAAAAGCTATGTATCCCGCCGCTTCCAGATGGAAACGGGCGAGAGCATTCTCGACTATCTCAATACGCTGCGGTTACGCAAAGCCTGTGAAGCGCTGTTACACAGTGAAATCAGCGTGCGGGAGATTGCTCAAAAGGTGGGATTTTCAGAGGTAACATACTTCATCAGCGCCTTCGGTAAAGGCATTGGCGAGACGCCGTTGCAGTATCGCAAGCGGCATAAACAATAACGCCGGAAAGCACGTTGCTTTTCCGGCATTCAACGGTCAATTAGCCTTCGAGATCCGCCAGGTCGCCTTTCTCTTGCAACCAGTTACGACGGTCTTCAGAACGCTTCTTGGCCAGCAGCATATCCATCATTGCGTTGGTGCGCTGATCGTCTTCATCATCGATAATGAGCTGCACCAGGCGACGGGTGTTCGGATCCAGCGTGGTTTCACGAAGCTGCATCGGGTTCATTTCACCCAGTCCTTTAAAGCGCTGCACGTTCGGCTTACCTTTCTTGCGCTTTAACTGCTCCAGTACGCCCGCTTTCTCTTCTTCCGTCAGCGCGTAATACACCTCTTTACCGAGGTCGATACGGTATAACGGCGGCAGCGCCACGTACACGTGACCGTGTTTCACCAACGTGCGGAAGTGCTTCACAAACAGTGCGCACAGCAGCGTGGCGATGTGCAGACCATCGGAGTCCGCATCCGCCAGGATACAGATCTTACCGTAACGCAACTGGCTCAGATCGTCGCTGTCCGGATCGATACCGATCGCCACCGAAATATCGTGCACTTCCTGAGACGCCAGAACTTCATCAGAAGATACTTCCCAGGTATTGAGGATCTTACCTTTGAGCGGCATGATCGCCTGATATTCACGATCGCGCGCCTGTTTGGCGGAACCACCTGCGGAGTCACCTTCGACGAGAAACAGTTCGGTGCGGTTAAGATCCTGTGCAGTACAGTCCGCCAGTTTACCCGGCAGCGCCGGACCGCTGGTCAGCTTTTTACGCACCACTTTTTTCGCCGCACGCAGACGACGCTGGGCGCTGGAAATCGCCATCTCAGCCAGCAGTTCGGCTGACTGTACGTTCTGGTTCAGCCACAGGCTGAAGGCATCTTTCACCACGCCAGAAACAAACGCCGCACACTGACGCGAAGAGAGGCGTTCTTTGGTTTGTCCGGCAAACTGCGGATCCTGCATTTTTACCGACAGCACGTAGGCACAGCGATCCCAGATATCTTCCGCCGACAGCTTCACGCCACGCGGCAAAATATTGCGGTATTCGCAGAACTCGCGCATCGCATCCAGCAGACCCTGACGCAGACCGTTGACGTGCGTCCCGCCCTGCATAGTTGGGATCAGGTTCACATAGCTTTCGGTCAGCAGCTCACCGCCTTCCGGCAGCCAGAGCAGCGCCCAGTCCACTGTCTCCGTCTCACCGCTGAAATTACCGATAAACGGTTTTTCCGGCAGAGTCGGTAGGCCATTCACCGCTTCGCTCAGATAGTCATTCAGACCATCCTGGTAGCACCAGCGCTGTTCGCTGTTGTTGACCTCATCCTTGAAGGTGATCTCAACGCCCGGGCACAGTACCGCTTTGGCTTTCAGTACGTGCGTTAAGCGCGAAACAGAAAAACGCGGGCTGTCAAAGAAGCTTTCATCCGGCCAGAAGTGCACGCTGGTCCCGGTATTGCGTTTGCCGCAGGTACCGACAACCTGTAAATCCTGCACTTTATCGCCATTCTCAAACGCGATGTTGTATACCTGCCCATCGCGGCGTACGTTCACTTCCACACGTTTGGACAGGGCGTTAACAACGGAGATCCCCACACCGTGCAGACCACCGGAGAACTGGTAGTTCTTGTTGGAGAACTTGCCGCCCGCGTGCAGACGACAGAGGATCAGCTCAACCGCCGGAACGCCCTCTTCAGGGTGAATGTCTACTGGCATGCCGCGTCCGTCATCAATGACTTCCAGAGACTGGTCGGCATGTAAGATCACGTCCACGCGTTTCGCGTGGCCCGCCAGTGCTTCATCCACACTGTTATCAATCACTTCCTGTCCAAGATGGTTCGGACGGGTCGTATCGGTGTACATCCCAGGGCGACGGCGTACCGGCTCAAGCCCAGTGAGTACCTCAATGGCATCAGCGTTATAAGTTTGCGTCATGGTTTAAATAAGCAATTCGAATTGATCGTCAGAAACTGTGCAGTCCAAGGAAATCGACAATCGGGTTGAAATAATCTTCGAAGCCCGTGAATGCGTGGTTTCCGCCCTCAATAACTGTCTGACGGCAGGAGGCGTAATACGCCACCGCCTGGCGGTAGTCCAACACTTCATCGCCCGTTTGTTGGAGCAGCCAGATCAAATCCGGCGCTTCCAGCGGGTCAATCTGCATGACTTTAAGATCGTAAATATGGCGTGACTCTAGCACATATTGCTGCCCCGTGTAGGGGTTCTCGTTTTGACCGAGATAGTCGACCAGCAGTTCATAAGGCCGTACAGCAGGGTTCACCACCACTGCCGGCAGCATAAAACATTGCGACAGCCAGGTGGCGTAATAACCACCTAATGAGGAGCCGACAATCCCCAGCGACTCTCCGCCATGTTCAAGAATGATCGATTCCAGCATCTCTGCGGCCTGGGCCGGATACGGCGGCAACTGCGGTACGATCATCTCAACGTGCGGATGGTGCTCCGCCAACCAGTTTTTCAGCAAACACGCCTTCGCCGAACGAGGAGAGCTATTAAATCCGTGAAGATAGAGAAGCGTAGACATCAGTAGCCTTCTGAAGCGGTATCAGGGTGGAACCGATTACCCTGCAGACGACGTACCTGAGTCTGCAACGTCCCGTCAGCAAAAAGCTCCAGCGTCCGCCAGCCGGGGCTGATGGTATCCAATGTGAAATTGGAACAGTGCGGCTTAAACTGCACGCAGGTCGACGGCGTCGCCAGCAGACGGCGTCCGTTCCAGTCCAGATCCAGTTCCTGATGAATATGCCCGCACAGCAGATACTTCACGCGTGGATAGTTCACCAGCACGTTATCCAGCTCAGCGGCATTGCGCAGGCTATGCTGATCGAGCCAGCTACAGCCCGCAGGCAGAGGATGATGATGCAGAAGCAGCAAGGTATTACGCTCTGGTGCATCAGCAAGTTTACGCTCCAGCCATTCGAGCTGGAATTCACTTAATTCACCGTGGGGAACGCCGAACACCTGGCTGTCGAGCAGCAAAATTTGCCACTGTTCGCCGATGAAAACACGCTTGGCAGGGGAAATTCCCGCATCCTGCAGCGCGCTGTACATTGCCGGCTGAAAATCGTGATTGCCCGGTAGCCAAACGCAGGGCGCACGAAAGCTTGCGATGCCCTCAGCAAAATGCTGATAGGCCGCAGCGGATTGATCCTGCGCCAAATCCCCCGTCGCGACGATCAGATCGTACTCAGGCGACTCTGCATGTATGGCATCCAGTACGGATTGATAACTGTCCCAGGTATTCACACCCAGCAGCGTTTCATGCTTTTCGGCAAACAGGTGAGTGTCTGTAATTTGTAAGATCCTGACTCTGGCCTCACCAGCCAAAGGAAGGGTTAACAGGCTTTCCAAATGGTGTCCTTAGGTTTCACGACGCTAATAAACCGGAATCGCCATCGCTCCATGTGCTAAACAGTACCGTAGCCAGTCGGCCAGAAACTGATTAATTTGATGCTTTTCGTCGCGTTGATGCAACTTTTTATTTGGATAATCATACCGCGCTTTGAAGCGAAAGATCTGCTGACTTGAACACACTTCAGCCACCCTCGCGTCATGATACAGGCGCACGGTCAATGACGGCAGGCTCCAGTATGTGACGGCCGGCGCCGTTTGTTCGATCGCGACAAGCGTAGTGTATCGGGTCGATTCAACGATCGTTAACCGATATTGTGCGTTTGCTACCTGATAGCTCACTGTTTCACCGGCTGCATCATTACGTGGCAGCAGGCGGCGCAATTGCGAATAGTTGGTTTCGCACAGGCGCATCATTTCAGGGAAGTCAGGTGTGTAACGCTTCATTTTTTCCACTCAGTTTTTAACTCTTGATAGTGCAGCTGTAACCATTGCAAGGCGATGACAGAAGCCGCGTTGTCGATTTTCCCCTCTTCTACCCATTGATAAGCCTGCTCCCGGCTCACCACATGAACACGAATATCTTCGTTTTCATCAGCCAGACCATGAATTCCGCTCGCGGTCGTAGCGTCCACTTCGCCAACTAAAATAGACAGGCGCTCACTGGTGCCGCCAGGGCTTGCCAGATAGCTCAGAACGGGTTTCGTACGTTTAACGTCCAGTCCGGCTTCTTCCATCGCTTCACGACGGGCCACATCTTCAACAGTTTCGCCCTCTTCGATCATTCCGGCTACCATTTCCAGTAGCCACGGGCTTTCGCTGGTATCAAACGCCGCGATACGGATCTGCTCGACCAGTACAACTTCGTCCCGCTCAGGGTCAAAGGGTAGCAAGACTGCCGCGTGTCCGCGCTCAAAAATTTCGCGCTTTACCTCACCGCTCATACCACCGTTAAACAAGCGATGGCGGAACCGATAAAGATCCAGTGAAAAAAAACCGCGGTATAGCGTTTCTCGTGCAATAATTTCTACATCATTTTTAGTGAAAGTCATTGGCAAGTTGTCTGGTTTACGCATTGTGCTGTCCTGAAACCAATAGTGATTAAAATGTGAATTTCAAGGTCGTTTGACTGATGTTTGAACGCCCTTGTGTTAAATTGATGCAAATTAACGCCGTATGGCACGTAACGCCAACTTTTTGCAGTGGCGGATTCTGCTAGAATCAGCAAATATTTTTACAATTTGATCAGCGCTAAATACTGCTTCACAACAAGGAATGCAAATGAAGAAATTGCTCCCCATCCTTATCGGCCTGAGCCTGTCGGGGTTCAGTACTTTGAGCCAGGCAGAAAACCTGATGCAGGTTTATCAGCAAGCACGCCTGAGCAACCCGGAATTGCGTAAATCCGCCGCCGATCGCGATGCTGCATTCGAAAAAATTAACGAAGCGCGTAGTCCATTACTGCCGCAACTGGGTTTAGGTGCCGATTACACCTACAGCAATGGCTACCGTGATGCAAACGGCGTCAACTCCAACGCCACCAGCGCGTCATTACAATTGACTCAGACGCTGTTCGACATGTCTAAATGGCGTGCCCTGACGCTGCAAGAAAAATCAGCGGGCATCCAGGACGTAACGTATCAGACCGATCAGCAAACGCTGATCCTGAATACCGCTACGGCCTATTTTAACGTACTGAACGCGATTGATGTGCTGTCTTACACCCAGGCACAGAAAGATGCGGTTTATCGTCAGTTAGATCAGACCACTCAGCGTTTTAACGTTGGTCTGGTCGCCATCACTGACGTGCAGAACGCCCGTTCACAATACGACACCGTGCTGGCGAACGAAGTGACCGCGCGTAACAATCTGGATAACGCGGTAGAACAGCTGCGTCAGGTGACCGGTAACTATTACCCGGAACTGGCTTCGCTGAACGTTGATGGTTTCAAAACCAACAAACCGCAGGCGGTGAATGCGCTACTGAAAGAAGCGGAAAACCGCAACCTGACTTTATTGCAGGCGCGTTTAAGCCAGGATCTGGCGCGTGAGCAGATTCGTCAGGCACAGGACGGTCATCTGCCAACGCTGGACCTGACCGCATCTACAGGCGTGTCTGACACCTCCTACAGCGGGTCGAAAACTCATGGTGGTACTACGGGTAATCAGTATGACGACAGCAACATGGGCCAGAACAAAATCGGTCTGAGCTTCTCGCTGCCGCTGTACCAGGGCGGGATGGTTAACTCGCAGGTGAAACAAGCGCAGTACAACTTTGTTGGCGCGAGTGAACAACTGGAAAGCGCACACCGTAGCGTGGTGCAGACCGTTCGTTCTTCATTCAACAACATTAATGCTTCTATTAGTAGCATTAACGCGTACAAACAAGCGGTTGTCTCTGCTCAAAGCTCATTGGATGCGATGGAAGCCGGTTATTCCGTAGGCACACGTACCATTGTGGATGTGTTGGATGCCACCACCACGCTGTACAACGCCAAACAACAATTGGCTAATGCGCGTTATACCTATCTTATCAATCAGTTAAACGTCAAATCTGCGCTCGGTACGCTGAACGAGCAGGATTTGGTGGCACTGAACAATACGCTGGGTAAACCTGTATCCACAACGCCGGATACCGTGGCACCGCAAAATCCACAACAAGATGCCGCCGTGAATGACTTTAACGGCACTGGCAATTTGCCTGCGGCTCAGCCGACAGCAGCACGTTCAACCAGCAGCAACGGCAACAACCCGTTCCGTAACTGATGCTGATGACGGGGCTTCGGCCCCGTCTGAACGTAAGACAACGTAAAGATCCGCCCCTTCCTGCGCATTCTCGCCTCTTCCCGCTTCAATTTCGACCAGTCATCCTCTATCCTGAGCATTATTTACTGTGTTTACCACTGGGTCCTGGAAGACAAAAATGAAACGGACAAAATCTATACATCACGCCTCGTTCCGCAAAAGCTGGAGCGCGCGCCATCTGACTCCTGTCGCCCTGGCAGTTACCGCAGTGTTTATGCTCGCGGGCTGTGAAAAGAGTGACGAAACGGTTTCGCTTTATCAGAACGCTGACGACTGCTCTGCAGCGAATCCAGGTAAAAGCGCCGAATGTACTACCGCGTTTAACAATGCGCTGAAAGAAGCTGAACGTACCGCACCAAAATACGCCACTCGTGAAGACTGTATCGCTGAATTCGGCGAAGGCCAGTGCCAGCAGGCTCCTGCGCAAGCAGGTATGGCGCCGACCGGTGAAGGTCAGGCTCAGGCGCAGAATCAAAGCAGCGGCAGCTTCTGGATGCCACTGATGGCAGGCTACATGATGGGCCGACTGATGGGTGGCGGAATGGGCGCTCAGCAACCGCTGTTTAGCTCGAAAAACCCGGCCAGCCCGGCTTACGGCAAATACACAGATGCCAGCGGTAAAAACTACGGCGCAGCAACGCCGGGTCGCACCATGACCGTACCGAAAACCGCTATGGCACCGAAACCAGCCACCACCTCTACCGTAACCCGCGGCGGATTTGGTGAGTCTGTGGCCAAACAGAGCACCATGCAGCGTAGCGCAAGCGGCACCACCACACGTTCAATGGGTGGCTGATCGTCATGGAAAGAGTCAGTATTGTTGAGCGCCCGGACTGGCGCGATAAAGCCACCGAATACGGTTTTAATTTTCACACTATGTACGGCGAGCCGTACTGGTGTGAAGACGCGTACTACAAACTCACCCTTGCTCAGGTTGAAAAGCTGGAAGAGGTCACCGCAGAGCTACATCAAATGTGCCTCAAAGTGGTGGAAAAGGTCATTGCCAGCGATGAGCTGATGACCAAGTTTCGCATTCCGAAGCATACCTGGGGTTTTGTCCGCCAGTCCTGGCTGACACAGCAACCGTCGCTCTATTCACGTCTCGATCTGGCGTGGGATGGAACCGGTGAACCCAAACTGCTGGAAAACAACGCTGATACCCCAACCTCGCTG
This sequence comes from Citrobacter sp. BIDMC107, assembly GCF_001037575.1. Lineage (NCBI taxonomy): Bacteria > Pseudomonadati > Pseudomonadota > Gammaproteobacteria > Enterobacterales > Enterobacteriaceae > Citrobacter > Citrobacter sp. BIDMC107. The sequence goes on along the minus strand of NZ_KQ089848.1, from coordinate 3,242,723 downwards.
TACGAAGCTGCGTTTTTCCAGTGGATCTGGCTGGAAGATCAGCTCAATGCGGGCAACCTGCCGGAAGGCAGCGATCAGTTCAACAGTCTGCAGGAAAAGCTGATCGAGCGTTTCACCGAGCTGCGTGAACAGTATGGTTTTCAACTGCTACATCTGACCTGCTGTCGTGATACGGTGGAAGATCGCGGTACGATCCAGTATCTGCAGGATTGCGCGGCCGAAGCAGAGATCGCTACAGAATTCCTCTATGTAGAAGATATTGGTCTTGGTGAAAAAGGCCAATTCACCGATATGCAGGATCAGGTGATCGCTAACCTGTTCAAGCTCTATCCGTGGGAATTCATGCTGCGTGAAATGTTCTCCACCAAGCTGGAAGACGCTGGCGTTCGCTGGCTGGAACCCGCCTGGAAGAGCATTATTTCCAACAAAGCACTGTTACCTATGTTATGGGAAATGTTCCCGAATCATCCGAACCTTCTGCCAGCATATTTCGCCGAAGACGACTACCCGCAGATGGATAAATTCGTTGTCAAACCGATCTTCTCGCGCGAGGGAGCTAACGTCTCCATCATTGAGAACGGTAAAACGATCGAATCCGTGGAAGGACCGTACGGTGAAGAAGGCATGATCGTGCAGCAGTTCCATCAGCTACCGAAGTTTGGCGACAGCTATATGCTGATTGGCAGTTGGCTGATCAACGATCAACCCGCAGGGATCGGCATTCGTGAAGACCGCGCGTTGATCACGCAGGATCTGTCACGTTTCTATCCGCATATTTTTGTCGAATGATTGAGAGTGCCGGGTGGCGGCTCCGCCTTACCCGGCCTACGGCACGAACTTAATGCCCGATAAGCGTAGCGCCATCGGGCGTTCATCACCCAACCTGCACCGACAACATACTTAAACTTCCCATCTCGATACCATCTACAGGGATCGTAACAGACTCTTTACCATCCCATGCCCCGAGAACATACAGCAGCGGCAGATAGTGATCTGGCGTCGGGTTCGACAACGATCCACCTTCATGAGCGAGATAGTTCACCAGCGGGTGCTGCTCAACCGGTCCCTGCCAGGTCAGGTTAGCCTTAACATAATCATTGAATGAGGTTGCCCACGGATATGGCGTGTTCTCACCGTGCCAACGCGCAGTACGCAGGTTATGCACCACGTTACCACTGGCCACCAGCATAATACCCTCATCACGCAGTGCCGCCAGCTTGCGGCCCATCTCAAAATGCCAGGCCGCCGGTTTTGTACTATCGATGCTTAACTGCACCATCGGGATGTCGGCATTCGGGTACATCTTGATCAGTACGCCCCAGGAACCGTGGTCAAAACCCCACGCTTCTTTGTCTAACGCGACGGGTACAGGAGCAAGTAAATCAACCAGGTGCTGCGCCAGTTCTGGCGAGCCCGGAGCCGGGTAATGGGTGTCATACAGCGCTTGCGGAAAACCGCCGAAATCGTGGATCGTTTTAGGCGCTTCCATCGCTGTCACACCCGTTCCACGGGTGAACCAGTGCGCCGAGACCACCACAATGGCTTTCGGACGCGGCAACGTTTCCCCCAGTTGCTGCCAGGCACGGGTATAAACGTTATCTTCCAGAACATTCATCGGGCTACCGTGGCCCAAAAACAATGCTGGCATACGAGTTGAAGACATGATGATATCCTTACTGAGGGAGTCATTTTGATACCATTACAATACGCTTATTCGGTTGATGAAGAACTCAGATAACCATGATGAAGATCATCAGTTATTTTGACGATCCAGTCCGGAAAGCAGATTGATAAGGAGTTTTATTTGTCGATGTCAGTACCTTTACTTCTGACTTTACTGGCAGGTGCCGCCACGTTTATCGGCGCATTTCTCGGCGTGTTAGGGCAAAAGCCTTCCAACCGCGTTCTCGCCTTTTCTTTAGGCTTCGCTGCCGGGATTATGCTACTGATCTCTCTAATGGAAATGCTACCTGCTGCGCTGGCCGCTGAAGGCATGTCGCCAGTGCTAGGCTACGGAATGTTTATCGTCGGCTTGCTGGGCTACTTTGGCCTGGACTGTCTATTGCCGCACGCGCACCCTCAGGATCTGGTACAAAAAACAACGCAGCCTCTACCCGGATCCATTAAACGCACCGCGATTTTATTAACGCTCGGCATCAGCCTGCACAATTTTCCGGAAGGGATTGCGACGTTTGTTACCGCCAGCAGCAACCTCGAGCTGGGCTTTGGTATTGCGCTTGCCGTCGCATTACACAATATTCCTGAAGGATTAGCCGTTGCAGGTCCGGTCTATGCAGCAACGGGCTCCAAACGTACGGCGATATTCTGGGCCGGGATCTCGGGCATGGCAGAAATACTGGGCGGCGTACTGGCGTGGTTAATTCTGGGGAGTCTCATCTCGCCTGTGGTGATGGCGGCAATAATGGCGGCAGTCGCGGGTATTATGGTGGCGCTGTCAGTCGATGAATTGATGCCACTGGCAAAAGAGATCGACCCAAATAATAATCCCAGCTATGGGGTCCTGTGCGGAATGTCGGTGATGGGGTTAAGTCTCGTCATCCTCCAGTCCATGGGAATCGGATAATCCAGAGGGCGGATGCCACCCTGCTATTTTACAGCATCCGCTCATCCATAGCAGAACGTGAAGGACTATTCCTGTTCCTTAATCACGCTGTTATCTTCACCAGAACGTCGGAAGAGTTTGTTTCGCGCCTCAAGCAATGCGTCTCTGTCTTGTCGGAATGCCCGACAATAACGCTTCATATGGCAATAATAACCCAATGCAACGAGTGCAATTAATACGATCCAATACCAGGCAATAAACATTCTTTTACCCTTAACATTTAACATCATTAAACATTTAACGTTAAAATTTTACATAAACTTATTCTGACATACCCCTATAGTGGCATATTTCAGAAACAAATATATGATTTCGATCATATAAACCAGCAGCTATGCCAATAGCTAAAACAGTTATAAAAAAATAAAACTCTGTCGACGAGATCACACTAAGCAATAATAAACATTGTCCTTAAAATACCTCACTCATACTATCCAGAAAACAATAAAAATTAGATTTTGTAGAATAATACACTTCATCAATATTTATATACCCACAATAAAAGTGACATCAGTAGTACCATTTTCATTTTTAGCCATATCGTAAAAACATAATATATTCAGTGAAATTATATTTAAAGTTAATATAAGGAGATATATCCATGTTTAGACAATACCGAAAAACACTTCTCGCTGGCACACTCGCACTGACGTTTGGATTAACCGCTGGAAATTCGTTTGCCGCAGGTTTTCAACCCGCTCAACCTGCGGGAAAACTGGGGGCAATAGTGGTTGACCCATACGGAAACACCCCGCTTACCGCACTGGTTGAATTAGATAGTCACGTTATTTCAGATGTCAAAGTCACCGTTCATGGTAAAGGTGAAAAAGGGATTCCTGTGACATATGCCGTGGGCAAAGAGTCACTCGCTACCTACCATGGCATACCTATTTTTGGCCTTTATCAAAAGTTTGCCAATAAGGTCACCGTTGAATATAAAGAAAATGGCAAAGCCATGAAGGATGATTATGTGGTGCAAACGTCCGCCATCGTTAATCACTACATGGATAACCGTTCTATTTCCGATTTACAGCAAACGAAAGTTATTAAGGTAGCGCCTGGCTTTGAAGACCGTCTCTATCTGGTGAATACCCATACTTTCACCCCACAGGGGGCAGAATTCCACTGGCATGGTGAAAAAGACAAAAATGCCGGCATCCTGGATGCAGGTCCAGCCGGTGGCGCATTACCTTTTGATATCGCACCCTTTACCTTTGTCGTCGATACGGAAGGTGAATATCGTTGGTGGCTGGATCAAGATGCCTTTTACGATGGCCATGACATGGATATCAATAAGCGCGGTTACTTGATGGGTATCCGGGAAACGCCGCGCGGCACCTTCACAGCCGTTCAGGGTCAGCATTGGTACGAATTCGATATGATGGGGCAGATTCTGGCCGATCATAAGCTACCGCGCGGCTTCCTCGACGCGTCGCATGAATCGATCGAAACAATCAACGACACCGTGTTGCTTCGCGTGGGCAAACGCGATTATCGCAAAGAAGATGGCATCCATGTGCAAACCATCCGCGATCAGATAATTGAAGTAGACAAGTCCGGTCGTGTGGTTGATGTGTGGGATCTGACAAAGATACTCGATCCGATGCGTGATGCGCTTCTGGGTGCACTGGACGCAGGCGCGGTATGCGTCAACGTTGACCTCGCTCATGCCGGTCAACAGGCGAAACTGGAGCCAGATACTCCTTACGGTGACGCCCTCGGAGTGGGTGCAGGTCGTAACTGGGCGCACGTTAACTCCATTGCCTATGATGCCAAAGATGACTCCATTATTATCTCTTCCCGCCATCAGGGTGTTGTCAAAATCGGTCGCGATAAACAGGTGAAGTGGATTCTGGCACCGTCGAAAGGCTGGAATAAAGCGCTGGCAAGCAAGCTGTTAAAACCGGTTGATGATAAGGGCAACGCGCTAAAATGTGACGAAAACGGTAAGTGCGAGAATACTGATTTCGATTTTACCTACACCCAACACACCGCATGGCTCTCGAGCAAAGGGACATTAACCATCTTTGACAACGGCGATGGTCGTGGGCTCGAACAACCGGCATTGCCGACGATGAAATATTCCCGTTTCGTCGAATATAAAGTTGACGAGAAAAAAGGAACCGTTCAGCAAATTTGGGAATACGGAAAAGAACGCGGTTACGATTTCTATAGTCCCATCACCTCGGTTATCGAATATCAGAAAGACCGTGACACCATGTTTGGCTTTGGTGGCTCAATTAATTTATTTGACGTTGGACAACCAACCATCGGCAAGATCAACGAAATTGATTATAAGACCAAAGAAGTCAAAGTTGAGATTGATGTTCTTTCAGATAAGCCGAACCAAACTCACTACCGTGCATTACTGGTCCGCCCACAACACATGTTTAAATAATCGCGTTAGATTAAGGATTAATTATGTCATCTAAATGGATTACTTCATTATTTAAAAGCGTGATATTAACCGCCGCACTTGCTTCGTCGTTTGCCGCCTCCGCTTTTACAGAAGGCACTGATTATATGGTTTTAGAGAAACCGATTCCTAATGCTGATAAGACGTTAATAAAAGTATTCAGCTACGCCTGTCCGTTCTGTTACAAATATGATAAAGCCGTGACTGGCCCGGTTTCTGAAAAAGTTGCCGATCTCGTCACCTTCACACCATTTCATCTGGAAACCAAAGGGGAATATGGTAAACAGGCCAGTGAAGTTTTTGCAGTAATGATTGCTAAAGATCAGGCAGCAGGGATTTCATTATTTGATGCCAAATCACAGTTCAAAAAAGCGAAATTCGCTTATTACGCTGCTTACCACGACAAGAAAGAGCGCTGGTCAGATGGTAAAGATCCGGCCGCATTCATTAAAACAGGCCTGGATGCTGCAGGCATGAGCCAGGCAGATTTTGACGCCGCGCTGCAAGATCCCACCGTTCAGCAAACGCTGGAGAAATGGAAAGCGGCATACGACGTCGCCAAAATTCAGGGGGTTCCGGCTTACGTCGTTAACGGTAAATACCTGATCTACACCAAGAGTATCAAATCCATTGACTCAATGGCTGAGCTTGTCAGAGAGCTGGCAACAAAATAAACAGGGACGAGGCTATGGTTTTCATAAAAGGATTGTGGCGGGACTTACGTACCACGCCGGTTGATACGCTGGTGAGATGGCAGGAACGGCGCTTTCTGTGGCTACTGATGGCCTGCGCGATGGGCGGGTTAATAATATTGGCCCACTCGTTTTTCCAAATCTATCTCTATATGGCCCCCTGCGAGCAGTGTGTCTACATTCGCTTTGCCATGTTTGTGATGGTTTTCGGTGGATTGATCGCGGCAATAAACCCTAAAAATGTTGTTCTGAAGCTTATTGGCTGCATTGCGGCATTTTACGGCAGCATCATGGGCATTAAGTTCTCGCTCAAACTCAATGATATTCATCATGCGGTACATAGCCCGGATTCGCTGTTTGGCGTCCAGGGGTGTTCCACCGATCCGACATTCCCTTTCAATTTGCCGCTGGCAAACTGGGCTCCGGAGTGGTTTAAACCCACTGGAGATTGCGGCTATGATGCCCCCATAGTGCCTGATGGCGTGGCACTCAGCAGTACGCAAAAGTGGTTTATCGATCTATACCAACAGTCTGAAGGCTGGTATCTGCTTCCACCGTGGCAATTTATGAACATGGCGCAGGCATGCCTGCTAGCCTTTGGCTTATGTTTATTGCTGTTGGTGATAATGAGCGGCGCATGGGCATTGAAACTGGCCAGGGCCAAATAATTTGAGCAAAAATAAAAAAACCGAAGCCTGGAAGATGGCTTCGGTTTTTTATGCTTACCACAACTAACGTGGTAATAGTCTATTAGCTGGCTTTGCGCTCGTGCGCCTGACGATAAGCCACTAAATCTTCGATAGTGACTACAGCCATATTATGCTTGCCAGCAAATTCGATACACTCTGGCGCACGCGCCATGGTGCCATCGTCGTTGGTCAGTTCGCACAGCACGCCTGCCGGTTTAAACCCTGCCAGCGTCATCAGGTCGATGGTCGCTTCAGTATGACCACCGCGGGTCAACACGCCGCCAGCCTGAGCACGCAGCGGGAAAACGTGCCCCGGACGGTTAAGATCGGAAGGTTTGGCGCCATCCTTAATTGCCGCACGCACCGTAGTCACACGGTCCGCAGCGGAAACACCGGTGGTCACGCCCTCTGCTGCTTCAATGGTCACGGTAAAACCGGTGCCGTAAGCGCTGGTATTATTTTCCACCATCATTGGCAGATCGAGCTGTTTGCGTCGGTCTTCAGTGATGCACAGGCATACAATACCGCTACCGTGACGGATGGTCAGCGCCATCTGTTCTACGGTCATGGTCTCTGCCGGGAAAATCATATCGCCTTCGTTTTCGCGATCTTCATCATCAAGCACCATCACACCGCGTCCTTCACGCAGCGCAGACAGCGCATGTTCAACACGTTCGAAAGCCGTACCAAAAGAGGAAAGTAGCGTCTGATTCATGGTAAAAAAACCTCACTAAAATTATGGTTACCAGAATCAGGGCAGTCTTAGGAGTACCGTCTAAGCGGCAAAAAAATAACGTGAGCGGGTCCATGCCCGACTGGATCGTTACTCTCTCCCATCCGGACTCTAACCGTCGGCCCCGGAATTACACCGGATCTGCTGACCTTTTTGCCGTAACAAAAAGCGCTCGCGGGCTTTCAACATCAGTTGATTTACCGCCGGTGGGGAATTTCGCCCCGCCCTGAGAATAAGCGGGTTAACTATAACGCTATTGATTACCTTCATCAACGCCTTTACTCGTCTTAGCTTCACACAATTCTGGTTTATGCCTGTGCCAGTTCGCACTACAATAGGCAGCAACACGTACCAGTTCAGGGAAACCACAATGATTGACCCGAAAAAAATTGAGCAGATTGCTCGTCAGGTTCACGAGTCGATGCCGAAAGGGATCCGCGAGTTTGGCGAAGACGTCGAGAAGAAAATTCGTCAAACGCTGCAGTCACAGCTGACCCGTCTGGATCTGGTAAGCCGTGAAGAATTCGATGTACAGACTCAGGTTTTATTGCGCACACGTGAAAAGCTGGCGCTGCTTGAGCAACGTCTGACTGAGCTGGAATCGCGTGAAAAAACGGCAGAAGTTAAACCTGCCCCCGCGATCCCGTCAGTCGATCCGCAAGAGTAAAACGACAACGGGCCGCAAGGCCCGTTTTTCTGTTAGTGTTCCAGTTCTAGCTTCCTGGCTTCCGTCGCCTGCTGGCAGTACAGCGCATAGCGTTTGCAAAACCAGCTTCGATGTTCTTCATCCATGTTCCCGGTTATCGCCTGGATATCAACGGGATGGCCCTCAGCCTGCATTCTGGCAAAACTACGGGCCAGGAAATCGAAATTGTTCATTGAATACATATTGCTGTTCATGAGCATACCCTCCAGTTATTGAATATCTGCTAAGGCCATATGCTTTTTCTAATTTCAGTATTTCCCTGGATACGAAGTTATTCTGTACATATTGTGCGCAAAAAAACCGCCTGCTTCACAGTTTCCTACGAAATCTAAGAGGGGGATGAGCCCCTTTTCGGATTAAAGACCAGGGTAACGCATGTTATTGTAACGTCATGTAAAAGTAAGAGGTAAAACCATTACTTTTGACACGGACAGGGAACGCAGTAACAGGAGGAAACAACTTGGCATTATTCACGGATTACAACAGCCTCTACCTGTTTGCTATTTCATTTGTACTGTTGATTGGCCTACTGGAAATCATCTCTCTTATTTTTGGCCATTTTCTTTCAGGTGCGCTTGATGCTCACCTCGAACATTACGATGCCCTGACTTCCGGCAATATCGGCCAGGCGCTTCACTATCTCAATATCGGGCGGATCCCGGCACTGATCGTGCTGTGTTTACTCGCTGGCTTCTTTGGACTCTTCGGCATCCTCCTTCAGCATGGCTGGGTCACGCTGTGGCAAGCACCGCTCAGCAACCTGCTGCTTGCTCCGGTGAGTTTTATTCTTGCCGTCTTCGCCGTGCATTACAGCGGAAAAATCATTGCTCCCTGGCTGCCGCGGGATGAAACCACCGCCCTCGCTGAAGATGAATTTATCGGCAGCATGGCGATTATTACCGGACATTCCGCAAGTGCCGGAACCCCCTGCGAAGGCAAATTTACCGATAAGTTCGGGCAGACTCACTATGTGCTGCTGGAGCCTGAAGCGGGCAAAGAATTCAAAAAAGGAGACAAGGTGCTGATTATCTGCCGACTCTCCGCAACGCGTTACCTGGCCGAGCTAAACCCCTGGCCGACTGTTTTATAATTTTATACAGAGGGATCTTATAGATGGATGATGTTTTTGGCATGTTACCTTCATGGATGTTTACCGCCATTGTGGCGGTGGTCGTCTTAGTAATTATCGGGATTATTTTTGCCCGCCTGTATCGCCGCGCATCTGCTGAACAGGCGTTTGTGCGTACCGGCCTTGGTGGACAAAAAGTGGTGATGAGCGGCGGCGCAATTGTCATGCCTATCTTCCACGAAATTATTCCTATCAACATGAACACCCTCAAACTTGAGGTGAGCCGTTCAACTGTCGACAGTCTCATCACCAAAGACCGTATGCGCGTGGATGTCGTCGTCGCCTTTTTCGTGCGTGTAAAACCGTCTGTTGAAGGGATTGCTACCGCCGCACAGACGCTGGGACAGCGAACGCTGTCACCAGAGGATTTACGTGTGCTAATAGAAGATAAGTTTGTTGATGCCCTACGCGCCACTGCGTCGCAGATGACCATGCATGAACTGCAGGATACGCGTGAAAACTTCGTTCAGGGCGTACAAAATACCGTCGCGGAAGACCTGTCCAAAAACGGCCTGGAACTGGAGAGCGTTTCACTCACCAACTTTAACCAGACCGAAAAAGTCCATTTCAACCCGAATAACGCCTTTGATGCCGAGGGTCTGACCAAGCTGACCCAGGAAACAGAACGCCGTCGTCGCGAACGTAACGAAGTCGAGCAGGACGTAGAAGTTGCCGTTCGTGAGAAAAACCGTGATGCGCTGGCACGCAAGCTGGAAATCGAACAGCAGGAAGCCTTCATGACTCTCGAGCAGGAGCAGCAGGTGAAGACCCGCACGGCCGAGCAAAACGCCAAAATTGCCGCCTTCGAAGCCGAACGTCATCGTGAAGCTGAGCAGACGCGCATTCTTGCCGAACGGCAGATTCAGGAAACAGAAATCGAGCGCGAACAGGCGGTGCGATCCAGAAAAGTCGAGGCCGAGCGTGAAGTTCGCATCAAAGAGATCGAACAACAGCAGGTAACGGAGATCGCCAACCAGACCAAGTCCATCGCCATTGCCGCCAAGTCTGAACAGCAGTCTCAGGCTGAAGCACGCGCTAACGATGCGCTAGCCGAAGCGGTTCGCGCCCAGCAGAACGTAGAAACCACCCGCCAGACCGCAGAAGCGGATCGTGCCAAACAGGTGGCGTTGATTGCCGCAGCGCAGGATGCAGAAACCCAGGCGGTTGAACTGACCGTCCGGGCAAAAGCGGAAAAAGAAGCCGCAGAATTGCAGGCGGCGGCAATTGTGGAACTGGCCGAAGCCACGCGGAAAAAAGGTCTGGCGGAAGCCGAAGCCCAGCGTGCGCTGAACGATGCTATCAACGTGCTTTCCGACGAACAGACCAGTCTGAAATTTAAGCTGGCCCTGCTGCAGTCCCTGCCAGCAGTCATTGAGAAATCCGTTGAGCCAATGAAGTCTATCGATGGTATCAAGATTATCCAGGTTGATGGTCTGAATCGTGGCGGCGCCGTCGGTGAAGTGACCGCAGGTAACGTAACCGGAGGGAATCTGGCTGAGCAGGCATTATCCGCCGCCCTTGCCTATCGTACACAAGCGCCGCTGATTGACTCGCTGTTAAATGAAATTGGTTTGTCCGGCGGTTCGCTGTCGGCACTGGCCGATCCGCTGAAAAACAGTCCACAGCCTGTTGAGAAAACGACTGAAGAATAAGAAACAGAAATGCCGGATGGCAACGCTTACGCGTTTTATCCGGCCTACAACCTCGTAGGCCGGGCACCGCCATCCGACAAACATTCCAATTGTTATTTATCGCTGTCTTTCTGGATCTTCTTGATGATATTGGTAGTTGAGCAGCCATCTTCGAAGTTCAGCACCAGCACTTCACCGCCGTTCGCCCATACCTCTTTGCTGCCCGCAATATCTTCTGGCTTATAGTCACCGCCTTTGACCAGCAGATCCGGCAGGATGCCGGCGATCAGACGCTGCGGTGTATCTTCTTCAAAAGAGACCACCCAGTCGACGGATTCCAGCGCGCCCAGCACGATCATGCGCTGTTCCAGCGGGTTGACCGGACGCGTTTCGCCTTTCAGACGTTTGGTCGACGCATCGCTGTTTACCGCCACGATCAGGCGATCGCCCAGCTTGCGCGCATTTGCCAGATAGGAAACGTGGCCCGCATGCAGGATGTCGAACACGCCGTTAGTCATCACCACTTTCTCACCGCGCTTGCGGGCGCTGGCAACGGCCTGTTTCAGCTCAGATTCGCTCATCACGCCAAAACCAGTATCAGCCCGACCACGCACCGCGTTTTCCAGTTCAATCGGAGAAACGGTGGAGGTTCCCAGTTTACCAACCACAACACCGGCTGCAGCGTTGGCAAAATAGCACGCCTCTTCCAGTGTGTTACCCGCCGCCAGCGTCGCCGCCAGCACGCCAATTACCGTATCGCCCGCACCGGTCACGTCATACACTTCCTGCGCCTGCGTCGGCATATGCAGTGGCGATTTGCCCGGTTGCAGCAACGTCATCCCCTGTTCTGAACGGGTAATCAGCAGTGCGGAAAGGTCGAAATCAGCAATCAATTTCATGCCGCGCTCAACCAGTTCATCTTCGCTTTTGCATTTACCCACTACCGCTTCAAACTCAGACAGGTTGGGCGTTAGCAGCGTTGCGCCTCGGTAACGTTCAAAATCGGTCCCTTTCGGATCGATAAGTACCGGCACGCCAGCCTTACGCGCCAACGCAATCATCTGCTGCACGCTTGCCAGCGCGCCTTTGGCGTAGTCGGAAAGCACCAGAGCGCCAATAGAACCCAGCGCCTGATTAATACGCTCGTGCAGCGGCTGCGGATCCACGCCTTCAAAACCTTCTTCAAAATCCAGACGAATCAACTGCTGGTTGCGGGAAAGCACGCGCAGTTTGGTGATTGTCGGATGCGTCGGCACGGAAACGAAGTCGCATTTTACGTTCACATCCGCCAGCGTTTTGCTCAGCGCACGCGCCGCGTCGTCGATACCGGTCAAACCCACCAGACGGGAATTTGCGCCCAGAGAGGCAATGTTCATCGCCACGTTTGCTGCGCCACCGGGACGTTCTTCGATGGTATCGACCTTCACCACCGGAACCGGCGCTTCAGGTGAAATACGGCTGGTAGGGCCGTACCAGTAGCGATCCAGCATCACATCACCGACAACCATGACTCCTGCACGTTCAAACTCTGGCAGCGTTACTTTCATTCCTGTCTCCTGAGAGATTCTCTGAGGGTCTTAAAATTTGCGCGCGATAATAGCACACTTCACTCGGCAACCAGCCACTTCTGCCAGCTGTCACGCACCAGTGTACGTTCAGCGTCAAAGTGCTCCAGCGCCACATAGCCCGGAAGTTCCTGCAACGCAAGATGGTGAAGTTCATCACGCAACGTCGTATAAGCACGGGTAAGCGCCAGCGCTTCCTGCTCGTCCATAATGTCGTTTTGCGCCAGTAATTCCAGAATGCGCACATTATCCGACCAGCGCGTCAGCTTCGGTTTTTCATGCGCATAGCGCAACACCAGATACTGCGTAATAAACTCAATGTCTGTGATGCCACCTTCATCCGCTTTAATATCAAAACGATCCCGATGCTTATTGCCCAAATGGGCGCGCATTTTCTCACGCATTTCACGCACGTCGGTCTGCAAGGTTTTTCCATCACGGACGAGGGTCATGATATCGCGACGAATCGCATCAAACTGAGAGGTCAACTGCGGGTCGCCATATACCACACGAGCACGCACCAGCGCCTGATGCTCCCATGTCCAGGCTTCGTTGCGCTGGTAATCGTCGAAAGCGTCGGTTGATGTCACCAGCATTCCCGCCGCGCCGGATGGACGCAGCCGCGCATCCACTTCGTACAAAATACCGGACGAGGTGCGGGTGCTGAAAAGGTGCATAATGCGCTGCGACAGACGCAGATAGAACTGTCGCCCGTCAATCTCACGCTCACCGTCCGTCATCACATCCATCGGGCAATCATGCAGGAAGATCAAATCAAGATCCGAACTGTAACCCAGTTCCCAGCCACCCAGTTTGCCATAGCCGACGACGGCAAAACCGCGCCCCTCACGTTCGCCAAGATGGGTAGGTTGCCCGTAGCGAGCAACCATCTGCGTCCACGCCTGCTGGACTACCGCATCAATAATCGCTTCCGCCAGCCAGGTTAAATGATCGCTCACCTTCATCACCGGCAGCGTACCGGCGATATCAGCCGCGGCAATACGCAGTAGCTGCGTTTGCTTAAACTGGCGCAGTGCCTCCAGTTGCTGCTCTTCGTCATCTTCCGGCACGCGCAGCAAATACTGGCGCAGCTCATCACGGTAGGCGTCCGTCGCGGTAGGTTGATACAGGGTATTCGGATCCAACAGTTCATCGAGCAACAACGGATACCGCGCCAGTTGGCTGGCGACCATCGGCGAGGCCGCACAGAGCGAAATCAAATGCTTCAGCGCCCCGGGGAATTCGCTCAGCAGTTCCAGATAGGTCGTGCGAGTCACAATACCCACCAGCAGCGGTGTAATGCGTGACAGCGGGACTGAGGCGTCGTCACGCGTACAGACATCGCTCAGCAGATGCGGCATTAAATGATCCAGCACCTGGCGTCCGCGTGGGCCAATAGTGCGTTTATCCAGCTCTTTGCGGAAATCAGCAATCAGAGACAGCACGCGCCGCCGATCGTCATCCGCCAGATGCGTCAGCACTGGCGTGGTGTCATCTTCCTGTAAGGCGTCCTGCCACAATTCGCGCCACTGTTCAGAGAGCGACTCTTCCTGGGTTTCAGCTTCGTCATCGCCAATCAGCTCGTTGAAGACCCGGCGCACATTGTCCATATGATTGGTCAGCACATCGGTTAATTGCTGCCAGCCATCAACGTTCATCCCCCACGCCAGCCGCGCGCGATTCAGTTCATCACCCGGCAGCGTCTGGGTCTGCTCATCATTGATACTTTGCAGCAGGTTTTCCAGGCGGCGTAAATAGAGATAGGCTGCGCGCAGTTGTTCCGCGTCGGTATCAGAAAGCAAGTGCAGCGCATTGATGGCGCTAAGCGTTGGTAACAGCGAGCGGGATTGCAGCGATGGCTCGCGCCCACCGCGAATCAGCTGGAATACCTGCACGATAAATTCGATTTCACGAATGCCGCCCGCCCCCAGCTTGATGTTGTCTTTCAGGCCACGACGACGTACTTCACGCGCAATCATCCCTTTCATGTTACGCAGCGACTGGATCACGCTGAAATCAATATAGCGACGGAAGACAAAAGGCCTCAGCATGGCACGAAGCTCGCTGACGTATGTACCGTCGGCATCGCCCATAATGCGGGCTTTAACCATCGCATAGCGTTCCCAGTCGCGCCCTTGTTCCTGGTAATAATCCTCCAGCGCGGAGAAGCTCAGCACCAGCGGGCCGCTGTCGCCAAACGGGCGTAAACGCATATCCACCCGATAGACAAACCCATCCATTGTGGGCTGATCCAGCACTTTGATAAGCCGCTGGCCCATACGGGTAAAGAACTGCGCGTTATCCAGCTCGCGACGCCCACCCTGTGTGCTGCCGTGTTCCGGCCAGGCAAAAATCAGGTCGATATCGGAGGAAAAATTCAGCTCGCCGCCGCCCAGTTTCCCCATGCCTAAAATCAGCAGCGGCTGCGCCACACCTTCAGGATTACACGGCGTTCCCCATTCGCGACAGCAGGCTGCGTACAACCAGTCGCGCGCGGCAACGATCAACGTTTCAGCCAGATGACTTAGCTGCTGCAAAATACTCTCTTCGGTCACCAGCGACAGCGTCTGTGCCCAGGCGATACGCACCATAATGCGACGACGAAACAGGCGTAACTCACGCATCAGTGTGTTTTCGTCACTAACGTCAGCCAATGCTTGCTGTAACCAGTTGGCATAGTGTTGCCATTCATCCGCCAGGGGTGGAGTGCTTTCCAGCTCAGCCAGCCATTCGGGATGGGCAATAATGCTGTCACGGACAAAATCACTGAATGTAAGTACTGACTTCGCCTGAACGCTAAGCGAGGACTCAGATATTGCTGCTGGCAGCCGCTCAACAACGGTCGGCCAGTACTGCTGTAACGGTGAAGAGAGCTGCTTCATTTACGGGTTATCCTTTGAATGGTGCCGGATGCGTCTTTTCGCCTTATCCGACCTACATGACAGTTACACACATCGCGTAGGCCTGATAAGCGCAGCGCCATCAGGCATCCCGGCCTCGGCCCTGATTATCGTTTTCCGCTGTGCAGCCAGAACGGTTCCAGCGCGATCGCCTCGTTGCGGAAGTGTTCAATTTCAATATATTGGTTGGCCGCAATGGCGCGACGTAAGCCCTGCCAAGTAGCGATCCATTCTGATGCGACATTTTCGTCGTAGTATCCCGCCAGCATCAGCATGCTATCAATGTTGCGCGTCAAACGTGGAAGCTGATCGGCGTACTGATCGCCCAACGGCTGCGCAAAAGCGGTTTTCAGCTCAGCGGCATGGCGTGAAAGATGGGTATCAGAGAAGCGCTTAAAGGAGTCGGCAATTTTGCCCTGCGCCTTCGCATCCAGGAACGGCTGCCATCCTTTGGTCACCAGCCATTCGGTCAGCGCCAGCTTGGCCATTGCCGTTTGCGTACTGTAAACCGCCGAAATAGCAGAAACGTCCGACGCAATGATCGCTTCCGATTGGGTCAGTAAATCACGTAAGTGAGCGCTCGCTTTTCGTGGCACATTACCGCCAAACAACATCAGAATGTGACGCACCAACCCCATTGCCGCCAGCACCTCGGCTTTCGCCCCTTTAACGCCGCGTACCCACAGCTCTTCGTGGTACTGCCACTGTGATAATGCCAGCTCCAGCGCCGCTTCCAACCCCTGCTCAATGCTCGCCTTCGCCGGAACCTTCAAAATCCGCGTCGGTTTGAGTTCGCGCGGCGCATTCCCCTGGGCCAAATGATAACCGCGCGCGGCTTTGCTCAAACTGCCCTGGCGTAAACCGGTTTGCGAAACCAGCTGGTTTGCCAGTTTCAGTACCGCACGGGTATCGCCGCTTAGCAGTTCAAGTTCAAGCTCACAGATAGGTTCTGCAAACTCGCCCGCTTTCACTTCCCCCACATCGAGGGCCATTTCAATCCGGCTGCCATCAACATCAACCAACCATTTCTCACGGAAAAAATCGGTGCTGAACAACGGCTGCACTTGAGAAGCAAGTTCAGCGGGCAGTTTGCCATCAGGCCAGACTTCCGTTGGGAACAAGGCGAGATCCAGCTCAGGCGCGTCCAGCGCAACGTTAAACTCCGGTCGCTGATGCAGGCCGCCCGTTACGCGTCCGGCAATTTTCATGGTCATTTCGTAATGACCGTTTTCACCGCGAATACGCAGCCCCATATCGTGACCACGCAACCACGCATCCGGCGTTTCGTAGTAAATATTCAGCAACTGGCTGGGCGCATGATGCTCTCCCCCCAGCGTATTCAGACGTTCACGTAGCGCATCGACAGCGTCACTATTAACGATAAATTTTAATTCGATTTCCTGGGCCATGGTCTTGTGCTTATGGGTTATGTCACAGTTGAGAAAACTGACTGCGAACTAAGTTCGTTCTTTATGGTCAGTAGATAGTATTTTGCGCCAAATTGCCATGCAACGAGCAATTTGACGGGCGTAAAAGTTTCGAGTGGTGGCAAAAAGGACACAGATGATTCCGATTGATGTCGAATGCTTTGCGTAGAGACACTGATGCCACTACTATCGTTCCACTTTCTATGACAATAACGACAGCCTGATGCCAAAATTACGCCTGATTGGATTAACTTTACTCGCACTTAGCGCCACTGCAGTCTCTCATGCCGAAGAAAAGCGCTATGTCTCTGACGAACTGAACACCTGGGTCCGCAGCGGTCCGGGAGATAATTATCGCCTCGTGGGTACGGTTAACGCCGGCGAGGAAGTCACGCTATTACAGACCGATGCCAATACTAATTACGCCCAGGTGAAAGACAGCACCGGACGTACCGCCTGGATCCCACTGAAAGAGCTGAACAGTACGCCGAGCCTGCGTACCCGCGTTCCCGACCTGGAAAACCAGGTTAAGATTTTGACCGATAAGCTCAATAATATCGATACCACATGGAATCAGCGTACCGCCGACATGCAGCAAAAGGTAGCGCAGAGCGACAGCGTTATTGACGGGCTGAAACAAGAAAACCAGAAGCTGAAGAACGAACTTATCGTGGCGCAAAAGAAGGTGAGCGCAGCCAACCTTCAGCTTGATGACAAGCAGCGTACTATCATCATGCAATGGTTTATGTATGGCGGCGGCGTGCTGGGTCTTGGTCTGCTGCTCGGTCTGGTTCTGCCACACATGATCCCAAGCCGTAAACGCAAAGATCGCTGGATGAACTGAATCGCCTTCTCCGCCACACTGACATATGATTAAGGGATGTTTTTTTCAAAAGGAAAGTGGCGTGAAGATTTATCTGGTCGGTGGTGCTGTTCGGGATGCGTTATTAGGGCTACCGATTAAAGATAAAGATTGGGTCGTTGTCGGCGCCACGCCGCAAGGAATGCTCGACGCGGGTTACCAACAGGTAGGCCGCGATTTTCCCGTGTTTCTGCATCCGCAAACCCGGGAAGAGTATGCGTTGGCGCGTACTGAACGCAAATCAGGTTCGGGATATACCGGATTCACCTGCTACGCCGCGCCAGATGTGACGCTGGAGGCCGATCTTCAGCGACGCGACCTGACCATCAACGCAATGGCCCGCGATGACAACGGGGAGATTATCGACCCGTATAACGGACGCGATGATCTGGAAAACCGCCTGCTGCGTCATGTTTCCCCGGCTTTTAGCGAAGATCCACTGCGCGTGCTGCGCGTAGCGCGCTTTGCTGCCCGCTATGCGCACCTTGGCTTTCGTATTGCCGACGAAACCATGACGCTGATGCGCGATATGAACGCCGCTGGCGAGCTGGAACACTTGACGCCAGAGCGCGTGTGGAAAGAAACGGAAAGCGCCTTAACCACCCGCAACCCACAGGTATTTTTTCAGGTCCTGCGCGACTGCGGCGCACTGCACGTTCTGTTTCCTGAAGTGGATGCTCTGTTCGGCGTTCCCGCGCCCGCGCAGTGGCACCCGGAAATTGATACCGGTATTCACACGCTGATGACGCTGTCGATGGCAGCCATGTTAAGCCCGGAGGTCGACGTGCGTTTTGCCACGCTGTGCCACGATCTTGGCAAAGCATTAACGCCTAAAGCGCTATGGCCGCGCCATCATGGCCACGGTCCGGCGGGTGTTAAGCTGGTCGAGCAACTGTGTCAGCGCCTGCGCGTGCCGAATGACATCCGTGATTTAGCCAAACTGGTGGCCGAGTTCCACGACCTGATTCATACCTTCCCGATCCTGCAACCGAAAACCATCGTTAAGCTGTTTGATTCCATCGATGCATGGCGCAAACCGCAGCGCGTGGAGCAAATCGCCCTCACCAGCGAGGCCGACGTGCGTGGGCGAACCGGTTTTGAAGCGGCGGATTACCCGCAAGGCAGGCTGTTGCGTGAAGCCTGGCTGGTTGCGCAGGCGGTTCCCACGAAAGATGTCGTGGAAGCGGGATTCAAAGGTCAGGCAATTCGTGAAGAACTGACCCGGCGTCGCATTGCGGCGGTGGCCAACTGGAAGGAGAAGCGGTGTCCTAAACCTGCCCATTAAACTGACGTTGCCGGATGGCGGCATAAATGCCTTATCCGGCCTACATATTACGCCCGTAGGCCGGATAAGCGCAGCGCCATCCGGCATTTAGTGGCGATCAGAAAAAAACCACATAGACGGCAGCCGCCACAACAAAGCGGTAAATCGCAAACGGAATGAACGAGATACGCTTAATCAGCTGCAGGAAGGTTTTGATCGCGACCAGCGCCACGATAAACGCCGTCACAAAACCGACTGCAAACATTGGGATATCTGATGCGCTAAGGAACGACCAGCTCTTGTAGAGATCCAGCGCCGTCGCGCCCATCATCATCGGCACCGCCAGCAGGAATGAAAACTCAGAAGCCGCATAACGGCTCACGCCCATCAGCATACCGCCAGAAATCGTCGCCCCTGAGCGAGAAAAACCCGGCCACAGCGCCAGACACTGAAAACAGCCAATCATAAACGCCTGGCGATAGGTCATATCATCCAGACCCGGCGCGCGCGGCTCTTTCGGCTTCAGGCATTCTGCGGCAATCAGCAGTACACCACCCACCACCAGCGCATACATCACGTTGATCGGGTTAAACAGCGACTTGATGGTGTCGTGGAACACCAGTCCCAGTACAACCGCCGGAATCATCCCCAACAGGATATGCCCCAGCGTCAGTCGACCTTTGCCAGTACCTTCATGCGGGGCCTTGCCGAAGTGAATGCCGATCAGGCCAAACAAACGTCGCCAGAACATCACCACCACTGCCAGAATAGACCCCAATTGGATCACCACCTCGAATGTTTTTGCGGTATCACCCTCAAAACCCAACAGGTGGCCAACAATAATCATATGGCCGGTACTGGAAACGGGTAAAAATTCCGTCAATCCTTCGACCACACCCAAAATTGCCGCCACCAGCAGCGAGTGCATATCACTCATTAATAAACCCCTAGATAGAGAAAACACGGCAAAAAAGAGCCGACGAAAGGACTCTTTTATACCCGTTTGATTTAGAAATTATTAAATTAATTATTTTCTTTCAGATTATTGCCACGCTCAATGACGACCCCGACGTTTGCCGCACGGGCTACCGCGCCAGGTTTGCTGAGTTTGATCCGCACCCACGGTGAATTAAAGCGGTTAAGTAGCAAATCCGCCACCTCTTCCGCTACACGTTCTACCAGCGCAAAACGCCCACCTTCCACATGATTAACAACCGTTTGAGCAATATCAGCATAGCTCAGGCAATCAGCCACATCATCGCTTTTAGCTGATTTGCGGTTATCCCATGCCATTTCGATATCGAACACCAACCGTTGTTCGATCGTTTGTTCCCAGTCGTAAACACCAATAGTGGTGATTACAGAAAGTTGCTCTATAAATACAATATCCATCACGACCTGCCTGCTTTTTGGCTAACCCGGATACCACTTCCGGCGAAATATGCGTATTATCCACAGAAGTAGCGTTTTACACGACATTTTCAAAACGGAACAGCTTATGAGTGCAATCGCGCCTGGAATGATTATCTTCGCGTACCTCTGCGGCTCTATTTCCAGTGCCATTCTGGTATGCCGCCTCGCTGGATTGCCGGACCCGCGCGACAGCGGCTCTGGGAATCCGGGCGCGACAAACGTGCTGCGCATCGGTGGCAAGGGAGCCGCCGTCGCGGTACTGATTTTCGACGTCCTGAAAGGTATGTTACCCGTCTGGGGTGCCTATGCGCTAGGCGTCAGCCCCTTCTGGCTGGGGTTGATCGCAATCGCCGCCTGTCTGGGACACATTTGGCCGGTATTTTTCGGCTTTAAAGGTGGAAAAGGCGTTGCCACCGCCTTTGGCGCAATTGCGCCGATTGGCTGGGACTTAACCGGCGTGATGGCCGGAACCTGGCTACTAACCGTCCTGTTAAGCGGCTATTCGTCGTTAGGCGCTATCGTCAGTGCGCTGATCGCCCCTTTTTACGTCTGGTGGTTCAATCCCCAGTTCACTTTCCCGGTGTCCATGTTGTCGTGCTTAATTCTGCTTCGTCACCATGACAACATTCAGCGTCTGTGGCGTCGTCAGGAGCCGAAGATCTGGACCAAGCTAAAGAAAAAACGCGAAAAAGACTCCGAGTGATTTTATTGTCGGATAGCGACGCGTCGGCGTCTTATCCGGCCTCGGGGATGTGATACCCCTCCACCGGTTTGCCTAATCGGTTCTGACACCACGTCGCCAGAAACTCCACGCACACGCGAAGCTTCACGCTGCGATACAGCGGCTCCTGATAAACCGCCCAGATATTAGCGCTCTGCGCATAGTCCGGCAGCACCCGCTCCAGTTCACCGCTGGCCAGAAACGGTTGTACGTCCCATTCAGAACGCAGCATGATCCCTTTTCCCTGTAGCGCCCACTGCAGCACAATCTCACCGCTGTTAGAAGAAAGATGTCCCGCCACCTTAACCGACTTTTTCTCCTGACCGTTATCCAGTTCCCACACCCCGTGAGTCATATCCCGTTCTTTGGTGACCAGACAATCATGCCGAATTAATTCCTGTAACGTCGTCGGCTCACCGTATTTTTGTAAATACGTCGGTGCTGCGCATAATATCCTTTTATTTTTCGTTAACAAATGAGCAATATAATAATCAGGAATTTCATCATTAATACGAATATCCAAATCGATATTATCCTGCGCCAAATCAATTTGCCGATCGTAAAGTTCAAAATGTACCTGTAATTCAGGATAGCTGTGCATCAATTCTGTAATTGCCGGTGCAATATAACTGCGCCCAAAACCAAAGCTACAGCCGATACGAATCATCCCTGCCGGACGCGTTTTGAGTTGCGTAACGTCATCGACCAGATGTTGATAACCTGCGAGGATCGCCTGCGCATGTTCATAGCAACGTTGACCACTCTCCGTTAGCGCCACGCCGCGCGCCGAGCGGCTTAGCAACGTAGCCCCTAGCGTGGACTCGAGGATCTGAATGCGCTTCGTCACAAACGCTGGCGTCTGGCCCAGCGTCGCAGCGGCGGCGCTAAAGCTGCCGCTATGGACAATTTCAACCAGCACCTGTAGGTCTTTCGCCAGGGGATACGTATTCAGCATGATCGGTAATCCGTAATGTGATTAACCGCAGTGTAATTCTCCCATACGTATTAAACCCTGCCCTGGCGCAATTTTTATTGCCTTATCTGGACATCATTCACGAACTGTTAATTAGATATTCACAGTGCCAAATAATATAAAACCACATTTTTAGTGGTAGTTTGTGGCGGAGAATTTATTTCCAGACAAATAAAAGAACTGGAGTTAATAAGATGAGCAATCAAAATAACCAACATGCAATAACTACGCTGACGAACATTGTCGCCGACTTTACCGCCATGATTTCTACCCGCATGCCTGACGATGTTGTGGATAAATTAAAACAGCTGCGTGAAGGCGAAACCTCGCCGATGGGTAAAATCATCTACCACACCATGTTTGACAACATGCAGAAAGCTATCGACCTGAACCGCCCAGCCTGTCAGGACACCGGGGAGATTATGTTCTTCGTGAAGGTCGGTTCCCGTTTTCCGCTACTTGGCGAACTGCAAAGCATTCTGAAACAGGCTGTTGAAGATGCCACGGTAAAAGCGCCGCTGCGCCATAACGCGGTTGAGATTTTTGACGAAGTGAATACCGGAAAAAATACCGGTACCGGTGTGCCGTGGGTCACATGGGACATCATCCCTGATAACGATGACGCGGAAATCGAAGTCTACATGGCAGGCGGCGGCTGTACGCTGCCGGGGCGCTCGAAAGTGTTAATGCCTTCTGAAGGCTACGAAGGCGTGGTGAAATTTGTCTTCGAAAATATCTCCACGCTGGCAGTCAACGCTTGTCCGCCAGTGCTGGTGGGCGTAGGTATTGCCACCTCTGTAGAAACCGCTGCCGTGCTTTCTCGTAAAGCGGTGCTGCGCCCAATCGGATCACGCCATCCAAACCCAAAAGCGGCAGAACTGGAACTGCGCCTGGAAGAAGGACTTAACCGTCTGGGCATTGGGCCGCAAGGGTTGACCGGGAATAGCTCAGTGATGGGCGTGCATATCGAATCCGCCGCGCGCCACCCGTCGACTATCGGCGTTGCCGTCTCTACCGGCTGCTGGGCGCACCGTCGCGGCACGCTGTTGGTTCATGCCGACCTCTCCTTCGAAAACCTGTCTCACACCCGGAGCGCGTTATGAAAAAGATCCTCACAACCCCGATCAAAGCCGAAGATCTGGCAGACATTCGCGTTGGCGATGTCATTTACCTGACCGGCACGCTGGTGACCTGCCGTGACGTTTGCCACCGTCGCCTGATCGAACTGAAGCGCCCGATTCCTTATGACCTGAACGGCAAAGCCATTTTCCATGCGGGCCCGATCGTCCGTAAGAACGGTGAAAAATGGGAGATGGTCTCCGTCGGCCCAACTACCAGCATGCGTATGGAAGCGTTTGAGAAAGACTTTATCGAGCAGACGGGCGTCAAGCTGGTGGTCGGCAAAGGCGGCATGGGGCCGCTGACGGAAGAAGGCTGCAAACAGTTCAAAGCGCTGCACGTCATCTTCCCGGCTGGCTGTGCGGTCGTGGCGGCTACTCAGGTTGAAGAAATTGAAGAGGTACACTGGACCGAACTCGGCATGCCGGAATCTCTGTGGGTATGCCGGGTAAAAGAGTTCGGCCCGCTGATCGTTTCCATCGATACTCACGGTAATAACCTGATTGCCGAAAACAAAAAGCTGTTCGCTGAACGTCGCGATCCTATCGTCGAAGAAATCTGCGAGCACGTGCACTACATCAAATAACCCTCCCGGAGGGGCGTAACGCCTCTCCCTCTTTGCAGGGATACAACAATGGCACCTTTAGCTGGTTGGTGGCGATACCTGGCTCCGCTGGTGGTCATCGCCATTATTGCTGTTCT
Source organism: Citrobacter sp. BIDMC107 (assembly GCF_001037575.1). NCBI lineage: Bacteria > Pseudomonadati > Pseudomonadota > Gammaproteobacteria > Enterobacterales > Enterobacteriaceae > Citrobacter > Citrobacter sp. BIDMC107. The sequence continues at coordinate 3,219,158 of NZ_KQ089848.1, read as the reverse complement.
GCCCGTCCCCACCGGTCTTGAGAGTCACACCTGGCTCTATTTTGCCGTCTTTACCGGTGTGATTGTCGGGCTTATTCTGGAACCTGTACCGGGCGCGGTGGTGGCGATGATTGGCATTTCGATCATCGCCGTCCTTTCACCGTGGCTGCTGTTCAGTCCGGAGCAACTCGCGCAGGACGGTTTTAAATTTACTGCCAAATCGCTGTCGTGGGCGGTATCTGGATTCTCAAACTCGGTCATCTGGCTGATCTTCGCGGCCTTTATGTTTGGTACCGGCTATGAGAAAACCGGCCTTGGTCGGCGAATCGCGCTGATGCTGGTGAAAAAGATGGGGCACCGGACGTTATTTCTCGGCTATGCGGTGATGTTCTCCGAACTTATCCTCGCTCCCGTCACGCCTTCCAACTCCGCGCGCGGAGCCGGAATAATCTACCCGATTATCCGCAACCTGCCGCCGCTGTATAACTCGCAGCCCAATAGCGCCAGTTCACGCTCCATTGGCTCGTACATCATGTGGATGGGCATTGTCGCTGACTGCGTTACCAGCGCTATTTTCTTAACGGCGATGGCACCGAATCTGCTGTTGATCGGCCTGATGAAAGGCGCGTCCCACACGGCGCTGAGCTGGGGCGACTGGTTCTTAGGCATGCTGCCGCTGAGCATTTTACTGGTGCTGATCGTGCCGTGGCTGGCGTACCTGCTGTATCCACCGGTACTGAAATCCGGCGATCAGGTTCCACGTTGGGCGGATACAGAGCTAAAAGCGATGGGACCGCTCTGCGCTCGCGAGAAAAAGATGCTGGTACTGATGGTCGGCGCGTTAGTGCTGTGGATCTTCGGCGGCGACTACATTGACGCCGCAATGGTCGGATACAGCGTGGTGGCGTTGATGCTGGTACTACGCATCATTAGCTGGGATGACATCGTCAGCAATAAAGCCGCATGGAACGTCTTTTTCTGGCTGGCCTCGCTGATAACGCTCGCCACCGGGCTCAATAACACCGGTTTTATTACCTGGTTCGGCAAGCTGCTGGCGGGAGGACTGAGCGGCTATTCGCCGATGATGGTGATGGTGGCGCTGATCGTGGTGTTCTATCTGCTGCGCTACTTCTTTGCCAGCGCCACGGCGTATACCTCTGCCCTCGCGCCGATGATGATTGCCGCCGCGCTGGCAATGCCGGAAATCCCGCTACCGGTCTTCTGCCTGATGGTCGGCGCCGCCATTGGCCTGGGCAGCATTCTGACCCCGTACGCCACCGGTCCTAGCCCTATCTACTACGGCAGCGGTTATTTGCCAACGGTGGATTACTGGCGACTCGGCGCTATTTTTGGCCTGATTTTCCTCGTGCTGCTGGTGATCACCGGTCTGATCTGGATGCCCCTCGTTTTACTGTAATCTCCCTTGGGCGGCATATTGTCGCCCCTTAATCCATAAGCTTCTCATATGATCGATTTCCCGATGCGCTGAGGCATACTTTTTTGTATGCAAACACCCTCATGCTGATAGGGGAAACGCTCTGGACACGGTTGCGCACGAGACACTCACACGAGGCTGGCAGGCCGAACTGGAACTGCATTTTTCCTGCACCGGGCACAAAACGGTGCTCCCCTCGGCGCGTCATCATGGTCCATTGACGGTTCAGCGCCCGTTTTACCCGGAAGGGGACGTCTGCCATCTCTATTTGCTGCATCCACCTGCGGGGATCGTTGGCGGGGATGAGCTCCATATTGCCGTCACGCTCGACGAAAACAGCCATGCGTTAATCACCCAGCCCGGCGCGGGCAAGTTTTATCGCAGCCGAGGGCCACAAGCGTTGCTGCGCCAGCATTTTACCCTCGCCTCGCACGCCACGCTGGAGTGGCTGCCGCAGGATACGATCCTCTTTCCCGGCGCCAACGCCGCTATTCAGACCGTCTTTAATCTGACATCCGCAAGCCGCCTGCTGGCCTGGGATCTGCTGTGTCTTGGCCGACCGGTTATGCAGGAAACTTTCAGCCACGGCATGCTGCAAAATCGCCTGGAAGTGTGGCGAGATGGGCTGCCGCTGCTGATAGAACGCTTGATATTGCAGGAGGGGAATCTGAGCGGTGTCGCGCATCATCCTTGGGTCGGCACGTTGCTGTGTTATCCGGCCAACGAACACATGCTGGAGGGCACGCGGGAGCGGCTTATGGCGCTTGGCGATTACGCCGGGGCAACGCTTAACGACTCGCTGCTGACAATCCGTTTTCTTGCTAACGACAACCTGGTTGTTCAGCGCGTTATGCGTGACATCTGGCAATTTTTGCGCCCGCTGCTGACACATAAAACGCCTGTACTACCGAGAATCTGGCAAACCTAAGAGAACCCTTATGGAACTGACCCCCAGAGAAAAAGATAAGTTGTTGCTGTTTACCGCCGCGCTGGTGGCGGAACGTCGCCTGGCCCGCGGGCTGAAGCTGAACTACCCGGAATCGGTGGCGCTGATTAGCGCTTTCATCATGGAAGGGGCGCGCGACGGGCAAACCGTGGCCGCGCTGATGGAGGACGGGCGTCACGTCCTGCGCCGCGATCAGGTGATGGAAGGCGTACCGGAAATGATCCCGGATATTCAGGTTGAAGCCACGTTTCCGGACGGATCGAAGCTGGTCACTGTCCACAACCCGATCGTCTAAGGAGCGGCAATGATCCCAGGTGAATATCAGATCGCAAAAGGCAGTATCGCACTTAATCAGGGGCGAGAGATCTGCACGATCGTGGTGGAAAATCATGGCGACAGGCCCATCCAGGTGGGATCGCACTATCACTTTTTCGAAGTGAACCCGGCGCTGCACTTTGACAGGCTGGCCGCACGCGGCTTTCGTCTGAACATTGCTGCGGGCACAGCGGTGCGTTTTGAGCCAGGACAAAAACGCGAAGTCGAACTGGTGCGCGTTGCTGGCGCACAAAGGATCGTGGGTTTTCGCAGCGAAGTGATGGGCGCGCTGGAGGCAGATAATGAGTGACATTTCCCGGCAGGCGTACGCCGACATGTTTGGCCCAACCACTGGCGATAAAGTGCGCCTGGCGGATACCGACCTGTGGATCGAAGTGGAAAAAGACTTCACCACCTACGGTGAAGAGGTCAAATTCGGCGGCGGAAAAGTGATCCGCGACGGCATGGGCCAGGGGCAAATGCGCGCCGATGCATGTGTGGATCTGGTGATAACCAACGCGCTGATCGTCGATCACTGGGGGATCGTGAAAGCGGATATTGGTATCAAAGCCGGCAGGATCTTCGCCATCGGAAAGGCAGGTAATCCCGATATTCAGCCCAACGTTACGATCCCGATAGGCGTGGGAACTGAAGTCATCGCCGGGGAAGGCAAGATCGTCACCGCAGGCGGCGTGGATACGCATATTCACTGGATCTGCCCACAGCAGGCGCAAGAGGCGCTGGTTTCCGGCGTGACGACGATGATCGGCGGCGGCACCGGTCCGGCCGCGGGCACTCACGCCACCACCTGTACGCCGGGTCCGTGGTACATCGCACGCATGCTGCAGGCAGCAGACACGTTACCGGTTAACATCGGTTTACTGGGCAAAGGTAACGGCTCAAATCCTGACGCCTTGCGCGAGCAAATCACTGCAGGCGCAATTGGCCTGAAAATCCATGAAGACTGGGGCGCCACACCCGCCGCTATCGACTGCGCGCTGACCGTGGCCGACGAAATGGACATCCAGGTAGCGCTGCACAGCGACACGCTCAATGAGTCCGGTTTCGTGGAAGATACGCTGGCGGCGATTGGCGATCGCACCATTCATACTTTTCACACCGAAGGCGCGGGCGGCGGTCATGCGCCGGATATCATCACCGCCTGCGCGCATCCGAATATCCTGCCCTCCTCTACGAACCCGACGCTGCCCTATACCATCAACACCATCGACGAGCATCTCGACATGCTGATGGTTTGCCACCATCTCGATCCGGATATCGCCGAAGACGTGGCCTTTGCCGAATCACGCATTCGCCGGGAAACGATCGCTGCCGAAGATGTGCTGCATGACATTGGCGCCTTTTCCCTGACCTCGTCCGATTCGCAGGCAATGGGGCGCGTGGGCGAAGTGATCCTGCGTACCTGGCAGGTGGCGCACCGCATGAAGGTTCAGCGTGGCCCGTTGGCAGAAGAAACCGGTGACAACGACAACCTGCGCATTAAACGCTACGTCGCCAAATACACCATCAATCCGGCGCTAACCCACGGTATCGCCCATGAAGTCGGCTCCGTTGAACCTGGCAAACTGGCCGATCTGGTGCTGTGGTCACCGGCCTTCTTTGGCGTAAAACCGGCGACGATCGTTAAAGGCGGGATGATCGTCTGTGCGCCGATGGGCGACATCAATGCCTCGATTCCCACCCCGCAGCCGGTGCATTACCGCATGATGTTCGGCGCACTTGGCGCAGCGCGGCATCACACCCGGCTGACCTTTATTTCGCAGGCCGCTGATGCGCAAAACATCGCGCAGCAGCTCAACCTGCAAAGCGCCATCGCCGTCGTTAAAGGCTGCAGAACAGTGAAAAAGGCCAACATGATCCACAACGACCTGCAACCCAATATCACCGTCGATGCTCAGACCTACGAGGTGCGTATTGATGGCGAACTGATTACCAGCGAACCGGCAAACGTTTTGCCGATGGCACAACGCTATTTTCTGTTCTGAGGAGTGACGATGATCTACCTGACCCAACGCCTTGACCACGCTCACCGCGTCACCGCAAGCGTCACACTACCCATTGATATGCGGGTAAAAAGTCGTGCCAGAGTGGCGCTGAACGACGGTCGCGAAGCCGGGCTGATGCTACCGCGCGGTTTGCTGTTACGCGGTGGCGACCTGCTGACCACCGACGATGGCAGCGAGGTGATCGAAGTGATCGCCGCGCCGGAGTCGGTTTCCGTGGTGCGCTGCTCCGATCCTTTCCTGCTCGCCAAAGCCTGTTATCACCTCGGCAATCGCCACGTTCCGCTACAAATTCTGCCGGATGAACTGCGTTACCACCACGATCATGTGCTGGACGCCATGCTGCGCCAGTTCAACCTCGAGGTGACGTTCGCTCAACTACCGTTTGAACCGGAAGCAGGCGCTTATGCCAGTGAATCGCACGGGCATCATCACGGCCATGCGCACTGATGCATAACACCCAACAGTTGCGTCTGATGCAGCTCGCCAGCAGCGCACTCCCGGTGGGATCGTTTACCTGGTCCCAGGGTCTGGAGTGGGCGGTGGAGATTGGCTGGGTGAAAAGCGTCGATGACTTCTCTGACTGGCAAATTCAACAGATGGAGCAGAACTTTTTTACCGTCGACCTACCGCTGCTGGCGAGACTGTATCGCGCCTGCGAGCAGGACGATCTCGATGCCGCGCGCCGCTGGAGCGCTTACCTGTTGGCCTGCCGGGAAACTCGCGAACTGCGGGATGAAGAACGCAGTCGGGGCGCGGCGTTTACGCGGCTGGTCACCGACTGGGAGGCGGATTGCTCGCGAGAGTGGCGCACTCTCTTCACCGACAGCCAACTCTGCGGCATGGCCTGGCTGGCCGTGCGCTGGAGAATTCCCCTGACCGAACTGGCGTTAAGTCTCGGCTACAGCTGGATTGAGAGCGCTGTGATGGCTGGCGTCAAGCTGGTTCCTTTTGGACAACAGGCGGCCCAGCGTTTGATTATTGCGCTCTGCGATCGCTATGCGCAGGGTCTGGCACAGGCGCTGGCGACGCCTGACGCCAGTCTCGGCTCCGCAACGCCGTTGGCCGCTATCGCGTCTGCCCGGCATGAAACCCAATATTCCCGATTATTCCGCTCCTGAGGAGAAAAAATGAGTAACTACAAGCATCCCCTGCGTGTGGGCGTTGGCGGCCCGGTCGGCTCCGGCAAAACGGCGCTGCTGGAAGCGTTATGCAAAGCCATGCGCAGTAGCTATCAACTGGCGGTAGTCACCAACGATATCTACACCAAAGAAGATCAGCGCATTCTCACCGAGGCGGGCGCACTGGAGCCAGACAGGATCGTCGGTGTGGAAACCGGCGGCTGCCCGCATACTGCTATCCGCGAAGATGCATCGATGAATCTGGCTGCCGTAGAGGCGCTGAGCGAGAAATTCGGCAATCTGGATCTGATTTTTGTGGAAAGCGGTGGCGATAACCTGAGCGCCACCTTCAGTCCGGAATTAGCGGATCTGACGATCTATGTGATCGACGTTGCCGAAGGCGAGAAGATCCCGCGTAAAGGCGGTCCTGGGATCACTAAATCCGATTTTCTGGTTATCAATAAAACCGATCTGGCCCCTTACGTCGGCGCCTCGCTGGAGGTGATGGAACGCGATACCCTGCGTATGCGCGGGGAGCGTCCGTGGACGTTCAGTAATTTAAAATCCGGAGAGGGTCTGGAAAAAATTATCGCGTTTCTGGAAGAGAAAGGAATGCTGCGGATGTAGCGTCTTGCCCGGTAACATTGCGCCACCGGGCAAAAAATCACGCCGCCGGTAATTCCGCCAGCGGCCAGCGTGGGCGCACGGTTACGCCAAGATCCGCCGTTGCGCCCGCTTTAAAACGCACCATGCCCGCGTAGGCGATCATCGCCCCGTTGTCGGTACAAAATTCCGGACGCGCGTAAAATACTTCGCCACGACGTTTTTGCATCATCTCGGCCAGTTTTGCGCGTAGCGTACGGTTAGCGCTCACGCCCCCCGCCATCACCAGACGTTTAAAACCGGTTTGATCCAACGCGCGTTTGCACTTGATCATCAGCGTATCAACTACCGCATCTTCAAAGGCACGGGCGATATCTGCGCGCGTCTGATCGTCATTTTCGTTATTACGAATGGTATTCGCGGCAAAGGTTTTCAGCCCGGAGAAGCTGAAATCCAGCCCCGGACGATCGGTCATCGGGCGCGGGAAGACAAAACGTTTTTCAACGCCTTGCGAGGCCAGCTTTGACAACATTGGACCGCCAGGATAATCCAGCCCCAGCAGCTTGGCGGTTTTGTCGAACGCTTCGCCAGCAGCATCATCAATCGATTCGCCGAGTAATTCATACTGACCGATACCGGTGACGCTGATCAGCTGCGTGTGACCGCCGGAAACCAGCAGCGCGACGAACGGGAACGCAGGGGGATTATCTTCCAGCATTGGCGCCAGCAGATGCCCTTCCATGTGGTGCACAGGAATTGCCGGTACGCCCCAGGCGAACGCCAGCGAACGTCCTACGGTTGCGCCAACCAGCAGCGCGCCAACCAGACCAGGACCTGCGGTATACGCCACCGCATCAATCTCTTTTGCAGTCAGTCCCGCCTCTTTCAGCGCGGCCTGGATCAGCGGTACGGTTTTACGTACGTGATCGCGCGAGGCCAGTTCTGGCACTACGCCGCCGTAGTCAGCGTGTAATTTCACCTGACTATACAATTGGTTGGCTAAAAGACCTTTTTCATCGTCGTAAATGGCGATGCCGGTTTCATCGCAGGATGTTTCAATACCCAGTACACGCATGACTTGTTTTACCTCGCTCTATTACCGCGCAGTGTAGGACCAATGCGGGTTGATGTAAAACTTTGTTCGCCCCAGGAGTTCCGCTCGTGTATACTCCTTGTCCTTATAAAAGTCCCTTTCAAAATCGCGTCGGTGCTTTACAAAGCAGCAGCAATTGCAGTAAAATTCCGCACCATTTTGAAATAAGCTGGCGTTGATGCCAGCGGCAAACCGAATTTATTAAAGGTGAGAGTTACATGCCGGTAATTAAAGTACGTGAAAACGAGCCGTTCGACGTAGCACTGCGTCGCTTCAAGCGTTCATGCGAAAAAGCAGGTGTTCTGGCGGAAGTTCGTCGTCGTGAGTTCTATGAAAAACCGACTACCGAACGTAAGCGCGCTAAAGCTTCTGCTGTGAAACGTCACGCGAAGAAACTGGCTCGCGAAAACGCACGCCGTACTCGTCTGTACTAATCTATTGAGAGCCAAAGCTCTCAATTCAGACTGAGTTGTAGTTGTAAGGCCGTGCTTCCGGAAGGAATGCGCGGCTTATTTTCGTTTATACACGTCATCATTCAAGCTGCCTCAGTGTTGGCTGCAGTCGCTCACCCCAGTCACGTACTGATGTACGCTCCTGAGGATTCGCTTCCTTGCCGCCTTGATGCATCCTGAATGATTTTGTGTATATGAGTCATCAAAAAACAGGGGCTTATGGCTGGACGAATTCCTCGCGTTTTTATCAATGACCTGCTGGCAAGAACCGACATCGTCGATCTCATCGACGCGCGGGTAAAGCTGAAAAAGCAGGGCAAAAATTATCACGCGTGCTGTCCGTTCCATAACGAAAAAACCCCCTCTTTCACCGTAAACGGTGAAAAACAGTTTTATCACTGCTTTGGGTGTGGCGCGCATGGCAACGCCGTCGACTTTCTCATGAACTACGACAAGCTCGAGTTTGTGGAAACCGTCGAAGAACTGGCCGCAATGCACAACCTTGAAGTGCCCTATGAAGCAGGCAGTGGCCCCAGTCAGATAGAGCGCCATCAACGGCAAAGCCTTTATCAATTGATGGATGGCCTGAACACTTTTTATCAACAGTCTTTGATGCAACCCGCCGCTACCCCTGCGCGCCAGTACCTGGAAAAGCGAGGATTAAGTAGCGACGTTATCACCCGTTTTGCTATTGGTTTTGCGCCCCCCGGCTGGGACAACGTCCTGAAACGGTTTGGCGGCAATGCTGAAAATCGCAAATCGCTGGTTGATGCGGGGATGTTGGTCACCAACGATCAGGGACGCAGTTACGATCGCTTCCGCGAACGGGTGATGTTCCCCATCCGCGACAAACGTGGTCGGGTCATTGGTTTTGGTGGACGCGTGCTGGGCGATGCCCTGCCGAAGTATCTGAACTCCCCGGAAACCGATATTTTCCATAAAGGTCGCCAGCTGTATGGTCTTTATGAAGCCCAGCAGGATAACGCCGATCCACAGCGCCTGTTAGTGGTAGAAGGCTATATGGATGTGGTGGCGCTGGCGCAATACGGCATTAACTACGCCGTGGCATCCCTTGGGACGTCAACCACCGCCGATCACATCCAACTGTTGTTCCGCGCGACGAACAACGTAATTTGCTGTTACGACGGCGACCGTGCCGGACGCGACGCAGCATGGCGCGCGCTGGAAACCGCACTGCCCTATATGACAGACGGACGCCAGCTACGCTTTATGTTTTTACCTGACGGCGAAGATCCCGATACGCTAGTGCGCAAAGAAGGGAAAGAGGCCTTTGAAGCGCGGATGGAGCAGGCGCTGCCGCTCTCTGCGTTTTTATTTAACAGCCTGTTGCCGCAGGTGGATTTGAGTACCCCAGACGGACGCGCACAGCTCAGCACGCTGGCATTACCGCTGATTACTCAAGTACCAGGCGAAACGTTGCGCATTTACCTGCGACAGGAGTTGGGAAACAAGCTCGGCATTCTGGATGACAGCCAGCTTGAACGTTTAATGCCAAAACTGGCAGAAAATGGGGCTTCCCGCCCTGTTCCACAGCTAAAACGTACGACCATGCGTATACTTATAGGGTTGCTGGTGCAGAACCCGGAGCTCGCCCCGCTGGTTCCACCGTTAGGGGCACTGGATAGCAATAAGCTGCCTGGACTTGGCTTATTCAGAGAACTGGTCAACACTTGTCTGGCTCAGCCAGGTCTGACCACCGGGCAACTTTTAGAACACTATCGTGGCACAAATGATGCTGCGACCCTTGAAAAACTGTCGATGTGGGACGATATAGCAGATAAAGATATCGCAGAAAAAACCTTCACCGACTCACTCAACCATATGTTTGATTCGATGCTTGAACTGCGCCAGGAAGAGTTGATAGCTCGTGAGCGCACACACGGTTTAAGCAGCGAAGAACGCCGGGAACTCTGGACGCTGAACCAGGAACTGGCCAAGAAATAAGAGAAAGACAAAACAAAGACAAAATCATTCGCGTTGTATCAAGGCAGCAAGTGAACGAACGCCTGGGAGTGTACATAAGTACATGACCAGGATGACAAATCCGCCGGAAGCGGATTTGAACGCTGCTTGCGGCGGCCCCGTAAGGGGCGAGGCTCAGGATGAGCCGAGTAACGAACGCAGCTAACGCAGAGACAACGTGAAAGATGAAGTATTTAACGGCTTAACTGCCGAATATCGATCGGGAAGCCCCCGACAGCCGCACGGAGAGGCAGCGGCAAAATATAAGTATGCCCTCGTTTTGCCGTTGGCGGTTTTACCGCCCAACACCAATCAAACGAATTAAGTGTGGATACCGTCTTATGGAGCAAAACCCGCAGTCACAGCTGAAGCTTCTTGTCCAACGTGGTAAGGAGCAAGGCTATCTGACCTATGCCGAGGTCAATGACCATCTGCCGGAAGATATCGTCGATTCAGATCAAATCGAAGACATCATCCAAATGATCAATGACATGGGTATTCAGGTGATGGAAGAAGCACCTGATGCCGATGATCTGCTGCTTGCTGAAACCTCCAACAGCACCGATGAAGACGCGGAAGAAGCGGCTGCCCAGGTTCTGTCCAGCGTTGAGTCCGAAATCGGTCGTACAACTGACCCGGTCCGCATGTACATGCGTGAAATGGGTACCGTTGAACTGTTAACCCGCGAAGGCGAAATCGACATCGCTAAACGCATCGAAGACGGGATTAACCAGGTTCAATGCTCCGTTGCCGAATACCCGGAAGCTATCACCTACCTGCTTGAGCAGTACGATCGCGTAGAAGCTGAAGAAGCACGTCTTTCCGATCTGATCACTGGCTTTGTCGATCCAAACGCGGAAGAAGACATGGCGCCCACGGCGACCCACGTCGGTTCTGAACTCTCTCAGGAAGAGATGGATGACGATGAAGACGAAGATGAAGAAGATGGCGACGACGACAGCAGCGATGACGACAACAGCATCGACCCTGAGTTAGCGCGTGAAAAATTCGGTGAACTGCGTACTCAGTACGAAATCACTCGCGACACCATCAAAGCGAAAGGCCGCAGCCATGCTGCCGCGCAGGAAGAAATTCAGAAGCTGTCCGAAGTGTTCAAACAGTTCCGCCTGGTGCCGAAGCAGTTCGACTACCTGGTAAACAGCATGCGCGTCATGATGGACCGCGTGCGTACTCAGGAACGTCTGATCATGAAGCTCTGCGTTGAGCAGTGCAAAATGCCGAAGAAAAACTTCATCACCCTGTTCACTGGTAACGAAACCAGCGAAACCTGGTTCAACGCGGCAATCGCGATGAACAAACCGTGGTCTGAAAAACTGCACGATGTGGCAGATGACGTTCACCGCGGCCTGCAGAAACTGCAGCAGATTGAAGAAGAAACCGGCCTGACCATCGAGCAGGTTAAAGATATCAACCGTCGCATGTCCATCGGTGAAGCGAAAGCCCGCCGTGCGAAAAAAGAGATGGTTGAAGCGAACTTACGTCTGGTTATCTCTATCGCTAAAAAATACACCAACCGTGGCCTGCAGTTCCTGGATCTGATTCAGGAAGGTAACATCGGTCTGATGAAAGCGGTTGATAAGTTTGAATACCGTCGTGGTTACAAGTTCTCCACCTATGCAACCTGGTGGATCCGTCAGGCGATCACCCGTTCGATCGCGGATCAGGCGCGTACCATCCGTATCCCGGTACATATGATTGAGACCATTAACAAGCTCAACCGTATCTCCCGTCAGATGCTGCAAGAGATGGGCCGCGAGCCAACGCCGGAAGAACTGGCTGAACGCATGCTGATGCCAGAAGACAAGATCCGTAAAGTGCTGAAGATCGCTAAAGAGCCTATCTCCATGGAAACGCCGATCGGCGACGATGAAGATTCGCATCTGGGTGATTTCATCGAGGATACCACCCTCGAGTTGCCGCTGGACTCTGCGACTACCGAGAGCCTGCGTGCCGCAACGCACGACGTTCTGGCTGGCCTGACCGCCCGTGAAGCGAAAGTTCTGCGTATGCGTTTCGGTATCGATATGAACACCGACCACACGCTGGAAGAAGTCGGTAAACAGTTCGACGTTACCCGCGAACGTATCCGTCAGATCGAAGCGAAAGCGCTGCGTAAACTGCGCCACCCGAGCCGCTCTGAAGTACTGCGTAGCTTCCTCGACGATTAATCGTTTCTGTTATTAAGAAGCTCCCTCCGGGGAGCTTTTTTTTTTTGGGATTTTCCGCAGTGTACAAAAATTGGTAGGGGGCATTGCCTATACACGCAATTGTAAATGATATTTATTTTCATTATCATTTTCTTTTCGTAAACAACTGTAAAGAAAAATGACATGAATTTAAAAACATTAAAAAATCAGTCCCTCTGCGCGCTTGCGATTTCACTGGCACTTTATACCGGTTCAGCCCTGGCAAAAGACTTTACTGAGGATCAGTTCGCCTCTCAGACGCTTGGTCATGGCGTTTACGAACTGGCTTATGACGCCGGACAACAGGCTATCTATGCAGCCTCTGCCCCCTCTTTCGACAAAGATAAAACCGCCGGTGAAGTGTTCCTGTTTTCAACTGAATCATTAAAAGTCGATGAGCGGATCGCCACCGAACGCCGTCCTTTTGCGGTCTCACTGGATGAACCTAACCACATTCTCTGGCTAGGTAATGCGCTGGATGGCTCACTGACCCTGCTGGATACCCGCACCCATAAAGAAGTGAAAATGCTTCAGCTTGCAGACGAAGAAAATAAAGCCCACGTTCGTGAAGTGGTGCTCGACAAGAAGCACCACCGTCTGTATGTCTCCGGTATTGGCAGTGAAAATAAAGGTGTGCTGTGGGTTGTCGACACGCATAACCAGAAACTATTACACGCCCTCAAAGGGATGGATCCGGTCGGTTTCGCCGTTGATGAAGCTGGCGATAAAGTTTACGCCGTCACTGGCAAAGGCGAACTGGTTACCCTGGATGGCAAAACGTCGCAGGTTCTGTCGCGTGTGAAGGTTGACCCCTCCGAGCCGAAGCATTACTTCCTGAACATCGCGTTGAACACGGCCAAAGGCATCGGATTTATCGCCGATACCAACACCGCCGACGTGCTGGTAGTCCAACTGGACAGCGGTAAAATTGTTCACCGCGTTCCCACGCCAAACTCTATCGCTGCGGTCTATAACCCTGCCCGCAACGAAGTGTATGTTACCCATCGCAATGCCCGTCAGATTAGCGTTATCGATGCCAACACTTACAGCCTGAAGCACACCATCAAAACGGCGGCAATGCCAAACAGCATGGTGCTTTCTCCTGACAGCAAAACGCTCTTCGTTAGCGTGAAGCAGGATGAAAAAGCCAACAAGGCTGACTATGTACTCAAGCTCGATTTAACCCAGTTCTGAGGAATGCGTTGTGATTAACCAGACTCGTACCGCGCTGGCGATTTCGCTCGCCCTTGCCAGCCTCCCGGCGACCGTTTTCGCCGAAGAAACCACACCAGATAATGAAGATCAACTGGTGGTCACCGCCACCGGTTTCGCACAGGAACGCCGTGAGGCACCGGCGACCATCTCCGTCGTCGGCGAGAAAGAACTGAACACCCGCTCTAACCAGAACGTCACCGAAGCCCTTCGCGAGATGCCCGGCGTATTGGTGGGTAATGGCAACGGTAGCCTTGCCACAGGCGATGTGCAGATGCGCGGCATGGACTCGACCTATACCTCCTACATGGTCAACGGCATCAAACAAGGCACCCGCGAATCGCGTCCTTACGGACACCATATCGGGACAGAGGCTGCCTTTTTACCGCCGCTTGCTGCTATCGAGCGAATCGAGGTGATTCGCGGACCGATGTCCTCACTGTATGGCTCTGACTCCATCGGCGGCGTGGTCAACGTCATCACCAAAAAAGGCTACAACCTCGATAAATGGACAGGTGTGCTGGAAGATAACTACTTCCTGCAAGAGAAGAGCGAGTACGGTAACACCAACCAGACCAATGTCTTCCTGATGGGGCCAATTATCCCCAGCAAGCTCGGAGTGAGCGTAGCGGCGGATTATCTTGATCGCCGTGATGACGACAGCATCTCCGATGAGCGCTTTGTGAAGCACCAGGCTGGCAATCTGGATGCCACCATCAACATGTCGCCGACCGACACCCAACTGTGGGATTTGAACGTCGTCAAAGGGCATCAGGTAAAATCACACAATGATAAAGCCTGGCAATGGGACTTTGACCGCGATGCCGCTTCACTTGCGCAGCATGCCTGGTACGGCGACGATCTGCTGGAAGTGAAGAACTTCATCAGCTACGAGAACGCTAAAACCGAGTATCGTGTGCCGGGCATGAGTTCGCAGTTCATTAAGCAGAAAAACTATGAAGCCAACAGCGCGAACACCTTTACGCTGGGCGACCACAAGCTGACGCTGGGGATCAACTTCACCCGTAATGAGCTGGACGACACTTTCGGCATCGAAAACAAAGAAGTGCCGGGCATAACGCCGGTCAGCAAGATCACCCGTGACGGCTGGGCCATCTTCGCGGAGGATGCCTGGATGATGGTTCCGGACTTCACCCTCACCACCTCGGCGCGTCTCGATCACGACAGCTACTTTGGCTACCACGTCACGCCAAAACTCTACGGTAACTGGACGATTGACGAAAGCTGGGCGCTGAAGGGCGGCGTATCGGCGGGCTATAAAAAACCGGACCTGCGTGAGAACAATGAAGGCTTCACCAGCGTCTACGGTTCGTATCCGTATTCCTTCATTGGGATCGGTAACGATGACCTGAAACCTGAGCAGAGTGTCAACACCGAGCTGGGCGTCTACTGGCAACAGGACACACTGGCACTGGATGCAACCGTGTTCTTCACCAAATTCAAGGACAAGATCAGCGACTACACCATCTGTACCGCAACGGCCACGCAGAAGTGCATTTACAACGGGTATGAAGCGGAAGAAGTCTCGCAGTATTTCAACGTCAGCGACGCGGAAATCTATGGCCTGGAGCTGAACGGCGACTGGCAGGTCACTACCGCGCTGAAAGCGAACGCGAACTACACCTATACCCACAGCGAGCAAAAGAGCGGTCAGTACAAGGGAGAGGCACTGAACGAGTTCCCGACGAGCATGGCCAACCTGTCTCTGACATGGAATGCACTTAACGATCTTGAACTGTGGAGCAAAGCCAGCTGGCGCAGCAATACGCCTGACATCGGCAAATCAACGTCAACCGACGCCTATGCGCTGGTCGATTTAGGGGCACGCTACCATCTCAACAAGAGCATCACATTGATGGCGGGGGTTTATAACCTGTTCGACGTGAACCCAATCTACAAAACGTCCTATAACCAGTCTTCCATCCTGGAAGGACGCCGCTACAACATGGGCGCACGCTTCGAGTTCTGACAGTGACGCCGGAGCCTAAGGCTCCGGCAGTTACAGGCCGCGCGCCTTCAACACCACATTCACTTCCCGATACGCCTCTACCAGTTTATCCAGCGTGATCCGGCTTAACCCGCTGGGATTCGGCAATACCCATATTTGCGTCGCGCCAATGGTCAGCGTCTGTTTTCCCCACTGCGCCCCACGCTGGCTAAGCCCCTGCTCAAATGCCTGCTTCCCGAGGATAGCGAGCGCGGCCGGCTGATACTCTTCTATTTTCTCAACGAGCAGACGACCGCCGTTGCGCATCTCCAGGAGCTTGACTTCATTGGCTTGTACCGTCGGCCTGTCGACAAATTTCGTTACGCCGCAGCGGAAATCCAGCAGATGCTGTGCCTCTTCAGGTTTAAGCTGGCGATCGGTAAATCCTGCCTGATGAATGACTTTCCAGAAGCGATTAGCGGGATGTGCAAAGGGGAATCCTGTACCTGCGGAAGATAACCCCGGATTGATGCCGCAAAATACCACCCGCAGCCCCGGTGCCAGTATGTCCTTAACCATAATTACTCCGAACAATACATCAGAGGAACAAGTATAACGGACTGAAAATACATTGTTTATAAAAACAGCATCCGTACGCTTATGTCTGGATTGCAACGCGGAGTTACTTTATAATCCACCGCCACGGCCCCTTAGCTCAGTGGTTAGAGCAGGCGACTCATAATCGCTTGGTCGCTGGTTCAAGTCCAGCAGGGGCCACCAAACAAAACAAGGAGTTAGATGAAAAATCGTCTGACTCCTTTTTCGTTTTATACGAATTGGGTCAGGTAATGGGTCAGGTAAGGAATTGCCTCCCTGCCCTCTTCATCTCGCAGCCAGCATCCCCGGATAGTGCTTCGCCACAATATCATTCATCTTTTCTGTCAGATCACACCGCTTAAAAATGATGTGCGCTGTTCCTTTCTGGAAGTAACGTATACTGAAAAAATCATCTTCGTAGACATCCTTCGAAGGGTTGTCCCGAATATGCTCCATCAACCGTGTAGTGACATCGCCACGATTGTCAGGTATCGGTTTACCATCGAGCAGAAACAACATTCTCTCCAGGTCCGCTAGTTGATCTCGTCGCCAACCCCAGTTAAGACTGAATCCCCAGCGATTGTGACTCACCAGATTGTTGACGATGATTTTCTTATTGAAGCTACAAGGACTATTGGTTTTGTAATCCCACGACAGCCCTTTGAAGACATTGATAATGCCACGCTCAAATACATCCATTTTGTTCCGATGTAGTTGCTCAAAAGTACTGAGGATATTCGCCTCACTGATGGCAGGCAGATCCCCTTCCTCCAGGTTCTTATGCCACTGGTCACGAGCCTGAGCATCCATCAATGCCATCATGCCAGACTTCAACATCAAGTCTCGCCAGATACTACGGTCGATATTACGGGTGATAGCAGGCAGTGCTTTATCAGTATTTTCAGTCATCCAACTGTCGTAACGGTGCCCAACTTTCATTGCCCAATCTTGCGCTGTACCACCGCCGATTTCTGAGGTTAGCCGGGAAATGCTGTCAAGCTGCTGGATAAGTTGCTCGATCTGTTTTAGTGCTGTATCACGGCCTGTCACTATGCGTTCAATGCTGGTCGAGCAAATTAGCTCGCTATGATCGGTTAATACTTCAGCTTCTGTTTGCATGATAGTTTGTCCGTAAAAAGCAAACGCGCCCACCAGGTAATGGCAGACGCATTATGCAATAAGTAAACAAGGGAGAAAGATCAGGAATGTAATTCAGGAAGGTTGTACGCAATATTTACCGTACTGCATTGTTACGGCTTTGTCGCAACAAGCCAGTTGCCTGTCGCGCTCGCAGAATATCTACAGCCCGAAGATAAGGCGATTGTTCCTGCCAGCGAAACCCCTTGCGATCGATACGCACCAGTTCATATTTTTCCACCAAAAAATTTACGGCATCGGCCAGCGTGATCCCGGCATCAATGTGTTCCTGAATTACGGTTTCATCACTGAACGGGGTATCGTTTAGCGTCAGGCCATAGTGTTTTTCGAACAATCGGGTCAGCAGCATTTGCCAGACTGTCACGGGTGACAGGCAGGGCTTCACCGCCCGCGAAGTTGTTGCAGGTTGAGGTTTCATGTTTGCTCTCGTGAAGGTAATTAACGCTGAGTGGGGTAAATGGCGATGTATACGTAGCCGCAACTGCCAAAGGTATCGGCTTCGCAGGTAAAACCATTGTGATACAGGGCGACACCGTGGGCATGGCGAGGATTCATTTCACCAGTGGTCAGCATCGATTCCATCTGGCTGATAAAGTGCGGGAATGTTTCATCCAGCTTCCGGCATTCGGCGTCACTGAATTTACCGGTGATACTGGCCCGGTCAGCCAGATAATGCAGTTGGTTCCCCTCCTGTACCAGACGGGCTCCAAGACGCGGCGTGGTATCCCGCTGCAGGCCCCATGTAATGTTGCTCATTTATAACCACCTTTATTGTCAGTTCAGAGTGATACTCATCAGACAGGCATAGGGCCCGTTGCAGTCCTGGCGGCGTTCGGCGTATACCGCCAGCACGCCGGGAATGTCAGGAACTACCTTACCGGTGTAATGACAGACACTGCCGTGCCACTGGTATCTGCCGGTGCAGTATCGAAAAATGCGTGAGGCCGGATGCTGACGGTAAATTGTCATCGCCCGGCGTTTACTGATAATTTTCATGTAATACCTCAAAGCAGACCATGCTCAGCGAACGACAATATCTGCGTACCACCGACGATAAGGTGGTCAGGCACACGGATATCAACGAGCTGAAGCGCCTGCACCAAACGCTGCGTTATGGTCTTATCTGCCTGGCTGGGCGTGGTATCGCCGGAGGGGTGGTTATGTGCCAGTATCACTGCTGCTGCATTGAAATACAGGGCGCGTTTGACCACCTCACGGGGATGTATCTCGGTGCTGCTAATGGAACCGACAAACAGGGTTTCATGGGCAATCAATTGGTTCTGCTGATTCAGGTACAGCACCATAAACTCTTCGCGCTCCAGCCCCGCCATTTTCAGTTTCAGCCAGTCACGGGCAGCCTGAGTGGAGGTAAATGCCACGCCTGTTTCGCGCAGGTGTCGGTCAAGCAGGGTTAAGGCGCGTTTTACCGTACGTTGTGCGGTCAGTGGAAGTGCCGGAGCCTGTGGGATAAGTGACTGTTCCATCATGAATATCCTTAATCAATAATGCGAAAAATGGCGTGGGATTCAGGGTGCTGCAGGGCATAGTCCCGCAGGCGGTAATAGTGCTCCGTCATGGCATCGCATTCGGTGCGACAGGCGTGATGGCTGTATTCAATCAGGCAGACAGCAATACCTGCGGCTTCTGCGCTCATTTCCGCACCATTGCCGTTCATGCCGTTGAACAGATGCCATTTATCGTCACTGTCAGCATCAGGGGTCATAAACGCGCCGCCATTGCTGAGCGTGTAAAAGGACCAGATACCACCGCTGTACTCATCACAGAAGCGGTCCATCCAGGCGAAAATACGGGGTTCCAGCGTTATCCACTGAGGGATAGCGCCAAAGTGCAGCGGCCAGAAATGGATGCGCTGCTCGTCAGGTACTGGTGTTGCAGTGAGGTCAAATTGAGGTTCATTAGCGGACATCAATTCGCATTGCGTTTGTGTCGTCATGGATATTATCCGTCAATAAAAACGCCAGCGACGATGGCTGGCGTATGGGAAATAAAGGACATGCAGGGATGATTAATGGGTGTGGTCAGGAGGAGGATGCTCTGAGGATGCCTGACTTGCGGATATAACGGTTAAGCCCTTCACCGGCATCAGGTTCAAAGCACCACGCCCGCCAGACCATTCGACCTTCAGAGTCTCGAACCACCAGGCGGAAGTGGCTGCGCTGGTCATCTTCAATAGCGATATTTTTATACCGGCTGGTAACCGCTTCAGCCTGCTGTCGGGTGAACGGTCCCGGTGGCAACATATGAGATTCAGACATTCGGTGTACCTTAAAAACAAAAGCCCCTGACGCAGATGCGTCAGGGGCTGTGGGAGTTTGCATGTGTAGGGGGATTGTCAGTAACCGGTTTGCACCTTATACAGCCGCAGGGTTTTACTGCCCCGGACAATTTTCACATACAGGGCATTATCTTTCGTGCCTCGCACAAAACCGGCCTGCACATCGCCCTTACAGTCACCACCATCGTAAGGAATATTGACACCGGTCTGGTGCACCAGGTCGATAACCCCGAAGCTTAAGTCCTCACAGGCCGGGCCCGGCAGGTCCTGAATCAGGGTAAATTTATGATCATCGCTGACACCGGTCAGTGAGCACGTGGAGGTGTTGATGTCGTTTCCCTGGCACCAGTACTCTTGTCCGGGATTGTCTTTATCCATCAGGCTTACCGGAAGCTGAGCGGCACCGGCACTGAATGCGGCAAGTGACAGAATGAGGGCGGGTACAGCAGAGGTCATTATTTTCAGCATGGTTTTCTTCCTGAATTAATCCAGCCCGCTGTCGGGCAAAATGAGGGAGGTTGGTATCGGGTATTATCAGAAGCGCCGGTAGCGAAACAGCTCTTTGCCCTGGTAAAGTGCCACCAGGTCGTCATATTCAGGCTTCTTCTGGTTGGGCTTAAAGGTCACTACTGTGCCCGGACGGCACAGGTCTTTTACGGTGAGACCGAATTTCTTGTCCGGAGTAATGGTGAATCCCTTCGACACATCGTTGCGCATGATAGTTATCCAGCCCCACAGGCCGCCTTCGCAGTCTTTAAAAGGTGCTGAACGCACCGTGACCATCCCGCTCTGACGGTCAACAGACATGGCTTCGCATTTTCCGGTAACCTGACGATGCGCATCACACCAGAAAATATTCCCGTTGTTGTCATTGACGACTGCAGGTAGCGTCCGGTTATAGGGTTGGGCCTGAGCCCCTGCACAAAGCAGAAGGCTGCCGGTAATGCCCAGTATTTTAATCAGTGTTTTCATTACGTTGGTCCTTAACAGAGAAAGTATCAGGTAGCGGTGATTCAGGCCCATACAGTCAGTGCCAGCATCACAAGCCATACCCAGAAGTAAGCCGGTTTCTGACCGAGGTTTTTCGCCCGCCGCCACAGATAGAACGGCACCAGCCAGGCCAGTTTGCCGAACGTGGTGGTGTCCACTCCGGCCTTACGAAGGCGTCGTTCATCGAGATACCCCAGAGCGATATTGAGCAGCAGCGTGATAAACCAGTACTGCCCACCCGAGACGGCATCATATGCCTCGTCAAATGACATCCCGCTCAATCCTGCAGTCCACAACTCCAGCGCGTAGCCAATGAAGGGAGCAAATGCCAGCGTCCACACAACGCCACCCGGAATGCGGTTCCCCGGCAGCGCTGGCGGTGTGGTGCTCCGGAGCAGCGCCGAAGAAAGCGGAGTAGCGGAGACCGGCTGCCACCCTGCCATTCCCTGTCGCCACACCAGAGTGGATGCAGTCAGTTCACCGCGCATAATCAGGCTGGTGATGTCGTCTTCAGTCACATTGTCGTGACGTATGCCATTTTTCTCGTAATGCCAGGTCATTGTTTTTCCTTCTTAACAGAGATTATTAAATCAGTGTGTTGCCCGACTCCTCCTCAGAGGCCCCAGGAGACAGGACTTCGTGGATACAGCTGAAGTGCGGAAGAGCCCGGATAAAGCCCGCCTGTGTGGTTAACTGGCTGAGACGTTTTCGCGGGGTGAACGTGGTGTTGAGGACTGTCACCGCATGGATGGTTGCCAGAGGATGCACGGTGATATACCCGTTAAGTTCACCAGTGAGGTACCAGCAGCCGTCGAGTGATATCAGGCGGTATGGGGCCAGCCCGTCACAGCGCTGTCCCTCTGCCAGCAGCAGTACCCGCTTGCAGGCGGTAATGGCACTGACAAGACGGTAGAACACCAGTGAGATAGAGGGTGATATAGTCTGTGGCGGCTGCCACACCAGGCACGGCATCCCTCCTGCAGTGAGCAGCATGCCCGCCAGACGCCGGTCCAGCCCCGGAAAAATATCGGCCAGTCCGGCCCGGTGCGCGAAGGTCAGCGCATCGAGCTCGCCCTGTACGCCCCCACCGGTGCTGCGCAGGCGGCATTGCCCCCGTCGATACTCAAGGTCGAGGTACATTAGCCGTTCACGAAAATCCCGTCGCAGAGTACGGACTGACACACCAAACTCTGCAGCCAGCCGCGTCATGCTCAGCGTTTCACCGGCAACCAAGCGGCTGATTATCAGTGACAGCCTGACAGCCAGCCGGTCATGACGGCGCTCTGCCTGTGTCATCTTGAATCTCCGTAATAGTTAACTGACTGAATATGAAATGATTCTAAAGAGGGGGGCGGACAGGGTATGGACATGGAATGAACTATTTTTTATCTGCCTCCGGAAGCAGGCCCGACGCGGCACACCGTGAAATGCGGTGTTAAAACACTCAATCCAATGAGAGGGAAACGGACAGGGAGTGTCCTTTGTTAACATGGTGATAACAATCTCAGGACTGAAACCCACTCAGCATAGCTTCCGCCATCACCCAGAGAGCCCGATTGAGCTTCACATCTCCGTCGATACCACGCACGGCGCGGGTAAGTGTTCGCCCGCCCTTTGCACTCCGGCCACTGAGTCCACCCTTAATCAGGTTCTCCTGAATACGCTGGTATGTGGTCCACAGATCATTGCTCTCATCCTGCCAACGGCGTGGGAAGAGTATCTGAGGTGCTTTCACCGGGTGGTGGTCCTCACCAAAACGGTACGTCAGTGCAGCCTGTGCCAGAGCCTGTTGTGCAGGTGGCGGCAGCATCAGCGACTGCATGGCATCCCGCTTCTCTTCCACACGGTCAAAAATTCCCAGCACTTCATACGCCCCTTCAATCACCTGACTCACCACATCCCCTTTGTGCGGCACCCGCACCTCGCCAAACGACTCACAGCAGATGAGTCCGTTCTGGCATACCGCACGAAATAATCCCGGCAGCATCTGATACGAGCTGGAGCCGTCGTGAGAATTGAGCAGAATAATTTCCGGGACCTGCTTGCCGGTAATTTGCCCCTCCCTACGCAGGCGCAGCATGTGCTTTGTATGCTCGCGACGCCCAGGGTCACGGACACGGGTCTGGCAGGCAAAGAAAGGCTGAAAGCCTTCACGCTGCAGATTTTCAAGAACAGTAATGGTTGGTATCCAGGTATACCGTGCGCTGCGTGACGCATGCTTCTCCTCGCTGAAGACACTGGGCACCACACGAAACAGCTCTTCGTGGGTTAACGGACGGTCACGACGGATAAGATTTGCTGCGCCAAAGCGCGAAGCCAGACGGGTCATAAGCAGACTCCTCATGATGGAAAATTAAATACAAAAAGCCCCGCCGCAAAATCGCGGCAGGGCTCAGGAAACTACGGGTTAGAAGGGTTAATGTTCAGAAGAAGAAATTCCAGACTGCACGGGCGACTGATACCACGATGTCGCGCACAGACTGGATGACTGCCCGAACCTGGGCCGGTATCAGGGGCATGGAACTTACTGTATCCAGTACCGAGCCGACCGTTTCACCAAAATCGTCACAGGCTTTTTTATTAATGGCATCGGTACGAAGTGGCGCACTGAGTTGTACTGCCACCTGACTGCTGGCCTGGCGTGGCAGGCAACGAATCATCCGTTCAGCCATCACCCTCAGCCCCCACTGCAAACGTACCGACACCGCACAGACAGGGTTTACAGGTTGGAACAGCTCATGCAGCAGACAGATTTTGCGGCTGATATTTTGTTTCTGCTCTGTAGACAGCTTTTCACCACCGCAGGCGGGTTCAACCTTGTCGGACTGGCTGATAACAAACAGCACCTTATACCGGTATGCCTCGCCAATCACCTTGTGATAAAAGTGCTCATCCACTGCCAGCGCCCGGTCATCAGCCTTGATCAACCACAGTACCAAGTCGAGGCGAGGAAGCTGTTCACGGTAAAGAGCAGCATATTCGGTATCACGTGCGCCACTTTCCCCGACTCCAGGCAAATCCATCAGTGTCATAAACCGCCCTCCAACCTGAAAACGAAAACTCAGTGGTTCACGGGTACAGGCTGCTACATCGCTGACCGGCGATACCTCACCGGCAAACAGGGCATTACATAATGACGATTTTCCCGCCCCGGTTTTGCCCATAATGCCGATCATTGGTTCATAACTGGTTAACTGGCTTACCTGGTGCAAAATGCGTTCAGAAACCCATTGCGGCAAGCCAGAGAGTGAGTTCTGCAGCGGCTGCAGGCCTTCAGAATTGTTCATTACTACTCCTATGAAAAATAAAACAAAAACGGCAGAACCGTGAGGTTCTGCCGTTAATCGGGTATGTTCAGAAGAATGATATATATCCGAAGATTTTTTTAATGCACACAGGTGTGGGAATTGGTAGAACCTTTCAGAGCCCGCGAAGCCGCTTACCGGAAAAAGGCATTATCTAACTTGATTATAGATACAGTCGATAAGAACAAATTGCGATAAAATCGCATCAATAGCCGTAATCAAAAATTAATAACAGGATAAAAATGACTAGTCTTCAACAACGTGCAGAGCTACATCGTCAAATCTGGGCAATTGCCAACGATGTCCGTGGGTCGGTCGATGGTTGGGATTTCAAACAATACGTCCTTGGTGCGCTCTTCTATCGCTTTATCAGTGAAAATTTTTCCAGCTACATTGAGGCCGGTGATGATAGCGTCCACTATGCTGCACTGGATGACAGTATCATTACCGATGACATTAAAGACGATGCCATCAAAACCAAAGGCTATTTCATTTACCCAAGCCAGCTTTTCTGCAATGTTGCCGCTAAAGCGAATACCAACGACAGGTTGAACGCCGATTTAAACAGCATCTTCGTCGCCATTGAAAGCTCAGCATACGGTTATCCGTCTGAAGCAGACATCAAAGGTCTGTTTGCCGATTTCGATACCACCAGCAACCGCTTAGGTAACACCGTCAAAGATAAAAACACCCGCCTTGCCGCCGTGCTAAAAGGCGTTGAAGAGTTAAAGCTCGGTGACTTTAACGACCATCAGATAGATCTTTTCGGTGACGCGTATGAATTCCTGATTTCTAACTATGCTGCTAATGCCGGTAAGTCAGGTGGCGAATTCTTCACGCCACAGCACGTTTCAAAACTGATTGCCCAACTGGCAATGCATGGTCAGAGCCACGTCAACAAAATCTACGACCCGGCGGCAGGTTCCGGCTCGCTGCTGTTACAGGCGAAAAAACATTTCGATAATCACATCATCGAAGAAGGCTTCTTTGGTCAGGAGATTAACCATACGACCTTTAACCTTGCGCGTATGAACATGTTCCTGCACAACATCAACTACGACAAATTTAACATCAAGCTGGGAAATACACTGACTGAGCCGCATTTTAGCGATGAGAAACCCTTTGATGCGATTGTCTCCAACCCGCCTTATTCAGTGAAATGGATTGGTAGTGATGATCCGACACTGATTAACGATGAACGTTTTGCTCCGGCAGGTATGCTGGCTCCGAAATCCAAAGCTGACTTTGCCTTTGTGCTGCATGCATTGAACTATCTCTCTGCGAAAGGACGCGCGGCGATTGTCTGCTTCCCAGGGATTTTCTACCGTGGCGGTGCAGAGCAAAAAATCCGGCAGTATTTGGTCGATAACAATTATGTTGAGACGGTGATTTCACTCGCGCCTAACCTGTTCTTCGGCACCACTATAGCCGTTAACATTCTGGTGTTGTCGAAACACAAAACAGATACCAGAGTTCAATTTATTGATGCCAGCGGGTTGTTTAAAAAAGAAACTAATAACAACATCCTCACCGATAAACATATCAAACAGATTATGCAGGCCTTTGAAAGCAAGGCTGACACCGACCATTTGGCGAAATCTGTGCCGTTTGAGTCTGTTGCCGCCAATGACTATAACCTGTCAGTCAGTAGTTATGTCGAAGCCTTTGATACCCGTGAAATCGTCAATATCACGGAACTAAATGCCGAATTGAAAAATACCGTCAGCAAAATCGATCAGTTACGCAAGGATATTGATTCAATTGTGGCTCAAATCGAAGGTAGTGAGGTGCAGGCATGAGTGAGCTGAATTATCTTGAAAAGCTGCTAGATGGGGCTGAGGTTCAGTGGAGGACGCTAGATGGTGTTGGCCAGTTTCTTCGCGGCAAGAGGTTCGTCAAATCAGACCTTATTTCGGAAGGTGTTCCATGCATCCACTATGGAGAAATGTACACACATTATGGAATATCGGCAGAAGAAACCAAGTCATTCCTAGACGAAGGGGTCGCCGAAAAATTACGTGTTGCTAATCATGGAGACGTAATTATTGTCGCTGCAGGCGAAACAATTGAGGATATTGGAAACGGTACTGCATGGCTTGGAAAAAATGATGTGGTCTTTCACGATGCATGCTTTTCATTCAAAAGCGAATTAAATTCAAAGTATGTATCTTACTTCCTGAGAACGAAATTATTTAAAGAGCAAATAAAAAGAGGCGTTTCATCCGGCAAAATTTCATCAATTAATGCAAAAGGTCTTGGGAGGGCTGAGATCCCAATTCCATGCCCGGATAACCTAGAAAAATCCCTTGCTATCCAGTCTGAAATAGTCCGGATTTTGGATAAATTTTCTGCCCTTACCGCTGAGCTTACCGCTGAGCTTACCGTACGTAAAAAACAGTATGCCTACTATCGCGACCAGTTGCTGAGTTTTGACGAGGGTGAGATTGAATGGAAGATGTTGGAAGAAGTATCTGACATTTATGATTCTCTGCATCAAACCCCCCAATATGCTGAGAATGGCTTGAGCATGATACGCGTTACAGACATAAAGAATGGATATGTTGATTTAAGTAAGACATTGAAAGTCAATAATGAAGTATTTGCAACATTTACAAAAAAATACTCTCCACAAAAAAATGACTTAGTAATGTCAAGAGTTGGCTCATATGGGAATGTGGGCATTATCCCTTTAGATAATTCAGCCTGCATGGGCCAAAATACGGTAGTCATTCACCCCCGAATAAATAGCAGTTACCTTTTTTACATACTGTCCTCCAATATTGGGCAAAATTTTATTGAAAGAAATGTCGGTGGTGGGAGTCAAAAAACGCTAAGTCTGAAATCTATAAAAGCAATACCGATTCCACTTGTAAGTGAAAAAGAACAATTCAGGATTGCTTCTATTTTGGGTAAATTCGACACGTTAACTAACTCGATCAGCGAAGGCCTTCCACGCGAAATCGAGCTACGCCAGAAGCAGTATGAATATTATCGCGATTTACTGTTCACTTTCCCAAAATTAAATGTACAGGTAGAAGTTTGAGATGAGCCAGACACTAACGGAAATAGCCCAAGAGCTAATTGATGCCAATAAAAAAGTGCAACTAATATATGCTTTTAATGGCACAGGAAAAACGCGTTTATCACGTGAGTTCAAGCAGCTTGTTGCCCCTAAAAACATTGATGATCAGGATGGTGCTGAGGCTGAACCTTCTCGAAGTAAAATTCTTTATTACAGTGCTTTTACCGAAGATTTATTTTATTGGGATAACGATTTAAATGCTGACGCTGATCCCAAACTAAAAATCCAACCTAATACATTTACTGGGTGGTTAATTACATTACTACAAGAATTGGGAGAGGATGGTAATATCATTACCAATTTTCAGCGTTATACGAGTAGTAAAGCCACGCCGACATTTAATCCGGAATATGAAAGTAACAGCAAGGATCATAATAACAATGATATTACTGTCACTATCCCAGCTTATTCCGAGGTTACTTTTCAAGTAACTAAAAGTAATCCTACAACACCTGAAATCCCAGGTGAAATAACGGAAGATGCTCTAACTACAGTTCAGGGACAATACGAAAAGATAAAAATATCTAAAGGTGAAGAGAGCAATTTTGTTTGGAGCATTATATATACTTTATTGGAGCAGGTAGTATCCACTCTAAACGAAACTGATGCCACCAACCGTATAACAAATGAATTTGATAAGTTGGAGTATGTATTTATTGATGACCCTGTTAGCTCTTTGGATGACAGTCATCTAATTGAGTTAGCCGTCAACTTGGCAGATTTAATAAAGTCGAGCAAGTCCGATCTTAAATTTATCATTACAACACACAACCCATTGTTTTATAATGTCCTGTATAATGAATTAGGTAACAAAGCTTACGAAAAACAAGCTGATGGGACGTACAACCTAACTTATAACGCAAACAAAGCATTTAAGAAATATCGCCTAGAAAAGCAGGCAGATGGCCTGTATCAGATATTAGGGCAAGGAACCGACTCACCGTTTTCTTACCACCTATATCTTTTATCTGAAATTCAAAGTGCAATAAAAAATAACCAAATTAGAAAATATCATTTTAGTTTTATACGGAATGTACTGGAAAAGATGGCAACTTTTCTGGGTTATAATTATTGGCCTGCGTTATTACCTAAAACAGCTGATGGTAAGCCGGACTCCTTTGCCAACAGAATACTCAACTTATCAAGTCATTCGGCTCATGCGGGTGAAGAAACTGCGGTCGTTGAGGATATAGACAAGGAGAAATTGGAAGCGCTAGTTAACTTTTTGACTCAAACTTATGGTTTCAGAAAGCAGGAAGCAATAAATGACTGAATATAATACTATTGCTGAATCCAACAACTTTATCGTCCTCGATAAATACTCCAAAGCACAGGAAACTGGCGACAGCTATCAGAGTGAAGCAGACCTGGAGCGTGAAGTAATTCAGGATCTTCGCAATCAGGGCTATGAATTCCTTTCCATTAAATCACAGACCGCGATGCTGACCAATGTGCGGGAACGGCTTCAAAGCCTCAATGGTGTGTTATTCAACGAAAGCGAGTGGCGACGCTTCAGTGAGCAGTATCTGGACAGTCCTAGCGACAGCCCCCTCGATAAGACTCGCAAAATTCATATCGACTATGTCTGCGACTTCACGTTCGATGATGGGCAGCTGGAAAATATCTACCTGATCGATAAAAAGAATCTCATGCGTAATAAAGTGCAGGTGATCAAACAGTTCGAGCAAGCCGGGACTCATGCCAATCGCTACGATATCACCATCCTGGTCAATGGTCTGCCACTGGTTCAAATTGAGCTGAAAAAACGCGGCATAGCTATACGTGAAGCCTTTAACCAGATACACCGTTACAGCAAGGAAAGCTTTAACGGTGACAACTCACTGTTTAAATACCTGCAACTGTTTGTCATTTCCAACGGCACCGATACCCGCTACTTTGCCAATACCACAAAGCGGGATAAGAACAGTTTCGACTTCACCATGAACTGGGCGAAGTCCGATAACACGCTGATTAAAGATCTAAAGGACTTTACTGCCACTTTTTTCCAGAAGCGCACTTTGCTCAATGTATTGTTTGACTACAGCGTGTTTGACAGCAGCCAGACGCTGCTGGTGATGCGCCCATATCAGATTGCCGCCACCGAACGGATTTTATGGAAAATTAACAGCTCCTATAAAGCCAGAAACTGGTCAACCCCAGAAAGTGGCGGTTTTATCTGGCACACCACCGGCTCAGGTAAAACCCTGACCAGCTTTAAAGCCGCACGTCTGGCGACCGAACTGGACTTCATTGATAAAGTCTTCTTTGTGGTCGACCGTAAAGACCTCGATTTCCAGACCATGAAGGAGTATCAGCGCTTCTCCCCGGACAGTGTTAATGGTTCTGACAATACTGCAGGCCTCAAAAGGAATCTGGACAAAGACGATAACAAAATTATCGTCACCACCATTCAGAAGCTGAATAACCTGATGAAAGCGGAAGCTGACTTACCGGTCTATCAGCAGCAGGTCGTCTTCATTTTCGATGAGTGCCACCGCAGCCAGTTCGGTGAGGCCCAGAAGAATCTGAAGAAGAAATTCAAACGCTTCTATCAGTTTGGCTTCACCGGTACCCCCATTTTCCCACAAAACGCATTAGGCGCAGAAACCACCGCCAGCGTGTTTGGCCGCGAACTGCATTCTTACGTAATTACGGATGCAATTCGTGATGAGAAGGTGCTGAAGTTCAAGGTGGATTATAACGATGTCCGCCCGCAGTTTAAGGCGCTTGAAAATGAAACTGACGACAAGAAACTCACGGCAGCTGAAAACAATCAGGCGTTTTTACATCCGCGCCGTATTGAGGAAATTACCCGCTATATTCTTGCCAATTACCGTCAGAAAACCCATCGTACTTTCCCTGGGGCGAGAGGGTTCAATGCCATGTTTGCGGTCAGCAGTGTGGATGCGGCTAAAGCCTATTATGAAACCTTTAAGCAGTTACAGCAGGGGCCAGACAATCATACTGACGCCCGTAAGCCACTTAGGGTAGCAACTATCTATTCATTCGCAGCGAACGAAGAACAGAATGCGGTCGGCGACATTACCGATGAAAGTTTCGATGTCAGTGCCATGAACAGCAGCGCCAAAGAATTTCTTGATGCGGCGATTGACGACTATAACCGTCATTTCAAAACCAATTTCAGTACCGACAGCAATGGCTTCCAGAACTATTATCGTGATTTAGCGCAGCGAGTGAAGAATCAGGATATTGACCTGTTAATTGTCGTGGGCATGTTCTTAACCGGCTTCGATGCCCCAACTCTGAATACCCTGTTTGTGGATAAGAATCTGCGCTATCACGGCCTGATGCAGGCATTCTCACGTACCAACCGCATTTATGATGCCACCAAAACCTTCGGCAATATCGTGACCTTCCGTAATCTGGAACACGCGACGATTGACGCTATCACGCTGTTTGGTGATAAAAATACCAAAAACGTGGTGCTGGAAAAGAGCTACGCAGAGTACATGGAAGGCTTTAACGATATCGTCACCGGTGAAGCGAAACGTGGTTTTATGACTGTAGTCTCAGAGCTGGAGCACCGGTTCCCAGACCCGGCGAATATTGACAGCGAGAAAGAGAGAAAATCCTTCGTGAAGCTGTTTGGTGAGTATCTGAGAGCCGAAAACATTCTGCAAAATTATGATGAATTTGCCACGCTAAAAGCGCTCCAGAAGATCGATACCAGCAACGTGGAGGCACTCGAAGCCTTCAAGGCCGAGCATTATCTCGATGATGAGAAGCTCGCTGAATTACAGACCATTCGCCTTCCTGCCGAACGCAAGCTTCAGGACTACCGTTCAGCCTACAATGACATCCGCGACTGGCAACGACGCGAAAAGGCAGCGAATGATAAAGATAACTCAACCACCGACTGGGATGATGTGGTGTTTGAGGTGGATTTGTTGAAGTCTCAGGAGATTAACCTGGATTATATCCTCGGTCTGATATTCGAGCATAACAAACAGAACAAGAGCAAAGACGGGCTGACTGAAGAAGTCAGACGTCTTATCCGCTCAAGCCTGGGCAACCGAGCAAAAGAAGGGCTAGTCATTGATTTTATTCAGCAGACGAACCTGGATGAACTGCCAGATAAGGCCGGGATTATTGATGCGTTCTTCGCTTTTGCTCAGCGCGAGCAGCAGCGTGAGGCAGACGCATTGATAAAAGAAGAAAACCTGAATGAAGAGGCTGCCAAACGCTATATCCGTACGTCACTGAAACGCGAGTATGCCACTGAAAATGGCACTGAGCTAAACGAGACGTTACCAAAACTCAGCCCATTAAATCCTCAATATAAAACGAAAAAGCAGTCCGTTTTCCAGAAAATCGTCGTATTCATTGAGAAATTTAAAGGAGTGGGTGGGCAGATTTAAGCGTGGGTGTTTGAAGGATATTGGCACTGATAACCTGTCTGTGAGCGCAGAACTTCGGACATGGATCCACCTATCACAATAAGGAAATGAGTTAATGACCTTCTGCGATAAACTAAAAATACATCTGGAAAACAGCCAGCAAAACCAACCTCAACTGGCAGTTATGATTGTTGAGCAGGCATTGTAGTCATGGGAACTGTATCCTATCAGGTAAAAAAAACCGGGATGCTGCTAGAGCAGCGCCTCACTATTCCGTCATACCAGCGCCCCTACAAATGGCAACAAAAACACGTCAATCAACTAATTGATGATGTATTAATCCACCAAAATAAACAGAGCTATCGCCTTGGGACTGTGGTGTTGCATCGGGATAAGTTAAATCTCGCTTATGAAGGTGAGCTCGATATCGTTGATGGTCAGCAGCGCCTTCTGACCTTAACCTTGCTTTGCTCAGTGCTCGATCAGAGTGGTGAGTTTTCAACGCCTCTGTTGGAACAATCTTTTGCTTCAAGGACTAGCATCAATAACCTTGAGCACAATGCCAAAGTCATTGAGAACCGCCTTGTGGGACTAAATGATAACGAGCGCAAATCACTACTTCACTTCGTGTGTAACAAGTGTGAACTGATCGAAGTGACGCTCGATGATTTAAGCGAAGCCTTTCAGTTTTTCGACTCACAAAATGCCAGGGGCAAGGTCCTCGCGCCCCATGACTTGCTAAAAGCATACCATTTGCGCGAAATGATGGATGCCACAGAGCAAGCGGAACGACTACATCACGTTAGCCTGTGGGAGCAGGGTGTCAGTCCGGATGATGAATCCGCTAACCTTCACCTCATTATGGGCGAGTATTTGTTCCGCCTGCGCCGATGGCTGGATGGCGATTATGGCGTTCAGTTCAGCCGCCACAATCT
Source organism: Citrobacter sp. BIDMC107 (assembly GCF_001037575.1). NCBI lineage: Bacteria > Pseudomonadati > Pseudomonadota > Gammaproteobacteria > Enterobacterales > Enterobacteriaceae > Citrobacter > Citrobacter sp. BIDMC107. The sequence continues at coordinate 3,187,119 of NZ_KQ089848.1, read as the reverse complement.
TGAGGTGTTCAAAGGCGTCAACCTCTCCACCTCTGATTACCACTATCTGCAGTCTCTGCTCGCCCTGGATTTTGCAGTTGAGCACTACAATAACGACCCTATCAGGAAGTGGGACAAGCAGAAAAAACCTTATCCGTTTCAGGTTAATCAGTTAATAATTAACGGAAAGCGCTTTTTTGAGTATATCCAGCACTACAAATCCCTGCATCACACCCTATTTGAAGGTGACAACGCGCTGCTTGGCAATTTCTTAAAAAAACATACCCGCTACGCTGGCAGTTCACGCAAAGGGGATATGTATATTAAAAATCTCTTTATGTGTGCAGTGATGGCCTATTACGATAAGTTTGGCGATAAAGAATTAATTCAAGCCGCAACAATCTGTTTTTGTTGGAGTTACTACTTGCGCTTGCAATATCAAAAAATCGGCATGGACAGTGTTGATGGCTATGCGCGTGAGCCCCGAGGACTATTGAGAGTGCTCGATAAAGCGATCCACCCACAACAAGTCCTACGCTTTCAGCCAACGCGTTGTATAAACATTCGTTTTCAAAATGCCAAACCCGTAGAAGATTCAATCGCTCAGATGCAGGGAGAAGTACATGCCACTGAGTAACGATTTAGCCTTGCTGACCATCGAACAGTTATTCAGCGCTGATAGCCATTATGTTATCCCTATTTATCAGCGTAACTACGCCTGGGGCGCGCAGGAGATTGAACAGCTTATTCGGGACATTGCCGATGCTGCTGAAGCCCTTAAAAATGCAGAGCAACAGGAAGACCCGAAATACTATCTGGGCAGCTTGGTGGTATATGTCCGAGATGGCGCTGATAGCGCACACCAAGGCGTAATAGTCTATGAAACGATTGATGGGCAGCAAAGGTACACAACGCTGTCGATTTTGCTCGCATACTTAAAAAAAGTTGCTTGCTGCAGCGAACAAGATTTATCCCCGCTTCACCTAAATCTCGACTTTGACAGCCGTCCTAAATCAGCCCGAACGCTACATAACCTGTTTCAACAGGCTCAGAGCAATGATCCTGAAGAACCCTCAATCCGAGCGGCGTTTACTATTATTGAACGCTACTTTGAGAAAGAGAACATAGACACCAACAACTTTTGCCGATATCTACTCCAGCGCGTCACTATTTTGCGGGTTCCGGTGCCAACAGAGACTGATCTCAACCACTACTTTGAGATCATGAATAACCGAGGTGAACAGCTAGAAAAACACGAAGTGTTGAAAGCGAATTTGATGTCAGTTTACAACGGTGAAACTGCCGCAAGAAACGGCTTTTCTGCCATATGGGATGCCTGTGCTGACATGAATCGATATGTGCAATTGGGCTTTAGCTCAGAGGCTCGCAAAGCATTATTTGGTGAGCAGTGGCTTGGATTCCCGGCGAGTTTTGAGGTGATAAAATGCGCGATAGAAACTAATCGTGATACAGACGAAAAGTTGACTATACGGGATATTATCGAAAGACGACGCTTTCATCACACTGATGACAACGATGAAAAAGCAAAAGAGCAGCGTTTTGATTCGATTATCGATTTCTCCAACTTCCTACTTCATGTGCTAAAAGTGACAGTGGATAATGCCGTGTCTTTGGACGATAAAAAGCTACTTCAGGCATTTGAAATCATAAAAAATGACCGAAAAAAAATCACCCAGTTTGCTTTTAACTTGCTGAAGTTTAGAGTCTTGTTTGACCGCTATATCATTAAGCGCGATCAGGCTGAGAAATGGAGCCTGCTGACACTTGAGTACTATGCCAGAGACAGGAATTCGAGCTTTAGCTACAACAACTCTTTCGATCAAGATGAACTGTCTGGTGTAAATAAACAACTAGCGATGATCTTGTCGATGTTCCATGTCTCCCACCCTGCCTATGTTTACAAGCGATGGCTCAATCGCTCGCTGGCCATTTTGAATACTCTGGCTTTGGATCAACTGAACGTTGACGGAGCGGCTTACCTCAGAGAGCTTGAGCAACTCAGCCATGAGTTTTTGGCTGAGATTTGTGGTGAAAAGGAGCAATTCGATTCAGAAGCTCTGCACCGCGGTACCAGCGTACAGAACTTTGTGTTTAATCTGCTCGACTATCGTTTGTGGCGTGATCTTACTACGGGCCAGTCATTCGATGGTAAAGGGCTTAATAATCCAGATATTAAGAGACACTTTGATGGCTTCCAGTTTTCGCCGAGCCGAACATCGGTTGAGCACTACTTTCCTCAAACCGATCCCTCTGGCGCAAACAAAATGGGGGATGATGTCCATCGTTTCGGTAACCTCTGCCTGATCTCACCAAGCAGCAACTCGAGACTTAGTAATTATTCGCCAGCAGACAAGAAAAAATTCTACGTCGAAACAGAGCGAGCAGAGAGCTTAAAACAAGCAATCATGATGAGCTATGAGGAATGGGGACCGGAGGGGCAAGGCTTTAAAAACATAGCAAGCCATGAATACGCGATGCTGATATTGCTCAGAGGACATTGAGATATGCTCCTACCAACCGGGAAATAACGCGGGAAACTGTATTTAATTATATCAAGTGTGATAACAATAGCTGGCAGTCTCAGCCCTGGATAATTTGAAAACCAGAAACTCTCTTAGGGCTGTGTCCACTTTACGTGCGCAGGATCAGTATGTTAAATAATCAAATTAGACGCCATGGCTCCAATGATTTATGGGAGTCTGTAAATTTTGATAACCTCATGCACCTTGTGCCATAAACTGACGTTGATCACAACAGTCTGTGTTAACCAATGAGGAGCAACGTAGTCCATCCAATGGTAACCTGACTTAGATGGTGTAGAGGACTTTCATCTTATCTTCAACTTAATCCAGTTGCCCAGAAATTAAACAAGGCAATCTCTTTATCAGTTGGAAAAGAATGAGGCACGACTTTTCCTGTGATGTTACTTGGGAGCACCCCTGCTTTAAGAGTTGCATAGTCTAGGGATTTCACACAACCAGCTGAATTCTTACCAAAATTAGCAATTTTTCGATCGGTGAGCTCTTCCATAACACTGCAAGTTGAACCGTTTGATATAGTTCCTACAATTAACTTTTCCATGATCAAATATCTACCACTAACACTTATGCCATGAACCTTGGCTAGTGTACTTATAAGATTGGAAAAATTAAGATTCACAGCAGTGAAATAAATAGCAGCTTCATATTCGTTCGGACCATAGTTAAGCACTGTACATTCCTTAAGTACCCAGTCCTTATGTCCTTTCACCTCATACACAATTCGGGACCCGCCTTTAGCGATTATCGGCCCCTGCAGAAAAGCGTAGTCGGCATCTGCAGATCTGTTTCTTGGTAGGGTCATAACAACTCCTGTTCTTAGCTGGATTTCGTTGAGTAAATGGAATTGTAAATAGACCCGTTTTAGATCCATGCATTTTTTGAGATCCCGGCCAAATGATTGTGTTGCCGATATTCCTCCGGCGTCATATTGTTCAGTGATTCATGAGGGCGTTCGCAGTTATATTCTGACACCCATCTTTCCGTGATTTCCCGCACTTCATTCAGCGTTCTGAACAGATAAAAATCGAGTATTTCTGTACGGTATGTTCGGTTAAAGCGCTCAATAAAAGCGTTCTGCGTCGGCTTACCCGGCTGGATAAACTCCAGTTTTACTGCATGTTTCTCTGCCCATTCAGCCAGTGCCAGTGAGATAAATTCCGGACCGTTATCCATACGTAGCATGACCGGATAGCCGCGATTGGCCGCAATCCTGTCGAGTACACGGACCACGCGCAGAGCTGGCAGATTCAGATCGATTTCAATCGACAACGCCTCACGGTTAAAGTCATCAACGACATTGAACGTGCGAAAACGACGGCCACAGACCAGGGCATCATGCATAAAATCGACAGACCAGCTCTGGTTCAGTGTTTCCGGCGTGGCCAGTGGCGAAGGATTACGCACCGGCAACCGCTGTTTGCCCTTTCGGCGAAAATTCAGCTTCAGCAGACAATAAATACGATGGATCCTTTTGTGATTCCACGGGTGTCCCTGCCGCCGCAACACCTGGAAAAGTTTTGGAAAACCGTATCGTGGGTATCGCTCTGCCACTGCCTGTAACGCGACAATAACGGGTTCGTCACGCGTGGGATCCGGGCGGTAATGGTAAACCGTTCTGCTCAGGTTCAGACTCCGGCAGGCCTGACGGATACTGAGTCCGAATGTCGTTATCAGATGAGTGACCAGCTCACGCTTAAAGGCTGGTTTTAAAGCTTTTTTTCGATAACGTCTTTCAGCGCTCGGTTCTCAAGGCTCAGGTCGGCAAACATCTGTTTGAGACGTCGGTTCTCGTCCTCAAGATCTTTGATCTTTCTAATATCAGAAGCCTCCATGCCGCCGTATCTGGACTTCCAGTTGTAGTAGGTGGCTTCAGAAATACCGGCCTCCCGGCAGACATCTTTAACAGTTCGTCCGGTTTCAACCGACTTAATCACAGCGATAATCTGATGCTCAGTAAAACGGGCTTTACGCATAGCGATCTCCTTCGTTGGCAGATTGATTATGCCGGATGATCTCTAAATGTGAATGGCACGATTATGCGGGCTACTTACAGAATGCCCTCCACCACTATAACGTATCTCTTCTGTGATATTCAGGGAAGGTTACATCCGGCAGTAGTTCCTGTGACGCGATGAACTCCATGTAAAACACGAAAAAAACGAACGAGAGATAATAGTGATGCAATGTGATGTTAATTCACGATTAGAATACGCCACATCACCCTGAAAAAACCGTGTGGCCGGGATCGGCCCTCTGAGCAAAGGACTGACTGGTGAGCACATTTTTAAGTTTAAAGATTTTACGCAAAGCAGTTTCCAGGCTGATATTTCGCCTGCTGGCGGACAAACCTCTGCCCACGAACCCCCCCGGCGAAAAACTGCATATTCTTCTGCTTCGCTGGGATGCAAAATTGGGCGACTCCATCGTATCTTCTTTCTTTTTTCGCGAATCACGTAAGCTCAATGCCCGATTGACTGTACTTACGGTTAACGAGTTAGCTGAAATGCATACCAACACCTTCGGTGTGGATGAGGTCATCGTTACGAATCCGCATCCAGGGCTTGGTGAACTACGCAGATTGGTGAACCAACTAAGTAATGTCGATGTCGTTGTTCATCTGGTTGGACGACTGCAACCTGCCGAAATCGTTTTTATGCGGTTACTCCGCCCGGCGAGTATCTATTCCCTTGATGATTCACTGCGCTGTGTGAATCGTAAAATGGGATTTGCTGCAAACTCGCTCAATATCGTGGAGCAGTACAAATATATTCTGCAGGATCTGGGCGCGAAAGTGATCGACACCCAGTACATTGTTCCGTTGCCTGCCGAGCTCCCGCCTGCGGCACTTTCCCCCCAAATACTTTTTAATCCTTATGCCAGCCGAAGAGACAAGGGGCTATCCCCTTCCCGGGCAACCGCAGCTCTACAAGCTATCACCGACGAGTTTCCCGGCCATTCCGTGGGAATTCTTTGCAGCCCTTCAACGCTGTACAGCGCACAGCATCTGGAAAACGCAGTTTCACGCGATAATGTGGCAGTCTTGCACGACGGGCTAACCCCCGAAAAGGTTGCAGGCTATATTCGCCGCGCGCTGGTAGTTGTTAGTGTGGATACAGCCATTGTGCATATGGCTGTTGGCCTGAAAGCTAAGCTGGTGGCGATCTACCCGTTGATTGCAGGTCAACACAACCCATGGTTGCCGCCTCGCTCACCTTTTACACAAGTGATCTACAGCGAGCAACAGCCAGACACACTCCGTCGTACGGGCAAAAAAAATATGGATACTTTTTCGCTAACGTCATTAATGAACGCATTGCAGACTCTCTTAACACTGCCAGCAGAAGCGAAAAACAGCATGTCGCTTAACGCCAGAATCATCCCTGGGCTAGGGGTAGCGACGGGCACGCTGGCGCGACAACTGCCCTTAATCTGTGAAAAATTTCCTGAAGTTTCAGGCTGTTATGCCGGGACGATCAACCTTGAATTCAGCGTTCCTGTCGCAGTCGTGCGGCCCGATCACCGTACCGCACCGCTGGCCTGGACTCCCAGTGGACGCACCACCGAGATATTCGATCTACTGCGCATTGAACTTGAATTCAGCCATTTAACTGAACGAATCCCCGCATGGCTGTATATTGCCCACAGCTCGCCACACCGCCGGACGCCGACCATTCACGAAGCAATCGCGCCGCGCATTAACCTCAATGGCGCCACGCACTGTCGACTCCACTTACCCGCTGAGGCTATCGTACTGGGCGAAAGCGGTACTCAGGCAACGGAAGCTATCAATTTGTCACTTCCATCAACCCAGTAATCCGCATTCGCCTCAATATGCAAAAACAGTTTTGCCAGCAGCGAGCCACCCGCCAGGAATTCAGCCACGGTTTCTCTCCGGGCTTCGGTACGCCGGAAATAGGTGTTGTAAAGTTTGAGAATGGCCACGTCGTTAATCAAAAATGCCCCGACGGCAATATCGGTGCGACGCATCACCTCGCAACCAGCAAAGTTGTAAAGAGGACGGTATCCGGGATCGATGACCTCCCCGCCAATCGGGATGGCAGCATCGGCAGCCTGGGCAATGATATTTTTGATTCTCCCAGGATTACCCCAAGCGTGATTCTCGCTCTCAAGCCCTATAGCTAAGGCTTGCGCAAGTATGGGGTTTCCCGGCAGGGACGCGAAAATACACTCGCTATGCCAGTGCAATTTATCGCTCAGCCCTGTCGGAAATAACTCAACACTCGGATCTCTAAACAGCAACGTATCCGCATCCAACCATGCCCCGCCCCAGCGATGTACAAACGCCATGCGAATGAAATCGCTCTTCGCCACAATAGCTTCAATGCCGTTCGCCAGCGTAAAGCTCAGCGGTTCAAAAGCCCAAGCTTTATTCATGATGTCAGCATCGATGTGCTCGCTTACCGTTCGCGGCGTAAGCAGAAGAAAACGATCGCCCAGAGCTCTGCGCATAGAAACCAGTGCCAGGGCAACATAAGCCGGCATAGTCTGACCCGGTGCGTTTTCCCAGTAACTGACGTAATGGGTAGTGTCGGACGTCATTTCACCAGCACCTTACCTTTCGCACACAACAGCCCATTTTGCATCAGATATGTTCTGAGCATCACCAGTGATGGCGCGCATGCAGGCTGAGCCAAAAACTCATTATTTAACGCTGATTTATACAGATTAAGCCAGGTCAGCACCGGCACATTTGGCAGGAAAGCCGGTAAACTATCCCGGTTGTCTTCGCCAAATAACAGACGCAACGCACGCAGAATGGGCTGATAGCCCGGAGCAGAGAGCAGTTGCGCGACGTTTTCATCCAAATGCTGCTTTACGCTCACGCTGTTCAGCCGATCCTCCACCGACGCATCAGTTAATGCCACCCGGGGATCTAGCGCCACTGGGTAAATGGCACGAAATGATCGGGCGCCGTTACACAGCGATTCATACAACACTTTGTCCGCCGTTGCCCCAGTCACCAGCACGTCATCTCCGAAAATGACATGCACGCCGCTCCAGCGGTAAAAATTCTCCGCTGGAATCACATGATCCTGCACAAGATTGACCCGATCGCGCTCGGCCTGGCTGAGGCTGGCATAATTTTCACACGGAGGCGCAATCCTGGGCAGTTTAACGTTGATAATGGTGGGCAATCCTTTATGCGCCAACGTGAGATTAATATCCTCAACCACGATATCGTAGAGCACATTGGCCGTGGAAGGCACATTACGCCAGCCCGTGGTCATCATCACAACACTCTCTCCCTCCTCTTTGGCCTTGTAAAACAACCCTGACCATGAAGAGGTGGTGTCATCCAGTTCTGTGGCAAGATAGTCGATAACGCACCGTGCCAGATAGCGTATCTCGCTCACTCCGCCATATTTCGCACGGCTATAAATGCCCGCCAATGTTGTCGCGTCAGCACCGGTGCGCATATCGCAAAATGATCCGGTCACATTCGGCGTCAGATAATGCAGCGCCTTACCACCAAAAATAGCGACGTAATCGGACATGTCGATTAAACCGCGCGCCAGCAAATCGGTCGCAAACGCGCGAAAACCGGATTTAACATCCTGCGCATGGATCTGTGCACTGGCCTGGCGAAACATTGCCAACTGGGTTGAGAGCGGTTCGTTGTGCAACGTGTTCCACGCAAGTGAATGCGGGGTTTTTAGTCCAGTCATGGTGAAGCTCCTTAGCGAGACGCTGGCACAGTGTGAAATTGAAGGTCATCCAACAGAACATCAATGCGTTGACGCTGCTGATAATAGCTGATGGATTGAAGCCCTAATGGCCTGAGTGCCTCCACCAACTCGGCGATCCCCGCTCCGGCATCACGAGGATCATGCGCATCAGATCCAATGGTCAATGGAACATTGTTCCTCAGTAATTTCTCCAGCAAAATGCGGGAAGGATAGGACCATCTCCCTGCAATTTCTTTACCCGTCGTAGGATCAAGGCTGGATTTTCGCAGGCCCGAAGCATTCAGTTCATATGCAATACCGCTGCGTACGAGCGGCGCAATCAACGGTTCAAAGCGACGCAAAAACACATCCTCTGGGATTGCGCGCAGTAGCGTGTCAGCGTGCCCAACCGCATCAAACAACCGGCTTTCCAGCAACGCTTCAAGCTGAGCAAAGTACTTGTCCAGAAAGGAGTCTGCCGCTAACCGGGGCAGTTCCCAGACCTTCACCATCGGCTCATCGGCAACAGTGACGTAGTGAATTGAACCGATGACAAAATCCATTGGATAGCGGGCAAGTAATTGCCGGTTATAACGCTCAGTACCCGGCATATAATCGAGTTCTAGACCGCGTAGCAGCGTGATCTCTTCTTTATAGGCCTGCTGCGCCTTATCAATATCGGTGAAATAGCTCTCCAGTTCCGATTCCAGTAAACGGTTCTGCGCATCCACCGGGAACGGAGCATGATCAGTGATGGTGAGTACCGTCACCCCCGCAGCAATCGAGGCACAAACAAGTTCGTCGATGGTACCTACAGCATGTTTCGAGTAGAACGAGTGGCAGTGCGAATCAATCATGCTGCCTTCCATTGTTCAAGCAACCCGGAATGCTTCCCCATCTCTTTGACCAGCCAGTAAGGATTATTGGCGGTCGCGATGATCGCGCGAAGCTGCGGGGTGTCTTCCAGCCGCGCCAGCAGTTCGGTTAACGGCTGGGTATATAACGCGCGCAACAAGGGATTATCCCGCACATGGCTCGCCAGATGTTGCCAGTCGATCGCATCAGAATGGATATTTGCAACACGCTCGGTCTCAATACCGTACAGAAACACATCGCCGTTGGGTTTAATTGTCACATCCATGCCATTGGGCTGGGGTGCACGGTTCAGGCTGCCAAAGGTAAAAGGTTTATCCACTTTGGACTCAATCGCGGCAATATATCCCTGTAAGTCCAGATAACCCTCCGGCGTATCTCTTGCCGGATGAACCAGATTTTTGTAGTCGATGTTAAACGTGTCCGCACCTATTAATAATTTGTCTTCCAGTACGCTGACTGGCTTTATGCTGGCGTTAATTCCCCATGAGGCCAGTTCACTCACCAGATATTCGCGAGTAAAGGCCCGATCGATATCAATTGAGCGAAATGAAAAACTGAGCGATGACGGTTTTTTGCGCTGAACATAATCCAGGCTAAATCCATGTGCCCGCCATTTTACTTTTTCAATATGGTGGCTATCTGAACTCAGGCGAATATTACAGGTATCACCATTGGCGGAGACAAGACGATTAATCTCATCAAAGATCTTTTCCATCTTCTCATGGCGAAAAAAACCACTGGTAATAAACTCAAAGCTGTTGCCCCCTCGGGACAACGCCAGTAAGTCATAAAAGGTATGAATGTTATTGAGCGGTTCACCTTCGCCACTCACGGAAATACGCTTTACAGATGGATCATTAATGAGCGCCGACAGGTTGTCACGTGCCTGCGTTGACAGCACCATACTCTTACCCGTTACGTGCTTATCCGCATACATGCAGAACGCACAGCCGATGCCGCAGATCTGGGTGATATCCACATAAAGCAAATGACCATGTAAATCCATATATAATATTCCGTCATATTTTTGAAAAAAATTCAATTTGGTACAAATCAAACTCTTTTGCAGTGTATGTTTAAAACACCAATTCTCTGCGTATAACTCCTCGGTGTCTTTGATGTATTTAGACAGGTTCCGGGTCCGATCCCAACAAAGCCTGTAAACGCGCATCGGCCTGCGCCCTGCCGTCCTGTAACATCGTTAGTACTGCATTGTCTTCCTGCTGGTGCTGCGCACCAAACAGATCTAATCGATCAAGCATATAGACCGTTAATACGGTACCAAGGCCGGTGACGCACCCCGTCAGCACAGCCACTAGGGTAGTGATCAGCCCACCGGGAAGAACGGTAAACATCGCGCCGAGAGTTTTGCTGAGGTGCTCTTCAAGCAGTACGCCACCAATGACGAATGCGCCGCTGAAGGCAATCTTCAGCCCTGCATCTAGTGCTTCAGCACGGCTTGTACCCTCTGGTCGCATCAGTACGGTTTTGGCTGCGCGGAACAGCGAAAAAACCCCTTCGCGGATCATTCGCACCAGGTTGCGAGCAGTTGTGAAGAAGGTGTTGATCAGCGTTGTCATCAAGTTACTAATGATTCCGCTAATGGCCCCGTCACGAAACGCCGTTAGCACGTTGCGCCAGTTATCGAGACAACTCTTGGCCACCCGCCCAGCACGGATTTTTAATGCCTCCCAGACATGCTCCTGATCCACTCCATCACAAAACCCGTTATGCCAGCTGTCGTGAACTTCCAACAACAGGCCGTCGACAAAATCCGTCAACACCAAGCCAATCGCCTGCTGTAGGCCCATTTTCCCCGCTTCTACAGCGCTGGTTTTCAGTAAATATGCACCGAATTTCGCACTACCGTAGTAGCCCCAACGAAGACTGCTTTCATACTGCTTGCGCGCCACTTCATCCAGCTCGCGCAATTTTTCCTGATCGACGGCGTTCTGCTGTTTGTACTTCTCCAGTGCGTTCTGATCTTTTTTGCTCAGAGGCTCATTTTTGGCTTTCTCTTCCAACCGGGCAATTTTGGAATCGCGATCGGCGCGGTTTTTGTTCAACCAAGCGATGTACTCCTCTGCACTCTTTTGCAACTTCGATTCATTGATCGAGTGGTGCGTCTGATGCAGATTGGTTTTGTGGTTCGCCAGATCAGCTCCATTTGCTTCCGCCAGCCAAACCGCAGGGTCGTTATGGATTGAGGCGGCAGAAATAAGGTGATCCTGCTCCGCATCGGTATTCCTGCTCAGTGCCTGTCCGGTATAGGCATCCACTGCTTCGCCTGCATCCTGTTTTTTACTGTTTTCGGCGTTGGTCTTCTTGTAGTTGTCGTGCTTATGGTATGGATCACTGTTGTACTTACCGCGGCTTTCATAACGCACTTGCTCCTCTTCCGTGGCATACACCCCGGAGCGAACATTATGAATGGTATCGACATTCCCCCCCACCTTGTCCCATGCAGAGACAATACTCCCCAGCCCAAACGGACCAATAATGCTATGCAGAAGACGCTGTCGGCACTCAGCCAGCATCAATGTTGTTTGTTCCGTGCGCCACTTCTGTTGATACTGCCGAACTTGCTGATGTGCCTGCCAAACACTGACATCGGATACTGTAACGACCTCTTTTGTTGGTGATGGTATGAGCTCTCTTGTCTGTCGTTGACGCTGCTGGTTCAGACGCAATAAAAGTGTTTTTCTGTCCATAATCTCCCCTTAAAACACACCTGCACGCTGGCTAAATGCCTCACGAAGCACCGCCATTAGCTCAGCAGCCTCAGTTTCCTGAATACCTAACTCGAACGCCTGTTCAAGCGCAGTGTGGATATCAGGCGGATTGGCAATAAGACGATTAATTGTGGCTTGTAATATCGAGGAAAGATGCCCGCTCATCATCCCCAAGCAGCAGGTTTCGATATCGCTACGCACGTCAGACGGCGCGATACCTTCCTCTTTAGCACAAGCAAAGGCAACAGCCAGCATTGCCTCACAACGTTTTTCAAAACGCTGAACTTCATCCATTTGTTTGAGGACCTTATCTGCATACTCTTCCGTCGTCTGCTGTTGCCCGGCCACTACTCCCTGCTCAAACGCCATATTGCGCTCACGCCTTACACTGGCTGCAGTAGAAAGTCCTACCATACGAAACATGTTCGCCACCCAGCTGTCAGCATCTTTCTCATCCTGCCAGCGATGATACTCCCACCAAACTTTATCGGCTTCCGCCGTAGCGTGAATCCGTTGGCGAAGTAGTGCTACCTGAACCACTGCAGGAATCGTAACGCGAAACGCTGGTCCCGCCAGGTCTAGGGCAGTCCATAGCCCAGTAATCACCCAGCCAATCGGCCCCAAGAAAGAAGCTGCCCCTCGCGCAGCCACAAACGAGGCTGCGGACATCACCACCGTCCGTCCGAGCAGTTGGCTGGCAAAGACGTTGGCAATTAACGATGCCAAGAGCAAGCTTGAGAAGCGGCTAGACTGCAACTGCGTCATTAATTTTGCTTCTGGGAAAAGCATCGTACTACCCTGAGTAAGATCCATTTTTTCAAGCAGATTTTTGCGTTGAGCTTGGTCCATATCCGACCAAGCCTTGCGAGTAATCGCCGCCAGCACAGCCAGTTCGATAAGGTCAACGCCCCAGTCCTTCTCGTACGTCGCGTCAAGCTTGTCCGCCACATCGATCACCACGGTTTTCCACTCAGGGCCACCGCCGCGAAACAGATTGACGACGGTATTTCCGCCAAACTCGCACAGCTCGTGGGCAATCAGATCGGCATACTGACTGTGTGCCGGGCAATGGGTTTTATAACGTGCTTTACTCTCAATGCCGCTGCTGAACGCCTTCGTGATGTATTCCACCAGCGGGGCCAATTCGCTATCCGATGCGTTGCTTAATACTGGCAGCAGTTGACTATCACCTGTACTCATCATTATTTTCCTGTTCTGTACTAACATCGTCTATGTCGCGTTTAATGTTACTGATGGTGTTACCAAAGGTTGCAAGAAAGCCATCGAGCATCGGACTGTCAACAACCGTGACGCTAAAGCGCAGCCGCCCGTCGTCAAGCTCGCTGACCTGTTGGTCGGATGAAAGTGGCGATTCCAGCAAAAGTTGCGCCCGCGCGGTTTCAAGCGTGAAATGAATTCGGATATGTCGCCCTTCGCCGAATCCGAAACGCCCGTCATCGTCGTAACGTTTGAGGTTAAAATCCGTGGGGCGGGAAAAGTGAAAGGTACTGCAGACCGCCGAGGTAATGCGGTTCAGAGCCAGGCTGCGCTCGTTATCGTAGCCTTTAAAGCGGCAGACCAGATACAGCCGCGAGCCCTGTTGAGCCAGCCCGAGGGGCATCACCTCGACCTGACGGCGAGTACCGTGCGCATTGCTGTAATCAATATTCAGCCAGCGGTTGTAGTAAAGCGCTTCACTAACCGCGTCAAACACGCCTTCCTGGATCACTGGCGGTAGGAGTGGCTGGCTGGCAGCGACTACCCGCACCTTCTGCGACCATTCCCGCTCTCGCTGCGCCTGCTCGCTGTGGCTAAGAGTGTGTCCCGCTTGGCTAAAAAATGGCGAAAATGAAGCCGTCAGATGTGCGGGTAGCAGATGCTTTAAATGCGCCTGCGCCATCTGCATCAGCAGCGATTCTGCTGGCGATAACTGCGCCAAGCTCAGGCCTCGCGAACCTACCCGCCATCGCCAGCCATAGGGGCGGCAGCGATCATCACACTCCAGATCGAAGTGTTGGCTCAGGCGTTCAAGCTGGCGCTGAATGGTACGCACATTACGCTCAATACCTGCATCCATGAGTTGTTGATGCAACTCATGGGCAGTAATGCGCTGATTACGCGGAATACGACGCAACAGCTCAAGAGCAAAAAATGTGGTATCAACGCTGTTTGTTCGCTTTGGCATTACGGCTCCTGTAGCAGCACCCTGAATGCGTAACGCATTTATACATATCAGATTTATCGGCAATGGCCGTCAATACTTAACCAATTTATTCCCCACCAGATAATGAGCTGAGTATGCCAGATGCACGCGACAAACTATGTCGCAGTAATAAAAAAATCAGTGGAAAGACACGACACGGTTATTGGCCATTAAGCACGTTTTTGGCTGACATAATGCCATACGATATACTGGTGCTTAAAAATGAGAATATGCGTGCTCTGAGAGAATAATTATTAACCACTAAGATCCGTATCGGCATGTGGAAAGATTTCAGCGAATCACTCATGTCAAGCCTACTTGGCGGGTCAAACACCACCATCCCGACTTGCTGATTGTCGCGAAATAGCCTCTTCGGTCAGGCTTTCGTCCTATATAGTTCGTATCTATACCAAACCCGCTAAAGCAACATTCCTGACTCTGCAACCTACTCTATTGGGTCACAAAGAGAATATTCAGTAGGACAGTAAAAGTCATGGGGAGAGTGATGAGCCCTACCCTGAGACGCTATGGGTTAATCTCAACACTTTCGAATTCTTGGTCGATTAAAATTTATACCGGCGCGATGTTCAAAGTATTAAAAACTTCCTTTTTTGAATAAAAAAAATCAGGCCCTTTCACCATAAAAAAGGCCTGACCTGTAAAAATAAATTATCCTCTACTACAACCGAAGTTCCTGTCACCCTCACCAAAGACTTTGGTATCGAGTTTTGTCATGTAATCCAGTCGGTTAAGAAGATCATAGTAAACCTCAACATAATCAGGATCATTGACCTCCAGCATATACCTGCAGTTGTCAGGAAAATGGACGAGGTGTGGGCAATCTTCAAACGTCAAACCCAGAGCGCTGTACCAGGCTTTCATGATCATCACTCCCAGGCTGTCTTCGTATTTAAAATCACCTAAATGGTAATAGGCATGTTTATTGAACAACAGACAGATATGAAAGTGGCACTTACCCAGCAGCGTAAATTCTCTGACCCAGATATTACGTAATGTATTCGGGTGTATTCTAGGGAAGGTGCGAACAAGTTCCTGATATGAGATCATCATATTCATCCGGAGCGCATCCCAGAGGGACATCATGAGCCATCAACTCACCTTCGCCGATAGTGAATTCAGCACTAAGCGCCGTCAGACCCGAAAAGAGATTTTCCTCTCCCGCATGGAGCAGATTCTGCCATGGCAGAATATGACCGCTGTCATCGAGCCGTTTTATCCCAAGGCGGGCAATGGCCGACGGCCCTATCCGCTGGAGACCATGCTGCGTATTCACTGCATGCAGCATTGGTACAACCTGAGCGACGGTGCCATGGAAGATGCCCTGTACGAAATCGCCTCCATGCGCCTGTTTGCCCGATTATCCCTGGATAGCGCCCTGCCGGATCGCACCACCATCATGAATTTCCGCCACCTGCTCGAGCAGCATCAACTGGCCCGTCAATTGTTCAAGACCATCAATCGCTGGCTGGCCGAAGCAGGCGTCATGATGACCCAAGGCACTTTGGTGGATGCCACCATCATTGAGGCACCCAGCTCTACCAGGAACAAAGAGCAGCAACGCGATCCGGAGATGCATCAGACCAAGAAAGGCAATCAGTGGCACTTTGGCATGAAGGCCCACATTGGTGTCGATGCCAAAAGTGGCCTGACCCACAGCCTGGTCACCACCGCGGCCAACGAGCATGACCTCAATCAGCTGGGTAATCTGCTTCATGGAGAGGAGCAATTTGTCTCAGCCGATGCCGGCTACCAAGGAGCGCCACAGCGCGAGGAGCTGGCCGAGGTGGATGTGGACTGGCTGATCGCCGAGCGTCCCGGCAAGGTAAAAACCTTGAAGCAGCATCCGCGCAAGAACAAAACGGCCATCAACATCGAATACATGAAAGCCAGCATCCGTGCCAGGGTGGAGCACCCGTTTCGCATCATCAAGCGGCAGTTCGGCTTCGTGAAAGCCAGATACAAGGGGCTGCTGAAAAACGATAACCAACTGGCGATGTTATTCACCCTGGCCAACCTGTTTCGGGTGGACCAAATGATACGTCAGTGGGAGAGATCTCAGTAAAAACCGGAAATAACGCCAGAAATGGTGGAAAAAATAGCCTAAATAGGCTGATTCGATGTGTTTGCGGGAAAAAAATCGGCCCAGATCCGCGAAATTTTAATCAGCGAGTCAGCTTGGGAAGAAATGACCTGCTTATTCGCACCTTCCCTAGTACCGTCACGCATTCTGCGCTCCTCACTGGCGCTGAGCGTTGCTTTTAGAGCATTCAGGAAACGGGAGATCGCGCCAGGTTCCTGATTATGAAAGCAGGAGATGGTATCACCTCTATCCAGGATCGGTGGGTAATGAAGATCTACCCGCAATGCCATTGTACGAGGGTATTGCCTGATGGAATTGTTTAAGGTCTGCTCAATTTGAACTTTATAATCAAAAACATGATCACCATGAGTACCATTATATAATTTCATAAAATATCCATTTTTTTAATAGCCCTGCGATAACACAGGGCTATATTAGTGGTTGTTGATTGATGTTCTACTTAAAAGAGATAAATATAATACCTTTCCTACATTTAAATTAAGGCAAAAGCACTCCCCATCAGTAATGGCTGATTAAAAATAACTCTGCAATAATATAATTGAATTGGTGGGGACTATCTGATTTCTACATCTTATTACCTCATTAAGTTACATCTAGTAAATCAACAGGCTGAATAAAAACAGTCTTTCCTTTTTTATAGGTCTTTATTCTACCTTGAGAATAAAGCATACCTAATAACTCTGTCGTTTTTTTGTTATCCCTAAAGCGATTAGGACCATATTGCTGTATGGTGTTTTTCCTGATGTATGGCAAAAGATTTTGGCTGCAGTAATTTTTCACCCACCAGTACAATTCATCAACATCTGTATTTACCATCATCGATTCCTTAGGTTTAGAAAATAGATTAATGTGTTCATTTGCATACCACAGGCTGACCGCTATGGCAGCTTCCACGGCAACAAGGGATATATCTCCTTTATCTTCGTTGAAGTAGTGCAACAAAGCGGCGATTCTTGCCATATTTTCAGCAACCTTGGATGCGTAATCTTTAAATTCTGAAAGATTGCCGATAATCCCCATTTCTGATTCAATTCGATTATAAAATTCAATCCATGCCAGTTCTGCTTCAGAAGAAAAATGCAAACAAATTCGTTCTCCCTGACTAATCATACCTTCATCAACGATCTCCATTAATCGTTTGTGGAACACCGGTAAATGTTCACTTGAAACAGTCGGGTTAGTTATTTTCCTCTGCCCTTGTGTTGAGTAGGGATGACTAATCAGGGTACGAGCAAAAAAACCTATCCCTTTTGCTATCTCACCTTTCTTCTCGATATACCCATCCATGACTATAGGCTGAACCATCAGAGATAGTGTCAGTCGAGCATCTTTTATTAATCTCTCTGGTTCATTTTTCCTTTCTACTGAGTAAGTTGATCCATCCCACATTTTATTAATGAGTGGTAGCTCATTTAACGTATAACCATTAAAAATACTCCCTGCCTCATCTGACATCATGCCAACTGATCTTTTATGCCCACAGAGATGCTCTTTTAGCGCCGCAGGTGTCACATCGTTAAATATCCACTTGTGCCTGACGGGTTGTACAGGACAACTGGCTTGCAGTATTTTCAAAGACTCACGTGTATCTGATGGGTCTTTACCACGGCGAATTTCTGATTTCAGCTTTGACATCAAGGCCTTTTCTTCAGCCGTGAAGATCTTTACGTTATTTTGCCAGTTAATGAACTCCTGCTTATATTGCTCAAAAAGTTGCTCTTCTCGTTGATACAGCGGCTTCATTAAAAGCTTACTAACTGTACTTTTCCTTTCCCCTGACTCCGCAATTGTCACGATAAACAGTGATACAGGGCTACGCAGATTATTCAGCCTGCAGACATCAATCTGGTTCTGACAAACCAGAGAAATCACACCAAGCATCTCTGCTGCAATTAGAGGAAGTGGAGCTTGAGTTTGTTGCTCTGCCTCATAAATTGCATGCCCGATTCTTGCTGGAAACAGATGTATAGGAAATGTTTGGTTCCCTGACATAAAACACCTCATGATCAATTAGTGTCGAAAATACCTTCGCTTAAGTTGCTATTCCGCTATTAATAGTGGAAATAGCAAGATGCATTTCCGACCATTAGATAAAAAACAAAAAAAATGATAAAAAAATTTCAGACTCTTAGCGTTCATTGATCCAACAGAGCAGGTCACTTAATAACCAACCACAGGATTTCAGACCAATTGACTTGCGTTGAGGAAACTTACCTGACCGTTCCAGTTTCCAGGCTGTTGACCGAGAAATGGACGTGATATACTGACGTTCCTTTTCCCGCACCAGGCGGTCACCTTTCTCTCCGTAATCTCGCAATATCTGTAGTCGTTTTTCTGCTGGTGGGGGGGTAAATGTTGTATTCATACTGCCTCCTTTGTTTCAGTGAGTGCAGCATGAATCAGTGCGAGTGTGGAGAAAAGCTGAGGAGCTCTTGCTAAGGCTTTATTAAGCTTTTAGCAAGAGGTATTTTTTACTTTGATTTCATTAGGTTAACAGCCATTTCCGTAGTAAATACAATATTCCATTTTTTAGGTGATGACCTGACAAAATCGTTTAATATTTGGGCTACTCTGGATGATGTTTTAGTAATGTCGTTGTCTTTACAATAAATCGTGATTAAACACGAAGCGATTTTTGAATGCTTAGGATTATTTTTGTAAGGCTTATCCCTTTTTCCTGATGTTTCTTCAAGGACTTGTTTTATGGTTGTTTGCTCAACATTAATTTCATTAGCTGAAAGAATTGTGCAAACATTGGAACAAGTCACATGACCATTGACACTAAACATTTCATTTATCAGCAGCACCATTGCGATTCTGTTATAAGGTGGATCATATTTTTCTATTTTATTTTCTTCATTAGAAGAAAACAGACTCCGTAATATTTGGCATCCTGAATTGGTAATGTAGAACCGCTCAAAAGAAACATAAATATCGTTATTAAAGTTCAGATAATCCTTGTCATCACGACCAAAAACTCTAACCTCTCCCGGGGTTTCACCCCACAATTCATTAGCATTTTTAAGATTATAATTATCCGTTACTAAATGAGTGGTACTCGTAGGTTGTAGTCGCCAAAAGCCACTTGCATATCCATTGTAAATATATTTATAAAATCTACTCCCACTAAAGTTTGGGTGCTCATTTATTTCTGACCGGTCACAAGGTATAAACTTCCTAACGGAAGATTGAGGTTCTTTTTCATTTTGGTAAAAATCCTCAACAGTCCTGATATTATAAGTATCATAGCGATATTCTTTTTTACTAGCATAACGAATTATTCGGCAGTATTCTGAACGAAGATTAACATAGAGGCTGATTTTATCATCCAGCCATGTAGATATAATATCCTCCAAGCTCACTTTAGATTTTTTCGAGAACTCGTCAGCACGAAAAAAAGCATCAGGGATATCGAACTCCTCAGGAATATTAAACAACTCAGAAGCATCAAAAAAATCGGAGTTACTTGTCATTTATCACCACCAATACATTGACCTTATAAATTACAAAGGATTGTATCAAGGTAAAGCGATGAGTTTAAAAGCTATTTAATGACAAGTAAGTATTTTCATCATCTCAAATCAAGAGATGTACAGCGCTACTCTATGAACGATGCAAGTATTCACCGTTGTCCCCCTATTGATAGCAGCCTTGCAGGCAGTTCCCATCCGAACTAGAATCATGGCAGCAAAACGAGGCTTTCACGATGACAAAAAAAACAGTACACAACCAGATCACTAAAACGCAAATCTACCGCGCCGTAGCCAGCTCCACCGCGATCGAAACTGGTGTTTCCGTCCATAAAATAGAGCAACAACTGAAACAAAATCAGGCACAAGCGAAAGCCGTGGGCCTCGCCCGTTAATCTGGCAAGATATCATTCACCAGTTGCATCATAGGGCTGTAGTTCCCTGATACGCCTGCCTGTATTGCCTTGAAGTAAAACTCCTTGTGCTCATCCCACAGGCTGTAGTCAAGTAAGCCCTTCCCCGCCAGAACCGACAGCACATCACAAAGTAGTCGCGACAGACGCCCGTTACCTTCTCTGAATGGGTGGATCAAAATAAACTCCACATGGCATTCAGCCAGATAAGTGACCAGCTCCGAACGAGCCAGAGATTTAAGCTCGCCAGACCGAGCGAGAAACTGCTTCTCGAAACCATCAAGAAGCAGAGGAATCCTGTCGGCAGCAGCAAACTGGAAGCCATCCTTAGTTAGGTTGGCATTACGCAGCCTCCCCGCCCAGTCGTACACATTCCCCAGCCATTGACGATGCCACCTACTGATGTGCTCAAAAGCCAGCGCCTCAGGCGGCTGGCTCTCAATAAATAGCTGTTCATACAGCATCAGCAGCAGGCCAGACTCCAGCGCATCCATTTCCTGCTCATCAATAATCCCCAGCTTATTGGCAAGTACCAGGTCACCAGAACCAGGCTGATAGCGCTCTTCTGCAGAATTAAGCTCATATTTTGACAAGCTATTACCTCCGCCCAAACAAGTTCACAACGTTGTTTTCCTGCTGCCGCTGATAGTTGTTAACCCGATCTTCCCAGATCTCAAGCGCCCTGCGCTTTTCAGTCAGGTAATCATAACGGTCATAGTGTTTCGAGCTAACGTCGTTCAAAGCGTGGTTCTGGATACGATCGCGGATCTCTTTACTGATCCCCGCCTCCCCCATCAGCGTTTTACAGGTGCGACGTAAATCTCGCGCCGTGAAAACTTTAAACTCAGGATTAAAAGCCCGGAAATACATGATGGAACGCGCCAGACTATCGGTACGCACCGGTCGTTCGCCGTTGGTCGAGAGCGGGAAGATATAGGGACTGTTACTTTCCTTAGTCAGTTCTTTCACTGAGGCTAATTCACTTAATGCCGATTCAGTCAGCGGGATCAGGTGCTCCCGTTTGTTTTTCGATACATCGGCAATGACCAGGAGCGTCTTTTGCTGCCAATCAATCGCGCTCCACTGACTGGCAATCATTTCAAACGGACGCTGCCCACCAGCATAAACACAGAAGCGAATCAGATGCTGCATCAGTGGCCCAACGTTAGTTGCCTGAGCGAACTGCTCCATGACAAAACGTAGCTCTTCCAGCGTTAACCATGTATCACCCACTTTTTCCGCCGAAGACTGTTTTGGTATGGCCGATACCGGATTTACTTCAAGACCGAACGTAATACCCACGCTGGTATTCATCGGATCGTTATCGGCTTTTAAGCCGTAGTTAAATGCTGCCATCAGATACGAGCGAATCCGGTTAGCATGCACCACCGCATCACGCTGGATAATGCCCGAGAGGATGGTTTTGATCTGCAAAGGTGTTACATCCTTCGCTTTGGTTTCTCGAGGGATAACCGTGTAGCACTCTTTTTCAAGACGCTTCAGGACATCGGCCCAGGTCCGCTTGTTGTCGAGCTTCATCTTGTTAACGTAGCCATGCACCAGTTCTTCAAACGATCCTTGAGAACGATGGATCTGCATGATGTGCTGTTCGGCCAGGCGCTGTTGCTCAAGCTCTTGCTGGGGCTCTTTTCCTTCAACAAGCCAGGCACCATACTTTTTCGCCAGCTCATTGGCCGTCACCAATTTCATCTCAGGCCAGATGCCCAACTGGATGAACTTCTCTTTCTTCCCTTTCTCAACGTAATAACGAAAATAAAAAACTTTGCTGCCTGAAGGCTGAACTTTAACGCCAAGCCTGCCAGTACCACGTTGAGCGCTGTTACTCCACACGTAGTACGCCGTGCTTTTTGTCTTCAATCCACGTATAGCAGTCTCGGTAAGATTAGCGGCCATGAGTTTACCTTTCTAAGGATAAGCGTTACCTGACCCGATGCCCATTTCGGGTCAGGTAACGGGTCAGGTAAGGATAGTACAATGAGGAAATGAGAGAACCAATCAGAAACAAAAATAACTTCATAACTAATTGATTATAGACAATTAAAAATACGAATAGAGACAATGACGAACAATTAAAAACATGCCAATTTTATGACTCATAATCGCTTGGTCGCTGGTTCAAGTCCAGCAGGGGCCACCAAATTTCAAGGACTTGCGAGAAATCGCAGGTCCTTTTTGTTATTGGAAATATATGCAATTGTTGGCAAAGCCAATAATTGGATGGCTCTGAATGCGTAGCGGGGGATGGCGTGGGAATAAGGATATATCACGCGATACGCCAGCCCATATCGCTGGCATTCCATTTGGACGCCGCCATCCCGAGATGGAAACGTCCGTTAGAGTTTGATTCGATAGTCAGCTCACACTAGCTCTTTGAGCTGCTCCTGCATATAGGTTGAAAAATACTCTGGGTTCTTGATAAGGATGCGGTTACCGGAGGCAACTTTTTCTGCCCATCCGGCCACTTTTTTCGTGAACTCGGGATTCCATCCCTCCTGCTCACCCCGTGCCATCACAACTTCCGGACTCGCTGGCACACCTAAGTCATGCAAATACTTTAAGATTCCCTTAGCGGTGCTTTCATCCATTGAATGGGGTACTGACGCCGAAGTGTTCATACCACCAATAAAATCCAATGCTTTCTCAATTGCTGTTGGCATGCTCTTATCCTTAAAATTAACCACGTGAGAGACACATTTATACTATGTACCCAACTCCGCCGGGATATCAAAGAGAACATCGCCTTTATTTGACTTACCCCGCAGCTAAACGCTTGTGCGGCTGTTTTCTGCGCTATTTTTTTGCATCTCCGGCTAAAACCAGTCCGGTTGCCACCGCATTACGCGGCCCTTCGGTACCTCGAATATTGCCCTGCCCGGCGACAACGCCGTAATGCGCCAGCGCATCGGTGATCATCTGCGGGATTTCGAAATCCAGCGAGGAGCCGCCCACCAGCACTACAAAAGCAATATCGCGAATGGAGCCACTGGGTGAAACCTGAAGCAATGCGCGCAGGCAGTTGGTCACAAAAACCTTCTCTTTGGCCTGTCGGCGCACCAGACGAATTTTTTCCAGCGAGGTGAGGTTATCTACCGGGATCAGCTCCCCCTCTTTCAGATACACCACTTTGGCGAAGACTGTCGGGCTGAGCGGTTCGCGGAAAAACTCTACCGCGCCGTTCTCATGGCGAATACTGAACAGGCTTTCCACTTTTGCCAGCGGGTATTTTTTAATCTCCTCCGCCAGAAACGCATCGTTTAGGCCCAGCTCAGTTTGAATTAACAGGCTGACCATATTTCCTGCACCGGCCAGATGCACCGCTCTCACTACGCCGTCGCTATTGATAATGGCGGCATCGGTAGATCCTGCTCCTAAATCGAGGATCGCCAGCGGTGCGGCGCATCCGGGCGTTGTTAGCGCCCCCGCTACGGCCATGTTGGCCTCCACGCCGCCAACTTCAACCGGCGTGTTTAACCGGGCGCTCAGCTCACTGGCGATGGCCTGCATCTGTAAGCGATCGGCTTTCACCATCGCCGCAATGCCCACGGCGTTCTCCATTGAACACTCTCCGGCGATGCCGCCCTGCACCTTACGCGGAATAAATGTATCGACCGCCAACAGATCCTGAATATGCACCGTGTTCATTTCATGACCGGTCAGCGAGGCCATCACCTTTCGCACCCGCTCCAGCATGCCGCCTGCGTGCGT
The DNA here is from genome assembly GCF_001037575.1 of Citrobacter sp. BIDMC107. Taxonomy (NCBI): domain Bacteria; kingdom Pseudomonadati; phylum Pseudomonadota; class Gammaproteobacteria; order Enterobacterales; family Enterobacteriaceae; genus Citrobacter; species Citrobacter sp. BIDMC107. The sequence goes on along the minus strand of NZ_KQ089848.1, from coordinate 3,163,350 downwards.
ACCAGCTTCCCCACCAATATCGCGCACGGGCGCGCAGGCGCTCATCGCCTGCATAATGGCCTGCGCGCCTTGCGCTACGTCGGCTTCACCGCCACGCTTTTCACCACGGATAAAGATCTTACCCGCCGGGATCACTCTTGATTGCACATCGCCCTGCGGGGTTTTCAGCACCACGGCGGAACGGTTGCCAATCAGCGCTCTGGCGATGGGGACGATAGTTTGCGTTTCCTCGGGCGTCAGGGCAAAGAAGGTCGCAATGCCGTAAGGGTTCGACAGCACCCGCACCACCTGCCCGGCGGCCGCCACTTCCACCGCCGCCAGAACACCTTCCGGCACCTTCTCCAGCAGAGTGACTTCATCAACCACCGGCATTGGCCGATGCAGGCGATTATTCACCAGCACGCCATCATCTTTTTTCAGGATGGCCGCCACCACATTGACGCCGCGATCCAGCGCTTCATTGATAAACCAAACCGCCTCAAGGAAATCCATCTCCTCACCTACCAACGGGATCCAGCCCTGGGCAAATCGATCCTCGCTCAACGCCGCCAACTTCTCCACGGCGATGGTGGTTCCCATACCCACGCCAACGCCACCGGGCGTTTGCGGGTTATGGCCAATCATCGTCGATTCGGTAATGATGGTTTCAGTGATGGTTTCCATCGCCACATCGCCAATCACCGGTGCGGCCTCGTTGATGCAAATTTTTGCTACGTCCTGCAGCGACCACGGCGTGTTATTCAGCGCCTGCTGCAGGGACGCGACTACCCCGGCGATATTATCCCGCGTGCCTTTCATACCGGTCGTGGCGACAATCCCGCTGCCGATAAACCGGCCATCCTGCGCCAACGCCACTTCGGTGGTGGCGTTGCCGATATCGATCCCTGCAATTAACGGCATGCTGCCTCCGTCACTGGCTGCCTTTACGCAGCTTATTTCTCTGCTGGTATACCTCTGCCGATTCGCGGACAAACCTGGCGTTCACCGTGGCATGCCATGTGTGTTCCAGTTCATCGGCAATGGCCTGCAACTCGGCGAACGAAGAACGAAACGGCCGCAGCGCGTTGTAGACCTCCAGAATGCGGGCATCCGGAATCGCAATCAGCTCAGCCGCACGACGAAAATTGCGCGCCACGGCATGACGCTGCATCTGCTCGGCAATCTGCGCCTGGTACTCCAGCGTTTGCTGAGAAATACGCACATCCTGCGGTCCTACGCGGCCCGCCAGCACATTCTCAAGAGTAATGTCGGTTAGCGGCTTGCCGGTAGGCGTCTGGATTTTCTCCGGGCAGCGGGTCGCTAATGGGTAATCCTGCGCAGTCATGATGTTGTCGTTCATGGTCATTCCCTTACCAGTGCAATGTGCAACGTGACAGGCGCAGCATCCTGCACCACGTGTTTGGTTTCTTTGATATGAAACAGCGCGGCCTTAGCCATAAATTTAGGGCGCACCATCTGGTCATTGACCACTGGCACCGGCGAAGGCGACTCTTTGCGTGCATATCGCGCGGCGTTTTTACCAATCTGACGATAGGTTTCCAGCGTCAGCAGCGGAGCCTGAGAGAACAGCTCGAGGTTGCTTAACGGCAGCAGATCGCGCTGATGAATCACCGTGGTTCCTTTCGACTGGATGCCAATCCCGATGCCTGAGCCACTGAGGTTTGCCGCATCCCATGCCATAAAAGAAACATCCGAGGTGCGCAGGATCCTTACTACCCGCGCATGTAATCCCTCTTCTTCGATGCCAGCAACCAGCTCTTTCAGAATAGCGTTGTGAGGCATATCAATCAGGGTTTTATGCTGGTGCTTGCCAAAGGCCGGGCCGACGCCAATCACCACTTCATCCACGCGTTCATCCGCGTTAGCCGCCTCGCCTTCGCTCACTTGTAAGGTGAAAACCGGCTTACGTTCAGTTGTGCATTCCACAGTGTTCCGCCTTATTCGATCGAGCCGGGCTGAACCACGCCCGCAATATTTTTAATTTCCGCCCAGCGTTCGGCACTGATGCGATAGCCGGTACCAGGTCCCTGATAATCATTGATGTCGTTGACGGCGCTGACGACGTCGAACTGGCGATCCAGAATGGCCGACGTTTGCAGGTAATCACCAGTAACACGCTGTCTCAGCATATTGAGGATATTGCTGGCGATATCTTCAAAACCGCTGCAACTCAACGCGCCGACGATATCCAGCCCGGTGATATTACGCTTCATCATCTCTTCCACGGCCGCCAGATCCTCCACTACATTGCGCGCAGGCATATCTTTGCTGCCGTGAGCATAAGTAGCGGCTTCCACTTCTTCATCGCTAATCAGCGGCAAGCCCAGTTCGCGGAACACCGCCTGAATGGCGCGTGCAGCCTTATTGCGTATAGCGATGGTTTCTTCTTCAGTCACCGGACGCAGACCGCCGTCAACCATCAGATCGCGTTGCAGGATGTTGTAATCATCGAAGTCTTCAGCGTCGAAGTTCGACCCGGCAAACATGTTGTCGTAGTTGGGTACCGCGCTGTAACCAGAGAAAATAAAATCGGTACCCGGCAGCATCTGCATCAGGGTGCGGGCTGTACGGCGAATATCGGAGTGAGAAAAGGTCTGGTCATTGGCGGAGGCCACTTCAAGGTCGAGCATTGAGGCAATCAGGTTTTCCGCCAGCACCGCGCGGATCCCCGAAGGCACAGCGCCGGTCATGCCGATACAGCTGACCGCACCGTTTTGCAGCCCCTGTACGCCCGCGCCTTTAGTGATAAAAATGCAGCGCGACTCCAGATATAGCATCGATTTACTTTCGGAATAGCCCATCAGCGCTTCCGAGCCAGTGCCGGAGGTGTAGCGCATCTTCAACCCACGCGACGCATAAGCCGAGGCGAGAAACGCTTTGGACCACGGCGTGTCATCACCGTCGGTAAACACCGATTCTGTGCCATACACCGACACCGTTTCGGCATAACTGGTTAGCCCACGCATGCCCAGCTCCAGCTCCGTGGCCTCTTCAACAGAACATTGCGTCAGCACACCGGGACGACCGCATTGGGAACCCACCAGCAGCGCCAGGGCGTTAAACGGCGCGTAGCGGGCGATCCCGACCGTCGTTTCTTGCTCGGAAAAGCCGCGGATCCCCGCTTCAGCAGCGTCGGCGGCAATCTGTACCGGGTTATCTTTCAGGTTGGTCACGTGGCACTGGTTGGAGGGCGTGCGTCTGGCACGCATTTTTTGCAGCGCCATCATCATCTCCACCACGTTCATTTGCGCCATCACTTCCACCGCTTTCGCCGGGGTGATGGCGGTGGTAATGGCAATAATATCTTCCCGACTGACGTGGATATCCACCAGCATTCTGGCGATCTCCAGCGCGTCGAGCTGCATGGCGTGCTCGGCCTCAGCCACGTTAATGGCGTAGTCGGCAATGAAACGGTCGATCATGTCGAACTCGGCGCGGCTCTTACCGTCCAGCTCAACAATACGACCATTTTCCACCTTCACCGACGACGCTGGATCGTAGGGGCTTTCCATGGCTATCAGCCCCTCTTCAGGCCATTCGCCAATCAGCCCATCCTGATTTACAGGCCGCTTCGCAAGTACTTCGAATCGTTTTGATCTTCTCATGATTTATTGACTCAAAAGATAAAAAATAGGGACGCCGGGCCGCACTGCCGGGGACACAACACCCGTCATTCGCCTTTCATCAGCAATGGTCGAACTCTAAATGAGCAGAACAATAAAAAAATAAAATTAATTTCGTTCCAATTTGGCACCTAATAAAAACGCATCGTTTCATATTGAAACGCAATTCAGGAATATCCATCGTGAATTGTGACGAGGTTAAATGATCATTATCAATAAACGTAAAACCAGGAAGGTGAATTTAATATCTTTGAAATTTTCGCTCTATTGACTTAATAACGTGCGGCGAGAAAATAAGGTAAAGCCAATGATAAAAATAGCTGTTGCGCGATATGTTTCGTGACCTCAGCCCTACAACATTTTCAGGAGAAACTGTGAATAAGAGCCAACAAATTGCCACCATTACGCTGGCGGCTGCAAAAAAAATGGCGCAGGCCGTTGAGGCTAAAGCGCTTGAGATCAGCGTTCCGGTGGTCTTTTCCGTGGTGGATCGCGGTGGGAATACGCTGCTAATGCAACGCATGGACGATGCGTTTGTCACCAGCTGTGATATCTCTCTTAATAAAGCGTATACCGCCTGCTGTCTGCGCCAGGGTACCCATGAAATTACCGACGCGGTACAACCTGGTGCTTCGCTATATGGTTTGCAGCTTACCAACCAACAGCGCATTGTTATTTTCGGCGGCGGTTTACCTGTCATATTAAACGGTAAATTAATTGGTGCCGTTGGCGTTAGTGGCGGCACCGTGGAACAAGACAGATTATTAGCAGAAACCGCACTGAATTGTTTCTCTGAATTATAATTTAAATCTAAGAAGGTATATTATGAGCTATCGTATGTTTGATTACCTGGTGCCAAATGTGAACTTCTTTGGCCCCAATGCTATTTCCGTTGTCGGCGAACGCTGCAAACTGTTAGGCGGTAAAAAAGCGCTGCTGGTTACTGATAAAGGTCTGCGGGCCATTAAAGACGGCGCGGTAGATAAAACCCTCGCCCATTTACGTGAAGCGGGCATTGACGTGGTGGTTTTTGATGGCGTTGAACCTAACCCCAAAGACACCAACGTGCGTGACGGTCTGGAAGTCTTTCGCAAAGAGCATTGCGATATCATCGTTACCGTCGGTGGCGGTAGCCCGCATGACTGCGGTAAAGGCATCGGTATCGCAGCAACTCACGAAGGCGATCTCTACAGCTATGCCGGGATTGAAACCCTGACCAACCCGCTGCCGCCGATCGTTGCGGTAAATACCACTGCCGGTACCGCCAGCGAAGTCACCCGCCACTGCGTGCTGACCAATACAAAAACCAAAGTGAAGTTTGTGATTGTCAGTTGGCGCAACCTGCCGTCGGTCTCCATTAACGATCCGCTGCTGATGCTCGGCAAACCCGCCCCGCTGACCGCCGCGACGGGTATGGACGCCCTGACCCACGCCGTAGAAGCCTATATTTCCAAAGATGCCAACCCGGTCACCGACGCTGCCGCTATTCAGGCTATTCGCCTGATCGCACGCAACTTGCGTCAGGCCGTAGCGCTGGGCAGCAACCTGAAAGCTCGCGAGAATATGGCCTACGCCTCCCTGCTGGCAGGTATGGCTTTCAACAACGCCAACCTCGGCTACGTTCACGCGATGGCGCATCAACTTGGCGGTCTGTACGACATGCCGCACGGCGTGGCGAATGCCGTACTGCTGCCGCACGTGGCGCGCTATAACCTGATCGCTAACCCGGAAAAATTTGCCGACATTGCAGAGTTTATGGGAGAAAACACTGACGGACTTTCCACCATGGATGCCGCAGAACTGGCCATTCACGCCATTGCTCGTCTCTCTGCTGACATCGGCATTCCGCAGCATCTGCGCGATCTGGGTGTCAAAGAAGCCGATTTCCCGTACATGGCGGAAATGGCGCTGAAGGACGGCAACGCCTTCTCTAACCCGCGCAAAGGAAACGAGAAAGAAATTGCCGAGATCTTCCGTCAGGCATTCTGATAGTACAGGGGGCGCAATGTCACTTTCATCACCGGGCGTACATCTGTTTTATCACTCACGCTGGCAGGATACTCGCGTGCTTGATGAGCTGTGCTGGGGACTGGAAGAGCAAGGCGTCCCTTGTCGGGCAATCTGTTGCAACGAGCATGACTGCGCACTGGCATTGAGCAAACTTGCGGCCAAAAGCTCAACGCTACGTGTCGGTCTGGGTCTTAACGCCACGGGTGATATTGCTTTAACCCACGCCCAGTTGCCCGAGGATCGGGCGCTGATCCGTGGTCATATCACCGCCGGAATTGCGCAGATCCGCACGCTTGGCGCCAATGCTGGTCAACTGGTCAAAGTGCTTCCCTTCAGCGAGATAAAATAAATGTACCGCATCTACACCCGAACCGGCGATAAAGGCACGACCGCACTGTTTGGCGGCAGCCGTATCGACAAAGACGACATCCGCGTTGAGGCCTATGGCACGGTGGATGAACTGATTTCCCAACTTGGCGTCTGCTATGCCAGCACGCGTCAGGCCGGGCTACGCCAGGATCTGCACGCCATACAGAAAATGCTGTTTGTTCTGGGTGCGGAACTCGCCAGCGATGAGAAAGGACTCGCTCGCTTACAACAGCGTATTGGTGAAGAGGATACTCAGGCGCTGGAGCAGCTTATTGACCGTAATATGGCGCAAAGCGGCCCGCTCAAAGAGTTTGTTATTCCGGGGAAAAATCTCGCATCGGCACAGCTACACGTTGCGCGAACCCTGACGCGCCGACTGGAGCGGGTCCTCATCGCGATGAGCAGATCGCTAACGTTACGCGATGAACCCAGGCGTTATATCAACCGACTGTCAGACGCGCTGTTCTCGATGGCGAGAATTGAAGAAACTAGTCCAGATGCTTGCGCTTAAACTGGCTGGCATCAATGTCGTACTGCTTCATCTTGCGCCACAAGGTAGTGCGACCGATATTCAACAGTTGCGACATCTCCTGCACGCGCCCGCTGGTGACGCGGGCAGCATGGATAATCGCCTCTTTTTCAATAGCGGTAAACGTCAGACTAGCAGGCAGCAGTGAAGACGCCGTCTCCAGACCCGGACGTTCGGCAAACAAATAATCCGGTAGATTGCTCAGCCGAATATGGCCGTTATCACTGCTGATGGCGATGTTTTCGATAATGCTGTTCAGCTCAAAGTCATTGCCCGGCCACGAATAAGCCACCAGTTGCGCCAGCGCGTCGTCGTCGATCTTCAAACTGTATGAAAAGCGTTTTTTCAGGCTATTCAGCCGCGTAAAAATCAGCGAGGGAATACTACTGCGCCGCGCCCGCAGCGGTGGGATCACTATCTCAAAAGAATGCAGCGCATAATACAGCTGACGGCTAAAGCGGTTTTGCTCCACCAGATTGGCGAGATCAACCGTGGTGGTGGCGATCACTTTGACATCCACCGGAATCAGCCGACGGGCATCCAGGCGGGTTAATACCCCCTGCTTGATCACCTGTAACAGCGCGGATTGCAGCTCCGGCGCCAGATATTCAATTTTTTCCAGAAACAGCGTGCCGCCGTTCGCCAGTTCAAGACGGCTCAACCGGCCATTTTCATCGTCGGTGGGCGCACTGCCCATAAAATCCTGCCCCAGTACGCTGTTGGCATACAGCTGACAGTTCACGGCGATATACGGCCCGCTGGCGCGCTCGCTTTCATTGTGGATGGCCTGACTCAGCAGCTCTTTACCAACACCCTCTTCCCCGCACAGCAGGATCGGGAAACTCCCCCTCGCTGCCTGGCGTCCAAAATGGATCAAGCGGCGGGTTTCCGGATCGTCAGTCGACATCTGCTCAAAGGTGTGGCTCACCTTGCCGAGCTGGCTGGTCATCAGCTGGCGCATTTGTTCCACCGGATGCAGTAGCAGAATAAAGCTGTTGCCCTGCTCCTCAACAATCGGCTTCAGGGTAATGACTGCATCAACAAACTGATGCTGGCTTTCAAAGGTAACTTCGACGTGATTCAGACCGCGGGCATGTTTGATCGCCCGGCGCAGCAGCATGGGGAGATTGAGCAGATCGTGAATGTTTTTCCCCTGACTGGCCTGCGCATCGAGATGCAAAAGCAGCGCCGCTCGCGCATTGAGGAACTGCAATACGCCCTGTTCATTCCAGGCCATCACACCATCATCCATACTCTCCAGCAGCCCGTACATCTGGTTCAGATGGCGGTTGGATTCAGCCAGCAGGCTGTCGGTCAGCAAAGAGTTGCCGACTTCTCTGGCAATCGCCAGCGTCAGGGATAAATCAGAAACGCACTCATGTTCCACCAGACAACACAGCGAAATGGAGCCGAACAGTCGACCATGGTTATCGAAGACCGGCGTCGAGCAGAACGACCACGGATGTAGCGCCTGTTTAAAATGCTGATCGCCAGAGGTTTTTGTCGGCTGACCCGGCATCGTCGCCAGCGACAGGGCACAACTGCCAATGATGCTTTCCGCACAGTAGCTGCCGTCACGAAACCCAAGCTCCGCCAGCTGTTCTACCGTCTGCGGATCGCCGCAACGGCTGAGAATACAGGCTGATTCATCCAGAATCAGCAGCGCGCACGGGCGGCCGTCCATAAACTCCCAGGCATCTTCCAGCGCAGCCTGAGCAATCGTCAGCAACGCCGTCTTGCGACGACAAATCGACTCAAAGGTCAGTCCCTGCGCCTGATGCGGCGCCTGCCAGGTTTCCCGCTGCATAAACTTGCTGCAACGATGCCATGACTGGGCAATGACTGAAGAGACTTCCTTCCCGATGCTATGCGTGTGCGCCGTCATATCCCTTTCCGCTGTTTAACCATAGACAACCCCTCCGGCAGAAACTGTCAGAGGGAGAGAAGATGCCGGATAACAACCTACCGACGACTGATTAACGCGCCAACCACTGCTGTCCCAGCAGATCTGCCGTCAAGATAGCGGCATGTACGCTTTCAGGCGTTACCGGGAACGGCATATTGTGGATGGTTTCACCTTCTGCGCAGGTCGCTTTCGCCACGGCCATGATCTTGCCGTCAACGTCTTCTTTCACGCCCATTTCCGCTAACGTTACCGGCAGGCCTACTTTCTGACAGAAATTCAGCACGGTTTCGATCTCTTCCATCGGGCTGTTTTGCAGCACCAGTTGCGCCAGCGTACCAAAGGCGACTTTTTCACCGTGGTACAAATGGTGGCACTCTTCCAGAATCGTAAAGCCGTTGTGGATCGCATGCGCCCCTGCAAGACCGCTGCTTTCAAAGCCGATGCCGCTGAGGTAAGTGTTAGCTTCGACAATACGCTCCAGCGCATCGGTCACCACGCCAGCCTGCGCAGCAAAGCGTGCCTTCTCGCCTTCCACCAGCAGGGTATCATAGCACAAGCGCGCCAGGCTCAGCGCCGCCACGGTGGACTGTCCGCCCGCCATGCTGGTCGCTCTGGCGTCATAACAGGCTTTCGCTTCAAACCAGGTCGAGAGCGCATCGCCCATCCCGGCCACCAGCAGACGTACCGGCGCTTTGGCAATGATCGCAGTGTCCATCACCACCATATCCGGGTTTTTCGGGTAGATCAGATACTCTTCAAACTCACCGGCTTCGGTATAGATAACGGACAGCGCGCTGGTTGGCGCATCGGTAGACGCGATAGTCGGGATCACCACCACCGGCAGCTTCTGGTAGTAACCAATCGCTTTGGCGGTATCCAGCGTTTTCCCGCCGCCAATCCCAACCACGCCGCGACAACCGTGCTGTTTCAGAATGGCAATCAGTCGATTAATTTCAACATGGCTACATTCACCGTTAAAGCGTTCCGCATGGCAGCTAATGTCGTGGCTGTGCAGGCCGTTGAGTACTTTCTCTCCCGCCAGCTTCATCACGAAGTCATCCGCAATCACAAAAAAGCTGTCCGCCAGATTTTTAGCGTATTGACCAAACAAGGTGGAAGCGTCAGGACCCTGGAGATATTTGGCTGGAGATTGAATAACTTTTAGCATTCCTTTCATCCTCAAATAAGTACATGTTTTTACATGGTGAGCCCTGGCGTTAACCTGTTTGGCCTGATGCAGACGGCGAAAACGGGAGGTACCGGAGCGATGCAATAACTGTATGGCGAGGCGTGCACAAAAAAATCTTTCGTCTTTTTGTTCTGATATGAAACAGATAAAAACGGAGTACGTTCCATATTGGAACGCTTATCCACAAAAATGATAAGGTTTGCGATCCCGATCCGCTCATTTGCCACCAAATCTCCGGCACAGACGAATCTCACTTTCTTTTTTACCCACTCACTTGCCAAAAAACCGGCAAAAAAAGCCGACAGTGCCGTATCAGCTGCATTCATCGCGAGAGAAAAAAGTCGAGCGAGCTCGCATTGTGATCGTTCCTCGTTCTTTTCAGTTTCATTATGGAACAAAAAACAATGACAACGTTCCGTAATGAAACTCATTTTAACGTTGTTTTTTTCCGCGCTGACTTCGCCAGAATCTCTCTATCGCCTCCGTACCATGACCATGCTTCCGGGGGTTTGTCTTACACTCAACCTCAAGGAGCCGTTATGTCTCAATTCTTTTTTAATCAACGCACCCATCTCGTGAGCGACGTCATCGACGGTACGATTATCGCCAGCCCGTGGAATAACCTGGCGCGTCTGGAAAGCGATCCGGCCATTCGCATCGTGGTCCGTCGTGACCTCAACAAAAATAACGTGGCGGTAATTTCCGGCGGTGGTTCAGGGCACGAACCCGCGCACGTTGGGTTTATCGGTAAAGGTATGCTAACCGCTGCGGTTTGCGGCGACGTTTTCGCCTCCCCGAGCGTGGATGCGGTGCTGACCGCCATTCAGGCGGTGACCGGTGAGGCGGGCTGTTTATTGATCGTGAAAAATTACACCGGTGACCGTCTTAATTTCGGTCTCGCCGCCGAGAAAGCCCGTCGCCTTGGTTACAACGTTGAAATGCTGATTGTTGGCGACGACATCTCCCTGCCTGATAACAAACACCCACGCGGCATTGCGGGAACCATCCTGGTGCATAAAATCGCAGGCTATTTTGCCGAACGCGGCTACAACCTCGCCACCGTCCTGCGTGAAGCGCAGTACGCGGCCAATAACACCTTCAGCCTGGGCGTTGCGCTTTCCAGCTGTCATCTGCCGCAAGAAGCCGACGCCGCCCCGCGTCATCATCCGGGCCACGCGGAACTGGGCATGGGCATTCACGGCGAACCAGGCGCATCGGTTATCGACACCCAGAACAGTGCGCAGGTGGTGAACCTGATGGTGGATAAACTGATGGCAGCCCTGCCTGAAACCGGCCGTCTGGCGGTGATGATTAACAATCTTGGCGGCGTTTCCGTTGCCGAAATGGCCATCATTACCCGCGAACTGGCCAGCAGCCCGCTGCACCCACGTATCGACTGGCTGATTGGCCCGGCCTCACTGGTCACCGCGCTGGATATGAAAGGCTTTTCACTAACTGCTATCGTGCTCGAAGAGAGCATCGAAAAAGCGTTACTCACCGAGGTGGAAACCAGCAACTGGCCGACGCCGGTCCCGCCGCGTGAAATCAGTTGTGTACCGTCATCACAGCGTAGCGCACGCGTGGAATTCCAGCCTTCAGCGAACGCCATGGTGGCCGGGATTGTGGAACTTGTCACCACAACCCTTTCCGATCTGGAGACTCATCTTAATGCGCTGGACGCCAAAGTCGGCGATGGCGATACCGGTTCGACCTTTTCCGCTGGCGCGCGTGAAATTGCCAGTCTGTTGCATCGCCAGCAGTTGCCGCTGGATAACCTTGCCACGCTGTTCGCGCTGATTGGCGAACGTCTGACCGTAGTGATGGGTGGTTCCAGCGGTGTGCTGATGTCTATTTTCTTTACCGCTGCGGGGCAGAAACTGGAACAGGGAGCTAGCGTTGCCGAATCCCTGAATACGGGACTGGCGCAGATGAAGTTCTACGGCGGCGCAGATGAAGGCGATCGCACCATGATAGATGCGCTGCAACCGGCCCTGGCTTCGCTGCTCACGCAGCCGCAAAATCTGCAGGCCGCATTCGACGCCGCGCAAGCGGGAGCCGAACGAACCTGTTTGTCGAGCAAAGCCAATGCCGGTCGCGCATCGTATCTCAGCAGCGAAAGCCTGCTCGGAAATATGGACCCCGGCGCGCACGCCGTAGCGATGGTGTTTAAAGCGCTGGCAGAGAGTGAGTTGGGATAAGCCATAAGTGCCTGATGCGCTGCGCTTATCAGGCCTACGAGTGCAAAGCTTTGTAGGCCGGATAAGGCAACGCCGACATCCGGCGGACGTTAACGATAAACGCGGATCCCACCCTCTACGCCGCGGCTAAACAGCACCTGCCAAAGCTCAATATCTCTGGCGCGGAAAGCCCCTGCGCACGCGCATAAATAGTAATTAAACATTCTTCTGAAGGTGGCGGAATAACGTGATGACAGCTCCGGCCATGCCTGATTAAAGCGCTCATGCCAGGCCATCAGCGTTTTATCGTAATCGCTGCCGAAGTTATGCCAGTCTTCCATCACAAACCGTGATTCGCTGGCCTCGGCAATATGGGAAATCGCCGGTAAGCAGCCATTTGGGAAAATGTATTTATTGATCCACGGATCGACGCTCATCCCTTTTTTATTGCTACCAATGGTATGCAGCAGGAACAGTCCGTCTGGTTTTAAACAACGGTCGGCGATACTGAAATAGGTGTCGTAGTTTTTCGGCCCGACATGTTCAAACATCCCCACGGAGACAATGCGATCGTAGTGTTTATTAAGATCGCGATAATCCTGCAGCAGAATGTTAACGTCCAACCCTTCACAGCGCTGCTGCGCCATTTTCTGCTGCTCTTTGGAAATGGTAACGCCTTCTACTGCCACGCCATAATGACGCGCCGCATATTCCGCCAGCCCGCCCCAGCCACAACCGATATCGAGTAAACGCATACCTGGTTTAAGCTGCAACTTCTCGCAGATCATTTTTAATTTGGCATTTTGCGCATCGTTTAATGTGGTTGCATCTTTCCAGTAACCGCAGGAATATTGCATATGCGGATCAAGCATCAGCGCAAAGAGATCGTTACCAATATCATAATGTTCTTTACCGACGATCCATGCACGGCTACGTGACTGCAAATTAAACAGGCGCGCGCTGGCAATGCGTAAAATATCTTTCAGATTACCTGGCATCTGCTGGTCGAGTTTTGCTTTCAGGATTTTGCAGAACAGAATATCGAGCCGTTCGCAGTCCCACCAGCCTTCCATATAGCTTTCGCCAAGCCCTAATGAGCCTTGCTGCAATACTCGTTTAAAGAAACCGGTATGATGAAGTTGAATGTCCCAAGCGCGTGAGCCATTAATTCTGATATCCGCTTGTGAAAGCAGCTCTTTTCCCATTCGGGTCCAGTTATCATTTGTTTCATTGACGATGACAGCATCTGAACAAAGCGAGTTCATGGTATTTACCAAAAGTGGGCTAAAAATTATTACGCAAGATTATTATGGAAAAAAGAGTGTATGTATTATGATCCGCGGACAAGATCTATCGAGCAGCGGACACATCATCGGGAGTATTGACGATTCATTTATGGAAACTCTGGCGCAAAAACAGTGGAACTCCTTCCCGGATAACTCCATGACCGAACTGCCGCAGGACGTATTCTTTCGCTCTTATGTCCTGGAAGCCAACCACCATGTACCGCAGCATTCACACTCTTTTATGCAATTTCATTTCGCCCGCAAAGGCAGCATGCGCATTGATGTTGCCGGTAAGTGCTGGATAATCCCGGCGCATTATGGCATCTGGATCCCCAATAATACTGAGCATGCAGTTTGGGCATTGGATGATGTGTATTTAGAAAATCTGGATATTAAACCGGGCTTTCTTGAAGAGAGCATCAATGAATGCAAAGTTGTGGCTATCAGTGATTTCGCCAGAGAGTTTATTCATTACGCCACGAATTCAATTTCAGGTCATTATGATAGCCAGTCAAAAGAGGGCAAACTGGTTAGCGTACTGGTCGATATTATTCTGCAACTCCCGGAAGTCGCCTTTGTATTACCCTGGCCGCAGGATCGCGAATTAACCAAAGTATGCCGAACCATACAAGAATCCCCCGCCCTGGAGCATTCAGTTGAATACTGGGCGCATCATCTGGGTATGTCTGCCCGTACCTTTTCACGCCATTTCAAAAAAGAAACCGGATTGCCTTTCAGCGTCTGGAAGCAAAAAATGCGTATTCTGGAATCCGTATTAATGCTGAAAAAAAATAAAAGCGTGACCGCCGTGGCGCTCGACGTAGGATATTCAAGCACCGCGGCATTTAGCTATGCCTTCCGCCAGGCGTTTGGCGTTCCGCCATCTAATTATTAATCTGCCGCTTTACGCTGATGCCAGTAGGCTGCCGCACGCACCCGTTGAGGGTCAAACGCCTCGGTTTCAAAGCGAGCACTCAGGTTTTTTACCACCTTGCCTTCGCCAGTGATCCAGACGTAATAATCATCTGCGGGCACAGTTAGTTGCGAGAAGCGTTCATTCACCGCCTGCGCGTCATGGCCGATAAACCACTCAATAGTAAACCCGTCGAGATGGGCAAGATAATCCTGGTACGCCGCATCCTGCACGCTGACCAGCGCCGTGACGTTTGGACGTACCGCTAAACGGCTGAGCGACTCCAGGCGTCGGCGTAGCGCAGGCATTCCCGACTCATCGCACACATAAACCTGATACGCATAATCCTCTGGCACCACCAAAGAACCGCGCGGCCCGCCGATTGTCAGCTTGTCGCCCTCGCGGGCATTCATCGCCCACGTACTCGCCACGCCGCCATCATGAATATAGAAATCCAGCGCCAGCTCATGGCGCGCTTCGTCATACAACGGCGTGTAGTCACGGGAAAGCGGACGCACACCGTCAGCCCAGACAATGCCTTCATCGGTGACGACAGGCGGCACAAAGTGGCTGCCCGGTTCAGGGAAAAAGACCTTGGTATGGTCGTCAAAGCCGTGTGAGCTAAAACCGTCCAGAGCGTCACCGCCCAGTACAATGCGCTGAAAGCCCGCGCTAATACGCTCTACGCGCAGGACGGTAAGTTCCCGAAAACGCAGTTCATTGCGAACGCGCTGCGGGTAGCGTGAGGTGTTTTTTGTCATGTTTTCGCCTTCGTGAAAATAATAAGATATATCTAAATTCATTTTTAAATGATAATGATTGCTAATCAAGAAGATTGCAAGCACTTTTTTGATATAGTCACCGTCTGATTAAGTAGCTATCAAAAACCAATAAAAATACTAAGTAATCATAGACTTAAACAACATATAATTTGTAGACTTGCAAAATAATAGTTTTTAGATATAAATTAGATATATCTAAATAACATCAGGAGACGATGATGCAAAACCATCATGAAGGTTGCTGCAAAAATACAGAGCACCAACACGAAGGCTGCTGCAAGGGTGAAGGACATCACCACGAAGGCCGCCGCAACGAGCACCATGCAGGCTGCTGCAAAGGTGAAGAACATCGCCATGAAGGCTGTAACAAAGATCACCACCACGAGCACGGCTGCGGGCATCGCCATGGTCGCGGCGGCGGTGGTCGTCGCCAACGCTTCTTCGGTCACGGAGAATTACGCCTGGTCATTCTGGATATCTTGACCCGCGACGCCAGCCACGGCTATGAGCTGATAAAAGCGATTGAAACCCTGACTCAGGGTAACTATACCCCGAGCCCGGGCGTTATCTATCCGACGCTGGATTTCTTGCAGGATCAGGCACTGATCACCGTCAGCGACGAGGAAGGTGGGCGTAAACAGATTGCGATCACGACTCAGGGCCAGCAATGGCTGGATGAAAACCGTGAGCATCTGGGCCATATCCACGAACGGATCAAAGCCCGCTGCGTGGGTTTTGAATTACGCAAAAATCCACAGATGAAACGCGCGCTGGAAAATTTCAAAGCCGTGTTGGATCTACGCGTTAATCATGGTGATACCAGCGATGCGCAGATCAAAAAAATCATCGGTATTATCGATCGCGCTGCGCTGGATATTACTCAGCTGGATTAATCTGCACAGCAGGCGGAACCCGTTTGCCCGACGTTCCGCCTGTATTATTAGTATTAATGCAGCACCGTGACCGCATCTTCCAGACGACCCGCGCGATGTTTCACCATTGCGGAAATCTGCGCACTCTCTTCAACCAGTTCGGCGTTTTTCTGCGTAATGTTGCTCAGCTCATTCACCGCGCGGGTCAGGCTGGAAAGACCATCTGACTGTTCCAGCGTTGAGTGGCTGATTTGGGCGATCAGCTGAGTGACGTTTTGCACCTGCGCCACAATATCGTCCATCGTGCGTCCTGCGGCGTGAACCTGGTCGGATCCGGACTGCACTTTGTCGGCGCTGGCATCAATCAGCTTGCGGATATCATTGGCCGCACTGGCGCTGCGGCTGGCAAGATGACGCACTTCTCCCGCCACCACGGCGAACCCTTTCCCCTGCTCGCCCGCCCGCGCGGCTTCAACAGCGGCGTTCAAAGCCAGAATGTTGGTCTGGAAGGCAATATCGTTAATCAGCGTGGTAATGGTGCCGATCCGCTGGGTGCTGTTGGCGATATCGTCCATGGTTTTGATGACGGTATCCATCGCCTCACCGCCGTGCGTTGCCGCGCTGCTGGCGGCAATAGAGAGCTTATCAGCCGCCGCGGCGGTCTCTGAGTTTTGTTTTACCGATGCCGCCATCTGATTCATGGTGGTCACCGTTTCCTGCACGTTCTCAACGGTCTGCTGCGTATGCTTATTTAAATCATCGCTACCTTTTGCCAGCGTTTCGCTGTCGCTGCGCACGCAACTCACCTGGCTGGAGACGTCATGAATAAGCCAGCGACACATTAATCCCAGTTGGCCCACTGCTCGCAGCATCAGTCCCAGTTCATCGCTGCGGTTAAGATGCGACACGCTGTTCCGCTCACCGGTCGCCACTTTCAGCGCCTGACGGGTGACATTCTCAATAGGACGCACAATCTGCCATTCGAAAATAGCCGTTCCTAAAAGCATCACCAATGCACTCATCAACAGTAACGGCCATTCAGCACCCATTTGCTGCAATGCGACCGCTAGCAGGACAAACATGAATGCCATCACGCTGCGTACCCGCCAGCGAATCGGCATCGCCGGCAGTTTACCCAGCCAGCCTTTGCGTACCACCAACCCCTTATGGATACGCCGGTTGCAACGTCCTTCGTTCAGCGCTTTATATAAAGGCTCTACCGCTGCAATTTCCTCGTCAGTTGCCCGGGTACGAATCGACATATACCCGGTCACGCGTCCTTCCCGCACCATCGGCACCGCATTGGCCCTCACCCAGTAGTGATCGCCATTCTTACGCCGGTTTTTCACAATCCCGCTCCATGGCTCGCCCTGCTTCAGGGTGTACCACATATCCGCAAACGCCGCTTTTGGCATGTCCGGATGACGAACCAGATTGTGCGGCTTTTCGAGCAACTCATTCAGTTGATAGCCGCTGACCTGAACGAAGGTGTCGTTCGCATGGGTGATATAGCTTTGCAAATCGGTGGTCGACATGAGGGTGATATCATCATCCAGCGGTGTATTTTGCTGACTAACGTAGGGATGAGAAGACATGATTGCGTCCTGTGCAGGTTATCTGGTTGTTAACTCTTTCGGCTTATGTTATTTCGGCGATAATTTTTTTATCTTTAGTTGTTAAATTTGATTTAGATCGCAATTTGCGATTAAACCTCAAAAACTGTACGCATTCTAATCCATTGATTTAAAATACTTTCATCCAGTAACTATTCAATATCACTTCTACCAGCGCACTGTCACAGTGCAAATATTGCCCATTTTTAGAGCAAATTTGCGTTTATTCGATCTGTTTTCAGGCTCCTGGCCTGGGCAAAATGCCAGCAAATGTTAAATAATGGCATTAAATGTTGCGTAAATAAGATGTTTCCTGGTGTTTATCCCGATTTTTGCTAAGCGCGCCGGAATGGCGCAATCCCTGCAATACTTAAATCAGTATCATGTGATACGCGAGCTCCGGGAGCATATTTTGAACAGGTTACCTTCCAGCGCATCGGCCCTGGCCTGCAGCGCACACGCACTGAATCTCATCGAAAAGCGCACGCTTGATCATGAGGAAATGAAATCGTTAAACCGAGAGGTGATTGAGTACTTCAAGGAGCATGTCAATCCGGGGTTCTTAGAGTATCGAAAATCTGTAACTGCAGGCGGGGATTACGGAGCCGTAGAGTGGCAAGCGGGAAGCCTGAATACGCTTGTCGACACCCAGGGGCAGGAGTTCGTCGATTGCCTGGGTGGTTTTGGAATTTTCAACGTGGGGCACCGTAATCCAGTCGTGGTTTCCGCCGTACAGAATCAACTCGCGAAACAACCTCTGCACAGCCAGGAGTTACTTGACCCTCTGCGGGCCATGTTGGCAAAAACTCTCGCCGCACTGGCGCCCGGTAAACTGAAATACAGTTTCTTCTGTAACAGCGGGACCGAGTCGGTTGAAGCCGCTCTGAAGCTGGCGAAAGCGTATCAATCACCGCGCGGTAAATTTACGTTTATTGCCACCAGCGGCGCATTCCACGGTAAATCACTGGGCGCGCTGTCCGCCACGGCTAAATCTACCTTCCGCAAACCCTTTATGCCGCTGCTGCCGGGCTTCCGTCATGTGCCGTTTGGCGATGTTAACGCGATGCGCACCATGCTCAGCGAGTGTAAAAAGACCGGTGACGATGTCGCAGCCGTGATCCTCGAACCCATCCAGGGTGAAGGGGGGGTGATCCTGCCGCCACAAGGCTATTTAACCGCTGTTCGTAAACTTTGCGATGAGTTCGGCGCACTGATGATCCTTGACGAAGTGCAGACCGGGATGGGGCGTACCGGCAAGATGTTCGCCTGTGAGCACGAAAATGTGCAGCCCGACATTATGTGTCTGGCCAAAGCGTTAGGCGGCGGCGTGATGCCCATTGGCGCAACCATTGCCACCGAAGAGGTGTTCTCCGTCCTGTTCGACAATCCTTTCCTGCATACCACCACGTTTGGTGGCAACCCGCTCGCTTGTGCGGCTGCGCTGGCCACCATTAACGTCCTGCTGGAGCAAAATTTACCGGCTCAGGCGGAGCAGAAAGGCGATATGTTGCTGGATGGTTTCCGTCAGCTTGCGCGGGAATACCCGGACCTGGTACATGATGTACGCGGCAAAGGCATGCTGATGGCGATTGAGTTTGTCGATAATGAAATCGGCTATAACTTTGCCAGTGAGATGTTCCGCCAGCGGGTGCTGGTCGCTGGGACGCTGAACAATGCCAAGACGATCCGCATCGAACCGCCGCTAACGTTAACGATCGAGCAATGCGATCTGGTGTTGCGATCAACACGCAAAGCCCTGGCAGCATTACGGGTGAGCGTGGAGCAGATGTAACAGATGTCTGTCCGGCCTGCGTGAGCAAACGTAGGCCGGATAAGGCGTAGCCGCCATCCGGCATCAGCACAATTTAAACAATCCGCACGCCTGCAGGCATCACCCGTTCTGGCGTTAACAGCACGCTTTCGCTGCCATCGTCCGTCTCAGCGCACAGCAGCATACACTCTGATGTTTCACCGCGCATTTTGGCCTTTTGCAGATTACACAGCACCACCACCGTTTTCCCCATCAGCTCCTCTTCGCTGTAATAAGGCACCAGGCTGGTCACGGTTTGCAGCGTACGCTCTCCCACATCAACCTGTACGATATACAGCTTATCGGCATTGTCATGGCGCTTAACCTGTGCGATTTTTCCAACACGTATTTCCATGCGGGCAAAATCAGCAAATGCGACAGTATCCATTGTTTTCTCCTTTGGTAAAATTTTACTAAATACTAGCAAACTATTTTCCGGGCATTGTTCTCAAAAGCGGGGAAATGACGTATCCATCACACTCTGCAAGCCCAGTTTTACCCCGAGCATGTCAATTAAACGTGCTTTTTTTACTGAAAACAGATGAATAGATAAGCACTTCATTTACAATGCGCAGGTAACTCAGGGAAAAGGCAAACATGGCAACACTTAAAGACATCGCAATCGAAGCTGGCGTGTCCCTGGCGACAGTGTCCCGGGTTTTAAACGATGACCCCACGCTGAATGTAAAAGAAGAGACCAAGCATCGCATTCTGGAGATCGCGGAAAAGCTGGAGTACAAAACCAGCAGCGCCCGTAAGAACCAGACCAGCGCACTCGGCCCCCAGCATATTCTGGCGCTCTACAGCTATCAGCAGGATTTGGAAATCAACGATCCTTACTATCTCGCGATCCGCCATGGGATTGAAACCCAGTGCGAGAAGCTGGGGATTGAACTGACCAACTGCTATGAGCACAGTGGGTTGCCGGAGAGCAAAAACATTACCGGCATTCTTATTGTCGGCAAGCCTTCTCCTGCGCTGCGCGAGGCGGCAACAGCGCTTACCGACAACATCTGCTTTATCGATTTTCATGAACCCGGCAGTGAATATGACGCTGTCGATATCGATCTGGCCCGCATCAGTAAAGAGAGCATCGACTACTTCATCGCCCAGGGCGTGACCCGCATTGGCTTCATCGGCGGCGAAGATCAGCCTGGCAAGGCTGATATCCGCGAAGCCGCGTTTGTCGAATACGGTCGCCTGCAGCAGGTCGTTTCAGAACAGGATATTTATCGCGGCGGCTTCTCCAGTTCATCAGGCTATGAACTGGCCAAAAAAATGCTGGCGAAAGCCGACTATCCCAGCGCCCTGTTTGTAGCTTCTGACTCGATTGCTATTGGCGTTCTGCGCGCCATTCACGAGCGTGGACTGAACATTCCGCAGGATATTTCGCTGATTAGCGTTAATGATATCCCGACGGCGCGCTTCACCTTTCCTCCGCTTTCCACCGTACGCATCCATTCAGAAATGATGGGCAGTCAGGGCGTCAACCTGCTGTTTGAGAAAGCCCGCGACGGACGTGCACTTCCCCTGCTGGTTTTTGTTCCCAGCAAGCTGAAACTTCGCGGTACCACCCGCTAAAATCCCCCGTTAATCCGTCCGGTTTCTGCTGAAGCCGGGCGCGCATTGTCATGCATTCTTTTCTGCGCCCGAATTATTTTCGTGATCCAGTTAAAGTAAATCACCTCACTCGCTATATTTTAGTAAAATTTTTACTAAAATCACCATCAATTACACTTACTCACCATTAAAATGAATGGTTCCGATTTTTCTCCACCGGGAGGCCTTATGAATCGCTGGGAAAACATTCAGCTCACCCACGAAAATCGACTGGCGCCACGCGCATATTTTTTCTCTTACGACTCCGTTGCGCAAGCTCGCTCGTTTGCCCGCGAAACCAGCAGCCTCTTTCAGTTGCTGAGCGGTCAGTGGAATTTCCAGTTCTTTGAGCATCCGCTGCAGGTGCCGGAAGCCTTTACGTCGCAGTTTATGAGCGACTGGGGCAACATCACCGTACCCGGTATGTGGCAGATGGAAGGGCACGGCAAGCTGCAGTATACCGACGAAGGTTTTCCTTTCCCGATTGATGTCCCCTACGTACCGACCAATAACCCCACCGGAGCCTACCAGCGTATTTTCTCTCTCAGCGAAGGCTGGCAGGGTAAACAGACGCTGATTAAATTTGATGGCGTAGAAACCTACTTCGAAGTTTACGTGAATGGTCAGTACGTTGGCTTCAGCAAAGGCAGTCGCCTGACGGCCGAGTTTGATATCAGCGCGGTGGTGAAAACAGGTGACAACCTGCTGTGCGTTCGCGTCATGCAATGGGCTGATTCCACCTACGTTGAAGACCAGGATATGTGGTGGTCGGCGGGAATTTTCCGCGACGTCTATCTGGTCGGCAAACAGGCGACCCATATCCAGGATTTTACTGTTCGTACCGATTTCGATGATGACTATCGCGATGCCACCCTCTCCTGCGACATCGTGCTGGAAAACATCGCCTCCACGCCAACGATGGCATCGCTCGAATACACTTTGTTTGACGGTGAGCAGACGCTGCATAGCGGCGTGATTAACGCTCTGACAGTGGATAAACTCACCCGCACCGCGTTCAATTTCAAGGTCAGCGCACCACAGCAGTGGTCAGCGGAATCGCCGTATCTCTATCATCTGGTGATGACCCTGAAAGATGCCAGCGGCAACATCCTTGAGGTTGTGCCGCAGCGCGTCGGATTCCGCGATATCAACGTTCGCAACGGTCTGTTTTACATCAATAACCGCTATGTCATGTTGCATGGCGTCAACCGTCATGACAACGATCATCTCAAGGGCCGCGCGGTTGGTATGGATCGCGTAGAAAAAGATCTGCTGTTAATGAAGCAGCACAACATCAACTCCGTACGCACCGCCCATTACCCGAACGATCCACGTTTCTATGAATTGTGCGATATCTACGGTTTGTTCGTCATGGCCGAAACCGACGTTGAATCTCACGGCTTCGCTAATATCGGCGATATCAGCCGGATCACCGACGATCCGCTGTGGGAAAATGTCTACGTTGAGCGCATCGTACGCCACGTCCACGCGCAGAAAAACCACCCGTCGATCGTCATCTGGTCGCTCGGCAATGAATCCGGCTACGGCTGTAATATTCGCGCCATGTACCACGCGGCAAAAGCGCTGGATGACACGCGTCTGATCCACTACGAAGAAGATCGTGACGCCGAAGTGGTGGATATCATTTCCACCATGTACACCCGCGTACCGTTGATGAATGAGTTTGGTGAATACCCACATCCTAAACCGCGCATCATCTGCGAATATGCTCACGCCATGGGCAACGGCCCCGGCGGGCTAACGGAATATCAGAACGTCTTCTATCAGCATGATTGCATTCAGGGACACTATGTCTGGGAGTGGTGCGATCACGGGATTCAGGCCAAAGATGAAGACGGTAACGTCTGGTACAACTATGGCGGTGACTACGGCGACTACCCGAACAACTACAACTTCTGCCTTGATGGCCTAATTTATTCCGATCAAACCCCAGGCCCGGGTCTGCAAGAGTACAAGCAGGTAATTGCACCAGTGAAAGTGCGCGCGCAGGATCTGGCTCGCGGCGAGCTGCGGGTAGAAAACAAACTGTGGTTCACCACGCTTGACGACTACACCTTGCATATTGAGGTTCGCGCCGAAGGAGATACGCTTTCTGCTCAGCAGATAAAACTGCGCGACGTTCCTCCCAACAGCGATACGCTGCTGCAATGCACGCTGCCGGAGCTGGATGCGCGCGAGGCGTTCCTCAACGTCACCGTGACGAAAGATTCCCGCACGTTATACAGCGAAGCCGGGCATCACATCGCGACTTATCAGTTCCCGCTGAAGGCCAGAACGGCGACTGCCGTACCGTTCAGTCTGCAAAACGCCACCCCTTTGACGCTGGAAGAGAACCGCCAGAGCTGCACCGTTCGCGGTTATAACTTCCATCTGATCTTCTCAAAGCTGACCGGTAAACCCATTAGCTGGAACGTCAATGGTGAAGAGCTGATTACCCGCGAGCCGAAGATTAATTTCTTCAAACCAACCATAGATAACCACAAGCAAGAGTTCGAAGGCCTCTGGCAGCCAAATCATATACAGATAATGCAGGAGCATCTGCGCGACTTTACCTTTGAGCAAACCGAAGATGCGCTGCTGATAACCAGCCAGACGATTATCGCCCCGCCGGTATTTGATTTCGGTATGCGCTGCACCTATCGCTGGCGGATTGCCGCAGACGGTCAGTTGAATGTGGAGCTTTCCGGCCAGCCTTACGGCGAGTACCGGGACATTATTCCGTGCATCGGCTTCACGATGGGCATCAGCGGTGATTTGGGACAGGTGGCCTGGTACGGACGTGGTCCTGGTGAAAACTATGCCGATAGTAAGCAGGCCAACATCATCGACATTTGGCGCAGCAGCGTGGATGAGATGTTCGAGAATTATCCGTTCCCGCAAAACAACGGCAATCGTCAGGACGTACGTTGGGCAACGCTAACCAATCGTCACGGTAACGGTCTGCTAGTGATTCCGCAGCGCCCTGTCAACCTGAGCGCCTGGCGCTATACGCCAGAAAATATCTTTGCCGCACAGCACTGTAATGAGCTGCAGCACAGCGATGACATCACCCTCAATCTGGACCATCAGCTACTGGGCTTAGGTTCTAACTCGTGGGGAAGCGAGGTACTTGATTCCTGGCGCGTCTGGTTTACGTCATTCAGCTACGGCTTCACGTTGTTGCCGGTTTCCGGCAGTGAGTCTGGCGCTCAAACCACCGCCAACCGTGCCTTTGGCACCGGGTTCTTTTCCACGAATATGCACAGCGAGAATACAAAATGAGGATCATCGACAACTTAGAGCAGTTCCAGCAACGCTATTCTTCGGGTCGGAAATGGCAACGCTGCGTCGAGGCCATTGAAAATATTGACAATATTAAGCCAGGCGTCGCTCACTCTATCGGTGATTCTCTGAGCTACCGTGTAGAGACAGACTCTGCAACCGATGCGCTGTTTACCGGCCATCGTCGTTATTTTGAGATCCATTACTACCTGCAAGGACAGCAAAAAATAGAGTATGCCGCCAAAGAGGATCTCCAGGTGGTTGAATATTATCGCGATGAAACCGACCGCGAATATTTGAAAGGCTGCGGAAAAACCGTAGAAGTGCACGAAGGACAAATGGTTATTTGTGACAACCATGAAGCCTATCGTTTTATCTGTAATAGCGTAGTGAAGAAAGTCGTACTCAAAGTCACCATCGAAGATGGTTATTTTCATAATAAATAAAAAACACAGGCGGCGCCGACGTTGCGCCGCCAGTACCCTATAATAATCAGGAATCGGAGATGTGCTATGTCTGATACCAAACGTAATACCATCGGCAAGTTCGGCTTACTTTCTCTCACCTTTGCCGCGGTTTATAGTTTTAATAACGTTATCAACAATAATATTGAGCTTGGTCTGGCATCCGCACCGATGTTTTTCCTCGCGACAATTTTCTACTTTATTCCATTCTGCTTAATCATCGCCGAATTTGTTTCGCTGAATAAAAACTCCGAAGCCGGTGTCTACGCATGGGTGAAAAGCTCGCTGGGCGGGCGCTGGGCCTTTATTACCGCCTACACCTACTGGTTCGTTAACCTGTTCTTTTTTACCTCGTTACTCCCGCGCGTTATCGCCTATGCCTCGTACGCATTTTTAGGCTACGAATACATTCTGACGCCGTTCGCCACAACCGTGTTAAGTATGGTGCTGTTTGCCTTCTCGACCTGGGTTTCGACCAACGGCGCAAAAATGCTGGGGCCGATTACCTCCGTCACCTCCACGTTAATGCTGCTGCTGACGCTGTCTTACATTTTACTGGCGGGTACTGCGTTGGTGGGCGGCGTGCAGCCTGCTGACCCCATCACCGTTGATGCAATGATCCCGAATTTTAACTGGGCGTTCCTCGGTATTACCACCTGGATATTCATGGCGGCAGGCGGCGCGGAGTCCGTGGCGGTATATGTCAACGACGTCAAGGGCGGGTCAAAATCGTTCGTGAAGGTCATTATCATTGCCGGGATTTTTATCGGCGTGCTTTATTCCATCTCCTCGGTGCTGATCAACGTCTTCGTCAGCAGCAAAGAGCTGAAGTTTACCGGTGGATCGGTGCAGGTATTCCACGGTCTGGCGGCATACTTTGGTCTGCCGGAACTGATCGTTAACCGCTTTGTCGGCCTGGTCTCCTTTACCGCGATGTTCGGCTCTCTGTTGATGTGGACCGCAACGCCGGTGAAGATCTTCTTCTCTGAAATTCCGGCGGGTATTTTCGGTAAAAAAACCGTCGAACTGAATGAAAACGGCGTACCGGCCCGCGCAGCGTGGATCCAGTTTCTGATCGTTATCCCGCTGATGATTATCCCAACGCTCGGTTCCAATACCGTGCAAGACTTAATGAACACCATCATCAACATGACCGCCGCCGCATCGATGCTGCCGCCGCTGTTTATTATGCTGGCCTACCTGAATCTGCGCGCAAAACTGGACCACTTACCGCGCGACTTCCGTATGGGTTCGCAAAAAACTGGCATTATCGTGGTATCAATGCTGATCGTCCTGTTCACCATCGGATTTATTGCCTCTACCTTCCCGACCGGCGGGAATATCATAACCATTATTTTCTATAACGTCGGTGGGATTGTTATTTTCCTCGGTTTTGCCTGGTGGAAATACAGTAAATACATCAAAGGGCTAACCAAAGAAGAAAAAGCTATTGAGGCTGCTCCCGCTTCAGATATCAATTAATGACTAAAACATAATAACAATAAACAATATTCTCCAAGGCTATAACCAAAATAATTCGAGTTGCATGAAGGCGGCAAGTGAGTGAATTCCCAGGAGCATAGATAACTATGTGACTGGGGTGAACGAACGTAGCTAACGCACATGCAGCTTGAAGTATGAAGGGTATATAACAATAAAAATTATATTTTATTTGCTTAGGATCGAAGCATGAATAACATTAGCCATTGTTGCAGGGCAATTATTGCCCTGCCCTTTTTCTGCGTCTCTTC
This sequence comes from Citrobacter sp. BIDMC107, assembly GCF_001037575.1. NCBI lineage: Bacteria > Pseudomonadati > Pseudomonadota > Gammaproteobacteria > Enterobacterales > Enterobacteriaceae > Citrobacter > Citrobacter sp. BIDMC107. Next base: position 3,137,175 of record NZ_KQ089848.1, on the reverse strand, counting down.
TGTGGGTGCAGAAGAAGTTCGCCCTGCTGAACACGACGATACGAAAACACCTGCTATAACCTCCCCCTCTTTTCGTTTTTATGGCGAATTGGGCATGGGTGGATATATGGATTTAGAAGGAAAAGATAAGCATAAATACAGCGACGGTACTTACATTGAAGGTGGCCTGGAGATAAAACACGGTTCATGGTTTGGTCTGATCTACGGCGAGGGCTGGACCGTGCAGGCCGACCATCAAGGCAATGCCTGGGTTCCTGACCATAGCTGGGGCGGATTCGAAGGCGGGATCAACCGCTTTTACGGTGGTTACCGTACCGATGCTGGAACAGAGGTGATGCTCAGCCTGCGCCAGGACTCCTCGCTGGATGACCTGCAATGGTGGGGGGATTTCACGCCAGACCTGGGCTACGTTATTCCGAATACCCGAGACATCATGACCGCCATTAAGGTGCAAAACCTGACCGGCCATCTGCGCTATAGCGTGACCGCTACACCCGCCGGACATCACGATGAAAGCAAAGCCTGGTTGCACTTTGGTAAATACGATCGCTACGACGATAAATATACCTATCCGGCCATGATGAACGGTTACATCCAGTACGACCTGACTGAAGGCGTAACCTGGATGAACGGTCTGGAGATAACGGACGGTACCGGACAGCTGTTCCTGACCGGCATCCTCTCGCCCAACTTTGCCGCCCGCGCGTGGCACCACACGGGTCGCGCCGACGGGCTGGATGTATCCGGCACCGAGACCGGCTATATGGTCAGCGCGATGTATGAAGCGCTAAAAGGCGTTTACCTCTCCACCGCATATAGCTACGCCAGACACCGACCGGATCGCGCTGAGGAAGAAACCACGTCCTTTATGCAGTTCGGTATCTGGTATGAATACGGCGGCGGACGTTTCGCTACCGCCTTCGACAGCCGGTTCTATATGCAGAATGCATCTGGTGACCCGAGCGACCAAATCTTCCTGATGCAATATTTCTATTGGTAACAAGGACCGGAACCCATGAATATCAAACCTCTTCTTACGCCGCTGGCCTACCTCCTGCTGATGAACGTCTCTGCGCATGCCGCCAGCGTTAATGACTTCAAAAACATCATTAATCGCACCGGTGCGCCGGACTACATGCATGACTACGATCACGACGACCACCAGCGTTTTAATCCATTTTTCGACCTCGGCTCATGGCACGGGCATCTGTTGCCAGATGGCCCCGCAACAATGGGCGGCTTTCCTGGCGTCGCACTGCTGACCGAAGAGTACATCAACTTTATGGCCAATAATTTTGACCGACTGACGGTGTATCAGCACGGTAAAAAGGTCGATTTCACCCTTGAGGCTTACAGCATTCCCGGGGCGCTGGTACAGAAATTGTCATCAAAAGATGTACAGGTAGAGATGACGCTACGCTTCGCCAGTCCGCGCACTTCGCTGCTGGAAACCAAAATCACTAGCAACTCGCCGCTGGATCTGGTGTGGGACGGCGAACTGCTGGAAAAACTGGAGGCAAAAGAGGGAACAGCCCTGTCGGATAAAACCATTGATGGCGAATTCCCTGGCTATCAGCGCAAAATCACCGCCACGCACGACGGCCTGAAAGTCACCTTCGGCCAAGTGCGTTCAACCTGGGATCTGCTCACCTCCGGCGAGTCGGAGTATCAGGTGCATAAATCTGTCACCATGAAAACCACGGTTAATGGTCATCGCTTCACGGGGAAGACCCATATCAACGGTTCGACGACGATTTACACCACCTGGTCTCATCTGCTTACCGCCGAAGATGTGGCAAAAGAGCAACCGCAGATCCGCGATATTCTGGCGCGTCCTTCTTCTTACATGCTCGCCTCGCAGCAGCGCTGGGACGACTATCTCAAGAAAGGCTTAAACAATCCGGATGCCACGCCAGAACAAACCCGAGTGGCGGTGAAGGCGATCGAAACGCTGAACGGTAACTGGCGCTCGCCGGGTGGCGCGGTAAAACACAATACCGTGACGCCGTCGGTTACCGGCCGTTGGTTCTCCGGCAACCAGACCTGGCCGTGGGATACCTGGAAGCAGGCCTTCGCCATGGCGCACTTTAACCCGGAGATCGCCAAAGAGAACATTCGCGCCGTCTTTTCATGGCAGATTAAACCCGGCGATCCCGTTCGCCCGCAGGACGCCGGATTCATTCCCGACCTGATTGCCTGGAACCTTAGCCCCGAGCGCGGCGGCGACGGCGGCAACTGGAACGAGCGTAACACCAAGCCAAGCCTCGCGGCCTGGTCGGTGATGGAAGTCTACAACGTCACCAAGGATAAGGCCTGGCTCGAAGAGATGTATCCAAAGCTGGTTGCATATCACGACTGGTGGCTGCTAAACCGCGATCATAACGGCAACGGCGTACCGGAATACGGCGCGACCCGCGATAAAGCCCACAATACCGACAGCGGTGAAATGCTGTTTACGGTGAAAAATGGCGACAAGGAAGAAACCCTTTCCGGACTGAAAAACTACGCCAACATCACCAGTAAAGGCCAGTATGACAGCCTCGAGATCCCAGCACAGGTTGCTGCTTCCTGGGAATCCGGGCGTGACGATGCGGCAGTCTTTGGTTTTATCGACAAAGAGCAACTGGATAAATATGTCGCTAACGGAGGGAAACGCAGCGACTGGGTGGTGAAATTTGCCGAAAACCGCAGTAACGACGGTAAGTTGCTGGGTTACTCGCTGCTGCAGGAATCGGTCGATCAGGCCAGCTATATGTACAGCGACAACCATTATCTGGCGGAGATGGCGACCCTGCTCGGTAAACACAAAGAAGCGCAGCGCTACCGCCAGCTGGCGCAAAAACTGGCGGATTACATTAATACCTGCATGTTCGACCCAGACACCCGATTCTTCTATGACGTGAGGATCGAAGATACCCCGTTGACCAACGGCTGTGCGGGTAAACCAATCGTCGAACGTGGCAAAGGGCCGGAAGGCTGGTCGCCGCTGTTTAACGGGGCGGCAACGCAGCCCCATGCGGATGCGGTGGTTAAGGTGATGCTCGATCCCAACGAGTTCAACACCTTTGTCCCACTTGGTACTGCAGCGCTGACCAACCCCGCCTTCGGCGCGGACATCTACTGGCGCGGGCGCGTCTGGGTGGATCAGTTCTGGTTTGGGCTAAAAGGGATGGAGCGTTATGGCTATCGCGATGAAGCGTTAAAACTGGCGGATACCTTCTTCAGCCACGCCAAAGGCCTTACAGCAGATGGTCCGATTCAGGAAAACTATAACCCATTGACCGGTGCGCAGCAGGGCGCGCCAAACTTCTCCTGGAGCGCGGCACATCTCTATATGCTGTACAACGATTTTCTTAAAAAACAGTAATCTGTGACATACCGCCGGATGGCGCTTCGTTTATCCGGTCTACAAAGACACATTTTCACAGGCCGGATTAGGTGCTTGCACCGATATCCGGCATATTCATTCTCTGGCCCCACTCCTTTTTTGAATCCCATCACAATCACGGCATTCCCCTTTTCCCTTTTACGCGGCGACGGCTAAATTAGAACTCATCCGACCACATAACAATAATTTTACATACTGGACACCTTTATGAGCTATCCGTCGCTGTTCGCCCCGCTCGATTTAGGCTTCACCACGCTTAAAAACCGCGTGCTGATGGGTTCAATGCATACCGGGCTGGAGGAGTATCCCGACGGTGCAGAACGACTGGCCGCGTTCTACGCCGAGCGCGCTCGTCACGGGGTCGCGTTAATTGTGAGCGGAGGCATTGCACCTGCGCTTTCCGGCGTGGGGATGGAAGGCGGCGCGATGCTCAACGACAGCAGCCAGCTTGCACACCATCGTGTCATTACCGATGCCGTTCATGACGAAGGCGGCAAAATCGCCCTGCAAATCCTGCACACCGGGCGTTACAGCTACCAGCCGCATCTGGTGGCACCATCTGCTATTCAGGCCCCCATTAACCGCTTTACGCCACATGAGCTGACGCACGATGAAGTGCTGCAGTTGATTGAAGATTTTGCCCATTGCGCCCAACTGGCGCGGGAAGCGGGCTACGATGGCGTAGAAGTGATGGGGTCGGAAGGGTATCTCATCAACGAATTCCTGACTCTGCGTACCAACCAGCGCGATGACCAATGGGGTGGCGAGTATGCCAACCGCATGCGTTTTGCCGTTGAGGTGGTGCGAGCGGTACGTCAGCGTGCCGGTAATGACTTTATTATTATCTTCCGCCTGTCGATGCTCGATCTGGTAGAAAACGGCGGAACCTTCGACGAAACTGTCCAGCTGGCGCAGGCTATAGAAGCCGCCGGGGCCACCATTATTAACACCGGTATTGGCTGGCATGAGGCGCGTATTCCCACTATCGCGACCCCGGTACCGCGCGGCGCGTTTAGTTGGGTGACGCGTAAGCTGAAAGGGCATGTGACGATCCCACTGGTCACCACCAACCGCATTAACGATCCCCAGGTCGCCGATGACATTCTGGCCCGTGGCGATGCCGATATGGTGTCGATGGCCCGTCCGTTCCTCGCCGATGCCGAACTGCTGTCAAAAGCGCAAACCGGACGAGCGGATGAGATCAACACCTGTATCGGCTGTAACCAGGCCTGTCTGGATCAGATCTTTGTCGGCAAAGTCACCTCTTGCCTGGTCAATCCGCGCGCCTGCCATGAAACCAAAATGCCGATCGTTGCGGCAGCTGTGCCAAAGAATCTGGCGGTTGTCGGTGCGGGTCCTGCGGGCCTCGCCTTCGCCATTAATGCCGCCGCACGCGGACATCACGTCACGCTGTTTGACGCACATGGCGAAATTGGCGGGCAGTTTAATATCGCCAAACAGATCCCCGGCAAAGAAGAATTCTATGAAACCCTGCGCTACTACCGCCGGATGATCGACGTGACTGGCGTGACCCTGAAGCTGAATCACTTTGTCAGCGCACACGATCTGCACACTTTCGACGAAGTGATCCTTGCTAGCGGGATCGAGCCACGTATGCCGCCGATCGAGGGGATCGAACATCCAAAAGTGCTGAGCTATCTCGACGTTCTGCGCGATAAAACGCCAGTGGGCAAACGCGTAGCGATCGTTGGCTGCGGCGGGATTGGTTTCGATACAGCCATGTATCTGAGTCAACCCGGTGAAGCCACCAGCCAGAACATTGCGGAGTTCTGCGTGGAATGGGGGATCGACACCAGCCTGCAACAGCCTGGCGGCTTACGCCCGGAAGGTCCGCACTTATCCCGCAGCCCGCGCCAGATAGTGATGTTGCAGCGTAAAGCCAGCAAACCGGGGCAAGGTTTAGGTAAAACGACGGGCTGGATCCATCGCGCCACCCTGCTCTCACGCGGCGTGAAAATGATCCCGGCAGTCAGCTACCAGAAGATTGATGATGATGGGTTACACGTCGTGTTGAACGGCGAACCGGTGATCTTTAACGTGGATAACGTGGTGATTTGCGCCGGACAAGAGCCACGCCGTGAACTGGTCGATCCGCTGCACGCGGCAGGTAAAACGGTGCATCTGATCGGCGGCTGCGATGTGGCGATGGAACTGGATGCCCGACGCGCTATTGCGCAGGGGACCCGCTTAGCGCTGGAGATTTAACACGTTGTATCCCGTAGGTCGGATAAGGCAACTGCGCACATCTTTGCCTGATGGCGCTACGCTTATCAGGCCTACGATGCAGCTCGTGTAGGCCGGATAAGGCGTTAACCGCTATCCGGCACAAGGGCTTAACGACGGCGACCGGTTTTGACCGCTTTTAGCACCACGAATTTATTATTGGTGGCGATGGTTACGCAGTTGCCGAAAATCTTCTTCAACTTGTGGAAGTAGTCGAGGTGACGGTTAGCCACAATGTACAGCTCACCGTTGATTTTCAGGCAGCGGCGGGCGTGGTGGAACATCTCCCAGGCGATATTATCGGTCAGCGCATGCTTCTGGTGGAACGGAGGGTTGCAGAACACCGCGTTGAAGCGGAACGGTTCTACGCCGGAGAGCGCATTATTAATCATAAATTCGCTGCGATCCAGCGCGTCCGGCAGGTTGGTTTCCACGTTCAGACGGCTGGAAGCGACCGCCATCGGTGATTCATCAACAAACACCACGCTGGCTTCTGGGTTCTTCGCCAGCAGCGTCATGCCCAGCACGCCGTTACCACAGCCGAGATCGACAATCTCGCCTTCCAGGTTTTCCGGCAGATGTTCCATAAAGAAACGTGCGCCGATGTCCAGCCCGGTACGGGAGAAGACGTTGGCGTGGTTGTGGATGGTCCAGTCGGTGCCTTCCAGCTTCCAGCTCAGGGTCTGGGCGGTATCGGCCAGCGCCGGTTTGGTAAAGGTGCCGTTGATCAGGCGCGCCTTTTTCCATGCCAGCGTGGTGGTGGTTGGTCCCAGCACTTTCTCAAACAGCTCCAGCGTAGAGGTGTGGATATCACGCGCTTTTGCACCGGCGATGATACGCGTCTGCGGCGTGACCACTTCACGCAGGGCGCGCAGTTGCTGCTCCAGCAGCGCCATGGTTTTTGGCAGCTTAATCAGCACCACGCCCGGCGCCTGCGGATAGTCAGCGGTACTGTCGAGGAACTTGACGCTCGACTCGGCAATATCGTTGTGACGCAGGTTCTCACGTGTGGCAAGCTCGCTGAGATAGGAGTCGCCAATGCTGTACGGCGTATGTTCCGCCAGCGCACAGCCCAGCGCGCCGAAGGTATCATTCAGGATCAGCACCGGGCCGCTAATCTCGGTATCGTCCAGCTGTTGCAGCAGATATTCATCTGCAGCTTCCCACGCCAGCAGCGGGTTAACGTCATCCGTTTCCGGGAAACGTTTAAGTGACAGCGAACGGAAACCGTTGTCTATGTGGCTCATCGGCCCTCCTGAATGGTAAAATTTCGGCGTATCCCTGAAAAGGGTGCGTGAGTATACACTTTTTATACTTTATATGGGGCACTAATGAGTCAGTTGACCTATCTACAAGGATATCCGGAGAATTTACTTTCTCAGGTGAGAACGCTGATTGCTGAGCAACGCCTGGGCGCAGTGCTGGAGAAGCGCTATCCGGGGACGCATGACTTCGCGACCGACAAAGCGCTCTGGCAATATACTCAGGATCTGAAAAATCAGTTTCTGCGTAACGCCCCGCCGCTGAATAAAGTCATGTATGACAGCAAGATCCACGTTCTGAAGAATGCTTTGGGGCTGCATACCGCCGTTTCTCGCGTGCAGGGCGGAAAGCTCAAAGCTAAAGCGGAGATCCGCGTGGCGACCGTTTTTCGCAATGCCCCCGAACCCTTTTTGCGTATGATTGTCGTTCATGAACTGGCGCATCTGAAAGAAAAAGAACACGACAAAGCGTTTTACCAGCTGTGCTGTCATATGGAGCCTCAGTATCACCAACTGGAGTTCGATACCCGCCTGTGGTTAACGCAACAATCGTTAAAGCAAACTGCGTAGTCGCGCACTGGCTTTGTCTTCAGGGCATGCTAAATTGACGAAAGAATCCCTTTTCGCAGCCTGAAGGCCTTTATGATACGTTTCGCAGTAATTGGCACAAACTGGATCACCCGCCAGTTTGTCGATGCCGCCCATGAAACCGGCAAGTATAAGTTAACCGCAGTCTATTCTCGTAGCCTTGAGCAGGCACAGACCTTCGCCAACGATTACCCCGTCGAGCATCTGTTTACTTCGCTGGAAGCGATGGCGCAAAGCGAGGCGATCGACGCCGTCTACATCGCCAGTCCAAACTCCCTGCACTTCCCGCAGACCGAGCTGTTTTTGCGGCACAAAAAGCATGTTATTTGCGAAAAGCCACTGGCCTCCAACCTGGCGCAAGCCGAAGCCGCTATCGCCTGCGCGCGTGAAAACCAGGTCGTGCTGTTTGAAGCGTTTAAAACCGCCAGCCTGCCTAACTTCCTGCTGTTACAGCAATCGCTCCCAAAAGTTGGAAAAATCAGGAAAGCATTTATCAATTACTGCCAGTACTCCTCGCGTTACCAGCGCTATCTGGATGGTGAAAATCCGAACACGTTTAATCCGGCGTTCTCCAATGGCTCGATTATGGATATCGGTTTTTACTGCCTGGCCTCGGCGGTTGCGCTATGGGGCGAACCACAGAGCGTTCAGGCCAGCGCCAGCCTGCTGGAAAGCGGCGTGGATGCTCACGGTGTGGTGGTGCTGAATTACGGTGATTTCAGCGTTACGCTCCAGCACTCAAAAGTAAGCGATTCAGTATTAGCCAGTGAAATTCAGGGCGAGTCGGGATCGCTGGTCATCGAGCATATTTCCGAATGCCAAAAAGTGTGCTTTGTTCCGCGCGGGGGAAAAACGCAGGATCTGACGACGCCTCAACACATCAATACTATGCTGTATGAGGCAGAGGCTTTTGCCCATTTGGTTGAATCCGGCGAAGTGGATCACCCGGCACTGGCCGTCAGCCGTATCACCGCTAAACTGCAAACGGAGATTCGCCGCCAGACCGGCGTGGTTTTCCCGGCAGACGAGACGGTAACCTCGCTGACTGCGTAAAAGTGTGTAAATGGAATGTTGCAGGCCATTGACTGAATGCATGGCCTGTAATATTTTGTAACCCGCAAAGGGGAGTAACTTCGTTGTCGGTTGATCGTCATTACGATGTGTGAAAAACCACATCCGGTCACCGGGCGATAACAAAGGAATACGCCATCGTATTCCTTTGTTGTTGTAAGTGAGACCTTGCCGAATGGCAAGGTCTATGCATAAAAAGCAGCGGCTAACGTCATTCGGCGTTGGCCGTTTTTTTTATGCATGGGGAAATACAATGAATACTGTCGGCACACCGTTGTTATGGGGTGGCTTCGCTGTCGTAGTGGTAATTATGCTGGCCATCGACCTGCTGTTGCAGGGTCGTCGTGGCGCACATACGATGTCGATGAAACAGGCTGCGGCCTGGTCAATCGTCTGGGTAACGCTGTCGCTACTGTTTAACGCCGCCTTCTGGTGGTACCTGGCGGAAACCCAGGGCCGCGCCGTTGCCGACCCACAGGCACTGGCGTTCCTGACCGGCTATCTGATCGAAAAATCGCTGGCAGTAGATAACGTCTTTGTCTGGTTGATGCTCTTCAGCTACTTCTCAGTGCCGCCTGCGTTGCAGCGCCGGGTATTGGTGTATGGCGTGCTGGGAGCAATTGTTCTGCGTACGATCATGATCTTCGCCGGCAGCTGGCTTATCACCCAGTTTGAGTGGTTGCTGTACGTGTTCGGCGCGTTCCTGCTGTTTACCGGCGTGAAGATGGCTCTGGCGAAAGAAGATGCCTCCGGTATCGGCGACAGACCGTTAGTACGCTGGCTGCGCGGCCATTTACGCATGACCGATACCATCGAAGATGAAAAATTCTTCGTGCGTAAAAACGGTCTGCTGTTTGTCACGCCGCTGATGTTGGTGTTGATTCTGGTTGAGCTGAGCGACGTGATTTTCGCCGTCGACAGTATTCCGGCTATCTTTGCCGTTACCACCGACCCGTTCATCGTGTTGACCTCGAACCTGTTTGCTATTTTGGGGCTGCGTGCGATGTACTTCCTGCTGGCGGGCGTGGCAGAGCGTTTCTCCATGCTGAAGTACGGCTTGTCGGTCATTCTGGTGTTTATCGGTATTAAGATGCTGATCGTCGATTTCTACCATATCCCGATCGCTATCTCGTTAGGCGTGGTATTTGGCATTCTGTTTGTGACGCTGATTGTTAACGCATGGGTCAACCACCAGCACGATAAAAAGCAGCAAATACAGTAAGTTTCATCTGCTAGCTGAAAAGCCCGGCAGCACACTGCGTGCGTCGGGCTTTTTGTTTATCATGTCAAAATAATGTTAATTCAAAGTTATAAAATATGATCTCAGCGGGGAATCCAGGATATTTCTCTTCCCGAAGCTTTATCTTTCCTTATACTCAACCACGCAAACACTTTGTTACATCCAGAAAGATGCGTCGTAAGAGCGCACGATGGATGAGCAACAACACAATGAAAGGATCACGACATGACTACGCAACGTTCATCGGGGCTACTCTCGCGTTTGGCGCAAGGGAGCCTGGTTAAACAAATTTTGATTGGCCTGGTACTGGGGATTTTACTCGCACTGGTGTCAAAACCTGCGGCAGAAGCCGTTGGTTTACTGGGTACGCTGTTCGTCGGCGCATTAAAAGCCGTCGCGCCAATTCTGGTTCTGATGCTGGTCATGGCCTCTATCGCCAACCACCAACACGGGCAAAAAACCAATATCCGCCCCATTCTGTTCCTTTACCTGCTCGGAACATTTTCAGCGGCATTAACCGCCGTTGTCTTCAGCTTTGCTTTCCCATCAACACTGCATCTTTCCAGCAGCGCCAGCGATATTGTGCCACCGTCCGGCATCGTTGAAGTAATGCGTAGCCTGCTGATGAGCATGGTTTCTAACCCAATTGATGCCCTGCTTAACGCTAACTATATCGGTATTCTGGTCTGGGCCGTTGGTCTGGGCTTTGCACTGCGCCACGGTAATGAAACGACCAAAAATCTGGTCAATGATATGTCCAACGCCGTCACCTTTATGGTAAAGCTGGTGATTCGTTTCGCGCCAATCGGTATCTTTGGTCTGGTCTCATCCACGCTGGCAACCACCGGTTTCGCAACGCTTTGGGGCTACGCCCAACTGCTGACCGTACTGGTAGGCTGTATGCTGCTGGTGGCGTTTGTGGTCAACCCACTGCTGGTCTTCTGGAAAATTCGCCGTAACCCGTATCCGCTGGTGCTGGCCTGTCTGCGCGAAAGCGGCGTGTACGCTTTCTTTACCCGCAGTTCTGCCGCCAACATTCCGGTGAATATGGCGCTATGTGAGAAGCTGAATCTGGATCGTGATACCTACTCGGTATCTATCCCGCTGGGCGCCACCATCAATATGGCGGGTGCGGCGATCACCATTACCGTGCTGACGCTGGCGGCGGTGAATACGCTGGGTATTCCGGTCGATTTACCGACGGCGCTGTTACTGAGCGTGGTGGCTTCGCTTTGCGCCTGTGGCGCATCTGGCGTGGCGGGTGGATCTCTGCTGCTGATCCCACTGGCGTGTAATATGTTCGGTATCCCGAATGATATCGCCATGCAGGTAGTTGCCGTCGGCTTTATCATCGGCGTATTGCAGGATTCCTGTGAAACGGCGCTGAACTCTTCTACAGATGTCTTGTTTACCGCGGCCGCCTGCCAGGCTGAAGACGAGCGTCTGGCAAATAACGCTCTGCGCGGCTAATCCCTGCGCCCCTCCGTTATCGGGCGGAGGGGCTCTTTTCTTGTACGCTTTTTTCAATTTTGAACGGATCAATTCCGCGTTTTTGCATCCGCCGGAAGCGAATAATGTTCAGGCCATTCATCACCAGAAAACTCCCTTCGATCATCGTCCCGCCAATCGATCCCAGCCAGAAATTATGGATAACCCAACAGGCGGTTGCGCACCACATTACGCAACGCACGGTTAACCCTTTGCAGCGAAACAGCGCCCAGGTGCTGGCCAGCGTGCCAATTATCGGTAACAGCTCCATCGCATGCTGTAATTTCGCCAGACCGAGAACCAGGGTGAGGATAATAAAAACGGCCATCACCCACAGTTTGCGGGTATGCATTGAGACAAGTGTGCGGATGGTGTTGAGTTCTGCGCTCATTCCCGCAGGCCAGGCGCCCATTAGAAAAAAATGCACGCCAATGGTGGCGCTATAGACAGCAAGTTGCAGCCGGAAGCGGCGCTCATCGCGATTGAAAAAGGTGGTAATGCCGATCAGAAAGGCGATGACACCTACGCCCTGGGCCAGCCAATACGCGGTCATGAATGATCCTTGTCAGGTAATGCAAAAACAAACGGCGCTCCATATTATGAAACGCCGTTTTTAGATTCCACCATAAACAAACTTACCCAAAAGATTTTGTGCTACAGCAAGGTGGCAAGTTCGCACATCCCCGAGAGCTTACATGAGTAAGTGACCGGGGTGGGCGAACGCAGCCAACACAGCTGTGGTGCAAAAGATGAAGGGTAATTACAACGTTACGCCGCTTTTAAAGATAGCCAGTTCCCGGAAATCGTTGCGCTCGTTGCAGGTTTGCTTACCGTTGGCGAACTCAACGATCGTATCGACAAACTCGCTCAGCAGTTGAGGCATCGCTTTACCGTGGATCAACTGTCCAGCGTCAAAATCGATCCAGTGCTTTTTCTTCGCTGCCAGCTCGCTGTTGGTGGCAATTTTCACCGTCGGTACAAAACCACCGTACGGCGTACCGCGACCTGTACTGAACAGCACCATATGACAGCCCGCGCCCGCCAGGGCACTGGTGGCGACGGCATCGTTGCCCGGTGCGCTCAGCAGGTTCAGGCCATGCGTCTTCAGGCGTTCGCCGTAGCGCAGTACGTCCACCACCTGACTGGAGCCTGCTTTTTGCGTACAGCCCAGCGATTTATCTTCCAGCGTGGTGATACCGCCCGCTTTGTTGCCCGGCGATGGGTTCTCGTAGATCGGTTGGTCGTGGGCAATGAAGTACTGCTTGAAGTCATTAACCATGGTGACCAGCTTGCCGAACGTTTCTTCATCGCGGCAGTGGTCCATCAGCAGCTGCTCGGCGCCGAACATTTCCGGCACTTCGGTCAGCACTGTAGTTCCGCCGTTAGCAATCACGTAGTCGGAGAAACGGCCCAGCATCGGGTTGGCGGTAATACCGGAGAGGCCGTCAGAGCCGCCGCATTCCAGACCAAACTTCAGCTCGCCCAGCTTACCCGGTTCACGCTTATCGTTACGCATCACGTTGTACAGCTGGTGAAGATGTTCAATCCCCGCTTCCACTTCGTCTTCCTGGTGTTGGCAGACCATGAAGTGAACGCGATCAGGATCGTACTCGCCTAAGGTTTCGCGGAAGGCATCCACCTGATTGTTTTCACAGCCCAGACCAACCACCAGCACCGCACCCGCATTCGGGTGACGCACCATGTTTTGCAGCATGGTGCGGGTATTAATGTGGTCGTCGCCGAGCTGTGAACAGCCGTAGGTGTGGCTGAAGAGATGCACGCCGTCGATTCCTTCGGCGTCGTTAGTCTCTTTCAGAAAACGGTTCTGCATCTGGCGCGCCATGGCGTTAACGCAGCCTACCGTTGGCAGGATCCACAGTTCGTTACGCACCCCAACGTCACCGTTCGCGCGGCGATAAATCTGCACATCGCGATCCGCCGGTTGGGCAACTTCCGCCTGAAAATCAGGTTGGTAGCGATACGTATCCAGGTCGCTCAGATTGGTACGCGTGTTGTGAGCATGAATATGCTCACCCGCCGCAACATCCACCAGCGTATGGCCAATTGGCAAACCGTATTTAATGACGTTTTCGCCTTTCGCAATATCGCATAAGGCGAATTTATGGCCACGAGAGACCGCCTGACGCAGGATTACCGCCTGCCCATCAACGGTGACTTCGTTTCCTTCAGCCAAATCAGCAAGCGCAACCGCGACGTTATCCAGCGCATGGATCTTGATGTATTGCATACCTTCACCCAGGCCTTAGTTCAGTTCAATGGCGAAATAATCGCGCGCATTGTTGAAGCAAATATTTCTGACCATTTCACCCAGCAGCTGGATGTCGGCAGGGGCTTCGCCCGCGGCAACCCAACGGCCAATCATCTGGCACAGAATGCGACGGAAGTATTCGTGACGAGTGTAAGACAGGAAGCTACGGCTATCGGTCAGCATACCGACGAAACGGCTCAGCAGGCCGAGCTGTGCCAGTTGGGTCATCTGACGTTCCATCCCGTCTTTCTGATCGTTGAACCACCAGCCGGAACCGAACTGCATTTTGCCCGGCATACCTTCGCCCTGGAAGTTACCGATCATAGTGCCCAGCACTTCGTTATCGCGCGGGTTCAGGCAGTACAGAATGGTTTTCGGCAGCAGGTTTTGTTCATTCTGCTTGCTCAGCAGTTTGGACAGTTCTTCGGCCATCGGACGATCATTGATGGAGTCGAAACCGACATCCGCGCCCAACAGTTTGAACTGGCGCAGGTTGTTATTACGCAGCGCGCCGATGTGGTACTGCTGTACCCATTCGCGACGGGCGTATTCAGCGCCGAGGAACACCAGAACGGCGGTTTTGAACTGCGCCACTTCATGTTCACTCAGGGTTTCACCCGCCAGGCGACGCGCCAGAATGCTATCCAGTTCAGATTCGTTAGATTCGGCAAACAGCACCACGTCCAGCGCGTGGTCCGAGACTTTACAGCCGTGCGCCGCGAAGTGATCAAGACGTTTGGTCAGTGCAGCTTGCAGGTCGCTGAAGCGGCGGATATCCGTGTCAGACACTTCACCGAGCTTCGCCATGTAGTCATTAAAGGTTGCCAGCTCAATGTTAAAGGCTTTATCCGGACGCCAGCTCGGCAGCACTTTCACATCAAAGCTTCCGTCTTTAGCAACGGCCGCATGGTGCTCCAGAGAGTCGATCGGATCATCGGTAGTGCCGACCATTTTCACATTCATCTGCTGCATGATTCCGCGCGCAGAGAATTTATCCTGCGCCAGCAGCTCGTTGCACTGGTTCCAGATTTCGTCAGCCGTTGCCGGAGACAGCAGCTTACCTGTAATACCAAACGGACGACGTAATTCGAGGTGGGTCCAGTGGTACAGCGGGTTACCGATAGTGTGCGGAACCGTGGCGGCCCATGCGTCAAACTTCTCGCGATCGGACGCATCGCCGGTACACAAGCGCTCAGCGACGCCATTGGTACGCATCGCACGCCATTTGTAGTGATCACCCTTCAGCCAGATGTCATACAGGTTATTAAAACGGTAGTTTTCAGCGATTTGTTGCGGTGGTAAATGGCAGTGGTAATCGAAAATCGGCTGGTCTTTGGCGTAATCATGGTACAGACGGCGGGCAAATTCGGTGTCCAGCAGGAAATCTTCAGTCATAAACGGGGTCATTATCGTCTTCCTCTCAACGAGTGCGTCAGATTGCTTATGTTTTGATGCTGACAAAGTTATCACACCAATTTCTATACGCCGAAGATATTTTCGTGAGTTAGATCAACAAATGGTGACAAAAAAATTACTCTCAAAGAGGTAAATCACGCGTCAAGCCGCGCCAGTTCTGGCTTTGCTGAATCGAAATAATGACCACACGAAGATTCACACTTTTGTGATGGCACTCACCTTTTAAAGCTGTATGACAAGTTATCTTTTGGCCGTCGCGATACATAAGCCGACGGAATGCAAATTACCGATGGATATCCATCGGATTGACCGGTACGGAAACCGAATTAGCACAATTATTGACATGGCAAAGTTCGGGGAGTACCGGCTTTTTTTCGGTCCCCCCTCGTAAAAGAACATCCTCCGCCCTGAACTGGAAGATGACCGCTCGTTCGCGGACATAACAAAACGATGAGGTTTTACATGCGTAAAATTAAAGGGTTACGTTGGTACATGATTGCACTGGTGACACTTGGCACCGTGCTGGGTTACCTGACACGTAACACTGTGGCGGCAGCTGCGCCAACTCTGATGGAAGAGTTACACATCTCCACTCAACAGTATTCCTATATCATCGCAGCGTATTCTGCTGCTTACACCGTAATGCAACCCGTTGCCGGCTACGTGCTCGATGTGCTCGGCACAAAAGTGGGTTATGCGATGTTCGCCGTTCTGTGGGCCGTCTTCTGTGGCGCGACCGCACTGGCTGGCAGTTGGGGTGGACTGGCGCTGGCGCGTGGCGCGGTAGGTGCCGCTGAAGCCGCAATGATCCCTGCGGGTCTGAAAGCCAGTTCTGAATGGTTCCCGGCAAAAGAGCGTTCAATTGCCGTAGGTTACTTTAACGTCGGCTCTTCTATCGGCGCGATGATTGCTCCACCGCTGGTGGTCTGGGCCATCGTCATGCACAGCTGGCAGATGGCATTCATTATTTCCGGTGCGCTGAGCTTCATCTGGGCGATGTGCTGGCTTGTATTCTACAAACACCCGCGCGACCAGAAAAAACTGTCTGATGAGGAACGTGATTACATTCTGAATGGTCAGGAATCACAGCATAAAAACGCGACCTCGAAAAAAATGTCGCTCGGTCAGATCTTGCGTAACCGCCAGTTCTGGGGCATCGCGCTGCCACGTTTCCTGGCAGAGCCGGCCTGGGGTACCTTCAACGCCTGGATCCCGCTGTTCATGTTTAAAGTCTACGGCTTTAACCTGAAAGAAATTGCGATGTTTGCCTGGATGCCGATGCTGTTTGCTGACCTGGGCTGTATCGTTGGGGGTTACTTACCGCCGCTGTTCCAGCGCTGGTTCGGCGTTAACCTGATCGTTTCACGTAAAATGGTCGTCACCATGGGTGCATTGCTGATGATTGGCCCAGGGATGATTGGTCTGTTCACCAGCCCATACATTGCTATCGCCTTGCTGTGCGTCGGTGGCTTTGCTCACCAGGCGCTGTCCGGTGCGCTGATTACACTCTCTTCTGACGTGTTTGGTCGTAATGAAGTGGCAACGGCGAACGGTCTGACCGGTATGTCCGCCTGGCTTGCAAGTACGCTGTTTGCGCTGGTCGTCGGCGCACTGGCTGACACCATCGGCTTTAGCCCACTGTTTGCCGTACTGGCGGTATTCGACCTCCTCGGCGCGTTAGTCATCTGGACAGTATTGCAGAACAAATCGGCCAGCGAGGTAGAGTCAGAGTCGCAAACTGGCGATCCCGCTGCGCAAAGTTAACCGGACAAGATTTAACAAGGTTTTGTCATGCTAAGCCGCCAGTTATCTGGCGGCTTTTTTGACGTCGCGAGTGGAGCCGTAATCGTAAAAGTGGTATAACAAATAGAGTCTGCCGTATCATGCCTGGAGCGCATATGGAAATCACTGAACCACGACGTTTGTACCAACAACTTGCCGCTGATCTGAAAGAACGCATTGAGCAGGGCGTCTATCTGGTGGGTGAAAAACTCCCCGCAGAACGCTTTATCGCCGATGAAAAAAATGTCAGCCGTACCGTGGTTCGTGAAGCGATTATCATGCTCGAAGTTGAGGGCTATGTAGAAGTGCGCAAAGGTTCTGGCATTCATGTCATTTCGAACCAGGCCCGTCACCAGCAGGCCACCGACGAATCGCTTGAATTCGCCAATTATGGTCCTTTCGAGCTGCTTCAGGCTCGTCAGTTGATTGAAAGCAATATCGCTGAATTTGCTGCTACGCAGGTTACCAAGCAAGACATCATGAAACTGATGGACATTCAAGAGCATGCGCGGAATGAAAAATGCTTCCGCGATTCCGAATGGGATCTGCAGTTTCATATTCAGGTCGCGCTAGCCACGCAGAACTCAGCGCTGGCCGCCATTGTGGAAAAAATGTGGACCCAGCGCAGCCACAACCCGTACTGGAAAAAACTGCACGAGCATATCGACGCACGTACCGTCGATAACTGGTGTGATGACCATGATCAAATTCTCAAAGCACTGATCCGTAAAGATCCCAATGCGGCAAAATTGGCGATGTGGCAGCACCTGGAGAATACCAAAATCATGTTATTCAACGAGACCAGCGATGATTTTGAGTTCAACGCCGATCGTTATCTTTTTGCAGAAAATCCGGTCGTTCATCTCGATACGGCAGTTAACAGCGCTAAATAAGCAATCTTTTCGATGCAGGCGCGACAAAGCGCCTGTTTCTCCTGCTTGGTAAGCATTAGGTATAAAGTGTCAGCCTGTGTAAATCCTCTCGCCTCCCTCCATTGCGATAAGCAAAATCACAGTTCAACAACCGTAATTTCTATAACGGACAACGTTGACCTTTGTTACAATTAGATGCTATTTGAATTTTTGTGTTTGAGAGCTTGCTTACTTCACAACTTTACAGGGAATAGTTCAGGCCGTGAATTTGTGTCAGACCGCGATCCATGTAAAAAACACCAATAAAATTGCGGCGTTACAAACTCCAGAAAACCGGCATGACGACAACCGATTCTCCAGGAATATTGAATGGAACTACTGACTCAATTACTGAATGCTTTATGGGCTCAGGATTTTGAAACGCTGGCCAATCCTTCCATGATTGGCATGCTCTATTTCGTACTATTTACCATTTTGTTTCTGGAAAACGGACTGCTGCCAGCGGCCTTTTTACCTGGCGACAGTCTACTGGTGCTGGTCGGCGTACTTATCGCCAAAGGCGCGATGGGTTTCCCGCAAACGGTACTGCTGCTCACTACCGCAGCCAGCCTGGGTTGCTGGCTTAGCTATATCCAGGGGCGATGGCTGGGGAATACCCGCACAGTACAAAACTGGCTATCTCATCTGCCCGCACATTACCATCAGCGCGCGCATCATCTGTTCCATAAGCATGGCTTGTCTGCGCTGCTGGTCGGTCGCTTCATCGCGTTTGTCAGAACATTACTGCCGACCATCGCAGGATTGTCCGGCCTGAACAATGCGCGCTTTCAGTTCTTCAACTGGATGAGTGGACTGCTTTGGGTTTTGATTCTCACAACGCTTGGTTATCTGCTGGGCAAAACGCCGGTGTTTCTCAAGTATGAAGATCAGCTGATGTCTTGTCTGATGCTGCTTCCTGTGGTGTTACTGGTGTTTGGTCTGGCAGGTTCACTGGTTGTTCTTTGGAAGAAGAAATACGGGAACCGAGGGTAAATTATGCTGAAATCATGCATAACGCTCCGACGACTTGCCTGGTCCACCACTTTTATGCTGTTCATTGGCGCGTTGCTCCTGACCTGGTCTGTCATTCGCCAGCAGGAATCAACGCTTGCCATTCGTGCCGTAAACCAGGGAGCCAGCATGCCTGATGGCTTCTCTATCTGGCATCACCTGGATGCCAACGGCATTCGTTTTAAAAGCATCACTCCGCAAAATGACGCACTGCTGATTACCTTTGATTCCAGCGCGCAGAGCGCAGCGGCAAAGGTCGTACTTGATCGAACGTTACCGCACGGTTTCGTTATCGCTCAGCAGGATGATGATAATCAGGCGGTGCAGTGGTTATCCCGCTTACGTGATACTCCACACCGCTTTGGTTAATTTCCAGGAATCTGAATTAGATCACTCACTTTGGTGATTTCACCGTTTAGCGCCTATGATTAATAAACTGGGCTTATGACCCAACGTTTTATTATTCTGGAGCATCGACCCTAAACGACGAGGTCGAATCACAATGGAAGGTTCAAGAATGAAATACCGCATCGCTTTGGCAATTAGCCTTTTCGCTCTAAGTGCCGGCAGCTACGCCAACACCCTCTGTCAGGAAAAAGAACAAGACATTCAGCGGGAGATTAGCTATGCCGAAAAACACAATAATCAGAGCCGCATCAATGGGCTGAACAAAGCGCTGAGCGAAGTCAGGGCAAACTGTACTGACAGCAAACTGCGCGCCAACCATCAGAAAAAAATCGCCGAGCAGAAAAATGAGATTGCCGAGCGTCAACGTGACTTAGCCGAAGCTAAGCAAAAAGGCGATGCGGATAAGGTAGCTAAGCGCGAACACAAGCTTGCTGAAGCTCAGAAAGAGCTAAAAGAACTCGAGACCCGCGATTACTAAGTACGGTAACTAGCCACTCAACTGGAGAAAACTATGTCGAAAGATAATGCTACGGAAAACCTGCGCGCTGAGCTGAAATCTCTTGCGGATACGCTTGAAGAAGTACTTAGCTCTTCTGGCGATAAGTCGAAGGAAGAGATGAGTAAAATTCGCAGCAAAGCCGAACATGCGCTGCGCGAGAGCCGCCATCGTCTGAGTGAAACCAGCGATGTGATTGCCAAACAGACCCGTGAGGCCGCGGCTAAAGCCGATAACTACGTGCGCGAAAACCCATGGACAGGCGTCGGCATTGGCGCTGCAGTCGGTGTGGTGCTTGGTGTACTGCTGTCGCGCCGTTAACAATGGCTGATTCTCAACACGCACAAGGTCCAGGCAAAGGCGTACTGGGTATTGGACAGCGGATCCTGACGATTCTCGTTGAGATCGTAGAGACGCGGCTGCGGCTGGCCGTCGTTGAGCTGGAAGAGGAAAAAGCCAACCTCATCCAGATCCTGCTGATGCTTGGGCTGACTATGCTGTTCGCGGCGTTTGGCCTGATGAGCCTGATGGTACTTATCATCTGGGCCATTGACCCTCAATACCGACTGAACGCCATGATTGCCACCACCGTAGTGCTGTTGCTGTTAGCGCTGATTGGCGGGATATGGACGCTGCGTAAAGCGCGTAAAACAACGCTGCTACGCCATACGCGCAATGAACTCGCGAACGACAGGCGGGCTCTGGAGGATGACGCATAATGAGCAGTAAAGTCGAACGTCAACAACGTAAGGCGCAACTGCTTGGACAGATCCAGCAGCAACGGCTGGATCTGTCTGCTACTCGCCGCGACTGGCTGGAAGCCACCGAGGTCTACGATCGTGGCTGGAAGACGCTGTTGAACCTGCGCGGCTGGGTGTTAGTCGGGAGCAGTATTATGGCAGTTCGCACCATCCGTAACCCAAATCTGCTGGTCCGCTGGGCCAAACGCGGCTTTAGCGTCTGGAGCATCTGGCGTCTGGTGAAATCGACCATCAGACAGCAGCAACTGCGCGGCTAATCCCTTCCCTACCCCCAACCTCAAAATTTTTGAAAAATACTGACAGTTTTCCTTGCTAACAATTCTCATTAGCCACGTTTATTATTCTCTTCATCGACAGCAACGACGCGCTCAGCAGCGTCGTTGCACAAAAAAACACAATAAGCCGCCTGAGTGGTTTCCTGGAGAGTATGATGAAGAAATTAGAAGATGTTGGTGTACTGGTAGCGCGCATTCTGATGCCAATCCTGTTTATTACCGCAGGTTGGGGAAAAATCACCGGATATGCAGGTACCCAACAGTACATGGAAGCCATGGGCGTTCCTGGATTTATGCTGCCGCTGGTGATTCTGCTTGAGTTTGGCGGCGGTCTGGCAATTCTGTTCGGTTTCCTGACCCGTACTACCGCGCTGTTCACCGCAGGCTTCACGCTGCTGACGGCGTTCCTCTTCCACAGTAACTTTGCGGAAGGTGTGAACTCTCTGATGTTTATGAAAAACCTGACCATCGCAGGCGGCTTCCTGCTGCTGGCTATCACCGGTCCGGGCGCATTCAGTATTGACCGCGTACTGAATAAAAAGTGGTAAGCAAACTATACTGAACACATCAAAAAGCGAGGAGATATCTCCTCGCTTTTGCTATCTGAGGAGACGATAAAATGGGACAACTGATTGACGGCGTCTGGCATGACACCTGGTACGATACCAAATCAACCGGTGGGAAATTTCAACGTTCTGCATCGGCTTTCCGTAACTGGCTCACCGCAGATGGCACGCCTGGCCAGACCGGTGAAGGTGGCTTTGCTGCCGAAAAAGACCGTTATCATCTGTACGTTTCTCTGGCCTGTCCGTGGGCGCATCGCACACTGATTTTGCGTAAACTTAAAGGGCTGGAACCGTTTATTTCCGTTTCCGTTGTGCATCCGCTAATGCTGGAAAACGGCTGGACCTTTGACGACAACTTCCCAGCGGCAACCGGCGATACCCTGTATCAGCACGAATTTCTTTATCAGCTCTATTTACACGCCGATCCGCACTACAGCGGTCGGGTGACCGTTCCGGTACTGTGGGACAAAAAAAACCACACTATTGTCAGCAACGAATCTGCAGAAATCATCCGCATGTTTAACACTGCGTTTGATGCGCTGGGTGCGAAAGCCGGGGATTACTATCCACCTGCCCTGCAAAGCAAAATCGACGAGCTGAACGGCTGGATTTATGACAACGTCAATAACGGCGTGTATAAAGCGGGATTTGCCACCAGCCAGGAAGCCTACGACGATGCCGTGGAAAAAGTCTTTCAATCTCTGGCGCGACTGGAGCAGCTCCTGGGTCAGCATCGCTTCCTGACCGGTGACCAGCTAACTGAGGCCGATATTCGCCTGTGGACCACGCTGGTGCGCTTTGATCCGGTTTATGTCACCCACTTCAAGTGCGACAAACACCGCATCAGTGACTACCTGAATCTGTACGGTTTTCTGCGCGATATCTACCAGATGCCGGGCATTGCGGAGACCGTCAACTTTGACCATATCCGTCATCACTACTTCCGTAGCCACAAAACAATCAACCCGACCGGTATTATTTCAATCGGCCCGTGGCAGGATCTCAGCGAACCTCATGGGCGTGACGAGCGTTTCGCCTGATTTACACTGGCCTCCGTTTGGGTAATGCTGTTCAGTTAACGCCTCAGTTTCGAAAGGCATCAACATGTGCTGGCGGAGGTAATGAATATGCTATTTCAGGGAAAGGGTTCCGTTCACCTCATGTTCATCGTTTCTCTGAAGCACCGATTCCTGTGAACGTGTAAAGGGCGTTCTCCGCCACGCCCTTTACAATCCCGGCTCCCGGGTCGGGCGCGAGGAAACGTCCCTGTAAAACGCGCCCTGAACCCGCATCCATGCGGGTTCTCCCGGCCTTACGGAAACACGTCGGCAATTTTCAGCCGGACCAGCCCACACCTAACCATCTGCGTTTTTTTGAATATATCTGAACAGCAAATCAGATTTAACTGGAAGTCAGAGCATTACAGCGATGACCCCGGTCCGGCTGAAAATCGATGAGGCGTTGACGGCTGACCGGGGCTGCCCGCAGGGATGCGGGCAGAGGGGACGGCCTGCATGGACGCAGGCTCGGCCCCGACCCGACAGGCAGACGGAATAAGACGAATACATCGCGCAGCGACGATTTTCCCGCCGGGAGCCTGGGTTGCAAGGGAGGCGGCGGTGAGCCTCCCTTGCCCGTTCACGGGTATAAAGATATCAGAGAAGCAACGCACATGAGGTGAACGGAACCCTGAGCAAGAATCACATGTTCACCATACATGCTTAACTGATCGGCATTGCCCGTTTGGAGGCCAAATAATTAACAACACAAATATTTACCAGCATTCCATTCGCAGCTATTCTTAATTTGATTGCTTTAAAAACAAGTAATTGAACGCAGAACGAGGCAAAAATGGATTGGTATTTAAACGTATTAAAGAATTACTTTGGTTTTGGTGGCCGCGCGCGTCGTAAAGAATACTGGATGTTTGTGCTGGTCAACATCATCTTCACGTTCGTGCTGGGCATTCTGGACAGAATGCTTGGCTGGGAACGCGCCGGAGGAGAAGGCATATTAACGACGATTTACGGGGTTCTGGTCTTTATCCCGTGGTGGGCGGTACAGTTTCGGCGTTTACATGACACCGACCGTTCAGCCTGGTGGCTGCTGGTGCTATTGATCCCGATCGTCGGCTGGTTGGTCATCATCATTTTCAACTGTCAAAACGGCACTCCGGGGAGCAATCGCTTCGGCGCTGACCCCAAACAGCTGTCCTGACGTAGTACGTATAGATGCCTGAAGGCGTTAGCTTATCAGGCCTACAACATATCTCCGTCCTGTAGGCCGGATAAGGTGCAATTGCACCGCATCCGGCGTAACAGTCAGGCTATTTACCCGCAAACAGCTTGGGAATTTCTCGCAGACACCAGGATTTCGCCTCGCCCATGCTGTCACGACGCCAGGCCATAATAATATCTATCTCGCTTGTCGATTCCGGACTAACGACCCGCAGTCGACCAGCTGCAATATCCTCTTCCACCAGCGGGTACGGCATTGTCGCTACGCCCAATCCGGCCAACAGCGCCTGACGTTTATCTTCTATCGTACTCACCGTCAGACGCGGCTGTTTATCCAGCAGTTGAACGGTCAACACCGGACGTTCACGTGCGGTATCCGCCACAGCGATCCCACGGTATTTCACGCGGGTGACTTCCGATAACGGTTCCGGCTCCTGGTGGATAGGATGATCCGGTGCCGCCACATACACGTTCATCAGCGAGTACAGCTTGCGCGAGTTGATTTCGGAAGATGAGCGAAAATGCATATCCGGCGCAATCACGATATCCGCCCGCCCCTGCTCAAGACGCTCCCACGCCCCGGCCAGAACTTCGGTAATGACGGAAAGCTGGGTATTGGCCTTCCCGGCCAGTCTGTCGATCAGCGGGAAAAACGCCGCCGTTGGCACCAGTGCTTCGGTAACGATAGTCAAATGCGTTTCCCATCCGCGAGCCAACGCTTCGGCATCGGTAGTCAGCTTATCCGCAGCTTCCAGCAGTACGCGCCCACGCTCCAGCAGCATACGCCCGACGTTAGTGAATTTTGTACGGTGGCCTGAACGGTCAAACAGTACCACGTCCAGCTCTTCCTCCAGCTTCTGCATGGTATAGCTAAGTGCGGAAGGCACGCGCCCCAGTTCGTCTGCGGCGGCGGCAAAGCTGCCGCGCCTGTCTATTGCGTCCATGACGCGTAACGCCTCAAGCGTTAAAGCCCTTTCTTTAGCCATCTCGTTCTCATTCAGGAAATTTGAACATACCGGGCAGAATATCTGGCTAACAATGCAGCGTCTAGCCATTTAACATAAAAGGAAGTAAAGAGAGGTCAAGAACTATGATTACTACCCGTACAGCCAAACAATGCGGGCAAGCAGACTACGGCTGGCTGCAGGCCCGTTATACCTTCTCCTTTGGACACTATTTTGATCCTAAACTGCTGGGTTATGCCTCGCTGCGTGTTCTGAACCAGGAAGTTCTGGCACCGGGGGCCTCTTTCCAGCCGCGGACCTATCCGAAGGTGGATATCGTCAATCTGATCCTCGAAGGGGAAGCGGAGTACCGAGACAGCGAAGGCAACCATATCAAGGCCAAAGCAGGCGAAGTTTTACTGCTCGCGACACAGCCCGGGATTAGCTATAGCGAACACAATATCAGCAAAGACAAACCGTTAACGCGGATGCAGCTCTGGCTGGACGCCTGCCCGCAGCGTGAAAACGCCTGCGTACAGAAAGCCACGCTGGGTACCGGTAAGCATCAGCTGCTGGCCTCGCCGGACGGTGAACAAGGCAGCCTGCATCTGCGCCAACAGGTATGGGTGCACCACGTTGAACTGCAGCAAGGTGAATCGCTGAGTTTTCAGTTACATGGGCCACGCGCTTATTTACAGTCGATTCACGGCAGATTCCATGCGGTGACATCTGGCGCCGAAAAAGAAGCGCTCACCTGTGGCGATGGGGCATTTATTCGTGACGAAACTAACATAACGTTAGTCGCCGATACCCAGCTGCGCGCTTTGCTGATAGATTTGCCCGTATAGTCAGGGAAAACAATGGAGTACGACTATTGAGCAAGAAATCATCAAAAAAACGCCAGCCGCAGGTTGAGCTGAAAAAACAGGAAACAGTTGCCTTCGGCTATGAAGAAATGCTGACAGAGCTGGAAGCGATTGTGGCCGATGCCGAGCTACGGCTGGAAGACGAAGAAGCCGCCTGAAAAGGCGGCTTAGACTTATGCCGGGTGGCGGCAACGCCTTACCCGACCTGAAGATTAATGCGCCTTACTGGCCATGATCTCAATGATCTGCTTGTCGGTTTCCTGCATCGAACGACACGCCAGCGCACACAGGTTAGCGATAGATTGTTCCACGTTATGCGCCACAATCCCTTCGTTTCCGGTTACGGCAGTATCATCCAGTGCCATCAGTACCGCTTTCCACGCCGCAGATGCGCTGGTTGAGACTTTCATCGCGCAGCTGTTTGAAGCGCCATCGCAAATCATTCCGCTCACGTCGCCAATCATGCTGCTGATCGCCATCGCGATGGTGTTGTAGCGGCCATCCACGATCCATGCCATCCCCGCTGCTGCGCCCATCGCCGCCGTGGTTGCTGCGCACAGCGCAGACAAACGAGGAAGCTGATGATGGATGTAGATAGCGCTCAGGTGAGACAACATTAGCGCACGTGCCAGTTTCTCCTCATCCGCGCCAAAGTGCTCGGCCACCACCATGACCGGAACAGTCGCGGTAATCCCCTGATTGCCGGATCCGGAGTTACTCATGGCCGGCAGCGTCGCCCCACCCATTCGCGCATCCGATGCCGCACTGGTGCGGATCAGAATAGAGGTGGAGAGATCGTTCGCCAGCAGACCACGCGCGCACTGCTTCTCAAGTGTGGTTCCGATGTGCAAGCCCCAGTTACCACGCAGCCCTTCCTGAGACAGCGCACCGTTCAGCTTTGCCGCATCAAGAATAAAGCGGATCGACTCAAACGGTACCGCGTTCACGAACGCCAGAATCTCTTCCAGCGAGGTGTGAGATAATACCGCCAGCGGCGACTCCAGCTCCTCTTCCTGAGCATTCTGTTCTGTGGTGAACACTACACCCTTATTGGTCTCGATGTGGACTATGTTGGTATGACCGCCCACAATCGTCACGCACGCCCATCCTTCAGCGCTGTAAACCTTCGCGCGGGAAAAGAGGATATCCTCGCAAGGCTCCTGCAGCATCACCGCGACCTTGCCAGCGCTCAACATCGCTTTCGCATCAGCGATCGCTTGGGGCGACGCATCTTTCAGTACCTCTAAACCGGCACGGGCATTTCCCCCCAGCGCACCCAGCGCCGCCGCGACAGGTAACCCGACCATTCCGGTACCCGGCACAGTAACGCCCATGCCGTTTTTCATCAGGTTCGGTGAGACCCACGCATCAATACGTTCAACCGCGCCGTCCAGCTCAGAGGATGCGACCGCAGCCGCCAGCGCCAGAGAGATAGGTTCCGTACAACCCAGCGCAGGCTTAACCTCTTCCTGTACCGCGCGGATAAAACTATCCCATAATGGATTCAATGTAGTCTCAAACATAACAACAACCTTTGCTCAGATAACTCAGGAAAATGCCAGGAACGGAGAAACGCACAGCAGCAGGCCCGTGATAATAATCAGATACAGGGAAGCGCCTTTGTATTTGTGCAGTGAAGGAACTTTGTAGACCAGCCAGGCCGGGATCAGACAACCCACCATGCCGAAGATAGGACTACAAATAGAGGTGAAGCTCAGTACCGGCGCATTGAGCACAATTGCACTCCAGGCCAGCAGGATGGCAAAAATCATAATGCCGCGCTGAACCAGGGTTTCGTTGATTTTCTCGGCTGGCATTTTGCGGCGCAGCACGTTCATTACGATCCCCTGAGTCGCTTCACGGAAACCTAAGTAGACGCCGAAGAAAGCGGTCATAACGGCAAAGATGTTCAAAACTACGCTGACGATTTTCACCCAACCAGCACCCGCACCGCTGATAAACTGCGCGGCAATCGCCAGAGCGGAAATATTCTGCTCATAAGCTTTAACCGCTTCGTCATGGCCCATCGCCAACGTGAAGGAAACGGCGTAGAAAAAGACGGTCACGAACAGAATACCGAACGCGATATTCATCGCTCGCAGGGCTTTATGGCGCGCCACTTCAATGGATTTGTTGCGAGAACGATACGAGATAACCATCGGGCTTAATGTCTGAATAAACAGAATTGAGGTCAGCGTAAATGGCAACGTTATGATCGCGTTTTTGATCAGCAGCGCCATCGGCGGCAGTAAACCTACGTTATACAAATGCCACATCCCAACCATCGATACGCCAAGCGCTGCCACTACCAGCAGTTTGGTCAGCACCATGCCGGTGGAGATTTTAAACAGCAGTTTTTCCCCGCGTGACGAGATGGCCACCAGGATGCAAATCAGCACCAGGCCATAGAACGGGCTGTCGGACAGTAAACCTTCAGTAACGCCAAAAGTATGCAGGTAAGAGGCGCTATCGTTGGTGATGGCGGTGGAGTAGACGAACATCCAGATTACCAGCATCACAAAGTACAACGCACCTAACAGGATGCCCCAGTTTTTACCCAGGTAACCGCTGATCACGCTTGGGTAATCTTTACATTCCGGGGACTCAGCCAGCGTATTGATAAACAGACGCTGGAACAGATACATGGCTGGGTAGCCAATGATAGAGGACAGCAAGAACACCCACAGCCCCATTAACCCGACCTGGACAGGAAGAAAAACAATCCCCGCACCAATCGCCATACCGATACTCATAATGACCCAGCCGGTGTCCATGCTGTCGAATTTAATGGCTTCACGCCATTCACTTTCGGTCATCCCCGCCCGACGCGCCGGAGCAGATGCGTCGAGTATTACGCTGTTATTCGTTGCCGTTTCCATAAAAATCTCGCTCAAAATGTAGGGTAAGGTTTTATTATTTTTCCGTTCCGCATCAATGCGATACGCGGTACGAGTCGTGCAGGCGAGTTCGTTAGAATGGAGAAATCATACGCCGAGGGTCAGAGAAAAACTTCACATAAATACCCACTCATTTCATAATGTTTAATAAAGTTTTTCTATTTTATATTTACAAAATGGGATTAATTTCTCTTTTTGAAGCGGATCACAACAAAAAAAAGGGCGCACTCAGGTGCGCCCAAAGGAGAAATAAACACAAATTTAGTTAAGTACAAATCACTTTGATAGCCAGACCACCACGTGACGTTTCACGGTATTTGTCGTTCATGTCTTTGCCCGTTTCATACATGGTCTCGATCACTTTATCGAGCGAAACGCGTGGCTCAGATGTTCGACGTAGCGCCATACGCGCGGCGTTGACGGCTTTTACCGCGTTGATCGCATTGCGCTCAATACACGGTATTTGTACCTGTCCGGCGACCGGATCGCAGGTCAGTCCCAGGTTATGCTCCATGGCGATTTCCGCCGCAATACACACCTGAGACGGGCTACCGCCAAGCAACTCTGTCAACCCGGCTGCTGCCATTGAACAGGCGACGCCAATTTCCCCCTGGCAACCCACTTCGGCACCAGAAATAGAGGCATTCATCTTATACAGCGCGCCTATCGCCCCCGCGGCCAGTAAGTAGCGGGCAATGGAGTTTGCATTCACCGGGCGGCGGAACTTGTCGTAATAGGCCAGGACAGCAGGGATAATCCCACATGCTCCGTTGGTCGGTGCCGTCACAACCCGGCATCCGGCGGCGTTTTCTTCGCTCACGGCCAGCGCGAACATGTTGATCCAGTCGATCACGTTCATCGGGTCGCTGGACAGGTTATCGCTGGAAACCAGCAACCGACGTAATGCCACGGCGCGGCGCGGGACGTTCAGTGGACCCGGCAGAACGCCTTCGGTGTTCATGCCTCGCTCAATTCCAGCGTGCATAACGTCCCAAATGGCAGCAAAGCCAGCATCGATTTCTTCTTTGCTGCGCATCGCCAGTTCGTTTTGCATCATCAGGCCGGAAACAGACAGCCCGTTGCGCTCGCACAGTTTCAGCAGTTCGCTGGCGGAATGAAAATTGTAGGGTACGTGTGCTTCAACATCATGCGCCTGACCAAATTGCTCCTCTTCAACGATAAAACCACCGCCGATGGAGTAATAGGTTTTGCTTAATAGCGTCTCGGTGCCGTTCCATGCGGTGATGCGCATACCATTTTCATGGCGCGGCAGCGTTTCGGTATGAAAGAGAATATTTTCGTCTGGGGAAAAATCGACAACATGCGTGCCCTCTGCAACCGGTAAACGTCCGGTACGGGCCACTTCCTGAGTAAAACCAGCGATAGAATCTATATTAACATTTTGTGGACTGTTACCGGCCAGTCCCATCATGATGGCGACATCTGTCGCATGACCTTTTCCGGTCAAGGAAAGCGATCCATAAAGATCGACCACAATATGCGTAGCTTTGGGGAGTTCCCCGCTGCTGACCAACAGATCGATAAAGCTTTTACCTGCGTTCATTGGCCCCACGGTATGGGAGCTGGAAGGTCCAATGCCAATCTTGAAAATATCGAATGCGCTAATCATATCCACACCCTCGGATTGCCGTTCAGTGAAGACCAGGTTTCACACTCATTAAGGATCGGGGCGATCCTGAGATCGCCCCGCAAGGGATTACAGCGTGTCGCCACGTACGGCGATGGCTTCAATCTCCAGCTTCACATCCTTGGGTAAGCGGGCGACCTGCACGCAGCTGCGCGTAGGGTAGATTGCCTTATGCTCATCAAAGAACTGCTGGTACACCTGATTGATGGTGGCGAAGTCGTTCAGGTCGGAAACGAAAACGGTGGTCTTGACGATATCGCTCACTTTCAAACCTGCAGACTCGACAATCGCTTTCACGTTTTCCAGGCTTTGACGCGCCTGATCGGATACGTTTTCAGCCACTTCACCGGTCTGTGGACACACCGGGATTTGACCTGACGTCAACACCATGCTGCCCAGATCCACACCCTGTACGTAAGGCCCGATAGCCCCTGGCGCACATTCGGTTGCAATAACTTTTCTCATAGTCCCTCCGGCGTCAGAGCGCCTGGGTGAAAGTACGTGAAATAACATCCTGCTGCTGTTCGCGGGTCAGCGCGTTGAAGCGCACCGCATAGCCAGACACGCGGATCGTCAGGTTCGGATAGTTTTCCGGGTGCTCAATGGCATCCATCAACATTTCACGGTTCATAACGTTAACGTTCAGATGCTGACCACCTTCCACATGCGCTTCATGGTGGAAGTAACCGTCCAGCAGACCGACCAGGTTGGTTTTACGCACTCCATCCTCTTTGCCCAGCGCTGCCGGTACAATGGAGAAGGTGTACGAGATACCGTCTTTGGCATAGGTGAACGGCAGTTTGGCGACCGAGGTTAACGACGCCACCGCACCTTTACGATCGCGGCCGTGCATCGGGTTTGCCCCTGGCGCAAACGGCGTACCTGCGCGACGTCCGTCCGGCGTGTTACCAGTTTTCTGTCCGTACACCACGTTGGAGGTGATGGTCAGAATGGACTGCGTCGGCACCGCGTTACGGTAGGTTGGCAACACTTTAATTTTCTTCATAAAGCGCTCGACCAGATCACAGGCAATACTGTCTACGCGCTCGTCGTTGTTGCCGTATTGCGGATAGTCTCCTTCGATTTCAAAATCAATCGCCAGACCGTTTTCATCGCGAATCGGTTTCACGCGAGCATATTTGATAGCCGACAGAGAATCCGCCGCCACGGACAGACCCGCCATACCACAGGCCATCGTGCGATAGACATCACGATCGTGCAGCGCCATCAGCGAAGCTTCGTAGCTGTACTTGTCGTGCATGTAGTGGATGATGTTCAGCGCGCTGATGTACTGCACGGCCAGCCAGTCCATAAAGTGGTCCAGGCTCTCCATCACCGTGTCGTAGTCCAGCACGTCATCCATCAGTGGTGCCGTTTTCGGCCCGACCTGGATTTTCAGCTTCTCATCCACGCCGCCGTTGATTGCGTACAGCAACGTTTTAGCGAGGTTGGCACGCGCCCCGAAGAACTGCATTTGTTTGCCGATAACCATCGGGCTGACGCAGCAGGCAATGGCATAGTCATCGCTGTCAAAGTCGGCACGCATCAAATCGTCGTTTTCATACTGCAAAGACGAGGTGATGATAGACACCTGGGCAGCGTACTTTTTAAAGGCGATTGGTAGCTGTTCAGACCACAGCACCGTCAGGTTCGGCTCTGGTGCCGGGCCCATGGTGTGCAGCGTATGCAGATAGCGGAACGAGTTCTTCGTCACCAGCGTGCGGCCATCAAGCCCCATACCACCGATAACTTCAGTCGCCCAGATAGGGTCGCCTGAGAACAGGGTGTCGAATTCCGGCGTACGCAGGAAGCGCACCATACGGATCTTCATAATGAAGTGGTCGATCAGCTCCTGCGCCTGCTGCTCGTTTAAAATCCCCGCTTTGAAATCGCGCTCAATGTAGATGTCTAGGAACGATGCGGTACGGCCCAGCGACATCGCGCCGCCGTTCTGCGATTTCACCGCAGCCAGGTAAGCAAAGTACACCCACTGCACCGCTTCTTGCGCATTACGCGCCGGGCGGGAGATATCGCAGCCATACTTCGCAGCCATTTCCTGCATTTGCAGCAGAGCGCGACGGTGCTCAGACTGCTCTTCACGCAGACGAATCGTGGCTTCAAGATTCTGGCCCCACTCCAGGTTCGACTGGAGATCGGCAAACTGCAGTTCACGCTCGCGCACCAGGTAGCGGATACCGTACAGTGCGACGCGGCGATAATCACCGATAATACGGCCACGGCCATAGCCATCCGGCAGACCTGTCAGTACGCCGGATTTACGGCAGCGCAGCATATCCGGAGAGTAGGCGTCGAATACGCCCTGGTTATGGGTTTTACGCAGTTCAGTAAACTGGTATTCAAAATCAGCATCCATCTCACGACCATAAGCATCAAAAGAGCTTTTGATCATGTTGATGCCACCAAACGGATGCAGAGCGCGCTTGAGCGGCTTATCCGTTTGCAGACCAACGATTTTTTCCAGTTCTTGTTCAATATAACCCGCATCATGCGCGGTTATCGTGGTAGCAATATTGGTATCGAAATCAACCGGCGCGTGCGTCGAGTTTTCAATACGGATGCCCGCCATCACTTTTTCCCACAATGCAGTGGTCGCAGGCGTTGCTTCGGCGAGGAAAGATTCATCCCCTTCATAAGGCGTATAGTTGTGCTGAATAAAATCACGGACATTAATTTCTTCTTTCCAGTCCGTACCTTTAAAGCCATTCCAGGCTTCGGCATACAGCATATCGCTGGTATCGATATTTACCTTCATGAAAAATAATCTCTCTGCTGAAAATTAATTATGCAAATTCTACTGATGTATTAATTTTGCCTAATGCAATGGCATCACGTGCAATCATTTTCTCTTCGTTTGTGGGAATTACCGCACAAACAACACGAGCATCTTTATTTGAGATAATTCTTTCGCCATGGGAATTTGGCAGACTATTCATTTCGTTGTCGATATTCACGCCTAAAACGGCAAGGTGCTCAATAACCAGACGACGAATTAATACCGAGTTCTCACCTATGCCACCGGTGAAAATAATCCCATCAAGACGATGCAGCGATGCAGCATGGCCGGCGATATGACGCGCGATACGATGCACAAACGTTTTAATCGCCAGCTGCGCACGCTCATGTCCCTCGTGCCAGGCTTTTTCTAACGTACGTAAGTCAGAAGACAAACCGGAAATACCCAGTAAACCGGACTCTTTATTCACTACGCGCTCAAGGTCACTCAGCGTCTGGTTGGTTTCGCTGGCAATCCACGCCATCGCGCCGAAATCAACGTCGCCACTGCGTGTCCCCATCATCAACCCTTCCAGCGGCGTCATGCCCATTGAGGTATCAACGCTCTGGCCGTTACGCACCGCACAGATTGACGCGCCGTTCCCCAGGTGAGCCACAACCAGACCCGAGTCATCACTCTGCAGGTCGAGAAGGTCATGCGCTTGCTGAGAAACATAGCGATGCGACGTACCATGGAAGCCGTAACGACGAACGCCCAACTCTTCGAAATATTTCCACGGTAAACCGTACAAATAGGCTTCAGGGGCCATCGTCTGGTGGAAGCTGGTATCAAATACCGCAACCTGCTGCCGGCCAGGGAAAAGGTGCTGAGCAGATTCGATCCCACTCAGGTTCGCATAATTATGTAACGGTGCTAGCGGCGATACCCGGCGGATATTATCGATAACTTCGTCAGTAATAATTGCTGATTCGGTAAAGATATTTCCGCCGTGGGCAATGCGGTGGCCAATTAAGGCCACGCTGTCCATTAAATTACGTTTCTCTAGTTCAACGGCAATTGCTTTCAATGCGTCTTCGTAGCTGTGGTGAGCCAGCTTAGCTGGCTCTCCTCCATTAATTGCTATGAACGCATTTTCAGAGTTAATACCGTCCGCGATTCCCGCCATTAAAACTTCACAGTTAGCTGCATCCAGCACTGAGAATTTAATGGAAGACGAACCACAGTTAATAACCAGTACTACCGGAAACTCATTCATTTCACTACTCCGCTCATCCTGAGCTTAAGGATTAAAACAGTTTGTAGACAATGTTCAGGATGGTCAGCAGACCAATCACGGTAACAAACACGTTATCCAGACGGCCACGGTATTTCGCCAGTGATGGCGCTTTACGGATGGCATACATCGGCAGCAGGCAGAGCAGAGAGGCAATAATCGGCGCGCCCATTGCTTCAATAAGGTCCAGGATGTTCGGGTTGGCGTAAGCCACAACCCAGGTGGAGCCCATGATGAAGATCATGCTGATGGTGTTCAGTTTGCCGGCGGAAACTTTGGTCTTATCGCCTTTGTAACCAAACTTCAGCACCAGACCGTTCAGACCTTCCAGCGTACCCAGGTAGTGGCCGAAGAACGATTTGAAGATAGCAACCAGGGCGATAATAGAAGCACCGTATTCCAGAACGGTCGCGAAGGTGGACTTCGTCCCGGACAGTGAAGCGAAGTGGTTCGCCAGATAAGACAGTACTGGAATGTTCTGCGCTTTCGCATCCGCCATGTTTGCCGGAGACAGCGTGAACAGGCAGCTAAAGGCGAAGAACATTACCACCGCAACCATCAGCATACTGGCGCGGGAGATGATTTTAGAACATTTCTGCTCGGTAAATTCGCGACCGAAATCTTTCTCATACTCTTCGCGTTTAGAGACCACGAAGGAAGAAACGATTGGCGAGAAGTTGAAAGAGAACACCATGATGGAAATACCCAGCCATACGGTAACCAGGATGCCGTCATGGCCAGTCAGAGCGATATTGCTGATATCAACCTGATCGATAACCGCAGAGTTCCAGTAAGGAATCAGTGACAGAGAGATAAGCACCAGGCTGGCAATGAACGGCCATACCAGGTAGCTCATCACTTTAACCATCAGATCTTTACCAAACCAGATGACGAATGCCATCAGCAGCAACAGGAACAGCGCCACGAAGCCACGGTTCAATGCTGGCATTTGCAGCTGGTTTTCCCAGAAGGTCATAAAGGTGTTGGTAATGGTGACGCCATAAATCCACAGCAGCGGACAAATCGCAAAGAAGTAGAGGAACGTGATAACCACGCCGCCCGTTTTACCAAAGTGCTCTTCAACCGTTTCTGTGATGTTACCGGAAGGATTAGAACCGGAAAGACACAGGCGTGCCAGCGCACGGTGGCAATAGAACGCGATGGGGTATGCTAACACCAGCATGATCAGAATGGGGATCAGTCCGCCAAAACCTGCGCGGATAGGGAAGAACAGCACCCCAGCGCCGATGGCTGTACCAAATAAACCCAGTGTCCAGGTGGTGTCCGATTTGCGCCAGGACGACTGTTTTGTCTGGCTGGATACAATGCTATCAGTAGTACTCATATCCTATCCTCAACGAAGTATATTAAGCGTCAACTAAACCAGTAATTTGAGATACACGAGAAAGGTCGATATTACCGCCAGAAATAATGCTGACTGTTTTTCTGTTCTGGATATAGCTATCTAATTTCCCGCTTAATAATGCTGCGCATGCCAGCGCACCGGCACCTTCAGTTACAACTTTATTTCGCTGAATTAATGCCACCATGCTGTTGCGAATTTCATCTTCGCTGACCAGGACAATGTCATCCACCAACTCACGAACGATTTCATACGTTAAAGTACCCGGGCGAGAGACGTCACAACCATCTGCCAGGGTGCCGGTCGTTCGGTGCGTGGTTATTTCTCCAGCGTGGAAAGAAGCCGCCATGCCGTGAACGTTTTCAGACTGCACGCCAATAATTTTAATGGTCGGGTTAATAGATTTAATTGCCACCGCAATACCCGCAATCAGTCCACCACCGCCAATTGGCACAATCACGTTATCGACATCGTACAGATCTTCCAGAATTTCCAGACCAATAGTGCCCTGACCAGCAATAACTTTCGGGTCATCATATGGTGGAATAAAGATACGGCCTTCCGTTTCCACAATCTCGCTAACCTTAGCGATGGTGTCGTTGAAGTTGTCGCCATGCAGCACAACTTCCGCGGAATAATCGCAGGTTGCCGCTACTTTAGACTTCGGTGCGCCTTTCGGCATCACCACTTTGCCGTCGATACCGAGCATGGCGCAGGAGAGAGAAACCCCTTGCGCATGGTTACCTGCAGAGCAAGCCACCACGCCCTTCATTCTTTCTGCTTCTGTTAAGGAACTGAGCTTGTTAAAAGCGCCACGGATTTTAAATGAACCGGTACGCTGCATGTTTTCAAACTTGAGGAAAATTTCCCCTTTGCAACGTTCACTAAAATAGTTAGAGCGAGGCATTCCCGTTTTATAAATTTTCCCCGCCAGTCTTTTTTTCGCTTCGAGGATATCTTCAATTGCAACTGGGAGATCGTATGTAATGTGCATTAGAACCTCTTACTAGGGTATTAAAGTAAATAGATAGCCGTGACCATTGTCAGATATAGACAGATGGCGTTTATTTTTTGTTAAAACAATTTCAATCTTTAATCAATTTCAATTAATTGCCTTCGTCTCCGACAATTATATGATGAATACTCTTTGGCTAATTCCACCAAAATAGATGCTGCTTTTTTAATTCGATAATTTTTCGACCACACGGCGGCATAACGCGCGACGGGTAAGGTTTCTTGTACCGGGATAGTAATAAACTGGTTTGAGCCAAACGGTGTGGTCATATCGCAGGGAATTACTGTTAAGAAATCAGCATTGAGAACAAGATTATAAATGGTGACGACGGAGTCAGTATTAACAATGTTTTCACTGCTGATGCCATTATTCTGTAACGTGGTAAGAAGTTCGCTGTAGTACCCCATATTCGTTTGTGGCAACACCCACTGTTCGTTTTTCAACGCGCTCAGCGAGGTGATGCCGGTGCATGTTCGGGACTTGCTGGCAACCAGGATAAAGTCTGACTCAAAGAGCGGCTCCACATGCAGATCGTGCAGTTTCATCTCATCGCTCAGCGTACCGATGGCAAAATCCAGACGCCCGTCACGGATTGCCGGTAAGAACGAGGAGAGCTGAGCTTCATACATAGAAACCTGTGCTTTCGGGAATACCTCTTTGAATTTTTTAATCATGCCGGACATGATGGTGAAGGCAATCAGTGAAGGAAAACCAAACGACACATCAACGACCGCATTGCTCGTCATGCTGTTCATCTCATCAACCATGTTTTTCATTTCACGGGTAATTGATTCAGACCATGAGAGCATCACCTGACCTGCCTGAGTCAATGTCACACCAGTATTTTTACGCACAACTAACTCAATACCAAAATAAGCCTCAACATCGTTGATGATTTTACTGACAGCGGGTTGAGTTAAACCTAATTCTTTTGCAGCTGAGCCGATAGAACCGCTTCTAATGACTTCCTGAAAGACCACTAAGTGCTGTGTTTTAGGGAGTGTAATAGTATTCATATCGACCTGCGTTAATTACTTTGTTGACGGCAGGAAGTGTACCAAATTAAGCAAACAAGGATATGTGCTACCCCTCACAAATCCCCTTGACTTACATTTTGTAAGACTATTATAAAAAATGAAACCACTTATGAATCATATAGATATGAAATACATATCTCACTTTACCCTGACTTTAATCAAAAAAAGATGGGGGGATAACGATTTTTTATGGCTATAACATCGCCATTTTATCTGTTATTTCTAAAAACCAGGAAAGGCTATATTTCAATCAATTACAGCGCAATTATCGGGCAGAATGACACTTAAATTTAATGAGTAATTTATCAAATATAATTATATTTTACCGTTTGTGGTGATTAAATAACGCCATGCATCACATTTTTTCGCCATATTTGTTTGTAAAGAAACATTGCGTTTATTAAAATTCAATCTAGACAATACAAATAATCATCATATGCAACATTACATTAACACTAATTTTGCACACTTTATTAGCGCGTAATTTTGTGATGGCGATCGATTGCGTTCGATTATTCTCGATAAAAACGTATCGCGCAGCGTTTTGTGCTAGCCATCACAAAAACGAAAATACCCCACAACGCATTCCCTCAAATAAAAGACGTTCAGCGCATAAATAAAGGTCAAATAAAGAGTAGATGAAGAGAAAATAAACGCCAGAGTCGTGTTAAACCAAGCGTAACGCGACAGGTATAACGTCTGCCGGATGGCGGTGTAAACACCTTATCCGGCCTACAAAACCCGTTCCAGCCATACCTGTAGGCCTGATAAGCGCAGCGCCATCAGGCATAACAACCTGCCCAGAAAGCAAAAAACCCATCAAAGCGGGGTTTCATAAAGAGTGAAGCTGACCGATAAGCCGCGTTCTTTTGAGTATAGCGTCGTGGACAGTCATTCATCTGGCCTATCCGGAAAGCAAAAAACCCATCAAAGCGGGGTTTCATAAAGAGTGAAGCTGACCGATAAGCCGCGTTCTTTTGAGCATAGCGTCGTGGACAGTCATTCATCTGGCCTATACGGAAAGCAAAAAACCCGCCGAAGCGGGGTTTTATAAAGAGTGAAGCTGACCGATAAGCCGGGTTCTGTCGTGGACAGTCATTCATCTAGGCCAGCAATCGCTCACTGGCTCAAGCAGCCTACCCGGGTTCAGTACGGGCCGTACCTTGTGAACCCCTATTTGGCCTTGCTCCGGGTGGAGTTTACCGTGCCACGGACTGTTACCAGCCGCGCGGTGCGCTCTTACCGCACCCTTTCACCCTTACCTGATCCCACTTACGTGGGCCATCGGCGGTTTGCTCTCTGTTGCACTGGTCGTGGGTTTCCCCCCCAGGCGTTACCTGGCACCCTGCCCTATGGAGCCCGGACTTTCCTCCCCTCCGCCCGTCTCCCCCGAAGAGGACGACGACGAAGCGGCGACTGTCTGGTCAGCTTCGGCGCGCAGTATAGAGGGTTTGCGGGGTAATGTCACCCCGCACTGCGCATTCCTATCGCTAACGTGGCGGCGATGTTTCTTGAGGCGCGATAAATATTGTCAAATGCCCCACGGAAGGCCTCTTCCAGCGTACTGATGCTGGTCAATACGCTAAACACCGCATCGATACCATATTGATGCACCACCTCCACATCGCGCGTCAGGCTGCCGCCAATACCAATTACCGGTTTGTGGTATTTCTTCGCAACGCTCGCCACGCCCACCGGCACTTTGCCGTGAATGCTCTGGCTGTCGATGCGTCCTTCCCCGGTCACCACCAGCGTACAGTCGTGAATATGCTCTTCCAGGTTGAGCGCCTGGGTCACAATCTCAATACCACTGCGCAAGTCCGCGCCTAAAAAAGCCATTAACGCAGCGCCCATACCACCGGCAGCCCCCGCCCCGGGAACATCCTTCACGTCTACCCGTAACGATTTTTTAATGATGTCGGCATAGTGAGACAAATTGCGGTCCAGTTCGAGAATGCGTTCTTCCGTCGCCCCTTTCTGTGGGCCGAAGATGCGCGAAGCGCCAGTATCACCTGTGAGCGGATTGGTCACATCGCAGGCCACGCGAATGGAGCAGGTTTTTAATCGCGGATCCAAACCGGAAATGTCGATGCTGTTGAGGCTCATCAGACTGCCGCCCCCGTAGCCAATCTCTGTCCCGTTAGCGTCGCAAAGTTTCGCGCCCAGAGCCTGCACCATACCCGCACCACCATCGTTGGTTGCACTACCGCCAATACCGATAATAATGCTCTGCGCCCCGCTATCCAGCGCCTGCAGAATCAATTCCCCGGTACCACGTGACGTGGTGACTAACGGGTTACGCTTATCAGGAGGTACTAACGCCAGACCACTGGCTGCCGCCATTTCGATAAACGCAGTTTTACCATCTCCGGACATGCCCCAGCAGGCATTCACTTTTTCGCCCAGCGGGCCCGTTACCCACGCGGAATATTCACTCCCTTGCGTGGCGGCAATCATGGCTTCGACCGTTCCTTCGCCGCCGTCGGCCACCGGAACTGAAACATATTGCGCATCGGGAAATATTTCCCGAAATCCTTTTTCTATTGCCTGAGCGACCTCAGTGGCAGATAGACTTTCTTTATAAGAGTCTGGGGCAATTACGATTTTCATAGTTATGTAGCCTGACTGTGCCGCGCAAGGCAAGAAATACAGGGCGCACATCCGCGCCCTTCTTGTTAGCGTGTGACTTCCACTTTCGCCAGTTTTTCGTAGTAGCATGCGAGCGCGCTGTGATCGGCGGTGCCCAGCCCATCTGCGCGAAGCGCCTGCATCATCTCCATGACTGCAGCAGTCAGCGGCAACTGCGCGCCGACCCCATGAGAAGTGTCCAGCGCATTCGCCAGATCTTTGATATGCAGGTCAATACGGAAACCTGGCTTAAAGTTGCGGTCCATGACCATCGGCGCTTTCGCGTCCAGCACGGTGCTTCCGGCCAGTCCGCCACGGATCGCCTGATACACCAGATCCGGGTTCACACCCGCTTTGGTCGCCAGCGTCAGCGCTTCAGACATCGCCGCAATGTTCAGCGCCACAATCACCTGGTTCGCCAGCTTAGTGACGTTACCCGCGCCAATGTCGCCGGTATGTACCACTGAACCAGCCATCGCTTTCAGCAGATCGTAATACTTGTCGAAAATCGCTTTATCGCCACCGACCATCACCGACAACGTGCCATCAATCGCTTTTGGCTCGCCGCCGCTGACCGGCGCATCCAGCATATCCACGCCTTTCGCTTTCAGCGCCTCGCTAATTTCACGGCTGGCCAACGGTGCAATGGAGCTCATGTCGATCAGCACAGTGCCCGGTTTCGCACCTTCAATAATTCCGCCTTCACCCAGCGCCACTTCCTTAACATGCGGCGAGTTCGGCAGCATGGTGATGATCACATCGCACTGCTCGGCAATATCTTTCGCCGTGGCGGCGGTTTCTGCACCAGCGGCAATGACTTCCGCAATGGATTCCGGGTTACGGTCAGCAACCACCAACGAGTAACCTGCCTTGAGGAGGTTTTTACTCATTGGTTTACCCATGATACCGAGGCCAATAAAACCAACTTTCATTGTCATGTCTTTATCTCTCTCTACTGTCGATGGTGGTTATTTCTTAAAAGATTCAGCCAGTTTCTGCGTGGCTGAACGGAACACGCCAAGGTCGCTGCCAACAGCAACAAAGGTCGCGCCCCACTCCAGATAACGACGCGCATCCGCCTCTACCGGCGCCAGAATTCCGCTTGGTTTGCCATGTGCTTTCGCACGGGCAAAAATGTGCTGGATAGCTTTCTGCACATCAGGATGTGACGCATTGCCGAGATGGCCTAGCGCCGCAGCCAGATCGCTTGGGCCGACGAAGACACCGTCTACACCTTCGGTCGCCGCGATGGCGTCAACGTTATCAACGCCCTGCTGACTTTCGATCTGCACGATGATGGTGATGTTCTTATTCGATTGCGCAAAGTAGTCCGGTACGGTGCCAAACATATTGGCGCGATGGGAGACGGACACGCCGCGAATACCTTCCGGCGGATAGCGGGTCGACGCCACGGCGTTCACCGCCTCTTCTTGTGTCTCAACGAACGGAATCAGGAAGTTGTAAAACCCAATATCCAGCAGGCGCTTGATAATCACCGGCTCATTGGTCGGCACGCGTACGACCGGCGCGCTGGCGCTGCCTTTCAGCGCCATCAATTGCGGGATAAACGTCGAGATATCGTTTGGCGCGTGTTCGCCGTCCAGTACCAGCCAGTCAAAACCCGCCAGGCCTAAAACTTCGGTACTGATTGGGCTGGCCAATGCAGACCAGCAGCCAATCTGAATCTGTTGCGCCGCGAGGGCCGCTTTAAACTTATTCGGGAAAATCGTGTTATTCATCGCCTATACCTTTGTTTATTTCTGCAATTCCATACGTTTAATGTCACCGACAATAAACAGGTAGCAAACCATTGCCATTAGCGCCGAACACCCTACAAACATCAGCGCAGCATTAAATGAGTGCAGCTCGCTCACCAGATAACCAATCACCAGCGGGGTGACGATAGAGGCTACGTTGCCAAATACGTTAAATACCCCACCGCACAGACCAACGATTTCTTTCGGCGCGGTATCGGAAATCACCGGCCAACCCAGCGCGCCGAAGCCTTTGCCGAAGAACGCCAGCGCCATCAGCGCAACCACCAGAGTGGTGTTATCGGTGTAGTTACACAGAATAATGGTCGACGCGAGCAACATTCCGAGCACAATCGGCAGCTTACGTGCCAGGGTGATGCTGAAGCCACGTTTAATCAGATAATCAGAGAACACACCGCCGAGCACGCCACCGGCAAATCCGCACAGCGCAGGAATCGACGCCACCAGACCGACTTTCAGGATCGACATGCCTTTTTCCTGTACCAGGTAAATCGGGAACCAGGTAAGGAAAAACCAGGTGATAGTGTTGATAAAATACTGTCCGAAGAACACGCCAAGCATCATGCGGTTTGTCAGCAACTGCTTGATATAATGCAGTTTAGGACCACCTGATTTCACATCGCCGGGCTTTTTATGGTCCATATCCACGACCGCGCCGTTTTCAGAGATAAACTTCAGCTCTTCCTGCGACATACGCGGGTGATCGGTTGGGTTATGAATAAACTTTACCCACAGGCCGGTGAGCACAAAACCGATAACGCCCATCACGGTAAAGACGTGCTCCCAGCCCCAGGCAAAGGTCAGCCAGCCCAGCAGCGGCGAAAACAGCGCCAGAGAGAAATATTGTGCGGAGTTAAAAATCGCAGATGCCGTACCGCGCTCTTTCGTCGGGAACCAGGCCGCCACAATACGGGCGTTCGCCGGGAAGGACGGTGCTTCCGAGAAGCCCAGCATAAAGCGCATGATGAACATTGAAATACCCGCCCAGGCCAGCGGGAACATATCGACAAAACCCTGCAGAAAGGTGAACAGCGACCAGAAGAACAGACTGTAAGTGTAGACTTTCTTCGAACCGAACTTATCCAGCAGCCAGCCGCCAGGGATTTGCATCAACAGGTAAGCCCAACCGAAGGCGGAGAAAATGTAACCCATTGAAATGGCACTGAGCTGCAACTCTTTCGCCACTTCCGTGCCAGCAATAGATAGCGTGGCACGGTCCGCGTAGTTAACGGCGGTAACAATAAATATTATTAGCAATATTAAGTAACGGGTGTGCGTACCTTTCTTTTTCTCGACAACTGTATCCAGTATCATTCTAATTACCTCGGGTACATAAAAGTTTTTATTATTATTTGGCAGATATCCCTGGTGATAAATTACCGATAATAAAAACGTATAATAATTTATCAGACGCTATGAAACCGTGATTTAGTATAATCAGCAGTGCAACGTTAATCATTGTGCAAGCGCTCATTAAATATGCGTTATGAAAATAATGTTTTGGGCATATGCACACATGCATGGGCGCTAATCCACACATTTACGTATTGCTACCCCTGCTGGTGCGGTCTTGCTGAGTTTAAGTGATCATTGTCACATTCTTCACGATAAACTCCTGACATTCTTATTTCACGATACCGAATCTTTATTACTGAAAATGAGATTCGAAATATAAATATCCACACTATTATCACCACTTGTTGGAGAATACTGGACAATGGCCGACATCGAAATTAGACAAGAATCGCCAACGGCGTTTTATATTAAAGTTCACGAAACAGATAATGTGGCGATAATTGTCAATGACAATGGTCTGAAAGCGGGAACGCGTTTTCCGGACGGACTGGAACTCATTGAACATATTCCCCAGGGTCATAAAGTGGCGCTATTGGATATTCCTGCTCATGGCGAAATCGTGCGTTATGGCGAAGTGATAGGCTATGCCGTTCGCGACA
The DNA here is from genome assembly GCF_001037575.1 of Citrobacter sp. BIDMC107. NCBI lineage: Bacteria > Pseudomonadati > Pseudomonadota > Gammaproteobacteria > Enterobacterales > Enterobacteriaceae > Citrobacter > Citrobacter sp. BIDMC107. Next base: position 3,093,606 of record NZ_KQ089848.1, on the reverse strand, counting down.
TCCCCCGCGGCAGTTGGATTGATGAATCAATGGTTGAGCTGCCCAAGGCTCCGCCGCTGGAGACGCTGCCGTTGGCAACTAAAGTGCCTGAGCCGCTGCCGCCTCTCGAGGGTTATACCTTCGAAGGTTACCGCAATGCTGACGGTAGCGTTGGCACCAAGAATCTGCTCGGCATCTCCACCAGCGTGCACTGCGTGGCGGGCGTGGTGGACTATGTGGTGAAAATCATTGAACGCGATCTGCTGCCCAAATACCCGAATGTTGACGGTGTGGTGGGGCTCAATCATCTGTACGGTTGCGGCGTGGCGATTAACGCTCCAGCCGCCATCGTGCCCATTCGAACTATTCATAATATTGCGCTGAACCCTAACTTTGGCGGTGAGGTAATGGTCATTGGCCTCGGCTGTGAAAAACTGCAGCCAGAGCGCCTGCTGGAAGGTACGCACGATGTAAAAAGCATTCCGGTCGACAGCGCCAGCATCGTCAGCCTGCAGGATGAAAAACACGTCGGCTTTCAATCGATGGTTGCCGATATTTTGCAAGTGGCCGAACGCCATCTGGCAAAGCTCAATCAGCGCCAGCGTGAAACCTGCCCGGCATCAGAACTGGTGGTCGGCATGCAGTGCGGCGGCAGCGATGCGTTTTCCGGCGTGACGGCCAACCCAGCGGTAGGTTATGCCTCCGACCTGTTAGTACGCTGCGGCGCGACAGTGATGTTCTCCGAAGTCACCGAAGTACGCGATGCCATCCACCTTCTGACCCCGCGCGCGATTAACGAAGAGGTGGGTAAACGCCTGCTCGAAGAGATGGCCTGGTACGATAACTACCTGGATATGGGCAAGACTGACCGGAGCGCCAACCCATCACCGGGCAACAAGAAAGGCGGTCTGGCAAACGTGGTAGAAAAAGCGCTGGGTTCTATTGCGAAGTCGGGCAAGAGCGCGATTGTCGAAGTCTTGTCGCCGGGCCAGCGTCCAACCAAACGTGGCCTGATTTACGCTGCCACCCCCGCCAGCGATTTTGTCTGCGGTACGCAACAGGTTGCTTCCGGGATCACAGTACAAGTCTTTACCACCGGTCGCGGTACGCCGTATGGCCTGATGGCCGTGCCGGTGATTAAAATGGCGACACGCACCGAGCTGGCCAATCGTTGGTTTGACCTGATGGACATCAACGCCGGTACCATCGCTACCGGAGAAGAAACCATTGAAGACGTGGGTCTGAAACTGTTCGGGTTTATTCTCGACGTCGCCAGCGGACGTAAGAAAACCTTCTCAGATCAGTGGGGACTGCATAACCAGCTGGCGGTGTTTAACCCGGCGCCAGTGACCTGATTATCGAAACGAAAGCCAACGAAAAAACGGGGATTTGTCCCCGTTTTTGATGTCGATGCTTCAACAAATAAAGTGATAACGTTCGCATTTTAAGAGGTTTTTTTAAACATCTATTTTTTTCGATTCAAACCTACCAAATGAACCTAACGACATGAAATTAAAAGAAATAATACCACCATTGTTTTACGTTATATTTTCGTTTTGATAAAAGAGAAACCTACCGAAAGACGACCTTGTTTTAATGCGATAATCCCCTCTTTTTTACTGCTTTGACTTTCTCCGGTGTAAAACAGATTATTCATAGGCTCCTGTAATTTACCTCATAAGCATTCTGACCTGAATAAAGAGGGAAGTTATGTATACCCTGAATAAAAATAATGTCGCATTGGCTTGTCTTATTTCCTGTTTATTGGCAACTCCTGTCTTCGCGAGTGCTGAAGGCCAGTCGGACGCAAAGCCTGTTAAATTACGCTACACGTTATGGGACCGTAATCAACTCCCTGGCGAACAACAGCTCGTTAATGAATTTGAAAAAGACAACCCCGGAATTAAGGTCGAAATTGAACTAACTCCTTATGACCAGTATTTTATCAAACTCAGTTCAGCAGTCGGTGGAAATGTAGCACCGGATGTATTCTGGATGAACATGCCTAATTTCCAGCAATATGTGAAAAATGGCATGCTGGAACCACTGAGTAATTATCTGAAAGATAAATCAGCGCCGAAACTGGATGATTTTGTTAAAAGCTCAGTCGATGCCTACCAATACCAGTCGCAACAATATGCCATCCCAAGGGATATTGATGCAATTGCCGTCTGGTACAACAAAAAAATGTTCGATCAGGCTGGTGTGAGTTATCCCGATAAAAACTGGACGTGGAATGATCTAAAACAAAAATCAGATCAGTTACGTAAAGGGCTGGATAAACAGTCTTATCCACTAGCAATGGAATTCAGCAGCGGACAGGATAGTTACTTTAACCTGCTATTACAGGCCGGGGATAAGATTGTACTACCTGAGGGCAAAACGGATGTTGCCAATGACAAAGCTATCGCCGTCTATGGCGATGTTCAAGGCATGCTGAACGCGGGACTAATCCAACCGCCAGGCGAGATGGAAGCCTCAGACGTCTTCCAGTCAAACCGGGTAGCCATGGTCTACGCAGGCTCATGGTGGGCATTACCCTTCTCTCAAAATGAGTTGATTAAGGATCACATCGGCGTAGTGCCAATGCCAAAAATGGCAGAGCAGGCAGGTGTATCCCATAGTCTGGCATTTGCTATGTCAGCCAAAAGTCAGCATAAAGATGCGGCGTGGAAGTTCATTGAATTCATGAGCTCTGAGCATGCGCAGCAGACTCTGGCTACGGGAAAAGTCGTGATCCCGGCTAACCAAAAAGTGGCCAAAGAGTGGGCTGAAGGCTTTAAGGATATTGATGTTTCAGCCTATATCGATTCGTTGGCTTTCTCACATAAATATCCAACCGCAGGCTCCAATACCGCTAAGTGGAATAGCATCCTGAATGATGGCTTGAAAAAAGTGTGGACGGGTACTGACCCAGAGAAAGTCATGCCTGGTGTTGCTAAACGCGTTGAACGAGAAATGCAGAAATAATCCTGAGGGAGCCATGCTCCCTCTCGCTTTCGCCCGCGCAATATATTTTGGTTGCACAGTGAGCATCCCGGAGTCTGTATGAGCTATTCAGATGAAGCTGCATCCCCACAATTACCGGCCAGAGAGGCGCAAAAAAAATCCCTGACCAAGCTGGAAAAAGAAGAACGCTTCTGGGGATGGATAATGATTATGCCGTTACTGGCGGGGTTAATTGTTTTTTACTTTACTCCATTCTTCCAGAACGTTTTTTATAGTTTCACTGACCTGGGAGAGTTTCAGATCTGGACGACGATCAGCTTAGATAACTATATTAATTTATTCAGCGATGATGAGTTTCGTTCAGCAATATATAACACCTTGGCCTATGTTTTTATTTGCGTACCAATAATCACCGTTTTGTCATTACTGCTCGCAATTGGCCTGAATCAGGCGATTCGCGGTCAGTGGTTGTTTCGCACGCTGTTATTTCTGCCCGCTGTCACTATGCCTGCGGCCATTGCTATGGTCTGGCAGTGGTTGATGAACCGAAACTTCGGCTTAATTAATCAGATCCTGGCCTTTTTCGATCTTCCGGCCATCGGTTGGTTATCCGATCCCGATGTCGTCCGCCTGAGCGCCTCGTTGGTTATCATCTGGTCGGCTATTGCGCTGAAGATGATCATTCTGCTCGCTGGATTACAGGGGATCCCCAAACAAATTTATGAAGCGATGTCGCTGGATGGCATCAGCAAATTGCGTGGATTCTGGTCTATTACCTTACCGCTAATGATCCCCACGCTGTTTTTCGTACTGGTGATCTCTTTTATCGAAACGCTGCAAATTTTCGATGTGGTTTATCTGCTGTTTGGCAGTTCATCCATGGTGGACGATCAGACGATGACTATCGCCTATCTCTTCTATAAATACGCCTTTATCTACCATGAAAAAGGGTATGCCTCAGCGATCGCCGTGGTGATTTTCGTTATCACGATGGTCCTGACGCTGCTGCAAATATGGATTGGTAAACGACTTAAAGCACAGTGAGGCAACCACGATGTTCATGACTAAACGTGAAAAATGGCTAATTTACGGCTTGATGATCCTCGCGACGCTGGTAACTGTGGTTCCCTTCATCTGGATGATCATCACCTCTTTTAAAACCCAGGCAGAAAGCATCGCCTTTCCGCCGATCCTGCTACCTGCCAACCCAGGGTTTCAGGCTTACGGTAAAATCTTGCATGAAATGCCTTTTGGCAGCTTTTACTTTAACTCGATCGTCTCCACGTTGGTCATCGTCATTTTGCAGACGCTGATTGCGGCAATGGCAGCGTACGGTTTCTCCCGACTGCGTTTTAAAGGGCGAGATGTCCTGTTTATGCTGTGTATTTCAATTCTGATGGTGCCCGGTCAGATCTTTTTAATCCCACAGTTTTTAACCGTTGAAAAAATCGGTTTGCTGAACTCAATTCCTGGGCTGGTGCTACCGGGTTTATTCAGCATATATAGCGCCTTTTTATTGCGTCAGTTTTTTCTGTCAGTACCTAAAGAACTGGAAGAGGCAGCCATTATGGATGGGTATAACCATCTGACTATTTTCTTCAAAATTATGCTGCCATTAATTAAACCAGGGCTGATTGCCTGCGTCATTATTAACGGATTGTGGAGCTGGAATAACTTAATGTGGCCGCTGATCGTCAACACCTCCATGGATAAAATGACATTACCGGTGGGGTTAGCCTCACTTTCCGGACGCTCAGGCGTGGAATATCCGATGTTAATGGCGGGCGCATTGCTGGCGATTATCCCGATGTTGTTACTTTATATCTTCTTCCAGCGCTATTTTATTCGCGGCATCGCTGGTGCCGGAATTAAAGGATAAGGGGCAGTGTTATGTCAGGTATTCAATTACAGGCAGTAAGCAAAGTCTATCCCAATGGCTTCCAGGCGATCCATGGCGTTGATCTTGAAATCCACGATGGCGAATTCATGGTGTTTGTCGGGCCATCAGGCTGCGCCAAATCAACGCTGCTGCGCATGATTGCAGGTCTGGAAGATATCACTCATGGTCATATCGCAATCGGAGAGAAGTGCGTCAACGACCTGCTACCAAAGGAGCGAGGCGTTGCCATGGTCTTCCAAAATTATGCCCTCTATCCCCACATGACGATTTATAAAAATATGGCATTCAGTCTGTTAGGGAAAATGAGCAAAGAAGAGATTGATATCCGCGTACGGGAAGCTGCACACAAGCTGGAAATAGAGACATTACTCGATAAAAAGCCCGGCCAACTTTCGGGCGGTCAATGTCAGCGCGTTGCCGTTGGCAGGGCCATCGTGCGTAAGCCAGACGTTTTTTTGTTTGATGAGCCACTTTCCAACCTGGATGCAAAGCTGCGTGTTTCAATGCGCGTGCGGCTGACAGAACTGCATCGACAACTGCGTCACGAAGGCGTGAGCGCAACCATGGTGTACGTCACGCACGATCAGATTGAAGCGATGACGATGGGAGACAGGATTTGCGTTCTTAATGGCGGTCGTATTATGCAGGTGGATACCCCAGGAAATATCTACCATCACCCCAGGAATAAATTTGTTGCTGGTTTTATTGGTAATCCGGCAATGAATATTATGCTGCTTGATATTGAACCCGGCACTCGTGGTCTGCGCCTGGCTGATAATTTAATCCTGCCATTAAATACACGCTTGAGTAACCTACTGGAGCAATATCCGCACTCCAGCGTCTGGTTCGGCATCCGGTCAGAGGCCATTCAGTTAGCCTCGCAGCATGACGTCTCTGCGTTCGATGCGCACATTACCAACGTAGAAAGGATGGGCAACGAAGACCTTCTGCATTTTGATATTGGTGAGCAACATATGATCTTACGTATTAACTCCTCACCCGACTGGGCCCCTCTGCCCGGCGAATCTATCAAAGTGAAATTTAATCTGGAAGCCGCCTTTTTGTTTGATAAAAAAAATGAAGAAAATTTGGCCTAACCGTTATTCAGGCTAAGTGAAAAATGAGAGGTTTATATGTGTGCGAATAAAGTGACCGTATTAGTTGTAGGAGCCGGTGCGCGCGGAGAAATATATGCTCGCTATGCGCTTGAACACCCAGACAGAATGCAGGTAGTAGGCGTTGCTGAGCCCAGAGAGGCGTATCGCCAGCAGTTTGTCGCACAGCATAAGATTGCCCCAAATAACGTATTTTGCGACTGGCAAGAGGCTGCGGCCCAACCCAAAATGGCCGATGTAGTACTTATTTGTACGCAGGATAATATGCACAAAGATCCTGCCGTGGCGTTTGCCAATCTCGGCTATCACATTCTGCTGGAAAAACCGCTCGCCCCTACGCCAGAAGATTGCCGGATCATTATTGATGCGGTTAAACGCAACAACGTATTACTGGCCGTCGCGCACGTCCTGCGGTACACGCGCTATACGCAAAAGCTGAAATCACTGCTTGATGATGGCGTAATTGGCGATATTGTCAGTATGCAGCATCTCGAACCCGTAGGTTACTGGCATCAGGCGCACTCGTTTGTACGTGGTAACTGGCGCAATGAAGCAGAATCGTCATTTATGTTATTACAGAAATCCTGTCATGATTTGGACTGGATCCGCTACATCATGGGCGACAACTGCAAGGACGTAGGATCATTTGGCAGCCTGAGCCACTTTGTGAAAGAGAATCAGCCTGCTGGCGCCGCCGACCGCTGCCTTGATTGTCAGGTTGAAGCAACCTGCCCCTGGTCTGCCTGCAAAATTTATCTGGGTGAAAACCACAAATGCACTCCTCACTTCCGTCGGGTGCTGACTGCAGATCCCAGCGAAGAAAATGTCCGCCAGGCGCTGCGCGATGGGCCTTATGGTCGCTGCGTTTATCGTTGTGATAATGATGTGGTGGATCATCAGGTTGTTAATTTACGTTTTGCCCACCAGCAGACGGTGACCTTTACCATGACCGCATTTACCAAAATGGAAGATCGAAAAACGCGCCTGTTTGGCACCAGAGGTTATCTGGAAGGCGATGGCGAGCAGATCCGGGTGTTTGATTTCCTGACAGACAAAGAAACAGTGCATCAGATCGAGGAGATCGCCGCTGGAACACAAACCCAGATGGGGGGACATGGTGGTGGCGATTACTACCTGATGGATCGTTTTATCCATGCAGTGATGGCCAACGATCAAAATATGATCCTTTCTGGCCCGGATGAGTCACTGGAAAGTCACTTAATGGTCTTTGCCGCAGAACGCGCTCGCAAGGAAAACAGTCTGGTTACGCTGTGAAGCCGGAGGAGATGAGGCATGTTTTACGGTGTTGATATTGGTGGAACCAAAACTGAAATTGTCGCTTTTGATAAGGAAATGCAGGTTTGCTGGCGTAAGCGCGTTGCCACGCCAGTTCAGGATTATGAACTCTTTCTTTCGACCTTTACTTCACTTATTGATACCGCCGACTGGGCGACAGGAACGCAAGGAAAAATTGGCATCGGCATGCCCGGTCTTATGGACAGACATACCGGAAAACTACTGTCATCTAACGTGCCCTGCCTGACCGGACGTCAGGTGATGAACGATTTAGCTAACCGCCTCAATCGTTCGGTTGAGCTGGACAATGACTGCTGCTGCTTTGCGCTCTCGGAAGCTCATACCCAGCAGGCTCGCCAGTTCTCCAGAATTTTTGGTGCCATCATTGGCACCGGCATGGGCGGAGGATTAGTCATTGACGGTCAGTTGTATCGGGGTCGCAACCGGATGGCCAGTGAGTTTGGCCATTTACCGCTTCCAGCAACGTTTATGCGCCGCTATCACTTGCCGGAACTGAAGTGCGGTTGTGGCTTACAAGGGTGTCTGGAACGCTATCAATCCGGCCCCGGTTTACTGTGGCTCCACAAACACTTCAGCGGAGAACAACTCAAAATGGAGACCCTGCTGGAGCATTATCGTCATGGCAATGCCAGCGCCGTTACTACCATGGAAGCATGGATTGATATGTTGGGTTGTACGCTGGCGCAATTGCAGTTGATTCTGGATGTCGATGCTTTTGTTCTCGGCGGTGGGGTTTCCAACATCGAAGAAATTTATACGTTGCTGCCGCAGGCCATGTCACGTTATTTGTTCCCGGGATTAGAACCTGCCCGCGTATTCCCGGCCATCCATGGCGCATCCAGCGGGGTTCGTGGTGCCGCATTGCTGCTGGTTGAACAGGGTACGCAGACCCACTAAAAAACTGCTGGCGGGGGAATCTCGCCAGCAATTTCAGTTATTCATCCGCAATCACCACATCCACCCCAAGCTGGATTAACGTCCGGTGATAATTTTCTGGGATCCCGCTGTCGGTAATCACCCGGTCAATCCCGCTGATTTCGCTAATCATACAGAAACTTTTGCGGCCAAACTTGCTGGAGTCAGCGACTACCGTGACCTCCTGCGCAACTTCACACATTACCTGATTCAGATGTGCTTCTCCCGGATGTGGCGTGGTAATTCCCGCTTCCAGGCAGAATCCGTCAACGCCTAAGAAAAGCTTATCAAACCGGTATTGTCTAAGCTGGTGTTCTGCTGAAGGGCCATACAATGAATAGACGCTTTGCCTGACATTCCCTCCCAGAATCATGACGTCTACGCGCTCAAAATTCGCCAGTTCCCATGCTATGTTGAGCGCATTGGTCATCACCACCAGATCGCGGCGATTTTTTAACATGGGAGGAATGAGCGTGGTGGTCGAACCGGAATCGAGGATTAACGTGTCACCATCTTTCACAAAGCTGGCCGCTTTTTCGGCAATACGCGTTTTCACATCGCGATTCAGCCGGTCCTTATCCTGCAAAGGCCGGTCAAGGGCAAAGTGCTGATTGAGAACCGCCCCGCCGTAGGAGCGCATGACACATCCCTTCTGTTCCAGATAACGTAAGTCGTTGCGGATCGTAACCGATGACACACCAAAATGGACGCTCAGTGGCTCGACACGAACGCTACCCTGATCGCATAGCAGATCAATTATTTGCTCGCGACGTCTTAAGTTATCCAGCATTTCTATTGCTCCATCAAATATTCATGTTGTTTTGTTTTAGCGCTTTAGCACTTTCGTTTTCTTTTGAATATATTACATCAGAAGCAATAAGGTGAATTTGTGCGCACTGGCCCAGCGTTGAATTTAACAAAAATTGACTATTTTCTTTCGTTTTAGCAAATCGAAACGAAGAAAACCGAAAAAATGAAAAGGTCAAAAGCGAGTAAGATGCGAGAAAGAGACGGGAAGCATGCAAAAAAACGAAAGCGAGCTACTAAAAAAGCTCGCTTATGGTTTGTTTTTGTTTAATTGAATGGGATCACATTTTTGAATTTTAGAGCGGGACTACTCAACAATGATCACTTCAACACCGCTGCGGCGTAGTTCCTGCAAGCTCTCCTCTGGGATGCCTTCATCAACAATGATGGTGTGGATCCTCTGGGTATCAATAATCTTATGCAGGCTGGAGCGGTTAAACTTCGTCGAGTCGGTAACGACAATGATACGTTCAGCCACTTCACACATCCGGCGGTTGAGACGCGCCTCATCTTCGTTGTGCGTGCTAACACCACGCTCTAAATCGATAGCATCAACGCCAAGAAACAGCATGTCGAAGTGATAATTTTGTAGCGACTGCTCAGCCTGATCGCCATAAAACGATTGTGACTGACGACGCAAATGACCGCCGGTCATCAGCAGCTCAACCCCTTCGGCTTCCAGTAGCGCATTGGCGACATTCATACCGTTAGTCATAGCAATGACATTGGTATGCTGGCGCATCAGGCGGGCAATTTCATAGGTCGTGGTGCCGGAGTCAAGGATCACGCGGTGTCCCGGTTGAATTAACTCTGCGGCGGCTCTGGCAATACTGCGTTTTACTGCCGTATTAAGTGAACTCTTATCTTCAACAGAAGGCTCCACAACAGGCGCATTGCTCTCGCATATTAGCGCTCCGCCATAGGCACGTACCGCAATCCCCTGCTTTTCCAGAAAGGCGAGGTCGTTGCGAATAGTGACCGTGGAGACGCCAAAAAATAAGGAAAGATCGTTAACCTGAACGCTTCCCTGTTGCCGTAACCGCTGGATGATCTGCTCACGTCTTTCGCTGGTGCCAATAACGCGCTTGTCTGCAGAGGACTCGGTGTTACTCATAAGAAATCCTTTAGTTGAACCTTTCGTTTTATTTCGTTTTGTCTATTAACGCCTTTCTTTTGCGCGAATGCAAGCCCCGCAAGCAGGGAAGAGCCGGACGAACTTACGCTGAAACCTTTCATTGTGTTTCTTTTGTGAAACAGATCGGAAAACTATTATCTTTCGTTTTATTTTTATAACACCATGATGCAGTATTAAATGAAACAAAACGAAAGATTGATGTCGCAGTAATCTGACCTGGAGAGGAAAGTGAAACATCTAACTAAAATGGTCGAGCAGCATAAACGGGGGAAGGCAAACGGGATTTATGCCGTTTGTTCCGCGCATCCAATCGTATTGGAAGCCGCAATACGCTACGCCCATGCAAACCATACACCGCTGTTGATCGAAGCAACCTCTAATCAGGTTGACCAGTTTGGCGGCTATACGGGTATGACACCAGCCGATTTTCGCAGTTTTGTCTGCCGTTTAGCCGACTCGCTTGATTTTTCTCAGGATATGCTGATTCTCGGCGGAGACCATCTCGGGCCAAACCGTTGGCAAAATCTGCCTGCGGAACAGGCAATGGCAAATGCAGACGATCTGATCAAGAGCTATGTCGCCGCAGGCTTTAAAAAAATCCACCTCGATTGCAGCATGTCTTGTGCTAACGACCCGGTTCCACTGACGGATGAAATTGTCGCTGAGCGCGCCGCACGCCTGGCAAAAGTCGCCGAAGAAACCTGTATGGCACATTTTGGCGAGTCGGATCTGGTCTATGTGATTGGCACAGAAGTGCCGGTTCCAGGTGGCGCTCACGAAACGTTAACCGACCTGGCGGTAACAACGCCCGATGCCGCACGCGCAACGCTTCAGGCTCACTATCACGCCTTTGAAAAGCACGGTATGGAAGGTATCTGGCCGCGTATTATCGCCCTGGTGGTGCAACCTGGCGTTGAATTCGACCACACACACATCATTGATTATCAACCACAGAAAGCTGTGGCACTCAGCAAAATGGTGGAAGACTACGACACACTCGTGTTTGAAGCGCATTCTACCGATTACCAAACGCCACAGTCCTTGCGCCAACTGGTGATAGATCACTTCGCTATCCTGAAAGTGGGACCTGCGTTGACCTTCGCTCTGCGTGAAGCACTGTTTTCACTGGCCGCGATTGAAGAAGAATTACTGCCTGCAAAAGCTTGTTCAGGCCTACGACATGTGCTGGAAAGCGTGATGCTTGATCGCCCAGAGTACTGGCAGAGCCACTATCACGGTGATGGCAACGCACGCCGTCTGGCTCGCGGATACAGCTACTCCGATCGGGTTCGTTACTACTGGCCGGACAGCCAGATTGATGAAGCATTCGAACGTCTGGTACGTAACCTGGCGGATGACCCCATTCCACTGCCGCTGATTAGCCAGTATTTACCCTTGCAGTACGTAAAAGTGCGCGAGGGAGATCTCAGCGCCACGCCGCGAGAACTCATCATTAACCATATTCAGGACATACTGCAGCAATATCACTGCGCCTGCCTGGGTGCTCCAGCTCGTAACGCATAACAAAAAAGAGAAAAATACCATGCCAAACATTGTATTAAGTCGCATTGATGAACGTCTGATTCACGGTCAGGTTGGTGTGCAATGGGTCGGGTTTGCGGGGGCAAACCTGGTGCTGGTTGCTAATGATGAGGTGGCTGAAGATCCAGTGCAGCAAAACCTGATGGAAATGGTACTTGCAGAAGGGATCGCCGTACGTTTCTGGTCACTACAAAAGGTGATCGACAATATTCACCGTGCCGCCGATCGCCAGAAAATTCTGCTGGTCTGCAAATCGCCTGCGGATTTCTTCCGTCTGGTCGAAGGCGGTGTTCCTGTTAACCGTATCAACGTTGGCAATATGCACTACGCCAACGGCAAACAACAAATCGCCAAAACGGTTTCTGTAGACGCTGCCGATATTACGGCGTTCAACGGGCTCAAAGCCGCTGGAGTGGAATGCTTCGTTCAGGGCGTTCCAACAGAACCCGCCCAGGACCTCTATAAACTTCTCTGAGGGATTCACAATGGAAATCAGTCTGTTGCAGGCTTTTGCGTTGGGTATTCTCGCCTTTATTGCAGGCCTGGATATGTTCAACGGGTTAACGCACATGCACCGCCCGGTTGTTCTCGGGCCGCTGGTCGGCCTGATTCTGGGCGATCTGCATACCGGTATTTTAACAGGTGGTACGCTGGAACTGGTGTGGATGGGTCTGGCCCCGCTGGCTGGAGCTCAGCCGCCAAACGTGATTATCGGCACTATCGTGGGAACCACGTTTGCCATAACGACCGGAGTGAAACCCGAAGTTGCCGTAGGTGTGGCGGTACCGTTCGCCGTAGCAGTACAAATGGGGATTACTTTCCTGTTCTCTGTGATGTCCGGGGTGATGGCTCGCTGCGATCGCATGGCAGCAAATGCCGATACAGCCGGGATTGAGCGGGTCAACTATCTGGCGTTGCTCGCGCTGGGGACCTTCTACTTTTTATGCGCGTTCCTGCCAATTTACTTTGGCGCGGAACATGCCAAAACCGCGATAGATGTTCTGCCGACGCGTCTGATTGACGGCCTCGGCGTGGCAGGCGGCATCATGCCAGCTATCGGCTTCGCTGTACTGCTGAAAATCATGATGAAAAACGTCTATATCCCCTACTTCATCCTGGGTTTTGTGGCAGCAGCCTGGCTCAAACTCCCGGTGCTAGCGATTGCCGCAGCTGCACTAGCCATGGCGCTGATCGATTTTCTGCGTAAATCACCTGAACCTACAGCTCCCGCAGCACAAAAAGAGGAATTCGAAGATGGCATCTAATCAAACGGCTCTGCCGAACGTTTCCGAAACCGAAGAAACGCTGCTGTCCGGCACCAATGAAAACGTCTACGAAGACCAGAATATCGGTGCCGAGCTGACGAAAAAAGATATCAACCGTGTTGCCTGGCGTTCAATGCTGTTGCAGGCCTCTTTTAACTACGAACGTATGCAGGCATCAGGATGGCTGTACGGCCTGTTACCTGCTCTGAAAAAGATCCACACCAATAAGCGCGATTTGGCGCGTTCGATGAAAGGCCATATGGGCTTCTTCAACACGCACCCATTCCTGGTCACGTTTGTTATCGGGATTATCCTGGCGATGGAACGCTCCAAGCAGGATGTGAACAGTATTCAAAGCACCAAGATTGCCGTGGGTGCGCCACTTGGCGGTATCGGTGATGCCATGTTCTGGTTAACGTTACTGCCTATTTGCGGCGGTATCGGAGCCAGTCTGGCGCTGCAAGGCTCTATTCTTGGCGCTGTTGTCTTTATTGTTATGTTCAACGTGGTTCATCTTGGTCTGCGCTTTGGGCTGGCACACTATGCTTATCGAATGGGCGTTGCTGCCATCCCGCTGATTAAAGCTAACACCAAAAAGGTTGGACATGCAGCATCCATCGTTGGGATGACGGTGATCGGCGCGCTGGTAGCGACCTATGTTCGCCTGAGCACTACGCTGGAAATCACTGCTGGCGATGCAGTGGTGAAACTGCAAACAGATGTGATAGACAAGCTGATGCCTGCTTTTTTACCGCTGGTCTACACATTAACCATGTTCTGGCTGGTCCGCCGTGGCTGGAGTCCTCTGCGTCTTATCGTCATTACCGTGGTGCTCGGCGTCGTAGGTAAGTTCTGTCACTTCCTGTAAACATAAGGGGTTGTAGATGTTAGGTATTATTTTGACGGGTCATGGCGGGTTTGCCAGCGGAATGGAAAAAGCGATGAAACAGATTCTGGGTGAACAATCACAGTTCATCGCCATCGACTTTCCGGAAACCTCAACCACCGCCTTACTCACATCGCAGCTTGAACAGGCGGTGAGTGAACTGGATGCGCAGCAAGACATCGTGTTTCTGACAGACCTGTTAGGCGGGACACCATTTCGCGTCGCTTCCACCCTGGCCATGCAAAGGCAAGGCACCGAGGTGATCACTGGCACTAATCTGCAACTACTGCTGGAAATGGTGCTGGAGCGCGATGGCCTGACCAGCGAAGCATTTCGCTTGCAGGCGCTGGAGTGCGGGCATCGTGGTTTAACTAGCCTGGTGGACGAACTGGGACGCTGTCGTGAGGAAAAGCCCGTTGAGGAAGGGATATGAGACAGCTACTTCGCGCCAGACGTCTACTGACCGAACGGGGCTGGCTGGACGATCATCAAATACACATTGAAGACGGCATCATTGCAGAAATAGAGCCAATCCCCTCTGGCGTTATGGTCCACGATGCAGACCTGCTTTGTCCGGCTTACATTGATATCCACGTGCACGGCGGTGCGGGCGTCGATGTGATGGATGAAGCACCAGATACGCTCGACAAACTGGCGATGCACAAAGCACGTGAAGGGGTAGCCAACTGGCTACCCACTACCGTCACCGCTCCACTACCAGATATTCGCAAGGCGCTTGAGCGTATCGCCCATCGTTACCATTCCGGAGGACCCGGCGCACAGGTGCTGGGCAGTTATCTTGAAGGCCCGTACTTTACGCCGCAGAACAAAGGGGCGCACCCGCCTGAGCTTTTCAGGGAACTGGAACTCAGTGAACTGGATGAACTGATTGCGATTTCCCAGCAAACATTGCGCGTCGTTGCGCTGGCACCAGAAAAACCCGGTGCATTACAGGCCATCGAACATCTGAAGCAGCGCAACGTACGGGTGATGCTGGGACACAGCGCTGCTACCTGGGAACAAACCCGCGCGGCCTTTGACGCCGGTGCTGACGGACTGGTGCACTGCTATAACGGTATGACCGGCTTACATCATCGGGATCCAGGAATGGTTGGCGCAGGGTTAACCGACCCTCGCGCCTGGCTGGAACTTATCGCTGACGGACACCATGTCCACCCAGCGGCCATGAAGCTCTGCTGCTGTTGCGCCAAAGACAGGCTGGTGCTGATCACCGATGCCATGCAAGCTGCAGGAATGCCAGACGGGCGCTATACGCTCTGCGGTGAGGAAGTGGAAATGCACAGTGGTATTGTGCGTACCGCTTCCGGTGGTCTGGCTGGTAGCACGCTCTCGGTTGATGCCGCCGTACGTAATATGGTCGAGCTCACCGGGATAACGGCAGAAGAGGCAATTCATATGGCCTCTCTCCACCCCGCACGTCTGTTGGGTATCGATCGCCACCTGGGATCGTTAGCAGTGGGAAAACGTGCCGACGCGATCGCGCTTAATAGCGGGCTGCATTTACAACAGATCTGGATTCAGGGTCAGGCTCTCCCCCTTTGACCTTTCATTTTGTCTCGTGTTGGCCTGCGATCTTCGATCGCAAGGCCTTTCTTTTCCTTTCGCTTGAGTAAATACCTAACCATCATTCAACAAGCGTACTTCTTATAGATCAATAAGATAATCGCCACTTTCGTTCTCACGATCACAAATTTCGTTTTATTTCATTTTGGATCATTGCTCTTTCGATTTCTTTCCTATAGATTTTAATCAATCGACAAGATGAACAAGTGAAACGAAACGAAAGATAGCGACATTCTCGCCAGCGTCTTATGTGGAATTTACAAGACTAAGGACTTAAGTTATGCCAGAAACCTATACCCCTGTTACCGCGGTAACGGGCACCTGGACCGAAGAAGAGATCCGTCAACAACCTGCCAGTTGGATCCGTTCCCTTACGAATATCGACAACATTCGCTCTGCCATTGACAGCTTTCTCGCACCATTACTGCGCAAAAACGATCTGCGGATCATACTGACTGGGGCCGGAACATCAGCATTCATTGGCGACATCATCGCCCCCTGGCTGGCAAGCTATACCGGTAAAAACATCAGCGCTGTGCCAACCACCGATCTGGTCACTAATCCGATGGATTACCTGAATCCCGCACATCCGCTGCTGCTCATTTCTTTCGCTCGCTCAGGAAACAGCCCTGAAAGCGTTGCGGCAGTGGAACTGGCTAATCAGTTTGTACCTGAGTGCTATCACCTGCCAATCACCTGCAACGAAGCAGGTAGCCTCTATCAAAACGCAGTCGCAAGCGACAATGCCTTTGCTCTGTTGATGCCCGCAGAGACACATGACCGTGGTTTCGCCATGACCAGCAGCATTACCACCATGATGGCCAGCTGCCTGGCGGTATTCGCCCCGGAAAAAATCAACAGTCAGACCTTCCGCGACGTGGCCGATCGGTGCCAGGCGATTCTGACTTCACTGGGTGATTTCAGCGACGGCGTATTTGGCAATGAACCCTGGAAACGGATCGTTTACCTCGGTAGCGGTGGATTACAGGGAGCAGCGCGGGAATCGGCACTGAAAGTCCTGGAACTGACAGCAGGCAAACTGGCCGCATTCTATGACTCCCCTACAGGCTTTCGTCACGGTCCAAAGTCGCTGGTTGATAACGAAACGCTGGTAGTGGTCTTTGTTTCCAGCCATCCCTATACACGTCAATACGATCTCGATCTGCTGGCAGAGTTACGCCGCGATCGGCAGGCATTGCGGGTTGTCGCGATTGCCGCACAAACCCATGAGGCGATTGAAGCTGGCCCACATATTCTGCTGCCACCAGCACGCTCTTTCATCGATATGGAATTGGCATTCTGCTTCCTGATCTACGCCCAGGTCTTTGCTTTGACGCAATCCATCAATATCGGCAATACACCGGATACGCCTTCTGCCAGCGGCACTGTGAACCGCGTTGTACAGGGCGTTGTTATTCATCCCTGGAACGCCTAAAAGGATCGTTTTATGAGCATTATTTCCACGAAATACCTCCTGCTGGATGCCCAAAAAAAGGGTTATGCCGTACCCGCCTTTAACATTCATAACGCCGAGACGATCCAGGCGATCCTTGAGGTGTGCTATGAAATGCAATCGCCGGTGATCCTTGCCGGAACACCGGGCACCTTTAAGCATATCGCGCTGGAAGAGATCTACGCGCTGTGCAGCGCTTATTCCACCAGCTACGGTATACCGCTGGCGCTGCACCTTGATCACCATGAGTCGCTGGACGATATCCGTCGTAAAGTGAATGCAGGAGTGCGCAGCGCAATGATCGACGGCAGCCACTTTCCGTTTGAAGAAAACGTGAAGCTGGTGAAATCCGTTGTGGATTTTTGCCATGCCAAAGATTGCAGCGTGGAAGCTGAGCTGGGTCGCCTCGGTGGCGTAGAAGATGATATGAGCGTGGATGCAGAAAGCGCCTTCCTCACCGATCCACAAGAAGCTAAACGGTTTGTTGAGCGTACTGGCGTAGATAGCCTTGCAGTTGCCATCGGCACAGCACACGGTTTATATACCAAAACGCCCAAGATCGATTTCCAGCGGCTGGGTGAAATTCGTGAGGTCGTCGACGTTCCCCTGGTTTTACATGGCGCAAGCGATGTTCCTGACGAATACGTCCACCGCACGATCGAGCTTGGCGTTTGCAAAGTTAACGTCGCTACTGAACTGAAAATCGCTTTTGCCGATGCGGTCAAGGCGTGGTTTGCGGAGAATCCGCAGGGCAACGATCCTCGCTATTACATGCGGGTCGGTATGGATGCGATGAAAGAAGTGGTGCGTAGCAAAATCACTGTATGCGGGTCAGCAAACCGCTTATTAATCAGTGAAACTGCCGCTCAGTCTTAAGCTCTGTGTTAGCTAATGGCCATACCCTTGTCGGTTTGGCCATCAACAATCGGGCTTACTCTCCCTGTTGTTCCAGTGCGTGCTTATACAGTGCATTCTTTTTCACGCCGTGGATTTCAGCGGCCAGCGCGGCGGCCTTTTTCAGCGGCAGTTCTGCCTGTAATAAAGCCAACGTACGCAGCGCATCGGCAGGGAGATCGTCTTCCTGCGCTTTATGCCCTTCGACAATCAGCACCATTTCACCTTTACGACGGTTTTCATCTTCCTTGACCCACGCAAGCAGTTCGCCGACCGGTGCGCCGTGAATGGTTTCCCAGGTTTTGGTCAGCTCGCGCGCCAGCACCACGTAACGGGATTCGCCCCAGACGGCAACCATGTCTTCCAGGCTATCCAGCAAGCGGTGGGTAGATTCATAAAAAATAAGCGTACGCGGCTCTGCCTCAATGGCTTTCATCGCATCACGACGCCCTTTCGATTTGGCAGGCAGAAAACCTTCATAGCAAAAGCGGTCTGAAGGCAAACCAGCAGCGCTTAGGGCAGCAATCGCCGCGCAAGGGCCCGGCAGAGGAACAACGCGGATCCCCGCTTCGCGACAGGTGCGCACCAGATGGTAGCCAGGATCGTTAATCAGCGGCGTTCCGGCATCGGAAACCAGCGCAATGTTTTGCCCTTCTTTGAGTTTCGCCACCAGCGTTTCCGCTTTTTGTTGCTCATTGTGATCGTGTAACGCGAACAAACGGGCGTTAATCGCGAAGTGTTGTAACAATAATCCTGTATGACGTGTGTCTTCAGCGGCAATCAAATCAACGGCTTGTAAAACTTCGAGCGCTCGTTGGGTAATATCAGCCAAATTTCCTATAGGAGTAGGTACAATAAAGAGTTGGCCTTGAGAATTATCCGCCGATTCGTGTTGTTTCATTGTGTCGTCCGTATTGCCGATTTAATATTGAGCATTGAGTAAAAAAATATCACTGGATACAGTATGGTACCCTCAACATTTTCTCGTTTGAAAGCCGCGCGCGCGCTACCAGTCATTCTGGCAGCACTGATTTTCGCAGGCTGTGGCACCCAGGCGCCAGACCAGAGTGCAGCCCATATGCAGGGCACTGCGCAGGCTGATTCCGGCTTTTATCTGCAACAAATGCAGCAAAGCTCAGATGATAGCAAGACCAACTGGCAATTACTCGCCATTCGTGCACTGCTGAAAGAAGGCAAGAGCCAGCAGGCTAGCGAGCTGTTCAACCAGCTGCCGCAGAAACTAAACGACACTCAGCGTCGTGAGCAGTCTCTGCTGGCCGTCGAGATCAAGCTCGCACAGAAAGATATCGCTGGCGCTCAGGCCCTGCTGGATAAACTCACTCCTGCCGATTTCGATCAAAACCAGCAGGCCAGATACTGGCAGGCGCAAATCGACGTCAACCAGGGTCGCCCATCGTTGACACTACTGCGCGCCCTGATCGCTCAGGAACCGCTGCTGTCCGCGAATGCTAAGCAGAAAAACATCGATGCCACCTGGCAGGCGCTGTCATCCATGACCCAGGAGCAAGCACAGGCACTGGTCATCAATGCGGATGAAAACGTGCTGCAAGGCTGGTTGGATCTCCAGCGCGTCTGGTTCGATAACCGTAACGATCCAGACATGATGAAAGCCGGTATTGCGGACTGGCAGAAACGTTATCCGCAAAACCCGGGCGCAAAAATACTGCCAACGCAGTTGGTTAACGTCCAGAGCTTTAAGCCCGCCTCCACCAGCAAAATTGCGCTGCTGCTGCCGCTGAACGGTCAGGCCGCTGTATTTGGCCGGACTATTCAGCAAGGC
This sequence comes from Citrobacter sp. BIDMC107, assembly GCF_001037575.1. NCBI lineage: Bacteria > Pseudomonadati > Pseudomonadota > Gammaproteobacteria > Enterobacterales > Enterobacteriaceae > Citrobacter > Citrobacter sp. BIDMC107. Next base: position 3,074,064 of record NZ_KQ089848.1, on the reverse strand, counting down.
TTTGAAGCGGCGAAAAATATGGGTACTCAACCCGTAGCGGCCCCTGCGGTAGCTGCGCCTGCTGCGGATACAACAGCTGCGACGACCACAGAACAGCCGCAAACGACTGACGGCGTTGCCAGCCCTTCTCAGGCGTCAGTAAGCGATCTGACCAACGAGACGCCAGCTCAGCCAGAAACACCTGCTGCGCAGCCCACAGCACCCGCTCAGCCAACAACCGCCAGCGCACCGGCGAATCCATCAGCAGAGCTGAAAATCTACGACACTTCATCACAGCCTCTGAACCAAATCCTGACTCAGGTTCAGCAGGATGGTGCCAGCATCGTGGTTGGTCCGCTGTTGAAAAACAATGTTGAAGAGCTGATGAAAAGCAATACGCCATTAAACGTGCTGGCACTTAATCAGCCGGAGTCGGTGAAAAACCTGCCGAACGTCTGCTACTTCGCTTTGTCGCCAGAAGATGAAGCGCGCGACGCCGCGCGTCACATCCGCGATCAAGGAAAACAGACGCCGCTGTTGTTGATCCCTCGGAGTTCATTAGGCGATCGCGTTGCCAACGCCTTTGCACAGGAATGGCAAAAGCTGGGCGGCGGCGTAGTGTTGCAGCAGAAGTTTGGCTCCACCGCCGAGCTGAAAATGGGCGTCAACGGCGGCTCGGGAATTTCCCTGACGGGCAGCCCGGTGGCCTCCTCTGTACCTGCGCAACCTGGCGTGACGATTGGCGGCCTGACGATTCCGGCTGCGCCCACCGATGCGCAGATCACCGGCGGCAGCGGCCGTGTTGATGCCGTGTATATTCTGGCGACGCCGGAAGAAATTGCCTTTATTAAGCCGATGATCGCTATGCGCAACGGCAGCCAGAGCGGAGCGACGCTGTACGCCAGCTCCCGTAGCGCGCAGGGAACTGCTGGCCCGGATTTCCGTCTGGAGATGGAAGGCTTGCAGTACAGCGAAATACCGATGCTGGCAGGTGCTAACGCTCCTCTCATGCAGCAGGCGCTTGGCGCGGTTCGTAACGACTACTCACTGGCACGTATGTATGCGATGGGCGTCGATGCCTGGTCACTTGCCAACCACTTCTCGCAAATGCGTCAGGTACAGGGTTTCGAAATTAACGGCAACACCGGGGCCTTAACCGCAACGCCGGATTGTGTGATTAACAGGAAGTTATCATGGCTCAAATACCAGCAAGGACAAGTCGTCCCCGCCAGTTAACGAGTAAACAGACCGGTGACGCGTGGGAATCCACCGCGCGTGACTGGCTGCAAAACAAGGGACTGCATTTTATCGCCGCCAACGTGCGTGAACGTGGCGGCGAAATCGACCTGATAATGCGTGAAGGCAGCACCACCGTCTTTGTTGAAGTCCGCTATCGGCGCTCGGCCCAGTTTGGCGGCGCAGCGGCGAGTGTGACCCAGAGCAAACAACACAAATTATTACAGACCGCCCGCTTGTGGCTTGCGCGCCACAATGGGAGTTTTGATACTGTGGATTGCCGGTTCGATGTGTTAGCCTTCACCGGAAATGATGTTGAGTGGTTTAAGGACGCGTTCAACGACCGCTCATAGTTGAAGATTCAGAGCCTGGTTCTTAAGGATTAGCGTGTTAGATAGAATTAAAGTCTGCTTTACAGAAAGCATTCAAACTCAGATAGCTGCGGCTGAAGCACTTCCGGATGCGATCTCCCGTGCCGCCATGACGCTGGTTCAGTCCCTGCTCAATGGCAACAAAATTCTCTGTTGTGGTAATGGGACGTCCGCTGCCAACGCACAGCATTTTGCTGCCAGCATGATCAATCGTTTTGAAACAGAACGCCCAAGTTTACCTGCGATTGCACTAAACACTGATAATGTGGTCTTAACTGCGATTGCCAACGATCGCCTGCACGACGAAGTTTATGCAAAACAAGTCCGTGCGCTGGGACATGCAGGAGATGTTCTGCTGGCAATCTCTACGCGTGGTAATAGCCGCGATATCGTAAAAGCCGTTGAAGCCGCCGTGACACGCGACATGACAATCGTCGCGCTGACCGGGTATGACGGAGGGGAACTGGCCGGATTACTGGGGCCGCAGGATGTTGAAATCCGTATCCCCTCACACCACAGCGCCCGCGTTCAGGAAATGCACATGCTGACGGTCAACTGCCTTTGCGATCTCATCGATAACACGCTTTTCCCTCACCAGGATGATTAAGGAGTACACATGAAGGCATTTTCGCCGCTTGCTGTGATTATCGCTGCACTGCTGCTGCAAGGTTGTGTCGCTGCTGCCGTTGTCGGAACTGCTGCTGTCGGCACCAAAGCCGCGACGGATCCTCGCAGCGTCGGCACCCAGGTAGATGATGGAACCCTGGAATTACGCGTCAATACGGCGTTGTCGAAAGATGCCCAGATCAAGAAAGAAGCGCGAATCAACGTGAGCGCATATCAGGGTAAAGTGCTGCTGGTCGGTCAGTCGCCAAATAGCGAACTGTCTGCACGAGCAAAACAGATTGCGATGGGCGTAGAAGGTACGACTGAGGTCTTTAATGAGATCCGTCAGGGCCAGCCAATCGGTCTGGGCGATGCGTCCAACGATACCTGGATAACCACCAAAGTACGTTCCCAGTTACTGACCAGCGATCAGGTGAAATCCTCTAACGTGAAAGTCACGACCGAGAATGGAGAAGTGTTCCTGTTAGGTCTGGTGACCGAACGCGAAGCGAAGGCGGCGGCAGACATCGCCAGCCGGGTAAGCGGCGTGAAACGCGTCACGACGGCCTTTACGTTTATTAAGTAATACTGATGCCGGATAGCGACGCCTGAGCGTCTTATCCGGCCTACAGGACGTTATCGTTTGTAGGTCGGATAAGCGTCAGCGCCATCCGGCATTTTATTTAGCCCTTTCGCGTAACTCGGAAGAGGTCAGGATCGAAACCCCTTCATGCCCAGGTGCCAGCGCTTCTGCTAACATTGCCCGCGCAACATCACGCGCTTCAATCGACTTCCAGTTACCCGGCAGCAGCCTGAACAACGGCGCTAAAAACATCTCATTCGCCCGCTGTTTGTCCCTATCACCCAGTAGCATTGAAGGCCGGGCAATGGTCAGCCGAGGCCAATTCTGCGCAATCAGCGCCTGCTCCATTTCACCTTTCACCCGGTTATAAAAAAACGGTGAATTGGCATTAGCGCCCATCGAACTCACCACCAGCATATGCTGTGCCCCCAGCCGACGCCCCGTCAGAGCTGTATCCACTACCAGCGTATAGTCAGCGTGGATAAATGCTTCTTTGCTGCCCGCTTCACGTCGGGTCGTTCCCAGACAACAAAAGACAATATCGACCGGATCGGTAACCTGCGCCAGAGCATCGGTTAGCTGCGGATCGTGGGGATTATAGATGCCAACCGTATCAGCCAGCGGTCGACGCGTCGGCGCCGTAATGGCATTGATCCGGGGTTCATTCAGTAGCATCCGCAATAAATGTCCGCCCACCAGACCCGTTGCACCGGTTATTAACACCTGGCTCATCGTTTATTTTCCCCTGACGCTTCAATCACTCTTTTAACTATAGATCACGTAGCCAGTGCATCTTTTTACCGAAGCCCAGCGTGTTGTCCGTGAATTTGACTTCATCCAGTCGAATCTCCCACACGGGCGCTGGCAACATTCTGGCGACAGGGAAACGGCGGTTGTAGGCGTTACGCGCGCCTTCACTCTCCTGCCCTTCAAGACGGCGAATCTCCCCCTTAAACTGCACGCCACGAATCAGGGCGACCGTTTTGGGCTGACCATTTACCGTGCCGGCAATCGGTGCACACGGTCCCGACATCTGCGCATGGCGCGTTTTATCTTCGGTCAGCACATAGAATGCCATCTTCTGCGCATCAAACAGGTAAAACGCATTGGCGCACCACAATTCACCTTCATGGTATACGCACCAGGTCACGACGTGCTGTTTTGCCAGCCAGCGAGACACCGCAGTCAGTGTTTCCATTTCTGTTCTCTTTTATACTGTAGGCCTGAAAATTATCACGTCGATGGTGACAATGACACCCTGGTATCTGTACCTGATCCGTACCGCTGACAACGCCTTATACACCGGAATAACCACCGATGTGCAGCGCCGCTATAAGCAGCATCAAAGTGGGAAAGGCGCGAAGGCGCTACGTGGAAAGGGGGAACTCACGTTGGCATTTGCGGCGCAGATTGGCGACCGTTCGCTGGCCCTGCGCATAGAGTATCGCGTCAAACAGCTCACAAAGCGTCAGAAAGAGCGCCTTGTAGAAGGCGAAGGGCTTGAGGCTCTACTGAGCAGCCTGCAAGCCCCGGATGTTAAAAACGATTGAAGTGGTCGTGGTATTCCACCAGGCCCGTCACGCCCTCCAGCGCATCGTCCGCCAGGCGATGAACCTGGAACGCGCTTTCGGTGCCCGGCCAGCGGCAACGCAGGTCATGATGCGCTGCCAGCTCAAAGCCAAAGCGGCTGTACAGTGCCGGATCGCCCAGCGTAACCACCGCGGCGTAGCCAAACTCGTTCAGGGAATCGAGTCCTTCATAGACCAGTTGACGCGCCAGGCCCTGCCCCCGGTAGTTTTCATCCACCGCGAGCGGCGCCATGCCGACCCATTGCAGATCTTCACCCTGAACATCGACAGGGCTGAACGCGACGTAACCCACTACCTGACCTTCATCATCGGTAGCAACCAAACCCAGCGTTAAGAAACCATCTTCACGCAGGTCGTGCACTAATTTTGCTTCCCCATCGCTCTCAAATGAACGGCGCAGCAACGCATCAATACCAGGGGCATCAATGGGAATCTCAACTCGAATCAGCATGGCTCACCTACCGAGGTCTGTTTGGTTTCTGGCGACGTTTTCATCCCCGCCTCAACAAAATCCGCCAACTGCATCAGCATGACGCGCAACGCTTTAGGCATCTGCTCCAGTTCGATGGCATCCATCAGATTTTTTACGTATAGCCCTAATTCTGTATCACCTTCAATCACCAGGCGACGCTGGAAGAAAAGCGTATCCGGATCCTGCTTGCGGGCCACGATCATCAGGAGATCGCTGGCATCGGCGCTAAAACTCACATCCGCATCTGCATTCTGGCTGACGATAAGTTTATCGTTCTCAACAGAGGTATACCATTTGAGGTCAATGTCACGCACATGAATGCTCAGCCAGCGACCTTCGAGAAACTCCAGCTCCCCATCGGCCAGCGCCTGACTAAACTGCCAGCTCAGGACCTGCTCCAGAACCTGGCGCTTTAGCGCAAAGGGCGTCAGTTTAACCGGTACACTCATCAGAGAAGGACCTAAATGTACTAAGCGTGAACGCAGTTTATCCAACACGAGCTTTACTCCCTGTTTCAATAGTCCTGCTATTTTGCCATATCAAATAAACGACATAGCGGCATAAATCAACAATTCGCTACGAAATTGTTACCTCTTTATTGGTGTCACCAATACGACTTTAACTGCCTCAAATCAAAAATTGTCTCAGCAAGGTTAACTAAAATCCCTCTTCGTTAACATTTCTGCGCCCTACATGGCGCAACGTTCAGGATAAATTATGGAGCTGCTCTGCCCTGCCGGAAACCTCCCGGCGCTTAAGGCGGCCATCGAGAACGGCGCTGATGCTGTCTACATCGGGCTGAAAGATGATACCAACGCCCGTCATTTCGCCGGCCTTAATTTTACCGAGAAAAAATTGCAGGAAGCGGTGAGTTTCGTTCATCAACATCGCCGTAAGCTGCACATTGCGATTAACACCTTTGCGCACCCGGATGGTTACGCACGCTGGCAGCGTGCCGTTGATATGGCAGCGCAACTGGGTGCAGACGCGCTGATCCTCGCCGACCTCGCCATGCTTGAGTATGCCGCAGAGCGCTACCCGCATATTGAGCGCCATGTCTCTGTTCAGGCATCTGCAACCAATGAAGAGGCGATTAATTTCTACCATCGCAACTTTGACGTCGCCCGCGTGGTTCTGCCGCGCGTGCTGTCTATTCATCAGGTGAAGCAACTTGCTCGCGTCACACCAGTTCCCCTGGAAGTGTTCGCCTTTGGCAGCTTGTGCATTATGGCGGAAGGCCGTTGCTATCTTTCGTCTTACCTGACGGGCGAATCTCCTAATACCGTCGGTGCCTGCTCCCCTGCCCGTTTTGTGCGCTGGCAGCAGACCCCACAGGGCCTGGAATCTCGCCTGAACGAAGTGCTGATTGATCGCTACCAGGATGGCGAAAACGCCGGGTATCCAACGCTGTGTAAAGGGCGCTACCTGGTGGATGGCGAGCGCTACCATGCGCTGGAAGAACCCACCAGCCTCAACACGCTCGAACTGCTGCCGGAACTGCTGGCTGCCAATATTGCCTCGGTGAAAATCGAAGGTCGCCAGCGCAGCCCGGCTTACGTCAGCCAGGTGGCGAAAGTGTGGCGTCAGGCAATCGACCGCTGTATGGCCGACCCGCAAAACTACGTCCCGCAGGCCGCGTGGATGGAAACGCTCGGTTCAATGTCCGAAGGCACGCAGACCACGCTTGGCGCGTATCACCGTAAATGGCAGTGAGAAAAGCAATGAAATATTCATTAGGACCCGTGCTCTACTACTGGTCGAAAGAAACGCTGGAAGATTTTTACCAGCAGGCCGCCGCCAGTCATGCTGACGTTATCTATCTTGGCGAAGCGGTATGCAGCAAACGCCGTGCGACCAAAGTGGGCGACTGGCTGGATATGGCGAAGTCTCTCGCCGGTAGCGGTAAGCAGGTGGTGCTGTCGACGCTGGCGCTGGTGCAGGCTTCCTCTGAACTGGGAGAGCTGAAGCGCTATGTCGAAAACGGCGACTTCCTGTTGGAAGCCAGCGATCTCGGCGTGGTGAATATGTGCGCCGAGCGTAAGCTGCCGTTTGTCGCCGGGCACGCGCTCAACTGCTACAACGCCGTCACGCTGCGTATTCTGCTCAAGCAGGGCATGGTGCGCTGGTGTATGCCGGTAGAGTTATCCCGCGACTGGCTGGTAAACCTGCTCAACCAGTGTGATGAGCTGGGTATTCGCAATCAGTTTGAAGTCGAGGTACTGAGCTATGGGCATCTGCCGCTGGCATACTCCGCCCGATGCTTTACCGCACGCTCTGAAGATCGTCCAAAAGACGAATGTGAAACCTGCTGCATCAAATACCCGAACGGACGCGATGTGCTGTCGCAGGAGAATCAGCAGGTCTTTGTGCTCAACGGGATCCAGACCATGAGCGGCTATGTCTACAACCTCGGTAACGAGCTGACATCCATGCAGGGGCTGGTTGATATTGTGCGCCTTTCCCCGCTGGGGACAGAGACATTCGCCATGCTTGACGCCTTCCGTGCCAATGAAAATGGCAGTGCTCCATTACCGCTTGCCGCCCACAGTGACTGCAACGGCTACTGGAAGCGACTGGCTGGTCTGGAGCTGCAGGCCTAGCCGGATGGCGGCAAATTGCCTTATCCGGCCTACAAATAGCGATCCCGTAGGCCCGATAAGCGCAGCGCCATCGGGCATTGTTTTTGCCGTCAGTCTCATAAAGCTCACTTTGTTAACAACGGTAATCAAATTTTAATGCAGTATTAAAAGATTAACCGGTAACAAAGTGAGCCGTTATGACTGACAAAACTATTCCGTTCTCGGTGCTGGATCTGGCGCCGATCCCTGAAGGTTCTTCGGCAAAAGAGGCCTTCACGCACTCGCTTGATCTCTCCCGACTGGCCGAAAAGCGCGGCTACCACCGCTACTGGCTGGCTGAACATCACAACATGACCGGCATCGCCAGCGCCGCAACTTCTGTGCTGATTGGCTATCTGGCTGCCAATACCACCACGCTGCATCTCGGGTCTGGCGGCGTGATGCTGCCCAACCATTCGCCGCTGGTGATCGCCGAACAGTTCGGTACCCTGAATACGCTGTATCCGGGACGCATCGATCTTGGGCTTGGCCGCGCGCCGGGGAGCGATCAGCCAACGATGCGTGCGCTGCGCCGCCATATGAGCGGTGATATAGATAACTTCCCACGCGACGTCGCTGAACTGGTGGACTGGTTCGACGCCCACGATCCTAATCCCCATGTACGCCCGGTTCCCGGCTACGGCGAACAGATCCCGGTCTGGTTATTAGGCTCCAGCCTGTACAGCGCACAGCTGGCGGCCCAGCTCGGCCTGCCGTTTGCCTTCGCCTCGCATTTTGCTCCGGATATGCTGCATCAGGCGCTGCATCTGTATCGCACCCAGTTCAAACCCTCAGCGCGGCTGGCAAAGCCGTATGCAATGGTGTGCATCAACATCATTGCCGCTGACAGCAATCGCGACGCCGAGTTTCTTTTCACCTCGATGCAGCAGGCGTTTATGAAACTGCGTCGTGGCGAAACGGGCCAGCTACCACCGCCGGTAGAGAATATGCATCAGCTGTGGTCCGCTTCAGAACAGTACGGCGTACAACAGGCGCTGAGCATGTCGCTGGTTGGTGATAAGGCAAAAGTGCGTCACGGTCTTGATGCCATTTTGCGTGAAACCCAGGCCGATGAAATTATGGTTAACGGCCAGATTTTTGATCATCAGGCACGTCTTCATTCGTTTGATTTGGCGATGGATGTGAAGCAGGAATTGTTGGGGTAGCGCGCTTTGTGCCGGATGGCGGCTACGCCTTATCCGGCCTACACGGTACTGTAGGCCCGGTAAGCGCAACGCCACCGGGCAACGGTTTTACTGATAGACCGGTAACAGATCCACGCTCGACAGAATATGGATAACCGCATTGCCGATACCGAACACCAGGATCAGCGCAATCATCGGCTTACCGCCCCAGACACGGAATTTCGGGCTACCGAAACGCTCGCGGGATTTACGGGCCAGCAGTGCCGGAACAATGGCAGCCCAGATGGTTGCTGCGAGTCCTGCATAGCCGATGGCGTACAGGAAACCGTTCGGCCATAGCAGGCCACCGATAATTGGCGGGACAAACGTCAGCAATGCCGTTTTGAAACGTCCCATTGCCGAGTCATCAAAGCCAAACAGATCCGCCAGATAGTCAAACAGACCGAGCGTAACGCCGAGGAATGAACTCGCCACCGCAAAGTTGGAGAACACCACCAGCAGCAGATCCAGACTGCGGCTGTTTAGTACGCCGCTCAGCGCCTGTACCAGCACATCAATGTTACCGCCCTGTTGCGCAATACCGATAAACTCTGGACGCGGAATGTTGCCCATTGTTCCCAGCAACCATACGGTATACAGCACCAGCGCCAGCAGCGTGCCGTACACCAGACACTTAACGATGGTCTTCGGATCTTTGCCGTAGTACTTCATCAGGCTCGGGACGTTGCCGTGATAGCCGAATGAAGCCAGACAAAACGGCAGCGTCATCAGCAGGTACGGCGTATACGAAGCGTTGCTCTGCGCCACGTTAAACAGTGTTGCGGGCTGCACGTGCCCCAGCAGACTGCCGAAGGTCAGGAAAAAGGTAATCACCTTTGCGCCCAGCACAATCGCCGTCATGCGGCTAACCGCTTTGGTGCTTAACCACACCACAAATGCCACCAGCAGCGCAAAGCCAAGACCTGCCGCGCGCGCCGGAACATTCAGCGACATCTCGGAGAAGGTGTGATGCAGAATCGACCCGCTCGCTGAGATATAGGCGTAAGTCAGGATATAGAGAACGAAGGCGATCGAGATGCCGTTCACTACGTTCCAGCCTTTACCCAGCAGATCTTTCGTGATGGTGTCAAAACTGGAGCCAATGCGGTAATTGAGGTTAGCTTCAAGGATCATCAGCCCGGAGTGCAGCATGCAGAACCAGGTGAAGATCAGCGCCGCCATTGACCAGAAAAACCACGCCCCGGACATGACCACTGGCAGAGAAAACATCCCCGCGCCAATAATGGTGCCGCCGATAATCACCACGCCGCCGAGCAGCGAAGGTGACGTTTGGGTGGTGGTTAGTGTTGCCATTTAGCCATCTCTCCAGTCATTTATATTGTGACTACATCTCAATGTGCTGCACTGTACCAGTACACGAGTACAAATGAAATAAAAAAAGCCCCGATTGTTGAGATCGGGGCTGTATATATTACTTTACGCAGCGAAACTTATGCGTCACCGCCGAAACGACGACGACCAGCGGAGTCATCACGACGCGGTGCAGAAGAATCGTCACGACGCGGACCACGGTTGCCTTCACGACGTTCGCCGCTAAAACGACGACCATCGCCACGACCGCCTTCACGACGTTCACCGCTAAAGCCACGACCTTCACCGCGACCACCTTCACGACGCTCGCCGCTGAAACGGCCACCACCACGACGCTCACCACCGGTGTGCGGAACTGCATCGCCAACCAGCTGCATGTTCATCGGCTTGTTCAGGATGCGAGTACGGGTAAAGTGCTGCAGCACGTCGCCCGGCATACCTTTCGGCAGCTCGATGGTGGAGTGGGAAGCAAACAGCTTGATGTTACCGATGTAACGGCTGCTGATATCGCCTTCGTTAGCAATCGCGCCAACGATATGACGAACTTCAACACCGTCATCACGGCCCACTTCAATGCGGTACAGCTGCATGTCACCAACGTCACGACGTTCACGACGCGGACGATCTTCACCACCACGGTCATTACGGTCACGAGGGCCACGATCGTTACGATCGCGCGGACCACGGTCATCACGATCGCGGAATTCGCGTTTCGGACGCATTGGTGCATCTGGCGGCAGGATCAGCGGACGTTCGCCCTGAGCCATTTTCAGCAGTGCGGCTGCCAGCGTTTCGATATCCAGCTCTTCTTCCGGCTGCATTTTCGCCAGCAGAGCACGGTACTGATCCAGATCGCTGCTTTCCAGCTGCTGCTGTACTTTAGCGGCGAATTTTTCCAGACGGCGTTTGCCCAGCAGTTCTGCGTTCGGCAGTTCTACTTCCGGAATCGTCAGCTTCATGGTGCGTTCGATGTTACGCAGCAGACGACGCTCACGGTTCTCAACGAACAGCAGCGCACGGCCAGCACGACCCGCACGACCGGTACGGCCGATACGGTGAACGTAAGACTCGGAATCCATCGGGATGTCGTAGTTAACAACCAGGCTGATACGCTCAACGTCCAGGCCACGGGCCGCAACGTCGGTAGCAATCAGGATATCCAGGCGGCCATCTTTCAGACGTTCCAGAGTCTGCTCACGCAGGGACTGGTTCATGTCGCCGTTCAGTGCAGCGCTGCTATAACCGCTACGCTCCAGCGCTTCTGCCACTTCCAGGGTCGCATTTTTGGTACGAACGAAGATAATCGCCGCATCAAAATCTTCTGCTTCCAGGAAACGCACCAGCGCTTCATTTTTACGCATGCCCCACACAGTCCAGTAGCTCTGGCTGATGTCAGGACGCGTGGTAACGCTGGACTGAATGCGTACTTCCTGCGGCTCTTTCATAAAGCGACGGGTAATACGACGAATCGCTTCCGGCATGGTTGCAGAGAACAGAGCGGTCTGATGACCTTCCGGGATCTGCGCCATGATGGTTTCAACGTCTTCGATGAAGCCCATACGCAGCATTTCGTCAGCTTCGTCCAGTACCAGACCGCTCAGTTTGGAGAGGTCCAGAGTACCGCGCTTCAGGTGATCCAGCAGACGGCCCGGCGTACCGACGACGATCTGTGGTCCCTGACGCAGGGCACGTAATTGCACGTCATAACGCTGGCCGCCGTACAGGGCAACCACGTTCACGCCGCGCATGTGTTTAGAGAAATCCGTCATGGCTTCTGCTACCTGAACCGCCAGTTCGCGGGTCGGTGCCAGCACCAGAATCTGAGGTGCCTTCAGCTCAGGATCAAGATTGTTGAGCAGCGGTAAAGAGAACGCTGCAGTTTTGCCGCTACCTGTCTGGGCCATACCCAGAACATCGCGGCCGCCCAGCAGATGCGGAATGCACTCTGCCTGGATTGGAGATGGTTTTTCGTAACCCAGATCGTTAAGGGCTTCAAGGATAGGAGCCTTCAGGCCCAGATCTGCAAAAGTGGTTTCGAATTCAGCCATGTAGTACGTGTGCCTCAAAATTAATGGCGGCCAGTCTACATAACTCATCATGAAATTGATCTGCAATTTTCATTGAAAAGTGTGAACCGGCTCAAAGTAGGTGTATTAACGAACAACAACGCCCTCACCCGTGAAGGTGATGGCAATCAAAAAAGATTACGGGCTGATGTGTACGTCAGCTATTGCTGGTCCGATTCTGCCAGGTCATCTTGGTCCTGGCCCAGGAGCGATAATTCCAACAATGCGTATCGGTGCTCAACAAAGTTATGAACGTTGTTAGCCACCGCCAGTTTGAACAATGCCGTAGCGTTGTCCAAATCCCCCAGACTTAGGTAGTACTTACCTAAATAGAAGTTGGTTTCACTGAGATGCTCAGCGAGCGAGGTGTTATCCGTTGCGTCCGCCTTCAGGCGTTCCATCAGCGTTGCTTCGCTAATGTTGCCCAGGTAGAACTCGACAATGTTCCATCCCCATTGCTCTTTATCCGATTTCTCAAAGCGTTGCTTCAACGCTTCTTTCGCCTGCTTCTCATCGAGCTTCTGCTCGGCAAGATAAAGCCACAGACTACGGAAAGGATCATTGGGATCGTCTTGATAAAACGCTAGCAGATCATCTTGCGCTAACTTGTCGCGACCGCCGTAATACAATGCGATACCGCGATTTAAGTGCGCGTAGTTGTAAGTTGGATCAAGCTCAAGTACAGAATCAAACGCTTCATAGGCAGCATCAAAATTGCCTGCCTGCGTTAAATATATACCTAAGTAATTGAATACTTCAGGCATATCTGGTCGGATTGCCAGCGCTTGTGAAAAATCATTTCGCGCCAGTGCCCTCAGACCGAGACTATCATACAACACTCCGCGCTCATATAAAAGCTGTGCGCGTTCGTCATCGGTTAAAGCCCGACTGGCAAGAATTTGTTCCATACGTGCCAGAATCACTTCCTGCTGCAAAGTCGGTTGCAATGGTACTGCGAGGACTTCACTCTTTCGCCAGGCGGAATTACTGCATCCAGCCAGCGTGAGTGCTGTCGCAACGAAACACCAGCGCAAAAAAGGCTTCATTTCCCACTCCCGAAGACAACGATTGAATGAACGTCCAGGTTCCCCGGTTGCTAACAAGGCATCCTGCCGGGTTAAAGGCCCTCCGCTTTCACGGAGGGCAATGGCAACCTTACTCGCCCTGGCTTGCCGGAGCTTCCGGTTCGCCTGCAGGCTGAGACTGCTCAGTTGCTTCTTTAATGCTCAGACGTACACGGCCCTGGCGATCAACTTCCAGAACTTTGACCGGTACTTCCTGGCCCATCTGCAGGTAGTCGGTCACTTTCTCAACGCGCTTATCAGCGATCTGAGAGATGTGTACCAGACCTTCTTTACCGCCACCGATGGCAACGAATGCGCCAAAGTCAACGATACGGGTCACTTTACCATTGTAGATACGGCCTACTTCGATCTCTGCGGTGATCTCTTCGATACGACGGATAGCATATTTCGCTTTTTCGCCGTCGGTCGCAGCAATCTTCACGGTACCATCATCTTCGATTTCAATGGTGGTGCCGGTTTCTTCGGTCAGAGCACGGATAACAGAACCGCCTTTACCGATAACGTCTTTGATCTTGTCCGGGCTGATCTTGATGGTGTGGATACGCGGAGCAAATTCAGAGATATCGCCACGCGGTGCGTTGATCGCTTGTTCCATCACACCCAGGATGTGCAGACGCGCACCTTTAGCCTGGTTCAGAGCAACCTGCATGATCTCTTTGGTGATACCTTCAATTTTGATATCCATCTGCAGTGCAGAGATACCGTCGCGGGAACCCGCCACTTTGAAGTCCATATCGCCCAGGTGGTCTTCGTCGCCCAGGATGTCAGACAGAACAACAAAGTTGTCGCCTTCTTTCACCAGACCCATCGCGATACCCGCAACAGCGGCTTTGATCGGCACGCCTGCATCCATCAGCGCCAGGGAAGCACCACATACGGAAGCCATGGAAGAAGAACCGTTAGATTCGGTGATTTCAGAAACCACACGCACGGTGTACGGGAATTTATCCAGTTCCGGCATTACTGCCAGTACGCCACGTTTCGCCAGACGGCCGTGACCAATCTCACGACGCTTCGGAGAACCGACCATACCGGTTTCACCTACGCAGTACGGAGGGAAGTTGTAGTGGAACAGGAAGTTGTCAGTGCGCTCGCCCATCAGTTCGTCAAGGTTCTGCGCATCACGAGTGGTGCCCAGGGTCGCAGTAACCAGCGCCTGAGTTTCGCCACGGGTGAACAGTGCGGAACCGTGGGTACGCGGCAGAACGCCAGTACGCACGTCCAGACCACGGATCATGTCTTTTTCACGGCCATCGATGCGCGGCTCGCCTGCCAGTACGCGGCTACGAACAACGTTTTTCTCGATAGCGTGCAGGATTTCACCCAGTTCGTTAGCGTCCAGGGTTTCGTCTTCAGCCACCAGAGTCGCGATGGTTTCAGATTTGATTACGTCAACCTGAGCATAACGCTCTTGTTTGTCGGTGATGCGGTAAGCATCGCTCAGGCGAGCTTCTGCCAGTGCGGCAACGCGTGCGTTCAGCGCTTCGTTGACGGCTTCTGGCTGCCAGTCCCAACGCGGTTTGCCAGCTTCTTTCGCCAGCTCGTTGATAGCCTGAATCACAACCTGCTGCTGTTCGTGACCGAACACAACAGCACCCAGCATCTGATCTTCGCTCAGCAGTTCTGCTTCGGATTCAACCATCAGTACGGCTGCTTCAGTACCCGCAACAACCAGGTCCAGCTTGCTTTCTTTCAGTTCGTCCTGAGTCGGGTTCAGTACGTACTGGTCATTGATGTAACCAACACGTGCAGCACCGATCGGGCCGTTGAATGGAATACCAGACAGAGTCAGCGCAGCAGATGCACCAATCATTGCCACGATGTCCGGGTTAACCTGCGGGTTAACGGAAACAACGGTCGCGATAACCTGAACTTCGTTAACGAAGCCTTCCGGGAACAGCGGGCGAACCGGGCGGTCAATCAGACGCGCGATCAGGGTTTCGCCTTCGCTCGGACGGCCTTCACGACGGAAGAAGCTACCCGGGATACGGCCAGCAGCGTAGGTACGCTCCTGATAGTTAACGGTCAGCGGGAAAAAGTCCTGGCCTGGTTTCGCTTTTTTCTGGCCAACAACGGTAACGAATACCGCGGTGTCATCCATGCTAACCATAACAGCGGCAGTCGCCTGACGCGCCATCATGCCGGTTTCCAGCGTAACGGTATGCTGACCGTACTGGAATTTACGAACGATCGGATTAAGCAAAATAATATCCTTTCTCTATTTTTTTGACGGCACATTTTGCGCCATCGTTAATACCCGATCTTCTGCGCATCCTCGCGACTAATGACAACCCTAACCCATAAGCATGAGTAAAGCCTCTCATTAGCCGCGCGAACCTCTGCAACGGAAGATCATTCATAGCAACAATACATTAGTTTCCAGCGAATTGCTGCCATCTGCTGGAAAAAAGGGGCCATGAAGGCCCCCTCTTTCTGAAACTCGAAAGAATTAGCGACGCAGACCCAGACGCTCGATCAGCGCGGTGTAACGTGCAACATCTTTACGTTTCAGGTAGTCGAGCAGTTTACGACGCTGAGAAACCATGCGCAGCAGACCACGACGGCTGTGGTGATCTTTTTTGTGCTCTGCAAAGTGGCCCTGCAGGTGGTTAATCTGTGCAGTCAACAGTGCAACCTGAACATCGGTAGAACCGGTGTCGTTTGCATCACGACCAAACTCAGAAACGATTTTAGCGGTAGCTTCAGTACTTAGAGACATTTTAAAACTCCAAAGTGTTAAGAATGAAAGGATGCCGATCTCTAATTCAGCTATCCCAGTGTATACACTTTATCCTTCAAACTGACTCTGCGTTGGCTGCGTCCGCTCACCTCAGTCACTTACCTAAGTAAGCTCCTGAGGATTCTCAGACTTGCCGCCTTGATGCAGCTCGAATGATTTTGTGTATACGTCGCGTAGATTGTTAAACAATTTACGCGACGTTAAGCGGCAGTATCCTACTCGCAGCGCCCTTTTATCGCAAGACAGAGAGCGCTATGCAGGATACTCAACCACCAGGCGACGGGGGGCGACACGACCTTCATCGTCCATCTCCCCCATGCCGATAAACTTGCCGTCATCGCCTTCCGTCACGCGGACCAGCCCTTCCAGCGGCGCGCCTGATGTCCGTACCGGGTTACCATTTTTAAAGTAAACCGAGGATGTTAAAGGCAAATTAACAACAGGATAGTCCGATGCTGGACTGTCCATTGGCATCAGCAAAGGATCAAGCAGCTGTGCCGCCGGAATGTTCTGCTGCTCGGCCTGTTCAACCAGCTCACGCAGATGTTCCAGCGTCACCATTCGATCCACCGGATACTTGCTGACCGTCAAACGACGCAGATACGTGACGTGCGCGCCGCAGCCCAACTTCTCACCCAGATCGTCAACAATGGTGCGAATATAGGTGCCTTTGGAACAGTGAACTTCCAGCTCCAGTTCGTTACCTTCGTGACGGATAAACAGCAGCTCATAGACGGTAATCGGTCGCGCTTCACGCGGCACTTCAATACCCTGACGCGCATATTCGTACAGCTTCTTACCCTGATACTTCAGCGCCGAATACATTGACGGGATCTGCTCGATATCGCCGCGGAAAGTTTCCAGCGCGCTCGCCAGTTGTTCTGCGGTGAAGGTTACCGGACGTTCCTGCACGATTTGCCCATCGGCATCGGAAGTGTCTGTACGCTGGCCCAGACGGGCAACCACACGATAGCGTTTGTCAGAATCCAGCAAATACTGTGAAAACTTAGTCGCTTCACCGAGGCAGATTGGCAGCATGCCTGTCGCCAGCGGATCCAGTGCGCCGGTATGTCCCGCGCGATTGGCATTGTAGATGCGTTTTACTTTTTGCAGTACATCATTGCTGGACATGCCCTGCGGCTTATCCAGCAGCAGGACACCGTGAATGTCGCGACCACGACGACGAGGACGACTCATCAGTCCTCCTTGCTGTCGTCCGCTGGGTTCACACGACGCTCATCGTCATGTTTCACCACGCTGGTCACCAGGTTGGACATGCGCATCCCTTCAACCAACGAGTTGTCGTAGAAGAAGGTCAGCTCAGGCACGATACGCAGACGCATTGCTTTACCCAGCAGAGAGCGGATAAAACCAGAGGCTTCCTGCAGTGCTTTGATGCCTTTTTTCACAGCAGCTTCGTCCTGATCGTTGAGGAAAGTCACGAATACTTTGGCATATGCCAGATCACGAGACATCTCAACGCCCGATACGGTGGTCATCATACCAACACGCGGGTCTTTGATTTCGCGTTGCAGGATGAGTGCGATCTCTTTCTGCATCTCTTGCGCGACACGCTGCGGGCGACCAAATTCTTTCGCCATAATAAATTCTCCAGAATAAAGACAAAAAAGGGGCTATCAGCCCCTTTTTAAATTTCTTGCCGGGTGGCGCTTCGCTTACCCGGCCTACACCTAATCATCTTCTAAGGATTTTGGGCTGCAAATTGCGGCCCAAAAGACGACGAAGATTAAGCGATAGTACGTTGGATCTCGATAATCTCGAACACTTCGATCATATCGCCAACGCGAACGTCGTTGTAGTTCTTAACGCCGATACCACATTCCATGCCGTTACGGACTTCGTTAACGTCATCTTTGAAGCGACGCAGGGATTCCAGCTCGCCTTCATAGATAACCACGTTGTCGCGCAGAACGCGGATTGGGTTGTGACGTTTAATCGTGCCTTCGGTAACCATACAACCTGCGATAGCGCCGAATTTCGGTGATTTGAACACATCACGAACTTCAGCCAGACCAATGATCTGCTGTTTCAGCTCCGGAGACAGCATGCCGCTCATCGCTGCTTTCACTTCGTCGATCAGATGATAGATGACGGAGTAGTAACGCAGATCCAGGCTTTCAGATTCGATAACTTTACGTGCAGAGGCATCAGCACGGACGTTGAAGCCAACCAGAATCGCGTTGGATGCCGCAGCCAGGGTCGCGTCGGTTTCGGTGATACCACCTACGCCAGAACCGATGATCTTCACTTTGACTTCGTCGGTAGACAGTTTCAGTAAAGAGTCGGAAATCGCTTCTACAGAACCCTGAACGTCAGCCTTCAGGACGACGTTCACTTCGTGAACTTCGCCTTCGGTCATGTTAGCGAACATGTTCTCGAGTTTAGATTTCTGCTGACGAGCCAGTTTAACTTCACGGAATTTGCCCTGACGATACAGTGCAACTTCACGGGCTTTCTTCTCGTCACGAACGACAGTAACTTCGTCACCTGCAGCCGGAACACCGGACAGACCGAGGATTTCCACCGGAATGGATGGACCTGCTTCCAGTACTTCCTGACCCAGTTCGTTACGCATAGCACGAACGCGACCGTATTCGAAGCCACACAGTACGATGTCGCCTTTGTGCAGCGTACCTTCACGCACCAGTACGGTAGCAACCGGACCACGACCTTTATCCAGGAAGGATTCGATAACCGCACCGCTCGCCATACCTTTACGCACAGCTTTCAGTTCCAGTACTTCGGCCTGCAGCAGGATAGCGTCCAGCAGCTCGTCGATACCGGTACCCGCTTTCGCAGAAACGTGAACGAATTGGCTCTCGCCGCCCCACTCTTCCGGCATGATGCCGTACTGGGACAGTTCGTTTTTAACGCGATCCGGATCCGCTTCCGGCTTATCGATTTTGTTGACTGCAACCACCACCGGCACACCCGCCGCTTTCGCGTGCTGGATAGCTTCGATGGTCTGTGGCATCACGCCGTCGTCTGCTGCAACAACCAGAACAACGATATCCGTTGCCTGAGCACCACGAGCACGCATGGAGGTAAACGCGGCGTGACCCGGGGTATCCAGGAAGGTGATCATACCGTTGTCAGTTTCAACGTGGTACGCACCGATGTGCTGAGTAATGCCGCCCGCTTCACCAGAAGCCACTTTCGTGGAACGAATGTAGTCCAGCAGGGAGGTTTTACCGTGGTCAACGTGACCCATGATGGTCACAACTGGTGCGCGCGGTTCAGCCGCAGCACCGGTGTCACGGTCGCTCATTACCGCTTCTTCCAGCTCGTTTTCACGACGCAGGATAACTTTGTGGCCCATCTCTTCGGCAACCAGCTGTGCGGTTTCCTGGTCGATGACCTGGTTAATGGTAGCCATTGCGCCCAGTTTCATCATCGCTTTGATGACCTGAGAGCCTTTAACTGCCATTTTGTTCGCCAGATCGCCAACGGTGATGGTTTCGCCGATCACAACGTCACGGTTAACGGCCTGAGCTGGCTTCTGGAAGCCCTGCTGCAGAGCGGAACCTTTACGCTGCTTACCGCCTTTACCGCCGCGAACCGCTGCACGCGCTTCTTCACGGTCAGCTTTAGATTCAGCGTGTTTGTTGCCTTTCTTCGCCGGACGCGCTGCTTTAGTGCTGCGAGTACGACCACGACCGCCTTCGACTTCACGATCGTTCTCGTCTTCAGCCTGGCGAGCATGCTGGGAAGTGGTGACGTGATAATCGCTGGTATCTTCAACAGGTTCAGCGTTATTCACACCATTTTTCTCGTTTTCTTCCGCCATACGGCGAGCTTCTTCCGCTACGCGGCGCGCTTCTTCTTCAAGCTTGCGACGTGCTTCTTCTTCCGCTTTACGCTTCAGTTCTGCGGCTTCATTTTCACGGCGGGCTTTTTCGGCCTGGGCGGTTTTAGTCATATCGTCGGTCTGTTGATTGCTCACTTTGTCTTTTTCCGCAGCTTCACGTTTCGCTTTATCAGCGGCTTCACGCTTAGCTTGTTCTGCGGCCTCACGTTCGGCTTTTTGTTGCGCCTCGCGTTTGGCAGCTTCTTCTGCCTCACGACGGGCTTGCTCTTCCGCTTCACGCTGCGCCTGCTCTTCCGCGGCAAGGCGTTCAGCCTCTTGCGGATCGCGTTTCACAAAGGTGCGTGTCTTGCGGACTTCGATTTGTACCGATTTGCTTTTTCCACCGGTACCTGGAATATTGAGAGTACTGCGCGTTTTACGCTGCAATGTCAACTTATCCGGCGCTGAGCCGTTTTCACGGTTCAAATGCGCCAGTAAGGTTTGTTTCTCTTGTGCGGACACAGAGTCGTCAGCAGACTTCGGGATACCGGCATCAGCAAATTGCTGTACCAGGCGATCCACGGAAGTCTGTATCTCTGCAGCCAGCGTTTTTACGGTTACATCTGTCATACTGTTCCTTCCTGCTACAGTTTATTACGCTTCGTCGCCGAACCAGCAAATATTACGGGCAGCCATAATCAGCTCACCGGCTTTTTCGTCGGTCAACCCTTCGATATCAGCCAGATCATCAATGCCCTGTTCAGCGAGATCTTCCAGCGTACAAACACCACGGGCCGCCAGTTTGAAGGCCATCTCACGATCCAATCCTTCCAGATTCAGCAGATCGTCAGCCGGTTTGTTATCACCGAGGCTTTCTTCCTGGGCCAGTGCCAGAGTGGTCAGTGCGTTTTTAGCACGCTCGCGCAGCGCTTCAACGGTCTGTTCATCCAGGCCGTCAATTTCCAGCAGCTCTTTCATTGGCACGTAGGCCAGTTCTTCCAGCGTCGCAAAACCTTCTTCCACCAGAACGGTCGCGAAATCTTCATCGATATCGAGATATTTGGTGAAGGTATCAATGGCTGCATGTGCTTCAGCCTGATGCTTCGCCTGCAGGTCATCAACGGTCATCACGTTGAGTTCCCAACCGCTCAGTTGTGAAGCCAGGCGGACGTTCTGACCATTACGTCCAATCGCCTGAGCCAGGTTACCGGCTTCAACCGCGATATCCATGGTGTGCTTGTCTTCATCCACCACGATAGAAGCAACGTCTGCTGGCGCCATTGCGTTAATCACGAACTGCGCCGGGTTATCATCCCACAGGACGATATCGATACGCTCGCCGCCCAGTTCGGTAGAAACCGCCTGAACGCGCGCACCGCGCATACCAACACAGGCTCCGACCGGATCAATACGCTTGTCGTTGGTCTTAACGGCGATTTTCGCACGCGATCCCGGATCACGGGCAGCCGCTTTAATTTCGATAACTTCTTCGCCAATTTCCGGTACTTCAATGCGGAACAGCTCAATCAGCATTTCCGGTTTGGAACGGGTTACAAACAGCTGCGCACCGCGCGCTTCCGGGCGTACAGAGTACAGAACACCACGAATACGGTCACCTGGGCGGAAGTTTTCACGCGGGAGCATGTCTTCACGCAGGATAACAGCTTCAGCATTGCTGCCCAGATCCAGAGAAATGTTGTCGCGGTTTACTTTCTTTACCACACCGGTGACGATTTCGCCTTCGTGTTCGCGGAACTGATCGACAACCATTGCGCGTTCAGCTTCACGTACTTTCTGTACGATAACCTGTTTCGCGGTCTGGGTGGTGATACGGTCAAAGGTGACAGATTCAATCTGATCTTCAACATATTCGCCCACGTTCAGACTTTCGTCTTCGAAGCGTGCCGCTTCCAGCGTAATTTCTTTGGTCGGCTGAGTAACTTCTTCTACGATTACCCAACGACGGAAGGTATCGAAATCACCGCTTTTACGATCGATTTCTACGCGAACGTCGATCTCTTGCTCATATTTTTTCTTTGTTGCTGTAGCCAGCGCACTTTCCAGTGCTTCAAAAATTTTCTCGCGTGGCAGCGCTTTTTCGTTGGATACGGCTTCAACAACAGCCAAAATTTCTTTGTTCATCGCGGGCTTTTCACCTCAATCCAGACTGTTAAAAGTGGGGAACCAGGTTCGCCTTCTGGATATTACTCAGCGCGAACACTTCATCTTTGCCTTCGACTGTGACCGTGATCATCTCACCGTCCACCGCTTTGATAACGCCCTGCCATTTACGACGGTTTTGTACCGCCATACGAAGAACCAGCGTGACTTCTTCACCCAGGAAACGCACGTAGTGTTCAGCTGTGAACAGAGGACGGTCGAGACCCGGAGAGGAGACTTCCAGGTTATAGGCAACGGTGATTGGGTCTTCGACATCCATCACGGCGCTTACCTGATGGCTCACATCAGCACAATCATCAACATTGATGCCATCTTCACTATCAATATAGATGCGCAGTGTGGATGTGCGACCACGAATAAATTCGATGCCGACCAGTTCGTAGCCCAGGGCTTCAACTGGCGCTGTAATCATCTCTGTTAATTTTTGCTCTAATGTGGACAAGCCCACCCCCAAGACATAAAAAAAGGGCCTAAAGCCCAGTTATTCTGTAGTCAGATAACAAAAAACCCCGATAAATCGGGGCTTTAGATAACTGAACCCTATAACCGCACCTGCGGTTCGGAGAACCTTCCGAAAGAATTTTTTTCAAATCCAGCTACGAAGGCCTAAGTCTTCACAGTATATTTGAAAAAGAACTCTAAGGGAAAGTGGTTGCGGGGGCCGGATTTGAACCGACGACCTTCGGGTTATGAGCCCGACGAGCTACCAGGCTGCTCCACCCCGCGCCTGAAACGTGGCAAATTTTACTCGTTTTGGGTAAAAAATGCAAATACTGCTGGGATTTGGTACCGAGGACGGGACGTAAAATCTGCGCACAGTATATTGATTCACTATGCGTTATGTCAACCTTGTTACGACTATGCAAATCAATGAATGCTGCCCAGCGCTAGCCCAGCAAGATAAATATGCCACCCACGCCGTTATTTAACGAAATTATCACTAAACTCTTCCTGTCATCCAGAAAAGATGATTAAATGAAAACTCATTTATTTTGCATAAAAATGCAATTAGCATAATAAGCGACCTCTTCACCAGTCTATCAAGCAGGGTTTTATTTTATGACGACGATTCTCAAGCATCTCCCGGTAGGTCAACGTATTGGTATCGCTTTTTCCGGCGGCCTGGACACCAGTGCAGCACTGCTGTGGATGCGACAAAAAGGGGCTGTCCCATATGCATATACTGCGAATTTGGGCCAGCCGGATGAGGATGACTATGACGCCATTCCTCGCCGTGCAATGGAATATGGTGCTGAGAATGCTCGCCTGGTAGATTGCCGTAAGCAGCTCGTTGCCGAAGGGATCGCTGCCATTCAGTGCGGTGCATTCCACAACACCACTGGCGGACTGACCTACTTCAATACCACCCCGCTGGGCCGTGCCGTGACCGGCACCATGCTGGTTGCCGCCATGAAAGAAGATGGCGTAAATATCTGGGGTGACGGTAGCACCTATAAAGGTAACGATATTGAACGTTTCTATCGTTACGGTCTGCTGACCAACGCCGAACTGCAGATTTATAAACCATGGCTGGATACCGATTTTATCGATGAACTCGGCGGTCGCCATGAGATGTCCGAATTTATGATTGCCTGTGGTTTCGACTACAAGATGTCCGTTGAGAAAGCGTACTCAACAGACTCCAATATGCTCGGGGCGACCCACGAAGCAAAAGATCTGGAATTCCTGAACTCAAGCGTCAAAATCGTCAACCCAATTATGGGCGTGAAGTTCTGGGATGAGAGCGTGAAGATCCCGGCAGAAGAAGTGACTGTGCGTTTTGAACAGGGTCATCCGGTTGCACTGAACGGTAAAACCTTCAGCGACGACGTTGAGATGATGCTGGAAGCCAACCGTATCGGCGGTCGTCACGGTCTGGGTATGAGCGATCAGATTGAAAACCGCATCATTGAAGCGAAGAGCCGTGGCATCTACGAAGCCCCGGGGATGGCATTGTTACATATCGCATACGAGCGTCTGCTGACCGGTATTCACAACGAGGATACCATCGAGCAGTATCACGCACATGGTCGCCAGCTTGGTCGTCTGCTGTATCAGGGTCGCTGGTTCGACTCTCAGGCGCTGATGCTGCGTGACGGTCTGCAGCGTTGGGTTGCCAGCCAGATTACCGGTGAAGTGACGCTGGAACTGCGCCGTGGTAATGACTACTCGATCCTCAACACCGTATCTGACAATCTGACTTATAAACCAGAACGTCTGACGATGGAAAAAGGCGATTCCGTATTCTCTCCGGACGACCGTATCGGTCAGTTAACCATGCGTAATCTGGATATCACCGATACCCGCGAGAAGCTGTTCGGCTATGCGCAGTCTGGTCTGCTGACCGCTTCTTCCACAACCGGCCTGCCGCAGGTTGAGAATCTGGAAAATAAGGCGAAGTAAAGATACACCATCTTAAGGCCGCGAAAGCGGCCTTTTTTATGTGCGGAATATAGCTCTGCGGCCCTGTAGGTCGGATAAGGCGTTTACGCCGCCATCCGACATTATTACAACGCCTGATGGCGCTATGCTTATCCGACCTACAGGACAGCCACAAATAACAGACGAAAAAAAAGACGCTTTGCAGCGTCTTTTTTTTGGAATTTGGTACCGAGGATGGGACTCGAACCCACAAGCCCGTTAGGGCACTACCACCTCAAGGTAGCGTGTCTACCAATTCCACCACCTCGGTACAGAATACTTAGCGTGGGATATCGCTGGTCGGCTGAGCCGGAGCAGCTGGCTGAGTTTGCTCGGTTTTCGCCGGTGCGCTCAGATTTTCCCACTCACTTCCTTTATTGGTCTTGTTGCTGTTCATGTTACCCAGCACCAGACTGATGATGAAGAACAAGGTTCCCAATACAGCTGTCATACGGGTCATGAAGTTACCAGAACCACTTGAACCAAACAGAGTACCAGAAGCGCCTGCGCCAAAAGAGGCTCCCATATCAGCGCCTTTGCCTTGCTGCAGCATGATCAAGCCTACCAGGCCAATTGCCACAATAAGGAAAACTACTAAAAGAGCTTCGTGCATAATCAACCTGTTCCTTGCGGAGTTGCCGCGTACAATGCTTCGACCATTAAAGCGGGAATATTTACTGTTTCCCACTGAAGCGGGTGTGAATACTAACCAAAGCGAATAACCTTCGCAAGGGCAATTTGTTAGCATTGTATCAACTGCGGAAAAAATCGCCATATCAATCAAAAACGCAGCAACTTCTCCCAGCATCTCTGCATGACGGCGCGTTGATCGTCAAGATTCGCCCATACCACAACAGGGATTTCACAAATCAGGTCTGCATTTTCTGGCCAGCAGTGAATAATTTGCTGATTCACCAACTCTTCCGCCACCATCGATTCAGGTAACCAGGCCATTCCCATATGGCGCAACACCATTTCTCGTATCGTTTCGCTTAAACCACTCTCAAACACTTTTTTCAACCGTGGTCGCACTCGTTGTTCTGCCAGCTCAATAATACGTCTGACAAAGGTATAGTCGCTGTAACATAGCCAGGGGATCGGGGTATGCGGATCGTCCAGCGTATCCACCAACTGTGCAGAAATCACAGGAATAAATCGCTCATACCGCCATAGTGAACGTTTTAACCCTCCGGCAATCTCCAGCCCTGGTTGTGAAGAGGGTAAATCGTAAGTCACCAGCATATCAATTTGCCGGTTTATCAGGGCATTGAAGTGGTTGTCTATCCCCTGGATACTGGCGTTTACCGTAAAGTTTAACTGCGGCTCACTCTGTCGCAGGTAGTTGATCATATCCGGCAGGATATTCACCGACAGCGTATGCAGGCTGACCATCACCAGCGTGTTATCCGTTGCTGGCGTCATCGCCGACAGCTCATGGCGTGCCTCTGTTAACGTACTGAGGACGTGCCGGGCATAAGGTTCAAAGCGTTCACCATAGCGCGTCAGCGTGACGGGGGTCGTTGTCCGATCAAACAAAGGCACGCCCAGCACCTCTTCCAGCGACTTTATACGCCGACTCAGCGCAGGTTGAGTAATATGCCGCTGCGCCGCGGCCTGGGAGTAGTTTCCATGCTGGCTCAAGGCCAGAAAATCTTCCAGCCACTTACAATCCACGTTGTGCTCTCCGCCATGCCATAACCGCATCCTCCAATAACAAATCGGTAATAGTCATAGTTATAGTAATGGCTTTATGGTGGGCATCATAACAACAATATTCCGTTTCACCTGCCGACTCTCACCTTCGACGTTTGACAGGACCGCTATGTTTACTTTATTGACCAATGCCCGTGTTTTTTCTCCTGAGGATTTAGGCCTCTGCTCCCTGCTCATTCATGCCGACCGAATTGTGGCGGTAGAAAAAGATATTTCATTGTTTGATGGCGTCAACGAGGTCATCGATTGTCGGGGTAAATGGGTTATCCCTGGCATCATCGATCAGCATGTTCATCTTACCGGTGGCGGTGGCGAAGCCGGATTTGCCAGTCGGACACCCGCCGTCAAGCTGCGCGATCTGATTCAAGCGGGTATTACCACGGTGGTTGGCGTGTTAGGCACCGATGCCATTTCTCGTTCGCCCAAAGACCTCTACGCTAAAATGCAGTCTCTCAACCTTGAGGGATTACGCGCGTTTATGCATACGGGAGCCTACGCCGTTCCCAGCCCAACCATTACGCGATCCATCCGCGATGATATGGCCTTTATTCCGGCAATTCTTGGTGTAAAAATCGCCCTCGCCGATCACCGCGGCTCTTACCCCTCTTTCCAGGAGTTGCTGAGGATAGTGAGCGATATTCGCGTCGCTTCCCTGCTGGCAGGGAAAAAAGGCTTGCTGCATGTGCACCTGGGGAATCTGCCGGAAGGGATGTCGCAACTTATTGAGTTGTGTGATGCGGGTATTCCGATTCACCATATTTCACCGACCCATGTTGCAAGAACAGAGCCCTTGTTCGAACAGGCTATTGCTTTCGCCCATCGCGGCGGCCATATCGATGTTACGTCCGGTGGCAGTCGTTTTATGCCTCAGGAGCAAGCGATTCTCCACGCACTCGAAGCACAGGTTCCGGCGGAGCGCATCACGATCAGTTCTGACGGCAATGGCAGCGTTCCGCGCTTTAACGCTCAGGGTATCGTTGAAGGTTTAAGCGCGGCACCGGTCGCAGGCAATCTTAACCTACTTCCTCGCCTGATTGATGTCGGTATTCCGGTGCCGCAAGCCATCGCAATGTTGACGGCAAACGTTGCACGCTCGCTGGGTATTTCCGGGGGCATGCTCTGCGCCGGAGAACGTGCCGATATCTGTGTACTCAATGATGACCTCTCGCTGGCCCATCTGTTTGCCGCGGGTAAACCGTTGCTGCGGGATGGAGAGTGCCTGGTTACCGGCAACTTCGAGTAAGGGGGCAAGAATGTCATTACTACTGGCGCTAATCGCCATCATTTTTGCCGGACGTCTGATCCTCAAAAAATATCACCCCCAGTCGGTACTGTTATTGACCGGGATTGTGCTGTTGCTTATCGCGCATTTTAGCGGAATGACCTCACTCAGTGGCCTGGTGAAAAAGAGCACCGGATTCGGCCCCTTTGACGCCTTTGAGTTTATTCGCGATACCCTGAGCGTGCGTCTCGGCGGCCTCGGGCTGCAAATTATGCTGATTGGTGGTTTCGCCACGTACATGTCAGCCATTGGCGCAAGCCAGGTACTGGTTCGGGTAACATCTCGTCCTTTACAACGGCTGAACTCGCCTTATCTGCTGCTGGGACTGGCACTGCTATTAGGCCAATTCCTGTCGCTGTTTATCAGCAGCGCCACCGGATTGGGTCTGCTGTTGATGGCGACGCTTTACCCATTGCTTACCCGTCTTGGCTGTAGCCGCGCCGCAGTTGCCGCAGTTATCGCCAGTACCTGTGCGGTTGAGTTTGGCCCAGGATCCGGCAACTCGGTTCTCGCCGCCAAAACCGCAGGTATTGAGGTGGTGAACTATTTTGTGCAGGATCAGTTGCCGATCGTTGTGCCCGTCATTCTTTTCATCGCCCTGTTGCATATTGTTGTGCAACGCTTTTTTGACCGTCGGGAAAGTGGCGACAATGCAGCTCAGCAGATGCAGACATTAACGGCAACTGATGAAGCCGACGCACCTATCGCCTGGCTGTTTCTGCCTATGCTGCCGCTGGTATTGATGTTGGTGTGTAGCGATTTAGTATTTAGCTCGCTTAAGATTACGCTGGACACCGCCGTACTGATAAGCCTCGCTATTACGCTGGTTTGTGAGTACTGCCGTCATCGCAAAGCGCGCGAGGTGATGGCTGGCGTACAAAAGGTTTTCGACAGCATGGGCAGCGTTTTTGCCACCGTCGTGACGCTGATTATCGCCGGTGAAGTTTTTTCCGCCGGGCTGAAAGCCATTGGTGCCGTCGACGCGCTGCTGTCGCTTTCTGGCGAATTTGGCCTCAGCGCAGCCTCTATTATCCTGCTGATGACCCTAATCACCTTCGCAATTTCAGCGCTGATGGGCTCCGGGAATGCGGCATTTTTCTCCTTCGCCCCCATGGTGCCGGACATCAGCCGTCATATCGGTAGCGATATCGCAGTCATGATGTTGCCTATCCAGATATCGGCGGGTATTGGTCGTACGTTATCGCCGATTGCCGGCGTCATCATTGCTATCGCAGGGATTGCAGGCGTCTCGCCTGTGGATATTGTTAAGCGCACCGCGATTCCGATGCTGGGCGGTTGGCTACTGATGATTGCGCTAACCTTTGCCCGGTCTGGGCATTTGCTGGCGGTTCTGCCGTGGCTGGCAGTCCTTGTACTACTGATGGTCGGTGGTTATTTCTGGCAGCGCCGACGTAAACAGCCGCTTGCCGTATAGTAAAAAAAAGCCGGAGTCTCAGACTCCGGCTCTCACTTTCTTCGGGATTACGCCGCTTTCACAGCATCGGCAATACGGTGGGCGAATTCAGTCACCTGCGCTTCGTCTTCACCTTCAACCATCACACGAATTAACGGTTCGGTACCAGACTTACGCAGCAGGACGCGTCCACGGTTACCAAGTGCCGCTTCCACTTCCGCCATCACCGCTTTCACATTTTCATGTTCCAGCGGATCGCCGCTACCTGCGGTGTAACGTACGTTAACCAGCAGCTGTGGGAACATTTTCATGCCGCTGCACAGGTCGTGCAAACTCATATGGTTGCGCACCATCGCCGCCAGCACCTGCAGGCCCGCCACGATGCCGTCACCAGTGGTGGTTTTGTCCAGCAGGATCACATGACCAGAGTTTTCGGCACCGATACGCCAGCCTTTTTCCTGCATTTTTTCCAGCACATAGCGGTCGCCAACTTTCGCCCGAGCAAAAGGAATACCCAGCTGTTTCAGCGCCAGCTCGAGGCCCATGTTGCTCATCAACGTACCTACCGCACCACCACGCAGCTGTCCCTGACGCAGGGCTTCACGGGCGATGATGTACATGATCTGATCGCCATCGACCTTATTGCCTTCGTGGTCAACCATAATGACGCGGTCGCCATCGCCGTCCAGTGCAATACCCAGATCGGCTTTTTCCGCAATCACGCGCGCCTGCAGGGCACGGACGTCAGTGGCGCCGACTTCTTCATTGATGTTCACACCGTTTGGCTCACAGCCAATGGCAATCACGTTTGCACCCAGCTCACGCAGTACATTTGGTGCAATGTGGTACGTTGCACCGTTAGCGCAATCCACCACAATTTTAAGCTCACTCAGACTCAGTTCGTTCGGGAAGGTGCCTTTGCAAAACTCGATATAGCGACCGGCAGCATCAACGATACGGGTAGCTTTACCCAGTTCAGCCGAG
The DNA here is from genome assembly GCF_001037575.1 of Citrobacter sp. BIDMC107. Lineage (NCBI taxonomy): Bacteria > Pseudomonadati > Pseudomonadota > Gammaproteobacteria > Enterobacterales > Enterobacteriaceae > Citrobacter > Citrobacter sp. BIDMC107. The sequence goes on along the minus strand of NZ_KQ089848.1, from coordinate 3,044,400 downwards.
TCCACGCAGGTGATCGCTTTTTCCATTTCGGCTTCGATAGCTTCTTCAACCGCATCCGGCAGTTTGGTCCCATCGATGGAGAAGAATTTAATCCCATTGTCATAGAATGGGTTGTGCGAAGCGGAGATAACAATCCCGGCCTCAGCACGGAAAGCACGCGTCAGATAAGCAACGGCAGGTGTTGGCATTGGCCCTGTGAATGAGGCTGAGAGTCCGGCGGCTGCCAGGCCCGCTTCCAGCGCGGACTCCAGCATATAGCCGGAAATACGCGTATCTTTACCGATAATAATTTTACGTGAACCATGACGAGCCAGCACTTTCCCTGCAGCCCAGCCCAGCTTGAGCACAAAGTCAGGAGTAATTGGGGCATCACCTACGCGACCGCGGATCCCATCAGTGCCAAAATATTTACGATTACTCATAGCGTTTTTTTTCCTTTGCAGACAATGTGGCTTCCACCACACGCATCGCTTCTACGGTTTCTTTGACGTCATGGACACGAACGATCTGCGCCCCCTGCATTGCGGCAATCACCGCGCACGCCAGACTGCCACTCAGGCGTTCGGATGGCCCCACATTCAGCAACTGGCCAACCATTGATTTTCGTGACATCCCAACCAGCAGCGGCAGATTAAAATGATGAAACTCCGCCAGACGTGCCAGTAATGTGTAGTTGTGAGTGAGATTTTTACCGAATCCGAACCCGGGGTCGAGCAACAATTTATCTTTTGTGATTCCAGCCCGCTCGCAACGTGCTATTTGCTCAACAAAGTAACGATCTACCTCAGCAAAAACATCCTCATACTTTGGCGCTTCCTGCATGGTTTTCGGCTGCCCCTGCATATGCATCAGGCAAACCGGCAATCCGGTCTCCGCTGCGGCTTCCAACGCTCCAGGCTCCGAGAGTGAGCGAATGTCATTGATGATATGCGCGCCAACTCTGGCGCATTCGCGGATCACTTCGGGCTTTGAGGTATCAACCGAAATCCACACTTCAAAACGCTGAGCAATCGCCTCCACCACAGGGATCACTCGCTGCAACTCTTCTTCAACACTCACATCAGCCGCGCCCGGACGCGTGGACTCACCACCCACATCAATGATAGTCGCCCCGGCGTTAATCATCAGGTTTGCGTGTTTTACCGCCTCAACCAAAGAGTTGTGCGCTCCACCATCGGAAAATGAGTCTGGCGTGACGTTCAAAATCCCCATGACGTGCGGATGGCTGAGATCCAGTGAAGAACCCTGAGCAAAGAGTTTCATAGTTTTATCCCTGGTAAAATCTTGAATATGCAGATAAGAAAAACCCCGGAGCAAGCCCCAGGGTTTTCAATTAAAACACGGTCATCATCAACGATAACTTATTTGTCGCCCAGTTGCTCTGACATAGTGCCAGAGTCCGGCGCACGCGGTTCATCAACCGGACGCGGTGCACTCGGCTTGCCGGTGCTGCCAGAGTTGTTGTTAGAAGAACCCGGTTCTTCCCAACCCGCAGGCGGACGCACATCGCGGCGAGCCATCAGATCGTCAATCTGCGGCGCATCGATAGTCTCATATTTCATGAGCGCATCTTTCATTGAGTGCAGAATGTCCATGTTTTCGTTCAGCAAACGACGTGCACGGTCATAGTTACGCTCAATCAGCAGTTTAACTTCCTGATCGATAATGCGAGCGGTTTCATCGGACATGTGTTTCGCTTTCGCCACAGAACGTCCCAGGAACACTTCGCCTTCTTCTTCAGCGTACAGCAACGGACCGAGTTTATCGGAGAAGCCCCACTGAGTAACCATGTTACGCGCCAGGTTAGTCGCGACTTTAATGTCGTTCGACGCACCGGTAGAAACATGTTCAGCACCGTAGATGATCTCTTCCGCCAGACGGCCACCGTACAATGTGGAGATCTGACTTTCCAGTTTCTGACGGCTGGCGCTGATTGCATCGCCTTCAGGCAGGAAGAAGGTCACACCCAGCGCACGACCGCGCGGGATAATCGTCACTTTGTGCACCGGATCGTGTTCCGGCACCAGGCGACCGATAATCGCGTGGCCTGCTTCGTGATACGCGGTAGATTCCTTCTGCGCTTCCGTCATCACCATGGAGCGACGTTCCGCACCCATCATGATTTTGTCTTTCGCTTTTTCGAACTCAACCATCGACACTACGCGCTTGTTGCCACGAGCAGCAAACAGCGCCGCTTCGTTGACCAGGTTCGCGAGGTCCGCACCGGAGAAGCCAGGGGTACCACGTGCAATGATTGCCGCATCGATATCCGGAGACAGCGGCACGCGACGCATATGCACTTTCAGGATCTGTTCACGACCGCGAACGTCCGGCAGACCAACCACAACCTGACGGTCAAAACGGCCTGGACGAAGCAGCGCAGGGTCAAGAACGTCCGGACGGTTAGTCGCTGCGATAACGATAATACCTTCGTTACCTTCGAAGCCGTCCATCTCAACCAGCATCTGGTTCAGCGTCTGTTCACGTTCATCGTGACCACCGCCCAGACCTGCGCCACGCTGGCGGCCTACGGCGTCGATTTCATCGATGAAGATGATGCACGGTGCCGCTTTTTTGGCTTGTTCGAACATGTCACGCACACGAGATGCACCGACACCCACGAACATTTCCACGAAATCAGAACCGGAAATTGTGAAGAATGGAACCTTCGCTTCACCTGCGATAGCTTTCGCCAGCAGGGTTTTACCCGTACCCGGAGGACCGACCATCAGGACGCCTTTCGGGATTTTACCGCCCAGTTTCTGGAAACGGCTCGGTTCGCGCAGATACTCAACCAGCTCAGCGACTTCTTCTTTTGCTTCGTCACAACCCGCAACGTCAGCAAAAGTCGTTTTGATCTGATCTTCCGTCAGCATGCGCGCTTTGCTCTTGCCGAACGACATGGCACCTTTGCCACCACCGCCCTGCATCTGACGCATGAAGAAGATCCAGACACCAATCAGCAGCAGCATTGGGAACCAGGAAATGAAGATAGAAGCCAGCAGGCTCGGCTCTTCAGGTGGTTCGCCAACAACCTTGACGTTTTTGGTCAGCAGGTTATCAAGCAACTTCGGATCGTTAACCGGGATGTAGGTCGTGTAACGGTTACTATCTTTCTTGGTAACGTTAATCTCACGTCCGTTGATCTTCGCTTCACGAACCTGGTCCTGATTGACCTCTTGCAGGAAGGTAGAGTAATCAACCTTACGGCCATTAGACTCGCTGGGCCCAAAGCTCTGGAATACTGACATCAGCACAACGGCAATGACCAGCCAGAGAATTAGGTTTTTCGCCATGTCACTCAAGGGATTAACCTCATATTACAACTGTGTTAAAAACAGCGTCAGGATACTCTATATCCAGTTTCTTTCAAACTTTCGTTTGAAATCTGCCGGTTATGGTTTACGCCCGGTCGCTACAATATACACTTCACGCGAACGGGCGCGAGAAGAGTCCGGCTTACGAACTTTGACCTTCGTAAACAGGGAGCGAATCTCTCTTAGATACTCATCGAAGCCTTCGCCCTGGAACACCTTCACTACAAAACTACCACCTGGCGCTAATACATCACGAGCCATTCCAAGCGCCAGCTCTACCAGATACATGGCCCGGGGAATATCCACCGCCGGTGTTCCACACATATTTGGCGCCATATCAGACATGACAACTTGTACTTTACTGTCACCTACGCGTTCAAGTAACGCTTTCAGGACTAATTCATCACGAAAGTCGCCCTGAAGGAAGTCCACACCAACGATTGGATCCATAGGTAAAAGATCGCAAGCGATAATGCGGCCGGTGTTGCCGATCTGCGTAACTGCATATTGCGACCAGCCACCGGGTGCAGCACCGAGATCAACTATCGTCATCCCCGGTTTAAAAATTTTGTCACTTTGCTGTATTTCATCAAGTTTAAACCAGGCACGGGAACGTAACCCCTTTTTCTGCGCCTGTTGAACATATTTATCGCTAAAGTGTTCCTGAAGCCAGCGACTCGAGCTGGCAGAACGCTTTTTACCTGTCATTTCACATTCCCAAAGGGCAGTTCATCGTAACCAATGGTGTAAATTTCTACACAGCTATTTGGTGATATATGGGAGATGGCGGTAGAATGACCCGTTTTCAATCCCAACGTAAGCAAAAATATACGATGAATCTGAGTACTAAACAAAAACAGCACCTGAAAGGTCTGGCACATCCGCTCAAGCCTGTAGTTATGCTTGGCAACAATGGTTTGACCGAAGGGGTACTGGCCGAGATTGAACAAGCGTTAGAGCACCATGAACTTATCAAGGTGAAAATCGCCTCGGAAGATCGCGATACTAAAACCTTGATCGTGGAAGCTATCGTACGCGAAACCGGCGCCTGTAATGTGCAGGTCATCGGCAAAACGCTGGTACTGTATCGCCCGACTAAAGAACGTAAAATCTCGCTGCCACGCTAAGAATATCCCAAAGTTGAACACGAAGTTTGTGTAAAACGCGGGGTTTTCCGCTAGCAGGAGAGCAAAATGCCACGCTCTCTTCGTTGATAAAAGGCCGCTATGCGGCCTTTTTCCTTTCTTTACAATGTATCAACATCTTAACCAAGATGCGAATTACAGGTATTCTACCTTCGTCACTTCATATTCCACTTCGCCGCCCGGCGTTTTGATAACCACGACGTCATCCTGCTCTTTACCGATAAGGCCACGAGCGATAGGCGAGTTCACTGAAATCAGGTTCTGTTTAAAATCGGCTTCATCATCGCCGACAATACGCCAGGTCTGCTCTTCATCGTTATCGAGATTCAACACGGTAACCGTCGCGCCGAAAACAACGCGGCCATTGTTCGGCATTTTAGTAACGTCGATTACCTGCGCGTTGGACAGTTTAGCCTCGATATCTTTAATGCGTCCTTCGCAGAAACCCTGCTGTTCGCGCGCCGCGTGATACTCCGCGTTCTCTTTCAGGTCACCGTGCTCACGCGCTTCAGCGATAGCGGCAATAATTTCAGGACGGCGCACAGATTTCAGAAAATCCAGCTCTTCGCGCAGTTTTTCAGCACCACGTAAGGTCATCGGGATAGCTTGCATTTGTTATACCTCTTGAACATTCCTGTAGGGGGCAGTTGCTCTCACCCCGGCTGCTAAGCCCACCCTGGCGAATGTCATGCCAGAGTCAGAAGCAAAAAAATACCGACCCGGGGCTCAAGGTCCCAGGTCAGCTACAATTCTCTATTTGATGATCATTTTACCCTGGAGTTCCTTATGGGTCATCGTTTACTTTTTGGGGCGTTGCGCCGTAGTATGACGGCCTGTTTCCAGGTTGTTAGCGCGAGATTATGCGATTTTCCAGATTTACCATCGGATTGACTGCCAGTATAGCGTTCAGCGTTCAGGCTGCGAACGTCGACGAGTATATCAATCAGCTCCCTGCCGGGGCCAACCTCGCCCTTATGGTACAGAAGGTTGGCGCACCTGCACCCGCTATTGATTTTCATAGCCAGCAGATGGCGCTGCCGGCCAGTACCCAGAAAGTGATCACCGCGCTGGCGGCATTGATTCAGCTCGGGCCTGACTTTCGTTTTACCACTACGCTTGAGACTAAAGGCAACGTGGAAGGTGGCGTATTGAAAGGTGACTTAGTGGCACGATTTGGTGCTGATCCGACGCTAAAACGCCAGGATATTCGCAATATGGTGGCAACCCTGAAAAAATCAGGCGTGACGCAAATTGCCGGAAATGTCCTGATCGACACCTCTATTTTCGCCAGTCATGATAAAGCGCCCGGTTGGCCCTGGAACGACATGACGCAGTGTTTTAGCGCACCGCCCGCAGCGGCTATTGTCGATAGAAACTGTTTCTCGGTTTCACTCTACAGCGCGCAAAAACCCAACGATCTCGCCTTTATTCGCGTGGCATCTTATTACCCGGTCACCATGTTCAGTCAGGTGCGTACTCTCGCCCGAGGTTCTGCGGAAGCGCAATATTGTGAACTGGATGTGGTTCCCGGCGATCTCAACCGCTATACGCTGACCGGATGCCTGCCCCAACGAGCCGATCCGCTGCCGCTGGCGTTCGCCATTCAGGACGGAGCCAGCTATGCCGGGGCGATTATCAAAGATGAGCTAAAACAAGCAGGTATCACCTACAGCGGTACGCTGCTGCGCCAGACGCTGGTCAACGAGCCGGGAACGGTGGTCGCCAGTAAGCAGTCAGCGCCACTGCATGACCTGCTTAAGATTATGCTGAAAAAATCGGACAACATGATTGCCGATACCGTTTTCCGTATGATTGGTCATGCCCGATTTAACGTGCCAGGCACCTGGCGGGCGGGTTCTGATGCCGTACGCCAGATTTTGCGTCAGCAGGCGGGCGTTGATATCGGCAACACCATTATTGCCGACGGTTCAGGCCTCTCCCGGCATAACCTGATTGCTCCGGCGACCATGATGCAGGTGCTGCAATATATCGCTCAACACGATAACGAGCTGAACTTTATCACTATGCTGCCGCTGGCGGGGCACGACGGCTCCCTGCAATACCGTGCGGGTCTGCATCAGGCTGGTGTGGATGGCAAAGTATCGGCGAAGACAGGCTCGCTGCAAGGAGTCTATAACCTTGCTGGCTTCATTACCACGGCAAGCGGCCAACGCATGGCATTCGTGCAGTATTTGTCTGGTTATGCGGTAGAGCCGGCTGACCAGCGTAATCGCCGTATTCCGTTGGTGCGCTTCGAGAGCCGATTGTACAAGGATATTTATCAGAACAATTAGATTTTGAAGATGCCGGATGGCGCTTACGCTTATCCGGCCTACGCAAACTGGAAACAAAAACCCCGGCAACTTGTCCGGGGTTTTTCATGCGATTAACGCTTGTAGATGAACTCGACGCCTTCGTCGTCTTCTTCGTCCCAATCGTCATCCCAGTCATCTTCCGCTTCGTCTTCGACTTCAGCGAGCTGCTGGCGGTGATAATCATCCCACATGAACTCAACTTTCTCTGGCTGTTTCGCTTCTTCAGCCTGAACAATCGGGTTCTCGATGATAAAGGTCATCACATCCCAGCAAAGATCCTTCACGCCCAGCTGGCTGGCGGCAGAGATCAGGTAATATTTACCTTCCCAGCCCAGCGCTTCGGCGATCGCTTTCGCTTTCTCTTCCGCTTCAGCCTTGTCCATCAAATCAATTTTGTTGAACACTAACCAGCGCGGTTTAGATGCCAGATCCTGACTGTATTTTTCCAGTTCGCCAATAATGATACGTGCGTTTTCTACCGGATCGGAACCGTCAATCGGATCGATATCGATGAGGTGCAGCAACACGCGGCAACGTTCCAGATGTTTCAGGAAGCGGATACCCAGGCCTGCGCCTTCAGCCGCACCTTCAATCAGACCCGGAATGTCGGCAACCACGAAGCTCTTTTCGTTGTCCATACGCACCACGCCCAGGCTCGGCACCAGGGTGGTGAAGGGATAATCAGCGACTTTCGGCTTCGCCGCAGATACTGCACGGATAAACGTCGATTTCCCGGCATTTGGCATACCCAGCATACCCACGTCTGCCAGCAGCATCAGCTCCAGCATCAGATCGCGCTTATCACCCGGCGTACCCATTGTTTTCTGACGTGGAGTACGGTTAACCGATGATTTGAAACGGGTGTTGCCCAGACCATGCCAGCCGCCTTTAGCGACCATCAGACGCTGACCGTGTTTGGTCATGTCGCCCATGGTTTCGCCCGTGCCCTGATCGATAACACGCGTACCAACAGGCACTTTAATCGTGACGTCTTTGCCACGCTTACCGGTGCAATCACGGCTCGCGCCATTCTGACCACGTTCCGCACGGAATGATTTTTCAAAACGGTAATCGATCAGCGTGTTCAGGTTTTCGTCGGCTTCCAGCCAAACGTCACCACCGTCACCACCATCACCACCGTCCGGACCGCCTTTTGGGATGTACTTTTCGCGGCGGAAGCTGACGCAACCATTACCGCCATCACCTGCAACGACCAGAATCGATGCTTCATCAACAAACTTCATTTTACTCTCCGTAAATCATTCGCCTGAGCGGGGTTGCGAAACCACCGTTTCATGCTTACGTAAACCGCCCCAAATTCGATGACCAATGGCGGAATACATCGCGCCCGCAACCACGATAAACGCACCGAGATAACCTAATAGGTTTAGCATCGGTCTGGCGAAGAAATCGGGCCAGGCCAGTGATAATAAATCTGAAAATAACAACGTAAACAGCGGTGTGAGCGTGATAATAGCGCTCACCTGCGCCGCCTGCCAACGCGCCATCGCTTCCGCAAGAGCGCCGTATCCTACCAGCGTATTCAGGCCGCAGAATACCAGGCATGCCAGCTGCCAGTCGCTGAGCTGCGTGATGACACCGGGTTTAGCCAGCGGCAACAACGCTATCGTACATAAAGTGTACAGTAAAAACAGGATCTGCGGTGATGCCAGGCGGCGCAATAACACCTTTTGTGCGACCCCATAGCTCACCCAGACCATCGCCGCACCGACACCAAAGATAACGCCCCAGGTGTAATCGGTGAGTCGGGTAAAAATTTCGATCAGACTGGTATTAAAAAACAGGACCAGGCCGCTCAGAAGCATAATGGCGCCAATCACCTGCGTGCCGCGCATCTTTTCTTTCAGGATAAAGACGCTAGCGATCATCATACCAACCGGTGACAGCTGACCGATAACCTGCGAAGCCGTTGGGCTCAAATACTGCAAGGATGAACTAAACAGAATGAAGTTACCGAACAGCCCACCGGTTGCGATAGCCAGCAACACCAGCCAACGCGCTTTGCGAAAAATACGCAATGGAGGGAGCTTTTTTTTAACCGCAAGAATAGCGCCAAGGCCAACGCTTGCCATTAAAAAACGGTAGAACACCACGGTAGGAGGCTCCATCACCTCCAGCACTTGCTTCATTGCTATTGGCAAAGCCCCCCAACATACTGCCGTTGTGAGTGCTAACAGAATACCAATGCCTGCCTGTTGCTTCATGCCGTATTCCCTGCAAGGGCTCGTTTCCGGGTTGTCACGGCGTGACGAGCGTATTTACCGGCCGTCGAATGTAAAAAGCCCCGCAACGTGTTGCGGGGCTTTTATCCGTTACCGGGACGCGAAAAACTTATTCAGCAACGATGCTGATGAATTTACGGTTTTTCGGGCCTTTCACTTCAAATTTCACTTTACCGTCTGCTTTAGCAAACAGAGTGTGGTCTTTGCCGCAACCAACGTTAGAGCCAGCGTGGAATTTAGTACCACGTTGACGAACGATGATGCTACCAGCCAGAACTGTTTCACCGCCGAAGCGTTTTACGCCCAGACGTTTAGCTTCTGAATCGCGACCGTTACGAGTCGAGCCGCCAGCCTTTTTATGTGCCATTTAATCTGCTCCCCTTAACTTAAGCGCTGATGCCAGTGATTTTCACATCAGTGAACCACTGACGATGGCCCTGCTGCTTACGATAGTGTTTACGACGACGAAACTTAACAATTTTAACTTTCTCGCCACGACCGTGAGCAACAACTTCAGCTTTGATAACGCCGCCATCAACGAAAGGAACGCCGATTTTGACTTCTTCACCGTTTGCGATCATCAGAACTTCTGCGAATTCAACAGATTCGCCAGTTGCGATGTCCAGCTTTTCCAGGCGAACGGTCTGACCTTCGCTTACTCGGTGTTGTTTACCACCACTTTGGAAAACCGCGTACATAAAAAACTCCGCTTCCGCGCACACCTTTTTGATGATTCAGAGTGCGCTATAAATATTCACAATAGGGCGCGAATATTACGCAAAACGCGAGCCTTTGACAAGTGCTACCGTCAATACATGAAGAAAAAAAACACAACACGTACGGTAACGTTTATCTACGGCGTTTTTTCAGTACAATCAGCATATATTTATAACCCTAAACCCGACGTTACCTTCTCATACAGTAAGGTAATCGGGGCGAGAAGCCCGGCTTTTGCGATGAATTTAGAAAAAATCAATGAGTTAACCGCGCAAGATATGGCGGGGGTCAATGCGACAATCCTTGAACAGCTCAATTCTGACGTTCAGTTGATCAATCAACTGGGGTACTACATCGTTAGCGGCGGCGGAAAACGCATTCGCCCAATGATCGCCGTCCTCGCAGCGCGGGCCGTTGGTTACCAGGAAAATGCGCACGTTACGATCGCGGCCCTCATCGAGTTTATCCACACAGCGACCCTGCTGCACGATGATGTTGTGGATGAGTCAGACATGCGCCGTGGGAAAGCTACGGCAAATGCGGCGTTTGGTAATGCGGCCAGCGTGCTGGTTGGCGATTTTATCTATACCCGCGCATTTCAGATGATGACCAGCCTTGGCTCGTTGAAAGTGCTGGAAGTCATGTCGAAAGCAGTCAACGTCATCGCCGAAGGTGAAGTCTTGCAGCTGATGAACGTCAACGACCCAGACATCACCGAAGAAAACTATATGCGCGTCATCTACAGTAAGACGGCGCGGTTGTTTGAAGCGGCAGCCCAATGTTCAGGCATTCTGGCTGGCTGTAGCGAAGAACAAGAAAAAGGGTTGCAGGATTATGGCCGTTATCTCGGCACAGCTTTCCAGTTAATTGACGATTTGCTGGATTACAGCGCAGATGGCGAGCAGTTGGGTAAAAACGTCGGTGATGACCTCAACGAGGGTAAACCTACGCTGCCGCTGCTGCATGCCATGCGCCACGGTACTCCAGAACAAGCGCAAATGATCCGCCAGGCCATTGAGCAAGGTAATGGTCGTCACCTTCTGGAGCCGGTTCTTGAAGCGATGAACGCCTGTGGTTCCCTGGAGTGGACGCGCCAACGTGCAGAAGAAGAGGCAGATAAGGCCATCGCTGCGTTGCAGGTGCTGCCTGATACGCCGTGGAGAGAAGCGCTGATTGGTCTGGCACATATCGCCGTACAGCGCGACCGTTAATTCCCTACAGCATCCTCCCTCATCCCGTGCTCTGCACGGGATTTTTTTATAAGTTCTAGTAACCCCCCCACTCTCCTCCGGATAATCACGCAGAACCTTGGCATATTCTGAATATACAGACACTTTACATGAACATTTTAGAACATTCGTTCTTCGGGAGTTATAGTGTCGCCACAACCGATCGTGGAACCGTAAGTCGTTAACCAAAGGAGAGATGAATTTATGGAAAACAAGCTGATTGACTGGCATCCGGCCGACATCATCGCCGGACTGCGCAAGAAAGGGACCTCAATGGCCGCTGAATCACGTAAAAATGGATTGAGTTCATCAACGCTGGCAAATGCGTTAACGAGACCATGGCCAAAAGGTGAGTTGATTATCGCCCGGGCACTGGGAACTGATCCCTGGGTGATTTGGCCGTCACGCTATCACGATGCCAAAACGCATGAGTTCATCGACAGAACGCGGATGATGAGGAGTCGCAGAGAGAAAAAGAATCCGGAATGAACATTGAGCTGTAACCCCCGGCCAACTGAACTGGGGGTTACAAAAGACGTTGACGATTACTCGCCTTTCACGCGCTCAATGTTTGCGCCCAGCGCACGCAGTTTATCTTCGATGCGCTCATAGCCGCGATCGATGTGATAAATACGATCGACCACTGTTGTACCTTCAGCAATACAACCTGCCAGCACTAAACTTGCAGATGCACGCAGATCGGTCGCCATAACCTGTGCGCCTGAGAGTGTTTCCACGCCGTGGCAAATCACGGTATTGCTTTCGATTTCTGCGTGAGCGCCCATACGGCTCAGCTCAGGCACGTGCATAAAGCGGTTCTCAAACACGGTTTCCGTGATGAAGCCGGTCCCTTCTGCCACCAGGTTCAGCAGCGTGAACTGGGCCTGCATATCGGTAGGGAACGCCGGATGCGGCGCAGTACGCACATTGACCGCTTTCGGACGTTTGCCGTGCATATCAAGGCTGATCCAGTCATCACCCACTTCAATATCCGCACCCGCATCACGCAGCTTCGCCAGAACGGCATCCAGTGTGTCCGGTTGTGCATTACGGCAGATAATTTTGCCACGAGAAATTGCCGCCGCCACCAGGAAGGTACCGGTTTCGATGCGGTCTGGCAGAACGCGATACACACCGCCGCCGAGACGCTCAACGCCTTCGATCGTAATACGATCGGTGCCCTGGCCAGTGATCTTCGCGCCCAGCGCAATCAGGAAGTTCGCGGTATCCACAATCTCCGGCTCGCGCGCGGCGTTTTCGATGATGGTGGTGCCTTCGGCAAGCGTTGCTGCACACATGATGGTGACAGTCGCACCGACGCTCACTTTGTCCATGACAATATGCGCGCCTTTCAGACGGCCATCAACGGACGCTTTCACATAGCCTTCTTCCAGCTTGATAGTCGCGCCTAACTGCTCCAGACCGGTAATGTGCAGGTCAACCGGACGCGCGCCGATAGTGCAGCCGCCCGGCAGTGAAACCTGGCCCTGACCAAAGCGAGCAACCAGCGGCCCGAGCGCCCAAATGGATGCACGCATGGTTTTCACCAGATCGTACGGCGCACAGAAGACGTTCACATCACGCGCATCAATGTGCACGGAACCATTACGCTCAACTTTCGCACCCAGCTGGCTCAACAGCTTCATTGATGTGTCAACGTCCTTCAGTTTCGGGACGTTTTGGATCTCTACAGGTTCTTCAGCCAGCAGCGCCGCAAACAGGATCGGCAGTGCGGCGTTTTTAGCGCCTGAAATTGTGACTTCGCCCTGGAGCTTAGTTGGCCCCTGAACACGAAATTTATCCATTATTCTGTTCTCTGTTAAGAATTTATCTTCGCTACCGGCGCATCACCCGTAGCTCAAAAACCGTTAAGTTTGCGATCGCGCGCCCATTCCGCTGGGGTAAACGCCTTAATCGACACGGCATGAATGCGGTTGTCCGCAATGTACTCCATCAACGGGCCATAGACCGATTGCTGCTTCTTGACCCGGCTCATGCCTTCAAACATCTCACCCACGGCAATAACCTGAAAGTGACTGCCGTCGCCAGAAACGTGGACTTCCTGGAGGGAGAGTGCATTCATCAGCACGCTCTGAATTTCATTATTTTCCATGGGCTCTTCATTCGTCAGATAGTGAAAACAGCCCAACATCTTAGAGCAAAGTGGCGCTGTCATAAATAAGCAAAAAGCCTCGCTGATAAATCAGACAAGGCTTTAGTGGCAGATCCCCCTCGGGGGTTTTGCCGGATAGCGGCACAAGACCTTATCCGGCCTGGAAAAATTAACGCGGAAGGACGTCGTCAGGCAGATTGTAAAGCTGCGCCAGCGTGTACACTTTATCGTTAACACCAGTGAGCGAAACGCTGTTTCCCTGCTGCTTGCCTTGATTAATCAGATGCAACAGTAACGCCAGACCGCCGGTATCTACCCGGGATACCTGGTTCAGATCGATGCAGGATACCCCTTTCATCGCCTCAATTCGCGCATCCCATAAGGGATTTAACACGTCCTGATCCAGCTCTCCCACCAGCACCAGCTTGTCGCCTTCGCGCGTCCAGGTGAGTGACTGCGTCATTATTTTTTCTCTTCCAGCGTGATTTTCTGCTGAGAAATAGATTTCAGCTGTGCCGTCAGGCCATCAATACCTTTGGTACGCAGCAGGTCGCTCCACTCATTTTGTTTGGTGGTGATCATACTTACGCCTTCGGCGATCATGTCATACGCCTGCCAGTTACCGGTCTGGGAGTTTTTACGCCACTGGAAATCCAGACGTACCGGAGGACGACCGTTTGGATCGATGATGGTTACGCGGATAGGTACGATGGTCGCATCACCCAACGGCTGCTCAGGGGCAATCTGATAGGTCTGGCCGTGGTACATCGCCAGTGCCTGGCCGTAAGCCTGCTTCAGATATTCACGGAATGCAGCAAAATAGGCTTCACGTTGGGCAGGAGTCGCATCTTTGTAGTAACGACCCAGTACCAGCGCACCGGCATACTTAACCTGCACATAAGGCAGCAGTTCCTGATCGACGACCTGACGCAGGTAATCGGGGTTGGAACGGATTTTTGGTTGCTCGTTTTTCAGACGGTCAAAGGTCTTTTGCGCCGCCTCATCCATCAGTTTGTACGGGTTAGTCTGGTCTGCTGCGGTTGCCGCGCTAAGTGGAGCAATCACCAGCATAGCCACCATCATCAATCGTTTAAACATACGTCGATTCTCCTGATATTATTTCGTTGCGCCCGCAGGCGTAGTGGCTTCATTATTGCCTTCAGTTGCGGCTGGCGCATCGCCAGAATTCTTATTGTCATCACCTTTACTGTTGCTGTTGTAAAGGAACTGACCAATCATATCTTCCAGCACCATCGCGGATTTCGTGTCCTGAATCGTACCGCCATCTTTGAGGATAGACGTTCCCAGCTCAGGATCTTCAAAACCCACGTTCAATGCCAGATACTGTTCGCCCAGCAGACCGGAAGTACGGATGCTCAGAGAACTGGTGTCAGGAATATGGTTAAAACGCGATTCGATTTCCAGCGTCACGCGCGGCAGGTACGTTTTCGGATCTAACGAGATGTCCGATACGCGTCCAACTACCACCCCGCCAATCCGCACCGGAGAACGCTCTCTCAGGCCGCCGATATTATCAAAGGTCGCATAAATCGTGTAAGTCGGTTCAGTACGCATTGAGGTAACGTTCGCCGCCTTCAGGCAGACAAACAGCGCAGCCAGCAGCGCAACCAGCAGGAATAACCCGACCCAAATTTCATTTTTTTTCGTTTGCATGAACTCAATTCCCAAACATCAGTGCGGTCAGCACAAAATCCAGCCCCAGAACGGCAAGAGAGGCGTGCACAACGGTGCGTGTCGTTGCCCGGCTAATCCCGGCAGAGGTCGGGATCGCATCATAACCATTGAACAATGCAATCCAGGTGACCGTAATGGCGAACACCACGCTCTTAATCAGACAGTTGACCAGGTCCAGACGCCAGTCGACGGCATTTTGCATAGCCGACCAGAAAAAGCCCGCATCAATACCCTTCCAGCTTACGCCAACCAGTGAACCACCCCAGATCCCCACGGCGACAAATATAATCGTTAGCAGCGGCAATGAAATGACACCGGCCCAAAAACGCGGAGAGATCACCCGGCGCAGTGGATCGACGGCCATCATTTCCAGGCTGGAAAGCTGCTCGGTCGCTCTCATCAGACCAATCTCTGCGGTTAAGGCCGATCCGGCTCGCCCGGCAAACAGCAGCGCCGCAACAACCGGCCCCAGCTCACGTAACAATGACAGTGCCACCAGCATACCGAGGCTGGTTTCCGCACTGTAGGTCGTCAGCACCAGGTATCCCTGCAATCCCAACACCATACCGATGAATACGCCTGACACAATAATGATCAGCATCGATAAGACACCGACATTATAAAGCTGGCGTATCAGCAGCGGCGCATGTTTGCGAAACTCCGGTTTGCCGACAACCGCATTGAACAACATTAATCCGGCTCGCCCGAACGTCCTGAGGGTTTTTATTCCTCGATGTCCGAGTGATGCCAGCGCATTTAACAACATGGGTGGCTTAACTCCCTGTTTAGAGTAAATCGATATGGTAGTCACCCGCCGGGTAACGGAACGGAACCGGTCCATCGGCAATGCCGTCAAGGAACTGGCGTACGCGCGGATCGGCATTTTCTTGTAGTGCCTGAGCACTACCGTAGGCCACTATTTTTTTGTCCGCCATTATATAGGCGTAATCCGCAATACTCAGTACTTCAGGCACATCATGGGATACCACCACACAGGTGACACCCAGCGCGCTGTTCAGTTCTGAAATCAACTTCACCAGCACGCCCATGGTGATGGGATCCTGACCGACGAACGGCTCATCAAACATAATGAGGTCAGGCTCCAGCGCGATAGCACGCGCTAACGCAGCGCGGCGCGCCATCCCACCGGATAATTCAGAAGGCATTAATTTGGCCGCACCCCGCAGGCCGACCGCCTCGAGCTTCATCATCACCGTGCTCTTCAGCAACGGCGCTGGCAACGTCGTATGCTCGCGCAGAGGGTACGCAACGTTGTCAAACACATTCATGTCGGTAAATAGCGCACCTGACTGAAACAGCATACTCATGCGCTTACGCACGGTAAATAAACGCGAACGGGACATGGCCGGGACGTTCTCACCGTCAAACAGAATCTCGCCCTTATCCGGTGAGATCTGTCCGCCAATCAGACGCAACAGCGTCGTTTTGCCGATGCCTGATGGCCCCATGATTGCCGTCACTTTACCGCGCGGTACCGTCAGGGAAATATTATCAAAGATGCAGCGGTCACCCCGGGAAAAGCTGACATCGCGCATATCGACTAGATTCGCCACAGACTGCCCCATTGATTCATCCTTTACTATTGCCTTGTTGATCGAAGAGTTTGGCGCTCAATTTAGCCCTGAACTCAACATATTTACAGATTATTGCCTGTCCTGGTTAGCGAAAGCTGGCATTTGTTTTACTTTTTAGCCGCATAAAGTCAAAATTAAGACTTCGTTACGGCTTCCAGAAGATCCTTCAAGAGGACCGGCGAGTATACCTGAAGAAAGGACTTTAGATGCTTTTAGCGACGGCGCTGTTAATAATTGGTTTACTTCTGGTGGTCTACGGTGCCGACCGTCTGGTATTTGCCGCATCCATTTTATGTCGAAACGTCGGTATTCCCCCCATTATCATCGGAATGACCGTGGTCAGCATTGGTACGTCGTTACCCGAGATCATTGTCTCCGTTGCCGCATCGATGAATGGGCAACTCGATCTGGCTGTCGGGACCGCCATAGGTTCTAACATCACCAACATTCTGCTTATTTTAGGCCTGTCGGCGCTGATTCATCCTTTTACCGTGCATTCTGATGTTCTGCGTCGTGAATTACCGCTAATGTTGCTGGTAAGTATTTTAGCTGCATCCGTCCTGTATGACGGGCAGTTGAGCCGCAGCGACGGTTTCTTTCTTCTGCTCCTGGCCGTGCTATGGCTGCTATTCATTGTTAAAATCGCCCGTCTGGCCGAGCGACAAGGCAATGACAGCCTGACACGCGAGCAGATAGCTGAGCTGCCGCGCGAAGGCGGGTTACCCGTCGCATTTTTGTGGTTGGGTATTGCGCTGATTATTATGCCTATGGCTACGCGTATGGTGGTAGATAACGCTACCGTACTGGCGAACTATTTCGCCATGAGCGAACTCACCATCGGGTTGACGGTGGTCGCCATTGGTACCAGCCTGCCGGAACTGGCAACGGCGATTGCGGGTCTGCGTAAAGGTGAAAACGATATTGCCGTCGGTAACATTATCGGCGCGAACATTTTTAATATTGTTATCGTCCTCGGGCTACCGGCGCTGATTACGCCGGGCGAAGTCAATCCTATGGCCTTCGTCCGGGACTACAGCGTCATGCTGCTGGTGAGCGTTATTTTTGCATTACTCTGCTGGCGACGTCCGCGCCAGATTGGTCGCGGCGCGGGCGCGCTGCTGACCGGCGGTTTTATCATATGGCTGGCGATGCTGTATTGGTTATCGCCACTTCTCGTTGGATAACTGGAAACGCATTATGTCGCACTTAGAGTTGCAACCGGGTTTTGACTTTCAGCAAGCAGGCAAGGAAGTCCTGGCAATTGAACGTGAAGGCCTGGCGGAGCTTGATCAGTACATCAACCAAAATTTTACCCTCGCATGCGAGAAAATATTCAGTTGCCCGGGCAAAGTCGTGGTGATGGGAATGGGGAAATCCGGCCATATCGGGCGGAAAATGGCAGCCACATTTGCCAGCACCGGCACCCCCTCATTTTTTGTACACCCAGGCGAAGCTGCACATGGCGATCTGGGTATGGTCTCGCCGCAGGATGTGGTCATCGCCATCTCTAACTCCGGTGAATCCAATGAGATAGCGGCGCTGATCCCGGTATTAAAACGTCTTCATGTACCGCTTATCTGCATGACCGGTCGTCCGGAAAGCAGTATGGCGCGTGCGGCAGATGTGCATCTGTGTGTTAAAGTGCCCAAGGAAGCTTGTCCGTTAGGCCTGGCGCCGACCAGCAGCACGACAGCAACACTGGTGATGGGCGATGCCCTTGCGGTGGCATTATTAAAAGCGCGCGGCTTTACCGCGGAAGATTTTGCGTTGTCTCATCCCGGTGGGGCACTGGGCCGTAAGCTTTTACTGCGCGTTAACGATATTATGCATACGGGCGACGAGATCCCGCATGTAACCAAAAACGCCAGCCTGCGTGACGCCTTAATTGAGATCACGCGTAAAAATCTCGGCATGACCGTCATTTGCGATGATGCCATGAAGATTGACGGTATTTTCACCGATGGTGATTTACGTCGTGTCTTCGATATGGGCGTTGATGTACGCCAGTTAGGCATTGCCGATGTGATGACCCCTGGAGGCATTCGCGTGCGTCCGGGTATTCTTGCCGTCGATGCCCTGAACTTAATGCAGTCCCGCCATATCACCTCGGTAATGGTTGCTGATGGCGACCAGTTACTCGGTGTGTTACATATGCATGATCTGCTACGTGCAGGTGTAGTGTAAGAAACTCAAGGATAACGAAAATGAGTAAAGCAGGTGCGTCGCTTGCGACCTGTTATGGACCCGTCAGCGCAGACGTTATCACCCGGGCAGAAAACATCCGTTTGCTGATCCTGGATGTGGATGGCGTACTGTCTGATGGTCTGATTTATATGGGCAACAACGGTGAAGAGCTGAAGGCTTTTAACGTCCGCGATGGTTACGGAATTCGCTGTGCGCTCACTTCCGGTATTGAGGTTGCCATTATTACCGGACGAAAGGCTAAACTTGTAGAAGATCGCTGTGCCACTTTGGGGATCACCCACCTGTATCAGGGACAGTCAGACAAACTGGTTGCTTTTGGCGATCTCCTTAGCAAACTGGCGATCGCGCCGGAGAATGTCGCCTACGTTGGCGATGACCTGATCGACTGGTCGGTGATGGCACAAGTGGGATTGAGCGTCGCGGTGGCAGATGCCCACCCTTTGCTGATCCCGCGGGCCGATTATGTCACCCGTATTAATGGGGGACGTGGCGCTGTGCGTGAAGTCTGCGATTTATTACTCCTGGCGCAGGGCAAACTGGACGAGGCCAAAGGGCAATCGATATGAGCAAAACCAGACGTTGGGTTATCATTCTACTGTCGCTGGCTGTCCTTGTGATGATTGGTATTAATCTGGCAGACAAAGAGGACACCGCTCAGGTCGTCGTCAATAACAACGAGCCAACCTATAAGAGCGAACATACTGATACCGTCGTGTATAGTCCGGAAGGCGCGCTGAGCTATCACTTGATCGCACAACACGTTGAATATTATTCGGAACAAGCGGTTTCGTGGTTTACTCAACCAGTATTAACCACATTTGATAAGGATAAAGTACCGACCTGGACGATCAAGGCCGATAAAGCCAAATTGACCAACGATCGGATGCTGTATCTGTACGGCCATGTTGAGGTTAACGCCCTGGTGCCTGACTCTCAACTACGCAGAATTACGACCGATAACGCGCAGATTAACCTGGTGACACAAGATGTCACTTCCGATGATCTGGTGACGTTGTATGGCACAACATTTAACTCCAGCGGACTGAAGATGCGCGGCAACTTACGCAGCAAGAACGCCGAGCTGATTGAAAAGGTTAGAACCTCATATGAAATCCAAAACAAACAAACTCAGCCTTAATCTTGTACTTGCCAGCTCACTTCTGGCCGCCAGCATTCCGGCATTTGCCGTCACCGGCGATACCGAGCAGCCGATTCACATTGAGTCGGACCAGCAGTCCCTGGATATGCAGGGCAACGTGGTGACGTTTACTGGCAACGTGATTGTGACTCAGGGCACCATCAAAATTAACGCCGATAAAGTCGTCGTGACCCGTCCTGGCGGCGAAGACGGCAAAGAAGTGATTGACGGCTATGGCAATCCTGCAACGTTTTACCAGATGCAGGACAACGGTAAACCGGTTAAAGGCCGCGCCTCGCAGATGCACTATGAACTGGCGAAAGACTTTGTCGTGCTAACCGGCAAGGCGTATCTGGAACAGCTCGATAGCAACATCACGGGCGATAAGATCACCTATCTGGTAAAAGAGCAGAAAATGCAGGCCTTCAGCGATAAAGGCAAACGCGTCACCACCGTTCTGGTTCCGTCGCAGTTGCAGGACAAAAACAAGGCTCCGGCAGAGAAAAAAGGTAACTGATTCGTTATGGCAACATTAACTGCAAAGAACCTTGCAAAAGCCTATAAAGGCCGTCGTGTGGTGGAAGATGTCAGTCTGACCGTCAACTCCGGGGAGATCGTCGGTCTGCTCGGTCCTAACGGTGCAGGCAAGACAACAACCTTTTACATGGTGGTCGGCATTGTCCCGCGCGATGCGGGTAACATTATCATTGATGACGAAGACATCAGCCTGCTGCCTCTGCATGCGCGCGCGCGTCGCGGCATCGGCTACTTACCGCAGGAAGCATCGATTTTCCGTCGCCTGAGCGTGTTTGATAACCTGATGGCGGTACTGCAAATTCGTGACGATCTGACCAGCGAGCAGCGGGAAGATCGCGCCAACGAGCTGATGGAAGAATTCCACATCGAGCACCTGCGTGACAGTATGGGGCAGTCGCTCTCCGGTGGTGAACGACGCCGCGTGGAGATCGCCCGCGCACTGGCCGCTAATCCGAAATTTATCCTGCTGGATGAACCGTTTGCCGGTGTTGACCCGATTTCCGTTATTGATATCAAACGGATCATCGAACACCTGCGCGACAGCGGCCTTGGCGTGCTGATTACCGACCATAACGTCCGCGAAACGCTGGCAGTGTGTGAGCGCGCCTATATCGTGAGTCAGGGGCACCTGATCGCGCACGGCACGCCAACAGAAATACTGCAGGATGAGCACGTTAAGCGCGTATACCTTGGGGAAGACTTCAGACTCTGATAGGGTAGAAGACTTCACGTCACCGCAGGAGAAAACAACTCTGAACATGAAGCAAGGTTTGCAACTCAGGCTTAGCCAACAACTGGCGATGACGCCTCAGCTACAACAGGCTATCCGTCTGTTGCAGCTGTCCACGCTGGAACTTCAGCAAGAACTTCAGCAAGCGCTGGAAAGTAACCCACTGCTCGAGCAAACCGATCTTCACGACGAAATTGATACCCAGGAAAAACAGGACAGCGAAACCCTCGACACCGCTGATGCTCTCGAACAAAAAGAGATGCCTGAGGAGCTGCCACTCGATGCCAGTTGGGATGAAATTTATACCGCCGGGACGCCTTCGGGCACCAGCGGAGATTACATCGACGACGAGCTGCCTGTGTATCAAGGTGAGACCACGCAATCACTACAGGATTACCTGATGTGGCAAGTGGAACTGACCCCGTTCTCGGATACCGATCGCGCCATTGCGACATCCATTGTGGATGCGGTAGACGAAACCGGTTATCTCACCGTGACCCTGGACGATATTCTCGAAAGCATGGGCGATGACGACGTCGGTATGGACGAAATCGAAGCCGTGCTTAAACGCGTTCAGCGCTTTGATCCCGTAGGCGTGGCCGCCAAAGATCTCCGCGACTGCTTACTGATCCAACTTTCGCAGTTTGATAAAGCCACACCGTGGCTGGAAGAAGCGCGCCTGATCATCAGCGATCATCTCGATCTGTTAGCCAACCATGACTTCCGCACGCTGATGCGCGTGACCCGACTAAAAGAAGACGTGCTAAAAGAAGCCGTCAATCTTATTCAGTCACTGGATCCAAGGCCTGGGCAGTCGATCCAGACTGGTGAACCAGAATACGTTATTCCGGATGTGCTGGTGCGTAAGCATAACGATCGCTGGGTGGTCGAACTCAACAGCGACAGCATCCCACGACTGCAGATCAACCAGCACTACGCCGCTATGTGCAATAGCGCGCGCAACGATGCCGACAGTCAGTTTATACGTAGCAATCTACAGGATGCGAAGTGGCTGATTAAAAGCCTGGAAAGCCGCAATGATACACTGCTGCGCGTAAGTCGCTGCATCGTGGAGCAACAGCAAGCCTTCTTTGAGCAAGGTGAAGAGTTTATGAAACCGATGGTACTGGCGGATATCGCCCAGGCCGTCGAGATGCACGAATCGACCATTTCCCGTGTGACCACGCAAAAGTATCTGCACAGTCCGCGCGGCATTTTTGAATTGAAGTATTTCTTTTCCAGTCACGTTAACACTGAAGGTGGAGGCGAAGCCTCATCCACGGCGATCCGTGCGCTGGTGAAGAAATTAATTGCTGCGGAAAACCCCGCGAAACCACTGAGTGACAGCAAGTTAACCTCTATGCTGTCAGAACAGGGTATCATGGTGGCACGCCGCACCGTTGCGAAGTACCGAGAGTCTTTATCCATTCCGCCGTCTAACCAGCGCAAACAGCTGGTCTGACTCAACCGATAAGGAAGACACTATGCAGCTCAACATCACTGGAAACAACGTCGAAATCACTGAAGCCCTGCGCGATTTTGTTAATACAAAATTTGCCAAGCTTGAACAATATTTCGACCGGATTAATCAGGTCTATATTGTGTTGAAAGTGGAGAAGGTTACACATATCTCGGATGCAACGCTGCATGTGAACGGTGGCGAAATTCATGCCAGCGCGGAAGGTCAGGATATGTACGCCGCCATTGACGGTTTAATTGATAAACTGGCTCGGCAGTTAACAAAACATAAAGATAAACTGAAACAGCACTAACTTGTCCGGGCAGTTAGCGGGTGCAGGACGGCCTGTTGTGTAGCACAACGGGCCATTTGTACAGTTAGCGCTTAGGTGAAATTATGACAAATAACGATACGACTCTACAACTGAGCAATGTTCTTAACCAGGAATGTACACGCGCGGCCGTTCACTGCCAAAGCAAAAAACGCGCACTGGAAATCATCAGTGAACTGGCGGCAAAACAGCTCAGCTTGCCCTCTCAGGTGGTATTTGAAGCCATTCTGACGCGTGAAAAAATGGGCAGTACCGGCATCGGTAATGGTATTGCTATTCCGCACGGAAAGCTGGAAGAAGACACGATGCGCGCGGTTGGCGTGTTTGTGCAACTTGAAACGCCTATCGCCTTCGACGCTATTGATAATCAGCCAGTCGATCTGCTGTTCGCCCTGCTGGTTCCGGCAGACCAAACCAAGACGCATTTGCATACGTTGTCACTGGTCGCAAAACGTCTGGCGGATAAAACCATCTGTCGTCGTCTGCGCGCCGCACAGAGTGACCAGGAGTTGTATCAAATCATCACGGACACCGAAGGTGGACAGGATGAAGCATAACAACCCAATGGCATCCTTTTTTGTCGTTGTGAGGAGAAACAGTACATGGTACTGATGATCGTCAGCGGCCGTTCAGGGTCAGGTAAATCTGTCGCTCTGCGTGCGCTGGAAGATATGGGTTTTTACTGCGTGGATAACCTTCCCGTAGTGCTGTTGCCCGATCTGGCTCGTACTCTGGCCGATCGCCAGATTTCTGCGGCCGTCAGCATTGATGTGCGCAACATGCCTGAGTCCCCGGAGATTTTCGAGCAGGCAATGAACAATCTGCCTGAAGGCTTCTCACCACAGCTGCTGTTCCTTGATGCTGACCGTAACACGCTGATTCGTCGCTACAGTGACACGCGTCGCCTGCACCCACTCTCCAGCAAGAACTTGTCTCTGGAAAGCGCTATCGATAAGGAAAGCGATTTGCTTGAGCCTTTGCGCTCTCGCGCTGACCTGATCGTTGATACCTCCGAAATGTCCGTACACGAACTGGCGGAAATGTTGCGTACCCGACTGTTGGGCAAACGTGAACGTGAATTGACGATGGTTTTCGAATCCTTTGGTTTCAAACACGGTATCCCGATTGACGCGGATTACGTCTTTGACGTGCGCTTCCTGCCTAACCCGCACTGGGATCCGAAGCTGCGCCCGATGACCGGTCTTGACCGCCCCGTCGCTGCCTTCCTCGACAGGCACACAGAAGTACACAATTTTATCTACCAGACGCGCAGCTATCTTGAGCTATGGTTACCCATGCTGGAGACCAACAACCGCAGCTACCTCACCGTAGCCATCGGTTGTACCGGCGGGAAGCACCGTTCGGTGTATATTGCAGAGCAGCTGGCAGACTACTTCCGCTCACGCGGTAAAAACGTGCAGTCACGCCATCGTACGCTGGAAAAACGTAAATCATGACCGTGAAGCAAACCGTTGAAATCACTAATAAGCTGGGCATGCATGCCCGTCCAGCTATGAAACTGTTTGAATTGATGCAGGGTTTCGAAGCAGAAGTTTTGCTGCGTAATGATGAAGGAACGGAAGCCGAGGCCAACAGCGTTATCGCTCTGCTGATGCTGGATTCAGCCAAAGGGCGTCAGATAGAAGTTGAAGCCACGGGTCCGCAGGAAGTTGAAGCCCTTGCCGCAGTGGTTGCCCTGTTTAATTCAGGTTTTGATGAAGATTAGTCAAGTGGTTTTAACACGTAGCCAGTAGGTCGGATAAGGCGTTTACGCCGCATCCGGCAATGCCATTGTGTCGTATTGTGCCTGATGCGCTGCACTTAAATCAGGCCAACAAAAACAGCGACAGTAGCGACTAATACAACTTATTTTCCCGCATAAACGACTCACCGCCTAACTGGCGCATTTGACGCATGATCCACGCCTGGCGGCTACGCACATAACCAGAAGGCGCATTCGCTTTAAAACGCAAAGGATTAGGTAATACCGCCGCCAGCAAGGCCGCTTCAGACAGACTCAACCGACTGGCAGGCTTATGGAAATAGCGCTGCGCCGCCGCCTCCACGCCAAAAATCCCATCGCCAAACTCAGCGATATTCAGGTAAACGGTCAGAATACGTTTCTTGCTCCAGGCGGTTTCCATACCCAGCGTTAGCCCGGCTTCAAGGCCTTTACGTACCCAGCTACGTCCATCCCACAGAAAGAGGTTTTTCGCCGTCTGTTGCGATAACGTCGACGCCCCGCGAATACGGTTTTCATTGCGTTCATTGTGCGCCAGCGCTTTCTCTATGGCGGAGACATCGAATCCCCAGTGCTCGGGAAACTTCTGGTCCTCCGCGGCAATGACGGCCAGTCCCATCCACGGTGAAATCTCGTCCATGCTCACCCAGTCTGAGTGCGCCACATAACCAAAATCACCGGACAGCCATGCGCCCAGTTGCCGTTCAACCATCACCGCAGAGAAAGGCACAGGCATCACGCTGAAAAGTGTGATGCCCCCGCCCCAGAATACGCCGAGGACAATGACCGCCCGCAGAAAGATACGTCGCAGAAAGGCGGTAACTCCTGTTCTCATTCAGCCAGCACCAGCACACGCGATACCAGTTTATCGATGCCACTCGCAGCCTGAGCAATGTCCTGCGCCAGCATATAGGCGGGCGTGGTGACGATTTTATTGTCTTCATCGACGACAATGTCATCAACCGGACAAGGCACATGTTCAGCGCCCATCTCTTCCAGCACCTCTGCCGTATCGATATCAGTACCGATGGTCAGACGCAGCGGGAAATCAAAAATTTTAGGTAACATAGCGGGCGCAATGCACATAAATCCCAGCGGCTTACCCGCCTGATGCATGGCCACCGCCAGCGCGGCTAAGTCGCTATCAACCCGGCATTCGCTGCCCTGACTGGCAAAATTGCTCAGATTTTTGGCCGCACCAAACCCACCCGGCACGATCAACGCATCCAGTTCCGCTGAGACTGCCTGAGCGAGCGGGCGAATTTCACCGCGTGTTAGACGTGCGGCTTCAATCAGTACATTACGCGTTTCCAGCATCGGCTCGCCGGTCAGATGATTAATCACATCCGCTTGCTGTTTATCCGGAGCAAAGCAGACGGCCTGAGCGCCATTGCGGGCAATGGCCAGAAGCGTGAGAACAGTTTCATGGATCTCTGCACCGTCATACACGCCGCATCCACTGAGCACTACACCCACTTTTTTCATCGTGATACTCCTTTCTCAACTGGCTGAAACATATTAGTTATTATGATTTAAATGCTACGCTTCACACATTTAACTGATTCATGTAACAAATTATTTAAGATTTGCTATCTTAACTGCGTGCGGCCTGAAAATTAGGGCTGCGCCCTTGTAAACAATGATAATAATTTACGGCGCAGCCACGATTTCCCTGGTGTTGGCGCAGTATTCGCGCACCCCGGTCAAGCCGGGGTCATTTTTTTTCCACGCTCGCCACCCAGGCTTTTAATACCGCCACGTCGTGCTGCCACTCCTGCTTCATCTCTTCAATCCATTCAGCAACGTTATCTTCCCAGGCGGGAAGGTCCGGAGACTGGATTTGCTGACCTAACTGTTGCAGGTGACGCAGCCCCACAGAACCTGCTGCGCCTTTAATTTTATGACCTTCCTCAACCACGCCTTTTTTATCCCGTGCGGTCAAGTTTGACTCCAGCACGCTCAAATATCCCGGCATCATCTTCTCAAACACCGCCAGCCCGTCGGTAATTAACTTCGGTCCCACCAGCTCGAGGTATTGTTCCAACATAGGAATATCTAACAGCGCTTGCGATTTACTGCTTTCTTCAGATGTCACAGTGCTCTCCTCTTCGTTTCTGGTATCCCAGTATTTTTTGATCATGGCGGTTAGCGCCGGAACCGACAGCGGCTTACTCAGCACGTCATCCATCCCCGCGTCCAAATACTCTTTTTTATCTTTCAGTACGTTGGCGGTGAGTGCAACTAGCGGCGGAAGGTCCTCACGAGCGTATTTTTGCGTGAGCTCCCGCGAGATATCCAGACCGGTCATATCCGGTAGCTGAATATCCAGCAGCACCAGGTCATATTCACCCGGCGTAAACATTTCCAGCGCGGCTTTCCCGGTCATCGCGACATCCACGCTGTTGCCTAATTTTTCCAGCACGGAACGCGCAACAATAACGTTCAGTTCAATGTCTTCCACCAGCAGCACATTCAGGGCTGGCAGCGGCATGTCATCGTCTTCAAAGGCGTCTTCAATCTCTTCCGCTACCGCAGGCGCATGTACGGTCAGCGTAAAGATGGAGCCTTTACCTGCCTGGCTGGAAACCGTAATATCGCCGCCCATATTTTTCGCCAGACGCTTCGACACGGCCAAACCAATCCCGGTTCCTGTGGCCGGTTTACCACCGTTGCTGTCCTTCACCTGATAATACATGGCGAAGATTTTATCCTGCTCATCCTGCGGAATGCCGATCCCAGAATCTTCAACCTCGAAATGCAGCATATCGCCCTGGTCATAGCGCGCCCGCACGGTCACCTGTCCCTGCTGAGTGAACTTCACGGCGTTGCTGATCAGATTCCACAGAATCTGGCGCAAACGCGTGCCGTCGGTAATGACCTTATGCGGTAGCGGTAACGTTGGCTCAAGTACAAAACGCAGCCCTTTTTGCTGCGCCTGCAGGCCAGAAAGGTTTTCCAGATCCGCCATAAAGCTGGTGAAATCAACAGGCTGGTTATCGAGCTGGACTTTACGTCGCTCCATCTTATCCATATCTATGATATCGTTGAAAATATTCCCCAGCGTCACGGCAGAGACATGGATGGTTTTCAGGTATTTTTCCTGCTCAGCGGTCAGGTCTGTATCCAACAGGATGCGGCTTAAGCCGACAATGCCGTTAAGCGGAGTGCGCAGCTCGTGGCTGATGGTGGAAATGAAGGTGGTCTTATCACGGCTGGCACGTTCAAGCGCGTCCTGATAGCGCTTACGCTCGGTAATATCGCGCCCAAAGCCCATCAGGCCATGTCGCTTACCTACGCGGTCATAGTACGGCACTTTACGAATTTCAAAGCAGGCTTTGCGCCCGTCCGGGTAGTCCAGCCACTGTTCGTAGGTGAGTGAGACGTTATGACGGAATACCTTCTCGTCGGTTTCAATTACCTTTTCAGCCGCTTCAGGAGAGTAAACGTCAGCCGGTTTTAAGTTCACCAGCTGCTTTTCGCTTTTGCCAGTCAGCAGCTCCATGGCACGGTTACAGCCGGAAAATTCTTTATCTTCATTGCGATAAAAAACCAGATCCGGCGAGGCATCAAGGAAAGAGCGTAAAAAGGAAGACTGTTGCTCGAGCTGGATCTGCGCTTCTTCGCGCTCTTTGATTTCAACCTTCAGTTGCTCGAACGTTTCCTGGCGCTCCGCTTCGGCTTTTTCGCGCTCAACAATTTCCTGATTGAGCTGGGCTATATTATCTTTCAATTGCACATTGAGCTTGAGATCGCGCTCGCGCATCTCTTCCAGCTTTTGTACCAGTCGTGACAGGCGTTGCCGGGACTCTTCCAGTTGCTCCACCACCACTGACAGGAAATAGACAGCCCAAGGGGTAATTAACAGACCAAAAAAGATAGAACGGATAACATCAATGCTTTCTACCTGGCCATGCAGCACCATGGTGACAGCCATCTGCACCACAATTGCCAACACGACCAGAGCCAGCGCCAACAGCAGCGAAAAGCGCACCAGACCCAACTTCATCATTAGGTCGACGTAATATTGCGCCAGCATACGGATTTGCTTCATAGAGGGTTCCTTCACGACAACTTGGCACAATAATACTCAATTCTTGGCGTGACGTTTGAGAATGTGCAAGAAATGCGGAGGTTATCAGTGAAATGACCGTAGAAGGTTAATCGTAGGCCTAATAAGCGAAGCGCCATCAGGCAAGCAGGCGCAGATTGCCGGATGTCGGTTTTACCTTATCCGGCCTACGGAGGGTTAGATCCCCGGCTGCACCCATGGCGTACCCAGCGCCGAGCCTTGCACGCCGTGCTCGTTAAGGTACTTATCCAGTTCAACCATCCCAGTCCAGCGATTTTCACACCATAGCGGTGCTAACAACGTTGGGCGACGCGCGCTGGCGGATATGCGATGATAAATCACCTCTGGCGGCGTATGGCGGATCATCTCCCCGGCGGTAACCGTATAATCGTCCAGTTCAATTCCGTTCAGCCGCCCAGCCTCCCAGGCTTTCGCCATCGTACTGCCTTTCACAATATGCAGCGGATGCAGCTTAATACCGTCGACACCCGTCTCCACTACACGTTCCATGGTTTGCAGGCATTCTGCCTGCCCTTCTCCCGGCAGACCGACAATCAGGTGCGAACAGACTTTCAGCCCGCGTTCACGCGCCAGTCGCGTGGTGTTCTGGTAGCAGGCAAAATCATGACCGCGGTTAATACGGTGCAGGGTTTTGTCATGTGCGGTTTGCAGACCAAGTTCCAGCCATACCTCATAACCCAGGTCTTTATACTCGCAAAGCAGATCGAGTACCGCATCCGGCACGCAGTCGGGGCGCGTCCCAACGCATAACCCGACAATACTGGCCTGGCTGACCGCCTGCTGATACATCGAACGCAGCACCTGTACTTCAGCAAAGGTGCTGGTATAGGCCTGGAAATAGGCCAGATAGCGTCTGGCGCGATTGACCAACTGCGCCTGATGCTCAAGCTGCTCGGCAATGGAATGATGCTGCTGAGTTTCATCGGCAAACGAGGCGACATTACAGAAAGTACATCCGCCACGTCCGATGGTGCCATCACGATTTGGACAGCTAAAGCCGCCGTGCAGCGTGAGTTTATGAACCTTTTGCCCATAACGGCGAGAAAGATCCCCACCAAACATATTGACTAATTTCTGTAACTGCATAATCTGGTAGACCGCGCCTTGAAAAGAGGCCAAAGCCTGCCATTTTTTGCCCCAGTCGGCGATGACCTGGATCAATCGCCCTGGCGAGCCTTTATTTATTGCATAACAAATCAAAATAATTGAAATTTCATTCACTCAAAATCTAATTACTTTTCCTTATATTCAGCGGTTTTTTTTATCTTCTTATACTCTGAGCGTAAAAACAGTATCTTTAAGACGCCTGAACTCCAAAAACCAGCATAAAATGCCAGTCATCTCGATAAATAAAGGGAGGACGAGGGATATCCAGCCTTTCTTACAGTGAGACAGATCACACTTCCAGTGGGATTCCTCTTAGGTTAAATCAATGTAAAAAATCCTTTTATTTCAATATTTTCATAAAGTTAATTGCCCTATAGCACATTTTTGCATAAATAAGATTGCCATTTGACCTGTGTGTGGATTCCCGATAACTTGGAAATCCGCTGGAAGCTTTCTGGATGAGCAGTCTGCTCATCATATTTATGCAGTAATTGAGATTCCCTCTGAAGCAAGTCCTCAAACTTGTTTGACCTGTGCGAAAAGGATAAAGAGGGCGAATGCGAGGTAAGCGTATGACACGCAAACCCCGTCGCCATGCTCTTGGTGTGCCCGTGCGCAACGGTCCAGATGGGAATCCCTCAGAGCCTGGGGAGGTTCACTGATATGTTGTACGATAAATCCCTTGAGAGGGATAACTGTGGTTTCGGCCTGATCGCCCACATAGAAGGCGAACCTAGCCACAAGGTAGTGCGTACCGCCATACACGCACTGGCCCGTATGCAGCACCGTGGCGCAATTCTTGCCGATGGAAAAACCGGCGATGGTTGCGGCCTGCTGTTACAAAAACCTGACCGCTTTTTCCGCATCGTGGCGCAAGAGCGCGGCTGGCGTTTAGCCAAAAACTACGCCGTCGGCATGATCTTTTTAAATAAAGACCCTGAGCTGGCTGCGGCTTCTCGTCGCATTGTTGAAGAAGAATTACAGCAGGAAACCCTGTCGATTGTCGGCTGGCGCGACGTGCCGACCAACGAAGGTGTTCTCGGTGAAATTGCGCTCTCCTCCCTGCCTCGTATCGAGCAAATTTTTGTTAACGCCCCTGCGGGCTGGCGTCCGCGTGATATGGAGCGTCGCCTGTTCATCGCGCGTCGTCGTATCGAAAAACGCCTCCTGCAAGACAAAGATTTCTACGTCTGTAGCTTGTCGAATCTGGTCAATATCTATAAAGGTCTGTGTATGCCGGCGGATCTGCCGCGCTTCTACCTGGACCTGGCAGACCTGCGTCTGGAATCGGCCATCTGCCTGTTCCATCAGCGCTTCTCCACCAACACCGTACCGCGCTGGCCGCTGGCGCAGCCGTTCCGCTATCTGGCGCACAACGGTGAAATCAACACCATCACCGGCAACCGCCAGTGGGCTCGCGCCCGTACTTATAAGTTCCAGACGCCACTGATCCCTGACCTGCACGACGCCGCGCCGTTTGTTAACGAAACCGGCTCAGACTCCAGTTCGATGGATAACATGCTGGAACTGCTGCTGGCAGGCGGGATGGACATCATCCGTGCCATGCGCTTACTGGTTCCACCGGCATGGCAGAACAACCCGGATATGGATCCGGAGCTGCGCGCGTTCTTTGACTTTAACTCCATGCACATGGAACCGTGGGACGGCCCGGCGGGCATCGTCATGTCCGACGGCCGCTTTGCCGCCTGTAACCTTGACCGTAACGGCTTGCGTCCGGCACGCTACGTCATCACCAAAGACAAGCTGATTACCTGCGCCTCTGAAGTCGGGATCTGGGATTATCAGCCGGATGAAGTGGTAGAGAAAGGCCGCGTCGGCCCTGGCGAGCTGATGGTTATCGATACTCGCAGCGGGCGCATTCTCCACTCCGCCGAAACCGATGATGACCTGAAAAGCCGTCACCCATACAAAGAGTGGATGGAGAAAAACGTCCGCCGTCTGGTGCCGTTCGAAGACCTGGCTGACGATCAGGTCGGCAGCCGTGAACTGGACGATGACACCCTCGCCAGCTATCAGAAACAGTTTAACTACAGCGCTGAAGAGCTGGATTCCGTGATCCGCGTGCTCGGCGAAAATGGCCAGGAAGCGGTCGGTTCAATGGGTGACGATACCCCGTTTGCCGTACTCTCCAGCCAGCCGCGCATCATTTATGACTACTTCCGCCAGCAGTTCGCGCAGGTGACTAACCCGCCGATCGATCCGCTGCGTGAAGCGCACGTTATGTCGCTGGCCACCAGCATCGGTCGTGAGATGAACGTCTTCTGCGAAGCCGAAGGTCAGGCACACC
Organism: Citrobacter sp. BIDMC107; assembly: GCF_001037575.1. NCBI lineage: Bacteria > Pseudomonadati > Pseudomonadota > Gammaproteobacteria > Enterobacterales > Enterobacteriaceae > Citrobacter > Citrobacter sp. BIDMC107. The sequence continues at coordinate 3,012,385 of NZ_KQ089848.1, read as the reverse complement.
GCCTGAGCTTTAAATCGCCGATCCTGCTGTACTCCGATTTCACCCAGCTCACCACCATGAAAGAGGAGCATTATCGCGCTGACCGTCTGGATATCACCTTCGACGCGACCGAAACTACGCTCGAAGAGACCGTCAAAGCATTGTGCGATAAGGCGGAACAGATGGTGCGCAACGGCACGGTACTGCTGGTACTCTCTGACCGCAACATCGCTAAAAATCGTCTGCCGGTTCCGGCGCCGATGGCCGTGGGCGCAGTGCAAACGCGTCTGGTAGAACAAAGCCTGCGCTGCGACGCCAACATCATCGTTGAAACCGCCAGTGCCCGCGATCCGCACCATTTTGCCGTCCTGCTCGGTTTTGGCGCGACGGCAATCTATCCGTATCTCGCGTATGAAACATTGGGACGTCTGATCGACACTCAGGCGATTGCCAAAGATTACCGGACCGTGATGCTGAACTACCGTAACGGCATCAACAAAGGTCTGTACAAAATCATGTCCAAAATGGGCATCTCGACCATTGCCTCCTACCGCTGCTCGAAGCTGTTTGAAGCCGTTGGTCTGCACGATGATGTGGTTGCGTTGTGCTTCCAGGGCGTGGTCAGCCGTATTAGCGGTGCAGGGTTTACCGACTTCCAGCAGGATCTGCTGAACCTCTCCAAACATGCATGGCTGGCGCGTAAACCTATCAGCCAGGGCGGTTTGCTGAAGTACGTCCACGGCGGCGAATACCACGCCTACAACCCGGACGTGGTACGCACTCTGCAGCAGGCGGTACAAAGCGGCGAGTACAGCGACTATCAGGAATACGCCAAGCTGGTTAATGAGCGTCCGGCGGCCACGCTGCGCGATCTGCTGGCGATTACGCCTGGCGATGAAGCCGTAAGCATTAGCGAAGTAGAACCCGCGACCGAACTGTTTAAACGCTTTGATACCGCCGCCATGTCTATCGGCGCATTAAGCCCCGAAGCACACGAAGCGCTGGCCGAAGCGATGAACAGCATCGGCGGCAACTCGAACTCCGGTGAAGGCGGCGAAGACCCGGCGCGCTACGGCACCAATAAAGTGTCACGCATTAAGCAGGTTGCTTCCGGTCGCTTTGGCGTAACCCCGGCATACCTGGTCAATGCCGATGTCATTCAGATTAAAGTCGCTCAGGGCGCGAAACCTGGCGAAGGCGGTCAGTTACCAGGTGATAAAGTCACCCCGTACATCGCCAAACTACGCTATTCAGTGCCGGGCGTGACGCTGATCTCCCCGCCGCCGCACCACGATATCTACTCTATCGAGGATTTAGCGCAGCTGATTTTCGACCTGAAACAGGTCAACCCGAAGGCGATGATCTCGGTGAAGCTGGTTTCCGAACCAGGCGTTGGTACCATCGCTACTGGCGTAGCGAAAGCCTATGCGGATCTGATCACCATTGCTGGCTACGATGGCGGCACTGGCGCAAGCCCGCTCTCATCAGTGAAATATGCGGGCTGCCCGTGGGAACTCGGCCTGGTGGAAACCCAGCAGGCGCTGGTGGCTAACGGTCTGCGTCACAAGATTCGTCTGCAGGTCGATGGCGGTCTGAAAACCGGCGTCGATATCATTAAAGCGGCAATTCTGGGTGCAGAAAGCTTTGGCTTCGGTACCGGCCCGATGGTGGCGCTGGGCTGTAAATATCTGCGTATTTGCCACCTGAACAACTGCGCAACCGGTGTTGCAACTCAGGATGAGAAACTGCGTAAGAATCACTATCACGGCCTGCCGTTCAAAGTGACCAACTACTTTGAATTTATCGCCCGTGAAGTGCGCGAGCTGATGGCCTCGCTGGGCGTTACCCGCCTGGTGGATCTGATTGGTCGCACCGACCTGCTCAAAGAGCTGGATGGCTTCACTGCCAAGCAACAGAAGCTGGAGCTGTCTCGTCTGCTGGAAACCGCCGAACCGCATCCGGGTAAAGCGCTGCATTGCACCGAGAACAACCCACCGTTTGATAATGGCGTGCTGAACGCCCAGCTGTTGCAGCAGGCGAAGCCGTTCGTCGACGAGCGCCAGAGCAAAACCTTCTGGTTCGATATCCGCAACACCGACCGTTCCGTCGGCGCATCGCTGTCGGGCTATATCGCTCAGACGCATGGCGATCAGGGGCTGGCGTCTGACCCGATCAAAGCGCACTTCAGCGGTACTGCAGGCCAGAGCTTTGGCGTGTGGAACGCGGGCGGCGTGGAGCTGTATCTGACCGGCGATGCCAACGACTATGTCGGTAAAGGCATGGCGGGTGGTCTGCTGGCAGTGCGTCCTCCGGTTGGCTCTGCTTTCCGTAGCCATGAAGCGAGCATCATCGGTAACACCTGCCTGTATGGCGCCACCGGTGGTCGCCTGTTTGCTGCGGGTCGTGCGGGTGAGCGCTTTGCAGTGCGTAACTCTGGCGCAATCACCGTGGTTGAAGGTATTGGCGACAACGGCTGTGAATACATGACCGGCGGCATCGTCTGTATTCTCGGCAAAACCGGCGTTAACTTCGGCGCGGGCATGACCGGCGGATTCGCCTACGTGCTCGACGAAGACGGTGAATTCCGCAAACGCGTAAACCCGGAACTGGTCGAAGTGCTGAGCGTGGACTCGCTGGCGATCCACGAAGAGCACCTGCGTGGCCTGATTACCGAGCACGTACAGCATACCGGCTCTTCTCACGGCGAAGAGATCCTGGCGAACTGGCCAGCATTCTCGGCGAAATTCGCGCTGGTAAAACCAAAATCCAGTGATGTGAAAGCACTGTTGGGTCACCGTAGTCGTAGCGCAGCAGAGCTGCGTGTGCAGGCGCAGTAAGGGGTAGCAGCAATGAGTCAGAACGTATACCAATTTATCGACCTGCAGCGTGTTGATCCGCCGAAGAAGCCGCTGAAGATCCGTAAGATCGAATTTATCGAGATCTACGAGCCGTTTTCTGAAGGTCAGGCCAAAGCACAGGCAGATCGCTGCCTGTCCTGCGGTAACCCGTACTGCGAGTGGAAGTGTCCGGTGCATAACTACATCCCGAACTGGCTGAAGTTGGCGAATGAGGGACGTATTTTTGAAGCGGCAGAGCTTTCGCACCAGACCAACACTCTGCCGGAAGTCTGTGGCCGTGTATGCCCGCAGGATCGACTGTGTGAAGGATCCTGTACGTTGAACGATGAGTTTGGCGCGGTAACCATTGGCAACATCGAGCGCTATATCAACGATAAAGCGTTCGAGATGGGCTGGCGTCCGGATATGACCGGCGTTCGCCAGACGGACAAGCGCGTGGCGATTATCGGTGCGGGGCCAGCGGGCCTGGCCTGTGCTGATGTGCTGACCCGCAACGGCGTAAAGGCGGTGGTATTTGACCGTCACCCGGAAATCGGCGGCTTGCTGACCTTCGGTATCCCGGCCTTCAAGCTGGAAAAAGAGGTCATGACCCGTCGCCGTGAAATCTTCACCGGCATGGGCATTGAGTTCAAACTGAACGTGGAAGTAGGCCGTGACGTACAGCTCAACGATTTGCTGAAGGATTACGACGCCGTGTTCCTTGGCGTAGGAACCTATCAGTCGATGCGCGGCGGGCTGGAAAACGAAGACGCTGATGGCGTATTTGATGCCCTGCCGTTCCTGATTGCCAATACCAAACAGTTGATGGGCTTTGGCGAAAGCAGCAATGAGCCATACATCAGCATGGAAGGCAAACGTGTCGTCGTGCTCGGCGGTGGCGATACCGCGATGGACTGCGTGCGCACCTCCGTACGTCAGGAAGCATCGCACGTTATCTGCGCCTATCGTCGCGATGAAGAGAACATGCCGGGTTCGAAACGCGAAGTGAAAAACGCGCGCGAAGAAGGCGTCGAGTTCCAGTTCAACGTCCAGCCTTTAGGTGTGGAAGTGAATGCCAACGGGAAAGTGTGCGGCGTGAAAATGGCGCGCACTGAAATGGGCGAACCGGATGCGAAGGGACGTCGCCGTGCGGAGATCGTCGCTGGCTCCGAGCACGTTGTTCCGGCTGATGCCGTGGTCCTGGCGTTTGGTTTCCGCCCACACAGCATGGAATGGTTGAAAGAGCACAGCGTCGAGCTGGATTCACAGGGGCGCATTATTGCCCCGGAACGTAGCGACAACGCTTTCCAGACCAGCAACCCGAAAATCTTCGCCGGTGGCGACATCGTGCGCGGTTCGGATCTGGTGGTCACCGCGATTGCCGAAGGTCGTAAAGCGGCAGACGGGATTCTGAATTACCTGGAAGTGTAAAAGAGCCTTCTCTGGCCCCTGTTCACGTTTGTCGACAGGGGCTTTTTTTCTCCGTATTTCTCCACCATTCTTTGAAAGCTACTCGCAATTAAGACTGCAAGTCTTTGTAATTAGTAGAATGTGGATTGACCACTTCAGCACCCGGGCGTATTGATCGCGGAATATTTTTACACCGTAACTTTCACGAAAGGGATGAAGTATGACCACGCCGACGTCACTTCAGGATGCAGATGACTATCAGCAAATCCATAACGGAATTGTTCGACTACTGGACACCGCGCGGACAGAAACTGTCCGTAGTATCAATGCACTAATGACGGCGACCTACTGGGAAATTGGTCGACGAATTGTTGAATTTGAGCAAGGTGGTGAATCCCGGGCAGCCTATGGCGCTCAGCTTATTGAACGGTTGTCAGTGGATCTAAACCAACGCTATAAACGGGGGTTTTCCATGGTAAACATACGGCAAATGCGTATGTTTTATCTTTATTTTCAACAAATTGAGATTCAGCAGACACTGTCTGGTGAATCTCAAAATCTCATACAACTCGCCAAAACATTCCCACTACCCTGGTCGGCGTATGTCCGCCTCTTGTCTGTTAAAAATGCCGATGCCCGCACTTTTTATGAGAAAGAGACTCTCCGTAACGGCTGGTCAGTACGGCAGCTCAATCGACAAATTGCCACTCAGTTTTATGAGCGGACGCTGTTGTCCCGCGACAAATCCGCCATGTTGCAGAAGGCAGTCCCGACGGAGCCTGAAGTCTTGCCTGAAAAGGCCATCCGCGATCCGTTCATTCTGGAGTTTCTTGGCCTCAAGGATGAGTATTCAGAATCGGATCTTGAAGAGGCGCTGATCAATCACCTGATGGACTTTATGCTGGAGCTCGGCGACGATTTTGCTTTTGTTGGCCGTCAGCGTCGATTGCGCATTGACGATAACTGGTTCCGCGTCGATCTGCTGTTCTTTCATCGTCGTTTACGCTGCCTGTTGCTCGTTGATCTAAAAGTAGGCAAATTCAGCTATGCGGATGCCGGGCAGATGAATATGTATCTGAACTATGCCAAAGAACATTGGACGATACAGGGGGAAAATCCGCCAGTCGGGCTGATTCTGTGCGCAGGAAAAGGGGCGGGGGAAGCGCACTACGCGTTGAACGGCCTACCGAATACCATCCAGGCGAGCGAGTACAAAGTACAGCTACCTGATGAAAAATTACTTGCAGACGAGCTCATTCGTTCACAAACCATGCTGGGAACTCAACTCACAGACGCGGGTTAACTGTCGACCAAGGAAAATCAACGCAATCATCAACACCATAAATAATAACCATGTAAAGATTATACGTAATCGTTTGCTTTATTCTGAGAACTGTATATTATGCGGCGGATTTTTTGGGCAAAATTCATGGAGGCGTTGTGTCGCAGGACAACAATTATAGCCAGGGCCCCGTCCCTCTGGCGGCGCGGAAAGGCGTGGTTCCACTAACATTTGTCATGTTGGGGCTTACATTTTTTTCCGCCAGTATGTGGACCGGTGGCACACTCGGTACCGGTCTTTCCTATAATGATTTCTTCCTGGCAGTTCTCTTCGGTAATCTTCTCCTCGGTATTTACACTGCATTTCTCGGTTTTATCGGCGCAAAAACAGGGCTCTCAACCCACCTTCTGGCGCGTTACTCATTTGGTTTGAAAGGTTCATGGCTTCCCTCACTGTTGTTAGGCGGTACGCAGGTAGGCTGGTTTGGCGTGGGTGTGGCTATGTTTGCTATCCCGGTGGGCAAAGCGACGGGAATTGACGTCAATATCCTGATTGCGGTTTCTGGTCTGTTGATGACCCTGACCATCTTTTTTGGCATCTCGGCGCTGACCGTTTTATCTATCATCGCCGTGCCTGCCATCGTCGTTCTTGGCAGCTACTCCGTCTGGCTGGCGGTGAGTGATGTCGGCGGTTTAGACCATTTAAAAGCGATAGTGCCGCAGACGCCGCTGAATTTCTCCACCGCCCTGGCGCTGGTGGTCGGTTCGTTTGTCAGCGCAGGAACATTAACCGCCGACTTCGTTCGCTTTGGTCGCAACGCCAAAGGCGCGGTGCTGATTGCCATGGTGGCGTTTTTCCTTGGCAACTCCTTGATGTTCATCTTCGGCGCTGCGGGCGCGGCTGCGGTTGGACAGGCGGATATCTCTGACGTGATGATTGCCCAGGGACTGCTGCTGCCCGCGATTGTAGTGCTCGGTCTGAACATCTGGACGACTAACGACAATGCGCTGTATGCCTCAGGTCTGGGATTTGCCAATATTACCGGCCTTTCCAGCCGTACACTGTCGGTGGCTAACGGTATTATCGGCACATTGTGCGCGCTATGGCTTTACAATAACTTTGTCGGTTGGCTGACTTTTCTGTCGGCAGCAATTCCCCCGATCGGCGGGGTGATCATCGCCGACTATCTGCTGAACCATCGTCGCTATGCCGACTTCAGCAAAGCGCAATTTATTTCCGTAAACTGGATAGCGATCCTGTCCGTTGCATTGGGCATTGCCGCAGGTCACTATATTCCCGGTATTGTGCCCGTCAACGCCGTACTTGGCGGCGTATTCAGCTATATCCTGCTGAATCCACTTTTCAATCGCAGCCTTGCTAAATCACCAGAGGTCAGCCATGCAGAATAATAACATCACCCTTCGTCAGGCACGTTTACAGGGACGCGAAGGATTGTGGCAGCTCACGATTGAAAACGGGCGCTTCAGCCGGATTGAGCCACAGGACACCGCCACGTTACCGCAGGGCGAAGTGCTTGATGCCGAAGGCGGCCTGGCCATTCCACCGTTCGTTGAGCCACATATCCATCTGGACACCACGCAAACCGCAGGCGAGCCGAGCTGGAACCAGTCTGGAACGTTATTTGAAGGCATTGAGCGTTGGGCCGAACGTAAGGCAATGCTCACGCACGAAGACGTCAAAGCGCGCGCCATGCAGACGCTGAAGTGGCAGATGGCCAACGGCATCCAGTATGTCCGCACGCACGTTGACGTTTCCGATCCAACGCTGACTGCACTGAAAGCCATGCTGGAGGTGAAGCAAGAAGTCGCGCCGTGGGTAGAGCTGCAAATTGTCGCCTTCCCGCAAGAGGGCATTCTTTCTTACCCCAACGGTGAAGCGCTATTAGAGGAAGCCGTGCGTTTGGGCGCAGACGTCATTGGCGCGATCCCCCACTTTGAATTTACGCGTGAATATGGCGTTGAGTCTCTGCACAAAATTTTCGCTCTGGCGCAGAAATACGATCGGCTTATCGATGTGCACTGCGACGAAATTGACGATGAGCAGTCACGCTTTGTTGAAACCGTCGCGGCGCTGGCGCATCGTGACAATATGGGCGAACGCGTGACCGCCAGCCATACCACGGCAATGCATTCCTATAACGGCGCGTATGCTTCCCGCCTCTTTCGCCTGTTGAAAATGTCCGGCATTAACTTTGTCGCGAACCCACTGGTAAATATTCACCTGCAAGGGCGCTTTGATACGTATCCTAAACGTCGCGGCGTAACGCGCGTCAAAGAGATGCTGGAAGCGGAGATCAACGTCTGCTTCGGCCATGATGACGTCTTCGACCCGTGGTATCCGCTGGGCACCGCCAATATGCTGCAGGTACTGCATATGGGATTACATGTGTGTCAGCTGATGGGATACGGACAGATCAACGATGGGCTGAACCTGGTTACCACCCACAGTGCGAAAACTCTGCACCTGCAGGATTACGGTCTGAACGTGGGAAACTCCGGAAATCTGGTGATTTTAGCGGCAGAAAATGGGTTTGACGCGGTTCGTCGCCAGACGCCTGCACGTTATTCCATTCGTCACGGGCGAGTCATTGCTGAGACAGTGCCAAGCCAGACCACGCTGCATCTGGCGCAGCCGGAAGCGGTGACGTTTAAGCGCTAAGTTGTTCTATCCAGTGTCGGATGGCGCAAGCCTTGCCATCCGACACGGTCTCTCATCGTCAGGCTTGTAATAAGCTGGCGCGCACCTTGATCACGACCTTTTTGATTTCCCCCGGCCCTCCCACCATACAGCCCGGTTTATGCGGCTCGCCCGGCATAAAAATCGCAAATCTTCCCGGCTTCAGTACGATCGCCTGCTCATCGGCAATCTCGCTGCACAGCTGATAGTCGTCCTCAACATGCATCTCATCGCACTGGCGAGCAGAATCGGTCATCCCGAACAGAATACGTTCTTCGCCGGACAACAGCACCTGAATATCAATGTACTGCTGATGCAGTTCCGCTTTCTTTTGCTCTGGGCTCTGCGTCGCAAACTGCATGACATTCATAAAAATAGTATCGCCCTGCAACGCGTAGCGCCCTGGGGTCTTCTCCTGAGGATTCGCCGCAATGGCAAGCGTTAATGCCTGCTGCAAGACCGGATGTAATCCGGCAGAGGGCAGTGAACGCAACTCATCTGACATCATAATCAATCTCCCTGGGCCAACAACGCGGCCCCCAGTAATCCAGCGTCATGGCGGTAATGCGCTGCCAGTAATTCCACGTGATAGACCAAAGGCTCTTGTGCCAGATAATGTTCCACCAGCGCCAGATACCCTTCAGCCAGCCCAACGCTGCCGCCGATCACCACAATCTGGCAATCGGTCGTGGCCTTCACATCGGCGACAAGCCTTGCCAAAGTACGCGCCGAGCGATGGATCAACCTGCTTGCCTGCTCATCTCCTTGCCCGGCGCGGCTAAAAATGGTTTTGGCATCGCATCCAGCAAGTGTACCTTCGGCTGCAGCCGCGATCCCTCGACCGGAAGCAATCGCCTCGACGCAGCCCATACGCCCGCAGCCGCAGGCCGGTCCATTGAGATCCGCCAGCGTATGTCCTAAGTGCCCAGCCAGACCACCAGACCCGGTGAGTAACTTGCCGTTGCTGATCACGCCGCCACCGACGCCTGTCGACACGGTGATAAACACCATGTCGCTTATCTCATCCGCCATAGCGTGGTATTCCGCCCAGGCCGCTGCCTGTGCGTCATTGACTGCCAGCGTCGGCAGGCCGGTGATTTGTTCCAGCGTTTGTGTTAGCGGAAAATGCATCAACCCGCCAAGGTTATGCGGATTCAGCGCCAGTAAAGCCCCCTCACGGATAATCCCCGTCGAGGCGATCGCCACCCGATTAGCACGCCCCTGTAGCGGTGCAACCAGTGCTTGCAGCGCAGCGCGCAGCGCCTCCGGCGTTTTGCTGGCGGGCGTCAGCAATTCACGCCGCTCGCGAATTTGCAGATTACTGTCTAACAGCGCGGCAGCCAGTTTGGTACCGCCGATATCAATTGCCAATGTGGTCATGACACCGCCTTCTGCATCGCGGTGATACGCTTTTTATCCCGTTGCTCAAGTAACGACATACTTCTTCCCTTACGCTAATTGCCCGGTTCAACACCGGGCAATGGGATTAACTTTTGGATTTCACCATGGTGCTTTTGTCACCGCCGAACGGTACAGCCCCGCTAAACGGTCGACCATCAATGGCATCATGCGTACGTAACGCTTCAGGACGCAGCCAGCGCTGTACGCGGGACGGCATATCGAGACCAATCAGCAGGATCACCACAAATGTCAGACCGAAAGAGAGCGATCCCAGCGCGGTGCCCAGATCCAGACGTTGGGCAATCAGCGCGCCGATGATCGGTGCCAGAGCCCCCCCCAGCGCGCCCACGTTATAGGTGAAGCCCAGGCCCGCCGCACGCTGGTCGGTATCGAAATAGCCGCCAATCAATTTTGGTAAGATCCCGGAGATCCCCTGGCCGAGCATTTGCTGGAAAAACAGCAGCAAACCCAGTACCCAGACGTTTGAACCGCCTATCGCAAACACCGGAATAATCAGCAACTGCGAGGCCAGCAAACTGCAGACATAGGCTTTACGCGTACCCAGCCAGTCGCCAAGAAAACCGCCGACGCAACAACCGACCGCCGCACCAAAACCGCTAAAGAAGAGCACTCTGGCCACCGTGGAAGGATCGTACAGCAGTTCGGTTTTCAGATAGGTTGGCAACAGTGCCTGAATCGGCCACGAGTACAGGAAGGCGAATAGTACGACCACCATCAGCATGACGCCCGTCGGCCAGCGCTTCCCGCTGCTTTGCACCATAAAGCTAATGAAAATAAACGCACATATCAGGCCGAGGACCGCCACTATAGCCGCATTTTGCAGGTCGCCAGCAAAGCAGAACCACAGCGCGGTTGCAGCGGCGATCGTCATCAGAATATTAATTACCCGATGCTCGCCCCGGTAGAGAATATCCACCATCGTGCGCACTGGCGCTTTGCCTTCGTGTTTCTCTTTCCAGTCTTCCGCTTCCGGAATATTTTTACGCAGCCACAGGGCGAAGATAATTGGCAGGATGCCGATGAAGAACAGCGCACGCCACCCCCAGACCGGAACTACCAGGCTGTAGACCTGCGCGGCGATCACCGCGCCAACAGAGAAACCGGAAATCAGGAAGCCACTGGCTTTATTTCGCAGGTGTTTAGGCCAACTTTCAATAACATAGGTTGCACTGGAGCCGTACTCACCCGCCATTCCCATACCGATAACCAGACGGGCGATAAACATGGTGGTGTACCCCGGTGCGAAGCCGCAGGCCAGCGTCCCCACGGAGAACAGAATGATGCTGGTGACCATCGCCAGGCGACGTCCGTAACGGTCGCCCATTGCCCCCAGCATTAACCCGCCAAACCAGCGGGAGATAAAGGCGGCGGAGATCAAACTAGCCGCCTGCACCGTCGTCAGTCCGAATTCACCTTGTACTTCCGTCAGTACAAGGGCGATTAATACAAAATCAAAACCATCAAGCAAATATCCCAGCCAGGCGGCGGAGAATGCCCGCCATTGTGCCCGATTGAGATGGCGATACCACGGGATGCTCTGGGTAGAAGTACTCATTTTACTCTCCCGACGATCTTTGTTGTTGTGCCGGGTGGTGGCTTTGCCTTACCCGGCTTACGGTCGAAAAATCCAGGCCGGGCAAGCGAAGCGCCCCCGGCGACCCGCGATTACGCCTTTTCCGCCAGCAGTTGGTTTGCCAGCGCTTTCAGTTCCGGCAGATAGCGTTCATCTACCGGAGCAAAGGGTTTACGGCACAGTGGAACAGAAACCACATCCATATAGTGCAGTACTGTTTTCAGGCCGCGGAACACGCCAACTTTAATGAGCAGATCGATAACCTTATTGCACTCGGTTTGCAGCTTTTGCGCCGTGCGAATATCACCTTCTTTGAGCGCTTTCACAATTCCCTGATAACGCCATCCCATGATGTTGTAAGTGCTACCGATACCACCATCTGCGCCTGCTAGCAGTCCAGAAGCGAAGATCTCGTCATAACCGTTATAAAGCACCAGATCGGGATGAGCGCGGCGGATCTGTTCCATCTGATAGAGATCGCCAGAAGTTTGCTTCAGTGCGCCAACGCCCGGCAACGTCACCAGCGTGTTGATCTGATCCAGCGTCAGTTTTACGCCGCTCAGTGCCGGGATGTTATAGACCACCATCGGTAAGCCATCGGCGGAATCAATAATTGCGCGGTAGTGATCGCAGTGCTCTTCAAAGCTGAACGGATAATAAAACGGCGTGACGGCCGAAACCGCATCAAATCCGTAGCGATGCGCAGCGCTCGCCAGCTGTTGGCTCTCTTCGGTGCTCACCGTGCCAACATGGGCGATCAGCGTCACCTTGCCTTTTGCTTCTTCAGCAACAATTTCCAGAACCTGCTCTCTTTCAGCGCGGTTCTGGACAAAAGCCTCACCCGTTGAGCCACCAACGTAGAGCCCATCGATCCCCTGCCCAATGTTGAAACGCACCAGACGGCGCAGGCTCTCGATGTCCAGTTTCTGTTGGTTATCGAATGGAGTTAACAACGCTGGCATTACGCCTTTTAAATTTCTTGCCATAACGACCTCTGACGATGATTAGTGTTATCTGACTGCATACCTGTATACCTGTTATACCAGATCAAATAAGCAGCAATACAATAGAGAACGCTTATAGTGCGATCTACCTCACTAAACACTTCATCCTTCGAGCCGCCTCTGCGTTGGCTGCGTTCGCTCACCCCTGTCACATAGTTATCTATGCTCCAGGGGACTCGCTCTCTTGCCGCCTTGATGCAACTTGAATGATTTTGGGTTTAAAAGATCGTCAGGATCGCGATTACTTACGCAATTTTTTACTTTTGCTGAAGGCGTGCCAGGTTGCGGAAACGCTATTGAGATGTTCTTGCAGTGCACGGTCTGCTTCTTCAGGATCGCGCTGACGAATCGCATCGACAATAGCGATATGCTGCTGATAACTCACGTTATTGTGTTCATACAATTCTTGATCGGCAACGGCCGGACGGGCAGCAATTAACCAGTCTAACAGCGCAACATGGATCGCCATAAAGATGGGATTGCCCGGGATCTCCGCCAGTACGCGGTGAAAATCAACGTCCGAACGGATGAACAACGTATTGTCATCGAGCGACTGGCTGTTGATCTCCAGCGCTTTCGCCAGCCTGTCGATTTGCTCATCCGTCGCATGTTCGGCGGCGTATCGAACCAGGCTTGATTCAAAGAACAGTCGCAACTGCTCGAAGTGGGCAATGCCGCCGGGATGTGCGAGGAAATCTTTCGCCATACCAGACAGCTCGCTGATGATGGTATCAGCTGAAGGACGCGAAACGCGGGCGCGCTCGCCGTTGTTGATTTGTACCAGACCTTTGCGTTTTAACGCGGCCAGCGCTTCTCGTACAGAAGGACGGCCCACGTTAAAGAAGGCCATCAGCTCCCGCTCAGACGGCAACTGTTCGCCCTCGCCAAATTCCCGACGACGAATCATCTGCTCCAGTTCTTCCTCAACCATTTCAGACAGTTTTTTACGCGCAAGCGGGCGATTGCGTAAGCTACGGCCAATGGTGGATGGAGAGTCTTCAGCTTGCGAATCAAATGCGTTCATAGGGTCCATTCAGCTAAGTCGTGGTGACAAACAACAGCGGGTTTATCCTAACACAGGATCGAAAGCAGGGTGAAATGATGGTCGATCCGCCCCCGCTGGCTTATTGATAACATACGTAACAGCAATATTATTTTAAGCGAGTATCTTCCGCCTATTTTTAATTGAATAGAGTTATATCATCTTCATGAAATTTATGAACATTAACGTGATAATTTATCATAACCATCTATTTTATAACGATAAATAATTAAACCCTCGAATTAAAAATAAGATATTCACTCCATAAAAAATGCCCAGAAAAATATAACATCCGTTGGGATAACAGCGTTATTACCGGATTTATCTTCTTCTCTGGCATGGAGTGAAACAATGTTCGGCATCATTATCTCTGTCATCGTTTTATTAACGATGGGTTACCTGATCCTCAAAAACTACAAACCGCAGGTCGTGCTGGCCGCCGCTGGGATCTTCCTGATGATCTGCGGAGTCTGGCTGGGCTACGGCGTGTTGGTCGCTGACGATAAGAGCAGTGGCTATCTACTGGTCGATATTTACAACGAAATTTTGCGTATGCTCTCCAACCGCGCAGCCGGACTGGGGTTATCAATCATGGCAGTGGGTGGTTATGCCCGCTATATGGATAGAATGGGAGCCAGCAGAGCGATGGTTAGCCTGTTAAGCCGCCCGCTCAAGCTAATCCGCTCACCCTATGTTGTGCTTGCCGCCACCTATGTTATTGGTCAGATCATGGCGCAGTTCATTACCAGCGCATCCGGGTTAGGTATGTTGCTGATGGTGACGCTGTTCCCAACGTTGGTCAGTCTTGGCGTGAGCCGTTTATCCGCTGTTGCGGTCATTGCCACTTCGATGTCGATTGAATGGGGCATTCTGGAAACCAACTCTATTTTTGCCGCGCAGGTCGCGGGTATGAAAATCGCCACTTATTTCTTTCAATACCAGTTGCCCGTCGCGTCGTGTGTCATTGTCGCCGTCGCCATTGCGCATTTTTTCGTTCAGCGTCAGTTTGATAAAAAAGCCGCACCGGAAAGCAACGGATTTGCTGAACAAAAGACGCTGGAAAACGTACCTCCGCTCTATTACGCCATTCTACCCGTCATGCCGCTGATCCTGATGCTAGGCTCGCTTGCCCTTGCGCAAATGGGGCTAATGAAAGCAGAGCTGAATCTGGTGGTGGTGATGTTGATGAGCATGACGCTGACTATGTTTGTTGAATTCCTGCATAAACATAATCTGCGCGAAACGATGGATGATGTGCAGGCTTTTTTTGACGGCATGGGGACGCAGTTTGCCAACGTTGTCACGCTGGTGGTCGCCGGTGAAATCTTTGCGAAAGGGTTGACGACTATCGGGACTGTCGACGCCGTAATAAAAGGCGCAGAGCATTCCGGTCTTGGCGGCATCGGTGTGATGATCATCATGGCGGTGGTCATCGCCGCCTGTGCGATTGTCATGGGGTCAGGCAACGCACCGTTTATGTCTTTTGCCAGCCTCATTCCGGATATTGCCGCCGGGCTGCATATTCCTGCAGTAGTGATGATTATGCCGATGCATTTTGCCACTACGCTTGCCCGCGCGGTGTCACCCATAACCGCTGTAATTGTTGTGACATCAGGTATTGCCGGCGTATCGCCCTTTGAAGTGGTAAAACGTACAGCAATCCCGATGGCAGTAGGATTTGTGGTGAATATGGTAGCCACCATCGCGCTGTTTTACTGATCCCGAAGCCAGAAAACAGAACAGGCCCGAAAGGGCCTGTTTTTTTATTTCACTATTTATTTCACTACGCGCAGCGCTGGACGCCCACCGCGAGGTGGCGGCGGAGTGTCATCAGGATCGTTGTCGTCGCCATTGTCAGGCTTATCGCCATCAATGACCGACATGACTGTTTCACTCTCAAAACCAGACGCGTCGTTGTCGTCATCATTTAAGCTGGCGACATCTTCATCGTAGGCGGCTTCCGGTTCGAACATCGTACCAGCGCCATTTTCACGTGCATAAATTGCCAGAACAGCAGCCAACGGCACAGACACCTGACGCGGCACACCACCGAAGCGCGCGTTAAAGCGCACTTCATCGTTAGCCAGTTCCAGGTTGCCCACCGCACGCGGTGCAATATTCAGAACAATTTGCCCGTCACGCGCATATTCCATTGGAACCTGCACGTCCTGGAGCGTCACATCCACCACCAGATGCGGCGTGAGCTGGTTGTCTAGCAACCACTCATAGAATGCGCGCAGCAGATACGGACGGCGTGGTGTTAGCTGTGGCAAATCCATACAGGTTAACCCCGGCCCAGACGCATTTCACGTTCAGGCTCAGTCAGAGAAGCCAGGAAAGAGTCACGTTCGAAGACGCGAGTCATGTACCCTTTCAGTTCTTTCGAACCTGCACCGTTGAATTCAATACCCAGCTGCGGTAAACGCCACAGCAGCGGCGCCAGGTAGCAGTCTACCAGGCTGAACTCATCGCTCAGGAAGTAAGGTTTCTGGCCAAATACTGGCGCAATTGCCAGCAGTTCTTCGCGCAGACGCTTACGCGCGACTTCGGCTTCAGATGCAGAACCGTTCACGATGACATTCATCAGCGTGTACCAGTCTTTTTCAATACGCTGCATGTACAGGCGGCTTTCACCACGCGCAACCGGGTAAACCGGCATCAGCGGCGGATGCGGGAAGCGCTCATCCAGGTATTCCATAATGATGCGAGATTCCCACAGGGTCAGCTCACGATCCACCAGTGTCGGTACGCTCTGATTCGGGTTGAGGTCGATCAGATCCTGAGGTGGATTGTCCTTCTCCACGTGCTCAATCTCGAAACTAACACCTTTCTCAGCCAGCACAATGCGGACCTGATGGCTATAGATGTCAGTAGGACCAGAAAACAGCGTCATTACCGAACGTTTGTTGGCAGCGACAGCCATGAAAACCTCCAGGTATATTCAGAATTTTTACTGCTACCAGCCACTCAGTGGCCAGCCAGAAGTGATGTCACCCAGACTCGGGAAAGTCATTGCTGTTCAAAATACAAACAAAAAATGAACGATACCGGACATTTGGGCAGAAAATTGGATGATAGTTTACCAGATTTTGTGACCTTTGTGGTGAGTCGATTCTTGAAATGGGGAAAAAGAGGTGGCAATCAGCGGATTACCGTGGATCTGAGGCGAGAAATAACGATAAAAAAACCCGCCAAAGCGGGTTTTTTCGCAAATTGTCGTCTGCCGAAGCAGAGTACAATTAACGTTTGGAGAACTGAGGACGACGACGTGCTTTACGCAGACCGACTTTCTTACGTTCAACCTGACGAGCATCACGGGTAACGAAGCCAGCTTTACGCAGTTCGCCACGCAGGGACTCGTCGTACTCCATCAGAGCGCGGGTGATACCGTGACGGATCGCACCAGCCTGACCAGAGATACCACCACCTTTAACAGTGATGTACAGATCCAGTTTCTCAACCATGTCGACCAGTTCCAGCGGCTGACGAACTACCATGCGGGCAGTTTCACGACCGAAGTACTGTTCCAGAGAACGTTGGTTGATTACGATTTTACCACTGCCCGGTTTGATGAAAACGCGAGCTGCGGAACTTTTGCGGCGACCAGTGCCGTAGTATTGATTTTCAGCCATTGCCTATAATCCCGATTAGATGTCAAGAACTTGCGGTTGCTGTGCCGCGTGGTTGTGCTCGTTGCCAGCGTAAACTTTCAGTTTACGGAACATAGCACGACCCAGCGGGCCTTTTGGCAGCATGCCTTTAACCGCGATTTCAAGCACACGCTCAGGACGGCGAGCAATCATCTCTTCAAAGGTCGCTTGTTTGATACCACCGATGTGGCCGGTGTGGTGATAGTACACTTTGTCAGTACGCTTGTTGCCGGTTACAGCAACTTTGTCAGCGTTCAGAACGATGATGTAATCACCGGTATCTACGTGCGGAGTGTATTCCGCTTTGTGCTTACCGCGCAGGCGCAGAGCCAGTTCGGAAGCCAGACGGCCCAGAGTTTTACCGGTCGCGTCAACAACATACCAGTCGCGTTTTACGGTTTCTGGTTTAGCTGTAAAAGTTTTCATTAAAAGCTTACCCAAATAAATAAGTTACACGTTGGTGAACACCCAAACGTTTTGTCAGTTGAGGTTCACACGACATTGTCCAGCAAACCTACCCCTTCGAATAGCCTATGCCGGCGCATAGAAAGTTTTGGGAAAAAAACTCTCTCGTAACGTGGGGTCGCAAGATTATAGAGAAGTCAGGGTCAAAGATCGACCCCTTTATGTGATTTGCGGCAGGTTTAACCGGCTAAATGTTCCCGCTTCAGATACTCTTCGCTTTGCATCTCCTGCAAACGCGACAAACAGCGCTGAAATTCAAACTTCAGACGCTCGCCCTGATAAATTTCATAGAGTGGCGATGCCGCGCTGACCACCAGCTTGACGTGGCGTTCGTAAAACTCATCCACCAATGCGATAAAGCGCCGCGCTTCACTCTCCATCAGCGGAGTCATGACCGGCACATCAGACAACAGTACCGTGTGAAACAAACGCGACAGCGCAATGTAGTCATGCTGGCTACGCGCATCAACACAGAGTGTGGTAAATGACACCGCCAGCGTTTGGTTTTCGACGGCCAGCGTCTGCATCGGACGATGATTGATCTCCAGCGTCGGCGCATGTTCACCTTTGGTTCCCGCTAATGCCAGCCAGAGTTTATCCATCTGTTGGCGGGTTTCCTCATTCAGTGGCGACAGCCACAAATGCGCCTGCGTTAAGGTGCGCAGACGATAATCGACGCCAGCATCAACATTCATGATGTCGCAATGCTGTTTGATAGCATCAATGGCAGGAAGAAAACGCGCGCGTTGTAAACCGTTGCGATACAGCTCATCGGGCGGAATATTGGAGGTCGCCACCAGCGTAATGCCACGGGCAAACAGTGCCTTCATCAGGCCGCCGAGTAGCATGGCGTCGGTAATATCAGAAACAAAAAATTCGTCAAAGCACAGCACGTCCGTTTCGGCCTTAAAGCGATCGGCGATGATTTCCAGCGGATCGCTCTGCCCCTGTAAGGCAGTAAGCTCTTCATGCACACGCAGCATAAAACGGTGAAAGTGCAAACGCTGTTTACGTTCGCCCGGCAGACTATGGTAGAACAGATCCATCAGCCAGGTTTTTCCGCGCCCAACTCCGCCCCACATATATAAACCACGCACCGGTGTGTTGATCGGCGACTCACGCTTGCCCAGCAATTTGCCAAAACGCGCCATCAGTCCGCTCTCCTGCGGCGCAGGTCGCGCTGGCGTCGTAAGTGCCTGGAAAATTGTTTCCAGTCGATTCACGGCTTCTTGTTGTACATTGTCGGGCTGATGACTGCCGTCGTTGAGGGCTTGCTGGTAACGCGATGTCGGGGAAAGGCTTTGCATGATGTTATTGTTATTCCTTGAGAATCGATGTGCCGTCGCTCACGGTTGACGAAAAAAAGGCCGTTCTACATTACGTGATATAAACACGGGATTCCACTTCTACGGGATTAGCGGTTATAGTGGCATAATCAGGCGCAGGCATGGAGCCTAAAGCCAACACCCTACGGAAACACAAGACAACGGGAGATGTTCATGACCTGGGAATATGCGCTAATTGGGTTAGTCGTCGGTATCATTATTGGTGCTGTAGCCATGCGTTTTGGTAATCGGAAATTACGCCAACAGCAGGCATTGCAGTACGAACTGGAAAAAAATAAAGCTGAGCTGGAAGAGTACCGTGAAGAACTGGTGAGCCACTTTGCCCGCAGCGCTGAATTGCTGGATAACATGGCGGACGATTATCGTCAGATTTACCAGCACATGGCGAAAAGCTCCAGCAACCTGCTGCCGGGTATGTCGCCGGAAAACAACCCGTTCCGTAATCGTCTGGCAGAGTCTGAAGCAGGCAACGATCAGGCGCCGGTTCAGATGCCACGTGACTATTCTGAAGGGGCATCTGGCCTGCTGCGTAGTGGCGCAAAGCGCGACTAACCGCACATCGTTAAGAAATTTATTGGGCGCAGCAATTGCGCCCTCCGCTTCTCTTCCCGTCCCAGCTATTATTTAGTCGTTAGCCTCATTGTGACCAAACCGAAAATTCAATAACATCAAACTGTTTTGAATCATCTTCCGTTTACTCAAGGTACGAGAGCAGGATCCATGAAAAAACAAACCCAGCTGTTGAGTGCATTAGCGTTAAGTGTCGGGTTAACTCTCTCGGCGCCATTCCCGGCCGTTGCGTCGATTCCCGGCCAGGTTCCCGGTCAGGCTGCGCTCCCCAGCCTCGCCCCGATGCTGGAAAAAGTGTTGCCAGCCGTGGTGAGTGTAAGGGTCGAAGGCACCGCCACTCAGGGGCAGAAAGTCCCGGAAGAGTTCAAAAAGTTTTTTGGCGATGAACTTCCCGATCAACCTTCACAACCTTTTGAAGGACTGGGTTCAGGTGTCATTATTGATGCCGCCAAAGGCTACGTCCTGACCAATAACCACGTTATTAATCAGGCGCAAAAAATCAGCGTTCAGCTTAATGATGGTCGTGAGTTCGACGCAAAGCTTATTGGCAGCGACGATCAGAGCGATATCGCACTGCTACAAATTCAACACCCCAGCAACCTGACGCAAATTGCCATTGCTGACTCTGATAAACTCCGCGTGGGTGATTTCGCAGTGGCTGTGGGTAACCCGTTCGGTTTGGGTCAAACAGCCACCTCCGGCATTGTATCGGCTTTGGGTCGCAGTGGGTTGAACCTGGAAGGTCTGGAAAACTTTATTCAGACTGACGCCTCTATCAACCGCGGTAACTCCGGCGGCGCATTGCTTAACCTCAACGGTGAGCTGATCGGTATTAACACCGCGATTCTGGCCCCCGGTGGCGGCAGCATCGGTATTGGTTTTGCAATCCCGAGCAACATGGCGCGCACGCTGGCACAGCAGTTGATGCAGTTTGGTGAAATCAAACGCGGTCTGTTGGGTATCAAAGGCACCGAGATGACTTCCGATATCGCCAAAGCGTTCAAACTGGACGTACAGCGTGGCGCGTTTGTCAGTGAGGTTCTGCCTAACTCCGGCTCCGCAAAAGCGGGGGTGAAATCAGGTGACGTCATTACCAGTCTCAACGGTAAACCGCTTAACAGCTTCGCCGAACTTCGTTCACGTATTGCGACAACCGAACCGGGGACTAAAGTCAAACTGGGCCTGCTACGTAACGGTAAACCGCTGGAGGTTGAAGTCACCCTAGATACCAGCACATCATCGTCCGCCAGCGCAGAGATGATTGCGCCTGCGTTGCAAGGGGCCACGCTCAGCGACGGTCAGTTAAAAGATGGTACCAAAGGCATCAGAATTGATAACGTTGAAAAAAGCAGCCCTGCCGCACAGGCCGGACTGCATAAAGATGACGTTATTATTGGCGTTAACCGCGATCGCGTAAACTCGATCGCTGAAATGCGTAAAGTGCTGGAAGCGAAACCGTCGATCATTGCCCTGCAGGTGGTGCGCGGTAACGAGAGTATTTACCTGCTCCTGCGTTAACGCATGCAACCGGACATCAGCCCCTCGTGTGATGTCCGGTAAACTCGTGATATGCTGCAGCCGTTCCCTTTATTAATGACGCCGCCATCATGTTTGTGAAGCTTTTACGTTCGGTCGCGATTGGTTTAATCGTCGGCGCTATTCTGCTGGCCGCGATGCCCTCGCTGCGCAAAATTAATACGCTTACCGCACCGCAGTTCGACAGTGCAGATGAAACGCCCGCCAGCTATAACCCGGCGGTTCGCCGTGCAGCTCCTGCCGTCGTTAACGTTTATAACCGCAGTATGAACAGTACAGCGCATAACCAGCTTGAGATCCGCACGCTCGGCTCAGGCGTTATCATGGATCAGCGCGGCTATATCATTACCAATAAGCACGTCATTAACGATGCCGACCAAATCATCGTCGCATTGCAGGACGGTCGCGTATTTGAAGCGCTGCTTGTGGGGTCTGATACGTTAACCGACCTTGCGGTGCTGAAAATCAACGCCACTGGTGGACTGCCGACAATTCCAATTAATAACAAACGCGTGCCGCACATTGGTGACGTGGTACTCGCCATCGGTAACCCGTACAACCTCGGGCAAACCATCACCCAGGGGATTATCAGTGCCACCGGTCGTATTGGCCTGAACCCTACGGGGCGGCAAAACTTCCTGCAAACCGATGCCTCCATCAACCACGGTAACTCCGGCGGCGCGCTGGTCAACTCGCTGGGCGAGTTGATGGGTATTAATACCCTGTCATTTGATAAGAGCAACGATGGCGAAACCCCGGAAGGGATCGGCTTTGCTATTCCTTTTCAACTGGCAACCAAAATCATGGATAAGCTGATTCGTGACGGGCGCGTGATTCGCGGCTATATCGGCATCAGCGGCCGAGAAATTGCGCCACTGCACGCCCAGGGCGGCGGGATGGATCAAATTCAGGGGATTGTGGTTAACGAAGTAGCCCCGGACGGTCCGGCAGCGCAGGCAGGTATTCAGGTTAACGATCTGATTATCTCGGTCAATAACAAACCGGCGGTATCTGCACTGGAAACGATGGACCAGGTGGCAGAGATTCGACCAGGTTCAGTTATCTCCGTGGTCGTGATGCGAGATGACAAGCAGTTGACGCTACAGGTCACGATTCAGGAATATCCGGCGACCAACTAATACGGATATAAAAAAACCGGAGCAAGTGCTCCGGTTTTTTACTTTTGGGCAGTTCGTTACTTAACGAACTCTTCGCCCAGAGTGATATCTTTCTTCAGCGTATCCAGCATACCTTCCAGCGCAGCTTGTTCAAACGCGCTCAGCTTGCCGATAGACTGACGCTCTTCTACGCCGTTTTTACCCAGCAGCAGCGGCTGAGAGAAGAAGCGAGCATACTGACCATCGCCTTCAACGTAAGCACATTCAACCACACCTTTTTCGCCGCTCAGTGCGCGAACCAGTGACAGTCCGAAACGTGCTGCGGCCTGACCCATAGACAGGGTTGCAGATCCGCCACCGGCTTTAGCTTCCACAACTTCAGTACCCGCATTCTGGATACGTTTGGTCAGGTCAGCTGCTTCTTGCTCGGTGAAGCTTACGCCAGGAATTTGTGACAGCAGCGGCAGAATGGTCACGCCAGAGTGGCCGCCAATAACCGGGACTTCAACGTCGCCAGGCTGCTTGCCTTTCAGTTCCGCAACAAAGGTGTTGGAGCGGATGATGTCCAGCGTGGTCACGCCAAACAGTTTGTTCTTATCGTATACGCCTGCTTTTTTCAGGACTTCTGCAGCGATAGCAACGGTCGTGTTCACCGGGTTGGTGATGATACCGATACATGCTTTCGGACAGGTTTTAGCAACCTGCTGCACCAGATTCTTCACGATACCGGCGTTAACGTTGAACAGGTCGGAACGATCCATACCCGGTTTACGTGCGACGCCCGCGGAGATCAGTACTACATCAGCACCTTCCAGTGCAGGGGTAGCGTCTTCGCCACTGAAGCCTTTGATTTTCACAGCAGTAGGGATATGGCTCAAATCAACGGCCACACCAGGCGTTACTGGAGCGATGTCGTACAGGGAGAGTTCTGAACCTGAAGGCAGTTGGGTTTTTAACAGTAATGCTAGCGCCTGACCGATACCACCAGCAGCGCCGAGGACTGCAACTTTCATCCTAAACTCCTTATTATATTGATAAGCAAAGTGTCTATTGCTCCGCGGCGGCGACCTTAATTCACAAATCCAACGAATACAACAACCACGCGTCAAGAATGCGTAGTCACGCAAATTTGGCTTTTATGCATTTAACTTACGTAAAATAAAACCTAAGTTACGTAATTCAAAACCACCCGCACAGTAGAGCAACTTTCCAACAGGTGCTGACAATATACCCTACCCACCTCTCAAAACAACATCAATTTGATAACATTTAATTTACTTTTAACCTTATTTGCGAGCCGTGACACAGGCATGTTTCTTGATAACGAAATTTGATAAAATTCCGCTCTTTCATAACATTATTTCAGCCTTGAACAAGGCAGACTGTTTGCATAAAAATTCATCTGTATGCACAATAATGTTGTTTCTACCGCCATATTACGGGTGACTTATGCGAAGCTCGGCAAAACAAGAAGAATTAGTAAAGGCGTTTAAAGCGCTGCTTAAAGAAGAAAAGTTCAGCTCTCAAGGCGAAATCGTCCTCGCGTTGCAGGATCAGGGCTTTGATAATATCAATCAGTCCAAGGTTTCACGCATGCTGACCAAATTTGGCGCCGTGCGTACCCGCAATGCGAAAATGGAAATGGTGTACTGCCTTCCGGCGGAGCTGGGCGTGCCTACGACCTCCAGTCCGCTGAAAAATCTGGTGCTGGATATCGACTATAACGATGCGGTCGTGGTTATTCATACCAGTCCTGGCGCTGCTCAGTTGATTGCACGTCTGCTGGACTCATTGGGGAAAGCGGAAGGTATCCTGGGTACGATTGCCGGTGACGATACCATCTTTACCACCCCAGCTAAGGGTTTTACGGTAAAAGATCTGTACGAAGCCATTCTGGAACTGTTCGAACAAGAACTGTAATACCGCCTCCCCGTCGCCTCGCGGCGGGGGAAAACACTCTCTTTCTACCCCCTTCCGTCTATTTTTAACTGCTATTCATTTAACAAATGGTGCGTTTAACCGTCAAAAACCATTCACATAGTGAATGCGAAGGCTTAAAAACGCACATTTTGCAAAAAATCATATCCAGTTGATTTTATTTGATTTATTTCTTTTAAAATGTTCGAAACGCTCTTTTTAATTCCATTTGGTTATAAAAAATATTTTCCTTAACACCTAATACCCACAGAAACAATTAGCGTGGTATTAATTTATTAAGTTATTAGTGTATACTTGATTTTGTGATGAGGGTCACGAAACGCAGACCCCTATAAAAGAATTCGACGAGGTAAATATCATGAAAATCAAAACCACTATTGCAACCTTAAGCCTTCTTTCTGTTCTCTCCTTCGGTGCAAGCGCCGCGGTTACTCAGGTGAACTCACAAGAAGCACAGAATCTGCAATCTATGGGTAGCATCTCCGTATCTCAGATCGGTAGTTCACCAATGGACATGCGTCAGGCCATCGCCGCTAAGGCTGAAAAAGCAGGCGCCAGCAGCTATCGCGTCACCGAACTCCGTGAAGGTGCTCACTGGCACGCTACTGCAGAACTCTACAAATAAACCCTCGTCGTCTAAGTCCGACGACTTGCCCCCGCCTGCCGGGGGCTTTTTTATGTCTTACATTGAGTGACGAACGTTAAAACGCAACTGCCCTTCCAGCTCTTCTTCCGCTTCATCGAACAGTAAAATCAGCGCGCCGTATCGTCTGCGCAGCTTGTCCGGTAAATGGACAAATTCAATCTCCAGCGGCAACGGTAAAACTTCCCCGATAACCACCTCCCACAGAGAATCTAAATCAACCACCTTCTCCCTGGCGAGACCGAACGTGCGCGTAAACTCACGATAGAAATCACCCTGGTCTTCTATCTCGTCAAAATCAAATGTATAGATATTCATCTATAGCCACCATCCCGACGCCAGCCACTCTACAGACCGCCAATATGTAGGGGTCTCTCGCATTTTCAGGTAAGTATAGCCATAAAAAAACCGACGCTTTTAGCGTCGGTTTTCAACTCTTAATTACTGACCAGCGCATGCTGGTATTTGTGCAACATCCCACTGAGTCGTTTTACCGGCTCGGTCACCTGTGGTGGTGCTTGCCAGATGATTAATTTCTCCTGATAGATCTCAAGCTCTTCCAGCAACTGGCTAAAGTAGCGTCGGCGCTTGTCGTCATTTCCTGCAGAAATCACGCGATCGGCAGTGCGTCGAAGCTGGCGATGGAATGCGGAGAGATCTTCGTTTACCGGCACCGGCGCATCGCGCAGGCGCTGGTGTGCGATGATCATGGTCAGCGCCAGGCGAAACTTCGCCAGGTCGCCCGGAAATTTGTTCATCAGCAAAAACAGCTGCTGATAAAGCGCCGGGAGGTGGTTTTCTTTACGACGTACCACGTTGGTGGTCATCGCTGAAACCGCCGCCGAGACAAACTGGTTGAGCAACACACGACCCGTTCTGTCACGAGAGTTATCACGCACCAGCAGAATGACGATAAACGCCAACATGCAGCCAACAATCTGCCCCAGTGCACTGTCAAGGAACTGGCTAAAGTGGAAGGTCATCGGGTTATCCAGCACGATGATATTAATGGTGCTGGCCAGCGCCCCCATCGAACCCAGCCGTCGTTTCTGTACTTCAATCCCCAGAAAGAATCCCAGCACTGCCAGGCTCAGGCACAGCAACAACATGCTTTGCTGCGTATTAGGGATAATCACCAGGAAATAGAGTGCCCCGAGCGGTAACGCCGCCAACGTACCGTAGATAAAGTCTATCGCCACCATGCGCGGGTTGGGCAAACGCATTGCCAGCGAGGTGACGACCGCAATCATCACCATTGCGCCGCTGCCGGATGTCCAGCCGGTCCACAGCCAGAATAAGGTTCCCAGCACACAAGAAAGCGTGGTGCGCCAAAAGTTAACCATCGCATGGTGACGCTCGGCAGATTCCACTTTCACCACCGGTTCACCTTGCAGGATCTCTTCTTCGATAGCGCTAATTTTGGTGTTGCTGACAACTCCACGTTTAAGTAACAGATAGCGCGTTGCCGCCCCGGCCCAGGTGTAAATTGTGACAGGTGTGTCACGTTCACCGGTCCATGCAATCACCCGACGCATCCGCTTCAGCTGTTTATGGACATCCTGTACCGTTTCAACCGGCGTATCGAACAACTCGCGGAAGGTATCGGTGATCAGTTCTGGTCGGGTGTTCTGAATAAGATAGGTTTCGCAGGATTGTGTGATAAGCGTAAGCGACAGCGTATTCAATGCCTTGAGTCTGCGGTTAGCCCGCACCCAGCGCGAGGACTCCATATTCAGGTTACTACGCATCCCTTCCAGCGCCGCCGTACGCCGGACTAAATCTCCCCAGGCTTTGTCTACTTCTTCACTGTCGCCATGCTTAATGCACAGCTGCATAAGCTGATATTGCGCCACCAGCAGGCTATCCAGTTCAACATCAATCTCCTGCTTCACCGAACGGGGCGAAAAGAGCAGGTCGGCAACAATGGCACAGACAATACCCATCACAATTTCACTACAGCGTTCGAGCGCAAATTGCGGCGTCAGCAGCGGTTCAGCCTGGATAGTAATGACGATGATCAGCGCCGTATAGCCTGAAAGCCCCCAGGCATAAGAGTTTTCGATCTTCACTAACGACGAGATCCAGGTACAAAAACCGGCCCAGATACAACACACCAGGATCATCAATAGCGGGGCGCGGATCATGCTGATGATAATGATCAGGGCGGCAATACAGCCGATAAATGTCCCGACAATACGCAACATGCCTCGATAGCGGATAGCACCTGAATAAGGTTCTCCGCCAGCGGCAAAGGCCGGACCTGCCGCCACAATGGCCGCGGTCAGCACCGCCCAGCGCGGGGTCTCAAGCTGGAAGTGAAAGCCAACGAACAGCGCCAGTACAATCGCGCAGGCCAGTTTTACCGCAAAGCGGATATGCTGGTTGGCAATGGAGAAAATACCCATCGCGATTAACCAAACTCGCGCAGGCGGTGCGCCATTTTACGGAAGAAAGATTCCTGGCTGGCATCGCGATCCTGCTTGCCGGTAATGACTACGGTCGCCGTCGTCCCGGCAGGCCACAAGGTTCCCTGCTGCTCATCAAGACGAATTCGCACCGGCACACGCTGCGCCAGACGCACCCATTCAAGATTGGAGTCAATGGTCGCCATACCCTTGGCGTCCCGCGTGCTGCTGGCATTCGTTACGCCAGCCGCCACGCTATCAACCGTGCCCTTCAGCACATTATTACTGCCAAGCGGAGTGATTTCAGCGCGATACCCAGGGCGGACGCCTTCCAGTTTGGTTTCTTCCATATACGCCAGCACATAGAAAGAATGCTGTTTGACCAATGCCACCGCCGTGGAACCGCGCGTGATAAATTCGCCGCTATAGACATTCAGGTTAGTCACCCAGCCGTCTGCTGGCGCTCGGATAACGGTACGTTCCAGATCTAATTTCGCCAGGTCGCGGGTCGCTTGTGCCTTCGCAAGCTGGTGTAATACGGTTTGCAGGACGTTGTTTGATTGGTCAATCTCTTCACGAGACATAGCCTGCACGCCCAGTCGGTTACGACGACCGGCCTCCTGGCGTTTTTCCTGCGCCAGTACCTGATAATAGGCCACGTCAGCTTCGGCCTGCTCGAGGGCTTTCTTATAGCGTGGCTGGTCGATAGTGAACAGGATCTGATCCTTTTTCACCAGTTGGTTATCATGGATGTTAACGTTGGTAATAAGGCCCGCAACATCCGGCGCAATCGCGACGACATCGGCGCTGAAACGCGCATCACGCGTCCACGGCGACTCGGTGTAGAACACCCATGCGCGAAAAATAGCGATGAAGGCCAGAATGACCAGTATCACGGTAATGGCCGTGCGGGAGAGTTTTCTTGTTAGTGTTTTCACTTCAACCTCAAACGAACAGGCGCGTTATTAAATAGAACAGACAGCAATACAGCGCGGTGTTAAACAGAGCCGGATGCCAGACAAAATCATAGATGCCAGTCGGAACAAGCACCCGACGCACCAGCCAGAAAATCGCCAGTGACAAAAGTAATTCGAAAAAAATCGGTGGGAAGGACAGACCAAACACCACGATAACGGGAAACAGACTCATGTTGACCTTGGTAACGTAAGAGAGTGCAGATGATAGATTTTCTAGCGTATGTCACCGCAGAGAAGGGCAAGGATGAGCCAGGCGAGAGCGACATAGCCGTTATTTGAATAATAATATATTAACGTAACTGTTATGCTGTTATCTATATTATGTGATCTAAATCACTTTTAAGCCAGAGTGAACAATGGAACGATTAAAACGTATGTCGGTGTTCGCCAAAGTTGTCGAAATGGGCTCCTTCACTGCCGCCGCAAGACAGCTACAAATGAGCGTTTCATCGATAAGCCAGACGGTCTCAAAACTGGAAGATGAGCTACAAGTCAAGCTGCTAAACCGCAGCACGCGTAGCATTGGGCTAACTGAAGCCGGTAAAATATATTATCAGGGCTGCCGGAGAATGCTGCACGAAGCGCAGGATGTTCACGAGCAACTCTATGCCTTTAACAACACGCCCATCGGCACTCTGCGCATTGGCTGTTCTTCAACTATGGCACAAAATGTCCTCGCCGGATTAACCGCCACGATGCTGAAAGAGTATCCGGGATTGACGGTAAATCTGGTGACCGGCATCCCGGCCCCGGATTTAATCGCTGATGGTCTGGACGTGGTTATCCGCGTCGGCGCGTTGCAGGACTCCAGCCTGTTTTCACGCCGTTTGGGGGCTATGCCGATGGTGGTCTGCGCGGCGAAAAGCTATCTCGCACAGTTTGGCACCCCGGAGAAACCTGCCGATCTCAGCAACCACTCGTGGCTGGAATACAGCGTGCGCCCGGATAATGAATTCGAGCTTATCGCTCCGGAAGGAATTTCCACCCGCCTGATCCCAGAGGGTCGTTTTGTGACTAACGATCCGATGACATTGGTGCGCTGGCTGGCCGCAGGCGCGGGCATTGCCTATGTACCGCTGATGTGGGTGATCAATGAGGTCAATCGTGGCGAAGTGGAGATTCTGCTTCCCCGCTACCAGTCGGATCCGCGTCCGGTCTATGCGCTGTATACCGAAAAAGACAAATTGCCGCTCAAGGTGCAGGTGGTGATTAACTATCTGACAGACTATTTTGTCGATGTAGCGCAGCTGTTTCAGGGAATGTATGGTCGGGGAAAAGAGAAATAAAAAAAGTGTAGGCCGGATAAGGCATTGACGCCGCATCCGGAAAGATGCCCGATCGCACTGGTGCTTATCGGGCATACATCATGATGTTATGCGGTGCCACCCACGGTAAGGTTATCCACCTTCAGCGTGGGCTGACCCACGCCCACCGGCAGGCTCTGCCCTTCTTTACCGCACACGCCAACCCCGTTATCCAGTTTCAGGTCGTTACCCACCATCGAAATCTGCTGCATCGCTTCGATACCAGACCCAATCAGCGTCGCGCCTTTCACCGGTTTGGTGACTTTACCGTTTTCAATCAGATATGCTTCAGACGTAGAGAACACAAATTTCCCGGAGGTGATATCCACCTGGCCGCCGCCAAAGTTAGGCGCATAAATACCGTATTCAACGGATTCGATGATTTCCTGCGGCGTAGATTTCCCCGGCAGCATATAGGTGTTGGTCATACGTGGCATCGGCAGGTGCGCGTAAGATTCGCGGCGACCGTTACCCGTTGGCGCAACGCCCATCAGGCGCGCATTCAGTTTGTCCTGCATGTAGCCTTTCAGAATACCGTTTTCGATCAGCACGTTGTACTGACCCGGCGTGCCTTCATCATCAATAGCCACAGAGCCACGACGGTCCGCCATTGTGCCGTCATCCACCACGGTGCACAGTTCTGACGCTACCAGCTCCCCCATGTGACCGCTGAATACCGAGGTACCACGGCGGTTAAAGTCGCCTTCCAGACCATGACCGACCGCTTCATGCAGCAGAACGCCAGGCCAGCCAGCGCCGAGTACTACTGGCAGCGTACCAGCAGGCGCAGCTACCGCAGAGAGATTAACCAGCGCCATGCGTACGGCTTCTTTCGCCCATGCGTCAGCACGAACTTCACCATCAAGGTCGCCCAGGAAATAGTCATAGCCAAAACGACCGCCGCCACCGCTGGCGCCGCGCTCGCGCTTACCGTCCTCTTCCACCTGTACGCTTACGGACAGGCGTACCAGCGGGCGAACGTCAGCGGCCAGCGTACCGTCGGTCGCTGCTACCAGGATCAGTTCATAAACACCGGTCAGGCTGGCGGTTACTTCCTGGACGCGCTTGTCGGCGGCACGCGCCACGCTGTCTACGCGGCGCAGAATATCCAGTTTCTCTT
The DNA here is from genome assembly GCF_001037575.1 of Citrobacter sp. BIDMC107. Classification (NCBI taxonomy): domain Bacteria; kingdom Pseudomonadati; phylum Pseudomonadota; class Gammaproteobacteria; order Enterobacterales; family Enterobacteriaceae; genus Citrobacter; species Citrobacter sp. BIDMC107. Next base: position 2,982,067 of record NZ_KQ089848.1, on the reverse strand, counting down.
CGCGGCTCATGCTCTGCAGGGGATCAACCGAGGTGTAAAGCGCCTGATGCTCCACAGCTCCCAGCGTTTTTACTTTGCCGTCACCGCTGTCACGCACGATAGTACGGGCAGCATGAGCACTCTGCTCCAGCGCCAGCAGGCTAATCTGGTCTGCATAGGCAAACCCTGTTTTTTCGCCGCTGATGGCGCGCACGCCAACGCCCTGATCGATATTGTAAGAACCATCTTTAATGATGCGGTCTTCTAAAACCCAGGATTCGTGATAGCTCGACTGAAAATAGAGATCGCCGTAATCAAGACGGCGTTCGGCCAGTTGGCCCAGGATGGCAAACAGATCCTGATGTTTCAGGCCATTTGCCGCTAGCAATTGTTCACTTACCAGGTTCAGACTCATCGTTTTGCTACTCATTAGTTACTGTTGTAGGCCTGATAAAACGCGCCAGCGTCGCCATCAGGCACTTCAATGCCGGATGGCGGCGTGAACGCCTTATCCGGCCTACGGACTGCGGTAGAGGATCTATGTTGAGATTGGGGCAATTACTCGCCCCCGTCAAATTATTGCTGGCTTTCTTTGCGCGGCTGACGCAGAACTTCGTTAATCTGCGGCTTATCGACCGGACCGGTGATGCGATAGCGCAGAATCGACACTTTGCTCCACAATGGTCCCAGAACCTTACTGGCAGCAAACACCGCCGCGCCGACAATCGGATTGACAGCAAACGCAGCGGCAACGCCTACGGTGGCAGAAATTTCCGGCGCGACAATGGCTTCCATATCCAGCTCCCGGCGTACCAGGTTCACCGAGCCTTTCATCGCAATGTCTGCCTCCAGACCGTCCACCAGCGTGTCATCGGTATGCATCACGCCATCTTTGATCCAGGCCGTGCTGCGAATCGAATCGAAATAGAAACCTTCGCTGAAGGTGTCGCTGAAATCAAAACGCAGTTTACGCAGCAACGCATCAAAGCTCAGCAGTCGCAATAGTTGCCCCGCATGTCCGGTGCTGAGTTCAGTAAGCTCACCTTTGCCCAACCGGGTACGCAAAATCCCATTCAGCGAAGCTTCATCTGGATCCCATGGCGGGTTACGCCAGTGCAGGTCATACTCCACGTTGAACGAAGAGTTACGAATCGGGGTCGATACGCCAAAGAAACTGGCAGCGGAGTCAATTTTACTGCCGCTCAGTTTACCCTTCAGTGATGTTCGTTCTTTGCCCGGCGCGTTCACCCACACACCATCGGTGGTCAGTCTGGCAAAGCCTGTATCCAACAGACCGTTACTCAGCGTTAGCGTGTCGCCTTTAATCGCCACATCGGCGTCAATGCGCCCGTATTTCTGTCCCCACATCCAGCACTCGGCACAGCGTAACTGAACATCCGGCCAGCCGTGGAAGCTGACGTTGCCCACGGCGGAAAACGGCGAGGCTGGAGTACTATTCAGTGGTGCTTTCGTCGGCGACGCTTTCGCCGCGCTGGGGTTGTAATAAAGATACTTAATATTGGCCAGCCACGGCGCATTATTGCGCATAGCCAGCGTGGCATTAATTTCACGTCCCTGCGCCTGCACGATGGAGCCATTGCTCGCAGGCTCAGACACGATACTCAAGTTATTCCACTGCTGACCGCCCAGGGATAACGATGGCGTACGCACCGTGATGCGCTGCGGGAAGTTGGCGTTGGTGCCAACGTTATCTGCTGCGCCTTTCTGGAACAACGCCAGCCATTGCGCGCCATCCATAGGGGGAAGGTTAAGCTCAATGCCTTGCTGATCGGGTAACGCGGGCACGGTGCGACTTTCCGACGTCCAGATTGCGCGGTCAAGCGTCAGTTTCTGATTCAGCAACCAGCGGCTGTTAAAGTGGTTCTTACTGCCCGCGTTGCCGGTCAGTGCAAAACTGCGCAGATTGCCGTTGGCCTTAACGTTCACCGGTAATGCCTCACCGGCTGCCTTATTCAGCGGAGCAGGTAAGTGGCTACTTACATTCTTCAGGTCGCCTTTAAGCTCAATGTCGTAGGTCGGTCCGGCATGATACGGAAGATCGATACCCACCTTGCCATTCCACGCCATGCTGCCGCTTAAGGCATCGTTGACCTGCGCTGGTAAAATCCCCATGCGGGTTGGCTGCCAGTCGCCTTGCAGGTTCACGGCTACCTGATAGGCTTTCGCCCCTTCGGTGGTGGAGAAGTCGACGTTCAGCGGCTGATTAAACCAGTTCGCCGTCATCGGCTCGCTCTTCAGATCGCCGTTGATAAAGCTGAATTTACCATTCAAATTCTTCAGCGTGCTGTCGAGCGGTTTAATAAACAGGCTGTTATTACGCAGGTTGACATCGCCTTTGGCGGTAACCAGCGAGCCGTCTAGCGGAATATCCAGATGTAAGCGAGCATTCACATCGCCGTCAATCTGCAACTGCTCAAGCGTAGCGCCGAGGGAGTCCTTCAACGGCGTCTCATCAAAATAAGGTCCGACCGCCTTGCCCGGCCCGTTGATATCGGCATCAATCAGCAGTTTTTCTTTAGCATAGTCGGGAATATTAGCCGTCAGGTTACTGGCCTTCACGCCGCCTAAATTGACGCTATCCGTCTTCATCCACAGACCATCGTTAATGAAGTTCAGTTCAATATTGAGATCGGTTAGCGCAGGCCAGTCGGGTTGGAAAGCAAATTTCGCGTTACGTAGCGGCACCAGAACCTGAAATTGCCCTTCGTTGTGCAGATACGGGAACAGATGCGGGTTACCGCCATACACCAGCGTGGCGTTATCCGCTTCGCCGCCCTGAATAGCGCCGCTGAGGTAGTCAACCAGCTCTTTGCCCATCAAGTTTTCCGGAAAATAGCGCCAGGCCTGAGAGCCGTCGTCGGTGCTAATGCCAGCCAGAATGCCTAACCACGGTTCATCTCCAGTGGGCTGCAGATAGCGAAAACCACCGCGTGCGCGTACCGCTTTCGCTTTAACATCGATGTTGCGCCCATCTAACTGAAAACCTTTATCATTTTTCAGCCAGCTTAGCGTCGCCATGCCGTTCTCTATTTCCAGCGGCGCGCGGAAGACAGTTTCATACGGCATTTTGGCTTGCTTCATGGAGGCGGTGAGCATCCCATTTTCAACGCTGCCCGCAAGCGTACCGGAGAAATGTTCTGCCCCCGGCAGCAGCTTCCACTGTTTCCAGGCCAAATCGGTCCACGATGACAGGAAGCGGGTTTTTTCTGTCGCCTGTAACGGGATATCCAGCGCCAACACATCGATCTTGCCACTTGGTTGCGTGGCCCGCCAGATATCACCCAACGCTGGTGATAACCTGGACGCCATCGGACGTAGCCCTTCTAACCCGGCCAGTTCCAGATTGCTGGCGCGAATGCGTAACTCGTCGCTGCGTTTGTTATTCTCGCCACCGACTTCCTGCTCAGGGATCCATGCCAGCGTTAATGCACCGCTCGGCCAGGGTTTATCATCCATGGTAATACGAGTATCGGGAATAGAGAATTGCCAGCCCGCCTCTTCACGGCTGATGTGCGCCGTCAGATTATCGACGGAGAGCGTGTGCGTACGATTTTCACCCAGCCAACTTGCTCCACCTTTTTTCAGCCAGACATCGCCACCAGAAACGACGCCTTTACTGATCGTCATCCATGCTTCCAGGCTAAAACGCGCGGTTTGCAGGGCGACATTATCCTGCATCCATTTGCCCAGCCATGGTTTGACGTCGATGTCGTCTGCCTGCAGCCAGACCCGACCGTTATTCAACAGCCCTTCGTCATCACGCAGATCCATACGCACCTGCATAACGCCGTGCTGTCCGGTCAGGCTGGAGAGGCTGACCTGACCCTCGGCGCGATGCCGATTTTTACCGTTCAGCCAGGTAAGCTGTGGGATCGCCAGTTCAGCACGTTGACCTGAGAGGGTTATAAAGCTGATATGACTGTCGCGTAGATCGAAATGATCAAACTGACGCAGGAAGAGATTGCTGAGATGGTCGGTTTCAATTCCATCTCCGCCTTCACTACGCTGGATAGGAGTATTGGTGCGCAACTGCAGTTGCCAAAAGGTGAGATCGCGAAACTGCCAACGCATGTGCAGCAAACTTTGCCAGACATCCAGCGCCAGCGTGACGCGTTTTACCGAAAATTCTCCCCCATCTTTTAGCTGCGCATGGATATTACGCGCTTCAAGCGTAGGACCGAAATTTTGCCAGCTGGCAGAAAGCTGACTGGCGGAAACAGGTAGACCTGTAGCGGATTCAATCTTGCCAAGAATGGCTGGACGCCAGCTATCAAGATGAGGTAACGCAAGGCGCAGTCCACTGACCAGCAGCGCTGCGATGACAACGAATGCGGCTCCAGTGAGCAGTAATATCCCCGGCAATCGCCTCACGCACCTCTCCTTGTCTACCAAAAAATATGACTCACACCCCTTGAGTGAATATTGCCGGATGACGGCGCTTGCGCCTTATCCGGCCTACATGCGCGGGTGCCACTACACGATTTACATCATGACGACGTCGAACTGCTCCTGGTTATACAGCGGTTCGATTTGTACTTTGACCTGTTTGCCGACAAAGATCTCAACCTCCGCCAGCGCATGTGACTCTTCACCTTTCAGGGTTTCAGCCACTGCCGGAGAGGCATAAACCAGGAAACGATCGGAGTCATATGCATGGTGTACCCGCACGATTTCGCGCATGATTTCATAACATACGGTTTCCACCGTTTTCACCGTACCACGCCCATGGCAGGTTGGACACTCGTTGCACAATACATGTTCCACGCTTTCACGTGTGCGTTTGCGCGTCATCTCCACCAGGCCCAGCTGTGAAAAACCGTTAATGCTGGTTTTTACACGATCCTTGCTCAGAGCCTGCTCCAGGGAGTGCAGCACCCGGCGACGGTGATCTTCATTATTCATGTCGATAAAATCGATAATGATAATGCCGCCGAGGTTACGCAGACGCAGCTGACGAGCAATGGCCTGCGTTGCTTCAATATTAGTATTAAAGATAGTGTCGTCGAGATTACGATGCCCAACAAACGCGCCGGTATTGATGTCGACGGTGGTCATCGCTTCAGTTTGATCGATGATCAGATAACCGCCGGACTTCAGCTCAACTTTGCGTTCCAGCGCGCGCTGGATTTCATTCTCTACGTCAAAGAGATCAAAAATAGGCTGACGCCCGCTGTAATGTTCCAGCTTGCTGGTCATCTCGGGGATATATTCCGCCGTAAATTCCAGTAACGCCTCATAGGTCAGACGGGAGTCGACGCGGATGCGGTCAAGCTGCGCATCAGCAAAGTCACGCAACACGCGCTGTGCCAGTGCCAGTTCACCGTACATCTGGTAGCGCGTTTGCGGGCGCTTTTTACGCTCCATGACTTTTGTCCAGACGCGTTTCAGGTAGGCAGCATCCGAGGCCAGATCCTCTTCGCATACGCCTTCTGCCGCCGTGCGAATGATGAAACCACCCTGCTCATCGCAGTAATCCGCCACCACTTTTTTCAGACGTTCTCGTTCCGTTTCGCTTTCGATACGTTGGGATACGCCAACGTGCGAGGCCCCCGGCATAAAAACGAGATAACGGGAAGGAAGCGTGATGTCCGTCGTCAGGCGTGCGCCCTTCGTTCCCAAAGGATCTTTTACCACCTGCACCATCAGATCCTGACCCTGGCGCACCAGTTCAGAAATGTCGCGTACGGTGAACTGTTTTTGTTCTTCACCCGCCACGCATTCGGTGTGCGGCATGATGTCAGAAGCGTGAAGAAATGCGGCTTTATCCAGTCCAATATCTACAAAAGCCGCCTGCATACCCGGAAGTACACGACTTACACGACCTTTGTAGATATTGCCTACGATTCCGCGTCGCGCCTCACGTTCAATATGAATTTCCTGCAGAATACCGCCATCAATGTAAGCCACCCGAGTTTCCGATGGCGTTACGTTTACCAACAATTCAGCCGTCATGTTTATCCCTTTTCTCACGCAGTGCGTTAAAATTGGTCAGCAACTCATACGTTTCTACCAGCGGTAAGCCGACTACGGCGTGATAGCTGCCATTTATCTTCCTGACAAAACAGCCACCCAACCCTTGAATACCGTATGCACCTGCTTTATCCATTGGTTCACCGCTGGCAACATAACCCGCGATGTCCTCATCGGTTAGTGCTCTGAATGTCACTTCCGTCACTACCAGGCAGTCCAGACTGTGCTGGCAATCGGCCAGTGCCACGGCCGTCATAACTTGATGCGTTTTGCCCGACAGTTTGCGCAGCATTGCTGCGGCGTGGGCAGCGTCGTGCGGTTTTTCCAGCACTTCGCCATTAAGGATAACGATGGTATCCGCACCCAATACCGGCAAATCGCGCGGTGCCAGCGCTACACCAGCCTGCGCTTTTTCGCGCGCCAGACGGGAAACGTACTGCTGCGCACTTTCCTGCGGGTGCCGCTGTTCTTCAATCCCAGGGATCAGCCGTTCAAACGTAACACCAAGCTGAGCAAGCAACTCCTGACGACGTGGAGAACCTGAAGCAAGATACAGAGTATTCATATCAACCTTATTGCACCGCAAACTGCTGACGGACTTTACGCATCAGTAAGAATAGCCATGGCCAAAGCACGCCATTCACTACACTACTCCAGAACACTTCAGGTCTGAAAGAGACGTTGATCACTAAAAACTCGGCCCAGAAAACAATAATATCCACGACCAGTGATAACAACATGACCACCAGCGCCTGTTGCCAGAGCGCGAGGTTTCGGAATAGCTGGAATTTCAGCGCGACCAGATAAGCAATGATACTCATCGACAATGCGCGCACGCCAAGCGTGGAGCCGCTGATGAGATCCAGTATGGCACCCACCACAAATCCCGTGCCCACATTTACGCGATGCGGCAGCGCCAGGATCCAATACAACAAGATGAGCAGTACCCAGTTTGGCCGGAAAACCAGAATGTCATCCGGCCAGGGCATGACTTGCAGCAACAGTGCAATAAGGAACGAGAGCCAAATCACCCAACGTCCCTGGCTACGATAGCTTGCCACTTACTGTCCTCCCGGCTTACGCGGAGCAGGTTGTGGCGGCGTGGTATCCACAGGCGCAGAAGTCACACCTGTTGCAGGAGTTGGCACTGGCGCAGGCGGCCCCATGGCATCTGGTGCTGGCAGAACTTGCGGCATCATTTGCATCAGACGTTCATTGGCAACGCGGTGTACTTCTTCCGGCGTCATCGGGTTCGCGCCATTACGATCGGCACCCCACAACAGCAACAGATAGCGCAAACGCTGCAGACCCGCGGTCGGGCGAGCCTGAATCACGGTATAAGCGCGCTGAGTGTCCAGCTTAACGGAAGAAACAACAGCAACCGGATAACCTTCAGGGAAACGTCCGCCCAGACCCGAGGTGACCAGCACATCGCCAACGCGAATGTCGGTATTGGCCGGCAGGTGTTCGAGCTGAAGATCGTCAGTGCAGCCGTTACCCGCAGCGATCACGCGAATATCGTTACGCAGAACCTGAATGGGCAGCGCATGCGTCGCATCGCAAATCAGCAGCACGCGGCTCGTCAGTTTAGCCACCGCCACGACCTGACCCACAACGCCTTTGTCACTAATAACCGGCTGACCTTCGTAGACGCCGTTAACGCTCCCCTTGTCGATCACCACCTGATCGCTGTAAGGGTCATTAACCGTTGAGATGACCTGCGTCACCATCTTTTGTTCGTCCTGACGCAATGGCGATCCCAGCAGCTCACGCAAACGCGCGTTCTCCTGTTTGTATTGCCCCAGCATCAGCAGTTCGCTATTTTTCAGCAGCAGTTCCTGACGCAATGCCCGGTTTTCAAGTTCGAGTTGGTCACGCGAAGCCAGCGTTTGCGACACGCCGTCAAGTAATTCACGAGGACCATTTGAGATAAAGTAGAAAGGACTGACGGCGGTATCCATGTACGTTCGGATTTGACTAAACGTACCCAAGCGGCTGTCGGCAATAATAACGCCGAGCGCCACCAGCACCGCCAGAATAAGGCGAATCTGTAGCGAAGGGCCACGGCTAAAAATTGGCTTCATAGTCTATGGGTATTCTCGTATCAGAGCGGAAGGGCAACCCGCGGGGGCTACCCAACCTGCATCCGATTACTCTTCGCTGAACAGGTCGCCGCCGTGCATGTCGATCATTTCCAGCGCCTTGCCGCCGCCGCGCGCCACGCAGGTCAGCGGATCTTCAGCAACAACAACTGGAATACCGGTTTCTTCCATTAACAGACGGTCAAGGTTACGCAGCAGCGCACCGCCACCGGTCAGCACCATACCGCGTTCGGAGATGTCAGACGCCAGTTCCGGCGGGCACTGTTCCAGTGCAACCATTACCGCGCTAACGATACCGGTCAGCGGTTCCTGCAGGGCTTCCAGAATCTCGTTGGAGTTCAGGGTAAAGCCGCGCGGAACGCCTTCAGCCAGGTTACGACCGCGAACTTCGATTTCGCGCACTTCGTCGCCCGGATAAGCGGAACCGATCTCGTGTTTAATACGTTCTGCGGTCGCTTCACCGATCAGAGAACCGTAGTTACGACGAACATAATTAATGATGGCTTCATCAAAGCGGTCGCCGCCAATACGAACAGAAGAGGAGTAAACCACGCCGTTCAGGGAGATAACGGCAACTTCAGTGGTACCACCACCGATATCAACAACCATTGAACCGGTTGCTTCAGAAACTGGCAGACCCGCACCGATCGCAGCCGCCATCGGCTCTTCGATCAGGAAGACTTCACGAGCACCTGCGCCCTGAGCTGATTCACGGATCGCACGGCGTTCAACCTGAGTTGCTCCAACCGGTACACACACCAGTACGCGCGGGCTTGGGCGCATGAAGCTATTGCTGTGCACTTGCTTGATAAAGTGCTGGAGCATTTTTTCAGTCACGAAGAAGTCAGCGATAACGCCGTCTTTCATTGGGCGAATTGCAGCGATATTGCCCGGCGTACGACCCAGCATCTGCTTCGCATCATGACCTACTGCAGCCACGCTTTTCGGCGAACCGGCACGATCCTGACGAATGGCCACAACAGAAGGCTCATTCAATACGATGCCTTGTCCTTTTACATAAATAAGGGTATTCGCGGTACCCAGGTCAATGGACAGGTCATTGGAAAACATGCCACGAAATTTTTTCAACATACTAAGGGATAATCCTGAAAGCTGGGGCGGAAAACAAAATCCGCTTACTTTACCAACCACACGCAGCAGCGACAAGGCGCAAAAATCATCTGCTACGGTGAAAATTAGTGCAGTTCGTTTCCTTTGTTACAAAACCGGCCTGAGTCCATCAGGGCTGAATAAATCAGCAGCACTCCTCGCTTTTGTTTGCAACCTGTCAAAGGTCATTCACCTGCATGTTTGCTGTTACAACCTGGCGAGCAGGCAAGCACACCCCCAGAAGGCACAGCGCGCGTTATTCTACGTGAAAACAAATTAAACGGCAGGTTAAACCGAGTATCTTTGCGAATATTTTTTCACGTTAGTGTCAAGTGGTTGTGATGCAGCAAAAAAATCCCCTTGCCCACCCGCAACTCCGCGTTCTGTCAGCGTATGCCACTCACTACGCGAACGTACGCCCGTAGCGTAAACCTGCGTGGGTGTTCCCGAACAGGCCTCCACCAGGCTTTGAACCAGAAGCTGATTTTCCGTTCGCTTATCAATGTTCCTCACCAGACTTGGATGCAGCTTCAATAACTCAACGTTAAGCTCTTTAATCCAACTGGTGCTCACCAGCGTTAACCCCGCCTGCGTAACGGCAATACGCACGCCCAGCGCATTCATCAATCTGATGACGGGCTGTAACCGGCTGATATGTTGACAGACATCTGCCTCAGCAAGTTCAATAATTATGCGTTTGCGTAATGATTTTTCGCACTGCATCAGCGTATCACGCAGCCAGCGCTGAAAACGTGGGCGAATAAGCGATTCAACCGTTATCTGCATCGCCAGATTTTCCTGCGGCCAGTAACCCAAAAGCAGGGTCAGACGGCTTATCTGCAAACGGTCATACTCTTCAGCCAGGCCAAATTGAAGGACCATCGGCATATATTCCGCCGAAATGACCTCTTCGTTACCATCAAAAATACGGCACATCAGCTCCCGATGGTGCACCCGCCCTTCACGGGTTACTGCAGGCTTTTGATAAATTCTCGGCCCGCCCCGGCTGAGCATCTGTTCGATCAGCGTTCGCCAGCGTACGTTGCCCCGACCTTTTTCCGGCAGCGAGTCATCATAGACCGACCAGCTATTTCCACCCTGCAATACCGAATTCCGGGTGGCTGCTTCAGCATGATCCATCACTTGCTCCGGCGACTGACCGCTGCGGCAAACGCAAATGCCAATATGAACCATATCGGCACGATCGATCATTTTATTAGCCGGAAGTGCATCTACCGCTTTTAATAATTGCCCGGCAATACTTTCCGCCTCTTTCAACGTGCGGTGTGGCAGCAGGATGGCAAAATCGCTACGGTGGTAGCGCGCCAGCAACGCGCCCGGATAGCGCGTCATAAAAGTCGACAACAAATTGATCAGCGTCGAGATTTGTTCTTCCGCGAGGGTGATTCCCCAGCTATCGCGCAGCAGCGTAAAGTCCGGCAGGCGTACCATCATCACGACGCCATGCGAGCCTACTTTTTCCTGATCTTCCAGCAGCGTGGCCAGTTGGTTATCAAAGAACAGGCGGTTACTTAGCCCAGTTTTTGTATCCTGCGCGACATAGGAACGAATCAGCGTATCCAGGCGGCTGCGTTGCTCGCGAGCATTTTGAATTTCAGTCAGCAGCATATCGAGCGCACTGCTGGTGCGCGCAGGCCATTCATAGACCGTTCCCCGCACGTTTGGCCCACGTTCGCCGTTCAGAATACGTGTGGAACGAATCTCCAGCAGCTCCTGACCCGAAAGCTGGCGCTGAAGCCAGCGCACAGACAAAAAGAGCATCAGAATAATGAAAGCAATGGCTATCGTGAGCGGTGCGGTGGTCAGCAGCGAATGGAAATAGTTACCCATCGGATCCTGATAAACCAGACGCAATGACATGCCCGGATGCTTGACCAACGGTACGGTGATCTCGCGGTAGAGATTGTTCGTCCCTGCCGGTCGGTAGCTACTGGTGCGCGAGTGGTCATACACCACGTGTTCGCCCTGCAACAGTTCGATGCGCACGATATCAACAGAAACCATCAGCTCATCGATTTGCGGGGTTAACGCAACGACATCTCTGGAGACCAGATGCGTATCAATCGCCGTCGCGACCGCCTGCACGCGCGTGGTGAACTTATATTGAATAGCGTTATAGAAACTCAGCGAACAGCCGATCAGAGTCACGAAGATCGTTAACCCAGTAAGCAGCGTGACAAAAGCTGAAAATTTCGTCGTTAATCGCATCCTTGTGTTAACTCCGACAGTTATGAAACAGGCCTGAAAGTGATAAAGCGACCCAAAAATGCAAAACTGAACGCAAAATCCGTCCATTTATACATACAGTGTGGGCATACTACCAAATCAGGTATATCTGGCAATTTATTGCGCAGAATCGGCATCATGTTTTGATTAGCGAGTATAGTCTTCATTAATAATTTTCCAATCCACTATACGAATTGAGGACAGGTTATGCAGGCTTTGATCTTAGAACAGCAGGACGGAAAAACCCTCGCATCCGTTCAACCCCTCGACGAAAATCAGCTACCTGAAGGCGATGTTACGGTGGATATCCACTGGTCAAGCCTGAACTATAAAGATGCTCTGGCTATCACTGGCAAGGGTAAAATCATTCGTAATTTTCCGATGATTCCTGGTATCGATTTCGCCGGTACCGTGCGTGCAAGCGAAGATCCCCGTTTTCATGCGGGTCAGGAAGTGTTACTGACCGGCTGGGGCGTGGGTGAAAATCATTGGGGTGGACTGGCAGAGCGCGCACGCGTGAAAGGCGACTGGCTGGTTGCGCTGCCAAAAGGACTGGATGGGCGTAAAGCCATGGTCATCGGTACCGCCGGCTTTACCGCTATGCTGTGCGTAATGGCGCTTGAAGATGCAGGTATTCGCCCGCAAGACGGTGAAATTGTCGTCACCGGCGCCAGCGGCGGCGTGGGCAGCACAGCCGTTGCGTTACTGCATAAGCTGGGTTATCAGGTTGCGGCGGTTTCGGGCCGTGAAAGCACCCACGACTACCTGAAAAGCCTGGGCGCTAACCGTATTCTTGGCCGCGATGAGTTTGCCGAGTCTCGTCCGCTGGAAAAACAGCTGTGGGCTGGCGCGGTGGATACCGTTGGCGACAAAGTTCTGGCAAAAGTTCTGGCGCAGATGAACTACGGTGGCTGCGTTGCCGCCTGCGGCCTGGCGGGTGGTTTCGCTCTGCCGACCACGGTGATGCCATTCATTCTGCGTAACGTTCGCTTGCAAGGTGTGGACTCGGTGATGACCCCGCCGGCACGCCGTGCAGAGGCCTGGGCGCGTCTGGTTAAGGATCTGCCGGAATCTTTCTATGCTCAGGCGGCAACGGAAATTACGCTGGCGGATGCGCCGAAGTTCGCCGATGCCATCATCAATAACCAGGTGCAAGGCCGTACGCTGGTGAAGGTGAAGTAACAGGCCCTGGCGCAGAAATTTACACTTAATTAACCAAATTTCGCGGCACATCTACAGACTCCCTGCCATATTAACTACGCGTCCCCTGTCAGTTATGACGCGTAAGCCGGGAGTCTGTTATGAAGAAATTACGTCCATTTACAGAAGCCGACGTCACTGACGAGTCGGCTTTTTTTATGCAGCGTCGCCAGGTGCTGAAAGCACTAGGGATCAGCGCAGCCGCGTTGTCTTTACCCCACCCTGCTCAGGCTGACCTTCTGAGTTGGTTTAAGGGTAATGACCGCCCGCCCGCACCTGCAGGTAAGCCGCTTGATTTCAGTAAGCCCGCCGCCTGGCAAAATTCACTTCCTTTAACGCCTGCGGATAAGGTTTCTGGCTACAACAACTTCTACGAGTTCGGTCTCGATAAAGCGGATCCGGCAGCCAATGCAGGCAGCCTGAAAACCGATCCGTGGACGTTGCAAATCAGTGGCGAGGTGGCAAAACCACTCACCCTCGATCACGATTCGCTGACCGCCCGTTTCCCGCTGGAAGAACGGATTTATCGGATGCGCTGCGTGGAAGCCTGGTCAATGGTCGTGCCGTGGATTGGCTTTCCGTTACATAAACTGCTGGCGCAGGTTGAACCCACCAGTAACGCAAAGTATGTCGCGTTCGAAACGCTGTACGCACCGGATGATATGCCGGGACAGAAAGATCGCTTTATTGGTGGCGGGCTAAAGTATCCCTATGTTGAAGGACTGCGTCTGGATGAAGCAATGCACCCACTCACACTGCTTACTGTGGGGGTTTATGGTAAGGCCCTTCCGCCACAAAATGGCGCGCCCATTCGCTTAATTGTGCCGTGGAAATATGGATTTAAAGGCATTAAGTCGATCGTGAGTATCAAACTCACGCGCGAACGCCCTCCGACAACCTGGAATCTGGCCGCGCCCAATGAATACGGATTTTATGCCAACGTGAATCCGCATGTCGATCACCCCCGCTGGTCCCAGGCCACTGAGCGTTTTATTGGCGCAGGCGGTATCCTGGACGTACAGCGTCAGCCCACGCTGATGTTTAACGGCTATGCCGAAGAGGTTGCATCACTGTATCGCGGACTCAATTTGCAGGAGAATTTTTAAGTGCGTCTGACCGCAAAGCACATTATCGGGCTGAAAGTTTGCCTGCATCTTGCCGGATTATTGCCGTTTATCTGGCTATTTTGGGCGGTAAATCACGGCGGCCTGAGCGCCGATCCGGTCAAAGATATCCAGCACTTTACCGGTAGGACAGCTCTGAAATTCTTGCTGGCGACCTTGCTGGTCTCTCCACTCACGCGCTACGCTAAACAGCCATTATTGATACGCACACGTCGTCTGTTAGGGCTATGGTGTTTCGCCTGGGCAACGCTGCATTTAACCAGCTACGCGTTACTGGAGCTGGGCATTAATAATCTGGCGTTATTAGGGCGGGAATTACTTACGCGACCTTATTTAACATTGGGCATTGCTAGCTGGGTCATATTATTCGCCCTCACCTTAACGTCTACGCAAGCTGCACAGCGAATGCTGGGTAAAAAATGGCAGTATCTGCACAACTTCGTCTATCTTGTGGCGATCCTGGCACCCATACATTATCTGTGGTCGGTAAAAATTATCTCCCCTCAACCGATTATTTATGCAGCGCTCGCGGCGGTGCTGTTAGCGTGCCGTTACAAGAAGTTTCGCCAGTGGTGGCGGTAGTTTCACGTTATGTGCAGTGCGTTGCAAAACACGGACGATCCGATTTTCTTTACATGTTAACGGTTGATTATCTTCCCTGATAAGACCAGTATTTAGCTGCCAATTGCTACGAAATAGTTATAATGTGCGACTTTGCTATCCCCGGTAGCGTTTTTAAAGCGCTGAAAGGGTGACAATCGCATATTGAAGGTATATTTTGTCTTTTACCCGAAAATGGCAGAAGATAGCCGCACAATGACTAACAAGTCTGGCAATCTCATTTAATGGCAGCAGCACCCAGTGCAGCGCCTGAGATGCGTGGCATCTTGTCACTCACTGTTATAAAAATGCTATACAGACGGCGGTAAAACGCTTGTCACAATCTCACTAAACAAAGAGTACGGAACCCACTCATGGATATTCGTAAGATTAAAAAACTGATCGAGCTGGTTGAAGAATCAGGCATCTCCGAACTGGAAATTTCTGAAGGCGAAGAATCTGTACGCATCAGCCGTGCAGCGCCAGCTGCAAGTTTTCCGATGATGCAACAGGCTTATGCTGCACCAGTGATGCAGCAGCCAGCTCTGTCTAACGCTGTCGCACAAACTGCCTCTCCAAGTATGGAAGCTCCGGCAGCAGCGGAAATCAGTGGTCACATCGTACGCTCCCCAATGGTTGGTACGTTCTACCGCACCCCGAGCCCGGATGCGAAAGCGTTCATCGAAATCGGCCAGAAAGTGAATGCGGGCGATACCCTGTGCATCGTTGAAGCCATGAAAATGATGAACCAGATCGAAGCCGACAAATCCGGCGTAGTTAAAGCGATTCTGGTAGAAAGCGGTCAACCGGTAGAATTTGACGAGCCGCTGGTCGTCATCGAATAACGAGGCGAACATGTTGGATAAAATTGTTATCGCCAACCGCGGCGAGATTGCCTTGCGTATTCTTCGTGCCTGTAAAGAACTGGGCATCAAGACTGTCGCGGTGCATTCAAGCGCGGATCGCGATTTAAAACACGTATTGCTGGCGGATGAGACGGTCTGTATTGGCCCGGCAGCATCCGTAAAAAGCTATCTGAACATCCCGGCTATCATTAGCGCTGCTGAAATCACTGGCGCGGTGGCAATTCACCCGGGTTATGGCTTCCTCTCTGAGAACGCCAACTTTGCTGAACAGGTAGAACGTTCCGGCTTTATCTTCATCGGCCCGAAAGCCGACACCATCCGCCTGATGGGTGACAAAGTGTCCGCAATCACCGCGATGAAGAAAGCAGGTGTACCAACAGTCCCAGGCTCTGACGGCCCGCTGGGTGATGACATGGACGCTAACCGCGCTCATGCTAAACGCATCGGTTATCCGGTTATCATCAAAGCCTCCGGCGGCGGCGGCGGTCGCGGTATGCGCGTCGTGCGCAGCGATGCCGAACTGGCACAATCCATCTCCATGACCAAAGCGGAAGCGAAAGCGGCTTTCAACAACGACATGGTTTACATGGAGAAGTACCTGGAAAACCCACGCCACATTGAGATTCAGGTGCTGGCAGACGGTCAGGGTAACGCAATTTATCTGGCAGAGCGTGACTGCTCCATGCAGCGTCGTCACCAGAAAGTTGTCGAAGAAGCACCAGCACCAGGCATTACTCCGGAACTGCGTCGCTACATCGGCGAGCGTTGCGCCAAAGCCTGTGTTGATATCGGCTATCGCGGGGCGGGTACTTTCGAGTTCCTGTTCGAAAACGGCGAGTTCTACTTCATTGAGATGAACACCCGTATTCAGGTTGAACACCCGGTAACCGAAATGATCACCGGCGTTGACCTGATCAAAGAGCAACTGCGCATCGCAGCGGGTCAACCGCTGTCCATCAAGCAGGACGAAGTTGTGGTTAAAGGCCATGCGGTAGAATGCCGTATCAATGCCGAAGACCCGAACACCTTCCTGCCAAGCCCGGGTAAAATCACGCGTTTCCACGCGCCGGGTGGTTTTGGTGTGCGTTGGGAGTCTCATATTTACGCAGGCTACACCGTACCTCCGTACTATGACTCAATGATCGGTAAGCTGATCTGCTATGGCGAAAACCGCGACGTCGCTATCGCCCGTATGAAAAACGCCTTGCAGGAACTGATCATCGACGGTATCAAAACCAACGTTGACCTGCAGATCCGTATCATGAATGACGAGCACTTCCAGCACGGTGGAACCAATATCCACTATCTGGAGAAAAAACTCGGACTTCAGGAAAAGTAAGCGTGCGTTAACCAAAAAGGCCGGAAATTCCGGCCTTTTGTTTTTCTCCCCTCCCGCACGTGCCATAAGGTACAATCCCCGCTTTCTTTATCCACAAGGGACAAAAAATGGACGCTCGTTTTGTTCAGGCCCATAAAGAGGCGCGCTGGGCGCTGTGGCTAACCCTTTTATATCTGGTTACATGGTTAGTGACCGCTTACTTACCTGATTCAACGCTGGGTTTTACCGGCTTACCGCACTGGTTCGAAATGGCCTGCCTGCTAACGCCGCTGGTTTTCATCGTGCTGTGCTGGGCGATGGTGAAGTTTATCTATCGCGACATTTCGTTGGAGGATGACGATGCAGCTTGAAGTTATTTTACCGCTGGTCGCCTATCTTCTGGTGGTCTTCGGTCTTTCTGTTTACGCCATGCGTAAGAGAGTGACCGGTACCTTCCTGAATGAATATTTCCTTGGCAGCCGTTCCATGGGCGGGGTCGTGTTAGCGATGACGCTAACGGCAACCTACATTAGCGCCAGCTCGTTTATTGGCGGTCCTGGCGCTGCTTACAAATACGGACTGGGATGGGTGCTGCTGGCGATGATCCAGTTGCCTGCCGTCTGGCTCTCATTGGGGATTCTTGGTAAGAAATTCGCGATTCTGGCGCGTCGTTATAATGCTGTTACCCTCAACGATATGCTGTTTGCGCGCTACCAGAGCCGCCTGCTGGTGTGGCTGGCGAGTCTCAGCCTGCTGGTCGCGTTTGTCGGAGCAATGACCGTACAGTTTATTGGCGGCGCACGTCTGCTTGAAACCGCAGCGGGCATTCCTTACGAAACTGGATTGCTGATTTTTGGCGTCAGTATCGCATTGTATACAGCGTTCGGCGGATTTCGCGCCAGTGTACTGAACGATACCATGCAGGGTATGGTGATGCTGATTGGAACTATCGTTTTGCTGGTCGGCGTCGTCCATGCTGCCGGTGGCCTTAGCAATGCGGTGGTAACCCTGCAGACTATCGATCCTAAACTGGTCTCGCCGCAGGGCGCTGATGACATTTTGTCACCCACGTTTATGACCTCATTTTGGGTATTGGTGTGTTTTGGCGTAATTGGCCTGCCGCATACGGCGGTACGCTGCATCTCTTATAAAGACAGTAAAGCGGTACACCGCGGCATTATCATCGGCACCATAGTGGTGGCGATCCTGATGTTTGGTATGCATCTGGCGGGTGCTCTTGGACGGGCGGTAATCCCTGACCTGACGGTACCAGACCTGGTTATCCCTACGCTGATGGTCAAAGTCTTGCCGCCGATCGCTGCCGGGATCTTCCTTGCGGCTCCCATGGCCGCGATCATGTCGACGATCAATGCCCAATTGCTGCAAAGTTCCGCTACGATCATTAAGGATCTGTACCTGAACCTTCGTCCGGAACAGCTTAAAAATGAAACCCGGCTGAAGCGCATGTCAGCAATGATTACCCTATTGCTGGGCGCGTTACTGTTGCTGGCCGCCTGGAAACCACCAGAGATGATTATCTGGCTGAATCTGCTGGCGTTTGGCGGGCTGGAAGCCGTCTTCCTGTGGCCGCTGGTGCTGGGCCTCTACTGGGAGCGGGCAAACGCGTCAGGCGCATTGAGCGCGATGATTGTCGGCGGCGTGCTTTATGCTTTACTCGCCACCTTTAACGTTCAGTTCCTGGGCTTCCATCCGATCGTGCCCTCGTTACTGATAAGCTTGCTGGCTTTCCTGATCGGCAACCGTTTCGGTTCCGCCGTCCCGCAAGTCGCCATATTGACTACTGATAAATAAAGAGTTTTGCCATGCCATGGATCCAACTGAAACTGAACACGACCGGTGCCAACGCTGAAGAGTTGAGCGATGCGCTGATGGAAGCGGGCTCCGTTTCCATTACTTTCCAGGATACGCATGATACGCCGGTATTTGAACCTCTGCCGGGCGAGACTCGCCTGTGGGGTGATACCGACGTTATCGGCTTGTTCGATGCAGAAACCGACATGAAAGAAGTTGTTGCCATCCTGGAACAGCATCCGCTGCTGGGTGAAGGCTTCGTGCATAAAATCGAACAGCTCGAAGACAAAGACTGGGAACGCGAATGGATGGATAACTTCCACCCGATGCGCTTTGGCGAACGTCTGTGGATTTGCCCGAGCTGGCGCGATGTCCCGGATGAGAATGCTGTCAACGTGATGCTGGACCCGGGTCTGGCGTTTGGTACAGGCACGCACCCCACCACCTCTCTGTGCCTGCAATGGCTGGACGGTCTTGATCTTAACGGTAAAACGGTTATCGACTTTGGCTGCGGCTCCGGCATTCTTGCCATTGCGGCACTGAAACTGGGTGCGGCGAAAGCCATTGGCGTGGATATCGATCCGCAAGCGATTCAGGCCAGCCGTGATAACGCCCAGCGTAATGGTGTTTCTGAGCGTCTGGAGCTTTATCTGCCGAAAGACCAGCCAGAGGCGATGAAAGCCGACGTGGTGGTCGCCAACATCCTTGCTGGCCCATTACGTGAACTGGCTCCGTTAATCAGCGTACTGCCCGTAGAAGGCGGTTTGCTGGGGCTTTCTGGTATTCTTGCCAGCCAGGCGGAAAGCGTCTGTGAAGCCTATGCAGATCTCTTTACGCTCGATCCGGTTATTGAGAAAGAAGAGTGGTGTCGCATTACCGGCCAGAAAAAATAATCCCTTCCGGCGTGGTTATCTGACCACGCCATTTTCAGACAATAGACCAGCATACCGACACTTTCCTCAGCGATATAATAATCAATTGATTTTATTATTTTTTATATTGATTTTCATTGAGTAAACGTATGCGTTTCAACTGTTTTACAACAACTTTGCTGGCAGCATGCCTGATGCCACTGACCACGCTGGCCGTACCATGGGGATATACCGAAGAAAATGGCCCCGCACGGTGGGGAGAAATCAGCAAAGCGTATGCAACGTGCCAGACAGGCATAAACCAATCCCCCATAGACATCCAGACCACCACAACCAGTAAACTCGGTCTTCCCGCGCTCAACATGCAGTACGTCGATGGCCCAACTAGATTTCGGAGCATTAACCATACGTTGCAGGCAACGATGAGTAGCTATACATCTAATTCCATTGAAATTGATGAAACGCTTTATTATTTAAAACAATTTGAATTCCACGCCCCGAGTGAACATGCCCTCAACGGTAAAACCTATCCGCTGGAGCTGCAGCTGCTCCACAAAAATCAATCCGGAGACATCGCTATCGTGGCGGTTATGTTTGACGTCGGCGAACCGAACCAGGCGATTCAAAATTTGTGGGAGTCCTTTCCAGCCATGGAAGACAGCAGTATGCCCATCTTCTCACCAGTTAATATCAATCAGCTTTTACCCGACAATAAAACCTACTGGCGCTACCGTGGTTCGTTAACAACGCCACCCTGCACCGAAGGCGTCACCTGGGCTATCCTGAAAACGCCTGTTGCTCTTTCAGCCGAACAGTTGGATAAATTTCACTACATTGTTGGGCCTGCAAACAATCGCCCGCTGCAGCCGTTGAATGAACGCAAGATTACGGACAGCTATTCTGGGGATACCGAGATCCTGTACTAAAATGAGGTAGCGATCACACAATGGCGAGGTGATTTGCTGATTAATTCAGCAGAATATCTTGTCAGTACCTTCTGCAGCTGAAGAAAAAATGAGAAGTTACGCAAAATTATATGTGTATATAAAATCGACACATTTTTATAATGCAATGATTTATATGATTAAATATTTTCATGCGTTCACATTTACGGCAATTCATTGATCCACCTCAGTGGATTGGTCAAAGTTTGGCCTTTCATCTCGTGCGAAAAATGCGTAATATACGCCGCCTTGCAGTCACAGTATGGTCATTTCTTAACTCATGCGCATCGGACAATACCAGCTCAGAAATCGCCTGATCGCAGCACCTATGGCTGGCATCACTGACAGACCATTCAGGACGCTGTGCTATGAGATGGGAGCCGGGTTGACGGTATCCGAGATGATGTCTTCTAACCCTCAGGTTTGGGAAAGTGACAAGTCTCGTTTACGGATGGTGCACGTTGATGAGCCAGGAATTCGCACGGTGCAAATTGCCGGTAGCGACCCTGTTGAGATGGCCGATGCCGCACGTATTAACGTGGAAAGCGGCGCCCAGATTATTGATATCAATATGGGGTGTCCGGCTAAAAAAGTGAATCGTAAGCTCGCAGGTTCAGCCCTCTTGCAGTACCCGGATTTAGTGAAGTCGATACTAACCGAGGTCGTCAATGCAGTGGACGTTCCTGTCACACTCAAGATTCGCACCGGCTGGGCTCCGGAACACCGTAACTGCGTAGAGATTGCCCAACTGGCTGAAGATTGTGGCATTCAGGCTCTGACCATTCATGGACGCACCCGCGCCTGTTTGTTCAATGGAGATGCTGAGTACGACAGTATTCGGGCAGTTAAGCAGAAAGTTTCCATTCCGATTATCGCGAATGGCGACATTACTGACCCGCATAAAGCCAGAGCTGTACTCGACTATACGGGGGCGGATGCCCTGATGATAGGACGTGCAGCTCAGGGAAGACCCTGGATCTTTCGGGAAATCCAGCATTATCTGGACACTGGGGAGCTGCTGCCCCCGCTGCCTCTGGCAGAGGTGAAGCGCTTGCTTTGTGCGCACGTTCGGGAACTGCACGACTTTTATGGTCAGGCAAAAGGGTACCGAATTGCGCGTAAACACGTATCCTGGTATCTCCAGGAACACGCTCCGGATGACCAGTTTCGGCGCACATTCAACGCCATTGAAGATTCCAGCGAACAGCTGGCGGCGTTGGAGGCATACTTCGAAAATTTTGCGTAAACAGAAATAAAGAGCTGACAGAACTATGTTCGAACAACGCGTAAATTCTGACGTACTGACCGTTTCTACCGTTAACTCTCAGGACCAGGTAACTCAAAAGCCCCTGCGTGACTCGGTTAAACAGGCACTGAAGAACTATTTTGCTCAATTGAATGGTCAGGATGTTAACGATCTCTATGAGCTGGTACTGGCTGAAGTAGAACAGCCCCTGTTGGACATGGTGATGCAATACACCCGCGGTAACCAGACCCGTGCTGCCCTGATGATGGGCATCAACCGTGGTACGCTGCGTAAAAAACTGAAAAAATACGGCATGAACTGATACTAATCAGTTAAATGTTTGTTTTAAAAGGCGCTACTCGGCATGGGGAAGCGCCTTTTTTATTAACTTCACACGGGAGGCTTTGGCGATGAACGCAAGATGTGAACCTGTCTATTTTGGCGATGAATCTAAAAAGATAATCCTGGGTGATGCACTGACTGAACTGAAAAAGCTGTCTTCTGAAAGCGTCGATCTCATTTTTGCCGATCCACCTTATAACATCGGTAAAGATTTTGACGGGATGGTGGAGTCCTGGGATGAAGAGGCTTTTCTGGCGTGGCTGTTTGAGTGCATTGACGAGTGCCATCGCATTCTCAAACCGCACGGCACCATGTACATCATGAACAGTACGGAGAACATGCCGTATATTGACCTCAAATGCCGCCAGCTCTTTACTATCAAGAGCCGTATCGTGTGGTCATACGATAGCTCAGGGGTACAGGCCAAAAATTACTTTGGTTCGATGTATGAACCGATCCTGATGATGGTAAAAGATCAGAAAAACTACACATTTAATCGTGACGATATTCTGGTTGAAGCCAAAACCGGGGCTCAACGCGCGCTAATAGACTACAGAAAAAATCCACCGCAGCCATACAATCAGAAAAAAGTGCCGGGAAATGTCTGGGAGTTCCCACGCGTTCGCTATCTGATGGACGAATACGAAAACCACCCCACCCAGAAACCCAAAGCCCTCCTGGAGCGTATAATTCTGGCATCCTCGAACCCAGATGACAGGGTACTGGATCCGTTTGCCGGCAGCTTCACCACCGGTGCCACCGCCGTGGAATTGGGTCGCAAGTTTGTCGGGATTGAGATCAATGTTGAATACGTAAAAATGGGGCTCAGAAGACTGAGTATCGGTTCTCATTTTTCAGAAATTGAGCTTGCCAAGGTGAAAAAACGTAAGACAAAAAACCTGTCTAAAAAGAGTCGATTGACGGCAAAGAGCAGCGATCTTTCAACAAAGTAAAGGCATTGTAAGTCTGCTTTTCAGGTTACAGATTTCGTGTATATTCCCTGCACGCTTGGGCATGAATACACAGGGTTTGGTAATGATTCGCAAGTATTGGTGGCTGGTTGTTTTTGCAGTATTCGTTTTTCTTTTTGATGCGCTGCTCATCCAATGGATAGAGCTGATGACAACAGAGCACGATAAGTGCCGGAATATGAACTCAGTGAATCCCCTTAAGCTGGTCAACTGCGTCGACCTCGAATAGCGCCACCAACCCCACTTCAGCAGCCGTCAGGCCTGGCGGCTAAAACTACCCCACCTGACTCTCACTCTGCGCTAATTGCCTTACGCTACCATCTGGGCTTAA
This sequence comes from Citrobacter sp. BIDMC107, assembly GCF_001037575.1. Taxonomy (NCBI): domain Bacteria; kingdom Pseudomonadati; phylum Pseudomonadota; class Gammaproteobacteria; order Enterobacterales; family Enterobacteriaceae; genus Citrobacter; species Citrobacter sp. BIDMC107. Next base: position 2,959,012 of record NZ_KQ089848.1, on the reverse strand, counting down.
CATTTTTAATACATTATCAACTAATACTGGCGCTTGTTTATAAAGATCATAACTCATTGGATTAATGAGCCAGTTTTTAACAATGCCACTAAAACTCCCATGAAGAATAATTATTATAACGTCTAAATCAAGGCTGGTTGCGATAAGTCCGTCGTCCATACATTTTTGCAAGGCAATGCGCATACCCAGATGATTGATACCAATTTTTTCACGAATAGCCTGTTCCGATATCATATCGTTATGGAATTCACATTTATGATATAAAATTTGCATTAATGCCTGCTGGCGAGGATTCTGCGCAATATATTGCAACCCCACAACTAACTTTTCACGCAGTCGCTGTAAAGGATTATCTCCCCAACGGCCAATAAGCTGGTCCTGAATAAGATCGCGCAATGGCGGTTGTTGTAACCATAGTTCATTAAACAATTGCGTCTTGTTTTCAAAATGCCAATACAGCGCCCCCCGCGTCACGCTGGCGGCGTCTGCAATGTCGTTTAGCGTCGTATTGCTTACGCCACGTGCGGCAAACTGTACAATCGCTGTTTCTATCAGGTGCTGCCGCGTTTTGAGGGCATCAGCTTTCGTTTTTCTGGCCATGGTTTCAGCTGTCTGAGGTAAGGGTAAGGTAGAGAATGATTAACTTTCTTATCTAATATTTGCTAAACGCAATAAATGTATCACTTAGCATTTATTTAAACGAGCCCTAAAAAATATTATTACTGACTTTGCACACAAATAAACAAAACAAATACCAACAATAGATATATTCATAAACCAAATGCTTATTTCAATTTGTGTTTATACGCATCATAGTATTGCTATTAACACCTCAATGAAACAACAGTCGATTAATCTCTTTTTGCTTTTACGTGCCGTGAATCGCACCCATAAATAAGTATTGCTTACATCGCTAGCTAATAATTTGTAGGATAGCCAACTATTATTTTCTCTTGTGCGCGTTATCGCCCCAGCGTTACCCGGTTAATAACGAGCGTTCGGTTTTTTAAGGAATTGAAATGACGAAAAATGCCAGGTTTTCACTCCTGCCCTCATTCATCATCGTCTCCGCTGCATTACTCGCCGGTTGTAACGATCAGGGAGAAGCACAAGCTCATCCCGCAGAACCGCAGGTGACTGTCCATGTCGTCGAAAAGGCTCCTTTAGCCGTAACGACCGAATTACCCGGGCGCACAACGGCATTCCGAATTGCAGAAGTCCGTCCCCAGGTCAGCGGGATAGTGCTTAAACGAAATTTCACTGAGGGAAGTGATATTGAAGCCGGACAGTCGCTTTATCAGATCGATCCCGCGACTTACCAGGCCGACTATGACAGCGCCAAAGGTGAACTGGCGAAGAGTGAAGCGGCGGCTGCAATCGCGCATTTAACGGTAAAACGCTATGTGCCATTGGTTGGCACCAAGTACATCAGCCAGCAAGAGTACGATCAGGCAATTGCTGATGCTCGTCAGGCCGATGCCTCCGTGATCGCGGCAAAAGCGGCGGTCGAAGGCGCGCGTATCAATCTGGCCTACACAAAAGTGACATCGCCGATTAGCGGACGCATCGGTAAATCTAACGTCACCGAAGGCGCATTAGTCACGAATGGCCAGGCTACAGAGCTTGCTACCGTTCAACAGCTCGATCCCATTTACGTCGACGTAACACAGTCCAGTAACGACTTTATGCGCCTCAAACAGTCTGTTGAACAAGGGAGTCTGCATAAAGACAGCGCCAGCAGTACAGTCGAACTGGTGATGGAAAATGGTCAGTCATACCCGCTAAAAGGCTCTTTGCAGTTTTCTGATGTGACGGTTGATGAAAGCACCGGATCAATCACCCTCCGAGCCGTGTTCCCTAACCCACAGCATACGCTGTTGCCGGGCATGTTTGTGCGCGCACGCATTGATGAAGGTGTTCAGCCAAATGCCATTCTCGTTCCGCAGCAGGGAGTAACGCGTACGCCTCGCGGCGATGCCACCGTAATGGTCGTCAATGACAAGAGTCAGGTTGAGTCTCGCGCAGTCGTTGCCGCACAAGCCATTGGCGACAAATGGCTCATCAGCGAAGGCCTGCAACCGGGTGACAAAGTTATCGTGAGCGGCTTACAGAAAGCACGTCCAGGCGTTCAGGTTAAAGCAACCGCCGATACCGAAACTCCTGCCACGAAAGCCCAATAAGGTAACCGGACATGGCTAACTTTTTTATCAGGCGTCCTATCTTTGCCTGGGTACTGGCTATCATTCTGATGATGGCGGGTGCTCTGGCAATCATGCAACTGCCCGTGGCACAGTACCCGACCATTGCGCCTCCTGCGGTCGCCATTTCTGCCACCTATCCTGGTGCAGATGCGCAGACGGTTCAGGATACAGTCACACAGGTTATCGAACAGAATATGAATGGTATCGATAACCTGATGTATATGTCCTCCACCAGCGACTCAGCCGGGAGTGTGACTATTACGCTGACCTTCCAGTCCGGTACCGATCCCGATATCGCGCAAGTACAGGTGCAAAATAAACTGCAGCTCGCCACTCCGTTACTGCCGCAAGAAGTTCAGCAGCAAGGGATCAGCGTCGAGAAATCGAGTAGCAGCTTTTTGATGGTCGCGGGTTTTGTTTCTGACAACCCACAAACCACACAGGATGACATTTCCGACTACGTCGCTTCGAACGTTAAAGACTCAATCAGCCGTCTGAATGGCGTGGGTGACGTGCAGCTGTTTGGTGCACAGTACGCCATGCGCATCTGGCTGGATGCAAATTTATTGAACAAATATCAGCTCACGCCGGTTGATGTGATCAATCAGTTGAAGGTACAGAACGATCAGATTGCCGCAGGTCAGTTAGGGGGGACGCCTGCATTACCTAACCAGCAGTTGAACGCCTCTATCATTGCGCAAACGCGACTGAAAGACCCTGAAGAGTTCGGAAAAGTGACTTTACGCGTGAACAGCGATGGTTCGGTTGTTCACCTGAAAGACATCGCGCGCATCGAGTTGGGTGGGGAAAACTACAACGTCGTGGCGCGTATTAACGGTAAGCCTGCATCCGGCCTTGGAATCAAGCTGGCAACCGGGGCAAACGCGCTGGATACCGCTAACGCCATCAAAGCCAAGCTGGTTGAACTGCAACCATTCTTCCCGCAGGGAATGAAGGTGGTCTACCCGTACGACACGACGCCGTTTGTGACCATCTCCATTCATGAAGTGGTAAAAACGCTGTTTGAAGCGATTGTGCTGGTGTTCCTGGTCATGTATTTGTTCCTGCAAAACATCCGGGCAACGCTCATTCCAACCATCGCTGTCCCCGTCGTATTGTTGGGCACATTCGCCGTACTTGCCGCGTTTGGCTACTCGATAAACACCCTGACGATGTTCGGCATGGTGCTCGCCATCGGTCTATTGGTCGATGATGCGATAGTGGTAGTGGAAAACGTGGAACGCGTGATGATGGAAGATAATCTGCCGCCTAAAGAGGCGACGGAAAAGTCCATGTCACAAATACAGGGAGCACTGGTTGGTATTGCCATGGTGCTGTCTGCGGTATTTATCCCGATGGCCTTCTTTGGCGGTTCAACTGGGGCTATCTATCGGCAGTTCTCCATTACCATCGTTTCCGCCATGGCGCTTTCTGTACTGGTAGCGCTGATCCTGACTCCTGCGCTTTGTGCAACGCTGTTGAAGCCGGTATCGGCTGAGCATCACGAGAAAAAAAGCGGTTTCTTTGGCTGGTTTAATGCCAAATTCGATCACAGCGTCAATCACTATACCAATAGCGTCAGCGGTATTGTGCGTAAAACCGGACGTTACCTTGTCGTCTATCTGATCATCGTGATCGGAATGGCGGTTCTGTTTATGCGCCTGCCGACCTCCTTCCTGCCAGAGGAGGATCAGGGTGTGTTTATGACAATGATTCAACTTCCGGCAGGAGCTACGCAAGAGCGCACCCAGAAAGTACTGGATCAGGTTACTCAGTACTACCTGACCAATGAGAAAGCTAACGTCGAAAGCGTCTTCACGGTTAACGGTTTTAGCTTCAGCGGTCAGGGGCAAAACTCAGGTCTGGCATTCGTTAGCCTCAAACCCTGGGATGAACGTAGCGGCGAGGAAAATAGTGTTGAAGCGGTCATTGCACGCGCCACACGCGCGTTCAGCCAGATCCGCGATGGGTTAGTCTTCCCCTTCAATATGCCCGCTATTGTTGAACTGGGTACCGCAACCGGCTTCGATTTTGAGCTGATCGATCAGGGCGGTCTGGGGCATACGGCGTTGACGCAAGCGCGTAACCAACTACTGGGAATGGTGGCTAAACACCCCGATCTGTTGGTTCGCGTTCGTCCTAACGGACTGGAAGATACTCCGCAGTTTAAGCTGGATGTTGATCAGGAGAAAGCACAGGCACTGGGGGTATCGCTGTCGGATATCAACGAAACTATCTCCGCATCACTGGGCGGCTATTACGTCAATGACTTTATTGACCGCGGTCGTGTGAAAAAAGTGTACGTTCAGGGGGATGCAAAATACCGCATGCTGCCAGCGGACATCAATAATCTGTATATCCGCAGCTCCAATGGCGAAATGGTTCCGTTCTCTGCGTTCAGTGCATCACATTGGATTTATGGTTCACCGCGACTGGAACGTTACAACGGTATGCCATCCATGGAAATACTGGGCGAAGCGGCACCAGGGCGAAGCACTGGTGAAGCAATGGCGCTGATGGAAAGTCTGGCGGAAAAACTGCCGAATGGTATTGGTCATGACTGGACGGGTATGTCTTATCAGGAAAGGCTGTCGGGTAACCAGGCGCCTGCGCTGTATGCCATCTCGTTAATCGTAGTATTCCTTTGCCTTGCCGCATTGTATGAAAGCTGGTCTATTCCTTTCTCGGTGATGCTGGTTGTACCACTCGGTGTTGTAGGCGCATTGTTAGCAGCATCACTGCGCGGGATGAATAACGATGTTTATTTCCAGGTTGGCTTACTAACCACTATCGGCCTCTCGGCTAAGAACGCCATCCTGATCGTCGAGTTTGCCAAAGACCTGATGGATAAAGAAGGCAAGGGGTTGATTGAAGCGACGCTGGAGGCATCGCGTATGCGTCTTCGTCCTATCCTGATGACATCCCTGGCCTTTATTCTGGGGGTTATGCCTCTGGTTATCAGTCACGGAGCAGGTAGTGGTGCACAGAATGCGGTCGGTACAGGTGTTATGGGAGGAATGCTGACCGCAACATTGTTGGCTATCTTCTTCGTCCCCGTCTTCTTCGTTGTCGTAAGACGGCGTTTTAGTCGGCACAACGATTAATTTGTAAAATAAAGGCGTCTACGGACGCCTTTTTTACCTACGATGCTCCTCTTTATTTATTAGTAAGATAGCCATTTATTTCATTTAAACTACCCCTCTAAACTCGCCTACGACCTTTCTTTTTATCCATTATTTTTACAATCCACATGAATTGAGATTATTCCTCATGTCAGTCCTTTTTTAAGAAGTGGTAAAATAATCACCGAGTTCGCAGATGGCTTAGCGTTTGTCTTTGCTTAATTAGCGAAACGCTTATTTTGAGGTAACACCATGAAAAGATTAATATCCGTTGCATTGCTTACCGCATTCCTGGCTGGCTGTGCACACGATTCTCCTTGCGTACCTGTATACGACGATCAGGGGCGCCTGGTTCATACCAATACCTGTATGAAAGGCACTACCCAGGATAACTGGGAAACAGCCGGAGCCATCGCCGGTGGTGCTGCAGCCGTTGCCGGACTGACACTTGGGATTGTCGCCCTGACCAAATAAATCATCTCAAAAGCGCGGTTATTACCGCGCTTTGAGCACTAAGCATAAAATCTACATATAAGACAAAACGTTGCTTAATAGCGACTGACATATAATAAAATTATTATAGATTTCCCTCACACATCCACGATTTAAAATTAGCATTTTTTCTGTTTTTCGTTACACCACAGTTTCTTTTCATTATTCTCACGCCATTAATATTAACGCCAGAAATCGTTATCACGCGTCCTGTCTGATTTTTAAATTTTTTGCGCCGAAATGTGGCTTACGTTTCAATTTTGCACCACTTCAGGGCGCTGCATTTATTTTTTCCTGTCTACACTCTGCATATTGCGTCGAATAATCAGGCGCAAAAAACTGGCACTACCTTTGCTTAAAAGAGTATGGCCAAAGCCACAGACAGGTAAAAGACGTTTTCAGAACGTTTCCATAACAATAATTCCTCCACACAGGATGCTCTATGAAAAAGATGATAATCGCCAGCCTGGCTGCGGCCGGCGTGCTGCTTGCTGTTGCAAATCAGGCGCATGCCGGCGCAACACTTGATGCCGTAAAGAAAAAAGGGTTTGTGCAATGTGGGATCAGCGACGGCTTGCCTGGCTTTTCTTATGCCGATGCAAGCGGCAAGTTCTCGGGTATTGATGTTGATGTATGTCGTGGCGTTGCCTCCGCCGTATTTGGCGATGATAGCAAAGTAAAATATACCCCGCTCACCGCCAAGGAACGCTTTACTGCATTACAGTCTGGTGAAGTCGACATGCTCTCTCGTAATACCACGTGGACCTCCTCTCGTGATGCCGGTATGGGTATGTCCTTCACTGGCGTAACGTATTATGACGGCATTGGTTTTCTTACCCACAATAAAGCAGGTCTGAAGAGCGCTAAAGAGCTGGATGGCGCAACGGTCTGTATTCAGGCGGGAACCGATACCGAACTGAACGTGGCCGACTACTTTAAAGCCAACAATATGAAGTACACCCCCGTCACCTTTGACCGCTCGGATGAATCAGCCAAAGCTCTGGAATCTGGACGTTGCGATACGCTGGCTTCCGACCAGTCTCAGCTGTATGCCCTACGCATCAAGCTGAGCAATCCTGCGGAGTGGATCGTCCTGCCAGAAGTTATTTCTAAAGAACCACTGGGACCTGTCGTACGTCGTGGGGACGATGAGTGGTTCTCCATTGTTCGCTGGACGCTGTTCGCCATGCTGAATGCGGAAGAAATGGGTGTTAACTCGAAAAACGTCGATGAAAAAGCGGCTAATCCAGCAACTCCGGATATGGCTCACCTGTTGGGTAAAGAAGGGGATTATGGCAAGGATCTGAAGCTTGATAACAAATGGGCCTACAACATTATCAAGCAGGTTGGTAACTATTCGGAGATCTTTGAACGTAACGTTGGATCGGAAAGTCCGCTGAAGATCAAACGTGGACAGAACAACCTCTGGAATAACGGTGGCATCCAATATGCGCCACCGGTGCGCTAATGCGTAGTGATGTAACGGGCGCCGCAACTGCGGCGCTCAGCCCAGAGTCATAGTTACTGAGGTTTTCTTATGTTCCATCGCCGCTCAACCGTAAAAGGATCGTTATCCTTTTCTAACCCTGCGGTCCGCGCCTGGTTATTTCAAATACTCGCCGTCATTGCGGTTATCAGCATTGCGGTCTATCTCATTCATAACACGATAAATAACCTGAACAATAGCGGTATTACCTCGGGGTTTTCTTTTCTCGATCGCAGTGCCGGATTTGGTATTGTCCAGCATCTGATTGATTACGAGCAAGGCGATACGTATGGTCGTGTCTTTGTGGTCGGCCTGCTCAATACACTATTAGTTTCTGCATTGTGTATTGTTTTCGCATCAATTCTCGGTTTCTTTCTCGGACTGGCACGCCTGTCAGATAACTGGTTATTGCGAAAACTCTCGACGATCTACATCGAAACGTTCCGCAATATACCGCCGTTGCTGCAGATCTTCTTCTGGTATTTCGCTGTATTACGTAACCTGCCCGGCCCACGCCAGGCTGTTAACGCACTGGATTTGATGTTCCTGAGTAACCGGGGGCTCTATATACCAGCCCCGCAAATGGGAGAAGGTTTTTTTGCCTTTTGCACCGCTGTCGTTATCGCTATCGTCGTCACCATCGGATTATTTCGCTTCAACAGAATGCATCAGACCAAAACCGGCCAGCTACGTCGGACCTGGCCCACGGCTCTGGCGTTGATCGTACTTTTACCGGTGATTTCACAGTGGATGTTTGGCGCTGCGCTTCACTGGGATATTCCCGCGCTTCGTGGTTTTAACTTCCGTGGCGGTATGGTGCTTATTCCCGAACTGGCGGCACTGACTCTGGCGCTTTCGGTGTACACCTCGGCATTTATTGCAGAAATTATTCGAGCGGGAATTCAGGCCGTTCCTTATGGCCAACATGAAGCCGCACGCTCGCTGGGTCTGCCAAATCCGGTGACGCTACGCCAGGTAATCATCCCACAGGCGCTACGCGTCATCATTCCCCCACTGACCAGCCAGTACCTGAATATCGTCAAGAACTCTTCTCTTGCGGCCGCCATTGGCTATCCGGACATGGTGTCACTGTTTGCCGGCACGGTACTCAATCAAACAGGGCAAGCCATTGAAACGATCGCCATCACCATGTCGGTATACCTGATCATTAGTCTGAGTATTTCTTTGCTGATGAATATTTATAACCGCCGTATTGCACTGATTGAGCGCTAAGGAGCCATAATGACAAAAGCCCTGCTGTCTCACCCCTCACGCCAGCGCAGTAATCCGGCAAACCGCAGCCTACTCTGGGTGCGTAAAAACCTGTTCTCCAGTTGGTCAAATAGCCTGCTCACCCTACTATGCATATGGCTGATTTGGTCATTTCTTCCGCCACTGTTGAACTGGGTATTCTTTCAGGCCAACTGGGTAGGTTCAACCCGAGCAGACTGCACCAAAGCCGGAGCCTGCTGGGTGTTCATTCATGAACGCTTTGGGCAATTCATGTATGGACTTTATCCCCACGATCAGCGCTGGCGTGTAAATCTGGCCCTGATAATTGGTTTGCTGTCTATCGTTCCCATGTTCTTGAAAACAATCCCGCATCGTGGCCGCTATATCGCCGTCTGGGCCGTAGTTTATCCAGTGGTGGTTTGGTGGCTGATGTACGGGGGTTTTTTCGGGCTGGAGCGCGTAGAAACCCGGCAGTGGGGTGGATTAACACTGACGCTAATTATCGCATCCGTGGGGATTGCAGGCGCGCTTCCATGGGGCATTTTACTGGCGCTGGGACGTCGTTCCCATATGCCAGTCGTGCGGGTTTTATCCGTCATTTTCATTGAGTTCTGGCGCGGTGTGCCGTTGATTACCGTTCTGTTTATGTCCTCGGTCATGCTTCCTCTGTTTATGTCCGAAGGAACCAGTATCGACAAGCTTATCCGGGCCCTGGTCGGCGTTATTCTTTTCCAGTCGGCCTATGTCGCAGAAGTGGTTCGCGGAGGGTTACAAGCCCTACCAAAAGGTCAGTATGAAGCCGCTGAATCACTGGCGTTAGGATACTGGAAAACTCAGGGGCTGGTCATTCTTCCGCAAGCCCTCAAGCTGGTTATCCCTGGCCTGGTTAACACGATTATCGCCCTGTTCAAGGATACCAGTCTGGTCATTATCATCGGTCTGTTTGATCTCTTCAGTAGCGTGCAGCAAGCAACTGTGGACCCTGCGTGGCTGGGTATGTCGACAGAAGGATATGTTTTCGCTGCACTGATTTACTGGATCTTCTGTTTCAGTATGTCGCGTTACAGCCAACATCTGGAAAAACGTTTTAACACCGGGCGTACACCGCACTGAGGAATTTATGAGCCAATTATTAATGCCGTCTACCGACGCGATGATTACGCTGGAAAACGTCAACAAATGGTACGGACAGTTTCACGTCCTGAAAAACATCAACCTGAAGGTAAAACAGGGAGAGCGCATCGTATTATGCGGGCCTTCCGGTTCGGGTAAATCGACAACTATCCGCTGTATTAACCATCTGGAAGAGCATCAACAAGGACGCATTGTGGTGGATGGGATTGAACTCAATGAAGACATCCGCAATATTGAGCGCGTCCGACAAGAAGTTGGCATGGTCTTTCAGCACTTTAATCTCTTTCCTCATTTAACTGTCCTACAAAACTGCACACTGGCGCCTATCTGGGTGCAAAAGATGCCGAAAAAAGAGGCTGAAGTACTGGCAATGCACTACCTCGAGCGGGTCCGCATTGCCGAACATGCGCATAAATATCCCGGGCAAATCTCTGGTGGACAACAACAGCGCGTGGCCATTGCACGCTCGCTGTGTATGAAACCCAAAATCATGTTATTTGATGAACCCACATCAGCGTTGGATCCTGAAATGGTAAAAGAAGTGCTGGATACCATGATAGGTCTGGCACAATCGGGCATGACCATGCTATGTGTAACCCATGAAATGGGCTTTGCCCGCACAGTAGCTGACCGGGTGATCTTTATGGATCTTGGCGAGATTGTGGAACAGGCACCACCGGATGAGTTTTTTGCTCACCCCAAATCTGAACGCACTCGTGCGTTTTTATCGCAGGTTATTCATTAAAGCCATATGCCGGATACAGTTCCGGCTTATTCCCGCGTATAAACGCAAAAAGGCCATCCTTTCGGATGGCCTTTCGCTTTTATTTGATGTCTGGCAGTTCCCTACTCTCGCATGGGGAGACCCCACACTACCATCGGCGCTACGGCGTTTCACTTCTGAGTTCGGCATGGGGTCAGGTGGGACCACCGCGCTACAGCCGCCAGACAAATTCTTTTCTAAGTGCCGAACTTTAACCGAAAAACTGGTGCTGATACCCAGAGTCGAACTGGGGACCTCACCCTTACCAAGGGTGCGCTCTACCAACTGAGCCATATCAGCACACTAAATTTGATGCCTGGCAGTTCCCTACTCTCGCATGGGGAGACCCCACACTACCATCGGCGCTACGGCGTTTCACTTCTGAGTTCGGCATGGGGTCAGGTGGGACCACCGCGCTACAGCCGCCAGACAAATTCTTTTCTAAGTGCCGAACTTTAACCGAAAAACTGGTGCTGATACCCAGAGTCGAACTGGGGACCTCACCCTTACCAAGGGTGCGCTCTACCAACTGAGCCATATCAGCACACT
>NZ_KQ089848.1:2462113-2947031 GCF_001037575.1 Citrobacter sp. BIDMC107 | reverse complement strand
GCTACCGTTTCCAGTAGTTATCCCCCTCCATCGGGCAGTTTCCCAGACATTACTCACCCGTCCGCCACTCGTCACCCAAGGAGCAAGCTCCTCTGTGCTACCGTTCGACTTGCATGTGTTAGGCCTGCCGCCAGCGTTCAATCTGAGCCATGATCAAACTCTTCAATTTAAGTTTGATGCTCGTGAATTAAACTTCGTAATGAATTACGTATGTTCACTCAGAGACTTGGTATTCATTTTTCGTCTTGCGACGTTAAGAATCCGTATCTTCGAGTGCCCACACAGATTGTCTGATAAATTGTTAAAGAGCAGTTGCGACGCGCTTTAGCGCTCTGTCGCGAGGTGGCGTATATTACGCTTTCCTCTTTCAGAGTCAACCCTCATTTTCAGGTTTTTCTCTTCAACCGAACCAGCTGTTTGCGTGAAGTGATTCACATCCGCCGTGTCGATGGAGGCGCATTATAGGGATCCCATTTTTTAGCACAAGTATTTTTTGGATCTTTTTTTCTGAATGCTTGTTTTTCACTCCTTTCGCTACATTCCTGCGCAATTTGACTGATTTTTGATAGCTAAACCACTTGCACAGTCTCAATAATCCAACCAAAGTCTTCATTACTGCTCTATTTTCGTTGAGGTAAACATGTCTGATGTACTGCGTCCTTATAAGGATCTTTTCCCACAGATCGGAAATCGCGTGATGATCGACACCAGTAGTGTCGTCATTGGTGATGCTCGTTTAGCTGATGATGTCGGAATCTGGCCACTGGTTGCCATTCGTGGCGACGTTAACTATGTACAAATTGGTGCCCGTACAAACATCCAGGACGGCAGCGTTCTCCATGTCACGCATAAATCCACGTCTAATCCGCAGGGTAACCCACTGATCGTGGGTGAGGACGTTACGGTTGGTCATAAAGTCATGCTACACGGCTGTATCATTGGCAACCGTGTATTAGTCGGCATGGGATCGATTCTGCTGGATGGCGTAGTCGTAGAAGACGACGTTATGATTGGGGCTGGTAGCCTGGTTCCACAAAACAAACGCCTGGAAAGCGGATATCTGTACCTGGGGAGCCCGGTTAAGCAAATCCGTCCATTAAGCGATGAAGAGAAAGCAGGCTTACAATATTCAGCTAACAACTATGTTAAGTGGAAAGACGAGTATTTAAGTCAGAGTAACCACACCCAACCTTGAGCATCTTCCTGCTGGGCCTGGATCAATGCTTCAGCTTCTTCTTCCAGATCCCAGCGATGCTGTTGAAATATTTCCAACCACTGCTCAGGCGTGTCGCCGCCAAAGCGGGACGCCATAATCTCTCCAGATATGGCACATGTTAACTGCATACCATGAACCATCGCTGGAAACACAACGGCGTTAACATCCGTGCGCCATTCTTCCCGATCGGGAAACTGGATCGCCTGATTCATGCCGACAATTCCTGTTGCATGCTTTTTATGACAGGCTCCACCTGTGGCAAAACGCCATGCCAAAGTAAAACTGCATGCGCAGCCTGCCCCACCAGCATCCCCAGGCCATCGGCATAATGTTTCGCCCCATGCGAAACACACCAGGAAAGAAACGGTGTGTTCCCTTTCTGATAAAACATGTCATAACAATAGACCGAAGGGTGGATAAGAGATGCTGGAATAGCTGGTATCTCACCGCTCATTCCGCTGGATGTGGCATTGATGATCAAATCAAAACTGCAATTATCAAGATCGTCCATTCCCACCGCCTGCACGCTGCCGGTGTGGGAGAAGATTTGTGCCAGTTCTTCAGCGCGCGAAGCGGTACGGTTAACAATAGTCACCGCACAATCCATAGAAAGAAGAGGTAATAAAACTCCACGGGATGCACCACCCGCACCAATCAGCAGAACTCGCGATCCGGGATGAATGAAAGATAAACGCTCAAGATCGCTTAATAAGCCGATACCATCCGTGTTGTCTCCCAGTAAACGCCCATCCTCCAGCCGTTTAAGGGTGTTGACCGCTCCAGCAAGCGATGCCCGCTCCGTTAGTTCATCAGCACGTGCAAACGCCTCTTCTTTAAAAGGCACAGTGACATTTGCCCCCTTCCCGCCCTCAGCAAAAAAAGCGTTCAGCGTATTCACAAAATCATTGATGGGCGCCAGTACACGCCCATAAGAATGATCAATCTTCAACTGCTCTGCAAATTGCTGATGAATAAAGGGCGATTTACTGTGCGCTATCGGATTACCAAAAACAGCATAGGCTTCTTTCATATTACCCCTGTCGAAACTGTTCACCCGTCAGAGCATCACGGATCTCCGAAGGATTCAAACGGCCTCCGGTCTCCCCCTCAACCACAGGAAAGTCTGTACCAAACTGCGCACGGACTTCCTCAACAGTTCTGCAAGGCGGTAAGCCACTCAGATTAGCACTGGTAGAGACTAATGGTTTGCCATAAGCCTGGCACAATGCAACCACCAGCGGATGATCGGTAACACGCACGGCCAACGAGTCAAAACGACCGGTCAACCAACGAGGCGTAGTCGCGGGCGCCGGGAAAACGAAAGTAACAGGCCCAGGCCAGCGGGCGAACACAGCCTCACGTTGGGCCTCGGTGAGCATGCTATCGTCGATATAGGGTTTTAGCTGGTCAAAGCTTGCCGCAATCAAAATTAAACCTTTATCGACTGGGCGTTGTTTTAACTCTAACAGACGGGTAACAGCCGTTTCGCTGTCGGGATCGCAACCGACACCGAAAACAGCTTCAGTTGGATAGGCGATGACTTTTTCTTGTTTCAGAACCGCTATCGCCGCAGCGATAGCGTCTGTGGGCAGGTTATTATTCACTTTTTTATTCCGCCGAAATCGGCTTTCCACATTGTTTACTGGCACAGAAATGCTTCACACCCTGTGCGGTTTTCTTTTCGATGAGAAGCGGATAATGACACTCAGGACATTCTCCGGATAACGGTTTGAAGTTAATGACAAACTGGCACTCCGGATAGCGATCGCAGGAGTAGAAGGTTTTGCCATAACGGGAACGCCGCTGGACAAGATGACCAGTCTGGCATTGAGGACAGACTATTGCTGTTTCATCAGGCTTGTCGATGAGCTCGGTGTGATCGCACGCAGGATAGTCACTGCATCCAATGAACATACCGAATCGTCCCTGTCTCAGCACCAGCTCAGCGCCACATGCAGGACAAAGCTTACCCTCCAGAACTTTGACAATATGTCCGTCCGCGGAAGATTTCAGTGGACGGATGTAATCGCATTCTGGATAGTGTGAACAACCGAGAAACGGACCGTGTTTCCCGGAACGAATAACCAATTCAGCCCCGCATTGTGGGCAGGGCTCATTTTTACGCACCGTGAACAGTGCTGATTTAGCCATAACAACTCATACTGAATGAAGATTGATTAATGCAGCATACCTTCATTCACTTCAAAGAGTAATTCTTCCATTTGCTGATAGGCATTTTCACAACCTGGAATGTTGAATAGCACCATCAGGATTACCCACTTCAGGTCTTCCAGATCGAACTCTGCCGTATCCAGCGCGAGTACACGCTCAATGACCATTTCTCGCGTTTCGAGGTTTAGCACCTGAATCTGCTCCAGGAATAGCAGGAATCCTCTACAGCTTGCATCCAGTCGATCGCACTCTTCCGCAGTATAAATACGTATAGAAAGAGGGTCAGATGCCAGTTGCATAGGTTCAGCAAGGCCATCCTGATAGTCAGCAAGCTTTTCCAGCCAAAGTAACGCGTTGTAAATGTCTTCACGATCAAAACCAGCGTCGGTAAGATCCCGTTCCAGTTTGTCCTGATCCACACGCAGCTCAGCTTCGTTATGGATATATGTCTCAAACAAATACATTAGTACGTCGAACATGGCATGCCCTCCTCAATCGGACATAGCCGCCGGGTACAGCTGCGATCCACCCTGCTAACTCCAGTTCGAGCAGTTGAGCCACTACCTCTGGCACAGGTTGGCCGGCACGTTCAGCGACGACGTCAACAGGTGTTACCTCATCTCCTACGTTAGCCAGGAGCTCCGGAAATGGCAATGCCACCTCTTCGTGATCTGGCGAATAAATTGATTTTTCAGGTTCATCTGGCAACCATTGCAGCCCATATTGCAAATTTTCAAGAATTTCCTCTGGTGTCGTCACAAGCATGGCTCCCTGCTGAATTAGCCAATGCGGTCCTTCACTTCCCGGGCTCCCAATCGGCCCTGGTAAAGCAAACACCTCCCGCCCTTGTTCCAGTGCACAGCGAGCAGTAACCAGTGACCCGCTACGCTGTGCAGCTTCGACGACCAGTACACCTTTACTTAGACCACTGATAATGCGATTTCGTCGGGGAAAATTGCGTGGCAAAGGGAGCGTATCTAATGGGAACTCAGACACCAGTGCACCACCTGCCTCAATCAGTCGCTGAGCAAGACGGATATGCTGTCGTGGGTGAATGGTCTCAAGTCCATTTCCCAGCACCGCAATACTTGTGCCTTGTCGGTTTATCGCAGCACTGTGTGCCACGCCATCAATTCCCCGGGCCAGACCGCTGGTGATC
The DNA here is from genome assembly GCF_001037575.1 of Citrobacter sp. BIDMC107. Taxonomy (NCBI): domain Bacteria; kingdom Pseudomonadati; phylum Pseudomonadota; class Gammaproteobacteria; order Enterobacterales; family Enterobacteriaceae; genus Citrobacter; species Citrobacter sp. BIDMC107. The sequence continues at coordinate 2,942,484 of NZ_KQ089848.1, read as the reverse complement.
GTCACACCACATGCTGCAAGCTTTTCACAAAACAATCGCCCCCAGCGTTCGCCATACCAGGAGTGCTGTCTGCTGCCGACAACGGCCACCTGGAACGAGCGAAGACATGCGGGATTTCCTGCGACAAAAAGCACCCCAGGATAATCCTCAATCGCACGGAGCTGTGGCGGGTAATGCTCGCTGTCGGCAACCACAAAATGGTGGTTAGGCTGTTCAAGCCAGCGCAACGTTTTTTCCAGCGTCAGATCCGAAAAGGTTAAAAAGCGCCTTGCCTGCCGTGGAGAGAATCCTGCCTGCAGGAGTACCGCGTTGCTAATCGACGGTTGAGTATTGAGCCAGTGGGCAATGCGCACCATCTCATCACCATACAGTTCATTCACTTGCGCTAAACGTAGCCAAATTTCGATTTGGGTCATCCTTGTCCCCCTGCCACAAGCAGTCCTGGCAATCTTTGCGATTGGTCACTGATGCTGTCAATCAGAGGGGGTTTTGTCTAGAATAGAGGTAATAATCTTTTCAACTCCTGAACACAACTCTGGATAACTATGTCAGTTTTGCAAGTGTTACATATTCCGGACGAGCGCCTTCGCAAAGTCGCAAAACCGGTCGAAGAAGTGAATGCAGAAATTCAGCGCATCGTTGATGATATGTTCGAAACGATGTATGCCGAAGAAGGTATCGGTCTGGCAGCAACACAGGTTGATATTCATCAGCGCATCATCGTTATTGATGTCTCTGAAAACCGCGACGAGCAGTTGGTTCTCATTAACCCAGAGCTGCTGGAAAAAGACGGCGAAACCGGCATTGAAGAAGGCTGTCTGTCGATTCCTGAACAGCGTGCGTTAGTACCACGCGCAGAGAAAGTAAAAATTCGTGCGCTCGATCGCAACGGTAAATCTTTTGAACTGGAAGCCGATGGCCTACTGGCTATCTGCATTCAACATGAAATGGATCACCTGGTCGGTAAACTGTTTATCGATTATCTGTCTCCGTTGAAGCAACAACGCATTCGTCAGAAAGTTGAAAAACTCGACCGCCTGAACGCCCGAGCTTAAGGACAAGAATCAACGTGTCAGACTCACTACGTATTATTTTTGCGGGTACACCTGACTTTGCAGCGCGTCATCTCGACGCGCTGTTGTCTTCTGGACACAACGTCGTTGGCGTGTTTACCCAACCGGACCGCCCGGCGGGACGCGGTAAAAAGCTGATGCCCAGCCCGGTCAAAGTGCTGGCGGAAGAAAAAGGGATTCCGGTTTTCCAACCTGTCTCTCTTCGCCCTCAGGAAAACCAGCAGCTGGTTGCTGATTTACGCGCAGACGTGATGGTGGTGGTGGCATATGGCCTGATTCTGCCAAAAGCCGTACTGGAAATGCCGCGTCTGGGTTGTATCAACGTTCACGGCTCCCTGCTTCCACGCTGGCGTGGTGCAGCACCGATCCAGCGCTCACTGTGGGCAGGTGACACCGAAACAGGTGTAACCATCATGCAGATGGATGTTGGCCTCGACACCGGAGATATGCTGCTTAAGCTGTCTTGCCCGATTACGGCAGAAGATACCAGCGGTTCGTTATACGATAAGCTGGCAGATTTGGGGCCGCAGGGGCTGATTGAAACGCTAAAACAGCTGGCTGCCGGCACAATAAACCCGGTGGTACAAGATGAATCACTGGTTACGCATGCAGAAAAACTCAGCAAAGAAGAGGCCCGTATCGACTGGTCGCTTTCAGCTGTTCAATTGGAACGCTGCATCCGCGCCTTTAACCCATGGCCAATGAGCTGGCTTGAAATCGACGGTCAACCAGTGAAAGTCTGGCAAGCTTCGGTTATTGCGGAAAACACCCAGGCTGCGCCAGGCACCATTCTGGAGGCAACAAAGCAGGGTATTCAGGTCGCAACGGGCGACGGCATCCTGAATCTCGTCTCTTTGCAGCCTGCCGGTAAAAAAGCCATGAGCGCGCAGGATCTGCTTAATTCACGCCGGGAATGGTTTGTACCCGGTAACCGTCTGGTCTGACGGTTCATCTCTTTAAGCCCGGTGTTTCCGGGCATTTTTATTTTTGCGCTTATGAAAAAACATCTTAATTTACGCAGTATGGCGGCCCAAGCCGTCGAACAGGTTGTCGAAAAAGGACAGTCATTAAGCAACGTGCTGCCCGCCATGCAGCAAAAAGTTGCAGATAAAGACAAAGCGCTGTTGCAGGAACTTTGCTTCGGTGTATTGCGTACACTCTCTCAACTGGAATGGATGATCCAGCAACTCATGGAACGTCCAATGACGGGCAAACAGCGCACCGTTCACTACCTGATCATGGTGGGCTTCTACCAACTTCTGCATACTCGTATTCCAGCACACGCCGCGCTGGCTGAGACAGTAGAAGGCGCGGTTGTCATTAAGCGTCCGCAACTGAAAGGGCTGATCAACGGCGTGTTGCGCCAGTTTCAACGCCGTCAGGATGAACTGCTGGCCGAGTTCGCGCAAAGCGATTTACGTTTCTTACACCCTTCCTGGCTGGTGAAACGTATTAAGGCCGCTTATCCGCAGCAGTGGGAAGCTATTCTTGAAGCCAATAATCAGCGACCACCGATGTGGCTGCGTGTCAATCGTAACCACCATACGCGCGACGCCTGGCTGGACCTGCTTAGCGAAGCAGGATTAACCGGCTTCCCACATCCGGATTATCCGGATGCAGTGCGTCTGGAAACGCCGGCTCCTGTACACGCCCTCCCAGGCTTTGATGAAGGCTGGGTAACCGTCCAGGATGCTTCAGCTCAAGGATGTGTAACTTATCTGTTGCCGGAGAACGGTGAACAGATCCTCGACCTGTGCTGCGCGCCGGGCGGTAAAACGACGCACATTCTGGAAGTTGCTCCGCAAGCTAACGTCATGGCCGTCGATGTGGATGAAAAACGCTTATCGCGCGTTTACGACAATCTGAAACGTCTGGGCATGAAGGCAACCGTAAAACAGGGTGATGGTCGATATCCACAACAATGGTGTGGCGAACAACAGTTTGACCGTATTTTGCTAGATGCTCCGTGTTCTGCCACCGGGGTGATACGTCGCCATCCAGACATCAAATGGCTGCGTCGCGATCGGGATATTGCCGAACTGGCGCAGTTGCAGGCCGAGATCCTGAATGCAACCTGGTTACATCTCAAATCTGGCGGCACGCTGGTTTATGCCACGTGCTCTATCCTGCCAGAAGAAAACCAGCAGCAAATTACCGCCTTCCTGGCACGCACGCCGGATGCGGTATTAAGCGAAACCGGTACGCCGGAAAACCCCGGACGTCAGAATTTACCGGGTGCGGAAGATGGCGATGGCTTCTTTTACGCTAAGCTAATCAAAAAGTGATGAGATAACGGGTCGCGACTGATGAAAATTATCATTCTGGGCGCAGGGCAAGTTGGCGGTACGCTGGCTGAAAACCTGGTCGGAGAGAACAACGATATCACGGTAGTCGATACCAATGGTGAGCGCCTGCGCAGCCTGCAGGACAAGTTTGATCTCCGCGTCGTACAAGGGCACGGTTCACATCCTCGCGTACTGCGTGAAGCTGGGGCCGACGATGCCGATATGCTGGTTGCCGTAACCAGCTCAGATGAAACAAATATGGTTGCCTGCCAGGTAGCTTATTCACTGTTTAATACGCCTAATCGCATTGCCCGTATTCGTTCACCGGATTATGTTCGTGATGCGGACAAGCTATTCCAATCCGATGCGGTACCTATCGATCACCTGATTGCGCCGGAGCAACTGGTTATCGATAGCATTTATCGACTGATTGAATATCCGGGTGCATTACAAGTGGTGAATTTTGCCGAAGGTAAAGTCAGTCTGGCAGTAGTAAAAGCCTATTACGGCGGGCCGCTTATCGGTAATGCGCTGTCAACAATGCGTGAACATATGCCGCACATCGATACCCGCGTTGCGGCGATTTTCCGTCATGACCGACCAATCCGTCCACAAGGTTCTACGATCGTTGAAGCGGGTGATGAAGTCTTCTTTATTGCGGCATCACAGCATATTCGCGCCGTAATGAGTGAACTGCAGCGTCTGGAAAAACCGTACAAACGCATTATGTTAGTAGGCGGCGGTAATATCGGAGCGGGTCTTGCACGTCGTCTGGAAAAAGATTACAGCGTCAAACTGATCGAACGTAATCAACAGCGAGCATCCGAACTTGCAGAGAAACTGCAAAATACGATCGTCTTTTTTGGTGATGCTTCGGATCAAGAGTTACTGTCCGAAGAACATATCGATCAAGTTGATCTGTTCATCGCAGTGACCAACGATGATGAAGCGAATATCATGTCGGCGATGCTTGCCAAACGGATGGGTGCCAAGAAAGTGATGGTGTTAATCCAACGCAGAGCATACGTCGATCTGGTGCAAGGTAGCGTGATCGATATTGCTATTTCACCGCAACAGGCGACCATCTCCGCGCTGCTCAGTCACGTACGTAAAGCTGACATTGTCGGTGTTTCTTCACTACGCCGTGGCGTCGCGGAAGCCATTGAAGCCGTCGCACACGGGGATGAAACAACATCTCGGGTTGTGGGGCGTTCAATTGATGAAATTAAACTTCCCCCTGGAACCATTATTGGCGCCGTTGTGCGTGGTAATGATGTGATGATTGCCAACGATAACCTGCGCATTGAGCAGGGCGATCACGTAATTATGTTCCTGACAGATAAAAAGTTTATTACCGACGTCGAGAGACTATTCCAGCCAAGTCCTTTCTTCCTGTAATAATTTGGGCGCTAATACAGCGCCCTTTTTATTTCCCTTTATAATTCATGGTCTAATAAATTTTCCTTTCGGCAATACATAAATGGAAATTGCCTAAACATTTGTTAAACTTATAAACGTCAGCTGCATAGGGAGAATAAAATGAGCATTATTAAAGAGTTTCGCGAATTCGCGATGCGCGGGAATGTTGTCGATTTGGCAGTGGGTGTCATTATTGGTGCGGCATTCGGTAAGATTGTTTCATCACTGGTTGCCGATATCATCATGCCGCCACTGGGGTTGTTAATTGGTGGGATTGATTTTAAACAGTTTGCTTTAACGCTACGTGATGCACAGGGAGACATCCCTGCCGTGGTCATGCATTACGGTGTATTTATTCAGAATGTCTTCGATTTCATTATTGTTGCGTTTGCTATCTTTATGGCAATCAAACTGATCAACAAACTGAACCGTAAAAAAGCGGAGGAGCCGGCAGCACCGCCAGCTCCATCGAAAGAAGAAGTATTACTGAGTGAAATTCGTGACCTGCTGAAAGAACAGAATAACCGCTCTTAAGCACTCACGGAAACAAGAAGGCCAGTGGTAAAAAAGTTAATTACTTTCTTGCCACTGGCCTCCCAGTTACCCCGATTGCCATGTTTGCCTTTACGTAGATAACTTCCTTTCCCTTTCTTATTTTTCTCAACGCGCTGTCTGAACAGTGGGTCATGCAGAAGCGCCTCAATGGCGTTGTCCTTTATCTGCCCTTTGGTGTGCTGATAACGACTCATAATATCTCCAGTTTGTAGTAATTTACGCCGCGAGTGTAGACCCGGCAGTTCAAGAAATCAACAGCCTGATGTTGTTCCACTGGCGCCTTGCTCAAGAGCTTCAAGAATAGAGCAGTACACGCTGCTGTGTGCCTTGCCGCAGCATGCATCATTCAATCGCTGCAGAGACCGCTGCATCGTCTGAAGTTCGGCAATACGTGCTTCGACTTCTTGCAGTCTTTCCTGGACGATCCCTTTTGATTCCTGACAGGTATGGTGTTCGGGATCAACACGGATCGAAAGCAATTCGCGGATCGACTCCAGAGTGAAACCAAGCTGGCGGGCATAACGAATAAACTTCAGGCGCTGAAGATCGCTTTCTGTATAGAGCCGAAATCCGCCTTCAGTACGCACTTCATGCTCCATCATCTGCTGCTTTTCATAGTAGCGAATAGTATCTGGCGTCACGTCAGCCAGTTTCGCTATTTCACCAATTCGGTACATGCTCTCTCCGCTATTCATCGTTGATCTTTTTTAGCAGCTTATCTGCGTAGTCACCGCGCAAAAACTCGGTGCTGAGTCCAGCCTGCCGAAGTTTAAGTTCCAGCAGCGACAGTCTTCGGCTCACCTCCGGATAACTTGGATCATCTTTGCGAATCCCCGCGAGTATTTCAAGCAGTTGTATTGCTTCTCTGCGTTGCTCGAGCTCAGGAGGAAGGCAACCTGCATTTTTTAATAAACGGTATCCAGCTCGGAGTTCAGTCGGGACATGGGAGTCATCGTCAAGAGTCAGCGGTTTACCCGTTCCCGGTAAATCATCAAACTCACCTTTAGATTGTGCATCAATGATATGGCGCTCTGCCCACTGGTCCAGTAACCACATACAACACTCCAGGGGATGAACAAAAAGAGTACAGATATTGTAGATAAGTGGGGATATGACGGATATAAAAAAACCCGCCGAAGCGGGTTTTTTTACGTTACTACAGATTACTCTGCAGCAGCTTCTGTTTTCTCTGAACGATCAACCAGCTCGATGTATGCCATCGGCGCGTTGTCGCCTGCACGGAAACCACACTTCAGAATGCGAGTGTAACCACCGGCGCGGCTCGCGAAACGCGGGCCCAGTTCGTTAAACAGTTTTGCCACGATCTCGTTATCACGAGTACGGGCGAATGCCAGACGACGATTAGCTACGCTATCAGTCTTGGCAAGAGTAATCAGCGGCTCAACTACGCGACGCAGCTCTTTCGCTTTCGGCAGAGTCGTCTTGATGATTTCATGACGAACCAGTGAACCTGCCATATTGCGGAACATAGCCTGGCGATGGCTGCTGTTGCGGTTCAGTTGACGACCACTCTTACGATGGCGCATGACCTTATCCTTCTCAGTAAAACCTTAACCTGTGATCCGGTTACTCGTCAGCGATGCTTGCCGGTGGCCAGTTTTCCAGGCGCATGCCCAGAGACAGTCCACGGGAAGCCAGCACGTCTTTAATCTCGGTAAGAGATTTTTTACCAAGGTTAGGCGTCTTAAGAAGCTCAACCTCAGTACGCTGTACCAGATCACCGATATAGTGGATAGCTTCTGCTTTGAGGCAGTTAGCAGAGCGGACAGTCAATTCCAGATCGTCAACAGGGCGCAGCAGGATCGGATCGAATTCTGGTTTCTCTTCTTTAACTTCCGGCTGACGTACATCACGTAAATCAACGAAAGCTTCCAGTTGTTCAGCCAGAATGGTAGCCGCACGACGAATCGCCTCTTCAGGATCGATTGTGCCGTTGGTTTCCATTTCGATGACCAGCTTGTCCAGGTCGGTACGCTGTTCTACACGCGCTGCTTCAACATTGTAGGCAATACGCTCTACAGGGCTGTAGCATGCGTCGACCAGCAGACGGCCGATTGGGCGCTCATCTTCTTCCGAATGAATTCGGGTAGAAGCCGGCACATAACCACGACCGCGCTGAACTTTGATACGCATGCTAATAGATGCATTCTCATCGGTCAGGTGGCAGATCACGTGCTGTGGCTTGACGATTTCGACATCACCATCATGGGTAATGTCGGCTGCAGTCACAGGGCCAATGCCAGATTTATTCAAGGTAAGAATAACATCATCTTTACCCTGAACTCTCACCGCCAGCCCTTTCAGGTTGAGCAGGATTTCCAGGATATCTTCCTGAACGCCTTCTTTGGTGCTGTACTCATGTAGTACACCATCAATCTCAACCTCGGTCACCGCGCAACCCGGCATCGATGAGAGCAGAATACGGCGCAGTGCGTTACCCAAAGTATGGCCAAAGCCACGCTCTAAAGGCTCAAGGGTCACCTTGGCGTGCGTCGAACTCACTTGCTCGATATCTACCAGGCGCGGTTTTAGAAACTCTGTCACAGAACCCTGCATTGTGTCCTCTCTTTGGTACTAAGCTTTACTTGGAGTAAAGCTCGACGATCAGGTGTTCGTTAATGTCCGCAGACAGATCAGAACGCTCCGGCTTACGCTTGAACGTACCTTCCATCTTGCCAGCATCAACTTCCAGCCAGGTTGGCTTTTCACGCTGCTCAGCCAGCTCCAGAGCGGCTTTCACGCGAGACTGCTTCTTCGCTTTCTCACGAATGCTAACAACGTCATTCGGACTAACCTGATAAGAAGCGATGTTAACAACACGACCGTTTACCATAATTGCTTTATGGCTGACCAGCTGACGTGCTTCTGCACGAGTGGCACCGAAGCCCATACGGTATACAACGTTGTCCAGACGACCTTCCAGCAGACCCAACAGGTTTTCACCGGTGTTGCCTTTCAGACGTGCTGCTTCTTTGTAGTAGTTACGGAACTGACGCTCCAGCACACCGTAGATACGGCGAACTTTTTGCTTTTCACGCAACTGCACACCATAGTCAGACAGACGCGGTTTACGCGCACCGTGCTGGCCAGGAGCTTGTTCAATTTTACACTTGGTATCGATCGCGCGAACGCCAGACTTAAGGAATAAGTCAGTGCCCTCACGACGGCTCAGCTTGAGCTTAGGACCCAAATATCTTGCCATTTTCTTTCTCCAACAATCCTAGAAACGACAGCGTTATACGCGACGTTTTTTCGGCGGACGACAACCGTTATGAGGGATCGGAGTCACATCAGTAATATTAGTGATGCGGAAACCAGCGGCGTTCAGAGCACGAACAGTAGATTCGCGACCTGGACCCGGTCCTTTGACCATAACTTCCAGATTCTTGATACCGTATTCTTTTACGGCTTCAGCGCAACGCTCTGCTGCAACCTGAGCTGCAAACGGAGTGGATTTGCGAGAACCACGGAAACCGGAACCACCGGCTGTTGCCCAACCCAGTGCGTTACCCTGACGATCAGTAATGGTAACGATGGTGTTGTTAAAAGAAGCATGGATATGAGCCACGCCGTCAGAGACTTGTTTTCTTACACGTTTACGTGCACGAATTGGTGCCTTTGCCATTATTCAATCACCCCGATTATTTCTTGATCGGTTTGCGCGGACCCTTACGGGTACGTGCGTTGGTCTTGGTACGCTGACCGCGAACCGGGAGACCACGACGATGACGCAAACCGCGATAGCAACCAAGGTCCATAAGGCGCTTGATGCTCATGCTAACTTCACGGCGCAGATCACCTTCAACGACAAATTTGGCAACTTCGTCACGCAGCGTGTCGATTTGTTCTTCAGACAGCTCACTGATCTTAACATCTTCAGCGATACCCGCGGCAGCCAGAATGGCTTTAGAACGGGTCTTGCCGACGCCGTAGATCGAAGTTAATGCGATCACAGCATGTTTCTGATCAGGAATGTTAATGCCTGCTATACGGGCCACTATGCACTCCTACTATTTAATATGTACGCACCATGCTGAAAAGCCCGTTTTCAGGATACTCAAATGGAAACGCACAGACATACAAAAGATTGGCTGGCTAATCTAGCCAGCTCAACCCAACTTTGCAAGAAAAATATGCGAATAAATCAGCCTTGGCGCTGTTTATGCTTCGGCTCGGCACTGCAAATCACACGGATGACACCATCACGCTTAACGATTTTGCAGTTACGGCATAATTTCTTGACGGAAGCACGAACTTTCATTTTTACTCTCCGTAACTTCTCGGGCGACTGTTAACGGCCGTAGCCTTTCAGATTCGCCTTCTTCAATGCAGACTCGTACTGACTTGACATCATCAGAGTTTGCACTTGAGCCATAAAGTCCATAATCACGACAACAACGATAAGCAGTGAGGTCCCACCGAAGTAGAACGGTACTTTCATTGCATCACGCATGAACTCCGGGATCAGGCAGATAAAGGTAATGTAGAGCGCACCAACCAAAGTCAGGCGGGTCATTACTTTATCGATATACTTCGCCGTTTGCTCTCCCGGACGAATTCCTGGTACAAATGCACCGGACTTCTTCAGGTTATCTGCTGTTTCACGCGGGTTGAAAACCAACGCCGTGTAGAAGAAACAGAAGAATATGATTGCAGACGCATAGAGTAACACATAAAGCGGTTGCCCAGGCTGCAAATACAGCGAAATTGTTGTCAGCCAGTTCCAACCAGTCCCGCCCCCGAACCATGACGCGATGGTCGCCGGGAACAGAATAATACTGGAAGCGAAGATTGCCGGGATTACCCCCGCCATATTCACTTTCAGCGGTAAATGTGTGCTCTGTGCAGCATAGACACGACGACCTTGCTGACGTTTCGCGTAGTTTACCACAATGCGGCGTTGACCACGCTCAACAAATACAACAAAGAACGTCACTGCGAATACTAATACTGCAACCAACAGCAACACGAGGAAGTGCAGGTCGCCTTGACGCGCTTGCTCGATAGTATGGGCAATGGCTGGCGGGAGTCCCGCTACAATACCGGCGAAGATAATGATTGAGATACCGTTGCCGATACCACGTTCAGTAATCTGTTCACCCAACCACATCAGGAACATCGTCCCTGTAACCAGACTTACAACAGCGGTGAAATAGAATGCAAAGCCTGGGTTCATCACCAGGCCCTGCATACCAGGCATATTCGGCAGACCGGTAGCAATACCGATCGACTGGAATATTGCCAGCACCAGAGTACCGTAGCGGGTGTACTGGCTGATCTTACGACGACCAGACTCCCCTTCTTTCTTAATTTCTGCCAGCGTTGGATGAACCACCGTCAGCAGCTGGATAATGATCGACGCCGAAATATACGGCATGATCCCCAGAGCAAAGATAGAAGCACGGCTGAGAGCACCACCAGAGAACATGTTAAACATTTCAATGATGGTGCCTCGCTGTTGCTCAAGCAGTTTGGCAAGTACAGCGGCATCAATACCAGGGATCGGAATGAAAGAGCCAATACGGAACACAATCAGCGCGCCGATTACAAACAGCAGTCTGCGTTTCAGCTCGCCTAAGCCACCTTTGGCACTTTGAAAATCTAATCCCGGTTGTTTAGCCATCTGCTACTTATTCCTCGATTTTACCGCCAGCAGCTTCGATAGCAGCACGAGCGCCTTTAGTAACACGCAGGCCACGAACAGTTACCGGAGTAGTGACTTCACCAGCCAGGATCACTTTCGCGAACTCGATCTGGATACCGATAATGTTAGCTGCTTTCAGCGTGTTCAGGTCTACAACACCGCCTTCAACTTTAGCCAGGTCAGACAGACGAACTTCGGCTGTAATCGCTGCTTTACGTGAAGTGAAGCCGAATTTCGGCAGACGACGGTACAGAGGCATCTGACCACCCTCGAAACCGCGACGTACGCCACCGCCAGAACGAGACTTCTGACCTTTGTGACCACGACCACCGGTTTTACCGAGGCCAGAACCGATACCACGACCCAGGCGGCGAGCCGCTTTTTTAGAGCCTTCGGCCGGAGACAGAGTATTTAAACGCATCTCTTACTCCTCAACTTTAACCATGAAGGAAACCGCGTTGACCATACCACGAACAGCAGGAGTATCCTCGCGCTCTACGGTGTGACCAATACGACGCAGACCCAGGCCAAGCAGCGTTGCCTTGTGTTTCGGCAGACGACCGATTGCACTGCGGGTTTGAGTAATTTTAATAGTCTTTGCCATGGTTTATTTCCCCAGAATTTCTTCAACGGATTTACCACGCTTGGCAGCGACCATTTCCGGAGATTTCATATTTTCCAGGCCATCGATAGTTGCACGAACCACGTTAATCGGGTTAGTAGAACCATACGCTTTAGCCAGAACGTTACGAACTCCAGCGACTTCCAGAACGGCGCGCATTGCACCACCGGCGATGATACCGGTACCTTCGGAAGCCGGCTGCATGAATACACGAGAACCCGTGTGAGTACCCTTAACCGGGTGCTGCAGGGTGCCGTGGTTCAGCGCGACGTTAATCATATTGCGACGGGCTTTTTCCATCGCTTTCTGGATCGCTGCTGGAACTTCACGCGCTTTACCGTAACCAAAACCAACGCGACCGTTACCATCACCAACTACAGTCAGAGCTGTGAAGGAGAAAATACGACCACCTTTAACGGTTTTAGATACGCGGTTAACCGCGATCAGCTTTTCCTGCAGTTCGCCAGCTTGTTTTTCGATGTGAGCCATCTTACACCTCTACCTTAGAACTGAAGGCCAGCTTCACGGGCAGCATCTGCCAGTGCCTGGACACGACCATGATATTGGAACCCGGAACGGTCAAAAGAAACATCTTTGATGCCTTTTTCCAGAGCGCGTTCAGCAACAGCTTTACCTACAGCTGCAGCAGCGTCTTTGTTACCGGTGTACTTCAATTGTTCAGCGATAGCTTTTTCTACAGTAGAAGCAGCTACCAGAACTTCAGAACCGTTCGGTGCAATTACCTGTGCGTAAATATGACGCGGGGTACGATGTACCACCAGGCGAGTTGCACCCAGCTCCTGGAGCTTGCGGCGTGCGCGGGTCGCACGACGGATACGAGCAGATTTCTTATCCATAGTGTTACCTTACTTCTTCTTAGCCTCTTTGGTACGCACGACTTCGTCGGCGTAACGAACACCCTTGCCTTTATAAGGCTCAGGACGACGGTAGGCGCGCAGATCTGCTGCAACCTGACCGATCAGCTGTTTATCAGCGCCTTTCAGCACGATTTCAGTCTGAGACGGACATTCTGCAGTGATTCCCGCAGGCAGCTGATGGTCAACTGGGTGAGAGAAACCTAAAGCCAGGTTTACTACATTCCCTTTAACCGCTGCACGATAACCTACACCAACCAGCTGAAGCTTCTTAGTGAAGCCTTCGGTAACACCGACAACCATTGCATTCAGCAGGGCACGCGCGGTACCAGCCTGAGCCCATCCATCTGCGTAACCATCACGCGGACCGAAGGTCAGTGCATTATCTGCATGATTTACTGCAACAGCATCGTTGAGAGTACGAGTCAGCTCGCCGTTTTTACCTTTGATCGTAATAACCTGACCGTTGATTTTTACATCAACGCCGGCAGGAATAACGACCGGTGCTTTAGCAACACGAGACATTTTTTCCTCCGATTAGGCTACGTAGCAGATAATTTCGCCACCAAGACCAGCCTGGCGCGCTGCACGATCAGTCATAACACCTTTAGAGGTAGAAACAACTGCGATACCCATGCCAGCCATAACTTTCGGCAGCTCGTCTTTACGCTTATAAATGCGCAGACCTGGGCGACTGACACGCTGAATGCTTTCTACAACAGCTTTACCCTGGAAATACTTGAGAGTAAGTTCCAGTTCCGGCTTGGTGTCGCCTTCAACTTTAAAATCTTCAATAAAACCTTCTTCCTTCAGCACGTTGGCAATTGCCACTTTCAGCTTGGAGGAAGGCATGGTGACCGCAGCTTTATTCGCGGCCTGACCGTTACGGATACGGGTCAGCATATCCGCGATCGGATCTTGCATGCTCATCTGTCTTTACTCCCGTGATTCAATTGGTAATTACCAGCTAGCCTTTTTCAAGCCTGGTACTTCACCGCGCATGGCGGCTTCACGCAGTTTGATACGGCTCAACCCGAACTTGCCCACATAGCCATGCGGACGACCTGTTTGACGGCAGCGGTTACGCTGACGGGACGGGCTGGAATCACGCGGCAGAGACTGCAGCTTGAGAACTGCGTTCCAACGATCTTCGTCGGTCGCGTTCACATCAGAGATAATAGCTTTCAGTTCAGCGCGTTTTGCGAAGTACTTATCAGCTAAAGCTACGCGCTTTACTTCGCGTGCTTTCATTGATTGCTTAGCCATTCAGTAACCCTACCTTACTTGCGGAACGGGAAGTCAAAGGCAGCCAGCAGAGCACGGCCTTCTTCGTCAGATTTCGCAGTAGTGGTAATGGTAATATCCAAACCACGCACGCGGTCGACTTTATCGTAGTCGATTTCTGGGAAGATGATCTGCTCACGGACACCCATGCTGTAGTTACCACGACCGTCGAAAGACTTAGCGGACAAGCCACGGAAGTCACGGATACGTGGAACAGCAATAGTGATCAGGCGCTCAAAGAACTCCCACATGCGTTCGCCACGCAGAGTTACTTTACAGCCGATCGGATAGCCCTGACGGATTTTGAAGCCTGCAACTGATTTGCGTGCTTTGGTGATCAGCGGTTTTTGACCGGAGATTGCTGTCAGGTCAGCTGCTGCGTTATCCAGCAGTTTCTTGTCAGCGATCGCTTCACCAACACCCATGTTCAGGGTGATCTTCTCGACCCGAGGGACTTGCATGACAGAATTGTAGTTAAACTCAGTCATGAGTTTAGCGACTACTTCGTCTTTGTAGTAATCATGCAGTTTCGCCATCGTACTACTCCAAATTACTTGATAGTTTCGCTGTTAGATTTGAAGAAACGGACTTTTTTGCCGTCTTCGAATCTAAAGCCTACACGGTCAGCCTTGCCGGTTGCCGCGTTGAAGATAGCAAGGTTAGAGATCTGAATAGCTGCTTCTTTCTCTACGATGCCGCCTGGTTGGTTCAGGGCCGGAACCGGCTTCTGATGTTTTTTAACCAGGTTGATACCTTCAACAATGACCTTGCCGGAAGACAGGACATTCTTAACTTTACCGCGTTTACCTTTATCTTTACCGGTTAACACGATAACTTCGTCATCACGACGGATCTTCGCTGCCATGATTCGCTCCTTAGAGTACTTCTGGTGCCAGAGAGATAATTTTCATGAACTTCTCGTTACGAAGTTCACGAGTTACCGGCCCAAAAATACGCGTACCGATAGGTTGCTCGCTGTTATTGTTTAAAATAACGCATGCATTACCATCGAAGCGAATGACAGAACCGTCCGGGCGACGAACACCCTTCTTGGTGCGCACCACTACCGCCTTCAGCACATCACCTTTTTTGACCTTACCACGCGGAATTGCTTCCTTGATGGTGATCTTGATGATATCGCCGACGCCTGCGTAGCGACGGTGCGAGCCACCCAGAACCTTGATACACATTACGCGACGTGCACCGGAGTTGTCGGCGACGTTCAGCATAGTCTGTTCTTGGATCATTTTAGTGCTCCGCTAATGTCAACTACTACTGAGACCCGAAAATCAGGTCGTTAAAAAAGCCCCATATCGGGGGCGCGGCATTATAACACCGCTTCAACGATATGGGTAGAAAAAATAAACGGCTCATCGCTGAGCCGTTTATTCGTTGAGAATGCCTACTGTATTACAGAACGGCTTTCTCTACAACGCGAACCAGCGTCCAGGACTTAGTCTTGGACAGCGGACGGCATTCGCGGATTTCAACCACGTCACCAGTACCGCATTCGTTGTTCTCGTCATGTACGTGCAGTTTGGTCGTACGCTTAATGAATTTACCGTAGATCGGGTGTTTCACAAAACGTTCGATAGCAACAACGATGGATTTCTCCATTTTATCGCTAACAACGCGACCTTGCAGAGTACGGATTTTATCGGTCATTACGCACCCGCCTTCTCAGTCAGTAAAGTCTTAACGCGTGCGACGTCACGACGCACTTGCTTCAACAGGTGAGACTGTTGCAGCTGGCCACTTGCAGCCTGCATACGCAGGTTGAACTGCTCACGCAGCAGATTCAGCAGCTCGGTGTTCAGCTCTTCAACACTCTTCTCACGCAGCTCTTTTGCTTTCATTACATCACCGTCTTAGTTACAAAGGTGGTTTTAATCGGCAGTTTCGCTGCTGCCAGCTTGAATGCTTCACGGGCCAGCTCTTCCGGTACGCCGTCCATTTCATACAGGACTTTACCCGGCTGAATCAAGGCAACCCAATACTCCACGTTACCTTTACCTTTACCCATACGCACTGCCAGCGGCTTTTCAGTGATCGGTTTGTCCGGGAATACACGGATCCAGATCTTACCTTGACGCTTAACTGCACGGGTCATAGCACGACGTGCTGCTTCGATCTGACGGGCAGTCAGACGACCACGGCCAACAGCTTTCAGACCGAAGCTGCCGAAGCTAACATCCGCGCCAGCAGCCAGACCGCGGTTACGGCCTTTGTGCATTTTACGGAATTTTGTACGCTTTGGTTGTAACATCAGCGACGCTCCTTATTTACGGCCTTTACGCTGCTGCTTTTTAGGTTGAGCAGCCGGTTTTTCCGGTTGTTCAACAGCAGCCATACCACCCAGGATCTCGCCTTTGAAGATCCACACTTTAACGCCGATTACACCGTAAGTGGTGTGCGCTTCAGAGGTGTTGTAGTCGATGTCAGCACGCAGAGTGTGCAGAGGTACGCGACCTTCGCGGTACCATTCGGTACGTGCGATTTCCGCGCCGCCCAGACGGCCGCTAACTTCAACTTTGATACCTTTAGCGCCCAGACGCATTGCGTTCTGTACAGCACGCTTCATAGCACGACGGAACATAACGCGACGTTCCAGCTGAGAAGTGATGCTGTCAGCAACCAATTTTGCGTCCAGTTCAGGCTTACGCACTTCGGCGATATTGATCTGAGCAGGAACGCCAGCAATATCCGCTACGACTTTGCGCAGTTTTTCTACGTCTTCGCCTTTCTTACCGATAACGATACCCGGGCGAGCGGTGTGAATGGTCACACGGATGCTCTTAGCCGGACGCTCGATAACGATACGAGATACAGACGCTTTAGCCAGTTCCTTAGTCAGGTACTGACGTACTTTAAAATCGCTGTCCAGGTTGTCAGCGAATTCTTTGGTGTTCGCAAACCAGGTTGAGTTCCATGGTTTTACAATACCCAGGCGAATACCATTAGGATGTACTTTCTGACCCATTGCTAGTCTCCAGAGTCTCAGCGATCGGACACAACCACAGTAATGTGGCTGGTGCGCTTCAGGATGCGATCTGCACGACCTTTTGCACGCGGCATAATGCGCTTCATGCTCGGGCCTTCGTCTACGAAAATTTTCGTAACTTTCAGATCGTCAATGTCAGCGCCATCGTTGTGTTCAGCGTTAGCAATGGCAGATTCCAGGACTTTCTTAACCAGTACAGCCGCTTTCTTATTGGTGTAGGTCAGAATATCCAGAGCCTGCGACACTTTCTTACCGCGAATCAGGTCTGCAACAAGGCGAACCTTCTGAGCAGAAGAACGAGCATGGCGATGTTGAGCTAAAGTTTCCATCTCTTCCTCCTACCTTATTTCTTCTTCGCTTTTTTATCAGCAGCGTGGCCGCGATAAGTACGAGTCGGTGCGAATTCACCCAGTTTGTGACCGACCATTTCGTCGGAAACAAATACCGGAACGTGCTGACGACCATTATGGACAGCGATGGTCAAACCGATCATGTTAGGAAAGATCGTTGAACGACGGGACCAAGTGCGCAGGGGCTTCTTGTCTCCGCTTTCCACCGCTTTCTCTACCTTCTTCAGCAAGTGCAGGTCAATAAAAGGACCTTTCTTGAGAGAACGTGGCATGGCTTATCCTCTAAAATTATTTGCTACGGCGACGTACGATGAATTTATCAGTACGCTTGTTGCTGCGGGTCTTCTTACCTTTGGTCTGAACGCCCCACGGAGTTACCGGGTGCTTACCAAAGTTACGACCTTCACCACCACCATGTGGGTGGTCGACTGGGTTCATCGCAGTACCGCGAACGGTAGGACGAACACCACGCCAGCGTGCAGCACCTGCTTTACCCAGAACGCGCAGCATATGCTCAGCATTGCCAACTTCGCCCAGAGTTGCACGGCAGTCTGCTTCGACTTTACGCATTTCACCAGAACGCAGACGCAGGGTGACATAAGCACCATCACGAGCAACGATCTGAACGTAAGTACCAGCGGAACGTGCCAGCTGACCGCCTTTACCTGGTTTCATTTCTACGTTATGAACGGTAGAACCAACCGGGATATTGCGCATCGGCAGGGTGTTACCTGCTTTGATTGCAGCATCAACGCCAGACTGAATCTGGTCGCCAGCTTTCAGGCCTTTAGGGGCCAGGATGTAACGGCGTTCACCGTCTTTGTACAGAACCAGCGCGATGTTCGCGGAGCGGTTCGGATCGTACTCAAGACGTTCAACAACTGCCGGGATACCGTCTTTGTTGCGTTTGAAGTCAACAATACGATAAGCCTGCTTGTGACCACCACCGATGTGACGAGTGGTGATACGGCCATTGTTGTTACGACCACCGGATTTGCTGTTTTTTTCAACCAGCGGAGCAAAAGGTTTGCCCTTGTGCAGCTCTGGGTTGACCACTTTAACAACGTGGCGACGACCCGGAGATGTCGGTTTACATTTAACAACTGCCATTGTATTACTCCTCCGACTTACTCAGCGCCGCCGACGAAGTCCAGATTCTGGCCTTCCTTCAGGGTGACGTAAGCTTTTTTCCAGTCGCTACGACGACCGATACGCTGTCCGTGACGTTTAACTTTCCCTTTAACTACCAGGGTGTTAACGACTTCGACTTCGACTTCAAACAGTTTCTGCACAGCAGCTTTGATTTCTGCTTTGGTCGCGTCTTTAGCAACTTTGAGAACGATGGTGTTAGTTTTTTCCATCGCAGTAGACGCTTTTTCAGAAACGTGCGGTGCGCGCAGCACTTTCAGCAGACGTTCTTCACGAATCATGCCAGCATCTCCTCAACTTGCTTAACAGCATCAGCAGTCATTACGACTTTGTCGAAGGCGATCAGGCTAACCGGGTCGATACCAGTTGCATCGCGTACGTCAACCTTGTGCAGGTTGCGCGCAGCCAGGAACAGGTTTTCGTCCAGCTCACCGGTGATGATCAGCACATCTTCCAGAGCCATGTCTTTCAGTTTCTGTGCCAGCAGCTTAGTTTTAGGCGCTTCTACAGAGAATGATTCGACAACGATCAGACGATCCTGACGTACCAGTTCGGACAGAATGCTTTTCAGCGCGCCGCGGTACATCTTTTTGTTAACTTTTTGACTGTGGTCCTGTGGACGAGCAGCGAAGGTCACGCCACCTGAACGCCAGATCGGGCTCTTGATAGAACCTGAACGCGCACGGCCGGTACCTTTCTGGCGCCACGGCTTTTTGCCTGAACCAGTTACTTCAGCACGAGTCTTCTGAGCACGAGTACCCTGACGAGCACCAGCTGCATAAGCAACAACAACCTGGTGAACCAGCGCTTCGTTGAAATCACGAC
Organism: Citrobacter sp. BIDMC107; assembly: GCF_001037575.1. NCBI lineage: Bacteria > Pseudomonadati > Pseudomonadota > Gammaproteobacteria > Enterobacterales > Enterobacteriaceae > Citrobacter > Citrobacter sp. BIDMC107. Next base: position 2,923,381 of record NZ_KQ089848.1, on the reverse strand, counting down.
CGAAGGTAGTTTCGGAAACAGTCAGCGCGCTCTGCGCGTCTTTCAATACTAATTCCATTGCTATCCCCTTACGCCTTCACAGCTGGTTTAACGATCAGGTCGCAACCGGTCGCACCCGGAACACCACCTTTAACCAGCAGCAGGTTGCGCTCAGCGTCAACACGTACTACGTCCAGGCTCTGAACGGTTACACGTTCGTTGCCCAGCTGACCTGCCATTTTCTTGCCTTTGAACACTTTGCCCGGAGTCTGGTTCTGACCGATAGAACCCGGAACGCGGTGAGACAAGGAGTTACCGTGAGTAGCGTCCTGGGTACGGAAGTTCCAGCGCTTAACGGTACCAGCGAAACCTTTACCTTTAGAGGTACCGGTTACGTCAACTTTTTTAACGTCAGCAAACAGTTCAACGCTAATGTTCTGACCAACGGTGTATTCTTCACCATCTGCCAGACGGAACTCCCACAGGCCGCGGCCAGCTTCTACGCCAGCTTTAGCAAAGTGGCCAGCTTCCGGCTTAGTTACGCGGTTAGCTTTTTTAGCACCGGTGGTAACCTGAACAGCGCGATAGCCATCGTTAGCCAGATCTTTAACCTGAGTAACGCGGTTTGCTTCAACTTCGATAACGGTTACTGGGATAGATACGCCATCTTCAGTGAAGATGCGGGTCATACCCACTTTTTTACCGACTAAACCAATCATTGTATCAACCTCTCAATCGCTCGATGACCTGATTAACCCAGGCTGATCTGCACGTCTACACCGGCAGCCAGGTCCAGACGCATCAGAGCATCAACGGTTTTTTCAGTTGGCTCAACGATGTCAACCAGACGCTTGTGAGTACGGATCTCGTACTGATCACGCGCGTCTTTGTTGACGTGCGGGGAGATCAGAACGGTGAAACGCTCTTTGCGGGTCGGCAGCGGGATCGGACCACGAACCTGCGCACCAGTGCGCTTGGCAGTCTCGACGATTTCCGCGGTTGATTGATCGATCAGACGATGATCAAACGCTTTCAAACGGATACGGATTCTTTGGTTCTGCATGAGACCAGAGCTCCAATTATTTTATAGACGAAATAGTTACTCCTCAAACCCATTACGATTGATGGGAGAGTGTAACCGTTCTTACAGAGTTCCCCGATTGGGAACATTGTCTGGTATTGCTTTCGCAGTACCGGTGGCTCATATCGAACCGCTGTCAATATTAGACAAGCCCGCGCATTATACGTAAATCTCAGTCTTAAGCAAGTGCCGCGTAGAAATTAATCGCTCGTTCATAAATGCGGGCCTCCTTCCACTCTGATTGTATGTCCTGTGATGCAACGCGTTTTCCGTGGAAGAGAGCATCCATAACTCACATCCCGGACTTGTAGGGCCGGCGTGCTTACCCGAAGGTAAACTCTTTACCAAATGAGATTTGCCCATGTACATCGACCTCCCCTTTCTGCTGATTTATGTTTCGCTATCAGGGTTGCTCTTAGTCCATGACCTGCGTACCGGGTTGCTGCCCGACAAATTTACCTGCCCTCTTTTGTGGGGCGGTCTTATTTATCATCAGTGCTGCAAACCTGCACAGTTATCCGACGCGCTTTGGGGTACCGTAGCGGGCTATGGGGTATTTGCTTTGTTCTACTGGGGGTATCGTTTGATATGCCGACAGGAAGGATTAGGCTTTGGTGATGTCAAATTTCTTGCCGCACTGGGCGCATGGCATCGCTGGGAATCATTACCACTGTTGGTTTTACTTGCCGCGGGCATGGCATGTTGTCTCACCGGGATTTCTTGCGTCCGTTACGGGAGACAGATGCTAAAAAACCCGCTGCCTTTTGGGCCATATCTGGCGGCTGCGGGTTTCGTTATTGGCTGGGTAAATCTGATACAGGGCGGTTAGTCACTGACTTTAATTTGCGATTGCAGATAATTTTGCAAGCCAAGTTTTGCAATCAGGTCCAGCTCAGTTTCGAGCCAGTCAATATGCCCTTCTTCTTCAGTCAGGATCTCGATCATCATGTCCCGGCTGACATAATCATGAACGCTATCGGCATAGGCAATGGCTTCACGCAGATCTTTCGCCCCATCCAACTCGAGTCGAAGATCGGATTGCAGCATCTCTTCAACGTCTTCGCCAATACCCAACTTGCCAAGATCCTGCAAGTTCGGGAGCCCTTCTAAGAATAAAATACGCTCGATATATTTATCAGCGTGTTTCATCTCATCGATAGATTCATGGTACTCAACATCATTGAGGCGAGTCAGTCCCCAGTTTTTAAACATACGAGCATGGAGAAAATACTGGTTGATCGCGACAAGCTCATTTCCCAATAGTTTATTGAGATAATTTATGATTTTAACATCACCTTTCATTTTATAGTCCCTCCGCTTCCACTCTTAGAGCGTAGATGGGGCTACAGGGATGTCAAAAAAAAGAGTGTGACTTAGGCGATCTCTTTAAATTCTGGCATTTGCGTTAATTCATCCTGCATGACTTCACGGGCAGCACGAATGCACTTACCGCATTGATTTCCTACAGGAATAAATTTACGTAATTGCTGAAAGGACTGAGGGTGAAACTGGCGAACAGCCTGACGTATTTTTTTATCACTTATCGCATTACACAAACAAACGTACATGATCGCTCCCGTTCAATTTCTGCGCAAAGTGTAAATGAGAATAGTTATGATTACAATAGCACAGCGCTATTTACGCGGCGGGAGAATGAATAAAAAATGCGAATAAATATGACAGCTACTAAATTGCAGGCAGCAAAAAGGGCGCCGAAGCGCCCTTTTTAAGCTCAAAGCTAATTAATCAATAATTAGCTCATTACTTTAGCAACAACGCCCGCACCAACAGTACGGCCGCCTTCACGGATTGCGAAACGCAGACCGTCGTCCATCGCGATCGGGTGGATCAGGGTAACAACCATTTTGATGTTGTCGCCCGGCATTACCATCTCTACGCCTTCCGGCAGTTCGATGGTACCAGTCACGTCAGTAGTACGGAAGTAGAACTGCGGACGGTAGCCTTTGAAGAACGGAGTATGACGGCCGCCTTCGTCTTTGGACAGAATGTACACTTCAGATTCGAACTTGGTGTGCGGCTTGATAGAGCCCGGCTTAGCCAGTACCTGACCACGTTCGATTTCTTCACGTTTGATACCACGCAGCAGAACACCAACGTTCTCACCAGCACGGCCTTCGTCCAGCAGTTTGCGGAACATTTCAACGCCAGTACAGGTAGACTTAGCAGTCTCTTTGATACCAACGATTTCAACTTCTTCACCAACTTTGATGATACCGCGCTCTACACGACCGGTAACAACGGTACCACGACCGGAGATGGAGAATACGTCTTCGATAGGCAGCAGGAACGGCTTGTCAATCGCACGCTCTGGTTCTGGAATGTAAGAATCCAGGAAGCCAGCCAGTTCGATGATTTTCGCTTCCCACTCTGCTTCGCCTTCCAGCGCTTTCAGAGCAGAACCACGAACGATCGGAGTGTCGTCGCCCGGGAAATCGTACTGAGACAGAAGTTCACGAACTTCCATTTCTACCAGTTCCAGCAGCTCTTCGTCATCAACCATGTCGCATTTGTTCAGGAACACGATGATGTACGGAACGCCTACCTGACGACCCAGCAGGATGTGCTCACGAGTCTGCGGCATCGGGCCGTCAGTCGCAGCAACAACCAGGATCGCGCCATCCATCTGCGCAGCACCGGTGATCATGTTTTTAACATAGTCGGCGTGGCCCGGGCAGTCTACGTGTGCGTAGTGGCGAGTCGGGGTGTCATATTCAACGTGAGAAGTGTTGATGGTGATACCACGAGCTTTTTCTTCCGGCGCGTTATCGATCTGGTCGAATGCACGAGCAGCACCGCCGTAGGTTTTAGCCAGTACGGTAGTGATTGCAGCGGTCAGGGTAGTTTTACCGTGGTCAACGTGGCCGATGGTGCCGACGTTAACGTGCGGTTTTGTACGTTCAAATTTTTCTTTAGACACGGCTATATTCCTTACTATAGTGCTCTCCCCTATGGAGAGAGCACGGGACTTAGGTTTTAATCCTGTGGATTATTTACCACGGGCTTCAATAACGGCCTGAGCAACGTTGTTCGGCGCATCGTCGTACTTCAGGAACTCCATGGAGTAAGAAGCACGGCCTTTGGTCAGAGAACGCAGCTGGGTTGCATATCCGAACATTTCAGACAGCGGAACTTCAGCATGGATAACAACGCCAGTGACGTTGGATTCCTGACCACGAAGCATACCACGACGGCGGCTCAAGTCACCGATTACGTCACCGGTGTTCTCTTCCGGAGTCTCTACTTCAACCTTCATGATAGGCTCAAGCAGAACTGGTTTCGCTTTCTTAAAGCCATCTTTGAAGGCGATAGAAGCGGCCAGTTTAAACGCCAGCTCAGAGGAGTCAACGTCATGGTAAGAACCGAAGTGCAGACGCACGCCCAGATCAACAACCGGGTAACCAGCCAGCGGGCCAGATTTCAGCTGTTCCTGGATGCCTTTATCAACGGCCGGGATGTATTCGCCAGGAATTACACCACCTTTGATGTCGTTGATGAACTCGTAGCCTTTCGGGTTTGAACCCGGCTCCAGCGGGTACATGTCGATAACAACATGACCGTACTGACCGCGACCACCAGACTGCTTAGCGTGTTTACCTTCGATATCGGTAACTTTCGCGCGAATCGCTTCACGGTAAGCAACCTGAGGTTTACCGACGTTCGCTTCAACGTTGAATTCACGCTTCATACGGTCAACGATGATGTCGAGGTGCAGCTCACCCATACCAGCGATAATGGTCTGGTTAGATTCTTCGTCAGTCCATACGCGGAATGACGGGTCTTCTTTAGCCAGACGGCCCAGAGCCAGACCCATTTTTTCCTGGTCAGCTTTGGTTTTCGGTTCTACCGCGATGGAAATTACCGGCTCAGGGAATTCCATACGTTCCAGAATGATCGGGTGATCCGGGTCACACAGAGTGTCACCAGTGGTCACGTCTTTCAGACCGATTGCAGCAGCGATATCGCCCGCGCGAACTTCTTTGATCTCTTCACGTTTGTTAGCGTGCATCTGTACGATACGGCCGAAACGTTCACGTGCAGTTTTCACGGAGTTCAGGATGGTGTCACCGGAGTTAACCACACCAGAGTACACGCGGAAGAAGGTCAGGTTACCCACGAACGGGTCGGTAGCGATTTTGAATGCCAGAGCAGCAAACGGCTCGTCATCGCTAGCATGACGCTCAGCAGGAGTATCTTTACCGTCGTCCAGAATACCGTTGATCGCAGGTACGTCTACTGGGGATGGCAGGTAATCAATTACCGCATCCAGCATCGCCTGAACACCTTTGTTCTTGAACGCAGAACCACAGGTTACCAGGATGATTTCGTTGTTCAGAACACGCTGACGCAGAGCTTTTTTGATCTCTTCTTCAGTCAGTTCTTCACCACCCAGGTATTTCTCCATCAGCTCTTCTGAAGCTTCTGCAGCGGACTCGATCAGGTTCTGGTGCCATTCTTCAGCCAGTTCCTGCATGTCAGCCGGGATATCTTCATAAGTGAAGGTTACGCCTGCATCTTCTTCGTTCCAGTTGATGGCTTTCATTTTCACCAGGTCAACAACACCGGTGAACGCTTCTTCAGCGCCAATTGCCAGCTGCAGCGGAACAGGGTTCGCGCCCAGACGGGTTTTGATCTGACCAACAACTTTCAGGAAGTTCGCACCCATACGGTCCATTTTGTTAACGAACGCAATGCGCGGAACTTTATATTTGTTTGCCTGACGCCATACGGTTTCAGACTGAGGCTGAACACCACCAACTGCGCAGTAAACCATTACTGCACCATCAAGCACACGCATGGAACGTTCTACTTCGATAGTGAAGTCAACGTGCCCCGGGGTGTCGATGATGTTTACGCGATGCGGTTCATACTGCTTAGCCATACCAGACCAGAATGCAGTAGTCGCTGCGGAGGTGATAGTAATACCACGTTCCTGCTCCTGCTCCATCCAGTCCATGGTGGCTGCGCCGTCATGAACTTCACCGATTTTATGGTTTACACCGGTGTAGAACAGAATACGTTCGGTAGTAGTGGTTTTACCGGCGTCGATGTGCGCACTGATACCGATGTTACGGTAGCGCGCGATGGGTGTTGTACGAGCCATTTGATTCCTCGTTTATCTTTTAGGCGTTCAATTTAAGTAGCCCAAAGCGGGCTGCTTACTAGAAGCGCCCGCCTGGTGACTAAAACTCCGAAGGGATTACCAACGGTAGTGTGCGAACGCCTTGTTGGCTTCTGCCATACGGTGAACGTCTTCACGTTTCTTAACTGCAGTACCTTTGTTTTCTGCAGCATCAGAAAGTTCGTTCGCCAGGCGCAGAGCCATGGATTTATCACCGCGTTTACGAGCAGCTTCAACGATCCAACGCATTGCCAGAGCATTACGACGGACCGGACGGACTTCAACTGGTACCTGATAAGTAGAACCACCAACGCGGCGAGACTTAACTTCGACAGTCGGGCGCACGTTTTCGAGAGCTACTTCGAAAGCTTCCAGTTCGTTTTTACCAGAACGCTGAGCCAGGGTCTCCAGCGCGCTGTATACGATAGTTTCGGCAGTAGATTTTTTACCATCTACCATCAGGATATTTACAAATTTAGCCAGCAGTTCTGATCCGAACTTCGGATCCGGCAGAATTTTACGCTGACCAATGACGCGACGACGTGGCATGGAAATACTCCGTTGTTAATTCAGGATTGTCCAAAACTCTAAGAGTTTAGTTTGACATTAATATAAAACGTTTGGCCTTACTTAACGGAGAACCATTAAGCCTTAGGACGTTTCACGCCATACTTGGAGCGTGATTGCTTACGGTCTTTAACGCCGGAGCAGTCAAGCGCACCACGAACGGTGTGGTAACGAACACCCGGGAGGTCTTTTACACGACCGCCACGGATCAGGATCACGGAGTGCTCCTGCAGGTTGTGACCTTCACCACCGATGTAGGAAGTCACTTCAAAACCGTTAGTCAGACGAACACGGCATACTTTACGCAGTGCGGAGTTCGGTTTTTTAGGAGTGGTAGTATATACACGAGTACATACGCCACGTTTCTGCGGGCATGCTTCCAGTGCAGGCACGTTGCTTTTTGCAACTTTGCGTGCACGTGGTTTGCGTACCAGCTGGTTAACTGTTGCCATTAAATAGCTCCTGGTTTTAGCTTTTGCTTCGTAAACACGTAATAAAACGACCTCATACAATATGAGGACGCAGAATTTTAGGTCGGTGTCGAAAAGGTGTCAAGAAATATACAACGATCCCACAATTACCAGGACATCTGGCTGGGATGCTTCACCGTAAGTCTGACGAAGTCAGTATAGCTAACCCTGACGACACTGTCTGAAATTTGACCGCTCAACCCGCGAGCCTTAATGTCTTCTTCCAGTACATAGACCTTAATGGAGGCATTTTGCAGACTTTCAAGGAAACGGCTTCCTTCGATTGCTGCCGTCACGCCATCCTGGAGCAATAAAAGTTCATCGTCTTTATCAATCAGACGAAGAAGAGAGGAGAAATCGGTAAGCCACGCGGAGCGATGTAGTGTGTGCAGCATGAGAGTCTCAAAACCTTAAAATGACGTCATAGTTGCCTAACTCACGGCGTAAATCTTCCGGTTCAAGCGCTGTCGCATCGATCACAAAATTACTCCCCTGCTGAAGGCCCCGCTCGCGTAATGAGGCAGCGCAGAGCCAACATTGATCGATATCGTACAACCCTAACAGTTTGAAGGTCGCGATATAGTCTCGCGCCAGCACGGCATCCGGTTGCTGTCCCTGAAGGATTTGAAAGACGCCATCACCGATAAAAAACACGCCGAGGTCTTCCGTTAATGCAGAGGTCGCCAGCAATGCATCTAACCCTTCACGGCCAGATGCGCTGCCGTGCGGCACGGTAGAAAAGACAAAAGCAACACGTTTCATCAGAATTGCACCACGCGATCGCAGGTCAGGGATGCCTCAGCCAACGAACCAAGCCCGCTGAGGTTAAAACCTGATTGTAAATTAGCTCCTGCCAGCCCCAGCCGCTTTGCCTCAGTCTCATCAACCACGCCGCGTCGCAACGCCGCAGCCACGCAAATATTCAGTGTTACACCATGCTGTTGGTTCAGCTGTTGCCAGGCCCGTACCAGATCGTATTCATCACTGGCAGGCGAAGTGAGTAGGTTGGCGTTATACACACCTTCACGATAGAAAAAAACGCTGCTTAGCTCATGCCCTTCTTTGAGTAGCGCATGAGCAAATTGCAACGCGCTGCTCGCCTGCTGCGTGCCGTACGCTGGCCCCGTCACCATGATGGCAAAACGCATTACTTATCTTGCCCCTGGAAATCGCCACTTTTGAACTGACGAATATAGAGGTAGACCGTATGTTTGGAGATGTTCAGCCGATCGGCGACCTGGTTGATGGCATCTTTAATATCGAAGATGCCTTTCTCATACAAATTCAGGACGATCTGGCGGTTCTTCGCGTTGTTGGAAACATTACGATCGGCATTCACTTCTTCGATTGTGAATTCCAGCGTCTGGGTAACCAGATCTTCCACCGAAGAAGCAAAGTTGACGGCAGAGCCCACTTCCGGGGTTTCCGGTGGGATAAAGGTATTCATTATCTGCGAGAAAGGGACATCAAGGTTCATGTTGATGCACAGCAGACCAATCACGCGATGCTCACGGTTGCGAATGGCAATCGTCACCGACTTCATCAAGACACCGCTTTTCGCACGTGTGAAGTAACACTTCGACACGCTGCTATCCGCACCCGTCATATCATGCAGCATACGCAACGCAAGGTCAGTAATCGGTGAGCCAATTTTACGGCCCGTGTGTTCACCGTTAGCAATGCGGATGGCCGAGCATTTCAAATCCTGCAAAGAGTGCAATACGATTTCACAATGGGAACCAATGAGCATCGCCAACCCGTCCACTACCGCTTCGTAGGATTTGAGGATATCGAAGTCGGTTTGATCGAAAGGACGTTGATCCAGCAAATCTAGCTCACTGGTTTCGTTGGTTAAAAGCGACCTGGACATGAAAAAAAGCACTCCTTTTCAGGAGCCTGTCGTTATGTTGTCAGGGCAGGCTCATCACTATTATAGGGGCATCTAAAGTAATACAGCGCACAAGGCGCTTTCCAGTATTAATTATATCCTGTCGATAATAAAAAACCGCCGCCCTGTGGGCGGCGGTTTTTGTTAGCTTATTTTTTGCTGCTGTCTGCAGCTTTATCTGCCGGTGCAGCATCTGGCTGCGCGTCAGCTTTCGGTGCCGGTTTGATGTCTAACAGTTCAACATCAAAGACCAGCGTAGAGTTGGCCGGAATGCCCGGAACGCCCGTTTTGCCGTAAGCCAGATCCGGTGGGATAACCAGCTGGATTTTGCCGCCTTTCTTGATGTTTTTCAGGCCTTCAGTCCAACCCGGGATCACGCCGTCAAGACGGAAAGAGAGCGGCTCACCACGGGTATAAGAGTTATCAAACTCTTTACCATCGATCAGCGTACCTTTGTAGTTAACAACCACGGTATCGCTGTCTTTCGGTGCAGCGCCGGTACCTTCTTTCTCTACTTTGTAGACCAGGCCAGTAGCCGAGGTTTTAACGCCTTTCTCTTTAGCAAATTTCTCGCGGTAAACTTTACCTTTGGCTTCGTTGTCAGCCGCGTCTTTTTCCATTTTTGCCTGAGCGGAGCTCTTCACGCGCGCTTCAAACGCCTGCAGAGTTTGTTCGATTTCCTGGTCAGACAGTTTGCTCTTGTCTGCAAACGCATCCTGAACACCAGCGATCAGCTGATCTTTATCCAGTTTGATGCCCAGCTTTTCCTGCTCTTTCAGAGAGTTTTCCATATAACGACCCAGGGACGCGCCCAGCGCGTAAGCGGCTTTTTGGTCGTCATTCTTGAATGCTGCTTTGCTGTCAGCAGTAGCGGCTGGTTTCGCAGCATCAGCAGCGAAGGTGATCGGGGCATGCAGAGCAACAGCCATTGTGGTCGCCAGCAGCGTTACTTTAAACAGTGATTTCATCCATATCTCCAGGGCCGGGGCATCTCACCCCAGGGTTAACTAACATAAAAATGTACTATAAAGCGTTGCAGAACAAATCAACATACAGGCACGCCCTATTATCACCACTTTTCAGACTCTTTTTGTTTAAATTAGTTTCGTTACCGAAGATTGAGTGCTGTGCAAACAGGCAAAGTTAAGTAGAATTCGCCGCAGTCCGCGATCTGCCGGAGAAAAAAGAAAGAGGTGAATCATGCAGGATACAACAATGGAAACTCGCCTGGCTGAACTGGAAAGTCGCCTGGCATTTCAGGAGATAACCATTGAAGAGCTCAACGTGACGGTGACCGCGCATGAACTGGAAATGGCCAAACTGCGCGACCATCTGCGTCTGCTGACGGAAAAGCTCAAAGCAACGCAACCGTCCCACATCGCGTCGCAGTCTGAAGAGACCCCTCCGCCACATTATTGAGACGTAAAAAAAGCGGGGATATCCCCGCTTTTTTTGTGTCCGAAAGCGCTAACGCTTATCGGATCTACTCACATATACCCAAAGGATTTCAAATCACAGCAAGGCGGCAAGCTTGAGGAAGTCCTGGGAGCATAGATAACTATGTGACCAGGATTCGAAAGCGCAGCCAACACCGCTGTGGGTTGAAAGACGAAGGGTATTAGTGGCAACCGCAGCCGCCGCCGTTACCTTTACCGCCACCGCCGCAGCAGCCTTCGCCGCCGTGCTCGTGACCATGGTCGTGGCCGTGTCCACCGCAGCAACCGTCATGACCGTGGTCATGATCGTGGTCGTGACCGTGCGCACCGTGAACGTGGCCGTGAGCCAGTTCTTCTTCGGTCGCTTCGCGGATAGCAACAACTTCTACGTTGAATTTCAGATTCTGGCCAGCCAGCATGTGGTTACCGTCAACCACAACGTGGTCGTCTTCCACTTCGGTAATTTCTACCGGTACTGGACCCTGGTCAGTTTCAGCCAGGAAACGCATGCCAACCTGCAGTTCGTCAACGCCCATGAAGACGTCTTTAGGAACGCGCTGCACCAGGTTTTCGTCGTACTGGCCGTATGCGTCGTTTGCGCCAACAGCAACATCGAATTTGTCGCCAACTTCATGACCGTCCAGCGCTGTTTCCAGGCCAGAAATCAGGGAACCGTGACCATGCAGGTAGTCCAGCGGTGCACTCACCGGAGACTCATCAACCAACACACCGTCTTCTGTACGTACCTGATAGGCCAGGCTGACCACCAGGTCCTTTGCTACTTTCATGATATCTCCTGAGCATGGAAAGAATAGTGGCGCAGATTGTAGCGGAATTCTGCACCCGTGTACCCTCTAGCTTAAAAAAAGCTGCGCCATATCGCTAGTCCGGATGAAAAATCCCTATCACTTGCTCTTCTTTGCGAACGTGCTCGCGCGCCTCTTTATCGGCTTCCCGCATCTGATGACCGCACTTAACACACTCAACAATATCGATATTATTTTCACGCCACATCGCCAGCGTATCCTGCGACTGGCAGGACGGACATTTTGCGCCTGCGATAAAACGTTTACGAATTGCCATGATTATCCTCTACTCAAATTCATCCCAGCCATCCAGCTGACGTCGCTCTTGCTGCATCTCTCGTTGGAAAATTTCCTCCAGCTCGCGCCGTGCTTCCCTTGCTCGAGAGATTTGTACCGTATCTGTATGCATGGGGATCAGTTCCCGCAGCATGCGCATATCCAGCCGACGGAAATGCAGCTGAGCACGCTGGGCCTGGTGCGGATGCATCCCCAGTGTAACCAGCGTTTTACGCCCCAACTCCAGCGCACTGGAGAACGTTTCGCGGGAAAACTGCGTCACACCGGCCTGTAATAACTCATGCGCCTCTACACGTCCGCGCGCTCGCGCAAGAATATGCAAATGCGGAAAATACTGTTGGCACAGTTCCACCAGTTTCATTGTGTCTTCAGGCTCATTACAGGTAATAACAATAGACTGTGCCGCCTCTGCCCCTGCGGAGCGCAACAGTTCCACCTGAGTGGCGTCACCGTAGTAGACCTTATAGCCATATTTGCGCATCAGATTCACCGCGCTGATATCTCGCTCCAGGACGGTAATACGCATTTTATTGGCCATCAACAGGCGACCAATAACCTGACCAAAACGCCCAAACCCCACCACAATCACCTGCGGTTTATCATCTTCCACCCAGGGTTTTTCGTCTTCCTCATCCGTGCCGTTAAACTGGCGGGAGAGCCATTTATCAATCAGCTTCATCACCAGCGGCGTGGTCATCATCGACAGCGTGACGGTCACCAGCAGCAACGCCATTTGGTCGCCCTGAAACAGCCGTTGCGAGGATGCCGTTGAAAACAGCACGAAAGCGAATTCACCGCCCTGACTTAAAACCCCGGCAAATTGCATCCGTTCAGAGCTTCTCATGCCGTTAAGACGCGCCAGTACATACAGCACCAGCATTTTAACGACCACCAGCACGATCACGCTCGCTGCCACCCACAGAATATGGGTGTAGAGCACGCCGAGATTGAGCGACATGCCAACGGAGATAAAAAACAGCCCGAGCAACAGTCCCTTGAACGGATCGATTGCCGTTTCCAGCTCATGTCGGTATTCACTTTCCGCCAGCAGCACACCCGCGATAAACGTTCCCAGCGCCATCGACAGCCCCAGCGCATCCATAAATAAAGCAGAACCCAGCACCAATAGCAGCGTGGCAGCGGTGAACACTTCCCGCACGCCAGAATCCGCAATAAAGCGGAAAACCGGACGCAGCAAATAGCGCCCGCCAATCAGCATGCCGGCAAAGGCCAGCACCTTCATTCCCACTTTAATCCAGTCAAAATGTTCGTCAGCAGACCCCGCCAGCAGCGGAACCAGCGCCAGCGCAGGGATCACCGCCAGATCCTGAAACAGCAGCACCGAAAAACCCAACTGCCCGGATTCACTGCGGTTCATGCCTTTTTCGCGCATCAACTGTAGCGCCATCGCGGTCGATGACATCGCCAGACCAATGCCGCCAACCACTGCCGCCTGCCAGGAGAACGCAGTGAGCATCAATAATCCGGCCAGCACCACCGCGCTCAGCATCACCTGCGCGGCGCCGACGCCAAAAATTGAACGCCGCAGTTGCCACAGCTTGGCCGGGTTAAGTTCCAACCCAATGATGAACATCAGAAAAACTACGCCCAGCTCGGAAAAGTGCAGGATTTCATCCACATCACTGATGAACCCTAATCCCCACGGGCCGATGGCAATACCCGCCAGCAAGTATCCCAACACCGGGCCGATACCCAACCGCGATGCCAACGGTACCGCCGCCACCGCTGCGAAGAGGAACAACACTCCGGCTGTCAACAAATCTGAACCTTCCATCAGCGGCCTCCCACAGGGATCGGATTCGCCAGCCAGTCACCATACGCTTTCGCATGGCTGTCCAGCTCCTGCTTCGTTTGCCTTCTGGCCCAGTAAACGATAATAGGGCTCATCCAGTGCATGCGGCACATACCGGCCGTCAGCTCGAAAGGGCGCAGCACATCGCTCATTGGATAACGGTTTAGCGCGTCATAGCGGTAGGCACTTTCCGGTTCTCCGGTAGTGATAACGCTACGCCAGTACTTTCCCGCCAGTTGATTCCCCCCGGGACCGCTGGCAAATCCACGGCTCAGTACGCGGTCAAGCCACTCCTTTAACAGCGCCGGACAGCTATAGGTATAGAGTGGGTGCTGAAAAACAATCACATCATGCTCACGCAGCAGCGCCTGCTCATGCGGAATATCGATAAAAAAATCAGGATAGTGCGCGTAAAGGTCGTGCACGGTAACATTGCTGAGCTGCATGGCCGGTTTAAGCAGAACACGGTTCGCGACCGAGTCCTGAGATTCCGGATGGGCATACAGCAGCAAGACTTTCGCTGGCTGGAACATCATCCCCCTCCCGGTTTTGTCTTTTGTCTATTTTCGACGTTTTGGGCTACCATTGCGCCTCGGTGCGGCAAACGGCCCGCACATTACATTATCATAATGATAAATTAACATAGTCTGAACATACGGCGCCTTATGATTGTTTTCTCATCGTTACAAATTCGTCGCGGCGTGCGCGTCTTGCTGGACAATGCCACGGCCACCATTAATCCAGGGCAGAAGGTTGGCCTGGTGGGTAAAAATGGCTGTGGTAAATCTACCCTGCTGGCATTGCTGAAAAATGAACTCAGCGCCGACGCTGGAGGATTTACCTATCCGGGAAACTGGCAGCTCGCGTGGGTGAATCAGGAAACGCCTGCGTTGCCACAGCCCGCGCTGGAGTACGTCATTGACGGCGACCGCGAATATCGTCAACTGGAAGCGCAGTTGAACGACGCCAACGAACGTAACGATGGACATGCCATTGCCACTGTCCATGGCAAGCTGGATGCCATCGATGCCTGGACCGTGCGTTCACGCGCCGCCAGCCTGCTGCATGGCCTCGGTTTCTCCAACGAACAGCTTGAACGGCCGGTCAGCGACTTCTCCGGTGGCTGGCGTATGCGCCTCAACCTGGCCCAGGCGCTGATTTGCCGTTCAGACTTACTACTGCTCGATGAACCTACCAACCACCTCGATCTCGACGCGGTGATCTGGCTGGAAAGATGGCTGAAAAGCTATCAGGGCACGCTGATCTTGATCTCCCACGACCGAGACTTCCTCGATCCGGTGGTGGATAAAATTATTCATATCGAACAGCAAACCATGTTCGAGTACACCGGCAACTACAGCGCGTTTGAAATCCAGCGTGCGACCCGCCTCGCGCAGCAACAGGCCATGTACGAAAGCCAGCAGGAGCGCGTGGCACATCTGCAAAGCTATATCGATCGCTTCCGCGCTAAAGCAACGAAAGCAAAACAGGCGCAGAGTCGTATCAAAATGCTGGAACGCATGGAGCTGATTGCCCCAGCGCACGTGGACAACCCGTTCCACTTCAGCTTCCGTGAACCGGAAAGCCTGCCAAACCCGCTGCTGAAGATGGAAAAGGTCAGCGCTGGCTACGGCGATCGCGTCATTCTCGATTCGATCAAACTGAACCTGGTGCCGGGTTCCCGCATCGGTCTGCTCGGTCGCAACGGCGCGGGTAAATCGACGCTGATTAAGCTGCTGGCCGGCGAACTGGCCCCCATCAGCGGCGAGATTGGCCTGGCGAAAGGCATCAAGCTGGGCTACTTCGCGCAGCACCAGCTGGAGTTTTTACGCGCCGATGAATCACCAATTCAGCATCTGGCACGCATGGCGCCGCAGGAGCTGGAGCAGAAACTACGAGACTACCTGGGTGGATTCGGCTTCCAGGGCGATAAAGTCAGCGAAGAGACTCGCCGCTTCTCCGGTGGCGAAAAAGCGCGTCTGGTGCTGGCATTGATCGTCTGGCAGCGCCCGAACCTGCTGCTGCTCGATGAACCGACCAACCACCTGGACTTAGATATGCGTCAGGCGCTGACCGAAGCGCTGATCGATTTTGAAGGCGCGCTGGTTGTCGTCTCGCACGACCGTCACCTGATCCGCTCCACCACCGACGACCTCTATCTGGTACACGACAAGAAAGTCGAGCCGTTTGATGGCGATCTGGAGGATTATCAGCAGTGGCTGAGCGATGTCCAGAAACAGGAAAATCAGAGCGACGAACCAGCGAAAGAGAGCGTTAACAGCGCCCAGGCACGTAAAGACCAGAAGCGTCGTGAAGCGGAACTGCGCACTCTGACGCAACCGCTGCGCAAAGAGATCACCCGTCTGGAAAAAGAGATGGAGAAACTGCACGCGCAGTTAGCTCAGGCGGAAGAGAAACTCGGCGACAGCGAACTGTACGACCAAAGCCGCAAAGCCGAACTCACCGCTTGTCTGCAGCAGCAGGCCAGTGCGAAATCCGGGCTGGAAGAGTGTGAAATGGCCTGGCTGGAGGCTCAGGAGCAGCTTGAGCAGATGCTCGCCGAGTAGTCATAATTGCCGGATCTGACGCCAATACGTCCTATCCGGCATTTTTGTTGAATTATCCCTGCATCGCCAGACGCTGGCGGATTTCTTCGAAATGCTCGCGGTTAAACAGCTTGCCGTTGAGAAAACGAGTTTTCAGCTCCCCTTCCTGCTCTTGTTTCCAGGTTTGTTCATCATGCAGACGCAGTTCCCCTTGCTCATCACGCGTGACGCGAAGCAGACCACGGGCTGAACGCTTCAGGCCATTATCGGTTTTCGGCTCTTTGAAAATCATCCGGCCTTTGCCGTCGACTTCTCCCCACGTCGCTTTCATCGCAAAACCGAAGGTGTCACGCGTGTTGTACTGATAGGTAAAGGAACCGACGCCAAACACGACGTTTGAACTGGCAAATCCTTTCGCTTCCAGACGACGCAGGATCTCATTCGCCCGCTCAAGGGTGATGGAGTCGCCATAAATCAGTCCAACATGCGGGTCGAGCACCTTGTAACCTTTAGCGTTAATCGTGCCGCCAAAAATCTCCCACAGCACTTCCACGGACCCTTTCTCCTGAGCGGTACGATCGCTGCTTGTATCGTTATCTTCGCCAGTACCGCACAGAATCTCTACCGGGTTGCCGCTATCCGGACGGAATACCACACGACCTTCACGCGCCAGAATGATGCCCTTCAGTTCACGGGTATATTCCGTCAGCACCTGCCAGTAGTCCCAGGTATCAGATACTATCGATACAAATCCTTGCGGGTAGAGATCGGCAATCAGGCGGCGGAAGGTTTCAATCTCATGCTCGCGCTCGCCCATACACATCACGCTGTGTTCAGTAGCTGGAATGCTGGCGCCGATAAAATAGGGCTCGCCGTCGGTGTAGTAATCGCGGGCGTACAACAGAGATGGAATACTGTCGGTCCCTTTAAAGCTCAACAAATGCCCACTGCCCGCCTGCATGGTGTCCTGTAATCCGGACATACCGCGAAATGAAAAGTCATGGCACTGGAAGTCAAGATGCGTCTGGTCGCTACAGGTTTTCTGTGCCCAGCGTGCGCAGATTTTGCGGTAATGGTGAGCAATCGTGGCGTTTGTCGACGCTTTCCACAATTCCGCCGACAGGACGGTCTCCAGGTAATTCACCAGCCAGAAAAATTCGGGTTTGGTGTTGATAATGGTTAAAACCGGCACCGTCATTGGGACTTTGCTACCTTCATCCAGCGCCTTGATGTGCAGCGGCAGATAGCCCAACTGATGCAATGCACGAATATGGTCCACCGCCACTGCATCTTTGCCGAGATAGCTATCCATGACCTGTTTGTATTCACTCACAACCTCATCTTCCGGGCGGGCAAAGAACGCCTCATTAAACAGGTCGACTAAAAACCACTGCATAAACCCCTGCAGGCCGAAAAATACCAGTTTGCCATCCGCCAACGGCGAGGAGAAAAAGCGATCGCTGCGTGGGGTAAAGTTGGAATATACGCGACGGGTGCCCTGCGGATACTGCACGCGGTGAGACACTTTGTAGCCGTCGATAGCTAAAATTGGATTCATTTTCATAACAGGTGTCTCCCTCAGGCGCGGTAAATCGCGTCAATATCGATAAGTTCAAGCTGCGGATGTTCCAGCGTCGGGGCAGCTAAAGAAGTGGTGGTGTAGATGGCGTCAATACCGTTAGCAAACAGGTGTTCAACGCCCTTAGAAAAGATCCCGTGGGTGACGTACAGGCTAACGCTGCGGGCACCGGCATCACGTAGCACCTGCGCAGAACCTATGAAGGTGCCGCCAGCATCACACAGGTCGTCGACAATCAGCAGATCCCTCGCCCTGACGTCTCCGGCCAATAACGCAAATCCCGTCAGGCTGCCGCTTGCCACATCACGTTTTTTGCTCAGGATGGCGTACTGCTCCACACCGGCCGCTCTGGCTACGGCATCAATCTTCTTCAGCGATCCTGCATCGGGAGCAACCAACATCAGCGCGTTTTGCTGAAACAGCCGCGATAATGACGCGCTTTGCATCAGGCAAACCTCCTGGGGGATCGCCACAAAGTTGTCGATTGCAGCCGCCGCCGCGTCACTGTGCGGGTCGAGCACGTTGACCTTGTCAAATTTCAACGTATTGAGCTGACTGGCGAAGACTTTCAGCGCAAAGCTGTCACCCGATACCATATGTCTGTCCTGACGCGCCCACGGCAGCCAGGGAAGGTCGAGATGGCTGACCAGTACATCGGTCTGATGACGGACCGCCTCAACCAGTTGCGCCAGCAGCATAAAATCGTTCATATCGCGCATAGCCGTGGCACGGATGCGCATCAGGCGAGCAAAGGTTGGCAACGCATCGGTGACTTTTAACCAGACAGCACCATCAGGAAAAACACCGCTGGCAACGGCATAGACCTGGTCGTCCAAAGTTAGTGTCAATTTTATGTTCATCGCGCTCACCCCTTAATTGTGTCCCTTCGACACAATTAATAATGTCTCTAAGACACATATTAAGCAAGCAGAAAATGAATTATTTTTAAGCTGTTAGTTAATCTACTGATAAATAATGAGAAAAAACGAACCTTGCCCCCCGGTGCCGGGCTGGTACACTTATCAGCGTTACAAATCATCGTGAGTACCTTATGACCACCGAAGCCGACTACCTGAATCAGTACGACGCCAGCCGCTTCCCTTCACCTCTGGTGACGGTAGATAGTGCGTTATTTACCCTGCATCAGCAGGCGCTGTGCGTATTACTGGTCGAGCGGGCAAAGCAGCCGCAAAAAGGACGTTGGGGATTACCCGGCGGCTTTATTGATATCGAAAACGATGATTCAACCCGTGCCACCGCGCTGCGCAAACTCACTGAAAAAACGGGTGTTTCGCCTTCGTGGCTGGAACAAATGGATACCTTTTCCGGGCCTGATCGTGACCCGCGCGGCTGGAGCCTGACGGTCACCTGGTTTGCACTAATCGCCTGGGTAGACTGCGCGCCCCATATCGCCAGCGTCAGCAATGCCCGTTGGGTGCCGGTTGATGAGTTGAAAAACTATTCACTCGCGTTTGATCACGAGAAAATCATTACAGCGGCGCTGCATCGCTTGCGGCAAAAAACGATGTACTCGCTCCTGCCAGTGTACTGCTTGCCGGAAACATTTACCCATGGGCAACTACTCGAAGCCACTGAGGTGATCCTCGGTCAGTCGATCCAGCGTAAAAGTCTGATTCGTCGCTTTGAAGCGTCAGGAATGTTTGAAGATACTGGAGAAAGCGTGGCGACAGGGACGCGTAAAGCCCGCCTGTGGCGACGTAAACCTAACGTCGATTTTCATTTTTTCTCGCGTAACCTGCTGACTGACTAGCGACAAAATCACATATTGGCTAACCCGCACGCGCTGTGCGCGGTATAGTTATTCTTTCCGATTATTAATTGCTCCGGTGTTATGGTTGAAATCACGTCCACAGAAATGACCCCACCTACCGACGATTCGCGAGAATTCCGCCCGATGCGCGGTATCAGTAACCGCCATCTGCAGACGATGCTGCCGCGATTAATTCGCCGTAAGGTGAAGTTCGACGCCCACTGGCAGCGTCTGGAATTGCCCGACGGTGATTTCGTCGATCTGGCGTGGAGTGAAGATCCACAACAGGCGAAACACAAACCGCGCCTGGTGGTTTTTCACGGTCTGGAAGGTAGTCTGAACAGCCCCTACGCACATGGCCTGATTGAAGCAGCACAAAAGCGCGGCTGGCTGGGCGTGGTAATGCATTTTCGCGGTTGCAGTGGTGAGCCCAATCGTTTGAACCGTATTTATCACTCCGGTGAAACAGAAGATGGCACCTGGTTTTTACACTGGCTGGAACGTGAGTTCGGTCGCGCACCGACCGCCGCGGTAGGTTATTCACTCGGTGGAAACATGCTGGCTTGTCTGCTGGCAAAAGAAGGCAACAATATTCCGATAGATGCAGCGGTTATCGTTTCTGCGCCTTTCGTGCTCGAAGCCTGTAGCTACCATATGGACAAGGGCTTTTCCCGTGTCTATCAGCGCTACCTGCTCAATTTATTGAAAGCCAACGCCTCGCGTAAGCTTGAGGCGTATCCCGGTTCGCTGCCGGTAAGCCTGGCCCAGTTGAAATCTTTGCGCCGCATTCGCGATTTTGACGATCTGATCACCGCCAAAATCCACGGTTTCGCCGATGCTATAGACTATTACCGCCAGTGCAGCGCCATGCCGTTGCTCAATCGGATCGCCAAACCAACGCTGATTATCCATGCTAAAGACGATCCGTTTATGGATCATCACGTGATCCCGAAACCGGAAAATCTGCCTTCGCAGGTGGAATATCAGCTGACTGAACATGGCGGCCACGTCGGATTTATTGGTGGCACAGTGCGCCGTCCTGAGATGTGGCTGGAATCAAGAATCCCGGACTGGCTGACAACGTATCTGGAGGCGTCATCATGATTATCCCATGGCAAGATATCTCTCCGGACGCGCTGGACAATCTGATTGAAAGCTTTGTCTTGCGTGAAGGCACCGATTACGGTGAACATGAACGCTCGCTCGAACAAAAAGTCGCCGACGTCAAACGCCAACTACAATCAGGTGAAGCCGTGCTGGTGTGGTCCGAACTGCATGAAACGGTCAACATTATGCCGAGGAAGCAGATTCACGAGTAATCCGTAGCCGCCGGCCGACTTTACTATAATTACAACCATTTCATGGAGTTGTTATGTCTGCCAAACATCCGGTGATTGCGGTAACAGGATCCAGCGGCGCGGGGACCACCACCACCAGCCTCGCGTTTCGTAAAATTTTCGCGCAGTTAAACCTGCGCGCCGCCGAGGTGGAAGGTGACAGTTTTCACCGCTATACCCGTCCGGAAATGGACATGGCGATTCGCAAAGCACGCGATGCCGGGCGGCATATCAGCTATTTCGGCCCCGAAGCTAACGACTTCGGTCTGCTGGAGCAAACCTTCATTGAATACGGCCAGACGGGCAAAGGTCAGTCGCGTAAATACCTGCACACCTACGATGAGGCCGTACCGTGGAATCAGGTTCCGGGGACATTCACGCCCTGGCAGCCGCTGCCTGAACCGACGGATGTCCTGTTCTATGAGGGACTTCACGGCGGCGTTGTCACCCCTCAGCAAAATGTGGCCCGGCATGTCGATCTGCTGGTTGGCGTGGTGCCGATCGTGAACCTGGAGTGGATCCAGAAGCTGACCCGCGATACCAGCGAGCGTGGACACTCGCGTGAAGCGGTGATGGACTCGGTGGTGCGCTCAATGGACGATTACATCAATTACATCACGCCACAGTTTTCCCGTACGCATATCAACTTCCAACGCGTACCAACCGTCGATACCTCTAATCCCTTTGCCGCCAAGAGCATTCCGTCACTCGATGAAAGCTTTGTCGTTATTCATTTTCGTAATCTGGAAGGGATCGACTTCCCGTGGCTACTGGCCATGCTGCAGGGCTCATTCATTTCTCATATCAATACGTTGGTCGTACCGGGCGGAAAAATGGGTCTGGCGATGGAATTGATTATGCTGCCGCTGGTGCAGCGACTGATGGAAGGCAAAAAGATAGAGTGATATGTGGAAAGCGCCCGATGGCGCTTCGCTTATCGGGCCTACGACTCAACATCACCCTGTAGGCCGGATAAGGCAACGCCGCCATCCGGCATCAGCAATTACGCGGCAACCACTTCATAGGAGTGGGTAATGTTCACCGCCTTTTCCAGCATCAGCGCCACGGAGCAGTATTTTTCCGCCGAAAGATCGACCGCACGTGCGACGGACGCATCTTTCAGATCGTTACCCGTTACGATGAAATGCAGGTTGATATGGGTAAACAGGCGCGGCGCTTCATCACGACGCTCGGAGGTCAGCTTCACTTCGCAGTTGGTCACATCCTGACGACCCTTTTGCAGGATCGACACCACATCAATTGCGCTGCAACCACCCGCAGCCATTAAGACCATTTCCATCGGGCTCGGCGCTTTATCACCGGAATTACCGTCCATCAAAATCTGGTGGCCAGAGGCGGACTCACCGAGGAAGGTCAGCCCTTCAACCCACTTAACACGTGCTTGCATATTTTATTACTCCGATGCATCAATTTTCCTGACAGATTACGCGCACACAACAAATCTCGCAACGGAAGGCGACCTGCGTCATGCTGAAGCGAGACACCAGGAGACACACGGCGAAAGCTATGCTAAAACAGTCGGGATGCTACAGTAATACATTGACGTACTGCATGTATGCAGAGGACATCACATTACAGGCCGTCGCACGTATTGACAGCCCCCTTCCCAGGTAGCGGGAAGCACATTTTTGCAAACCCAGAGACAGGATGTTTTTTGGCTCTGGAGACAGCTTATAACAGAGGATAACCGCGCATGGTGCTTGGCAAACCGCAAACAGACCCGACTCTCGAATGGTTCTTGTCTCATTGCCATATTCATAAGTACCCATCGAAGAGCACGCTGATTCACCAGGGTGAAAAAGCGGAAACGTTGTACTACATCGTTAAAGGCTCAGTGGCAGTGCTGATCAAAGATGAAGAAGGGAAAGAAATGATCCTTTCTTATCTGAATCAGGGCGATTTTATTGGTGAATTAGGCCTCTTCGAAGAAGGTCAGGAACGCAGCGCCTGGGTCCGTGCTAAAACTGCATGTGAAGTCGCTGAAATTTCCTACAAAAAATTTCGCCAATTAATCCAGGTCAATCCAGATATTCTGATGCGCCTGTCCTCTCAGATGGCTCGCCGTCTGCAGGTCACGTCTGAAAAAGTGGGCAACCTTGCCTTCCTCGACGTTACCGGTCGTATCGCGCAGACTCTGCTGAATCTGGCGAAACAGCCTGATGCGATGACCCACCCGGACGGTATGCAGATTAAAATCACCCGTCAGGAAATCGGCCAGATCGTTGGCTGCTCCCGTGAGACCGTCGGTCGTATTCTGAAGATGCTGGAAGATCAGAACCTGATCTCCGCACACGGTAAGACCATCGTCGTCTACGGCACACGTTAACCCCATCGAAGTGGCGCGTTACCCCGTAATGCGCCACTTTTGTTTGCTCCGATGTGGCGAAGACTGATATACCACCCAGAGATCAACTACGCACTACGACAAACGCTGGTGCTATGTTTACCTGTGGCCGTCGGCCTGATCATCGGTCAGCTTCATCTGGGACTCCTCTTTTCCCTCGTCCCTGCCTGCTGCAATATTGCCGGTCTTGATACCCCGCATAAGCGCTTTTTCAAACGCTTAGTGATTGGCGCGTCTTTGTTTGCCGGATGCAGTCTGATCATGCAATTACTGCTGGCACAGACTATACCGCTGCCGCTGATCCTCACCGGCCTGACGCTGATTCTTGGTGTAACCGCAGAATTAGGCCCTCTGCATGCGCGACTACTACCTGCCTCGCTTATTGCGGCAATTTTCACACTCAGTCTGGCAGGTAACATGCCCGTCTGGGAGCCGCTGCTAATCTACGCGCTGGGCACATTGTGGTACGGTCTGTTCAACTGGTTCTGGTTCTGGATGTGGCGCGAGCAGCCGCTGCGTGAGTCGCTTAGCTTGTTGTACCGCGAATTAGCCGATTACTGTGAGGCCAAGTACAGCATGCTGACCCAGCATGCCGACCCAGAAAAAGCGCTGCCTCCCCTGCTGGTGCGCCAGCAAAAAGCGGTGGATTTAATTACCCAGTGCTATCAGCAAATGCATATGTTGTCGGCGCATCGCAACAACGATTATAAGCGCCTGCTACGTGCCTTTCAGGAGGCGCTCGATTTACAGGAACATATTTCCGTTAGCCTCCACCAGCCGGAAGAGGTGCAAAAGCTGGTCGAACGTAGCCACGCCGAACAAGTGATTCGCTGGAACGCGCGCACTGTCGCCGAACGCCTTCGCGTACTGGCCGATGATATTTTGTATCACCGCTTACCGACCCGTTTCTCAATGGAAAAGCAGATTGGCACGCTGGAGAAAATCGCCAACCAGCATCCGGACAATCCGGTAGGTCAATTTTGCTACTGGCACTTCAGCCGTATTGCCCGTGTGCTACGCACCCAGCGACCACTGTATGCCCGTGATTTAATGGCTGACAAGCAGCGTCGGCTGCCGCTGATCCCTGCCCTGAAAAGCTATTTGTCGTTGAAATCCCCTGCGCTGCGTAATGCCGGACGCATCAGCGTCATGTTGAGCATTGCCAGCCTGATGGGCAGCGCCTTACACCTGCCAAAACCTTACTGGATTTTGATGACAATCCTGTTCGTCACGCAAAATGGCTACGGGGCAACCCGGGTACGTATTTTACACCGTTCAGTAGGGACGCTCGTCGGCCTGGTGATCGCTGGCGTCACGCTGCACTTTCATATTCAGGAAGGTTACACGCTGGCAGGCATGCTGCTGATAACCCTGGTGAGTTATCTGACCATCCGCAAAAACTACGGCTGGGCTACCGTCGGCTTTACGGTCACCGCGGTATATACCCTGCAACTGCTGACGCTGAACGGGGAACAGTTTATCGTGCCTCGGTTTATCGATACGATCACTGGCTGCCTGATCGCTTTTGGCGGGATGCTCTGGCTGTGGCCGCAGTGGCAGAGCGGTTTGCTGCGTAAAAACGCCCACGATGCGTTAGAAGCCGATCAGGAGGCCATTCGCCTGATTCTTAGCAACGATCCCCAGGCCACACCGCTGGCGTATCAACGCATGCGGGTCAACCAGGCGCATAACACGCTGTTCAACTCACTTAACCAGGCGATGCAGGAACCTGGGTTCAACTCGCACTATCTGGCGGACATGAAACTGTGGGTTACGCATAGTCAGTTCATCGTCGAACACATCAACGCAATGACTACGCTGGCAAGGGAACATACGATGCTGACGCCGGATTTGGCGCAGCGTTATCTGGAGTCCTGTGAAATCGCGATCCAGCGCTGTCAGCAGCGGCTGGAATATGACGGACCCGGAAGCTCCGGCGATGTGAATATTCTTGAGGCGCCAGAGATGCTGTCCCATGGGCCTTTAAGCACCCTTGAGCAGCATCTGCAGCGGGTTTTGGGGCATCTGAACACCATGCATACCATTTCGTCGGTAGCATGGCGTCAGCGACCGCACCATGGGATCTGGCTGAGCCGCCGGTTGCGGGACATGAAAGGTTAAGATCGACTGCCGGATGCGCTACGCTTATCCGGCCTACGAATCACACCTTACCCTGTAGGCCGGATAAGGCGCTCGCGCCGCCATCCGGCAATCAGCCCACCACCTTCGCTACCGCCTGCGCGAAGCGCTGCATCCCTTCATCGATATCAGTCTGCTCCACCACCAGCGACGGCGCGAAACGCATCACGTCCGGTCCGGCGTTCAATACCATCACGCCTTCATTCGCCGCGGCGTACAAGAAATCACGCGCCCGGCCTTTAAACTGCGGCTTCAGTTCGGCGCCAATCAGCAGTCCCATACCGCGAATGTCGCTGAAAATGTCAAACTGCTGGTCAATTTTCTGCAAATGCTGAACAAACGCCTGGCGTTTGGCCTGAATACCTTCCAGCACTTCCGGCGTATTGATGATATCAAACGCAGCTCCCGCAACCGCGCAGGCCAGTGGATTACCGCCGTAAGTGGAACCATGCGAACCCACGTGGAACGCCGAGGCAATCTCCTGGGTGGTCAGTACCGCGCTCACCGGGAAGCCGCCGCCGAGCGCCTTGGCGCTGGTCAGGATATCCGGCGTCACGCCGTAGTGCATATAGGCAAACAATGAGCCGGTACGCCCCATCCCGCTCTGTACTTCATCAAATACCAACAGTGCCTGGTGCTGATCACAAAGTTCACGCAAGCCTTGCAGGAATGCCGGCGTTGCTGCAGTAACGCCCCCCTCTCCCTGAATAGGCTCGATCACCACCGCGCAGGTGTGATCGTCCATCACCGCTTTGACCGCATGCAAATCGTTAAACGGGACATGGATGATATCTGCCGGCTTTGGTCCAAAGCCGTCGGAATATTTCGGTTGCCCGCCGACGGATACGGTAAACAGCGAGCGGCCATGAAACGCGTTATGGAAGGCAATGATTTTGGTTTTGAACGGGCTATGACGCACGCAGGCATAGTGGCGCGCCAGCTTAAAGGCGGTTTCGTTAGCTTCGGTACCGGAGTTCATGAACAGTACGCGTTCGGCGAAAGTCGCATCAATGAGTTTACGACCTAAGCGTAACGCCGGTTCGTTGGTGAAAACGTTGCTGGTATGCCACAGGGTTTCACCCTGGGTTTTTAACGCCTCAACCAGCGCAGGATGACAATGCCCTAACGCGGTAACTGCAATGCCGCCCGCGAAATCAACATACTCTTTACCCTGTTGATCCCATACTCGACTCCCTTTCCCTTTTACCGGGATAAACTCAGCCGGTGCATAAATCGGCAGAATCACTTCATCGAATGTCGCGCGTGTAATTGCAGTTTGTTCAGTTGCCATGTCATTACCACCCTGTTAAGCAGAAATGCTAGTGAAATTATAATCACAAAATATGAATAAAAAATCACTGAATAGCAACCACAAATCACCGGTTGAGGAAATTAGCCAGCAGCTGATGCCCCTGTTCGCTGAGAATGCTCTCCGGGTGAAACTGCACCCCTTCCATATCCCACTCCCGGTGGCGAATACCCATGATCTCCTGTGTTTCACTCCAGGCGGTCACCTCAAAGCAGTCAGGAAGGGTTTCGGGAGCGACCACCAGAGAATGGTAGCGCGTTACCGTTAATGGATTGGCGAGCCCCTGAAAAACGCCCTGCCCGTTATGCGTAATCGGCGACGTTTTACCATGCATCACTTTCGCCGCCCGAACCACGGTCGCGCCAAAGGCCTGCGCCATCGCCTGGTGCCCCAGACAAACGCCCAGCAGTGGGATCTTCCCTGAGAAATAGCGAATAACCTCCAGCGAAATACCGGCGTCATCCGGCGTACAGGGTCCCGGGGAAATGACGATTTTTTGCGGGCTCAGCGCGTCAATTTGCGCCAGCGTCAGCTCGTCGTTGCGCCTGACAAGGACATCAGCCCCCAGTTCGCAGAAGTATTGGTACAGGTTCCAGGTGAAAGAATCATAGTTATCGATAAGCAGGATCATGGCGGCTCCGGTACATAAGAACCGCGCTATTCTACTCAGTTTCCGGTGCTTCGCTTACCACTTTACGAAATATCGCCCGCAGTGCAGACAGGTCACCCATCGCCCCGCTCTGATTAGCCTGATTCCACTCCTCAACCGGAATGCCATCCCAGCTCAGCACATACCCTGCATGAATCGCTAACTGTTCGAAGAAAATACGCTGCGCCAGACCGCTACCAATGCGAAACGGATGCAGCACATTGATTTCGCAATAATAGTGCGCAAGACGATCGACAAACTTGTCTTCCGGTAATCCCACCAGCCAGGACTCATCTTCCAGGTCCTGCATCAGTGCATTGCCCTCTTTCTCGATATAGGCGAAATGGCAAAAGCGAGTATCGCCCTGGTAAATATCGACTTCGCGCAGGTGTCCCGCCCAGTCAAAAATATCTCGATACAGCTGGCGATGAATGGCGCACAGGTGCGGTAAGCCTCGTTTAAGCGGCCCCAATTCGATAGTCGCCGCACGCAGCGCCGTCAGTTCATAAGCCGCCTGCGCCAAACGCTGCGCCTGATGAATCCCCAGACGGTTACGCATGACATTCAGGCCAGGATATAAATACGGGTCGCGACCATCACCGAATTTATCGCTCATAGTGCCTCCTCAGCTCTTCAAGACGCGCCAGAGCGTCTTCAGCACTCAGAGTAACCCGTAGAATATCTACGCCTTCCAGCCGTCGGCTGGCCTGGAAATTGGCGTTTCGCCGCTGTTCCCACAGCCTGGACTTTTGTTTATCGGTGAGTTTTTTCACGTGACCTCCCTGAATGAGCCGACACTTGCCACAAGTATAAGCAGCAATTTCGGGTTACGCAGAGAGAGGGGTGAACGCGGGCAAGAACTACCCGCGCTAGATGCGATTACGGCAGAACTTTAGCAGAAAGGATAACAATCGGTTTTGACGGAACATTCTGGTATGGACCGACATCATGGGTCTGTACCTGAGAGATCTTATCCGCGACATCCATACCTTTCACAACTTTTCCGAAGACAGCATAGCCAAAGTCGCGCTGGCCGTGATCGAGGAAAGCGTTGTCTGCAATGTTGATAAAGAACTGGCTGGTCGCGCTGTCTTTATCCGCTGTACGTGCCATAGCAATCGTGCCGCGGGTGTTACGCAGTCCGTTATCGGCTTCATTCTTGATTGGCGGGTTAGGTTTCTTCTGCTGCATCTGCTCGGTAAAACCGCCACCCTGCACCATGAAGCCAGGGATCACACGGTGGAACGTAGTGTTGTTATAGAAACCGCTGTTGACATAATCGACAAAGTTTTGCACTGAAACCGGGGCTTTCTGACTGTTCAGCTCCAGCTCAATGTTACCAGCAGAGGTTGTCAGCAGAACATGAGGGTCACCTTTTGCTGCCAGTGCTGCGGGAGAGAGAGCAGAAAGAGCGAGAACAGCTGCAACAGCCGCCAGAGTCGATTTGAGCATGAGAATTCCTTAACAAGAGCAGAAATGAAGCAAGTGAATTGATTCTAAAGAGCCTTCAAGGACAAGGCCATCCCTTTACCTAATTTTACGTACTTGAAACAAATGTAACCTTACTGCCGCATGGATAAATGTGATTTAGATCACATACAAAAATGTAATAAACAAACTCATTACCAATAAATATTTAAATACATCACAAAAGCGCCTAAAATCTGCCCGCTCACGGCGCAGTCAATGCGCCTTACACTTCTATACAGGCCAGTCATGACTAACAGCAATCGCATCAAGCTCACATGGATTAGCTTTCTCTCCTACGCCCTGACAGGTGCGTTGGTAATTGTCACCGGGATGGTGATGGGAAACATCGCAGATTACTTCCATTTGCCCGTTTCCAGCATGAGTAACACCTTCACCTTCCTGAATGCCGGCATTCTGATCTCTATCTTTCTGAATGCATGGTTAATGGAAATCGTGCCCCTGAAAACCCAGTTGCGCTTCGGCTTTATCCTGATGGTACTGGCAGTCGCCGGACTGATGCTCAGCCATAGCCTGGCCTTGTTCTCTGCCGCCATGTTTGTATTGGGTCTTGTGAGCGGTATAACCATGTCGATTGGTACGTTCCTGGTAACTCAAATGTACGAAGGTCGCCAGCGCGGTTCCCGCCTGCTGTTTACTGACTCCTTCTTCAGCATGGCCGGTATGATTTTCCCGATGGTTGCCGCGTTCCTGTTAGCGCGCAGCATCGAATGGTATTGGGTCTATGCCTGCATCGGCCTGGTATACGTCGCTATTTTCCTGCTGACCTTTGGTTGTGAATTTCCGGCACTGGGTAAACACGCTCAGCAGTCAGACGCGCCGGTAGTAAAAGAAAAATGGGGGATTGGCGTGCTGTTTCTGGCGATCGCCGCGCTGTGCTACATCCTCGGTCAGTTGGGCTTTATCTCCTGGGTTCCGGAATACGCCAAAAGCCTGGGTATGAGCCTGAACGACGCAGGTAAACTGGTCAGCGACTTCTGGATGTCTTACATGGTTGGCATGTGGGCGTTTAGCTTCATTCTGCGCTTCTTCGATTTGCAACGCATCCTGACCGTACTGGCGGGTCTGGCCACCGTACTGATGTATCTGTTTATCACGGGTACGCCGGAACATATGCCGTGGTTCATTCTGACGCTGGGCTTCTTCTCCAGCGCGATTTATACCACCATCATTACCCTTGGCTCCCAGCAGACGAAGGTCGCCTCACCCAAACTGGTTAACTTCGTTCTGACCTGCGGCACCATTGGTACTATGCTCACCTTCGTGGTAACCGGCCCTATTGTGGCACATAGCGGCCCGCAGGCGGCATTGCAGACGGCTAACGGCTTGTATGCGGTTGTATTCGTAATGTGCTTTATTCTTGGCTTCGTCACGCGTCATCGCCAGCATAACGCGCCAGCAACGCATTAATCTCAGTGCTGGGGGCGCTTCGCTAGCCCGGTCTACACACTGCCGGATGGTATCCACATCATCCGGCATATTTTCGCCTCCTCTCTTCTTTCACTGGTCATGTAGGCCAATTCTTACAAAAACCCCTTAATTTGTACGCTATTTATACAAACACGAAAACTCAAATAATTCCGTCACTTATAAAAATGCTGACAAATCAGTTATATACCTCTTAAGGAGTATATAAGGGCGAATTTGATTTGCATCAATAAGTGTGGTTGCTGAATCGTTAAGGTAGGCAGTAATAGAAAAGAAATCGAGGCAAAAATGAGCAAAGTCAGACTCGCTATTATCGGTAATGGTATGGTCGGCCATCGCTTTATTGAGGATCTTCTTGATAAATCCGACGCTGCCAATTTTGATATTACCGTCTTCTGTGAAGAACCCCGCAAAGCATACGACCGCGTACACCTGTCTTCCTACTTCTCCCACCACACCGCCGAAGAGCTTTCTCTGGTGCGTGAAGGATTCTACGAGAAGCATGGCGTTAAGGTGTTAGTGGGCGAGCGCGCAATTACCATTAACCGCCAGGAGAAAGTAATCCACTCCAGCGCAGGTCGTACGGTTTACTACGATAAGCTAATCATGGCGACGGGCTCTTACCCGTGGATCCCACCGATTAAAGGTTCGGAAACCCAGGACTGCTTCGTTTACCGCACCATCGAAGACCTCAACGCGATTGAGTCTTGCGCGCGCCGTAGCAAACGCGGTGCCGTGGTAGGCGGTGGCCTGCTGGGCCTGGAAGCCGCTGGTGCGCTGAAAAGCCTCGGCGTTGAAACCCACGTGATTGAATTCGCCCCAATGCTGATGGCTGAACAGCTGGATCATATGGGTGGCGAGCAGTTACGTCGCAAAATTGAAAGCATGGGCGTGCGTGTGCACACCAGCAAAAACACTAAAGAGATCGTTCAGGAAGGCACCGAAGCGCGCAAAACCATGCGTTTTGCCGACGGTAGCGAACTGGAAGTCGATTTCATCGTCTTCTCTACCGGTATTCGTCCACGCGACAAACTGGCTACCCAGTGCGGCCTTGACGTCGCGCCACGCGGCGGTATCGTCATTAACGACACCTGCCAGACTTCTGACCCGGACATCTATGCCATCGGCGAATGCGCAAGCTGGAACAACCGCGTGTATGGTCTGGTCGCTCCTGGCTACAAAATGGCGCAGGTTGCCGTTGACCATATTCTCGAAACTGAAAACGCCTTTGAAGGTGCGGACCTGAGCGCCAAGCTGAAGCTGCTCGGCGTTGACGTCGGCGGTATTGGTGACGCGCATGCTCGCACGCCGGGTGCACGTAGCTATGTCTATCTCGACGAAAGCAAAGAAGTCTACAAACGCCTGATCGTTAGCGAAGATAACAAAACCCTGCTCGGCGCGGTTCTGGTTGGCGACACCAGCGATTACGGCAATCTGCTGCAGTTGGTGCTGAACGCCATTGAACTGCCGGAAAATCCAGATTCACTGATTCTGCCAGCACACGCGGGCAGCGGTAAGCCATCTATCGGTGTCGATAAACTGCCGGACAGCGCGCAGATTTGCTCCTGCTTTGACGTCACCAAAGGCATGCTGGTTGCCGCTATCAACAAAGGCTGCCATACCGTTGCGGCGCTGAAAGCGGAAACCAAAGCCGGTACCGGATGTGGCGGGTGTATCCCGCTGGTAACGCAGGTCCTGAACGCCGAACTGGCGAAACAGGGTATCGAAGTTAACAACAACCTGTGCGAACACTTCCCGTACTCACGTCAGGAACTGTTCCACCTGATCCGCGTAGAAGGCATTAAAACTTTCGAAGAGTTGCTGGCTAAACACGGTAAAGGTTACGGCTGCGAAGTGTGTAAACCTACCGTGGGTTCCCTGCTGGCATCCTGCTGGAATGAGTACATCCTCAAACCACAGCACACGCCGCTGCAGGACACCAACGACAACTTCCTGGCCAATATCCAAAAAGACGGTACTTACTCCGTGATCCCGCGCTCTGCGGGCGGTGAAATTACCCCTGAAGGCCTGGTGGCCGTGGGCCGTATCGCGCGTGAGTTTAACCTGTACACCAAAATTACCGGTTCTCAGCGTATCGGTCTGTTCGGCGCGCAGAAAGATGACCTGCCGGAAATCTGGCGTCAGCTGATTGAAGCGGGTTTTGAAACCGGCCACGCGTATGCCAAAGCGCTGCGTATGGCGAAAACCTGCGTAGGTAGCACCTGGTGTCGTTACGGCGTCGGCGATAGCGTCGGCTTCGGCGTGGAGCTGGAAAATCGCTACAAAGGCATTCGTACCCCGCACAAAATGAAATTCGGCGTCTCCGGTTGTACCCGCGAATGTGCGGAAGCTCAGGGCAAAGACGTGGGTATCATCGCCACTGAGAAAGGCTGGAACCTGTACGTTTGCGGTAACGGCGGGATGAAACCTCGCCATGCAGACCTGCTGGCAGCAGATATCGATCGCGAAACTCTGCTCAAGTACCTTGATCGTTTCATGATGTTCTACATCCGTACCGCCGACAAACTGACCCGTACCGCACCGTGGTTAGACAATCTGGAAGGCGGCATCGAGTATCTGAAGTCCGTCATCATCGACGACAAGCTGGGCCTGAACCAGCATCTTGAAGAAGAGATGGCCCGTCTGCGTGAAGCGGTGGTCTGCGAGTGGACAGAAACCGTTAACACTCCATCCGCGCAGGTTCGCTTCAAACACTTTATCAACAGCGATAAACGCGATCCGAATGTCCAGGTTGTGCCTGAACGTGAACAACATCGTCCGGCCACGCCTTATGAGCGTATCCCGGTGACTCTGGTGGAGGAAAACGCATGAGCCAGTGGAAAAACATCTGCAAAATCGATGACATTCTGCCTGCAACAGGCGTCTGCGCCCTGTTAGGTAACGAGCAGGTTGCGATTTTCCGCCCGTATCACAGCGACCAGGTGTTTGCGATCAGCAACATCGACCCGTTCTTTGAGTCCAGCGTGCTTTCTCGTGGGCTGATTGCTGAACATCAGGGCGAATTGTGGGTTGCCAGCCCGCTGAAAAAACAGCGTTTTCGTTTAAGCGACGGACTGTGCATGGAAGACGAACAGTTCTCCGTGAAACATTACGAAGCGCGAGTGAAAGACGGCACGGTGCAACTGCGCGGTTAATAAATTTTTGGGAGGCGCAACGCCTCCCCTTTTTTGACGTATTTGTAGGTCTTTTATTGGTAGGCCTGATAAGCGTAGCGCCATCAGGCAATTGCAAAAGCACATTGCCGGATGGCGGCATAAATGCCTTATCCGGCCTACGGTTACGATTTCTTTTTATTTTTGTACTTCAAGGATAATCAACACATGTTCACAGACACTATCAATAAGTGTGCGGCTAACGCTGCGCGCATCGCACGCCTGTCGGCAAATAACCCGCTCGGGTTCTGGGTCAGTTCGGCAATGGCAGGGGCCTACGTTGGCCTCGGCATCATCCTTATTTTTACCCTTGGTAACCTGCTCGACCCGTCCGTACGTCCGCTGGTGATGGGTGCAACCTTTGGTATCGCCTTAACGCTGGTTATTATTGCCGGTTCAGAACTGTTTACCGGTCACACCATGTTCCTGACGCTCGGCGTCAAAGCGGGCACCATCAGCCACGGCCAAATGTGGGCTATCCTGCCGCAAACCTGGCTGGGAAATCTGGTCGGATCCGTGTTTGTCGCCCTGCTTTATAGCTGGGGAGGCGGCAGTCTGCTGCCGGTCGATACCAGCATCGTCCATTCGGTCGCGCTGGCGAAAACCACCGCGCCTGCAACGGTGCTGTTCTTTAAAGGCGCACTGTGTAACTGGTTGGTTTGTCTGGCAATATGGATGGCAATCCGTACCGAAGGCGCGGCAAAATTCCTCGCTATCTGGTGGTGTCTGCTGGCGTTTATCGCTTCCGGCTACGAGCACTCGGTGGCCAACATGACGCTGTTTGCCCTCTCCTGGTTCGGTCATCACAGCGAAGCTTATACCCTGTCAGGAATTGGTCATAACCTGCTGTGGGTGACACTCGGTAATACTTTGTCCGGTGTCGTATTCATGGGATTAGGTTATTGGTATGCTACGCCAAAATCGGAGCGTCCGGCTCCGGCAAAAATCAACCAGCCAGAGGCGGCTGCTAATAATTAATTAAGGGGTAATGTCGTGGACCATTTGCCTATATTTTGTCAACTACGTGACCGCGACTGCTTGATCGTCGGCGGTGGTGATGTCGCAGAACGCAAAGCGCGGTTACTGCTGGAAGCGGGCGCCCGTTTAACGGTTAATGCACTGGCGTTTATTCCGCAGTTCAAAGTATGGGCAGATGAAGGCATGCTGACGCTGGTTGAGGGACCGTTCGATGAGTCCCTGCTCAACACCTGCTGGCTGGCTATTGCCGCCACCGATGACGATGCCGTCAACCAAAGCGTCAGCACCGCCGCGGAGTCACGTCGTATCTTCTGCAACGTGGTCGACGCGCCAAAAGCAGCCAGTTTTATCATGCCCTCCATTATCGACCGCTCGCCGCTGATGGTGGCGGTCTCCTCCGGCGGGACATCGCCGGTGCTTGCCCGTCTGCTGCGTGAAAGGCTTGAATCCGTACTGCCTCAGCATTTGGGCCAGGTCGCACAATATGCCGGCAAGTTGCGCTCCCGGGTGAAGAAACAGTTTGCCAGCATGGGTGAACGTCGCCGCTTCTGGGAAAAATTGTTCGTGAATGACCGCCTGGCGCAGTCGCTGGCGAACAATGACCTAAAAGCCGTCGAGGAAACCACCGAGCAAATGCTCAGCGAACCGCTGGATCACCGTGGTGAAGTGGTACTGGTTGGCGCCGGTCCTGGCGATGCCGGCCTGCTGACGCTGAAAGGGCTACAGCAGATCCAGCAAGCGGATGTCGTGGTTTATGACCGCCTGGTTTCCGACGACATCATGAACCTTGTACGCCGCGATGCAGACCGAGTGTTCGTCGGCAAACGTGCGGGCTATCACTGCGTACCGCAGGAAGAGATCAATCAGATCCTGCTGCGTGAAGCACAACAGGGCAAGCGCGTGGTACGACTGAAAGGTGGCGACCCGTTCATCTTTGGCCGTGGTGGCGAAGAGCTGGAAACGCTGTGCCATGCCGGTATTCCATTCTCTGTAGTGCCTGGTATTACCGCAGCCTCTGGTTGTTCTGCCTATTCCGGCATTCCACTGACCCATCGTGATTACGCTCAGAGCGTGCGTCTGGTTACCGGACACCTGAAAACCGGCGGTGAGCTGGATTGGGAAAACCTGGCGGCCGAGAAACAGACGCTGGTGTTCTACATGGGACTGAATCAGGCAGCCACCATCCAGGAAAAACTGATTGAGTTTGGCATGCAGCCTGATATGACCGTCGCGCTGGTAGAAAACGGGACTTCCGTGAAGCAACGCGTCGTCAACGGGGTTCTGACGCAGCTCGGCGAGCTGGCACAGCAGGTTGAAAGTCCGGCGCTGATTATCGTCGGTCGCGTGGTTGGACTACGCGATAAGCTGAACTGGTTCTCGAATCATTAATTGAATGCTAATAAATGCCCTGATATTCAGGGCATTTATTTATGATTCACAAAAGTTAATATTTAATCTAAATAAAATATCATCCATAGCATTCATCAATTTATTAAAAATAGATACATTTCATAGCATTTTAATTCATAAAAAATATAATTTATCCTAACATTATCATGTCCTTATTCGGACTATTTAAAATCTTCCTTAGTTGATATCTTAATCGCCGAGAAATGGATTTCATCCATTTAATAAATAGATATTTTACAAGGATTTTATCATGTTTAAATTTGCAAAAATCACCATCGTGGCAGGTGTACTGGCTACGCTGACCGCATGTACTGGTCATATTGAAAACACAAAAAACAACTGTAGCTACGATTATTTATTCCATCCGGCGATTTCAATTTCTAAAATTATTGGTGGCTGCGGCCCGGCTGCAAATCAATAATATACGCGATTGCGCAGATACAAAAAAACCGGGAATTTCCCGGTTTTTGCATTTATAGATTAGCTACTCATTCACACATCATCGCGCTCACGCTCTCGCGCAAAATACGCAGCACCGTTTCTTCTCCACTTCGGTTAGGATTAATGCGAATCGCATAATCACCCAGCAACGGATTAGCTTCGCGAAACGTCCCCGAAAGGCGATAGAACAGCGGAGGGATCTCATACTTCGACTCAGCTCCCACCGGGTATGGCAGCGCACCTCTTTTTTGTGCCTCTTCCAGCACACCAGCGGCAATTGGATGGTGAAACTCCACGATCAGCACCTTCGACTGGGCATTAGCAATAACCGCTTTTTTCACCTCAGGTATCGCTCCACTATCGAGCAGATTCAGCAGACGCTCAGAAACGCCAGCCTGCACCGCATGCATCACCGGAGCGAAAACCAGACCACGCAACACCTCGAGCGCCTGCGCTCCCTGGATCTGGCTGCCGCCGGAATAGAGGGTGTTACGGATTTTAGCGATGACCTCTGCCTTGCCGACAACCGCCCCTACGCCTTCCGGGCCGAAGAGCTTAAAGCAGGAAAAGGTGGACAGCATCGCCCCACACTCGCAGCCGATACCCTCTACTTTCATCACCGCGTAGTTATCATCGGTTAATGTCGGTACGCCGCATTGTGTTATTTCCGCCAACACATCCGCTAAAACGTAATGGTCCTGCGGTTGCTGCCGCGTATGCTGTACCAACGCGGCATCAGGGCGATACTGCGTAATAGCCCGCATGATTGCCGAGGGGCTGTTGAAATCAGCCCTGACCAGGGTGATGCCCATCTGCTCGATGATCACCAGTGTTGTAGGATACACAGGTGCGTCGTGTACCAGCAGCCGCTGCCCGGGTTTGAGCAGTGCGGCCAGCCCGGCGCGAATAGCCCCGGTGCCAGCACCCTGAACCAGCACGGCGGCTTCAGCATGAAACGCCTCGGCCAGCACCTTTTCCACACGCTGCGTGACCCGGGGCTGATTCAGCCCCGGGGCCAGCCCCAAATCGCCACCGGCCAGAAAGTCAGCGCCAGGAAAGTGACGGCAGAGCGTATCCACCAGCGCAAACTGCTTTTGTTGTGCTTGCGCGAGCGTAAGACTTTGCAGAGGGAACGTCTTCATGTTTTACGCCTCCTCAGGCCGGAACAAACAGACCAAACCAGTAGAGAATATTCAGCACAATACCCGTAATCATCACCGCCACGACCGGGGCCGCCATCTTCTGCACCGGACGCCCTATCGATTCGTTAAGGAAGTAAATCGCTACCGCAATCGAGAAGCCGGTGTAGCCCGCCATCTTGATGGCGGCAAAAATCGAGCCTATCAGCAGCGCCATTTCCATCAGCATATTCATCGCATTACGAATATTGTCCGATGCGTTACGCACTGACGGATAACGCCCCAGCCATTTGCCAATTGAGCGCAGCAGCAGCACTTCCGCTGAAATCACGATAGCGCCAAGGATTGCCGCTATCCACGGGTTCGGAGCCAGATAACCTACGGAATAAACAAAGGTGAAGCCCGCTACCGCGTACACACCGGTTGCCAGCGCGGTGGTGGCAATCAACGGCACAAAACCCAACCCACGCATAAATTCCGCCAGCGCCGCCTGGTTAATCAGCGTCTGCGATTGCTCAGGCGTAATCCCCGCTGAATAGGCTTTTTCCAGCGTAAAAATTGAGACCTCGCTACCAGCAAAAATTTTCATACTGGCAACGGCGGCAATCAGCGCGCCTACAATGGCAATATACGGCAGGTTTTTAATAATCCGTGAGGTTCGTTCTTCAAAGACCGATAGCCCACTGGCATCCATCTCCTCATCACCGCGATGGCGAATATCATGCGTAATGGCGATCGCCAACAGCATCATCATCCCCACAAAAATCTCAATCGATTCCGGGTTCAGATGCGGGAAGTAACGCACCACCACCACGCGGGTCATCAGTACCACTACTGCCGCGATAATGCTGTGTTTCCAGCCAAACTGGTAGAAAATCGCCACCAGCGGGAAGAGTGCGAATGCGGAAACCACCGGAGAACTCAGCTCACCGAGGCTGCCCAGTACATCAACCGGCAGCGCCGTGAGCAAATGGTTCACCGGCAGCAGGCAGGTCAGAATCAATACGCCCCAGATAGCGCCCAGACCGAACGCCAACAGGCTGTTCATTGCCAGCACGCCGAGAATATCCGTCGGCAGGAACAGCAGCCAGGCGTTGAGCAAGCCGGTTTTCAGGGTAAAGGAGATCCCCACCGACGCGACAAAGCCGATACTCAGACCAAACGCGATACTCCCCGCCTCCCGGCGGTTCATGTACCCCTCGATCAGCTGCGGCAGAATCGGGCGGATGCCGTCATGAAAGACGGCCGCCGAGCGGTGTGCCAGAAGTGACGTCATGCCGGTCAGGCAGGCCACCACCACAATCTGAATATACAGATCCATAGTCATGCCTTTTATTTCAGGTGGTTAACCAGCATCGGAATCGCATGTTCAACATGTTCGACGGAGAGACCAAACGCCACTTTCCCTTCCGCAACCATTTTTGCGATATGTTCGTCTTTCGCCTTAATACCCGGCCTGGCGATAGTGCAACTCTTGTTGTAGCCAATCACCGCGATGGCAATCGACAGTGCTGCACCCGCGCCGGTGTTACAAGCGCCGATGTAGTAATCCAGTTGTCCGGATTTCACCTTCATCGCCGCTTCCATATCGTTATGAATGGAGACTTCAAAGCAGCCCGGTGCTGCGGTTTCGATGGTTTTTTTAATCTGCTCACGCTGTAAGCCAGCAACGCCAATCTTTTTCATGATTCTGTCCTTATTGGAAAAATTTTGAGGGGTTATCACGTAACATCGTGTCCACATCGGCCTGACTGAATCCTGACTGGCGCAGCTGTGGGATAAAGGTGGTTAACAGATAGTCGTAGCCATTGCCGCCATTGGCTTTTAAATGCGAGCGGCGGGTAATGTCCATAGAGAGCATGACGTGGCTAAGCAGTCCGCAATCGCGTATCGCGTGCAGCATGGCGATGCGTTTCTCGTCCGGGTAATAGTTGTTTTTTCCGATGGTATCGAATTGCACATACGCGCCGAGCTCGATCATGCGTAAGATATTGTCGAGATTATCTTTCAGGTCGCAGTGACCAACGGTTACGCGGGAAAGGTCGACGCCGTGCGCCTGTAGCAACACCAGCTGTTCCACTCCCATCGTGCTAAAAGAGGTATGGGTTGAGATGGGGCGTCCGGTTTCGATGTGTGCCCGTGCCGCGGCGATAAACACCTTCTCTTCAAGCGGCGTAATCACGCCTTCACTAGAGCCAATTTCCGCGATAATTCCGGCCTTCAATTCAGTACCATCAATACCGATGACTATCTCATCGACCATCTCCTGCGCGAGCTGTTCCACGCTGTGCGCCGCAACATGTTCAGGGAAGAACGCATCCTGGTAATAGCCTGTGCAGGCCACGACGTTGATTCCGGTATCGCGCATCAGGTCGAGCATGAATTGCGGATTACGTCCCATATAGCGGTTGGTCATCTCAATAATGTTGCTGACGCCTGACGCCCGGAGATCCTTCATTTCCTGACAAATGAGATCGTACTGATCTAACCGGCAGTCGAGGTTATTCTTAAATCCGGAGAGATCGATATGCAGATGTTCGTGGACCCAGGTGTAGCCCGTCGGATCAAAGTTCATAAGGTGTCTCCTGTAAGGCGCAATGCCGAGAGAAAAGAACAGCCGTTTTGTGGCGCCGCCGCGCCGAAAAATTCACACACCGTAGCGCCAACATCGGATAACGTCGCCCGGATGCCTAATTGCGCAGGCTCAAGCCCCTGTTGATACACCAATACCGGCACAACTTCCCGGGTATGGTGGCTGTGCCCTATGGTCGGATCGTTGCCGTGATCGGCCATGACCACCAGACAGTCATTTGGCTCCATAGCGGTCAGAAGGCGTGAAAGATTAAGATCAACAAGCTGCAGCCGTTCGGCATAACGTGCGACGTCTTCAGCGTGTCCGGCGAGATCGGTTTCCTGAATGTTGGTACAGATAAATACCGTCGACTCCGCGTTAAATTCGTTAAGCGTGATATCCATAATCTGCTGGCTATCTACCAGGTTTTGCCAGCTGCGCCCGTGCGGATTGCCAACGATGTCCGCCACTTTACCGACCAGCACGGTAGGGATTCCGGCGTCATGCAGTTTTTGCGGTACCTGTACCTGCTCATCTACGCCAAAGCCCATATGCCTGACCTGAAAACCGCTTTCATACGCGCCGGAGCGTGGGGCATTAATGCCGACAAAGCGCCCTTCCATCGTTTCGGCGGCATCCAGAATGCGCTGGCTGTTCGCAAGCTGGCCGCCAAAGGTTATGACGCGCCCGACCTGAACCTGTTCACGCACTACGCGGCCAATCTTTAGCACCTCATCAAACGCAATGGCGGACAGGTTGGCAGTGACGTTGTAGACCTGACCTAAATCCGCTTCGAGGTTATCGCCCACTGCAACCGCATCGTTGACCCACAGAAACGCCAGCTCACCACCGCGACGTTCCACCTGCCAGCCCGCGACTTTCAGCGCTTGCTCAATGCGATCAATGACGTCGCTAAATGGCATCCGCAGCGGTGCCTGAGGCCGCGTGCCTAAAATTTCCTGATGGCCCATAAAGGTATCTCCCCCTTCATGCTGCAGCTCCGCAACGCCCCAGACTGCCGATTCCGAAGGTTTCATCACGCCCGGCGCAAAGCCCAGAGCGTTAATCAGCCCCAACTTCTCAAGCGTTGGCAGCCGTAAATGCGGGAGTTCGCCCAGGATATGACCACAGGTATTCGCTCCGGCATCCTGCGGCCTGACCCGCGTGACGTCTTTCATTGCGCCAACGCCAAAACTGTCGATTACCAACACCACAAATCGGGCCATTAGTCCTCCAGAATATTGCCGAGACTGTCGTATCGCGCGACGATTTCAGCTACGCCGCGCTGAATGCCCGACACCAGCACCACGTCGCTACGCGTCACGAAGATCTGGGTGCGAAAACAGAAGATCACCACGCTGCTCACCGGAAACTCACCGGCCACAGGCAGGTAGTAGTCAATGCTGCTGTCGTCCACGGGTTTTAGTTTCGCGGCTATAGGCGCGTCATTTTCTGGCGTAAAGACCAGCGCATTTTGCGCATGGCCGCGACGATAATAGCCCCCGCCGTAGCAATAACTGTCTCCGCGAAAATTGTGCGATATCTCGCTCAACCACAGCATCGCAATGCGTTCCGGCTGGTCGCCTTTTTGATTGGAAGGAATGGTGCCGGTCAACGCATGACCCGGCTCCGCATGGGTGACGCCATATTCCGCCAGCAGGGGGAGTGACGAACAGCTACTGGCTGACGGCGCATTAAGCTGCTCAATGGCAATCCCGGCCTCAACCAACTGACGTCGGGCATTTACCAGCGTATGCAGATTAGGCGTCGGCATCGTCTGCGCGGAGTTTTCATCCCATAACAGGCAGGGGAAATGGGTGAGGCCGCTCAGGCGCAGGCCCGGCAGCCTGCGGATTTCATTGACCACATCCGTCAGATACATCAGCGGAAATCCGCTTTCCTGCCCCGGGTAGAGAAAATCATCTTTGTCGTACACCTTCAGCATCACGTTCTGTTCACAGCCGGCCTTCACCGCAGCAGCGGAAACTTCGCGCGCTTTCTCCAGTGAGAACAATGTGATGACTTCAGTACCTTGCGCTACAGCCTCATTGACCAGCCGCGACGGGATCTGCACCAGATGTCCCTGATGCGCAACCGGCAACCCGGCACGGCGCATGACGCGACTCTCCTTGTAATCGACAACCACGATGCCTTCATAGCCAAGCTGCAACAGTTTCTCCGCCAGCCACGGGTTACGTCCAACCTGTTTGGTCATCAGATACAGCGAGATACCATGTTGCCCCGCGACATCCAGCAGACGTTTGCCATTCTCAATGACCTGGTCAACATCAATGACCCAACTGTCAGGGGCGATCTTTCCCTGCTGCCATAACGCGATAGCGGCGGAGATTAGCGCGGGGTTCTGGCGTTTCAATGCGTCTATAAACATTTCTCTGCCTCGTTTCTAATCCTTCAGTTAAATATTCATTTTTTTGAATATTTAAGATGCAATAAGCTCATTCCCCATTGATTTCAGACGCCTTCGTTCGCCGCCATCCACAATCCATACAAGTTCGCCAGCATATAGCCTTCTTCATTCGCGTGCAGCGCCACCGTAAACTCTTTCATCAGCGCCTGATGTACCAGCAAAATAGTTGGCCAGAGATGAGATTGCGCCAACTCCTCCAGCAACTCGCCATCCAGCGCTTCAATCACTTCGCCCTGGCGGCTGCGCATTAACGCACTCGCCATATGGGTCATCGCCATGGTTCCTTGCTCGCTGTGAATCGGCAAACGCCACTCTTCATCCAACCGCCTGACCACTTGCAGCATGCCGCTACAAATATCCTTGTCGATAACGCCTGCTTCACACAGCAGGTTAAGCCTGTTTTCCATGTCGTTTGCCTTCACTTAATAACTGGGTTCCTGTTCACCGTTCGCCACACGTTGTTGGTGGGCAAGCAGCGCCTCTTTGTTAACAACGGCGCGCAGTAGCTGCTGCATCGCATAATCCTCTGCGCGGGTAAGTACCACGGCCTCCGTGGCCTGCAGAAATCGCGGGTCGTTGGTGAGCGGCGTGGCTTCTAACCCCAGTACCGCCAGCTCGGCCTCTGCAACCACGTTCCAGATAACCGCATCCACATCCCCTTTCGCGATGCGCTGCAAGCTTTCGTGATAAGGCATATCGATCAATTCAACGTTACGGTTGCCAAAACAGGCCTCGGTCATGATTTTCTGATCCGCCGAACGGTTATCGAGCCCGACACGTTTTACAACTGCAGATTCGCCCTTGCGACAAATTAGCTGATGCTCGCCAACGTAGGTATGCGGTCCCAGCGCCAACGTGATGCGCAGCCCGTCCTGAGCAAGGTAACTTTCCGCCGCCAGACGAGAAACCACCGCCATGTCGTAGACGCCGTTTAGCAGGCATTCCACGCGAATATCAGCCCCACGCATGTGTGCATAATAAAACGGGATCCCATCGAACTGCGCTTTCAGCCCACTCGCCAGTCCTTCATATAAACGGGTGTAGGGCAGCGGCATCGCACAGACCACGTTATTAATATCCACATGCTTTAGCAGCGTACGGTTATCCATATCCACCAGATAGCTACCGTTACGCCCACGACGCTCAATACGGATTGCCCCAGAGGACTCCAGCGTTTTCAACGCAGCCTGGGTTAACCCTACCGATGAGTGACACTCGGCTGCCAGTTCATCAATAGTTTTCAATC
Organism: Citrobacter sp. BIDMC107; assembly: GCF_001037575.1. Classification (NCBI taxonomy): domain Bacteria; kingdom Pseudomonadati; phylum Pseudomonadota; class Gammaproteobacteria; order Enterobacterales; family Enterobacteriaceae; genus Citrobacter; species Citrobacter sp. BIDMC107. The sequence goes on along the minus strand of NZ_KQ089848.1, from coordinate 2,879,906 downwards.
GGTTACCGCACTTCTCACCGAGCAGGTAACGGGCCAGGGTTGTCAGCACAACCCCCTCTTTCTTGATAAATGTCCGACGCATTTTATATTTTCAGTAAATTGAATATTTATATCTTCATTAAAGTGAAGATATAACACAATGAGGAAATATGCAAACGGCGAGACGCTTCACATTTTTTGAGGTTCACAAACCAACAGGCGAAAAAAAACCGGGCGTAACCCGGTTTCTTCAACAACACAGAGCGCATTACGGCTTGGCGACAAAACCAATCGCTTCGTAAACGGCTTTCAGCGTAACAGAAGCACGTGCGCTGGCTTTTTCCGCACCGTCTTTCATCACTTTCTGCAGGAAAGCTTCATCGTTACGGAAACGGTGATAACGCTCCTGAAGCTCGGTCAGCATACCGGAAACGGCCTCTGCGACTTCACCTTTCAGATGACCATACATTTTGCCTTCGAAGTGCTGTTCCAGCTCCGGAATGCTCTGGCCGGTGACCGCAGAGAGGATATCCAGCAGGTTGGAAACGCCCGCTTTGTTCTGCACGTCGTAGCGTACAACAGGCGGCTCTTCAGAGTCGGTCATCGCGCGTTTGATTTTCTTAACCACAGATTTCGGATCTTCCAGCAGACCGATCACGTTGTTGCGGTTGTCATCCGACTTGGACATTTTCTTCGTCGGCTCCAGCAGCGACATCACGCGCGCACCGGATTTAGGAATGAACGGCTCAGGCACTTTGAAGATCTCGCCATACAGGGCGTTGAAGCGCTGGGCGATATCGCGGCTCAGTTCCAGATGCTGTTTCTGATCTTCGCCAACCGGTACCTGGTTGGTCTGATACAGCAGAATGTCTGCCGCCATCAGTACCGGATAATCAAACAGGCCGGCGTTGATGTTCTCCGCATAGCGTGCGGATTTATCTTTGAACTGGGTCATACGGCTCAGCTCGCCGAAGTAGGTGTAGCAGTTCAGTGCCCAACCTAACTGTGCATGTTCCGGTACGTGAGACTGCACGAAAATTGTACTTTTTTCAGGATCGATACCGCATGCCAGGTACAGCGCCAGCGTATCGAGCGTTGCTTTACGCAGCTGCTGCGCATCCTGACGAACGGTGATGGCATGTTGGTCAACGATGCAGTAGATGCAATGGTAGTCATCCTGCATGCTCACCCACTGACGCAGCGCACCCATATAGTTGCCAATGGTCAATTCACCTGAGGGCTGTGCGCCACTAAAAACGATGGGCTTAGTCATTTTTTGATTCCTGATTTTCGCTATGCGGAAGCCCGAGAGCGGGCAGTAGTTCATTAATACGGTCGTAAATAACGTCGGGCTGGCTCAGCGCGATCGACTCACCGTAGTTGTAGCCATAGGTCAGGCCAACGGACGGACAGCCAGCAGCTTTTGCCGCCTGAATATCATTGCGTGAATCCCCTACGAAGAGCATTTGCTCAGGCTTGATGCCAAGCTTGCTTGCCACCAGCAGCAGCGGATCCGGATGCGGTTTTTTATTCTGCACGTCGTCACCACCGATGACCACGCTAAAGTATTTGGCGATATCTAATGCTTCGAGTAATGGCGCGACAAACGGGGTCGGTTTGTTGGTTACCAGACCCAGCGGCAATCCTTTCGCATACAGCGCGCCCAGCGTGTCGGCAACATCAGGGAACAGGAATGTCCCCTCTTCTGCGACATCACCGTAGTATCTGTCGAACAGCTTACGCAAAATACGTACCTGTTCCTCAGCGGGAATATCATCATCAACGGGCGGTTTACCCATCGTTTTACGTAATGTCGCGCGCTCCTGACGAGACCACGCCAGCGCGCGCTCCATCAGTACATCTGCACCGTTACCAATCCAGGTGATAACGCGTTCTTCTCCGGCAACCGGCAATTCCAGCGCATACAGCGCCATATCCACCGCTGCGGCTAATCCCGGCGCGCTGTCGACCAGCGTGCCGTCGAGGTCAAATGCAGCGCCCCGAATATCCTGAAACTTATCCATGACTTACCTTCGCCAGTTCATTGCGCATTTCATCAATGACTTTTTTGTAGTCTGGTTGGTCGAAAATAGCGGAGCCTGCGACAAACATATCTGCGCCTGCCGCGGCAATTTCGCCAATGTTGTTCACTTTGACACCGCCGTCCACTTCGAGGCGGATATCGTAGCCAGATTCATCAATGCGACGACGCACTTCGCGCAGTTTATCCAGCGTTTGTGGGATGAAGGACTGCCCGCCAAAGCCTGGGTTAACGGACATCAGCAGGATCACATCAAGCTTATCCATGACGTAGTCCAGATAGCTCAGCGGCGTTGCCGGGTTGAACACCAGGCCCGCTTTACAGCCATGCTCTTTGATCAGCTGTAAAGTGCGATCGACATGCTCGGAGGCTTCCGGGTGAAAAGTAATGATGCTGGCACCGGCGGCGGCGAAGTCCGGGACAATACGATCGACCGGTTTCACCATCAGGTGAACATCAATCGGGGCAGTGATGCCATATTTACGCAGCGATTTCAGTACCATCGGTCCGATGGTCAAGTTCGGTACGTAGTGATTGTCCATGACGTCGAAGTGCACAACGTCGGCACCGGCAGTCAGCGCTCTCGCGGTGTCCTCACCCAGGCGGGCAAAATCAGCCGACAGAATTGAGGGGGCGATCAAATACTGTTTCATCCGCTTCTCCTTGAGATTTATTTCTTCGCAGGCGTTACGACTCCTGGTTTATACAGTGCCAGCAGTTCGTTCACCTTTTTACGCGTGCCGCCATTGCTGCTTATGCTGCGCCGCACTTTGACCTGAAAATGTTTCGCCGCTCGATACCATTCACGGGTATCGGGCGTATCGTGGTTCGAAATTAACACTGGGATCTGCTTACTGACCAGCTTTTCTGCCATCTCGGCCAAATGCGCCTGCTCTTTCGGGCTAAAGCTGTTGGTGTGATACGCAGTGAAATTTGCCGTCGCCGAAAGTGGTGCATAAGGCGGGTCGCAATAGACCACAGAGTTGCTATCCGCACGGTCCATGCACTCTTCATAGGAGAGGCAATGGAACTCCGCATTCTGCGCTTTCTCAGCAAAATGGTACAACTCGGCTTCCGGGAAGTAAGGTTTTTTATAACGCCCAAACGGGACGTTAAACTCGCCGCGCAGGTTATAACGGCATAATCCGTTGTAACCAAAGCGGTTCAGATACAAGAACAGCACTGCTCTGCGGAACGGATCCTGGCTGGCATTAAATTCTTCTCTGAACCGATAGTACACCTCAGCCTGATTGGTTTCAGGCATAAACAGCTCACGAGAAGCCTGCACATACTCATCGGTACGCGTCTTCACGATGTTATAGAGACTGATAAGGTCGCTGTTGATATCGGCAAGAATATAACGAGAAAAGTCGGTGTTGAGAAACACCGACCCGGCACCCACGAAAGGTTCAATCAGGCACTCACCCTGAGGTAAATGCCGTTTGATATCATCAAGCAGGGGGTATTTCCCCCCTGCCCATTTCAAAAAAGCGCGATTTTTTTTCATGCTGACTAACTAATTACACCTTCTCCGGCTGTGGAGAAAGCTCCGACAGCATCCTGCGCTTTAGTCTTTGTCCCGCAATTGGGCGAAACAGCAAACCATTGCAGAACATATCCTATCTTACTTCAAATCGGCCTGAACCTGGTGCAGCGGTTTTGCCCACGGGTTTTTCGCCTGAATATCAGCGGGTAACGTAGACACTGCACGTTTCGCATCTTCTTTAGACGCATACACGCCTGTCACCAGAACATACCACGGTTGACCGTTACGCGTCGTCTGGTACACCACATAGTTCTTCAGGTTTTCTTTCTTCGCCCAACCGTTCAGGTTGTCGTAGTTAGAAGAACTGCTGAGCTGCAGCGTGTAATGGCTGGACGGCGCAGATTTTAACGCTCCAACGTTACCTGCACTTTTCGCTCCGCCAGCAACAGGTGTTGTCGTTGTTGCTGTCGCCGTTGGCGCAGGCGTTGCGGTCTGTGCTGGCGCCGTCGTGGTTGCTTTCGGCTCAGCGGTCGCTTTCGGCGTAGCGGTTACCACAGGCGCTTTGGTTGTGGTAGTCGGCGCAGTTGCGGTTGGTTTTGCCTGGGCAACAGGTTTCGGCTCTGTCGGCGTCGCTTTCACCGTAGTTTGCGGTTTGCTCTTCGGCTCAATTACGGCCTGTTTACGTTCCTGATGCGTAGCCGCAGGACGTTCAGTCGTTTCCGTTTTCGCAGTCTGGCGCGCAGCATTACCATTACGCATCGGCGCAACGGTCGCAGGTTCGGTCGGCAGCGTAGAGTTAACCACAGCGTTGTTAACTTGCTCCTGGCCTTGCGGTTGTGTCAGAGCGTTGTTCAAATCGCCCTGCACTTCAACACGCTGCTGCCCTTCAGTTGCCGCAGGTGCCTGACCTTGAGTCGGGGTAGAGGAAATCGGTGGCAGGGAAACATCCTGCTGGGTATTGCCAGCAGTCTGCTCTGCGCCCGTTGCAGGTGTCGTTGCACTCGCCTGATCCGTTGCATTGCTGCCAGAGAGATCGATGCTCTTCTCACCAGATGCTGCCTGCTCATTGGAAGAAGATGAGGGGGCTTTCAGCGCAGAACCAATGCCGATAATCAGCAGCAGCAGTACCAGAACACCCACGCCCATCATCATATACTGGCGAGAGGCAGGCTTGCTGGCGACTTTCTTACGCTTGCGCGGACGACGTTCTACACGCTCTTCATCCACGGTATCGTCATCAGATTCATACTCTTCTTCAATGTTCTGCTCTTCATCACGCTCTTTGCGTGCGCGCGCAGGACGGCGATCGTCAGCATCCAGATCAACATCATCAAAATTGATTTGCGGCTCATTATCGCGTTCAGACGATTGACGAGAACGACCAGTACGACGATCGCTGGGATCGGGTTTCAGCTCGTCTTCTGGTTTGAATTCATCCATTTAACACCCCACTCAAAGGTTAATGCTTACGACTTTGCACATAACCTGAAGCTAAAAGACCTACGTTTCGCAACGTAAGCCTGACCTTTCTTGTTGTTACGCCTGCTGGCAATCAGCAATAGCGTTAAGAACCACCTCGTGCGACACTCCGCCGCGCACTTCACTCTTCCCTATCGCTCGCGGAAGCACCAAACGAATCTCTCCCGCTAACACTTTTTTATCTCGCAGCATGTGCGGCAGATAAGCCTCAGTGGACATTTCACGCGGCCCATTCACCGGTAAGCCTGCTCGCTGTAACAGCGTAATGATGCGCTGCGTATCAGCGGAGGTGAACTGACCCAAACGTTCAGACGTACGGGCAGCCATTACCATACCTGCTGCAACTGCTTCACCATGTAACCAATTGCCATAACCCATTTCAGCTTCGATCGCATGGCCAAACGTGTGCCCCAGATTCAGTAAAGCACGTAAGCCCATTTCGCGCTCGTCTGCTGCGACAACTTCTGCTTTCAGCTCACAACAACGACGAATACAGTACGCCATCGCCGGACCGTCCAGACGCAACAACGCATCCAGATTGTCTTCCAGCCAGCTGAAAAATTCACCGTCAAGAATGATGCCGTATTTGATCACTTCCGCCAGCCCCGATGCCAGCTCACGCGCAGGAAGCGTTTTCAGACAATCGAGATCCACCACCACGGAGGCCGGTTGGTAAAACGCGCCAATCATGTTTTTACCGAGGGGATGGTTTACGGCGGTTTTGCCGCCAACGGAGGAGTCGACCTGCGACAACAGGGTTGTCGGGACTTGAATAAAACGAACACCACGTTGATAGCTGGCTGCCGCAAAACCGGTCAGATCGCCAATCACGCCGCCGCCAAGGGCAACTAACGTGGTATCACGACCGTGCGGTTTTTGCAGTAACGCGGTGAAAACCGTATCCAGAACCGTCAGGCTTTTATGCTGCTCGCCATCGGGAAGGATAACGCTATCAACGTTAACACCCGCCTGTTCAAGTACGCCGCGAACCTTATCGAGATAAAGGGGGGCCAGGGTTTCGTTGGTCACCAACATAACCTGATCGCCCGATTTCAGCGGTAAGAATGAAGCTGGCTCATTGAACAAACCAGCCGCGATGGTGATAGGGTAACTACGTTCCCCGAGAGTGACTGTGATCCTCTCCATTACGCGACATCCACCTTAGTTACTTGTACCCGCAGACGAGTGTGTATTCAGCCAGAATTAGTTGCTTTCCAACATATGAATAATCTGGTTTGCTACGACTTTTGCGCTCTGATCGTCGGTGCGAATGGTCACGTCAGCAATCTCTTCGTACAGAGGATTGCGTTCGTCAGCCAACGCTTCCAGAACTTCACGAGGCGGTGATTCTACCTGCAGCAACGGGCGTTTCTTGTCACGTTGAGTACGCGCAAGTTGTTTTTCAATTGTCGTTTCAAGATAGACCACGACGCCACGCGCGGAAAGACGGTTACGTGTTTCACGTGATTTTACAGAGCCACCGCCAGTTGCCAGCACAATACCCTGTTTTTCCGTCAACTCGTTGATGACTTTTTCTTCGCGATCACGGAAGCCGTCTTCACCTTCTACATCGAAGACCCAGCCCACATCAGCTCCGGTTCGTTTCTCAATCTCTTGATCAGAATCGTAAAATTCCATATTGAGTTGTTGAGCTAACTGGCGCCCAATAGTGCTTTTTCCGGCACCCATAGGCCCAACCAGAAAGATATTGCGTTTCTCTGCCATTTTTTCGGTACTACTAAGACTATTCGTTAATGGTAAACCCGCTTCGCAGACACCCAGCGCAGCAGGACATGAACTGAAACCTCATAAGATATTGCGAGAGTCAGACTGAAAATTATCTCAATACTCAAGCGGGTTTGGCAACTGAATAAATCACCAAACCTAACGCATTTCTGGTCGTGGCAGGCATGCTACCCTGCAAACATCAGACCTGGCGACGTATCGCGCAGCCAAATGACACCCAATAAGCCTATGGCACACCACCGGAAAGGCAAAGCGTATTCACTGCCGCATAAGTAAAGAAAAGTACCGACGCTCAAATCGGTACTCCTTGTATGCTAAATACACCCTCACGTCAAATCCCTGAAACGTGTTCAGTGCAAAAACAATGGCTTTTCATGCATAAGTTATTCCGTTGAAACCAGTCTGGGCGTTATAAAGACCACTAATTCGCGCCGTTCATCTTCTTTACCATCATGGCGAAAAAGAGAGCCAAGCCAGGGAATGTCGCCTAATAGCGGCACGCTGTCGGCTGCGGATTTATTCTTATGTGAAAAAATCCCGCCAAGCGCAATTGTCTCGCCGCTTCTTACCTCGACCTGCGTTTCAATCTCTTGCTTGTCGATAGCCAACACTTCGCCATCTGCCTGCTGTAGAACCTGTCCCGGAACATTCTGGCTGATATGCAGTTTCAGCCTGATTCTCCCTTTCTGCAACACCGTTGGCGTCACCTCCATCCCCAGTACCGCTTCCTTGAACTCGACGGATGTCGCACCGCTTTCACCGCTGGAGACCTGATAAGGGATCTCACTGCCCTGCTTAATACTGGCAGGTTGCAGGTGAGATGCCAGTAATCGTGGACTGGCAATGATATCCAGTTGCTGTTTTTGCTCCAGCGCAGACAACTCTAGTTCCAGTAAACGACCGTTAATACGGCCAATGTTAAATCCCACACGGGATGTGGCGGTGGCTACAGAGAGATCGCTGGCAAGCGTTGTGACATTCCCAACCGCCCCCGGTTGTTGTGCGTCAGCCAGTGACCACTTCACCCCCAGCTCACGCAAACTTTTTTCATTAATGGTGACGATATGCGCCGCCAGTTCAACCTGGGCAACCGGCAAATCCATTTGCGCCACCCACGTTTCCAGGGTGTTGAGAACAACACGATTGTCACGCAGCAGTAAGCGGTTGGTTCGTTTATCCACCGTCATGCTTCCTTTGGCACTGAGCAGCTTTTCTCCGGCTTTTACCAGCTCGGTGGCATCAGCATAGTGCAAAATGATGCTGCGATGTTCCAGCGGAAGACTAGCCTGAATCCGCGCCTGCTCGTTTTCCTGACGAGCCGCATTTTCACTCTGCCATTGAACAGAATGCACATGCAGAATATTGCCCTCCTGGCGTAATACCAGACCGGCGCTTTTCACCACCGTCTGCAATGCCTGCTTCCAGGGGACATCCGTCAAATGCAGCGACAGCACACCGCTGACATCCGGCGAAACCACCAGGTTTTTTTGTTCCTGTTCAGCCAGCGCCTGCAATACCTGCGTAACCGGCACATCATCGACTACCAGCGTCACGTTTTGCGGTTTCGTCGCCAGCGCGCTTGTTATCCCAACCGCCAGTGCCATTAGTATCAACGCTATCCATCGCTTCATTTACCGCTCCTTGTCGCTGCCACTGCCACCGCGGCGGTTCGCAGTTTTTTTCTGTGTCGAGAGTTATGTTCTGGGCCGTTATCTGCATAATCGTCCAACCGTTTTTCAGGACGTCATTTCGCTTAACCCGCAGCCATTTTTTCTGGCTATCCTGAACGATGCCGATGGGTCGTGTGCCCTGACTCACCATGCCCTGAAAACGCCATGTCGACAGCTCAGCAATTTGACAACGGTCCTCCGGCGGCAGGAAGGGATTACGCATACCGGTAAGCATCAGTACGCTTACGCATATCAACAGCCAGCGCTCAACCATCATTCAGGCGCTCCAGCTTTAGCGTTAGCAGCAGCTCCGTGCCTTCTGCGGTAAGCGAAAATCGGCTGACGTTCATCCCCTGAGCCGCCAACTGGACAAACGTCAGCGGGATAGCATCCCAGGCCGATATCAGCGCCATCTCTCCCCCCTGAGCTGAGGGTTGCCAGTGGATAAGACGGGTAAGTGAATTCTGAAACAGCAGCGGGGAGAACAGGGTCAGTTTCTCTTCAGACTCTGCTGGTGATGCCGCCAGCAGATATACATCTCGCCATTGCATCTGAATAGCCGCACGTTGCTGGACCAGCGACTCGCGTTGCATAGTCCGCTCCCGCGCTAAGGGGTAAAGACATAGCGTCACCAGTATGAGTAACCCCAACATCCAGCCGCACCAGCATATGAGTCGAAAGCGTGGCGACTGCGCTAACCAGACATCACAGAGAGTTATCATGCGCACCGCTCCGTGTCAGTCGAAAGTGGAATTGCCAGCGTCCCTGCGCATCCTGCTGCGTTTCTCCAGGGCTGTTCAACATAAACAACGGCAACTGGCGTAATTGCGCTTCCAATGCCTTCAATGCGGCAAAGTTCAGTGTGTTTCCCGTCAGTTCCAGCGTGTCCTCCTGCCAGGTCATTTTTGTTAACCACGCCTGCTCCGGCAGTAATTCCGCCAGCCCTTGCAAAGCCCGCTGCCAGCTTCGGGTCTGCTCACGCTGTTTGTTCCGTGCCTGAACCTGCTGCCATCGTTGCTGGCGCAGTTGCATACGCGGCTTCAGCGCCATGAGGGCCTCGGCCCGCGTCTTTTCGGCGTCTGCCAGCAACAATTCAGCCCGATTTTCTACACTCAAAGCGCTGTAATAGCGCAACAACACGCCAATACTAAGCAAGAGTGAAGCGCTAAATAAGATGCCCCAGAAGCGCAGGCAAGCGTAACGCCGAGCCTGACGCCAGGGCAGAAGATTAATGGTCGCAATCATCAGTACACGCCCCCCATAGCGAGTCCCAGCGCAATGGCGAAGTGATGGCTTTGCGTTGGAATGGGCGGCTGGCGTACAAACACGGCGCTTAAAGGATCGAAGCCGCCGGGGGAGCATTTCGCAATGGCTGTCGTGGGCAGAGATAATGTCGTGGCAAGCTCCTCGATACAGCTAATATCGCCCGTTGATTTACGTCCCCATGCTGAACGGGTCGCCCATAACCACTGGGCATCATCACGCCATACCAGACACTGGTGATGATCCGGCAGGAAGGGAATAAATCGCTGTAACGCGCTGGCGTCCGGGGTAATCGCCGTAACCTGCACCTTAAGGGTTTGGATAAGCGTCAGAAGCGCTGAAATCTCTTTGCTTTGCGCAGCAGTGACGTTAAACGCCGGGCTCAACGTGTCTTCGCTATAATCAAAATGCAGTGCATCCGGCGCCATATCCAGTTCACGCGCCATCGAACCGGACAACCATGCGGTTTGCTCTGGCTCGCGTAACGTCATTGTCGGACGAGGAAACTTTTTTTGTAACGTCCTATTGGCGGGAAAAGAGAGATGAATATGGTGTCGGCGAGGGAGCTCCCGGCTCCACGACAGTAGCGCGGCGACCAGTTGTTCAGGCTCGCGAATATGACCATCGACGATAACCTGAGGCGTCAGCGGTATACGCCACCAGCGTTGCAGATACCAACCTGATGCTTCGCGAACGATAGCGACAGCCAGCACTTCATGTTGCTGAATATGCAGACCAATTTTCCAGATATTAAAAGCCATTGCTGATGATCTCCTTATCACCCGTCGCTTTAACGGGTATATCAATGCGTCTGGCTTGCCTTTATACTACCGCGCGTTTGTTTATAAACTGCCCAAATGCCACTAAATGGGAAATCTCCAGTGAAGTTCGTAAAGTATTTATTAATCCTTGCAGTATGTTGCATCCTGCTGGGAGCAGGCTCGATTTATGGCCTTTATCGCTATATCGAGCCGCAATTACCTGACGTCGCGACGCTCAAAGATGTGCGTTTACAGATCCCGATGCAGGTTTACAGCGCTGACGGCGAGCTAATCGCGCAGTATGGCGAGAAACGTCGAATCCCGGTCACGCTGGATCAGATGCCGCCGGTAATGGTTAAAGCCTTTATCGCCACAGAAGACAGCCGCTTTTATGAGCACCACGGGGTAGACCCGGTGGGGATCTTCCGTGCAGCCAGCGTAGCATTGTTCTCTGGTCACGCGTCGCAAGGGGCGAGTACCATTACCCAGCAGTTGGCGAGAAACTTCTTCCTGAGCCCGGAACGTACGCTGATGCGTAAGATCAAAGAAGTGTTCCTGGCGATCCGCATTGAACAACTGCTGAGTAAAGATGAGATCCTCGAGCTGTATCTGAACAAGATTTACCTGGGGTATCGCGCCTATGGCGTGGGTGCTGCCGCGCAGGTCTATTTCGGTAAAACGGTGGATCAACTCAGCTTAAGTGAAATTGCGGTGATTGCCGGTCTGCCAAAAGCGCCGTCAACCTTCAACCCTCTCTATTCGATGGACCGGGCAACCGCGCGACGTAACGTTGTACTGTCGCGTATGTTGAGCGAAAACTACATCACGCAGGCCCAGTACGATCAGGCGCGAGGTGAGGCCATTGACGCCAACTACCACGCGCCGGAAATCGCTTTCTCTGCACCATATCTGTCTGAAATGGTGCGCCAGGAGATGTATAACCGTTATGGCGAGAAAGCCTATGAAGACGGGTATCGCATCACCACCACCATTACACGCAAAGTACAGCAGGCAGCTCAGCAGGCAGTACGTAACAACGTGATGGATTACGACATGCGCCACGGCTACCGCGGCCCGTCGAACGTGCTGTGGAAAGTGGGCGAAAGCAGTTGGGACAGCAAAAACATCACCGATACGCTGAAAGCGCTGCCGACTTATGGACCGCTGTTACCGGCGGTTGTTACCAGTGCCAATCCGCAGGAAGCCATTGCCGCGCTGGCAGATGGTACGTCAGTGTCATTACGCATGGATGGCATGCGCTGGGCGCGTCCTTACCGCTCGGATACTCAACAAGGCCCAACGCCGCGCAAAGTGACCGACGTGGTACAGGCCGGCCAGCAAATCTGGGTACGCCAGGTGGGCGATGCCTGGTGGCTGGCGCAAGTGCCAGACGTCAACTCCGCACTGGTCTCCATCAATCCGCAAAACGGCGCGGTGCTGGCACTGGTTGGTGGTTTTGACTTCAACCAGAGCAAGTTTAACCGTGCAACGCAGGCGTTACGCCAGGTGGGTTCTAACATCAAGCCATTCCTGTATACCGCCGCGATGGATAAAGGTCTGACGCTGGCGAGCATGCTCAACGACGTGCCAATCTCCCGCTGGGATGCCGGTGCTGGTTCCGACTGGCAGCCGAAGAACTCCCCGCCGCAGTACGCCGGTCCTATCCGCTTACGTCAGGGGCTGGGTCAGTCGAAAAACGTGGTGATGGTACGCGCCATGCGCGCCATGGGCGTGGATTACGCGGCAGAGTATCTGCAACGTTTCGGTTTCCCGGCACAGAACATTGTGCATACCGAGTCACTGGCGCTGGGTTCGGCTTCGTTCACACCGTTGCAGGTGGCGCGCGGTTACGCAGTGATGTCTAACGGCGGCTTCCTGGTCGATCCATATTTCATCAGTAAGATCGAAAGCGATATGGGCGGCGTTATCTTCGAAGCGAAGCCAAAAATTGCCTGCCCGGAATGCGATATTCCAGTGATTTACGGCGATACCCAGAAATCTAACGTGCTGGAAAACAGTAACGTAGAAGATGTCGCGGTCTCGCAGGAACAGCAGAATGCCGCCGTGCCTATGCCACAGCTTGAACAGGCTAACCAGGCACTGGTCGCGCAAAGCGGCACACAGGAATACGCTCCGCACGTGATCAACACACCGCTGGCCTTCCTGATTAAAAGCGCGCTGAACACCAATATATTTGGTGAACCAGGCTGGATGGGAACCGGTTGGCGCGCAGGTCGCGATTTACAGCGTCATGATATCGGCGGGAAAACCGGAACCACCAACAGCTCTAAAGATGCGTGGTTCTCCGGTTACGGACCAGGCGTGGTGACGTCAGTATGGATCGGCTTTGATGATCATCGCCGCAACCTTGGTCATACGACAGCTTCCGGCGCGATCAAAGACCAAATCTCCGGCTACGAAGGCGGTGCGAAGAGTGCGCAGCCAGCATGGGATGCCTATATGAAGTCCGTGCTGGAAGGCGTGCCTGAACAGCCGTTGACGCCGCCACCGGGTATTGTGACGGTCAATATCGATCGCAGCACAGGACAACTGGCAAGCGGTGGCAATAGCCGCGCAGAGTACTTCATTGAAGGCACTCAGCCGACGCAACAGGCGGTGCATGAAGTGGGGACGACCATTATCGATAATGGTGAGACGCACGAACTATTCTAATCTTTTGCCGGATGGCGACGCCAGGGGCGTCTTATCCGGCCTACATTTTCGGCGCAATTATTTGAAAGTGCTGAACTCTGTAGGCCGGATAAGGCGTCAGCCGCCATCCGGCAATATAAACTACAATCGCCCCTGCCCTTTCAGCCATTCGCGTACGAGGAACAACGCACTGACATTACGCGCTTCGTGAAAATCAGGATCTTCCAGCAGGTCCATCAAATGCGCCAGCGGCCAGCGCACCTGCGGCAATGGCTCAGGTTCATCACCCTCCAGCGATTCAGGATATAAATCTTCTGCCACCACGATGTTCATCTTGCTGGAGAAATAAGATGGTGCCATGCTGAGTTTCTTTAAAAACGTCAGATCTTTTGCGCCAAACCCCACCTCTTCTTTCAGCTCCCGATTCGCCGCCTCAAAAATGCTTTCGCCAGGATCGATTAATCCCTTAGAAAAACCCAGTTCGTAAGATTCGGTCCCGACTGCGTACTCGCGGATGAGGATCATGTGGTCGTCAACAATCGGCACAATCATTACCGCTTCACGCGTGGATGGACGCATACGTTCATAAACGCGGCGTACGCCATTGCTGAACTCAAGGTCCACGCTTTCGACTTTAAACAGCCGGGATTGGGCGACGGTTTCCACTTTCAAAATCGTGGGTTTCTGTAATGATTTGCTCATTGTGAGGATCTTTGCTGTGAAATCTGGGGTTATTGTGCGATATACCGCACGGTTTCGGCAATGTGAATTGCCGTTTATTTACATTTATGTAACGTACTAAAAGTTAATCCCTATTTCAAATTAAAAGTCAATAGGTTGAAATAACTCCAGGAATTTGCTGATATTCCATTTTTAGTGATTTTGCTATGATTCGCTTTTACTGGGCTGTACTTAAAGATGCTCAAGTTCGACTCCACACTTGCCGATAGCCAACCACAGAATCACGAATATTGAACAGGGTGCGACTGACCACGCCTGACAGACTAAGTAAGATGGGGAAAGCATGAGCACCATTCTGATTTTTTTAGCTGCTTTGCTGGCCTGCTCATTGCTTGCAGGATGGCTACTCAAATCAAAATCCAGGCAGAAAAATTTACCCTTGAGCAGCGTCTTCTCAGACGCCTCGAAACGTAAACTCGCGCCTGAAGAACGCAATGCCGTCGAAAACTATCTCGAAAGCCTTAGTCAAATTCAGCAAGTACCTGGTCCAACTGGAGCCAGTTCTGCGCCAGTCTCATTAACGTTGAATGCCCAAAGTAATAGCGTCATCGTGCTTACTCGTTCGATTACACGTTACGGCATCACCACCGACGATCCTAACAAATGGCGCTACTATCTTGATTCCGTTGAGGTGCACCTTCCCCCTTTCTGGGAACAATACATCAATGACGAAAACAGCGTTGAGATAATCCATACCAATACAATACCGCTGGTTATCTCGTTGAACGGCCATACGCTGCAGGAATATATGCAGGAAGCGCGTGGCTATGCGTTGCAGCACACCGCTTCTACCCAGGCATCCATTCGTGGTGAAGAAAGTGAGCAGATTGAACTGCTGAATATTCGCCAAGAAACCCATGAAGAATATGCGCTCAGCCGCCCTTCGGGATTGCGCGAGGCGTTGCTGATAACCGCATCATTCCTGCTGTTCTTTTTCTGTTTGGTTATCCCGAATACGTTTGTTCCGTGGGCAGTCGGTGGCGCGGTGTTGCTGTTAGCTGCGGGTCTGTGGGGATTATTCGCCCCGCCGTCCAAAACCGCCCTGCGGGAAATTCATTGTCTGCGCGGTACGCCGCGTCGCTGGGGGTTGTTTGGCGAAAACGACCAGGAGCAAATTAATAATATCTCGCTGGGTATTATTGATCTGATCTACCCACCTCACTGGCAACCTTACATCGCCCAAGACCTTGGCCAGCAAACGGATATCGATATTTATCTCGATCGCCACGTTGTCCGCCAGGGGCGTTTTTTATCTCTGCACGATGAAGTCAAAAATTTCCCGTTGCAACATTGGCTGCGCAACGCCGTCATCGCGGGCGGCTCGTTGCTGGTACTGCTGATGCTGCTGTTTTGGATCCCGCTGGATATGCCGATAAAGGTCACGCTTTCCTGGATGAAGGGCGCGCAAACTATCGAAGCCACCAGCGTTAAACAGCTCGAAAACGCGGGCGTTCGCGTGGGTGACACGCTGCACCTGAGCGGTACGGGTATGTGTAATATTCATACCCAAGGGAGCTGGAATGCGCAGCCCACCACGCCGTTTATGCCTTTCGATTGCTCGCAAATTATCTGGAATGACGCACGCGCATTACCACTGCCCGAATCCGATTTGGTGAATAAGGCCACTGCGCTCACGCAGGCCGTGAACCGCCAGCTGCATCCCAAACCTGACGATGACTCTCGCGTCAGCGCATCGCTACGCTCGGCAATCCAAAAGTCCGGCATGGTGTTACTGGACGATTTTGGTGAGATTGTCCTGAAAACGGCCGATCTGTGTGCAGCCAAAGATGAATGTGTACGCTTAAAGAATGCGCTGGTTAACCTCGGTAACAGCAAAGACTGGGCCGCGCTGGTAAAGCGAGCGAACGCAGGCAAACTGGATGGGGTGAACGTGCTGCTGCGTCCGGTAAGCGCTGAGTCGTTAGATAATCTGGTGAATACCTCTACGGCACCATTTATTTCACGCGAGACTGCGCGAGCAGCCCAGGCGCTGAATAGCCCTGCTCCCGGCGGTTTCCTGATTATCAGCGATGAAGGCAGCGATCTGGTCGATCAGCCGTGGCCGACGACCTCGCTATATGACTATCCTCCCCAGGAACAGTGGAACGCCTTCCAGCGCCTGGCGCAGATGCTGATGCAGACACCATTTCGCGCAGAGGGGATCGTCACCAATATTTCGACTGACGCCAATGGCACCCAGCACATTGGCCTGCACCGTATCCCGGATCGTTCAGGGTTATGGCGCTACCTTGGCACGACGCTGCTGATGTTCTCCATGCTCGGATGCGCTGTCTACAACAGCGTGCAGGCATTCAGACGCTACCAGCGTCACCGCACCCGCATCGCGGAAATTCAGAGCTACTACGAAAGTTGCCTGAATCCAACGCTGATTGACGACCCGGAAAGCCTGATTCGATAACACGCTCGCACGACAGGATATGCTACTCTGTCGCGCATCATGTTTTCTTGTGGGGAGTTTCCATGCATATCAATATTGCCTGGCAGGATGTCGACACCGTGTTGTTAGATATGGACGGCACGCTGCTCGACCTGGCATTCGATAACTATTTCTGGCAAAAACTGGTGCCGGAAACCTATGGCGCGAAGCAGGGTATCTCTCCCCAGGAAGCCCAGGACTATATTCGTCAGCAGTATCATGCCGTGCAGCATACGCTAAACTGGTACTGCCTGGATTACTGGAGCGAGTGCCTGGATCTGGATATTTGCGCCATGACAACGGAACAGGGACCACGCGCCGTTTTGCGTGAAGATACCGTACCGTTTCTTGATGCCTTAAAAGCCAGCGGCAAGCGCCGTATTTTGCTCACCAACGCGCATCCGCATAATCTGGCGGTGAAGCTGGAGCATACCGGTCTGGCCTCACACCTTGATTTATTACTTTCCACCCACACATTTGGTTATCCCAAAGAGGATCAGCGGTTATGGCACGCTGTGGCTGAAGAAACGGGAATGAGTGCAGAGAAGACGCTGTTTATTGACGACAGCGAACCCATTCTCGACGCCGCTGCTCTGTACGGTATTCGTTACTGCCTCGGCGTGACCAATCCCGACTCCGGCATCGCCGAAAAGCAGTACGCACGCCATCCGTCACTGAATGACTACCGCCGACTGATCCCCTCACTGATGTGAAGGAGACGCCATGAAAGAAAAGCCCTCTGCTGAAGTCAGGCTGGATAAATGGCTGTGGGCTGCACGCTTTTACAAAACGCGTGCGCTAGCCCGCGAAATGGTTGAAGGCGGTAAGGTGCACTACAACGGCCAGCGCAGTAAGCCGAGCAAGATTGTCGAGCTGAACGCCACCCTCACCCTTCGCCAGGGAAATGACGAGCGAACGGTCATTATCAAGGCCATTACCGAGCAGCGTCGCCCGGCAACGGAAGCCGTTACGCTGTATGAAGAAACCGCGGAAAGCGTGGAAAAACGCGAAAAAATGGCGCTGGCGCGTAAACTTAACGCGTTAACCATGCCGCACCCGGACAGGCGACCGGACAAGAAAGAGCGCCGCGACCTGTTACGATTTAAACATGGCGACAGCGAGTGACTGTCACCTGCAAGAGAGATGATTATGCCGCAACATGACCAATTACATCGTTATCTGTTTGAAAACTTTGCCGTGCGCGGCGAGCTGGTGACCGTTTCGGAAACCCTGCAACAGATCCTCGAAAATCATACTTATCCGCAGCCGGTCAAAAACGTACTGGCTGAGCTGCTGGTTGCCACCAGCCTGCTCACCGCTACGCTGAAGTTTGCCGGTGATATCACTGTGCAGTTGCAGGGTGATGGTCCGCTGAGCCTGGCCGTCATCAACGGCAACAACAATCAGCAGATGCGCGGCGTGGCCCGCATGCAGGGTGATATTCCTGAAGATGCCGATTTGAAAACCCTGGTGGGCAACGGCTACCTGGTGATCACCATTACTCCGGAAGAAGGCGAGCGTTATCAGGGCGTGGTCGGTCTGGAAGGTGACACGCTGGCAGCCTGTCTGGAAGACTACTTCATGCGTTCCGAACAGCTGCCGACACGCCTGTTCATCCGCACTGGCGACGTTGATGGCAAACCCGCTGCTGGCGGAATGCTGCTGCAAGTGATGCCGGCGCAAAACGCACAGGCAGATGATTTCGATCACCTGACCGCCCTGACCGAAACCATCAAGGCCGAAGAGCTGCTGACGCTGCCGGCCAACGAAGTGCTGTGGCGCTTATACCACGAAGAAGAGGTTACTCTCTACGATCCGCAGGACGTTGAGTTCAAATGCACCTGTTCACGCGAACGCTGCGCAGGCGCACTGAAAACGTTGCCGGACGAAGAAGTTGACAGCATTCTGGCGGAAGAAGGCGAGATCGATATGCACTGCGATTACTGCGGTAGCCACTATCTGTTTAACGCCATGGATATTGCAGAGATCCGCAGCAACGCCTCCCCTGCCGATCCACAGGTGCATTAATCACCGTCTTGCCTGAAGGCGCGGCGCTTATCAGGCCTACGGAAAAACTGTCGTAGGCCGGATAAGCCGTTCGCGCTGCTATCCGGCAAAAACGCGGTCGGCAACACACTCACTCGGTGTAATAAGTCATCGGTAGTCTTTTGCCATCAATAGTGATATCCCGCCAGATTCTGGGGGCTGAACCCAGTTGCTGATTCGCCACCGCCTGCAGCAATTTATCCTTATTGAATCCTTCAGGTAGCCTGGCAACAGCTAACAAATCCCATTTGTTTTTCTGCATGCCGAAGACCAGACTCTCCCCATCGCCAAAAGCATATAGCACCTGCTCAGGATGACCATCCGCATTGAGGTCCTGACTCACCAATACGCACGCATTCTGCTCAGCACAAGAGGTGATGCGATACCCCTGTGCTTTGACAAACGTCCAGAACGCATCGTCTGGCTTCTCGCTCCCCGGAGCAATCACAACCTTCGATACTAACTGTGTTGCGGTTAGCTCTTTAACCGCATCCCGGCTCCCTTGCAGCAGAGAATTCAAGTCGCGTCTGCGCTTACTGTCTTGATTAAACGCCACATCTTTTTGTAATGCTTCCAACGCTGCGCGCCCCGGTTTTCCGCTGTGATCCAACATATACAGGCTGACCTGATCCGGTTTGATTTTCCCGCTGTGATACAGCCCCATATGGCTGTTAACGCTGATACGCCAGGCATCAATAACCGGCGACGACAGCAGAACCAACAGCCCCAACGCCAGCAACGAAACGCCAAGAATGACCGGCCCCTGAAGCTCAAGCGGATTGCGCCCGCGGCGTAAAATGCTGGCCAAATAGCCAAACGACCATACCAGCAGTACCACGACCACCAGCACGCCATACAAACGCTCAGGCGTCCAACCGTACTGCTGTATTCGCACCCACAGCGCCCAACCGGCAATCAGCGTATAGATGGGCGTGACAGCCAGAGCACATTTGATGAGATAGCGTAACGCGCCAGGATAAGGTAGAGCTTCTTTTTGTGGCTCACGCACGATAGCCATCAACAGCAACAGGAGCAGCGTCAGCGTTGACATCAACCCGGCCGCAGACACGCGTTGCGAAATAGCCTCCAGTCCAGTGAAGGGCAAGGTCAGTATGAACATCAGCGCCAACAGCGCGACCAGAGGTAACAGACCGGTGGCAATAAACGTCAGTAATTTTTGTACCGCCGTGACCAGACGCGACTGTGTACGAGCCAGTACCACTGCCAGTGCGGTAATCAGACCAAAGGCCACATAGCCAAACCAGTCGGTATCAAAGAAGAGCGTGCTGAAGAAGGGAATACCGACCAGCTTAAACATCTCGCTCCATAGCAGGAGCACCAGCCAGAACAGACCGTTGGCGACAAAGACAATCAGCAACGTCAACGCATTAAGCCACAATTGCCGATAAAAATGCGGGTAACGCGCCTGCTCACGAGAGACATGAAGCGAGTACTGAATCCAGGGCAAGGCAAGCATCGCCATCAGCAGTAAGCGCCAACCGTAGAACATAAAAACTTCATGTTGCCGCCACTTATCACTGTCCTCGACTTGCCACTTTAGCCAGACGCTCATCGCCAGCACCACAACAAAGATCAGCGCCATCCAATACCACAGCGCGCGTTGTTTGAAAGAAACGACAGTAAGCAAAAGTGCCGAGGTGATCGCAATCGTCGCAGGCATGCCATAGAACAGCCAGTCGTCGTTATGGGGCACCAGATATGTCATCAGCAGGTAGCATAATGCCCCCTGCAACAGGCCGATAAATATCATGCCCAAACGCGTTGTACGTGAAATTTCAGCACTATCCATGTCAGTTTCCAGAATGAAGGGAAAAGCTAATTATCGCATCAACTTCACAATTTTGAGCATTGGTAGGCTGATTTCAGACTAACGCGACGGGAAGTGAATCGATATTGTATATGTATGAGTTACGTTATTTTCTTACGTGAATGCGATTACACTCACAAGATTCCAGCCAAAAACACTCTTCATTAACGTTTTAAGAACATTTTCCACAACAAAAAAGGGTTTCCTGCCATAATATCCGCCTCTTTGTGACAGGAGTCGCAGCGTATTCGGTAACCCGTGATTTTCCCGGATGCGTAAATCTATGAGCCTTGTCGCGGTTAGCAATCCCTAAAAAACCTTACTATTCCAGGTAATACATATTGGCTAAGGAGCAGTGAAATGCGTGTGAACAACAGTTTAACCCCGCAAGATCTCAAGGCTTATGGTATCAATGACGTTCAGGATATCGTTTACAATCCAGACTACGACACACTTTTCCAGGAAGAACTTGATCCAAACCTGGAAGGTTATGAACGTGGCGTGTTAACGAATCTGGGCGCCGTTGCCGTTGATACCGGTATCTTTACCGGACGTTCGCCAAAGGATAAGTACATTGTCCGTGACGACACCACGCGTGACACGCTCTGGTGGTCAGACAAAGGTAAAGGTAAGAACGACAACAAACCGCTCTCCCCGGAAACCTGGCAGCATCTGAAAGGATTAGTTACCCAGCAACTTTCCGGCAAGCGCCTGTTTATCATTGATGCATTCTGCGGCGCTAACGCCGATACCCGTCTTTCCGTGCGCTTCATTACCGAAGTTGCCTGGCAGGCGCATTTCGTCAAAAACATGTTCATCCGCCCAAGCGACGAAGAGCTGGTTGATTTTAAACCGGATTTCATCGTGATGAACGGCGCTAAGTGCACCAACCCACAATGGAAAGAGCAGGGTCTGAACTCTGAAAACTTCGTGGCTTTCAACCTGACTGAGCGTATCCAGCTGATTGGCGGCACCTGGTACGGCGGCGAAATGAAGAAAGGTATGTTCTCCGTGATGAACTACCTGCTGCCGCTGAAAGGCATTGCCTCCATGCACTGCTCAGCAAACGTCGGGGAAAAAGGTGATGTGGCAGTCTTCTTTGGCCTGTCCGGTACCGGTAAAACAACGCTGTCCACCGATCCGAAACGTCGCCTGATTGGCGATGACGAACACGGCTGGGATGACGACGGCGTATTTAACTTCGAAGGCGGTTGCTACGCGAAGACCATCAAACTGTCTAAAGATGCCGAGCCAGAAATCTACAACGCAATTCGTCGTGACGCGCTGCTGGAAAACGTCACCGTGCGCGAAGATGGTTCCATCGACTTCGACGACGGTTCCAAAACTGAAAACACCCGCGTTTCCTACCCGATTTATCACATCGATAATATCGTTAAGCCAGTGTCAAAAGCGGGTCATGCTACCAAAGTGATCTTCCTGACTGCCGACGCATTTGGCGTGCTGCCGCCGGTTTCTCGCCTGACAGCAGACCAAACTCAGTACCATTTCCTGTCTGGCTTCACCGCCAAACTGGCCGGTACCGAACGCGGCGTTACCGAACCGACCCCAACCTTCTCTGCCTGCTTCGGCGCAGCATTCCTGTCTCTGCACCCAACGCAGTATGCAGAAGTGCTGGTGAAACGTATGCAGGCGGCAGGTGCGCAGGCGTATCTGGTTAACACCGGCTGGAACGGTACTGGCAAACGTATCTCTATCAAAGATACCCGTGCGATTATTGACGCCATCCTGAACGGTTCGCTGGATGACGCAGAAACGTTCCGTCTGCCGATGTTTGACCTGGCTATCCCGACCAAGTTGCCGGGCGTGGATACGCGCATTCTCGATCCGCGTAATACCTACGCGTCTCCAGAGCAGTGGCAGGAAAAAGCCAATGCACTGGCGAAACTGTTTATCGAGAACTTCGAGAAATACACCGACACCCCTGCGGGTGAAGCGCTGGTTAGCGCCGGACCGAAGCTGTAACGAAAAATGCCGGATGGCGGTTGCCACATATCCGGCCTACAGCAACAAAAAGGGAGGCATTTCGCCTCCCTTTCTTATACGTCTTTCGTGATACCCTGCGCGCGAGTGAAAGGAACCGGAAGCCATGCACGAATCGACAACCCACCACGTTCACTGGTACCAATCTCCAGCATGCCGTTATGGTTATCGATAATACGTTGCACAATCGCCAGACCCAGCCCCGTGCCGCTGGTACTGCGCGCGCTGTCGCCGCGGACAAATGGCTGGAACAGGTGCTTACGCTGCTCCGGCTTGATGCCCGGACCATCATCTTCTACCTGGAACCAGGCGCGATGCGTCTCCGTACCGCTACTGACCTTAATCCAGCCGTTGCCGTAACGGGCGGCGTTAACCACCATATTGGCAACCGCACGCTTGATCGACAGCGGGTGCATTTTCACCTGAATGGCGCCAGGCTGCAGCGCAGTTTCGATTTCACGTTCGTATCCGCTTTCTGCCGCAACCACTTCACCCAGCACCGAGTTCAGATCCGCCATCTCCATCGGCATCTCCTGACCGGTACGCAGGTAATCGATGAACTGCTCGATGATGGCGTTACACTCTTCGATGTCCTTATTGATGGACTCCGCAAGATAACCGTCCTCTTCGCCCATCATTTCCGTTGCCAGACGAATACGCGTCAGCGGAGTACGTAAATCGTGGCTCACGCCCGCCATTAACAGCGTACGGTCATCGGCCAACTGCTTCACACCTGCGGCCATATGGTTAAAGGCTCGGGTTACGGAGCGCACCTCTGAAGCGCCATACTCCCGCAACGGCGGTGGAATGATACCTTTCCCCACCTGCAGCGCCGCATGTTCAAGATCCACCAACGGTCGGTTCTGGATACGGATAAACAGCCACGCGCCACCGATAGCCAGCAGCATAATCGCCAGCGTATAGCGGAACAGCGGTGAGAAATCGCCTTGATGAATTTCCGTAAGCGGCACACGTACCCAGATGTTGGGCGACAGCCAGGTTTTCAGCCACACAACCGGCGAGCTTTTGTTTACCTCAACGCGGACTTCCGTTGGGCCACCCAACTGCTGCGCCATCTGATGGCTTAAGAATTCATAGTGTTGCGCCCAACGCAGTCCGGCTTCTTCAGCGGCCTCGTTGGAATAGAGGGAAATACCCAGCTCACGATAAATTTCCCGACGGAATGCGGGCGGCACCACCAGTTGCGTACCGTCCTCCAGCTGTAGTTTATCGGTCATCAGCATACGAACTTCGTAGGCCAGGACCTTATTAAACTGCTGGAGGCTCGGCAGAATCGCGAAGTTCAGCACTACCAGGTAAGTCGTCACCAGGCTGGCAAACAGCAAGGTGACGATGAGCAATAACGTGCGGGCAAACGAACTTCGTGGCGAGAAGCGCATTCGCCTCATGCTTTAGAACCGTCCGGAACAAAGACGTAGCCCAGACCCCATACGGTCTGAATGTAGCGTGGATGCGCCGGATCTTCTTCCACCATGCGACGCAGACGGGAAATCTGGACGTCGATAGAACGTTCCATCGCAGAATATTCACGACCACGGGCGAGGTTCATCAACTTGTCGCGGGACAGCGGCTCACGCGGATGGCTAACCAGTGCTTTCAGCACCGCAAACTCACCGCTGGTGAGCGGCATAGGCTCATCTTCACGGAACATTTCACGCGTACCGAGGTTCAGTTTGAACTTACCAAACGCAATGACCGCTTCTTCCTGAGAAGGCGCGCCCGGCAGTTCATTCGCCTGACGGCGCAGGACTGCGCGAATACGTGCCAGCAGCTCACGCGGGTTAAACGGTTTCGGGATGTAATCGTCAGCGCCGATTTCCAGTCCAACGATACGGTCCACTTCTTCGCCCTTCGCCGTAACCATAATGATCGGCATCGGGTTGCTTTGGCTGCGCAGGCGACGGCAAATAGACAGGCCATCTTCTCCCGGCAGCATTAAATCCAGCACCATCAGGTGGAAAGACTCACGGGTCAGCAGACGATCCATCTGCTCAGCGTTTGCGACGCTTCGAACCTGGAAGCCCTGCTCGGTCAGATAACGCTCCAGAAGCGCACGTAAGCGCATGTCGTCATCGACCACCAGAATCTTATAGTTCTCTTGCATTGTTATTACTCCCAAAGGTTCGCAACAATTAAGTGTATATTCTTAAGAAAGCTAACGTGAGTCACCAGCGAATTCTGGTATGAATTCCAGGCTAAATTGTTACAAAGCATATTAAACAGCAGCTTAAGTATACAATGTTTCTCGCAATACATTATTTATTCTGTTGATATGCTCACGTAATACTAATTGTGCGCATCATCACAGAGTCGAAGGTAAAACAATAAGATGAAAACGCCCCTGATAACCCGTGAAGGGTATGAAAAACTCAAACAAGAGCTGAATTATCTCTGGCGTGAAGAGCGCCCGGAAGTCACCAAAAAAGTAACCTGGGCCGCGAGTCTGGGTGACCGCAGCGAAAATGCCGACTACCAGTATAATAAAAAGCGCCTGCGTGAGATCGACCGCCGCGTCCGATATTTGACCAAGTGCATGGAGAATCTGAAAATCGTCGATTACTCCCCGCAGCAGGAGGGCAAAGTCTTCTTTGGCGCATGGGTTGAGATTGAAAATGACGATGGCGACATCCGCAAATTCCGTATTGTTGGCTACGATGAGATCTTCGGTCGTAAAGATTACATCTCTATCGACTCACCAATGGCGCGAGCGCTGCTGAAAAAAGAAGTCGGCGATCTCGCAGTAGTAAACACCCCTGGTGGCGAAGCCAGCTGGTACGTGAACGAGATTGAATACGTTAAGTGAGACCGGAACAATCCGAAGCCCCGGCAGATGGCTGGCATTTTTGTCAGTCAATCCGTATAACTATCCCCTGATTTTTTATCCTATAGACGAAGCTATCCATGATGAATGATTCTTTCTGCCGCATTATCGCAGGTGAAATTCAGGCTCGTGCTGAACAGGTAGAAGCTGCCGTTCGCCTGCTTGACGAAGGGAACACCGTGCCGTTTATCGCACGATATCGTAAGGAAATCACCGGCGGTCTGGACGATACGCAACTGCGTAATCTGGAAACCCGTCTGGGATATCTGCGTGAACTGGAAGACCGCCGTCAGGCAATCCTGAAATCTATCGGCGAGCAAGGCAAACTGACCGACGACCTGGCGAAAGCGATCAACGGCACGTTAAGTAAGACCGAACTCGAAGATCTCTATCTGCCGTACAAACCTAAACGCCGTACCCGTGGACAGATCGCCATTGAAGCAGGCCTTGAGCCGCTGGCAGACCTGCTGTGGAACGAGCCGTCTCACGACCCGGAAACAGAAGCCGCTAAATATCTCAACGCCGACAACGGCGTGGCGGATACCAAAGCGGCCCTCGACGGCGCACGTTACATCCTGATGGAACGCTTCGCTGAAGATGCCGCGCTGCTGGCGAAAGTGCGTGACTACCTGTGGAAGAACGCGCATTTGGTTTCCACCGTGGTAAGCGGTAAAGAAGAGGAAGGCGCGAAATTCCGCGACTACTTCGATCACCACGAACCGATCTCTACCGTGCCATCCCACCGTGCGCTGGCCATGTTCCGTGGCCGTAACGAGGGCGTGCTGCAGCTTTCGCTGAATGCCGATCCGCAATTCGATGAGCCGCCAAAAGAGAGCCACGGCGAACAGATTATCCAGAACCACCTGGGACTGCGCCTGAATAACGCACCTGCCGACAGCTGGCGCAAAGGCGTGGTCAGCTGGACATGGCGAATTAAGGTGCTGATGCACCTCGAAACCGAACTGATGGGCACCGTGCGCGAACGCGCGGAAGATGAAGCAATCAACGTCTTTGCCCGTAACCTGCATGACCTGCTGATGGCGGCTCCGGCCGGCCTGCGCGCCACCATGGGCCTCGATCCCGGCCTGCGTACCGGCGTGAAGGTGGCGGTTGTTGACGGTACCGGTAAGCTGGTCGCGACCGACACCATTTATCCACACACCGGTCAGGCCGCCAAAGCCGCCGTTGCCGTTGCGGCGCTGTGTGAAAAATACAACGTTGAACTGGTGGCGATTGGTAACGGTACAGCGTCGCGCGAAACCGAGCGTTTCTTCCTCGACGTGCAGAAACAGTTCCCGAAAGTCACCGCGCAGAAAGTGATCGTCAGCGAAGCCGGGGCATCGGTTTACTCGGCTTCCGAGCTGGCGGCGCAGGAGTTCCCGGATCTCGACGTTTCATTGCGTGGCGCAGTGTCTATCGCCCGTCGTCTGCAGGATCCGCTGGCTGAGCTGGTGAAAATCGATCCGAAATCCATCGGTGTGGGCCAGTATCAACACGACGTTAGCCAGACACAACTGGCGCGTAAGCTGGACGCGGTGGTGGAAGACTGTGTGAACGCCGTCGGCGTCGATCTCAATACCGCTTCCGTTCCGCTGTTGACCCGCGTGGCCGGCCTGACACGCATGATGGCGCAAAACATCGTCGCCTGGCGCGATGAGAACGGTCAGTTCCAGAACCGTCAGCAACTGCTGAAAGTCAGCCGTCTGGGGCCAAAAGCTTTTGAACAGTGCGCAGGCTTCCTGCGCATCAACCATGGCGATAACCCACTGGATGCCTCCACCGTTCACCCGGAAGCCTATCCGATTGTGGAACGCATTCTGGCCGCTACCGAGCAATCGCTGCGTGACCTGATGGGCAACAGCAACGAACTGCGCAATCTGAAAGCCGCCGATTTTACTGACGAACGCTTCGGGGTGCCGACCGTCACCGACATCATCAAAGAGCTGGAAAAGCCGGGTCGCGATCCGCGTCCTGAATTTAAAACCGCACAGTTTGCTGACGGCGTAGAAACCATGAACGATCTGCTGCCGGGAATGATCCTGGAAGGGGCGGTCACCAACGTCACCAATTTCGGCGCGTTTGTTGATATCGGCGTTCATCAGGATGGCCTGGTGCATATCTCTTCGCTGTCGAATAAGTTTGTCGACGATCCACACACCGTGGTGAAAGCGGGCGACATTGTGAAGGTGAAAGTGCTGGAAGTGGACCTGCAACGTAAGCGTATCGCGCTGACCATGCGTCTGGACGAGCAGCCGGGTGAAACCAATGCGCGTCGCGGCGGCGGGAATAACGATCGCACTCAGGGCAATCGCCCAGCGCCAAAAGCGGCGAAACCGCGTGGCCGTGACGCCCAGCCTGCGGGCAACAGCGCTATGATGGATGCGCTGGCGGCGGCAATGGGTAAAAAGCGCTAAGTTTAAACCGTGTGCCGGATGACGGAATCAATACCTTATCCGGCATATTTAATATATCCCCCGCTTTTCACCACAATATATTTATCACTTTATTAACAGATGAAACCTTAATTAAACATTAAGATTCTCAATAATTACCTCCGCGAACCATTCTTTCCCTACCAGAATAAATATTGAGGAATATCAAAATTGGCTCAAATTATTATCCAATTGTACATTCCGTCACATTTATTCTATTGATGATAGAAACCATTCTCATTATCATTGTTTTGTTGATTATTTACTCTTTCCTTACGTTGGCTAATCATCTGGTCTCATGCCGCCCTGTCGCCCCATGAGGTAATCATCCAGTTAGCGAGATATAAGTAGGTCCCTATGCAATTCACTCCTGACAGTGCGTGGAAAATTACCGGCTTTGCCCGTGAAATCAGCCCGGCTTATCGTCAGAAACTGTTGTCACTTGGCATGCTGCCCGGCTCCTCCTTCAACGTGGTACGCGTCGCCCCGCTCGGCGATCCTATCCATATCGAAACGCGTCGCGTAAGTCTGGTATTGCGTAAAAAGGATTTGGCGTTATTAGAAGTGGAAGCGGTTTCCTGTTAATACAGTGAGTCTATAAAAATGAAAAAACTAACCATTGGTTTAATTGGTAATCCTAATTCCGGCAAGACAACTTTATTCAACCAACTCACCGGCGCGCGCCAGCGTGTAGGCAACTGGGCTGGCGTTACCGTGGAGCGTAAAGAAGGTCATTTCGCCACAACGGACCATCAGGTCACGCTGGTGGATTTACCCGGCACCTATTCTCTGACGACAATCTCATCCCAGACCTCTCTCGATGAGCAGATTGCCTGCCACTATATTTTAAGCGGCGACGCGGATCTGTTGATCAACGTGGTCGATGCTTCAAACCTTGAACGCAACCTCTACCTGACGTTGCAACTGCTTGAGTTGGGCATCCCCTGCATCGTCGCGTTGAATATGCTGGATATCGCTGAAAAGCAGCAAATCCGTATTGATATCGACGCCCTCTCAGCACGTCTTGGCTGCCCGGTGGTTCCGCTGGTTTCCACCCGCGCCCGCGGCATTGAAGCGCTGAAGCTGGCGATCGATCGCTACAAAGAAAACGACACCGTCGAGCTGGTCCATTATGCCCAGCCGTTGCTGCAGGAAGCGGACTCCCTCGCCGACGCGATGGCCAAAGATATGCCGCTCAAACAGCGCCGCTGGCTGGGTCTGCAGATGCTGGAAGGCGATATCTACAGCCGCGCCTATGCGGGTGATGCAGCGCAAAATCTCGATGCCTCTATCGCACGCCTGAGCGAGACTATGGACGATCCGGCGCTGCACATCGCCGATGCGCGCTATCAGTGCATTGCCGCTATCTGCGATACCGTCAGCAATACTCTGACGGCAGAACCGAGCCGTTTCACCACCGCGGTAGATAAAATCGTTCTCAACCGCTTCCTCGGGCTGCCGATTTTCCTGTTCGTGATGTACCTGATGTTCCTGCTCGCCATTAACATCGGCGGCGCGCTGCAACCGTTGTTTGACGTCGGCTCCGTAGCACTCTTTATCCATGGTATTCAGTGGATTGGCTACACGCTGCACTTCCCGGACTGGCTCACTATCTTCCTGGCCCAGGGCCTTGGCGGCGGGATTAACACCGTGCTGCCGCTGGTACCGCAAATCGGCATGATGTACCTGTTCCTCTCCTTCCTTGAAGACTCCGGCTACATGGCGCGCGCCGCGTTTGTGATGGACCGTCTGATGCAGGCGCTGGGACTGCCGGGCAAATCGTTCGTCCCGCTGATCGTCGGCTTTGGCTGTAACGTACCGTCCGTGATGGGCGCACGTACGCTGGACGCCCCGCGTGAGCGTCTGATGACCATCATGATGGCGCCGTTTATGTCCTGCGGCGCACGTCTGGCGATTTTCGCCGTCTTTGCCGCGGCGTTCTTTGGTCAGAACGGCGCACTGG
This sequence comes from Citrobacter sp. BIDMC107, assembly GCF_001037575.1. NCBI lineage: Bacteria > Pseudomonadati > Pseudomonadota > Gammaproteobacteria > Enterobacterales > Enterobacteriaceae > Citrobacter > Citrobacter sp. BIDMC107. The sequence goes on along the minus strand of NZ_KQ089848.1, from coordinate 2,850,539 downwards.
CGGTCTTCTCGCTGTACGTACTGGGTATCGTGATGGCTGTGTTGACGGGCCTGATGCTCAAACACACCATCATGCGTGGTGAAGCAACGCCGTTCGTGATGGAGCTGCCGGTATACCACGTGCCGCACATCAAGAGTCTGATTATTCAGACCTGGCAGCGCCTGAAAGGCTTCGTTCTACGTGCAGGTAAAGTCATCATCATCGTCAGCATTTTCCTCAGCGCGTTTAACAGTTTCTCGCTGAGCGGGAAAATCGTCGATAACATCAACGACTCTGCTCTGGCCTCCGTTAGCCGTGTTATTACTCCCGTGTTTAAACCGATTGGCGTTCACGAAGATAACTGGCAGGCAACCGTAGGTTTGTTCACCGGCGCGATGGCGAAAGAAGTGGTGGTGGGTACGCTGAACACGCTCTATACCGCGGAAAACATTCAGGAAGAAGAGTTCAACCCGGCAGATTTCCACCTCGGTGACGAGCTGATCGGCGCAGTGGATGAAACCTGGCAAAGCCTGAAAGACACCTTCAGCCTGAGCGTACTGGCTAACCCTATCGAAGCCAGCAAGGGCGACGGCGAAATGGCGACGGGCGCAATGGGCGTGATGGGCGAGAAATTTGGCAGCGCCGCCGCCGCGTACAGCTACCTGATCTTTGTTCTGCTGTATGTGCCGTGCATTTCAGTGATGGGCGCTATCGCACGTGAATCCAGCCGTGGCTGGATGAGTTTCTCGATTCTGTGGGGCCTGAATATCGCCTACTCTCTGTCGACGCTGTTTTATCAGACGGTCAGCTACAAAGAGCACCCGACCTACAGCCTGGTGTGCATTTTAGCGGTCATCCTGTTTAACATCGTGTTGCTGGGCCTGCTGCGTCGAGCTCGCAGCCGCGTGGACCTCGCACTGCTGGCAACCAACAGAACGGCGAGTTCCTGCTGTTCCAGCACGACTGGCGATTGCCACTAAGGTTATCGACAATGGCATCACTTATTCAGGTTCGTGATTTATTGGCTTTGCGGGGGCGTATGGAGGCAACACAAATTAGCCACACGCTGCATACCCCGCAGCCCATGATTGACGCCATGCTGAATCAGTTAGAAAAGATGGGCAAAGCGGTGCGGATTCAGGAAGATGCCGACGGGTGTCTTTCCGGAAGCTGCAAAAGTTGCCCGGAAGGTAAAGCCTGCCTGCGCGAATGGTGGGCTTTACGCTAATCAGATGCTATTTGCCGGATGGCGCTACGCTTATCCGGCCTACAAATGATGCAAACGTCCAGGCCGGATAATTCGTTTATGCAGATATCCGGCTTTTTTGCGTAATGGATTCCACATAGATTTCATTATTTCAGCAAAAAAGATCTATCCTCCAGCCAGCTACCCGCGAAGGTGATGGTTACATTTACACCATTATTGAACATCAAAGCAGCGCCGATGCTCACATGGCATTTCGGCTAATGCGCTATGCCATTGCGGTAATGCAGCGTCATCTGGATGCGGGACATAAGAAACTGCCTCTGGTAATCCCCCTACTTTTTTATCATGGTGCAACAAGCCCCTACCCCTATTCACTTTGTTGGCTGGACGAGTTTGATGACCCGGAGTCCGCCAGACAGCTTTATAGCACCGCGTTTCCACTGATCGATATCACCGTTGTGCCCGATGACGAGATTATGCAGCATCGCCGGATGGCGCTGTTGGAACTCATCCAAAAACATATCCGTAAACGCGATTTGATGGGGCTGGTAGAAAAACTGGCCATCCTGCTTGTTAAAGGACACGCTAATGACAGCCAGTTGAAAGCCTTGTTTAATTACCTGATGCAAGCCGGAGACACCGTGCATTTTGGCGAGTTTATTCATGAAATCGCCGAACGTTTACCCCAACATAAGGACAAGTTGATGACTATCGCCGAAAGATTACGACAGGAAGGGCATCTTAATGGCCTTCAGGAAGGCCATCGGAAAGGATTACAAGAGGGGTTACAAACGGGCAAACGAGAGGAAGCTTTGCGCATCGCGACGACCATGCTAGCGGATGGTATCGACAGATTAACAATACTCAGAATTACCGGGCTTAGCGCTGAAGACCTGCCAGCACAACCCCATTAATTTCATGCCCGGCAAGCGCGACGCTACCGGGCAAATCAACAGGGGCTATAGCTGGTGTTTTAACGCCACCAGCGCTGAGCAGAACTCCGCCGGATGCGAGATAAACGGCGCATGCGCCGCCTTAGCAAACACCAACGACTCACTCTGCGGCCACAGGGCATCCAGCATCGGGACGACTTTGCGCGGCACCAGGCCATCAAGATAGCCGTATAGCCGCAGGAAAGGCATTTCCACCGTGCACAGCGGTTCTCGCAGATCGACCGTTTTCAGGATCTCCAGCCCGCCATTAAGCACTTCGACGTCCGGCATGGGTAAAGCCAGCACCGTTTTCTTCAACGCTCGCGCATCCTGACGCGCGGTTTCCGTACCCATCGTTTGCAATGCCAGAAAACGCTCCACTGTACGCTGGAAATCTTCGCTCAGCTGCTGCTGGAAGCCTGCCAGCACCTCTGGCTTGATACCCGGCCACTCATCCCGCGCGCTAAAGCAAGGGGAAGACGCGACGGTCACCAGCGCCTGAACACGCTCAGGATGCGTTAGGGCTACCTGACTCGCGACCAGCCCGCCCAGACTCCAGCCGAGCCAGATAGCTTTCTCCGGTGCCTGTTTCAATACCCGCTCAGCCATCTCTTCCAGCGACATTGCACCGAAACCCTGGCTACGACCAAATCCCGGTAAGTCGACAAGATGCAGCGTAAAATGCGAACTCAGTTCCTCGCTTATGCAATGCCACACTTGCGCATTCAGTCCCCATCCGTGCAGCAGCACAAGATGGCAATTTCCCGAACCCTGGGTCTGCCACCAGATGTCATTCATCAGTTATTGTTCTCTTTTAGCCTGAAAGGATGCATCTATGCTAACAGTACCGGGATTGTGCTGGCTATGCCGAATGCCCCTGACGTTAGGGCATTGGGGGATCTGCTCAGTCTGTACGCGGGCAACGCGCCAACATGCCAGCCTATGCCCCCAATGTGGACTCCCTGCCGCTCATACCGTCATTCCCTGTGGGCGCTGCCTGCAAAAACCGCCGCCATGGCAGCGGCTGGTCACCGTCAGCGACTATGTTCCGCCGTTGAGCGGGCTTATCCACCAGCTCAAGTTTTCGCGACGCAGCGAAACAGCCTCCGCTCTTTCGCGTTTGCTGTTGCTGGAGGTACTACAGGCCCGGCGCGTCAGCGCCCTTCCTCTGCCGGACAGGCTGGTCAGCGTCCCGCTCTGGCAACGTCGACACTGGCGCAGAGGGTTTAATCAGAGCGATTTACTGTGCCGTCCGCTTGCACGCTGGCTGGGTTGCGACTGGGACAGCCAGACCGTCTCGCGGGTTCGGGCAACCGCCACACAGCACCATCTCAGCGCCCGATTACGTAAACGTAACCTGAAAAATGCCTTTCGCCTTGAATTGCCGGTGCAGGGACTCCATATGGTTATTGTGGATGATGTCGTCACTACCGGAAGTACCGTCGCGGAAATCGCGCAGCTGCTTTTACGCAACGGCGCGGCGACTGTCCAGGTATGGTGCCTGTGTCGAACCTTGTAGAGCCTCGATGATGGGCGTATTATAACCAAGTAAAATAGTCAACTATTAGGCCATTACTATGATCCATATTTCCGATGCTGCACAAGCGCACTTTGCCAAACTGCTGGCAAATCAGGAAGAAGGGACACAAATCCGCGTATTTGTGATTAATCCCGGCACGCCTAACGCTGAATGCGGCGTTTCTTATTGTCCGCCGGACGCCGTGGAAGCAACCGACACCGCCATTAAATTTGACCTGCTGACCGCATATGTTGATGAACTGAGCGCACCGTATCTGGAAGATGCAGAAATCGATTTCGTTACCGACCAGTTAGGCTCCCAGCTGACCCTGAAAGCACCAAACGCCAAAATGCGTAAAGTTGCCGATGATGCGCCGCTGATGGAACGCGTGGAGTACATGCTGCAATCGCAGATCAACCCACAGTTGGCTGGTCACGGTGGTCGCGTATCTCTGATGGAAATCACCGATGAAGGCTACGCCATTCTGCAGTTTGGCGGCGGCTGTAACGGCTGTTCAATGGTCGATGTGACGCTGAAAGAAGGTATTGAGAAACAGCTGCTGGCTGAATTCCCTGAACTGAAAGGCGTTCGCGATTTAACCGAACACCAGCGCGGCGAGCACTCTTACTACTAACGACCAGACTTGTAGGCCCGGTAAGACGCATCCGCGTCGCCACCGGGCATCGATGCTGGATGGCAGCGTAAACGCTTTATCCGGCCTACGCCCTTACATTTCTCTGCACGTACCCTGTAATAATCCCCTGCATAATTTGACCAGCCTCTCATAATTTAAATTTTGCCTGCCCAGGTGATTTTCAAGCGCCACATGTTACCCGTATCATTCGTATCAGCACCTAACACACACATAATAGCCAGCTAAACTGATTAGTTTTGCAGGCAACCAGCATTGGTGCTGAGAATACTCTGTTCCCGGTCGGGACAATCGGAATTTGTCATCTAAACACTGACGTTACCCATAACAAAGTTAAGGCCAGGTAAATCATGCCATTAGTCATCGTTGCTATCGGTGTAATCTTGTTACTCCTCCTGATGATCCGTTTCAAAATGAACGGTTTCATCGCTCTCGTCCTGGTGGCGCTTGCTGTCGGATTGATGCAAGGGATGCCACTGGATAAAGTCATCGGTTCAATTAAAGCCGGCGTCGGCGGAACCCTTGGCAGCCTCGCCCTGATTATGGGTTTTGGCGCCATGCTGGGCAAAATGCTGGCGGACTGCGGCGGCGCACAGCGCATCGCAACCACCCTGATTGCTAAATTCGGCAAAAAACATATTCAATGGGCGGTGGTATTAACCGGCTTCACCGTTGGTTTTGCCCTGTTCTACGAAGTTGGTTTCGTACTGATGCTGCCGCTGGTGTTCACCATTGCCGCTGCTGCCAATATCCCGCTGCTGTACGTTGGCGTGCCAATGGCTGCGGCACTGTCCGTAACGCACGGCTTCCTGCCACCGCACCCGGGTCCAACCGCTATTGCCACCATTTTCCACGCAGATATGGGTAAAACCCTGCTGTTTGGTACGATTCTGGCAATCCCGACCGTTATTCTCGCCGGTCCGGTATACGCACGTTTCCTGAAAGGCATTGATAAGCCAATCCCGGAAGGTCTGTACAGCGCAAAAACCTTCACTGAAGAAGAGATGCCAGGCTTTGGCGTCAGCGTCTGGACCTCTCTGGTCCCGGTTATTCTGATGGCAATGCGCGCCGTGGCGGAGATGATTCTGCCGAAAGGTCATGCTTTCCTGACAGTTGCAGAATTCCTCGGTGACCCGGTCATGGCAACGCTGATTGCAGTGCTGATTGCGATGTTCACGTTTGGTCTGAACCGCGGACGTTCGATGGATCAGATTAACGACACGCTGGTGTCTTCAATCAAAATCATCGCGATGATGCTGTTGATCATCGGTGGTGGCGGAGCCTTCAAACAGGTTCTGGTTGATAGCGGCGTGGACAAATACATCGCCTCAATGATGCACGGCTCTAACGTGTCTCCGCTGCTGATGGCATGGTCTATCGCTGCAGTACTGCGTATCGCATTGGGTTCCGCAACCGTTGCAGCGATCACCGCTGGTGGGATAGTGGCGCCGCTGATTGCAACAACCGGCGTAAGCCCTGAGCTGATGGTTATTGCGGTTGGTTCCGGTTCCGTCATCTTCTCCCACGTGAACGATCCAGGCTTCTGGCTGTTCAAGGAGTACTTCAACCTGACCATCGGTGAAACCATCAAGTCATGGTCAATGCTGGAAACCATTATCTCTGTCTGCGGTCTGGTAGGGTGTCTGCTGCTGGGTATGGTGGTCTGATAAAACGGTGCCGGGTGGCGCTTCGCTTACCCGGCCTACCGCTGTCATCGTAGGCCGGATAAGACGCACTCTGCGTCGCCATCCGGCAAAATAACACTACTTCTTCTTCGCCGCCGCTTTTCGCCGCTTATCCAAATCCTTAATCAGCTTATTCACTCTCTCATCGGCGAACATCTGCTCCAGCGTGGCGGTGAGCTTACGCCGCCAGTTTTTGTACTGGTCGCTGGTCCCCGGAATGTTGACCGGTTCAGCCATATCCAGCCAGTCTTCCGGTTGTAGGCCCAGCAGCGCACTGTTGCTGTCAGCGATGTAGCGTTGCATGCCGCGATTAAGAATCGGCGTCATCGACATCAGGGATGCCTTGTGACCGGCACGTTTTGGCAGGCAGCCGTATTTGTGCAGCGCGTCCAGCAGCCCCTGTTTCGCCAGTTCTCGGTCCTGATACAACCCGCGCAGCACGACTTCATCCGGATACAGGCCCAGTGCTTTACCCAGCGTCAAATCGCCGCTATCCCAATAACCTTTAAGCGTAGGAAGGTCATGCGTCGCCGCGACTGCCATTGATTGTTCCGGGTACGCTTTCGGCGTACGGAAGTTTTTCTCATGGTCATTCTCGAAATAAAGCACTTTGTAGGAGTACACGCCGCTGTCGCGCAGCTTGCTGACGATCTCCACCGGCACAGTACCCAGATCCTCACCAATTACCATGCAGTGATGACGTTTACTCTCCAGCGCCAGAATTGAAAGCAGGTCATCGACCGGATAGTGCACGTAAGCGCCGTGATCGGCAGTTTCACCGTAGGGGATCCACCACAGACGCAGCATCGACATAACATGGTCGATACGCAGCGCACCGCAGTTCTGCATATTGGCGCGCAGCAGTTCGATAAACGGTTCGTAGGCGCGTGCCGTAATGATGTGCGGATCCATCGGCGGCAGCCCCCAGTTTTGTCCGAGCGGACCGAGAATATCCGGCGGCGCACCAACCGAGGCTTTCAGGCAATACAGCTCGCGGTCGCACCAGGTTTCCGCCCCACCTTCGGCCACGCCAACCGCCAGATCGCGATACAGTCCAATCGGCATCGCAAAACTCTGGCTGGTTTTCCAGCAGTCAGCAAACTGGGTATACGCCAGCCACTGTAACCACAGGTAGAAATCCACATCGTCACGATGTTCTTCGCAGAAGCGTTTTACCTCTGGCGAGTCCACTGACTGGAAAGCTTCCGGCCACACCGGCCATCCCCAGCGCAATGCGTCCTCTTTCACCTGATGCGCATGCAGCGCATCAAAGGCTGCCTGCCAGTAGAGGCTGTCCCCTTCCTGAGACACAAACTGGCGAAATGCCGCCATCTGCTCATCATCACGTGCGGAGAAGCTTTTCCACGCCATACGTAGCGCCGTCATCTTCAGTGCAGTAACGGCAGAATAATCAACCCACTCGGCATCGCGCGCACGTTGCAGAGCTTGCTGAGTCGCGGGTTTCTGCCACCACGCCTGCGCCTCTTTACTCAGGCGGAAATCGTCTACGGCGTTCACATCAATATAAATCACGTTCAACCAGCGGCGTGAAGACGGGCTGTACGGGCTGGCGCTCTCCGGGTTAGCCGGATACAGCGCGTGAATAGGATTAAGCCCGATAAACGCGCCGCCGCGTTGCGCCACATCGACCAGCATGGCGCGGAGATCGCCAAAGTCGCCAATCCCCCAATTCTTTTCTGATCGCAGGGTGTAGAGCTGAACGCATGCGCCCCACAGCTTCTGCCCGGCTAACAGCGCCTGCGGTTCATAGCAGCGCTTTGGCGCCACGATGATACGACAATGGGTACGCAGCTCGCCCTGGGTCAGGGTCAACGTGTGATACCCCTCCGGCAGCTTCGCCGGAAGAGTGAAAGATTTACCGCCGACGGCATGCCCTTTGTGCTGCACGCCCTCTTCGGTGGTCAGCAGCCAGTTAAACTCTCCGCTTCCCTCAACCGCCAGCGGCATTTTCTTGCCAGCGGTGTAGACCATGACATTCGGCACCGGAGTTACCGCCACCTGAGTGGCAGCGGTGGTGCGATGCATGGCGTCAAGCAAACGCCGTTTGGTTTCGGCACCAATAGACTGCGGTTTACCGTGGGCATTAATGTAATTGGGGCTGATCCCCGCCGCCAGCGCGGCATTATCCAGACGTTTGCTTTCCATCGCGATTCCTTAACGTTTCGCCTGCCAGATACGAGCCTGATAATCGCGGATGGAGCGATCCGAGCTGAACATGCCGCAACGTGCGGTATTCAGAATCGCCGCCCGGGTCCAGGCTTCCTGGTCACGATACAACACGTCAACCTGCTTCTGAGCTTCAACGTAGGCCGCGAAGTCCGCCATCACCAGATACGGGTCGCCGCCCTGCTTGTCGATACTGTGCAGCATCTGGTCAAAGGCATGCTTGTCGCCGTCGCTGTATTTCCCGCTTTCCAGCTCTTTCAGGACAGCATCCAGCACTTTGTCTTCTTTACGCCATTTCACTGGGTCGTAGCCTTTGGCTTTGAGCACCTTCACCTCTTCCACGGTATGACCAAAGATAAAGATATTCTCGTCACCCACCTTCTCGGCGATTTCGACGTTTGCGCCATCCAGCGTACCAACGGTTAACGCACCGTTCAGCGCCAGCTTCATGTTACCGGTGCCGGAAGCCTCTTTCCCTGCGGTTGAAATTTGCTCAGAGATATCCGCCGCCGGGATCAGCATTTCCGCCGCCGAGACACAATAATCCGGCAGGAAGACGACCTTCAGCTTGTCACCCACTTGCGGGTCGTTATTGATGGTTTGTGCAACCTGGTTGATGGCGAAGATGATATTTTTCGCCAGGTAGTAACCCGGAGCCGCTTTTGCGCCAAACAGGAATACGCGCGGCACGCGATCTGCCTGCGGGTTGTCACGGATTTCTTTGTACAACGCCAGAATATGCAGCAGGTTGAGGTGCTGACGCTTGTACTCATGCAGACGTTTAATCTGAATATCAAAGATAGCGTTAGTCGTTATTTCAATACCGGTACGCGCTTTAATAAACTTCACCAGACGCTCTTTGTTCGCCAGCTTGATGTCGCGATACTGCTGACGGAACTTCGCGTCGTCGGCGTATTTTTCCAGGTTAATCAACTGGTCGAGGTCGTTGGCCCACTCTTTTTTCAGCGTTTTATCCAGCAGTGCGGCAAGCGCCGGGTTGCACTGCTTAATCCAGCGACGTGGGGTAATCCCATTGGTGACGTTATGGAATTTGTTCGGCCAGAGCTGGTGATATTCAGGGAACAGATCTTTCACCACCAGATCGGAGTGCAGCGCCGCCACACCGTTAACCGCAAAGCCGCTGACCACGCACATGTTAGCCATGCGCACCTGTTTGTTGTGCACCACCGCCAGCTTCGCCCAGACTTCAGCATCACCCGGCCAGGTTTTATCGACCAACGCCTTAAAGCGCTCGTTAATCTCTTTGATGATTTGCATATGGCGCGGCAGTAGCGCTTTCACCAGCTTCTCGTCCCAGCACTCCAGCGCCTCTGGCATAAGGGTGTGGTTGGTGTAAGCAAAGGTTTTGCTGGTAATGGCCCACGCATCGTCCCAGCTCATCTGGTGCTCATCAATCAGCACGCGCAGCAGCTCAGGAATGGCAATGGTCGGGTGAGTATCGTTGAGCTGAATAACTTCAAAATCAGCCAGCTCATGCAGTTTACGCCCTGCCAGATGATGGCGGCGCAGAATGTCAGCTACAGAACAGGCACACTGGAAGTACTGCTGCATCAGGCGCAGCTTTTTACCCGCGGTGTGGTTATCGTTCGGGTACAGCACTTTCGTCAGTTTTTCGGCGTCGATGCCCTGCTGCTCTGCGCGCAGGAAATCACCGTCGTTAAATTTGGTCAGGTTAAACGGATGCGCGTGGCTGGCCTGCCACAGACGCAGCGGTTGCGCTACGCCGTTACGGTAGCCGAGAACTGGCAGATCCCAGGCCTGACCGGTGATGGTAAAACCTGGCTCCCAGTGGCCTTCTTTGCTGACCTTGCCGCCAATCCCAACCTGCACATCCAGCGCCTCGTTGTGACGGAACCACGGGTAGCTGCCACGATGCCAGTCATCCGGGGCTTCCATCTGTTGCCCATCGGCAAAGGACTGACGGAACAGGCCGTACTGGTAGTTGAGGCCATAGCCCGTCGCCGACTGGCCGACAGTCGCCATCGAATCGAGGAAGCAGGCTGCCAGGCGTCCCAATCCACCGTTACCCAACGCCGGATCGGTCTCTTCTTCCAGCAGGTCGGTCAGGTTGACGTCATGTGCTTTCAGCTCATCGCTCACCTCCTGATACCAGCCGAGGTTGAGTAAGTTATTGCCGGTCAGACGGCCAATCAAAAACTCCATCGAGATGTAGTTAACGTGACGCTGATTTTTTGCCGGTTTCGCCGCAGGCTGGGCGCTGAGTAACTCAGCCAACGCCCCACTCACCGCCTGCCACCACTGGCGCGACGTCATTTCTTGAGCCGACAGTAAACCGAAGCGCTGCCACTGACGCGTCAGGGCAGCCTGAAATTGATCTTTGTTGAAAGTAGGCTGTGACATAGGGGTTCCAGATCCTTAGGTAATAAAACAACGTTATCGCTAGTTTGCCTGGCTCGTTGTTGACATTCCTCATCCTGGCACGGATTAGGGAGGGAGGAGGAGCGGGGATGAGCATAAAAGTGTGATCTCCGCCACTTAAAGGGGGCGTAATCACCCGTAAATTCGCGCAAACCGTGCATAACGCCCTTTGGATGACGCATTAATAACAAAGGATTAATCCACAATCTCAAATAATGGAGTGACGATGAGAAACAAAATGTAAATAGAGAAATAGTTTCTAACCTGAAATATCTATGCCGGGTAAGATAATTCACATAAAAATTTTAAGTCGGCCACAAAATTCGTCGATTTTGATTAGTCGCCTGAGTAACTATATAAAAACAGAGGGATTTTTCGACACATTAAAAATTACAACGGATCCAGTCGCCACGCCTGTTGCGACTCTTTAAAACAATTATTGCAATAGATGTATAGATTTGTGACATAGTGCAAAATCAGACACACAAAAAGTCCGCTTAGCTTGCATAAAACACCAATCTGGCCGACCTTATATCTATTAATTACGAAGCGCAAAAAAAATCATTCTTCCCTATTTTCACACAGTGAAGTGACTAACTTATGTTGATTCCGTCTAAATTAAGTCGTCCGGTTCGACTCGACCATACGGTGGTTCGTGAGCGCCTGTTGGCTAAACTTTCCGGCGTGAACAATTTCAGGCTTGCCCTGATAACAAGTCCTGCTGGTTATGGAAAAACAACGCTGGTTTCGCAATGGGCGGCGGGGAAGAACGACTTAGGCTGGTACTCTCTGGATGAAGGCGATAATCAACAAGAGCGCTTTGCCAGCTATCTGATCGCCGCCATCCAACAGGCAACGGGTGGACATTGCACCACCAGCGAAGCGATGGTGCAAAAGCGCCAGTACGCCAGTCTGACGTCACTGTTTGCCCAGCTATTTATCGAACTGGCCGAGTGGCACCGTCCGCTCTACCTGGTGGTGGATGATTATCATCTGATCTCCAATCCGGCTATTCACGAAGCGATGCGTTTCTTCCTGCGTCACCAGCCTGAAAACCTCACGCTGGTCGTACTGTCGCGCAACCTGCCGCAGTTGGGTATTGCCAACCTGCGGGTACGCGATCAACTGCTGGAAATAGGCAGCCAACAGCTGGCCTTTAACCATCAGGAAGCCAAACAATTTTTCGACCGACGTTTGTCCTCTCCCATTGAAGCGGCAGAAAGCAGCCGGATGTGCGATGACGTTGCTGGCTGGGCCACAGCGTTACAGCTGATCGCCCTTTCCGCCCGCCAGAACAATAACTCTGCTCACCAGTCGGCACGACGCCTCGCCGGGATCAACGCCAGCCATTTGTCCGATTATCTGGTTGATGAAGTGCTGGACAGCGTCGACCTCGGCACCCGTCACTTCCTGCTGAAAAGCGCCATTCTGCGTTCCATGAACGATGCGCTGATCGTCCGCGTTACCGGGGAAGAAAATGGCCAGATGCGACTGGAAGAAATTGAGCGCCAGGGGTTATTCCTGCAGCGGATGGATGACGTTGGCGAGTGGTTCAGCTATCACCCGCTGTTTGGCAGCTTTTTACGCCAGCGCTGCCAATGGGAGTTGGCGAACGAACTGCCCGAAATACACCGCGCCGCCGCCGAAAGCTGGATGGCGCAAGGCTTCCCCAGCGAAGCTATCCACCACGCGCTGGCGGCCGGTGACGCCCATATGCTGCGCGATATCCTGCTTAATCATGCGTGGGGACTGTTTAACCACAGCGAGCTGACGTTACTGGAAGAGTCGCTGAAAGCCCTGCCGTGGGAAAGCCTGCTGGAAAATCCGCGTCTGGTTCTGCTACAGGCCTGGCTGATGCAGAGCCAGCACCGCTACGGAGAGGTTAACACCCTGCTGGCGCGCGCAGAGCAGGAAATAAAAGGCGACATGGAGCCAACGCTGCACGCCGAATTCAACGCTTTACGGGCGCAGGTAGCGATTAACGATGGCAACCCTGACGAAGCCGAACGCCTGGCAAAACTGGCGCTGGATGAATTACCCATCGCCTGGTTCTATAGTCGTATCGTCGCCACCTCGGTGCACGGCGAAGTCCTGCACTGTAAGGGCGATCTCACACGCTCTCTGGCGTTAATGCAGCAAACCGAGCAAATGGCACGTCATCATGACGTCTGGCATTACGCACTGTGGAGCCTTATCCAGCAAAGCGAAATTTTGTTTGCCCAAGGCTTTTTACAGGCCGCCTGGGAGACTCAGGAAAAAGCGTTCCAGTTGATCAAAGAGCAGCACCTGGAACAGCTGCCAATGCACGAGTTCCTGGTGCGCATTCGTGCGCAGCTACTGTGGGCATGGGCGCGTCTGGATGAATCAGAAGCCTCTGCCCGTAGCGGTATTGAACTGCTTTCCACTTTCCAGCCGCAGCAGCAGCTACAGTGTCTGGCGCTGCTGGTTCAGTGTTCACTTGCGCGGGGCGATCTTGATAACGCTCGCAGCCTGCTCAACCGTCTGGAAAACCTGCTGGGCAACGGTCACTATCACAGCGACTGGATCTCCAACGCCGATAAGGTGCGGGTGATTTACTGGCAAATGGTGAGCGACAAAAACTCTGCCGCCAACTGGCTGCGCCACACGCCGAAACCAGAATTCGCCAATAACCACTTCCTGCAAAGCCAGTGGCGCAACATCGCTCGCGCGCAAATCCTGTTGGGTGAGTTTGAACCGGCTGAAATTGTGCTGGAAGAGTTGAATGAAAATGCACGAAATCTGCGCCTGATGAGCGATCTGAACCGTAACCTGCTGCTGCTTAATCAGCTCTACTGGCAGGCAGGGCGCAAAAATGACGCCCAGCGTGTGTTACTCGAAGCCCTACAGCTGGCGAACCGCACCGGGTTTATCAGCCACTTTGTTATCGAAGGCGAGGCCATGGCGCAACAACTGCGTCAGCTGATTCAGCTCAATACCTTACCGGAACTCGATCAGCACCGCGCCCAGCGCATTTTGCGTGAAATTAACCAGCATCATCGCCATAAATTCGCCCACTTTGATGAAGGGTTCGTTGAGCGTCTGCTGACTCACCCGGAAGTACCGGAGCTTATCCGCACCAGCCCGCTGACCCAGCGCGAATGGCAGGTTCTGGGACTAATTTATTCGGGCTACAGCAACGAGCAGATCGCCGCAGAGCTGGCCGTCGCGGCAACGACCATCAAGACGCACATCCGCAATTTGTACCAAAAGCTCGGCGTCGCACACCGCCAGGATGCGGTGCAACATGCGCAGAAGCTGCTGAAGATGATGGGATACGGCGTTTAGTTAATGCCTGATACGCGACGCTTATCAGGCCTGGAATTACCTTAGCACAGCTCTAACTGAATATGATGGTCAGCAATCACCTGCATCACACCAGCAGGCGGCAGCGTGTCGGTATAGACCGCATCCACCATGCTGATGCTGCCCATATTCACCATCGCGTTACGCCCAAACTTCGAGTGGTCCACCACTAGCATCACATGACGTGAATTCTCAATGATCGCGCGTTTGGTGCGAACTTCGTGATAATCAAATTCCAGCAGCGAACCATCGCTGTCGATACCGCTGATGCCTAAGATGCCGAAGTCCAGACGGAACTGAGAAATAAAGTCGAGGGTCGCTTCGCCCATAATACCGCCGTCGCGGCTACGCAGTTCGCCACCGGCGAGGATTATGCGGAAATCCTCTTTCGCCATCAGCGTATTCGCCACATTGAGGTTGTTGGTCACAATGCGTAAATTGCTGTGATTGAGCAGCGCGTGAGCCACCGCTTCCGGCGTGGTTCCGATATCAATAAACAGCGTAGAACCGTTCGGGATCTGCGTGGCAACTTTGCGAGCAATGCGCTCTTTTTCCGCCGTCTGCGTTGCTTTACGGTCATGCCACGGGGTGTTAACCGAGCTGGATGGCAACGCCGCGCCGCCGTGATGGCGCAAAATCATGTTCTGATCGGCCAGATCGTTAAGATCGCGGCGAATCGTCTGCGGGCTGACGGAGAAATGCTCCACCAGCTCTTCAGTACTGACGTATCCCTGTTTTTTTACCAGCTCGATGATCGCGTCATGTCGTTGTGTTTGCTTCATTATTGTTCCCTGAAATTTTGCCGGATGCGCTGACGCTTATCCGGCCTACAAATTGGTCCAAACGCACACCGCCTTCCGGCACCACAAAACTTGAATCAAGTTCGTTTTCGTACATTTATAGTATCGGCAAACGCCATTGCCAAACCCACGGCCAACCCGGCGATATGAGCGCCATTCGCCATCGACATGCCGAATAGATCAAACCAGCCGGCAACAATCCAGATCAAGGCAAAGATAATCAAACCACGCTGCAGGAAAATACCGCTCTGCGGATCGCGCTCGCCGCGCAACCACACGTAGCCCATCAGCGCATATACCACGCCAGACAATCCACCAAACCACGGGCCGCTAAATTTCTGCTGAACATAACCGCTCAACAGGGCGCTGATCACGGTAATAACAATCAGTTTTCCACTGCCCAGACGCTTTTCAACCGCACCGCCGAGATACCACCACCACAGCAGGTTGAACAGAATATGCATCAGCGAGAAGTGCATAAAAGCGTGGGTGAAATAACGCCAGAATTCAAATTTCAGCGAAGGGTCAAACGGCCATGCCAGCCAGAGCATCACAGCCTGGTCGCCCAGCACGTTCATCGCGATAAACACCAACACACACGCGGCCATCACCAACCAGGTTACCGGACCTGCGCGTTCGCGCAATGTGGCCAGGAACGGATAACGTTGGTAGCGCAGACCGCTGTCGGTCTGACCCGACTGCCAGCTTGCTGCGAGGTAGCGCGGATCGCCCGGATTCTCCAGAAACCGCACCAGTTCAGCGTGCACGCGCTGAGCCTGGGACTCATCCGCCAGCCAGACATCCGTTTGCTGATGTTGTTGAATCGTCAGGATAACGCCCTGTGTCGCCATATAATCAACAAATGCCTGCGCCACGCGGGGGTTAGCAAAAGAGGTAATCATCAACATGGTTGCTGTCGCTTCATCCACACAAAAGAGGACAGTATATATACCCTTCTTACTTCGAGCTGCATCTTTGTTGGCTTTCCTCGCTCACTCCGGTCACGTACTGTTCGTACGCTCCCGGAGATTCGCTGCGTCGCCGTCGCGATGCAACTCGAATTAATTTGGGTATAGCCTTACGAACCGTATGCCACTTCTGCCGGAAAATGTCGATGCCAGGCATCGAAGCCGCCGTCAACGCTGTAAACCGCGTCATAGCCCTGCTGCAGAAGATATTGCGCCGCGCCTTTACTGCTGTTGCCGTGATAACACATCACCAACACGGCAGTGTCGAAATCATGCTCGCGCATAAATGATCCCAGCGTGTCGTTCGTCAAATGAAATGCCTGTGGGGCATGGCCCATTGCATAGCTTTGCGGGTCGCGAATATCCACTAACACCGCCGCCCCCTGATGCAGCTTCTGATGCGCTTCTTCGACATTAATACATTCAAACTGATCCATTGCTCTCTCTTCTTTTTATGGCAGGTGACGCTTTTCGGACATGTTACTGCTTAGTGTACGTCCCGACGGCAGTTAAACGCCATAATGTTATATGTATCACTGTAAATTGTTTATCCGATGTTACCAATGGCGCGATTCTTTGCTATTATGCTCGATAACGAACATTAATGAGCTATAACGAAAGTGCGAGAGGCCAGCATGGAAACCAAAGATCTGATTGTGATAGGTGGAGGCATCAACGGTGCCGGTATCGCGGCAGATGCCGCTGGACGCGGTTTATCCGTGCTGATGCTGGAAGCGCAGGATTTAGCCTGCGCCACCTCTTCCGCTAGCTCCAAACTCATCCACGGTGGCCTGCGCTACCTGGAACACTACGAATTTCGTCTGGTGAGCGAAGCGCTGGCCGAACGTGAAGTGCTGTTGAAAATGGCACCACACATCGCCTTCCCGATGCGCTTCCGTCTGCCCCACCGCCCGCACCTGCGTCCGGCGTGGATGATCCGGATTGGTTTGTTTATGTACGATCATCTGGGCAAACGCACCAGTTTGCCAAGTTCTACCGGTTTGCGTTTTGGCGCAGATTCTGTAATGAAACCTGAGATTGTGCGCGGTTTCGAATATTCTGACTGCTGGGTAGACGATGCACGACTGGTTTTGGCAAACGCCCAAATGGTCGTACGCAAAGGCGGAGAAGTATTAACCCGCACTCGCGCCACCTCTGCTCGCCGTGAAAACGGTTTGTGGATTGTTGAAGCTGAAGATATCGATACCGGCAAAAAACACACCTGGCAGGCGCGTGGCCTAGTCAACGCCACCGGTCCGTGGGTGAAAGAGTTCTTTGACGACGGTATGCACCTGCCATCGCCGTACGGTATTCGCCTGATTAAAGGCAGCCACATCGTGGTGCCGCGCGTCCATACCCAGAAGCAAGCTTATATTCTGCAAAACGAAGATAAACGCATTGTGTTTGTTATCCCATGGATGGACGAATTCTCGATCATCGGGACGACAGACGTTGAATACAAAGGCGATCCGAAAGCGGTGAAAATTGATGAAAGCGAGATCAATTACCTGCTGAAGGTTTACAACGCGCACTTTAAGAAGCAGCTGGGCCGTGATGATATCGTCTGGACTTACTCGGGCGTGCGTCCGCTGTGCGATGACGAGTCTGACTCACCGCAGGCAATCACCCGTGATTACACGCTGGATATCCACGACGAAAACGGCAAAGCACCGCTGCTGTCGGTCTTTGGCGGTAAGCTGACGACCTATCGTAAGCTGGCTGAACACGCGATGGAAAAACTGGCATCGTACTATCAGGGAATTGGTCCGGCGTGGACCAAAGAGTGCATTCTGCCAGGCGGTGACATTGGCGGCGATCGCGAAGACTACGCGGCCAAACTGCGCCGTCGCTACCCGTTCCTGACCGAGTCGCTGGCGCGCCATTATTCTCGCACCTACGGCAGCAACACCGAATGGGTCATCGGCGAAGCCACCTCGCTTGCCGAGTTAGGTGAAGACTTTGGCCATGAGTTTTATGAGGCCGAGCTGAAATATCTGGTCGATCACGAATGGGTTCGTCGTGCGGAAGATGCGTTGTGGCGTCGCACGAAAGAAGGTATGTGGCTGAACGCTGAGCAGCAGTCGCGCATGACCCAGTGGCTGGCTGAATACATTGAGAAGCACCAGCTGTCGCTGGCGTCCTGATAAAAATGCCGGATGGCGGCGACGCCTTATCCGGCCTACAAAGGTGCATAAACGTAGGCCGGGCAAGCGCAGCGCCCCCGGCCTCGTGTTTTACAACCGCACCGAATCAATATGCCAGATGTTTTCGGCGTACTCTTTGATCGTCCTGTCCGACGAGAAGTAGCCCATGTTGGCGATATTAATCATCGACTTAGTAGTCCACTCTTCCGGATGACGATACAGTTCATCAACCTTATCCTGGCAATCAACGTAACTGCGATAATCCGCCAGCACCTGATAGTGGTCGCCAAAGTTGATCAATGAGTCCACCAGGTCGCGATAGCGTCCCGGCTCCTCTGGGCTGAATACGCCGCTGCCGATCTGCGTCAGCACCTGGTGCAGCTCCTCGTCTTTCTCGTAATATTCACGCGGCTTATAGCCCTGACTACGCAAAGCCTCAACCTCTTCCGCCGTATTACCAAAGATAAAGATATTTTCTGCGCCCACATGTTCCAGCATCTCGACGTTGGCACCATCCAGCGTACCGATGGTCAACGCGCCATTCAGCGCAAATTTCATGTTACTGGTCCCGGAGGCTTCGGTCCCGGCCAGTGAAATCTGCTCAGACAGGTCGGCAGCAGGAATTATTACCTGCGCCAGGCTGACGCTGTAATTGGGGATAAACACCACTTTCAGTTTGTCGCCAATTTGCGGATCGTTATTGATCACTTTTGCGACGTCGTTGATCAGATGAATGATGTGCTTCGCCATGTAATAGGCCGAAGCCGCTTTACCGGCGAAGATATTCACACGCGGCACCCACTCGGCGTCAGGATCGGCCTTAATGCGGTTGTAACGGGTGATCACATGCAGCACGTTCATCAGCTGACGTTTGTATTCGTGAATACGCTTGATCTGTACGTCAAACAGCGATTTCGGATTCACTACCACGTTAAGCTGCTGGGCAATGAGCGTGGCCAGACGTTTTTTGTTCTCCAGCTTCGCTCGGCGTACCGCCTGGTTCACCAACGGGAAATCACAGTGCTGTTCAAGCTCGCTCAACTGGCTGAGATCGGTACGCCAGGTGCGGCCAATATTCTCATCCAGCACCTCAGAGAGCGGCGGGTTAGCCAGCGCCAGCCAGCGACGCGGCGTCACGCCGTTGGTAACGTTGCAGAAGCGGGTCGGGAAGATCTTCGCAAAGTCAGCAAATAGCGACTGCACCATCAGGTTGGAGTGCAGTTCAGACACACCATTAACCTTGTGGCTCACCACGACCGCCAGCCATGCCATACGCACCCGGCGGCCGTTAGATTCATCGATAATCGACGTCCGCCCCAGCAGACCGGTATCGTTCGGATACTGCTCCTGCAGCGTTTTCAGGAAGTAGTCGTTAATCTCAAAAATGATTTGCAGATGGCGCGGCAGAATTTTGCCCAGCATATCCACCGGCCAGGTCTCCAGCGCTTCGCTCATCAAAGTGTGGTTGGTATACGAGAAAACCTGACAGCACACTTCAAACGCATCATCCCAACTGAACTTGTGCTCATCAATCAACAGACGCATCAGCTCAGGGATCGACAGCACCGGATGGGTGTCGTTGAGGTGAATGGCGATTTTATCCGCCAGATTATCGTAGGTTTTGTGCAGTTGATAATGACGATTCAGAATGTCCTGCACCGTGGAGGAGACCAGGAAATACTCCTGGCGCAAGCGCAGCTCGCGTCCTGAATAGGTGGAGTCATCCGGATAGAGCACGCGGGAGACGTTCTCGGAGTGGTTTTTATCTTCCACCGCCGCAAAGTAGTCGCCCTGGTTAAATTTACCGAGGTTGATCTCGCTACTGGCCTGGGCATTCCACAGGCGCAGCGTGTTGGTGGCATCGGTGTCGTAACCGGGGATAATCTGGTCGTAGGCAACCGCGAGGATCTCTTCGGTTTCTATCCAGCGCGTTTTCTTGCCTTCCTGCTGTATACGCCCGCCAAAGCGCACTTTGTAGCGCGTATTGTGGCGTTTGAACTCCCATGGGTTACCGTATTCCAGCCAGTAGTCCGGCGACTCTTTCTGTCGGCCATCAACAATGTTTTGCTTGAACATGCCGTAGTCATAACGAATACCGTAGCCGCGTCCCGGCAGTCCCAGCGTTGCCAGTGAGTCCAGGAAGCAGGCCGCCAGGCGCCCGAGGCCACCGTTGCCTAGGCCTGGGTCGTTTTCTTCATCGATCAGATCTTCAAGATCCAACCCCATACCTTCCAGCGCATTTTTGACATCGTCATAAATACCCAACGATAACAGTGCATTGGAAAGCGTGCGGCCAATCAAAAACTCCATAGACAGGTAATAAACCTGTCGAGTTTCCTGTGACAATTGCGCACGGTTAGAACGCAGCCAGCGCTCCACGAGACGATCGCGCACCGCGAACAATGTGGCGTTCAGCCACTCATGTTTATTGGCAATGACCGGGTCCTTACCAATCGTGAACATCAGCTTGTAGGCGATAGAATGCTTAAGTGCCTCTACGCTGAGTGTGGGCGATGCATAAGTAAATGGAGCATTCATATAGGTGATTCCTGGATAACTATTTCAAGCGATAGTAAAGCTCACGGTATGACTTCGCCGCGACTTGCCAGCTAAAATCCATGGTCATGGCCTGGCGTTGTACAAACCGCCACAGCGAAGGCCGGGACCACAATACGAAAGCACGCCGGATCGCACGTAGTAGCGACCAGGCATTACTATCTTCAAATACAAACCCACTGGCGATACCGTCCGCCAGGTTTTCCAGCGAACTGTCAGAGACCGTATCAGCCAGCCCACCGGTGCGCCGCACCAGCGGCAGCGTGCCGTACTTCAGTCCATACAATTGCGTTAAGCCACATGGCTCAAAACGGCTGGGAACCAATATCACATCGGCCCCACCCATGATGCGGTGCGAGAAGGCTTCGTGATAGCCAATCTGCACGCCCACCTGGCCCGGATGTTCCGCCGCCGCGGCGAGGAAACCTTCCTGTAATACTGGGTCGCCCGCGCCAAGTAACGCCAGTTGCCCCCCCTGCTCTAACAGACCCGGCAGAGCCTCCAACACCAGATCCAACCCTTTCTGACTGGTCAGACGGCTGACTACGGCAAACAGAGGCACTTTGTCGTTAACCTTAAGTCCCATCGCGATCTGTAGCTGACGTTTGTTCTCCGCCTTTTCTTCCAGCGTGTCACGCGTATAGCGCGACGCCAGCAGCAGGTCGGTTTCCGGGCTCCAGATTTTTTCATCCACACCGTTCAGCACGCCGGAAAGCCGTCCTTCCCGATGACGCTGCTGCAACAGACCTTCCATACCATAGGCAAACTGCGGCTCGGTAATCTCCCGCGCGTAAGTTGGACTCACTGCCGTAATGTGGTCTGCGTAGTACAACCCTGCCTTCAGGAACGAAATCTGGCCGTTAAACTCCAGCCCGTGCACATTAAAGAACGACCATGGCAATTGGATGTCATCCATATGCTTTGCATAAAACATGCCTTGATAAGCCAGGTTGTGTACGGTGAACACCGATTTCGCCGGATGGCCGCGCGCCGCCAGATACGCTGGGGCCAGACCGGCATGCCAGTCGTGCGCATGCACCACATCCGGGCGCCAGAATGGGTCAAGGCCGCAGGCCATTTCACATCCGGCCCAGCCAAGCAACGCAAAACGCAGGACGTTATCGGTATAAGCGAACAGGTTGGTGTCGTGATACGGGCTACCGGGACGGTCGTAAAGATGCGGCGCGTCAATCAGGTAAATACCCACGCCGTTGAAATGCCCGAAAAGCAGCGTGATACGTCCAGCGAAGGTATCGCGACGCGTCACGACCTGTGCATCGGGAATGCCGCGACGAATATCTGGAAACGCCGGGAGCAACACGCGGGCATCCACGCCGTCCGCAATTTGCGCGGCAGGTAACGCCCCAATAACATCCGCCAGTCCCCCGGTTTTTAACAGGGGGAACATCTCTGAACAAACGTGTAAAACCTGCATTATCGCTCCTGTTTGATCTGCAGTTTGCGCAGCATTTCACGCGTGACCAGCACAATGCCTTCCTCTGAACGGTAGAAACGACGCGCATCTTCTTCCGCGTTTTCACCTATCACCATGCCTTCAGGAATAACGCAGGCGCGGTCGATAATGCAACGACGTAAGCGGCACGAACGTCCCACCCACACTTCAGGTAACAACACTGCCGAATCAATGTTACAGAATGAATTCACCCGCACTCGCGGGAACAGAACGGACTGCACCACTACCGAACCTGAAATTATGCATCCGCCAGAAACCAGCGAGTTCAGCGTCATTCCGTGGCTACCGGAACGGTCCTGCACAAATTTCGCCGGTGGCAGCGATTCCATGTGCGTTCGGATTGGCCAGTCCTGGTCGTACATATCCAGTTCAGGCGTCACCGAAGCCAGATCAAGGTTCGCCTTCCAGTAGGCTTCCAGCGTCCCCACATCGCGCCAGTACGGTTCGGATTCCGGGTCAGACTGCACGCAGGACAACGGGAATGGATGTGCATACGCCATGCCAGCTTCGGTGATTTTCGGGATAATGTCTTTGCCAAAATCGTGACTGGATTTTTCATCGAGATCATCTTCCGCTAGCAGTTCATACAGATAATCGGCGTTGAAAATGTAGATCCCCATACTGGCAAGAGATTTGGTCGGGTCGCCTGGCATGGCTGGCGGATTGGCGGGTTTTTCAACGAACTCGATAATTTTATCGGTGTCGTCCACGTCCATCACGCCAAACGCGCTGGCCTCTTCAATAGGCACTGGCATACAGGCCACGGTGCAACGCGCGCCCTTCTCGACGTGGTCGATCAGCATGCGTGAGTAGTCCTGCTTATAAATATGATCGCCCGCGAGGATCACCACGTATTCCGCTTTATAGCGTCGAATGATGTCCAGGTTTTGGGTCACCGCATCCGCCGTACCGCGATACCAGTTTTCACCCTGCATTCTCTGCTGGGCAGGCAGCAAATCGACAAACTCGTTCATCTCTTCGCTAAAGAACGACCAGCCGCGCTGAATATGCTGCACCAGCGTATGGGACTGGTACTGGGTGATCACGCCAATACGGCGGATCCCGGAGTTAATACAGTTGGATAAGGCAAAATCGATAATGCGGAACTTACCGCCAAAGTGCACAGCAGGTTTGGCACGTTTGTTGGTCAAATCTTTTAAGCGGGTACCGCGGCCACCGGCCAGGATCAGGGCAACAGATTTTAATGGCAGCTGGCGCGCCAACATTACACGATCGTTCTTCTCTAAACTCACCATGACTAACTCCTTTTTTATCTTCTCTGGAACACACACAGTCCGTGCGCAGGTCCCTGCCAGACAGCCGTAAGCACCGGATTATCCTCTCCGGCAAATGGGGGAATGGCATGCCATTCCCCTTCAGGTAAAACGATATCTGTCACCTCAAGCGTGGCGTTTATTGCAATCAGAAAACGGTCTGAAAGCTGGATTTGCATCTGCCTCGGGCCGTTTTGCCACTCATCCGCACTTAAGGGTTGTGCGTACTTATTCAGCCAACGAACATTGCCATCGCCCTCTTCCCACCAGCAATCCCCTGTTAATGCAGGGATTTGCCGGCGCAGATGAATCAGCGCGGCGGTAAATGTGGTTAGCCCACTGTTTGCCTGCTGCCAGTCCAGCCACGTTAAGGCGTTATCCTGACAGTAAGCGTTATTGTTGCCGTGCTGGCTATGACCATGCTCATCGCCCGCCAGCAACATCGGCGTCCCCTGGGAGAGCAACAGCGTAGTTAACAGCGCATGAATGCTGTCGCGCCGCCGCTCAATCAGGTCCAGCGTGCCGCCTAATCCTTCTTTACCATGATTGTCGCTGTAGTTATTGCTAGTGCCGTCGCGATTTTCCTCACCATTCGCTTCATTGTGCTTATTTGTGAAGCACACACAGTCGCGTAGCGTAAAACCGTCGTGCGCAGTCACCAGATTGACCGTGGCGCTGGGTTTGCGGCCCTGGCGTTTAAACACATCGCTGGATGCGGCAAAACGCCCGGCAAACTCGCCCAACGAGAGATTACGCTGGAGCCAAAAGCGTCGCGTCGCATCGCGGAAATGGTCATTCCACTCGGCAAACGGAGGGGGGAAATTCCCCACCTGATACCCGCCTTCACCAATATCCCACGGTTCCGCAATCAGCTTCACGCGTGAGAGCAGCGGACAGGTTTGGATCGCGGTAAACAGCGGCGCATCCTGACGAAACGCAGGTGTACGCCCCATGACGGAAGCCAAATCAAAACGAAAACCATCTACATGGCAGGTTTCAACCCAATAGCGCAGGCATTCACATGCGTATTCCACAACGCCAGGATGGCTCAAATTGAGGGTGTTCCCACAACCGGTCCAGTTGTAGTAATCACCATCGTCCCTGATCCAATAATAGCTACGGTTATCAATTCCGCGCAGCGAGAAGACAGGCCCTTCGAGATCCAGCTCGGCGCTGTGGTTCAAAACGATATCGAGAATGACCTCAATCCCCGCTTTGTGCAGCGCTTTTACCGCGTCGCGAAACTCATCAAGCGCACTCTCCGGCGAGCAGGCATAGGCCGGATGCAGCGCGAACATGGCCACCGGGTTGTAGCCCCAGTAGTTCGACAGGCCCAGCCGCTGAAGTCGCGGTTCGCTGGCAAAATGCGCCACCGGCAGCAGCTCCAGCGCGGTAATGCCGAGACGCTTGAAATAGTCGATCATCACCGGATGACCCAGCGCTTTATAGGTTCCGCGAATCTCTTCCGGCAGGTCAGGATGCAAATACGTCAACCCTTTGACATGCGCTTCGTAAATCACGGTATTGCCCCACGGCGTGCGCGGCGGGGCATCATCCTCCCAGTCATAATGATCGGACACCACCACGCCCTTCAGCGCGATGGCGGCATTATCATGGTGATCCGGTTCATTTAGCCCGCCGTGCAGCAGCGGGTTATCTTTTAACTCGCCCTCGACCCGACGGGCGCAAGGGTCGAGCAGCAGCTTGGCTGGGTTAAACCGGTGGCCCTGCTGCGGTTGCCATGGGCCATGGACGCGATAACCATAGCGCAGACCGGGCCGGGCGTTGGCCAGATAGCCGTGCCAGACATCGCCGCTACGCCCCGGCAGGTCGTAGCGGAGTTCGCAACCGTCCTCGTCAAATACGCATAATTCAACGCGTTCAGCGTGGGCTGAGAAGAGAGTAAAATTAACGCCATGGCCGTCATACGTTGCACCATGGGGGGTGGCGTTGCCGGTTGCCAGTTGCGTCATTCCCCCTCCCGAACCAGCCAGATCGTTGCCAACGGCGGCAACGTGAGGCTCAGTGAATGCTGACGACCATGACTGGCGATTTCATCACTGTGCACCGCACCGCCGTTGCCAGTATTGCTGCCGTGGTAATGCATCGAATCGGTATTGAGGATCTCACGCCATTTCCCCGACTGATTGATACCGAAGCGATAGCCGTGGCGGGGCACAGGCGTAAAGTTACTGACCACGATGATTTCATTGCCGACCTTGTCACGACGCACGAAAGCCAGCACCGAACGTTCTTTGTCATCCACCACCAGCCACTCAAAGCCATAGGCGTCAAAGTCGAGCTCGTGCAGCGCTTTGTGATGACGGTAGGTGTGGTTCAGATCACGCACCAGACGCTGTACGCCGTGATGCCAGTTATCACCGCCTTCCAGCAGGTGCCAGTCGAGGCTGGCATCATGGTTCCATTCACGTCCCTGCGCAAACTCGTTGCCCATAAACAGCAGTTTCTTACCGGGGAAGGCCCACATCCAGCCGTAGTAGGCGCGCAGGTTGGCAAACTTCTGCCACGCATCACCCGGCATGCGGTCGAGAATCGATTTCTTGCCGTGCACCACTTCATCGTGCGACAACGGCAGGACAAAGTTCTCGGTGTAGTTGTACAGCATGCCGAAGGTCAGCTTATCGTGGTGATGTTGGCGATAAACCGGATCCAGTTTCATGTAGTCCAGCGTGTCGTGCATCCAGCCGAGGTTCCACTTATACCAGAACCCTAAACCGCCCATGTCCTGCGGTCTTGAAACGCCGGCAAAGTCAGTGGACTCTTCCGCCATGCTCACCGCACCAGGCACCTGTTCGCCAAGAATACGGTTGGTATTGCGTAAAAACTCAATGGCTTCGAGGTTTTCACGACCACCAAATTCGTTCGGGACCCATTCCCCTTCTTTACGGCTGTAGTCGCGATAAATCATCGATGCCACGGCATCCACGCGCAGCGCGTCGATACCAAAGCGCTCAATCCAGTACAGGGCGTTGCCCACCAGATAGTTGCTGACTTCACGGCGGCCATAGTTGTAGATCAGCGTGTTCCAGTCCTGGTGATACCCTTCTCGCGGGTCGCTGTGCTCATACAGATTAGTGCCATCAAACTCTGCCAGACCAAAGTCGTCCGACGGGAAATGGCCCGGCACCCAGTCAAGAATGACGTTCAGCCCCGCCTGATGCGCGGCATTCACAAAATAGCGGAAGTCATCGCGCGTACCAAATCGACGGGTCGGCGCATACATGCCGGTAGGTTGGTAACCCCAGCTACCGTCGAACGGATGCTCGTTAATCGGCAACAGTTCAAGGTGGGTAAAGCCCATCCACTTGGCGTAAGGCACCAGCTGATCCGCCAGCTCGCGGTAGCTCAGCCAGAAGTTGTTATCGGTATGACGACGCCATGACCCCAGGTGCACTTCATAGATAGAGATTGGCGCATCAAACTGGTTGGCTTTTTTACGCTCCTCGCTTTGCACCACTTTTTCCGGCAGACCACAGATAAGCGACGCGGTTTCCGGGCGCATTTGCGCTTCAAAGGCGTAAGGGTCCGCTTTGATTCGCAGCTTACCGTTGGCATCGATCATCTCATATTTATACAGCTGACCATGCTGCGCACCGGGGATAAACAGCTCCCAGATACCGCTTTCTTTGCGCAGGCGCATCGGGTGGCGACGGCCATCCCAGTAGTTGAACTGCCCAACCACTGACACGCGTTGCGCGTTAGGCGCCCAGACGGAGAAGCGCGTGCCGGTTACGCCATCCATGGTATCCGCATGCGCGCCCAGCGTTTCGTAAGGTCGCAGGTGCGTACCTTCAGATAGCAGCCAGGCATCCATATCCTGGATCAGCGGGCCAAAACGATAAGGGTCATCAATCAGATTCTGCTGTCCATGCCAGACAACGGCCAACTGATAGCGAAAGAAATTTTTACGGCGGGGAAGTACTGCACAGAAAAAACCGCGAGAGTCGAGGCAGTCCAGCTTGCCGACTTTGCGTCCGGTTTTGGGTTC
This sequence comes from Citrobacter sp. BIDMC107, assembly GCF_001037575.1. Classification (NCBI taxonomy): domain Bacteria; kingdom Pseudomonadati; phylum Pseudomonadota; class Gammaproteobacteria; order Enterobacterales; family Enterobacteriaceae; genus Citrobacter; species Citrobacter sp. BIDMC107. The sequence continues at coordinate 2,823,429 of NZ_KQ089848.1, read as the reverse complement.
GATCACCCACACTTCGGTGGCGTCAGGTAATAGGGCGCGGACTTCAAGTCCAGCGTCAGTTTGGTGCATACCGAGTACGGAAAAAGGATCCGCAAAATGGCCTGCAATTAGCGCATTAATCACGTCTCTATCGATACGAACGGACATGGTTGTCATCCTGTTTTATGGTGTCACCCCTTCCAACTGATTTTCGACATCAGGTAGCGACACTTTTTTTGACCTGAACGGCGCAGCACAATTGTGCATCCTCTCTGCGTCGTCCCACCTTCAGGCAACAACTTAATACCTCCGGTACTAAGTCACCCTTAAAGAATAGCCAATGCTTTATCTTACTCCTGGTAAAAAATGAAACATCTGCGCTTACTCCTGTATTACGCAAAAAAAAGGGTGACTCAGCACCCTTTGATCATTAACAAACCATTACGCCAGTTGACGTAACATGCGGCGCAATGGCTCCGCAGCACCCCAAAGCAGCTGGTCACCTACGGTAAAGGCTGACAGGAACTCCGGTCCCATATTCAGCTTACGCAGACGACCTACTGGCGTGGTCAACGTGCCGGTAACGGCCGCCGGGGTTAACTCACGCATTGTGATTTCACGATCGTTTGGTACTACTTTCGCCCACGGGTTGTGCGCCGCCAGCAGTTCTTCCACGGTCGGAATAGACACATCTTTTTTCAGTTTGATGGTGAACGCCTGGCTGTGGCAGCGCAGCGCGCCGACGCGCACGCACAGACCATCAACCGGGATCACGGAAGACGTGTTGAGAATTTTGTTGGTTTCCGCCTGTCCCTTCCACTCTTCACGGCTCTGACCGTTATCGAGCTGTTTGTCGATCCACGGAATCAGGCTACCGGCCAGCGGTACGCCAAAGTTATCAACCGGCAGTTCACCGCTACGGGACAGGGTCGTCACTTTACGTTCGATGTCGAGAATAGCAGAGGATGGGGTCGCCAGCTCCTCGGCCACATGGCCATACAGATGGCCCATCTGAGACAACAGCTCGCGCATATGACGCGCGCCGCCGCCGGAAGCCGCCTGATAGGTCGCCACGGAGACCCAGTCGACCAGGTCATTGGCAAACAGGCCACCAAGGGACATCAGCATCAGGCTAACGGTGCAGTTACCGCCGACAAAGGTCTTAATACCTTTATTCAGGCCATCGGTGATGACATCCTGGTTAACCGGATCGAGAATAATGATGGCGTCGTCTTTCATACGCAGCGAAGAGGCCGCGTCAATCCAGTAACCCTGCCAACCGCTTTCACGAAGCTTTGGATAGATTTCGTTGGTATAATCGCCGCCCTGACAGGTCACGATGATATCGAGCGCCTTCAGCGCATCCAGATCAAAAGCGTCCTGAAGCGTGCCGGTCGCGGTTCCACCGAACGTCGGTGCCGCCTGCCCGAGCTGGGAAGTAGAAAAGAAAACAGGGCGAATGGCGTCGAAGTCACGCTCCTCAACCATGCGTTGCATGAGAACAGAGCCGACCATACCGCGCCAGCCGATAAAACCAACATTTTTCATAGCGTTTTTTTCCTGCAGAGATGTGTGCTGTGTATGTATGCCAGTGTCCTGGTGGCATATCCTTCACCATACAAAATGCAGCCAAAGTCGCAAGTGAAATTAATCAATGATAGCGAAGCCATCAGTAATGCGACTTATCCCGCTGCGCAAGCAAGCAGAAAGTCCGTGGTAATTATCAGGGAATTTGAGTTATGAATGAAATCATTTCAGCGGCAGTTTTATTGATCCTGATTATGGATCCACTCGGAAATCTGCCCATTTTCATGTCCGTATTGAAACATACCGAACCAAAACGCCGCCGCGCGATTATGATTCGCGAGCTGTTCATTGCGCTGTTGGTGATGCTGATATTCCTGTTTGCGGGCGAGAAAATTCTGGCATTTCTTAACCTGCGCGCGGAAACCGTTTCTATCTCCGGGGGCATCATTTTGTTCCTGATCGCCATTAAGATGATTTTCCCCAGCGCCACCGGGAATAGCACCGGGCTTCCGGCGGGTGAAGAGCCGTTTATCGTGCCGCTGGCGATCCCGCTGGTAGCCGGTCCGACAATCCTGGCTTCATTAATGCTGTTGTCGCATCAATACCCAAACCAGATGGGGCATCTGGTGATTGCGCTGCTGATCGCCTGGGGCGGTACGTTTGTGATTCTGTTGCAGTCGTCGCTGTTTTTGCGTCTGCTGGGGGAAAAAGGGGTGAACGCGCTGGAGCGCCTGATGGGGCTGATTCTGGTGATGATGGCCACCCAGATGTTCCTCGATGGCGTACGGATGTGGATGAAGGGGTGATGTACTCGTTTCACGCCGGGTGGCGGCTTCGCCTTACCCGGCCTACGATGTGGATGTGTGCTCATTTGTAGGCCCGGTAAGCATAGCGCCACCGAGCAATGGTGTTGAAACTGGAAGAACATGGCATTTCAGAGAACGGTTCCGTTCACGTTATGTTCGTTGCTTCTCTGGAGTTTCTTCATCGGTGAACGTGTTAAGGGGGCTACGCAGCCCCCTTAACAATCCCGGCTCTCCGGCAGGAAAATTGTTGCTGCGCAATACCCTCCGCTTATTCCTCCAGGCTACCGGGCCGGGCGCGAGGAAACGTCCCTGTAAAACGCGCCCTGAGCCAGCATCCATGCTGACTCCCCCGGCCTTACGGAAACACGTCGGCAATTTTCAGCCGGACCAGCCCACACCTGACCATCTGCGTTTTTATTTGAACAGGTTTGGACAGCAAAACAAATTTAACTGGAAGTCAGAGCGTTGAAGCGATGACACCGGTCCGGCTGAAAATCGATGAGGCGTTGACGGCTGACCGGGTCTGCCCGCAGGGATGCGGGCAGAGGGGACGGCCTGCAGGGACGCAGGCTCGGCCCCGACCCGACAGGCAGACGGAATAAGACGAATAACTCGCGCAGCGACGATTTTCCCGCCGGGAGCCTGGGTTGCAAGGGAGGCGGCGGTGAGCCTCCCTTGCACGTTCACGGGTATCAGCGCTTCAAAGAAATGACACCACTGAGGTGAACGGAAACCTGAGCAATAATCACATGTTCACCCTACATGCTTAACTGAACGGTATTGCGCTGTAATTTCAGGTATTCCTTATGCTTTTAAGTCGCTGATATAACGTATTTTCATTTCTGCGAGGCGCCTTCCGGAATGCCCTCTTGTCAGCATCGTGGATTAGCCTTATCTTCTCGCTGCACCTGCAAAATCAGGTGTCAGAATTAGCCTTCTGAAAATCATACTGGCGACATATACTTCTATGTCGTGCGACCGATTTCGTCTCAATGGCGGGTCGAGCGGGGGCGTCGCAAGACGCGCCGGTATCCAGTATGACCGGTAAGGCTAACTCCGCTCGATTCTGCCACCCGCGAGATTAGCCTCTCCGGTGGTGGTTTAAATAAAACATACTGGAGGCTGCCCTATGGCGACTACCCCTCTCTTTTCACACTCTTTATTTACCCTGCCCTTTAGCCATGCCACGGATTTCACCGAACTGGCGGATAACTGCGAGCGTTTTGTCGAAGGACTGGTTGAATGCCATGACCCGGTTGAAAAACTGGCGATTTGTGCACGTTTGTCGGCCTGTCTCGCATTATTGCAACCGACCTTAACGGAGCCTGTACCGCAGCATCTACAGGCCAGCCTGACGGTAGAAACCTTACCGACCCGTTTTCCCCTTTTCGAGCCTGAGCCCGACCAGATGGGGCGTTACTGCCAGCTTTTGACACATTTGCTGATGAGCAAAACGCTTTCTGATGATATGGAGCGAGTAGCGGGTGATTTGTTGCAGGATTTGGTGGGGTATTTCGCCGACACGCTGAAAGCGCCGCGTTGGTTGAAAACAGAGGATGGTGTGATGGTGCTGTAAAAAAGCCGGGTGGCGCTTGCGCTTACCCGGCCTACGATGCGGATGTGTGCTCGTTTCCAGGCCCGGTAAGCGCAAGCGCCACCGGGCAACAAGACTCAGCTCAACAGCTGGAAAGCAATCATACCGACAATCGCGCCGACCGTACCGAGGATGGTTTCCATCATCGTCCAGGTCTTCAACGTTTGTGCTTCCGTTGCGCCGGTAAATTTACCGAACAACCAGAAACCGGCGTCGTTAACGTGGCTGACCACGATCGAGCCGCCTGCGATACAAATAGACAGTGCCGCCATCTGTGCGCCGGAGAAGTTTAACTGTTCAATCACCGGCATCACCAGACCGACCGCCGTTAAGCAGGCCACAGTCGCGGAACCCTGAATGATACGCACCGCTGCCGCCAGCACGAAGCAGGTAATGGCAATCGGCAGACCCATTCCGGTTAACGCTTCGCCCAGCGCCGGACCGACGCCGGAATCAACCAGCACTTGTTTAAACACGCCACCTGCACCAATCACCAGCAGGATAATCCCCGCCGGTTGCAGCGCATGACCGCAGATCTCCATCACTTTGTCTTTTGGCATACCCTGGCGAATCGCCAGACCGTAAATCGCCACCAGACATGCAACCAGAATCGCGGTAAACGGGTGACCGATAAACTCAAACCATTCGTAAGTTGAAGAACCAACCGGCACAAAGCGCGCGGCGATGGTTTTCAGACCAACCAATACCAGCGGCAGCAGGATCAGCGACAAGCTAAAGCCGAAGGACGGCATTTTACCTTCGCCCAGATGCGGCTCGGTAATGTCATCAGGAATGTTCAACTCAACGTAACGGCTGATGAAATTACCCCACAGCGGCCCGGCGATAATCATGCCCGGAATCGCGGCACACAGGCCAATCAGGATCATCCAGCCAAAGTCAGCGTGCATCTGCGAAGCCAGCAACATCGGCGCTGGCCCCGGTAGTAAAAACGCCGCAGCCGCCGCTACACCTGCAAACAACGGAATGACTAATTTAACCAGGTTGGTACCGGTGTGACGCGCCATCGAGAACGCCACGCTGATCAGCAGCACAATCGCCACCTCAAAGAACAGCGGTAGCGCACAGATAAGCCCGGCCAGGCCAATCGCGTAATGTGCGCGGCTGTGGCCGAAGGATTTCAGCATTTTGACGGCAATTTGATCAACTGCGCCGGTCTCATGCAAAATCTTGCCGAACATCGCCCCCAACGCCACAACAATCGCCAGGAAACCGAGCGTGCCTCCCATCCCTTTTTCCATAGTCGCGGCGATTTTATCGAGCGGCATACCGGAAAAAAGACCTGCACCAATAGACACCACCATCAAAGCAAGGAAGGCGTGCATACGCGCCTTCATCACTAAAAACAGCAGTAATAAAACGGACCCTACTGCTGTTAAAACAAGCGTTAATGTACTCACTACTTACTGCCCTGGTTAATAACCTCAATGGTGCTGGCGACCACACCGTCCAGTGGTTGATCGATATCGACCACCAGTACATCGTTTTCATTCGCACCTGGTTCTTCCAGCGCTTCAAACTGGGTCACCAGCATCTGCGTTTTGAAGAAGTGGCCTTTACGCGCTTTTAGACGGCTTTCGATAACGTCAAAATCCCCTTTCAGATAGATGAAAGAGAGGTTCGGGTTACCGTCGCGTAGCTGGTCGCGATAGACTTTTTTCAGAGCGGAACAGACGATCAGCGAAACCTTGTTGGTACGCTGCATCGCAAAAGCGGCGTCATTCAGCGCCTGTAACCACGGTTTACGGTCATCATCGTTGAGTGGCTCACCGGAAGCCATTTTCATGATGTTGCTGCGCGGATGGAGAAAATCGCCATCAAGAAACGCGGCCTGCAGTTGATGCGCCACTTCGCTGGCGACAGCAGATTTACCGCTGCCCGATACGCCCATCAGAACGTAAACGTGGTGATCATGATTAGTCGTGCTCAAAGCGTTGCCCCCACTGGTACAAGAATCTGGAAATTGTTACGGGTAACTGTTATCGGTAACATTGTCCAGCCGGATAAATAGAGAAGCAATATCCATTCGTGCTCGAAGTGTATAAGTGTGAGCTACTTCAAACTTGTTGGCTTAAATAGATCCGCCCGGTGACAAGGTGAAACCTAAATCTAACATTTTAGGTGTGACTGCTTCACCACGGATGCGCGCCAGCAGGCGTTCAGCACCAATGCTGCCCATGCGTTCACGCGGCGTGAGCACGCTCGCCAGACGCGGCTCCATCACCTGTCCGATGTCGTGACCGTGGAATCCGGCAATCGCCATGTCATCCGGGATTTTTAGCCCTAAACGCTGGCATTCGAAGGCCGCCCCTACCGCCAGGTCATCGTTGGTACAGAAAATGCCGTCGAGCTGCGGGTATTCGCGCCGCGCCTGACGGATGAGTTCAATACCGGAGGAGTAGGAAGAAGACTGTTCCACCATCACGCTGTACGGCACCAGGTTGGCATCGCGCATTGCCTGCTCGTAGCCCCTCTGTTTGATGATAGTACGTTCATCAAGACGTGCGCCAAGATAGGCAACATGACGGTGCCCGCGGGCGATGATAGCGGCAGTCATCTGGCGCGCGGCTTCGAAGTTGTCGAAACCGACGGCGATATCCAGACACGGGGACTGGCTGTCCATCAGCTCAACCACCGGGATACCGGCGACCTCAATCATTTTCAGCGTACGAGGCGTATGGCTACGTTCGGTGAGGATCAGGCCATCGATATTCCACGACAGCATCGATTCCAGGCGCTCTTGTTCCATTTCGGGCTTATAGCCGTAGTGCGCGAGCATAGTTTGATAACCATGGGCGTCGGTGACGGCCTCAATGCCGCGTAACACTTCAGCAAAAACCTGGTTAGTGAGAGACGGTAACAACACGCCGATAGCGCGGCTGGTGGCGTTAGAAAGGATATCAGGAGCGCGATTGGGAATATAACCCAGCTCATCAAGTGCAGCGGCAATTTTGCCCCGCAGCGCCACGGAGACCTGCTCCGGGTTACGCAAAAAGCGACTGACCGTCATTTTGGTCACGCCCACGCGGTCGGCTACATCCTGAAGTACGGGTCTTTTCTTTTTCATCGTCCTGAAGCGTTAAAAAGGGATAGATTCCCCCAGTTTACCACGGACGTGCATGAACCTTTGCAGAGAAAAAAGGAGTTTTTATTGTGAGAAATACACAAAATCATTCGAGTTGCATCAAGGCGGCGACGCAGTAAATCCCCGGGAGCGTACATTAAGTACGCGACCGGGGTGAGCGAGGAAAGCCAACACAGATGCGGCTTGAATGATGCCGTGTATTTTTAGACAGGCGGCAGATCAAACAGTAACACTTCGCTGTCGCTGTCGGCATGAATCGAAATTGCCTGTTCATCCCAGATTGCCAGACCATCGCTGGTGGTCGCTTTGGTTCCGTTAATGGTGACGTTGCCTTTTACGACCTGGATCCAGACGCGACGTTCAGCGGCAATCTGATGCACCGACTGCTCATCTTTGAGCAACGCCCAACGGTACAGCTCCATATCCTGGTACACTTTCAGCGAGCCATCGCGGGCATCCGGCGACAGCACCAGTTGTTTACCCTGAGCGGCATCGAAACGGCGCTGTTCATAGCGCGGCGTAATGCCGTTTTCCTGCGGCATGATCCAGATCTGATACAGATGCAGCTTCTCAGTCTTGCTCGGGTTGTACTCCGAGTGACGGATCCCCGTCCCGGCGCTCATAATCTGGAACTCACCGGCAGGAACCTGCTCTTTGTTCCCCATGCTGTCCTGATGTTCTACCGCGCCTTCCAGCACGTAGGTCAGGATTTCCATATCTTTATGGGGGTGAGTGCCAAAACCCTGGCCTGCATCAATCACGTCATCGTTAATCACGCGCAGTGCCGAGAACCCCATAAAATTCGGGTCATAGTAGTTGGCAAAAGAGAAGGTATGCCAGGAATCGAGCCAGCCATGATTCGCATGACCGCGGTCGTTAGCTTTGCGTAAATAGATCATTGTGTTCACCCCAAGATGTTTTCGATGGAGTAAGTGTGGACTCAATCCGCCTGGGATCATAGAGGGTGAAAATTGACTCCTCTGTTCAAAAAATATGAATAAACCCAGAGGAGTCTGCGCAGGCTATTTGGCGAGGGTTATCGTCGCCGGAGATGCCTGTTCGAAGGCGCGTTCGAGGATCTCCAGGATGGTTAGAACTTCAGATTCCTTGACGTAATTAGGCGTACCGGCGGTCAGCGTCTGGTACAGCGCATCATAGACGCGACCGTAATCCCCCACCTCCGGCTTCACCTCTTCTTTTACTGTGATGCCGTCATCGTTGACATACTCCAGCATTCCGATGGAATCATCAGCAGCGAAACCTGGCTCACCCGGCATGATATTGGCCTTCAGACTGGTTTCCTGCTGGTCGATGCCGTACTTCACAAACGAGCCTTTGGTGCCATGGACGATAAACTTCGGATAGTCGATTTTCACCAGATGACTGGTTTTAACAATGGCTTTCAGGTCGCCGTAAAACAGCTGCGCTTCAAAGGTATCGTCCGGGTTCGCTTTATTACGCAGGCTGCGGATGTCATAGGCCACATGATCGGGGCGTCCGAACAGCGAGATAATCTGATCCATGGTGTGTACGCCCAGGCCATAAAATGCGCCGTCCTGCGGCAGTCCCGGCTTAGTTTCCGCCTCGGGACGGTAGTAATCGAAATGGCTTTCAACCTCAACAATTTCGCCGAGCTTGCCGCTCTCAATCGCTTTTTTAGCAGTGAGAAAGCAGGAGTCAAAACGGCGATTCTGATACGGCGTAACGGTCAGCCCTTTGCTTTGCGCCAGTTCGAACAGCACTTTTGCTTCTGCCAGCGTCGGCGTGAACGGTTTCTCAACCAGCACGTTTTTACCCGCCTCAAGCGCACGTTTGGCGTAGTCAAAATGGCTGTCAGCATGGGTACAAACGATCACTAACTTCACCTGCGGATCGTTTAAGATCTCGTCGAGGTCGCTGGTGAAGTGAATATGTGAATACTGCGGGGCCTGCTCTTCCGGCCTGGCGTTACGGCGGAAAATATGCGCGACATGCCAGCTATTCTTGCGGTTGAGGACGTACGGCAAATGGTAGCGAGTGGTACTTTTACCAAAACCAATAAATGCGCAGTGTAAGGTCATGAGACAGTCCTTTTGAAGGTGATTGTCTACACCATAGCGCAAAGCGGCTGGAGACTGAATGTTGGATTCTTTGCCGGATGCGGCGTTGCCTTATCCGGCCTACAAAACCCAGGTCTCAGCCGTAGGCCGGATAAGCGCAAGCGCCATCCGGCATCATCCCGGGGACAAAATGACAAGTAAGCCAGGCTGAAACAAAACCCCAAAAAAAAAGCCAGCAAAAGCTGGCTAAAGTAATACTGGAAGCAATGTGAGCAATGTCGTGCTTTCAGGTTCTCCGTAGGGGTTCCCCTGAACGCAGAGCAATAATAATCATTCTCATTCGCACTTGTCTACTTCTTTTTGCAAAAAAATGCAGTTGACGGAATTTTCTTTCTCAGCGAGGGTAAAGACTCAATTAACCCTGAAGGAGATAAGGAATGAGTGAGATAGTGATACGCCACGCTGAACCGAAAGATTACGACGCAATTCGTCAGATCCATGCCCAGCCAGAGGTGTATCACAACACGCTACAGGTTCCTCATCCTTCCATGGAGATGTGGCAAGAGCGACTAACCGAACGGGTCGGAATCAAACAACTGGTCGCGTGCATTGACGATATCGTCGTCGGACATCTCTGTATTGAGGTCGCGCAGCGCCCGCGCCGCAGCCACGTGGCCGATTTTGGTATCTGCGTTGATGCCCGCTGGCAGAATCGCGGTGTTGCCAGCGCGCTTCTCCGTACGATGATCGACATGTGCGACAACTGGCTGCGCGTCGACCGTATCGAGTTAACAGTGTTTGTGGATAACGAACCTGCGGTTGCGGTCTATAAAAAGCATGGCTTTGAGATCGAAGGGACAGGTAAGAAATACGGCCTGCGCAACGGCGAGTACGTGGATGCATATTTTATGGCACGCGTGAAATAAATTTAAGGGCGAGTCTTATCGCCCTGCTTATTGAAAGGACGCAATAGTGAAAAAGTTTGTTCCCCTGGTTTTACTGGCCTCGCTCTCCCCAGCTTTTGCCACTACCGTACAAAATCTCGATGCCGTACCCGGCGTTATTCAACATACTGAAGGTAAACAGATTTTTGCTGAGCAAATGGCAGGGGCAACACCTGCGAAAGGATTTGGTGAACTTCCACAGGGATTATCAGAGAACCAGTGGATTGGCTGGGTTGCGCCGAACGAAAATCCTAATAATCTGATCCTCACCGGCGCCAAAGCCTGGGGAAAAGAGGGTAAATATATTGGCATTGCCTGTTTTGCTGACAATCAGGCCGATGCCGGGCAGGCAAAAAAGTATGCGGATAACACCTGTCCGGAAAACTACAACAACGGACGCGCCAATAAATTATATCTCGGCGTTTTCTCCTGGCAGAACCAACAGCTGCAGCCGATTGCCCGCTCGGAAAAACCATTAAACCAGATCTCAGCGTGGAATAAAGCTGCCGAGAAAGAGAGCGATGATGAGTCCGTCAGACCGCTGGCTTATTATACAAAATTGGATCTGGCACCGTACCGGATCGCTCCCGATACTCTGGCGTTCGGAGTGCGCGGTGGCTACTCCGATGCCTACTCCGGCGGCGGAGCGTTTTATGAAGTGCTGGAACTCTACACCATCAAAGACAGCAAGATAATCAACGTGTTTTCTGACCTTGTTTATTACTATTCGGATATCGCCGGAGACTGGAATAAAGACGGCACAAGGCAGCACGACATCAGCGAGAGTAAGTACATCCTGAAATTGCGGTCGGCAAAGACGCAGGGATTTTATGATTTAGAGGTCGTGAACCTGCAGGATAAAAGCAGCCAAATATTTCACTGGTCTGAATCACTGCAACAGTATGTTCCTTAACGGACGAATAAGACCTGCAACGTTCAGAAGGCTGTAGGTCATTATCCTTAATTTCCCCGTCGTTACATCCAAAAGCGGAATTGCCATCCAATCCTGGCATAAAGTTGTTGATTGCAGTCCATCGCCTCCGCCGTCATATTCAGGCGTAACAACCACCTGAATCATAGGGTTATTTTACTTACTATCTTCATCGCTATTTATCTTAACTTTAATAATATTAATATTACATTTTTGTTTTTTTTTGGTTTCTGCCATCACTTTATGGTGACAATCACAACAATATACTTCCCCTGGGACTAACTTAACCACGGTGAGGTAAAAAATGAAATTTGAACGCCATCATAGAATATTGAAAGAAATCAGTATTTCGGGAGTTGTAAAAGTTTCAAATCTGGCGAAAAGTCTCAAGGTAACAAAGGAAACTATTCGCTCAGATCTCAATGAACTTGCCGGACAGGGATATCTCACTCGCTGTCATGGTGGTGCATTTATTACCCTTGACTCTCTTGATAACGTTGCAAAAAACGAAATTGCTTATGTGCTGGAAAAATATGAATCAGCGCAGAAAATAAAAAAAGGTCTCTCTGCCATGAAGAATAATGTATGTGTTATTGGCTCGTTCAATGTTGATATTATCAGTTACCTACCGAGGCTCCCCTCGACAGGCGAATCATTACTTGCCGATAAATTTATTTTTTCGCCCGGAGGTAAAGGATGCAATCAGGCATTAGCTGCAAGCTATGCCGATTCTGATGTGCATTTTATTACTAAAGTAGGGTCAGACCATTTCAGTGATTACGCCATTAATTTTATAAACTCATCAAAAATCCATAAAAGCGTTATCTATCAGACCAAAGAAACACAAACAGGTACAGCTACTATTATGGTGAATGGAGATACCGGGGATAACGTCATCGCTATCTACCCCGGTGCTAACATGACAATTTCCCCTGATGAAATCACCATACAAAAAGAAGCCATCGTTCATTCAGATATTGTTCTCGTACAACTGGAGACAAATTACGAGGCGCTTCACCAAACCATTCGTCTCGCACAGAAAAATGATATCCCTGTCATTATCAACCCAGCACCATACAATGAAATGGTCAATACCATCATTGATAATATTGATTATATCACGCCAAATGAAACCGAAGCGGGTCTGCTGGCAAATATGTCCGTCAATGATATTGAGTCGGCAAAAAGTGCGGCAAAGATTATTCATCAGAAAGGCGTCAAAAATACCATTATCACCCTAGGGAGCAAAGGCTCCCTCGCTTATGACGGAACACAATTCATCTATTCTCCGGCATTCCCGGCAGTTGTAAAAAATACCGCAGGAGCGGGCGATGCCTTCAATGGTGCACTCGCATCTGGCCTTGCTAAAGGAAAATCACTGGCATCTGCATTGTGCTACGCCAGTGCATTCGCCTCGCTTGCTGTTGAAACACCCAATGCCTCTGACATGCCAGAAAACGAATCCGTTCTTCATCGCATTCAAGGTTCGCATTACAAACAAACTATCTCGACTCACTAAATGAAGGAGCAGACTATGAATAATACACAGAAAAAACTAAAGGTGCTCTTTATTGGAGAATCCTGGCATATTCACATGATCCATTCAAAAGGCTATGACAGTTTTACCTCCAGTAAATATGAAGAGGGTGCCACATGGTTACTGGAATGCTTAAAGAAAGGTGGAGTAGAAGTTGATTACATGCCCGCTCACACCGTGCAAATCGCATTTCCAGAAAGCGTTAATGAGCTAAACCGTTACGATGTCATTGTCATTAGCGATATCGGCAGCAATACGTTCCTGCTGCAAAACGAGACGTTCTATCAGCTAAAAATAAAGCCGAATGCCCTGGAATCAATTAAAGAGTATGTCAAAAATGGTGGTGGACTGCTCATGATTGGCGGCTATCTGTCATTTATGGGTATTGAGGCAAAAGCTAATTACAAGAACACCATTCTTGCCGAGGTTTTACCAGTTATTATGTTTGACGGCGATGACCGGGTAGAAAAACCAGAGGGTATCTACGCTGAGGCTATTTCCCCTGAACATCCTGTCGTTAACGGATTCTCCGACTACCCGGTATTTCTTGGATATAACCAGGTTGTCGCCAGAGAAGATGCCGATGTTGTTTTAACAATAAATAATGACCCACTGTTAGTGTTCGGTGAATACCAACAGGGTAAAACCGCCTGCTTCATGAGCGACTGTTCGCCGCACTGGGGAACACAGCAATTTATGTCCTGGCCGTTTTATACCGACCTGTGGGTTAACACGCTTCAATTCATCGCCAGAAAATAAAAAACAATGGAGTAACGAAAGTTACTCCTTTTATAAAATATAAGGATTGATGTATGAACAAGAATAAGTACTCAACCCCCTTACTGATGCTTGCAACTATCTTAGCCGGTATGCTTTCCCCTATGCAGTCTGCCGTTAATGGACAATTGGGACACTGGTTGCAGGATGGAAATGCTTGCGCAGTAATCTCATTCGCCAGTGGTCTGGTCGTCATGTTTTTTATTATTATTGCGCGCAAAGAAACACGCCAGCAATTCGCGTCGATCCCAGCCCTGATTAAAACGCGAAAAATCCCGTTGTGGAATTGGTTTGCCGGATTATGCGGGGCGATGGTTGTATTTTCGGAAGGGGCATCAGCCGGCGCGTTGGGCGTTGCCACGTTTCAAACTGCATTAATTTCCGCCCTCCTCCTTTCCGGCCTGCTGTGCGACCGTTTTGGTGTCGGTGTGGATGAGAAGAAATACTTCACGCCATGGCGCGTTACTGGCGCATTGTTCGCTGTTATTGCCACGATTTTTGTCGTGTCACCACAGTGGCATTCAACCTCCTTTATCCTGCTCGCTATCCTTCCATTTTTGGCAGGATTACTCGCTGGCTGGCAGCCTGCTGGAAATGCCAAAGTTGCCGAGGCAACGGGCTCTATGCTGGTTTCCATTACCTGGAACTTCATCGTCGGCTTTTGTGTGCTGGGCGCTGCGCTGGCGATACGTGTCGCATTAGGTCATGTCACCGTCCAGTTACCCGATACGTGGTGGATGTATCTCGGTGGCCCGCTGGGTCTGCTGTCCATCGGGCTGATGGCGATTCTGGTCAGAGGCTTAGGGCTGTTGATGCTCGGTGTTGCTTCTACCGCGGGTCAATTGCTTGGCTCAGTGTTGATTGATGAACTTATCCCGTCACTGGGTAATACGGTCTATCTGGTCACGATCATTGGGACGCTGTTTGCGCTAATAGGCGCAATTGTTACCACCATCCCCGAATACAGAGCATCCAAAATGGCGCAAAAAATGGAGGTGTCAGGATGAAAGGTTTCCTGCAAACCGTGACAGGCCCAGTGGCGCACACGGATATGGGTCTGACGCTACCGCATGAGCATCTGTTTAACGATTTATCATCGGTTGTTGACGAACCGCATTATGAATTCTCACAGCAACTCGTGGGGAAAAAGGTCAGCGCTGATCTGCAGTGGGGATTGAAACATGATCCCTACTGCTGCGCCGATAACATGGACAGAAAGGAAATTGATGATGTCATCTTTGAAATCAACAACTTTATGTCACTGGGAGGCAGGACGATTGTCGACGCGACAGGTTCTGAATCTATCGGTCGAGATGTCTTGTCATTGCGAGAAGTGGCATTAAAAACCGGTTTGAACATCGTAGCTTCATCAGGACCTTATCTGGAGAAGTTTGAAAGTGCCAGGATCCACAAACCTGTCGAGTTGTTAGCCTCACTTATTGATAAGGAACTGAATCAGGGGATAGGCGAGACGGATATTCGCGCCGGCATGATAGGTGAAATTGGCGTATCACCCGCTTTTACGCAGGCGGAACGCAACAGTCTGCGAGCGGCTTCTCTGGCACAACGTAATAATCCTCATACTGCGATGAATATCCATATGCCAGGGTGGCTGCGGCTGGGTGATGAGGTGCTGGATATTGTCCTTGAAGAGATGAACGTCTCTCCGGCAAAAGTCTCGCTGGCGCATTCAGATCCTTCGGGAAAAGATGTTGCCTATCAACGAAAAATGCTCGATCGAGGCGTATGGCTTGAATTTGACATGATTGGCCTGGACATCACTTTCCCAAAAGAAGGTATCGCCCCAGGCGTTCAGGAAACCGCAGATGCGGTAGCACATCTGATTGAATTGGGTTACGCCGATCAGATAGTTTTAAGCCATGATGTTTTTCTCAAACAGATGTGGGCAAAAAATGGGGGGAACGGTTGGGGATTTGTCCCGAATGTTTTCCTCGCCTATCTGGCCGCCCGTGGAGTAGACAACGATACTCTACGCAGGCTCTGTATTGATAACCCAGCGCGGTTGCTCACGGCATAGCCAACAAAACGCCCGGTGCCTGACACCGGGCTATTAATCAAAAATCAGTATCCCGCCGTTAAATCATCCACGGAGCGTGGGTCGGACGCGCCATACAGTGCGCCATCCGGTCCAACCATAATGCTCTGCGTACTGCCCATCGCTTCCTTCAGCGCGACTTTCTGCCCTTTCTGCTCCAGCAGCTTAATGGTGTCCGGGCTAAACCCTTTCTCAACGCGCAGTTCATCGGGCAACCACTGATGATGGAAGCGCGGCGCGTTGGTCGCTTCGGCGACGTTCATTCCAAAATCAATGCTGTTGACTACCATTTGCAGCACGGTGGTGATGATTCGGCTCCCGCCAGGGCTGCCGGTAACCAGCCAGGTTTTCCCGTCTTTTACCACGATAGTCGGCGACATTGATGACAGCGGACGCTTCTTCGGCCCAACCGCGTTAGCATCGCCACCCACCAGCCCATAAACGTTCGGCACGCCCGGCTTGGCGGAGAAATCGTCCATTTCGTTATTAAGCAGAATGCCGGTGTTACCTGCCACAATCCCGGTGCCGAAGGTGGTGTTCAGGGTATACGTCACCGCCACGGCATTACCGTCTTTATCCACCACCGAGAAATGGGTGGTCTGATTGCTTTCATACGGCGCGAGCTTGCCAGGTTTGATCTGGCTGGAAGGCTTAGCCTTGTTGATATCAATTTGATCGGCAAGCGATTTGGCATAGGCTTTATTGGTCAGCGCCTGCCACGGTACTTTCACAAAATCCGGGTCGCCCAGATACTCCGAGCGGTCGGCGTAGGCATATTTCTCCGCTTCAGCCATTACCTGCATGGCATCAGCGCTGCCAAACCCGTACTTCTTCATATCGAAGTTTTCAAGAATATTGAGGATCTGCACAATGTGAATACCGCCAGAGGACGGCGGTGGCATCGAGAAGACCTGATACCCGCGATAGTCGCCGCTAATCGGCGTACGCTCCACGGCTTTATAGCTGGCTAAATCCTCTTTGGTCATCAACCCGCCGTTTTTCTGCATTTCCCCAGCTATCTGTTCGGCAATTGCCCCTTTATAAAACGCATCCGGACCGTTCTCGGCAATCATCTCCAGGCTTTTCGCCAGGTTCGTTTGCACCAGCTTGTCGCCCTTTTTCAGCGGCTCGCCGTCTTTCCAGAAAATGGCTTTGCTGTTCTCGTGATTAGGGAGCACTTCGCTGCCATAGGTTTTCAGATCGTCGGCCAGCGCGTCGTTAACCACAAAGCCTTCTTCCGCCAGCTTCATCGCCGGGCGCACGACTTTGTTCAGCGGCATCGTGCCGTATTTCTCCAGCGCCAGCGAGAAACCCGCCACCGTACCCGGCGTACCGGATGCCAGATGTGAGGTTAGCGACTTTTTCGCATCGGCGTTGCCCTGTTCATCGAGGAACATGTCGCGGGTCGCGCCAGCGGGAGCCATTTCACGAAAATCGATCGCCGTGGTGTTACCGTCTTTGGTACGCAGCAGCATAAACCCGCCGCCGCCCAGATTGCCTGCCTGCGGATGCGTCACCGCCAGCGCGTAGCCAACGGCTACAGCGGCATCAACGGCATTCCCGCCCTGTTTCAGAATATCCACCCCAACCTGGGTGGCTAAAGCATCTACGGAAGCCACCATCCCCTGTTGCGCACGAACGGGATGGAACACATCTTCCTCGACACCGTAGGATACTGGTGGTGGCGCAGCCGGCGCGGCAGCCACGCTAAAACAACTTCCTGAGAGCAGAGCAGCAATGGCTACCCGGCGTAAAAACGTCGGTTTTATCATCGTTATTCTCCAGATGTACGGGGGTCGGCCCCCACTAAGCCTGGTGCATAACTCTGAAATAATCATCGTAACGGCGAGAAAGGAGTAAACTTAAATGATCCCCGAGAGGAGAAAAGCGATGAAACGACTCTTACTTTTAGCCATGCTCTTGCCGTTTGCAGGCTTTGCACAGCCCATCAACACCATGAATAACCCGAATCAACCCGGTTATCAGATCCCGAGTCAGCAGCGTATGCAAACCCAAATGCAATCACAGCAGATTCAGCAGAAAGGGATGCTCAACCAGCAGTTGCAAACGCAGACGCGCATGCAGCAACAGCATATGGAAAACCAAATCAACACGAACACCCAGCGCGTGCTGCAGTCTCAGCCGGGCGAGTTGAATTCTGGACAGCAGCAAATGCTGCCTAACAGCAACGGAGGGATGTTGAGTGGAACCCGTAATCCGGACAGCTCGCTCAATAAGCAACATATGCTGTCGGAGAAAAAGAACGGCGACATGCTGAAGCCCTCCAGCACGCCGCAACCTAACGTTCCGTTAAAAACGATTGGGCCTTAACTGGGCTGGAAATCCGGACCAATGGTATCAATGGCATCGGTACAGATGCTGTCTACGCCCCAGCGCAGCAGTTCTGCCGCGCGCTGGGGTCGGTTTACGGTATAAACCAGTATACGTAGCCCAGCATCGCGCAGCGCATCCACGCGCGCCTCATCCAGCAGCTTATGATTAAGATGAATAGAGACGCAGCCAAGCCGCGTGGTCAGCTCACGCCAGTCCTCGCGCCATTCATCCAGCAGCAAACCTCTCGGCAGTTCAGGCTCCGCCTGCTGCGCCGCTTCTAGCGCATCAATTTCAAAGGATGACAACAGCGGTGGCGTCATTTCCGCCCACAGTTCACGTGCGGCCAGCGCCACGACCTTCCCGGTGAGCGCCCCCGTCCCGGTGGTGGGTTTGATCTCAATATTTGCCATCATGCCGTGCTGGCGACAGCGCTCAGCAACTTGCGAGAGCAGCGGCAACGGTTCGCCTTTAAACTCACCGCTAAACCAGCCGCCGGCGTCCACGCGCAATAGATCCTGCCAGTTCAATTCGCCAGCCACACCCCAGCCGTTACTGGTGCGTTCCAGGTTGTCGTCATGCAGTAAGAAGATCTCACCGTCTTTCGACAATTTAGCGTCAAACTCAATCATGGTATGCCCGTATCGTGCCCCCACATCGATCGCCGCCAGGGTATTTTCCGGGGCTAACTTACCGCCGCCGCGATGGGCGACAATATGGGGGTAAGGCCAGTTATTCATACGCGTTGTCCTGTTTCGCCATCAAAAAGATGCAGATGATGTTCTGGCAGATGCAGCCACAGCGTACTGCCTGCCGTCGGGCGATGCTGATGCGCCAACCGCACCACCAGCTTTTGCTCACCCCAACGTCCATGTGCCAGATTATCCGCACCCAGCATTTCCAGCGTGTCGACGACCAGCGGCACGCCGCCTTCGGCCTGCGAGCTTAGCGCAATATGCTCCGGGCGGATACCCAGCGTCATGTTACGCCCAATACACTCCCTGGCGCTTCTGCCGATGGGCAACGTCATGCCGCCCTCCAGCTCAAAATGGGTACCCGTAGCGCTGATGCGCCCATCGAGCAGATTCATCGCCGGGCTGCCAATAAAGCTCGCCACAAAGCGGCTGGCGGGTTTTTCATACACCTCAACTGGGGTGCCGATTTGCTCGGCAATACCTTTGTTCATTACCATTACCCGTTGGGCGAGGGTCATCGCTTCAACCTGATCGTGCGTCACGTACAGCGAGGTGGTTTTCAGTCGGCGATGCAGATGTTGTAACTCCAGACGCATCTGTACGCGCAGCTTGGCATCAAGGTTAGAAAGCGGCTCATCGAACAGGAATACCGCCGGGTCACGCACAATCGCTCGTCCCATCGCTACGCGCTGGCGCTGGCCGCCGGAAAGTTCGCGCGGACGACGTTTGAGCAGCTCACCCAGCTCGAGAATACGTGCCGCCTCTTTTACCCGCTCAGCAATATGCTCCTTGCCCATCCCGCGGATTTTCAGCCCCCAGGCCATGTTTTCTTCCACGCTCATATGCGGGTAGAGAGCATAGTTTTGAAAGACCATCGCAATGCCGCGATCCTTCGGCTCCATCTCGGTGACGCGTTTATTATCAATCCAGATATCGCCGCCGCTTACCCGTTCAAGCCCGGCCACCATCCGCAGCAGCGTAGACTTACCGCAGCCGGATGGCCCAACCATCACAATAAATTCCCCGTCCGCGACGTCCAGCGTCAGCGGTTTAATCACCTGGGTTTTGCCGTCCCAGCTTTTGGTTACTGCCTGTAGTTTTAAACCAGCCATTTTTATTTCTCACTGTCCACTAAACCACGCACAAACGCGCGCTGCATGGCTAACACGATGATTACCGGAGGGATGAGCGTTAGCAGCATGGCGGCCATTACCTGGTTCCACTGCGTGGTGCCTTCACCGGTGGCAATCATGCCTTTGATACCTGCCACCGCAGTGCCCAAATTGACGTCGGTAATAATTAACAACGGCCACAGATACTGGTTCCAGCCGTAGATAAAGGTAATAACGAACAGCGCCGCCAGATTGGTTTTTGACAACGGTAGTACGATATCGCGGAAAAAACGCATTGGTGACGCGCCGTCAATACGCGCCGCCTCAACCAGTTCATCCGGCAGGGTCATAAAGAACTGACGGAACAGGAAAGTCGCTGTCGCAGATGCCATCAACGGCAGTGTCAGACCCGCATAGCTGTCGAGCATCTTCAGATTGGCGATCACTTCTACCGTCGGGAAAATACGCACCTCAACCGGTAGCATCAGGGTGATAAAAATCATCCAGAAGAACAGGTTGCGCAGCGGAAAGCGAAACCAGACGATGGCAAATGCGGAAAGCATAGAGACAGTAATTTTCCCTACCGTAATGCTGAACGCCATGATGAAACTGTTGAGCATCATCAGCCAGAACGGCGCGCTGTTGACGCCCACGCCGTTGACCCAGATGTATTTCATGTTTTCCAGCAGCTGCGTGCCGGGAACCAGCGTCATCGGCGTCTCAAACACCGCTTTGTTGTCCAGCGTCGCCGCGACAAACGCGACGTACAACGGAAACAGAATCACCATGATCCCCATAATCAACATGGCATGGCTGAATATTGTCAGCCCACGACGGTTCTCAATCATTGGTAACGCACCTTACTTTCCACATAGCGGAACTGCACCACCGTCAAAATAATGACCAGGAACATCAGCACCACCGATTGTGCAGCGGAAGAAGCCAGATCCAGCCCGACAAAACCTTCGCGATAGATCTTATAAATCAGCGTCGTGGTCGCCTGTACCGGCCCGCCTGCAGTGGCAGCATCAATCACCGGGAAGGTGTCAAAGAAGGCATACACCAGATTCACCACCAGCAGGAAGAAGCTCACCGGGGCAATGAGCGGCAGCGCCAGTTTAAAGAAGCGGCGAACCGGCCCCGCACCGTCAATCGCGGCGGCTTCGATCAGCGAGCGAGGAATAGACTGCAGTGCGGCAAAGAAGAACAGGAAGTTGTAACTAATCTGCTTCCAGACCGACGCAAACACCACCAGGAACATTGCCTGACCGCTGTTTTGCGCATGGTTCCAGTCATAGCCAAACTCACCGAGAAAATGGGTAATCAGCCCGCGCCCTGGGTTAAACAGGAAGATCCACAATACGGCGGCAACGGCGGGCGCAACGGCGTAAGGCAACAGCATTAGCGTTTGGTAAAAACGGCTGCCGCGCACCACGTAATTCACCAACGCCGCAAAAAATAACGACACCAGCAGACCGCTTAGCGTGACTAACGTACTGAACTTAATGGTGGTCCAGAATGAGTCGAGGTAGTACGGGTCATGAAACAGCGCGACAAAGTTTTCCAGTCCGACAAACTGGCTGGAAAGACCAAACGGATCAACGGATTGTAGCGAGTACCACAGCGCTTCACCGGCAGGCCAGATAAAGAAAATAACGGTGATAACCAGCTGCGGAGCCACCAGTAAATAGGGAAGCCAGCGCGAACGGAACACCGGACGGGATGAGGACATGGAAGTTTGATTCCTGAACAGCGCCGGATGGCGCTACGCTTATCCGGCCTACGCGCATTTGTAGGCCGGGTAAGGCACAGCCGCCACCCGGCATTTCACATTACGATTTGGTCGATTGCTCAAAGCGGCGCAGTAACTGATTGCCACGCTCAACGGCGGCATCCAGCGCCTGCTGCGGGTTTTTCTTCCCGGTCCAGACGCTTTCCAGCTCTTCATCCACAATGGTACGGATCTGCGGCATGTTGCCCAGACGCAGCCCTTTGGTGAACGGCAACGGCGGCTTGTTCAGCATCTGGCGGGTGGCAATATCAGCCCCAGGGTTCTTATCATAGAAGCCCTGCTCACGGGTCAGGTCGTAGGCAGCTGTGGTGATCGGCAGATAGCCGGTCTTCTGATGCCATTCGGCAGCAATTTCAGGCTTCGCCAGGAAGTTGAGGAACTTCGCCACGCCTTCGTAGGTGGCTTTGTCTTTGCCCTGCATCACCCAAAGACTGGCCCCACCGATAATTGCGTTCTGCGGCGCGCCCTTCACATCGGCATCGTACGGCATCATCCCGACGCCATAGTTGAATTTTGCGTAGTGGCGGATATCAGCCAGCGAACCGGAAGAGGCGGTGGTAATGGCACAATCCCCGTTATAGAACTTCTCAGTGGATTCGTCCTTACGCCCGAAGTAGCTGAAATCGCCTTTTTTGTTCAGCTCTTCCAGCAGAGCGATATGTTTTACCTGTTCCGGTTTATTGAACTCCAGCACCGCGTCAGTACCGTCAAAACCGTTGTTTTTGGTAGCGACCGGCAGACCGTTCCAGGCACTGAAGTTTTCAATCTGAATCCACCCCTGCCAGCCGCTGGCGTAACCGCACTTCATGCCTGCCGCTTTCAGCTTCGCGGTGTACTCCGCCAGGTCCTGCCAGGTTTTCGGCGGCTGCTCAGGGTCTAAACCAGCTTTTTTAAAGGCATCTTTGTTGTAGTACAGCACCGGAGTGGAGCTGTTAAACGGTTGAGAAAGCAAATGTCCGCTTTTAGAGTCGGTGTAATAACCAGAAACCGTCGGTACGAACTGAGACTCATCGAAGTTGATGCCAGCCTCTTTGAATACTTCATAGACCGGTTTAATGGCTTTCGAAGCCATCATCGTTGCCGTACCCACTTCATAAACCTGTAGCAGCGCAGGCGCGTTTCCGGTACGGAAAGCGGCAATTCCTGCACTCAGGCTCTGCTCGTAGTTGCCTTTGTACTGCGGAACAATTTTGTAGTCGGGATTGGCGGCATTAAAACGTTGCGCCAGAGAATCAACTTCTTTACCCAGTTCGCCTTCCATTGAGTGCCAGAATGGGATGGTGGTGACCGCCAGTGCCTGACCTGCAAACGCCAGGCTAAGTGCCAGTCCTAAAGCTGTATGTCGTAACGATATCATCGGTTATCTCTCTTGTTGTGCCGGATGCGCGATATCACGCGTTTTATGCTCGCGGGGGTAACATGACATGCTCGAATGACAGAAAAATAACTTTTTTATTACAAAAAAAAGATAGTAAGGCGACAAACAGATGGCAAGGCGGTGAAAGCGTAGTGACAGGAAAATGCGGAGTGGTGCACAACAAAGCCGGGTAGCGGTATGCCTTACCCGGTCTAATAGCGGTTCAGATATCGAGATGATGCATTAATGGCGCAGACGATGCGCAATTTGTTCTAACGTGAGTTGTCCTGCTGCCGCTTCAACCGTCATGGCGACAAAATCAGGGTTTGCAGATAATACGATCCCATTACGTTTTAAAAACAGCAACGTAATAAATAACGCAGTACGCTTGTTACCATCATTAAAGATATGCCCACGGGAAATGGCTAACAAATGCATTGCCGCCAGTAGCCACACGTCAGTCACACCTTCATATTCGATTTGATTCAATACCCGATACATCAGCGCTTCCGCACGACCGGGGTCAGGCATACCTGCGACACCAGGCGTCACGCGGAGCAGCCTGTCGTGAAACTGTATTATCTCTTCCGCTGAGATAATCTGTAGCGTCATTTATCCGCCAGCTCCCTGATTTCATTACCATGAATCATCATTATGTCGGCAAATTCATCATCAAGTCTGGCGGCCTGATAGCGTTCAAACTCTTCCGCGCTGATGATTACCGCAGGTTTATGACCACGGCGCGTAATGGTAACAGGCACACCAGTGACAGCGCTCTCCAGCACTTCAGCCAGGTTTTGTCGAGCTTCACTATAGTTCATAGTGCGCATAAAGCCTCCTCATATGTACATCTTAATTGTACAACTGAAGCGTACAAAAGAGAAGCATCAGTCAGCGCATGTAATCGTGGATACGTTGCCTGACGTACGACCTCATTATCTCTGGATAGACTTAATCTCTGCGCCAGCGTCGTTCGTACTCATTCTGTAAACGCTGCTGCTCTCGCCGCTCACGTTCACGTTGGATATCTGATTTATCATCTTCCCAGCCCGGGCATACCGAGCTGGTAAACACTTCGCAGGGCGAGTCGGATTGCGCTAACGGGTTGTCCGATTTCTCTTCCCAGATTGCGGGATCGCGCGGGTCAAACGCTGGCGGTGTCGAGGCCAGGGTAGTTAAAGAAAGCGTCAAAAACAAACTGCCAATCATCATGCAGGTACCTGAACGAATCATCCTTTCTCCATGTTCATTTTTTATTATTGATAACTATTCTCAATAATAACATAGCGCAATAAAAAGGGGCCACAGCGGGCCCCTTGTCTATTCAGAGAATGATTAACCGCCCAGATACGCACTGCGCACCGCTTCGTTAGCCAGTAGCGCATCGCCAGTGTCTTCCAGCACCACATGACCGTTTTCCAGCACGTAGCCGCGATCGGCGAGCTTCAGCGCCTGGTTAGCGTTCTGTTCGACGAGGAAGATGGTCATCCCCTGCTCGCGCAGTTGCTCAATAGTGTTAAAGATCTGCTGGATGATAATCGGTGCGAGACCCAGCGACGGTTCATCAAGCAGTAGCAGCCTCGGCTGGCTCATCAGCGCACGGCCTATCGCTAGCATCTGCTGTTCACCGCCGGACATCGTTCCCGCACGTTGAATACGACGCTCATGCAGGCGAGGAAACAGGTCATACACCCACTTGATGCGTTCCTGAAACTGGTCTTTCTCGGCAAAGAAACCGCCCATCGCCAGGTTCTCTTCCACCGTCATACGGGAAAACACGCGACGCCCTTCCGGCACAATCGCTACCGCTTCGCGCATGATTTTCGCCGTCTGCCAGTCGGTAATGTCTTTACCATCAAAGACGATTCGCCCGCTGGTCGCTCGCGGGTCGCCACACAATGTGCCGAGCAGCGTGGTTTTTCCCGCGCCGTTGGCACCAATAAGAGTAACGATTTCACCCTGGTTGATATACAAGCTGACGTCATGCAGCGCCTGTATCTTGCCGTAGTGGGCGTTGACTTTGTCGAACGATAACATCGCCTTATCCATATTAATCCTCGCCCCCATTATGCTTCACCTAAATAGGCGCGGATAACATCCGGGTTATTACGAATCTGTTCCGGCGTCCCATTCGCCAGCGGCGTGCCCTGGTTCACCACGTAAATACGATCGGAAATACCCATCACCAGCTTCATGTCGTGCTCAATCAACAAAATGGTGGTGTTGTGATGGTTACGCAGTTCAGCAATCAGCTCGTCCAGCTCTTTGGTCTCTTTCGGGTTGAGTCCCGCAGCGGGTTCGTCGAGCATCAGAATTTCCGGCTGGGTCACCATGCAACGGGCAATCTCCAGACGACGTTGATCGCCATAGGCCAGGTTACTCGCCTGACGGTTGGCGTGCTCCAGCAAACCAATACGCTCCAGCCAGGTAGCGGCGCGATCCAACGCTTCACTCTGCGCGCGACGGAACGACGGAGTTTTCAACAGGCCGGAGAAGACGCCGGTTTTCAGTTGCTGATGTTGCGCCACCAGCAGGTTTTCAATCACCGTCATTTCGCGAAACAGACGTACGTGCTGGAAAGTACGCACCACGCCCATACGCGCGATTTGCTGACCCGGTAGTCCTTCCAGGTGCTGGTCGCGCAGCTTAATCGTCCCGCCGGTCGGCTTATAAAAACCGGTCAGACAGTTAAAGACCGTGGTTTTTCCCGCGCCGTTTGGCCCGATTAACGAAACTATTTCCTGCGGCCGCAGTTCCAGTTCAACGTTGTTTACCGCCAGCAGACCGCCGAAGCGCATCATCAGGCCGTTAACGGATAATAATGGCTGACTCATGCCTGCTCTCCTTTTGCTTCCCCGTTTTTCAGCTTCAACTGTGGACGGGTCATCGGCAACAAGCCCTGCGGACGCCAGATCATCATCAGTACCATTAAACCACCCAGCATTAACATGCTGTATTCGTTGAAATCACGCATCAGCTCGCGTGACACTACCAGCAGGATGGCCGCGAGGATCACCGCAAACTGTGAGCCCATTCCGCCCAATACCACAATTGCCAGCACAAAGGCCGACTCGGCAAAGGTGAAGGATTCCGGGCTGACAAACCCCTGGCGCGCGGCAAACAGCGTACCGGCAAAACCGGCAAACGCGGCGCTGATGGTAAAAGCTGTCAGTTTGATGCGCGTAGGGTTTAAGCCCAGCGAGCGACAGGCAATTTCATCTTCACGTAGCGCTTCCCACGCACGGCCCAACGGCATACGCAGCAGACGGTTAATCACAAACAGCGAGAAGACCACCAGCAGCAGCGCCACCAGATAGAGGAAAATGACGCGGTCAGAGGGATCGTACTTGACGTTAAAGAAGTTGCTGAAGGTATCCCAGCCGCCTTCACGGGCGGTACGGCTAAACTCCAGACCGAAAAAAGTCGGTTTCGGGATCTGGCTGATACCGTTCGGGCCACCGGTCACTTCGGTGTTGTTGAGCAGCAGGATACGGACGATTTCACCGAAGCCTAAGGTCACAATAGCCAGATAATCACCGCGCAGGCGCAGTACCGGGAAGCCGAGCAGGAAGCCCGCAGCAGCGGAAACCAGCCCCGCCAGCGGCAGACAGGTCCAGAAGCCGAGTCCGTAATAGTGGTTCAGCAGCGCGAAGGTGTAAGCGCCAATGGCATAAAAGCCGCCGTAGCCCAGCACCAGCAGGCCGGAAAGCCCCACCACCACGTTTAAGCCGAGGCCGAGGATGATATAAATCATCGTCAGCGTGGCGATATCCACCGTACCGCGCGAGACCATAAACGGCCACGCCACGGCAATCACCAGCAACGCCACCAGGAACAGCTTCTGTTTAACGGTGGAGCCGTCAATCGCTGGCAGAATAAACTTCGGTCCGGAGACGCTCTTCATGCCCTTCTGGAAAGCTGGACGCAGCAACTGGAAGAGGAAGACCACGCCTGTACCAATAAACACCCACTGCCAGCGAATATCCGCCGCGGAATCCACCACCAGTTTGGTGCCGTCAAGCTCTAACTGAACGCCCATAAAGACGCCCGCCAGGACGAAGAACATGGCGGCAGAGAGCAGCGCCATTGCAAAATGCATCGGTTTCATACTTTCTCTACCTCCGGGCGACCCAGAATACCGGTCGGCATCACCAGCAGCACCAGAATCAGCAGCGCGAATGAAACGACGTCTTTGTATTCAGTACTCAGATAAGCAGAGGAGAGCGCTTCCGCGACGCCCAGAATCAGGCCGCCGATCATCGCCCCAGGAATGCTGCCGATGCCGCCAAGCACCGCTGCGGTAAAGGCCTTCATCCCGGCCATAAAGCCGATGTACGGGTTAATTACGCCATAGAATTGACCGAGCAGCACGCCCGCGACCGCCGCCATTGCCGCGCCAATCACAAAGGTCAGCGCAATCACGCGATCGGTGTTGATGCCGAGCAGGCTGGCCATTTTCAGGTCTTCCGCGCAGGCACGGCAGGCGCGACCCATACGGGAGTAACGGATAAACAGCGTCAGCGCCAGCATCGCCAGGAAGGTTACAATCCAGATAACCAACTGCATGGTGGTGATGGAAGCAGAGAAGTTTTCGCTACTGCCAACGGTCCACTGGCCATTAAACAGGCTGGGCAGTGCCACATCGCGCGAACCTTCCGTCAGGCTGACGTAGTTTTGCAGGAAGATGGACATCCCGATAGCGGAAATCAGCGCGATCAGGCGCTTAGAGCTGCGCACGGGTCGATACGCCACGCGTTCAATGCTCCAGCCGTAGGCGCTGGCAATCACAATCGCGCCGACGAAGCCCGCCGCGACCAGTAGCCAACTGGAATCAATGCCCATCATCATTAGCGCGGCGATGATCATAAAGGAGACATAGCTGCCGATCATATACACCTCGCCATGGGCGAAGTTGATCATGCCGATAATGCCGTACACCATCGTGTAACCGATGGCGATCAGCGCGTAGGTGCTTCCCAGCGTGACGCCGTTAAACATCTGCTGCAAGAAATAGAGGAACTGCTCGGACATAAGGTAACCTTTTTATACCCGCCCATTTTACACGGGCGGTGGGATAACTCGTCTTCAGGTATTACTTCGCGACGGTCGATGAACCGTCCGCATGCCACTGGAAGACACCAAACTCAAATCCCTTCAAATCGCCTTTTTCGTCCCATTTCAGCGGCCCAATCACGGTATCAGCCCCGTGTGCTTTCAGATCTTTCACCAGGTCCAGCGGCTCTTTGCTACCGCTGCGATCCATTGCTGTCGCCAATGACTGGACGGCTGCATAAGTGATCCACACGTACGGTCCAGTTGGATCTTTCTTGTCAGCTTTGAGCGCATCGACGATAGCTTTATTCGCCGGATCCTGGTCATAGCGTTTTGGCATGGTCACCAGCATGCCCTCAGCGGCATCACCAGCAATGTTAGACAGCGACGCATTGCCGACGCCCTCTGGTCCCATAAACTGGGTTTTCAGCCCGACGGAACGTGCCTGGCGCAGCATTTGCCCCATTTCCGGGTAGTAGCCGCCGTAATAAACAAAGTCGATATTTTCTTTTTTCAGGCGAGCGATCAGCGCAGAAAAATCTTTTTCCCCGGCGGTGATACCGTCAAAGAAAACGATGTTGGCTTTGCCCGCTTTCAGGCTGTCCTGCACTGAACGCGCCAGGCCTTCACCGTATTGCTGTTTATCGTGAATGATGGCAATGCGCTGCGGCTTCACCTTCTCCAGAATGTATTTCGCGGCGGTCGGCCCTTGAGAGGAGTCCAGGCCCGCTGTACGCATAATGTGAGCGTAACCGCGCTGGGTCAGTTCCGGGTTTGTGGCGCCCGGAGAAATCATCAGAATGCCTTCATCTTCATAGATATCTGATGCAGGCTGCGTGGAAGATGAGCACAGATGTCCAATAACGTACTGAATGCCGTCATTGACGATTTTGTTCGCTACCGCAACGGCCTGTTTCGGATCGCAGGCGTCGTCATATTCCACAGCGACCAGTTTGTCGCCTTTGACCCCGCCTTTGGCATTGATATCTTTAATGGCCTGACGTGCGCCATTAAATTCCATATCACCCCATTGCGCGACCGGACCTGACATCGCGCCGACAACAGCGACCTTGATATCTTCCGCCATGACCGCGTGTGACATTGCCAGTGCTATCACCCCTGCGATGATTGTTTTCGCATTCCGTTTCATTACCTGAATCCCCATTCGTGACGTAATTAATATTTTGTATTTATGTGGTTAAAAAGCAGTCTGTGCTTTTTTTGAACTGCACTATTTTTACCAGTCTCATTAATGGTTTAGCGCAGTCATTTAAGCAAAATCAGGCTAAAATCTCTATTTTTCAGTCGATTAAGAAAAGATAATATTCTGCTTTTCACTATAGATAAACAAAAAAAAGCACGTTTGTCAGCATAAAATAACGGTACAAAGAGCCGAATAAAATGCTGCATTCCAGGGTATTATTCTGCCTGTTTTTCAATCTCTACGGTTTCAAACTGTCATTACTGTTGTTACAAAATTATTAATCTGGTTATTCACATAAAAAAGAGAAAGCATCCGGGCGAATTATTTCGGTACACTCATTCCATCTTTTGTGATTTGGACATGCTGTTAATGAAGCTGACCATCGTTCGTTTAGAGAACTTTAGCGACCAGGACCAGATTGATCTGGGCAAAATCTGGCCGGAATATTCCGCCTCATCATTAAGCGTAGATGAAACGCACCGGATCTACGCCGCGCGCTTTAACGAGCGTCTGTTAGGCGCAGTTCGCGTAACCCTGAGCGGCACACAAGGCGCATTGGATTCATTGCGCGTACGCGATATCACCCGCCGCCGCGGCGTCGGGCAGTATTTGATCGAAGAAGTGATCCGGGAAAACTCTGACGTGAGTTCATGGTGGATGGCCGACGTCGGCGTTGAAGACCGCAGCGTGATGGCCGCGTTTATGCAGGCGTTAGGGTTTACGGCCCAGGAAAATGGCTGGGAAAAAAGATAAAAAAGCCGGATGGCGCTGACGCTTATCCGGCCTACATGCTGGGAGAAAAAATAAAAAACCACCTCGCAATTTTCCAAGAATTTCGCGCTGCAGGAAGGCGGCAAGTTATGAAGTCCCCGGGAGCTTACAGAAGTAAGTGACCGGGGTTGAATAACGTAG
Organism: Citrobacter sp. BIDMC107; assembly: GCF_001037575.1. Taxonomy (NCBI): domain Bacteria; kingdom Pseudomonadati; phylum Pseudomonadota; class Gammaproteobacteria; order Enterobacterales; family Enterobacteriaceae; genus Citrobacter; species Citrobacter sp. BIDMC107. Next base: position 2,793,681 of record NZ_KQ089848.1, on the reverse strand, counting down.
CCAACGCACCTGCAGCGCGAAAGGCGCCAGGAAAATTATTTGGCGTCGGTCGCCGTCCCGTTTGCATGCCAGTCAAACACGCCGAATTCGAAGCCCTTCAGATCGCCCTTCGCATCCCATGACAGCGGCCCCATTACGGTTTCCACTGAGTTTGCTTTCAGGTATTTGGCAATTTCAGCCGGGTCGTCAGACTGGTTCAGACCGGCCTGCAAGGATTGCAGCGCGGCGTAGGTGGTCCATACGAATGCACCGCTCGGATCCTGTTTCTTGGCTTTGATCGCGTCCACAATCGGTTTGTTCGCCGGAACCTGATCGTAGTTTTTCGGTTTCGTTACCAGTAAGCCTTCTGCAGACTCACCCGCGATGTTAGACAGCGACACGTTCGCTACCCCTTCTGGTCCCATAAACTGGGTTTTCAGACCCGCAGCGCGTGCCTGGCGCAGAATCTGCCCCATTTCCGGGTGGTAACCACCGTAGTAAACGAAATCGATATTCTCTTTCTTCAGACGCGCCACCAGCGTAGAGAAATCTTTCTCGCCAGCGGTGATCCCGTCGAAGAACACCACGTCAGCGTTGGCTTTCTTGAGGTTGTCCTGCACGGAACGCGCCAGGCCTTCACCGTACTGTTGTTTGTCGTGAACGATCGCAATGCGCTTCGGCTTCACTTTTTCAACGATATATTTGGCAGCAGTCGGGCCCTGATCGGAATCCAGACCGGTGGTACGTAACACCAGGTTATAGCCGCGTGCGGTCAGCTCTGGCGCCGTTGCCGCTGGGGTAATCATCAGAATGCCTTCGTCTTCATAGATATCTGACGCAGGCTGAGTGGAAGATGAGCACAGGTGGCCGATAACATATTTAATCCCGTCGTTGACCACTTTGTTAGCTACCGCTACCGCTTGTTTCGGGTCACAGGCATCGTCATATTTCACCATGACCAGTTTGTCGCCTTTCACGCCGCCTTTGGCATTGATATCTGCAATCGCCTGCTCTGCGCCAGTAAATTCCTGATCGCCATACTGCGCTACCGGACCGGACATCGCGCCGACGACAGCAACTTTAATATCCTTAGCAAACGCTATATTGCTCAAAGACAGGGCGATACATCCTGCCAATAACGCTTTACCCTTCATATTCATCCTGACAATCCCCATTATTGTGGTTATTACGTGTGTTGTGATGTTGTTGTTCAGCACTTTATTTCGATTATTGGATAGCCACCCGTGCTTTAGCAGCATACTCTGCTAAAACATACCCGATTTTTATTATTTTGGAATAGCTAAATTTGACATGCAGATAACAACTTGATGACAAAAAGCATAAACGTCAGGAGAGAGGGGGAGAGATAAAAACAAAAAACCCCGGATTTTCATCCAGGGTTTATCAGCATTTCCAGATCGGCTGGAAGATTATGCTTCGATCGCCGCGCGCAATTTTTTCATGGCGTTCTTTTCAAGCTGACGAACACGTTCAGCGGAAACGCCGTAGCGATCGGCCAGTTCCTGCAACGTCGACTTGTTGTCTTCGTCCAGCCAACGAGCACGAATGATGTCCTGGCTACGCTCGTCCAGACCTTCCATTGCGTGGGTCAGTTTGTTCGCGGCCTGATCTTCCCAGTTATCTTCTTCAATGCCGTCGGCAAAGTTAGAAGATTTATCCTGCAGATACAGCACCGGGGCCATCGGCTGGCTGTCAGACTCATCGTCTGAAGACATGTCAAACGTCATGTCCTGCGCCGCCATACGGGATTCCATTTCGCGCACGTCTTTGCTGGAAACACCCAGCTCGCGAGCAACCATTTCAACTTCGTCCTGGTTAAACCAGCCCAGACGCTGCTTGGTTTTACGCAGGTTAAAGAACAGCTTACGCTGCGCTTTAGTGGTCGCGACTTTAACGATACGCCAGTTACGCAGAACGTATTCGTGGATCTCAGCTTTGATCCAATGCACGGCGAAGGAAACCAGGCGCACACCCACTTCCGGGTTGAAACGGCGCACGGCTTTCATCAGGCCGATATTACCTTCCTGAATCAAATCCGCCTGCGGCAGGCCATAGCCCGCATAATTACGAGCAACATGAACAACAAAGCGCAGGTGAGACAGGATCAGCGTTTTAGCTGCTTCCAGATCGCCCTGGTAATGCAGCTTTTCAGCCAGTGCCCGCTCCTCGTCAGCCGACAACATCGGCCACGCGTTCGCAGCCCGGATGTAAGATTCCAGGTTACCAACAGGGGCTAAAGCTAAATTTTGCATTTCTTTGGTCATTCAAATCCTCTCAATCTTTTCATCTGGCGCATTGGCTAAAACCAATAGCAACAACCATGCCAGAGCTTATGAGCAACGAGAATATCATTCAATCTTTTATCAGACAGTGATTTTATCCACAAGTTCCATGTCGTAATGTGTATAGATTACGCACAAAATGTGACATCACAATGAATACGCCGGGAAGAGATCACAGAGACTCTTTCCCTGCAGAGCGAACTACTCAGTGCAGGGAAAGATTATACCAGAGATTTTTTAATCGGGGGTAAAGTGGCGTAAATGTTGAACCGTGGCAAGCCAGGCTGCCACCCAGCCAATCATCGAGCACACCAGCAGCAATAACAGGCATTCATCGAATGATAAGCCATTGATATCAAACTTGGTTCCAAATACCTGTGCCACTTCAGTCACCGCTGACGACAGACGCATCACCAAAATTTCTGACAAAATCAGTGAAAGAAATGCACCGGAAAAACCGAGCAGTGCCCCGCCGTAGAGGAACGGACGCAGGATAAATCCATCCGTCGCGCCAATCAGTTTTTGCACGTTAATGGTATCGCGACGCGCAAAAATACTCAGACGCACGCTGTTACCGATGACGAGGAAGACCGCCGCTACCATCAGCACGCCAATCATCGCGGAAACGCGTCCGACAAGGCCCGTCAGCGCCGCCAGGCGAGCGAACCAGCTGTCATCCATCCGCACTTCATCAATACCGTTGATTTGTGCGATGCGGTCACGCAGCGTGTTTAGCGACTCCGTACCCTGGAAATCCAGTTTCGGGATCACCACCGCCACGGCCGGCAGCGGGTTCTCTTCCAGCATATCCAGCGCACCGCCAAATCCAGACCAGTTACGGAATTCGCCCAGCGCGTCGTCACGGGAAAGATAATTCACTTTATCCACGCCCTGCTCGGCCTGCAACTGACCAACCACCCGCGCCGCCGCATCATCATCCAACGTTTTTTGCAGGTAAACGGTGATCTGCGGGGACGGATAATACTGACTTGCTGCATGGTTTACGTTCTTATAAACCATGTAGCACACGCTTGGCAGCGTCAGGGAGATGGCAATAACCATCACCGTCAGGAACGTCGCCAGCGGCTTGCTTTTCAGGTCCTGTAACGCGCCCTGGAACGCATAACGTACCTGCTCATTAAAGACATTGGTTTTACGCGAGTTCGGCTTTGGCGCGGCCTTCGCACGCTTAGGCGCGTTGCGACCGCCGTCACCCGGCGCACCGCCCGATTTACGAAAGCGATCCAGTCGGCCACCGAACTGTTTGATTTGGTTAATAGCGTCACGTCTATTCATGCGCCAGGCCTCCATGCAGATGTCCATCGCTCAGAACCATTTGGCGATAGGAGCGACGGGAGATCAGGCCAATATCGTGCGTGGCCATTAATACCGTGACCCCGACGCGGTTAAACTCTTCGAACAGGCGCAGGATCCCTTCCGACAGCGCGTCATCCAGGTTCCCCGTTGGTTCATCCGCCAGCAGCACCGCTGGTTTATTCACCACCGCACGGGCAATGCCGACGCGCTGTTGTTCACCGCCAGAGAGCTGAATAGGGAAGTTTTTCGCTTTGTCCAACAGCCCGACCTTATCCAGCGCCGCTGACACGCGACGACGAATATCGTCCCCGCTGGCGCCCGCGATGATCAGCGGAATTGCCACGTTATCAAACACGGTTCTGTCCATTAGCAGGTGGTGATCCTGAAAAATCATGCCAATCTGACGACGCAGAAACGGCACTTCGCGGTTTTTCAAACGGCTGATGTCATGCCCGCTAAAGTAGATTTTCCCGGCGCTGGGCCGTTCAATTCCACAAATCAGCTTCAGCAGGGTACTTTTCCCCGCGCCGGAGTGGCCGGTCAGAAACGCCATCTCGCCAGGCTGCATATGGAAGGTCACTCCCTGCAGCGCTTGTCTCCCACCGAGATAGGCCTTGCTGACATGTTCAAAGCGAATCATTGTTAATCCTCTCGGGCAAAAAGTGCCTCTATAAAGTCGTCCGCTTTAAACGGACGTAAATCCTCGATACGTTCGCCCACACCGATATAGCGGATAGGGATGCCAAACTGATCGGCAACCGAGAAGATAACCCCGCCCTTCGCCGTACCGTCCAGCTTGGTCAGGGTGATACCGGTTAAGCCCACCGCTTCATGGAACAGTTTGGCCTGGCTTATCGCATTCTGCCCGGTGCTGGCGTCGATAGTCAGCATAACTTCATGCGGCGCATCTTCGTCCAGCTTCTTCATGACGCGAACGATTTTTTTCAATTCTTCCATCAGGTGCGATTTATTCTGCAAACGCCCTGCGGTATCAGCGATCAGCACGTCTACGTTACGCGCCTTCGCCGCCTGGATGGCATCAAAGATAACTGACGCGGAATCCGCACCGGTATGCTGAGCAATCACCGGGATATTATTACGCTGACCCCAGACCTGCAGCTGTTCTACCGCCGCCGCACGGAAAGTATCGCCCGCCGCCAGCATTACTGATTTACCCTGCTGCTCAAACTGACGCGCCAGCTTACCAATAGTGGTGGTTTTGCCCACACCGTTGACGCCAACCATTAAGATAACAAATGGTGTTTTGCCCTCAACATTCAGCGGTTCGTCAACCTTCGCCAGAATCTCGCCCATCTCTTCTTTCAGCAGGCCGTACAGCGCTTCCGCATCTTTAAGCTGCTTGCGGCTGGCACCTTCTGTCAGATTCGCAATGATCTTACGGGTCGTTTCTACGCCCACATCGGCGATCAGCAGTTGCTCTTCCAGCTCTTCAAACAGATCATCGTCGATCTTTTTACCACGGAACAGACTGATAAATCCGGAACCGAGGTTTTCTTTTGTTTTCAGCAGGCTGCGTTTCAGACGCGCAAAGAAACCTTCTTTGGTTGGTTTTTCCTGCTCCTGGACTACCTCTTCTTCTACCGGTTCTTCTACAGCAGGTTCTTCTACCGGCACCACCATAACCGCTTCTTCAGCAGCCTCAGCGGCCAGCGCCTGTGCTTCCAGCTCTTCGTCGGTCAGTTGCGGCTCGTTTTCAGCTTCTTCTTCAGCCGCCTCAACGATTTCCACGGTTTCCGCTTCGGCCTGCCACTCTTCGGCAGAAACTTCTTCGGTTTTCACCTCTTCCGGCAGCGGCAATTCTTCGCGTTCGATAACCACCGCAGCTGGCGTTTCCACTACAGTTTCAGCAACGGGTTCAGCAACCGGCTCAATTTCCGGCTGCGCTTGTTCGGCGACAGGTTCTTCTTCCGGCTGCAGTTTCTCAATTTCCGCAACCTGTTCAGTTAATTCAACGACTTCAGCTGCAAAGGCTTGCGTTTCCGCCTCGCTACGGGTTTCCTCGGCGCGCGGCTGTTCGTCAACGACGGTAGTTTCTTCAGCAACCGGTTGTTGTTCTTCGTTTTTTACTTCTGTCTCGTTTTCCGGTGCCTGCTCTTTTTGACCAAAGCCCAGCCAGGAAAAAAAGCCACGTTTTTTCTCTTTCGCCATTTGCGACTACACTCCCCCGCTGTTGCTTCATGGCACAGCGTCAACGCTATGTACATAGCAGCTAAAAAAATGATGAAATAGTCTATCACTTATACCCAATGAATTTCGAGTTACGTCAAGGCGGCAAGCGCACGAATCCCGATGAGCTTACTTTTAGTAAGTGATTCGGGTGAGGTAAGTGCAGCCAACGAAGAGGTAACTTGAAAGGCGACGGGTTAACTTAACTCACATCACCGCCTGGAATGACATGCTATAGGCGGATTGAGCAATAATAGAAATGAAAAAACCGAATCACTCTGGTAGCGGCCAGATCCGCATTATTGGCGGGCAATGGCGTGGCCGTAAACTCCCGGTTCCGGACAGCCCCGGCCTGCGTCCGACCACCGACCGTGTGCGCGAAACGTTGTTTAACTGGCTGGCCCCGGTAATGGTCGATGCTCACTGTCTGGACTGCTTCGCCGGCAGCGGCGCGCTGGGGCTGGAAGCCCTCTCTCGCTATGCGGCAAATGCGACGCTTCTGGAGATGGATCGCGCGGTATCTCAGCAGCTACAAAAGAATCTCGCCACGTTGAAAGCCTCCCATGCCCGCGTCGTCAATACCAATACGCTGGCATTTTTGGCTCAGACGGGTACGCCGCATAACGTGGTATTTGTGGATCCGCCGTTTCGCAAAGGGTTACTGGAAGAAACATTAACGCTTCTGGAAACTCATGGCTGGCTGGCAAATGAAGCGTATATTTACGTTGAAAGCGAAGTAGAAAACGGTTTGCCGCCGGTTCCGGTGAACTGGTCGCTATACCGTGAGAAAGTTGCCGGACAGGTCGCCTATCGCCTGTACCAACGTGAAGCACGAGGAGAACACGATGTTGATTAACCTGGGACGCCTGCTGATGCTGTGCGTCTGGGCATTTTTACTACTGAATATTTTCCAACCCTTTCCACGCCCGCTTAACATCTTCGTTAACGTCGCACTGATATTTATGGTGCTGATGCATGGCATGCAACTGGCGCTGCTAAAAAGCACCATGCCTAAAGATGGCCCGCAGATGACCAACGGAGAGAAAATCCGTATTTTTCTGTTCGGCGTCTTTGAGCTACTGGTGTGGCAGAAGAAGATTAAAGATCAGTTGAAGAAGTAACTACGCTCTTTTCGCCCGGCGGCACGTTGCGAGCCGGGGCGAAAAAATCTGTAGGCCGGATAAGGCGTAAGCCGCCATCCGGCATCAGTCAGATGACACCTTAGCGTTCAAGCGTAAAATCAACAAAACGCGAACCTTTGTAACTTAGCGTGCCTTTATCCCCGACCGTTAGCGCATGGTACTGCTGAGCATCCAGACGAAACGTCTGCTCCAGGCCGCCGTTTTGTGGCTTAAAGCTGGCTTCATAGCGCATGCTGGTTCCCGCCGGGCTCACTTCCTGTTGACGGGATCGTCGATCGTTAAGCGGTTTTTCCCGTTTGTTACTCACCACCACCTGCTTTTGCACCAGCGGCGCCGCATCATTATCGGCTTTTTCACGCCGCTGCTGAACAAAGCGAAACGACGCGGCGGCAACAATTAAGATAATGATAACAATGAAAAAAAGTGGTGGTTTGCTCATAGTATTAACCCATCAGAAAATGCGGAAATAAGCATACATTGCCCGTTATGGTGTTGTCATCTGGCAGTGTCGACCTCTACACTGGACAGTAGAGCCGTAAGCACCCCGCTTACGAAAAAATAACGAATTCAAGGAACTAAGATGCTTTGGTCGTTTATCGCTGTCTGCCTTTCCGCATGGTTGTTCGTGGATGCTTCCTATCGTGGGCCCGCCTGGCAACGCTGGGTCTTTAAACCCCTGACGTTACTCCTGCTGGCGCTGCTGGCCTGGCAGGCGCCAATGTTTAACGCTATCAGCTATCTGGTGCTGGCTGGTCTGCTGGCCTCGCTGCTGGGCGATGCGCTGACGTTATTGCCGCGCCAACGCCTGCTGTACGCCGTGGGGGCATTCTTCCTGTCGCATCTGCTGTATACCATTTACTTCGCCAGCCAAATGACGCTGTCGTTCTTCTGGCCTTTGCCGTTGGTGCTGGCGGTACTGGGGGCGTTGCTGATCGCCGTGATCTGGACGCGTCTGGAAGAGTTGCGCATCGCTATTTGTACCTTTATTGGCATCACGCTGATGATGGTCTGGATGGCTGGCGAACTATGGTTCTTCCGCCCGACCGCTCCGGCGCTGTCGGCATTTATGGGCGCATCGCTCCTGTTCATCGGCAATATTGTCTGGCTGGGTAGCCATTACCGTCGTCGCTTTCGCGCCGATAACGCCATTGCCGCCGCCTGCTACTTCGCCGGACATTTCCTGATTGTTCGTTCGTTGTATCTTTAAAACGCTTGACTCTGGAGTCGACTCCAGAGTGTATCCTCCGGTTAATACGAAATGATTATCAACCGGAGGATGCCATGTCGACACCTGATACCAGTGGCAAAAAGGCCCCACAATTTTCTTCTTTCAAACCAGCGCCTGCGCCACAAAAGGCGGATGACTGCTGCTGCGAAGGAAGCTGCTCCACTACACCGCCCGTATCCGATACCGTACTAGGTACCCGCTATTCCTGGAAAGTGGCAGGCATGGACTGCGCAGCCTGCGCCCGCAAAGTAGAGAATGCGGTCCGCCAGGTCAGCGGCGTCAACCAGGTCCAGGTTCTGTTCGCCACTGAAAAACTGGTGGTCGATGCCGGTTCCGATATCCGCCAGCAAGTTGAAAACGCGGTGCAAAAAGCAGGCTATACCCTGCGCGATGAGCACGCGACGGACGCCGCCCCCGAGTCACATTTTAAAGAAAACCTACCGCTGATTTCGCTGATTATCATGATGGCGATTAGCTGGGGACTGGAGCAGTTCAATCATCCCTTCGGTCAGATAGCGTTTATCGCCACAACGCTGGTCGGTCTGTATCCCATTGCCCGTCAGGCCCTGCGTCTGATGAAAACCGGCAGCTACTTTGCCATTGAAACATTGATGAGCGTGGCCGCCATCGGCGCACTGTTTATCGGCGCGACGGCGGAAGCCGCCATGGTGCTGCTGCTGTTTTTAATTGGCGAACGCCTGGAAGGATGGGCCGCCAGCCGGGCCCGTAAAGGGGTCAGCGCACTGATGGCGCTCAAACCGGAAACCGCCACGCGCCTGCGTAACGGCGAGCGCGAAGAGGTGGCTATTAATAGCCTCCGCCCTGGCGATGTTATTGAAGTTGCCGCGGGTGGGCGTTTACCTGCCGACGGCAAACTGGTCTCCGGGTTTGCCAGTTTTGATGAAAGCGCCCTGACCGGCGAATCGATCCCGGTTGAACGCGCCACCGGCGAGAAAGTCCCGGCAGGTGCCACCAGCGTGGACCGTCTGGTTACACTGGAAGTGCTCTCCGAACCGGGCGCCAGCGCCATTGATCGTATTCTGAAGCTTATTGAAGAAGCGGAAGAACGTCGCGCCCCCATTGAGCGCTTTATTGACCGTTTCAGTCGAATTTACACTCCAGCAATTATGGCGGTTGCGCTGCTGGTCACCCTCGTGCCGCCGCTGCTGTTTGCCGCATCCTGGCAGGAGTGGATTTATAAAGGACTGACGCTGCTGTTGATTGGCTGTCCTTGTGCACTGGTGATTTCAACCCCCGCAGCCATTACCTCTGGTCTTGCCGCCGCGGCGCGTCGTGGAGCGTTAATCAAAGGCGGTGCCGCGTTGGAACAGTTGGGTAGGGTCACGCAGGTGGCGTTTGATAAAACTGGCACCCTGACCATCGGTAAACCGCGCGTCACTGCGATTCACCCGGCGAGCGGTATTGGCGAAGCTGAACTGCTGGCGCTGGCGGCAGCGGTAGAGCAAGGTGCGACACACCCGCTGGCACAAGCGATTGTCCGGGAAGCACAAACACGCGAACTGACTATTCCTGTCGCAAGAGAGCAACGGGCTCTGGTTGGCTCTGGAATTGAAGCGCTGGTCAACGGCGAACGCGTGCTGATTTGCGCCGCTGGTAAGCAGCCTGCTGATGCCTTTGCCGGGCAGATAAGCGAGCTGGAAAGCGCGGGCCAAACGGTGGTGCTGGTGCTGCGTAACGATACTGTACTCGGCGTGCTGGCCCTACAGGACACGCTGCGCGACGACGCTCGCAGCGCTATCGCCGAGCTTGATCAGATTGGCGTGAAAGGCGTGATCCTGACCGGTGATAACCCGCGTGCGGCGGCCGCCATTGCCGGTGAACTGGGTCTCGAATTTAAAGCAGGACTCTTGCCGGAAGATAAGGTGCAGGCCGTTACCCATCTCAACCGACAATCGCCGCTGGCGATGGTTGGCGACGGTATCAACGACGCTCCGGCAATGAAAGCGGCTACCATCGGCATTGCGATGGGAAGCGGGACCGACGTCGCGCTGGAAACCGCCGATGCCGCCCTGACCCACAACCGCCTGCGCGGTCTGGTGCAAATGATTCAATTGGCGCGGGCCACCCATGCCAATATTCGCCAGAACATTGCGATTGCGCTGGGCCTGAAGGGGATTTTCCTCGTCACCACGCTGCTCGGGATAACCGGATTGTGGCTGGCAGTGCTGGCCGATACGGGGGCAACGGTACTGGTGACCGCTAACGCGCTGCGGTTGTTACGTAAAGGATAGTTTTTTGCCGGATGACGGCGTGGCCTTATCCAGCCTACGGGTTACACGTTCTTTGTAGGCCGGATAAGCGCTGGCGCCATCCGGCAAACAAAACTAGTGACCTTTACGCAGCAGATAGCGGTACGGCAGCGAGTCGGTCTCTTTGGCCACCAGCTCATGCTCCATAAAGGTACAGAAGCCAGGAATATCGCGGGTTGTTGCCGGATCGTCGGCGACAATCAGCAGTGTTTCACCGGCCTGCATGCCACGTACGGTTTTACGCACCATCATCACCGGTTCCGGGCAGCGCAGTCCCTGGGCATCAAGAGTATGGTCGGGGGAAGTAAACAGGTCGCTCATCGTCGTCTCATTCATACAAAAACGGCGTTATTTTACGCTCTGTTGTGGCGTAAGCCAATCAGGTTAACGATTGCGTGAAAAACAACCATTGCAATGTGCTCTTAAAGCAGTATCATGCGACGGTTTTTTATTGGGTTCCCTCACCCCATCCAACAAAAAGGTCACAATATGACTCCGTTTACACAAACTCAGCGCGTAAAAGCGTTGTTCTGGCTATCGCTATTTCATCTGCTGGTGATCACCTCCAGCAACTATCTGGTGCAGCTTCCAATCTCCATTTTTGGTTTCCATACCACATGGGGCGCGTTTAGCTTTCCGTTTATTTTCCTCGCGACCGACCTGACCGTGCGTATTTTTGGCGCGCCGCTGGCTCGACGTATCATCTTTGCGGTGATGATCCCCGCGTTGCTGATCTCCTATGTCGTTTCGTCCCTGTTTTATATGGGATCGTGGCAGGGATTTGGCGCACTGCTGCACTTTAACCTGTTTGTTGCCCGTATCGCCGCCGCCAGCTTTATGGCTTACGCGCTGGGACAAATTCTGGATGTGCATGTCTTTAACCGCCTGCGCCAGAACCGTCGTTGGTGGCTGGCACCGACAGCGTCCACACTATTTGGCAATATCAGCGATACGTTGGCCTTCTTCTTTATCGCTTTCTGGCGTAGTCCGGATGCCTTCATGGCCGAGCACTGGATGGAAATCGCGCTGGTCGATTACTGTTTCAAGGTGCTGATCAGCATTATTTTCTTCCTGCCAATGTACGGCGTGCTGCTGAATATGTTGCTGAAAAGGCTGGCAGATAAATCCGAAATCGCTGCATTGCAGACGAGTTAAAGGTTCATTTTCCGAGTTGTGATAAGATGGACGAATGAGCCGTTATGGCCGTTTATCGAAAGGAAGAAGTCAATGCGCAATCTGGTTAAATATGTCGGTATTGGCCTGCTGGTTATGGGGCTTGCAGCCTGTGATAATAGCGATACAAAAGCGCCAGCCGAGGGTGCTGCCGCAGAAAGTAGCGCCAGCGGACAACCGGTCAGCCTGCTGGACGGCAAACTCAGTTTTTCCCTGCCAGCAGATATGACCGATCAGAGCGGCAAGCTGGGCACCCAGGCGAACAATATGCACGTCTATTCTGACGCAACCGGCCAGAAAGCGGTGATTGTGATTGTTGGCGACAACACCAACGAAGACCTGGCCGTGCTGGCAAAACGTCTGGAAGATCAGCAGCGTAGCCGCGACCCACAACTGCAGGTCGTCACCAATAAATCTATTGAGCTGAAAGGCCACACGCTGCAGCAGTTAGACAGCATCATCTCAGCCAAAGGCCAGACCGCTTACTCTTCCGTAGTGCTGGGTAAAGTGGACAATCAACTGCTGACCCTGCAAATCACGCTGCCTGCTGACGATCAGCAAAAAGCGCAGACTACCGCAGAAAACATCATTAACACGCTGGTTATCCAGTAACGGTTAAGACGATGACGCGGCCTCCGGTGACACCACCTGAGGCCGTTTTTTTAGCCGCCATGTCAGCAATAACGCCACCGCCACCAGCCCAGCTGCCGCCAGATAGATAACCGGCACGCCCGCCCACGTCATTATCAACCCGGCCAGCGGCCCGGTAACCCCCAGCGATAAATCCATAAACACCGTGTAGGTCGCCAGCGCAGCGCCCTGATTTTGCTGCGGGACGGCTTTTACCGCTACCACGCCCAGCGCCGGGAAAACCAGTGAGAACCCAGCCCCAGCCAGCAGAACGCCGATTTTCGCCATCCACGGCATGGAAGCCATCCCGACCAGCAGCAGCCCGACAATCTCGACGCTAAAGCAAATCATCGCCACATTCAGCCCGCCTAAACGGTTGATACCATTTGGGAACAACAGTCGAGTGCCGACAAATGTGCAGCTAAAAAGCGTCAGCGCGAAAGCTGCGCCGTCCCAGCCTTTGGCATCATAAAACAGGGTAATAAACGTGGCGATCACCCCAAATCCAGCGGAGGCCAGGGCCAGCGCCATACCGTACAACCAGACGCGCCCGAGCACCGCGCGAAACGGCAACGGTTTGCCTTTGCTGGCCTTCACCGCAGGACGAGGGAGCGCCAGCAGTATCGCCACCAGCGCCACGCCCATCACGGTCAGCGCCAGCCCCTGTAAGTCCCCCCAGGCATAAAACAGAACGCCCAGCGGCGCGCCTATCGCCATCGCGCCATAGGTCACGATGCCATTCCAGGAAATCACCCGTCCGATGTGCATTGAGCCAACTACCCCCACGCCCCACAGCGTAGAGCCAGTTCCGGCAAAGCTTTGCCCGATCCCGAGAATCACCCGCCCCAGACACAGCAGCAGCAGACTAGCCAACGGCCAGCCGTTCGTTGATCCCGCCAGTAAATAGCCCAGACCACTTAAAAAGCAGCCGCACAGTCCGAATACCACAATTTTCTTTGGCCCCAGCAGGTCGGCATAGCGACCTGCATGCGGACGGCTCAGCAGCGTAGCGAAATATTGCAGGCTGATAACCAGCCCAGCCCAGAAGGCGCTGAACCCCATCACATCGTGGACGTAGCCCGGCAATACCGCGAGCGGCAGGCCGATGGTCAGATAGCTGGCGAAGTTGAACATCACCACAGAGACAATGCGCAGATTAAGGCGTAAACCGCTCAGCGTCGGTTCAGCGACGGGTTCGGGCATGAAGGGTCACCACGTTTTCACAACAGTGTTTCATTTCTACCATGTTGCCGCGCAGAAATCAGCAGTCAGTTTAGGAATCTCAGCCGCAAGCCAGCCGCTACACTTAATGCAAAAACGCAAACAGGAAGAAAATATGACAACCGCTCAGCCCGATAAAACGGGTTTGCACATTTTACTCAAACTGGCTGCTCTGGTGGTGATCCTCGCCGGTATTCATGCCGCGGCGGATATCATTGTGCAACTGCTGCTGGCCCTCTTTTTTGCCATTGTATTGAATCCGCTGGTCGCCTGGTTTATTCGCCGGGGAGTACGTCGCCCGGTTGCCATTACGCTCGTAGTGGTGGTGATGCTGTTCGTCCTCACGGCACTGATCGGCGTCCTCGCGTCTTCGATCACGGAATTCATGGCCATGCTACCCAAATACAACAAGGAGCTGACACGTAAGGTCCTGCATCTGCAAGAGATGGTTCCCTTTTTAAATCTGCATATGTCCCCGGAGCGCATGCTGCAACGTATGGACTCCGACAAAATAATGACCTTCACCACCACGCTGATGACAAGTCTTTCCGGCGCCATGGCCAGCGTCGTTCTGCTGGTGATGACAGTCGTCTTTATGCTGTTTGAGGTACGTCATGTTCCTTATAAGCTGCGCTTTTCGCTGAACAACCCACAAATCCATATTGCGGGGCTGCATCGGGCGCTCAAGGGCGTATCTCACTATCTGGCACTGAAAACGTTGCTCAGCTTATGGACCGGTGCCATCATCTGGCTGGGTCTGGCGCTGATGGGGATTCAGTTTGCTCTGATGTGGGGCGTGCTGGCCTTCCTGCTAAACTACGTGCCCAACATTGGCTCGGTCATTTCCGCCGTCCCGCCCATGATCCAGGCGCTGCTGTTCAACGGCATTTACGAATGCGTACTGGTTGGTGCGCTGTTCCTGGTGGTGCATATGGTTATTGGCAATATCCTCGAACCCCGCATGATGGGGCATCGGCTGGGATTATCGACGCTTATCGTCTTCCTCTCTTTGTTGGTATGGGGATGGCTGCTCGGCCCGGTAGGCATGCTGCTCTCCGTGCCGCTAACCAGCGTGTGTAAAATCTGGATGGAAACGACCACAGGCGGTAGCAAACTGGCAATTTTACTGGGACCCGGCAGGCCCAAAAGTCGATTACCGGGATAAACTTGCAAACAGCATGTGAAGAGTGGTACACAACCCCATTATTACTAAAGGTTAGTCCTGATATGTACCGGATCGTTCTTGGGAAAGTTTCTGTTTTAAGCGCTGGCGAACTGCCTGCCGCGATGAAAGAGCAAGCGCCGCAAGGTGTTCGCCGTGCGCGCTGGCTGGCAGGTCGCGTGCTGCTTTCCCATGCCCTTTCGCCATTACCGAACATCATCTATGGCGAGCAAGGAAAACCGGCCTTTTCCGCCGACACGCCGCTGTGGTTCAATCTCAGCCATAGCGGCGATGACATCGTCCTGCTGCTCAGCGACGAAGGGGAAGTCGGCTGCGATATTGAAGTTATTCGCCCGCGCGATAACTGGCAAACGCTGGCAAATACGGTATTCAGTCTTGGGGAACACGCTGAAGTTGAAGCCGAACACCCGGAGCAACAGCTGGCGGCGTTCTGGCGCATCTGGACGCGTAAAGAAGCTATCGTGAAACAGCGCGGCGGCAGTGCCTGGCAAATCGTCAGCGTCGACAGTACCGCACTGACCTCCTCACTCTCCGTCAGCCAGTGCCAGATCGATACCCTGAGCCTGGCGGTTTGCACCCCCACGCCATTTACCCTGACCGCCGACGCCGTACACAGGCTGTAATGTTTTCATTCCCGTGCGCCGCCGCGCAATATCGTAAGGTTGAAATCTGATGCAACGTATCACCATCACACTTGATGACGATTTATTAGAAACGCTCGACGGCCTGAGTCAGCGCCGTGGCTACAACAACCGTTCCGAAGCGATCCGCGATATTCTGCGCAGCGCACTGGCGCAGGAAACCACTCAGGAGCACGGCACTCAGGGCTTCGCGGTGCTCTCGTATGTTTATGAGCATGAGAAGCGTGACCTGGCGAGCCGCATTGTTTCTACCCAACACCACCACCACGATTTATCGGTCGCCACGCTGCACGTGCACATCAACCATGACGACTGCCTGGAAATCGCCGTACTAAAAGGCGACATGGGCGATGTACAGCATTTTGCCGATGACGTGATCTCCCAGCGCGGCGTGCGCCACGGTCATTTGCAGTGCCTGCCGAAAGAAGAGTAATTGCCTGTTTCGTTGCCGGATGGCGGCTACGCCTTATCCGGCCTACTCCGTTACCGTTTGTAGGCCAGGCAAGCGAAGCCCCTGGCAATAATGAGCAAACCAACTAGCAACTATGCCTGTTTGAGACTTTTGCTGAGCGTTTCGATGATCCATGTATTGACTGATACCTGTTCTTCCGCTGCCGCAAAACTTAAACGTTCTCCGAAAGACTCTGGATAGCGCAGAGTAAACGTCTTCAGCTTTTCCGGGTTTGCGTAAGGTTCTATCCCTGCGGCAGAGCAATCATCAAGATACTCTCGTAAGGAGATCTCCCCCTCTTTTTGCAGCCCCTGAATGCTGTCAGAGACAAAATCACAATAGCCTGACAATCCCAGGAACTTACCGCGAAACGCATTAAGCTCAGGGACATAATTAATTACCGCAGGTTGACCGGCGATTTCCATTGAGTTTGGCGTTTTGGGTTTGATCATGGTTTTACCCCTATACTTGTTAACCAGTCACGTACGTTTTCGACCGCGCCTTTATCTGTATCCGGAGAAGGATGTGGTCTATGAAAACTCGCAATGCTCTTATTTAAAAGAAATTTACATCGCGAGCCTCGTCCTTCTTTGATTTCGCCACCTAACGCCTTGATCAGTGACTCAATTTCCGACCACTTGATTCCCTGCGGCGTCGGTGCTTTAAAAAGCTGATCCAGCGTGTTCTTTTGCTTTTTGCGTAAAGACAACACTTTTTCCTTCATCGCATGTCCTTATGACTTCATCCTTTGAAGTCATATTATAACAGCATACAATGCAGTCAAGATATGAAGCCAACCAATTACGCCATCGTGCCAATCGTCTTTCGAAAGCGCAACAGCGCTATCAGGAAGAACGCGCTGCCAATTGCCAACAGCGTCAGGAACTGCGGCCAGACGATGCCAAACCCTGCGCCGCGGTAAAGTATCGCCTGCGCGAGGCTGACAAAATGGGTAGTTGGCATAGTCAGCATTATGTCCTGCACCGCCTGCGGCATGCTTTCACGCGGTGTAGAACCACCAGAGAGCATCTGTAGCGGCAGCAGTACCAGAATCATCAGTAACCCCAGCTGCGGCATAGAGCGCGCCAGCGTGCCCATAAAAATACCGATCGAAGTGGTGGCGAACAGGCTCAGCGCCACGCCCAGCATAAACAGCGGTATCGAACCTTCAATCGGTACGCCGAGCACGCCTTTTACCATCAGCATCAGCGACAGACCGGAAACCACCAGCACCACCAGACCCATCGACCAGATTTTTGCCATCATGATCTCAAACGGCGTCACCGGCATAACCAGCAGATGTTCTATTGTCCCGTGCTCGCGCTCGCGGATCAGCGCCGACCCGGTAAGCACGATCGCCAGCATGGTGATGTTGTTGATAATCGCCATCACCGCGCCAAAGCGGGCAGGTTCCAGATTAGGGTTAAAGCGCATACGCATTTCCAACGCCACCGGCGGCTCATTGTTGTCACGGTAACGCGCCACAAAGCTGTTCACCTCGCCGCTGATGATATTCTGGATATAGCTGTTGCCGGTAAAGGCCTGGCTCATCCGCGTGGCATCGACGTTAACCTGTATATCCGGCTGCCGACCGGCCAACACATCACGCTGAAAATCAGGTGGAATGTTCACGGCGAAGGTGTAGCGCCCGGCGTCCAGTCCGGCATCCATCTCATCAGCGGTGATCATCTCCGGCGGTAAAAACCACGGGCGATAAAAGCTGTTCACAATCCGGTTCGACAACTGCGACTGGTCCATATCGGCAATAGCAATCGGAGCCAAATGCAGCGAACCCGGCAGGACGGTCGCGGAAGAATAAACCGAAATCGTGAAGGCAAAGACGATCAGCGTCAGCATCGCTTTGTCACCCAGCAGGCTGCGCAACTCTTTGATACCGAGGTTATAAATATTGCGTAATCGGCGCATCACCCCTCCTGTTTTTTCAGCAGTAATACGCTCAGACCAATCACCACCGGAATGGCTACCGCCAGCGGAATAAACAGCTGCCAGAGATCGGTCAGATCCAACGCTTTAGAGAACGTCCCACGCGCGATGGTCAGAAAATGGCTGGTCGGGTAAATTTCACCAATCCAGCGTCCAGGCCCTTCGAGCGAGGCGACCGGGTCGATCATCCCGGAAAACTGCGTCGCCGGGATCAGCGTAATAATCGCCGTACCAAAAATGGCCGCGATCTGGCTTTTCATAAACGTGGAAATTAACAGACCCAGCCCGGTGGCAATGGTGACGTACAACAGCGCGGCCAGCGTCAGGGTTAAAAAACTCCCCTTATGCGGGACGCCGAACACAAAAACTGACAGCGCACACAGCAGCAGGAAGTTCAGCATGCCCAGCACGATGTACGGCAACTGTTTGCCGAGTAAAAACTCGCTGCGAGTCGTGGGCGTAACGTACAGGTTGATAATCGACCCCAGCTCTTTCTCACGCACTACGCTGAGGGCGCTGAGCATCGAGGGGATCATCATCAGCAGCAGCGGGATCACCGCCGGAACAATTGCCGGCAGACTCTTCACATCCGGGTTGTAACGATAGCGAGTTTCAATGGTCATCAGCCCGTTTTGACCACTGGAATTGGGTTGACGCGCCATCACATCCTGCAGCCAGGTCTGGTGCATCGCCTGTACGTAGCCTCTGACCGTTTCAGCGCGGCTCGGCATTGCGCCATCGACCCAGACGCCAATCTTCACCGGCGTGCCACGCGCGATATCGCGGCCAAAGTTTGGCGGGATCTCTATTGCTACCGCCACTTCGCCCGAACGCATCCGTTTGTCCAGCTCGTCATAACTGGTGAGCGGCGGCTGTTCGATAAAATAGCGCGATCCCGCCAGATTCAGCGTCCACGCCTGGCTGCTGACGGTCTGGTCACGATCGAGCACCGAAAAACGCAGATTTTCCACATCCATGCTGATGCCGTAGCCCATGATCAGCATCAGGATCACTGTGCCCATCAGCGCCAGCGTTGAACGTACCGGATCGCGTCGTAGTTCCAGCGCTTCACGGCGGCTGTAGCTGAACAACCGCCGCAGGCTAAAGCCCTGCCGCGGCGGCTGACTATTTTCATGCGCTATCGGAACATTGGCTGGCGGTAACTGAGCTTCCGGTGCCGGGCCTGCCGCTTCCTGTAACCAGGAGATAAACGCCTCTTCCAGACTGGCAGCGCCACGCTGTTTCACCAGTTCCTGCGGCGTGCCGCTGGCCAGCACTTTTCCGGCGTGCATCAGCGACATCCGGTCGCAGCGCTCCGCTTCGTTCATAAAGTGGGTGGAGATAAAAATGGTCACTTTGTCCTGCCGCGACAGATCGACCATCAGTTGCCAGAACATGTCCCTCGCCACCGGATCGACCCCGGAGGTCGGCTCATCAAGAATGAGCATTTCCGGGCGATGGATCACCGCCACCGCCAGCGACAGGCGTTGACGGATCCCCAACGGCAGCGCGCCGGGCAACGCGTCTTCGACATCGGTCAGCGAAAAACGCTCGCTCATCTCTTGTACCCGCCCGGGGATTTCCGCTTCGGGGATATGGAACAGTCGCGCATGTAGTTCGAGGTTTTGCCGGACGGTCAGCTCGCTGTAGAGCGAAAACGCCTGCGACATATAGCCCACCCGGCGGCGGGTATCGATATTCTTCGGGTCAACCGCTTGCCCAAACAACCAGGCCTCACCTTCGCTTGCGGGTAGCAGACCGGTGAGCATCTTCATGGTGGTGGATTTACCGCAGCCGTTGGAGCCGAGAAAACCGAAGATTTCCCCGCGCGGAATACGAAAGTTAACGTGGTCAACGGCGACAAACTTACCGAAGCGCATAGTCAGGTCTTTCGCCTCAATGGCAATCTCTTCCTGCTCAGCGTGATACGGTGGGATCACCACCGGCTTATGCGCCTGGCGCTGGGCTTCAGGTAGCAGCGCGATAAACGCCTGCTCCAGCGTGTTGCTGTTGGTTTGTTCGCGTAGCTGCTGGGCGCTCCCGGTGGCTAACACCTCCCCGGCGTTCATCGCTACCAGCCAGTCAAAGCGCTCGGCTTCTTCCATGTAAGCGGTCGCAACCAGCACGCTCATGTTGGTCTGCCGCTGGCGAATGCTGTTAATTAGATCCCAGAACTGGGCGCGGGACAGCGGATCGACCCCGGTGGTGGGTTCATCGAGAATTAACAGTTCCGGGTCGTGGATTAACGCGCAGCACAGCCCCAGTTTTTGCTTCATCCCGCCCGAGAGTTTCCCGGCGGGACGGTCGCGAAACGGTGCCAGGCCGGTGCTGTTCAGCAGCTCGGTAATCCGCGCTTCGCGTTCCGCTTTATCATGACCAAACAGCCGGGCAAAGAAATCGACGTTCTCATACACCGACAGCGTATGGTACAGGTTTTTCCCTAACCCCTGCGGCATCCAGGCAATGCGCGGGCAGACATCCCGTCGATGTTTTGGGTCGCGCATATCGCCGCCCAACACCATCACGTTGCCGTGTTCAATGACCCGCGCGCCGGAGATGAGCGACAGCAGGCTCGATTTTCCGACGCCATCCGGGCCAATAAGCCCCACCATACAGCGGGCAGGGATATCCAGCGTGATGTTGTTCAGCGCGACCGTTTTCCCGTAATGCTGACTCACGCCGTCAAGGTGCGCCACGGGAGGAACGGGAACCAGCGCCAGATGCGTCATTGCGGCAACCTCACCACCAGGTCGTCAGGCCAGGGGCGATTTTCATCAACACGCACCCACGCCATGCCCGGCAGACCGGTTTTCACGTACTCCAGATGCTGCTGCAACAGCTCTGGCGGGATACGCGCTTTAACGCGGAACATCAGCTTCAGCCGTTCATCACTGGTTTCGACCGTTTTCGGTGTGAACTGCGCAACACTAGCCACAAAGCTAATGGTCGCCGGAATACGCAGATCCGGCGCGGCATCCAGCACCAGGCGAGCTTCGCCACCAATCTTCAATAAACCAGCCTGTTCGGTAGGTAAGAAGAACGTCATGTAGACATCGCTGAGATCGACCATATTCAGTACGCGACCGCCCGCGGAAAGCACCTCGCCCGGTTCGGCGACACGGTACTGCACGCGACCATCGCGCGGGGCTTTCAGCTCGCTGTCATCAATATCAGCGGCAATGCGACGTTCGGTAGCCTGCGCGGCTTCTACGCGGGTTTGCGCCTGAATGATGCTGGTACGAGCGGCTTCAATTGCGGCTTTTGCCGCAGAGACCTGCGCCTTTGCGGATTCCAGTGCCGCGCGAGCGCTTTCAGCCGCTGCCCTGTCGTCATCCAGTTGTTGCTCGGATACAGCCCCACGCAGGGATAGCGAACGGGAGCGAACGTGACGTTTAGAGACCGACTGCAGTTCCGCCTCGCGCTGTTTTACCACCGACTGCGCGGCGCGCATTTCACTTTGCCGCTGTTCCAGCAGCGCTCGTGCCGCAGCCACCGCGCTTTCGGCTTCTTTGATTTGCGCGACAGCTTCCAGCCGCTGCTCCTGCAGCACGCGGGTATCCATTTTCGCCAGCACCTCGCCCTGACGAACGAACTGCCCTTCCGATACGAGGATTGTGTCAATTCTTCCGGCAATCTTGGTGGCAATATCCACTTCGGTAGCTTCTATTCTGCCGTTGCTGGCCGCGAAACCTTCCGGAATCCCCGCAGGACGCAACATCCACCATGCTATTGCAGCAACCACCACCACAATACCCGCGCCCCACCACACCAGATGACGCTTAATCTTTTCCATATCCGACCCGCCGTAATCCCTGTTATCAAACGATGCGTGTCACAAAGCCCACTGAACAGCTATTCAGCGGGAGATTCCATCCGGGATGAGAAGGAATGAGAAATAATGGCCAGAGTGCGGACAGGCGTAATAGCAACGCACGCCGCGAAGGAAGTGAGTGACGAAAATGCTGTGAAATCGGGTAGTAATGTTGTCATCATCAGCGTTCCTGGCCGGAAATGAAACACGCATACTCATAACTGCTGTCTATTGAATACTAACACCTGGATTCAATATGTCTATTCGGTTGTCGTTTCCAGTTCAGCCCTGGCACAAGAAATATTTCGTATATCAACGATTGATAAACAATCGCAACTATAAACATAATCAATGATTAGGCATCCCTATAATAGCGGCTCATTTACCGATCTCGTTATGGCGAGGCTCCTGTACAAATACAAGTTACCGCCCTGCTGGTATCGAGAGAGACCACTCAGGGAAATACAGGCATCCATCGAATCAAGGTGTTGCCAAGGTAACTTCTGACGATTTCACCATCGGACAGATACGTTGTTCAGTGCTAAAACCAGGACGTAGGGATCTGCCTGTGCTAACCCTGTCTTGTTCGCCCCTATGAGAGATTTTTATAGGGAATTACACCATGTCATCTATGCCACTCTGCGCCGCTCATCATCCTATGCCGGATTTCAACGGCGACGCTATCGCCCAATATATGCGCACCGATTTTATTACTCTGCCGGACCATCTCAGCGTGAACGGCGCTCGCGAGTACTTTGTCTCCCAACTCACAACGGATGACATCCCAGGCCAGGTCTTTGTTGTGGCCGGAAAAGCGCTGCGCGGGGTGTTATCCATCAAGCGCTTATTGCAGGAAAAAGATACGTCGCTGAACATCAATCATCTTACGGACAGCTGTTTATTTCATGTAAAGCCTGATGATGAACGGGCGCAGGTCGTTGCCGAGTTAGCCGAACGCGAAGTCGATCTGGTTGCTGTCGTTGAGAGAGGTGAGCTGGTCGGTTGTCTGATGGAAAAAGAGATCGCTCATCTACAGGAAGATGATGTTACCGAAGACGTTCAGCTTCAGGGCGCCACGCTACCGCTGGAAAAACCCTATCTGGAAATTAGTCCGTGGACATTGTGGAAAAAACGTTCGGTCTGGCTCCTGCTGCTGTTTGTCGCAGAAGCCTATACCAGCAGCGTGCTTCAGCATTTTGAAGAGGCGCTGGAATCTGCAATTGCCCTGGCCTTTTTTATTCCGCTATTAATTGGTACTGGCGGCAACAGCGGTACGCAGATCACTTCGACGCTGGTACGTTCAATGGCGCTGGGAGAAGTGCGGCTGCGCGATATGGGCCGGGTGATCCGCAAAGAAGTTTCAACTTCGCTGCTGATCGCTCTGACGCTGGGCCTGGCAGGGTGCTTACGCGCGTGGATGATGGGCATCGGCATGGAAATCACGCTGATCGTCAGCCTGACGCTGGTTTGCATTACGCTGTGGAGCGCCGTGGTGTCATCAGTGATCCCCATGGTGCTCAAGCGTATCGGCATTGATCCCGCCGTGGTTTCGGCCCCGTTTATCGCCACGCTTATCGACGGTACCGGGTTAATTATCTACTTTAAAATCGCCCAGCACTTTCTTGGTCTGAACTAATGATAACGCCCGGCAGCTCAGGTTGTCGGGCGTCACCGTCAGGCTGGCGCTAAATCTTGCGCGCACGCCCAGGCACTCGACCATGCCCACTGGAAGTTATAGCCTCCCAACCAGCCGGTAACGTCCATAACTTCGCCGATAAAATAGAGTCCCGGCACTTTACGTGCTTCCATCGTGCGCGATGAAAGCTCATTGGTATCAACGCCGCCCAGTGTGACTTCAGCGGTACGATACCCTTCCGTACCGTTCGGCTGCACCCGCCAATCGGTCAGCGTCTCAACCAGCGTTTGTTGATCACGCACATTAAGCTGTTTCAGCGAGACGTCCGGGATTTGCCCTAACTGCTGTAAACATTCCACCAGCCGTTTTGGCAACTGCATAGCAAGCGTATTCTTTAAGCTCTGATTAGGGTGGGCGCTGCGTTGGTCATCGAGGAAGCTCGCAAGGTCAACATCCGGCAACAAATTAATGCTGACAAATTCGCCTGGCTGCCAAAAACTGGAAATCTGCAGTACGGCCGGACCAGAAAGCCCGCGGTGCGTAAAGAGCAGATTTTCACGAAAGACGGTGCCGTCCTCGGCGGTGATAACGGAAGAAACGGACACGCCAGAGAGCACCTGAAGCTGCTCCAGCAGTGGCTTATGCAACGTAAAGGGCACCAGTCCTGCGCGCGTTGGCAATACGTTCAGACCGAACTGTTCGGCAATTTTATAACCAAACGGCGTTGCCCCCAGACCCGGCATAGAGAGACCACCGGAGGCAATAACCAGCTTTTTCGTGCCAACGGTCATCCCGTTCAATTCGAGAATGAAATCATCACCCTCTCGCTCGACGCTCAGGACTTCGCTACGTAACCGCATAGTTACGTTACCTTTTTCACACTCGTCTACCAGCATATCGACAATTTGCTGTGCGGAATCATCGCAGAACAGCTGGCCTAGCGTTTTTTCGTGCCAGGCAATACCGTGTTTGCCCACCAGGTCGATAAAATCCCACTGCGTGTAACGCGCCAGCGCCGATTTGCAAAAATGGGGGTTTTGGCTCAAATAGGCGGCAGGCTCGACATAAAGATTGGTAAAGTTGCAGCGTCCCCCGCCAGACATGAGAATCTTACGCCCCGGCTTTTTACCATTATCAATCAGCAGTACGCGACTACCTGCTTGTCCTGCCTGCGCGGCACAAAACATACCCGCTGCGCCAGCGCCTATAATAACGGTATCAAACCTTTCCACGTTGCGATCCTCTCTAAAAAGCGGGTGTGAATTGTAAAGATTCCTCAGTGGTCGCACCAGCACCAAACTACCGATAAAGGGTATTTAACTGAAATATATAGGATAATTCTTTAGTGGTGTAAAACAAAGCAGGAGACAAATCAAAAAAACTCTATATTTCACTTTGCCCGCGCCGCCAAAGTCACTGATAATGCGCCGCGTTCATGTCCTCAAAATGGCGTAACGTCCTATGCTACATTTGTTTGCTGGCCTGGATTTACATACCGGGCTTTTACTATTGCTTGCTCTGGCTTTTGTGCTGTTCTACGAAGCGATTAACGGCTTCCATGATACAGCCAATGCTGTCGCAACCGTGATCTATACCCGTGCAATGCGTTCGCAATTGGCGGTGGTCATGGCTGCGGTGTTCAACTTCTTTGGTGTTTTGCTGGGCGGTCTCAGCGTGGCATATGCCATCGTGCATATGCTGCCAACGGATCTGCTGCTCAATATGGGATCGTCACATGGCCTCGCCATGGTGTTCTCCATGCTGCTGGCGGCAATTATCTGGAACCTGGGTACCTGGTACTTTGGTTTGCCTGCATCCAGCTCCCACACGCTAATTGGCGCCATTATCGGTATTGGTTTAACCAATGCGCTGATGACCGGCACTTCTGTGGTAGATGCACTTAACATTCCGAAAGTTATCGGTATTTTTGCCTCGCTTATCATCTCGCCAATTGTTGGTCTGGTGGTTGCAGGCGGTCTTATTTTCATTCTGCGTCGCTACTGGAGCGGTACAAAAAAACGTGCCCGTATCCACCTGACGCCAGCAGAACGTGAAAAGAAAGATGGCAAGAAAAAGCCGCCGTTCTGGACGCGTATTGCCCTAATCCTCTCCGCTATCGGCGTGGCGTTCTCTCATGGCGCTAACGACGGGCAGAAAGGCATTGGTCTGGTGATGCTGGTGCTGATTGGCGTAGCGCCTGCAGGCTTCGTGGTGAATATGAATGCTTCCGGTTACGAGATTACCCGTACCCGTGATGCCATCAATAACGTCGAAGTCTTCTTCCAGCAGCGTCCTGACCTCCTTAAACAGGCCACAGGCGTAGACCAGTTGATTCCGTCCCCGACGGACGCGGCACCAGCGACGACGACAGAGTTCCATTGCCACCCGGCGAATACCATCAACGCGCTGGAACGTGCGAAAGGTATGCTGGCGAACCTGGAAACCTACGACAAGTTAAGCGTCGAACAGCGTGGTCAGCTGCGTCGCATTATGCTCTGCATCTCTGATACCACCGATAAAGTGGTTAAGCTGCCTGGCGTAAGCACTGACGATCAGCGTCTGCTGAAGAAACTGAAAGCTGACATGCTGAGCACCATTGAGTACGCGCCTATCTGGATCATTATGGCCGTCGCACTGGCGCTGGGCATTGGTACCATGATCGGCTGGCGTCGCGTAGCCACCACCATTGGTGAGAAAATCGGTAAGAAAGGCATGACCTATGCCCAGGGGATGTCGGCACAGATGACCGCCGCAGTCTCTATCGGTCTCGCCAGTTACACCGGTATGCCCGTTTCCACCACCCACGTTCTCTCTTCTTCCGTTGCGGGGACGATGGTTGTTGATGGCGGCGGTTTACAGCGTAAAACGGTGACCAGCATTCTGATGGCCTGGGTCTTCACCCTGCCAGCCGCAATTCTTCTTTCCGGCGGGCTTTACTGGCTCTCTCTGAAGCTTATCTAAGCGAATGCACGGTAAAAAAGCGGGTCAGTTTCTGACCCGCTTTTTTTGTATCTGTCGTTGGCATCAGTGCCAGATAATCAGCGCAACCATGCTGATTAGCACCAGGCCACATAGCGCGCTGGTGAGGATGAACTGACCGCGAACCCGCTCACAGCGGCGAATAAACTCATCATCATGATGATCGCGGTAACGCTGAGCGTAGATATACCACACCAGACGCATCTGCTTGTTCGGTTGCCCATGCGAGGTAAAAAAGCCCCCACCATCTACATACTGGTAAAGCAATGGATCGCAACCACGAAGTACCACTAACAGTGCGCGTAGCGAAGAAAAATAGCGCGCCATATTAACAATGCAAACGACACATAAAGCCCAGAACAATGCAATGGTGCTTATCATACCTCCTCCCCGGCGACCCGCCCACGGAACTCCTTTCCGGGACTACCGCTCCCCGATACCCTGCCAAACCATTCAGTGAAGAGTACAGCCGAACCGTTCGTATTAGTATCACGCATCCGAACGCCTCTCTAGATAGTGTAGGAGATTAGTTAATTTTTTTGCCAGAAGGTTAATCGCTATCAATGCAATTAACTAAAAAATTTGTTTAACTGCTTGGCAAGCAAGGCGGATTGACGGATTATCCTGGTCGCTATAATGTAAGGATAGTCCTTATATGGTACGTTTTTACGACTGGGCTAGCCCCGCGCGCAAGGTTCGCAGGATGCGGATGACGCGGCGGCAGGTAAACGCCAGCAGGCTAGTCATCGACAACTTATGGAAGGAGTAACACTATGGCTTATAAACACATTCTTATCGCGGTTGATCTTTCTCCGGAAAGCAAAGTTCTGGTTGAAAAAGCGGTCTCTATGGCGCGGCCTTACAATGCTAAAGTCTCCCTTATCCACGTTGACGTAAACTATTCCGACCTGTACACCGGGCTTATCGACGTGAATCTGGGCGACATGCAGAAACGCATTTCTGAAGAAACCCACCACGCGCTAACCGAGCTTTCCACCAACGCAGGCTACCCTATCACCGAAACCCTGAGCGGTAGCGGCGACCTGGGTCAGGTTCTGGTTGATGCCATCAAAAAATACGACATGGATCTGGTCGTTTGTGGTCATCACCAGGATTTCTGGAGCAAGCTAATGTCCTCCGCGCGCCAACTGATCAACACTGTCCACGTCGACATGTTGATTGTTCCGCTGCGTGACGACGAAGAAGCATAAAACGCTGGCCGTCGGGAGATAACCCGACGCGCTACAAGTCGTTAAGCCTGTAAACGCCCGCCTTTGCGGGCGTTTTTGTTTTTATCATTCAGACACAATTAGTACATCAACCCAACAAATAAATCATAATTAGTGTGATCAACTAATTGGATCGAAAACTATCTCTATAATACTCTACGCCTGCGGCCAATAACCGCAGTCTATAACAAAATAAGACTTTTTCGGCGCGTTTAAGCATACGCGTTCATACTTTTCGGGATGGCTTTGAAAGGCGATGGAATATGAATAAAACTGCACCTACGGGCTTGCTGCAGCAACCTCGTCCGTTCTTCATGATCTTCTTTGTGGAATTATGGGAACGATTTGGCTATTACGGCGTTCAGGGCATCCTGGCGGTATTTTTTGTTAAGCAGCTCGGCTTTTCGCAGGAACAGGCATTTGTCACCTTTGGTGCATTTGCCGCGCTGGTCTACGGCCTGATCTCGATCGGCGGCTACGTCGGCGACCATCTGTTAGGTACCAAGCGCACGCTGGTACTCGGCGCCATTGTGCTGGCGATCGGCTACTTCATGACCGGGATGTCACTGCTTAAGCCCGACCTGATTTTTATTGCTTTGGGTACCATTGCCGTCGGTAATGGGCTGTTTAAAGCCAACCCGGCAAGCCTGCTGTCAAAATGCTATCCACCGAAAGACGCCCGTCTGGACGGTGCCTTCACCCTGTTTTATATGTCGATTAACATCGGTTCACTGCTGTCGTTGTCGCTGGCACCGGTGATTGCCGATAAGTTTGGCTACGCGGTGACCTATAATCTGTGCGGGGCCGGGCTTATTGTCGCGCTGTTGGTCTACTTTGCCTGCCGTGGAATGGTGAAGAATATCGGTTCAGAGCCGGACCATAAGCCGCTGAATTTCCGTAATCTATTCTGCGTGCTGGCTGGAACGGTAGTGATGGTATTTATCTGCGCCTGGCTGATGCACAACGTGCAGATTGCCAACCTGGTGCTGATCGTCCTGTCAATTGCCGTGACGATCATCTTCTTCCGTCAGGCCTTCAAACTGGATAAAACCGGGCGCAACAAAATGTTCGTGGCCTTTATCCTGATGCTGGAAGCGGTGGTGTTCTACGTCCTGTACGCGCAGATGCCAACTTCACTGAACTTCTTTGCTATCAATAACGTGCACCATGAAATTCTTGGTTTCGCCATCAACCCGGTAAGCTTCCAGGCGCTGAACCCGTTCTGGGTGGTACTGGCGAGTCCGGTACTGGCTGCAATCTATACCCGCCTGGGCAACAAAGGTAAAGACCTGACCATGCCGATGAAGTTTACGCTCGGTATGTTCCTGTGCTCGCTGGGTTTCCTGACCGCCGCTGCAGCCGGAATGTGGTTTGCCGATGCGCAGGGGCTGACGTCGCCGTGGTTTATCGTGCTGGTGTATCTGTTCCAGAGCCTGGGTGAACTGCTGATTAGCGCCCTGGGGCTGGCTATGGTCGCTGCTCTCGTGCCACAACACCTGATGGGCTTTATTCTCGGGATGTGGTTCCTGACCCAGGCAGCAGCCTTCCTGATGGGGGGTTATGTCGCGACGTTCACCGCCGTACCAGAGAACATCACCGACCCGCTGCAAACGCTGCCTATCTATACCAACGTCTTCAGTAAGATTGGTCTGGTGACCCTGGCCGTAACGGTGGTGATGGCGATTATGGTGCCATGGCTGAACCGCATGATTAATACGCCGAGCACCGAGCAATAACCTTCAGTGCCGGATGGCGGCTATTGCCCTATCCGGCATTTTCACTCACTACCCTTTACGCGCGTCTATCCACTCCTGCACTTCCACCACAAAGGTGTCCGGCGCTTTGCGGTACATTTTGCGCGCCAAGTCCAGAATCGTATGCTGACCGAGCGCTTCTTCCATCCGCTGCTGGGCCATGTCCATTACCGAACGCACACCACAAATGCCTTCACAGGCCCACTCTGGTGGATGCTCCTCAAATACCGCCAACCGCTGGCGAATTTCACGACATTCAAAGATGCGCTTATCACCATCAATAGCATTCACCACATCCAGCACAGTGATGTGTTCAGCAGGTCTAGCTAACTGGAAACCACCGCCCTTGCCTTCAATGCTGCGCACCAGACCCGCTTTGGACAGACGGGTGAAAATTTTTGCCAGATAGTCATATGGCACACTTTGCAGTTCGGCAATTTCCCGCACGCTCATATCCCTCGCGTCGCCCTTACTATCGACCATACACATCAGGCTATGAATGCCGTACTCAACCCCAGAACTGTAGAATGCCATTCTATTATCTCAGTCAAAATTAATCTGAGTTTATTGTAGCTTTTTCGTTTCACTCATTCCAGACAGCAAAGTAACCCCTCTTCACAATAAAAATTTAAATACATATTTATCAAATAGATAATAAAAAACCCTCACCCTTTGAAGCAAAAAGGATCTCGATCGCATTGCAATTCTTAACTACGACAAATAAAATCCGAGTAAATAATTCGTAGTCACCAGTGAGAAAACCCCAATGCGTAAACAAATTCTGATCGTGGGCGCCGGCTTTGCCGGTATGTGGGCAGCATTAAGCGCCGCACGACTGGCGGATAAACATCAGCAGGCCATTGATATTACAGTAATTGCGCCACAGCCAGAGCTGCGTGTCCGCCCACGTTTTTATGAAAACGCCGTTCATACGCTGGTCGCACCACTGCAACCGCTGTTTGACGTTACCGGCGTCAACTTCCTGCAAGGTCACGTCGAGCAAATCCTCCCGGACTCTAAAGAGGTGAGCTGGAAAGATGCCAACGGTGACATTCATCTGCGCCGCTACGACCGCCTGGTGCTTGCCAGCGGAAGTCACGTAAACCGCGACGCCGTCACCGGTGCCGCCGAGCACGCGTTTGACCTCGACCAACTTGAGAGCGCCGCCGTACTGGAGCAGCACATTAACGATCTGGCATTACAACCGGAAAGTGAGGCTCGCAATACGGTAGTGGTCTGCGGCGGCGGCTTTACCGGCATTGAAATGGCGCTGGAATTACCAGGTCGTTTGCGCGAAATATTGGGCGCTGATGCTAAGACCAGAGTTGTCGTAGTTGAACGCGGCGCTCAGCCGGGCGGACGCTGGAGCCAGGAATTACTTGACGTGATTATCGAAGCCTCTGCTGAACTGGGTGTCGAGTGGCTGGTCAATGCGGAAGTAGAGTGCGTGGATGCCTCTGGCGTCACGCTAAAAGATGGACAGGTGATTTCTTCCCAGACAGTTATCTGGACCGTCGGCGTTCAGGCTAATAGCCTGACAGCACAGATTAACGCCCCGCGCGATCGCCAGGGCCGTCTGCATGTCAATGCCAATCTACAGGTTGTGGGTCACGATGATATCTACGCCACTGGCGATGTAGCCTACGCCGCCACCGACGACAAAGGCAATCATGCGCTGATGACCTGCCAGCACGCCATCTTGCTGGGTAAATTCGCCGGTAATAATGCCGCGGCAGACCTGTTAAACATAACACCACTGCCATATCGTCAGGAAAACTACGTCACCTGCCTGGATCTTGGTGCCTGGGGTGCGGTGTATAGCGAAGGATGGGATCAGCAGGTGAAACTGACGCGCGCAGAAGCGAAAAAGCTGAAGGTGTCGATTGTCAG
This sequence comes from Citrobacter sp. BIDMC107, assembly GCF_001037575.1. NCBI lineage: Bacteria > Pseudomonadati > Pseudomonadota > Gammaproteobacteria > Enterobacterales > Enterobacteriaceae > Citrobacter > Citrobacter sp. BIDMC107. The sequence continues at coordinate 2,762,713 of NZ_KQ089848.1, read as the reverse complement.
CGAGCTGATTTACCCGCCGAAGGCGGACCGCGCGGTAGCGTTTGAGATTGCCGATCCGCTGGCACCGTTTGTTTAACCCGTGATGCCGGATGCGGCTACCGCCTTATCCGGCCTACTAACGGCACCGAGCTGTAGGCCCGATAAGCGTAGCGCCATCGGGCACTATAGCTGACCATCTGGCCTATGCCGTTCCCGCATAAATATCGAACCGATGCCCTTTTGTAACTACCGCGTTCGGCGTTGCCACGTCGGCCAGCGGCGGCGCGTAGTCCGGACGCTTCACCACCACTCGTTTGGTGGCTAACTGACGAGCAGGCTCCAGCAACCCATCCGCATCCAGATCCGGCCCCACCAGCGACTGAAACACGCGCATCTCTTTTTTCACCAGCGCGCTTTTCTGCTTATGTGGGAACATCGGGTCGAGGTACACCACCTGCGGGCGCGGCGTGATATCGGTTAACGCCGTCAGGCTCGACGCGTGAATCAACTGCAAACGCTCCTGCAGCCACGGACCGATTTCCGGGTCGGCATACCCGCGCGCCAGGCCATCGTCAAGCAGCGCAGCAACCACCGGGTTTCGTTCCAGCATTCGTACGCGACAGCCTACCGAGGCCAGTACAAACGCATCGCGCCCCAGCCCTGCGGTTGCATCGACCACATCCGGCAGGTAATCGCCTTTAATGCCGACCGCCTTCGCCACCGCTTCACCGCGGCCACCGCCAAATTTGCGCCGATGGGCCATCGCACCGCCCACGAAATCGACGAAGATACCGCCGAGTTTAGGTTCGTCACGTTTGCGCAGTTCCAGATGTGCTGTCGTCATCACCAGCGCCATCAGGTTATCTTCATCGTGTTCCAGTCCCCAGCGGGCGGCCAGAACAGATAAGGCGCCGTCTCCGGCGCCTGTTTCATCAATTAAGCAGATTTTCAATTCCGCTTTACCCTAAATAATTCGAGTTGCATCAAGACAACAAGTGAAGGAATCCCTGGGAACGTACAAATAGTACGTGACCAGGGTGAGTGAGCGCAGTTGCCGAAGAGGCAGCTTGAAGTATGACGGGTAAATCAGCCTTTAATCCCGTAATGCTCCAGCATCGCATCCAACTGTGGCTCGCGGCCACGGAAGCGTTTGAACAGTTCCATCGGCTCTTCAGAACCGCCACGGGTGAGGATGTTATCGAGGAACGATTGTCCGGTTTGACGGTTGAAAATCCCTTCATCTTCGAAGCGAGAGAAGGCATCTGCCGCCAGCACGTCGGCCCACAGATAGCTGTAGTAACCCGCCGCGTAGCCACCAGCAAAAATGTGGCTGAAGGCATGCGGGAAGCGGCCCCAGGTTGGGCCCGGCACCACGGCGACCTGTTTCTTGATTTCGGCCAGTGTGTCGAGGATTTTCGCCCCTTGCTGCGGGTTAAATTCCGCGTGCAGACGGAAATCAAACAGACCGAACTCCAGTTGACGCAGAATAAACAGCGCCGCTTGGTAGTTTTTCGCCGCCAGCATTTTATCCAGCAGTTCCTTCGGCAACGGTTCGCCGGTTTCATAATGGCCGGAGATAAACGCCAACGCTTGTGGCTCCCAACACCAGTTTTCCATAAACTGGCTCGGCAGTTCGACCGCATCCCATGGCACACCGTTGATACCGGAAACGCCCGCGGTTTCGATACGGGTCAGCATATGGTGCAGACCGTGGCCGAACTCGTGGAACAGGGTAATCACTTCATCGTGGGTAAACAGCGCGGGTTTGCCGTTCACCGGACGGTTAAAGTTACAGGTCAGGTAGGCAACCGGTTTTTGCAACGTGCCGTCACTTTTACGCATCTGGCCGACGCAGTCATCCATCCACGCCCCGCCGCGTTTATGTTCACGGGCATACAGGTCGAGGTAGAAGCTGCCGCGCAGCTCGTTGTTTTCGTCGTACAGCTCGAAGAAACGAACTTCCGGGTGCCAGACGTCAACATCGGTGCGCTCTTTGGCAGTGATGCCATAAATACGTTTAACCACTTCAAACAGACCGTTGACGGCTTTGTTCTCCGGGAAATAAGGACGCAGCTGCTCGTCGCTGATGCTGTAGAGGTGCTGTTTTTGTTTCTCGCTGTAGTAAGCGATGTCCCACGGCTGAAGCTCATCAACGCCAAATTCCGCTTTCGCAAAGGCGCGCAGTTGAGCCAGCTCTTTCTCCCCCTGCGGACGGGCACGTTTCGCCAGATCGGTCAGGAAGTCGAGGACCTGCTGCGGGTTTTCCGCCATTTTGGTAGCCAGAGATTTAAAGGCGTAGCTTTCAAAGCCCAGCAGTTGCGCCAGTTCGTGGCGCAGCGCGAGGATCTCTTCCATTATCGGGCTGTTGTCCCATTTGCCAGCGTTCGGCCCCTGGTCAGACGCGCGCGTGGAGTAAGCGCGATACATCTCTTCACGCAGTCCCTGGTTGTCACAGTAGGTCATCACCGGCAGGTAGCTTGGGATATCCAGCGTTAACAGATAGCCTTCCTGCTCTTTGGCTTCCGCCTGAGCCTTCGCCGCAGCCAGCGCGCTTTCCGGCATACCAGCCAGCTCAGCTTCATCGGTGACTAACTTCGTCCAGCCCATCGTGGCATCAAGGACGTTATTGCTGTACAAGTTGCCGAGCTCAGACAGACGGGTGGCGATTTCACCATAGCGCTGCTGTTTTTCCTTCGGCAGACCAATACCAGAAAGCTCAAAATCGCGCAGCGCGTTATCGACCGCTTTTTTCTGCGCGGTACTCAGGGTGGCGTAATGATCGCCATCACGCAGGTCGCGGTACGCTTTGTACAGGCCTTCATGTTGTCCAACCCAGGTGCTGTATTCAGACAGAAGCGGCAGCGTTTGTTCGTAGGCTTCACGCAGTTCCGGGCTGTTTTTCACCGAGTTCAGGTGGCTAACAGGAGAGAAAATACGCCCCAGCACATCGTCAACTTCCGCCAACGGCTGGCAGAGATTTTCCCAGGTGTACGGCGCGCCCTGCGCAACCACACGTTCAACATTTTCGCGGCAATCGTTCAGCGCCTTAGTGACGGCAGGCACGACATGCTCAGGCTGAATTTTAGAAAACGGCGGCAGTTCGAAGGGAGTCAGCAATGGATTGGTCATTAGCGCGGTCCTGTTGAAAAGAGTGAATGAAGCGCGTATCCGGCGCTGTGCATATTAATTTGTACAATGGGGTTAAGTGTAGAGGATTTCAATGCTAACCGTGACGGAAAGACGCCCGGTGGTGCTGCGCTTACCGGGCCTACGGGTAATCTGTGCCGATCTGCTGTAAACTGTGGCAAATCGTCATTTCAGCGGAATTTCATTACCCATGCTCAGTTATCGCCACAGTTATCACGCAGGCAACCACGCCGACGTCCTGAAACACACCGTCCAGAGCCTGATCATTGAATCGCTCAAAGAGAAAGAAAAACCGTTTCTCTATCTGGACACCCATGCTGGCGCTGGCCGTTATCAGCTGAGCAGTGAGCATGCCGAACGTACCGGTGAATATCTGGAAGGGATCGCCCGTATCTGGCAGCAGGACGATTTGCCTGCCGAACTGGAACCCTACATTGGCGTAGTGCAACACTTCAACCGTAGCGGTCAGTTGCGCTACTACCCGGGCTCTCCGTTAATTGCTCGCCAGCTGCTGCGCGAACAGGATAGCCTGCAATTAACTGAACTGCACCCGAGCGACTTTCCTCTGCTGCGCGGCGAATTCCAGAAAGATGAGCGCGCACGCGTGGCCAAAGCCGATGGTTATCAGCAGCTGAAAGCAAAATTGCCGCCGGTTTCACGTCGTGGGCTGATCCTTATCGATCCACCCTACGAAATCAAAAGCGACTACCAGGCGGTGGTCACCGGTATTAACGAAGGCTACAAGCGTTTCGCGACCGGCACCTATGCGCTGTGGTATCCGGTGGTTCTGCGCCAGCAAATCAAGCGCATGATCCACGATCTCGAAGACACCGGCATCCGCAAAATTTTGCAAATTGAACTGGCGGTGCGCCCGGACAGCGATCAGCGCGGTATGACAGCGTCTGGCATGATTGTGATTAACCCACCGTGGAAGCTGGAGCAGCAGATGAACAACGTTCTGCCGTGGTTGCACAGCAAACTGGTTCCGGCAGGAACCGGTCATACCTCGGTAAGCTGGATCGTGCCGGAGTAATCGCAGCCATCGGTGGAACCTTTTAATATCAGGTATACAATCGCGAATATTTTGGCGGATGGCGTAACGCTTCTCCGCCCTACAATGAACATGAAGGAGCGGTCATGACCAAGCACTATGATTACATCGCTATTGGCGGCGGCAGCGGCGGTATTGCCTCCATTAACCGTGCAGCAATGTACGGCCAGAAATGCGCACTGATTGAAGCCAAAGAGTTAGGCGGCACCTGCGTTAACGTGGGCTGCGTACCAAAGAAAGTGATGTGGCATGCCGCCCAGGTTCGCGAAGCGATCCACATGTACGGGCCGGATTACGGTTTCGACACCACCATCAATAAGTTCGACTGGGATAAACTGATCGCCACGCGTACCGCTTATATCGATCGTATTCATACCTCGTATGACAATGTGCTGGGCAAAAATAATGTCGATGTGATTAAAGGTTTTGCCCGCTTTGTGGATGCCAAAACCATTGAAGTGAACGGTGAAACTATTACTGCCGATCATATTTTGATTGCTACCGGCGGTCGTCCGAGCCATCCGAACATTCCGGGTGTGGAATACGGGATCGACTCCGATGGCTTCTTTGAGCTGCCCGCGCTGCCGAAGCGCGTTGCGGTCGTCGGCGCAGGTTACATCGCCGTTGAGCTGGCAGGCGTGATTAACGGCCTGGGTGCCCAAACGCATCTGTTCGTGCGTAAACACGCGCCGCTACGCAGCTTCGACCCGATGATCGTCGACACGCTGGTTGAGGTGATGAACGCCGAAGGCCCGACTCTGCATACTCACGCGATTCCGAAAGCGGTCGTTAAAAACGCTGACGGCAGCCTGACCCTGCAACTGGAAGATGGTCGTAGCGAAACGGTAGATTGCCTGATTTGGGCAATTGGTCGTGAACCAGCCACCGATAACTTCAACCTGGCAGTTACTGGCGTAAAAACCAACGAAAAAGGCTACATCGTCGTTGATAAATATCAGAACACCAGCGTGCCGGGAATTTATGCCGTCGGCGATAACACCGGTGCCGTTGAGCTGACGCCGGTTGCTGTTGCCGCGGGCCGTCGCCTGTCTGAGCGTCTGTTTAACAACAAACCGGACGAACATCTGGACTACAGCAATATCCCGACCGTGGTCTTCAGCCATCCGCCAATTGGCACCGTCGGCCTGACCGAGCAGCAGGCTCGCGAACAGCACGGCGATGACCAGGTAAAAGTGTATAAATCATCGTTTACCGCGATGTATACCGCTGTCACTTCACATCGTCAGCCGTGCCGCATGAAGCTGGTTTGCGTCGGTCCGGAAGAGAAGATTGTCGGTATTCACGGTATTGGTTTTGGAATGGATGAAATGCTGCAAGGCTTCGCGGTCGCACTGAAAATGGGCGCAACCAAGAAAGACTTTGATAACACCGTTGCGATTCACCCAACGGCAGCAGAAGAGTTCGTTACCATGCGTTAATCGCACTTCATGAGTGTTAAAGGGCAAAGAGGGGTTAGCTCTTTGCCCTTAGTTACGTTTCCGCTATCAGTTCAAAAGTTGCAGCAGATAGCGGATCAGCTCCAGCAACGCGATTAACGCTCCCAGAACGATGATTGCTTTATCAATCACCCGTTTTCTCCATCAGATGGAGTGAGAATGCACCCGCTTACTCATCCATTGCCTGTCACGGGGCATGCTCCATTGTTAGATGATAACTATCTCACCCCGGCCAGAGCATCGGCCAACGGCACCACCCGTTTCGCCGATCAGGACTTAGAAAGCGTTTAGCGCGCGTCCGGAAGGGATAAGTTACAGAGCTAACTGGATAAGTATACAGTTCTTTTAATCGTAACTGCCAGCGCATTCTTGCAATAGTACCGTTAAGGTAATAGGATTGAAGCGTTAGATGATAACTATCTCACTTCGGCCAGAGCCACCAACTCGGGCTGAAGCGTAAAAAAACCGACGTGAAGTCGGTTTTTTTACGTCCGAATCAGGACCAGGGCAAAGTCTATTTACCCTGCATATATGGCGTATACACGCCGTTTAAGCTTTCGAGGAACGCCACGATATCGTCGATATCTTCCTGCGGCAGTTCTTTACCCACCTGATAACGCAGCATCAGTTTTACCGCACCGTCGAGCGTAGGCACATCACCTCGATGGAAATAAGGCGCGGTCAGCGCAACGTTACGCAAGCCAGGGACTTTTTGACGCAGCTTGTCACGTAGTTCATTAGTGACGTTCATGCGGCCAATATCTGCGGCAGTGACCTCGCCGAAATTAAAGTCCTTTTTCAAACCCAATGGCTCAAATGAACGCCCGCCTAAAATAATACCGCCATGACAGGTCGCGCACTTATTATCTTTAAACAACTGATAGCCATGTTTCTGCTGGGCAGTTAACGCCGCTTCATCGCCGCGTAGCCATTTATCAAACGGCGAATTTGGCGTAATTAGCGTTTTCTCAAACTCAGCAATCGCATCGGTAATATTATCTCCGCTGAATCCCTGCGGATAAACCGCGATAAACTCTTGTTTGAGTTGCGGATCCTTATCCAGTTTCTGGATAATTTCATCCCAGGATTTAGACGCCATCTCGATAGGGTTCAACGGCGGGCCGCCTGCCTGCGCCTGCAATGTTGGTGCTCGACCATCCCAGAATTGTTCCACGTTGAAGACAGAGTTAAATACCGTCGGCGCGTTGATAGGACCAACCGCGCCGCCTACGCCGATTGACGTTTTGCGACCATCTACGCCGCCCGCATTCAGGGCATGGCAGTGCGCGCAAGAAATCGTGCTGTCACCGGAAATACGCGGGTCGTGGTAAAGCGTAAAGCCTAGCGCCACTTTGCGGGCATCGGTCGGAATGCTTTCCGGTATCGGCTGCACAGGCTCGTTACGATGCTGCGCGGCGGTATCGTTACTGGCGTAATACTGCTCGCGCTGTTTCGCAATCCAGCCCAGGATCTCTGCTCGCTCCGTATCGCTTACCTTGCCGGCCCAGTGCAGTGCGGTATAACGCGTCGGCGGCATGGTGTCGTACTGCATCACCCATTCAATTTTATTCAGGTCGCTTTGCGAAACGGGTTTATCTGCGACCAGCGCCGCACGAACGGCCTCAAGATTGAATGATTTGTATCCCAGTCGAATATCGTAATTCATCAACTGCTTAGCGACAGGAAAAGAAGAATAGAAAGGTAATTCAGTTGAAGGCGTGTGACAATAATCGCATCCTTTTTCGCGTAAAAAACCTAATACTTTATTATTTTCTTCCAGCGTAGAGGCCTGAACATCTGCCTGTTTACTACGTTGATTATCGTGATACCACACATAACCGGATAATCCAAAATAACAAATCACGACACCAGCTATGGCTATCGCGGTAAGACGGGTAATGATTTTCATTATTTTACCCTCACCGTTGTGAGTTATTGTGACCCAGAAAAATTAGAATAATGAGTGCATAGTCTTTATCAGACTTAACCATCATAGAAAGTAAGGGATTTATTATTTTGATAAGTATCAAGCAATTACATGGGGGATAACTATCGATAGAATAGCCTGTGCCTATTACGGAGATAAGCCGTTATGGTTTTCCGTTCACACCTCGTTGCAATCGAATGTTCTGAAAATGAAATATCTTCAGGTCACGCAGAATTATGAATTCTTCATTATATTCATTGGGATAGTCTTATTTTCTAAATAATATGCAGCACTAAAACGTGATCAACCGCACGCTTTACTCACCAGACACCGAAGCGAATGTCTACGCTTAACTGACGACCGGGCAATAGCCTTAATCTTTCAACGTCCATCGGAGGTCTTTCTCATTATGCTCAACCAGAAACTACCCCACGCCCCTTCAGAAGAAATGACGATCGATATCGATCTGCTTTATGAAATGGATCCGTGCGAGTTAAAGCTGGATGAAATGATTGAGGCAGAGCCTGAGCCGGAGATGATTGAAGGGCTGCCCGCCTCAGATGCGTTAACCCCCGCCGATCGTTACCTCGAGCTGTTTGAACACGTCCAGTCATCCAAACTATTTGCTGATAGCAAAACCTTCCCTGATTGTGCGCCCAAAATGGACCCACTGGACATTTTGATCCGCTATCGCAAAGTTAAACGCCACCGCGACTTTGATCTGCGACGTTTCGTCGAGAACCATTTCTGGCTACCGGAAACGCCCTCCAGTGAATATGTGTCCGATCCGGCAAGCTCGCTGAAAGAGCATATCGATCAACTGTGGCCTGTGCTGACGCGCGAACCGCAGGATCACATTCCCTGGTCCTCGCTGCTGGCGTTACCGCAGTCATATATTGTGCCCGGCGGACGTTTTAGCGAAACCTACTACTGGGATTCCTACTTTACCATGCTGGGTCTGGCAGAGAGCGGCCGCGAAGATCTGCTGAAGTGTATGGCGGATAACTTTGCCTGGATGATTGAAAACTATGGTCACATCCCCAACGGTAACCGTACCTACTACCTGAGCCGTTCGCAGCCACCGGTTTTTGCGCTGATGGTGGAACTGTTTGAAGAAGATGGCGTGCGCGGCGCGCGTCGCTACCTTGAACATCTAAAAATGGAATACGCATTCTGGATGGATGGCGCCGATTCCCTGGTGCTCAACCAGGCCTACCGTCACGTGATCAGAATGTCGGACGGCTCTCTGCTCAACCGCTATTGGGACGATCGTGATACCCCGCGTGATGAATCATGGCTTGAAGACGTTGAGACCGCCAAGCATTCGGGTCGTCCACCCAATGAGGTGTATCGGGATTTGCGCGCGGGCGCGGCCTCTGGCTGGGATTATTCCTCGCGCTGGCTACGCGATGCAGGCCGCCTTGCCAGCATACGCACCACGCAGTTCATCCCGATTGATCTGAACGCATTCCTCTACAAGCTGGAAAGCACTATCGCCAATATTTCCGCGCTGAAAGGCGACAAAGAAACGGAAGCGCAGTTTCGCCAGAAAGCCAGTGACCGTCGCGATGCGGTAAACCGCTATCTGTGGGACGATGAAAACGGCTGCTATCGCGATTACGACTGGCGGCGCGAACAAATGGCCCTGTTCTCTGCCGCCAGTATTGTGCCGCTATATGTCGGTATGGCAACACATGAACAAGCCGACCGGCTTGCTAACGCGGTTCGCAGTCGCCTGCTCACGCCCGGTGGTATTTTAGCCACGGAGCATGAAACTGGGGAACAGTGGGATAAACCGAACGGCTGGGCGCCGCTGCAGTGGATGGCGATCCAGGGCTTCAAACTGTACGGTGACGACCATCTCGGGGATGAAATCGCCCGTAACTGGTTGAAAACGGTGAATCTCTTTTATCAGGAACACCACAAGCTTATCGAAAAATACCACATAGCCGACGCAGCGCCGCGCGAAGGCGGCGGCGGGGAATATCCGTTGCAGGACGGCTTTGGCTGGACCAATGGCGTGGTGCGCCGACTCATCGGTTTGTATGGCGAACCCTAGCGGTTGACGGTCTGATTCATCAGGATGTCAGTTAATCGCATCGTACAACTCGGCGTGAATTTTCTGCCATTTCTTGTTCTCAGGGCTTGGCTGGGCGCGAACACGCAGCTCGGCCTGCTCAAGATTATATTGCTGACGCGCAACGACCGCAGGCACCGAACAAAAACTTTGCAGATAACTTTTATGCAGCGATGTGAGTGACGCCCCATTCGACATCGCATGGCTGAGCGTAGTCATAAACTGTCGGCATGGTTTGCTTTCATCCATCTGCGAAGGGTAACGCAGCAGCAGTCTCAACACCTCGGTATTGCCCGCTGAGAACGCCTGCTCCGTCCACGCCAGCTTCCAGTCCATCCCACCCTGCAGGAACAGTGACGTCACGCGGGTGTCATTGCGATCGATAGCCGCCCGCATGTTAAAGGCATCCCAGGTGATACCCATTCGGGTCACCGCCTCCCGTGCGCTGGGGGCGTCACGTCGCGGTTCCTCCTGCACAATTTCAACGGATTGTCCGGATGACGCCTGTGGCGCTGGCGAAGTGAATAACCAGAACGCACCCAGCGAAATCGCCAGCACCATCACGCCGACTGCTACCCACAACATGCCGGAAATCAGCTGTTCACGTTCTTCCGCCGAACGTTTGGCTCGCTTCTCCGGCGGATCAATACTGTCTGCGATTTCATGCTTATCGCCTCCCGCTTGCTCGTCTTTTTGCTTTGCCGTTTCCCAAAACTGGCGGACCATGGACTCATCAGATTCCAGATACGACGCAGGATTAATGCGCGTACGTCGTTCTTCAAACGCCCGTTGCACAGGATGAGTTATCTGCCGGTACTGGTAGTCCAGCAACAGCAATTGTACTGAGGTTAGCGGTTGTTGCGCGATAACACAGTTACGAGCCAGGCGGCAATCATCCAAAAACATGCGTAGCGTGATGCGCGGCTCAACAAACGACATCAGCACCGAGGTATCGTTAAAAATCTGCGTAAAGTGGCGAACAAATAATTTCTTATCGACGACCATCAGTGCCAGCTCGCTAAACATCATACCGTCCAGCGCATCTCGTCCTTCGCCCAACTTTAGCCAGCGACGCAGACGTTCACCGCCAAAGTGCTGTTTCAGAAAGCTGTTGAGAGGATGTTGATCCGGCCATACCCGCGCAATCAAGGATTTGAGGGTTAATTCTATTGCGCGAAGTTGACGCTGCGCCCGCATCTGAGCATCCGGCTCTACAGGTGCAATTTCGGTTTGATACTTCAGGATGGGCTGTTGCTGGCGCAATTGTTCCAGAGAGGCCACAAAGCGCAGCGCTGAAATCAGCTGGTTTTCACTGACGTCCTGGCCATTTTCATATTGGGGTACACTCTGTTGAAGATGGCGTAGCCGCAGAGTGAACTGGCTCAATTGCGCATCATTCATCTGCAACCGTCTGGCGACAGCCCCCCAACCGCCCAGATTCAGTCGTGCCTGATCCAGTTGTTCGAGAAACCACCGAGGGTCTTTGCCTTCTGTGACATGTACGCCTAACAGCAGTAATATTTCTATCGACGCTTGACGGATAATCCCCAGACAATGTTCAAAGGGTGTACATGTCGCTTGTAACGCGCTATTGGTCATCATCTTCCCTAAAAGGACCCAAAACGTGCGGCCTCATCATGGTATGTAATTATCTTTTTTAAACGCAACGTTGTGCCGATGTAGACTAAAACACATTCATATAGCAAATAAATAAGTTTTACAGTGACTTCCGCACAATCATTGAAAATTATTCTGGAGATAAGCCTGTGCCTGTATTGCAAACATCACGTCTGCTCTGCCGCCCACTGACAGAAAATGACTGGACGTTCTTCTTAACGCTACAGCAGAATCCAGATGTGATGCGCTTTGTCGCTGACACGCGTACTGAAGAGGAGATACGGACAGCCTTCAACTCCCGCCTGCCTGAATGGTCTCCCGGCAGCCCGCACTGGCTATGTCTGGTCCTGTGCGATAAGGCATCGGGAGCACCGCTTGGAGTGACTGGATATATTCATGAAAACAATGAATGTGCCGAGGTCGGTTTTCTGCTCGCCCCTGAAGCGCAGGGGAAAGGTTATGGTACTGAATCTCTGCATGCAGTTTGCGATTTTGCATTTACCACCGGAGGGCTACGCCGGCTTACGGCTTGCGTCACCGCAGGAAACGAAGCCTCACGGCGTCTGTTGGAAAAGGTCGGGTTCATTCACGAAGGCACGCTGCGGGAAAGCTACTGGCTGCATCAAACCTGGAATGATGACTGGATTTTCGGCCTGTTAAAACACGACTATCAGCCACCCGCAGAATAAGACGTTTTGCTGAAAAAACTGGCTGTATGACAACTGGCGTAACGGAGGCGGTTTCTTAAAATAGGTCTCTTTGTACAGAGATGAATATGCCACTCCATTCAACGTATTTCACGCCCGCCTGTGTTGCATTTATTAAACAATGGCAAGGCCTGTCACTGGAAAAGTATCAGGACAAAAATGGTGTCTGGGTGATTGGCTACGGGCACGAAATCACATCCGATGAAAGCTTTCCTGCGCCTGTTTCGGTAACGCAGGCAGAAACACTACTGCTCGCGGATCTGGAAATCTGCGAGGAATTCATACACCAGAAAATGCCGCAAATAAAAGAAAGGTTTCAACAGGAAGCGTTAATTGCGTGGATGCTCAGCGTGGGGATAAGCCGGTTTTGTGCTGCAGAATTCTGCTCGGGGGTTATTTCACAGCCAGAATCGTTCTGACTGTGAAATATTCGCCCGTTAAATTGCGTCGTTTAACATCATTGCCGCCTGCGTACGGTTTTTTACCTCGAGGCGCTGATACAGCGATTCAAGATGGGCTTTGACCGTTCCGGTGCTGATATTTAACAATCGACCAATTTGTTTATTTGATTCTCCGGCGGCAAGCATAGTCAGAATCTCTCGCTGACGCGCACTAAGCGATCTGATATTTTGCCCGCTGCTCTCGGGGGTTATCATACAATCTCTGGGGATAAATACCATTCCCATCGCAATGCTATTGAGAGCCAGCGTGAAGGTTTCCGCGTCAGAGTCGCGTGGAACAATGGCCAGCACATTCAATTGCGTAACCTCCTGCAGCCATTTTTTACGGCAGTCCGTTGCTGTTACCAGCACTTTTACTGTCGAAAAGCGTTGCGCTATCTGCTGTAGCAAGTTACGGCAGAACTCGGCGTCCTGGTCGCCATCCAGCATTATCAGTGCATCAGGGGTGTCTTCCAGTTTCTGCCAAAGGTCATCTGCCTGACTGACACCCTGAACATCCACTCCTGGAATACGCTCTTGTAAACTTACATTCATTCCATGAATAAATATCGACTGCCTGTCAAACATTATTACCTGCATTACTTATCTCCGTCTGAATAAGATACTAGCCTTAACACGCGGAAGGGTATTACCCGAGGGGTAAAATAAGAAGTCACCATTTGGCGGGGGCCATTTTACCGATAGACGGAGAAGAAAAAAGTAGAAATCAAAAATAGTTACAGCTCAAACCGAATAATCACACAAAGGGACAAAAGTGGCGCTAAACATTAAGGAAATCCTTAATATCCAATACTCAAAATCAGCTTATTAATATTAATTTTTTGGAGTCTATATTTTCTAATAAAAATAAGGAACTCACAGTAACAGACAAATATGTTACAAAATAAAATGTCGCATCAATTGATCATCACCTGTGGTTTCCCCAGGCAGTATTGCTGTATCAATCGACACTAAAGGTTGCGGGCGATTGCATCACTCCGATCAGATCTTCAAGTGGAACGGGTCTGCATAAATAATACCCTTGTAAAAAATCACAGCGTTTCATGCGCAGATAATCGGCCTGAACCTGAGTCTCAACGCCCTCGGCAATCATTTGCAGACCCATCTTCTGCGCCAGCTCAATAAGCGTATCGACAATGCGGGTATCGCCCCCCTCACCAATCTGGCTGACAAACAGTTTATCTATCTTAATAAACTCCGGTTCCAGCGCGTGGAGGTAACACAGATTCGAGTATCCCGTCCCGAAATCATCTAACGCTACGGCGATATTGGATTTTCTCAACGCGGCAAACCACTCGCTTAGCTGAGGGGTAAAGTGCAGAGGGCGTCTTTCGGTAATTTCGATAACCAGTTGAACCTGAACCGGGGCAAGCTTTTGCATGAGCGCCACGACGTCCGACTCAAAGCGCGGATCGAGGCAGTTTTCGGGGCTCAGATTTAGGTTAAGGTAAAGTCCATTTGGGAAAAGGGGGAGCCGCGACTGCAGGTCGGCAATGACTTGCTGAATAAGTTGATGCGTCAGCGAGGCGATAAGACCATGCTCTTCCGCAAGGGGAATAAATATATCAGGGGGAATAGCGCCATACTGGGGATGCGTCCACCTGGCGAGTACCTCAATACCTGCAATTTCACCCGTCTGGCTGTTAAAAATGGGTTGATACACCGGTTGGAACTGCCGTTGAAGAATGGCTGCATTCAACGTTTTTACCGGTGCACAGGTGAGGAAACGGGCCAGTAATTCGCTGGCGTCAGAGAATAATATCGGGAGTTGCCTGGTTGTGGTAATCATCACGAGCCTCAAGCGTGCGGCGGCCTATTGAGGGCAACCGCACAGCAATCATCAGAACCTGACCCAATCGCCCTGGCCGTTATTGGTATCTATCGAACAATAACGCTATTTAGCGAAAATACATTGAAAATAAAAAGTAAAGATAACGATAAAAAAAGCCCCTCGCACTGCATGCTCAGGGCAAATACCTGGGTTGACATCACTCACTCAGGTTATCTATTTTCTCCCTTTTTTTGACAGCATGAGTTGGGAGTTCGCTCACTTTGTAATAAACGGGAATGACATCAGGATAATTGATGACATAACCCTGACCTCTTATATTAAGGATAAAATCCCTGGGTAACCCCAGCAGGCCAAGTTTATTATTAAGATTGTGCAGGACTTGCCATAATCTTTGCGCAGAGGGGCTCAGATTATGCGCTTCCCAGATTTTCTCAAATAATTCTTCTTTCGGTACCGGCTGGCTCCTGGCATTTATTAATAAATACAGGAAAAGCCTGAGCATTGTTTCATTAAAGTAAATTGACGCAAAAACGATGTTTTTCTCGGTATGGCTACCAGTAAGCCGATACAGTCGGCGATTAGAAATGTCAAAATGAATTTCAGCACCAATCATAAATCCATATAGACGATAGCCCATATCTTATACCTACGTTAAATGAAGACGAACATGCACCTCTACATATAAGCGTTGAGATAATCCATACCGTTTGTATGGTGGATTATATGACTGCTATAAATGCTTTCCAATCTTCATCCCAATCTACTATGAGGAAGCGGTCGTTTAGTATTCGTTTATGGTAGATTTAAGGTTATAAATGAAATTCACGATTTATTATTCTTCCTATGCGAAATTTTTAGCACATAGGCCATGTTTTCACATACGCGATCGAACGCTCAATTTTTAATGTCGAATTTTTAACATTTTAAAGAATTAAATTCTGAATCCGTGGAGGATGGGGAAGTGATCATGGTTTCTTCTGAGACAAATCCGCTGTCGAAGAAAAATGAGTTATTCAGAAAGTTTATCCCGGATTTCTTTCGGCACCGCGATCGCTGAATTAGATTGCAGATAATATCGGTAACGCCACCAGCTATATTTTTACCTGGAGTGGCGCACCGGTTTTCTATTGCTCCAAAGCTGAATAAGATACGAGCGATTTACAGGAACATTCCGCCCGATACTTCGATACGCTGCGCTGTCATCCAGGCCAGCTCATCGCTGAGCAACGCGGCAATCGCGTCGCCAATATCATCCGGCAAGCCCGCGCGTCCCAGCGCCGTTTGCGATGCCACATATGCATTCAGCTCTTTATTATCCCGCAGTCGACCGCCGCCAAAATCGGTTTCAATCGCCCCAGGCGCGATGATATTTACTGAAATACCCCGCTCTCCCAGTTCTTTCGCCTGATAACGCGTCAGTACTTCCATCGCCCCTTTCATTGAGGCATAGGCGGCATACCCTGGCAGTGCAAAACGCGCCAGTCCCGATGAAACATTCAGGATCCTGCCGCCATTCTGGATCAACGGCAACAGACGTTGGGTCAGGAAGAAGGGGCCCTTAAAGTGAATGTTCACTAATTGATCAAACATCGCTTCGGAGGTATCGGCAAAAGCGCCATACAGACCAATTCCGGCATTGTTCACTAAATAATCAAACGCCTCACGATTCCACATGCTTTTCAGCTGCGCTTGCACCTCATGGGTAAAGGACTCAAAGCCAGCCACATCGCTGACATTCAGTTGTATTGCCGCAGCTTTTCTGCCTTTTTGCTCAATTTCAGCAACCACATCCAGCGCCGCCTGCTGCTGGCTGTTGTAGGTAAAGATAATGTCCGTTCCTCTGTCAGCCAGCTTAAGTGCGGCGTTTTTACCGAGCCCACGACTACCACCAGTCACTAATGCGATACGTTGCGTCATAAGAAACCTCATTTCCGACATTGTGATGATTGAGATAAAGCTTATTAGGTGATAGAAAAACAATAAATGTCGTCTGTTGCGCATTACTGTTTCATTTGGAACAACAATAGGGCATAAGAATGGATAAAATTCACGCAATGCAGTTGTTCATCCGCGTCGCAGAACTGGAGAGCTTTTCGCGTGCGGCAGACACCCTTGGTCTTCCTAAAGGTAGCGTATCGCGCCAAATCCAGGCCCTGGAAAATCATCTGGGCACGCAGTTGTTGCACCGCACTACCCGCCGCGTTCAGCTCACACAAGACGGTATGATCTATTACGAACGCGCAAAAGATTTGTTGAGCAATCTGGATGAGCTGGATGGACTATTTCATCACGATCCGTCCAGCATCAGCGGCAAGCTGCGCGTCGATATGCCGGTTGGCGTGGCGAGAAATCTGGTGATGCCCCGCTTACCCACTTTCTTGCATCAGTATCCCGGCCTTGAGCTCGAACTCAGCAGCAGCGACCGCCTGGTGGATCTGGTCCGCGAAGGTTTCGACTGTGTGGTACGCGTAGGCACGCTGAAAGATTCAGGGCTGATTGCGCGCCCACTGGGGAAACTCACGCAGATTAACTGCGCCAGCCCGCAGTACCTCGCCCGCTTTGGTTATCCGGAAAGCCTGGAGGATTTAGCTTCACATGCAGTGGTGCACTACTCGGTCAATTTGGGAACGCGTGCGCAAGGCTTCGAAGTGGCGACAGAAAACGGCACGCAATGGGTTAAAACCGGCGGCATGCTAACGGTAAACAGTACCGAAACCTATCACGCGGCATGCCTTGCCGGTCTGGGCATTATTCAGGTACCGCGCGTTGGCGTGCGTGATGCCCTGCGCGCCGGTACGCTGGTCGAAGTGTTGCCGCAATATCGCGCCGAGCCAATGCCGGTCTCTTTGCTTTATCCGCATCGACGCAACCTCTCTCGCCGGGTACATCTGTTTATGGAATGGCTGACTGGCGTGATGAAAGACTATGTGGACTGACAAGCTATACTGTCCTGAGAATGAACAGAACAAGGATTATTGCCCTGATGACGCAGGAAAAAGAGATTAAACGCCCCATTCAGGAACTTGAGCACGCCCCCATCCTAAAAATTGAGCCCCTGGAGCAGGAAAATACAGAAACCAATGGTAAGACCAACCAGGCGTTGAAAACTGCCCTGACCTTCGCTGAAAAAGTTCAACGCCAGCCCATGATTGCCCATCTGATTCGGGCTGCGGAGCGGTTTAACGATCGCATGGGAAATCAGTTTGGCGCCGCGATTACCTACTTCTCGTTTCTGTCGATGATCCCTATTCTGATGGTGTCGTTTGCCGCCGCGGGTTTTATTCTCGCTTCGCATCCTACGCTGTTACAGGATATCTTCGGCAAAATTCTGCTCAACGTCAGCGATCCGACGCTCGCCTCTACGCTGAAAAACACCATTAATACTGCCGTACAGCAACGTACCACCGTCGGTCTGGTGGGGCTTGGCATCGCGCTCTATTCCGGCATTAACTGGATGGGAAACCTGCGCGAAGCAATTCGTGCCCAGTCGCGGGATGTCTGGGAGCGTACCCCGCAGGATCAGGAAAAAATTTGGGTCAAATATCTGCGTGATTTTATCTCATTGATTGGCTTACTGATTGCGCTGATTGTTACTCTGTCCATTACCTCCATTGCCGGCTCCGCCCAGCAGATGATTATCTCTGCGTTGTATCTCGACGGTATCGAATGGCTGAAGCCCGCCTGGCGACTGATCGGCCTGACCATCTCTATTTTCGCCAACTACTTGCTGTTCTTCTGGATTTTCTGGCGGCTACCGCGTCACCGACCGCGTAAAAAAGCGCTCATACGCGGCACATTTATCGCGGCTCTGGGGTTTGAAGTCATCAAAATGATCATGACATATACCCTGCCGTCACTGGTGCAATCGCCGTCAGGCGCGGCGTTTGGTTCCGTACTTGGATTGATGGCGTTCTTCTACTTCTTCGCTCGTCTGACTCTGTTTTGCGCTGCCTGGATTGCCACAGCAGAATACAAAGACGACCCGCGTATGCCGGGGAAAACGCAGTAGCCGCCGCCGGATTAGTTGTTAATTGCCGGATGGCGACGCACGCGTCTTATCCGGCCTACGGGTGAGTTTTGTAGGCCGGATAAGCGCAGCGCCATCCGGCAATTATAATGCCGCCCAATCTCACCGATTTAGTGAATAAATCCAACCCGTAACTTTTATTTAACCAAAAACCAGTTTTATCATCTAAGTTTTAAATTATGTGAAGCATTTCATGGAAGTGAAATCTCGAGCCTAAAAATTATCCCCTTTTTGCTCTATTTTTGACCGCTCTCAAAGTTTGTTACAGATTGAAATGTCTCTTTTGCTGTGCGTAATATGGCCTCTCGTTCGGCCAAAAATAAGAAAATATTATGCAAGCAACAGCCACAACACTCGACAACGAACAGGAACACACCCCGGTCAACTCGCGCAATAAAGTCGTCGTCGCCTCGCTCATTGGCACCGCCATTGAGTTCTTCGACTTCTATATTTACGCCACCGCCGCGGTGATCGTGTTCCCGCATATCTTCTTCCCGCAGGGGGATCCGACTGCCGCGACGCTACAGTCCCTGGCGACTTTTGCTATCGCCTTTGTGGCACGCCCGATCGGTTCTGCGGTATTCGGGCATTTCGGCGATCGCGTCGGCCGTAAAGTCACGCTGGTTGCTTCGTTACTCACCATGGGGATTTCGACGGTCGTCATTGGTCTGCTGCCGGGCTATGAAACGATCGGCATTTTCGCCCCACTGCTGCTGGCGCTGGCGCGTTTTGGCCAGGGGTTAGGTCTGGGCGGTGAATGGGGCGGTGCTGCGCTGCTGGCAACGGAAAACGCACCACCGCGCAAACGCGCGCTGTACGGATCATTTCCGCAGTTGGGCGCGCCTATCGGCTTCTTCTTCGCCAATGGTACCTTTCTGCTGCTCTCCTGGCTGCTGACCGACGAGCAGTTCATGAGCTGGGGTTGGCGCGTACCGTTCATCTTCTCTGCGGTACTGGTGATTATCGGTCTGTACGTTCGCGTTTCGCTGCATGAATCCCCGGTCTTCGCCAAAGTAGCCGCGGCGAAAAAGCAGGTGAAAATCCCGCTGGGTACCCTGCTGACCAAACATGTTCGCGTGACGATCCTCGGCACGTTCATCATGCTGGCGACCTATACGCTGTTCTATATCATGACCGTCTATTCGATGACGTTCAGTACCGCAGCCGCGCCTGTAGGACTTGGCCTGCCGCGTAATGAAGTGTTGTGGATGCTGATGATGGCGGTGATTGGCTTTGGCGTCATGGTGCCGGTGGCGGGCCTGCTGGCCGACGCATTTGGTCGTCGCAAGAGCATGCTCATCATCACCACGCTTATCATTCTGTTTGCGCTGTTTGCCTTTAAACCACTGCTCGGCTCTGGCAATCCGGTGCTGGTTTTCGCCTTCCTGTTGCTGGGCTTAAGCCTGATGGGGCTGACATTTGGTCCGATGGGCGCGCTGCTGCCGGAGCTGTTCCCGACTGAAGTGCGCTATACGGGAGCGTCGTTCTCGTACAACGTTTCGTCGATTCTTGGTGCGTCCGTTGCCCCTTACATTGCCGCATGGCTGCAGGCGAATTACGGCCTGGCGGCGGTCGGTACGTATCTGGCATCGATGGCGGCGTTAACGCTGATTGCGCTGCTGTTAACCCATGAAACACGGCATCAATCGCTGTAATTTGATTGCCTGATGGCGCTATGCTTATCAGGCCTACAGACTGCAATCCCCCGTAGGCCGGATAAGGTGTTTACACCTCATCCGGCGCTCTCATCACTTCTTCATCTGCGACAGGATTGTCCGGCACTGATTAGCATCCCCTTCAGAAGGTGAAATCAGCGCCAGCAGGGCTGCCGCTGGCGTCACCAGCGTTGCCAGCGCAGCAGCAACCGCACCGCGCGCAATTAGCGGTCCGGCCTTCACGCCTGCCTGCGGATTCTTAAAGGTACCGCGAACATACAACGGCGAACGCAGAGTAATAATACGAATCCCTTTGCTCTCCGGATCGATGGTTAAATCCAGTTGCTCCGACGCAAAGCTTGCCGTACCGGTGACATTAATGACTGCGTTTTCCGTATCAAAAGCAAAAATCTGCGGACGCGCCACGCCGTTAACAATATCCAGATTCGCCGCCGCGCAGTTCACCCGCACTTCGTCATCGCCAAATATCTGCCCGACAAGATAGTTCCCCAGATTCAAGCCCACAATTTCCATCAGATTCCGGCTGATCAAACCGTCATTCATCAGCAGTTTCAGGTTGCCATTGCTGTTACCCAACAGCGCCGCCACCGAGTTTCCGCTCCCACTAAACCTGGCGTCACCGTTCATTTCACCAAGCGTTTTTTGCATCAGTTCCACATCCGGCATCAGCGCTTTAAGCTTCAGGCGGCGAGCCTGGATATCCGCCTGCCCCCGCATCGGCTTTTTATCCCCTTCCAGATGGATGCTGGAAACAATGCTGCCTCCCGCAAGACCAAATTTCAGCGGTTGCAGACGCAGGTCGGCATTTTTCAGGATGATATGAGTGGAGAGATCGCTGATCGGCAGACTACTGCCATGCTCAATACGCCGTCCTTTGAAACGCACGTCAGCGTCCATTACGTTCCATTTGTCAGTTTCAAAACGGTCATACGGCAACACCTTGTCCGCAGGCTGAACGCTCTTCTCACCTTTGCGCTGTTCAGATTGTTTTGCCCGTTCCGCCCCTTTGCCTGAATCCACCCCGATCAGCGGCCCCAAATCGGCCAGCCTCAGCTGGCGTGATTCCACATCGCCCTTCAGCATGGGTCGCGGCTTGCCGGTGGTGTAGACCAGCGTTCCGTGAATATCGCTGTCGCCAATGCGGCCATTGAAATCGCGATAATCAAAAACAGAGGATTTTTCCGGGTCAATTTTCGCTACCAGACGTCCGTCGGTTTCAAACGGCGGCGTATCCGGGAGCAGCACGCCGGTCAAATCGTATAAATCCCCTAGCGAATCTCCCGAGAATTTAAGTCGCAGATCCGCCCCGCCCATGTTCATCGGATCGTTTATCGTGCCGATAAACGCTACGCGCGTATTGCCCGAACGGAAATCAGCCTGAATCGGGAAAGGCGTATCTTCACCACGCAGCGCCAGCATTCCGCCAATTTTTCCGCTACCGCTTAGCGGTTCGCCGTTATATCGCCCTTGCACTTTCAGACCAAACACGTAGTCCTCGACGCGGGCGTTGCTCTCTTTACCTTTTGCGCCGGTCACTTCGCTAAAGGGCAACGGTTTGCCCAGCGGATCGACCAGGATCTCAATCTCCGACTTCGTCACCTTATCGTTAATGGCGATGCGTCCCTGGTCAAACAGAATGTTATCCAGCCGGAACGACCACGCGGATGGCGGCGCATTAGGATCGCGGTTTTCGTCCCCAGCTAAGTTAAAGGTCCAGTTATTGTTTTTCTCCGACAGGCGGATCAGCCGCGCATCGGGTTTGACCAGCTTGACCCACGGGAGCCAGACGTTTTTTGTCAGCAGTGCCAGTGGGGCGAGCGTAGCTTCAACACGCGGGAGATGCACCATGGTAACGTCAGGAATGTCTGGCGGGTTGCCGAGGATGATATCTTCAGCATGAACATGCGGCCACGGAACCCAGCTACGCCAGCCGGTTTCCTGCTTCTGGCGTTCCCAAACCACGCCCAGGTCACCCCGTATAGCAAAGGGCCGGTTGAGTTCTGTAGAGACTTTCTGGTTGATGGTCGGTTTGAGCCGGTTCCAGTCAAATGTCGCAATCACAATGATGAGTACGACGATCAACAACAAGAAAACCCCTATTACTGAAGTGGTTATTTTACCTGTTTTCGTCATGTCTAACCTCTCTACTTCCTTCCTTGCCTGTCCTAAAGATAGTCCAGCAGGATGAAAAGGAGGTGTGCTACGTCCTCATCAAAGCGACAGGATCACCTCTTCAAGCGTGTCCAGAGGCACTGGACGAGAGAGAAAATAGCCTTGTGCGGCAAAAGCCGGTGAGTTTTGCACATCGCGCCACTCTTCCAGCGTTTCAACGCCTTCGACAATCACGCCGCGGCAATAGCGGTTCATCAGCTGTAATAGTAGTGTGAAGAGATTACGTCCCTCCGGCGTCTTGCGCAGCATGACGAACAGGTCTCGCGCCACTTTGATATAGTCATAATTCACTTCACTAAGCGCCGAGAAGTTCGCCATTCCGGTACCAAAATCATCCAGCCAGAGCGGGCCAAACTCGCACATTGAGGCGAAGGACGACCCCTTCGGTAAGCGGATATGTTCCACTAGCTCAAAACGCAGCCACGGCAGGCCTTCAATGATTTTCAGGATTTCGGGATCCTGGCGCATCGCTATGAGCGTTGGTCCGTCGACGTTCACGGAAGCCAGCAGGTTGTTGGCTCTGAAAAAGTCCCCTTTCAGCTCAAGTTGAAGAAGTTGCTCTATCACCACATCAACACGATGTCGGACGGTTACTTCGGCAAAATAGCGGTCTGGCGCAATACGTTGGGATGGATTATCAGGATGGCTCACGACAGTCAGCAGTTCAACGGCCATCAGTCGTCCGTTGGTCTGGTAAATTGGCTGGTAGGTGTAAGCACGCTCGCACTGCAGCCAATAGCGTCTCTCCTGCAAGTTTTCAATACTCGCATCGAGCGTAATGAGCTGCTGGGTAACCTGCTTTATCATCTGAGATGTCCTGTAAATAAGAGTGTGACTGACCGGACTCGTCAAAGGTTATCGGCGCTCAGACGCAGAACTTTACGTTCAGCTGTGCGCAAAAATAAAAACTAAGCGGCAAAAACAACGCAGAACACGTGCTGGCTCAAAAAAATAATGGAACGTTGTTTTAATATAGTTGACCACTTAAAACCCACAGCGCACACTAACGCTAATTTTTTTCAGAGCAGGTTACGACTATGTCCAGAAAGATTGCCGTGATTGGCGAATGCATGATTGAGCTGTCACAGAAAGGCGCTGACGTTCAGCGCGGATTCGGTGGCGACACGTTGAATACATCCGTTTATATCGCCCGTCAGGTCGATGCTACGGCACTTTCCGTACACTATGTGACTGCACTGGGTACCGACAGTTTTAGCCAACAAATGCTGGAGTCCTGGCAGGGTGAAAACGTGGATACCTCATTAACCCAGCGCATGGAAAACCGCCTGCCGGGTCTCTACTACATTGAGACCGACAGCACTGGCGAGCGCACCTTCTATTACTGGCGTAATGAAGCCGCCGCAAAATTCTGGCTGGAGAGCGAGCAGTCTGCCGCGATTTGCGAAGAGCTGGCGACATTTGATTACTTGTATCTGAGCGGAATCAGCCTGGCGATTTTAAGCCCGGCAAGTCGTGACAAGCTGCTGTCGTTGCTGCGTGAATGCCGTGCCAACGGCGGAAAAGTCATTTTTGATAATAACTACCGCCCACGTCTGTGGAGCAGCAAAGAAGAAACCCAGCAGGTGTATCAGCAGATGCTGGAATGCACCAATATCGCATTCCTGACGCTGGACGATGAAGACGCGCTGTGGGGTGAAAAACCCGTTGCTGAGGTGATTGCCCGTACTCACGCAGCTGGTGTACAGGAAGTGGTTGTGAAGCGTGGCGCAGACTCTTGCCTGGTTTCCATCGCGGGCGAAGCGCTCATCGACGTTCCGGCCATTAAATTGCCGAAAGAGAAGGTGATCGATACCACTGCGGCCGGAGACTCCTTCAGCGCCGGATATCTGGCGGTACGTCTGACCGGTGGCGATGCTGCTGAGGCCGCAAAACGCGGCCACCTGACGGCAAGCACCGTGATTCAGCACCGCGGGGCGATTATCCCACGCGACGCTATGCCGCAATAACGTCGATTATCCGGTCTGCATACCGTAGGCCGGGCAAGCGAAGCGCCCCCGGCATCTCCAATGCCGGATGGCGGCGTAATCGTCTTATCCGGCCTACAGGTTATTGTACCGGCGGGATATCCGTCACTTCAGGGTGTGATTCATCCGTTTCAACAGATGTTGCCGCTGCGGTAACGGGCGCCATAATGCTATCCCACGTCGCCTGCAGATCCTTCATATTGAATTCAGGTTCACCCTTCGGCTGCAGCAGAATTAACGCCATATCTTGCGACAGCTGCTGTCGCAGGTCCTGATTCAACATCTCAACGCTCAGGCTGTTGAGGAAGCTCTGGCGTAAACGCTGATACTGTTCAGGCGCAATATCCACCACCTGATTTTGCAGCGAGCGCAAACGCTGGCTGATCAAAATATCGGTATCGGTACGACCATAGGTGGCAAACAGCTTCTGCAGTTCCAGATTCTTTTGCGCGACCAGCGCATTGAACTCTTCTTCCGGAAGTCCCTTATCACGCACTTTCGCCAGCTCACGCGCAACCGTACCCAGATTGGCGTTCAGCTTATCGTTTGGCGACTCAACGTTAATCGCACACTGCGCGCGCAGGAACAGCACCCGGCAGTCAAATCCGAGGCCAATGTCTTTGGCATTGTTTTTGGTTAGCTCTTGCTGAATGTGCCAGAACAGCGCCTCACGAGCTAAATCAGCGCGCCAATAACGTAACAACGCGGCAGATTCACGGATCGGTTGCCACGGCGTATCCCACATAATAGACAGGCGATCCTGGCGTACCGCATCGGTCATAATGCTTACGGCTTCTGCTCGCAGCGGAGAGAGCGTAGGTACCGGTGCAGGCGTTTCGCGTTTTCCTTTTAACTCGCCAAAGGTTTTATTGATTTGCTCAGCTACGCTGCGTGCATCAACGTTACCGACGATGATCAGCGTCATCGCGTCCGGGGTATACCATTTCTGATAGAAAGACTGAATTTTCGCCGCATCTACAGGCGTTTTCAGCGGATCGGCGGGATCGTGTCCCAGCAGGGTCGATCCCTTCAGACGGTAACGCCACCACCCTTCTTTGGTATCTGACGGCCAGGTTGCAACCATATCTTCGCTGCTCAGCGCATGATTGACCGTTTCAGAGGTGATGCTCAGATTGCCGGAGATATTCGCCAGGTAAGAAAGTGACTCTTTCAGTAGATCGTTACGGCTGTTTGGCAGACTGAGGTTGTACAACGTGGAATCATAGGAAACGATAACCGGCGGCATGGGACGTTTGGGATCGAACCCCTGCTGCCACAATGAACGGGCTTGCGTGGCATCGAGGCCACCGCTTTGCGTCAGCGCGATACGTGGGATCGCATGGCTGAAACCACTCTGTTGCGTATTTTCGGTGAGTGAACCGGTATTAACCAGCAGGCGGACCTCAATACGGTCGCTGGGGCGCTGGGGAGTGGCTAACACTTGCCACTGTAGACCATTTGCCAGCGTGCCCTGTTGCCACGCCGGGTCAGGCTGGAGCGCATCTGCCTGCACATAGCCGGCAGTGGCCATCATCAGCAAGCCGCCCGCTAAAAGTCGAATTTTTGTGCCCTGCATGTGAACCCCTGATCAACTATCCTGGAAATAAAAAGACAGCCCTCGAAAGGACTCTCTGAATATGACGTTAAAAACACTTCGTGTTAGACCGCGAGAACATAAAAATGTCACGGAAGAAGTGAAAAAATCCCGAGCCGCCGAATCGACGGTTTCAGGCACAGGGGGTAATTATGCGCAAACGCCCGCAGTCCTGGAAGGGACTACGGGCATAAGTGACGAGATTAAGAGGATAAATCGTGCGTTTTGCCATCCGGCGCACGATTATTCAGCACATCGTCCAACTTTTTATGGTCCAGTTCTTTGACCCATTTAGCGACGACGACAGTTGCCACACCGTTGCCGACCAGGTTAGTCAGCGCACGTGCTTCAGACATAAAGCGGTCAATACCAAGAATCAGAGCCAGACCCGCAACCGGCAAATGGCCCACAGCAGAGATCGTCGCGGCCAGAACAATGAAGCCACTGCCGGTCACACCCGCTGCACCTTTTGAGGAGAGCAGGAGCACCACCAACAGGGTTATCTGATGGAAGATATCCATATGGCTGTTGGTTGCCTGAGCGATAAACACCGCCGCCATCGTCAGATAGATTGATGTCCCATCAAGGTTAAACGAGTAGCCCGTGGGTATAACCAACCCGACAACCGACTTCCGGCAGCCCAGTTTTTCCATCTTATCGAGCATACGCGGCAGCGCGGATTCAGAAGAAGACGTACCCAGTACGATCAGCAGTTCTTCACGGATATAGCGGATGAATTTGAAAATGCTGAAGCCGGTTGCGCGAGCAATGGAGCCCAGAACCACAACCACAAACAGAATACAGGTGATGTAGAAGCAGATTATCAGCTGACCCAGTTGCACCAGCGTTCCGACGCCATATTTACCGATGGTAAAGGCCATGGCACCGAAAGCACCGATCGGCGCCAGACGCATAATCATATTGATGATGCCGAAAATAACCTGCGAGAAGCTTTCAATCACGTTGAAAATCATCTGGCCTTTGCTGCCCAGACGGTGCAGCGCAAAACCAAACATTACCGCAAACAGTAATACCTGCAGGATGTTACCGCTGGCGAACGCGCCAATCACGCTACCCGGGATAATATCCATCAGGAAGCCTACGATCCCCTGGTCTTTTGCCTGTTCAGCGTAAATGGCAACCGCTTTAGCGTCCAGCGTCGCCGGATCGACGTTCATTCCGGCACCGGGTTGCACCACGTTGACGATGATAAGGCCGATGATCAGCGCAATCGTACTGACAATTTCAAAATAGAGCAGTGCAACCGCACCGGTGCGGCCTACTGCTTTCATACTTTCCATGCCTGCAATGCCGGTCACGACAGTACAGAAGATGACAGGTGCGATGACCATCTTGATGAGCTTAACGAAAGCATCACCAAGCGGCTTCATTTGGGCGCCTAATTCAGGGTAGTAATGGCCAAGGAGAATACCAATGGCAATTGCTGTCAGGACCTGAAAGTAAAGGCTTTTGAATATAGAGGTCTTCATAGGGTGTCCTTAAAGTAAAAACCACAGGTCTTGTAAGGTTTTGTTTAACCTGCGGCCTTAAAGTAACACCCACTCAACATGACAGAAATGCACCTGGATCATAATTGATACAAAAATGTTAAAAATTTTGAGCTGGCTCGCACAAGCGAGACCTT
Source organism: Citrobacter sp. BIDMC107 (assembly GCF_001037575.1). Taxonomy (NCBI): domain Bacteria; kingdom Pseudomonadati; phylum Pseudomonadota; class Gammaproteobacteria; order Enterobacterales; family Enterobacteriaceae; genus Citrobacter; species Citrobacter sp. BIDMC107. The sequence continues at coordinate 2,735,399 of NZ_KQ089848.1, read as the reverse complement.
TTTTAACTTTTGTAATCAGCGCTTTCCGGTGCCAGATAACGTTCTTCAAAGATATTTGCCGGAACGGGTCGAGCAAACAGGAATCCTTGCGCCACTTCCACCCCGGCTTTTGATAACCATTCGCGTTGCGCTTCGGTTTCAACGCCTTCGGCGATCATCTGCAAGTTGAGGCTATGTGCCAGCTGAATGATGGCGGAGATCATGCTGCAATCTTCGGGCACGCCATCGACAAACATCTTATCGATTTTGAGTACATCCACCGGCAGCGACTTCATATGCTGTAGCTGTCGCAGACCCGCATACCCCATGCCAAAGTCATCCAGGGCGATGCGCACGCCCGCGTTGCGCAGCGGTCGCAAAATGGCCACTGCGGCGTGGGGATCGTCAATATGCCGGCTTTCAGTCACTTCCAGAATCAATGTGCCAGGCTTAATGCGATAGCGCGTTAACAACTCCAGCAGATCAGACACCATACTTGGGTGCATCAACTGGAGAGCGGATAAATTCACCGAGAGCGGCAGCATGAGACCGCGTTCTTGCCAGGCTGACAGCTGGCGGCATGTTTCTTCCAGCACCCAATAACCGACGGTCACCATCAGACCACAAGACTCAATTCTGTCGATTAACCCTTCCGGCAGCTCCCAGCTACCGTCCGGCTGCTGCATCCGCAACAATGCTTCTGCGCTCAATACCTTGCCGCTGGACATCTCAACCTGGGGCTGCATCCAGAGCGCAAATTGCCGGTTATCCATGGCGGTTAAAATATCGTTCTCTTGGGTTAAACGCTGCTGCGCCTCTTCCATCTGCAACGGATCAAAGAACTGAATTTGGTTTTTACCTTTATGACGCGACGTTAACACGGCTGACAGGGCGCGGCGGTAGAGCTGCTCTGCGGTTAAATCACCATAAAACATCGCCACCCCAATGTTGCAGGTAGGACGTAGTTGAATACCCTGAATCGGTAACCGCTCATTAACGATAGTGAGTACTTGCTGACCTAGCGTAATAGCGTGCCAGGGTTCTTTTACACCATGGGCGATAATGGCAAAGTCATAGCCACTCACTTGGGTAAGCACCATCCTGGGAGACAATACAGACTTCAGTTTTTCGACCAGCGTAAGTAACAGGATTTCTCGCTGGGTTTCGGTTAACACACCCGCGGTGTCACGTAGGGTTTCGCAGGTGACAATCATCAGCGCCGTCGTCTGTTGGCGGGTAACAACCTGCTCCAGCAGCCCCATTAAAAACGACTTATTGGGCAGTTCGGAAACCGGGAAACGCATTGCTAAGTCGCTTTGATCTTCGCTATGTCGCTGAATCAACTGCTGATTAAGATTGTAGCTACGCACCAGCATACCAATCTCATCATCCTGATGTAGACGCGGCAATGCCAGTTGATAACCAATCAGGTCCTGCTGTTGAATGTCGTTCAGCTCACGGGCAATTTTACGTAAGGGGTGCACAATCAAGCGGTTAATGCACCAGGAGATAGCGACGGTCAGTATTAGCGACAAAAGTAAGTAAATGGTCACTAACGTCGAGAGCGTACTCATCACGAATTTGTACATGCGGTACGAATCCGCCTGCAGCACCAGATACGCCAGCGGTTGTGGGTTAGCGGAACGTTCAAGAGAATAGATAGGCAGCGAAATTTGTACCGGAAGCTCAAACAGGCGAGTCACCGTAACCGGAACCGGACGTTCAGGTATAAAGCTCATCCGCAGCGCCTGAAACTGATTAGGCAGCACCACATCGGCGCGACTTACCACGCCTGCTGGCCGAATACTTCTTAAAATAGCTTCCGCTTCGGGAATATCCCCTTTCAGGATAGTGTTCGACAGAGGTTCACGAACGGAGCGAGCGATGCTTTCCAGTTGCGTAGCCGTGTTATAGCGGTTTTGCTGGACCAGATGGAACAACAAAACGGTGCAAAAAATAAAAACGAACACCATAACAACGGCCGCAACCATTGCCATCTGCTTAATTGTTAACGAGCGACTGACACGCAAACTGACTCTCCACGGATAGACGAAACTGCCGTCAGAGTATACCCGATCGTAGCGGTATTAAGAGAGGCGGTATCTGAAAACTTCCCAGCGTGCATTATCGCGACAGGATAGGCACCTGACGACGAGATTTATCTGCATTTAAGCCGAAAAAGGCCGCAAGGTTACCCCCTGCGGCCTGGTTCGGGCGCATGTTGCCATTACGGCAGGCAGACGCCCGCAAAGTGCATTACTTCCTGTTACGCAGCCAGTTCACAATCAAGCTGGCAATAATGCCAGCGATAATTGGAGCCGCTAAATCGTGCCAGAAAGCCACGCCTAACTGTGCGAGCGTCATATAGCCGCCTGTGTTGCAATGGCAACTGTTCGCGGCTATTCTTGAACTGTTGAGGATCAAGGTTAGCCCCCGTTTTGTTGCCAGGTTTATACCGAACAACGTGCGGGGGTTTTCTCTTTCCAGCAACCTATGCCGCCGGGGATCAAGCCCCCGCAACATCGCGCCTCACCGGGTAAACCCGGCGTGCTGCTGATTCTACGGTAACACTTCCGTCTCATCACCCCGGAGTGATCCAGTCTGCGTAAAGCCTCGCAATTACGGCTTAATAAATCCGCCAAGCGCTGGAAAGTTTCTTGCCAACTGGCAACTTTCCTGACGGCTACCCGCACGATAAAACCACTAACACATTGATATCTATTGGTTTATTTTCTGGCACAGCGATTGCTATATGACTGTGAGCTGTTCTGTTCCGAATCAAAGGAGATATCATGTCTGACTGTCGTACTTACGGATTCAACACCCAGATCGTTCACGCGGGGCAACAACCCGACCCTTCAACTGGCGCGCTCAGTACGCCTATTTTCCAGACTTCAACGTTTGTTTTTGACAGCGCCGAACAAGGTGCCGCCCGCTTTGCGCTCGAAGAGTCCGGGTACATTTACACCCGTTTGGGTAACCCCACCACCGATGCGCTGGAGAAAAAGCTGGCGGTACTGGAACGAGGTGAAGCCGGACTGGCAACCGCGTCCGGTATTTCAGCTATCACCACAACGCTGTTGACGCTTTGTCAGCAGGGTGACCATATCGTTTCCGCCAGCGCGATTTACGGTTGTACCCACGCGTTTTTGTCGCACAGCATGCCAAAGTTTGGGATTAACGTCAGCTTTGTCGACGCGGCAAAGCCTGAAGAAATCCGCGCCGCCATGCGCCCGGAAACCAAAGTTGTATATATCGAAACGCCCGCTAACCCGACGCTGTCGCTGGTCGACATTGAAACGGTAGCCGGTATCGCCCATCAGCAAGGCGCATTGCTGGTGGTGGATAACACCTTTATGTCGCCGTACTGTCAGCAGCCTTTGCAACTGGGCGCGGATATTGTGGTGCACAGCGTCACCAAATATATCAACGGTCACGGGGATGTGATTGGCGGCATCATTGTTGGTAAGCAGGAGTTTATCGACCAGGCGCGGTTTGTTGGCCTGAAAGATATCACCGGCGGCTGCATGAGTCCTTTCAATGCGTGGTTGACGCTGCGCGGCGTTAAAACGCTGGGCATTCGTATGGAGCGTCACTGTGAAAATGCGCTGAAAATCGCCCGCTTCCTCGAAGGGCATCCGTCCATTACTCGGGTGTATTATCCAGGCCTGTCATCGCATCCGCAGTATGAGCTGGGCCAGCGACAAATGAGCCTGCCAGGTGGAATTATCAGCTTCGAAATCGCCGGCGGCCTCGAGGCTGGCAGACGGATGATCAATTCTGTAGAATTATGCCTCCTCGCGGTCAGTCTCGGTGATACCGAAACCCTCATTCAGCACCCAGCGTCTATGACACATTCGCCCGTTGCGCCAGAGGAACGGCTTAAAGCAGGTATTACCGACGGGCTTATCCGTCTTTCTGTGGGTCTTGAAGATCCAGAAGATATTATTAACGACCTTGAACACGCCATCAGAAAGGCAACATTCTGACCAATATGGCCTGAACCGACGCCGTTCGGTTCAGGTTGTTGAGAATCAAGGCACAACAGTCTGGCAATACGCGCAATCCTCTTTCGGGGAGAACGTGTATTTTGGGCAGGGGGTTCTATGCAGGACAACACATTACAATTAAGCAACAATACAGCAACCGCCGTACCATTCTCAAAAAAAATACCGTTTACGAAATACGATTTTGGCTGGGTATTACTGTGCATAGGCATGGCCATTGGTGCCGGAACGGTACTGATGCCGGTACAAATTGGCTTAACAGGCATTTGGGTATTTATTGTCGCCTTTATTATTGCTTATCCGGCAACTTATATTGTGCAGGATATTTATTTAAAAACATTATCAGAAAGTGAAACCTGTAATGACTACACGGATATTATAAGTCATTATCTGGGAAAAAACTGGGGCGTATTTCTTGGCGTCATCTATTTTCTGATGATTATTCACGGCATATTTATTTATTCCTTATCTGTGGTTTTTGACAGCGCCTCATATATCAAAACCTTCGGCTTGACCGAGACCGATCTTTCACAGTCGATAATCTACAAAGTGGCCATTTTTGCCGTGCTGGTCGCCATTGCTTCCGGGGGAGAAAAACTGCTGTTCAAAATCTCCGGCCCGATGGTAGTGGTCAAAGTGGGTATCATCATCGTATTTGGTTTTGCGATGGTTCCGCACTGGAACTTCGCTAATATCAGCGCCTTCCCTGAAGCCTCGGTGTTCTTTCGCGATGTACTGCTAACCATCCCGTTCTGCTTCTTCTCCGCGGTGTTTATTCAGGTGTTGAACCCTATGAACATCGCCTACCGCAAACGGGTGGCGGACCGGGTACTGGCCACTCGTATGGCTATACGTACGCATCGGATCAGTTACATTACGCTGATTGCGGTCATCCTGTTTTTCTCTTTTTCTTTTACCTTTTCCATTAGCCATGAAGAAGCCGTTTCAGCCTTCGAACAAAATATTTCCGCACTGGCGCTGGCGGCACAGGTGATTCCGGGACAGATTATTCATATCACCTCAACGGTATTAAATATCTTCGCCGTATTAACCGCGTTCTTTGGTATTTATTTGGGATTCCACGAGGCGATCAAAGGAATTATTCTTAACGTACTGAGCCGCGTTATTGACGTGGAAAAAATTAATCCTCTGGTGCTTACGCTGGGTATTTGTACCTTTATTGTTATCACCCTGGTGATTTGGGTATCGTTTCGCGTATCAGTACTGGTGTTCTTCCAGTTAGGCAGCCCGCTGTACGGGATTGTGTCGTGTATTATTCCGTTTTTCCTGATCTATAAAGTCACACAGCTGGAAAAACTACGCGGGCTGAAAACCTGGCTAATCCTGCTGTACGGGATCCTGCTGTGCCTGTCGCCATTACTGAAGCTGATTGAATAACCCGCGTAAACTGCGCCGTCAGCTCCTGGCGGCGCTTAGCTCACACTCTCCAGTTGATAGCTGCGAATTTTATTCAGTACCGTGGTATGTGACACCCCCAGCGCTTTGGCGATATGCCGCGACGACACATTCTCTTCCATCATCTGTTCAATAAGCTGGCGTTCCGCATACAAAACCTGCTCTTTAAAAGGACGTTCTGTCGGGCCTTGCTCAGCGGCGGGCAAATTCACCATCCCTAATTCTTCGGGCGTAATGACATCGGATTCCGCCATTAGCATCAGACGAATAATGGTATTTTCCAGTTCGCGCACGTTTCCCGGCCAGCTGTGATGGTGCAAGGCATCAAAACAAGCTTTATCCAGAATGATCCGCCGTTGGAATTCCTTCGCGTATTTCTGCACAAAGTGGCGAATCAACAGACTGATATCCTGCGGACGCTCCCGCAAGGGCGGAATAGTCAGGGAAAGTACATTGATGCGGTAATAGAGATCGGCGCGCAGCAGACGTTGTTCCACCATATCTTCCAGATTGGCGTTGGTTGCCACAATAATGCGAACATTAACCGGAATAATTTGCGCCCCGCCAACGCGACGGATCCCACCATCCTGCAGGACGCGCAATAATTTAGCCTGTAAGCCCAGCGACATTTCACCAAACTCATCGAGAAAAAGGGTGCCTTTATCGGCCATTTCAAACAGCCCTTTTTTGCCTTTACAATCCGCGCCGCTAAAAGCCCCTTTCTCATAGCCAAAGAATTCACTCTCCATAAGCGACTCAGGTAGCGCAGAGCAGTTGACCGGAATAAACGGATAAAAACGTCGCTGCCCGGAATTATGGATAGCCCGGGCCAGCAGCTCTTTGCCGGTACCCGTATCGCCACGGATCAGAACGGTATATTTGCTGTCAGCAATTTTTATCGCCTTTTCGATAAGCGCGTGCATGCTCTGGCTGCTGCAAATAATGTCAGAGAAATAACGCGGGCGTTCCGGCTCCGGCGTTGACAGCTCGCTTATCTCCTCACAGAGGTAGGCGACATTAATAATATCGGCGCGCTGGCTTAAACAGGATTGCACACAGGAAATATCCTGTAGCTGGCGGCACCAGGATTTAATCAGGATTCGTCCAGGTGTGACTTTCATGGAGATGATATTGATATCGCAGCAGGAAAATTCCTTCAGGACATCCTCAACCATCGACAGACGATCAATTGTTTTAATATCCCAGCGTATCGTGACCACATTTGCTCCTGATAGTTAGCAACTGCGAAATAGATATTTCTGTGGCGAGAGGAAACCTGACTACATTTTAGACGCTGTGGAATAATGTTCTGCCAGAGGACTCACATTGTGGACGGAAAAACAAAATATAAAAAAACCGGAGCACAAGGCTCCGGTTATCGGGTCATAACCCACGTTTATTGCTGTGGGTTTTCGTCCTGGTCAACGGCGAAACAGGCCACCAGTTGACCGCCATAGTCTTTTAACTGTGGCTGAAGCTGAGTACACGGACCAAAGCGACGACGGCAACGGGCGTTGAATGCGCAGCCTGGTGGCGGATTCAGCGGGCTTGGCAGCTCACCGGTCAGCTTGATACGCTCGCGGCGATCGTCCGGGTTCAGGCGCGGCGTTGCGGAGAGCAGCGCCTGAGTGTACGGATGCCGTGGATTATTGAAGATCTGATCCTTGGTCCCTTTTTCCACACAGCGGCCTAAATACATCACCATCACTTCATCGGCAATGTGCTCTACCACCGACAGGTCGTGCGAGATAAAGACGTATGACAGCCCCAGTTCCTGTTGCAAGTCCATCATCAGGTTCAGCACTTGCGCACGTACGGAAACGTCCAGCGCCGAGACCGGTTCGTCGGCAATCACCACATCCGGGTCAAGCATCAGACCGCGGGCAATGGCGATACGCTGACGCTGGCCGCCGGAGAACATATGCGGATAGCGGTCGTAGTGCTCGGTTTTCAGTCCCACTTTCGCCATCATCGCCAGCGCTTTTTCACGGCGCTCCTCTTTGCTGAGCGTGGAGTTGATCAGCAACGGCTCTTCCAGAATCTGCCCTACTTTTTTACGCGGGTTCAGGGAACCATAGGGGTTCTGGAACACTATCTGGATTTTCTGCCGACGCAGCTTCTGCGCCTGCGGGTCATGCTTGAGTAAATCCTGACCCTGGTAATACAGCTCACCGCCAGTCGGGATTTCAATCATCGTCAGCAGACGGCCAAGGGTGGATTTCCCACAGCCCGACTCACCTACCACCGCCAGCGTTTTACCGCGCTCCAGAGTAAAGGAAACGCCATCCAGCGCTTTCACCAGGCGTTCCGGGGCGAACATGCCCTTCTTCACCGGGTAGTGTTTTTTCAGGTCAATTGCCTGCAACAGCGGCTGTTGCGCGGCGGCCTTTTGCGTACTCATAGCCCAGGCCTCCCGGCATCATCAAGTGGGTAGTGGCATTTCGACTGACGACCGCCTTCCAGCGGGTTCAGTTCAGGTTCTTCAGCGCGGCATTTGTCGGTCGCATAGGGGCAGCGTGGATTCAGCAAACAGCCGCTCGGGCGGTCATATTTACCGGGAACCACGCCCGGCAGTGAGGCCAGACGCGCTTTGTCCTGAGCAAACTCCGGCAGCGCGCGCAGCAGCGCCTGGGTGTAAGGATGACGCGGCGCGCGGAAGATATCCTGCGCGGCCCCGGTTTCCACTACCTGCCCAGCGTACATCACGATGATTTTGTGTGCCGCTTCAGCCACCAGCGCCAGATCGTGCGTGATTAAGACCAGCGCCATGTTCTCTTTTTGCTGCAATTCCAGCAGTAGCTCGATGATCTGCGCCTGAATGGTCACATCCAGCGCCGTTGTCGGTTCATCTGCAATCAGCAGCTTCGGACGACAGGCAATTGCCATCGCGATCATCACGCGCTGACTCATCCCACCGGACAACTGGTGCGGATAGACATCCAGACGCGAGGCCGGATCGGGGATCCCCACCAGCGTCAGCAGGTCAATTGCCCGCTGAATACGCGTTTTTTTGTTGCCGCCCTGGTGCACCTTGATGGCTTCCATAATCTGGTAGCCGACGGTGTAGCAGGGGTTAAGACTGGTCATCGGGTCCTGGAAGATCATTGCCACTTCCGCACCCACCAGTTGGCGACGCTCTTTCTCAGAGATGCGCTTCAGGTCGCGACCATTAAACTCCAGATTTTCGGCCATAACGCGGCCAGGGTAGTCAATCAGTCCCATAATCGCCAGCGAGCTGACGGACTTACCAGAACCAGACTCCCCAACAATGCCAACCACTTCACCCTGATTCACACTGTAGCTAATGCGGTCTACGGCGCGGAATTCGGAACCTACGTCGCCGAAATGCACCGATAATTTATCTACATTTAATAACGCCATCTCGAACCTCTTACTGCTTCAGTTTGGGATCGAGCGCGTCACGCAGACCGTCACCCATCAGGTTAAATGCCAGCACCGTCAACAGGATCGCCAGTCCCGGGAAGGTCACGACCCACCAGGCGCTTTGGGCAAACTGCAGAACGTCAGAGAGCATGGTGCCCCATTCCGGCGTAGGCGGCTGTGCGCCCATCCCCAGGAAGCCGAGGGCAGCCATATCGAGAATGGCGTTAGAGAAGCCAAGCGACGCCTGAACAATCAGCGGCGCAAGACAGTTAGGCAGAATATTGACGAACATCTGGCGCATCGCGCCGGCTCCCGCCACGCGGGATGCGGTGACGTAGTCGCGGTTAACTTCCACCAACACAGCGGCGCGCGTCAGACGCACATAGTGCGGCAATGCCACAAACGTCAGCGCCAGCGCAGCGTTGCCTATCGAGGGGCCAAATACCGCCACCAGCACCAGCGCCAGTAACAGGCTCGGCAATGCCAGCATGATATCGACCACACGCATGATGACGTTATCGACAATTCCACCAAAGTAGCCAGCGATCAGCCCAAGAACCACGCCCATCAGCAGGGAGAGTACAACCACCAGACAGCCAACCAACAGCGACAGACGCGCACCGTACATCAGGCGGGACAGCACGTCGCGGCCCACATCATCAGTACCAAACAGATGCGCCATGGAACCACCTTCCTGCCATGCAGGCGGAGCTAGTAGCGTATCGCGGAACTGGTCTGCCGGGTTGTACGGCGCAAGGACGTTGGCAAAGACCGCAATCAGGATCATCACCACCACATACACCAGCCCAACAACCGCGCCTTTGTTGCGTTTAAAATAGTGCCAGAACTCCTGCAGCGGCGTCATCGGCACCGGTGCAGCAATAACTTTATTTTCAGTAACCTGTGACATGATGGCCCCTTACTTCTTATGCCGAATACGCGGGTTCACCACGCCGTACAGCAGGTCTACCAGCAAGTTGACTAGGATAATCATCGTCGCGACCAGTAATACCCCGCCCTGCACTACCGGATAATCACGGCGTTGCAGCGCATCGATCAGCCAGCGTCCCAGCCCCGGCCACGAGAAGATAGTCTCGGTCAGGATTGCCCCAGCCAGCAACGTACCAACCTGCAGGCCGATAACGGTTACAACGGGCAGCATCGCGTTACGCAGAGCGTGAATGATGATGACGCGCATACGGGTCAAACCTTTAGCGCGCGCGGTACGAATGTAATCCTCGCCCAGCACTTCCAGCATCGACGAACGGGTCATACGCACAATGACCGCCAGAGGAATGGTACCCAGCACCATCGCAGGCAAGACCATATGCGCCAACGCATCGATAAAGTTGCCCTCTTCACCCCAGATGGCGGTGTCTATCAACATAAAACCGGTCAGCGGATTGGAATCATCAAGGAACACCATGTCGCTCACCCGCCCAGAAACTGGCGTCAGGTTCCACTGCACGGAAACCAGCATGATCAGCATCATGCCCCACCAGAAAATCGGCATGGAGTAACCGGTCAGCGCCAGGCCAACGGCGGTGTGATCGAAAATGGAGCCGCGCTTAACGGCAGCAAGTACACCCACCGGGATACCCACTGCGACGGCGAAAATCATCGCGCAGACGCCGAGTTCCAGCGTGGCTTTGAATCGAGGTACGAACTCTTCCCACACCGGTAAGCGGCTTTTCAGTGAGATACCTAAATCGCCATGCATAACCCCCCAGATATAGTGGAGGTACTGCTGCCACATAGGCTTATCCAGACCGAGTTCAGCCAGCAGTTGAGCATGACGCTCAGGGGAGATCCCACGTTCACCTGCCATGATCATAACCGGATCGCCGGGGATCATATGGACGAAGGCAAAGGTGAGAAGAGTGATACCGATAAACGTGGGGATGACGAGTCCCAAACGTCGGAGAATGAACTGCAACATAACCCGGATTCTCTCTAATGACGCACGGCCTGGAACCGTGAGTCTGCATTGCTCACAAATCTTATCCCACGCAAACTGCATCGTGGGTAAAGCATTACGCCGGATGGCGCTGCGCTTATCCGGCCTACACAATACCGGGGCGCAGCGCTTCCTTGATTGCTTTTAATTATTCGACAGAGACGTTTTCGAAGTGGTGTTTGCCTAATGGATCAACCACATAGCCTTTTACTTCTTTACGCACTGGTTCATACACGGTGGAGTGAGCAACAATCAGAGCCGGGGCCTGATCGTGCATAACAACCTGAGCTTGCTTGTACAGTTCAATACGTTTGTTGTGATCGTCGGTCGCACGCGCCGGTTGGATCAGGTCTTCAAACGGCTTGTAGCACCAGCGAGAGTAGTTGGAACCGTCTTTCGCTGCCGCACAGCTAAACAGGGTGGCGAAGAAGTTGTCCGGATCCCCGTTGTCACCGGTCCACCCCATCATCACCGCCTGATGTTCACCCGCTTTGGCGCGTTTCAGATACTCGCCCCACTCGTAGGTCACAATCTTGGCCTGAACGCCAATTTTCGCCCAGTCAGCCTGAACCATTTCCGCCATACGACGTGCGTTCGGGTTATATGGACGCTGTACCGGCATAGCCCACAGCTCAACGGTAAAGCCTTTGTCCTGACCGGCTTCCTTCAACAGCGCTTTGGCTTTCTCAGGATCGTAGGTGTAGTCTTTAACGTCGTCGTTATAGCCCCACATGGTCGGTGGGATCAGGTTTTTCGCGGCAACGCCAGCACCCTGATAAACCGCTTTGATGATCGCTTCTTTGTTTACCGCGTAGGTCAGCGCCTGACGGACTTTCACATCATCAAACGGTTTCTTCTCGGTGTTGAAAGAGAGGTAGCCAACGTTCAGACCGGCCTGCTCCATCAGGTTGATATTTTTATCCTGCTTCATGCGTGCGATGTCAGCCGGGTTCGGGTACGGCATCACCTGGCACTCGTTCTTCTGCAGTTTGGCGTAACGCACAGAAGCGTCAGGCGTAATGGAGAAGACCAGACGGTCGATCTGCGGCTTAGTGCCCCAGTAACCTTCGAATGCTTTATACAGAATACGAGAGTCTTTCTGGTACTGCTGCAGCTGGAACGGACCGGTACCGATTGGGTTCAGATCCACTTTCTCCGGGGAACCGGCTTTCAGCATGTTGTCCGCATATTCTTTGGAAAGAATAGAAGCGAAGTCCATCGCCAGGTCAGCCAGGAACGGTGCTTCCGGGCGAGTCAGCACGAACTGAACGGTTTTATCATCCACTTTTTTCACTTCGGAGATCAGGTCTGGCAGACCCATCCCTTCGAAGTATTCATAGCTGCCGCCAGAAACTTTATGGTACGGGTTCTGGGCGTTTTTCTGACGATCGAAAGAGAACACCACGTCATCGGCGTTTAATTCGCGCGTCGGTTTGAAATCTTTGTTGTCCTGCCACTTCACGCCCTGACGCAGGTGGAAGGTATAGGTTTTACCGTCTTCGCTGATTTCCCACTTCTCAGCAAGTCCCGGGATCACTTCAGTTGTGCCGGTTTTGAACTCGACCAGGCGGTTATAGATCGGCACGGAGCTGGCATCATAGGTGGTACCAGAGGTGAAAAGCTGCGGGTTAAAGCCTTCAGGAGATCCTTCTGAACAATAAACCAGAGTTTTAGCCTGTACGCTTGCTGCGACGGTCATAGCCACCAGGCTCAGACCAAGCTTCAGCATCCCTGACTTCTTCAAGGAAATACTCATTCTTCTGCTCCAAATGTGATGTTTGTTGTTTTACCCTTTGCAATGGGTTTGCACCGCCTGGCCTTTTTTGTTTTTTACCCGGCCGGGTCAGCGTTAAGAGGATGGGGATTCCGTTCACATAAGCGACTGAGTTGCAGTGCGGATTCTCCATGAAATGCCCCTCATACCCTACAATCTGTCAACAGAATGTGAAAACGTCAATACAGGTAACCGCGATTTACACCAACGGTGAGAATTGGCAAACAAAGATTAAAAAAAGTGCAAGCGGGTATTTTCAGCAGGGAAATTTGTGCTACGCGCACTATGCCAGAATAAACATCTTCATACTTCGCAACATTTGGAGATTAACATTTATGCAATTTATTCAAATTTTCCCAATGAATGCTGCATATCTGAGCGATTAATGCCATGAACGTTAAAACGCACAGCGGAAAATGCCAGCGCCAGCCATAAGTAGCGCAAAAAAAGTTTCAAGCAAACATAAAAAAAGGCAATGGAATATGTCACAGAATCGTTAACTGTCAGTGGGAAGTGATGCACAATTTTTGCAGATAAAAGGAAGGTCAAAGGTGGGATTGGAATAACGCCATACACGCCAGGATGAAACTGAGTCTGTAGGCCGCATAAGGCGCTTGCGCCGCCATCCGGCAATGTCTCCAATATTGCCTGATGGCGCTTCGCTTATCAGGCCTACAAAACAAAAAACCCTGCTCGTTGAGCAGGGTTTTAAATTTGGTCGGTGATAGAGGATTCGAACCTCCGACCCCTTCGTCCCGAACGAAGTGCGCTACCAGGCTGCGCCAATCACCGAATGCGGGGCGCATCTTACTGCTCAGCCGCGCGCCCGTCAATCCCTTAGTATCAAAATGCCATTTGATCGGCGAGAAAGTCAGCAGCTCTGTTACTGGGCTGTAACCTTCTTCGCGTCCGGGATACGACACCAGTTGTTATTCTCGTTAATCCCCCCATTTGGCGAGGTATAACCAAGGCAACCCAGAACGGTATCGTACAGTTCCACATGACGACGCGGCACCTTCATCTCAGCTTCTTGCTTCAGGTGCGCAAATGCCTTCGCATGGTCAGGGTCTTCCAGATATTTGTCTGACATCCACACCATCATAGGAACGCGGAACTGCTCAGGCGGCGCCATTTTACGCGGCGTACCGTGCAGGTGCTCACGTTCGTTAATTGACTCACCGTGATCGGCGGCGTAAAACACGATCGCTTTCTTATCGCGCAGCTGATCAAACACCTGGGTAATAAAGTGATCAACGTAGGTTACCGAATTATCAAATGAATTAATCATCTCAGCTTTCGAGCAGCCACTATCAACATTGACACACTCCGGCTTCCACTGTGCATATTCGCGGGTGTAGCGCTGGGTGTAGTTAAAATGCGAGCCCTTGGTGTGCAGAATAATCAGACGCTTTTCGCCATCATCAGTCTTCTGTAAAGATTGCTGCATCTCATTAATCAGCAGCATATCGTCAACGTTTTTGCCACGGTTACGCGGCTCTGCGCCAATCTGTTCACGATAGGCAATGTTTTCCGCCATGGTATTGCTGTAGAACCACATCTCGCTTTGCATCGCGTACAGATCGGTTTTAAATCCTAACTGGCCGAGCACAGAAAAGACGTTTTGTTCTTTCAGCGTACGCTGTGGGTTTTCCTCTGCCCCACCTTCACGAACGAACATGCAGCGTAGTGAAAGCTTGGTCGCGGTATCACAGGAATATCCACGGAAAGCCGCCAGGTTTTTCTCCTGAGCCAGCCTTGGCGTGGTGTTTCGCTCATAGCCAAAAATCCCCATATGATCCCAGCGCGTGGTTTCACCGATAATAAACACGACATAGGTGTCGTCGAGATTGTTGGGGGCAACGTAGGTGAACTTCTTCGCCGGGTTCATCAGCGATTTGTTGTCTGAAGATTCATCCACCTGCGCCCAGGCGTATAAACCCAGCGCAGAGAGCCAGTTTGACGGCAAATAGGAGTTCGCAACGACTCCGCCGTAGCTGGGTAAATCGATCCCTGTTTCACGCTCAACGCTTTTTTGTTGCATGCTGAGCAGACGAATGGGCGCCCACACCATCAGGCCAGCCAATAAAACCGCCGCTACGCTACGCCATCTCATGCCAGGCGTACGAATCTGTTTCATCAGGGTATAACGACAGCGGTTACTCCAAATCAACACCAATGGGATAATACTGACTGAAACCAGCCAAACGATAAAATGCCAGCCGACGACTTCTTTTGATAAATCAATATCGGTGGTCATGACCGAGGCAATAATACCGTAGCCAATGACCACATTCAGGAAGGTCATGTAATAGCTGGCGCCGGCAGAGCAGAGCACCACAAACGTTGCCAGGACACGCCAGACGCGTCGGCCAAATAAAGAGAGAACACGGAGTAAAAAAAAGGTCACCAGCACAGTGCCAGCTAATTCAACAACCGCAGAGAGTCCTTTCCAGACGGTAAACTCGTGCGCATATCCGCTAAAGCGACGGAAAAACACAGCGCAATTCATAAAAAGACCGATATAGATCGCCAGCAAGAAACTCAGCTTCTGCTGCGTCATCGATTTGATATATCTCATGCAAACAAACCCTGGAGGAAGGGATAAAAACACCCTGCGCAAAAGCCTGTCAGGCCATACAGGGGAAAAGTGCGACAAGTGCAGATAATAAGAAAATTCTACAGCGCAGGTAAGTAGACCACAGGAGGGAAGAAAAGTGCTTATAGAGAATGCAAACGGCGCATATATTTTTGTAAATATATGCGCCGGGCATTAATCAGACCACTAATAGATTCAGGCGTGTGCCTCGGTATAGACGCTACGCTGCGGCTGACGAATAGTGGTAGAAAGCGCCAGCGAGATAATTAACAGCGCAAAGATAACGCAGAAGGTCACATAGAATCCGCCGAACAGCGAGGCGATAATGGAACCACAAATGCTGCCGATACCGAAACCTAAGTAAATGACACCGTAGTTTTTAGCCAGGTTGTTCAAACCGAAGAACTCACTCACCAGTGACGGGAACACGGTGATGGTGCCACCAAAGTTAAATGCCACACAGGCAATCGCCGTAAAGAAGGTCACATCATTCAACGGCGCGAACAGCAGTGCCGCCATACCCACCAGCGAAACGACCTGACCAATGGTGATAACGCGAATACGAGAGATTTTGTCGGACAGAATCCCCAGAACCAGACGACCGGACAGGTTAGCGATAGAAATCACGGTCACCGCGTTTGCCGCCGTTGCCACATCCATATGTGCCAGACTTTGTGCGATATCTTTCGCCACGCCAATTACGTACAGCCCGCTCATACACGCCGTCAGGAACATGACCGCCAGCATCCAGTACTGCGGTTTACGCATGGACTGCGCCAGGGTGTAGTCATTCTCAACCACGCCATTTTTCGTTTTCACTTCCTGATTCGGCGCGTCTTTCATCAGCGTGGAGCCAAAGACGATCATTACCAGCACAATCGCGCCCCAGATCATGAAGGTTTTTTCCAGACCCACGGTGCTCAACAGTTGGCTATCGATGAATTTAAAACCGAGGCTGCCAAGACCGTAAGAACCGATAGC
Organism: Citrobacter sp. BIDMC107; assembly: GCF_001037575.1. Classification (NCBI taxonomy): domain Bacteria; kingdom Pseudomonadati; phylum Pseudomonadota; class Gammaproteobacteria; order Enterobacterales; family Enterobacteriaceae; genus Citrobacter; species Citrobacter sp. BIDMC107. Next base: position 2,719,305 of record NZ_KQ089848.1, on the reverse strand, counting down.
GAAGGCGGAAATCAGCCCTTTACGCTCCGGGAACCATTTTACACAGTTGGAAAGTGTTAACAGGTAGCCTGCGCCATCCGCCAGACCAACCAACACACCAGCGCTCAGCCACAGCATAATCAGGCTGTCAGAGTGTGCCGTTAAGAAGAAGCCAACACCGAGTAAAATACCGGAGGCCATGGTGACGCGTTTCACGCCAAAACGTTCCTGCAGTTTCCCGGCGACGGAAGAAGAAATTGCCAGCCCGAGGCTCAGCAGGCCAAAGGAAAAGGCAACCTGACTCACCGGCGCATCAAGCTTAGAAGAAAGCGCACCGTTAAACAGGCTCCAGGTATAAACAGAACCTAAAGCAAATTGGGTAATGATGGTGCCGATCAGTGTCAGCCAGCGGGTACGCTGATAATCAGAAGTTTTCATGGCAGTCTTCCTGCATAAACAAAAGGGGAAATTCTCTGCCAACAACCATACCGAAGCGTTTTTATGAGCAGGGGAAAACGGCATGAAATGCCGCCAGGACGGAATGAAATGCCTGGAATGCGGAATGAATGACGAGACAAAAAGTCGGGTTACTGAATTTTATCGCATGAGTTAGTACACGCTATCGCTGGAGTGCTTGTGATTGTTGATCTCAACATGTAATCAAGATGTTTATGTGATGATTGTTTACGTTAAAATTTGGCGCTCACTCCCATGGTGTACATATAGTCGCTGTTGTTGGTGCTATTTTCCGCCTGCGACAGCGCCGCGTAAGCCGCCATGTGCGGGTTCAACAGCATATCCGCACCGACGGTAACATCTACCCAGTTACCATCCTGACCCGCCGCCGTCATGCGACTGAGACCCGACTGCGCCTTCCAGATATTTTCGCCAAACTGCTGGTTATAGCTGATTTGCGCCCACGGTCGCACATCACCGAACTGCGAATTGACTCGCCAGCCCAACGAGCTCACGCTGGCATGCCACAGCGGATCGTTCTGCGTTACCGACGTCGCGCTATCGCCAAATTCGTTGTAAGTAGATGTGGTGGAACCGTCATAATGCAGCGCGGCAACCGGACCGGTTGTCACCTGCCTTGAAAGCGGGAAGTTCCAGCCCATACTCATGCCGCTGGTGGCATCCATTGGCGTCTCATCCGCCAGATTCACCACGGGCCCCGCCACGTTCTGAGTGGAACGAATACGTTCTTCCAGAATGTCGTTATAACGTGGTTGGTGATCGCTGTCCCATGTATAACGTTCAGCCGTATGCCCTGACAGCGCATCAACGATATATTCTTGTTGCCAGCCATATGCTGTATTGATGGACAGCGCACAAACTATGACGCTCGCCAGAGTTAACCTTTGGCGACCACTACTGTTTCTTATAAGCATCAACGCGACTCCAGAAAAGAGCCGAATTCGGCGATATTATTGTCATTGTGTGAAGTATTTGGGCCAGCAGGCCTTGTATTAAATATTGTCTTTTTAGCTGGCGCGTCAAGGCGGGCCGAATGAAATTTTTACGCCAGTAAAAACAGCGAGGAAGAATATGCAGCGTTGCGGATGGGTCAGTCAGGATCCACTTTACATTGCCTACCACGACAAGGAATGGGGCGTCCCCGAAACCGATGGCAAAAAGCTGTTCGAAATGATCTGCCTCGAAGGCCAGCAGGCCGGGTTATCGTGGATTACTGTACTCAAGAAACGGGAAAATTATCGCCACGCTTTCCACCATTTTGACCCGGAAAAAGTGGCGGCCATGACCGAAGAGGATGTGGAAAGGCTGGTACTGGATGCCAGCATAATTCGCCATCGCGGAAAAATTCAGGCCATTATCGGCAACGCTCGTGCCTTTCTGACGATGGCACAAAACGGAGAGTCGTTTAGCGAGTTCGTCTGGTCATTTGTTGATAACCAACCACAAGTGACCCGCGCCGCCAACCTGAGCGATATTCCCACCTCCACGCCTGCGTCAGACGCGCTGTCTAAAGCGTTAAAAAAACGCGGTTTTAAGTTTGTCGGCACCACCATTTGTTACTCCTTTATGCAGGCATGCGGCCTGGTCAACGATCATGTCACCAGCTGCATCTGTTATCCGGGAGAACAACATGATTCGTGAATCAAAGGCTGAAGATATACCAGCGATTCTGACGCTGTGGATGGAAAGCACAATCCATGCCCATCCGTTTATCGAAGAGCGCTACTGGCGCGAAAGTGAATCAGTGGTGCGGGATGTTTATCTGCCAGCCGCGCAAACCTGGGTGTGGGAAGAAGAAGGCGAGCTCAAAGGTTTTGTCAGCGTCATTGATGACCGCTTCCTCGGCGCGCTGTTTGTCGCGCCTGCCGCCATCAGAAGCGGGATCGGCAAAGCGCTGGTGCAGCATGTGCAGCAGCGCTTTTCGTTACTAAGCCTGGAGGTCTACCAGAAGAATCAATCAGCGGTGAACTTCTACCATGCGCTGGGTTTTCGCATTGAAGACGGCGCATGGCAGGAAGAGACTCACCATCCCACGTGGATTATGGGCTGGCAGGCGGATCAAACGCCGTAAGCGTCAACGTGGGTCCGTTGTATTTTTCAAGCCACGCCAGCGCGGTGTTGCCCGCGCAGCCATTCCCCAGCTTCGAGCTGGGGAGATCTTTGGTCAGCACGTTGACGGCGCCATTTTTACAAATACCGTTCGCTGCGAGATCCAAATCAGGCCAGGCGCCTTCATGAATACAGATAACGCCGGGTTTAATACCCGCCGTCACCACCGCGCCCGCCAGAACTTGACCACGCTGGTTCCACACCCTGACCGTATCGCCATCCGCAATGCCGCGTGCGTGGGCATCCTGCGGATGAATCGTTACCGGCTCACGATCCGCTACCGCGTACTGCTCACGTAGCGCACTGTAGTTAAGCTGACTATGCAAACGGTGCGCCGGATGGGCGGAAAGCAGCTGTAGCTGGTCCGGTTCGGCGTTACCGAACCACTCATCCGGCTCCAGCCACATCGGGTGCCCCGCACAGTCCGCGTAGCCGTAACCAGCAATCCTCGCGGAGTAGATTTCAATTTTTCCGCTGTACGTTTTCAGCGGATGAGCCTGCGGGTCGCGGCGAAAATCCGCAAAACGGATAAACTGCGCGCTGGCGGCATTTTCCGGCATTTCGATCAGGGCGTTGCGCTGCCAAAACTCGGCGAAAGGCGGCAATGTCACCTGCTGACTGGCCCCACGTTGCCCGGCAATATTGTAAAACGTCTCCAGCCATTCCAGCTCGCTTTTGCCTTCGGTGAATCGCTCGTAACCGCCCTCTTCCCAGCGTTCACTCAGCTCGGCAAAAACATCATAATCATTTCGCGCTTCGTCCTGCGGCGGCACAACCTGCTTCATCGGCACCAGGTGCTGGTTGCTGTAGTCGCCGGTCATGGTCAAATCATTGCGCTCAAAGGAGGTGGTCGCCGGCAGTACGATATCGGCATGCTTCGCTGCGGCGGTCCAGAAACACTCCGAGATAACCACCAGCTCCGGTTTTTGCCAGGCGCGAATTAAACGGTTAGTGTCTTGATGATGGGTGAAGTTAGCGCCACCAGCCCACCACAACATGCGGATGTCCGGGAAATGGCGGTCCATGCCGTTGTGCTGGTAAAAACCACCGGGATTTTCCAGCGCTTCAACAATTCGCGCCACCGGGATTTTATCTACCGCGTCGGTACCGCCTTTAACGCTGCCCTGCATTGAAGCCAGCACCGCAGCCCGGCGCGTTGGGTTGCCTCCGTTGGCAAAATGGTACGACAGCCCAAAACCGCCGCCTGGCGTCCCGATTTGCCCGAGCATGGCGGCCAGGGTGACGATCATCCAGTGTTTCTGCTCACCATACTGTTGGCGCTGCATCCCCCATCCGGCCATCAGCATGGTGGTATTTTGGTGAAATATCGCCGCAAGTTCGCGTATTTTTGTTGCGGGTATACCGCAAATCTCCGCAGCCCACTCTGCCGTTTTCACAACATCATCAGATTTACCCAACAGATAGTTTGCAAAACGGTCATAGCCGGTGGTACACCGGGCGAGAAAATCCTCGTCATGCCAGCCGTTTTCCACCAGCGTATGCGCGATGCCCAGCATCAGCGCCACGTCGGTCCCCATATGCGGGGCAATCCATTCCATCTTTTCGCCAAAGAATTCGACGCTTTCCGATCGCATCGGATCGATACAGATCAACCGTTTACCGCTGTCGCGCAAAGCCTCAAAGTAAGCAAGCCCCTGCTCATCGGACGCGTTCCAGGCAATCTTCAGTGTATTCAGCGGATTAGCGCTCCATAACACCACCACCTCGCTGTTCTCAAGCACCACTGGCCAGCTGGTTTGCTGCTGGTAAACTTCGTTACCGCCCACCACGTACGGCATGATCGCCTGCGCAGCCCCTGTCGAATAATCCCCCAGATGCCCGGTATAACCGCCTGCCAGCGCCATATAGCGTTGTAGCAGGGTTGCCGCTTTGTGTAACACGCCGTTAGAGCGCCAGCCGTAGGAACCGGCAAAAATCGAGGCCGGGCCGTTGCTGTCACGGATGCGTTTATGCTGCGTATGGATAAGATTCAGCGCGTCGTCCCAACTGACGCGAACAAATTCATCCTGCCCACGCACGCCCTGGGGATTCTCCGGCGAGGCGAGAAAGCCTTTACGCACCATTGGAAAACGTACCCGCGTTTTACTGTGAACCTGGTCGCGCACCACGGTTTGCAAAGAGTTGGGATGGGAAGTGGGCAGCGCGCCACGCGAGGAGAAAACCGTCTCACCATCGGTGTCGACGAGAATTGGTCCCCAGTGGGCGGCGGTTAACACCGAGTAATGTGCGGGTGAATTAGCCAAGATGGCGCTCCTGAATGCGATGTGACGACTTATTTATTATGCCGTTCAATGTTACTTACAAATTTCAGAGTCTTCCCTGGAATTTTCTTCATGTTCACACGTCATAATCAACCGCCACGGTCGCTGTGGCAAAGAAGAAAAAGTCATTAAGGAATTAAGATGAAGAAACGTGTTTTTGTTATTGCTGCCATCGTGAGCGGCGCCCTGGCGGTTTCTGGCTGCACAACAAACCCTTACACCGGCGAACGCGAAGCAGGTAAATCCGGCATTGGCGCGGGTATTGGCTCTCTGGTCGGCGCGGGCATTGGCGCACTCTCTTCTTCGAAGAAAGATCGCGGTAAAGGCGCACTGATTGGCGCGGCGGCGGGTGCGGCCGTTGGCGGCGGTGTCGGTTATTACATGGACGTGCAGGAAGCCAAACTGCGCGACAAAATGCAGGGAACGGGCGTCAGCGTGACGCGTAGTGGCGATAACATCATTCTGAATATGCCGAATAACGTCACCTTCGACAGTAGTAGCGCCAACCTGAAACCTGCTGGTGCCAACACCCTGACCGGCGTGGCAATGGTACTGAAAGAGTACAATAAAACCGCCGTCAACGTGCTGGGCTTCACCGACAGCACCGGCAGCCAGGATCTGAATATGCGTCTGTCTCAGCAACGCGCGGACTCCGTGGCCAGCGCCTTAATCACGCAAGGGGTTGCCGCTAATCGTATCCGCACTCAGGGCATGGGTCCGTCAAATCCGATCGCCAGCAACAGCACGGCGGAAGGTAAAGCGCAAAACCGTCGCGTTGAGATTACGTTGAGTCCTATGCAGTAATCGTTGAGCCGGGTGGCAGCTTCGCCTTACCCGGCCTACGTTCGACAAGTAGGCCCGGTAAGCGCAGCGCCACCGGGCAAATTACTTGCTTCGTCAGATTTTCCCGCTAAGGTATTCACACGAAATTCAGGGAAATCAGCGATGAGCAAATCAACACGGGCAACCATCAGCGATGTGGCGAAAGCCGCAAAAACCGGCAAGACCAGCATTTCACGCTATCTCAACGGTGAAAAGCACCTGCTTTCCGACGCGCTACTGGCCCGCATTGAACAAGCCATTGCCGATCTCGACTACCGTCCCAGCCTGATGGCAAGAGGACTGAAACACGGTCGTACCCGCCTGATTGGCCTGATCATCGCCGATATTACCAATCCCTACTCCGTCAACGTGTTAAGCGGCATTGAAGCCGCCTGCCGCGATAAAGGCTTTACCCCGCTGGTGTGTAACACCAACAACGAAGTGGATCAGGAACTGCATTATCTTGACCTGCTGCGCAGCTACCAGGTCGAAGGGATTGTGGTCAACGCCGTCGGGATGCGCGAAGAGGGGCTGAACCGCCTGCAGCAGTCTGCGCTGCCGATGGTGCTGATTGACCGTAAAATTCCCGATTTCGCCTGTGATATGGTCGGGCTGGATAACACCCAGGCGGCAACGGTTGCCACGGAACATCTGGTCGAACAAGGTTTTGAAGCCATCCTGTTCCTCAGCGAACCGCTCGGCATGGTGAATACCCGCCGCGAACGCCTGAGCGCTTTTCGCGCCACCCTCGCACAGTACCCCGGCGTTATCGCACAAAATGCCGAAGTCCCGCTCACGGACAATACGCAGTTGGACGAAACCCTGCGCCAGTTCCACCAGCAGCACCGGGGAATGCGCAAAGCCGTTATCTCAGCCAATGGCGCTCTCACACTACAGGTTGCCCGCGCCCTGAAACGCATTGGCCTTAACTGGGGCAGCGATATCGGCCTGCTCGGTTTTGACGAACTGGAATGGGCCGAACTGGCGGGCGTTGGTATTACCACGTTGAAACAACCTACCTGGCAGATTGGCTACACCGCCGTTGAGCAGGTTGTACGCCGGATCGATGGCGGCCCTGCTGCCATTCAGGAACAGGTCTTCTCCGGCGAACTAATCGTTCGCGGCTCTACCGCCCGTTAAATTTCCTTCGTGATGGTGATCATAAATTCAACATCATAAGCTTTTCTTTGGAACCGGTTCCATCTAGCGTTATAGCAAGAACGCTAGTCTGGAGTTTCCATGAAAAGAAAAATTATGGTGGTCACCGCCGCTTACGGCCATGACCAGGTACGGGCCGCTGGCGGGCAAACGGCAATGCTGCCCATTATCGCTGAAGCCGGTGCTGACGGCGTCGAAATCCGCCGCGAATTGCTGACCGACGCCGAGCTGCACACGCTGTCTACGGTGGCATCTGCTATCGAAATTTTCGGCCTGCTGGCCTGTTACTCAGCGCCTGAGCCGTTGTTCCTTGAGGACGGTAGCCTCAATCCCCGACTTCCTGCGCTACTTGAAGAAGCACAGGCCCTGCAGGCGCTGTGGCTAAAAGTCTCCCTCGGTCATTTCTCCCATACCGAACAGTTCAACGTGTTACGCGAATGGCTGGACAACAGCGGAATGGAACTGGTTGTCGAAAACGATCAGACCGCCTGCGGACGCCTGAAGCCGATGCAGCGCTTTAACGAAGCCTGCCAGACGCAAAATCTGCCGATATCTCTGACCTTCGATATGGGCAACTGGCTGTGGGTGGGCGACTCCCCGGAACAGGCGGCGCAGAAACTGGCGTCAACCGTTGGGTATATCCATGTCAAAGCCGCCGTTGCACATCGCGACAGCTACCGTGCCGTACCGCCTGATGCAGCCGATCCGCGCTGGCTGACGCTGTTGAAAACGCTGCCGGGCGATGTTCCACGCGGCATTGAGTTTCCCCTGGAAGGGCAGGATTTGGCGGCGGTTACTCGCCGTTACGTCGAGTTGTTACGCGAGGAGTAACGCATGAAAAATTCACTGGATGTGGTCACTATTGGTGAAGCGATGGCGATGTTTGTCGCCACGCAAACCGGCGAACTGGCGGATGTGGAGCAGTTTATCAAGCGCGTTGCTGGCGCTGAACTCAATGTGGCGACCGGTCTTGCCCGGCTGGGCCTGAAGGTCGGTTGGGTAAGCCGTGTAGGCAACGACAGTTTTGGCCGTTTTATCGTTAAGTCGCTGGAAAAAGAAGGGATTGATGCGCAGGGAGTCACCCAGGACGAGCGTTACGCTACCGGCTTTCAGCTTAAATCTAAGGTCGAAAATGGAACCGATCCCATTGTGGAATACTTCCGCAAAGGTTCCGCTGCCAGCCACCTCAGCATTGAGGATTATCACGAAGCCTACTTCGCCAGCGCGCGCCACCTGCACCTGAGCGGCGTAGCGGCGGCACTTTCTGCCAGCTCTTATGAACTGTTAGCCCATACCGCCCGCACACTGAAAGCACAAGGGAAGACCATCTCGTTCGACCCGAATTTACGCCCTGTGCTGTGGAAAAGCGAAGCCGAGATGGTGGAAAAACTGAACCGTTTGGCATTCCAGGCCGACTGGGTTTTGCCTGGATTAAAAGAGGGCATGATTTTAACCGGTCAGCAGACGCCTGAAGCCATCGCCGACTTTTATCTGCGCCACGGGGTGAAGGCCGTGATCATCAAAACAGGGGCCGATGGCGCCTGGTATAAAGCCGCCAACGGCGAGCAGGGCTGCGTCGCACCGGTAAAAGTCGACAACGTGGTCGACACCGTCGGCGCAGGCGATGGCTTTGCCGTGGGCGTTATTAGCGCCCTGCTGGAAGGCCGCTCGCTGCATCAGGCGGTGACCCGCGGCAATAAAATTGGCGCACTGGCCATTCAGGTTCAGGGCGACAGCGAAGGATTACCCACACGTGAACAATTAGGGGAATAAATTCCCGGCCAACTCTGTCTCTGTACCCTACATTCAGAGGCGGCGTATCAGTATAACCAGAGGGCAGTCTATGAATAGCTCAACTAATGCAGCAAAACGCTGGTGGTACATCATGCCAATCGTGTTTATCACGTATAGCCTGGCGTACCTTGACCGCGCGAACTTCAGCTTCGCCTCCGCCGCAGGTATCAACGAGGACCTCGGCATTACCAAAGGGATCTCTTCCCTGCTGGGCGCGCTGTTTTTCCTCGGCTACTTCTTCTTTCAGATCCCGGGCGCAATTTACGCCGAACGCCGCAGCGTACGAAAACTGATTTTTGTCTGTCTGATCCTCTGGGGTGCCTGTGCGTCGTTAACCGGCATGGTCAGCAATATTCCAATGCTTGCCGCCATCCGCTTTATTCTTGGCGTCGTTGAAGCCGCCGTGATGCCCGCAATGCTGATTTATATCAGTAACTGGTTTACGAAGTCCGAACGTTCGCGCGCAAACACTTTCCTGATCCTCGGTAACCCGGTTACCGTCCTGTGGATGTCCGTGGTTTCCGGGTATCTGATCCAGGCACTGGGCTGGCGGGAAATGTTCATCATCGAGGGCTTCCCGGCCATCATCTGGGCGTTCTGCTGGTGGGTGCTGGTAAAAGACAAACCGTCTCAGGTCGGTTGGCTGTCAGAATCTGAAAAAGCCGCCCTTCAGGCACAACTGGAAAAAGAGCAGCAAGGCATCAAAGCCGTACGGAACTATAGCGAGGCTTTCCGCTCACGTAACGTCATCCTGCTGTGTATGCAGTATTTCACCTGGAGTATTGGCGTCTATGGTTTTGTCCTGTGGCTGCCGTCGATTATCCGCAACGGCGGTGCAAATCTGGGGATGGTTGAGGTTGGCTGGCTGTCATCCGTACCTTATCTGGCGGCGACTGCGGCGATGATCCTCGTTTCCTGGGCCTCCGATAAACTGCAAAATCGTAAGCTGTTTGTCTGGCCACTGTTACTGATAGCTGCTTTCGCTTTTATCGGCTCCTGGGCCGTGGGCGCAGACCACTTCTGGATTTCTTACACGCTGTTGGTTATTGCGGGTGCGGCAATGTATGCCCCTTATGGTCCTTTCTTTGCCATCATTCCGGAAATGCTGCCGCGTAACGTTGCCGGGGGTGCAATGGCGCTGATTAACAGTATGGGCGCACTAGGCTCATTCTTTGGTTCATGGTTTGTCGGCTACCTCAATGGCGCTACCGGCAGCCCGTCCGCCTCGTACATTTTTATGGGGGTAGCGCTTTTTGTCTCAGTATGGCTAACTCTCATTGTGAGGCCGAGTCCTGCCATTGAACACACCGTCGACACTGTGGCAGAACCGCGTAATCAAGGCGGAGGGCGCTGGGCATAGTGAACTATGCCCAAGCCAGACAACGAAGAGTTCGTGGTTCTGACGCGTGTCCCGAAGGGCTGGGGCTATTTTTGCCCATTGCGGCGTTACTCCCAGCTCGTTTGGTTCACCAAACTTCTCTGCTCATGCCTTGCACTGGGCAAAAATAACCGCCAGCGACGTGCGTGTGCAACGGCAGGACTCGGCCTGAGCCTGCTAATAATCAACAGCTACCTATTGGCGCACGCCACGCTTAAATTTTAACTTACGGAGATTCGCATGAAGCCGTCCATTATTCTCTATAAAGCGTTACCTGACGATTTACTGCATCGCCTGGAAGAGCATTTTACTGTGACTCAGGTGCCTAACCTGCGCCCGGAAACGGTCGCACAGCACGCTGAGGCTTTTGCCAATGCGGAAGGTCTGCTGGGCTCCAGTGAAGCCGTCAATACCGCTCTACTGGAGAAAATGCCGAAACTGCGTGCGACCTCCACGATTTCCGTCGGCTATGACAACTTCGACGTCGATGCCCTTAACGCGCGTAAGGTGCTGTTGATGCACACGCCAACCGTACTGACAGAAACCGTCGCCGATACGGTGATGGCGCTGGTGTTAAGTACCGCTCGCCGCGTGGTAGAAGTGGCTGAACGCGTGAAGGTCGGTGAATGGACCAAAAGTATCGGGCCGGACTGGTTCGGTACGGATGTGCACCACAAAACGCTGGGGATTGTCGGAATGGGCCGCATTGGGCTGGCGCTGGCACAACGTGCGCATTTCGGCTTTAGCATGCCGATTCTCTATAATGCGCGCCGTCATCATCAGGAAGCAGAAGAACGCTTCAATGCGCGCTACTGCGACCTCGATACGCTGTTACAAGAATCCGATTTTGTCTGCCTGATCCTGCCGTTAACCGACGAAACGCATCATCTGTTCAGCACCGAACAGTTTGCCAAAATGAAGTCTTCCGCCATTTTCATTAACGCCGGACGTGGGCCGGTGGTCGATGAAAAAGCACTGATTGCCGCCCTGCAAAACGGTGAAATTCATGCCGCTGGCCTGGATGTGTTTGAGCAGGAGCCATTACCGGCTGACTCACCGCTGCTGTCGCTGCCAAACGTGGTTGCTGTGCCGCACATTGGTTCAGCCACGCACGAAACGCGCTATAACATGGCGGCCTGTGCGGTGGATAACTTAATCGATGCGCTGCAAGGACGCGTTGAGAAGAACTGCGTAAACCCGCAGGTCGCACCATAAACAAAAGGCCGGGTAGCGCTTACGCTCACCCGGCCCTTCATATCTTACAGCGGCTTAATTACTGAGCGGCATTCACCGCAGCAGTCCAGGCCTGGTTAAATGCTTGATGTTGAGAAGCCAACGGGCCAATCAGCGTGTTGTACTGACTTGCCTGCTGTGACGTTGGGAACTGGATACCGTTGGCGACAAAGCTCACCTGCGTATCCTGCTGCGCCACAAAATCACCAACCTGCACTAACTGCTGCGTGAAGATTTGCGCTGCAGGGATCAGCGGCTGTAACGCCTCTGCAGGTACAGTGACGACTTTATTGTAAACCTGGTCAAAGACCGGCTTCAGATCTTCGCCCTGCTTCAGCGCGCCATGCGCAGCATCTGCCTGTAGTTTCGCATTCTGCAACTGTTGCCCTAATACACCTAGCGCACCATTTGCCTGACGCAGCGGCTCACGCTGAGTCACATAATCCTGAGGAACACGAATCGCATTTACGCTATCAACCACCGGACGCAGACCGGAGTCCATCGCCTGATTAACCTGCTGCGAATAGCCATACAGAATCGCGTAATCGGACACAAACGGGCCAAACTGTTTTTTCTGATCGGCGGTCAGCGTTGGTAAACGCTCTCCGCTACGCATTGCAGTATTCTGCAGAAAATCGATAAACGCTTTGCGTTGATCGCCTTCTTTATCAAAACACCCACTCAGGCCAACTACCATTAAGAGCGCCAAAACAGGCGCAAACCAGCGAGAGCAGGACTTACCTGTCGCCATTTTAATACTCCTTTCACCCAAAAATGCGCACAACGACACCCGCGTGCCTGACGTTAACAAGGATAGTCCAGGTCAGCCCCGCAAGATACCCTTTCCGCATAATCTTGTGGGGGAAAATAACCGTTCCCACCACCGTTCGTTTTGCTAAACAATGCTGCATTTACTACTCGGCGTCATATTTTAGTCATCTTTACAATCGGAATCGATCGTTCGGAGATCCCGACCTTTATCAGTTTGTTAGCCTGCGAAAGATTGTTGCCCACCGTTTGCTGAAACGAATCCATCTCTCAAACCCCGAATCCGACTTCATTTTTTCCGACTACTCTTAATGAGCTTCGAAGAAATTCACGATCCCGCTGTGTGATTTGTAGGAGTTCTCAATGGAATACAAAGATCCTATGTTTGAACTGCTGAGCAGTCTGGAGCAGATTGTTTTTAAAGATGTATCGCAGACGGTCACTCTGACGCAAAAAACCAACCCTTTCACCGAATTTGAACAGTTACGACGAGGGACGGGTTTAAAAACAGATGATTTTGCCCGAGTAATGGGCGTGACAGTCGCGATGGTTCATGAATGGGAGTCTAAACGCGTAAAGCCTTCCACTACCGAATTGAAGTTAATGCGCCTGATCCAGGCAGATCCAAGATTAAGTAAGCAACTGATGGATTGAACTATTTTTCAATTTTGCTTAAGAACGGTCCTGTAACGGGGCCGTTCCCTTACGAAGGTTATCCACAAAAAAGAAAATAGTAGTTGCATCCACATGCGTAAAATGAGTTAATGCCCTCAACGGTTTGACGTACAGACCATTACAGCAGTTAGTAAGGCAAGTCCCTTCAAGAGTTATCGTTGATACCCTTCGTAGTGAGCATTTCCTTTACTGTTAAAAAATCTGTAAAGCACGCCATATCGCCGAAAGGCACACTTATTTTTTAAAAGGTAATACACTATGTCCGGTAAAATGACTGGTATCGTAAAATGGTTCAACGCTGACAAAGGTTTCGGCTTCATCACTCCTGACGATGGCTCTAAAGACGTGTTCGTACACTTCTCTGCTATCCAGAACGATGGCTACAAATCTCTGGACGAAGGTCAGAAAGTTTCCTTCACCATCGAAAGCGGCGCTAAAGGCCCGGCAGCTGGCAACGTAACCAGCCTGTAAGCTTAAAAAGCTCAAGATTCTGAATCCCTGCCAAACGGCGGGGATTTTTTTTATTTGTACTTCTTAAAACGCCTCGCCCACATGCGTCTTTGCATTACTTTACCCGTCGCCCCTTTGACCTTTCCCTAAGGGCAAGCTTTATAGTGAGCAAGTCTGTATTCCACAATGTTCACAAGGAATTGAAGCTATGTCGAAATCCTCATTGCTGCTGGTTTTAGGTTTACTCACCACCGGTAGCGCGTTCGCCGCAACCCCTGAAGCCACTTTTTTGGCGGAACACGGGCTCAGCGGAAAATCCGTCGAGCAAATCGTCGAGGCCATTGACCAGTCTCCCCAGAGCCGCCCACTGCCCTACTCGGCATCCGTCACCAGCACTGAACTGAAGCTATCTTCAGGCGATCAGATCTATACCCTGTCGCTCGGTGACAAGTTCTATCTGTCATTTGCCCCTTATGAATGGCAAACACATCCTTGCTTCAACCACAGCCTTTCCGGTTGCCAGGGCGAAATGCCGGAGAAGACATTCAATGTCAAAGTGACGGATAACAAGGGTGACGTAGTGCTACAAAAAGAGATGAAGAGCGGTCGAAATGGCTTCGTCGGGGTTTGGCTACCGCGCAATATGGCAGGCACCATCGCAGTAAGCTACAACGGCAAAAAAGCGGAGTATCCCATTAAGACCATGGAAGACAGCCAGACCTGTCTGACTAAATTACAGCTGCGCTAACAACATAAAAAAATGCCGGATGGCGCAATGCTTATCCGGCATTTTCTAAGTCAGCTCAGGACCGTTACTGCAGCAGCGAAATATCCGCCACGCGCAGGAACAGTTCGCGCAGTTTTTCGAGCATGGAGAGACGGTTGATACGCAGATCTTTATCTTCTACGTTGACCATCACTTTCTCGAAGAACGCATCAACCGGCTCACGCAGTTCCGCTAACTCAACCAGCGCTTCCTGGTAATGGCCAGCGGCGAAAACTGGCTCCAGCTTATCGCGCAGCACCACAACCTGCATCGCCAGCGCAATTTCTTCCGGCTCTTTCAGCGTTGCCGCATTCACACGGTCATTCAGCGTTTCTTCAGACTTCGCCAGGATGTTCGATACACGTTTGTTCGCGGCAGCCAGCGCGGACGCGGCCTCCAGTGTACGGAAGTGCGAAACCGCCTTCATACGTGCGTCGAAATCAGCCGGACGAGTCGGACGACGCGCCAGCACGGCCTGAATGGTATCGACGGTATAACCTTCGTCCTGATACCAGGCGCGGAAGCGACCAAGCATAAAGTCGATAACGTCATCCACCACGTTGGCGTTGGTCAGCTTGTCGCCATACAGACGAACAGCCTCTTCCGTCAGCGTTTGCAGATCCAGATTCAGGTTCTTCTCAACGATGATACGCAGCACGCCCAGCGCAGCACGACGCAGCGCAAACGGGTCTTTGTCGCCTTTCGGATGCTGACCAATACCGAAGATACCCGCCAGGGTGTCCATCTTGTCAGCAATCGCCACGGCACAAGCCACCGGGTTAGACGGCAGGTCATCACCGGCAAAACGCGGCTGATACTGCTCGTTCAGCGCCACAGCAACATCTTCCGCTTCGCCATCGTGACGCGCGTAGTGCATTCCCATCACGCCCTGGGTGTCGGTGAACTCGAAGACCATGTTGGTCATCAGGTCGCACTTGGACAGCAGGCCAGCACGCGTTGCGTGGTTAACGTCAGCGCCAATTTGACCAGCAATCCAGCCCGCCAGCGCCTGGATACGGTCAGTCTTGTCGCGCAGCGTACCCAGTTGCTGTTGGAACAGCACGGTTTGCAGACGCGGCAGATGGTCTTCAAGGCGTTTTTTACGGTCGGTATTGAAGAAGAACTCGGCATCCGCCAGACGCGGACGAACAACCTTCTCGTTACCGGAGATAATCTGGGTCGGATCTTTCGATTCGATGTTGGCAACGAAGATAAAGTTCGGCAGCAATTTGCCGTCGTTCGCATAAACCGGGAAGTACTTCTGGTCACCTTTCATGGTGTGTACCAGCGCTTCAGACGGAACAGCGAGGAATTTCTCTTCGAATTTCGCGGTAAGCACTACCGGCCATTCTACCAGCGAGGTGACTTCTTCCAGCAGGCTTTCGCTCAGGTCAGCGTTACCGCCAATCTTACGCGCCGCTTCTTCAGCATCGGCTTTGATTTTCGCTTTACGCTCAGCGTAATCCGCAATGACTTTGCCGCGCTCACGCAGGATTTCCGGATACTGATCGGCAGAATCGATAGTGAATTCCGGCTCGCCCATAAAGCGGTGTCCACGGATCACACGATCGGACTGAATGCCCAGAATCGTTGCCGGAATAACTTTGTCGCCCAGCAGCAGAGTCACGGTGTGAACCGGACGCACGAAGTGAACGTCAGACGCGCCCCAGCGCATCAGTTTCGGGATCGGCAGCTTCGCCAGCGAAGTGGCAATCATGTTTGGCAGCAGCGTTTCAGCGCTTTCGCCTTTCACATGCGCGCGATACAGCAGCCATTCGCCTTTGTCGGTAGTCAGACGCTCAGCCTGATCAACCGTGATGCCGCAGCCACGTGCCCAACCTTCTGCCGCTTTGCTCGGTTTGCCTTCAGCGTCAAACGCCTGGGCAATGGCCGGACCGCGTTTTTCAACTTCACGATCGGGTTGAGATTCCGCCAGATTCGCGACTTTCAGCGCCAGACGACGCGGCGCAGCGAACCACTCAACGTTGCCGTGCGCAATGCCAGCGTTATCCAGCTCCGCGGTAAAGTTTGCAGCAAAGGACTCAGCCAGGCTGCGCAGTGCTTTTGGTGGCAGCTCTTCAGTGCCGATTTCCACCAGAAAAGTTTTCTCAGACATGGCCGCCTCTTATTTGTCTTTGTTGCACATCGGGAAGCCAAGGGCTTCACGGGAAGCGTAGTAAGCTTCTGCCACTGCTTTGGTCAGGGTGCGAATGCGCAGGATATAGCGCTGACGCTCGGTGACGGAAATGGCTTTACGCGCATCCAGCAGGTTGAAGCTATGGGCGGCTTTCAGAATACGTTCATACGCAGGCAGCGGCAGCGGATTTTCCAGCGCCAGCAGCTGCTGCGCTTCTTTCTCGTACTGCTCGAAGCAAGTGAACAGGAAGTCCACATCGGCGTATTCGAAGTTGTAGGTGGATTGCTCCACTTCGTTCTGATGGAACACGTCACCGTAAGTGGTTTTACCCAGCGGGCCGTCGCTCCAGACCAGGTCGTAAACGCTGTCTACGCCCTGAATGTACATGGCCAGACGTTCCAGACCGTAGGTAATTTCCCCGGTTACTGGTTTACATTCCAGACCACCAACCTGCTGGAAGTAGGTGAACTGAGTCACTTCCATGCCGTTCAGCCACACTTCCCAACCCAGGCCCCAGGCACCCAGCGTCGGGTTTTCCCAGTTATCTTCCACGAAACGGATATCGTGAATGGTCGGGTCCATACCCAGCTCTTTCAGAGAACCCAGGTACAGCTCCTGAATGTTGTCCGGTGACGGCTTAATCACTACCTGGAACTGATAGTAGTGCTGTAAGCGGTTCGGGTTTTCGCCATAGCGGCCATCGGTCGGACGACGGGAAGGCTGCACATAAGCAGTCGCCATCGGTTCCGGCCCCAGCGCACGCAGGCAGGTCATTGGGTGAGATGTTCCCGCGCCGACTTCCATGTCCAATGGTTGAACAATGGTGCAGCCCTGGCGAGCCCAGTAATCCTGTAAGGTCAGGATCAAGCCCTGGAAGGTCCTGGTATCAAACTTTTGCATATTATTTCGTGCTGGATACGTGTGGATTTAAAGGAAGCGATCAGTATACCCGCTGGCTGCAAGATATACAGTACGAAACGGGAAAAAGGGGGAACTTAGCGCATGGAAAGGTGCAAAAACTGCCCGTCTGCATCAAAAGAACAGACAAAACTCTCTTTACGGAAGGTAGAACCACGCATCTCATAGCTGCCCTGGAATTGCTCCAGGCCGGAGATATCAATTTTCTGCGCGCCAGTGTTGTAGCGTTGCGCCGCCTCATTTTTGCACAATGACTCCATATCCAGCGAACGTGTGGCACTGACCTTAACCTTTTGCGCTTTCTGCGCGGGTGCAGACGGTTGTGTGTCAGCGCACGCTACCAGCAAAAGGGTAGCGATTGCGGGAAAGAAATACTTCATCATCATTTTATTACCGCCTGGTTTGCTGGTCAGTCTTATTATTAGTGTCTGGAAACAGATCCTATTTTGAGAATCTCATCAGACCATCTCAAGCTTTAGCGTAAGAACTCGGATTATTCCAGTGAGCTACGTTCGCAAAATATCGGTCAGACTTTTTTTAATGGACACAGAGGAACTGATGCAGCCCAAAATTTTCTGGATTGATAACCTGCGCGGGATAGCCTGTTTAATGGTCGTGATGATCCACACCACGACCTGGTACATCACCAATGCGCAAAGCGTCAGCCCGTTGAATTGGGATCTGGCTAACGTGCTCAATTCAGCCTCTCGCGTCAGCGTCCCGCTGTTCTTTATGATTTCGGGCTATCTGTTTTTCGGTGAGCGTAGCGCCAAACCGCGCCATTTCCTGCGCATCGCGCTCTGCATTTTGTTTTACAGCAGCGTGGCGCTGGCCTATATCCTGCTGTTTACCTCGATCAACGCTGAGCTGTCGCTGAAGAACCTGCTGCAAAAGCCGGTGTTCTATCATCTGTGGTTTTTCTTCGCGATCGCCGTCATCTACCTGGTTTCTCCGCTGATACAGGTGAAAAATATCAGCGGCAAGATGCTGCTGGCGTTGATGGTGGTGATAGGCGTGATTGCCAATCCCAATACCGTCTCGCAAAAAATTGGCGGTTTTGAATGGCTACCCATTAACCTGTACATCAGCGGCGACACCTTCTATTACATCCTGTACGGCATGCTGGGCCGGGCGATTGGCATGATGGATACGCAAAAGCGCGCGCTCAGTTGGCTCTGTGCGGCGTTATTCATTACCGCAGTATTTATTATTTCTCGTGGCACATTGCATGAACTGCGCTGGCGAGGCAATTTTGCCGACACCTGGTATCTCTACTGCGGCCCTGCGGTATTTATTTGCGCCGTCTCACTCCTGACGCTGGTCAAAAATACGCTCAGCACACGTACTCTGCCGCTACTGGGCCTTATTTCTCGCCATTCATTGGGCATTTATGGTTTTCATGCGCTGATCATTCACGCACTACGAACCAACGGAATTGAACTCAAAAACTGGCCACCGCTGGATATGCTGTGGATTTTCAGCGCCACGCTGGCAGGCAGTTTACTGTTGTCCATACTGTTGCAGCGCATCGATACGCGCAGGCTGGTGAGTTAACCCCCCATATTTTGCAGACGTAGCAACAAAACTTGCCCCAGTAAACATATGATGAATGCCACCGGATACAGCCCTTTTTCGAGGGGCGATAACGGGGCGTTCCAGACGCCCACCAGCAGCAACCCTATCGTGATGAGTGTGACCATTTGACATACAGAGGCGAAGCGTTCGTCGCTCTGATTGAGATTCACTGCACGCTGATAAACATATGTCACAAACATTCCCGTCATCAGCACGCCCAGAAAATAGCCTTTGCCGCTCAATAACGGGCATGCCTGCCATAAGCCAATAACGTAAATCAGTGCGCCAGACAGGAATAATATCCATGGCAACAGCCTTGTCGTCTTCATTGGGATCTCCTTATCCATCATGGATACAATATGAATAACCCGCTAAAGACAACACAGAAAAATGGCACTACGCCGGACTTTCAGAATAAATCCATGCGTACTAACTATTTATTGGATTGAAATATACATTTGATAAATCCCCTCTGTTTACCAGAGGGGAACGAGGATCAGGACATCAGCGGTTGCAACTGCTGGTAGATTCGGCGGAAGGTTTCCCGACGTTGTTGGTAAAGCGCGTGGCGCCCGGCGTCAGGATAATGCGCTTGTTCCAGCGTAAGCTGAGGCAGAAGGTCTGATAAAGGCCGCTGCGGATTCATGGCAATTTGCGCCAGTCGCGCCGCACCAAGTGCAGGGCCGACATCACCGCCGGTACGATAATCCAGCTGCAATCCGCTGATGTCAGATAGCATCTGACGCCAGTATTCACTGCGCGCCCCGCCGCCAATCAACGTAATGCTGGCGGGCTGCACGCCGCAGGCATGTACCACGTCCATACCGTCAGCCAGCGCAAACCCCACACCTTCCAGCACCGCCTGCGCCAGTTCTGCCGGACCATGCTGATGCGTCAGACCGAAAAATACGCCCTTGGCCTGCGGATTGTTATGCGGCGTACGTTCACCGGAAAGATAAGGTAAAAACCAGACCGGCTCCGCGAGTTCATCAGCCTGTTGCGCAGCGTCAATCAATGCAGGAACGCTCGCCAGTCCGGTTAATTTTGCCGCCCAGTCCAGACACGATGCCGCACTTAACATCACAGACATCAGATGCCATCGCTCAGGCAAAGCATGGCAAAAACTGTGAACCGCACTTTCCGGTTTGCTAAGGAAACCATCACTCACCGCAAAATAGACACCGGATGTCCCCAGCGAAAGCATCGCCTGACCGGCATTCATCATGCCTACGCCAACCGCTCCCGCCGCGTTATCACCACCTCCGGCAACAACCGCAATCTCCTGCATTCCCCAGGCTTTAGCGACGTCTGGCAACAAGGTTCCGGTAATCTCGCTGCCTTCATAGAGCACAGGCATATGTGCGCGAGTCAGTTTACAGGCAGCCAGCATGACATCGCTCCAGTCACGCTTCGCGACATCCAGCCACATTGTCCCTGCCGCATCAGACATATCGCTGGCAAAATCACCGGTCATGCGCAAACGCAGGTAATCTTTCGGCAGCAGAACTTTATCAATCTGTTTGAAAATCTCCGGCTCGTGGCGTTGCACCCACAGCAGTTTTGGCGCGGTAAAGCCAGGCATCATCAGGTTGCCGGTGATCGCACGAGACTGCGGAACCTGATTCTCCAGCATCACGCACTCTTCACCACAGCGACCATCGTTCCACAGAATAGCCGGACGCAATACCTTCTGTTGCTCATCCAGTAGCGTCGCGCCGTGCATCTGCCCGGCAATCCCCAACGCTTTCACCTCGCGAAGCGAATGCTGCTGACCCAATGCTTTCACAGCCCGATCCGTTGCCGACCACCACTGCTCAGGGTCTTGTTCAGACCATAACGGATGCGGGCGCGAGACGGTGAGTTTCTCCGTGTGCGAAGCGACCACATCCCCCTGCTCGTTGAGCAGGATGGCCTTTACGCCTGATGTGCCAAGATCTATCCCGATATACATAAGGCATCGTTCCTTAAAGAAAGGCCCGGTAGCGCGAGCTGACCGGGCTTACGGACGTTCTCAGAAACCCGTTATTTGTCGAACAAATAATGGTTCACCAGATTTTCCAGCAATTCCTGATGACCGCTCTGGTGCACCGGCGCCAGGTTATGTTGTTCAGCGTACTGCGCAATTTCCGTCAGCGTCATCTGCCCTTTCAGAATTTGCTGGCCCAGCTCACCATTCCAACCGGCATAACGTTTTGCCACGCGCTGATCCAGACCACCGTCTTCAATCATACGGGCCGCAATTTTCAACGACAGTGCCATGGTATCCATCGCGCCAATATGACCATAGAACAGATCATATTTATCGGTACTCTGACGACGCACTTTGGCATCGAAGTTCAGGCCACCGGTGGTGAAGCCGCCCGCCTTCAGGATTTCGTACATCACCAGCGCGTTCTCTTCTACGCTGTTCGGGAACTGATCCGTGTCCCAGCCCAGCTGCGCGTCACCACGGTTGGCATCGACAGAGCCAAACAGACCCAGCGCGATAGCGGTGGCGATTTCGTGATGGAACGAGTGGCCCGCCAGCGTGGCATGGTTAGCTTCGATATTCAGTTTGATCTCTTTTTCCAGACCGAACTGCTTGAGGAAGCCGTAGACGGTCGCCGCATCGTAGTCGTACTGGTGCTTGGTCGGTTCCTGCGGTTTCGGCTCGATAAGCAAAGTGCCCTGGAAACCGGTTTTGTGTTTGTGTTCCACCACCAGTTGCATGAAGCGACCAATTTGCTCACGTTCCTGACGCAGATCGGTATTCAGCAGCGTCTCATAGCCTTCACGACCACCCCACAGAACGTAGTTTTCACCACCTAACTTGTGCGTGGCATCCATGGCCGTAACCACCTGCGTGGCGGCCCAGCTGAACACTTCTGGATCCGGGTTTGTTGCCGCACCCGCGCCGTAGCGTGGGTTGGTAAAGCAGTTTGCTGTTCCCCACAGCAGCTTCACGCCGCTCTGTTCCTGTTTTGCCGCCAGCACATCAACCATCTGCGCAAAGTTGTTTTTGTACTCTTTCAGTGAAGCCCCTTCAGGCGAGACATCCACATCATGGAAGCAGTAGTAAGGCACGTTCAGCTTGTGGAAGAACTCAAATGCCACGTCCGCTTTGCGTTTCGCCAGCGCCAGTGCTTCACCAGGCTGCTGCCACGGACGATCGAAAGCGCCCATACCGAACATATCCGCACCGTTCCAGCAGAAGGTATGCCAGTAGCAGGCAGCAAAACGCAGATGATCTTCCATACGTTTGCCCAACACGATTTCGTCAGGATTGTAATGGCGAAATGCGAGCGGGTTGGTGGATTGAGTACCTTCAAAACGAACACGATCGAGTTGGTCAAAATAAGCCGGCATAATAAGCTCCATAATCAGGTAATACGGTAAGTAAACTGCGATATGGCTATACTGGAATTTCCTGATTTATTGCTCAATTACGTTATTTCACACCGCTATTAAGAGAATACCCAAACGTGCGCTGGCTCCCAAAAAAACGCGCTGAAAAACGAAATAAAAAAGCGATCGCGATCGAAGGTTAGCCATTAAACAAAAAACCGTAATGCGCAGATGAAAAATGACAATTGTCATCCCGCTGACAGTATGTAAATTTTGCCTGGCCTCAGGCAATCAGGAAATTTGTCACGCTTCATCAAGCAGTCGTACCGGCGGTTTTGCTAGTATCGACAGGCCCACGTTAACCTTTCCAGGACAGGTTCTTATGTTTGATAAACGTCACCGCATCACTCTGTTATTCAATGCCAATAAAGCCTATGACCGTCAGGTGGTAGAAGGAGTGGGTGAATATTTACAGGCATCGCAATCCGAGTGGGATATATTCATTGAGGAAGATTTCCGCGCCCGTATCGATAATATTAAAGACTGGTTAGGCGATGGCGTTATTGCCGATTATGACGATGATGACATTGCGCAATTACTTGCCGATGTCGATGTTCCGATCATCGGCGTTGGGGGTTCCTACCATCGGGAGCAAGATTATCCCCCGGTACATTACATTGCTACCGACAACCACGCGCTGGTAGAAAGCGCTTTTCTGCATCTGAAAGAGAAAGGGGTTAACCGTTTTGCGTTTTACGGCCTGCCTTCCTCAAGCGGTAAACGCTGGGCCGCAGAACGTGAATATGCCTTTTGCCAGTTGGTGGCTAAAGAAAAGTACCGAGGCGTCGTCTACCAGGGGCTGGAAACTGCGCCGGAAAACTGGCAGCACGCGCAAAATCGTCTGGCAGACTGGCTACAAACGTTGCCGCCGCAAACCGGCATTATCGCAGTCACCGACGCGCGGGCACGACACGTCCTGCAAGTCTGCGAGCACCTACATATCCCGGTACCGGAAAAGCTATGCGTGATAGGAATAGATAACGAAGAACTGACCCGTTACTTGTCACGGGTAGCGCTGTCATCCGTGGCTCAGGGAGCCCGGCAGATGGGCTACCAGGCCGCAAAACTTCTGCACCGCTTGCTGGCGAATGAGGCGCTGCCGCTGCAACGCATTCTGGTTCCTCCGGTGCGCGTGGTTGAGCGGCGCTCAACCGATTACCGCTCCTTGACCGATCCTGCCGTCATTCAGGCGATGCACTTTATCCGCAATCATGCCTGCAAAGGGATTAAGGTTGAGCAAGTTCTTGATTCAGTAGGGATTTCACGTTCAAATCTGGAGAAGCGTTTTAAAGAAGAGGTCGGAGAGACTATTCACGCCGTGATTCATGCCGAAAAGCTGGAAAAAGCGCGCAGTCTGTTGATTTCTACCACGCTTTCAATCAACGAAATTTCACAGATGTGTGGCTATCCGTCTCTGCAGTATTTCTATTCGGTCTTCAAGAAAGAGTACGACACGACGCCAAAAGAGTATCGCGATGTGAACAGCGAAGTGTTGCTGTGAGGATTATTGCCGGATACGGCGAAGCCGCCATCCGGCACACAGAATTACATATGCGCGGCGATTAAACGCTGGTTATCCTGATACATTGCGAACAGATAGTTGTTGTAGCTCTGTCCTTTAGTGGAATAACCCTTCAGCTTATGGATCATCGCGGTAGCGGTGACTTCCTGATCGGCTTTACGCAGCTGCGCACGTGATTTACGGAAAGAAGAGTAAGCCGGGTGCGTGTTCAGGTTGATGACGTAAGCATTCACCGACTCTTTCACCGATTCAAACTGTGAGTAGCCTTTCACCTTACCAGGGGCATTGTTACAACGACCTTTGCCACATTTCATGCCAAACAGGTTGTTGTTGCTACGCGCCAGCTTCGACGTACCCCAGCCGCTTTCGGCCGCAGCCATGGTTGCCACCATGCTCGTCGGGATAATGTCTACGCGCTCAAGCAGCGTATTCCACGGAATTTTACGCGTGTTGCCAGACCAGCTCACCTTGTAGCGCTTCGCGATGTCTTTCATACGCGTACGCTCAGTCGGTGACCAGCGGTTCTGGTACTGTTTTGAAATCAGCCAGTTACGGTCCGCAGTAATGGCAGCATTTTGACTGGTAATATAAGGCATAACCGTCCGGAGAAACGCTTTTTTCCTTGGTGTTCCGGAAGGGTATTTTCGCAAATCAGGAAGTGAACTACTCTTTGCACTATTGCGAGAATACTCTTGTTTACTGCTAACCTGTTTATTACTTGCCTTGGTTATCTGGGGCTTGTGACTCGTTGTCGCCGTGTGTGTCTTTGCCAGCACCTCACCCGAAAATGCAACGGTGAGTAACATAAGAATCATTGCCCCATATCGTCGAATGGGAGTCAATATCATTAGGTCTCCTGGTCGGATTTATACATTCCAACACCTTATATTTTTCACAAAAATGAGAGATGAATCTCAAATCATATCAAAAATAGCCGTCAAGAGCACCCAAAGGAATAGTCCAATTCTGAAACTATGTCACGCATTAACAGTTCAGGGTGCCATTAATTCGAAGAAAATGTGGAGGTTATCGCAAAATTAGTTCATTTTTTGAACGCGATCGCTCACCCTCACTTCTCCTCCTGGCGGAATCGACTCAAAGGATGAGTTTCCAGCCTGATTTCACTGGCAAACTGGCGAAAACAGCAGCACCAAGGACAGCATTATGAAACTTGCCGCCGTTGCGCTGGCGCTCATGCCCGGCATTGCCATCGCCTCATCATGGACTTCTCAGGGACTCCCCAACTTCGAAGCGGAAGGTACGGGTAAATTCGTCAGCCATGCAGCGTTGACGAAGGGTACTCGTCCTTTAATCCTGAATTTTGACCAACAGTGCTGGCAGCCTGCTGATGCGATAAAACTCAACCAGATGCTATCGCTAAAACCGTGTGAAGGCGCACCGCCGCAGTGGCGTTTATTCAAAGACGGCGATTACACGCTGGAAGTCGATACCCGCTCCGGAACGCCAACGTTGATGCTTTCGGTAAAAAGCGCCGCAGACCCTGTCACGACCCAGATTCGCCAGTGCCCGAAATGGGATGGTTCGCCGTTAACACTGGATGTGAGCCAGATCTTTCCGGAAGGTGCCGTGGTGCGCGATTACTACAGCAAACAAACGGCAACCGTAAAGAATGGGTCGATTACCCTACAGCCTGCCGCAGCCAGTAACGGGCTGTTGCTGCTGGAACGGGCAGAAACCGATGCCCCGGCTGCTTTCGACTGGCATAACGCTACGGTGTATTTCGTTCTGACGGATCGCTTTGTAAATGGTGACCCAGGCAACGACCACAGCTACGGACGTCGCAACGACGGCATGCATGAAATTGGCACTTTCCACGGTGGCGATTTGCGCGGACTCACCAGTAAACTCGACTACCTGCAACAGTTGGGCGTCAACGCCTTGTGGATCAGCGCACCGTTTGAGCAAATTCACGGTTGGGTCGGCGGTGGCACCAAAGGCGATTTCCCCCACTACGCTTATCACGGCTATTACACTCAGGACTGGACCACGCTCGATGCGAATATGGGTAATGAAGCTGACCTGCGTGCCCTGGTTGACGGTGCGCACCAGCGCGGCATTCGTATCCTGTTCGATGTCGTCATGAATCATACCGGCTACGCCACGCTGGCGGATATGCAGGAGTATCAGTTTGGGGCGCTGTACTTGTCGGGCGATGAACTGAAAAACACGCTCGGTGAACGCTGGACGGACTGGAAGCCAGCCGCCGGGCAAAGCTGGCACAGCTTTAATGATTACATCAACTTCAGCGATAAAACAGGTTGGGAAAAATGGTGGGGGAAAAACTGGATCCGTACCGATATTGGCGATTACGACAATCCTGGCTTTGACGACCTGACCATGTCACTGGCCTTCCTGCCCGATCTGAAAACCGAATCCACCACACCTTCCGGGCTGCCAAACTT
This sequence comes from Citrobacter sp. BIDMC107, assembly GCF_001037575.1. NCBI lineage: Bacteria > Pseudomonadati > Pseudomonadota > Gammaproteobacteria > Enterobacterales > Enterobacteriaceae > Citrobacter > Citrobacter sp. BIDMC107. The sequence goes on along the minus strand of NZ_KQ089848.1, from coordinate 2,693,455 downwards.
TTATCAGCACAAACCAGATACGCACGCTAAAGCTATTGCCGGTTACACGCCCCGCGATTATCTGACGCACTGGCTCAGCCAGTGGGTGCGTGATTACGGGATTGACGGATTTCGGGTTGATACCGCCAAACACGTCGAGCTTCCCGCCTGGCAGCAATTAAAAACACAGGCCAGCGCAGCGCTGGCTGAATGGAAGAAAGCCAACCCGGATAAAGCGCTGGATGATAAACCTTTCTGGATGACCGGCGAGGCCTGGGGTCACGGCGTGATGCAAAGCGACTATTACCGACACGGCTTTGATGCGATGATCAATTTCGACTATCAGGAGCAGGCGGCAAAGGCCGTCGATTGTCTGGCAAATATGGATGTCACCTGGCAACAAATGGCTGAAAAACTGCAGGATTTCAACGTCCTGAGCTATCTCTCCTCACACGATACGCGTCTGTTTCGCGAAGGTGGAGACAAAGCCGCCGAGCTATTGCTGCTGGCGCCTGGCGCGGTACAACTCTTTTACGGCGACGAGTCGGCCCGACCCTTTGGACCAACAGGTTCAGACCCATTGCAGGGCACGCGCTCAGAAATGAACTGGCAGGATGTGAGCGGGAAATCTGCTGCCAGCGTCGCACACTGGCAGCGCATCAGTCAGTTCCGAGCCAGACATCCCGCCATCGGCGCCGGTAAACAGACTACGCTTACCCTGAAGCAGGGATACGGATTTATCCGCGAGCATGACGACGATAAGGTGATGGTGGTGTGGGCCGGCCAGCCCTGATCCCAACAGGCTTCCCGCTGTGCATACGGCGGGAAGCCCAACACAAAATAAAAAACCAGCAAGGCAAACATCTGCAGCACAAAACATCAATCCGGTCCGCTTCCCCTGATTTGCACCCTGCCATGGGTAGCGCTATGGTTAGCCACTTTACTACTCAGTTCGACAGACCCCCTGCTATGACATTCTCACTTTTTGGCGACAAATTTACCCGCCATTCAGGCATCACCCGCCTGATGGAGGACCTCAACGACGGTTTACGCACCCCAGGCGCCATCATGCTCGGCGGTGGTAATCCGGCGCAAATTCCAGAGATGCAAAATTACTTCCAGTCTCTGCTGACAGATATGCTGGCAAACGGCAAAGCCACTGATGCGCTTTGCAATTATGACGGTCCGCAAGGGAAAACCGAGCTCCTGTCTGAGCTGGCGAAACTGCTACGTGAGAAGCAGGGTTGGGATATCGAGCCACAAAATATTGCACTGACAAATGGCAGTCAGAGCGCGTTTTTCTACTTATTCAATCTGTTCGCCGGACGCCGCGCTGACGGAACAACGCAAAAAGTGTTATTCCCATTAGCCCCGGAATACATTGGCTATGCCGATTCCGGGCTAGAAGAAGATCTTTTCGTCTCCGCACGTCCGAACATCGAACTGTTACCGGAAGGCCAGTTTAAGTATCACGTTGATTTTGAACACCTGCACATCGGTGAAGAGACGGGGATGATCTGCGTGTCACGCCCGACTAACCCGACAGGCAATGTGATCACAGACGACGAGCTGATGAAGCTGGACCGGCTGGCCAACCAGCATGGGATCCCGCTGGTGATTGATAACGCCTATGGCGTACCATTCCCTGGCATCATCTTTAGCGAAGCGCGTCCGCTGTGGAACCCCAACATTGTGCTGTGCATGAGCCTTTCCAAACTGGGTCTGCCAGGTTCCCGCTGCGGCATCATTATCGCCAATGAAAAAATCATCACTGCGATTACCAATATGAACGGCATCATCAGCCTTGCTCCTGGCGGGATGGGACCGGCGATGATGTGCGAGATGATTAAACGTAACGATCTACTGCGCCTGTCCGAAACGGTAATTAAACCGTTTTACTATCAGCGCGTTCAGGAGACGATTGCGATTATTCGCCGCTACTTGTCAGAAGATCGCTGCCTTATCCATAAACCAGAGGGCGCGATTTTTCTTTGGCTGTGGTTCAAAGATTTGCCCATCACGACTGAACTGCTGTATCAGCGCCTGAAAGCGCGTGGCGTACTGATGGTTCCCGGTGACTACTTCTTCCCGGGGCTGGATAAACCCTGGCCGCATACCCATCAGTGCATGCGGATGAACTACGTGCCAGAACCAGAGAAAATCGAAGCTGGTGTGAAGATTCTGGCTGAAGAGATCGAACTCGCCTGGCTGGAAGGCTAACGCAAACCCGACCCAAGTGCGGGTCGGGCTCACTTCACAACGGTTGTGAACGCAGACGCTGTCGCTGAATACTGACGGCATCAATACACTGCAACGCGCTGGTCGGGCAGGCTTCTACACACGCTGGCCCCGTCTCACGATGCCAGCACAAATCGCATTTTATCGCCTGCACCCGCGACGAACGGGCAACGACATTCATTGCCCCAAACGGGCAGGCCAGCATACAGCTTTTACAACCAATACAACGTGTCTGTTCAACGAAGATATGCCCATGTTCACGACGAATGGCGTGCGTTGGGCAAACATTCGCACAGGGAGCGTCTTCGCATTGATGGCAGGCGACCGCCGTTGTAAAGGCGTCATCTTTGATTACCCGAATCCGCGGTATAAACGCAGAAGAAGAGACCGACACACAGTCCTGGTTTTGCTGGTGCGCGACGACGCAGGCAACTTCGCAGGTACGACACCCAATACATTTTGCCGCATCCGCCATAATAAACGCGTTCATTGTCCCCTCCCTCTGCGTGAAAACCACAGAGTGCCAGAGAGGTCGCCCTTGTCGCTTTGATCGGACAGGGGAAACGGTTAAATATTGTCAGGTGCCTGAATAACTATGGATCTCTGCCTAATCGCGAACGGTAAAACCCAGCTCATTTGAAATCGCCTGCGCGGTTTCCCGTAGTGGCTTGAGTAGATTTTTTTCCCCTATCTGCTTAAGTCGCGAGGTAGAGAGTGAAATTGACACCGCGTACGGCACCCGACCATGAATATCAAACACCGGCACGGCAATACAGGAAACGCCCAGTTCGTTCTCTTCCCGATCCATCGCCATACTGCTTTCGCGGATCTGCGCCAATTCGTCGTACATCGCCGGTAAACCGGTAATGGTATTGCGGGTCAGGGGCTGAATAAGATCCTGATGGCTCTCCCAGTAGGCTTCCACATAATCCGCATGCCCAAACGCCATGTAAATTTTACCCATCGCCGAGCAATACAGCGGCATATGCTGACCGATATAAGCGCGGGTACGCAGCATGCCCGTCGTCGGTTCCAGCTTATAAATCAGAATCGCGTGGTCATCTTCACGGCTTGAGAAGTTGATGGTTTCACCGGTGGCGATATTCAGCGCTTCGAGGTGCGGCGCAGCAACATGGATGATGTTCAGTGACGACAACGCCTTCTGACCCACGGCAATAAATTTGGTGGTCAGGCGATAACTCCCTGCCGCTGGCGCGGGGGTGACATACCCACAGGATTGCAGCCCTTGCAGCAGTCGATGCACAGTACTTTTGTTCAGCCCTGCCAGTTCAGACAAATGCGCCAACGGGCAACCATTCGGATAGTTGCTCAGAATCTCAATCAACATCAAACCACGGAACAGGCTCTGACTTCCGGCCGGCCTCTCTTTGTCTTGCGTCATTTCACTCTCTTTTGTGCCCATCGCTTCCGCTCCCCTTTTCGTCGCGCTCTGATGGTAGCGCAAAGTGTGTTTCAGTTCACGATCTGAACCGAAAAAACACAACTATTTGATTTTGATGATTTTAAAAAATAGACCACCCCGTTGATCTGTCAAAATTTGATCGCTATATTTGAAATCAGATTTCGCATAGTGAAATTTAGAGATAAAAAAGCGATCAAATTTAAACAAGGAAACAGGAATGAAAGTCACTTTTGAGCAGTTGAAAGATGCGTTCAATCGGGTACTACTGGCACGCGGTATCGCCGTTGAAACCGCCGATGCCTGTGCCGAAATGTTTGCGCGCACCACCGAGTCCGGCGTGTATTCGCACGGCGTGAATCGTTTTCCTCGTTTTATTCAGCAATTAGATAACGGCGACATCATTCCTGAGGCCAAACCGCAACGCATTACTAGCCTGGGAGCGATTGAACAATGGGATGCCCAGCGTTCGATCGGGAATCTAACGGCGAAAAAGATGATGGACAGAGCCATTGAGCTGGCCTCCGATCACGGTATTGGCCTGGTCGCACTGCGTAACGCCAACCACTGGATGCGCGGCGGCAGCTATGGCTGGCAAGCAGCGGAGAAAGGCTACATTGGTATCTGCTGGACCAACTCGATTGCCGTCATGCCGCCGTGGGGTTCGAAAGAGTGTCGCATTGGTACTAACCCGTTGATCGTCGCCATCCCCTCATCGCCAATCACCATGGTTGATATGTCGATGTCGATGTTCTCCTACGGCATGCTGGAAGTGAATCGCCTGGCCGGTCGCGAACTGCCGGTAGATGGTGGCTTTGATGATGAAGGCAATCTCACTAAAGAGCCGGGCGTTATCGAAAAAAACCGCCGCATTTTACCAATGGGTTACTGGAAAGGTTCAGGTCTGTCGATTGTGCTGGATATGATCGCCACCCTGCTTTCAGACGGTTCTTCCGTGGCCGAGGTCACCCAGGACAACAGCGATGAATATGGCGTTTCACAGATTTTCATCGCCATTGAAGTAGACAAGCTGATCGATGGCGCCACCCGTGATGCCAAGCTACAGCGGATTATGGATTTCATCACCTCCGCCGAACGCGCCGATGAAAACACACCTGTCCGCCTGCCGGGCCACGAGTTTACAAAGCTGCTGGAAGAAAACCGCCGCAACGGTATCACCGTTGACGACAGCGTCTGGGCAAAAATTCAGGCGTTGTAAGGAGTCAGAGTATGATCTTTGGACATATCGCTCAGCCTAACCCATGTCGTTTACCCGCGGCGATTGAAAGGGCACTCGACTTTCTGCGCAGCACAGACTTCCGCAATCTGGAACCGGGCGTGGTAGAAATCGACGGTAAAAATATCTTCGCGCAGGTTATCGATTTAACCACGCGTGACGTTGCCGAAAATCGCCCGGAGGTGCATCGCCGCTACCTGGATATTCAATTTCTGGCCTGGGGCGAAGAGAAAATCGGGATCGCGATTGATACCGGGAATAACCAAATCAGCGAATCATTATTAGAACAGCGCGATATTATTTTTTATCACGCCAGCGAACATGAATCTTTCATTGAAATGATTCCGGGAAGCTACGCCATATTTTTCCCGCAGGATGTTCATCGCCCTGCATGTCATAAAACTGTCGCCACGCCGATCCGCAAAATAGTTGTGAAGGTTGCTATTTCAGTTTTATAAAAGGAGCACAACATGAGCGTTAATAATGCCGGTTATATTATCGGTGCGTACCCCTGTGCACCCTCATTTCACCAAAAGAGTGAAGAGGAAGAGAAGGAATTCTGGCGACAGCTCGCCGATACTCCGGATATTCTCGGTCTGGAGCAGCCCTGCCTTGAACATCTTCACCCGTTAGGCGACGAATGGTTATTACGTCATACGCCGGGCGACTGGCAAATCGTAGTCACCGCCATTATGGAAACCATGCGCCGTCGCGGCGCAAACCGCGCTTTTGGGCTGGCCTCCAGCGACGAAGAACAGCGTAAAGCCTGCGTGGCGTATTACCGTCATCTGCAGCAGAAAATCAACCATATCAATACGGCACACGCCGGAAAAGTGATTGCGTTGGAACTGCATGCCGCCCCCAATGCCAGCAACCCAAATGTTGCACAGGCCACCGACGCGTTTGCCCGTTCGCTGAAAGAAATTACCTCCTGGGACTGGTCCTGCGATCTGGTGCTGGAACATTGCGACGCCATGACCGGCATTGCGCCGCGCAAAGGCTTTCTGCCGTTAGACAATGTGCTGGAGGTCATTGCCGGGTATGACATCAGCGTGTGCATTAACTGGGCGCGATCGACCATTGAAGGGCAGAATCCCGCCCTGGCGCTGGCCCACACGCAGCAGGCCAAACGGGCTGGAAAACTGGGCGCGCTGATGTTCTCCGGTACCACGCTTGCGGGGGAATACGGCGAATGGCAGGACTTACACGCGCCGTTTGCCCCATTCTGCCCACAAAGCCTGATGACCACCGACCATGCCCGCGAACTATTCGCCTGCGCAGAAGCCGAACCATTGCAATTTGCCGGTATTAAATTGCTGGAAATAAATGCCAATGCAGATGTGAACCATCGCGTAGCAATATTGCGCGACGGTATCGCCGCATTAAATAAAGCAAAACTATAAAAATAAAATACTACTCTACGAGAATATTAATATGAACATGACCTCTCGCCCTACACTCAAAGATATACCCCGTCAGCGCTGGCTGCGGATTATTCCACCTATTCTCATCGCCTGTATTATTTCTTATATGGACCGCGTCAATATCGCTTTCGCGATGCCGGGCGGAATGGATGAGGAATTAGGTATTTCCGCCACCATGGCAGGACTGGCTGGCGGTATTTTCTTTATCGGTTATCTGTTTTTACAGGTTCCCGGCGGAAAAATTGCCGTTCACGGCAGCGGCAAGAAATTTATCGGCTGGTCGCTGGTTGCCTGGGCGGTTATTTCCGTCCTCACGGGGTTAATCACTAATCAGTACCAACTGCTGGTTCTGCGCTTTTTACTCGGCGTTGCCGAAGGCGGCATGCTGCCGGTGGTGCTGACGATGATCAGTAACTGGTTCCCCGACGCCGAGCGTGGTCGCGCCAATGCGATTGTGATTATGTTTGTGCCGATTGCCGGGATCATTACCGCCCCGCTCTCGGGCTGGATTATCACCGTTCTCGACTGGCGCTGGCTGTTCATCATTGAAGGTTTGCTTTCCGTCGTTGTACTGGTGTTGTGGGCCTATACCGTTTACGACCGTCCGCAGGAGGCGCGCTGGATCTCTGAGGCCGAGAAAAATTACCTGGTCGAAACGCTGGCCGCCGAGCAAAAAGCCATTGCCGGAACGGAAGTCAAAAATGCCTCTCTGGGCGCGGTGCTTTCCGATAAAACCATGTGGCAGCTCATCGCGCTGAACTTCTTCTATCAGACCGGGATTTACGGTTACACCCTGTGGCTGCCGACCATCCTCAAAGAGTTGACGCACAGCAGTATGGGACAGGTCGGTATGCTCGCCATTCTGCCGTACGTCGGGGCCATTGCCGGGATGTTCCTGTTCTCTTCTCTCTCTGACCGCACCGGCAAACGCAAGCTGTTCGTCTGCCTGCCGTTGATTGGCTTTGCCCTGTGCATGTTCCTTTCCGTGGCGCTGAAAAATAACGTCTGGCTGGCTTATGCCGCGCTGGTCGGCTGCGGCTTCTTCCTGCAATCGGCAGCGGGCGTGTTCTGGACCATTCCGGCGCGTTTGTTCAGTGCGGAAATGGCCGGTGGCGCGCGTGGAGTCATCAACGCGCTGGGCAACCTCGGCGGCTTCTGCGGTCCTTATGCGGTCGGCGTACTCATCACCCTGTATAGCAAAGATGCGGGGGTTTACTGCCTGGCTATCTCACTGGCTCTGGCCGCGCTGATGGCACTGCTGCTGCCAGCCAAATGCGACGCCGGTGCCGCTCCGCTAAAGACACTGAATCCACATAAACGTACAGCGTAAAACAATGCCCGGTGGCGCTGCGCTTACCGGGCCTACAGGTAGCAACCGTCGTAGGCCGGATAAGCGCAGCGCCATCCGGCAAAAATGAGATAACAAGATGAGTGAGAAAGAGACCTTCTGGCTGGGTATTGATTGTGGCGGTACGTATCTGAAAGCCGGGTTGTATGACGCCAAAGGTCATGAACATGGCATTAACCGGCAATCGTTGCAGACCGCATCGCCATTGCCCGGTTACGCCGAACGCGATATGCACCAGTTGTGGCAACAGTGTGTAGCCACGATCGCCGGGCTGTTAGCGCGCACCGGCGTCTGCGGCGATCAAATCAAAGGCGTCGGTATTTCCGCTCAGGGCAAAGGCCTGTTCCTTCTCGATAAGCAGGATAAACCGCTGGGCAATGCCATCCTCTCTTCCGACCGCCGGGCGATGGATATCGTTCAGCGCTGGCAGCAGGATGGGATCCCTGAGCAGCTCTACCCGGTCACCCGCCAGACATTGTGGACCGGGCATCCGGCATCATTGCTGCGCTGGGTGAAAGAGAATCAACCTCACCGTTACGCGCAAATTGGCTGCGTCATGATGGGCCATGACTATCTGCGCTGGTGCTTAACCGGCGTCAAAGGCTGTGAAGAGAGCAATATCTCCGAGTCGAACCTCTACAACATGACTTCGGGTCAGTACGACTCGCGCCTGACCCAGTGGCTGGGCATCAGTGAGATCGACAATGCGCTACCGCCGATTGTCGGCTCAGCAGAAATATGCGGGGAAATCACCGCTCAGACAGCCGCCATAACCGGTCTGGCGGCGGGCACGCCCGTCGTCGGCGGACTGTTTGATGTGGTTTCCACCGCACTCTGCGCCGGTATCGAAGATGAATACACCCTCAACGCGGTGATGGGTACCTGGGCCGTCACCAGCGGGATCGCTCACGGTCTGCGCGACCACGAGGCCCATCCCTATGTTTATGGGCGCTATGTCAACGACGGGCAGTACATCGTTCACGAAGCCAGCCCGACCTCTTCCGGCAATCTGGAATGGTTTACCGCCCAGTGGGGCGAACTCTCTTTTGCTGAGATCAATCAGGCCGTCGCCAGCTTACCGAAAGCCAGTAGCGAGCTTTTCTTCCTGCCCTTTTTGTACGGCAGCAACGCCGGGCTGGAGATGACCAGCGGCTTTTATGGCATGCAGGCAATACACACTCGCGCCCACTTATTACAGGCCATCTACGAAGGCGTGGTTTTTAGCCACATGACCCACCTCAACCGCATGCGCGAACGTTTTACGAAGGCGCATACCCTGCGCGTCACCGGCGGTCCGGCGCACTCCGACATCTGGATGCAAATGCTGGCAGACGTCAGCGGTTTACGTATCGAATTGCCACAGATTGAAGAGACCGGTTGCTTTGGCGCTGCGCTTGCCGCCCGCGTCGGCACCGGCGTTTATTCCAACTTCAGCGACGCCCAGCGCAGCCTACAGCACCCGGTACGCACGCTATTGCCGGACGCCGCCGCGCAGGCGAGCTACCAGCGTAAATACCGCCAATACCTGGATTTAATTACCGCACTACAGGGCTACCACGCCCGCATTAAGGAGCACGAATGATGAGTCGACCATTACTGCAACTGGCGCTCGACCACACCAGCCTTGAAGCCGCACAACGCGACGTCGCGCTGCTACAAGAGAACGTCGATATCGTTGAAGCGGGGACGATTCTCTGCTTAACCGAAGGGCTGAGCGCCGTGAAAGCACTGCGTGCCCAGTGCCCGAATAAAATCATCGTCGCCGACTGGAAAGTGGCCGATGCGGGCGAAACCCTCGCGCAGCAAGCCTTTGGAGCAGGTGCCAACTGGATGACCATTATCTGTGCTGCGCCGCTGGCGACGGTAGAGAAAGGTCATGGCATCGCGCAGTCCTGCGGCGGCGAAATTCAGATGGAGCTGTTCGGCAACTGGACGCTGGATGATGCCCGCGACTGGTATCGCGTTGGCGTTCGCCAGGCGATTTACCATCGTGGCCGCGATGCTCAGGCCAGCGGACAACAGTGGGGAGAAGCAGACCTGGCGCGTATGAAGGCGCTTTCTGATATTGGTCTGGAACTGTCGATTACCGGTGGGATCACGCCCGCCGATCTGTCGTTGTTTCGCGATATTAACGTCAAAGCTTTTATTGCCGGGCGCGCGCTGGCGGGAGCGCAAAACCCAGCGCAGGTTGCTGGCGAATTCCATGCGCAAATCGACGCCATCTGGGGAACACAGCATGCGTAATCATCCATTAGGTATCTATGAAAAAGCGCTGGCGAAAGACCTCTCCTGGCCGGAACGGCTGGTGCTGGCAAAAAGCTGCGGTTTTGATTTCGTCGAGATGTCGGTGGATGAAACCGATGAACGTCTGTCGCGTCTCGACTGGAGTCCGGCTCAGCGCGCATCGCTGGTGAGCGCGATGCTGGAAACCGGCGTGGCGATCCCATCAATGTGCTTGTCCGCCCACCGTCGTTTTCCCTTTGGCAGCCGCGATGAAGCCGTGCGTGAGCGGGCGCGAGAAATAATGACCAAAGCCATTCGTCTGGCGCGCGATCTGGGTATCCGCACTATTCAACTGGCAGGCTACGACGTCTATTACGAAGAACATGACGCAGGAACGCAGCAGCGCTTTGCCGAAGGACTGGCATGGGCAGTCGAGCAAGCCGCTGCCGCGCAGGTGATGCTGGCGGTAGAAATCATGGATACCGCATTTATGAACTCGATCAGCAAGTGGAAAAAGTGGGATGAAATGCTGTCATCGCCGTGGTTCACCGTTTATCCGGACGTGGGCAACCTCAGCGCCTGGGGGAATGACGTCACTGCCGAATTGACGCTCGGCATTGACCGCATCGCTGCTATCCACCTGAAAGACACGCTGCCGGTAACCGAAACTCATCCGGGCCAGTTTCGCGATGTGCCGTTTGGCGAAGGGTGCGTGGACTTTGTTGGCATCTTCAAAACGCTGCATCAGCTGAACTATCGCGGGTCGTTTCTGATTGAAATGTGGACTGAAAAAGCGAAAGAGCCGGTACTGGAAATTATCCAGGCACGGCGCTGGATAGAAGCACGCATGCAGGAAGGAGGATTTCCATGTTAGAACAACTGAAAGCCGAGGTGCTGGCGGCAAACCTGGAGCTCCCGGCTCATGGCTTAGTCACCTTTACCTGGGGCAACGTCAGCGCAGTGGATGAAACACGTAAACTGATGGTGATTAAGCCATCCGGCGTGGAATATGAGGTGATGACCGCCGACGACATGGTGGTAGTGGATATTGCCAGCGGCAACGTAGTGGAAGGCAACAAAAAACCGTCGTCCGACACACCAACCCATCTGGCACTGTATCGTCGTTATCCACAGATCGGCGGGATCGTCCATACCCATTCTCGCCACGCGACGATCTGGTCGCAGGCGGGTCTGGATCTCCCGGCATGGGGCACCACGCATGCCGATTATTTCTATGGTTCTATTCCGTGTACGCGTCTGATGACCGCTGAAGAGATCAACGGCGAATATGAATATCAAACCGGAGAGGTGATCATTCAGACCTTCGAGCAGCGCGATCTCAATCCGCTGCAGGTTCCAGCGGTATTGGTGCACTCCCACGGACCGTTCGCCTGGGGTAAAGACGCCGCAGACGCGGTGCATAACGCTGTGGTGCTCGAAGAGTGCGCCTACATGGGGCTGTTCTCTCGCCAGTTAGCCCCGCAATTGCCGGATATGCAGTCTGAGTTGCTGGATAAACATTATCTGCGCAAACACGGGGCAAATGCGTATTACGGACAATAACGGGTCAGGCGCTATTGATATGTTCTTTGCAATAGCGCCGTTTCCACGCCGCGGGCGTCAGGCTGGTGTGCTTGTGGAATATTTTGCGAAAATACCCCACATCATTAAATCCACATTTCATCGCCACTTCGGTTAGCGACAGCGAATCGCTGATTAACAGTTTTTCTGCCGCCCTTACCCGCTGACGGTGCAACGCTTCGGTTAGCGTCAGCCGGAAAGCCCCACGGAAAACACGCCCCAGATAGTCCGCATTGCAATGCAGCTCTTTCGCCAGAGTTGAAGCACTAATCGGCAGGTGGAACCGGGTGTGAATGATTTGCTGCGCTTTCCAGGCTAGCGCATTACCGGGGCTTTCGGCGAGGTGCTCGCTGGCAGCCGCAGAAATTTGCTGCAAAATTAGCAGCAGGATCAGTTCCAGCGCCATGCTGCGATGAATATTTTCCTGCTCGCGTAAGAACTGGCGAAACAGCGAAATAATATATTGGGGCTCGCCCACCTGGGTATGCTGAGGTATAGCAAGTAACGATCCTGCTATTGATGCTTCATTTTCTGCTGTCACCTCAAAGTGCAACCAGTAAAATTTCAAATCAGCCGGAAATTGCCCAACGCCAATATGCAAGCGCTGCGGCCACAGCAGCAAACTTTCTCCGGCATTCACGCAAAAAACTGTCTGACCTTCGCGAATTGTTAATGTCCCTTTTTCAACAAAGATAATTTCCCAGGATTGCAATCGTCGCGCAGGATGACTGCCCACGCCCCGGGAAATAAATAGCCCACCATTTTGCACTTTAATCGGAAGAGACATGGATAATTCGAGCATATATATTCAAATTCCCGCTTTCTACATTATTTAAACCGCTCTTTATCATTGATTATTTACGATAAATCCGCTTTCCGCCGGATCGAAATCACATTTTTATAATGAAGTCGGAATTGTCATCTTTTTATACTTTTCTCTTCCCTTGTTGACCCAAACATTTCGTGCAGAATAAATAACGTATTTTGCAAATTACAAACAAATAACCCGCAGCGTAGCGGGATACTTTCTGAACATCCTCTCCGGGAGTTATTTATGACTTCGGCTCCGATTACAACATCTGATTTGGCACAGCGCGCCCAGGACGACAAATTATCCCTGCGTGAAAAAATTGGTTATGGACTAGGCGATGCTGGCGGGACAGTAATTACCTGCCTGATCATGAACTTCCTGACATTTTTCTACACCGATGTCTTCGGGTTAACGCCTGCGCTGGTCGGCACATTATTTATTGCCCTGCGTGTATTTGACGCCATTTCCGACCCCATCATGGGTGTGCTAGCCGACCGTACGCAAAGCCGCTGGGGGCGCTTTCGCCCGTGGCAACTGTGGGTTGCGATTCCGATCGGTATTATTGGCGTGCTCACTTTTACCGTCCCGGACGCCAGCATGGGGGTCAAGATCGCCTGGGCATTCGGCACCTATCTCCTGCTCTCTGTCGGCTATACCGCCATCAACGTACCGTATTGTGCGCTGATCAACACCATGACGACCCGCCATAACGAGGTGATCGCCTGTCAGTCCTGGCGCTTTGTGCTGTGCGGCGTGGCGGGATTCCTGGTTTCCGTTGGTCTGCCGTGGATGGTGGATATTCTGGGTCAGGGCAATGCCGCACAGGGTTATCAGTTTGGCGTGGGCATCCTGTGTGCCATCGCGGTGGTGATGTTCCTGTGCTGTTTCTTCTGGGTTCGCGAGCGTGTACCGCTGGCGATGATGGGGAAATTTACCCTGCGTGAACACATTGGAGGGCTGCGCAAAAACGATCAGCTATTGTTGATGCTGGTAATGTCTTTCCTGCTGATCAACGTCTTTAATATTCGCGGCGGCGGGTACATGTATTTTATTACCTACGTGCTGGAAGGCAGCACCGCCTATACGTCGCTGTTTTTCACCATGGTCACTTTCGCGTCCATCATCGGTTCAGTGATCGTCAGCCCCCTGACCCGTCGCATCGATACCGTCAAACTCTATTACTACACCAATCTGGTGCTGACGGCCCTGGCGATACTGATGTGGTTCCTGCCAACCGGCCCGGCTTATCAGACGCTGTGGCTGGCAGTCATCCTCGGTAACGGCATTATTTTAGGCTTCACGCTGCCGTTGCACTTCTCACTGATGGCCTTCGCCGACGATTACGGCGAGTGGAAAACCGGCGTACGTTCCTCCGGCATGAATTTCGCCTTCAATCTGTTCTTCATCAAGCTGGCCTGGGCCTCAAGTGCGGGGATCATCAGCCTGCTGTTTATTTTTGTCGCCTATCAGCCAGGCGCTGGTAACCAAACCGCCAGCTCGCTGCAAGGAATTACCGCGATGGAGACGCTGCTTCCCGCGCTGTTCCACCTGCTGTTGGCGCTGTCTATCCGCATCTGCAAACTCAATAATCCGATGATGTCGCGCATTGCCACCGATCTGCGTCAGCGTCATGTACAGCCTTAAGGAGCACGAAATGAACGTACTGGAAGTCGACCTGCATAAGCTCACCGTCAGCGATCCGTTCCTCGGACAATATCAGCAGTTGGTGCGTGACGTGGTGATCCCCTATCAATGGGATGCGCTCAATGACCGCATTGCAGAGGCGGAACCAAGTCATGCGATAGAGAATTTCCGTATCGCCGCGGGCCTGCAGGATGGCGAATTTTACGGCATGGTTTTTCAGGATAGCGACGTAGCAAAGTGGCTGGAGGCCGTTGCCTGGTCCCTGTGCCAGAAACCCGATGCGGAACTTGAAAAAACGGCCGATGAAGTCATTGAACTGGTGGCGGCCGCCCAGTGTGAAGATGGCTATCTCAATACGTACTTCACAGTGAAAGCACCGGATGAACGCTGGACCAACCTCGCCGAGTGTCATGAGTTGTACTGTGCAGGTCATTTGATCGAAGCAGGCGTCGCGTTCTTTCAGGCGACGGGTAAACGCCGTCTGTTAGAGGTGGTGTGTCGCCTGGCAGATCACATCGACAGCGTATTTGGACTCAGGGAGAATCAACTGCGAGGCTACCCAGGACACCCGGAAATCGAACTGGCTTTAATGCGCTTATACGAAGTGACCCAGCAACCACGCTATATGGCGCTGGTAAATTACTTTGTGGAACAGCGCGGCGCACAGCCCCATTTCTATGACGAAGAGTACGAAAAGCGCGGCCAAACCTCTTACTGGCATACTTACGGTCCGGCATGGATGGTGAAGGATAAACCCTATAGCCAGGCTCATCAGCCCATTTCAGAACAGCAAACGGCGATCGGGCATGCGGTGCGCTTTGTCTACCTGATGACCGGCGTCGCTCATCTGGCACGCTTAAGCCAGGACGAAGGCAAGCGTCAGGATTGCCTGCGTCTGTGGAAAAACATGGCCCAGCGCCAGTTGTACATTACCGGCGGGATCGGTTCACAAAGCAGCGGCGAGGCGTTTAGCAGCGATTACGATCTGCCCAACGACTCCGTGTATGCGGAAAGCTGCGCCTCTATCGGCCTGATGATGTTCGCCCGCAGAATGCTGGAAATGGAAGCCGACAGCCAGTATGCCGACGTGATGGAGCGCGCCCTGTATAATACCGTATTGGGCGGGATGGCGCTCGATGGCAAGCACTTCTTCTATGTGAACCCGCTGGAAGTACATCCTAAATCATTAAAATTCAATCATATTTATGACCACGTGAAACCCGTTCGTCAGCGCTGGTTTGGCTGCGCCTGTTGCCCGCCGAATATCGCCCGCGTGCTAACCTCAATTGGCCACTACATCTATACACCGCGTCAGGACGCGCTGTATATCAATATGTACGTGGGCAATAGCATGGAGGTCCCTGTTGTAAACGGCTCGCTTAAACTGCGTATTAGCGGAGATTACCCATGGCATGAGCAGGTAAAAATCACCATCGAATCACCGCGGTCGGTTTATCACACTCTGGCTCTGCGCCTGCCAGACTGGTGCTCCGCGCCGCAGGTTTTGTTGAATGGTCAGCCGGTTGAGCAGGATATTCGCAAAGGCTATTTGCACATCAGTCGAATCTGGCAGGAAGGCGATACGCTCAGTTTGACCCTGCCAATGCCGGTGCGTCGGGTATACGGAAATCCATTAGTGCGTCATGTTGCCGGTAAGGTCGCCATTCAGCGTGGGCCACTGGTATATTGCCTGGAGCAGGCCGACAACGGCGAGGAATTGCATAATCTGTGGTTGCCAAAAGAGAGTGAGTTCAGAGTATTCGAAGGTAAGGGATTGTTCAGCCATAAAATGTTAATTCAGGCTGAAGGTGTGAAGCAAAGTGCAGTCGATGCAGCACAACAATCGTTGTGGCACTACGATGTTTCCCCAACTTCGCGTCATGCGCATACATTGACGTTTATTCCGTGGTTTAGCTGGGCAAACCGTGGTGAAGGCGAAATGCGTATCTGGATAAACGAGCAGTAATAATAAGGCGGATGGCGGCGGTTAGCCCCCATCCGTCAATGTCTCATGAAAAGATTGCCCTCCTCCCTGAGGACAAACGGGTGAGAATCAGAAACGCCAAGTCAGACCGGACATAAAGGTAAAGCTGTCATCGCGATCAACCATTGGGCTATTTTTAATGTCATCCGGCAGTGCGCTATAATTGGCGCTTGCCAGCAGCGTCAGGTTAGTGGTCAATGCGTATTTAGCGGACAGGCCAACATACGGTGTCCAGCTATCGCCTGGGGAATAGCTTGATAAGCCACTACGACGGGACTCATTACCCGATATGCCGTAGTAGTATTCATTGAAGTTTTCGTCATAGTAGAGCACGCCAATCGATGGCGTCAGCGTCAGCTTGCCCATCGGCATTGGACGGAACAGTGAAACTTCCCCTACCCAGCCATTACTGTTGTCCAGCACATCCGCAGCGGCGGAGACTTTCACGCTACCCCATCTTTCATGGTGATACCACGCGGCACCCGCCATTGCAGTTGCGTCACGCTTATCCAGCTTTTTCATCGCATGATCGTCATTATCGCCGGGATCAAACTCAAGCGGCATATAAGAGGCAGTAATACTAAATTCATTACTTTCACTCTTAGACAAAATATAACCTAGCGTTGTTTGCCTAAAATAAAATGATTCACTTTCGTAACTGACTAGCGGTACTGCGTGAACATTATCATTATACCCGCGATAAGGTGATTCATTATATACAGCACCAGCGCCAATAGAAAACTCTGCGGCAGTTGCACTCGCCATAAAAGAAAAGGCGAGCAGCGCCACAATATTGTGTTTAATTAACATGCCAACATTCCATTTTAAAATAAGCTACAAAACTGGTGCATAATAATGCTTACAATTTCATCGGTGCAAGGTTCATATTTATATAGTAATATATAAAAAATTATATATATTGGGCTTGGCGATGAATAAATTACAACTTAAACACCGGGAGTTGAAGATTATTTCGGTAATCGCTGCCAGTGAAAATATCAGTCATGCCGCGACTGTTCTCGGCATCGCACAGGCCAACGTCAGTAAATATCTTGCTGATTTTGAATCAAAAGTTGGATTAAAGGTGTTTGACCGCACCACCCGGCAACTGACCCTCACACCGTTTGGTATAGCGTTACTCCCTTACATCAATGACATGTTAGACAGAAACGAGCAGTTAAATAATTTCATTGCTGATTATAAGCACGAGAAACGTGGAAAAGTAACGGTATATGCACCAACCGGAATTATCGCTTACTTATCGCAACATGTTATTGCAAAAATTATGGATATTGGCGATATCAGTCTGGTGCTAAAAACCTATAACCTGGAACGTAAAGCCTTTTATGAAGGAGTCGAATTTCCAGATGACTGTGATGTTTTAATTACTTATGCACATCCAAAAGATGAATCTTTGGTCGCCAGTTTTATTACCAAATATGTGGTTACCGCTTTCGCCAGTAATCAATACCTGGCCCAACATCCCATCAGCACTCCTGAAGAACTTGAGCATCACTCCTGTATTCTGATTGATTCCATGATGATTGATGATGCTAACATTTGGCGATTCTCCTCCCCCGGAGGTAAAGAGATGCATGACTATCGCGTAACGGGTAATTATGTTTGCGACAATACGCAATCTGCGCTGTCGTTGGCGCGAAACCATCTGGGCATTGTTTTTGCACCGAAGGCGAGCGTACAAAAAGAAAGTCAGCCTAACGGGCTGGTTCCGTGTTTCTCCGGACAGCATGAATGGTGGCTGGATCTGGTGGCGATTTTCCGCAAACGTGAATATCAGCCATGGCGGGTACAGTTTATTCTTGATGAGATGTTGGCGGAGATTCGCCGGCAGCTTGCTCAGTCTCTGGATCAGCAGACTGAGCAAGCAAAATAGCCTGAGTTTAATGATCGAGATACAAGTAATGCACCCAACTGGTCATGCGCAACAAGACTTTGCGCATGACGGACACATGTTCGAAGTGGTCAGAATAAACCGCGACCTGCGCGTAGATCCCGTCAGGTAACGCGCTAACCTCCGCATTATCATTCAGCTCAATCGTGGCGATCACCCCTTCCGAACCGGGCGTAGAATTTAAGGATTGCAGCGCCCCATTCGACTGGTATGTCCCGCCCGGCACTGCCGGACTAATTGCAGCCAGTTTACCGCTGAATACCTTACCCGGCAGCGCGTTAAATACCACTTCCGCTTCATCGCCAGGTTCCAGACGCAGCAGCGAGTTCTGACGGAACTGGGCGATAATTTGCCTTTTTTGATCCGGGATGAATACCATCACCGGACGCATCGGCAGCGCGGCGGCATAGGTTCCCGGGCGCATCAGCACCTGCGTCACATAGCCATCGCTGGGCGCGCGAACCACCGTCTGGTCCAGGTTGAACTCCGCTTCTGCTAACTGCGCTTTCAGGCTGGCAATTTGCGAATTCTCGCCCAGTATCAGGCTGTCTAACTGACTCTGGATTTGCTGCTGCTCCGCGACGGAAGATTTCACCGACGCTTCCTGCGCCAGATAGTTTTGCCGCGCCGCATCGATATCGCGTTCAGAAAAAGGATTCACCTTCGCCTGACTACCCTGTGCATAGCGCTGGTAATCTTTTGCCAGTTTGTCACGCGTGGCCTTTGCCCGCTGCGTGTTGGCTATCATTTCGTCTAACTGCGCAACCAGAGCCTGCTCTTTATGCTGTGCGGTGACAATATAAGCTTTCAGGCGATCGACCCGTGCCTGATAACGCCCTGGATTAAGCTTAAACAGAACCTCGCCTTTTTTGATTAGCGTATTCTTCTTATCCGTCACTTCTGTCACTACACCCGTTACCTGCGGCACCACGGGAATAGAAATTACCGCCTTTTGTGCCTTAAATGTATACGGATGGTTATAATTCATCAGTAATATAAGCCCGCAAACAATGAATATACCGCCTAATGCTGCGGTAGGAACTGTCCATTTATTTACAGGAATTTTAAAAATTTTAAATATTGACCATGCACACGCCACATAGGTAAGAACAATTAGTAAATCCATCGATATTACTCCGCCGGAGAGGTCTTGGCCTCACCCAGTTTCTTTTCCAGATCCGCAACCCTTGCCTGAAGCTGGATCAGGGAAGAATCCGCGCTCTGCATACCCCATCCGCGCTCCGGACGATAAAGCGTTGCCCAGATCCATAAAAAGGGCCAAATAACATGTAAGGTAAACAAACTAACCCAACCCGCAACATGTATTGCGTCGGCATGAGGATGGTTACGTTTCTTTGCAATTAGATAGGGAATATCATGCAGAATAATAATCCCGTAAAAAATGACCAGGAATACAAAAATAAGCACTCCTAATGCAAAATAATTAAGGAACATATTTGCCTCAGGGATTTAAATTAAGGAATTCAGATGCAATTTGATTTAAACAATAGAGTTGATAATAGTATTGGAATGACCAGAGTGGATGCAATTTTCTTATTTATATAACGATATATGGGTTTCTATATAACTGCAGAATAAAGATTTGCCCGGTGCAAAACCGGGCAATCAGTGACGTGAAATTAAAACAGCCCCAGTGGTTTATCAGAGTAGCTCACCAGCAGGCACTTGGTTTGCTGATAATGTTCAAGCATCATCTTATGCGTCTCGCGCCCGATGCCCGACTGCTTATAGCCACCAAACGCCGCATGTGCCGGATACGCATGGTAACAGTTGGTCCAAACTCGCCCCGCCTGAATCCCACGTCCCATTTTGTACGCCAGATTTCCATTACGACTCCAGACGCCAGCGCCAAGCCCATATTGGGTGTCATTAGCGATTTCCAGCGCCTCTTCCATGGTTTTAAACGTTGTGACAGCCAGCACCGGCCCGAAGATCTCCTCCTGGAAAACCCGCATGTTGTTCTTACCAAACAGAATGGTTGGTTCGAGGTAGTACCCCTCTTTTAACTCGCCATCCAGCTGCTTGCGCCGCCCGCCGGTGAGAACATCTGCTCCTTCTTTCTTACCAATGTCGATGTAATTCAGAATAGTTTCCAGTTGACCATGCGACACCTGCGCGCCCATTTGCGTCACGCTGTCTAACGGGTTGCCGCTACGGATACTTTCCACCCGACGAATGGCTCTTTCCATAAAACGTTCATAAATGGATTCCTGAACCAGCGCACGACTCGGACAGGTACACACTTCGCCCTGGTTGAAGGCAAACAATGCAAAACCTTCCAGCGCTTTGTCAAAGAACGCATCTTCTTCATCCATCACGTCCGCGAAGAAGATATTGGGTGATTTCCCGCCCAGTTCCAGCGTGACAGGAATAATGTTCTGCGTGGCGTACTGCATGATCTGCTGCCCAACTTCCGTTGAGCCGGTAAACGCCACTTTCGCAATACGTTTTGACGTCGCCAGATACTCACCGATCTCCCCACCCGCGCCGTTTACCACGTTCACCACGCCAGGCGGGAGCAGATCGCCGATGACTTCCATCAGCAACAGCACGGACAGCGGCGTCAGGCGCGCGGGTTTCAGCACCACGCAGTTACCCGCCGCCAGCGCGGGTGCCATCTTCCAGCTGGCCATCAGCAGCGGGAAGTTCCACGGGATAATTTGCCCTACCACGCCAAGAGGTTCATGGAAGTGATAAGCCACGGTTTCGCTATCAACCTCGCTGATTCCCCCTTCCTGCGCACGAATACAGGAGGCAAAATAGCGGAAATGGTCAATTGCCAGCGGCACATCGGCCGCGCTGGTTTCGCGGATGGGTTTACCGTTATCCCAGGTTTCAGCCGTTGCCAGCAGCTCCAGATTTTGCTCCATACGATCGGCAATTTTGAACAAAATCGCCGCCCTGTCCTGCACGGAAGTCTGCGCCCATTTATCTTTTACTTTATGCGCGGCATCCAGTGCCAAATCGATGTCCTTTTTGCCGGAAGAGGCCACTTCGCACAGTAATTGCCCGGTTACCGGCGTCAGGTTTTGGTAATACTCGCCGTCCACCGGGGCGACCCAGTCACCACCGATAAAGTTATCGTATCGGGCTTTTAACTTCAGGGGGTAACCATACTCGCCGGGGTAAATACGCGTTGAAGGGGGGTTATTGGTCATGACCGTCTCCTTGCTGTAGGGGTACTACAAGGGTAGACGGGACTGGCGAATTATTCGCCAGCCTTTTACTGCTTTACGACAGGTATCACGAATTACATGGCAGCACGATAAATCGCCATGATTTCTTCATGTGTCGCCTGAATAGGGTTAGTGAAACCACAGGCATCTTTCAGGGCATTAGTCGCCAGAACGGCAAAATCTTCTTCCTTCACGTTCAGCTCACGCAGACCGGCCGGAATATTCACTTTCTGCGCCAGTTCGCGGATCGCTGCGATGCAGGCTTCTGCCCCTTGCTCTTCGTTGAGATCAGCAACGTTCACACCCATTGCCGAGGCGCAATCGCGCAGGCGGGCGGCAGCAACTTTACTATTAAATACCTGTACATGCGGCAGCAGTACGGCATTACATACTCCGTGTGGCAGATCGTAGAAGCCACCCAGTTGGTGCGCCATTGCATGCACGTAGCCAAGAGAGGCATTGTTAAAGGCCATACCTGCGAGGAACTGCGCATAGGCCATGGCTTCGCGCGCCTGAGCATTACTGCCCTCTTCAACGGCGACCGGCAGGTTTTGCGCAATCATGGTGACCGCTTTCAGCGCACATGCATCGGTAATCGGCGTGGCAGCAATCGACACGTAAGCTTCGATAGCGTGGGTTAACGCATCCATACCGGTAGCCGCCGTCAGAGACTTCGGCATGCCGACCATCAGCGAGGAGTCGTTAACCGACAGCAGCGGCGTAACGTGCTTATCGACAATCGCCATTTTAATGTGGCGTACTTCATCGGTGATGATGCAGAAGCGGGTCATTTCAGATGCTGTACCCGCCGTGGTGTTGATGGCGATCATCGGCAGCTGCGGTTTTGCAGAACGGTCTACACCTTCGTAATCGCGAATATCGCCACCGTTAGCCGCCACCAGCGCAATACCTTTTGCACAATCGTGTGGAGAACCGCCACCGAGAGAAATAACGCTATCACAGTCGTTTTCAGTCAACATTTGCAGGCCAGCGGCAACGTTGCTGGTCGTGGGATTAGGATGCGTACCGTCGTAAATTACGCTGAAAATATCACGTTCCTGTAATGCTTTTTGAATCTCGCCAGCCATACCTAATTTCGTTAGCATGGCATCCGTGACAATCAGCGTACGACGAAAACCATATTCCGCCATTGTATTCATTGCGTCTTTTAATGAATCAGCGCCGATTACATTCACGGAGGGAATAAAAAATGTTGAAGCAGCCATTGTACGATCCTTAATTACTCTAAAAGAGTCAGGAAGCATACGAGTGAAATATCCAACAGAATATGATCATGGTTGTTATTTTAATAACAACCACAATTAAAAAGCACATTAGGTTCATAATCTAATGTGCTTATTTCAATCAATATCTATTTTGTATTAATTCATTTAATTCCTGAATTAATTGTTTCATTACTTTTCGGGGAACAGCAATGCATCGCGTAATAAATGATCATTTCCCCGACGGCGAGTAAAACCAATGCGGTCAAAATATTCCAGAATCTGAATAGCCAATTTGCGCCCGATGTTAAGCCTGTCGCGAAAATCAGCGGCACATGTCGATCCCCTTTCCTGATCCAGTTCGCGGATCATATTGGCAAAGGCCACTATCCGATCGTTACGGTAATAACGATCTTTCACGATCGCGGTGATGATGCCTTGCTGCGCCGCTTGTCGTAACACCACACGCATCATTTGCTCATCCGTGCCCGTCTGTTTTGCCAGGTCGCGCACCCACCACGGCTCATCGCCAAAAAGCGGTTCTGCTTTTTGCCAGATAGCCTGCTGCTCATCGCTGAAACCGGCCTTGTGATCGGGCAAATGCAGCCAGCCATGATGACTATGGATGACGCCGCTCTCGCGCATCTTTTCAATCAGCAGCAGAACCAGCGCTTCATCTTCCATCGGCAAAGCCATCCGGCGCAGGCGTTCGCGCCCAGGTCCAGGCTCATCGCGGTGCTGGTCGTGGTAAGTCGCCAGCGTATCGAGGATTTTGCGCTGCCAGCGCGCTGCAACAGTGGCATCCAACAGACTGTATCCCGCCTGAATAAAACCATGCTGCTCGATCAACGGACGCATGCCGTTACCGTTGAGCTGACGCGCCCAGGCGAAGTCGGGAATATTTACCGCTCCACGCGTCAGGTGCAGCGCCAGAGCGTCACCATCACTCTGTGCGTTTTCCAACGCCGACAGCCACTGCAAATATTCCGGCTTACGCTTCCCGCGACGCGGCGGATTGAGCGTGACTACGCGCGCACCGGCCAGCGTCGTGCGAGCCGAAATATCACGCAGCACCAGACGGTCGTTATCGGCGAGCCAGAGTGGTGTATCAAACACCAGTTCCGCCAGCGTCCCTTCGAGCAGGGAAATACGCCCGGTGACGTGGCTGGCCGCGTGGTGAATATGCAACGGTTGCCACTGCATCAGCGGCGCGGCATGTTCTAAAGAAACAATCACGCGGGTAAACGCCTCTGGCGGCGCATCAGCAAGCAGCCAGTCGCCGCGGTTAAGTTCTTCTTTTTGCGCATCACCGGCAATATTTAGCGCAATACGTTGTCCCGCCTGCGCGCGATCGGTGGCCTGATTTTGTGCATGCAGGCTACGTACGCGCATCGGTTTGTTGACGCCCGTGAGCCACAGTGTGTCACCGACATTCACTTCACCGCTGAGCGCCGTCCCGGTCACCACCAGTCCCGCGCCTTTGACCGTAAAGGCACGGTCAATCGCCAGGCGGAAGCTGTGATCGCGGGCATGCTCACGCGACGTTAATTGCAGCAAATGTTCGCGCAGTTCCTCGATGCCACGGCCTTCACTGGCGGCAGTGACGAAAAGCACCGACTCCGCGAAACCATAATTCCCCAGCGCGGCCTGAATCTCCGCACGCACCTCTTCAATTCTTGCTTCGTCCACGCGGTCGGCTTTCGTAAGTGCCACGGTGATCTGCGGATTACCCGTCAGTTGCAGAATTTGCAAGTGCTCACGCGTTTGCGCCATCACGCCGTCATCACACGCCACCACCAGCAGCGCGTGATCAATCCCGCCAACACCCGCCAGCATGTTAGACAGAAACTTTTCGTGTCCGGGTACATCGATAAATCCCAGTATCCGCCCGTCCGGCTGCGGCCAGTAGGCATAGCCGAGATCGATGGTCATGCCGCGCTTTTTTTCTTCCGGCAGACGGTCGGCATTCACGCCGGTAATCGCCTGTAATAACGTTGTTTTTCCGTGGTCAACGTGTCCGGCGGTTGCAATAATCATTTCAGCATCATCTCCATAAACCGGGTCTCGTCTTCAAGGCAGCGCAGATCCAGCCACATGCGGCCATCATAAATCCGGCCAATGATCGGCACGGGCAGTGCACGCCAACGGGCGGCCAGTGCCTCGAGGCGGCTACCGCGCCCGTCATGGGGGGTAAAGGTTAATGCCGCGCTGGGCAGCCTATCAACCGGCAGCGAGCCGCTGCCAATTTGCGACAGGCAAGGCATGACGTTCAGGGCGAATTCGTCACCGTAATGCTCGGCAAGCCGTGCCTGTAAGTGTTGGGCCTGCGCGTGGACAGCCTCCTGCGAGCGAGTGAGCTGGCGTAACGTCGGCAACTTCTGCGCCAGCGCTTCCGGGTGCAGGTAGAGCCGCAGCGTCGCTTCCAGCGCAGCCAGTGTCATTTTATCAGCCCGTAATGCGCGTTTCAGCGGATGGCTCTGTAAGCGAGCGATCATCTCTTTTTTACCGACGATAATCCCGGCCTGCGGCCCACCCAGTAATTTATCGCCAGAGAAGCTCACCAGACTGACGCCAGCGGCAATCAGCTGTTGCGGCATCGGCTCCTGCGGTAATCCATACTGGCTGAGATCGACCAGTGAGCCGCTGCCGAGATCCGCCACCACTGGCACATCCACTTCCTTGCCAATAGCGGCCAGCTCAGCCTCATCCACCGACTTCGTAAAGCCTTCAATACTGTAATTACTGGTATGGACTTTCATCAGCAGAGCGGTATTTTCATTCACCGCCTGACGGTAATCTTTCGCATGGGTCCGGTTGGTGGTACCGACTTCGCGCAGAACACATCCGGCCTGGCACATCACGTCCGGAATACGAAACGCGCCGCCAATTTCCACCAGCTCACCGCGCGAAACGACCACCTCTTTGCCGTTGGCCGTGGCGGCCAGCATCAGTAAAACCGCTGCCGCATTGTTATTGACGATACAGGCGTCCTCCGCTCCCGTCAGACGGCAGAGTAAATCCGCCAGCGCCCGATCCCGATGTCCACGTCCGGCATCATCCAGGCTGTATTCCAGCGTCACTGGCGTGCGCATTGCTTGCACCACCGCCTCGATCGCTTCTTCGGCCTGCGACGCTCGCCCAAGGTTGGTATGCAGCACCGTTCCGGTCAGGTTAATCACCGGACGCAGCGCGCTTTGCGATTCTCGTTCCAGCCGGGCGCTGGCTTCTTGCGCCCAGTCCTCACACCATGCCGGGAGCGCGTGCGTGTCGCGAATCGCATCTCTGGCTTCGTCAAGCATATGACGCAGCAGGTCAACCACCCGGGTATGACCGTGAGATTCACGTAAGGCTGGGAAGGCGCTATCGCGCAATAAACGATCGATAGCGGGAAGCTGGCTGTAGAGTGAACGCATGTCGGTTGTCATGAAAGGGCCTGGCTGTTGGTGGCCCTCTCCACCGCGGAGAGGGCTATCGATATAGGAAGGATTGTACCGTGACTTTGCTCAGGCAGGTATTATCTGCATCAAGCCTTTGGCGGTTCTGTGCGGGCAAAACTTTCGCGTTGAAAAAGCGTTTCCACCAGTTTGACCAGACGTGGGCGGTCCACACACCAGCCGGGCGCGACCCGACGGAAATTGAGATAACCGACGGCACAGGCAATAGCGATGGTAGCCAGGTTAACCGTATCCGTTTTCAGCGTACCGTCCGCCAGATAGCCTTCCAGCATATCCAGACTGCGGGTGATCTTCTCCCGCTGGCGTAACAGTTCAGTTTCTGACTGCTGCGCGGCGGGGCGAGCCTGCTCGCGCACCGAGACTAATCCCGCATCCATAATACCGTCGGCCAACGCTTCCAGTTGACGAACTTTGAGTGCCGCTAACGGTTCACCCGGTAGCATGGCTGGCGCAATATCCAGCAGCTCGATGTATTCTGCGATGATCGGAGAGTCAAACCAGTACTCACCCTCATCGGTGACCAACGCGGGTACTTTTCCTAGCGGGTTATAACGCGCCACGCCGCTATCCGCGCTATAGGGAAGTTCATTCACAAATTCGAAGGTGATGCCCTTTTCCAGTAACAGAATAGAAATTTTACGCACAAAAGGGCTGGTATAGCTGCCAATGAGTTTCATGCCGGGTCCTTTTTGCCAACAAAAATATCAGTATGGCTCAGGTCGCCGTAAATGGCAGGTGATGACGGTCTCAATGATCCAAATAAAGGTAATGCATCCAGCTGGTCATGCGCAGCAGCACTTTACGCATCACTGAAACGTGAGCGAAATGGTCGGAATAGACCGCCACCTGAGCATAGATACCGTCCGGCAGCGCATCCACATCGGCATTAGGTTCCAACTCAATCGTAGCCAGCACGCCATCGGTACCCGGCACCACAGTTAAGGACTGTAATGCCCCCTGCGCCTGATAAGAACCGCCCGGCACAACCGGAAGAATGGAGGTCAACTTACCGGAGAAAACCTGACCAGGCAGCGCGTTGAAGACCACTTCCGCTTCATCACCCGGTTTAAGACGCAGCAACGAGTTCTGGCGGAATTGCGCCACAATTTGCCGTTTCTGTTCCGGAATAAATACCATCACCGGGCGCAGAGGTAGTGCGGCGGCGTAGGTCCCGGGCCGAATAAGCACCTGCGTAACATAGCCGTTGCTGGGGGCACGGACGATAGTCTGCTCAAGATTGTATTTGGCTTCAGCGAGCTGAGCACGCAAAGACGCAACCTGAGATTGCTCCCCGTTGACCATACTGTCTAACTGACTCTGAATCTGCGTCTGTTCGGCAACGGAACCTTTTACCAGCGCGTCCTGTGCCAGATAGTTCTGCCGGGCGTTGTCGATATCGCTTTCAGAGAAGGGATTAACTTTCGCCTGGCTGCCCTTCAAATAGCGTTGATAATCTTTATACAGACGATCGCGTTCAGCGGAAACGCGGGTAGTGTTGGCGACGGCTTCAGAAAGTTGGGCTTTCAGATTGTCGATGTTGTGTGTGGCGGTAACAAGATCAGCCTGCAGTCTGTCAACACGTGCCTGATAGCGGCCTGGATCGAGTTTAAATAACACTTCGCCTTTTTTAATCAACTGATTATTTTTATCCGTTACCTCACTAACAATTCCTGTGACTTGCGGAGTGATCGGAATTGAAATAACCGCTTTTTGCGCCGTAAAGGTATACGGGTGGTTATAGTTCATTAATAAGATCAGTCCCGCAACAATGAATACCCCACCTAATGCAGCAGTAGCGAGCGTCCATTGGTTTACCGGAATACGGAATATTTTAAAGATGGCCCAGGCAAAGGCCACATAGGTCAGGACTATCAACAAATCCATGATTAAATCTCCGGAAAGGTGGAGTTATCTGTTTTCTTCTCCCCATCCAGTCTTTTTTCCAACTGGGTGATGCGCGCTGCCAGTGCGGCAATCTCGGGGTCTGGGTCCTTTCCGTTCGACATGATGTGTGATTGCATGCCCCACCCCCGTTCAGGCTGGTAGAGCGCCGCCCAAATCCACAGGAACGGCCATATTGCATGGAGTGTAAACAGGCTAATCCAACCCGCCGTATGAATGGCATCAGCATGAGGATGGTTGCGTTTTTTAGCCATATTATAGGGAATATCGTGAATGGCGATGATTCCGTAAAACAGAACCAGAAAGACGAAGATCAGCACGCCCAGTGCGAAATAATTTAGAAACATACCTGCCTCGAATTCACGCTAATTAGAGTTTTTTTATGCCGGCAGCCGCATGCACCCAGGCTGATGTTTTGAACATAACTGCAGTTTGGGGTTTTCGCCATACCACAAAATAAATATTTTTTCTGGTGAGAAGTTGCTTTCTTTTGCAATAAAAATATCGGGGGGTAGAACCTGCTGTAGATCACATCCGAGCAAATGCAGATGAAAATACTTTGCGATCTGCATCACAAAGATTCAACAAACAGCAAAGGATAAAATGTGAATCAGTTCACATTTACCCCCCATTTTTGGCGAATTCTGATCCAGTGATGTTTTTTTGTACCGATATTTTGTGATTAAGATCACATTAACTAACGCCATACACCCTATATTTACGTGACGAATATCACATAAAAGGTCGTCGACTGGACAGTTGAACGATTCAGTGCCAGATTTCGCAGTATCTACAGGGTCCGGCTACCTCCTGCCGCTACATTAACAAACCTCGGGCTTTCAGCCTGCGCGATAGCAAACATAAGAAGGGGTGTTTTTATGTCATCCGATATTAAGATCAAGGTGCAAAGCTTTGGTCGATTCCTCAGCAACATGGTGATGCCAAATATCGGCGCGTTTATCGCGTGGGGTATTATCACCGCATTATTCATTCCGACAGGGTGGTTGCCGAACGAAACGCTGGCGAAGCTTGTCGGTCCTATGATCACCTATCTGCTGCCGCTACTGATCGGTTATACCGGTGGTAAGCTGGTTGGCGGCGAACGTGGCGGCGTGGTTGGTGCTATCACCACCATGGGCGTTATCGTCGGCGCAGATATGCCAATGTTCCTCGGCGCGATGATCGCAGGTCCGCTGGGCGGCTGGGCTATCAAACATTTCGACAACTGGGTAGACGGTAAGATCAAGTCCGGTTTTGAGATGCTGGTGAATAACTTCTCCGCAGGCATCATCGGGATGATCCTCGCCATTCTGGCATTCCTTGGCATTGGCCCATTGGTTGAAGCACTGTCCAAAATCCTGGCGGCAGGCGTTAACTTCATGGTTGTCCATGACATGCTGCCGCTGGCGTCTATCTTCGTTGAACCGGCGAAAATCCTGTTCCTCAACAACGCCATCAACCACGGTATTTTCTCACCGCTGGGTATTCAGCAGTCCCATGAGATGGGCAAATCCATCTTCTTCCTGATTGAAGCTAACCCGGGTCCGGGTATGGGCGTTCTGCTGGCATACATGTTCTTCGGTCGCGGCAGCGCTAAGCAGTCTGCGGGCGGCGCGGCAATCATTCACTTCCTGGGTGGTATCCACGAAATTTACTTCCCGTACGTGCTGATGAACCCACGTCTGATCCTGGCCGTTATCCTCGGCGGTATGACTGGCGTATTTACCCTGACTATCCTGAACGGCGGTCTGGTTTCTCCGGCCTCTCCGGGTTCTATCCTGGCCGTGCTGGCCATGACGCCGAAGGGCGCTTACTTCGCTAACATCGCTGCTA
The DNA here is from genome assembly GCF_001037575.1 of Citrobacter sp. BIDMC107. NCBI lineage: Bacteria > Pseudomonadati > Pseudomonadota > Gammaproteobacteria > Enterobacterales > Enterobacteriaceae > Citrobacter > Citrobacter sp. BIDMC107. Next base: position 2,664,044 of record NZ_KQ089848.1, on the reverse strand, counting down.
TCTGTGCTGCTATGGCAGTCTCCTTTGTGGTTTCAGCCATTCTGCTAAAAACCAGCAAAGTGAAAGAAGATGATGACATTGATGCCGCAACCCGTCGTATGCACGACATGAAAGCGGAATCCAAAGGCGCATCTCCGCTGGCGGCTGGCGACGTGACCAACGACCTGAGCCATGTGCGTAAAATCATTGTTGCCTGCGATGCCGGTATGGGTTCCAGCGCCATGGGTGCGGGCGTACTGCGTAAGAAAGTGCAGGATGCAGGTCTGTCTCAGATTTCCGTCACTAACAGCGCGATTAACAATCTGCCGCCGGATGTGGATCTGGTCATTACCCACCGTGACCTGACCGAACGCGCGATGCGCCAGGTGCCTCAGGCACAGCACATTTCGCTGACCAACTTCCTCGACAGTGGCCTGTACTCCAACCTGACCGAACGTCTGGTCGCTGCACAGCGCCACAACGTGAACGAAGAGAAAGTCCGCGATCACCTGAAAGACAGCTTTGAAGAGGGTGATACTCACCTGTTCAAACTGGGTGCGGAGAATATCTTCCTCGGTCGTAAAGCCACTAACAAAGAGGAAGCAATTCGCTTTGCTGGTGAGCAACTGGTGAAAGGCGGTTACGTTGAGCCAGAATACGTCGAGGCGATGCTGGACCGCGAAAAACTGACTCCAACTTACCTCGGCGAGTCCATCGCAGTACCGCACGGGACGGTTGAAGCCAAAGACCGTGTGCTGAAAACCGGTGTGGTGTTCTGCCAGTACCCGGAAGGCGTTCGCTTCGGTGAAGAAGAAGACGATATTGCCCGCCTGGTGATTGGTATCGCAGCACGTAACAACGAGCACATCCAGGTGATTACCAGCCTGACCAACGCGCTGGATGACGAATCCGTGATCGAACGTCTGGCCCATACCACCAGCGTGGATGAAGTTCTGGAGCTGCTGGCGGGTAAAAAAGCTTAACGGTTAAGTATCTCCAAAATAGTTCGAGCTGCAGGAAGGCGACAACGCAGTGAATCCCCAGGAGCGTACATAAGTACGTGACTGGGGTGAGCGAGGAGAGCCAACGCATCTGCAGTTCGAAATATGAAGGCGATATCCTCTCCCTTGTGGAGAGGGTTAGGTTGAGGGAAAAGCCTCACCCCAGCCCTCTTGGGTAAAAACATTGATGAAGGTTAATACTATGAAAGCATTACATTTTGGCGCAGGTAATATCGGTCGTGGCTTTATCGGCAAACTGCTGGCGGACGCGGGGATACAGCTGACGTTCGCGGATGTAAATCAGGTCGTGCTCGATGCCCTGAATGCCCGTCATAGCTATCAGGTTCATGTCGTAGGTGAAAACGAACAGGTTGATACCGTCTCCGGCGTCAACGCCGTGAGCAGCATCGGCGATGATGTCGTCGACCTGATTGCCCATGTAGATTTAGTCACTACCGCCGTCGGTCCGGTCGTGCTTGAGCGTATCGCTCCGGCCATCGCCAAAGGGCTGGTTAAACGCAAGGCACAGGGCATAGCTACTCCGCTGAATATCATCGCCTGTGAAAACATGGTGCGCGGAACGACCCAGTTGAAAGGCCATGTAATGAACGCGCTGGCAGATGAAGACAAAGCCTGGGTTGAAGAACATGTTGGCTTCGTCGATTCCGCCGTGGACCGCATTGTTCCGCCTTCGGCTTCAGCAACCAATGACCCGCTGGAAGTTACCGTAGAAACCTTCAGTGAGTGGATTGTCGACAAAACACAGTTCAAAGGTGAACTACCAAATATTCCAGGAATGGAATTAACTGATAACCTAATGGCATTTGTCGAACGTAAACTCTTCACGCTGAACACCGGGCATGCTATAACCGCGTACCTCGGAAAATTGACCGGTCATCAGACCATCCGTGACGCGATTCTCGACGAGAAAATCCGCGCAGTGGTAAAAGGTGCGATGGAAGAGAGCGGCGCGGTACTGATCAAACGCTATGGTTTTGATGCAGCAAAACATGCGGCATACATTCAGAAAATCCTCGGTCGCTTTGAAAACCCGTATCTGAAAGATGACGTTGAGCGCGTGGGTCGTCAGCCGCTGCGTAAGCTGAGTGCGGGAGATCGCCTGATTAAACCGCTGCTGGGTACGCTGGAGTATGGTTTGCCGCATGCGAATCTGGTTATCGGTATTGCGGCAGCGATGCACTATCGCAGCGAAGAAGATCCGCAGGCACAGGAACTGGCCGCGCTGATTGACGAAAAAGGTCCGCAGGCCGCGCTGGCGCAAGTTTCCGGGCTGGATGCCAACAGCGATGTCGTGCTTGAGGCTGTTAACGCGTATAACGCAAAGAAATGATGCAGGACCTGGCGCAGGATATCCTGCGCCTAAATAATAGATTGTCAGATATGCAGGCAATAATGGAACAAACGCAGGCCTTTGAAAATCGTGTGCTTGAGCGTCTGAATGCTGGCAAAACCGTACGCAGCTTCCTCATCACCGCCGTAGAACTGCTCACCGAGGCGGTGAATATTCTTGTGCTTCAGGTATTTCGCAAAGACGACTATGCGGTGAAATATGCTGTAGAACCACTGCTTGACGGCGACGGTCCGCTGGGCGATCTTTCCGTTCGCCTGAAGCTCATCTACGGTCTGGGCGTACTCAGCCGGCCGGAGTATGAAGACGCCGAGCTTCTGATGGCGCTGCGGGAAGAGTTAAACCATGACGGCAATGAATATGCGTTCACCGACGATGAAATTCTTGGTCCGTTTGGCGAACTCCACTGCGTGACGGCACTCCCGCCGCCACCGCAGTTTGATACCTCAGACTCAGGTCTGCACGCGATGCAGATCCAGCGCTACCAGCAGATGGTGCGCTCCACGATGGTACTTTCCCTGACCGAGCTGATTTCTAAAATCAGCTTAAAAAAAGCCTTTCAAAAATAAGACGATGCTTGCTTATTTCTCTTCCTGCTGCGGTCGATAAAGCTGCCGATAATACGCCAGACGTTGCAGATACAACTGCGCATTCTCCTGCGGTATTTCAGAAGGGACAACGTTGCGTGGCGGTGTTTTATTCAGATACTCGCGAAAAGCCTGGCTTGAAGCCATAAAATCGACCGTCTTATCAATTAGAGCCGAAACGTTCTCACCTATTTTCGCCATAATCTTCCCTCCTCCATGTATTAACCGCGCTCAGCCTGCGCGGTTGATCATTTAAGTTTAGGATCGGTTTGGCAATTACATTAAGGAAAACGTGCTTCACTATGAACCCGCCAACAAAATGCGCCATGGTCGATCTTATCGCTTAAAATTCCTTATTAATCAAAATAGTAATATTTTCATTAGCTGAATAATACTTGCAACATTTGATTATTTATCTTCGATTAGTTGTGAATAATCCCGCTCTGCGCGCATACTATAGGATATTCATCCTATTTTTATCAGAAGCTATCCTATGAAAGAAGTCGAAAAAAACGAAATTAAACGCCTGAGCGATCGTCTGGACGCTATCCGCCACCAGCAGGCTGACCTGTCTCTGGTTGAAGCCGCCGACAAATATGCCGAGCTAGAGCAAGAGAAAGAAACTCTGGAAAACGAGATTGCACGTCTGCGTGAAGTCCATGGTCAGAAGCTGAGCAAAGAAGCGCAAAAGCTGACGAAACTCCCTTTCCGTCGTACCATCACCAAAAAAGAACAGGCCGACATGGGCAAGCTGAAGAAGAGCGTGCGCGGCCTGATTGTCGTTCACCCGATGACCGAGCTTGGCCGTGAAATGGGCCTGAAAGAGATGACGGGCTTCGCGAAGAGCGAGTTCTGATCTCCCACCGGGCAACATCCGCTTGCCCGGTCCTTCACTTCCCCTCGCAATTGGCCCTACCAATTTTAGCCAGATCATACCAGTACCTCACATTTCATTAAAATGTGAGTACAATACCGTTGCCAATAAATAACATTTGATTAACCATTCATTGTCATTACCCCTACACAACAATATTGGCAGGGCCACTTTTACACATAATGTGACGAAGATTTGAGCAAAGACTCATTCCATTATGTCGGCGGCCCCCAGGAGACCTGCAATGAATCTCTGGCAACAGAACTACGACCCGGCCGGTAACATCTGGCTTTCCAGTCTGATCGCATCGCTCCCCATCCTGTTCTTTTTCTTCGCCCTGATTAAGCTCAAGCTGAAAGGCTACGTTGCGGCGTCATGGACGGTGGTGATCGCTTTGTCGGTCGCCCTGCTGTTTTACAAAATGCCGGTCGATCACGCTCTGGCATCCGTAGTGTACGGTTTCTTCTACGGTCTGTGGCCAATTGCCTGGATCATTATCGCCGCGGTATTCGTCTATAAAATCTCGGTAAAAACCGGGCAGTTCGACATTATCCGCTCCTCGATACTCTCGATTACCCCAGACCAGCGTCTGCAAATGCTGATTGTCGGTTTCTCCTTTGGGGCATTCCTCGAAGGGGCGGCAGGCTTCGGTGCTCCGGTAGCGATTACCGCCGCACTGCTGGTTGGCCTTGGCTTTAACCCACTGTATGCGGCAGGTTTGTGCTTGATCGTAAACACCGCTCCAGTCGCTTTTGGGGCAATGGGCATTCCGATTCTGGTTGCCGGTCAGGTTACCGGGCTGGACAGCTTCGAGATTGGCCAGATGGTGGGCCGTCAACTGCCGTTCCTGACCATTATCGTGCTGTTCTGGATTATGGCGATTATGGATGGCTGGCGTGGCGTGAAAGAAACCTGGCCTGCGGTGATGGTCGCTGGCGGCTCGTTTGCTATCGCGCAGTATCTCAGCTCTAACTTTATCGGACCGGAACTGCCGGACATCATCTCTTCTCTGGTTTCCCTGGTCTGTCTGACGCTGTTCCTGAAGCGCTGGCAGCCGGTACGCATCTTCCGCTTTGGTGATATGGGCGCTTCGCAGGTCGATATGGATCTGTCGCGCACCCGCTACACCGCCGGGCAAATCATCCGCGCCTGGTCGCCGTTCCTGTTCCTGACAGCTACCGTCACGCTGTGGAGCATACCGCCGTTTAAAGCGCTGTTTGCACCAGGCGGCGCGATGTACCACTGGGTGGTCAATATTCCGGTTCCGTTCCTCGACAAGCTGGTTGCCCGTATGCCGCCGGTCGTACACGAAGCCACAGCCTACGCGGCGGTGTACAAATTTGACTGGTTCTCCGCGACCGGTACCGCAATACTGTTTGCCGCCCTGCTGTCCATCGTCTGGCTGAAGATGAAGCCGTCTGCTGCGCTTCAGACCTTTGGTAGCACGCTGAAAGATCTGGCGCTACCTATCTACTCCATCGGGATGGTGCTGGCATTCGCGTTTATCTCTAACTACTCCGGGCTTTCATCCACCCTGGCATTGGCCCTGGCTCACACCGGCAGCGCATTTACCTTCTTCTCGCCGTTCCTTGGCTGGCTGGGGGTATTCCTGACTGGATCCGACACCTCATCAAACGCACTGTTTGCCGCCCTACAGGCCACGGCCGCTCAGCAAATCGGTGTTTCGGATGTATTAATGGTGGCTGCAAATACCACCGGCGGCGTGACCGGAAAAATGATCTCTCCGCAATCTATCGCTATCGCCTGTGCGGCAGTGGGATTAGTGGGAAAAGAGTCTGACCTGTTCCGCTTTACCGTGAAGCACAGTCTGATTTTCACCTGCATGGTGGGTGTGATTACCACACTGCAGGCCTATGTCTTAACCTGGATGATTCCATGATAGTGATGCCCAGACGCCTGTCAGACGAAGTCGCATCTCGTGTGCGGGCGCTGATTGAAGAACAACAGCTGGAAGCGGGCATGAAGTTGCCCGCTGAGCGCCAGCTGGCCGTACAGCTCGGCGTATCGCGCAACTCGCTGCGCGAGGCGTTAGCAAAGCTGGTGAGTGAAGGCGTACTGATTAGCCGTCGTGGCGGTGGAACGTTTATTCGCTGGCAGCATGAGGCATGGTCTGAACAAAACATCGTGCAGCCGCTGAAAACCCTGCTGGCGGACGATCCTGATTACAGTTTCGATATTCTGGAAGCCCGCCACGCCATCGAAGCCAGCACCGCCTGGCACGCAGCTATGCGTGCCACTGCAGCCGATAAAGAGAAGATCAGGCTCTGTTTCGAGGCCACACAAAGCGAAGATCCAGATCTCGCCTCGCAGGCAGACGTTCGCTTTCATCTCGCCATTGCGGAGGCCTCACACAACGTGGTGCTGTTACAGACCATGCGCGGTTTCTTCGACGTATTGCAGTCTTCGGTGAAACAGAGCCGCCAGCGAATGTACCTCGTGCCGCCCGTATTTTCACAGCTGACGGCACAGCATCAGGCCGTACTGGATGCGATTGTTGCCGGAGATGCCGACGGCGCGCGTAAAGCGATGATGGCGCACCTCAGTTTTGTCCACACCACGATTAAACGATTTGATGAAGATCAGGCCCGCCAGGCGCGAATCACCCGCCTGCCCGGTGACCCTGGTGAGAATAGCAGGGAGAACAACACATGATTATTTCAGCAGCCAGCGACTATCGCGCCGCAGCCCAGCGCATCCTACCCCCCTTCTTGTTCCACTATATTGACGGTGGGGCGTATGCAGAGCACACTTTGCGCCGTAACGTGGCAGACCTGTCGGAGGTGGCCCTTCGCCAGCGCGTGCTGAAGAATATGTCCGACCTGAGCCTGGAGACAAAACTGTTCAACGAAACGCTCTCCATGCCGGTGGCCCTTGCACCTGTCGGTCTGTGCGGCATGTATGCGCGTCGGGGCGAAGTTCAGGCCGCCGCCGCCGCTGATGCCAAAGGCATTCCGTTTACGCTTTCCACAGTATCCGTATGCCCGATTGAAGAAGTCGCCCCGACTATCAAGCGTCCGATGTGGTTTCAGCTGTATGTTCTGCGCGATCGCGGCTTTATGCGTAACGCCCTGGAACGAGCCAAAGCGGCAGGTTGCTCCACGCTGGTCTTTACCGTCGATATGCCAACACCTGGCGCACGCTACCGTGACGCCCATTCCGGGATGAGCGGTCCAAATGCGGCACTGCGTCGCTACTGGCAGGCTGTCACCCATCCACAGTGGGCATGGGACGTTGGCCTGAACGGTCGCCCGCATGATTTAGGCAATATCTCGACCTATCTTGGCAAACCCACCGGCCTTGAAGACTACATCGGCTGGCTGGCGAATAATTTCGATCCGTCGATTTCCTGGAAAGACCTCGAGTGGATCCGCGAATTTTGGGATGGTCCGATGGTGATCAAAGGGATCCTCGATCCTGAAGATGCTCGCGACGCCGTACGCTTCGGCGCTGATGGCATCGTTGTCTCTAACCACGGTGGTCGCCAGTTAGACGGCGTGCTGTCTTCAGCTCGCGCGTTACCCGCTATTGCCGATGCGGTAAAAGGCGATATCACCATTCTGGCAGACAGCGGGATCCGCAACGGTCTGGACGTCGTACGCATGATTGCGCTGGGCGCGGATAGTGTTCTGCTGGGACGTGCTTATCTGTACGCGCTGGCAACCCACGGTCAGGCCGGGGTAGCGAATCTGCTGAATCTGATCGAGAAAGAGATGAAGGTGGCAATGACCCTGACCGGTGCAAAATCGATTAGCGAAATCAGTCATGATTCGCTGGTACAAGAACTGGGAAAAAGCCTGCCTGCTGCGCTGGCACCTCTGGTTCAGGGTAGCGCGGCGTAACAATATCCCCATAAAACCCACTTTCTGCATGGTCGGTCTGTTCTCAGCCCGACCATTTTTTATCCAAAAATAACGACCAGTTAACATTTATAACCAATATATTTGACAACTTTTTATCCACCTGTCAGATGTATATACAAGCTAATACAAGGGCGAAATATACAGATAACAACCATCATAACGGGCGAGGGTAACATGGCTTATTCCGGAAAAGTGAATATCCAGCAGGCGATAGATGACAGTCCTTTTTCGCGCTTCCACTGGGTCATTATTGTCCTGGGTTTTCTGGTCCTGGCCATCGACGGCTTCGATACGGCGGCGATGGGCTATATTGCGCCCACGCTCTCAGCCGACTGGGGCATCAAGAAACAGGATCTCGGACCGGTGTTAAGCGCCGCGCTATTGGGCCTGTCATTTGGTGCACTGCTGGCCGGGCCGATTTCCGATCGTATGGGCCGTAAACGCGTGCTGGTCTTTTCCTGTCTGTTTTTTGGCCTCGCCAGTCTGGGAACAGCCTATGCCCAGACGCTGAATATGCTCACATTTTGGCGCTTTCTCACCGGGCTGGGTCTTGGCGCGGCAATGCCCAATGCCATCACCCTGGTGTCAGAATTTGCACCAAAACGCTGTCGTTCAATGGCGATTAACACCATGTACTGCGGCTTTCCGTTAGGGGCAGCAGGCGGCGGGGTGATCTCCTCCTGGCTTATCCCCAACTACGGCTGGCACAGCGTCCTGCTTGCCGGTGCGATCGCCCCGCTGGCCCTCACCGTATTGTTGGTGCTGTTCCTGCCGGAGTCGGTGAAGTATCTGGTTCACCGCGGTAAAGGGGTTGCACAGGTTAAACGCATTGCTCAACGCTTTATGTCGGGAAGTCTGGAACAGGTTACCCAGTTTTATCTGGATGAAGACCGCGTCACGGTCAAAAAAGGCAGCGTGGCACAGCTATTCAGTATGCCCTGGCTGCCGGGCACGCTGATGCTCTGGATGACCTACTTTATGGGATTGGTTATCTATTACGTGCTGCTGAGCTGGATGCCAACGCTGATGCTGGGAATGGGCTATCCGCTGGCTGAATCCGCCTGGCTGACGTCACTGTTTACCTTCGGCGGTACTGCGGGGATCCTGCTGGCCGGTTGGTTAATGGATCGCTGGGAAGCACATAAAGTGGTGTCACTTGGCTTTATTCTGACGATGCTGTTTGCCCTCGCTCTCGGGTTTGAACATAACCATATCATCCTGTTCGGCGCACTGATCTTCCTGATGGGGATTACCATGAACGGCGCGCAGTCCGGGCTGCAGACGCTGGCCGCCACGTTTTATCCAACCCACTGCCGCGCAACGGGCATTGCCTGGATGCAGGGCGTGGGCCGCTTCGGTGGCGTAGCCGGAACGATGATGAGCGCCCAGTTGCTTTCCCTGCAATGGCAGGCAGACAGTATATTAATGTTCCTCAGCCTTCCGGCGCTGATTGCGGCTGCCGCAACGATTTACAAACTGCAACGCTATAAACCGCACGCGCTGACCGTCGCATAGTACCCGCTCTTTCTGCTATTCTGCCCCCCGTTATCAAGGGGGCAGTATGCTTAACATCGTTTTATTCGAACCAGAAATCCCGCCAAATACCGGCAATATTATCCGTCTTTGCGCCAACACCGGCTTTCGTCTGCATATTATTGAGCCAATGGGCTTTACCTGGGACGACAAGCGCCTGCGTCGCGCGGGGCTGGATTACCATGAGTTTACCGCCGTGCTGCGCCACCCTGATTACACCAGCTTCGTCGCCGCAGAAAACCCGCAACGTCTGTTTGCCCTGACCACCAAAGGTACGCCAGCGCATAGCGCGGTAAGCTATCAGGATGGGGATTATCTGATGTTTGGCCCGGAAACTCGCGGTCTGCCATCCAGCATCCTCGACGCGCTGCCAGCCGAACAAAAAATTCGAATTCCGATGATGCCGGACAGTCGCAGCATGAACCTGTCAAATGCGGTGTCGGTGGTGGTGTATGAGGCCTGGCGCCAGTTAGGTTATCCTGGCGCGGTATTGCGTAGTTGATTTTTGTCGGATGGCGGCTGACGCCTTATCCGACCTACGAGATTTGTAGGCCCGGTAAGCACTGCGCCGCCGGGCATAGCTCGAAATCAGATGCCATCGCCGTATTCGAAAGTATGATGTATCCCGTTGAAATGCTGATCCATATCCATAGACGGTTTATCGCTATCAGGCTTACCGACGATGCGTGCAGGTACGCCTGCCGCAGTGGTATGCGGGGGTACCGGTTGTAAAACCACGGAACCTGCGCCAATCTTCGCGCCGCGCCCGACTTCAATGTTGCCGAGAATTTTTGCTCCCGCGCCAATCATTACACCTTCACGAATTTTCGGATGACGATCGCCGCCGGCTTTACCGGTCCCGCCGAGCGTGACGGATTGCAGAATAGAGACATCATTTTCAATCACTGCCGTTTCACCGACCACAATGCCGGTTGCGTGATCGAGCATAATCCCACGGCCAATTTTTGCCGCCGGATGAATGTCTACCTGGAAGGTAACGGACACCTGATTTTGCAGGAAGATCGCCAGCGCCTGACGCCCCTGATGCCACAGCCAGTGACCGATACGGTAGGCCTGAAGCGCATGAAAACCCTTCAGGTACAGAAGTGGGGTGGAATATTTATCGACAGCCGGGTCACGCGTACGTACCGCCTGAATATCACAGGCCGCTGAGGCAATCATTTCAGGATCGGCGGCATAGGCCTCTTCCACGACTTCGCGAATCGCAATGGCGGGCATGATTGGAGAAGCGAGTTTATTCGCCAGCATATAGCTTAGCGCACTGCCGAGATTTTCATGTTTGAGCAGCGTTGCGTGGTAAAAACTGGCCAACATTGGCTCACATTCCGCCAGTGCCCGGGCTTCCGCTTTAATGTTTTTCCAGACGATATCCAGTTCTTCACACGGCATTGCGTACTCCAGAAGGTAGCAAAACGACCGACCCGTTCTTCGCGGGTCGGGTCGTTAGATTGAAACGGTTCCTTACGGCTAGTGGCTGCTTCGCTCGTCCTTGCGCGCACGACCTAATAACGTCAATGCTGCCTCGCGCGCGTTTTTTCCGCAATACAATACTTGATAAATTTCCTCGGTTATTGGCATCTCGACACCAAAACGGTGCGCCAATTCACGAACTTCTTTCGTATTGCGATAGCCTTCAACCACCTGACCAATCTTGTCCTGCGCGCCCTGCACGTCCATACCCTGGCCGAGCATCATGCCAAAACGACGGTTACGCGACTGGTTGTCGGTACAGGTCAGCACCAGATCGCCTAAACCCGCCATCCCCATAAAGGTGGCAGGATCGGCACCCAGCGCCGCGCCAAGGCGAGACATTTCGGTCAGTCCACGGGTGATCAATGCGGTACGCGCATTCGCGCCAAAACCGATGCCGTCAGACATCCCCGCACCAATCGCAATGACGTTTTTCACCGCGCCGCCAAGCTGCACGCCAATGAAATCCGGGTTGCTGTAAACGCGAAAGCTTTTGCCGCAGTGCAGCAACTGCTGGAGATCGTCAGCAAAGGCGTCGTCCGTCGAGGCCAGAGAAATCGCCGTCGGCATGCCCGCAGCCAGCTCTTTGGCGAACGTCGGGCCGGAAATAACCGCCAGTGGAATTGAGTCCCCCAGCGCTTCACGCGCGACGTCCTGCAGCAGACGCCCCGTTTCCGCCTCCAGACCTTTTGTCGCCCAGACCAGTCGTGCGTCAGGACGCATCAATGGTTTGATGTTTCGCAGCACTTCGCCAAAGACGTGGCTCGGCACCACCACCAGAATATTACGACTGGCGGCCAGCGCAGTGGCTAAATCACTTTCCAGGCGCAGTGTGTCAGGAAAAGGCACATCAGGAAGGAACGCGACGTTGCAGCGATCGTGCTCAAGGGTCGCGATATGTTTCGGATCATGGCCCCACAGGACAACCTGATGGCCATTTCTTGCCAGGGTGATGGCAAGAGCGGTGCCGTACGAGCCGGCACCAATCACAGTCATTGAAGCATTACTTTGGTTCATCAGGCATCCTGATGTTCTTCAGTACCTTCGCCAGCCTGCTGCTGTAAATAGTTCATGAACAGCGCATCAAAGTTGACCGGCGCAAGGTTCAGTTGCGGGAACGTACCGCGTGATACCAGGCTGGTGATGCATTCACGGGCATACGGGAACAGAATGTTCGGGCAGTATGCGCCCAGGCAATGCGCCATCTGAGTCCCTTCGATACCACTGATGGAGAAAATACCGCCCTGCTGAACTTCGCACAGGAACGCAGTTTCTTCACCAAGAGAAGCCGTTACAGTGACACGCAGCACTACTTCATACACGTCATCTGCCAGTTGGGTAGATGCGGTATCAAGATCAAGTTTAACCTCTGGCTGCCAATCTTTCTGGAAAACATGCGGTGCATTTGGCGCTTCGAAAGACACATCCTTGGTATAGATACGTTGGATCTGGAAAGCCATTTCAGTGTTATTTTGTTCTGACATGTTTAGAAAACCCTTAGTGTTGTCCTTTAAATACTTTCAGTACGCCTTATTGCAGCAGGGGATCCAGTCCACCACGCGCATCCAACGCATACAAGTCGTCACAACCGCCAATGTGCTGTGCATCAATAAAAATCTGCGGAACCGTCGTACGGCCACTGCGCTTGATCATCTCTTCACGCTTTACGGCATCGCCGTCAATCGGAAGCTCCTGGAAACTCACACCCTTGCTGTTCAACAGCGCTTTTGCGCGATGGCAAAACGGGCAGGTTGCTTTGGTGTAGATCTCAATATTGGCCATGACTTATCTCCAGTGTTCTTTTTACCCTGCGGCATGAAAGAAGACGGGTAAATTACTTGCCGCGAACCAGTGGCAGATTCTCACCACTCCAGCCCGCTACGCCGTCTTTCAGTACGGATACCTGCTCAAAACCGGCTTTAATCAGCGCAGTTGCTGAATCCTGGCACTGCATGCCTGAACCATCAACCACAATCACAGGTTTGTTTTTGTGTTTTTCAAGTTCGCCAAAATTGTTGGCTTTGATTTCGCTCGGCAGCAGGTTAGTGGAGCCTGCGATATGGCCTTTGCGGAAGTCGTCGCGCTGGCGTAAATCCACAACAACGGCGTCTTCTTTGTTGATGAGACGTGTAGCTTCGCCGCGAGTAATCACCTTCACTTTTGAGGTCAGGCTCTTAAACGTGGTAAATAATACAGCCGCCAGTAACGCAATCCAGGCGATACTCAAGACAGGGTGGCGACTAACAAATTGCATAATTTCTTGCATGGGGGGTAACAACTCCCGACTCAGTGATTAAAAAAACCAGGAAAGGAGTATACCTGCGCGTTGGCGCAAATACAGCCAGAGCGTGCATTGGATTGCATTTTTGCGGGGCGCTACGGAAAAAAAAATGTAAATCGGTGTTCCCCCTGGCACGCGATCCCCCATTATTTGATCTTCGGGGGCTACTTTATCGATTCAGCTGTAGTAAAATTACGCAATTATTTTTTATCTCTTGAGTGTGAGGTTGTCGCAATGTCGGTTTCTAAAAAACCTATGGTACTGGTGATTCTGGATGGCTACGGCTATCGCGAAGACAGCCAGGATAACGCCATTTTTAGTGCTAAAACCCCGGTAATGGATGCGCTGTGGGCAAAACGTCCGCATACCCTGATTGATGCGTCTGGTCTGGAAGTCGGCCTGCCCGATCGCCAGATGGGCAACTCCGAAGTGGGTCACGTCAACCTGGGCGCGGGCCGTATCGTGTATCAGGAACTTACCCGTCTGGACGTTGAAATCAAAGAACGTACTTTCTTCGCTAACCCGGTGTTGACCGATGCGGTCGACCAGGCAAAAAATGCCGGGAAAGCGGTACACATCATGGGTCTGCTCTCTGCTGGCGGCGTTCACAGCCACGAAGATCACATCATGGCGATGGTAGAAATGGCCGCTGAACGCGGCGCTGAAAAAATCTATCTGCACGCTTTCCTTGATGGTCGTGATACCCCGCCGCGCAGCGCTGAACATTCACTGCAGAAATTTGAAGAGAAATTTGCCGCGCTGGGCACAGGCCGCGTAGCGTCCATCATCGGTCGTTACTACGCTATGGACCGCGACAACCGTTGGGATCGCGTAGAACAGGCTTACGATCTGATGACGCTGGCGAAGGGCGAGTTCCAGTTCGCTACGGCGGTTGAAGGTCTGCAGGCTGCTTATGCCCGCGACGAGAACGACGAATTCGTCAAAGCAACCGTGATCCGTGCCGAAGGTCAGGCAGATGCTGCTATGGAAGATGGCGATACGCTGATTTTCATGAACTTCCGTGCTGACCGTGCGCGTGAAATCACCCGTGCGTTTGTTAACGCTGATTTCGACGGCTTCGCCCGTAAGAAAGTCGTTAACCTCAACTTTGTGATGCTGACCGAATACGCGGCAGACATCAAAACTGCGGTTGCTTACCCACCAGCATCTCTGGCCAACACCTTTGGTGAGTGGATGGCGAAGAACGAAAAAACGCAGCTGCGTATTTCCGAAACTGAAAAATATGCGCACGTGACCTTCTTCTTCAACGGCGGCGTAGAAGAGCCGTTCAAAGGCGAAGACCGCATCCTGATCAACTCTCCGAAAGTTGCGACCTACGATCTGCAGCCGGAAATGAGCTCTGCTGAACTGACTGAGAAGCTGGTTGCAGCGATTGAGAGCGGTAAATACGACACCATCATTTGTAACTACCCGAACGGCGACATGGTTGGTCACACCGGGGTGATGGAAGCAGCGGTTAAAGCGGTTGAAGCGCTGGATCACTGCGTTGAGCAGGTGACTAAAGCGGTTGAGTCCGTTGGCGGCCAGTTGCTGATCACCGCAGACCACGGTAACGCAGAGCAGATGCGCGATCCGTCCACCGGTCAGGCACATACTGCACATACCAACCTGCCCGTTCCGCTGATTTATGTCGGTGGTAAGAACGTCAAAGCAGTCGAAGGCGGCAAACTTTCTGATATCGCCCCAACGATGCTGACGCTGATGGGTATGGAAATCCCGCAAGAGATGACTGGTAAGCCGCTGTTCATCGTGGAATAATCCCTCCCCATGAGGGGAAAGGCGATTAATACCATCACTCGGGCCGTGAAACCGCGTAAGTTTTCAGTCAGGCCCTTGTTCTACGCCAGCGCGCTTAGCGCTGGCGTATTGCTGTGCGCCTTTTCCGCCCACGCGGACGAACGCGACCAGCTCAAATCTATTCAGGCCGATATCGCGGCAAAAGAACGCGCGGTACGCCAACAGCAACAACAACGTTCCACTCTCCTCGCTCAGCTTAAAGCTCAGGAACAAGCCATCGCCGTTGCCGCAAGGCAGTTACGCGAAACGCAGAACTCACTGGCACAACTGAACGCGCAAATCGCAGAGATGAACGCAGCACTCGCGAAGCTGGAAAAGCAACGAGCAGCGCAAGAGCGCAGTCTGGCAGCCCAGTTAGACGCCGCGTTTCGCCAGGGTGAACACACCGGTATTCAGCTCATCCTTAGCGGCGAAGAAAGCCAGCGCGGACAGCGCCTGCAAGCCTATTTCGGCTACCTGAACCAGGCGAGGCAAGAAACTATCGCGCAGCTGAAACAAACCCGCGAAGAAGTCGACTCGCAAAAAGCCGAGCTGGAAGATAAGCAAAGCGAACAGCAGACGCTACTGTACGAACAGCGCGCTCAGCAGGCTAAGCTGGAGCAGGCGCGTAACGAACGCCAGAAAACACTGGCGGGTCTTGAGTCCTCGATTCAACAGGGCCAGCAGCAACTGGGCGAAATGCGCGCTAACGAATCCCGTCTGCGCAACAGCATTGCTCGCGCCGAAGCTGCGGCCAAAGCGCGCGCGGAACGTGAAGCGCGCGAGGCGCAGGCCGTACGTGATAAGCAGAAGGATGCGTCACGAAAAGGCTCGACCTACAAGCCGACCGAAAGCGAAAAATCACTGATGTCCCGTACCGGCGGCCTGGGTTCGCCGCGCGGCCAGGCATTCTGGCCCGTTCGTGGCCCAACACTGCATCGTTATGGCGAACAGCTGCAGGGTGAGCTACGTTGGAAGGGTATGGTTATTGGCGCATCCGAAGGCACCGAAGTTAAAGCCATTGCCGATGGTCGCGTCATTCTGGCGGACTGGTTGCAGGGCTATGGCCTGGTGGTCGTCGTTGAGCACGGTAAAGGCGATATGAGCCTGTACGGTTATAACCAGAGCGCACTGGTCAGCGTCGGTACGCAGGTTCGCGCCGGGCAGCCTATAGCACTAGTGGGTAGCAGCGGCGGTCAGGGCAGGCCGGCACTCTATTTCGAAATTCGTCGCCAGGGTCAGGCGGTCAATCCACAGCCGTGGTTGGGAAGATAAGTTTTGCCACAACAATTTCGTCGTCTACTACTCTCTCTCGCCAGCCTGCTGGCCTTCGCAACACCTGTTTTTGCTGGCAAACTCGCCATCGTCATTGATGATTTCGGCTATCGCCCACACACTGAAAACCAGGTACTGGCGATGCCTTCTACCATCTCCGTTGCCGTTCTGCCTAACGCCCCACATGCACGTGAAATGGCAATCAAAGCGCATAACAGCGGGCATGAAGTATTAATCCATCTGCCAATGGCGCCGCTGAGCAAGCAGCCGTTAGAGAAAGATACATTACGCCCTGAAATGAGCAGCGAAGAGATTGAGCGAATTATTCGCGACGCGGTAAGCAAAGTACCGAATGCGGTCGGTCTGAACAACCATATGGGCAGCGCGATGACCTCCAGTCTGTTTGGCATGCAGAAGGTGATGCAGGCGCTGGAGCGATACGATCTCTACTTCCTGGACAGCATGACCATTGGTAACAGCCAGGCAATGCGCGCAGCGTCAGGGACCGGTGTGAAAGTCATCAAACGCAAAGTCTTCCTGGATGACACGCAAAACGAAGCCGATATTCGCCGTCAGTTTAATCGTGCCGTCGAGCTGGCGCGCCGCAACGGTTCCGCAATCGCCATTGGCCATCCTCACCCGTCTACGGTTCGTGTCCTGCAGCAGATGCTGTATAGCCTGCCAGCCGACATCACGTTGGTTCGCCCAAGCAGCCTGCTCAATGAACCGCAGGTGGATACCTCCAGACCAAACCTCACGCCACCGAAGAACGGTATACCTGATGCGCCGCGTAATCCTTTCCGCGGGGTGAAATTATGCAAACCGAAGCAGCCGTTAGAGCCAGTGTACGCCAGCCGCTTCTTCAGCGTGCTCGGCGAAAGCATTACCCAAAGCACGCTGGTGCAGTATATGCGCCTGCAGTGGCAGGGCTGGCAATAATCAGTCTTTGCTATCCAGCGTTAAATGAGCCAGGCGGCGCGGCGTCAGTGCTTTATCGCGCCACTGGCTAAAGCGGATGGCCCACAACAGCACCTGATAACCCAGCTTAACGCTGCAAATATTGCTTACCATACGCTTGAACATACCTGACACGAATACTTCAGCAATCATGCGCTGGCGGATTTTCTCGTCCGGTTCTTTACGGATGCAATGACAAACGCGTAGCGCTTCATAAATCACCTGCTGTTTGAATTCCGGGTAAATGGGAATGCGCCCGGCGTAATCATGATTCATCTTATCCAGCAGACGGGTAATTTTGATGTAGTGGCGCTGGTAAGCGAGATTTTTCAGCCCGGTGCGCGGCAGACGGCTAACAGATGCGCCGTGCAGGAAGTATTTATACAGAGGGATTTCCGTGTAACGCGCGCGCTTCGCATTAAACATAAACTCCGTCGTCCAGATAATATCCTGGTGATGCAGGCCAGACAGGAAGGTCAGCCCCGCGTCGCGGATAGTCTGATGACGATAAACGCCCATCCAGACAACGTGTCGCCAACGGCGGCTGGCTAACGCTTTGCGTAACCAGTCTGGCCCGGTCATCACGCCGGTAGAACGAATACGATCGGTAGGAATGGATGCCCAGGTGTGGCCGGTTTCCGCAATACACCAATCAGCGTTGCACTGCGCAACATCCAGGTTGTCTTTCAGCGCCATAGTCATCAGCGTTTCATACATTTCCGGATAGGCAATATCATCGCCGTCTACGTACGCGATGTACTCCCCCCTGGCGACTTTCATCCCGGTATTGCGCGCCGCCGAAACGCCCCCATTGCGCTGGTGCAGCAGATGAACGTGTGGATAACGATCCGCATAAGACTGAGCAAGCTCCGCAGAGTTATCCGTAGAGCCATCATTAACAATGATGATCTCCAGGTTCTTCCAGGTTTGCGCAATCAGCGAATCCATACACGCAATGAACGGTTCACCCGTGTTGTAAAGCGGCATAATGACGCTCAGGAGACCAGGGATATAGGTCATATCAAATCCAGCCAGACAATAGAGTAATCGGCACTTTTTAGCATATTAAGCGGTAGATTTTCAGAAAAAATTATTAATTCTTTAGCGGAAAATGCGCCGGGCGGGAGAGATTGTGCAGGCAAAAAACGCCCCGGATGATTAATGATGATCAACATCCGGGGACAACACACAGAATCCACAGGGTGGATATGGTTAATCCCAGCTCAGGATCACTTTCCCTGACTGGCCTGAACGCATCGCGTCAAAGCCCTGCTGGAATTCATCGATAGAGAATCGATGGGTGATGATCGGCGACAAATCCAGACCAGACTGGATCAGTGCAGCCATTTTGTACCATGTCTCAAACATCTCACGACCGTAGATACCTTTAATAAACAGTCCTTTAAAGATAACTTTCGTCCAGTCGATGGACATATCAGATGGCGGAATACCCAGCATAGCAATACGGCCACCGTGATTCATGGTGTCCAGCATAGCGCGAAACGCTGGCGGCGCCCCGGACATCTCCAGGCCCACATCAAACCCTTCGGTCATACCCAGTTCAGCCATCACGTCGGTCAGATTCTCTTTCGATACGTTGACCGCGCGAGTGATACCCATTTTGCGCGCCAGCTCAAGGCGATACTCATTAACGTCGGTGATCACCACGTGGCGTGCGCCAACGTGCTTCGCGACCGCCGCCGCCATAATACCGATTGGACCCGCACCGGACACCAGTACATCTTCCCCAACCAGATCGAACGACAGCGCCGTGTGCACTGCATTACCGAACGGATCGAAGATAGACGCCAGGTCGTCGGAGATATTGTCCGGGATTTTAAATGCGTTAAATGCCGGGATCACCAGGTACTCCGCAAAGCAGCCCGGACGGTTTACACCGACACCGGTCGTATTGCGGCACAGGTGAGTACGTCCACCGCGGCAGTTACGGCAATGTCCGCAGGTGATATGACCTTCGCCTGAAACGCGATCGCCGATTTTAAAGCCTTTAACTTCCTGACCGATGCCAACAACTTCGCCGACATATTCATGCCCAACGACCATCGGTACTGGGATGGTTTTTTGCGACCATTCATCCCAGTTATAAATGTGAACGTCAGTCCCGCAGATGGCTGTTTTACGGATTTTAATCAGCAAATCGTTATGACCGACTTCCGGTTCAGGAACGTCAGTCATCCAAATGCCCTCTTCCGCTTTCAGTTTGGATAACGCTTTCATTTCACATCCTCAGGCAATAACGCCCAGTTGTTTACCAATGCGTGTGAACGCCTCAACAGCACGCGTAATCTGCTCAGGGGTATGCGCCGCAGACATCTGGGTACGGATACGCGCCTGGCCTTTTGGAACCACCGGATAGAAGAATCCGGTAACGTAAATCCCCTCTTTTTGCAGTTCACGAGCAAAGTCCTGCGCGATCACTGCATCACCCAACATCACCGGGATAATCGCGTGATCGGCACCGGCTAAAGTAAAGCCTGCGGCAGACATTTGCTCGCGGAACTGACGTGCGTTCGCCCACAGGCGGTCGCGCAGGTCGCTGCCTGCTTCAACCATTTCCAGCACTTTAATGGAGGCCGCAACAATCGCTGGCGCCAGTGAGTTGGAGAACAGATAAGGACGGGAACGCTGACGCAGCCACTCAACAACTTCTTTACGCGCTGCGGTGTAACCACCGGATGCGCCGCCGAGTGCTTTACCCAGCGTACCGGTGATGATGTCCACGCGACCCATCACGTCACAGTATTCATGGGAGCCACGACCATTTTCGCCGACAAAACCGACGGCATGGGAATCATCAACCATGACCAGCGCGTCGTATTTATCCGCCAGATCGCAAACGCCTTTCAGGTTAGCGATCACACCATCCATAGAGAACACGCCATCAGTGGCGATCAGGATATGACGAGCGCCCGCTTCACGTGCTTCTTTCAGGCGAGCTTCCAGTTCCACCATATCGTTGTTGGCGTAACGGAAACGTTTTGCTTTACACAGACGAACGCCATCTATGATAGAAGCGTGGTTCAGGGCATCGGAAATAATTGCGTCTTCTGCGCCCAGCAGCGTTTCAAACAGGCCGCCATTGGCGTCGAAGCAGGAAGAGTAAAGGATGGCATCTTCCATACCGAGGAATGCCGCCAGTTTTTGCTCCAGTTGCTTATGGCTATCCTGGGTACCGCAAATAAAGCGAACCGAAGCCATACCAAATCCGTGAGAATCCATACCCGCTTTTGCTGCTGCAATCAGTTCCGGATGATTAGCCAGTCCCAGATAGTTGTTCGCACAAAAGTTAATAACGTGGCTTCCGTCCGCCACGGTGATATCCGCCTGCTGGGCAGATGTAATAATGCGCTCTTCTTTAAACAATCCTTCCGCACGTGCGGTGTCGAGATCGTTGGTTAACTGTTTGTAAAAATCCCCACGCATTTCAATTCTCCAGACTGGGCAAATTTCAGCACATATTACCCAAAGCTATACGTTGATACGAGATGACGCATCATCACTTCTTCAAAATGAAGCATAAATCACGTGTACCCGCACGGCTTATCGGTGAATGGCTGAAGCCTGAGCCATGTAGTGATATGATAGAAAGTATTCGTGTCTGAGATTGTCTCTGACTCCATAATTCGAAGGTTACATTTATGATCATCGTTACCGGCGGCGCGGGCTTTATCGGCAGCAACATCGTTAAGTCCCTGAATGATAAAGGCATCACCGACATCCTGGTGGTGGACAACCTGAAAGACGGCACCAAGTTCGTTAACCTGGTGGATCTGAATATTGCTGACTACATGGACAAGGAAGACTTCCTGATCCAGATTATGGCCGGGGAAGATTTCGGCGATATCGAAGCTATTTTCCACGAAGGCGCATGCTCTTCCACCACCGAGTGGGACGGCAAGTATATGATGGACAACAACTATCAATACTCTAAAGAGCTGCTGCACTACTGCCTGGAGCGTGAAATCCCGTTCCTGTACGCGTCCTCTGCCGCCACCTATGGCGGTCGCACTTCTGATTTCATCGAATCCCGTGAATATGAGAAACCGCTGAACGTCTATGGCTACTCAAAATTCCTGTTCGACGAGTACGTGCGTCAGATCCTGCCGGAAGCCAACTCTCAGATTGTTGGCTTCCGCTATTTCAACGTCTACGGACCGCGTGAAGGCCATAAAGGCAGCATGGCGAGCGTCGCTTTCCACCTCAATACTCAGCTTAACAATGGCGAAACACCAAAACTGTTCGAAGGCAGCGAAAACTTCAAACGTGATTTCGTTTACGTTGGCGATGTGGCTGCAGTGAACCTGTGGTTCCTGGAAAACGGGGTATCCGGCATCTTTAACCTCGGTACTGGTCGTGCGGAATCTTTCCAGGCCGTTGCTGACGCAACGCTGGCGTACCACAAAAAAGGCAGCATTGAGTACATTCCATTCCCGGAAAAACTGAAAGGCCGCTACCAGGCGTTTACTCAGGCAGACCTGACCAACCTGCGCGCCGCGGGCTATGACAAGCCGTTTAAGACCGTTGCTGAAGGCGTAACGGAATATATGGCCTGGCTGAACCGCGACGCATAAGGCAGGCAATCTATGAGGATTCTGGTGGTTGGCCCGTCTTGGGTGGGCGACATGATGATGTCGCAAAGTCTCTATCGCACGCTCAAGGCGCGCTATCCCCAGGCGATAATCGACGTGATGGCACCTGCATGGTGCCGTCCGCTGTTATCGCGGATGCCGGAAGTCAATGAAGCGATCGCGATGCCGCTTGGGCATGGCGCTCTGGAAATTGGTGAACGGCGTAAGCTCGGTCATAGCCTGCGTGAGAAGCGCTATGACCGCGCTTATGTGCTGCCTAACTCGTTTAAATCCGCGTTGGTGCCCTTTTTTGCAGGTATTCCGCATCGTACCGGTTGGCGTGGTGAAATGCGCTACGGCCTGCTCAACGATGCGCGCGTGCTGGATAAAGACGCATGGCCGCTGATGGTCGAACGCTATGTGGCCCTGGCCTACGATAAAGGCGTGATGCTGTCGGCTAAAGATTTGCCGCAACCTCTGCTGTGGCCACAGTTGCAGGTCAGCGAAGGTGAAAAGTCTCTGACCTGTAGCCAGTTCTCCCTTTCTGCCGAACGCCCCATCATCGGTTTTTGCCCGGGTGCGGAATTTGGTCCGGCGAAACGCTGGCCACACTACCATTATGCTGAACTGGCAAAACAGCTGATCGACGAAGGTCATCAGATTGTGCTGTTTGGCTCGGCAAAAGATCATGAAGCCGGAAATGAAATCCTGGCAACGTTAAGCGTTGAGCAGCAGGCCTGGTGTCGTAATCTGGCGGGCGAAACGCAGCTGGAGCAGGCCGTTATTCTGCTCGCCGCCTGCAAAGCGGTCGTCACCAACGACTCTGGATTAATGCACGTTGCCGCAGCGTTGAATCGACCTCTGGTAGCATTGTATGGCCCAAGTAGTCCGGACTTTACCCCGCCGTTGTCGCACAAAGCGCGGGTCATTCGTCTGATTACGGGCTATCACAAAGTGCGCAAGGGCGATGCGGCTGAAGGCTATCACCAAAGCCTGATTGACATCACACCCCAGCGTGTACTGGAAGAACTCAACGACCTGTTGTTACAAGAGGAAGCCTGACGGATGCGGGTTCTGATCGTTAAAACGTCTTCTATGGGCGATGTTCTGCATACGTTGCCCGCATTAACCGATGCGCAGCAGGCTATTCCGGGTATTCAATTTGATTGGGTGGTGGAAGAAGGATTCGCGCAGATCCCTTCCTGGCATGCAGCCGTTGACCGGGTCATCCCAGTGGCGATTCGCCGCTGGCGTAAAGCCTGGTTTTCAGCGCCGATTAAAGCCGAGCGTAAAGCGTTTCGCGATGCCGTACGTTTGCAGCAGTATGACGCGATAATTGATGCGCAGGGTCTGGTTAAGAGTGCGGCGTTGGTGACGCGTCTGGCACGTGGCGTCAAGCATGGTATGGACTGGAGTACGGCCCGCGAGCCGCTGGCTAGCCTGTTTTATAATCACAAACATCACATTGCGAAACAGCAGCATGCGGTAGAACGTACGCGTGAATTGTTCGCCAAAAGTCTGGGATATGCCAAACCGCAGTCGCAGGGTGATTACGCTATCGCTCAGCATTTTGTGAATGAATGTAATGCTGATACAGGCCACTATGCTGTATTTCTGCACGCCACTACACGTGATGATAAGCACTGGCCTGAAGCCAACTGGCGGGAGCTGATTGGGCTGTTAAATAATACGGGCATCCGTATTAAACTCCCCTGGGGCGCCCCTCATGAAGAAGAGCGCGCCAAAAGGCTGGCGGAAGGTTTTCCTTACGTCGATGTCCTGCCGCGGATGAGTCTGGAAGAGGTTGCTCGCATCCTGGCGGGAGCAAAATTTGTGGTGTCGGTTGATACAGGTCTCAGCCATTTAACCGCCGCATTGGATCGCCCCAATATTACGTTATATGGCCCGACAGACCCGGGATTGATTGGTGGATATGGGAAGAATCAATACACACAGCAGAGCCATTCCGGAAAATTGCAGGATCTGGACGCAAGCTTAGTCAACGTATCGCTAATTGATAATAATTTGCTTTAAGGAAGGTGCGAACAAGTTCCTGATATGAGATCATCATATTCATCCGGAGCGCATCCCAGAGGGACATCATGAGCCATCAACTCACCTTCGCCGATAGTGAATTCAGCACTAAGCGCCGTCAGACCCGAAAAGAGATTTTCCTCTCCCGCATGGAGCAGATTCTGCCATGGCAGAATATGACCGCTGTCATCGAGCCGTTTTATCCCAAGGCGGGCAATGGCCGACGGCCCTATCCGCTGGAGACCATGCTGCGTATTCACTGCATGCAGCATTGGTACAACCTGAGCGACGGTGCCATGGAAGATGCCCTGTACGAAATCGCCTCCATGCGCCTGTTTGCCCGATTATCCCTGGATAGCGCCCTGCCGGATCGCACCACCATCATGAATTTCCGCCACCTGCTCGAGCAGCATCAACTGGCCCGTCAATTGTTCAAGACCATCAATCGCTGGCTGGCCGAAGCAGGCGTCATGATGACCCAAGGCACTTTGGTGGATGCCACCATCATTGAGGCACCCAGCTCTACCAGGAACAAAGAGCAGCAACGCGATCCGGAGATGCATCAGACCAAGAAAGGCAATCAGTGGCACTTTGGCATGAAGGCCCACATTGGTGTCGATGCCAAAAGTGGCCTGACCCACAGCCTGGTCACCACCGCGGCCAACGAGCATGACCTCAATCAGCTGGGTAATCTGCTTCATGGAGAGGAGCAATTTGTCTCAGCCGATGCCGGCTACCAAGGAGCGCCACAGCGCGAGGAGCTGGCCGAGGTGGATGTGGACTGGCTGATCGCCGAGCGTCCCGGCAAGGTAAAAACCTTGAAGCAGCATCCGCGCAAGAACAAAACGGCCATCAACATCGAATACATGAAAGCCAGCATCCGTGCCAGGGTGGAGCACCCGTTTCGCATCATCAAGCGGCAGTTCGGCTTCGTGAAAGCCAGATACAAGGGGCTGCTGAAAAACGATAACCAACTGGCGATGTTATTCACCCTGGCCAACCTGTTTCGGGTGGACCAAATGATACGTCAGTGGGAGAGATCTCAGTAAAAACCGGAAATAACGCCAGAAATGGTGGAAAAAATAGCCTAAATAGGCTGATTCGATGTGTTTGCGGGAAAAAAATCGGCCCAGATCCGCGAAATTTTAATCAGCGAGTCAGCTTGGGAAGAAATGACCTGCTTATTCGCACCTTCCCTAAATGACATTCAGAATGCACTTGCATGCTGCGATACGAAAATCGTTAAGAAGAAAATAATTCTGAAGATGAAATACCCCCATATCGATCGTTCTATTTCTGAAACAAGATATAAGATACTATCTGCTTGTAAAAGCTTATTCTTGCGAAAGGGATTTTAACATGTTTGAAAAAGTTGACCGGGTTCTTATTTGCAAGCTGAAGTTTTATGGGGATGTTCTGCTAACTACACCTGTTATTGCCAGCATTCGGGCTCGTTATCCGCAAGCTAAGATCGATCTGCTACTCTATAAAGATACCAAAGCAATCTTAGCCGCCCATAAAGATATTAATAATTTTTATCTGATTGAGAAAAAGCAAGGCCTGCTGTCAACAGTGAAAAATTACCTTTCAGTGCGTAAACAACTGAAGAAAAATCACTACGACCTGATCGTTAACCTCACCGAACAATGGCCGATCGGCGCTCTTATAGCCTCTTTACGTTGCCCTTCAATTGCTTTTGAGCGCGAAAAAGATCTGTGGAATCGACTTTTTACGCGAGTAACGCCATTCATTGGAACGCATATTGTTGAACAAAATTTATCTATTCTAAAAGGTATCGGGTTTAGCGAAACAGAACTGAAGAAAGAGATGTCTCTTTGTTATCGCCCTGACGACTATCAACATTTAGTTACCCAACTCCCGGCATTGCCTTCACAAAAATATGTCGTTATTCAACCCACTGCCAGACAAGAGTTTAAATGCTGGGATGATGATAAATTCACGCATGTTATAGACCACCTGCATCAACGAGGTCTGCACGTCTATCTTACCTGTGGGCCAACGCTAGGTGAGCAGCAGCAGGTTCAGCGCATTGCTGAACTGTGTCAATCTTCCCCTGACCTGACGCTGGCAGGTAAAACCACCTTTTTGCAGTTGGCTGCATTGATCGATCATGCAGTTCTGTACATTGGCGTCGATTCTGCTCCTATGCATATGGCAGCGGCGCTAAAGACACCACAGGTCTGCCTGTTTGGCGCCACCAATTATCAACAGTGGAAGCCATGGTCGGATAAAGCCTTATTGATTTGGGCTGGCGATTATCATCCGATGCCATCTCGGGATGAACTCGACAGATCAAAAAAATATCTCACATGGATACCGGAGCAAGCCGTGATTGACGCTATCGATACGGTACTTCATGATAGTGACAATATAAAAGGTAATGAGAAAACATAAATGGACAACAAAAATAACATTATTAATATTGCTTACTGTACAGATGCTAATTATCTGGAATATGTAGCAGTGTCCATTATGTCTGTCATAATGAACAACCCGGAACAGGACCTGTCATTTTTTGTCTTTGTCTATGACGTTACTGACGAAGAAATCAATAAACTGCGTTCAACCAGTGATAAAATTCAGGTTATCAATATCGATAAAGAAGAGATTGAAAAGTATAACAGTGACTTTGCAATCAAACATCTGAACCGTTCGACCTATATGCGTCTGGCCGTACCGCGCTTACTTAAAGATAAAGTTGAGCATTTTATCTACCTGGATGCAGATACCCTGTGTTTTGATAAGCTCAATGACATTAACAGCATTGATATCAGCAACGTCATTTGTGCAGTCAGCCACGATTCTCTCGATATTCATGATACAAAAAATGCCAAACGCTTGGGCCTGAGTACTGGTCATTATTTCAATGCTGGTTTTTTGTATATTAACATTGAAAACTGGATCAAGTTTGATATTGAAAATAAAGCAAACACCGTGTTATTTGAACAAGGTAAAGCCTTGCCTTACTTTGACCAGGATGCACTGAATATCGCAATGGATGGTAACGTTAAGTTTATTGATAACCGGTGGAATTTTTTGTTCAACTGGTTTACCGATCAACAAAAAGAGATATTCTTCTACCAAAAAGATATTCTGCCAAGAATTATCCACTTCACTGGTGGAAGGAAGCCCTGGTATAAAGAGCATACCGGGCTTTCACAGCAACTTTATCTTTTCTACCATCATTTCACACCATGGCGAAACACAGAAATGCGTTCTTATGCTCCACGTATGAGACCTACTGATTATCGGGTCTATTCACGCCAGGAAGCTAAAAAAGGGAAGTATTGCGCCTCGATCAAATGGTATTTGAAATACCTTAAGACTAAATTACGTTAATAAAAAACTCCCTTACGGGAGTTTTTTTACTTACTTTTTAATTTTTCCCGCAAATAACCAATATAGCTTATTACCGAGGCGAAATACTTCCCTTGTAATCTTTCATGGCGTGATTTCTTTTTATATTGTTTTGGCGTTCTGGCGGGTAACAATGGAACATCTGCCCAAGGCGAAGCCTTCCAGGCGTCAACAAAAAACTGTGCTGAAGGATAATTTGCCCATGAATTCCAGGGTTTAGTCACGCCAACATAGTGAATTAGAACAGTATCAGGTGTAATATATTCTTTATATTTCGCAAGATCTCTGCTTTTTAATTCTTGCTTAATTCCATAGATAGCATTGAACCTTCGCTCCAGAAAAAGTACTTTTTTAAAGAAAAGAATATTCAAGACATCCTGATCCGGGAATGAAAGTTTATTATTTTTGTCTAATAAGATATCAAAAGCTGCATTGATAAAATTCTGCTCTTTCCACTTTTTTAGGTTTGCAAATATGACACCTGAATTGAAATAATCTTTATTTATCTCAATATCTCTGGCAGGGCTATCATCCACATCGGTAATTACCGCTGCAACATATTCTCCAAGATCAATCTGCGTGAGTTCAAAAAGTGAACCTTTACACATTACATCCGCATCAATGTATAAAAGTGAATCAATTTTCTCACCAAGATATTCAAAGGCAATAAACCTGAAGTACATTGCGTGTGACCAGGCGTGACCACTTGGCAAAACTTTTAACCCATTAGCATCCATAACATAAATTGAGATGTTTGTGGAAAATTGCTCTGCTAATTTAGCTATCCGCTGCTGGTAATCAGCATCAATGTAGTCAGTAAAAAGATGAAAATGGATATTTAAATCTTTATTATTCAATAGTACCGATGTCATCGAAATTGCAGCACCAAACATAAAATTCCTGTCAACACCCCAGGCGATGTTAAGTTGTATTTTCTGTTCGGTCGGCGCTTGATTAAACTCAAGTATCTTTTTTATAGACTGATGACAATCAAAGTTCATTCGCTACACCTATTTAATCGATTATCAATAAGTTACTGTTTCTATATTCAATATGCTTTTGAATTGTGTAACTTATTTTTTATATACATTACATGACTAAGTACCGAGCGAATATATTTACGCTGCACTCTTTCATGCCGTGACTTACGTTTATACAACTTTGCCGTATTTGCATTTAACAAGGCTTGTTCCGCCCATGCGGATTTTTTATATGCTTCGATGAAGTATTTAGCTACCGGATATTTAGCCCATGTATGCCATGGTTTAGTGACACCGACGTAATGTATTAAAACAGTATCCTCAGTAATATAATCCTGGTATATTTTATCGTTTTTATTTTTTAGTTCCTGATCTACACCATAAATGCAGTTAAAATCTCGTCTCAGGAAAATCACATTACCAACGAACAATATATTTAGGACATCTTGGTCAAAATACAGAAGTTCCTTTTGGCGTTTATCTAAGATAGAAAAAGCCTTCGTCAATAACTGCTGCTCACGCCAAACTTCCAGATTCGCAAACACCACTCCGGAGTTAAAGTACCCATTACTCAGTTCAGGAATACCGAGCCTATTGCCGGACTTAGTACGTACTTCATCAATATCATTGATAACAGCGGCATATTCTCCACAGAAATTAATCTCGGTAAGCTCGCGAAGAGAGCCTTTGCAAATAACATCTGCATCAAGATACAGTACGGAGCTTAACTCTGTGCTTAAATATTCAAATGCGAAATAACGATAGTACATTGCATAAGTCCATGCTTTTGTACTCGGCAGTTCACGAAACGCCGCGTTATCGAACACAAGAACCGTCACAGTCGTACTATACATTTGGGTCAGGCGTTTTACACTCTTCAGATAATCGTCATCTATATAGTCTGTTACTATATAAAAGTGAATATCAATATCAGGGTTATTCACTAATACTGAGGTCATTGAAATACCAGAGCCAAATAAAAAATTACGGTCGACACCATACGCAACACTTAATTTTTTACTCTTCTCATGCGTAGAGCTGTCTATGACGTGTTTTTGGATAACTAGGGAAGGTGCGAACAAGTTCCTGATATGAGATCATCATATTCATCCGGAGCGCATCCCAGAGGGACATCATGAGCCATCAACTCACCTTCGCCGATAGTGAATTCAGCACTAAGCGCCGTCAGACCCGAAAAGAGATTTTCCTCTCCCGCATGGAGCAGATTCTGCCATGGCAGAATATGACCGCTGTCATCGAGCCGTTTTATCCCAAGGCGGGCAATGGCCGACGGCCCTATCCGCTGGAGACCATGCTGCGTATTCACTGCATGCAGCATTGGTACAACCTGAGCGACGGTGCCATGGAAGATGCCCTGTACGAAATCGCCTCCATGCGCCTGTTTGCCCGATTATCCCTGGATAGCGCCCTGCCGGATCGCACCACCATCATGAATTTCCGCCACCTGCTCGAGCAGCATCAACTGGCCCGTCAATTGTTCAAGACCATCAATCGCTGGCTGGCCGAAGCAGGCGTCATGATGACCCAAGGCACTTTGGTGGATGCCACCATCATTGAGGCACCCAGCTCTACCAGGAACAAAGAGCAGCAACGCGATCCGGAGATGCATCAGACCAAGAAAGGCAATCAGTGGCACTTTGGCATGAAGGCCCACATTGGTGTCGATGCCAAAAGTGGCCTGACCCACAGCCTGGTCACCACCGCGGCCAACGAGCATGACCTCAATCAGCTGGGTAATCTGCTTCATGGAGAGGAGCAATTTGTCTCAGCCGATGCCGGCTACCAAGGAGCGCCACAGCGCGAGGAGCTGGCCGAGGTGGATGTGGACTGGCTGATCGCCGAGCGTCCCGGCAAGGTAAAAACCTTGAAGC
The DNA here is from genome assembly GCF_001037575.1 of Citrobacter sp. BIDMC107. Lineage (NCBI taxonomy): Bacteria > Pseudomonadati > Pseudomonadota > Gammaproteobacteria > Enterobacterales > Enterobacteriaceae > Citrobacter > Citrobacter sp. BIDMC107. The sequence continues at coordinate 2,634,146 of NZ_KQ089848.1, read as the reverse complement.
AGCATCCGCGCAAGAACAAAACGGCCATCAACATCGAATACATGAAAGCCAGCATCCGTGCCAGGGTGGAGCACCCGTTTCGCATCATCAAGCGGCAGTTCGGCTTCGTGAAAGCCAGATACAAGGGGCTGCTGAAAAACGATAACCAACTGGCGATGTTATTCACCCTGGCCAACCTGTTTCGGGTGGACCAAATGATACGTCAGTGGGAGAGATCTCAGTAAAAACCGGAAATAACGCCAGAAATGGTGGAAAAAATAGCCTAAATAGGCTGATTCGATGTGTTTGCGGGAAAAAAATCGGCCCAGATCCGCGAAATTTTAATCAGCGAGTCAGCTTGGGAAGAAATGACCTGCTTATTCGCACCTTCCCTAGCTTTTGGAAATCAATGTTCATAGTAAAATGGCCTCAAACTTTATCTGTGATTTATAGCGCTTTTCTTATTGTTCTTTGTCTTATTTTTTGCGCTTTTGTGACAGCCTGTTCAAACAACCTGACTTCCTGACGAAAGATTTCACGTAGTGGCTTCGAAAAATAGACACGTAAAAAACGGTAGATATCTCTGGACGTCAACCCGATCTCAAGTGAAGAGAAATAGAGTCCAATCAGATCCTTATCCCGCCAGCGGCGTGGCACATGCTGACGAATTTGTGCACGATGCAAATCGATTACGGAGAGTTTGATATCCGCAATATTTTCTGGCATCGGTTGTTGGAGTAAAAAATGGCAAATATAGCAATCCCGATGATTTACTCCCCCCCGATGCATTTTACCCACCATTTCTGCCACGCGGGTAATAATGGTCCGTTTTAATACAAAATCAGGGGGCTCAACTTTCCACCTTGCACAAAAATCTTCAAGGCTGATAGCAGGAGAGAGATCTTCAGTGATGATAAATGAGGTGCGCTCTAACGGATTCAGTCCTTTCTGCCCAAATGCCACGCCGGTCATGGTGTCAACATTCAGTTCTTGCAAGCGATGTATCGCCAGCCACTCACGGTCTGCGCCAAGTACAGGCATACGTAAAGATATAAGATTCTTCACCACTTCTTTAAGCGTGGTTCCATGATGATATTTAAGAAAATAACCCTTACCCATCATCTCAAAACGTAGGGTACGTCGTGTTTCCAGGGCGCGAAAAACCTCACCGTCCAGCTTAGCGACTTCAGTAAACGGGTCTTTTCCTTGCCACTGCGTGGCAAATGGTTCTTTTAATTCAATCATTCTTAGGACCTAAAATGATATCTGCAGCTTTATCTGCCAGGCTGTAGAGATCTTTTGTATCAGCAAAATGCCGTGCGTTCCCGGCCCAACGACTTCTCTGCTCATTATTTTGCAGCGCATCGAAAAGTGCTGTATTCAGATTTTCCTGCTCAAAAGGTTCAGGAATCACCACCCCACATTGGGCGGCGTTGATATAACCCGCATAGCCGCAAACTTCGGTAGTTAATACCGGCAGCCCGGCAACTACAGCTTCTAGCAAGACAATACCGGCGGCTTCCTGTACAGCTGGGTGAAGTAATAAATCAGCAGCAGACATCAATTCTGCTACATCGTCCCGCCCCGAGAAGAACTGCACTTGTTCTTCAACCCCCAATTGACGAGCCTGAGCGCGATAGCGATCGGCCTTATCCTGACCAACAACCATCAATCGTGTGCGGTGGCGAATGACATCAGGCAAAGAAGCCAACGCCTGTAATGTTCTTGGCACGCCTTTGCGTTTGAAATCGGAACCTACCTGTAAGAGCAAGAACTGATCGAGACCAATACCATTTTTTTCTCTAACAATCAGCCGGCTGTTTTCAGGTTGCTGGCTGTACTTTCTGTCAGGGTAGATTCCTGGAGGCAGAATACGAAAGCGCTGGCTCTCAGTTTGGTAATGATGCTTGAAGTCACCAATTTGTTTATCGGTTAACATCAAAAGCGTAGTGCCGACACCCTGCTGAAATACGGCTTTTTCAAATGCAGAGTAGTGTCGGTACCTGCGCGTCAATTTGTAGAAAAAGCCTTTCTCGCGGGCAACCTTTTCCGCATAACAAACGTCCGCAGCGTAATACACATCCAGGCCAGGCATTTTATTAAAACCAACGACACGATCGACGGGATGTTGAGTTAAATAATTCTGAACCCACTGATAATATTGCTCGTTTTTCCCATGATTCGTTCTGGATGTAACGGGGACGAGTATAATCTCCAGCCCTTCCGGACGCTCGCCCTGCCATGACTGGGTAAATACCTGAACATGATGACCACGAGAAGCAACCGTCAGCGCTACCCGCAAGAAATCACGCTGTAACCCACCATAGGGAAAATACTTGTACAAACAAAAAGCAATATTCATGCATTAATATCCGCATCGCGTCGCCAGGCATATCAGGTTTGAAGCATCAGAATCGTGTAATCCTTGCCTAAAGCATCCAAAGATGACTTTCTGTGCTTTCGAAACGTTTCTGCCCGCTAGCTACCTGAAATTGCGCAGTAGTATATCATTTATTATCAAGCATTCCGAAATGAATATTTTTTAAACAAAAAACAAAATAAACCATTAAAAACATACAGATAAATAAGACACCAGTTCATCAGGAAACGCACACCGCACAAGAGGTTAAGACATATAAATGCGGCCATGTGCATTTTTGAAATAGCCATCAGCGAAATCAGTTCCCCACCAATTCCATCGTTTTGATACAACCTGGATAAAAATGATGGTAAAGCCATAGTTAAATACATAGAATCCCCAGCACATTCATAAGTCAGCTACCATTATGCTCGAATTGCTTTACACCGCCCTTTTCTACCTTATTCAGCCTTTGATCTGGATACGGCTTTGGGTGCGCGGACGTAAGGCTCCGGCCTACCGTAAACGCTGGGGCGAACGCTACGGCTTTTATCGCCGCCCGCTAAAACCCGGCGGGATCATGCTTCATTCGGTTTCTGTGGGCGAAACGCTGGCTGCAATCCCATTAGTTCGCGCTCTGCGTCACCGTTATCCCGACTTGCCGATCACGGTCACCACCATGACGCCAACCGGTTCCGAGCGCGTACAATCTGCTTTTGGCACTGATGTTCAGCATATTTATCTGCCTTACGATTTACCGGATGCCCTGAACCGTTTTCTGAATAAAGTTGACCCCAAACTGGTGTTAATTATGGAAACCGAGCTGTGGCCAAATCTGATCGCGGCACTCCATAGGCGTCACATTCCTCTGGTCATTGCCAACGCACGTCTTTCTGCTCGTTCAGCCGCTGGCTATGCGAAATTAGGTAAATTTGTTGGCAGACTACTGCGTCGAATTACGTTAATTGCCGCACAAAACGAAGAAGATGGCGCACGTTTTATTACGCTTGGCGCCAGAAGCAATCAGGTCACCGTTACTGGCAGCCTTAAGTTTGATATATCCGTCACGCCACAACTGGCTGCAAAAGCGGTGACATTACGTCGTCAATGGGCTCCTCACCGCCCGGTATGGATTGCAACCAGCACCCACGACGGCGAAGAAAGCATCATCATTGCCGCCCATCAGGCGTTATTAAATCAGTTCCCGAATCTTTTACTAATCCTGGTTCCCAGACATCCTGAACGGTTCCCGGATGCAATTAACCTCGTACGCCAGGCTGGGCTAAGCTATACCACTCGTTCTTCGGGTGAAGTTCCGTCCTCAGGCACTCAGGTTGTGATCGGTGATACCATGGGTGAGCTGATGTTGCTGTATGGCATTGCCGACCTTGCTTTTGTCGGCGGTTCACTGGTTGAACGTGGTGGGCACAATCCACTGGAAGCCGCAGCACATGCTATTCCAGTGCTGATGGGACCACATACGTTTAATTTTAAAGATATTTGCGCCCGCCTCGAACAGGCAAGCGGATTGATCACCGTCACCGACGCACCTACGCTGGTAAAAGAAGTATCTTCTTTACTGACCGATGCAGATTATCGTAATTTTTATGGCCGTCACGCAGTTGAAGTTCTGTATCAAAATCAGGGCGCGTTACAGCGTCTGCTGCAGCTGCTGGAACCTTATCTGCCACCCAAAACGCATTGAGGCAAGCCATGCAAAAACGGGCGATTTATCCAGGAACCTTTGATCCCATAACTAACGGCCATCTTGATATCGTGACGCGTGCGACCAGCATGTTCGATCACGTGATCCTGGCGATTGCCGCAAGTCCCAGTAAAAAACCGATGTTTACCCTTGAAGAGCGCGTCGAGCTGGCGCAACAGGCAACGGCGCATCTCGGCAATGTGGAAGTTCTGGGATTCAGCGACTTAATGGCAAATTTTGCCCGTGATAATCAGGCTAACATTCTGATCCGAGGCCTACGCGCGGTAGCAGATTTTGAGTATGAAATGCAGCTGGCGCACATGAACCGCCACCTAATGCCGCAACTGGAAAGCGTCTTTCTGATGCCGTCTAAAGAGTGGTCATTTATCTCATCGTCACTGGTGAAAGAAGTCGCCCGCCATCAGGGTGATGTGACGCACTTTCTGCCGGAAAACGTCCATCAGGCGTTAATGAGTAAGTTGAAGTAATGTGCCTGGCCGGATGCTGCATCCGGCCAGCAATGAAACTATTTCTGACAGCGACGGCAATAGAACGTTGTACGCTGGGCGTGTTTTGTCGCAACAATCGGTGCGCCACATGCGCGGCAAGGTTCACCTTCTCTCCCATAGACCTGCAGCTCCTGGGCAAAATAGCCCGGCTTACCGTCACTTTGCAGAAAGTCCTTCAGCGTCGTCCCGCCCTGCTCGATAGAACGCAGCAAAACCGCCTTGATAACGCGTACCAGCAGTTCACACTCATCTTTCGACAGCGATGATGCCAGACGGTCAGGATGGATACCAGCCGCAAACAGCGACTCGCTGGCATAGATGTTTCCCACCCCCACCACCAGCTTGTTATCCATCAGCCAGGGTTTAATCGCCGTTTTCTTCTTTGCACATTTCTGCTGTAGATAACCGGCGTTGAAATCGTCACTCAGCGGCTCAGGGCCAAGATGGGCGAGGACATTATGTCCATCCAGCTCTTTAGTCCACAGCCAGGCACCAAAGCGACGGGGGTCGGTATAACGCAGAACTTTGCCATTACTCATCACTAAGTCAACGTGGTCGTGCTTATCTGCCGGAAGCTCTTCAGGAAGGATACGCAAACTACCCGACATCCCCAGATGAATGATTACCCAGCCATCCGGCAGCTCCAGAAGCAGGTATTTTGCGCGCCGCTGTACGCTCAGGACAGGTTTATCGCTCAGGCGATAGATTTCCTCTGATACCGGCCAACGCAAACGACCGTTACGCACAGTCGCGTGCATAATCGTTGCCCCCACCAGATGCGGCTCAATCCCACGGCGACTGGTTTCGACTTCAGGTAATTCAGGCATAGTATCTCCGGCGGTGTATCAGGTCTCATTAATATGGGGACGGCCAGAAAACAAAAAACCCCGCCGAGGCGAGGTTTTTTGCTACATCGAAACTAAAATTATTTGATTTTAGCTTCTTTGTACAGTACGTGCTGGCGTACAACTGGATCGAATTTTTTCAGTTCCAGTTTTTCCGGCTTAGTACGTTTGTTCTTCGTAGTGGTATAGAAATGACCAGTACCAGCAGAAGAAACCAGCTTGATTTTCTCACGAATACCTTTAGCCATGATTTATTTCCTCTTAGTACTTAGTACTTTTCGCCACGGGCACGCAGTTCAGACAGAACTGTTTCGATGCCTTTCTTATCAATTACACGCATACCTTTAGCAGATACACGCAGGGTGACAAAACGCTTCTCGCTCTCAACCCAGAAACGGTGAGAGTGCAGGTTCGGCAGGAAACGGCGTTTAGTCGCGTTCAGTGCGTGGGAACGGTTGTTACCGGTCACCGGACGCTTGCCAGTAACTTGGCAGACTCGGGACATGTCTATTCTCCAAAAATCAAATTAGCTCGAGCTTCGTATGGGGTATCGGCGCCTCGTCAGGCTTTACAGCCCGGTCATCGCATAGTTCTAAGTGAACTCTCGATTGCCAGGCCCAAATGCCAAACCCGAGATTCTCAAAGGTGGCGTAGTATACGCTGACCCGGCGTTATGCTCAAGTCCCGAACAGACAAAGATCCCGATGGATCGCGTAAAGTGCGTTAAATCCAACCGCGTTCCGCAAAAGAAACGTACTCTCCGCGCCCAATGACCAGATGATCAAGCACCCGGATATCCATGAACTGACAGCATTTCACAACACGCTCGGTGATGAGTTTATCTGCTTTACTCGGCTCTGCACACCCCGAAGGGTGATTATGCGCAAGGATCACGGCGGAAGCATTCATTTTTATCGCTTCGCGGACAATTTCTCGCGGATGTACCTCGACGTGGCTTAGTGTCCCGGAAAAAAGTTTGCTGTGTTTAATCACTTGATGTTGAGAATCCATAAAGATCACCAGAAAGATCTCGCGTTCCTCTTGCGAGAGCTGGCTTTGCAGAAATTCACGCGCCATTTCCGGGCTAAGTAGAGCACGCTCCTCTATTACTCGCACGTTGTAGTAGCGTCTTGCCAGCTCCGCAATACCCTTCAACTGTGCATACTTCGCGATACCGATTCCCGGAACATAGCTAAAATCCATGTAATCAGCAGACAACAAGCCATACAACGACTCAAAATGCTGAAGCATCTCTTTCGCCAGCGTAAGCACATCTTTACCCTGAATGCCGGTACGTAAAAAAAGCGCCAGTAACTCAACATCGGTCAGCGAACTGGCCCCCTGTGCCAACAGCTTTTCCCTGGGCATCATACTTCCTGTATTGTCCATACTTTTCCCTCCTTTCGCGTCCGCATAGTGGCATAACACCGACGGTGAATCGACGCGCTGTTTTCACTTCTTCGTAGTGCCTCGCAAAGTAGAAGACGGTCAAAAGCACGACAAATTGCGGATTGTGATAAAATATCTGCCTTCTGGTGAAACCCAACAGGAAAGATCATGATGAGCCTGGCCGGTAAAAAAATCGTACTTGGCGTCAGTGGCGGGATTGCTGCGTACAAGACCCCTGAGCTGGTGCGTCGTTTACGGGAACGCGGCGCTGACGTCCGCGTGGCGATGACCGAAGCGGCAAAAGCATTTATTACTCCCCTGAGTTTACAGGCGGTTTCAGGTTATCCCGTTTCCGACAGCCTGCTTGATCCCGCAGCCGAAGCTGCGATGGGCCACATTGAGCTGGGAAAATGGGCCGATTTGGTCATCCTGGCGCCCGCTACAGCAGATCTGATTGCTCGTGTCGCCGCAGGTATGGCCAACGACCTGGTGTCAACGATTTGTCTGGCAACGCCTGCTTCTGTTGCTGTACTGCCAGCCATGAACCAGCAGATGTATCGCGCTGCCGCGACCCAGCACAATCTGAGTATTCTTGCCTCACGCGGTTTGCTCATTTGGGGCCCGGACAGCGGTAGCCAGGCATGTGGCGATGTCGGTCCTGGACGTATGCTGGATCCGTTAACGATTGCGGATATGGCGGCAGAACATTTTTCGCCTGTCAACGATCTGCAACATCTCAACATCATGATTACGGCGGGTCCGACGCGTGAACCGCTTGATCCCGTGCGTTATATTTCCAACCATAGCTCCGGGAAGATGGGATTTGCTATCGCGGCCGCTGCAGCAAAGCGCGGGGCAAACGTCACACTGGTATCGGGTCCGGTTTCGTTATCCACACCACCATTTGTTCAGCGGGTTGATGTGATGACCGCGTTGGAAATGGAAGCCGCTGTGCAGTCTGCAGTGCAACAACAGCATATTTTTATCGGCTGCGCTGCAGTCGCTGATTATCGCGCTGAAACTGTCGCCCACGAAAAAATAAAAAAACAAGCGACGCAGGGTGATGAATTAACAGTAAAAATGGTCAAAAACCCGGACATTATCGCCGGTGTTGCCGCACTGGATGCTAACCGTCCTTTTGTCGTTGGGTTTGCCGCCGAAACAAATAATGTGGAAGAATATGCCCGGCAAAAACGCATCCGCAAAAACCTTGATGTGATCTGTGCGAACGACGTTTCGCTGTCAACTCAAGGGTTTAACAGCGATAGCAACGCATTACACCTTTTTTGGCAGGATGGAGACAAAGTCTTACCGCTTGAGCGTAAAGAACTCCTGGGCCAATTATTACTCGACGAGATCGTGACCCGTTATGATGAAAAAAATCGACGTTAAGATTCTGGACCCGCGCGTTGGGCAACAATTTCCGCTCCCGACGTACGCCACTTCTGGTTCTGCCGGACTTGACCTGCGTGCTTGTCTTGATGACGCCGTAGAACTGGCACCGGGCGCAACAACGCTGGTGCCAACCGGGTTAGCTATCCACATTGCCGATCCTTCTCTGGCAGCGGTGATGCTCCCGCGCTCCGGATTGGGCCATAAGCACGGTATCGTGCTGGGCAATCTGGTTGGTTTGATTGATTCCGACTACCAGGGCCAACTGATGGTGTCCATCTGGAACCGTGGTCAGGACAGCTTCACTATTGAGCCGGGCGAACGTATCGCGCAGATGGTATTTGTACCGGTCGTGCAGGCTGAATTTAATCTGGTGGAAGAGTTTGAAGCCACCGATCGTGGCGAAGGTGGCTTCGGCCATTCCGGGCGCAAGTAACCCGCAGAAAAGTATCCCATAGCGTAATAACGCAATAACACACCGCAAACAACAGTTTGCGGTCGCTGTGTGGATGCCTGCCTGGCAAGAGCTTATTTTCAGGGGTATTTTGTAACATGGTAGAAAAGCAAACTGCGAAAAGGAATCGTCGCGAAGAAATACTTCAGTCTCTGGCACTGATGCTTGAGTCCAGCGATGGTAGCCAACGCATCACCACAGCAAAGCTGGCAGCCTCAGTTGGCGTATCCGAAGCGGCATTGTATCGCCATTTCCCCAGCAAGACCCGTATGTTCGATAGCCTGATTGAGTTTATCGAAGATAGTCTGATTACGCGTATCAATCTGATTTTGAAAGATGAAAAGGACACCAGCGCGCGTCTGCGTCTGATCGTTCTGCTGATTTTAGGGTTTGGTGAGCGTAATCCGGGCCTGACGCGAATTCTGACCGGACACGCGTTGATGTTCGAGCAAGACCGTCTGCAAGGTCGCATTAACCAACTTTTTGAGCGCATTGAAGCGCAGTTGCGCCAGGTTCTGCGAGAAAAAAGAATGCGTGAAGGTGAAGGCTACACCGTGGATGAAACGCTTCTGGCCAGCCAGTTACTGGCTTTCTGCGAAGGTATGCTATCCCGGTTTGTACGTAGCGAATTTAAATACCGCCCAACGGATGATTTTGACACCCGCTGGCCGTTGGTTGCCGCTCAATTGCAGTAGCGGTTTCGTCTTGTCCGGCCTACGTAAAACGTAGGCCCGGTAAGTGCGTGGGCCGGATCAGCGCAGCGCTATCCGGCAGTCCTTATACACCGTATGCTTCGCGATAGGCTCGTACTGCCGCCAGGTGCTCCGCCATCTCCGGTTTCTCTTCCAGATACGCAATCAGGTCTTTCAGGGTGATAATAGAGATAACTTTGCAACCGTAATCACGTTCCACTTCCTGAATAGCGGAAATCTCGCCGCGACCGCGTTCCTGACGATCGAGAGAAATCAGTACCCCCGCCAGAGTGGCGCCATTCGCCTGGATAATTTCCATCGACTCACGAATCGCCGTACCTGCGGTGATAACATCATCCACCAGCATCACGCGCCCCTCAAGTGCACTACCGACCAGATTGCCACCTTCACCGTGGGTCTTTGCCTCTTTACGGTTAAAGCAGTACGACAAATCTTTATCGTGGTGTTCAGCCAGCGCAACGGCCGTTGTGGTCGCAATCGGAATACCTTTGTACGCTGGGCCAAACAGCAAATCGAACTCAATACCGGAATCCACCAGCGCTTCGGCGTAAAAACGGCCTAACAGAGCCAGGTCGCGCCCGGTATTAAACAGTCCGGCGTTGAAGAAATAGGGGCTTTTACGCCCGGATTTCAGCGTAAACTCGCCAAACTTTAGTACCTGCTTGCTAAGCGCAAACTCAATAAACTGGCGCTGATACGGTTTCATGGATTCGCTCCTCATCTCACTTTATTACAGACAAAAAAAAGGCGACTCATCAGTCGCCTTTAAAATCAATTTTCTAACGCCGCCTTCTGCGTCGCTACAATGGATTCGATTCCCCCTCGGGCCAACGCCAGTAGGGTGAGAAGTTCTTCATGGCTGAATGGCTCACCTTCCGCCGTGCCCTGAACCTCTATAATGCGACCGTCTTCAGTCATCACTACGTTCATATCGGTTTCTGCAGCAGAGTCTTCAACGTACTCGAGGTCGCAGAGCGCTTCACCGTTAACAATGCCCACGGAAACTGCGGCGACCATCCCTTTCATCGGGTTAGTTTTCAGTTTACCGCTCGCGACCAGCTTGTTAAGCGCATCCGCCAACGCAACACATGCACCGGTAATTGATGCGGTGCGCGTACCGCCATCTGCCTGGATAACATCGCAGTCCAGCGTAATGGTGAACTCACCGAGCGTCTTCAGGTCAACGGCAGCGCGCAACGCGCGAGCGATCAGACGCTGGATTTCCATGGTACGACCACCCTGCTTACCTTTCGCCGCTTCACGGGCGTTACGGGTGTGTGTGGCGCGTGGCAGCATGCCATATTCTGCGGTGATCCAACCCTGGCCCTGACCTTTCAGAAAACGCGGTACGCCTTCATCAATAGAAGCGGTACATAGCACTTTGGTATCACCAAATTCGACCAGCACGGAGCCTTCAGCGTGTTTTGTATAATTACGGGTCAGGGTGACGGGACGCACCTGATTGGCACTACGACCTGCTGGACGCATGATAAAATCTCCGGCTTGAAACGAATGTGGCTGCGCATTATACGGACTTCCGACTGTTATTCCTATCCTGACAAGACGTGGATGGCTATAATCCTCCCATCTCATCTTTAAAAACAGGAACGTCTATGATCCGCAGCATGACCGCTTACGCCCGGCGTGAAATCAAGGGTGAATGGGGTAGCGCTACCTGGGAAATGCGCTCGGTAAACCAGCGTTATCTGGAAACTTATTTTCGCCTGCCGGAGCAGTTCCGTAGTCTCGAACCCGTAGTTCGCGAACGTATTCGCACACGTCTGACGCGCGGTAAAGTCGAATGTACGCTGCGTTTTGAGCCTGATGCCAGTGCACAGGGCGAGCTGATTCTGAATGAAAAACTCGCTAAACAGCTCGTTAGCGCTGCTAACTGGGTAAAAATGCAGAGTGATGAAGGTGAAATTAACCCGGTTGATATCCTGCGTTGGCCAGGCGTAATGGCAGCCCAGGAGCAAGATCTGGACGCCATTGCCGCCGAAATCCTCGCCGCGCTTGACGGTACGCTGGATGACTTTATCGTTGCGCGTGAAACCGAAGGACAGGCACTGAAGGCGTTGATCGAGCAGCGTCTGGAAGGCGTCAGCGCCGAAGTGACGAAGGTACGTGCGCATATGCCGGAAATCCTGCAATGGCAGCGCGAGCGTCTGGTAGCCAAACTGGAAGATGCTCAGGTGCAACTGGAAAATAATCGTCTTGAGCAAGAGCTGGTGCTGATGGCACAGCGTATCGACGTGGCTGAAGAACTGGATCGCCTGGAAGCTCACGTCAAAGAAACCTACAACATTCTGAAGAAAAAAGAGGCGGTTGGCCGTCGTCTGGACTTCATGATGCAGGAATTCAACCGTGAGTCGAATACTCTGGCATCGAAGTCTATCAATGCCGAAGTGACTAACTCCGCAATTGAACTGAAGGTATTGATCGAGCAAATGCGCGAGCAAATTCAGAATATCGAGTAAGTCACCATCTCACGTAGCCCGTCAATAAACGGCGGCGCTACGTGCTTTTCCCGACGCTATCAGTTCTCATCTATGCGACCAGACTTATATTTTCTCATCATTTATTGTCACCACTCATATCACAAAGCGCATGCCATAACGTGTTTACAACAATTTCGCATTAGCTGTAGTTATTAGAATCACTTCGCCTTAGAAAATCTCAATCGTGACAGTGCGCACAAATCGTTAACCTTAGCCCCCAGCAAATCAGGGGGAATACATGCTGTTACACGTTTTATACTTAATTGGTATTACTGCCGAAGCCATGACCGGTGCGCTTGCGGCTGGGCGTCGGCGTATGGATACATTTGGCGTCATTATCATTGCCACCGCGACAGCCATTGGCGGTGGTTCAGTACGCGATATTCTTCTCGGCCATTATCCGCTCGGCTGGGTAAAGCACCCTGAATACGTCATTATCGTAGCCACTGCCGCGGTACTGACCACTATTATTGCTCCCGTGATGCCCTATCTGCGCAAAATATTCCTCGTACTGGATGCGCTGGGCCTGGTGGTCTTTTCTATTATCGGGGCTCAGGTGGCACTGGATATGGGCCATGGACCGATTATCGCCGTGGTCGCTGCGGTCACTACCGGGGTTTTCGGCGGCGTATTACGCGATATGTTCTGCAAACGCATCCCGCTGGTGTTCCAGAAAGAACTGTATGCCGGCGTATCATTTGCCGCTGCCGTGCTGTACATCGTGCTGCAGCATTATGTCTCCAGTCATGATGTGGTGGTTATCTCTACCCTGCTCTTCGGCTTTACCGCCCGACTACTGGCGCTGCGCCTGAAGTTAGGTCTGCCAGTATTTTACTATCGCCATGAAGGCCATTAAGGCATAAATCCCGCGATCCGCTGAGCAGCTAACCAGTTGCTCAGCGCTGTGACCTCTCGATCCTCCAGCCACTGAATAACCTGCCGTGCCCGCTGCTCCCCCATGAAAGGAAGCTGCCGCCAGCTTTGTTCATCGCGTTCTTGCAATTGCTGCCACGAACCATCCCGGCTGGCATTCAGCGTTGCCTGTGTTAACGGTATTCCCATGGCAATCACCCAGCGCGTGAACGGAAGATCGCGTGACAGGTTGAATTGATGCCATAACTTCTCCCCTTTGCTTACACCAAATGTGGACTGTAGTTGTTCCTGAGTTAGCCCGAGCCAGGAAAAGATATGCTCAAAACGATACACCTGGTGGAGCTCCCGCCATCCCGCCTCGCCGATGCCCTCCAGCCCCAGCACCTCTTTGGCCCCCAGCCAGACCAGTCTGGCAACAAACTGTTCCTGGCACTCCGCTGTGGCATAAAAACAGGTTAATGAATTGAAGCGCCCCTCAGGTGGCACTGGCTTACTACGCTGGGTACTGCGCCAGACCACCTCATCTATACGGGGGATCCCTTGTCCGGCCAGGCTCACCAGAATCTGATCGCCAGGCGCGATATCCCATTCATTCCAGCGTCGAACGGAGCCAATATTGACGCGCTGTACGCGTTTATCATCCAGCATGACGGGAGTCAGCAATGCTACCACCGCAATTTTCCCGCTTTTACCAACGGAGAACTGAATACCGGTTACCTCAGATACCCTGGCCACGGGAGGATATTTCCACGCAGCCAGCCAGTCTCCCTGTCCGGGTAGCCAGTATCGCGCCTGCGGCTCTTTTCCTGTTCGCACGACCACGCCATCAGTGACAAAAGGTAATCCTGAAGTCCACCACTTTGCTCGCACTTGCTCTACGTCATCCGCACTCTTCACGGCCTTGGTAAAATGTTGTGTGAAACTGAACCCGGCAGCAGTGAGCTGCTCCAGTCTTTCAGACATGACCGCAGGACCATCGGGCCAGGCCCAGATAAAAATAGCCAGCGAGCCTAATAATTCCTGATTGCTCTGGCGCATCATCAATCCAGCAACCTTCGAGCGGGCGTTCATTCCCCCTCTCTGCTTCTGAATATGCCCCTCTTGCTGCAAAAAAATCTCACCCTGCAACGTACTGTTAGCGAGATTCCCCTTGGTGGAATGTGGTACGGAAGGGATCTGAAGAACCTTTTGCGTCCAGTCTTCGCCTTTCAGGCCATTACCACGGCTAATCGCCCGTACCAGATTGCCATTGCGATAGACTAACGTCACTGCCACGCCATCCACCTTCGGTTGCACCCAGAGATCGCTGCGCGCGTGCATCCATTGCTGTAGCGCTTGCTTATCGGCAAGTTTTCGAACACCCGTGTGGGGAATGGGGTGCGATACTGTGCCACCCATTGGTGGCGCAGACAGATCTGGTGGAACTTCATCACCAAAACAGCGCTGCCATTGAATTAGTTGCGCATTGAGCTGGTCATAAACGCCGTCATCTACGGCACTTTCACCCTGTTTCCAGTAACTGTCATTCCACTGTGTTATCTGCTGCTGTAGTCGTGAAATTTCCTCGTTTGCCCTGGCAGGTGACCAGACGGGGCATACCGCCCATGCGGGTAGATACCCCATTAGCAAAACCAGCCCTATGCCTTTCCATAATCCCATGTTACCTCCGCTGAGCACTGCATTTCCTGGCAGGTATAGCGCGAAATAATAGGGAAACAGAGCGGCAAAAAAGCATCCTGCGAGCACCGTTCCTGACATTTGCGCGTATTGCTGCAAATCATCGATAAAACAGGAAACTGATACGCAAAACGCAATAAACATGCGCAAAAAGTGTGACAAGGGCTACGTCACATAGCGGCTACGTGTATAATAAGCCCGTATGTAGGCTCTCTTTCGACAATCACATACATTAAGATACTCATGGCTCAAGGCACGCTTTATATTGTTTCTGCCCCCAGTGGCGCGGGTAAATCCAGCCTGATTCAGGCTTTATTAAAGACCCAACCGTTGTATGACACCCAGGTTTCTGTTTCGCACACCACGCGCGCACCGCGCCCGGGGGAAGTGCACGGTGAACACTATTTTTTTGTGAACCATGATGAATTCAGAACCATGATTGGCAGAGACGCGTTCCTGGAACACGCGGAGGTTTTCGGTAATTACTACGGCACCTCACGTGAAACCATTGAGCAAGTATTAGCATCCGGCGTAGACGTCTTTTTAGATATCGACTGGCAAGGTGCGCAGCAAATTCGTGAAAAAATGCCGCATGCGCGCAGTATTTTTATTTTGCCGCCATCTAAGATTGAGTTGGATCGCCGTCTGCGTGGCCGCGGTCAGGATAGCGAAGACGTGATCGCAAAACGTATGGCGCAAGCTGTTGCAGAAATGAGCCATTACGCCGAATATGATTATCTTATTGTGAACGATGATTTCGATACCGCCCTGGGCGATTTGAAAACCATCATTCGCGCCGAACGTCTGCGCATGAGCCGCCAAAAGCAGCGTCATGACGCTTTAATCAGCAAACTGTTGGCAGACTGAACCCACATTCAGTATCATGCCCAGTCATTTCTTCACCTGTGGAGCATTTTAAGTATGGCACGCGTAACTGTTCAGGACGCTGTAGAGAAAATTGGTAACCGTTTTGACCTGGTACTGGTCGCCGCGCGTCGCGCTCGTCAGATGCAGGTAGGCGGAAAGGATCCGCTCGTACCGGAAGAAAACGATAAAACTACCGTTATCGCGCTGCGCGAAATCGAAGAAGGTCTGATCAACAACCAGATCCTCGACGTGCGTGAGCGCCAGGAACAGCAAGAGCAGGAAGCCGCTGAATTACAAGCCGTTACCGCTATTGCTGAAGGTCGTCGTTAATCACAAAGCGGGTCGCCCTTGTATCTGTTTGAAAGCCTGAATCAACTGATTCAAAACTACCTGCCGGAAGACCAGATTAAGCGTCTTCGGCAGGCGTATCTCGTTGCACGTGACGCTCACGAGGGCCAGACACGTTCAAGCGGTGAACCCTATATCACGCACCCGGTAGCGGTAGCCTGTATTCTGGCCGAGATGAAACTCGACTACGAAACGCTGATGGCTGCACTGCTGCATGACGTGATTGAAGATACCCCAGCCACCTATCAGGACATGGAACAGCTTTTTGGTAAAAGCGTTGCAGAGCTGGTAGAAGGGGTATCGAAGCTTGATAAGCTTAAGTTTCGCGATAAGAAAGAGGCGCAAGCCGAAAACTTTCGCAAGATGATTATGGCGATGGTGCAGGATATCCGCGTCATTCTCATCAAACTTGCCGACCGTACTCACAATATGCGCACGCTGGGCTCATTACGCCCGGACAAGCGTCGCCGCATCGCCCGTGAAACCCTCGAAATCTATAGTCCGCTGGCACACCGTTTAGGTATTCATCACATTAAAACCGAGCTGGAAGAGCTGGGTTTTGAAGCGTTGTACCCGAACCGCTATCGCGTGATTAAAGAAGTGGTTAAAGCCGCTCGCGGCAACCGCAAAGAGATGATCCAAAAAATCCTCTCGGAAATCGAAGGACGTTTGCAGGAGGCAGGTATTCCGTGTCGCGTAAGCGGGCGTGAGAAGCACCTGTACTCTATTTACTGCAAAATGGTGCTCAAAGAGCAGCGTTTTCACTCCATCATGGATATCTACGCATTTCGCGTCATCGTTCATGATTCCGATACCTGCTATCGCGTACTCGGCCAGATGCACAGCCTGTACAAACCACGTCCTGGCCGCGTGAAAGACTATATTGCCATCCCAAAAGCGAACGGATATCAGTCTTTGCACACCTCAATGATCGGCCCTCATGGCGTCCCGGTTGAAGTACAGATTCGTACTGAAGACATGGACCAGATGGCAGAGATGGGTGTCGCAGCGCACTGGGCTTACAAAGAGCACGGCGGCGAAAGCAGCACCACTGCGCAAATCCGCGCTCAGCGCTGGATGCAAAGCCTGCTGGAACTGCAGCAGAGCGCCGGTAGCTCGTTTGAATTTATTGAAAGCGTTAAATCTGATCTCTTCCCGGATGAGATTTATGTTTTCACACCGGAAGGGCGCATTGTCGAACTGCCCGCCGGTGCAACGCCTGTCGACTTCGCCTACGCCGTGCATACCGATATCGGTCACGCTTGCGTCGGCGCGCGCGTCGACAGACAGCCTTACCCGCTTTCACAACCGCTCTTTAGCGGTCAGACAGTTGAGATTATTACCGCCCCGGGTGCGCGCCCGAATGCCGCGTGGCTCAACTTCGTCGTCAGTTCGAAAGCGCGCGCCAAGATTCGCCAACTGCTGAAAAACCTCAAGCGCGATGATTCCGTCAGTCTGGGCCGTCGACTGCTCAACCATGCCCTGGGCGGTAGCCGTAAACTGGCTGAGATCCCGCCAGAGAGCATCCAGCGTGAGCTTGAGCGCATGAAGCTCGCCACTCTTGACGATCTGCTCGCAGAAATCGGTCTGGGTAATGCCATGAGCGTGGTGGTAGCGAAAAACCTCCAGCAGGGCGAAGCAACAGCGAACGTACCAGCACAATCTGGCCATGGTCATCTGCCGATCAAAGGCGCAGACGGCGTGCTAATCACCTTCGCGAAATGCTGCCGTCCAATTCCAGGCGATCCCATCATTGCCCACGTCAGTCCGGGTAAAGGTCTGGTGATTCACCATGAGTCCTGCCGTAATATTCGTGGCTACCAGAAAGAGCCAGAGAAGTTTATGGCAGTGGAATGGGATAAAGAAACAGAGCAGGAATTCATCACCGAGATTAAGGTGGATATGTTTAACCACCAGGGTGCTTTGGCGAACCTGACGGCGGCAATCAACACGACCACCTCCAATATTCAAAGCCTGAATACGGAAGAGAAAGATGGTCGCGTCTATAGCGCCTTTATTCGCTTGACCGCTCGCGATCGCGTGCACCTGGCGAATATCATGCGCAAAATTCGCGTCATGCCGGACGTGATAAAAGTCACCCGTAACCGAAACTAGTCTTATGAATGAACAGCGCTATGCACGTATCCGCGAGATGCTCGCACGTCGTCAGCCCGATCTGACCGTCTGCATGGAGCAGGTTCACAAACCTCATAACGTTTCTGCGATTATTCGTACTGCAGATGCGGTCGGCGTGCATGAAGTCCACGCCGTCTGGCCGGGTAGTCGTATGCGCACCATGGCCTCTTCTGCCGCAGGCAGCAACAGTTGGGTGCAGGTGAAAACTCACCTTACTATTGGCGATGCGGTCACACATTTAAAAAACCGCGGCATGCAGGTTCTGGCAACTCATCTGTCAGATAAAGCCGTGGATTTTCGCGATATTGATTACACGCGCCCCACCTGCATCCTGATGGGCCAGGAGAAAACCGGTATCACTCAGGAAGCGTTGGATCTGGCTGATCAGGACATCATCATTCCCATGACTGGCATGGTGCAGTCGCTGAACGTTTCGGTCGCCTCCGCGCTGATTCTGTACGAAGCACAACGCCAGCGGCAAAACGCTGGGATGTACCGACGAGAAAACAGCATGCTGCCACAAGACGAGCAGCAGCGCTTACTGTTTGAAGGCGGTTATCCGGTGCTGGCGAATGTCGCTAAGCGCAAAGGTCTTCCCTACCCTCACGTAAACACGCAGGGCGAAATTGAAGCCGATGCAACGTGGTGGGCCACTATGCAATCTGCGAGATAAACGCGATGAAAGGCCGTTTACTGGATGCCATCCCACTCAACTCTCTGACCGGCGTTGGCGCAGCGCAAAGCAGTAAACTGGCGAAAATTGGCCTGCACACCGTACAGGACCTCCTGCTACACCTCCCCCTGCGTTACGAAGACCGTACCCATCTGTACCCAATTGGCGAACTGCTGCCGGGCGTCTATGCCACCGTTGAAGGCGAAGTGCTGAACTGCAATATCACCTTCGGCGGTCGCCGGATGATGACCTGTCAGATCAGCGATGGCTCCGGCATTCTCACCATGCGCTTTTTCAACTTCAGCGCAGCAATGAAAAACAGCCTAGCCACCGGTCGCCGGGTGCTGGCCTACGGTGAAGCCAAACGCGGGAAATACGGCGCAGAGATGATCCACCCGGAATACCGTGTGCAGGGCGATCTCAGCACGCCGGAATTACAGGAAACGCTGACCCCTGTTTATCCGACTACCGAAGGCGTGAAGCAGGCCACGCTGCGCAAGCTGACCGATCAGGCACTGGATCTGCTCGATACTTGCGCCATTGCCGAACTGCTACCGCCAGAGCTGTTACAGGGCATGATGAGCCTGCCCGAAGCACTGCGCACGTTGCACCGCCCTCCACCGTCGCTGCAACTCAGCGATCTGGAAACAGGACAACATCCGGCGCAGCGACGTCTGATTCTCGAAGAACTGCTGGCGCATAATCTCAGCATGCTGGCACTACGCGCCGGGGCACAGCGTTTTCATGCCCAGCCGCTGAGCGCAAACAATGCGCTGAAAGATAAGCTGTTGGCGGCGCTACCATTTAAACCGACTGGCGCACAGGCTCGCGTTACCGCGGAGATCGAACGTGATATGGCACTGGATGTCCCAATGATGCGCCTGGTACAGGGTGATGTCGGCTCCGGTAAAACGCTGGTTGCGGCGTTAGCCGCGCTGCGCGCTATCGCACATGGTAAGCAGGTTGCGCTGATGGCCCCCACCGAATTATTGGCTGAACAACATGCGAATAACTTCCGCAGCTGGTTCGCGCCGCTGGGCGTTGAAGTGGGCTGGCTGGCGGGCAAGCAGAAAGGCAAAGCGCGTCTGGCGCAACAGGAAGCCATTGCCAGCGGTCAGGTGCAGATGATTGTCGGTACTCATGCAATTTTCCAGGAACAGGTTCAGTTCAACGGTCTGGCACTGGTTATCATCGACGAACAGCACCGCTTCGGGGTGCATCAGCGTCTGGCGCTATGGGAAAAAGGTCAGCAGCAGGGCTTCCACCCGCACCAGCTCATCATGACTGCTACGCCAATCCCGCGCACGCTGGCGATGACCGCCTATGCCGATCTCGACACCTCAGTAATTGATGAACTCCCACCGGGACGTACCCCGGTCACCACGGTCGCCATTCCGGATACCCGCCGCAGCGACATCATTGATCGCGTGCGCAACGCCTGTACCCACGAAGCGCGCCAGGCATACTGGGTCTGTACGCTGATTGAAGAGTCTGATCTGTTAGAAGCTCAGGCAGCAGAAGCAACGTGGGAAGAGCTTAAGATTGCGCTGCCAGAACTCAATATTGGCCTGGTACACGGCCGTATGAAGCCCGCCGAGAAGCAGTCAGTAATGGCGGCCTTTAAGCAGGGTGAACTGCATCTGTTGGTTGCCACCACAGTGATTGAAGTGGGCGTGGACGTGCCAAACGCCAGCCTGATGATTATTGAAAACCCGGAGCGCCTGGGCCTGGCCCAGCTGCATCAGCTACGTGGCCGCGTAGGTCGTGGCGCGGTGGCCTCCCACTGCGTCCTGCTGTACAAATCACCGCTGTCTAAAACCGCGCAGAAACGCTTGCAGGTTCTGCGAGACAGCAACGACGGGTTCGTGATTGCGCAAAAAGATTTAGAGATTCGCGGCCCCGGCGAGCTGTTAGGTACTCGCCAGACCGGAACGGCAGAATTCAAGGTCGCAGATTTACTGCGTGATCAGGCGATTATCCCGGAAGTTCAGCGCATTGCTCGCCATATTCACGAACGCTATCCGCAACAGGCCGTGGCGCTAATAGAGCGCTGGATGCCGGAAACCGAACGCTACTCCAACGCATAGTCGATTTCATAGCGGCGGCGGATGTTACCCCGCCGCACAGCCGTTATTGCGCAAAAATCGGTAACAGCAGATACAGCTTAATCACCAGCGCGTTGACGATATCGATAAAGAATGCCCCCACCATCGGCACCACCAGAAACGCCATATGGGATGGCCCAAAGCGTTCGGTAATCGCCTGCATGTTGGCAATCGCCGTCGGCGTCGCGCCGAGGCCAAAACCGCAGTGTCCAGCAGCCAGCACAGCGGCATCGTAGTTCTTACCCATCATGCGCCAGGTAACGAATATCGCATACAGCGCCATGAAAATGGTCTGCACAACCAGGATTGCCAGCATCGGCAAGGCCAGAGAAGCCAGTTCCCATAGCTTCAGGCTCATCAGCGCCATCGCCAGGAACAGTGACAGACTAACGTTACCCAGCACAGAAACCGCACGTTCGAACACCCGGTAGAAGCCCAGTAGCGCCAGACCATTGCTGAGGATCACCCCAACAAACAGCACGCAAACGAAGGTCGGCAGTTCCAGTACCGTTCCAACCAGCATTTGCGCAACGATTTTCCCCACCGTCAGACAGATAGCGATCAGCGCGATGGTTTCAATCAGCACCAGTGAGGTGATCATGCGTCCGACGTCCGGCTTTTCAAATGCGGTCGGAACAGCCTGATCGTCCGGCATACCGTCTGGCGTGGTGGAGTGTTTGACCAGATAGCGTGCCACCGGGCCGCCAATCAGCCCACCCAATACCAGACCAAACGTTGCGCAAGCCATCGCCACTTCAGTCGCATTGGTGAAGCCGTAACGTTCAATAAACAGCTTGCTCCATGCGGCCCCGGTTCCGTGTCCACCAGAGAGGGTGATCGAGCCAGCAATCAGGCCCATCAGCGGGTCCAGACCCAGCAAGGTCGCCATACCAATACCGATGGCGTTTTGCATCAGCAACAGGCCAACAACCACAATCAGAAAAATACCCACCACGCGGCCGCCAGCACGCAAACTTGCGATATTGGCGTTCAGACCGATAGTGGCGAAGAAGGCCAGCATCAACGGATCGCGCAGGGTCATATCGAAGTTAACTTCCCAACCCATGCTTTTTTTCAGCACCAGCAGCGCAATCGCCACCAGCAGGCCGCCCGCTACGGGTTCGGGAATGGTGTATTTTTTCAGGAAGGAAACAGACTGGACGAGCTTACGTCCCAGCAGCAACACAAGGGTTGCCGCAACCAGCGTTGATAACGTATCGAGATAAAACATTTACAGCTCCATTAGTGCGTTTAGCACAATCACGCACGATGCATTCCAGACCGATTTTTAGCTCTTATTGAGTTTTCGGGGTGGATTTTAAGCAGAAAATGATGAAAAGTTATATAAAAATGTTTGTTTATCCGTTTTAAATATTAAGAATACCTGCTAGCAAACGTTTGCTTTTCTGCCCTGGTCAGATAAAATCACCGCTTTTCCACCATGGGATTGCCTCTGATGTCCGTTAACGCCGTAGAGTCAACAAATGCGCAACCGGTTGCGCAGACTCACAACAGTGAACTGATTTACCGTCTTGAAGATCGCCCCCCGTTAGCCCAGACCTTGTTTGCCGCCTGTCAGCATCTGCTGGCCATGTTCGTCGCGGTAATTACTCCCGCTCTGTTAATTTGCCAGGCGCTTGGTTTACCGGCTCAGGATACTCAACACATTATCAGTATGTCGCTGTTCGCCTCCGGCGTAGCTTCTATCATTCAGATCAAAGCCTGGGGGCCGGTAGGCTCAGGGCTGCTATCCATTCAGGGCACCAGCTTTAATTTTGTTGCGCCATTGATTATGGGCGGTACGGCGCTAAAAACCGGTGGCGCAGATGTCCCAACCATGATGGCGGCGCTGTTCGGTACGTTGATGCTGGCAAGCTGCACCGAGATGGTTATCTCACGCGTACTGCATTTGGCGCGGCGGATCATTACCCCATTGGTCTCAGGCGTGGTAGTGATGATTATCGGCCTGTCGCTGATTCAGGTGGGTCTGACATCGATTGGTGGTGGCTATGCCGCAATGAGCGACAACACCTTTGGTGCACCGAAGAATTTACTGTTGGCAGGCGTGGTACTGGCGCTAATCATCCTGCTTAACCGTCAACGCAACCCTTACCTGCGTGTTGCGTCATTGGTGATTGCGATGGCGGCAGGCTATCTGCTGGCCTGGTTTATGGACATGCTGCCGCAAAATACCGCACCGGTAAGTCAGGACCTGCTAATGGTGCCAACGCCGCTGTATTATGGCCTGGGTATCGACTGGAGTTTACTGCTGCCGCTGATGCTGGTCTTTATGATCACCTCGCTGGAAACCATCGGCGATATTACGGCCACCTCTGATGTCTCCGAGCAACCGGTTTCTGGTCCGCTGTATATGAAACGCCTGAAAGGCGGCGTGCTGGCGAACGGCCTGAACTCGTTTGTTTCCGCTGTGTTCAACACCTTCCCGAACTCCTGTTTTGGGCAGAACAACGGGGTTATTCAGTTAACGGGCGTTGCCAGCCGCTACGTCGGTTTTGTGGTGGCGCTGATGTTGATCGCGCTGGGCCTGTTCCCGGCGGTCAGCGGTTTTGTACAGCATATTCCTGAGCCAGTACTGGGCGGGGCAACGCTGGTAATGTTCGGTACTATCGCCGCATCCGGCGTGCGTATTGTGTCCCGCGAGCCGCTGAACCGTCGCGCGATTCTGATTATCGCGCTGTCGCTGGCCGTCGGCCTGGGCGTCTCCCAGCAGCCGTTGATCCTGCAGTTCGCCCCGGACTGGGTGAAAAACCTGCTCT
Source organism: Citrobacter sp. BIDMC107 (assembly GCF_001037575.1). Taxonomy (NCBI): domain Bacteria; kingdom Pseudomonadati; phylum Pseudomonadota; class Gammaproteobacteria; order Enterobacterales; family Enterobacteriaceae; genus Citrobacter; species Citrobacter sp. BIDMC107. Next base: position 2,610,847 of record NZ_KQ089848.1, on the reverse strand, counting down.
CTTCCGGTATTGCCGCAGGCGGTATTACCGCTATCGTTCTGAACCTGGTGTTCCCACCAGAAAAGCAATAAGCAAACAGCGGCGTTGATTCTGAATCAACGCCGCTGTAACGCTCTTTCACCATTCCCGCCTTGAGCATTGCGTCTAAATCGTGCATAACTTGACTATGTGCACTTCGCGGGATGGAAGACCATGAAATTTATTGGAAAGCTGCTTCTTTACGTGCTGATCGCCCTTGCAGTGGCGATCCTCGGCCTTTATTTTCTACTGCAAACCCGCTGGGGCGCAGAGCACGTCAGTGCCTGGGTTTCACAGAACAGCAGCTACCATCTGGCCTTTGATGCCATCGATCACCGGTTTTCTTCCCCTTCCCATATTCTGCTGGAAAACGTCACCTTTGGCCGGGATGGTCAGCCCGCCACGCTGGTCGCCAAAACGGTCGATATTGGACTCAGTAGCCGCCAAATCACCGACCCGCTGCATGTAGACACCATTTTGTTGCAAAACGGTACGTTGAATCTTTCCCAGCAAACCGCGCCGTTACCGTTTCAGGCCGATCGTCTGCAATTGCAGGATATGGCGCTTAACAGCCCCGGTAGCGAGTGGAACCTCAGCGCCCAGCGCGTTAACGGCGGCGTCATTCCCTGGAGCCCTGAAGCAGGTAAAATTCTCGGCAGCAAAGCGCAAATTCAGCTCAGCGCCAGTTCGTTGACGCTCAACGATGTCCCGACCACCAACGTCTTGATTGAAGGCAGCATTGACCATGACCGGGTGACGCTTAGCAATATTGGCGCAGACGTGGCGCGTGGAGCATTAACCGGCGTAGCGCAACGCAATGCCGACGGGAGCTGGGTAGTGGAGAATCTGCGCCTGAACGATATCCGGCTGCAAAGCGACAAATCGCTGGCCGACTTTTTTGCCCCGTTAAGCACCATTCCTTCCCTGCAAATTGGTCGTCTGGAAGTAACGGATGCCCGTCTGCAAGGCCCTGACTGGGCGGTGACGGATCTCGATCTGAGCTTGCGCAACATGACCTTCAGCAAGGACGACTGGCAAACTCAGGAAGGAAAATTGTCGATGAACGCCAGCGAGTTTATCTACGGCTCTCTGCACTTCTTCGATCCGATTCTGAACGCCGAGTTCTCACCACAGGGCATTGCGCTGCGCCAGTTCACCACCCGCTGGGAAGGCGGTATGGTCAGAACATCCGGAAACTGGCTACGCAGCAACAAAGCGATGGTCCTCGATGATGCCGCTATTGTCGGTCTGGAATACACGCTGCCGGAAAACTGGAAGCAGCAGTGGATGAAACCTCTGCCAACATGGCTAAACAGCCTGACGCTGAAGAAATTCAGCGCCAGCCGCAATCTGGTAATTGATATCGACCCGAGTTTCCCGTGGCAGCTCACCGCGCTTGACGGTTACGGCGCTAACCTCGGGCTGGTACAGAACAATCAGTGGGGGATCTGGAGCGGGAGCGCCACCCTCAACGCCGCTGCTGCTACCTTTAACCGCACGGATGTACGTCGTCCTTCGCTGGCGCTGACGGCGAACAACAGCACCATCAATATCAGCGAACTGAGCGCCTATACGGAAAAAGGGCTGCTGGAGGCCACCGCCAGCATTTCGCAGTTGCCTCAGCGTCAGGCTCAGATCAGCCTGAACGGACGCGGCGTGCCAATGACGATCCTGCAGCAGTGGGGCTGGCCCGCACTGCCGCTTTCCGGCGATGGTAATATTCAGCTTACCGCCAGCGGCAATATTCAGGCCGATGCGCCGCTCAAGCCAACGGTCAGCGGGCAACTGCATGCGGTGAACGTGGAGAAACAGCAGGTCACGCAGACTATGCAGGCGGGTGTGGTTTCAGGGAGTGAAGTCACAGCACCACCACCTGCGCAATAATTTATTGCCCGGTGGCGCTTCGCTTACCGGGCTTACTCACGCTCATAAACGAATATATTCACTGCACAACAGCCACTTCACCGGCTCATCCTCTTCAATCGCCGGGAAGCGACCGCCAGGTTCCAGAAAGTGGTTGTCATGCTGGTCGTCATTGACCATCGAGATTTCCCAGCCCAGCACGAACGCCTTCTCCGCCCAAAAGCGATGATACAAGCGCGGCGGCAGGCACACCCCCTGTCCCGGTTTCAATACCAGCGTCTCGCCAGCGTCAACGGTACGCCGCTGACCATCGACGCTAACTTCAACAATACGCCGTGCTTCATACCCGTCATCAGGCGTGGCCCATGCCAGCTGCATACATAAGTCACCGCCGCCGCGATTCACGATATCTTCCATTTTATGGCGATGAAAATGCCATGGCGTTTGCTGATCCTGCTGAATTTGCAGCATCTTTTCGGCGTACGGTTTGGGGTAATCCGCTGACCCCATCAGACCATTGCGCAACGTCAGTAACGTCAGTCCCGTTTGCGCAAAATCTCCACGCCCAAAGTCGGTAATATCCCAGCCCAGCTGGAGATCGCGCACTTCACGCCACAGAGATTGATCCTGTTGCCGCCAGGCATCGATCGTAAAATACGCAAAATCAGGCAGACAGACCCGAAAAGTCTCGGCGATGGCATGCGCTTTATCGACGGCATAATTAATATGTGAACGCTTCATTCCACTTTTCCTTGTTGCGAAAGAGGCGGGTCGCCCCGCCTGCATGCCGTTAGTAAAGTGATGCTTTGCCGGTTGAACCGAACAATTTCATTTTGTGGCGGATCACGTCCCGCGCGGCGCTAATGGCTTCTGGGTAGATTACGTTCGGGTCCCACCAGGTTTCTTTCGCCAGGATTTCGCGGACTTTCTGGAAGTAGGCATATTTCATATCGCTGGAAATGTTGATTTTGCCAACACCCAGCGTCACGGATTCGGCAATTTCCGCATCCGGGTTCGCGGAACCACCGTGCAGCACCAGCGGAATATCCACACGCCCGGCGATGTCGCGCAGGATGTTCATTTGCAGCTCTGGCTGCATCCCTTTCGGGTAGATCCCGTGCGCGGTTCCAATCGCCACCGCCAGCGTGTCTGCACCGGTTCGGGCGATAAAATCCTCTGCCTGAGCAGGATCGGTATAAGTAACCTTCGACACGCCGCCTTCCACTGACGTCCCAGTCTGACCAATCGTACCCAACTCCCCTTCCACAGAAACACCTACCGCATGCGCCAGCTTGACCACTTCGCGGGTCAGCGCCACGTTCTCTTCATACGGCAGCAGCGAGCCATCAATCATCACCGAGGTAAACCCACACTGAATCGCCCGCAGCACATGCTCAACTGAAGCGCCATGGTCCAGATGCAGAGTAAAGGGAACCGGGCTGCGCAGAGTGATATCGCGGACATAGCTAAAAAACGCATCGCCGACAAAATCATGTTCACTGGGGTGAATAGAGATAATCGCCGGGGTATTGGTCGCTTCCGCTTCCTCCACTACTGCACGTACAAAGCAGCTGTCCGCCACGTTGAATGCGCCGATAGCAAAACCGTGCTGACGAGTAGGTTGCAGTAATTCTTTCATCGAAACTAACATGTTAATTCTCCAGTTTCAGGGTGTAGAAAGCCCTGCCAGTGCGTCATCGCAGAGGCATAGAAGGCGTTACAGAAAATGAATCAGGCTTTGCCGATAGCGCCGCTGGCCTGCAGGTACGGAATAATGGCTTCCTCGCAGGCCTGTTCCATCAGGGCCAGGGCATTAACGAGTTCACCGGATGTGTCACGACACAGGGTATGCAGTAGCGCAGCCTTTCCGGCTTCGAAAACCGCCGCACCAACGTTTATCTTGGCGACACCAAACGTCGGGCAACGCTGTAGCTGATCAAACGGCGTCCCGCTGCCGCCATGCAGTGCCAGAGGTACCGTTGATAACCGGGCTATTTCCTCCAGCCGCAGGAAATCAATAGCAGGTGTGATACCCGGCGCGTACATGCCGTGTGCCGTGCCCACCGACACCGCCAGCAAATCGATGCCGGTCTGTTGGATAAAGGGTTCCACGTCGGCGGCCTGAGTCATCAAATCAGCGTTAGCGGCATGGTCATAGCGCGGAGCATCGGCCAGATGGCCCAGCTCGCCTTCCACGCACAGAGAAACGCTGGCTGCGAGCTCGACCACTGCCCGGGTCTGGCGAATGTTCTCCTCCAGCGCAAAGGCGGAGGCATCGATCATTAACCCGCTGAATCCGGCGCGAAAAGCCTGACGAATGCGTACAGGATCCTTTCCATGATCCAGCGCCAGCGCGACCGGTACCGAGGCTTCCTCTGCCAGCGTTTTGACGACCGCAGCGGCTATCGGGGCCGGAAAATGCTCCAGATGCCCCTGATACAGATTCAGAATGATGGGCGCACGGTGTTTCTCTGCCACCCGAACCGCCGCGCGGGCGCTTTCCAGGTTCATGCAGTTGATGGCCAGCAGCGCGTACTGCTCGCGCCAGGCTTTCGCCACCATGCTTTTCATATCGGCAAACATACGGCCTCCGGTTATTCCAGGGTGAAGGTGATCTCTTCGTCTTTCAGTTTTTGATCGCTGAGTTCATCAAACTCTTCGTCACGCTCGGTCACCGGTTTCTTCCACAGCGACAACATGACACCGCAAATCACCGTGCCGATCCCCAGCGCCAGGCAAAACAGCAGTGGATGCGTAAAGAGCGGAACCACAAACATGCCGCCGTGCGGTACCGGGCTTTCGACACCCCACACCATAATCAGGCCGCCCGCAATCGCCGAGGCCACCACGCAGGAGCCCACCACGCGCAACAGGTCACGCGCTGCAATCGGAATGACCCCTTCGGTAATCATGCAGATCCCCATCGGGAATGCCGCTTTCAGCGCCTCGCGCTCCGCACGGGTGTATTTGTGACGCGTCAGTAGGAAAGAGAGCGTAATGCCGAACGGAGGGATCATCGAACCAACAAACTTCACCGCTTCCGGACCGTACACACCGCTGACCAGCATGCCGTCAGCAAACAGCGACATGGTTTTATTCACCGGTCCGCCGAAGTCGAATGTCGCCATCGCACCGAGGATAGCGCCCATCAGAAAGCGGGATCCGCCCTGCATGGACTCCAGCAGATGAATCAACGCGTCCTGCAGCCAGGCTATCGGCTTGCCAATCAGCGTCATCATCAACAGGCCGCCAATGACGGTACTCAGTACCGGCAACACCATGATGGGCATCAGCCCCTGCATCGACTGTGGCAAACGGATATAGCGCTTAAGTAGCAGTACGGTATAACCGACCAGGAACCCGCCCAGCATCCCGCCGATAAAACCGGTATGAATTTCGCCGCAAACAAAGCCGACAATCAGGCCCGGCGCAAATCCGGGACGATCGGCAATGGAGTACGCAATCGCCGCACTGATCAGCGGTACGATTAACCCCATCCCCCAGCCGCCAATCTGGTTGAGCATCCAGGGTATGGTTCCTGTTTTTTCACCTACGTTAGTGCCGCCAAGTATTTGCCCAAGAGCAATACAGATCCCGGCGGCGACAATTAACGGGATCATCCACGAAATCCCCGTTAATAAATGTCTTTTTATTTCCTGAGATAGCGGAATTTTATTTTCACTCATGTGAAATCCCTCCAGAATGAGGATCGCTACTGGTTATTATTAACTAATGATTTTTCGACCTTTTCAAGAAACTGAATGGGCGATTTTATGACGATTTCGGTTTTCACTCGCACGATGCGTTTATTTGAAAATCGTTCCTCCCCTTTTATTTTGACATCGACAGCAAGAATTACGACATCAGCTGCAGAAATATCCTCTGTCAGCAGTTCGTTCTCCGTGCCGATAGTTCCCTGGGTTTCAACTCTTATATTATGACCAAGCGCTTTAGCACCTTTAATTAGCTTCTCACGGGCAATATAGGTGTGCGCAATACCCGCCGTACAGGCGGCAACACAAACAATATTCATAACATGCTCCACTTTTTATTTAGCAGACATTGGATTCAGCATATTGGCTAAAAAGCTCAATAATTTTCTGTGGACTGCTTTCGACTAACAGTTGTTCAATAATGTCGTCATCCGCCAACGCGCCGGCAACCTGCGAAAGCAGACGAATATGTGTAGTGTTTTGATCTTCAAGACGTACGGCAAACAGAATGATGCAGCGCACGTTGCTGCCATCCAGGGTTTCCCAGGGAATATCCTGGCGGGTACGCCCAATTGCCAGCGTGGTATTGACCACCGCCGAGGATTTCCCGTGCGGGATCGCAATATGATTTTCGAAGCCGGTCGAGCCTTCTGATTCACGCTGCCAGACATCCTGAATAAACGTTTCCCGACAGCTAATTGCCCCATCTTTCTGCAGAATATCCGTCAGTTCCTCAATAGCCTCCGTTTTGTTTGTGGCCTTCATGTCCAAAATAACGCGATTTGTATTGAGTATTTTCGTGATGTCCATCAATCATACCTCATGGAGTTCAGACATTAATTTTCGACGACCAGCGACGTCGCCCGATGTAATTTTTCCGTAATAACCGTTTCTGTTACCCGCTTAATATCTGCATCATTGAAAAAGGCGGTGACATACACGACCGGCATAGCAACAGCAGGTAAATTTATCGTCGATACCACCAGTTCAATATCGTCAGTCAGTACGGAGGGCAGGCTGCCTGCCGATACCACGCCGACGATAGTCCAGTCCGGAAAGGCGCGCAGAATACGGCTTTTGAGTAAGTGAGAGGTGCCAATACCGGTTGAGCAGACCAGCAGCACGCGCTTACGCGCTATCTGCCGCTCCATTGCGGCTTGAAAATGCACGGTTAAATATCCCACCTCATCTTCCGACACGGCCCGCTCGCCCCAGCCGCTAAACACCCGATTCACCGCGCACTGGGTCAGACACCACACGTCCTGCAACTCGCCTTTAATATCCTCCAGCAGCGGATTACGAATGCGGATCTGGTAGTTCAGGCGGTTAATCAGCGGCTTAATGTGGATCAGCAATCCATCATAAAGCGCCGTGTCCTGGCTAAGATCGCTGTCGACCATCTCGGCAAAGGAGGCAATCAACCGATGGGTAATCAAACGCGCTTCGTCGCTGGAGTGCATATGGCCAATCACGCTCACGTCGTTATGCTCTTCAATTACCACGCCGGAAGAGATAATGTATTGATAAATAAACCAGACTTCGTCTTCCGGTAGCGGGTGGGCAATGCGTTTTTCAATATGTTGAATCATCCGGCTGGCAATGGAAAAAATATTCTCGTCACATGAGGTGATATTTTCATCTTTTCTCGGCAGCGCATTGCCCCGCGTGATGCGGTACATCATGATCAAAATATGGGTAAAGATATTGACGTAATAAGGCTCGCCCAAAGACCAGCACAGGTCGCTCTCCATTTCCTGCAATAACGTCTGGACAAATAAAACGTCTTCTTCGCCAAAGTAATGCACTAAGGCTTTATAACTGCCCGGGTCAAGGCGTGAATAAACCACGTTACCAGGTTCATTATGGTTAATCACGCCGTTAATCAGCGACGCCATCGCCTGGCGTACACCGCTCTCGCTGCCTTCGATATGCGTGCCGCTCTGACTGCGAATCAACGACAGGCCCAGTGGGGTAATCCAGGATTCAATTACTTTCAGATCATTAACAATCGATGCGCTACTAATGAAATAACGTTCGGATAATTTACTGATCGACGTTTCATGCGGCGTTTCGCTTAATAACTGTGAGGCTATCTTGACTCGCCGTGAATTATTCATCATGCCGTCAGTATCATCACCTTCCGATCCTAATAACTGATCCATATATAAAAGGTCGGTAATATTATCGGAACTTAATATCACCCCAGCACCAGCACGTTTATCGATGGTTATTTTCCATTCTGATAACCATGGTTCCAGTAAGCGCAGATCGCGCTGCACAGTTTTCTCTGAAACAGATAAATACTCGGCAATTTTCAGCAGCGTTACATATTCCTTCTTAGACAGAAGAAACTTTAATAATCTGTTTTGTCGCGAGGTAATCATTTGCATTATTTACCCTTATCACACACCAGATTAAATAGCTAAAGAAGCGCTTATGCTCCACGTGTAATCCGTGATGATAAATATAAGAGGACTACGATGCGTCAACAATACTAAATCGTGTCCAGTAATCCGGACAGAAATAAGACAAAAAGAGGAAATAGTGAGATATTTACGGCGCAGATCACATTTTTCGCGGGAATCAGAGTGATACCGCTCGCAAATATGCAGAGATAAAAATTTAATTCAGGATGTTTTGGATTTTCAGATCTGGAATGCTGCTCGCAGCGTGGGCCGGATAAAACGCATCCGGCACCACGTCGACACATACTTACAAGGTAATCGTCAGCTCACTGCCCTGTGGAGTAATAACTACACCCAGCTCGCTGCCCATATGCGACCCGCATTTAATGCCGCCAATTTCCTGAATATTTCGCAGGCACAGCGTCCAGTTACGTGCCTCACCCTTCCCTTTCACAGTGATGGTATTACCTACACGCGTCGCCTTCAGCGTGAAGATAACCGAGCCGTCCATCGCAGGCACTTCACACACCGCTTCCCGGCCCTCCTGCAGATGGAACAGCTGGAACGCGGTTCCTTCATGCCAGGCGTAGTCCGGCTTCTGGTTATTGCTGCCCAGCGCCAGCAGAGTGTTCTCGCGCACGTAGACTGGCAGACTCAGGAAGCCATGCTGCTGTTTATGCCAGCGACTGCCAGACACCTCGTCGTTACGCCACAGATGCGTCCAGCGTCCTTCCGGCAGGTAAAACTGCACATCGCCCGCCTCGCTAAACACCGGCGCAACCATCACGCTATCGCCCAACATGTACTGGCGGTCGAGATAATCACATGCCGGATCGTCCGGGAACTCCAGCATCATTGCGCGCATCATCGGCGTTCCTAGCTCATTGGCGCGCGCCGCTTCACGATACAGATACGGCATCATGCGGCATTTCTGCTCGGTGAAGTAGCGCACCACATCGCAGGATTCGTCATCGTACGCCCACGGTACACGGTAGGATTTGCTACCGTGCAGACGGCTGTGGCTGGAGAGCAGCCCGAACGCACACCAGCGCTTGTAGACGTGCGCCGGGGCAGTATTCTCAAAGCCGCCAATATCGTGACTCCAGAAGCCAAAGCCGGACAGACCAATGGACAACCCGCCGCGCAGGCTTTCGGCCATCGATTCATAGTTGGCATAGCAATCGCCGCCCCAATGCACCGGAAACTGCTGCGCGCCGACCGAAGCTGAACGGGCAAACAGCACCGCCTCTTCTTCACCGACAGTATCTTTCAGCACGTTCCACACCAGTTCGTTGTAGATGTACGCATAATGGTTATGCATTTTCTGCGGATCGGCACCGTCAAACCACTGAACGTCAGTAGGAATGCGTTCGCCAAAGTCGGTTTTGAAGCAGTCAACGCCAATATCCATCAGACCTTTCAGCTTATTGGCATACCACTCACAGGCTTGCGGATTAGTGAAGTCGTAAATCGCCAGGCCCGGCTGCCATTTATCCCATTGCCACAGGGAACCGTCCGGCCGCTTGAGCAGATAGCCTTTCTCTTTCAGCTCTTTGAATATTGGCGATTTCTGGCCAATATACGGGTTAATCCACACGCAGACCTTCAGCCCTTTTTCTTTCAGGCGGCGGATCATGCCTTCCGGATCCGGGAAGGTCAGCGGATCCCACTCAAAGTCGCACCACTGGAAGGCTTTCATCCAGAAGCAGTCAAAGTGAAAAACGTGTAGCGGCAGATTGCGCTCGGCCATGCCGTCGATAAAGCTGTTGACCGTCGCTTCGTCATAATTGGTGGTGAACGACGTGGTCAGCCACAGGCCGAACGACCAGGCGGGCGGCAGCGCGGGACGGCCAGTGAACTGGGTATAACGGTTCAACACGTCCTTCGGCGTTGGGCCGTCGATGACGAAATATTCCAGATACTCGCTTTCCACGCTGAACTGCACTTTCGACACCTTTTCAGAGCCGATTTCAAATGACACGCACTGCGGATGATTCACCAGCACACCGTAACCGCGGTTGGTGATATAGAACGGGATGTTCTTGTAAGATTGCTCGGTGCTGGTGCCGCCGTCACGGTTCCAGGTTTCTACCGTTTGCCCGTTACGCACCAGCGCGGTAAAGCGCTCGCCCAGGCCGTATACCGTTTCCCCGACGCCGAGATCCAGGCGCTCAAACATAAAGTTTTTCCCGCTGTTGGTATCCTGCACGTAGCCGTTGTTTTTCAGCTGGCTGCCGGTAATACGTTCGCCGTTACGCAGGAAATCCAGCGACCAGAATTCCCCTTTGGTTACGCGCACGCTCAGGTTACCGCTCTTCAGTTCGGCAATCTCAGCGGTGTTGCGCATCTCGACCTTCACATCCTGCAGCACATTGAGCGGGTAATGCGGACCGGTATCCAGCGCCCCCTGGAAGTGCTCCATACGCACACCGACCACGCCTTCCTGCGGCGAGAAGAAGCGCAGGATAAACAATGGGGTATCCAGTTGCCAGGTACGTTCACGCACATCGCGCGGCGCAACGTAGACAATCATCTCATTGCCCTGCTGTTCAACCTCGAACACCTGAATCGGGTTAATCACGTTCAGACCGGGCTGAATCAGCCAGTTTCCATCGCTAATTTTCATCATCGGTTCCTTAGTTCTGTAATTCTTTCGTCGTGAAATCTTGCTGATTGCGGCGCGCGCCCTGCGCCAGTTGGCTCATGATTTCAGTCAGATACGGGGTTTTCAGGGTGTAGAAGCGTTTGGCGATCACGGCACTCAGCAGGTAGCAAATAGCCGGGACTATGGTGAACAGCGCGATGATGATGCTAATGGTGGCGCCGTTCTGGGTTTTCGCTGCAGCGTCGTAGCCCCCACCTGCCAGCATCCAGCCGATCAGCGCCCCGCCGAGCGCCAGACCCAGCTTGAGGACGAACAACGTGCCCGCAAAGCTGATCCCCGTCAGACGTTTTCCGTTGCACCACTCGCCGTAATCCACGGTGTCGGACATCATTACCCACTGAATTGGCGTCACGAGCTGATGCAGTACGCCAATCACGAAGATGAAGACGAACATGGTAATGTTGGCGTGCATCGGTACGAAGAACATCGCCAGACTGACGGCCGCCAGCGCGGCGTTGGTCCACCAGAAGACGCTGACTTTGCATTTCCAGTCGGTCAGCGGCTTCGCCAGCGCAGAGCCGATAAGATTGCCGACGCAATAGGTGGTGAGGAAGGCGACAAACACTTCTGGCGTGCCCAGAATCCAGATGACGTAATACATCATCGCCCCGCCGCGTACGCAGACAGCAAGGATGTTGAGAATGGTCAGCAGGCCGACGATGCGCCATTGATCGTTCTGCCAGATGTCGCGCAGGTCTTCACGCATTGAGGTGCTGCTCGGCGGCGCTTCCACGCGTTCTTTGGTGGTAAAGAAGCAGAATGCCAGCATCAGGAATGCCACCACCGAGAGCACGGCAATCCCACCCTGGAAACCCAGCGCCTTATCTTCACCGCCAAGCAGATTCACCAGCGGCATCATCAGCACGGTGGAGAGCATGCCGCCCGCCGTCGCCAGCACAAAGCGCCATGACTGCAGGGAGATGCGCTGCGTGGGGTCATTGGTGATCACGCCGCCCAGCGCACAATAGGGAATATTCACCACGGTATAAAGCAGGGTCAGCAGCGTGTAGGTGATTGCGGCATAAATCATTTTGCCATGCAGGCTGAGATCCGGTGTGCTGTAGGCGAGCACACAGACCAGACCAAACGGCAGTGCGCCAAACAGTACCCACGGGCGAAATTTCCCCCAGCGTGAGCGGGTGCGGTCAGCGAGCAGTCCCATGCAAGGGTCTGAGATAGCATCCAGCGCGCGGGCCAGCAGGAACATGGTGCCGACAAATCCGGCCGGAATACCAAAAATATCGGTATAGAAGAACATCATATATAACATGACGTTATCGAAGATAATGTGGCTCGCCGCATCGCCCATACCGTAGCCAATCTTCTCTTTAACGGACAAAATCTCACTTTTCATTACGCATCCTTGTTAGCACTTTCACACGCACTGATACCGGTTACAGTTCTTGTAAACCATCCCTGTGAGCGCGGGTATTCCGATATCTCGTTATCAAATTACGATTCTTGTTTTCTGTGATCAGAGTTGCGTCGAAAAATGTGATGAAATGTAACTACCGGATTTATTGAGGATTTATATGAAACCGATCATGGCAAGACAAAAGGGAAGTTAAAAAAGTGAGTGAGGGGGTGTGGAAACCCCAGGAAGTAGCTATAATGCGCCCCGCCTCCATGTAGCAATCGAGGCGCGGAAGATCGTCATCTCCGGTGAGGTGGCTGGACTTCAAATCCAGTTGGGGGCGCCAGCGTTCCCGGGCAGGTTCGACTCCTGTGATCTTCCGCCAATTTGCCTATCCTGAATTCCCCCACTGTGTCGCCAAAGTTCCTCCGCAGTCATCCGTAACCGTCCGACAAGTTATCTCTGAATCCATGAAAAATATGTATAGTGATGTGTATAAATTTTATATACACATGCCACTAACTGACATACAAATTAAACGGGCAAAGCCCCAAGGCAAGCCCTACACATTGAACGATCGACAAGGCCTTTTATTACTCATCAATCCAGACGGCTCAAAGGGCTGGCGCTTCCGCTTTCGTTTTACCGGTAAAGCACGGCTAATGTCATTTGGCAGCTACGACCTTGTGGGCCTCGCAGAAGCACGTGAGAAACGCGATACAGCTCGTAAGCAGGTAGCAAACGGCATAGACCCAGTGGAAGAACGTAAAGCCCAAAAGCTGGCACAGCATCTCTCAACAGAAAACTCATTCGAAGCGATATGTCGGGAGTGGCATTCAAATAAAGCCGATCGCTGGACAGTGGCTTACCGCGAAGAAATTATTAAAACATTTGAACAAGATATTTTCCCATACATTGGTAAGCGCCCTATAAGTGAGATCAAACCGTTGGAATTGCTCGAGGTGCTACGTCGTATCGAAAAGCGTGGAGCCTTAGAGAAAACGAGGAAAGTGCGTCAACGCTGTGGCGAGGTTTTCCGCTACGCCATAATCACCGGTAGAGCTGAATACAACCCCGCACCTGATTTAGCTATTGCGCTGGCCGTTCCAAAGCAAAAAAATCACCCATTTTTATCCGCAGAAGAAATGCCGCATTTTATACGCGACCTTGAAGCGTATACCGGTAGCATTATTACGAAGAATGCGACGAAGATAATCATACTTACAGGTGTGCGAACCCAAGAGATACGCTTTGCTACGTGGGACGAAGTAGATCTCGAAAAAGGGTTATGGGAAATACCGGCAGAACGGATGAAAATGCGTAGGCCTCACGTCGTTCCTTTATCCACTCAGGTGATTGACCTCTTTAAGCAGCTCAAACCTATTACTGGCCATTATCCCTACATTTTTATTGGCAGGAACAACCACAGTAAACCAATCTGCAAGGAAAGTGTGGCACATGTGATTGAGTTACTTGGCTACAGAGGTCGTGCTACAGGTCACGGTTTCAGACATACAATGTCGACAATCCTACATGAGCAGGGATTTGATAGTGCATGGATTGAAATGCAGTTGGCGCATGTTGATAAGAATAGTATTCGCGGAACTTATAATCATGCTCATTACTTTGAAAAAAGACGGGTCATGCTTCAATGGTACAGCGACAACATTATGAATAAAAAACAAAAACCAAGATGTCTATCGTATTAGTTTAGATTTAAGTTGTATAATTTTATGGCAAAGAGCTACACCTAAGTCTAATCTGACAGGTAGGTCTGCTCCAACATCGGTCAATTTTTTCACAAGGGTCTTTTATTCTACACCCTGAATCCATTTATGATGTATAACGATAGTATTTAAGTAAAAACATTAATACTGAAATATGATATCAACCCACCCCACTTTTGTTAATTATAATTACCTTATCACTCTTTAGTACTGCTCAGCATATCTTACACTATCAAAAGATATATTATTCTAATTTATTGATCATTTTTGAACTAGTTCCGAAAATACACTCCCAATTCACTATCGTCATTTATACTATTCCGCATTAGATAACATGCCACTGCATGACTTATTGGTAATCCTGTATGAAGTTCAATCCAAAGGAATTGCCCTTCTGGATTCACCTCAAAAAACCAATAATCAACTCCGTCAAATCTCATATCTATAGCTGCGTAAACTAACCCTAATGCATCAATTAGCTTAAATAATTTTGATTGGAGTATAGCAGGAATAGACACGGGCGTGATGGGAACCATGTCTGCTCGGCTATCAACAGGGTGGTAGCCAGCCTTGTAATCTATTTTTGCGCATAACATTACATTTCCTACGATAGTAATTCTCAAATCATACTCACCATGAATATGTTTCTGCAAAATAGGTGGGCAATTGCTCATTTTCTCCGACATATACCGCTCATCATCCACTAGGGGGCGCGTTTCGAAAGCTCCGAACCCTATGCCAGAAAAGGGTTTATAGATGAGGTCTGCATTATGTTCATCAATGAATTTATCGATTGCAGTAACGGATGTCGACACCATCGTTGCAGGTATATTTAGACCTACAAGAGAGGCTATTTGTAATTGATGTAATTTGAAACGTGCGAGAGCCGATTGCGCAAATGGATTCATTATAAGTATCTGACTTGATGCAAGACATCCTAGATAAAACTGCTTTAACTCTTCGCTAACTAATTTACGTACTGTAGGGTGCCGAACGTCACTACCTGGCTGTGGGATTGTGGGTCTTCGCCACCATAGCCCTGACAATCTATCAAGATCAAGATCATATTCTTGTATTCTTAATTTCCTCTGTACTGTGTTCGAATGTACCTCATATATAAGTGAGAAGTCATCCTCCTGCTGCGGATCAAATACTACTACGCTCCCTCCCAGTTTATCTATTTCGTATTTAACAACAGCAGCATGTTCGTCTTCATGAAATGATAGGATAAGGACGGTATTTTCTTCCATTTTAATTTTATCCTGTACCTAATTGTTATCATAAACATCAGGAGTGCTGTCATCATTATAATATCCGTCATTATCTATGCTATCTACACGCGTACTACCATTGTTTGGATCTGTGGTGTAACGGGTAGTATCTCTCCGAGATTGTGAAGCGGTGTAACGTGTAGAACTTTGATGTGAAGTTGAAGGGGTAACATTTAAGACATTATCAGGGTCATTGTCATACCCATCAGGATCGTAGCCATCGTTAACATAACCATCGTTATTAAAACCATCGACACTAGTGCTACCATCATTAGGGTTCGTTGTATACCGTGTCGTATCTCGTCGTGTCTGCTTCGAAGTATAACGGGTAGTAGCCCTCTCTGGTGAAGCTCCAAGCGGTTGGACACCACGCTGGCGTAGCCACTCATCATGTTCCGCTGGGTATGGATCCCTTGTGAATGGCTGTGTCATTGAAGGGCGAGAAATCACAAACGGCCATTCGGAAAGCAAATCTTTTGCATGCATCATCTTAATTTGATGCACCACAGTATCTTCAGAAAGCGTCAAGCTAGCAGGAAAACCTTCGTTAAATGGATTTGCTATACCATTCAAAGTATCCGATATGTCGATGACATCTTTCAAAGCTACGGAAAATCGTTCATTGAGATGTCCAAAAACCAAGCGCTCATCACCTTTTGCAATGATAATTACTTCAAGCTGGACAGAGGCGCCCAGCGTATTTTCACCCGACATCAGGAATCGTTCATTTAAAAAATCTGGCTCAACTGGCATTTCTTCGTCCTCATAGCTGTCAACTTCGATAGTCTAACTTTCAATAAAACAGAATAAATTTTTGGTTATGCATGCCCTACTTTAAAACCATTCACTGAAATTTCAACACAAACACCAAAAATATAAGGTCTAACCTCAACATTAACAGGAAATGAAATAACATCACATTTATCGCCACCTATATTTAACTTTGCTTCTTCAAGAAGGTTTTTAATTAAATTCTCGAATTGAACTGGATTACCAGATGCGTTCAGCCAACTAACATCACTGATGTGATCATCTAAATACTTGGCATTTAATATAAATTTTTTAGGCATAATAAACTCCATGCAAGTATCGGCTTATAGCGCAAGATTGCGCCCCCATCGTGAGTGTTTACAAAGAACCTTACATGTAAAGAATAATTCATTGTTTAAAATGTGCAAATGAATGCGATAAATTATTTGACTTTAAACTTAAATTCGTCCGCACAGGTGCTAAATGACAATCTATTTACTCATGGTTTAAACAGTGAATTCATGAGTAGTTTATTGAATTACATAGAGAATTACCTTTGACCGCCGAAGTCAACAACTATACATTAAGAAAAAGGTATTATTGACTTTTCCATCTATTATGTAATAGCAGTTATTGTGCAGCTCATATCCTTGAACATGATACCTTCAACCCTTCCCGGCCAATTTTAGCCGTATTAACGTTAGAATCTCTTATTGCTACCCGTGGTCGCTATCAATATGTCAACTTTGTGCGTAGTTTTTTGTGAAAACAAATTATATTATTGGGTTATATGCAGCTATGAAAAATACAGCGGGAGTTGGCTGATTTGTAGGCTACAATCGCCTTAAAAACAACCTGACGGCAGCCAGTTTAAGCATACTCAAATAGTTTCTCGCCGTCTTTTCTGAGCGTGTAGCGATACGGCGATTTTCTTTTAATACCGCGAAACAACGTTCCACTACATTGCGTTTTTTGTACAACTGACTGTTAAGTTTTCGGCGTTTGTCCCGGCTGGCTTTTTCATTCGATTTGAAAGGAATGACTGCTGTTATCCCTTTGATTTTCAAATCATGCCGAAGGTTATGGCCTGAATAACCTTTATCTGCCAGTACCGCTTTTGGCCGGGATTTCAGGCACCCACTTTTTCGGATAACGCCAACCCGGTTGAGCAGGGCTTTTGCATACTGACTCTCGTGAGCTTGTCCACCGCTCAGGCAAAAACTTAACGGCAATCCCGTTCCATCTGTCGCCAGATGGATTTTGGTGCCAAAGCCGCCCCGAGAGCGACCCAGCCCAAGATCGTCGAGTTCATCGGGATGTTTTTTTTCGCTCCGGCAGCCGCTTTCAGGGCGCGAATGTTACTGCCATCAAGGGCAATGACGTCCCAGTCCACTAACTCTTTTTCATCCAGAATCTGGAGTGATTTATTGAAAATATTGT
Source organism: Citrobacter sp. BIDMC107 (assembly GCF_001037575.1). NCBI lineage: Bacteria > Pseudomonadati > Pseudomonadota > Gammaproteobacteria > Enterobacterales > Enterobacteriaceae > Citrobacter > Citrobacter sp. BIDMC107. The sequence continues at coordinate 2,593,641 of NZ_KQ089848.1, read as the reverse complement.
TCATCACCCCAGCCTTAGACCATCGATTAAATCGATTGTAAGTGGTTTTCCAGTGCCCATAGCGTTCGGGCAAATCTCGCTAGGGGGCTCCTGAACACAACACCCAAAATATGCCATTCATTACTTGCCTGTGCCAGATAAGGGCGACCACCTCTGGATGTACCTTGTTCAGGTGGCAGCATGGGGAGAATCAGCGTCCAGGCATCATCAGGGAAATCGTAACGGGCCAAATTAAGAAGCTTCCGGTGGTTAGGACATACATTAGATTGTACAAAAAACAGTTACGGGACACAGCCTAGCGTAAAAGTGATGAACGGCTGTATCGTGCTGATGGTCTATGGCGAGCAGGAGCAACGGCTGCAGGATGAGCTGCAAGAGGCAAATCAGAAGTTAAAAAGAATTGAGAGCACGCTGGCGACTCTCCAGTGAAGTGCGGCTGAACATGCAAGCAGTACTTACAGGTTCACTTGGTGCCGGATGGCGCTTGCGCTTATCCGGCCTACTCTCCTGGAAAATGAAGCCAAAGTGTAACGGGAACCCAAACAAATGAATCACCACGAAAAACCAGACACCATCTTTTCGATTGACGACGATGAAAAAGTCGAAGAAATAAAAATTCAGTTACTGAAAGCCAAGATTCAATGTGCACAATTTGATATTCATTCTGATAATATTGTTAACGGCGATAATTTCTTTGATGAATTAATGGAGCCTAATAAATGAAAAAAGCATTATAAACTTACGGGCAATAATCAATAATTATGATATTTGAAGCATTAACTCATTATCCATGAATCAGAAAGGCATCAGAAATCATTCAATCTCTATACTAAAAACCATAATAAAAATACTATCCTGATGGCCTATGCCAAACGATAAACATGACAGCACAATAAACACCATATTATAATCCCGCTAAAAATACACAGGCATCATTTTTCTTTAATCAGGAAGGGACAGCCTCGTTTCTAATAAATTAGATTATTGGGTTACATATGAAAAACGTATTCATGGCAATGGTTATCGCTCTCGTCACTATCACCGCATCATCCACTGTTTTCGCATGCCCGAAAGGAGAACACCCGCATGGCGGTACTGGCTCACACCATAAGGGTGGCTGGTGCTCGTATGATCAGTAAAATTGCCATTCCTGTCTTGTTATTGCTCTGTTTTTCAACGCCTGTACTGGCAAAATCGACATTGAATATCGACGGCAACTCGCTTTATCACGGCTATCAGTTGTATGAGAAAGGTTTTGATTATTTGAATGTTCGGGATGAACAGACAGCAGTGATGTATATGTCTTTTGTTGCCGGTGTAGCGGGGACACTATCAAAAGAAAATATCATCTGTAATGAAAGCATAACCATTGGACAGGAAGCTGATATTGTTGGTAATTACCTCCAGACCCATCCTAAAGAACGAACAAAATACAGTCCTTCTGAATTGGCCATGATTGCTTTGGGCAAAGAACTTGCTTGTAACAAAAATAGTAATAGCTAGCGCTGTACGCAGCTTATTTACCGGATGGCGCTAACGCTTATCCGACCTACCGCCTCCCCAAAAAATAAAGCCGCTGACCTATTAATCAGCGGCTTTTCTGTTACTTACAATCCCGTCAGAAATTATATTTCACGCCCAGCATACCGCGGGTATCGCTGTAGCCTTTGTCGCCGATCTGTTGAGCCACGTTGCTCCACACATTGAGACGCGGGGTGATTTGACCTTCAACGCCGACTTTCAGCTCGCCAATGTTCTTCGTGCCACGCATGTCATTGCTCACATCGTCCATCTTCACGCTGGCGGTCTGGGTGTTGTGGATCCAGTTGGCTTCAACAAACGGCTGGAACTCGCGTGATTTACCGTCGTCGATGGCGTTGTGACCGTTGATAAAGGCTTTCACACCCAGACGGGTCATCAGGTTGCCATCGGTGTTATCTTTCACGCGGGTACCGTTCGCTTCGCGGTGGCTGTCGGCCTGCACGTCCATCCATACCACCTGCGCTTTTGGTTGCAGCCAGTAGCTGTTGCGCTCGTTCTCACCCAGTTTGAAGCTATAACCCGCTTCGACCGAAGCAGTAATCCCGCTGGATTTATATTTCTCCGTCGCCTGCTCCTGGCCCATCACTTTGTTATCAAACCAGTTGTACAGCATCCAGGTGTCTACGTAAGTGCCGGTCTTGTCTGCGTCATTGGCATACCAGGTGCCGTACAGCCCCACGCTGTAACCGGTAACCTGACCACGTGAATGGTAGCCGGTCAGGCTGGACTGCGTGTGGTTCTGGCTGTTGGCGTAACCTGCCATTGCGCCGATGTGCCAACGGTCGAGGCCGTCGCTACTCCACTGCGCCAGATCACCGCCCAGCTGCAACACATAGCTGTTGCTTTGGGTTTTCAACTGCCCGCTACCGTCTTTAAAGCGGGTATGCGCCCCGACGTTACGCATCCACATACTGGTGACTTTTTTCTCGCCCGTCAGCATGTCGATGTACTGCGTTTCGCCCAGACGATCGTGCAGTCGGGTCATAAACAGCGTGTTAGCGGCGTAGTTGTTCGCCAGATAACTGCCTGCTTCCGGGCGGTATTGCTGCTCGGTGACCGGAGGTGCGACAGGTATTTCCGGCTCAGGGATTATCGGATCGACCGGGTCTGGATCGACAGGACCTGGGTCAACAGGGTCAACCGGATCCGGGTCAACGGGGTCTGGGTCGATGGGATCTACCGGGTCCGGTTCTTCCGGATCCGGCGGAGCAGGAATAAAGCTGGTCAGATACCAGTTGCTGCCCTTTTGCACCACGTTATAGTCGTACGCACCAGCAACAATACGGCCTGCTTTCTCAAAAGTACCGTCAGAATTACCGGCTACTTCGATGATCTCAATACCTTCAACGGTCTGCGCCCCGGTTCCGCCAATGTTGTTCACCGCCACAAACGCATTACCCGCGGTGTTGCCGAGCACTTTCAGCTTGTCGGTTTCGGAGGTGTCGTCATTCAGGACGGTATTGAAAACCAGTTTGCCGCCGTTGCCGGTGAAATCTTCATTAATGGTAAGCGTCTGCCACGGTTCGCCGTCAGTATGCCCAAAATTCACCACTGACCCGCCGTTCAGCGTCAGGTCGGTGAGCGTTGAGCTGTTGGTCATGTTCCAGGTCGCATCGCTCATTTGCAGCGAGATAACCCCCGTTCCGGCCGTGACGCTGGTGATGTATGACGCCCCACTCCACAACGAGTTGTCGGTCATATTGAGCGTAATGGTACTGTTTTGCTGCGGCAGGCTGCTGCTCGCGGCAGTCGCGCCGGCGGCGTGAAGATCGCCGTCGATAAGGAAGCGCCCACCTGCGGAGCCATCTACGGAGCCGCCCGTTTCGGTGCTGATGGCATAACTTTCATTGCTGTGATTGCCCGCCATGGTAATGGCGGCGCCGCCTGCCAGGTTTATCGCACCGCGTGAAGTCGCATACAGACCGCGTGGCGCTTTGCTGTAAGACGCCGCTTTCGCCGAATTGTTTACGTTGATCGTCGCGTTTTCGCCGAGATTCACGGTTGCATTGGTGGAATAAACCGCATGGGCGCTTGCACCGCTCACCGAAATGGTGGCGTTATTGCCCAGTTCCGTTTTGGAAGATGAGGCGGCATAGATCCCTGTCGAGGAAGCACCCGACGTCTCGATAGTGGCATCATCACCAAGGCGGATCGAGGAACCACTCTGCCCGGTGCGAAGACCTTCTGAACTGTCACCTATCGTCACAATGTGTGCCCGGTCGCCGACGACAATCGTATTTTTAGCCTGCGTGGCGTCTTTCATTGCGTTTGCAGTGATACCACGCCCCTGATAACCGGTGGTTTGAATATACAGATCGTCGCCGACATATATGTTGGCTGAACCTTTCCAACCCTGGCTATAGGAGTTGTAACCGGCGTTAATACCGTCACCATCCTGACCGTCCACATAAATGCTGGTGCGATCTCCGGTGATGATAAAGACCGGGTTATCCGGCGTATTAGCCCCGTGCGTGCGAATACCGTCAACATCTTTACCATTGTTGGCAGCATTCTTCGACTGTGTGCGGATCGTCAGGTCATCACCGAAAATAACGCCTGGGCTACCCGTCGCGCTATTCTGAATAACGGTAATGGAGTGCTCGAAGGCTTCTGCTCCTGGCCCATTGAGCGTTAACCCATTGCCAAAAACAGGAATGGTGCCAGCACTCCATTGATAAACATAATTCGGCGTAGCGCTGGTTTTAGCGAAACTTGCATTCGCCTGTGCAGGAAATAAAGCCTGCAACTCCGGAGGCAGACTACTAACCAGACCGCTGGAAGGAAGACTATCAACATCAATCCAGGCTGCATGGGCCGAAAATACCATAGAAGTTAATGCGGCTGAAACCGCGATGGCAATACGAGAGTAAGATTTGGGATTTGGCATATTAGCCTCCTGCTATTAGGCGTAGAGCGTCCACCACATCGCAAGGATGTGAAATAATAAAAATCAGAAATGCGTTATAAAATATTCGATAGTATTTTATGAATACTATGGCCCAACTTATCTTCAAGCCGGAGCTTATAGACATATATTTTCTTAATATCAATATTATCTATTTGGGTAATTTGCTGAATACTTTTTCCTGAGACAAATCGCTTCAGTAATATCATTTCTGTATAGTTGAGTGTGCGCCCACGTTTACTGTTAGCGAGATGACCGGTAAATAATCGTCTCATTTTCTGATGCTGTACGTCATCATCATCATCAGAATATATAATCCCTTGTATTTTATTGCTTTTCGACAGCCAGTAGTTGGCTAACGGCGCCAGGTTCCGGTCCGCTATCAAAACAATATGCATGCCGCTATAAGCCAGACGATCAACCCATTGCGGGTCGGCAAACAGGCGCAGGTTCGGGAAAGAGAAGTCCACAAAAATAAACCCGCGCGACAAATGATTTTGATTATTAAGCAGAAGTTTTTCAATAATTCCTTTTTGCAGAAAGCCATTTCCCTCAGGCCAGATAGCAAAAGCGGCACGGTGACAGTAACTGGCGCGAACCGCAGCATCCGGAAATAATTGACAGGATAATTCACAGCTTATGCAACGAACACTCTGTGATGGTGATCTCTTCATCAAAAATGACTCCTGTTATTTTTCCATAAATATTTCATTGGTAAATAAATGTGTCAATCCGACACGTACGACATTCCTTGTCAGCTAATAACAGTGGCGCTAATAAAATGTAATAAACTCCTGATGCGCTAATAAGTATGGACTGTGATTAATACGATTGCGCTAAGCTTTTTTGTGCCTTATCTCAGAATAACAGTCTGGGTATTAGGAATTTTATGCATAAATTAAAACCATAGGATAAATCCCAAAAAAAGCACTATTTGCTAAAAAAACAACCGATGTAAACAATGCTCATTAATTACACAATACTGATAACTCAATCACCCTTGAAGTGCTGTGGATAAATATAATGATAATTCAGATAAACCTGTAATGAATTCTCATTATTTAACATTAGTTAATTTTACCTAAGAACTTGATCAGCTAACACGTTGTATGTAAAGAACATTTAAATCTTAAGTGAAATTCTTATCTGCGATCACGTACAAAGAGTGAGGCATATTATCAATTTGGATGTAAAATTTAAGGTAAGTGTTGGCACATGCGGTGATACGTTTAGGTTACTGAGGGCTGGGCAATTGTACCTTATCAATCAGTTGGTCGAATTTAATCCTGATAACAAAAGCCTGGTCAATCGACAGACAGGGCGAGCAATTCAACTACAGATACCAGCCTCGCTCTGTTTTCTCTATTTAATTACTCACGCAAGTGACATTGTTTCTCAGAACACGTTGATTAAAGTGGGCTGGGGTGAGAGAAATAATGTGACCACCACCAACACATTTTACCAGGCTATTCTGACGCTACGTAATGCTCTGGCGGATGTGGGTCTGCCGAGAGATACGGTAAAAACAATTTCCCGGCGCGGGCTTGCATTAAATGAAAATACGCAGGTTGAGGCGATAACACATCCTCAAAGTGAAGTTTACCAGCCACCGGTTATAGAGGATTACGCGCCCCCAAAGATAATTGCTCCCGCGCCTCAACAAACGACGCGGGGACCCTGGTGGTACATTATATTTAGCACGGGCATCGTTATTGCCACCCTGATTATCTGGCTGGTGTGGTATCAGACGCGTCCTGTTATGCCGTTTAGTAAATTCGTGTCTGTTTCTATGCAAGTTCCCTCTCGGCAAAACTGTAAAATTTATTACTCGCCAAATGAGCACGACCAGGAGAATTATTTCAATCTGATGCAACTGCATCCCTATCTCTGCGAAAACAACAAGCACGTCTTCCTTTCCGGCTACCGCAAAGCGGAGAGGATCGTGGCGTTTGTCTGTGATAAAGATGCGCGGATAGATGCTAACGCGTTTTGTACTACCCACTATTACTGGATGCGCGGGTAATGAAAAAAATACATCACCTTATTCTGCTGGTAATCGGTCTGGCGACGTTGCTCGGTTCAGGCGGGTGGCTATGGTATTCACGCTTTGCCGAAAAGCCGCTGAGTTGCATCGGCAACGTGGAATGGAATATTGGCAGCAATCGCTTTGCCGGTACGTTAGCGTTTCGGATGTACGATAATGCAGGTTTGGCCACCATTACCGGAAAACTGTACGGACGTAATACCTCAGACATCAGCAGGAACATTTATTTCAACTACACCAGACAGCACGAAGCCCGGGTGCTACAGGCGATGCAGGTGGTCAAAACCTTCGCAGACAGCGCCGATGAAACGGATATTAACAATACCTTACCCGGTTTTTACCGCCAAAGCGGACGAACCCTCAGTCTGGTCATGGAAGAGTATAAGGGCACATGGATCTTTGCCAGCTCCAATGTACCCTCGCTGTATTGCCGCAAGAGGTAACGTCATATCCGGAAACAAAAATCGCGCCCCTTCAATGGAATTCATATTTGTCATCATCGACTTACGCGACATGGGTCACTGAATCCTCTAATAACCCATTGCTATTCTTCATCCCGAATCAGGAAACATCCTGAATATCACGATATCCATTGCGTAATAATTAAGCGAAATGGGCGTTTTATTTTGTCCAGAAGACTTCAATCTACGGATGGATATTTGGAGAAGGCGTGGGCAGGGGCGTTTATCTCTCTCGCGAGCAATGTCTGAAGGTTCAGGCGTTATCGCATTTCAGGAAACGGTATGTTTCCGGTGTATTTTTGGCGTACATATGAGGGATACGTAATGTTTACTTTTAAAAAGTGCCTGATTGCACTTTCTATAAATTTGGCCGTTGTTTCATCAGGTTTTGCTTGTACGACCCTGCTGGTCGGTAACGAAGCATCAGCGGACGGCTCGATGCTGGTTGCCCGTAGCGCTGACAGCGATGCCCTGAAAGCGCAACATTTTGTCATTCACCCGGCAAAACAGAATCAGACCGGGGTATACAGCACCAAAGCACATAACGGTGCGAATGACTTTACCTGGCCGCTACCCAAAAACTCGCTGCGTTATACCACTGTTCCAAACTGGAAAACCCAACTGCACGGCGCGACCGGATTTAACGAGCTGGGCGTTGGCGTGAGCGGCACAGAATCTATTTTTGCCTCACCAAAAGCGCTGGCCGCCGACCCGTACGTTGAGGATAAAGGGATCACCGAAGACGATATTCCGGATATTCTGCTGTCGCAGAGTAAAACCGCGCGTGAAGCCGTGGCGCTACTGGGCCATATCGTTGAGACCGTCGGCGCAGGCGAAGGCTTTGGCGTTGCCGTCGTCGACGATAACGAGATCTGGTATCTGGAAACCGGCAGCGGCCATCAGTGGATGGCGCAGCGTCTGCCAAATAACCAGTATTTTGCCACCGGTAACCAGGGCCGCTTACAGGATTACGATCCGAAAAACCCGGACATGATGGCGTCAAAAAACCTGATTCAATTTGCGACCGAAAAGGGTCTGTACGAACCGGCAAAAGATGGCAAATTCAACTTCTCCAAAGCCTATACCCGTGATGATGAGCGTGACCGCACGTATAACGACCCTCGCGTTTGGACCATCCAGAAAGAGTTCAATCCTTCCGTAAACCAGGATATGGCCAAAGGGCGCGAATTCCCGGTCTTCATGACGCCAGAGAAGAAAATGACACTGGACGATGTGAAGGCCGTACTGCGTAACCATTATGAAGGCACCAGCCATGACCCCTACACCAACGGTCTGAACGGCAAAGAACCATGGCGTCCGGTCAGCGTCTTCCGCACCTATGAAGCGCATGTTATGCAGGTCCGTCCGTGGTTGCCAAAAGAGATCGGTGAAACGACCTACATTGGTTTGGGCATGGCCGACCTCACCGCCTTTGTTCCGTACTACAGCGGCCTGAAAGCGTATCCGGCTAACTATACGATGGGTACCGATAAAGCGGACGATCAGTCTATCTACTGGAAATATCGTAAATTACAAACGCTGACGATGACCGATTATCCGAAGCTCGCGCCAATCGTCAAAAAAGCCTACAAAGCGTGGGAAGACAAAGTGGCCAAGGAGCAAAAAGAGGTTGAAGCAGAGTATCTGAAGATGGCGAAAACTGATAAACCAGCCGCCGATAAGATGCTGAATGACTTCAACCTGCGCATCATGGCCGACGCCGAGAAGCTGACGGAAGATCTGACTAATCAGCTATTTACCATCCGCACCAAAGACATTCAGTCTGATATCTTCTTTGCAAACGCTGCGAAAAAAGACTGAGTAACGACGCGATAGTATTCTGGCGTAAAGCGCTTATTAGCTTTGCGCCAGCATTTCACACCGCGCCTTCACTGCGTCGTGCAGCAGACGGACTGCTCTTGAAAGCTGCTTCCGATGGGGGCAAATCATATTCAGCGGGACTTTCTCCCCCTGATAATCCGGCATCAGCAGTTGTAATCGACCGTCACGCACATCTTCGCTGACATCCAGCCACGACTTGTACGCCACACCTTCCCCGGCAATTGCCAGCCGTCGGATCACTTCCGCATCGTCGCTCATAATGGTGCCGTTAACCTGCACACTACTGACCTCGCCGTTGCGCGTAAACGTCCAGCGATCGTGCAGACGGCCGCGTAATACGAAGGTCATGGCGTTGAGCTGTGTTAAATCATCCGGGGTTTGCGGCGCGCCGTTTTGTGCAATCCATTGCGGTGATGCCACCAGCACACGTCGGTTACTCGGTGCAACGGGCAGCGCAATGTAAGACGCATCTTCGGTATTGCCATAGCGAAACGCAACATCGACGGGGTCTTTAAAGACATCCGTCACCTGATCAGAGAAAAAAATCCGCAGGCGCAGCGCGGGATAGCGGCGTCGAAACGACTGAAAGACCGGCAGCAGCAGGTTACGGCCAAGATCGGAAGGCACGGCGATTTGCAGCGTGCCAGAAACTTCATCTTCTGGGGTCTGAATTTTTTGCAGCCCGGCATGCATCACGTCCAGCATCTGGCGGGCATAGGGTAGCCAGACCTCGCCCTCCGGCGTCAGGCGTAGGCTGCGCGTGGAGCGGGCGAACAAGCGGATAGCCAACGTAGACTCCAGTCGCTTGATAGCTGAACTGACCTGAGCAGGCTGAACGCCGACTTCGCGCGCAGCATCGCTAAAACTATTCAGCGCCGCGGCGCGGACAAACAACGTGAGATCTTCAAGCCGGAACATTTTCACTCCCCGAGTATAAGTCCTGTCGCCGTAGGGCTATTTTTCCCGTTCTGCTACCGGTTTACCATCGAATTATTCAACTGATTCCTGTGACCGGAGAGACCATGAAAGCCATCGCTATTACCCGCGCCGCGACCGACGGCAATAACATTGAATTTTTACAAGAGATTGACCTGCCCATGCCAGTCGCTACCGGGCACGATCTGCTGGTTGAAGTGAAAGCCATTTCCGTCAATCCCGTTGATACCAAGGTTCGCGAAGGTTTTAACGCCGATGTGCCGCGCGTTCTGGGCTGGGACGCCGTTGGCGTGGTGAAGTCCGTGGGTGAAGCCGTCACCCTGTTCACACCTGGCGATGAAGTCTGGTACGCCGGAGCGCTGGGCCGCGCTGGCAGTAACAGTGAATTTCAGCTGGTTGATGAACGTATTACCGCGCTGAAGCCAAAAACACTGGATAATGCTTCTGCTGCGGCGCTGCCGCTGACCGCCATCACCGCCTGGGAAATGCTGTTCGACCGTCTGGGCGTTGAGGAAAATAGCAATGAAGATGATGTGTTATTGATCGTTGGCGCGGCTGGCGGCGTCGGTTCTATTCTGACGCAACTGGCCAGTAAGCTGACCAAAATGACCGTCATCGGTACGGCATCACGTCCGCAGAGCCAGAAATGGGTTCGTGAAGCGGGCGCTCATCATGTGATTGACCACAGCAAGCCGTTGACAGAAGAGCTGGCACGGATAGGCATTAAAGAGGTGACGCACGTTGCCAGCCTGAACAATACCGAGCAGCACTATTCGCAAATTATTGCCGCCCTGGCACCGCAGGGCAAACTGGCGTTGATTGACGATCCGCACACTCTCGATGCGCGTCCGCTGAAGGCCAAAAGCATTTCGCTGCACTGGGAGTTTATGTTTACCCGTTCGATGTTTACCACCCACGACATCATTGCGCAGCATCAGTTACTGACCCGCGTGGCACAGCTGATCGACAGCAACACCCTCCGCACCACGCTGGGCGAACATTTTGGCGCGATCACCGCGGCAAATCTGCAAAAAGCCCACGCGCAAATTGAAACCGGTCGTTCGGTCGGCAAGATTGTGCTGGAGGGGTTTTAACATGTCAGATTCAGAAGTGATTTCAATTATTGCGGTACTGAAAGCCAAACCAGGGAAAATCGATGCACTGAAACAGGCACTGCAGGCTCTGTTACTGCCTACTCGCCGGGAGCCGGGCAATATTGAATATGCCCTGTTCCAGTTACGCGACACGCCGGATGTGTTTTACGTGCGCGAATCCTGGCGCGGACAGGCCGGTCTGGACGAGCATATCGCTCTGCCACATTTCCAGACGTTCATTCTACAAATGAACGATCTGCTAGCCGAACCGCTACGGCTGGATTATCTGACGCCGATTGCGCCATAAAATAACTGCCGAAGCCCCCTGCCGCGCGGGGGGCTACACCAGTCATGTCTCACTCGCTTCGCTATCTCTGCTATGATGCCTGCACACAAATAAAACAAAACAACATGCCGAGGGAAAGATGAGTTCCACCAGAAGAGGGATGATGAACGTCCTGATTGCCGCCGTATTGTGGGGAAGTTCAGGCGTTTGCGCGCAGTACATCATGGAGCAAAGTCAGATGTCGTCGCAGTTTCTGACCATGACACGTCTGATTTTCGCCGGGCTGATTCTGCTGATGCTCTCTTTCGTTCACGGCGACAAAGTGTTCTCCATTATCAAAAACCGCAAAGACGCCATCAGCCTGCTGATTTTTTCCGTAGTTGGAGCGCTCACCGTACAGCTCACCTTTCTGCTGACCATTGAAAAATCCAACGCCGCCACCGCGACGGTGCTGCAATTTTTGTCACCGACCATTATCGTGGCGTGGTTTTCCGTGGTGCGCAAAGCACGACCGGGGATTTTAGTGCTGACCGCAATCTTCACCTCGCTCATCGGCACCTTCTTACTGGTCACCCACGGTAACCCAACGTCGCTGTCTATCTCACCTGCCGCGCTGTTCTGGGGAATTGCCTCGGCGTTTGCCGCCGCGTTCTACACCACCTACCCCTCAACGCTTATCGCGCGCTACGGCACGCTGCCGGTCGTCGGCTGGAGTATGTTAATCGGCGGCATGATCCTGCTGCCGTTTTATGCCGGACAGGGCACTAATTTCGTGGTGAATGGCAGTTTGATTCTGGCGTTTTTCTATCTGGTGGTCATCGGCACGTCGCTGACGTTTAGCCTGTACCTGAAAGGCGCGCAGATGATTGGCGGACCGAAAGCGAGCATTTTAAGCTGCGCAGAACCGTTGAGCAGCGCGTTGCTGTCACTACTGTTGTTAGGTATTACGTTTACCCTGCCAGACTGGCTGGGCACGCTTTTAATCCTCTCATCGGTAGTACTGATCTCAATGGACTCACGTCGCCGCGCCAGAGCGGTTTAACCCCAACCGGCGCGACAACGGGTCACGATTACCAACCCGGAACCGCGCCGCCGTTAAAGATAGTTTCTGCCGCCTTTGCCACTTCCGGTGACTGATAAGATTGCAGGAATTCTTTCACATTCTCGGCATCTTTGTTGTCTTCTCGCGCCACCAGGATGTTCACGTACGGTGAGTTTTTGTCTTCGATAAATACGCTGTCATGTACCGGGGAAAGACCGGTTTGCTGGATGTAGGTGGTACTGATAATCGCTACATCCACTTTCTGATCGTCCAATACGCGCGGCAACTGCGCGCCTTCCAGTTCCATAATTTTCAGATGCCGCGGATTATCAGTGATATCCAACGCTGTTGGCAGCAGGCCGGTATCCGCTTTCAGCGTAATTAACTTCTCTTTTTGCAGCAGCAACAGCGCCCGCCCGAGGTTGGTTGGATCGTTAGGTATCGCAATCGTTGAACCGTCTTTAAGTTCAGCGACGGTTTTGATTTTCTTCGAATACCCTGCCATCGGGAACACAAAGGTATTGCCCACCGCAACCAGCTTATAGTCGTGTGCTTTATTATCTTGTTCGAGGAACGGACGATGCTGGAAGACGTTGGCATCCAGCTCACCATGATTAGTGGCATCGTTGGGCAGCAGAGAACCGCTAAAACCCACCAGCTCCACCTCAAGGCCATATTTTTCTTTAGCGACTTTCTTCGCGACCTCCGCCACATCCTGCTCGGCACCGTTAATCACACCCACTTTGATATGCTTTGCATCACTGCTCTGTTGATCGCATCCTGCCAGCAATAACCCCGCCAGTAATACCGCCGCCCCGGCCCCAAAAAAAGGTATCTTCAGCTTCACGTTCTATCCTTTTGCAATAACCGCCTGATGAGTAATGAAATGACTATAGCGGCAAGGTCGCTGCGGTTTAAAAAACGAAAAAGCATCAGCAAGAAGAAAAAAGCATAACGGGAAAAAGATACATTAGTCGGAAGATGCCGTTAGTTCATCACTTGAAAGCCCGGTGATAATTAGCACCAGTTCACGATCGATCCCCTTCTCCAGCATGGCATGGGCTATCCGCAACGCTTCGTCTTGTTTGCCTTCAATCTTGCCCTTTTGTAATCCCTCTTGTAAGCCACTGTAATGACCCGTTCTTCGCCCTGATTCACGTAAACATTCTGCAATCGTCATTAATCTCTCCTTGTGTTGGGGAACGCGTAAAGCCACCTCGCGAATAAACGCCTCGAAACGCGGTGCGCTGCCAGACTGCATCAGATAATTAAATAGAGTTTCTACCTGGCTGTCATTAGCGTATCCCTTAACCAGCAGAGCAACCAGGTTATCCACCAGCACCATCAGGTCACGTTCACGTATATGCTTCTGGACAAGCTCAAGTAGCGCCATCCGCCGATGCTGCATAATCTCATCATCAGACACCACCGTGATGTCTACCAGCGGGAAGGCAGAGTCATAAAGCTGCCGCGCAGTTTGTGGATCGTCAAATTCATCCAGCCAACACAGCGAGTATGGATACGGGCTGTCAACGCCATGATAAAAAAGTATCGGCACCACCAGCGGCAGCGTTTTGTGTCCTGCATCAAGATGCTTCTGCATCGTAGCAATGGCATAACGCATCATCCTGAATGCCATATGAGCATCTGGCGAGCTTTGGTGTTCAATCAACGCGTAGATATAGCCTTTACCGGTTCTAGTTTTTAGCGACCACAGAACATCGGAATAACTGGCACGCAGATCCTCCTCAATAAAACTCCCGGGTTCCAGTTTCAGTGTATCCAGATCGCAAAGCTCATGTAATGACGCAGGAAGATAGGTATCAAGAAAATCCCGCACCGTATCTGGATGGCCTAAGAATTTTTTAAACACCGCATCATGCGGTGTAGATGTTGTTGGTTTTTGCATGGCGGTCCGTCACCGGAAGAACAAGATGACGGGACATTACTCGCCAGTGGCACAGACGACATCAGGGAAATTATCTCTCTGCGAGGCGCTTTCGAGGATAAATACATGCTGGTGCAATATATTCATTTTCAGGGAAGGGTGTTCGCAAAAATGCCCGGTAGCACCTAACGCTTACCGGGCATTTTTTGTGTGCCATCCGGCGATAGCAACATCACACCAGGGCTTTGACTATCTCCATCAACCTGATGATATCTGCAGGCCGGGTATTACCGGTCTGAGGGTCGATAATCGAGCTGTAAACATGCGGCATGACGCGCGGTACTCCTGCTTCCAGACAGGATTGCAGGATAATGCCGAAGTTATCGAGATCGATACCGCCGGTCGGCTCAATCAACGTCATGCCGTTGCGCGCCGCTGTCGTCGCCAGTGCGTACAACTCAGGCAGGGACTGCTCACCGCCCATTGGGAAGAACTTCGCCGCATGCGCGCCAGAGTCCAGCATCATACGTACCGCTGCATCACAGGAAACGCGGGCTGGCGTGCCCTGGCTGCTGCTGACGCCAGTGGAGATCAACACTTCCCCCAGCGTGCCCGTGGGACTGACTAACGCGTTGATATGGGTCTGTTCACCGCCCGTTGCCGCCAGCGCGCCTGCCGCAAAACCACAACCGGTAAAGGTCTGGTTGACGTGTGCCGGATGGACCTGTGAGGCAATCATCGCCGCTTTGTAATACTGCGCCGGGTCGCCCGCCCCCAGCCCCACGGAAATCGACGGCACGTCGACCATCCAGCGTTTTACTTCCTTAACCCCTTCCTCAACCGAGGAGAACTGCGCCGAAAGAATGCCGATCACCGCGTGACCTTCGGCAGCGTCATAGATTTCCCGGGCGTTGGCGATATCCTTCGCCAGCACGTTAATAGCCACTTTATTGCGATAAAAATTAATGTGCTGCATGGTCTGCAATCTCCTTTAGTCGGGCCACGATCAGTGCCATTTCCCCTTCTGCAACCGTACGCGGGTCAAGACTAAAGACGCCCTGATGAAGGTTGTAACGGCGAGCGTAAATCGCGATATCACCCTCTCGCAGCTGCGCTTCTACGGCGTAAGCATCCATCCCCAGCTCTTGTGCATTCACCCGAATACGAATCCGCCAGATGGCGCGCCCGGCTTCGTCCTGCTCAATATCCGCATCCAGTCCGCGAATCGCTGAAATCGCCTGCGCCACGGGGCGAAGCTCTTCGGCGGTGACCACGGTTTGCCCCTGATGATAGTTTTCCAGGGCATACACCAGCCCGACCATATTCTCTTTGCCGATCTTCATCGCCCGGGCAATTCCGTGGTGCTGCGCTTTACACGCGGCAATCCACTTTTTCTTTCCGGTGATAAACCCGGAGGTCGGCGCGTTAAAGGCTTTTGCCCCGCTGTAGACCACCATATCCGCCCCGCTCGCCACCCAGGCGTGTAAGTCTTCCTCGGCGGCGGCATCGACAATCAGCGGCAGGTTATGAACCTGCGCAACCCGTACGAAGTCTGCAATGCTCAACATGCCTTTCTGCACGCAGTGGTGCGATTTCACGTACAGCAGCGCGGCGGTGTTATCGGTAATCGCGCTCTCCAGCTGCCAGCGGGCCGCCAGATTACTTGAGCCAACCTCCACCACGCGTCCGCCGCCTAAGCGGATCGCGCTGGTGATGGGCGCCCCGTAGTCAACGTTATGCCCGCGCAGCATGACCACTTCATTGGCCATACCCGCGCTGTCCGGCATCAGCGTGACACTAGCCTGGTCACCGCGGGTAATGGCGGCGGCAACGGCAATCGCAATACCCGCCGAGGCGCACGAAGTAACATAGCTGTCCTCCGCGCCGGTGTAGCGGGAAACCAATTGACCGGTACGGTCCACCAGCCGGTCAATTTCAACAAAGGCCGAAGCTGCCCGCGCGGTGGCTTGCATCACTTCCGGCGCGACGCTGGAAACGCCCAGAATCGTCATCTTGCCACAGGCGTTAATCACCTGTTTTAGCCCCAATTGTTGATAGATATTCTGTGTCATGGCTTACAACACTCCCAGCAGCGAACAGACCACGCTGAGTGCGACAATCGACAGCAAAATCGTGGTGTAACGCGGCCCTTTCTTCACCAGATAGAAATAAATGGCGAACACCGCCGCCAGCGGCAACAGACCGGGGGCAATAGAGTCGAGGATTTGCTGAACCACCACTTCAGAGCCTTTCAGGGCGCTGAGTTTTAACGGCGTGGTGATCTTGACGTAGCTCGCAGAAAGCGCGCCCATCATGATCAGGCCCAGCACGTTCGCGCCGTAGATCAGTTCCTTAATTCGCCCTCCCTGCAGCAGACCGATAATCGAGTCACGTCCCAGCGTATAGCCTTTGTGCACCATACCGTAGCTGATTGCCAACGTAATGGCCGGGTAGAGGATTAACGGTACAATTCCGCCCATCGCGCTGCCATTTGCCGCGAATGGGATAAAAATAGCAATTAACAGCGGCATAACGGCGGCCCAGATGATCGAGTCCCCCATCCCGGCCAGCGGTCCCATTAGCCCGGTTTTAATCCCGGTAATTGAAGCATCGCTGATCGGCTCGCCGCGGGTTTTCTGTTCCTCCATCGCAATGGAGATCCCCTGAATCACCGCCCCGAACGTCTGCTCTGAGTTGAAGAAGTTCAGATGGCGTTTCAGCGCTTCTACCTGTTCCTCTTTTTGCGGGTAGAGCTTTTTGATGATCGGCGTCATCGAGGCGCAGAAAATCAGGCTCTGCAAACGCTCATAGGAGCTGGAAACTTCTGCACCCAGCCAGTAGATAAACCAGGCTTTGGTGATATCGGCTTTGGTCAGCGTGCCGCTTTCACGCGCCCGCTCCACCAGTTCATGTTGCATTACGTCGCTGCTCATCATGCTGCTCCTTCATTTTTCGCCAGACCTTTAATCAGGAAAGCCACGCAGGTACCAAAGATTGCCATCGCCATGATGTCTACCTTCAGGTACAGCACCGCAAAGAAACCGCCGATAAACCACGGCAGAAGGCTCTTTTTACCGATCACCATAATGGTAATGGCGAAGCCCAACGCTGGCAGAATGCCGCCCATAATTTCAAAGGAGTGCGTCAGCCAGTGCGGCATCAGCTTGAGGAAGCTTTCCACCACGTCCTGACCAAAATAGTTGGCGGCGAAAACCACCGGGAAACGCAGTACAAGGCCAAGCAACGCCGGGTAGAGGAATGCACAGCGCATAATGCCCGCCATATTGGCCGTTTCCGCATGCTTGTCGGCCATATGCACCCACGCTGCGTTTAACGTGCGGCGCAACTGGTCGAGGAACACGCCGATGACGCCAAACGGGATCGCCAGCGCGATAGCCAGGTTCGGGTCCATTCCGGCCTTCACAGCGATAGGAATTGAAATACAGGCGGCCAGCGCAGGATCCGACGGGACGTTACCGCCTGGCGTAGAGGTCACGCCGAGATAAACCAGCTGCATACCGGCACCGATGATCATCGCCGTTTCCATGTTGCCTAACAGCAAGCCAACGAATACGGCAATCACTACCGGTTGCAGCAGCATAGCGGAGAAGGTGTAGCCAAGGCGTAATCGGGCAAACCAGTAATACAACCCCATCAGGCTTGCAAAGACTAAAGTATCCATAGTTAAGTACCCTGTTATCAAAGAATTAGAATTTTTTCAGGATATCGTCCAGCGACTGAGGCTTATCTTCCGGGATAGTCTGGAAGAACACCTGAATCCCACGATTTTTCAGGTCGCTCAGAATGCCGACGTCTTTTTCATCCAGCGTAATGTTCTGGAATACCGCTTTGCGGTTTGGCCCACCGCCCAGCCCACCGACCTGAATGGTAGTGACGTCAAACCCCAACTGGACCGCTTCCTGAACCGCCGCCAGAGAAGGGAACAGCACCAGCACTTTGCCGTCACCAAGCTGGTTTTCTTTCCAGGCGGCCGCAAAACTTTGGTTACCGAAACAATCCACTTTGATGTTTGGCGGCGCGGCCATCAGGTAGATGTTTTTCATAAACGGATCGGCATCCAGCTCATCGCTAACCACCGCAATCCGGTTTGCCTGAGATTGCCCAACCCATTTGGTCACCACTTGTCCATGAATCAGACGGCTATCGATACGACATAAGACGATGTTTGCCATGATGTTTATTCCTTATTGTGATTGTTGTAATTGACGCACGTGGGCGACAACGTCCAGGCAACTGCTACGCCCGGCGTCGACCAGTTCAGCCACGCAGGTGGTCAACCGGCCATGCTCGCGTTTGTCGAGCGCCTCCAGCAGCAAAGAGGCGTTGAGCCCGGAAATAACAGCCACCGGGTAATCGGCGCTCAGCCGCGCCGCCACGTTGGAGGTGGTGCCGCCAATAAAATCAGTCAGGATCAGTGAGCCTTCCGGCATGGTTTTCACTACGGCTTCGACGCGCTGATAAAACTCGCCGAGCGTATCAACGGGCATCAGCGCAATTTCCGTCACGCCTTTGATTTCACCCATCACCATGCGCAGGCTATTGCAAAGCTGTTGCCCCCAGCCGCCATGGGTCAGCAGCAGGATCTGGGGCAAGGATTCAGTGGTAGTCAAAATGGCCTCCTGGCTCGATTACATAGACATAGGTAAACAGAGCAAAGGCTGTGCCAGAATTTGTGTCACGCGGGGAAGAGAGGAGCGCTGGCGAGGCAGAAAGCCGCGCCAGTAAAGGGATTAGCTATACAGCAGTTCGTAGATATAAAAATATTCCGCGTCCGATAAGCGAATGGCATAGGCCTCTTCGATCGGCAGGAAAGCGGATTTAATGACACTAAACGCGCGATTATCCAGATCCGGCTTGTTCTCCAGCGCCATCTGTAACGGTTTGCGGTTAATCACGATACGCTCGACCATACAGCAGCAGTGGATCAGGAAGCGCAGTGTCACCTGACGGCTCGGTTTGAGCGAAAGCGCGGTGGTCAGATGATTCAGCACGCCTTCCATCTCTTTGAGAATACGCTGCGGGTTGAGCACCGAAATATGGTTAATGATGCTCTCCATAGTCAACGCGCTGATAAAGCGCATCGCGCTGCGCTCCATCTCCAGACGGCGTTCGCTGCTGGAGAGATCTGGCGTCAGCAGGCTGAGTACCAGCTCGGGGCCTTGCTCAGAGAACAGCTCCTCGAGCGAGATAAACGGAATATCCGGCAGTCCTGGCTGGAAAGTGCCCACTATTCCCGCCAGGCGTTCACTGGCGTTAATCGCCTGCTGAACACGCTCCAGGCTGCGAACTTCGTTGTAATCGAGGATAACCATCCGCGTATCCTGCGACATCAACTCACCGAAGCTCTCCTCCAGCACCTTTTTGATTTTCTCTGCCGTTCCCATCCCGGTGATGCAGGAGATAACCAGCACTTTACCGCTGTTTTCCTGCTGCGGAGTACAGAGCTGACAGGGAATATTTTTGCTCTGCATCAACGCCGCCAGCTGCGGCAAGTCGCTGGTTTCGTAGCTTAAATCCAGCCCAATCTCCAGCAGGCTGGTGAGCGTGATATTGGGCATTAACAGTACGTCTATCTGGAATAACTTACTGATCGTGCTGCCAAAATGGACCAGTGAACCAATATCCACCATCAGGATCAATCGGCGATATTGCTGGGTCTGGATCATCTGCGTCAGGGCTTCCAGAGTGTCATGCACCGACTGCTCGAAAGGCATATCGATAGCGCTGAACACCTCGCGCTCCAGCACGCGATTCACGTACTGCGCCTGACTTGTGGCGGTCGTCGCACCGTGGGCAATCAAAATCACCCCGCAGTCAGGACTGGCGTCAATCCGTTGGCGGTAATGGCGACACTCTTTGAGGAACAGGCACAGCCAGACCACCTCCGTCGCCGGACACTGAATATGCAGCAGTTCATTGATTTTTCGGCATAACAGCGTCGCGTTTTCGTATTCATCTTTGCAGCGATCGAGGATCAGGCTGGAAGAATAAAGTTGCGGAATAAGGCCGCGCTGCACATAGCCAATCAGCGCCAGGAAGTGTTTGCGCAGCGGGTTAACCAGATTTTCCGGCAGCGTAAAACCAAGCACCTGCTCAACACAGCCGATCAGCAGCGTTACTCGCTCTTCAATCTGATCGCCATAGCGCGGAGGATGCGCCACGCTGTCGCGGCTGTAGAGACCATATTCAAATATCGAACTGAGCTTGTTTTTGAGGATTGCCAGCGTTTCGGCTGGCGGCACGTTGCTGTTACGCAGGTTGATATATTCGCGGGTCAGGAAGCTGTAGAAAAGATCGCTCTCTTCAATTTCGGCTCCGGTGGCCAGCGAATTTTTCAGCGCGGGCAGCGTGCGGGCATCGATGCTCAGGTGTTCTTTGCCTTCGAACAGCGCTCCAACCAACAGACGTTGTTCCGGCGTGGCGTTAAAGGGGATCTCGGTCAGACGTTTATCCAGTTGTAGCGTGTCGCTGTGCTCGGTCATCCCCGAGGCCCAGGCCTGGGCGCAGAGAAACTGAATGTCGCTCTTAAGCTGACCAATGTTGCCTTCCAGCGGCTTGTTCAGCAGCCAGAGCAGCAAGGTACGGTCGATGCTTATCGTACGCTCGATTTTGCGGCTCTCACGCTGTAAGAAGCCAACGATCAGTTCAACCTGCTCTTCCACTGAACGCTGGCGGATGCCGGGCAAATCGATACACACCTGAATACGTCGCTGGAAGGTACGCAGCAATGCTGAACTCACCGGTTCGGTGGTCGCACATATCAGGCGAACCGAGATTGACCGCGCCACGGCGCTGGAACCCAGCGGCCGGTATTCGCCCTTATCAAGAATTGAGAACAGCTTTTCCTGCCCTTCATACGGCAGGCGATGCACTTCATCGAGCAGCAGATAGCCGCCGTCGGCCTGCTCGACCAGACCCGGTTTATTTTCGTTTGCACCGGTAAACGCTCCCTGTCGATGACCAAACAGGTGCGAAGAAAGCAACTCCGGGTTATGGGCGTATTCCGCGCAGTTGAAATAGACCAGCGGCGGGGGCGTTCCCGCTGCACGTTCGCAGGCGAAACGGTGCATAAGTTCGGCAAAAAAGGTTTTGCCGACGCCGGAGGGACCAGTCAGCAGAACGTGCAGCCCGTGGGGATACAGCACCGCCGCGCGGCCTTTTTCCACCGCGTCGCGCAGGCTGCGATCGTAACCAATCAGGCCAGAAAAGGGATCGTCTGTCGCCTGGTTTTCCTGAACAGGCAACAGGTCGGCAACGGTTTGCACTTCACGCTCGGACTCATCCAGTTTGCGCCCCAGCAGCGTTTCAATCGCCTGACGATGCAGAAAGAATACCGGGCGTCCGCGGCTTTTAATCGCCAGGCCGTCGTTCCAGAGCTGATTGAGATCTTTACTGACCGAGTTGCGCGCCAGTCCGAGGTTAAAGCCGATAGCTTCTGCTGTGAACGCCGTTTCCTGAGCCAGATGGGCAAGATTCAGTCCTCGCGTCAGCCGTTCCAGCTCCCCCAGTATTATCTCAATCCGTCTCATCTCTTTACCGCTTAAGAAATAAATGATTGTTCAGAACATACACTATTCTGCTACGCAAGAAAGTGAGGCGGCGTCCAGAGCTTCCGGTCATCAAAACGTTTTCGACAAATAATGCCGCGCGGAGCCGGTTTCCGGAAAGTTATCGAGGGTCATTTGCAACTGATAGCCGTTTTTCTGATAAAACGGCAGCGCCTGGAAACTCATGGTATCCACCAGCGCATGCAGGCATCCTCTCTCACGCGCTGTCTGCTCGGCAGCCTGCATCAATTTTGTGCCGTAACCGCCTTTGCGCAGCGAATCATGCATCCACAGGAAATCAATGCACAGCCATTCGCCTTTGATTTTGCCAATCAGCCCGCCCAGAATTTCATTGCTTTCATCGCGCCAGTACACCGCCAGGTCGCCAAAATTGGTGGTTCTCAGGAACTGGCGGTTGTAGGCGCGCAATCCGGCAAGCAGGGCATTTTGATCGTCTTCGGTAATGGTATCTGTAATCTGTATTTGCATCTTATCCTCCTGAAAAACTACAACTTCTGGCTGATTATTTGTTTAGAAATTAACACAGGCTGATGAGTGAGACGCATGCCGTCTACACTTACTCTTGAGATGATGCGCATCGACAACAAGGATTATTATCATGAAACGAGCCGCTTTACCGCTTATTGCCATTCTTTTCACGCTGCCGGGTTTAGCGCAGGCCGATTCGGCTTACGGCTCTCTACAGTCCGTTCATGAAAAAAATACTGTATTGAAGGACTTACGCAAGATTTGCACCCCACAGGGGTCGCCATCCGATGACGTGTGGGAAAAAACGATTATGTCTGATACACGTAATCAGCAGCATATCCGCGAAGCTATTCTGGCAATACAAAGAAATAACCAGAACAACTACTGGGAAGCACTTGGCAAAGTTGAATGCCCGGATTTATAAGCATCTTGTTGTAAAATGAGCACTGTAACCGGTTTCTGTGTCGCAAAAACACGTATTGTTGCCAGAACGTATAAATAGCAATGGAGCAATAACAATGCGATACCGTTTTCCAGAAAACTTCTGGTGGGGCAGCGCCTGCTCGGCACTGCAAACCGAAGGGGATAGTCTGAACGGCGGCAAAAGCCAGACCACGTGGGACGTGTGGTTCGACCGTCAGCCAGGTCGTTTCCACCAGGGGGTTGGTCCGGCAAACACCTCAACCTTTTATCAGCACTGGAAACAGGACATCGCACTGCTCAAGCAGCTGAAGCACAACAGCTTCCGTACGTCTCTGAGCTGGTCACGCCTGATCCCGGACGGTAGCGGCGATGTTAATCCGGAAGCCGTCGAGTTCTATAACAACGTCATCGACGAGCTGCTGGCGCAAGGCATTACGCCATTTATCACCCTGTTCCACTTTGACATGCCAATGGTGATGCAGGAGAAAGGCGGCTGGGAAAACCGTGAGGTGGTTGAGGCGTTTGGCCGCTACGCGCAGACGTGTTTTACATTGTTCGGCAACCGGGTGAAGCACTGGTTCACCTTTAACGAGCCTATTGTCCCGGTGGAAGGCGGCTATCTGTATGACTTCCATTACCCAAACGTGGTGGATTTCAAACGCGCGGCCACCGTGGCGTATCACACTGTACTGGCGCATTCCACGGCGGTGCGGGCGTATCGCGCCGGAAACTACGGCGGTGAGATCGGTGTGATCCTAAATCTGACGCCCTCTTATCCACGCTCTCAGCACCCGGCGGATGTGAAAGCCGCGCACCATGCGGATCTGCTGTTTAACCGCAGCTTCCTTGACCCGGTACTAAAAGGGGAATATCCGGCGGATCTGGTCGAATTGCTGAAAGAGTACGATCAGCTACCAACCTGTCAGCCAGGCGACAATCAGCTCATCGCCGAGGGGAAAATCGACCTGCTCGGTATCAATTATTATCAGCCGCGTCGCGTGAAATGTCGTGATACTGCGGTCAATCCAAATGCGCCGTTTATGCCGGAATGGCTGTTTGATTATTACGAAATGCCGGGGCGTAAAATGAACCCTTACCGTGGCTGGGAAATTTATGAGCCTGGTATTTACGATATTATTACTAATCTTCGTGATAATTACGGCAACCCGCGCTGCTTTATTTCTGAAAACGGTATGGGTGTGGAAAATGAGCAGCGTTTCGTTGAGCATGACCAGATCAACGACAGCTACCGCATTGAATTTGTTTCTGAGCATCTTAAATGGCTACATAAAGGCATCAGCGAAGGTTGTAATTGTCTTGGCTACCATATGTGGACTTTTATTGATAACTGGTCCTGGCTCAACGGATATAAAAACCGCTACGGTTTTGTTCAGTTAGATTTAGAAACGCAAAAACGTACGGTGAAAAAGAGCGGCGAATGGTTTGCCCATACTGCCGAAAACAATGGTTTTAATTAAAAATAACCAGGATGCCGGATAGCGATCCGGCATACCGAGCTTTAGTTTATTACATACCCTTTATGCGAACTTTTGCTGCCACCAGAAGCGCCGTCAGCAGCATCAGACTGCCGGAAAGCATCAGGGGTGACAGCAATCCGAGAGTATCGAGCGCATAGCCTCCCACCGCAGCCCCACAGGTATTGGCAAGCTGGATCACGGCGACCTGCACCGATCCGGCTTTTTCTGCCTGATCGGCAAGCGAGCGCGTGATCCACGTCGACCAGCCGACCGGTACCAGCGCAAACAACAGTCCCCAGATAATCGCAATACCCGCCGCCACCACTTTGTCACTGCCCCACAGAATCAGGACCAGTGCACTGAGCGCCAGCACCAGTGGCGCACCGGCTAACGCCAGTTTGACCGAACGCTTCAAAATCATCGACGAAAGCGACGTACCAACAAAACTGGCAATACCGAAGCTCAGCAGCACCAGCGTCAGGCCATCAACGTCAAAGCCCGCCAGATTCATATAGATCGGGCGAATATAGGTAAAGAAGGCGAACTGCCCGGCAAAGGACATGAAGATGGCAATCATCCCGGCCATCACCCCCGGTCTCTGCAACAGGCTGAACATGTTTTGTTTCTGATGCGAAGGCTCGCCAGGCAGCGAAGGCAACGCTCTCACCACCCAAATTGTGCACAGCACGCCCATCACCGCCGCCGCATTAAATACATTACGCCAGCCGATAATGCCGCCTAAAAAGCTCCCCAGCGGCGCGGCAATCACCAGCGCGATGGAGACTGCGCCAAAAATAACCGACAGCGCCTTCGGCACCGTACGTGCAGGAACCAGACGCATGGTCAGCGACGCCGACATCGCCCAGAAGCCACCAAGCGCCAGACCGAGACAGGCGCGGCCAACGAGCAGCAGCGAAAAAGAATTGGCAAAGGAAACCAGCAGACAGGAAAGCGTCAGCAGCACCGAAAACAGGATCACCACATAGCGACGATCGGTCGCCTGAATAATTTGCGTCACAAACAGGCTGGCGAACATGGCGACAAATGCCGTCACGGTCACCGATTGCCCCGCCACACCTTCAGAAATCCCCAGATCCTGCGCCATCGGCGTTAACAGGCTAACGGGCAGAAACTCAACGGTTATCAGGCAGGCAACACAGAACGCCACGGCAAATACCGCCGACCAGTTAGGTCGGGAATTTGCCTCAGCGCGGGATTTTTGTTCAACAGCTTCACTCATTTTGTTACCTGCGTGGGGTTATTGTAGAAAAGTTACGCAGTGTAACATTAAATTTGTGACGTATTTAACGTTTCAGCAACTCTACCGTTTTGCATTGTCACTTGCGTAGAGGCTCGCACATTCCGAACGTGGCTGATTTTTCCCCTTTTTACAGCTAACTAAATGCATAGTATATCACCAGGTGCTATATTTATGGTTACAGGATGTCAACCCGATGCGAGTGTTCAAAACCAAATGGTTTACCAGGGAAGCGAAATCTCATGCGATTAATGACAATGAATTATGTGAAGCAATAGCCGCCACTCTTCAGGGAAGAGCAGACAATCTCGGCGGAGGAGTTTATAAAAAGCGGCTTAATCAAAATCGCGATCGCGCCATCATCCTTGCGAAAGGCGGAGAGCATTGGTTTTATACGTTCTTGTACGCCAAGCAGAACATAGCAAATATTAACAGTAGCGAGTTAAGCGGCTTTCGTGAACTGGCGAAGCATTATGCAAGCCTCGGTGATATGAAAATAGCAGCACTGATTCAGAGTAAAGAACTGGTAGAGGTCTGTCATGACAGCAAAGAATAAATTCAAAAGCCCTGCCTTTGAAGCCATCCATAGCGCAGCTTCTGGATTATTTAGCGTTGGTGCAATTCCACAGGAAACGATGCGCGATTTTGACAAAGCCAGTCTTAGTCACGTGGAAGATCTTCAACCGACTGAGATTAAAGCATTGCGTGAAAAGCTAAATGTAAGCCAACCCGTTTTTGCCCGTTATCTGAACACCAGCGTATCGACAGTGCAAAAATGGGAGAGCGGAGCTAAACGACCTGGTGGGATGTCATTAAAACTACTCAGCATCGTGCAAAAACATGGCCTGGACGTTCTGATGTAATTAGCCACTGCCAGATAGCGACACGTTTTGTCGACCTGAGAACCGTAACGCCATCAGGCATGACTATCAATGCAACCAATGCACGCCATCTTCGGGCTGGAAAAAGGCGTTATAGCGCATTTGAAACGCATTAAGCTCCTGCATGTCCGGCTCCATTTCGCGCAAAAAACCGAGCGCCAGACGCACCTGCGCGTCGGTAATCGGCGCGGCCAGCCGAGCTTTTTGCAGCCAACGGTGCCACTGCAGCAGATTCGGCTCACTGCCGTCGACAATCACGATTTGCCAGATCAACAGCACCTGGGCCGCATTTTGCAGATGTGATTCATCAGGGCGGTGGAGGTACTGTAAAAAAGCCTCACCCTGTACTTTTCCCATCTGATCGATCATCGATTCTACTGGCACGACATCAATGTTCAGTCGCTCGCTCAGACGGCGAATTGCGCGTCGTGAACCGGACGTCAGCACCCGAAATCCCACCACAAAAACAACCACCAGGGTGGCCAACATTATCCAAATCATGCGCACATCCATTACCAGACAGGATGCCCATCATAGCGGCAAATTTATCGCTGTCGATGGATGAACGCCACGGCATAAAAAAGCCCGCCATTAAGGCGGGCAAAAGTTACCAATGCACACTTAACTTAAGCGACTTTCAATTGTTGAATCTTTTTCTCGCGGCGAATTTTACGTTCTTCAAACACGGCCACGATGGCCATCAGACAGATACAACCGATGGCGGCGGTGTCCAGCGCGGCGAAGGTTCCTGCCCAGCCGGTGAGGCCGAAAATCGGCGTGCCGTCGGCAATCATCCCCAGACCAAGCTTGGCGAAGCTGTCACCAATCAGATAAGCAAAGGTGCCTTTAATCCCATCGGCTGCGCCGATCGCTTTTTTCGGTACAAATCCGACTGCCGCAACGCCGATTAACAGCTGCGGACCAAACACCAGGAAGCCCAGCGCAAACAGCGAAGCCAGATAAACGTACTGGTTGCTGGCGTGCTGATAAACGCCCAGGGTGGCGATAATCAACGCCAGCGCCACGCAGGCCACCAGCGCACGGCGGCCATTCGCCAGGTCAGAGAGCCAGCCCCACAGCAGCGTGCCGACCAGCGCGCCCACTTCAAACAGGGTAAAGCCCTGAATCGCCACTTCTTTGGAGAGCTTTAGCTCCTGGAAAGCGTAGACGGTGGACCACTGGTCAATACCGATACGCACTACGTACAGGAAGATGTTCGAGAAACATAACAACCAGATCACTTTGTTTTTCAGCACGTACTCAACAAAGATCTGCCATTTCGTCATCTCGTTTTCTTCGGTCTCTTTGTCTTCTTCGCTGATCTCCTCGCCGAACAACTCTTCAGCTTTACCAAGACCATAAGATTCCGGGGAGTCACTGCCGTAGCGCAGGCCGATAAAACCAACAATCAGCGCGATAATCGACGGGAAGATAAACATCCCGATGACGTGACCGTCGAACAGATAGTTAGCGCCAAACAGCGCCACGCCTGCCGCACCCGCACCGCCGAGGTTGTGGGAGATGTTCCACATACCGAGGTAAGAACCCCGCTTGCGACGCGGCGTCCATTTGGTGATGGTGGAATAGCTACACGAGCCGCCGGTACTCTGGAAGAAACCACTCAGCGCATAGAAGGCAATCATCAGGAACAGGCTGGTTGAACCCGCACCCATGCTGGCGCTGAAGCCGAGCATACAGATGGCAGAGAGGATCAGCATAAACGGCAGGAACTGCTTGGTGTTTTTGCCGTCCGCGTAGTAGGAAACCAGCGTTTTTCCCACGCCGTAGGTGATGGAGAAGCCCAGGCCAATCATCCCCAGTTGCGTCATGCTCAGCCCGTAGGTGGAGATCATGTCGTTCTGCGCGATGTTGAAGTTTTTGCGGATCAGGTACATGGTCAGGTAGCCGATAAAGACCACCAGATAGGACTGCATGAACGGTTTGAACCACATTTTGCGCCGCACATCGAGCGGCAGATCCAGGGTCGGCTTGCGCACCTGGTTGAGAAAGGCCAGCATTTGACACTCCCGAGCTAATTTTTATACCTGCGAATAGCAGGCATTGTAAAAATCAGCCGGGAGACGTGCCTGAGACAGCGTCCAGGTGAAACCGGGAAAATTTCTTAGTTTTGCCCCACTCAGGGCAAAAAGGTGAGGTGCATCACGCTTCGTTGAGATCGCGCGGAGCCTGGGCGTTTAAAAACGGCAGCAGCAGCAGCGCGGAAATCCCCGCCGCAATGGCGATCACCACAAAAAACCCGGTCCAGTGCCAGACCTCCATCACCTTCGCCAGGGGCCAGCCGGAGAGCGATGCCCCCAGATAGGCAAACAGCCCAACAAAACCGGTTGCTGCACCTGCTGCCTCTTTGTGCGAACACTCCGCTGCCGCCATGCCGATCAGCATCTGCGGGCCGAAGACGAAGAATCCGGTGGTGAAAAAGCACGCTGCCTGCATCACGTAGCTGGCGAACGGCATCAGCCACAGCGAACCAACGGAGAGCAAAATTCCGGCGGCAAAAATCAGGTTCATTGGACCGCGGTTGCCGTTAAACAGCTTGTCCGAGCCCCACCCCGCCACCAGCGCACCGACAAATCCACCCAGTTCGAACATGGTCACGGCGGTATTGGCAGTCACCAGATCCACACCGAGCGTCTCAGACATGTACAGATTGCCCCAGTCATTAATCGCTGCACGGACCACGTATACCAGCACATAACACAGTGACAGCAGCCAGATATAAGGATTCAGCAGCACATAGCGGGTGAGGATCTCTTTGCGGCTCAGCCCTGCACCTTCCTGCTGCTGAGCAATTTCTAGCTCATCATGCCGCCAGTCGCCAATCGGCGGCAGGCCAATCGCCTGCGGTCTGTCGCGCAGCCGCCAGCAGAGGAAAACCCCCACCACAATCGCCAGCAACCCGGCAATCATCATCCCGGCGCGCCAACCGTAGTGCAGCGCTGTCGCCGCCATCACGATAGGGATCAGCGCTCCGCCGACGTTGTGCGCGGTATTCCACAGCGCCCACCAGCCGCCGCGCTCGGTACGCGAATACCACGCGGTCAATAAACGCGCGCAGACCGGCGACCCCCAGCCCTGGAAAAAGGCGTTCAGCGCCCACAGCACCGCAAAGGCCCACAGTGAGGTAGAGAATCCAAACAGAATGTTCACCACGCCGGTGGCGATCAGCCCGATGCCCATAAAATAGCGTGCGTTGGAGCGGTCGCTGACGATACCGGAAACAAACTTCGACAGGCCGTAGGTGATGTAAAACAGCGTCGCCAATAGCCCAATATCGCTGCGAGTCAGCACACCGCTGGTGAGAATATCCGGTACGGCGGCATTGAAGCTTTTGCGTGTGAAATAGAACAGTGCATAGCCGAGCCAGATAGTGGTCAGAATATGCCGCCGCCAATAGCGATAGCGGGCATCCACTTCCTGCTTGTCAGTGATGAGCGGCGCATTGGCCGGGGCTTTTAAAAACGCAAACATGGCCGCTCCTTACACATAACGTTGAGGCAGTGACACGCTGACCCGCGTGCCGTGCGTACAGGAAATCGACAGCGATCCTCCGAGGGCGCTAATCCGTTCACGCATCCCGGTGAGGCCAAATCCATGCTGATTCGACCCTGGCGGCAGGCCGCTGCCGTCGTCCTCAATCACCAGCATCAGCCGTTCATCCTGTTGCCAGCCCTGAAGCGTCACCGCGCTGGCGTCGGCGTGCTTAACGATGTTGTTCAGTCCTTCCTGACAGACGCGGAACAGCGTCACCCGCTGGCTTTCGCTGAGTGCAGATTCGTCAATTCGCCAGTCGAGATGGCTGACGATGCCGCGGCTTTCCAGCTCCATTTCGCGCATCAATGAGCGGATGGCCTGCTCCAGCGTGAGATCGTCCAACTGGCGTGGTCGTAGGCGGCCTAACAGGCGACGCACCGAATCGTACACGCCGAGAGAAAGTTGTTCGATGTGTGCCCCGCTACGCTTCACCCCTGCGTTTTCCGGCGCCAGGCGCTGGACAATACCCGCCTGGGTACGAATGGCGGTGATGGTTTGGCCGATATCATCATGCAGTTCGCGCGCCACGTCCCGGCGCACGCTCTCTTCGGTCTCCAGCAGGCGTTCAGCCAGACGATGGTTGCGCGCTAATTCGTTTTGCAGCGACTGGTTAAGCTCACGCAGACGCTGAATACCCGCGCCGAGCAGCAGCCCGGTCAGGCTTTGCACCAGCAGCGAGAGCAACAGGTCGACGGGATGATCGTGCCAGGTCTGGCTGGCAATCAGCGCGATGGCGTTCATCAGCGTCGCAATCAGCGCCCCCTGCCAGCCGTAGTGCCAGGCCAGCGCAATGATCGGCAACGCGAGGCAAAACGGCGTGAAGCGCGAAAGCTCGGCGGGTAAACCGAGCTGTAGCCACAGGCTGACGCTAAACAGCAGCAGGTACCAGACCAGATGCCGCCCGCGCCAGTTCACCGGCTGCGACACCACCGCAGGGCCCAGCGGCAGCCAGGTGGTGCTGGTCAGATAGTGCCAGAACACCAGGCAGATCGGCGCCAGCGTTAATCCGCCGGTGAGCGTCAGCAGCAGCGCGTTCCATGCCTCTTCACCCTGCCCAAGCCAGGGCAGCGATTGCAGCAATGCCGCCGCCGTAAGCGCCGCGCCCTGCAACAGCAGCGTACGCCAGTCACGCTGGTGGCGGTATCGCGATATCAGCATCACCGGGAGTAACGTGAGGAAGCTGCCGATCATCAAAAGTGGCAAATGGGCCAGCACCACTTCCTGTGCCAACCAGAAAAGAAGCAGCCATTCCGCGCCCAACAGCACCGGCCAGTAGTCACGTGGACATTGCAGCATCAGCCCCAGACGCAGGCCAAACGGAAACAACAGTACCGCCAGCTCCGGGCGCTCAACCAGATGCAGGCTGATGCTCCACAGGCAAAACCACGCGGCAGAGAAGATAAAGAAGCAGGCAACAACGGTGATTAACCGGGAACAGAGCGTGTTCATTGCCAGCCGTCAAACATCCGGCGGGCCAGTTCGACGTCGTTACTGACGCCCAGCTTTTCCATCAGGTTGGCGCGATGCACGTGCACCGTTTTCGGCGACAGACCCAGTTCAGCAGCAATCTCTTTGACCGCCATACCTTGTGCCAGTTTTTCCGCTACCTGACGTTCGCGTTTGGTGAGCGGATCCTGACGACCAGCCGCCAGTTTGACGGCGATGTCCGGCGTCAGGTAACAGCCGCCGGTCGCAACGGTATGCACCGCTGCGATCAGCTCATCCGGGCTACAGCGTTTAGAAAGGAAACCACGCGCGCCCGCGTTGAGCGCCTGCTCCACCAGCGCCGGGCTGTCGTGGACGGAGAGCATGATAATCGCCATTCCTTTTGGTAACTGGCTTAACAGTTCAAGACCGGAGATATCTGGCATCGAGATATCACAGATACAGACCTGCACGCCGCGTCCCGGTAATCCCGCCAGCGCCTCACTGCCTGAGCCAAACTCAGCCACCACCTGCAAATCAGGTTCCAGCCCCAGCAGTTGGGCAAAGCCGGAGCGGACTATAAGGTGGTCGTCAATAAGGGCAACGGTAATCATGGGTTCATCCTGGCGCTAAGACATGCCTGATGGCGCTGCGCTTATCAGGCCTACGGGCAGGTGCCGTTGTAGGCCGGATAAGGCATTAATACCGACATCCGGCAAAAGCGCTTACCTTAACGATAAGTGCTTTGCTGTTCAAGCCTTGAGCGATCAGGCTATGCCCGTTGTGACGGTAAATGTGCGGGTGTGTTTCGGTTCTATCTGAATCAACGTCCCGTTTCGTTCCGCCGCCAGGAAGCCTTCAGGTCGACAAGTCGCGGGTAGGGCGAAGGCTGCCACCTGCTGATCGCCGTTATAGAGGATCCAACGGGTGACATAATTCAGCTCCGCGCTGGAGAAACGCGTCACGAACGTGGTGCCATCAGGTGCGATCATGCTAAATTCAGGCTTATCTGTGTATCTATCCAGTTGGTCAGCAAAGAAAACGATTTCCGGATCGTAAAAATCGGGTTCATTAAGGCGCGCCAGCGAAGCCTCACCCTGAATAATCCGCTGATTAAACGCCAGCCACTGCTCGGTAGGCTTAACATGTACGGGTACCGATTCACGCAGCGTTATGGCTTCATCCGGGATATTCTGGCTGAAGGTCGCTTCCGGGACGTAGGCATAGTTCATATGGCACATGTACTGCAAAGGCATTGCCACTGAGGCGAGGTTAGTGACCGCCATCTGAATATCAAACAGCGCGCTCGCCTTACGCATAACCACCGCAGGATACGCCTGATAATGATGACCGAACCCCATCACATACTCGTAGCATCCGCTCACGCGTAAATTCTCGCCTTCCAACTCCAGCCAGGCCTCATCCATCGCAGCACAGGCCATTTCACCATGCAGCGGGTGAGAATCCTCCGGCGACGGGCAGCCATTAGCCAATAGCCCCGAGTGGAAAGCAAAGCAGCCGTAGGTCGCGACCACTTCTGCAGCCGGTTTTGGCTGACTGAACATGTTGCGCATGGTCAGATCATGCCCGTCAAACTGCGCATCCCAGATCATCTGCCCCATCCAGGGCAGAATAACCAGATGTCCACGACTGTTTTCTATCTTCAGCCCTTCCACTCCGCTGGCGTAACGAAACGCGGTAACCGTGAAATCGCTATTTTTCAGTAAGATTCGCGGATGCTCTGCAAAGAGTTCCCGCCACAGCGTGATACGTGTTGTCATGATCGTTCTCCTCAGGAAACCGTCGCTTCAGCCAGATTGTTGCGTACTTTGCTCTCACGCCAGAAGTAGATTCCGACGTACACGAAGCACAACATAGAAACCAGGAACGAAAGTTGCAGCGAGTGGAACATATCAGCCACATAGCCCTGAATTGCCGGAACCACCGCCGCACCGACAATCGCCATGACAATGACAGCTCCCGCCATTTCAGTATGCTCGTTATCCACGGTATCCAGCGTACCGGCGTAGATTGTCGCCCAGCAGGGTCCAAACAGGACGCTCACCAGCACGGCGACGTACACGGCGCTGAAGCTTGGCGCCAGCGCAACATAGACGAGGAACAGCGCGCCAATGATGGAGTATAGGATCAGCACTTTTTCCGGATTGAAGCGCGTCATCAATATGTTGGCGATAAACTTCCCGATAAAGAAGCAGGCAAAGCTATAGACCATGAAGGTTGAGGCATCACGCTCGTTGATATCACCCAATTCCAGTGCCAGACGGATAGTGAATGACCACACCGCAACCTGCATCCCCACATACAGGAACTGCGCAACAATCCCACGGCGGAAACGGGCATTGCTGGCCAGATAACGCAGCGTATCCATCGCTGACGGACGCTTATGACTCGCCGTTTGCGCGACTTTGCAGGTCGGGAAGCGGGTCAGCAGGAACAACACCATCACCACAACCAGTACCATAATCATGTACTTGTAAGGCTCAAGGGTATTTTCCAGCATCAACACTTTAAAGTTGTGGATCTGTTCCGCGTTCATCCCAGCCATCTGTTTTTCCAGACTCTCACCTTCAGAGAAAACCAGATATTTGCCCAGCAGAATACCGGCGGCGGCGCCAATGGGGTAAAAGGTCTGGCTGATGTTCAGGCGTAAAGTGGCATACGCTTTTGGGCCGATCATGGAGCTGTAGGTATTAGCTGCCGTTTCCAGGAAGCTCAGGCCAATCGCAATCGCAAAAATTGCCGCGAGGAACATGGTGTAGGTGGCCATGTGCGATGCCGGGAAAAAGAGCGTACAGCCAACAATATATAGCGTCAGCCCCATTAAGATGGCAATTTTATAGCTGGTCTTTTTAATCACCAAAGATGCAGGAATCGCAATTAAAAAATATCCGCCATAAAAGGCACTCTGCACTAATGCCGAGGCAAAGTTGCTGAGTGAAAATACGCTTTTGAATTGCGTAATCAGAATATCATTTAATGCGGCTGCGCATCCCCATAATGGGAATAAACAGGATAACAAAATAAACTGGAACAGAGGCGTCTTATTCAGATAGCCGTCGGGCATCTGAATGATGTTTTTATCGTTCATAGTGCTACCTTTTACAATGCAGGAGTATTATTCGTTTAAGGTAAGAAACTCATTAAATTGTTCGATGCTTGGATAAGATGATTGAGTGCCTTTCCCGGTAACGCTAAATGCAGCGAAGAGAACGGCTTTTTTCATGGCGGCTTCGACATCACCGCTTTGAACGTAATAATGGGCAAAACAACCGATGAAAGCGTCGCCTGCACCACTGGTATCGACAGCGTTCACTTTAAACGCCGGAACATGGACTTCCTGGTCACGCGTCATCCACAACGCACCTTTCTCACCCATGGTGACGATAATATTGTTCAAACCTTTATCAACCAGAGAACGTGCCGCTGCGCGAATATGGTCATAAGTATCCACTGGCATACCGGTTAATATTTCCAGCTCGGTTTCATTCGGCACAAAAAAATCACATTTACAGGCATAAGACATATCTAATTCCCGTAATGCAGGAGCGGGATTTAGTAACACTTCAATACCGTGTTTTTTGCCAAATTCAATCGCGTGATAAACAGTTTCCAGCTGCACTTCCAGTTGCAGGACAATAAGCTGACATTTTTTCAGATCTTCCGCCGCACGATCGATATCTTCCGGGGAGAGAAATTTGTTCGCTCCTTTAATAATCAGAATACTGTTGCTGGAGTTCGCATTAACAAAGATCGGTGCGACACCGCTGCTGGTGCAGGGTACCTTTTCGACATAGGTGGTATTAATCCCCCAGGATTCGAGATTGCGAATAGTGTTATCCGCAAAAATATCATCACCGACTTTTGTCAGCATCAGTACTTTGGAATTGAGCTTAGCAGCCGCAACGGCCTGATTTGCGCCTTTGCCCCCGCAGCCAATTTTGAACGCCGGCGCTTCCAGCGTTTCCCCTTCTTTGGGCATCTGGTTGATGTAGGTGATGAGATCCACCATGTTGGAGCCAATAACCGCGATATCCATTTTACTACCTCTCAGAAACAATCACACTATAATGATATTAAAATAACATTATCATGTTACTTTCGTATCATTTGTGACTAGGATCGCGATTGGAAGATCATTTTATTGTTTATTTATTACGCTAAATGTTGCGACCCCATCACACTACAAATAACGAAGTTGCTTACAATTGACTGAAAGTTAACTGGACATAATCAATAAAACGTGAAAAAACACGCTTTTATTTCCGAATAGTCAGACGTATAGTAATGCGGCAATGCCATGTTCTCAGAAACACAAAAATGTTACTGAAGGAACATGGGAACATGATTCGTGGAGAAGCACATGGAAACTAAGCAAAAAGAACGTATTCGACGTCTGATGGAATTGTTGAAGAAGACCGACCGAATCCATCTGAAAGAGGCGGCACGAATGCTGGAAGTTTCCGTGATGACTATTCGTCGGGATCTCAGTCAGGATGACGAGCCGTTACCGCTTACGCTGCTCGGTGGTTACATTGTGATGGTGAACAAGCCCGCCGCCATCGTTAATGCCCCAGTGCCTGCGCAAAAACAGTATCACCGCGACGATTTACCGGTTGCCATTCTGGCCGCGGGACTGGTAAGTGAAAATGATCTGGTCTTTTTTGATAATGGTGCGGAAATGCCGTTGGTGGTCAGCATGATCCCGGATGATATTTCCTTTACCGGAATTTGCTACTCGCACCGGGTATTCGTGGCGCTAAATGAAAAACCCAACGCCACGGTGATTCTTTGCGGAGGCACCTATCGGGCGAAAAGTGACGCCTTTTACGATACCAGCACCCCCTCTCCGCTGGATGCGCTCAACCCACGAAAAGTATTCATCTCCGCCAGCGGCGTCCATGAGCATTTCGGCGTTAGCTGGTTCAATCCGGACGATCTAGCCACAAAACGCAAAGCAATGGAACGCGGATTACGCAAAATTCTGCTGACGCGCCACGCCCTGTTCGATGAGGTCGCCCCCGCCAGCATTGGTCCACTCTCCACCTTTGACGTACTGATAAGCGACCGTCCGTTACCGGCAGATTACGCAACCCACTGCCGGAACGGCTCTGTCAAAGTGATCACCCCGGATTCAGACGGCGACTAACTCACTCAAAGAACACGGTGATTTTGTTAAACATCGACGGATCGGACTGATTGCGGGCCACTTTCACCACATCTTCAAGCTTGTCGATCTGGCTTATCATCTGCTCAAGACGTTGATCGTCGTTGACCAGTAGCCAGATGCGGCTCTTATCGCTGTCCTGAATCGGTAGACAGAGGATGCCTTCTACGTTGAACGCACGACGGGCGAACAGGCCGCAAACGTGAGTCATTACGCCCGGATGGTTGCGTACGGTGAGTTCCAGGATTACGTTGTCATGAGTCTGCTGTTGCATGGCTTATTCCCCCACCATTTCTGTGTTTGCCGCACCCGGCGGCACCATCGGGTACACTTTTTCTTCGGCATCGATGCGCACGTGGATCAGCGCAGGTCCAGGGCGATTAATAATCTCCTGCAACGCTGCCTGTGGGTCCGCTTCGTTATTCAGATCGCAGGTTTCGAGACCAAACCCGGCAGCTATCTGCATAAAGTTAATCATCCCCGGATAGGTCGCGGCAAAAACACCCTGCTTATAGAACAGACTCTGCTGTTGATATACAAGACCTAACGCTTCGTTATTCATCAGAATGATTTTAATATCCAGCTGATTTTCGCTGGCGGTCGCCATTTCCTGAATATTCATCATCAGGCTGCCATCGCCGGAGAAGCACAGCACTTTTTTGTCTGGGTTGGCCAGGGCCGCACCAATCGCCGCAGGCAGGCCAAAGCCCATGGTTCCCAGACCGCCAGAGGTCAGCCACTGGCGCGGACGGTTCAGCGGGTAAGCCTGTGCCGCCCACATCTGATGCTGGCCTACGTCGGTGGTGATAATGGCGCTGTCGTCTACGCAGGCAGCCACGGCGTTGATCAATCCATAGTGGCTGAGCGGATTTTTTTCCTGGGGGATCGTGCACGGAAATTCTTGCTGCAGGTCAGACACCAGTTGATGCCACTCTTCACGCGGCTGCGCTTCAATCTGCGGGAGCAATTGTGCCAGAACCTCATCGACATCTGCCTGGATCGCCACATGCGGCTGTTTGATTTTACCCAGCTCCGCGCGGTCAATATCCACGTGGATGATTTTGGCATTCGGGCAGAACTGTTCGGTTTTACCAATCGCCCGGTCATCAAAACGTGCGCCCAGAACAATCAGTAAATCCGCTTCTTGCAGAATAAAGTTGGTGCTGCGCGCGCCGTGCATGCCCAGCATGCCTAACGACAGCGGATGCGCTTTTGGCAGCATGCCGAGCGCCATCAAGGTCATAGTGGTCGGCAGTTTTGCTTTTTCGGCCAGCTCACGAACACGTTCCGGCGCGTTAATTACGCCGCCGCCGAGGTACAGCACAGGGCGTTTGGCGGCGTTAATCATAGCTGCAGCATCGCGAATGCTGTCCTGGCTGAACGCTGGTGCCGCCATTTTCTGCGCGGGTTCCGGCATCTCTTCAATGTCAAAAACAGCGGTTTGAATATCCTTAGGAATATCTATCCACACCGGGCCTGGACGTCCGGACTGCGCAATGCGGAACGCATCGCTCATGACCTGCGGTAATTCACTGATATGGCGGACCAGATAGTTATGCTTAGTGATGGGGATAGAGATGCCGTAGGTGTCGACTTCCTGGAAAGCGTCGGTGCCGATCATTGAGGCCGGAACCTGCCCGGTGATACACACCAGCGGGATGGAATCCAGACGCGCATCGGCAATGGCGGTTACCAGGTTGGTTGCGCCCGGTCCGCTACAGGCCATACAGACAGCGGGTTTGCCATCGGTTCTCGCCATTCCCTGCGCGATAAACCCCGCGCCCTGCTCGTGGCGCGCCAGGATATGACGGATTTGTGTGCTTTGGCTTAAAGCGTCATAGACGGGAAGAATCGAGCCGCCTGGAATACCGGTGACGACCTGAATCCCCTGACGTTCCAGGAAATGAACGATGAATTCTGCGCCCGTAAAACGCGTACGCTTGGATGTTATGCCCGAACTTGCCATGCTCCAGTCCTTTTATTCTGGGCCTTTGCTCCGGGCAGGTCTCTGAAACGAAAAACCCCGCCCGGTTTGCGCCGGCGGGGTTTTGGAATCGTGTGTTGATTCGGACCCTACGGCGCATTGCCGACGACCACCACCACACGCACGACGACCGCTGCGCGAGATGGCGCAGTTTTTAGTAGGGTCGCAGTCAGCATGGAAGGGTTCATTAGGGACCTGTCTGTTTGTTGATTAACTGGATTTATACAAACACAGGTTTTTCAGCGTGACAATGGAAAAATTTTCATCTGCACAAAAATGCCTCAACGATCACATTTAATTGTATGTCGTGCAAAAACAAAAAACCCCGCCGGAGCGAGGTTTTTTCAGCGTTGTGCGGTTGGTAGCCGCCGAACACACTGTGTTATGTCAACGAAAAAAAGTATACGCGTTCTACGAAGAACACGCAATTTCGGCACGAATTTTGATGTTTTTGAGTATGGAACATGAATAGCGTAACGTCCATAAAATACTGTTAATTTATACAGTATTTATCTATAATGTCTCGGTACGCAATGTGTTATGCGGGGGCCGCATCGTAAACCGGCGCATCAAAGTCCTGGCTGAAACGGGTGGTGCCGTCAGCGCCTTAACCCCCGTGTGAGCACACTGTGTTATGTCAACAAAGGTGCTGGCAACAGGCAGCGGCGAGGTACGTCAGCACCGTGCTCCTTGTACCAAAAGGAGAGCGTATGAGCCTCGTGGATATCGCTATTCTTATCCTCAAACTCATTGTTGCAGCACTGCAACTCCTTGATGCCGTTCTGAAATACATTAAGTAATTCAGATTCAAGTCGCACCTAAGGGGGGCGGATAACACTCCGCTCCCCTTTCACCTTCTCCCTGGTGCTTGTATCGCGTCAATATGTTACGTTTTTATGACATCCTCAGGGAAGAATTCCGCCATGACGCTTTCTGTTTTCTGCATTTTGCTGTTCGCCGCACTGCTGCATGCCAGCTGGAATGCCATCGTAAAAGCGGGAAACGACAAGCTGTACTCGGCGATCAGCGTCAGCGGAACCGCTGCGATTATGGCGCTGATTTGTTTACCCTTTGCGCCGCAACCCTCTGCCGCCAGCCTGCCGTTTTTAGCTGTCTCAACCGCATTACAGGTGGTCTATACCGTCCTGGTCGCTAAAACCTATCAGGTTTCGGATATGAGCCAGACCTATCCTCTGATGCGCGGCACAGCGCCACTGCTGGTCGCGATTATCAGCGTCCTGTTTCTTGGCGATAGCCTTTCGCTACTCGCCTGGGTGGGGATTGCCACCATCTGTCTGGCTATTCTCGGGATGGCATTTAACGGACGCAGCGGTTCGCAACGCGGGATTATCCTGGCGCTCATTAACGCCTGCTTTATCGCCGGTTATACGCTGGTTGATGGCACTGGCGTACGTTTATCAGAAACCGCGCTGGGCTACACGCTGTGGACCTTCTTTCTGAACGGCTCCTGCCTGCTGGGCTGGGCGATGATCGCCAGACGCCGGGAAGCGTCACGTTATCTGGTACAGCAGTGGAAGAAAGGTATTCTTGGCGGCATTGGCACAATGGGTTCTTACGGCCTGGCGCTGTGGGCCATGACCCAGGCTCCGTTGGCGGTAGTCGCGGCGCTGCGTGAAACCTCTATCCTGTTTGGCGCGCTGCTCGCGTGGCTGCTACTAAAAGAGAAGGTTGCCGGAATACGTCTTGTCGCGGCTGCAGGTATTGCCGTAGGCGCAGTTTTACTACGCTTATCATGATCGCGTTGTAAACCCGATGCAATCCGGCAACATTTGTTGCCGCTTTTTGTTTACATTTCCTGCCGTCCATCACATAAACATTCCAGCCCACTATCTGGCCTTCTTTTTCTGTTGTGGTAGATTCCACGCGCATTTACGGGAAAGTGCAGCACCTTATTCTTCTTTTTTCTCTTTTTTAAAAGTAATCAGCGAAATGAAAAGGCATAGAAGCGTCAATTTGTTGTTGATGTTGGTATTACTGGTGGCGGTAGGTCAGATGGCGCAAACCATTTATATCCCCGCGATTGCTGATATGGCGCGTGAACTGAACGTTCGCGAAGGGGCGGTGCAAAGCGTAATGGCCGCCTATCTGTTGACCTATGGTCTATCACAACTGGTTTACGGTCCCCTTTCAGACCGCGTTGGCCGCCGCCCGGTTATCCTCGCCGGGATGTCTATTTTTATGCTGGCCACGCTGGTCGCGATTACCACGCATAGCCTGACGGTACTGATTATCGCCAGTGCCATCCAGGGGATGGGAACGGGCGTCGGCGGTGTGATGGCGCGAACGTTACCGCGCGATCTGTACGAAGGCACGCAACTGCGCCACGCCAATAGTCTGTTAAACATGGGGATTCTGGTCAGTCCGCTGTTAGCTCCGCTGATTGGCGGTGTGCTGGATACAGTGTGGAACTGGCGCGCCTGCTATATTTTTCTGTTGATTCTGTGTGCGGGCGTGACGTTTAGCATGGCACGCTGGATGCCGGAAACGCGCCCTGCAGGTGCGCCGCGTCCACAGCTGATCGCCAGCTACAA
This sequence comes from Citrobacter sp. BIDMC107, assembly GCF_001037575.1. NCBI lineage: Bacteria > Pseudomonadati > Pseudomonadota > Gammaproteobacteria > Enterobacterales > Enterobacteriaceae > Citrobacter > Citrobacter sp. BIDMC107. The sequence goes on along the minus strand of NZ_KQ089848.1, from coordinate 2,552,806 downwards.
AACCCTGTTTGGTAATAGCGCTTTCACCTGTTACGTGCTGATGTTGATCGGTGGTCTGGCGGGTGTTGCGGTCTTTGAGGCCTGCTCCGGAGTATTATTGGGCGCACGTCTCGGTCTAAGCAGCATGGTGGTCAGTATCCTGTTTATCCTGCCCATCCCGGCGGCGTTTTTCGGCGCATGGTTCGCTGGTCGCCCGAATAAACGTTTCTCGACGCTAATGTGGCAGTCGGTGACCTGCTGTCTGGTAGCGGGTTTAATGATGTGGATCCCAGGGCTGTTTGACGTGATGAACGTCTGGACGCTGCTGGTTCCTGCCGCACTATTTTTCTTCGGCGCCGGAATGTTGTTTCCGCTGGCAACCAGCGGTGCTATGGAGCCTTTCCCATTCCTGGCTGGCACTGCCGGCGCGCTGGTTGGGGGATTACAGAACATTGGTTCCGGCGTGCTGGCGTGGTTCTCTGCCATGCTGCCGCAGACCGGACAAGCCAGTCTGGGCCTGCTGATGACCCTTATGGGGCTGTTGATTTTTGTTTGCTGGCTTCCGCTGGCATCACGCGTGTCGCATCAGGGACAGGCGGTTTAAGCGTATGATGGCCCGGCTTATCGCCGGGCTTTTCGCATTCTGGCGCGATAATCGTCGTCAGTAACGGCTCCAGCGCCGGACGCCAGGCCCCCTCCTCACCATCATAGAACTGCGTATCCGCATTGATAGCATAGGGAATTTTCGCTTTTTTCAGCTCGCACGCCATAAAGCGGGCAAACGCCATTTGCGAGGCAGAAGGCGCGTTTTTGACGGTTTCTCCCGGCGACCAGCCCCCTACCCAACTGACATGCCCGGTTTTCTGCTGCCAATGAATGGCGGTATTGATACGGGCGCGAATGGCGGCCTTTTCTGCCGCAGTCCCTGAGGTCCACGGATATTTGCCGTTATTTTTCAGCGGTCCCCACGGAAAAATATGCCATTGGGCCAGCACCGTATTCTGACTTTGTGGCGGCAGCTTTAGGTTGGCCAAATCTTCCGGAGCGGCATGCAGTTTCGGCGCGATAAAAATCATTCGCTGTGGATCGATGGCATGGATGGTTCGAATGGTTTTGTCATACACGCGATTGAGCGACGCCTGATTATGGTTGAGCTTATCAGAGGGGTCGTAGATCAGGTCGAACCCCAGCAACGGCGAGCGTTGACCAAAGTAATGCGCCACCGCCACCCACCAGTTAACCACCTCTTTTTCGTTCCCGGCGCTGGGGTCTTTTTTATATTCGTCTGCCTGATAGGCAATGATCGGGATCACGCCAAACTGCTCGCAGGCTTCCACCAGCTTGCGCAGATGAATCAGCCGCGCCTCCGTAGGCTCTCCCGCTACGCGAATGCGTACGTGGGCCAACCCTTTCGCCTTGTAGTCCCGCACTACCAGCGGATCGAATTCACGGATACCCCGATCGGTGCGCGCCCAATCTACGTCCATCCCAACGCCAAGCTGCTGCGCGTACTGCGCCGCCGTCAGCGCAGGTTGCGCGGCACATACGGTGGCGCTGGCCAACAGTAAAAGGGAAACAATCGGCTTTAACACGGTCGTCCTTACGCAAATCATCAGGAGTGATATCACGTATTTAGCACGCTTTTTCACTTTCCGTGTAGAGAGAAAGCGTAAAAAATATTCGCGGTCCGCTTATTTTACCTGTTCCTGAAGCCAGCTAATAAACGCCTCGATTTTCGGCCACTGCCTGCCGGGCAGCGTGGTGATGTAGTAATGCTGATGGCATTTCAGCGCCATATCGCCAAAAGGCGCGACCAGTTCTCCGCTGTCGAGACGTTTTTGCACCAGCCGCTTTCGGCCCATCGCCACGCCGATATGGTTCATGGCGGCAATTACCGCTAAATCAGAACGATCGAAACCAATCCCCGATGATGTCGGCAAATTCGCCGTAAAATGCTGCGCCCAGCTGTGCCATTCATCGGTTCCTGAGTCGTTACTCCATGCCTGTCTGTCGTGCAGCAAGGTGCAGTGCGGCAAATTCACTAACGAACCGGTAAGGTCATGGCGGCGAGCGTAGTCCGGGCTGCATACCGGCAGGATCTCTTCATCCATCAGGAAGTGGTGCGTAAGCTGCGCGGAGGGCGCATCATCAAAATAGATAGCCAGATCGACCCCGGCACGCTGCAGATTGACGTTGTCGTTGCCGGTCAGGATGGTCAGTGAAATTGACGGGTAGCGACGGGTAAAGTCACCGAGCGCCGGAACCAGCCAGCACTGGGCGATAGAAGGTCGAGAGTAGACGGTGAGCGTCCCGGACAACTCCTGATTTTTAATATCGAGGATTTCCTGATTCAGCGTATCCAGCGACGATTTCAGCGCCCAGAACACCCGCTTACCCTCGTGGGTAAGTTCCACTTTACGGTGCGAACGGACAAACAGCTGAATGCCCAGTTCATCTTCCAGTTGATTAATGCGATGGCTGACGGCGCTGGGGCTTAACGACAGCTCATCTGCCGCCAGCGCAAACGACTGATGCCGGGCCGCCACTTCAAAAGTATACAGCTTTGACAGCTGCCAGCCATTGAGCAGCCGGTTTCTGACCTCGCGTAGGGGATCCAAACTCACCTCCTGTCCTCCTGATTCATTCGCCGGAGTGTAAAAAACTTCGCTGCAAAAATCAGCATAAAGATGAATCAAGGTGAACCATATCGCATAAACATAGCGTAATTAGACGTAAATCACTCACTTGATGCAATCTGGCTCATGTGAAAGGAGATTTATATCGTTTGTCAGACGGTGCCTTATTTTTGTCCAATAACCTTATATTAATCACAGGGCAAGGTGAGCTATGCACTCTCAAATCTGGGTTGTGAGCACGCTGCTGATAAGCATCGTGTTAATCGTTTTGACCATCGTGAAGTTCAAATTCCACCCGTTTCTGGCGCTGCTGTTAGCCAGTTTCTTCGTGGGTACGATGATGGGGATGGGGCCGCTGGATATGGTCAATGCCATTGAGAGCGGCATCGGCGGTACGCTGGGCTTCCTCGCGGCGGTTATCGGCCTTGGGACCATTCTGGGCAAAATGATGGAAGTGTCCGGCGCGGCCGAACGCATCGGTCTGACGCTGCAGCGCTGCCGCTGGCTTTCAGCGGATGTCATTATGGTGCTGGTCGGGCTGATTTGCGGGATCACGCTGTTCGTTGAGGTCGGCGTGGTGCTGTTGATTCCACTGGCCTTTTCGATTGCTAAAAAAACCAATACCTCATTACTGAAGCTGGCGATTCCGCTGTGTACGGCGCTGATGGCGGTACACTGCGTCGTACCTCCGCATCCGGCCGCCCTGTTCGTGGCGAATAAGCTGGGCGCGGACATTGGCACCGTGATTGTCTACGGCTTACTGGTGGGTTTAATGGCCTCGCTTGTCGGTGGGCCGCTGTACCTGAAATTCCTCGGTAACCGTCTGCCATTTAAACCAGTACCGGCTGAGTTTTCCGACCTGAAAGTGCGTGATGAAAGCACGCTGCCATCGCTGGGCGCGACGCTGTTTACCGTACTGCTGCCGATTGGCCTGATGCTGGTCAAAACCGTCGCTGAGCTGAACATGGCGAAAGGCAGTACGCTGTATACGCTGTTGGAGTTTATTGGTAACCCGATCACCGCGATGTTTATCGCCGTTTTCGTAGCCTATTACATTCTCGGCCTGCGTCAGCACATCGGTATGAGTGCGCTGCTGACCCACACCGAAAACGGTTTTGGCTCGATTGCTAACATTTTGCTGATTATCGGCGCAGGCGGCGCATTCAACGCTATTCTCAAGAGCAGCGGGCTGGCGGATACTCTGGCGCTGATCCTCTCAAACATGCATATGCACCCGATTCTGCTGGCGTGGCTGGTCGCTCTGATTCTGCATGCGGCGGTAGGCTCTGCCACGGTGGCTATGATGGGCGCGACGGCAATCGTTGCCCCGATGCTACCGCTGTACCCCAACGTTAGCCCGGAAATTATCGCCATTGCCATCGGTTCCGGCGCTATTGGCTGCACGATCGTCACCGATTCCCTGTTCTGGCTGGTGAAGCAGTATTGCGGCGCCACCCTGAATGAAACGTTCAAATACTATACGACCGCGACATTTATCGCGTCCGTTATTGCACTGGCTTGCACATTCCTGCTTTCCTTTATTATCTAAGCGCGAAGAGACTGACTATGGAAAACATTCAAACACTTATCGCCCAGCATCCTTTAGTGGAAGATCTGGTGGCTCTGAAAGAGACAACCTGGTTTAACCCTGGCACCACCTCTCTTGCGGAAGGTTTACCGTATGTTGGCCTGACAGCACACGACGTTGAGGACGCCCACGCGCGTCTGACGCGCTTCGCACCGTATCTGGCGCAGGCCTTCCCGGAAACTGCCGCCACTGGGGGCATTATCGAATCTGAGCTGGCCGCAATCCCTGCCATGCAAAAACGGTTGGAAAAAGAGTTCGGGCAGCACATTAACGGCGAACTCCTGCTGAAGAAAGACAGTCACTTGCCGATTTCAGGCTCGATTAAAGCCCGCGGTGGCATTTATGAAGTACTGACCCATGCGGAAAAACTGGCGCTGGAAGCCGGTCTGCTGACCACCAAAGACGATTACCGCGTGCTGCTTTCGCCGGAGTTTAAACAGTTCTTCAGCCAGTACAGCATCGCGGTTGGCTCCACCGGCAACCTGGGGATGTCGATTGGTATCATGAGTGCCCGCATCGGCTTTAACGTCACGGTGCATATGTCTGCCGACGCCCGCGCGTGGAAAAAAGCCAAGCTACGCAGCCACGGCGTGACGGTGGTGGAGTACGAAGAAGATTACGGCGTGGCGGTTGAACAAGGTCGTAAGGCGGCGCAGTCCGATCCGAACTGCTTCTTTATCGATGATGAAAATTCCCGCACGCTATTTTTAGGCTATGCGGTCGCCGGTCAGCGTCTGAAAGCGCAGTTTGCCCAGCAGGGACGCACGGTGGATTCAGACCATCCACTGTTTGTTTACCTGCCTTGCGGCGTCGGTGGCGGCCCTGGCGGCGTGGCATTTGGCCTGAAGCTGGCATTCGGCGATAACGTGCACTGCTTCTTCGCTGAACCGACTCATTCACCGTGCATGCTGCTGGGGATTTACACCGGGCTGCACGATACCATTTCCGTACAGGATATCGGCATCGATAACCTGACGGCGGCGGATGGGCTGGCGGTGGGTCGCGCATCGGGCTTTGTTGGCCGGGCGATGGAGCGTCTGCTCGACGGTCTGTACACCCTGGACGATCAGACAATGTACGATATGCTGGGCTGGCTGGCACAGGAAGAAGGCATTCGTCTTGAGCCGTCGGCGCTGGCAGGCATGGCTGGCCCTCAGCACGTTTGCGCCTCCACGGATTACCAGCAGATGCATGGCTTCAACGCGGATCAGCTCAATAACGCCACCCATCTGGTGTGGGCAACCGGCGGCGGCATGGTGCCGGAAACCGAGATGGCGCAATACCTGGCGAAAGGGCGCTAATCTCAGCGCAGCATCGCCATCAGCTCCGCGGGTGAGCGATGCTGCTTAAGCAGGTCACGCATCACGCGCATATGCGGTGCGGTATGGTTGAAGAAAGCGCTGTATCCACCGCAAATCGCACTCTTTCCATTTCTGCCACGGTGCTTAGGACAGTCGCCGTGGCAAAAACGCAGCAGTGAACACGCCTGACATTCCGCGCTCAGCGTGGTTCTCTTGGACTGACCAAATTCCCCTGCCCGAGGGCTGGCATTGAGCTCACCCAGCGATGTGTGATGAATATTACCCAAGCGATAATCAGGGTAAACATAGTGATCGCACTGATACAAATCGCCATTCGCTTCCAGGGCAAAAGCATGCCCACAGGTAGAGCTTAGCGAACACATCTGCGCCGGATGCCCGCACCATACCCCGAGGGTTGAATCGAATAACTGGACGAATACACGGCCAATATCTTCTCTGACCCAGATATCAAAGACGGAATTCAGAAAGGTTCCCCATGCCTGCGGCGGGACCGAGTCGGCGGTAAGCTCGCCTTTTTCATCATATTCAACCAGCGGAATGAACTGCAAAAACGGCGTGCCGCACTGGCGAAGGTAACGATACATTTGTCCGGGCTGCTGGCTGTTCAGGCGGTTAATCACCACCAACAGATTGAACTCCACCTGATACTGACGAAGTCTGGCAATGGCCTCCACCACCTTATGGTGCGTCGGTTTTCCGCTGCGGTTAACGCGATAAGCATCATGCAACTCGGCCGGGCCATCCAGGGAAATCCCAACCAGCCAGCCGTTATCGCGTAAAAACTGACACCATTCGTCATTGAGCAAAATTCCGTTGGTCTGGAAAGCGTTATGGATTTGTTTCCCTTCCCCGTACTGTTTTTGCAACGCCACTACGCGGTGAAAAAAGTCGATCCCGCAAAGAGTCGGCTCGCCGCCCTGCCAGGCGAACATCACTTCGGACCCCGGCTGCGCGGCGATATGCTGACGAATAAACGTCTCTAAGGTAGCGTCATCCATTGTGGGTTGAGTGGGTTTCTCAATGTAAAAACAGTAGCGACAATCGAGGTTACAACGAGAGCTGGCCGGCTTGGCCATGACCTGACATCCTGTCATGCTAAATTCCCGATAAATGCCATAAGTTGGCGGACATGCGCTACAGCAAACAGTATTGCGAGGGATAACACCGCGAGGGAGATCATAAATTTGTCACGCACCGCATGAGATTCAGAAAAATCGCTATGACTGACATCCATCAGGTTGCGGCTACGGGTATAACGCCAGAGAACGATTGCCACCAGCGCCAGCACTACAATTGAAACCCAAAACAGGAACCCCGTCTGATGCCAGTTGTGCTTTAGCGCCAGCGCCATTAACGCGCCATAGCCCAACAACGTGCGAAACCAGGCCAGCGAGGTACGTTCCGGTTGTAACCCTGGATCGGCGATCCGTCGCGATTTACGGCTATCCGGCATACAGTACCAGTCCCATGACAATCACCGCGACGATCATCAAAATCAGGCTGATGATTAACAGGCTATGGGTGTACGGCAAGTCCTCTTTCAGACGCATTGCCTTTTCATTGCGCAGCCAGCGCAGGTAACCATAAATCGCCAGGCCACCGGCAAACAGGCACAACAACAGCGCCAGCAGTTCACGAATTACCGGCGTGGCAAAATCCGGGGCCAGTTGGTCAAGACCCACACCCGCCGCCAGAAACCCCAGCGAGGTGCGGATCCACGCCAGAAAAGTACGTTCATTTGCCAACGAGAAGCGGTAATCCGGCGCTTCACCAAGGCGGGAAATCTTCATCCAAACTCCTCTGGTTGTCATTGCCGGATGGTGGCTCGCGCCTTATCCGGCCTACAAGTAAGTGCAAATAAGGATATTTGCGCCAACTGGCATTGTAGTCAGAACTTCTGCTTTTTCTCTTCCACTTTTACGCCCCGGGTCGGTAAACCGGTGTCGTAATCGCGTACTACCGGAGAATAGCCGTCTTCAGGGCGCGGGCGAAAAGCGCCCATCCAGCGCGGTGCGGCATCAGGTCGCCACGGACGCAAACTCCATTGATAAGTGCGGAACGGATCGCGGATTTTATCCATGTAGTCCAGCAGCGCGTCGTGCATCTGGCAACGAACGTCGGCCAATTGTGGCGAATCAATCAGATTGTGTAGCTCATCAGGATCGTTACGCCTGTCGTAAAGCTCATCGCTGGTAAACAGATTTAATACCAGTTTCCAGTCGTCCGTCACCCAGCAGCGTACCGGAATAAATCCGCCAAAACTGTCATGTTCAATCTCATAACGGTTGAACTCCACCATCACACCGCGCGGCTTTTCAACGGCAAGAATGTTTTCACCCGGCAGGATTTGCGGCTTCTCAATACCCGCCAGCGCCATCATCGTCGGCAGCAGATCGATATGGCTGACCGGCGTGTCTACCTGCATAGACTCTCCCTGCGGCGGGCGCATAATCAGTGGAATTCGTGTGATATCGTCATACATCGCGGCCCCTTTACTGATGAGCTTATGCGCCCCCATCATCTCACCATGATCGGAGGTATAAATGACCCAGGTATTCTCTCGCTGTTGCGGCGTTAAGGCATTGATCACCCTACCTATCTGATCATCAACAAAGTCGTTGCAGGCAAAATAGAGCGGATGGTGATAGCGCCCGTCATCGCCAACCGGGGATGGCATGGCTTGCGACCATAGACGATGGTGCTCGGGCTTATCATGCAAAGCATCGTGGGCTTTCGCACCGAGATCGTAATAAAAATCCTGATATTTCTGCAAATACTCGACCGGACAGGTAAACGGATGGTGCGGCTCATCATAGGAAACAACCATCAGGAACGGTTCCTCGGCACGCGCAGGCTGATGGAGGAAATCGACCGCCCGGTTACTGATGCGGTGCGCCCAGGTAAAGGTTTCATCGATATTGTTGGCTAACAGATCCTCCACGCTATTGAGCCCGTTACGCCACAAACTGATCTCTGCGTCAGTCAGTTCCGCGAGGTAATTGGCTCCGTCATACCAGTAATCAACATCCCACTCGGGCGGACATTCGCCGGTCCCAAAGTAGTCATGTCCGTCGAGATGCCACTTGCCGATGTAGCACGTGTGATAGCCCGCATCTTTAAAATAGCGCCCCATGGTGGAGATATTTTTCCCCGGCGCGACATTATTGGTCCACGGCCCGGACTGGTTGGCATAAATCCCGGTAAACAGCCCCGCGCGGGCCGGCGTACACACCGGTGAACAGGTATAGGCCGAGTTAAAGCGAATACCTTCCGCTGCCAGACTATCAATATTATTGGTGTTCAGCGGCTTACCGCTGTAGCAGCCAACCATATTGGTCGCCTGGGTATCGGTCATAATGAACAGAAAATTGGGCCGGGTCATGCTTCATCCTTAGCGTCATGGACACATTGTGCAGTCGCGTTACGCCGCGTCTGCCAACTGCTGTAAATCAAATAAATTGCGACTGCCACCGTAATGGCGTAGCTGAGGATCGTCAGCCAGCGAGAGTTGTAGCCACCAAACTGCGCCAGACCGGAATAAACGCCAATCATCGCAAACAGGACGCCAACAGAGGCGATTTTCACGTTTTTCCACGGTTTCATGTCTACCGCGAAGGCGTCATGGAATTTAAACGGCGTGGCACGCGGCTTGATGGCACCGATAACCAGCATGACCGCCACATTGATGCAGAAAGTGCAGGCCAGTACGTAGAGGAAGTGAAAGTCGAATTTCACCAGATAGTTGATGGTGATATAGCTGACGATACCCAGCCCCATCGCCACCTTCGCAGCCAGCGCGGGGATGCGCGGAAAGAAAAATCCCATGATCACGATGGTTACCAGCGGAACGTTGTAGATCCCGTTGAGCTGCTTCATCCAGCTGTAAAGCCCCTGCGGCGCATAAGCAATCCACGGCGCGACCAGCACAGAGATCACCGCGACGATAAACCCAAAGCGGCGGCCAATGCTGACCAACTTGTCGGGACTGGCCTGCTCGTTAATCAACCGACGATAAATGCCGAGACTGAACAGCGTCGAAGCGCTGTTGAGGAAACCGCAAAATGCGCTGATGATCGCACCGAACAGCACCGCGCTGAAAAAACCGATCAGCGGCAACGGCATCACTTTGTTTACCAGCGCTGGGTAAGCCATATCTGCTTTTGGCAGATCCTGGAAAAGGTGAAAGGCGATAACGCCCGGCAATACCAGAATCAACGGATCCAGCATCTTCAGCACTGCCGTTAATAATGCTCCTTTTTGTCCTTCCGACAGACTTTTTGACGCCAAAGTACGTTGAACAATCCCCTGATTGGTACACCAGTAGAAAGTATTCACCAGAATAAGCCCGGTCAGCGCCGCGCCGATAGGTACCGGGTCGTGACTTCCGCCAATCGAGTTCAGCATCTGGCTGTGATCCTGGGTTAAACGCGTAATGCCTTCGCTCAGACTGCCTTTACCCATTGCCATTAAACCGAACAGCGGTACCATCAGACCGCCAATCACCAAACCAATACCGTTGATGACATCCGCAATGGCAATCGCCCGCATTCCGCCGACCACGGCGTACAAAATGCCACTTATCCCCAGAACCACCGCCATCAGCCAAATTGCCGTATGCTGGGAAATACCAAAAGTTTCAGTGACATGAAACATACTGTTAAAGGCGAGTGCGCCGGAGTACAAAATGATCGGCAGGAAACAAATCCCTGTGGCGATCAAAAAACAGCAGTCGATGATGATGCGGGTGGTTTTGTCATAGCGCTCTTCAATAAAATCCGGGATGGTAGCGATGCCGCGTTGCAGATAACGCGGTAAAAAAATCAGCGCCAGAAAAATAAGTGGGATCGCTGAAATCACTTCCCAGGCCATTACCGACATTCCGCTGCGGTAAGCCTGGCCGGTAAGTCCTACCAGTTGTTCCGTGGAGAGATTGGTTAGCATCAGCGATGCGGCAATCACCGGCGCTTTTAACGAACGTCCCGCCAGAAAATATCCCTGCTGCGAACCGGTATCCGCTTTGCGTAACTTCCACCAGGTGATTACCGCCACCAGCAGCGTAAAGCCCACAAAGCTTAAAATTTGTAGCGTATTCATCTCATAGCCCTTTTTTTTCATTATGTCCCGGTAGCTGTAGGGTGTAACAGGAGGTATTGCGCACCGGGTCAGGCAGTCAGATTTCTTAAAATAAAAACGTCATATCCCTGAACGGATTTTTTCTGTTAAGTTCAGGTTGTGGGCATAATTCTCCGGCGGGAAATTAAAATGAATGGAAAGATGCAAAGTTCGCATGTAAAAAACGAAACTACGTACAATATTCCCCTGTTGATTAACGAAAATGTGATCTCAAGCGGAATTTCATTGATCTCGCTGTGGCATACCTATGCCGACGAACATTACCGGGTTATTTGGCCGCGCGATAAGAAAAAGCCACTGATAGCTAATTCATGGGTTGCTGTCTATACCGTCCAGGGTTGTGGAAAAATCCTGCTAAAAGGTGGCGAACACATTACTCTCACCGGAAACTGTATAATCTTTTTAAAACCAACCGATATACAGTCTTATCATTGCGAAGGGTTGGTATGGGAACAATACTGGATGGAGTTCACGCCAACCAGCGTAATGGATATTCCGCTACGCCAACAAAGCATTATTTATAATGGTGATATTTATAATCAGGAGCTGGCTGAAGTTTCACGATTAATTACTTCCTCAGACTCAATGATAAATAATTTGGCCGTCGCCTTTCTCACAAAAATAATTTATCAATGGATTTGTCTTATTTACGCTGAAGGTAAAAAAGACCCACAACGGATGCAAATTGAAAAACTGATTGCCACTCTGCATGCCAGCCTGCAAAAACGCTGGAGCGTAGCGGATATGGCAGCCACCATTCCCTGTAGCGAAGCCTGGCTACGCCGTCTGTTTTTACGTTATACCGGAAAAACGCCAAAAGAATACTATCTCGATGCCCGGCTGGAACTGGCGCTGTCACTGCTAAAACAGGAGGGAAATACGGTCGGACAGGTGGCAGATATGCTTAACTTTTTTGACTCGTTTCATTTCAGCAAAGCTTTTAAACACAAATTTGGCTATGCGCCGTCGGCTGTGCTGAAACATGCAAAGTGAAATGGCAACCCCATAGATGTAAGGTGGACAACCTTTTTTGGTACATCCACCTGAAAGGTGCAGAATAATGTAGTAAAAGATGAAATCGTTAGATCAGTGAGCGTAATTCCTCATACGAAAAGATGCGGCCGCGATAGCCTAATCCCGTATCAATATTGTAAATAGAGAGGCCAATATTGTTATTTGTATCAAAGACAAAGAAGGATTGTTCTGCGCCAAAATAGACATTGTAATAGTCATTACCTACATCAAAGACCGACGATGTAAGCTCACTACGTTGCCCTGGAAAACTAAACTGATCCAATTGCTCTACCGTTGCAGCGGTTAAATCGACAGCAAGAATGGTAGGTAGGGAATCAAGCGCGGCTGAAGTATAAGAGACGGGATCAGATTCAATGATGCGAACCAACTCATTCCCACTCTCATCCGCACAGGAATTATTGTTAAAGAGAGAAAGGACAAACTTATTTTCACCCCGCCAGGCTTGATACTTGCTGTTTTGAGTAATAAAAACCGCATGCTCTCCGTTGGGATAGTTAAAATCGTCGATATTCACCACACTCAAATTGAGTGGGCTATTCAACACCGGAAAATCCGGATTATCAATAATCCACTCAGGATCGCCTGAGTCAATGTTCAGGCCAATAATAGTGCAGCTTGAACGTGAGTTGACGATTAACTGATTGGTTTCTTTTACATATTCGAGGCTATTGAAATGTACATCGTTGGTATCAGTATTATCCAGTACCGTGGCTCCCAAAAACTCCTGAGAGTAATCGCGCTGCCAGAGTAACCCCCCACTGGCGATGTCATATTTATAAATTACACACTCCAGTTTTTGCTCATCATTCCAGTTATCCAGCAACGAACCCAACAACCAAAGATTACCTTTCTCATCCGTAGTGATGTCGTGATGAAAACCATAGCCAGTAGGTGCGGTATAGGTTTGCGAGACGTTACCCGCCAGGTTAAAACGATACAAAGTGGGGGCAAATGCATGCTTATCAGGATCATACGTTTCACTGGCCAACGCTGACCACAACGCATTGTCTATAATCTTCAGGTTACCGTACATCCAGGGGAAGAGACCGGTAATGCGCAGATCGCCATTAATGTCATAACCATTCCAGGCACTGGTGACAAACCAGCCCTGTCCCAAGGTGCTTTCCGCCATCTCGCTGTCGTCAATATTGATTGTCAGCGCCAGAGGCACATCACCGTAGTCCTGACCCTCTGTTGAAATTGTTACCGTGAAGGTGGTGGTTTCATTGTCCGCCGTGTAAGTATTGATCTCGACAGTATTCAAATAGTCAGCATACAAGCCAACAACGATGACCTGTGTGTGAGAAGTATATTCGTCAGTACTGTAATAGAAGTCTGTATTTGATGTTTTACCATGAACAGTATAATCAAACCTTACCGCTTCTATATTTTCCAATGAAATTAATGCACAAAGTTTGTTTTGATTGTAAGGATTTATTTTCACTGTATACGTTGCTCTCATTTTCTATTCCTTTTTATAAAAAAACAGAATGTAATGACTTTCGCAAAAACAAACCTACATCTCATGTTGGTTTTTTTATGTGGATAAGTGCACAAAATGAAACAACCAATATAAAACCACACTATTAATTCAATAAAAATAAATACCACAAATAATTAAAGCATAAATATTCAATTATGAAATATAAATAAAATACATAACTACGCAAGTTTTATTTAAAAGTAAAACATAAATACAAATTAAATATATTTAAAACAATTAAATAAATGATGGTTATGATCATGGTATTTTTGCAAATTAAATCACAAAAAATCACAAACAATCTTTTAATGAGCAATTTTGATTATTAGAGTGATTTTAGATTCATAAAAATATGTCACAGAAACAAATAGTCGTCCGTTACTGAATGAGTATCACCAACTTTGATCTGGAAGCGAATATCATGGAGGTTGACTGAACTATGTTTTCTGAATTTATCGATGTAATACAATCTTTTCTAACAGAACCCGCCATTCTAATAGGATTGTTAGTCGGTTTGGGGTATGCCCTTGATAAAAAACCGCTAATTAAAATTATTACTGGTATGGTCAGCGCGATGGTTGGGTTGATGATGGTGTTATTTGGCGGCTTCCAATTTTCAGCCACCTTTAAGCCTGTCGCTGATGCAGTCAGTAAATCTTACGGTATTCATGGTTATTTAATGGATTCGTATGCCATGAAAGCCGCCACCCAAATTGCTCTCGGGGATAACTTTGGTTATGTGGGCTACGTTTTCGTGTTGGCCTTTTTCACAAACCTTTTGCTGGTATTATTTGGCCGCTATACACGTGTAAAAGGGATCTTCTTAACCGGTAACACCGGAGTTTCCCACTCGCAGGCCGTACTCTGGTTGATCGTATTCTGGTTAGGTTTTGGTTGGGTACAGTCAATCATCATTGCTGGTGTTTTAACGGGTATTTTCTGGGCCTTTGCCACAACGTTAATCGCTAAACCCGTTGCGAAAATCACCAATAATGCCGGTTTTACTATCGCCCATAATCAGATGCTCGGGATCTGGTTTTTTTCAAAATTTGCCCACCTGTTTGGCGATGCCGAAAAACAGGATGCAGAAAACATGAAGCTGCCCGGCTGGCTGGCTATTTTTAACCATAATGTAACCGCTATTGCCATTGTGATGACGCTGTTCGTCGGCGGATTTCTGCTGTCGACCGGTATTGAAAATGTTCAATTGATGGCAAAAGGTAAACCCTGGTATATCTATATTATCAACCTCGGACTGCAGTTTTCCATGTATATGGTCATTCTCCTGCAGGGTGTAAGAATGATGGTTGGGGAAATAAATGCCTCCTTTAAAGGCTGGCAAGATCGTTTAATTCCCGATGCAATTCCGGCAGTAGATGTTGCCGCTTTATTACCTTTTTCACCAAATGCAGCCACGCTTGGATTCATCTTCTGCACCTTCGGCACCATATTTTCGATGGGCATCCTGCTGATTACCAAAAGCCCTATTATGGTATTACCTGGTTTTGTGCCCCTTTTCTTCTCTGGCGGTCCTATTGGTGTTTTAGCCAACCGGATGGGAGGTTATCGCTCCGTTATCATTTGTACATTCCTGCTGGGGATAATTCAAACCTTCGGCACAGTATGGGCAATTCCCTTAACAGGTCTGGCAGCAGAAGGGGTTGGCTGGACCGGAATATTTGACTGGGCGACATTATGGCCTGCCATTTGCGAATTACTAAAACTGATCGCCACTGTATTCAATCTGGGCCCTTACGCGGGCTAACTAACTTTGCATAAAAAGGATATCGTCATGAAAGACAAAATTAACCTTCTGTTTGTTTGCGGCTATGGTGTCGGGAGTAGCGTAATGTTACAGACGGTCGTCAAAAAAGCGTTGGCTAAATATGATTTCCAGTTCGAATTTGCGATGGAACATACAGCAGCAGGCGAAGTAGGTGGATTTACTGAATGGGCTGATATCTATGCCATTTCAAAAAAACTGATTGATGTCGTCAGTCTGGATCCGCGCCATGGTCAATACCTTATACCCATCGAAAATATTATGGACGGAGAAACCATTGGTAAGCAGATTTACGCGGTGATTGAGGCGCATTTCCCACACTTGTTATCTGCCCGGTAAGGAGCAGTGATGAAAGCGATTATCCTGCTATTCGACAGCCTGAATAAACATTATCTGCCACCTTATGGCGATATGATCACCCAGGCTCCCAACTTCCAACGCCTGGCCGCACACTGTACGACGTTCAACAACAGTTATGTTGGCAGCATGCCCTGTATGCCAGCCCGTCGAGAATTGCACACAGGTCGACATAACTTTTTGCACCGGGAATGGGGACCACTGGAGCCATTTGACGACTCAATGCCAGAGTTATTGAAAAAAGCGGGGGTCTACACACATCTAATCAGTGACCATCTGCATTATTGGGAAGACGGTGGTGGTAACTATCATAACCGCTACAGCTCTTGGGAAATCATTCGTGGTCAGGAGGGCGATCACTGGAAAGCCAGTGTTGCAGATCCCGCTATTCCTGAGGTGTTACGCGTGCCCCAGAAACAGACCGGTGGAGGTGTTTCTGGATTATGGCGACATGACTGGGTAAACCGAAATTACATACAGCAGGAAGCAGACTTCCCGCAAACCTGCGTCTTTACCGCGGGATGTGAATTCCTCGAAAAAAACGCTAAACAGGACAACTGGTTGTTGCAGGTCGAAACCTTCGATCCGCATGAACCTTTTTATACAACCGAAGAGTATCTCTCCTTGTATCAGGATCCCTGGGATGGCCCACATTACGACTGGCCCAGGGGCAAGGTTGAAGAAAGCGCAGAGGCGGTAGAGCATATTCGCTGCCGATATCGGGCCCTTGTGTCAATGTGCGATCGCAATCTGGGACGTATTCTCGACCTGATGGACCGTTTTGACATGTGGAACGACACGATGCTCATTGTCGGTACCGACCATGGTTTCCTACTTGGAGAGCATGGGTGGTGGGCAAAAAATCAGATGCCGTACTACAACGAAGTGGCAAACAATCCTTTATTTATCTGGGACCCACGTGGTGGTCAGCGGGGTGTTCAACGTAACGCTCTGGTTCAGATGATTGACTGGGCGCCGACACTATTGGAGTTCTTTAACCAACCAATCCCTGCTGATGTGCAGGGTCATCCACTGGCGAAAATCCTTGCGGATGACACTCCAGTCCGTGATGCGGCCCTGTTTGGCGTTTTCAGTGGGCATGTCAATGTCACCGATGGCCGCTATGTCTATATGCGCGCGGCGCTACCCGGACGTGAGAATGACATTGCGAACTACACCCTGATGCCAATCAAGATGAATACTCGCTTTGATGTGGCGGAATTACAGTCGTTAACACTGTCCCCTCCATTTAGCTTTACCAAAGGGGTTAAAACGTTGCGTATTCCGTCCCGAGAGAAATACCCAGGAATCAATCGCACGGGCCATTTGTTGTTCGATTTGCACACCGACCCGCAACAGCTTACGCCAATCGATGATAAAGAGGTGGAGGAGCGGATGATTGCCCTGTTGGTACGTCTACTAAAAGAGAGCGACGCTCCAGCAGAGCAATTTATTAGACTGGGTTTAACGCTTTAACCCATTCCCCAGAAGATCACCGCCAACAGTTGCGGGGTGATAATCCTCAGGAACATGACCAGCGGATAAACGGTGGCGTAGGAGAGCGCTGCCGCCCCGCTGGTGGCATGCAGGTTGTTAGCAAACGCCAGCGCAGGAGGATCGGTCATTGAGCCGGCCAGCATGCCGCACAGCGTCAGATAGTTCATTTTGGCGAATATCCGCGCCAGCAAGCCCACGGTAATGAGCGGAATCGCGGTAATGAAAATACCGTAGCCCACCCAGCTCAGACCATCGCCCTGCGTCAGTGTATGAACAAAATCACCGCCTGACTTCAGACCAACCACCGCGAGAAACAGTACGATACCCAACTCTCGCAGCGCCAGGTTAGCGCTGGGAGGCATAAACCAGTACAGCTTACCGATGCTGCCAATACGTCCAAGAATCAAAGCCATAATCAGCGGCCCACCGGCCAGCCCCAGCTTCAACGCCACCGGGAAACCCGGGATAAACAGCGGGATTGACCCCAGCAGAACACCCAGTCCGATACCGATAAATACCGGCAGCATCTGCACCTGCTGCAGTTTTTGCTGCGCGTTACCGACAACATTAGCAACGGCGTCAATCGACGAAGGGCGCCCAACCAGATTGAGGATGTCCCCGAATTGCAGGCTGGCGTCGCTGCTGGCTACCAGTTCAACCCCCGCACGGTTCAGGCGGGAGATCACCACGTCGTAACGTTCTTTAAAGTGCAGATCGCGGATACGTTTACCCAGCACTTGTTCGTTGGTCACCACCACGCGCTCAACGCGTAAATCAGTCCCGCGCGTCGACAACGATGTGTCCACCTCCTGACCAATCACCACCTGCGCGTTGTGCAGATCGGCTGGCTGCCCGACCAGGTGTAGCAGGTCGCCCATCTGGATAACTGTCCCTGGCGACGGCACCATCAATGTCTCGTCACGTTTCAGACGCGAGCAGATGATTTTGTCGCTGTTCAGAATCGGGACATCCTGAATTGCCATATTGTTGATGTTTGGATTTTCCACACGGATGTTCATCGTCTGAATCAGTGCGTGCCCGTTGGTTAGCGTGGATTCATGCTGCTGGGCTTCAGCATCGACGTTAACGCGGAAAATAAGGCGCATCAGCCACATGGTGAGTAAAATTCCGCAAATGCCGAAAGGATAAGCCATGGCATAGCTCATCCCCATCTGGTCTACCACATCGCCAGGGGTACCCAGATCGCGCAGAATTTGCTGCCCGGCACCCAACGCCGGGGTATTGGTGACCGCCCCGGAGAATATACCCAGTACCACGGGAAGAGGAATGGCAAAAAGCTTATGCAGAATCGCGGTGACCAGGCCACCCATGATGACAATCAGCACGGCAAACAGATTCAGCCGCAGGCCCGAAACGCGCAATGACGCAAAAAAGCCCGGTCCGACCTGGATACCGATGGTGTAGACGAACAGGATCAGGCCAAATTCCTGAATGAAATGCAGCATGTCGCCGCTCAGGGTCATCCCTGCCTGATCGACAAAATGCCCGACAATAATACCGCCGAACAGCACGCCTCCGATGCCAAAACCAACACCACGTATTTTTATGTTGCCGATCCATAATCCGACAACTGCCACTAATGCCAGAACGCTGACCGTCAATGCTATATCACTCATTATCTTGTTCCCTGTGAATAACATCATTAAGTAAATGGATTCTCGCAGAGTACAGTCGCAATGTATGGGTGGTAAAGCACAAAAAAGCCCCGTCATTTCTGGCGGGGCAAAGGCATGGAGCTATTTAACAATTTAATGCGGGACGTTCGCTGATAGCGATACGTTGTGGAGCAATGGCTTCAGGTTCATTCCGGGTCAAATCGATATGCAGCAAGCCGTTAGTGAAGCTTGCGCCGGAGACCTCCATATTTTCAGCCAGCGTAAAGCTCAGGCTGAACGGCTGAATGACCAGCCCCTGGTGCAACCATTTGGTCTCTTTTTCCGGCTGCTGCGGCGTACCTTTCACGGTCAGGCGCGTACCTTCCAGTTGAATATCCAAATCTTCCTGGCGGAAACCGGCTAACGCAAGGGTAATGCGGTAGTGGTTATCATCGCTCTTTTCGATGTTATAAGGCGGGAAGCTCTGGCTTTCACCGGTGTTTTGCAAAGCATTGGCCAGTTTGTCAAAACCGATCCATTGACGCAGCAGTGGGGATAAATCGTAGTTACGCATAATAATCTCCTTCTAAGAAGCGAGTAGGTACCTTTCGGCTCCCTGACGGCAAGCCGATGACTTAGCAAGGCCGCCTGAAGCGGCCTATAGAATTAGTTGATTTCGATGCGGCGCGGCTTATTCGCTTCAGGAATCACGCGCTCAAGATCGATATACAGCAGACCATTTACCAGGTTTGCGCCGCGAACATGAATGTTCTCCGCTAACTGGAACTTACGCTCGAAGTTGCGCTCGGCAATACCCTGATACAGGTAAGTACGTTCTTTTTGATCGTCCGCATGGGCGCCTTTCACCACCAGCAGATTATCCTGGGCAGTAATTTCCAGTTCGCTTTCGGCAAAACCGGCAACGGCAATTGCAATGCGGTAATGGTTTTCGTCTACCAGCTCAACGTTGTACGGAGGGTAGCCGCCATTGCTTTGGCCCTGATTGTTTTCCAGCAGGTTAAACAGACGGTCAAAACCAATAGCAGAACGGTACAGCGGGGATAAATCAAAGTTACGCATAATTAATAGCTCCTGAAATCAGCGAGAATAATTGACCTTCCATCATGGACAGGTCAGGTAGCCAGGACACCCATCAGGCATGCCCTTCATTTGTCTACACTCTAAAAATGGGTCTTAATACAAACTTTTCAAGCGTATTCATCTGACTTTTTTTGCAGTTTGTTGTCTATTGCATACACTGGGGGGAGCAGTTGTTCTCGTTAAATCGCGATGGCCGCCACAGTGCGACGAAATGGTGATGTTATTTTCGCAACGGATCGCTTTAACTCACCATGCAAACACGATAAATACAGATGAATAAATGATGATTAAAAAAATGTTGGTAACACTGACGATGTGTAGTGGGATAGCGTTTGTAAGCGGCTGTTCCAGCATCATGTCGCATACCGGTGGCAAAGAAGGGACATATCCTGGCACGCGAGCCAGTGCCACAATGATTAGCGAAAGTGATACGAACTGGGGAACCAAGTCACTGGCGATTCTGGATATGCCTTTCACCGCGGTGCTCGATACGGTATTGCTACCGTGGGATCTCTTTCGCAAAGACAACTCGGTGAGATCCCGCGTAGAAAAGAGCGAGGAGAGAACCCAGGCCACGAACGCCGTTATTCCCCCGGCAGAAATGTCCGCGCCATAAGTTAACGCCCGGTTTCAGTCACCCACAGCTGGCGGAAACCCTCGACGTCTTCCATCCACGCAACCTGTCGACCATCAGGGGAGAAGACGATCGCATCGGCCGAAGGCGGGTTACCATGACGTTCCGTTAAAAAAACAATCTCGCCCGTTTGAACATCACAACAAGCAATTCTGTTCTCCAGTACAAATCCCAGCCATTTCCCCGATGGGTGCCAGTTAAAGGCTGACTGAATATTCGTAGCGCATTGGGTAAGCTGACGCGGTGCTCCCCCCTGTGGGGAAATCAGCCATAGCTGCACAATACCGCTGTCATCACGCATTAAAAACGCAATCTCAGACGCCTTTGGATTACTGCGTACCCAATGGCGAGGTTGATTCACCAGCCCCGGGAAGACGCGCTCATGGGTAAACGTCAGGCGACGTTGGCAAATACCGGATGGCGGCGCAGGCATGGTCATGTCAGTCCCCTCCAGAGGCGCGTCCCCCGGCTGTTTCCAGCCACTTTCATCCAGTGGCAAATCGACAATAAACAATTCCGGTACTTTTTCGCCATTCACTGACAACGTATCGCCGATAAACGCCAGCCTGTTTTCTCCTACCCAGCCCTCTTCATAGGCACGGTTAATCTCATCGCTACCCGGTTTTGGCGTTGGTGTCGTCTGGCTCACCAGTACGCACCAATGGCTGCCACTGTATTCACGCGGATGCTGCGCGGAGACCTTCACCGGCCCATACGGTGCAGCTACGCCGACGTTGCGTAAATCCAGCGCCGCCGAGCGCTCATGCAAAACATGGTCGTTATAGGTGAAACTGACAAACTCACCGTTTGGGCTAAAGACATGCACATGACTCCCGCCACGCAGCGCGCCTGGCGTGTACGGCGCGGTAATATCCATCGCATCCAGATTCTCCACCCCAGCCTGCGTAACAATCACCCCACGACGATGATGGAAGTCGTAATGCCATGTTTCATCAGGATTTTCAGGCCCATGAATGAATACATATTTTTCCGACTTTGGATGAACGGTCACCACGCCAACGTGCGCTCCCTGAGTAGCCCGGTAAATCACCTCCAGTTCGCCAGTATGGATATTGACGCGCTCAATTGTTTCACCGGTAAAGGAGGCGCCAGAAGGACGCACATCAAAGACCAGCCACTGGCTGTCCGGTGTCCAGGTGTTAATATTGGTAAGCTGATGATTACGCGGCGTAAAGGTGATTTGCTTCATGGGATGCCCTGATACAAGACGATTAAAGCAATCATACTTCACAAGCACTTCACTTTCAGGCTTTAGCGTATCGCCATCTTCATTTTTGCGGACAGAAAGATGGAACATTTTGACGTGGCGATTATCGGATTAGGTCCGGCAGGCGCAGCGCTGGCGCGGCAGTTGAGCGGAAAAATGCGCGTGATTGCGTTGGATAAAAAACGCCAGTGCGGCAACGAAGGTTTCACTAAACCCTGCGGCGGTCTGCTGGCCCCGGACGCCCAGCGTTCGTTTATCCGCGATGGTATAACCTTACCCGTTGATGTCATCGCCAACCCGCAGATTTTTAGCGTTAAAACTATTGATGTTGCCGCTTCTTTGACGCGTAACTACCAGCGCAGCTACATTAATATCAACCGCCATGCTTTTGATTTATGGCTTAAATCTCTCATCCCTGATGATGTGCAGGTGTACCACGACAGCCTGTGTCGGAAAATCTGGCGCGAGGGCGATAAATGGCATGTTATCTTCCGCGCCGACGGTTGGGAGCAGCAGATCACCGCGCGTTATCTGGTGGGGGCAGACGGTGCGAATTCACTGGTGCGCCGTCATCTCTATCCCCAGCACCAAATCCGTAAATATGTCGCTATTCAACAATGGTTTGCGGAGAAACATCCTGTGCCGTTCTATTCCTGTATTTTTGATAACGATGCAACTGACTGTTATTCATGGAGTATCAGCAAAGATGGCTATTTTATCTTTGGTGGCGCCTACCCCATGAAGGACGGACAGGCACGCTTTGACGCGCTGAAGGAGAAGCTGAAAGCGTTCCATTTCCAGTTCGGCAAACCGGTGAAAAGTGAAAAATGTACGGTGCTGTTCCCCTCACGCTGGAAGGATTTCGTCTGCGGTGAAGACAATGCGTTTTTGATTGGCGAAGCGGCCGGTTTTATCAGCGCCAGCTCGCTGGAAGGGATTAGCTATGCGCTGGACAGCGCGGAGATCCTCAAATCAGTACTGCTGCGGGATACGCCAGATATGAATCACGCTTACCGTAAAGCCACCCACAGGTTACGTCTCAAACTGTATGGCAAAATCCTGAAAAGCCGAGCCCTGACGTCGGCATTTTCCCGTAAATGGATTATGCGCAGCGGCGTGGCGCATATTCCCTAGGGAGACCATTCAGCACCACAAATCATGGCTGAAACAGGGCAAATGAAACAAGGCACTTGCCCATAATTTCTTAATTCAGCGCAAATTTCTCAATGGCATACGCGACGCCATCTTCGAGGTTGGATTTGGTCACGAAGTTGGCTATTTCTTTGACTGATGGAATAGCGTTGTCCATGGCAACACCCACGCCTGCGTATTCAATCATCGCGATGTCGTTTTCCTGATCGCCTATCGCCATCACCTCTTCGGCTTTAATACCTAACGCATCGGCCAGCGATTTTACGCCAGTGCCTTTATTGACGCGTTTATCGAGGATTTCGAGGAAATACGGCGCACTTTTCAATACGGTGTACTTCTCTTTTACTTCTGCTGGGATGCGCGAGATGGCTTTATCGAGGATCTCCGGTTCATCAATCATCATCACTTTCAGGAACTGGGTTTCTGGATCCATTTTCTCGGCTTCACAGAACACCAGCGGGATGGTCGCGACAAACGATTCGTGCACCGTGTAGTAGCTGATATCACGGTTCGCGGTATACAACGTGTTGCGATCGAGGGCGTGGAAATGTGAGCCAACTTCCCGGGAAAGCTGCTCCAGATAGCGATAATCGTCATAGCTTAACGCAGTTTGCGCTACGGTACTGCCATCTCCAGCTTTCTGCACCAGCGCACCGTTGTAGGTAATGCAGTAGTCACCGGGCTGTTCCATATGTAGTTCTTTCAGATAGCTGTGAACGCCGGCATACGGGCGTCCCGTGGTCAGCACCACATTCACGCCACGCGCGCGCGCTGCGGCAATCGCCGTTTTGACCGCAGGTGAAATGGTGTGATCGGGCAGCAGAAGTGTGCCATCCATGTCGATAGCAATAAGTTTGATAGCCATGAGTTCCCCGGATTAAATGAGTCCGTCCTCATGCTAACGCGATTCCGCTCAAAAAACAGCTACGAAAAGGGGGATAGAAAGGGGAATCGAGATTCCCCTTTTGACAATCGATGGTAGGCCGGATAAGGCCTGAGCCGGCAAACGTAAACGAACTGCCTGATGACGCTTCGCTTATCAGGCCTACAGGAGCAGGCCTGAGATACATGTTAGATATCGATGTTCGCCGCTTTCAGGGCGTTCTCTTCGATAAACGCGCGACGCGGTTCAACGGCATCACCCATCAGCGTGGTGAACAGCTGGTCGGCAGCAATCGCATCCTTCACGGTAACGCGCAGCATACGACGGCTTTCCGGATCCATGGTGGTTTCCCACAGCTGTTCCGGGTTCATCTCGCCCAGACCTTTATAACGCTGGATAGCGAGGCCGCGACGTGACTCTTTCTGCAGCCATTCCAGCGCCTGCTCGAAGCTGGCAACCGGCTGGCGACGCTCGCCACGTTCGATAAACGCATCGTCTTCGATCAGTCCACGCAGCTTCTCGCCAAGCGTACAAATACGACGGTATTCGCCACCGGTCACAAATTCATGCTCCAGCGGATAATCGGTATCAACGCCGTGGGTACGCACGCGGATCACCGGCTCGAACAGATTCAGTTCAGCGTCTTTACGCACAAAGCTATTCCAGGTGCTGCCGTGAACTTCGTTTTCATTCAGCACGTTAACCAGCTGGGACACCCAGGCAGTGACTTTCGCTTCATCAGCCAGATCGGCTTCAGCCAGCGTCGGCTGATAAACCAGTTCTTTCAGCAGCGCTTTCGGGAAACGACGTTCCATACGGCCAATCATTTTCTGCGTCGCGTTGTATTCAGAAACCAGTTTTTCTAACGCTTCACCCGCCAGGGCTGGTGCGCTGGCGTTGGTGTGCAGCGTGGCGCCATCAAGGGCGATAGAGATCTGGTACTGATCCATCGCTTCATCGTCTTTGATGTACTGTTCCTGCTTGCCTTTCTTCACTTTGTACAGCGGCGGCTGTGCAATGTAAACGTGGCCGCGCTCAACGATTTCCGGCATCTGACGATAGAAGAAGGTCAACAGCAGCGTACGGATGTGCGAGCCGTCGACGTCCGCATCGGTCATGATGATGATGCTGTGATAACGCAGTTTGTCCGGGTTGTACTCGTCGCGACCGATGCCGCAGCCCAGCGCGGTGATCAGCGTCGCCACTTCCTGAGAAGAGAGCATCTTGTCGAAACGCGCCTTCTCAACGTTAAGAATTTTACCCTTCAGCGGCAGAATCGCCTGGTTCTTACGGTTACGTCCCTGCTTCGCAGAGCCACCCGCTGAGTCCCCTTCCACCAGGTACAGTTCAGAGTGAGCCGGGTCGCGTTCCTGACAGTCCGCCAGTTTGCCCGGCAGACCCGCTAAGTCCAGCGCGCCTTTACGACGGGTCATTTCACGCGCGCGACGTGCAGCTTCACGAGCACGCGCAGCATCAATGATTTTGCCGACGACGATTTTCGCGTCAGACGGGTTTTCCAGCAGGTATTCGCTCAGCAGTTCGTTCATCTGCTGTTCTACCGCCGATTTCACCTCAGAAGAGACCAGCTTGTCTTTGGTCTGTGAGGAGAACTTCGGATCCGGCACCTTCACGGAAACAACGGCAATCAGGCCTTCACGGGCATCGTCACCGGTGGCACTGACTTTGGCTTTTTTGCTGTAGCCTTCTTTGTCCATGTAGGCGTTCAGGGTACGGGTCATCGCCGCACGGAAGCCTGCAAGGTGAGTACCGCCGTCACGCTGCGGAATGTTGTTGGTGAAGCAGTAGATGTTTTCCTGGAAACCATCGTTCCACTGCAGCGCAACTTCAACGCCGATACCGTCTTTTTCGGTGGAGAAGTAGAAGATATTCGGGTGGATCGGCGTTTTGTTTTTGTTGAGGTATTCAACAAACGCCTTGATGCCACCTTCGTAGTGGAAATGGTCTTCTTTGCCGTCGCGCTTGTCGCGCAGACGAATAGAGACGCCGGAGTTCAGGAATGACAGCTCACGCAGACGCTTCGCCAGAATGTCGTATTCGAACTCAACGACGTTGGTAAAGGTTTCGTGGCTTGGCCAGAAACGGACCTGAGTCCCCGTCATTTCTGTTTCGCCAGTTACTGCCAGCGGCGCCTGCGGCACACCGTGCACGTAAGTTTGCTGATGCACTTTGCCTTCACGACGAATCACCAGTTCCAGCTTCTGTGACAGGGCGTTAACGACGGAAACACCCACACCGTGCAGACCGCCGGAAACTTTATAGGAGTTATCATCGAATTTACCGCCTGCGTGCAAAACGGTCATGATAACTTCTGCTGCCGAAACGCCCTCTTCCGGGTGAATACCGGTTGGGATACCACGGCCATCATCGGTAACGGACACGGAGTTGTCAGCGTGAATCGTTACCACGATATCTTTACAGTGACCCGCGAGCGCTTCGTCGATAGCGTTATCTACCACCTCGAATACCATGTGGTGCAGACCGGTGCCGTCATCCGTGTCGCCGATATACATACCCGGGCGCTTACGCACCGCATCCAGTCCTTTCAGGACTTTGATACTGGAGGAGTCATAAGAATTCGACATCAACGTTTCTCGCTCATTTTATCTTGGGTTAATCCGTTATTTTACCCTTTTCCACGGTAAACATCTTCGAATTTTCATCGGACATGTCTATAACGTGTTCAGCGCTGATTGCGCTGACAAAGACCTGAGATTGCGTGGCTTTTAAGCGGCTGGCCAGCAGTCCGCGACGCGCGTCATCCAGTTCAGAGGCAAAATCATCTATCAGGTACAGGCAGCGCCGCCCGCTTTCACGGGTAAGGAACTCCCCTTGCGCCAGACGTAAGGCGCACATCAGCAGCTTTAGCTGCCCACGCGACAACGTATCTTCCACCGGCGCACCGTCGGCGCGAATGCGGAAATCCGCCTTATGCGGACCGTGCGCGGTGTAGGTCAACATGCGATCGCGTTCAAAACTACGTTCCAGCACTTCGGCGTAATCTGTCTCTTTCTCCCAGCCGCGCTGGAAAGAGAAGGAGAGAGAAAACTCGGGAAGAAACTGCTGGCAGGTATCCGCCATATCCTGCGCGATACCAGCGCTGTACTCCGCGCGCCAGGCGCTGATTTGTTCCGCCAGTGGGATCAGTTCTTTATCCCACGGGCGCAGTTGCTCATAACGACTCACCTGACGCAGCGCTGCATTGCGCTGCTTGAGCAGTCGCTTCAGGTTGCTCCAGGCGGTGAAAAATCCGGCTTCATTGTGAAAGCATCCCCAGTCAAGGAATGCTCTTCTGTATTTGGGGCCGCCATTGAGTAAAGTAAACCCCTCAGGCGTGATCAACTGCATCGGCATCAGGTGCGCCAGTTCCGCGACCTTGTGCCCGTCAGTGCCGTCAATGCGCACTTTGCTGTCACCCAGTTTGTCTTTCGTCAGGCCAATCGACGTCTCACGTTCTTCACCCTGCAAACGCCCGTGTAAAACAAACGACTCCTGCTCGTGGCGAATCACGCGGCCAATCTGCAAACTGCGAAACGCCCGACCATGGCCGAGCGTATAGATGGCTTCCAGCACGCTGGTTTTGCCGCTGCCGTTAGCGCCAACCAGAAAGTTAAAGCCGGGAGATAAAGCGAGATCCGCATTTTCAATATTGCGGAAATCTTTAATCAGGAGTCGGGATAGCGACATATCAACTCATAACCAGGGCGTTATCGTCGCAGTTAGTCTGGTTACGGCCAGCGCACAGCAACCGGAGCGTACTGAAGTACGTGAGGATTGCGAGCACTGCCCGGAGCCAGAATAACAAGTAAGATAGCCCGATATTCTTTACAAGCGCATAGGCATGACGACATAGGCTGCAGATTGTGACGCTGCATCTTCAATCTGTACGCTCGATACGGAATCGGTCAGCAGAATACGTACGTTCTCGCACTTCAGCGCGTTAAGAACGTCAAGCACGTAGCTAACGTTAAAGCCGATTTCCAGTTCAGTACCAGGATAGGAAACATCCAGAATTTCTTCTGCTTCTTCCTGCTCCGGGTTGTTGGCAGTGATTTTGAGCTGGTTTTCGCTGACATACAGACGCACGCCACGGAATTTCTCGTTGGAGAGAATCGCCGCACGCGCAAACGCCTGTTTGAGGATATCGCAACCGGCTTCCAGATGTTTGTCCGGATTCTTCGGCAATACGCGGCGATAATCCGGGAAACGACCGTCAACCAGCTTGGAAGTAAAGATGAAGTCACCAACGTGCGCACGAATATTGTTGCTGCCAATCTGCACGCGCAGCGGGTTATCGCCGCCGTCGAGCATACGCATCAGTTCAATCACACCTTTACGCGGTACGATCACCGAATGGCTAGGCAACGGCTGACCGACAGGCATTGAACAGACCGCCAGGCGGTGACCGTCGGTCGCCACGGTACGCAACTCTTCCCCTTCGGTTTCAAACAGCATGCCGTTTAAGTAGTAACGCACGTCCTGATGCGCCATCGAAAACTGCGTGGCTTCAATCAGGCGCTTCATTGTCGCCTGTGGCAGGGTGAATTCGACTTCGCTCTGCCAGTCGTCCAGATTCGGGAAGTCGGCGGCAGGCAGCGTAGACAGCGAGAAACGGCTGCGGCCAGAACGCACCAGCATACGGTCGCCTTCCAGTTGAACGGCAATTTCCGCCCCTTCTGGTAATCCACGGCAAATATCGAAGAATTTACGCGCCGGAACGGTGGTCGCACCAGGTTCATGAGGCTGGATCAGCGCCACGCGCGCCACCATCTCCATTTCGAGATCGGTACCGGTAAGCGAAAGGGTGCCGTCAGCAACCTGCAGCAGCAGGTTTCCGAGGATCGGCAGTGTAGGACGTCCGCCCAGCGGGCCGCTGACCTGCTGAAGCGGTTTTAATAAATGTTCACGTTCAACGGTAAATTTCATAGCGTCACGAAGATAATGTTCTGATTAAATTGGAGAAATCTTCTTTAATATCATGGCTTTCTTCACGCAACTGCTCAATCTTGCGGCAGGCATGAAGCACGGTAGTATGGTCACGCCCACCAAACGCGTCGCCAATTTCCGGCAGACTGTGGTTAGTGAGCTCTTTTGCCAGCGCCATCGCCATCTGGCGCGGACGAGCTACCGAGCGAGATCGACGCTTAGAAAGCAGATCCGCAATTTTGATTTTGTAATACTCCGCCACCGTCTTCTGGATATTGTCGATGGTGACCAGCTTTTCCTGCAAAGCCAGCAGATCGCGCAGCGCTTCACGCACGAAATCGATAGTAATCGCCCGGCCGGTAAAATTGGCGTTGGCGATCACACGGTTCAGTGCGCCTTCCAGCTCACGTACGTTAGAGCGTAGACGCTTGGCAATAAAGAACGCTACTTCACCCGGCAGACGAATGTCGTTTTCGTCGGCTTTTTTCATCAGGATCGCAACACGCGTTTCCAGTTCAGGCGGTTCGATCGCGACAGTCAGTCCCCAGCCAAAACGGGATTTCAGACGATCTTCAACGCCGTTGATCTCCTTCGGATAGCGATCCGAGGTCAGGATGATCTGCTGATTGCCTTCCAGCAGGGCGTTAAAGGTGTGGAAAAACTCTTCCTGCGATCGCTCTTTATTCGCGAAGAATTGGATATCGTCAATCAGCAGCGCGTCAACGGAACGGTAGTAGCGTTTAAACTCTTCGATCGCATTGTTTTGCAGGGCTTTGACCATGTCCTGCACAAAACGCTCGGAGTGCATATACACCACTTTGGCGTTTGGCTTACGCGCCATAATACCGTTACCGACAGCGTGCAGCAGGTGGGTTTTACCCAGACCCGTACCGCCATAAAGGAATAACGGATTGTAGGCGCCGCCAGGATTGTCCGCCACCTGACGTGCCGCCGCGCGCGCCAGTTGGTTAGATTTACCTTCAACGAAGTTATCAAACGTGTGTTTGACGTTGACGTTAGAACGATAGGTAGGTTCTGCCGGAGCCGGGACGTTATCCCAGCCTGGACGCGCCGCCGGAGCAGCACGTTGTGGTTGCACTTGCTGAGTCACGTGGGCGGGCGCAACAACGTTGTTGACCGGCGTTTTCAGCGTTTGCGTGACGGGTTTAGTACCGACTTCAAAGCGCAGCTGTGGGGCATCCGCTCCACAGAAATTATTGAGTAATCCATTAATATTATTAAGGTATTTATCCCTTACCCAATCGAGCACGAAACGGTTTGGCGCGTACAAAGCCAGCGTGTTATCGCTCAGTTCCGCCTGCAATGGGCGTATCCACATACTGAACTCTGTGGCTGGTAACTCATCCTGCAATCGGGCAAGACACTGCTGCCAAAGCGAAAGTGACACGGCGGACTCCACTCGAACAAAAGTCGATAAATGACAAAGGCTGAAACATTCATGATTGTTGACGCACATCGACAAGACCCTATGCAAAGGGTGACGTGCGAATTGCTATCTGCAATTTTTACCCGATCAGGATCCATTGAAACGATCAGGACCGCGGATCATAGCGTAAACTGAGAAAGAGATCTTCTGTTTCTCACAGATTCTTCCCGATTTATCCACAGGATGATCCAGAATCGGCTAAGTGTAAACGATCCTGGAGAAGTGCTGCAGGTTTTAGCGCGCATATTGAAAAAATTAATGAGTAAAGATGCTTTACTGCTTAAACGATCTAATAAAGATCCCGAGCGATCCTTGCGCTTTATCCACCAGCCCGTATAATTCTTACCCCCAGCGAGTAACGGTCGCCTTACGGCGTCAACGCTGCCTGTTTTTTACGCGAAACCATGCGGAAAAAAGCGGGAAATAAGGAAAGAGAATTGACTCCGGAGTGTACAATTATTACAATCCGGCCTCTTTAATCACCCACACTGTGGCGTAGGTCGTTCGAAATTCGTTCGGGTATACGCAAAAGTCAGTGAATTTATTCAAGTTTAGGTAGAAATCGCCATGAAACGCACTTTTCAACCGTCTGTACTGAAGCGCAACCGTTCTCACGGCTTCCGTGCTCGTATGGCTAATAAAAATGGTCGTCAGGTTCTGGCACGTCGTCGTGCTAAAGGCCGTTCTCGTCTGACCGTTTCTAAGTAATAAAAGCTAGCCCCTGAGTGGTTAAGCTCGCATTTCCCAGGGAGTTACGTTTGTTAACTCCCACTCATTTCACATTCGTCTTCCAGCAGCCACAACGGGCTGGCACGCCGCAAATCACCATCCTCGGCCGCCTGAATTCGCTGGGGCATCCCCGTATCGGTCTTACAGTCGCCAAGAAAAATGTTAAACGTGCGCATGAACGCAATCGGATTAAACGTCTGACGCGTGAAAGCTTCCGTTTACGTCAGCACGAGCTTCCAGCAATGGATTTCGTGGTGGTGGCGAAAAAAGGGGTTGCTGACCTCGATAACCGTGCTCTCTCGGAAGCGTTGGAAAAATTATGGCGTCGCCATTGTCGCCTGGCTCGCGGGTCCTGATAGCCCTCATTCGGGTCTATCAACGCCTGATCAGTCCGCTGCTTGGGCCGCATTGCCGTTTCACTCCAACCTGTTCGAGCTACGGAATTGAGGCATTGCGCAGGTTTGGAGTGATAAAAGGCAGTTGGTTGACGGTGAAACGCGTATTAAAATGCCACCCTTTACACCCTGGTGGTGACGATCCCGTCCCGCCCGGACCATTTGATACCAGAGAACACTAACGATGGATTCGCAACGCAATCTTTTAGTCATCGCTTTGCTGTTCGTGTCTTTCATGATCTGGCAAGCCTGGGAGCAGGATAAAAACCCGCAACCTCAGGCCCAACAGACCACGCAGACAACGACCACCGCAGCGGGTAGCGCCGCAGACCAGGGCGTACCGGCCAGTGGCCAGGGGAAACTGATTACGGTTAAAACTGACGTGCTTGATCTGACCATCAACACCCGTGGTGGTGATGTGGAACAGGCTTCACTGCCAG
Source organism: Citrobacter sp. BIDMC107 (assembly GCF_001037575.1). Classification (NCBI taxonomy): domain Bacteria; kingdom Pseudomonadati; phylum Pseudomonadota; class Gammaproteobacteria; order Enterobacterales; family Enterobacteriaceae; genus Citrobacter; species Citrobacter sp. BIDMC107. The sequence continues at coordinate 2,521,424 of NZ_KQ089848.1, read as the reverse complement.
CTTACCCGAAAGAACTCGGTTCTACCGAACCGTTCCAGTTACTGGAAACCACACCACAGTTCATCTACCAGGCACAGAGTGGCCTGACAGGTCGTGACGGCCCGGATAACCCGGCTAACGGCCCGCGTCCGCTGTACAACGTCGAAAAAGACGCGTTTGTACTGGCTGACGGTCAGAACGAACTGCAGATCCCGATGACCTATACTGACGCAGCGGGTAACACATTCACTAAAACGTTTGTACTCAAGCGTGGTGAATATGCTGTCAACGTTAACTACAGCGTGCAGAACGCCGGCGAAAAACCGCTGGAAGTCTCCACCTTTGGTCAGCTGAAGCAATCCATCAATCTGCCATCTCATCGCGATACCGGAAGCAGCAACTTTGCGCTGCACACCTTCCGCGGCGCGGCGTACTCCACGCCGGATGAGAAGTATGAGAAATACAAATTCGACACCATTGCTGAAAACGAAAACCTGAACGTCAATGCTAAAGACGGCTGGGTCGCAATGCTGCAACAGTATTTCGCAACGGCATGGGTTCCGCGTAACGACGGCACCAACAACTTCTATACCGCTAACCTGGGTAACGGCATTGCCGCTATCGGCTATAAGTCACAGCCGGTACTGGTACAGCCTGGCCAGACTGGCGCGATGACCAGTACCCTGTGGGTCGGCCCGGAAATTCAGGATAAAATGGCGGCCGTTGCACCGCACCTGGATCTGACCGTGGATTACGGCTGGTTGTGGTTCATTTCTCAGCCGCTGTTTAAACTGCTGAAGTGGATCCATAGCTTCCTGGGTAACTGGGGCTTCTCCATCATCGTTATCACCTTTATCGTTCGTGGCATCATGTACCCGCTGACCAAAGCGCAGTACACCTCCATGGCGAAGATGCGTATGCTGCAGCCGAAGATTCAGGCAATGCGTGAGCGTCTGGGCGATGACAAACAGCGTCAGAGCCAGGAAATGATGGCCCTGTACAAAGCTGAGAAGGTTAACCCGCTGGGCGGCTGCTTCCCGCTGATCATCCAGATGCCAATCTTCCTGGCGTTGTACTACATGCTGATGGGCTCCATTGAACTGCGTCATGCACCGTTCGCTCTGTGGATCCATGACCTGTCTGCACAGGACCCGTACTACATTCTGCCAATTCTGATGGGCGTGACGATGTTCTTCATTCAGAAGATGTCTCCGACCACCGTAACCGACCCGATGCAGCAGAAGATCATGACCTTTATGCCGGTCATCTTCACCGTGTTCTTCCTGTGGTTCCCGTCAGGTCTGGTGCTGTACTATATCGTCAGCAACCTGGTAACCATTATTCAGCAGCAGCTGATTTACCGTGGTCTGGAGAAGCGTGGCCTGCATAGCCGCGAGAAGAAAAACTCCTGATTCGGTGTAGGCCGGATTAGGCGAAGCCGCCATCCGGCAAACGGAACATAAAGTAAAGGGCGGTCATTAGACCGCCTTTTTTATTGCATTAAGAAGAGACAAACCATGAGCCATAACGACACCATCGTCGCTCAGGCCACCCCACCGGGACGTGGTGGCGTGGGTATCCTGCGTATCTCCGGCCTGAAGGCGCGTGAGGTCGCAGAAACCGTACTGGGGAAACTACCCAAACCGCGTTATGCCGATTATCTGCCGTTTAAAGACGCGGATGGCAGCACGCTGGATCAGGGGATTGCCCTGTGGTTCCCCGGCCCGAACTCCTTTACCGGCGAAGACGTTTTAGAGCTTCAGGGTCACGGAGGTCCGGTGATTCTTGACCTGCTGCTCAAACGTATTCTGACCATTCCCGGGCTGCGCATTGCCAGACCGGGTGAATTCTCCGAGCGCGCGTTTCTCAATGATAAGCTCGATTTAGCCCAGGCAGAGGCGATTGCCGACCTGATCGATGCCAGCTCGGAGCAAGCCGCTCGCTCGGCGCTGAACTCGTTGCAGGGTGCATTTTCCGCACGGGTAAATCATCTTGTGGAAGCACTCACTCACCTGCGCATCTATGTCGAAGCGGCGATCGACTTCCCGGATGAAGAAATCGACTTCCTGTCTGACGGCAAGATTGAAGCGCAGCTCAATAGCGTTATCAGCGATCTTGATGCCGTACGTGCCGAAGCGCGTCAGGGTAGCCTGCTGCGCGAAGGGATGAAGGTAGTCATTGCCGGTCGCCCTAACGCCGGGAAATCGAGCCTGCTGAACGCGCTGGCAGGCCGTGAGGCGGCTATTGTGACCGACATTGCGGGGACGACTCGCGACGTACTGCGTGAGCATATTCATATCGACGGTATGCCGCTGCACATCATCGATACTGCCGGTTTGCGCGATGCCAGTGATGAAGTTGAACGCATCGGTATCGAACGTGCCTGGCAGGAAATCGAACAAGCCGACCGTGTGCTGTTTATGGTGGATGGCACCACCACCGACGCCGTGGACCCAGCTGACATCTGGCCAGACTTTATTGCCCGTCTGCCAGCCAAACTGCCGATTACCGTGGTGCGTAACAAAGCGGATATTACCGGTGAGACGCTGGGCCTTAGCGAAGTAAATGGCCACTCACTGGTTCGTCTCTCCGCACGTACCGGTGAAGGTGTTGACGTACTGCGTAACCATCTCAAACAGAGCATGGGCTTTGAAACCAATATGGAAGGTGGCTTCCTGGCGCGTCGTCGTCACCTGCAGGCACTGGCAGAAGCGGCGGAGCATCTTGAGCAGGGTAAAGCCCAACTTCTCGGCGCATGGGCCGGAGAATTGCTGGCAGAGGAGCTACGTCTGGCGCAGCAGAACCTCAGTGAGATCACCGGGGAATTTACCTCCGACGATCTGCTGGGACGAATTTTCTCCAGTTTCTGTATCGGTAAGTAAGTTTTAGTCCATCCTCGTCCGTGAACATTCACTAACCCGCATTAACTGCCTGTTAATGCGGGTTTTTACTTTCCGTACTCGTCCATAGTCGTGCGGGTTCATCCGCGATTTTTGTGTCCTGAATTGTGCCCATCTTTAAATTCCCCGTGTGTCATTGTTTATTTTTTGAGCTAAAAATCACATCAAATGGACACAAAAAACGGTATAAAAAACGCTCAAATCTGCCTTCTCATGGACACTGTGAAAAAGAAGGCGTTAATAATCCAATATTAAACAATCTATTAGAAAGGATGCTCATGGACACACTGTAGAGGTGAGATATGGCACTTTCAGATACCAAACTACGCACACTTACTCCCAGAAACCGCCCCTGGCAACTTGCCGATCATGACGGGCTGGTGATTGAAGTTCTTCCCACCGGACGAAAAATCTGGCGTTTCCGCTACCGCTTTGACAACAAATCGCAAAAGATCACGCTGGGCGAATACCCGGCTTTCTCACTTGCAGAAGCGCGTCTTTGGCGTGAAAAGTGTCGCTCAATGGTGGCTCATGGCATCAATCCGGCTCAGAAAAAGCAGGAAGAAAAGCTTAAACAGAAAGACCCAACGACAGTCAAAACATTCGCCAAACGCTGGCTGACCGATATCGTTGAAAAAAGTAACCGCGATCCGCGCAACATTACTCGCATTATCGAGAAGGACATCATTCCCATCATCGGGAAGCTGGAACTCGAAGAACTCACAACTGCCCACATTCAGGTCGTGCTCGACCGCATCAAACAACGAGGTTCGGATCACGTCGCGCTACTGACGCGAAACGTGCTTAAACGCATGCTGGCCTATGCGATTTCCAGGGGAATCATATTCAACAACCCGGCAGCCGCTATCGAGGCCCGTTATATCGCACAAGCAACAAGCCGTGACGTGGCGCTAACCGCAGAAGAGATCGGCATCCTGCTACGGGGGATCTACACCTCTAACATGAACCGACGCCACAAGCTGGCTTTGCACCTGCTGATCATCTGCATGGTGCGTAAATCGGAGATGATTGAAGCGACATGGAGTGAAGTTAACTTCAACGCGCTGGAATGGCGTATACCCGGCGAAAGAATGAAGATGGATAACCCGCATATTGTTCCGCTGTCAAAACAGGCGCTGGCGATGTTCGAAGAGTTAAAATTTCTGGCCGGAGATTCTCCATACGTCTTCCCCAGCCGAAACGACCACCGACGCCCAATCTCCAAAACAACACTTAACTGTGCGGTGCGTACACTGGATCTGAACGTCAGGGATTTTGTTATTCATGACTTCCGGCGTACTGCCAGCACATTGCTCCATGAGCAAGGCTACAACTCAGACTGGGTGGAGAAATGCCTGGCGCATAAGATCGGCGGCGTTCGCGGTGTCTACAACCGTGCAGAGTACCTGAACCAGCGCCGGGAGATGCTTCAGTCCTGGGCTGATTTTGTTGATGCGCAGATTGAGGAGGGGCGGAAGGTGGTTATCGGGAAGTTTGGGAAGGCTTATGAAACAAATAATTAAGCCCGCGTCACGGGCTTAATTATTTAAATCGCTCCGATTTGTTTTAGCATATCGTGATTTTTTAATTTAAAAACATAGCCTTCTTCTAAATCTCCATTACCTTTATAATTAAACCCAAGCTGATTTAATATAATCCAAACAAAAGCAGCTCTGACACTCATTAATATTTTATTGTCCGCAGTTATTATGCCATAATCTCTTTTTATTTTATTTTTTATCTCAGGAGATAGATCATTATTGATCTCCAACTCCACTGGCACTACTTTATTCCATAGATCATCAAAATCCAATCCAAAGACTCTATCATAACCATCTTCAGTTTCTTTAACGGATATGATTCTCGAGAAGTTAAAATTCTTATACTTTATTACCCCGCCTGTATTTTCGTGATAAGCCCTGAATATCCAATTTATCCCATCAAATAAGAGGCTTAGAGGTATCAATATCCTCTTATCATAATCATCACTCGTAGCTGAATTGTATTCGCATATTATTTTTTTCTTTTGGTACATTGCTCTTGTTACTTTAGATACCACATCAACTGAAATCGGTGATGAATTAACACCTACATTTTCACTGATTAAAAAACCACAGTCTTTTATTATTTTATTTTTATCAAAACCTGAGCTAAGCATGTCTAAGGCATCTTCCGCCCTAAAATTGAAGAAGTGTGAGAAAGAATCCTTATTTAAAATAAAGAGTTTTGACTTATTATCATAAGTCATATTTTCAGGCATGGTATCTTTATAATCAGATATTATTCTAGTTGCTGTTATTTCAGAAACCTTAAATTCATCAATAATATCCTTTCGCGAAAGAGATCCAGTAAAAAAAATCTTAAAATCAATAAATGCCATTCTTACGGCACGCTCTTGACTTTCCCCAAGAATAAAAGGGAATTTAACTTTATCCATACCAACCTCACTTCATAAACTAATTGTTTATAAATTCTAGCATGAAGACCGCATAGTCGCTACCAAAATGATAACTACCATTTTGATAGCCATTGCTTAGCATAATGCTATGCGAAAGTTGACATGTTAGATTTTATTGGTTATGTTTGACTCAAGTACACGGATGGTTCCTGTACTTAACACTAAATGGAGGCCCTATGGCTACTAATCCCCCAAAAGATAACAGTCGTATCGGTATGGTTCGACAACGCTCTCAAACCTTTAACCCAGTAACTCAGACATGGGTTAAGCGAGACGCGAAAACCGGACTTTTTATGGATGTAAAATCGGATGGGACTCCGTGGAAGGGAGTTCGGAAAGAAAAATAAGGCAGCACTGAAAATTTCAGTGCTGCCTTATCTGTCTGAGTACACTACACTTTTCGCCGAGCTTGGTGCACTCAAATTGAAATAGAGGGGGTCATTGACCCCCTACAGTTGGAGTATACAACTATTATGCAATTTACACACTATGATTTACGCCAACTAAAGAGCGGGCAAGTTGTAGAAGTAAACCTAGCGGGGAATGCCGCTAATGTAATGCTGATGGATAACAATAATTTTTTAAAGTATCGGAGCGGTAGAGCTTCCAACTATTATGGTGGACATGTTACGTCATCAGTCACAAGATTGAGAGTTCCATCCAGTGGTCACTGGCACATAGCGATAGATTTAGGCGGTTATGCTGGGACAGTTAGATCTAGCGTAAATGTATATTAACGAAGGACGGAGCTTAGTTTTGCTGAGCTCCTTTTTAATATGAAAGCACTTGTTATTTTTGGTAGTAAAGCTCGCCATGATAGCGAACCAGACTCAGATGTCGATTTGCTCGGCGTTTATGATGGTGACTCCGTCATACCAAAAGCGATTGATAATGTTCATTTATTTTTATATCCAGAAAAACATATATCTCACTTAATGAAATCGGGTGATCTCTTTGCACTTCACTTAGTTAAGGAATCAGTGACCATATATGGAAATGATATAATTGATAATTTATTCTCTCAATTCACATATAAAAATAATTATGTTGATGAAATTTGCACTGCAAGAGAGTTAGCTATGAGTATAATTAACTCTTACCAGGATATTAAGGATACAAAAATAGCTAATAAGAAATTATCATGGTGTGTCAGAACATCAATTATTGCTTTATCCGCCAATAACAGAGAACCAGTTTTCTCCAAAAAGAGAATGTCTGAATATATCGTAATTAATGGGATTACAAGTAAGGATATAGAGATTATGATTAACTTTAAAAAATTCTCATCTAAATTATCATCTAATTATATTTTAAAGGTTATTGAATTTTTTTCTTTCTTTAATCATTACACTGGCAATGTCAATAAAGATTTTATTTTTTCAAACATGAAAAAAATCAATACAGGTAATTCTGAAACTCTTTATACAAAGTAATCAAATTCATCTGATAGCATTAAAGAGTTTATTTTTATAATATGCACTCTGTTGTATGAAAAATATCGTCTATTTTTTCATTAACTTCTACGCCCTTCCCTCAGAAAATCAAGCGTTGAGATATGATCTAGATGGGTCAGAACAATCTGTCAGCCCTCCGACTAATTAGCATAATCTTGAGGCTCTGATGATGACTTTTTCACCACTTTTACCTGTGCATTTAAACATCACTTTAACATTGGCATCTTCTGATAGAGTTGATATTGATTTGAACTACCCGGCGGGTAATTTCCTTGAAAATCAAGCCTGAAAGATCAGTAAAAAAGCTATGTGCGCTCTTTAGGAATAGGGTAGAATAGGTAGTTCTGATGATCGTGAGGTTGTCAGAAAAAACGAGGCAGCTATCAGATCTTCGGCCTAGGAAACTTAGGATTCTGATAGCTGCCGGTGACTCAGTTCGCGAAAACTGAATCTTACCTGATCAACAAACGCCCAATTTGGGCGTTTGTCAAGTGGTGCTGCATTATGTAGTAACTTGGTACCAACTTGCCAGGTATTTTTCATAGTTTTTTGATGAGCGAAAGCTCATGCGGACATGTCACCTGTAACTAATCCTTTATAAACAGGTGTTATTTATGCAAAAAGTGACCGATTTGTATCCTCCCGAAATTGCTCGCCATAAACTTGAAAATCACTTTACCGACAATATTGTTATTCTGGATTTAATCCAGAAAATGAACAAAACCAGCCTATGCACTTTTGCTGCGCTTTGTGAAGGTAACGTAGTGACGACCTCTGGTTATAACATTATGGCCGATCTGTGCGTAAATCGTGCATCAGCCGTTGCACATTCCCTTAAACAAAAGTGTCTGCCAATATCTGCTAAGACCATTTTGACTAAAGCAGATGTGGGTGGTGCAGTAAAACAGGCTGCTTTTTTCATTGATAGTGTCGATCTTGAAAAACTTAAATCAGAGCCGGAAAAGGTGATTAAAGAGTGCGAGCGAAATCTGAATAGCCAGAAACGTACCAATGCTCAGAAGGAAATGAGCAGATTGTACAAAGAATTTGGCGAAGCAGGTGTTTTAACGCTCCTACGTAATGTTGTCGGTGCAAACGATATACCACCTTCTGAAGAACAACAGGCTAGTTAGTGCCAATACTCTAATAGTTTAATTATATAGCCCTCTCAAAGGGGGCTATATCACGTATTTTTCAAACCATACTGCATTCCCCTTACTTTCTGAGTATTGCTTATGCCCCCTAACGCATACCGTTATTATATTGATATTTGAATTATTTTTTTGGATACCATTTTATATTAATGAGTAATTTTTCAAATTCCAAAAACAGTTTCCCGCAGCTTTCCCCCCTCCCCCAGATCTACCCTATCCCCAACTCATAGCAGTACCCCTAAAAGCTTCCTGTTCTAAGACGAACTGCGACCTGTAAGAAGCGCCTTTGGCGGTCAGCCCCCCGGTCAACCAGGGAACGAAGCGTGGTCTGAAACTGACCTCCTGTCTCGATACAGGTGACCACACCCTTTATCGCTACCCTGTTGCAAGCGTAGCGACAGACAGAACGCTGTAGAGAAGTCGGACGGCATTGCCGAAGGCTTTGCGTCCGTACTTCCTGCTGAATGTGCAAAACGCGGCGTCACTTTTAAGAGCGTAAGCGAGTGAAAGTGACGCCAGCGCGCAGATCAGCTTCAACCCAGCTACTGCCTGCAAATCCACTGCAACAAACAGGCTGACACTCAAACAGATGTCAGAAATTCACTTACCAGGAGGAGAAACCAGCACTACCGAACCGATACCGGAGGACAGGTCATTTTACCTGTGGGGATATACCTGCCTGAGCAGGCGGCTGCATTCGTGCATCACCGTACCCCGTCATACCTCATCCGCGCATTCTCCGGCGCACCGGTATCGTTCAGCACAGCACGCTGTGCCCAACCGCGCGTCGGAGAATTGAGTGGAGAATAGCTATGTCGAAACTTACAAAACGCATGGAAAAACTCGCCCTGCTGGCTGGCGGCAGTTTTAAAACAGTCCATGATCGCCTCCGCATCGCCGGGCGTTTAAGCCAGCATCTGCACAAGCTGAATATCCAGATTCAGGATCTCCAGCATCTGAAATCGTCACATATAGAAAGCTACGTGATGGCGCGACGGGAAGCAGGCATTACACCACGCACGCTACAAAACGAGATGGCTGCCCTGCGCACCATCCTTGCTCAGTCTGGACGTCAAAAATTTGCCCAATCGGAGCGCATCAGCAATAAAGCGCTCGGGCTGGGTAACGCCAGCCGGGCAGGAACGCATCTGCCATTAACCTCAGAACGCTGGTTGTCGGCGCTGTCTGCTTTTCATGAAAAGGATGAAGGGCTGGCTCTGACGCTGGAGCTTGCCAGAGCAATGGGTTTGCGTTCACAGGAAGCGGTGCAGTGTTGTCAGTCTCTGAAGACATGGGCCGCTGCGTTAGAGCGTGGAGAAAATCGATTGCAGGTGGTTTTTGGCACCAAAGGATCACGTTCCCGTCAGACGGTGGTGCTCGAACCTGAAAGGCTACGCAGCATCCTGAACCAGGCTATCCCCCTGATGACACAACGCGGAGGACGTTTGCTCAATAAACCCGATCTGCGCGCCGCAATGAATTACTGGCGTGCCAGCGCAGTTCGCGCAGGGCTGACTGGCCCCTATGCACCACACAGTCTGCGCTATTCATGGGCGCAGGAGGCGATGGCGCACTACCTGGGACTGGGGCTGAGTATAAAGGAAGCCAGGGCGATGGTTGCGATGGATCTTGGTCATGGCGATGGTCGAGGGCGCTACATCCAGCAGGTGTATGGGAGGCAATCATGAGCTATTACGTTTCTGCCGTCTCCGATCGGGCACGCAATAACTGGCCGAAAATATTTGAACAACTTGGCATTTTCATTCCACCAAATCATCGGCATGGCCCGTGTCCCTGTTGTGGGGGTAAGGATCGCTTCAGGATGGATGATCTGGAGGGGCGCGGCACATGGTTCTGCAATCAGTGCGGCGCAGGTGACGGACTGGATCTGGTTTCCCGCTTCTTCGGTTGCGCACTGGTTGCGGCCGCCGGAATGGTGCAGGACATGGATCCTGTACCGCTGGTTCCGCCAGCCAGGGAAAAATCACAGGCTTTGAATATGGAATCGCGTATTAAGACGCTGCTTCGTCATTGCGAATCCGGAGAAGCGCCGTATCTGACAACGCGAGGCTGGCGACGAGCCCAGTGGCTTCTGACTGAGCGTAGTAGCCGGACAATCTGCGGCGTGCATTTCGGGGCGGGTACGCTGGTATTGCCAATTCGAAATACAGGCGCGCAGCTGACAGGTGCACAGTTCATTCATCCTGGAGGGAAAAAGTACCTGCTGCCCGGTAGCCATCTGAAGGATTGTTTTTGCCCGGTACATCAGGCGAGCCGCAACGGTAGACCGGAACCCTGGGTACCGGGCAGCAAACCACCGGAAGGCATCATCATTACCGAAGGATATGCAACCGCACTTGCGGTCTCATGCCTTCATCATTTTCCGGTCGTTGCTGCCCTGTCGGCGCACAACCTGAAAAATGTGGCCATCGCTTTCCGGGCGCAGTGGCCTGAATGCCACCTTATCCTGGCTGGCGATAATGATTGCAGTCAGGAAAAAAATACCGGGTTGCTGAATGCAACCGCCGCTGCCGAAGTAGTGAAGGGCTGTGTGGTTCTCCCTGCAGACACCACATTGAGCGACTGGGATGAATTTTACCGTCACTACGGTGAATCCATTTCCCGGATTGTGTTTAACCAGCAGCTTCCTGCAAATCTCAGGTCGTAGTCATGACAGCATCAGACCGTACTCTTACCACCTCCCTTCCGCTGCGCCGGGGCTCGGAAGGGTTTAACACCAGTCAGGATTATCTGGTTAAAGGACTTATTCCCACCGGGGCGCTGTGCAGTATTTACGGCCCCGGAGGCTCTTTTAAATCCTTTCTGGCGGTATCGCTGGCGTGCCATATTGCCAGCGGTACGTCATGGGGCGGAAGGCGAGTCAATCAAGGGGCTGTGCTGTTTATCGCCGGAGAAGGAGGAACCGGTGTATCGCGGCGGATCCGCGCCTGGGAACTCAGCGTTAATGACGAGATGGCGCTCGATAACCTGTTTCGCGTCGACTGCCCGATCTTTCCAGCCGCTCCGGGAAGCATCGAACAGGTGATCCTGGCGACGCAGGACATTAAGAACATGACCGGAATGCCGGTACGGCTGATCATCCTCGATACGCTGGCCCGCTGTTTTGGTAACTCCGATGAAAACACCGCGCGGGATATGGGCGCATTCATCCAGGGTTGCGACGCCATTCGGTATCATACGCGCGCAGCAATTATGATCGTTCATCACTCGGGTAAGGATCAAGAACGGGGCGCACGCGGTTCAAGTGCTTTTCAGGCCGCGCTGGATGCCGAGTTTAATGTCAGGCGCGAGGGACGTCGCAACGCTATCACCCTGAGTTGTACAAAGATGAAAGATGCGGAGATGCCGGAGGTCACCGCCTACGATCTTGAGGAAGTTGTTATCTATACCGATAGCGATGGCGAACCAGTGACCTCACTGGTGCTGAATGACGAGCCCCGGCAACCTGACGATGACTTACTGAGTAGTGGCATACCACCCGGTGTTCCTCATATCACCCGCAACCATACGGCGCTATGGCGCTGTATTAACCAACGCATCAGCCAGAATAAGCCCTGTACTCGCGCGCTCTTGCGCGACGATCTGCGCGCAAAGGGAATTAACGTCGAGAAGAAATTTTCGCGCTGGCTGGAGAAGCTGCTGCGCGAGCAACTGATTGTGCTCGATGGAGAACAGATCCGGCTCCCGGATACGGGGGAATGATAGTGGAACTCGGAATATGTGGGGGATACATTGGCAGGTACTCGACTCCCCCCACATTATTCACCTTTAACAGAGAAAGATGGGGGATGCCCTTCCGACCCGCGCTATTGCTGTGCACATGGAATTCACCTCAGAGAATATGGGGAGCCAGCCAGGAAAAAGCAGGTGGGGGAATCAACCACAACATCTGTCCCTGATGCTGTGGTCGCTGTAAGAATTACTGAGGTAATTTCTCGTCTCTAAGCCGTCTCACTCCATTCCTTTCAAACATTATGCAAAGAAAAATATAAAATACTACACTAAACAAAACTTAATATATTCCATCCTTCTAACTAACATTACTAACAGTAAGTTAGACTAATTTAATAATTTTCAACTATAAAGAATAATAGCCGCCCCTGATGAGTATTTAATTAAAAAACAATCTCTATGATGACTCACTGCGATAAAGATGCTAAAATGCAATAAATTATCATTATTGGGTAATATGATGCAGATAGATATAGAGGATAGAAACCTATTAGGTTTTAACCAACCAGCAAAAGATGAATTAAAAAAATCAGCAACCGATTTCATCGATGAATTAATTAAAGAATCAAACAGAATCGAATCTTCCCGCAATCCTTCCTCTGGAAACCCACAGATTACAAGCGGGATGGTAACTGATGCAACGGTTTTTGTTAGGAGAGGATTGATTCAGCCTAAGAAAAAAATACGTGTAAAAGTATTACGTGTAATATCTGCTATTGTTTCCTTACTTGTAGGTATTATTTATGATGCAACAAAACTGCAAGATAAAACTTATATGTTGATTTTTATTGTTGTAGTTGCTATTACGATCATCTCTGTCACTATCTCAACTATAATGGAGTGATATCGTGAAAGACGACTCTTCAAAAATTAACAACTCGTTCGAAAAAAGTTTATATGAAATTGGAGAAAGAAGCTCTTCATACAGTAAACTACAGCAAATACTATTAATTTATGCCGTATTCGGATGTATTATCGGTGTAATAGCATTTGTATATTTCATCATAATAAAATTCCAAATAGATCTAACTCAGCAGGAAAGAATTCTTTTATTAGTTTCTGGCAGTGGATTTTCTCTATCACTTATCTCACTTGTTATTTTATTTTTCCGCCGCCAGCAATATAAAACAAAAACTGAACGAAATAGATATATTAATGCCATCGGGGAGTTTTTATTTCAATGGGGAAGATTTGAAAGAATTGGAAAAAATAAACTTGAACAAAAAAACATGGATTTCAATAAAGTATCTATAAAATCAATAATATATAGCTTATTGGAAACATCCTTAATAACAGAGGATGATATAATTATCCTTGAGGAATGCTTACGTTCACGGAATGCTCTAGTCCATGCAGAACAACCTTTTATAACAGAAGATTTAATAAGAATGACAAATGCCATATCTGAAATAAATAATAGACTAGCTAATAGTTAAACATTCATTCACGGCATTATCATTAAATGATAATGCCGTGAATCGTTATTATTATCTATACAGGCAGTTTCTCATCCCTCAGTCGCCTAACCTCATCTTCTTCAAAAGCATCTCTTAACAGTTGTAGCTGGTCGGCAAGGATGAGAAGCAACGCATAATTCGGGCCGATATCGTCAGGATGCTCGAGCATCACATGCACCAGGACTCGCGAGCGATCGACCAATTCTCTGGCTGAGGGTTGTTCTACGGTGATTTTCATAGACACCTCCGGCGGAGGCTGGTGCAATGGGAAATTCAGGGACAGGACACATACGCAGCGCTCCGCTTCGTGATAAGCAGGTTAACGCCACCACCGGAGACGCCAGGCTCACTGGTGGTGACCCAGACAGGGTTGGCGTACCGGTTATCACGACCCGGCGCTTCTTTCGAAGCCCCTGCCTGAGCCACCATTGAAGGGGCGAGCGCAGGCCGCGCCAGTAGCACTGCAAACATCGCTACCGACACTCGTGATAATTCGGAACGCCAATTCCGGTTGCGGTTTTGCCGCAACGTGGGGACTATAGCGCAAGTCAGTACGCAAAAACTATGCTTATCGCCTCATAACAGAGGGCTATGCGCGCTGCATAAAATCGTCCGCTCAGTTATTCAGGAGGCTCGATTCATTGGCAAAAGCTATTGCCATTACGGGAACATCTGAATAAAAGCTGAACTCCCCTAAGTCCTCATAGGGTGATGGTTTTAACCGTGGTTCCACCAGCTATTTGGTTTTTGTGTCCTTGAATGTGCCCATAGCCATGTTTTCAAGGCAACGTATCGCTGATAGATTAACGAGTTAGCCCGATTTTCCAGCTTCTGTATTGTTGTGTTGCCCGGTGGCGCCATGCTTGCCGGGCCTACAGGCCCTGTAGGCCGGATAAGGCGTTTACACCGCCATCCGGCAACAACAATTTCCCATGCGGAAATCACTGTTGTCCAAATGGCAACTCGTGCAGTTGACTCTCTGACCGTATGCTTAGCGCCACATTTCTCATGAGGTCGCTATGACACGCTTTCTAATCTGCAGTTTCGCCCTGGTTCTTCTTTATCCTGCCGGTATTGATATGTATCTGGTGGGGCTGCCCCGTATTGCGGCCGATCTACAGGCCAGCGAGGCGCAACTGCATATCGCGTTTTCGGTTTATCTGGCGGGAATGGCGACGGCGATGCTTTTCGCCGGAAAAGTTGCCGACCAGTCAGGACGTAAACCAGTCGCTATTGTCGGTGCACTCATCTTTATTTTCGCCTCTGCGCTGTGTTCATTTGCCGAGAGCGGTACGCCGTTCCTGGTAGGCCGCTTTATTCAGGGTGTGGGCGCCGGCTGCTGCTATGTGGTGGCTTTCGCTATTCTGCGCGATACGCTCGACGATCGTCGCCGGGCGAAGGTACTGTCGTTGTTGAACGGTATTACCTGTATCGTGCCGGTGCTGGCTCCGGTGATGGGGCATCTGATCATGCTCAAATACCCGTGGCAGAGCCTGTTCTACACAATGATGGGAATGGGTGTGGCTGTTTGCCTGCTGTCGGTGTTTGTCCTGCGAGAATCGCGCCCAGCAACGCTTATGGCGACGATGGAAAAGAACCACACAACCGAATCACTGGTAAACCGCTTTTTCTTAAGCCGTCTGGCCATTACCACCCTCAGCGTGTCGGTGATCCTGACCTTTGTGAATACGTCTCCGGTGCTGCTGATGGAAGTGATGGGCTTCGACCGCGGCGAGTACGCCACTACCATGGCCATGACCGCTGGCATCAGTATGGCGGTCTCTTTCTCTACGCCATTCGCCCTGAGCGTGTTTAAGCCTCGCGTTATGATGCTGACCTCGCAGGTGCTGTTTCTGTGTGCTGGCGTGGTGTTAACCCTTGCTACTTCACACGCGGTAACGTTGTTCGGGTTAACCTTAATCTGCGCCGGATTCTCGGTCGGTTTCGGTGTTGCGATGAGCCAGGCGCTGGGACCGTTCTCGCTGCGCGCGGGCGTCGCCAGCTCGGCATTAGGTATTGCACAGGTTTGCGGTTCCTCGCTGTGGATTTGGCTGGCGGCTGTTCTTGGCCTTGATGCGCTGAATATGCTGATCGGGATTCTGATTGGCTGTAGCATAGTGAGTATCATGCTGATTATCACTGTTGCACCTAACCGGTCCGCACCAACTCATGAAGAAATCCCTCAGTAGTCTCGATCTTAATTTATTGCTCTGCCTGCAGTTGTTGATGCAGGAACGCAGCGTCACTAAAACCGCTAAACGGATGAACGTCACTCCGTCGGCGGTCAGTAAGTCGCTGTCGAAGCTGCGGGCCTGGTTTGACGATCCCTTGTTTGTGAACACCCCGCTGGGGCTATCGCCGACGCCGCTGATGGTCAACATGGAGCAGAGCCTGGCTGAATGGATGCAGATGGGCAATCAGCTGCTCGATAAGCCGCACCATGAATCGCCGCGCGGGCTGAAGTTTGATCTGGTGGCCGAAACGCCGCTGGTGATGATCATGTTCAACGCGCTCTCCCGGCAGATTTACCAGCGCTATCCTCAGGCGACGATCAAAATACGCAACTGGGACTATGATTCGCTGGATGCCATTATTCGCGGTGAAGTGGATATTGGCTTTACCGGACGCGAAAGTCATCCGCGTTCGCGAGAACTGCTGAGTTTGTTGCCATTGTCGATCGACCATGAAGTGCTGTTTTCCGATCTGCCCTGCGTCTGGCTACGTGAAGATCATCCCGCACTGCAGGAAGAGTGGAATCTGGACACCTTTCTGCGCTATCCGCACATCAGCATTAGCTGGGAGCAAAGCGATACCTGGGCGCTGGATGAAGTCCTGCAAGAAATGGGGCGCGCACGCAATATCGCGTTATGTCTGCCTGGTTTTGAACAATCGCTGTTTATGGCTGCGCAGCCGGATCACGCGCTGATTGCCACCGCACCGGTTTATTGCCAGCGTTATAACCAACTCCACCAGCTTCCACTCGTTGCGCGGCCGATGCCATTTGATACGGCGCAACTGGAAAAAATGCGCGTACCGTTTACTCTTCTTTGGCATAAACGCAACAGCCACAATCCTAAGATCGTCTGGCTAAAAGACACGATCAAGGCGCTTTATCGCGATATATCCTGACGATCCGTCATTTTGGTGTTTCAAAATCGACCATTCAGGCAACAGAAATGTAAATATCGCGTAATGTATCCCATTTCCGCTTACTTTTTGGGCAGCAAAGCCTGCCCGGAAGCCGTGTAAATGTTACTCTGGTGATAATCACGGACCATTAATCACGGAGCGAAAAATGGCGACACATTTTGCCAGAGGGATTCTTACGGAGGGACACCTGGTATCAGCTCGCCTCCCTTCTCCATGCCATATCGAAGCAAGAGATCTGCCCGCTCATCGCCGGACACGTTTCCTGGCCTCCCGAAGTCTTCTCGCCGAACTGATGTTCATGCTTTACGGCACCAGCACGTTGCCTGAGATTGTTACTGAGGCGAAAGGTAAGCCCGTTTTTCGCGATAAGAATCTACCGGGATTTTCGATCTCTTATGCCGGGAATATCGTCGGCGTTGTGCTAACGACTGAAGGAACGTGCGGCCTGGATATGGAACTTCAGCGGGCAACCCGCGGGTTTAACAATCCAAATTCAGCGGAAATGTGGCGCTTCTCCAGTAACGAAAACCTGTGGATCAATAATCAAAACGACCCCAATGAAGCACGCGCGCAGCTCATTACATTGCGCCAGAGCGTACTCAAACTCACCGGCGATGTATGCAATGACGATCCGCGCGAACTCCAGCTTTTACCCGGCGCAGGACGCCTGAAATGTGCCCATGTTGCGCAGATTGAAGCCATTTGCGACGCGGAAGATGTGCTGGTGTGGTCGGTTGCGGTTTCGCCAGCCATTGAAAAACTCAAGGTTTGGGAGTTTGATGGTCAGCAGGACTGGAAAAGTTTGCCTGATATCCAGACTCGCGCCAATGAGCCAACGGGTCGTCTGATCCGGTTCTCTCAATTATGCGCAGCGAAAAGCCATACGCTTTGATTTAACCTTTATGATGAAACAGGAGTCACCATGTCTGAAACATTGAATGTTGTTACGTTACTGGGAAGTCTGCGCAAAGGTTCGTTTAATGGAATGGTTGCCCGTACACTGCCCAAGATTGCTCCCGCAGGAATGGAAGTGAGCGCGTTACCGTCGATTGGTGATATCCCACTGTACGATGCCGATCTCCAGCAGGAAGAAGGTTTTCCGGCCAGCGTAGAAGCACTGGCTGAGCAAATCAGAAAGGCTGACGGTGTCGTCATCGTCACACCTGAATATAACTATTCTGTTCCGGGCGGACTGAAGAACGCCATCGACTGGCTGTCTCGCCTGCCCGATCAGCCATTATCCGGCAAACCGGTGCTGATCCAGACCAGCTCCATGGGTGCCATTGGCGGCGCGCGCTGCCAGTACCATCTGCGTCAAATCCTGGTGTTCCTCGACGCCATGGTAATGAACAAGCCGGAATTTATGGGCGGGGTCATTCAAAACAAGGTGGATCCGCAGACGGGTGAAGTGATTGACCAAAGCACGCTGGACCATCTGACCGGCCAGTTGACCGCATTTGGCGACTACATCCAACGCGTGAAAGCCTAAAAGAAAAAGCCCGCCAGCAACGATGCCTGGCGGGCAGTTGTCCAGACCGATATTTTAGTGCGCGTCGATAAACACAATCTTCAGCACAAACAGCAGCGCGACAACGATGACGCACGGGCTGAGATCGCGGAAACGTCCAGTACCGATTTTCATCACGCAGTAAGAGATAAAGCCCAGCGCAATACCTTCGGTAATTGAGAAGCTAAACGGCATCATCACGGCGGTAATAAACGCCGGAACCGCTTCAGTCAGGTCTTCCCACTTCACGCGCGACAGGCTTGATGTCATCAGGACACCAACGTAAATCAGCGCACCTGCTGCTGCATAGCCCGGTACCATTCCCGCCAGCGGCGACAGGAAGATAACCAGCAGGAACAGCAGGCCAACGACGACTGCAGTCAGGCCGGTACGGCCACCAACCGACACCCCGGAAGAGGATTCAATATAGGCGGTAACGGAAGAAGTCCCGATAAACGCCCCGGTAACCGACGACACGCTATCCACATACAGCGCCTGCTTCATGCGTGGGAACTTGCCCTTCGCGTCCGCCAGACCGGCTTTATCCGTCACGCCAATCAGCGTACCGGAGGAGTCAAACAGGTTGACCAGCATGAACGAGAAAATCACCCCCGCCAGGCCAATGTTAAACGAACCGGCCAGATCGACATGTCCGATAACGGACATCACGCTCGGCGGCGCAGAAACGATACCGTTGTAATGGACATCGCCCAGCATCCAGCCCAGCAGCGTGGTTACAATGATGGAAATCAGCACCGCCGCATGAATATTACGTGACGCCAGAATCGCGATGATAAAGAAGCCCAGAATACCGAGAAGTACGCTGTGGGACGTCAGGTTACCGATAGACACCAGCGTGTCTTTGTTGGCGACGATAACACCTGCGTTTTTCAGCCCCATCATGCCGATGAACAGACCGATACCACTGGTGATCCCCACTCGCAGGCTCACCGGGATATTGGCAATCATCCAGTAACGTACGCGGAAAATGGTCAGCAGCAGCAGACCTACCGCGCCCCAGAAGATAGCCCCCATACCGATCTGCCATGACAGGCCCATCGCGCCGACGACCACGAAAGCGAAAAATGCATTCAGGCCCATAGCAGGCGCAAGTGCGACCGGCAGGTTAGCAAATAGCCCCATCAGGATGCTACCAAAGGCAGCAATAAGGCAGGTGGTAACAAAGACGGCGCTGGTATCCATGCCAGCCACGCCAAGAATTTGCGGGTTAACAAAAACGATATACACCATCGTCAGGAAGGTGGTTAAACCGGCGATCACTTCGGTCCGTGCCGTCGTGCCATGTTCGCGCAGTTTGAACACGCGTTCCAGCATCCCCTGGCCAGAAGCCTGGGTTGTGTGTTGTTGACTCATTATCAATTTCCGAACAAGGAGGGAAAATTCGTCGCTATCCTATACCAAAATGCGACAATAGGGTTGGGTTATGAGCAACTTTTTTCATTGATTTTGCTTATACGGCAACGATTGCGTCGCCCAATAATGCATTACGAAAACGTTAAACTTGTTAAAACGGAAATGACATGTCCCAGATAGAAGCCGTATTTTTTGACTGTGACGGTACCCTTGTCGACAGTGAAGTGATTTGTTCTCGCGCGTATGTCAGCATGTTCCAGGCGTTTGGCATTACGCTCGATCTTGAAGAAATTTTCAAACGCTTCAAGGGGGTAAAGCTGTACGAGATCATCGACATTATCAACGAAGAGCACGGTGTCGAACTGGCAAAAGCCGATTTAGAACCGGTTTACCGCGCTGAGGTCGCACGTCTGTTCGATACCGAGCTGGAAGTCATTGCTGGTGCGAACACGCTGCTGGACAGCATGGCTGTGCCAATGTGCGTGGTGTCTAACGGTCCGGTCAGCAAAATGCAGCATTCGCTGGGTAAGCTGGGCATGTTGCACCATTTTCCTGATTTACTGTTCAGCGGCTACGATATCCAACGCTGGAAGCCCGATCCGGCCCTAATGTTCCATGCGGCAAAAGCAATGGACGTTAATGTTGAGAACTGCATTCTGGTTGATGATTCCAGCGCAGGCGCGCAGGCGGGGATTGCGGCGGGGATGGAAGTGTTCTACTTCTGCGCCGATCCGCATAACAAACCGATCGATCATCCAAAAGTCACGACCTTTACCGATCTGACACAGTTGCCGGAATTGTGGAAGGCGCGGGGTTGGGATATTACCCGGTAATTTTTTGTAGGCCCGGTAAGCTTGCGCCACCGGGCAATTGCCGGATGGCGCTAACGCTTATCCGGCCTACTTTCTACGTTTTTATCACTCTTTAGGATCTTTGCCCGCCAGCAGCTTATCCAGCTCATCGCCGCCCACGTGACGGAAGTCTTGTCCCTTCACGAAATAGAAGATGTATTCGCAGATATTCTGGCAGCGGTCACCGATACGTTCGATGGAACGTGCGCAGAACAGCGCGGTCAGCACGCTTGGAATGGTACGTGGGTCTTCCATCATATAAGTCATCAGCTGACGCACGATGCCTTCATACTCCTGGTCGACTTTCTTATCTTCGCGATAAATACGTACCGCTTCGTCGAGATCCATACGCGCAAACGCATCCAACACGTCGTGCAGCATCTGCACAGTGTGACGACCCAGCGACTCCAGACTTACCAGCAGCGGCTGGTGCTGTTGCGAGAACTTCTCCAGCGCGGTGCGGCAAATTTTATCTGCCACGTCACCAATACGTTCCAGCTCAGCGATGGTTTTGATAATCGCCATCACCAGACGCAGGTCGCTCGCTGTCGGTTGACGCTTGGCGATGATACGCACGCAGGCTTCGTCGATCGCCACCTCCATCATGTTGACGTTCTTATCGCCTTCAATGACGCGCTTCGCCAGCTCGCTGTCCTGGTTGTGCATCGCCGTGATTGCATCAGAAAGCTGCTGCTCGACCATGCCGCCCATGGTCATCACCTGGGTACGGATGCTTTCCAGCTCTGCATTGAACTGGCCGGAAATATGTTTATTAAGGTTAAGGTTATCCACAACAAGCTCCTGAATCAGCCGTAACGACCGGTGATGTAATCTTCAGTTTGTTTCTTCGCGGGCTTGGTGAACAGATCGTCCGTGTTACTGAACTCAATCAACTCGCCCAGGTACATAAATGCCGTGTGATCGGAACAACGCGCAGCCTGCTGCATGTTGTGGGTAACGATAACGACGGTGTAATCCTCTTTCAGCTCAGTGATCAGCTCTTCGATACGCCCGGTAGAAATAGGGTCGAGCGCTGAACATGGCTCATCAAGCAGAAGCACTTCCGGGCGAATGGCGATGCCACGCGCAATACACAGTCGCTGCTGCTGACCACCCGAGAGAGAGTACCCGCTCTGGTGTAATTTATCTTTGGTTTCATTCCACAATGCGGCCTTGGTCAATGCCCACTGCACGCGTTCGTCCATATCCGCACGCGAGAGTTTCTCAAACAGACGTACGCCAAAAGCGATGTTGTCGTAGATGGACATCGGGAACGGCGTGGGCTTCTGGAATACCATGCCTACTTTGGCACGCAGCAGAGCGATATCCTGGGTATTGGTGAGAATATTGTCGCCATCCAGCAGAATTTCACCTTCCGCACGTTGCTCCGGGTACAGTTCAAACATTTTGTTGAACGTACGCAGCAGCGTCGATTTACCACAGCCAGAAGGCCCGATAAACGCCGTTACCTGGTTTTTAGCAATATCCAGGTTGATGTTCTTCAGGGCATGGAATTTGCCATAGTAGAAGTTCAAATCACGAACCTGAATTTTACCTGGGGCAGTATCAACCATACTCATTTCAATCTTTTCCTCATCCGGCGCCGCATCAGCCACGCCGTAAAAATTAACCGTGTTTCTTCTTCGCGAAAATGACGCGCGCCAGAATGTTCAGCAGCAGTACGCACAGGGTAATAATCAGTACCCCGGCCCAGGCCAGTTGCTGCCACTCAGCAAACGGGCTCATCGCAAACTTAAAGATAGTGACCGGCAGGTTGGCGATAGGCTGCATCATGTCGGTGCTCCAGAACTGGTTGGAGAGCGACGTAAACAGCAGCGGAGCCGTTTCACCTGCGATACGAGCAATTGCTAACAGAACACCTGTAATGATGCCCGAGACAGACGCCTTCAGGGTGATCGCAGAAATCATCTTCCATTTCGGCGTACCCAGTGCATAGGCGGCTTCACGCAGGCTATCTGGCACCAGCTTGAGCATGTTCTCTGTGGTACGAATAACAATAGGCACCTGCAGCAGCGCCAGCGCGATCACGCCCGCCCAGCCGGAGAAATGCTCCATTTTTGCTACCACGATGGTGTAAACGAACAGACCGACCACGATGGATGGCGCAGAAAGCAGAATGTCATTGATAAAGCGGATGACCTCAGCCAGCCAGGACTTACGCCCATACTCCGCCAGGTAGATACCCGCCATAATGCCGAGCGGGGTACCAAACACGGTCGCCCACAGAATCAACAGACCGCTACCGGCCAGGGCGTTCGCCAGACCACCACCCGCAGTATTCGGCGGCGGCGTCATTTCGGTGAACAGCGCCAGCGACATACCGTCAATACCGCGGGTGATCGTGGACATCAGGATCCAAATGAGCCAGAACAGACCGAACGCCATGGTCGCCATAGAGAGCGTCAGCGCGATGCGGTTTTTCAGACGACGACGCGCCTGCATTTTACGGCGGGATTCCGCAAGCTGAGCGGTGTTTTGCATTTCAAGCGTAGCCATTAGCGTGCCCCCTCGTTCTTCGCAAGGCGCATGATCATGAACTTAGACGCAGCCAGCACGATGAAGGTGATCACAAACAGAATCAGACCCAGCTCCATCAACGCTGCAACGTGCAGCCCAGATTCCGCTTCGGCAAATTCATTCGCCAGCGCAGAGGTAATACTGTTGCCCGGCATGTACAGCGAGGCACTGTCGAGCTGGTAGGTGTTACCGATGATAAAGGTCACCGCCATGGTTTCACCCAGCGCACGCCCCAGACCCAGCATCACGCCGCCGATCACGCCATTTTTGGTGAACGGCAGGACGATGCGCCAGATAACTTCCCAGGTGGTACAGCCGATGCCGTAGGCTGACTCTTTCATCAGTACCGGCGTTTGTTCGAACACATCACGCATAACCGCCGCAATGTACGGGATGATCATGATGGCGAGGATCACGCCAGCCGCCAGAATACCGATACCAAAAGCCGGGCCGGAGAACAGTGCGCCAACAAACGGAATGTTGGAAAGGATGTTTCCGACCGGCTCCTGGAAATAAGTCGCAAACAGCGGGGCAAAGATAAACAGCCCCCACATGCCGTACACGATACTCGGAATTGCCGCCAGCAGTTCAATAGCGATGCCCAGCGGGCGACGCAGCCAGCCAGGTGCAAGTTCAGTCAGGAACAGCGCAATGCCGAAACTCACCGGAACGGCAATCAGCAGTGCAATAAGTGAGGTAACCAGCGTACCGTAAATCGGTACTAAAGCACCGTAGATATCGTTCGGCGCATCCCAGTCTTTGGTCCACAGAAAGGAGAAACCAAATTTCTGAATGCTTGGCCAGGAGGAGATAACCAGAGAGACAATAATGCCACCCAACATCAATAGCACAATCAGCGCAGCCAGTCTTACCAGCGCGCTGAAGATCATGTCACCCTTTTTACCCGGTGGGTTAAAAGCAGGCTTGGTTGCAGCCATAAATCACTCTTTAAGTTAAACGCGTTTACGAAGTTGCCCATGCCGGATGGCGCTACGCTTATCCGGCCTACAAAGCGGGCCTACAGTCGAAACCGTAGGGCGGATAAGCGTAGCGCCATCCGCCAACTCGTTAAAGATATTCTATTAGTACAGCGCTTTACCGCTGCTGTCTTTCACGTTGGTCTTCCATGCAGCACGAACCTGCTCAACCACGCTGTCCGGCAGGCTGGCGTAATCCAGGTCGTTAGCCTGTTTACCGCCATTTTTGTACGCCCAGTCGAAGAACTTCAGCACTTCTGCGCTCTGCTCTGGTTTCTTCGACTCTTTATGGACCAGGATGAAGGTGGTGGAAGTGATTGGCCACGCGTCGTCACCTTTCTGGTTAGTCAGATCCTGAGCGAAAGTTTTGCTCCAGTCAGCGCCTTTTGCGGCGTTAGCAAAGCTCTCTTCTGTCGGGCTTACCGGTTTGCCATCAGCAGAGACCAGCTTGGTGTACGCCAGGTTGTTCTGCTTAGCGTAAGCGTACTCAACGTAACCGATAGAACCCGGCAGACGCTGTACGAACGCAGCGATACCGTCGTTACCTTTACCGCCCAGACCGGTCGGCCAGTTCACAGTAGAGCCGGAGCCAATTTTAGATTTCCACTCTTCGTTTACTTTTGCCAGGTAGCTGGTGAAAACGAAGGAAGTACCGGAACCGTCAGCGCGACGCACAACGGCGATATTCTGTGAAGGCAGCTTCAGACCCGGGTTCAGTTTGGTGATGGCTTCATCATCCCACTTTTTAATTTTACCGAGGTAGATGTCACCCAGCGTTTTACCGTCCAGCACCAGCTCGCCGGATTTCAGGCCCGGGATATTCACAGCCAGCACTACGCCACCGATCACGGTCGGGAACTGGAACAGACCTTCTTGCGCCAGTTTTTCGTCAGACAGCGGTGCATCAGAAGCGCCGAAATCAACGGTATTGGCCGTAATTTGTTTTACACCACCGGAGGAGCCGATACCCTGGTAGTTTACTTTGCTACCGGTCTCTTTCTGATAGGTATCTGCCCATTTGGCATACACTGGCGCAGGGAAGGTTGCACCTGCACCTGTCAGGCTCGCTGCTGCAAACGCAGAGAACGCGCTCATGGATAAGGTCGCGGCGACAACAGTTGCGACAGTGGTACGCATAACTTTCATAATGTCTCCTGCACGGTTTTCGTAAATCGTTGTTTGAGTTGCTACTGTGAGCAAAATAGGACAAACAGGTGACAGTTAAATGTACGAAATATGACAGTTTTATGACAACGAAAAATACGGGAAATTTTTTATCTAAAAATACATTTAAAACAAAAAGTTAGTCACAATCATAACAATAATATTTCGTTAGAATTTTCTTTTTATGACACTGAAAACAGTAGTTGAAGATGACGGTTTGTCACATAAAACAGGCGGGATAATTGATTAAAAACAGAACAAGTTTAAAAAAATGCCCCGCTTGTAGCAGGGCATTTCCAGTTCAGTTAAGCACGGATTACTCTACGGTAACTGACTTCGCCAGGTTACGCGGCTGATCGACGTCGGTGCCTTTAATCAGTGCCACATGATACGCCAGCAGCTGCAGCGGAACGGTGTAGAAGATCGGTGCAATCACCTCTTCCACATGCGGCATCTCGATGATGTGCATGTTTTCGCTGCTGGTAAAGCCAGCATCCTGGTCAGCAAAGACGTACAGCTGACCGCCACGGGCGCGAACTTCTTCAATGTTGGATTTCAGTTTTTCCAACAATTCGTTGTTCGGCGCAACCACGATAACCGGCATATCGGCATCAATCAGCGCCAGCGGACCGTGTTTCAGTTCACCTGCGGCATAAGCTTCAGCGTGAATATACGAGATCTCTTTCAGCTTCAGCGCGCCTTCCAGCGCAATTGGATACTGATCGCCACGGCCAAGGAACAGCGCATGATGTTTGTCAGAGAAACCTTCTGCCAGAGCGGCAATGCGTTTGTCCTGAGACAACATCTGCTCAATACGACTCGGCAGCGCCTGCAGACCGTGAACGATCTCCTGCTCAATAGACGCATCAAGGCCTTTCAGACGGGACAGTTTCGCCACCAGCATCAGCAGAACGGTCAGCTGAGTGGTAAATGCCTTCGTGGAGGCCACACCGATTTCGGTACCGGCATTGGTCATCATCGCCAGGTCGGATTCGCGCACCAGAGAAGATCCTGGTACGTTACAGATAGCCAGCGATCCCAGATAGCCCAACTCTTTAGATAAGCGCAGGCCCGCCAGGGTATCCGCCGTTTCACCAGACTGAGAAAGGGTAATCATCAGGCTGTTACGGCGCACGGCGGATTTGCGATAGCGGAATTCGGAAGCGATTTCGACATCACAAGGAATACCCGCCAGCGATTCAAACCAGTAGCGGGACACCATACCGGAGTTGTAAGACGTACCGCAGGCGATAATCTGGATATGCTCAACCTGAGACAGCAACTCGTTGGCACGCGACCCCAGCTCGCTTAAATCCACTTCACCGTGGCTAATGCGCCCGGTCAGCGTATTTTTAATCGCGTTCGGCTGTTCGTAGATCTCTTTCTGCATGTAGTGGCGATAAATACCTTTTTCGCCCGCGTCATACTGCAGATTCGATTCGATATCCTGACGTTTCACTTCTGCGCCAGACTTGTCGAAAATAGAGACAGAACGACGAGTCACTTCCGCGATGTCACCCTCTTCCAGGAAGATGAAGCGACGGGTTACCGGCAGCAGCGCCAGCTGATCGGAAGCGATGAAGTTTTCGCCCATACCCAGACCAATCACCAGCGGGCTACCAGAACGGGCCGCCAGCAGGGTTTCCGGATTACGGGTATCCATGATCACCGTGCCGTAGGCACCACGTAGTTGGGGAATAGTACGCAGCACGGCTTCACGCAGCGTACCACCCTGTTCCAGTTCCCAGTGCACCAGGTGAGCAATCACTTCGGTGTCGGTTTCAGAAACAAAGGTATAGCCACGCGTTTTCAACAGCTCACGCAGTGGTTCATGGTTTTCAATGATGCCGTTATGCACCACAACAATGTGTTCAGAAACATGAGGATGCGCGTTCGCTTCTGAAGGTTCACCGTGTGTCGCCCAACGGGTATGAGCGATACCTGTACCACCATGCAACGGATGTTCTTCCGCAGCAGCAGTCAGCATCTGCACTTTACCCAGACGACGCAGACGGGTCATGTTACCTTCAGCATCGACGACGGCCAGACCAGCAGAGTCATAACCACGATATTCCAGACGACGTAAACCTTCGAGAAGGATTTCAGCTACATCACGCTGCGCGATAGCGCCAACAATTCCACACATATTTTTTGATTCCGAATTTAGGCATTATGCCTGTCGTTGTCGCTGACCTGTATTTGCCCTTTCCGGGCGCCCCGAGCCTTGTAGAGAGTGGGGTTATTTTTATGGTACTGCTTGTTGAGCGGAGGATTATGTTATCCCCTCATCTCTTGTCTGCCTGATGGCGCTTACGCTTATCAGGCCTACAGAACGTCACCGCACGTAGGCCGCCATCCGGAAAAAATCACTTACTTCTTCTTCACCGGACGCTGCCAGCCCTGTTTATGGACCTGAGGTACACGGCTTAATACCAGTTCGTTATCGGCGACATTACGCGTTACGGTGGTTCCAGCGGCGATGGTCGCACCGTTACCCACGGTGACAGGCGCCACCAGCTGAGTATCAGAACCCACAAACACATCATCACCAATAATGGTTTTAAACTTATTGGCGCCATCGTAATTGCAGGTAATCGTACCCGCGCCGATGTTCACGTTATCGCCAATTTCCGCATCACCCAGGTAGGTCAAATGACCGGCTTTGGAGCCTTTACCCAGACGCGCTTTTTTCATTTCGACAAAGTTACCCACGTGCGCGCCTTCCTGCAGCTCAGCACCCGGGCGCAGACGTGCGAATGGACCAATGGTGCAAGCGGCTTCCAGATGCGCATCTTCCACCACACTATATGGACTAAGCTCGCAACCCTCACCAATCACGCTGTTTTTGATGATGCAGCCGGCGCCAATCTTGACGCGATCCCCAACGGTTACGTTACCTTCAATGATAACGTTAGTATCAATTTCAACATCGCGCCCATGAATAAGCGTACCGCGAAGATCAAAACGTGCCGGATCGCGCAGCATCACGCCTGCCAGCAGCAGTTTTTCTGCCTGCTCGGACTGATAAACACGTTCCAGACGGGATAGCTGAAGACGGTTATTCACCCCTTCAGTTTCGCTAATGCGTGCCGGATGTACTGCAGCAATTTCACGTCCTTCCTGATACGCCATCGCGATGATATCGGTGATGTAGTATTCACCCTGCACGTTGTTGTTGGTCAGTTTAGACAGCCAACGCTTCATGTCAGCACCGTTGGCAATCAGGATACCAGTGTTTATTTCCTGGATTTGACGCTGCTCGTCGGTGGCATCTTTATGCTCAACGATACCCGTGACATTGCCGTTATCGCGGGTAATTCGGCCATAACCGGTTGGGTCATCAAGTTTTACCGTTAGCAAGCCAATCCCGCCCTGCGGTTTGGCTTCACGCAGGCGACGTAAGGTATCGGTAGAGATCAGCGGCACATCGCCATAGAGCATTAAAATGTCTTCATCATCACCAAAGAATGGCGCCGCCTGCTGCATTGCATGGCCGGTACCCAACTGTTCCGCCTGCAGAACCCAGTTCAGATTGCCATCTTTCAGCGTCTGCTTGAGCAAATCACCACCGTGCCCGTAGACCAGATGTACGTGAGTCGCACCTAATTCATTAGCAGCATCAATGACATGCTGAACCATCGGTTTTCCTGCGAGGGTATGCAGCACTTTAGGGAGATCGGAATACATACGCGTGCCTTTGCCTGCGGCAAGGATCACGACGCTCATAGCATTATTCAACATACACATCCTGACTGTAATTTGAGAACGAATTTATACCGTTTCACATTGAAAATACTACATTTTTTTCAGCGTGAAATGGACCGAAGATAAAACGTTCAACAGGGGTAATTCCCCATCTGATAACTCACTATTTTCGTCTAAATCAGTATCTTTTGTCTGCCAAAAACCTGGGGGCTGCTCTTATTAAAGCCTTAGGTTAATGTTTTTGCTATTTTTTCACCGCATGAATAAAGAGTTACACATGCAAAGCCCGATTTTATTTATGTGATTCAGTGAGAAACCGAAAATGCGTACGCGAAATAAAAAGTTGAGGGAGAAGAGTAGGGGAGGGGATTTATAACAACAAGTGGCGCTGACTGATAAACCATATCAAGCATCGCGCCACAGGACAGGCAGGTAAAGTCTAAAAGCTCATATTGCTGAACATGGCGATGATTTTATTGAGTAATTTCATGTTGGCATCTCTTTTTATCTGATTTTATTATGTGACACACATCACATAAAAAGAGTCTACGCCGCATTTTTTAGCCAATCAATATTTTTATGATCTAAATCACAAAACAGCTTTCAATTTAAATGTTCTTGCAGCAAAAGCAAAAAAAAGCCAGCCTGGAAACCAGACTGGCCTTTATGCTTTTCAAGCCGGTGTTACATCGCTTTTTTGGTCAACTCGATAACGCGCAGTTTCGCGATCGCTTTGGCCAGTTCCGCAGATGCCTGAGCGTAATCCACGTCACCATGAGAGCTCTTGATGTGCTCTTCAGCCTTACGCTTCGCTTCCAGGGCTCTCGCTTCATCGAGATCCTGTCCGCGAATCGCGGTATCAGCCAGAACGGTCACGCTGCCAGGCTGCACTTCGAGAATGCCGCCGGACAGGTAGATAAACTCTTCATGACCGAACTGTTTAACGATGCGGATCATACCAGGCTTAATGGCGGTGAGCAGCGGTGCGTGACCCGGGAAAATACCCAGTTCACCTTCACTACCCGTTACCTGGATTTTCTCGACCAGACCAGAGAACATTTGTTGCTCTGCGCTGACGACGTCCAGGTGGTAAGTCATTGCCATATCACCCTCCGATTAAGGCGTTAAAGTTTTTTGGCTTTTTCCACGGCTTCGTCGATAGAACCAACCATGTAGAACGCCTGCTCTGGCAGGTGGTCGTATTCGCCTTCCATGATGCCTTTAAAGCCACGGATGGTGTCTTTCAGGGAAACGTATTTGCCCGGAGAACCGGTGAATACTTCCGCAACGAAGAACGGCTGGGACAGGAAGCGCTGAATCTTACGTGCGCGTGCTACCACCAGTTTATCTTCTTCAGACAGTTCATCCATACCCAGGATGGCGATGATGTCTTTCAGTTCCTGATAACGCTGCAGCAGGGACTGTACGCCACGCGCGGTGTCGTAGTGTTCCTGACCAACAACCAGCGGATCCAGCTGACGGCTGGTGGAGTCCAGCGGGTCAACTGCCGGGTAGATACCCAGAGATGCGATCTGACGGCTCAGTACCACGGTTGCATCCAAGTGAGCAAAGGTGGTTGCTGGGGATGGGTCAGTCAAGTCATCCGCTGGTACGTATACCGCCTGAACGGAGGTGATAGAACCGGTTTTGGTGGAGGTGATACGTTCCTGCAGAACACCCATCTCTTCCGCCAGGGTCGGCTGGTAGCCTACCGCTGATGGCATACGACCCAGCAGTGCAGATACTTCTGTACCGGCCAGGGTGTAACGATAGATGTTATCAACGAACAGCAGAACGTCACGACCTTCGTCACGGAACTTCTCAGCCATGGTCAGACCGGTCAGCGCAACACGCAGACGGTTTCCCGGCGGCTCGTTCATCTGGCCATATACCAGGGATACTTTGTCCAGAACGTTGGAGTCGGTCATTTCGTGGTAGAAGTCGTTACCCTCACGAGTACGTTCACCTACGCCCGCAAACACGGAGTAACCGGAGTGTTCGATCGCGATGTTACGGATCAGCTCCATCATGTTTACGGTTTTACCTACACCCGCACCACCGAACAGACCAACTTTACCGCCCTTAGCGAACGGACACATCAGGTCGATAACTTTGATACCGGTTTCCAGCAGTTCCTGAGAGCTTGACAGCTCTTCGTAGGAAGGTGCTGCACGGTGGATAGCCCAACGCTCTTCTTCACCGATATCGCCTTTCATGTCGATCGGGTGACCCAGAACGTTCATGATACGACCCAGCGTTGCTTTACCTACCGGGACTTCGATCGGGTGCTCGAGGTCTTTAACTTCCAGACCACGACGCAGACCGTCAGAAGAACCCATTGCGATGGTACGTACGATACCGCCGCCGAGCTGCTGCTGAACTTCCAGCACCAGGCTCTCTTTACCATTCATAACCTCAAGAGCATCGTACACGCGCGGTACGGCATCCTGAGGGAATTCGACGTCAACCACGGCGCCGATTACCTGGACAATTTTTCCAGTAGCCATCTTGAATCCTCTACGAATTAACCTGGTTATACCGCGGATGCACCACCGACGATTTCGGTGAGTTCCTGAGTAATGCTGGCCTGACGAGCTTTGTTGTATACCAACTGCAGCTCTTTAATCAGGCTGCCGCCATTGTCGGTCGCGGCTTTCATCGCCACCATACGTGCGGCCTGCTCGCTGGCCAGGTTTTCTACCACGCCCTGATAAACCTGAGACTCGACATAACGACGCAGCAGGGTATCCAGCAGCGCTTTCGGGTCTGGCTCATACAGGTAATCCCAGGATTTACGCTTCAATTCATCATCATCTGATGCCGGCAGAGGCAGCAGTTGGGTGATGGTTGGCGTCTGAGACATGGTGTTAATAAATTTGTTGCTGACAACGTACAGTCTGTCCAGGCGACCTTCATCGTAGGCCTGCAGCATCACTTTAACCGGACCGATCAGTTCGGACAGGGAAGGGTTATCCCCCATACCGGTTACCTGAGCAATCACATTACCGCCAACGGAGTTAAAGAAAGACACGCCCTTAGAGCCGATCATTGCGATATCGCACTGAACGCCTTTATCGGACCATGTTTTCATATCCGCCAGCAGCTTTTTGAACAGGTTAATGTTCAAGCCACCGCACAGACCACGGTCGGTCGACACCACCAGGTAGCCCACGCGTTTAACGTCGCGTTCTTCCAGGTAAGGGTGCTTATATTCCAGATTACCATTCGCAAGGTGACCAATCACTTTGCGCATGGTCTCTGCATAAGGACGGCTGGCCGCCATGCGATCCTGCGATTTACGCATTTTGGAAGCGGCGACCATCTCCATCGCTTTAGTGATCTTCTGCGTGTTCTGGACGCTTGCGATCTTACTACGTATCTCTTTTGCGCCGGCCATGAGCTTCTCCTCAATGCCTTGCGGTCCACCCTAAAGCAGACCGCCAGACGTTACCAGGACTGGGTTGCCTTGAAGGAATCGAGGATAGCTTTCAGCTTGCCTTCGATTTCATCGTTATAGCCACCGGACTGGTTGATCTCTTGCATCAGCGGAGCGTGGTCACGGTCAACGTAAGCCAGCAGAGCGGCTTCGAAGCTACCGATTTTCGCCAGTTCCACATCTTCGAGGTAACCGCGTTCAGCCGCGAACAGCACCACACCCTGCTGTGCAACAGACATTGGCGCATACTGTTTCTGCTTCAGCAATTCAGTTACTTTCTGACCGTGGCTCAGCTGCTTACGAGTAGCTTCATCCAGGTCGGAAGCGAACTGAGAAAACGCTGCCAGTTCACGATACTGCGCCAGCGCGGTACGAATACCACCGGACAGTTTCTTGATGATCTTGGTCTGCGCTGCACCACCAACACGAGATACGGAGATACCCGGGTTAACTGCCGGACGAATACCGGAGTTAAACAGGTTGGTTTCCAGGAAGATCTGACCATCGGTAATAGAAATTACGTTGGTCGGAACGAACGCAGAAACGTCACCCGCCTGGGTTTCGATAATCGGCAGAGCGGTCAGGGAGCCGGTTTTACCTTTAACTTCACCATTGGTGAACTTCTCAACGTATTCCGCGTTTACGCGGGATGCGCGTTCCAGCAGACGGGAGTGGAGGTAAAATACGTCGCCCGGGAATGCTTCACGTCCTGGTGGACGACGCAGCAACAGGGAAACCTGACGGTAAGCAACAGCCTGTTTAGACAGGTCATCGTAAACGATCAGTGCATCTTCACCGCGGTCACGGAAGTATTCGCCCATTGCGCAACCGGCATATGGTGCCAGGTATTGCAGTGCAGCAGATTCAGACGCGGTCGCCACAACAACGATGGTGTTGGACAGTGCGCCGTGTTCTTCCAGTTTACGAACCACGTTAGAAATGGTGGACGCTTTCTGGCCGATAGCCACGTACACACATTTGATGCCGGAATCACGCTGGTTGATGATGGCATCGATTGCCATCGCGGTTTTACCTGTCTGACGGTCACCGATGATCAGCTCACGCTGGCCACGACCGATTGGGATCATGGCATCAACAGATTTATAACCGGTCTGTACTGGCTGGTCGACGGACTGACGTTCGATTACGCCCGGTGCGATAACTTCGATTGGCGAGAAGCCATCGTTATCAACCGGACCTTTACCGTCAATCGGGGAACCCAGAGTGTTCACCACACGACCCAGCAGGCCACGGCCAACCGGAACTTCCAGAATACGACCCGTACACTTAACCTTCATGCCTTCGGCGAGGTCAGCGTATGGACCCATCACAACTGCACCTACGGAGTCGCGCTCCAGGTTCAGTGCGATAGCGTAACGGTTACCCGGCAGGGAAATCATCTCACCCTGCATACAATCGGCCAGGCCGTGAATGCGGATAACACCGTCACTTACAGAAACAATAGTACCTTCGTTGTGAGCTTCGCTCACAACATTGAACTGAGCAATGCGCTGCTTGATCAGTTCGCTGATTTCGGTGGAATTCAGTTGCATGCTCCAGTCCCCTTAAGACTGCAAGACGTCTGCAAGGCGTTCAAGACGGCCGCGTACGCTGCCATCAATGACCATATCACCCGCTCGGATGATTACGCCTGCCATTACAGACTTATCGATTTTGCAATTCAGCTTAACTTTGCGTGACAGACGTTTTTCCATCGCTGCGCTAATCTTCTTAAGCTGTTCATCACTCAGTGCATTGGCAGAAGTAACTTCTACCTCAGAGATAGCCTCACTGGCTGCACGCAGGTGAATAAACTGCTCAAGAACATCCGGGAGCGCATTCAGACGGTTATTTTCAGCCATTACCCGAATCAGGTTTTGACCGCTTTCGTCCAGTTGCTCACCGCATACGGCGATAAACGACTCAGCGAGCGTTTCCGGCGCCAGCGCGCCAGAGAGAAGCTCTGCCATTTGTTCGTTTTTTGTCACCTCAGCGGCAAACATCAGCATATCCTGCCAACGGTCAACGCTTTGGTGCTCAACGGCAAAGTCAAAAGCTGCTTTGGCGTAGGGGCGAGCTACCGTAACAAATTCAGACATCAGCCCCTCCCTCCTTACAGTTCAGCGACAAGTTTGTCCACGATGTCGCTATTAGCAGCTTCATCCACGGAACGTTCGATGATCTTCTCGGCGCCAGCAACAGCCAGGATAGCAACTTGCTTACGCAGCTCTTCGCGAGCACGTTTACGCTCGGCTTCAATTTCCGCCTGCGCCTGTGCCACGATTTTAGTACGTTCCTGCTCTGCTTCAGTTTTAGCTTCGTCCAGGATCTGAGCACGGCGTTTGTTCGCCTGCTCGATGATTACCTGAGCTTCCGCCTTCGCTTTTTTCAGCTGGTCGGTCGCGCTGGCCTTTGCAAGGTCAAGATCCTTATGTGCTCGTTCTGCAGAAGCAAGGCCGTCAGCAATTTCTTTTTGACGTTTTTCGATGGCAGCCATTAAAGGCGGCCATACGTACTTCATGCAGAACAGAACGAACAGGACAAACGCGATGGCCTGGCCGAGGATTGTTGCGTTAAGATTCACAGCACAATGCCTCTATCTAGTTAACGTTCTGATATTGCTCTTAATTCAAGCAACGCTTACTACGCGACAGCAAACATCACGTACAGACCCAGACCTACAGCGATCATTGGGATTGCATCCACCAGACCCATAACGATAAAGAACTGAGTACGCAGCAGAGGAATCAGATCCGGTTGACGCGCTGCGCCTTCCAGGAATTTACCCCCGAGGATGCCGATACCGATCGCAGCACCGATTGCCGCCAGACCCATCATCACAGCGGCAGCAATGTACAGCAGATCCATATTCAGGTTTTCCATGACAGTCTCCAGTTTGTTTCAGTTAAAACGTAGTAGTGTTGGTAAATTAATGCTCTTCAGATGCCATCGACAGATAGACAATCGTCAGAACCATAAATATGAAGGCTTGCAGCGTGATAATCAGTATGTGGAAAATGGCCCACGGCACATTCAGGATCCACTGTGACCACCACGGCAACAGACCAGCAATCAGAATGAAAATCAGCTCACCAGCGTACATGTTACCGAACAGTCGCAGACCAAGTGAGATTGGTTTGGACAGCAGGCTTACCCCTTCAAGGATTAAGTTGACAGGGATGAACGCCCAGTGATTGAACGGCTGCAGCGTCAACTCTTTCGCGAAGCCACCGATGCCTTTCATTTTGATGCTGTAGAACAGAATGAGGATAAATACGCCCAGCGCCATCGACAGGGTGATGTTCACGTCAGCAGACGGAACCACACGCAGAGCCGGTAGGCCGAAGATATGCTCACCGATGTACGGCAGCAGGTCGATAGGCAGCAAATCCATCAAGTTCATCAGGAATACCCAGACGAAAATCGTCAGGGCCAGCGGAGCAATCAGCTTGCTTTTGCCATGGTACATGTCTTTCACGCTACCATGCACAAAGCCGATTACCAGCTCAATCGCAGTCTGAAATTTACCTGGTACGCCGCTGGTCGCCTTTTTGGCTACGCTACGGAACATAAGCAGGAACAACAGACCCAGAACCACCGAGAAGAAAATGGAGTCAATATTGAGCGTCCAGAAGGTGGCTGGGGGGTTGTGCGGATCCACCAGCGAGAATGTACGTAGGTCCAACTGAAGGTTATTCAGATGGTGTCCTATGTAATCCTGCGGCGTCATATTTTCTGAAGCCATGATGCCTTTACCCTTTGTTGTTAATTACAGCCGGCGCCAGTATCTGAACCACCAGCACCAAAACCCACGTAACGATCAGCGGCATGAATACCGCTTTCAAAACAGCCAACGCCACCACCAACAACACCAGCATAGCTAATACCTTGAAGGCTTCGCCGAAAGCGAACGTCCAGGCTACTCGGCCTTTAGCTGGTGTATGTGCCTGGTGACGCCAGGCAAATATCATAAACAACACATTAGGCAGTAACACTGCCAATCCACCGCACAATGCGGAGATGCCCCAGAAAGGGTCTTTGAGGCTAAATAGCAGTCCACTTGCTATTACCGCCAGAAACTGTGTGAGCAAAAGCTTACGAGCAACGTTTCGACTCAAGAGCGACATAGACATCACGTTTTTACTCCTGCTCCCTTCGAGGTATGCCGCGTGTCGTATAAAACGTTCTTTATGGCTTAGAGTCAAGCATCAAAAAGCGGTCAAATTATACGGTGCGCCTTCTCGATTTCAAACAATAAGTAGCTAAAAAGTGAATAAATGTTTAAATATTTTTCGCTACGCCACATTTATCACTTTTATGCAAACTGTGAACGATCATGCAAAACTGCAAAAGCCGCGTAAACACTGGCTGCAAAGCGTGCACCAGATCACATATTAAGCATATTCGCCCCGGCACTATTTATTTACTTGGCAAATGATGCCATTTCAACTTTTTGATATTTAAGCCTAAAATTCGTTACTGTTTTAAAAATAGCGAATAACAACAAAAAAACCACCCATTGACATTTATAATAAAAAATTAACACGAGCGGTGATTCTTTGATTCTATTTTTAGCAGGCTGATATTTTCACAGCTGACTTGTTTCACTTTTAACAAAAAACGGTACGTTATAGTTATGATGCAAAACCGTAAGGCATTAGTGAAATGTAACGACATTTAACCACACTATTCCTTATGACTTTTAACACCCGAAGAACCGTTTTTTTTCTATTTTTTTTGATAAAAATTAAATTTTGTTTGGCTTAATAACCACCAGATGACGTTCACCATCCAGTTGCGGAACGCGTAATTTTTCGACCGACTCGACGCTGAATTCTGCAGGCAACGAGGCAATTTCATCTTCAGGCAACTGCCCTTTTAGCGCATAAAAACGCCCTTCCTGACCAGGCAAATGATGGCACCAGCTCACCATATCATTGAGTGACGCGAAAGCACGGCTAATCACCCCATCAAACGGCGGCTCCGAAGGGAATTCTTCAACGCGACTTTGCACTGGAGTGATGTTAGTAAGCGCAAGCTCATGCTGCACCTGGCGCAAGAAACGAACGCGTTTTCCCAGGCTATCCAGCAGTGTGAAATGCGCTTCAGGACGTACGATGGAGAGAGGGATTCCCGGTAGGCCCGGACCAGTGCCGACATCGATAAAACGCTCGCCCTTCAGGTACGGCGCGACGACAATGCTGTCCAGAATATGGCGCACCAGCATTTCGTTGGGATCACGCACCGACGTCAGGTTGTACGCTTTGTTCCATTTATGCAGCATATCGACATACGCAATCAGCTGATTTTTCTGGTGATCGGTAAGAGAAATACCGGCATCAGCCAGCAGACGAGAGAGTTTGTTGAGCACGGTCGTTACCTGTAAATAATCTATTGCCCGACGCGCTGTCGCTTATCGGGCCGACAAATTTGTAGGGCGGGCAAACGAAGCGCTCCCGCCAAAAAGTGATATCAAGCGCTGCGACGCAGCATACCTTGTTTTTTCAGCCATACCAGCAGAATGGAGATGGCGGCAGGTGTTACGCCGGAAATACGCGATGCCTGACCGATCGATACCGGTTTGTGATCGTTCAGTTTGGCAATGACCTCATTCGACAAGCCGGAGACCTGACGATAATCCAGCGTTGCAGGCAACAGGGTGTTCTCATTACGCTGTTGTCTCTCGATCTCTTCCTGCTGACGGGCGATATATCCTTCGTATTTCACCTGAATTTCAACCTGTTCTGCGGCCTGAGCATCATCAAGCGCAGGTGCAAACGCAGATAAAGAGGTCAACTGAGCATAGGTCATATCCGGGCGACGCAGCAGATCTTCACCGCTCGCTTCACGTGACAGAGGTGTCGCCAGGTGAGCATTCACTTCTGCAGCGGACTCCGCTAACGGATTCACCCAGGTTGATTTGAGACGCTGGCGTTCTTGTTCAATACGCTCCAGCTTCTCGTTGAAGCGAGCCCAACGCTCATCGTCCACCAGTCCCAGCTCACGGCCAATTTCGGTCAGACGCAGGTCGGCGTTATCTTCGCGCAGCATCAAACGGTATTCCGCGCGTGAGGTGAACATGCGGTACGGTTCTTTGGTGCCCAGCGTACACAGATCGTCCACCAGCACACCAAGATAAGCCTGATCGCGGCGCGGCGCCCAGCCGTCTTTGTCAGCAGATAAGCGTGCGGCGTTCAGACCAGCCAGCATCCCTTGCGCGGCAGCTTCTTCATAACCGGTCGTACCGTTGATCTGACCAGCAAAGAACAGACCCTGGATGAATTTGCTTTCCAGAGTAGGTTTCAGGTCGCGCGGATCGAAGAAATCATACTCAATCGCGTAGCCAGGACGGACGATTCTGGCATTTTCCATCCCCTGCATGGAACGGACAATTTGCATCTGCACATCGAACGGCAGGCTGGTGGAGATGCCATTCGGGTAAATTTCGTTAGACGTCAGTCCTTCCGGTTCGAGGAAGATCTGATGTTGGTTACGATCGGCAAAGCGCATCACTTTGTCTTCGATCGACGGGCAATACCGTGGGCCGATACCTTCGATCACGCCTGCGTACATCGGGCTACGATCGAGGTTATTACGGATCACATCATGGGTTTTTTCATTGGTATGCGTGATGTAACACGGCATCTGGCGCGGATGTTGAGAAGCATCGCCCAGGAATGAGAAGACCGGCATCGGGTTATCGCTGTTTTGCTGGCCGAGCACGCTGAAATCAATCGTGCGCGCATCGATTCGCGGCGGTGTACCGGTTTTCAGGCGACTGACGCGCAGCGGCAGTTCACGCAGACGACGTGACAGCGGAATAGACGGCGGATCGCCAGCGCGGCCGCCGCTGTAGTTGTCCAGACCAATATGAATTTTGCCGTCGAGGAAAGTCCCCACGGTTAACACGACCGCTTTGGCACGGAACTTCAGTCCCATTTGGGTTACCGCGCCCACGACACGATCGTTTTCAACAATCAGATCTTCAACCGCCTGTTGGAAGATCATCAGGTTAGGTTGATTCTCCAGCGCGGTACGTACTGCCTGGCGATAGAGCACACGATCGGCCTGAGCGCGAGTAGCACGAACGGCAGGCCCTTTGCTGGCGTTTAGTATCCTAAACTGGATACCCGCATGGTCGATCGCTTTTGCCATCAACCCACCAAGCGCATCCACTTCTTTTACCAGGTGTCCCTTCCCAATACCGCCGATCGCCGGGTTGCAGCTCATCTGTCCCAGAGTGTCGATATTGTGTGTCAAAAGCAGAGTCTGTTGACCCATTCGCGCCGCGGCCATTGCGGCCTCGGTGCCTGCATGACCCCCGCCAATGATGATGACGTCAAAAGGATCCTGATAAAACATGGTGATTGCCTCGCATAACGCGGTGTGAAAATGGATTGAAGCCCGGGCCGTGGATTCTACTCAACTTTAGTCGATGGAGAAAGACCTGGGATCCTGGGTATTAAAAAGAAGATCTTTTTATTTAGAGATCTGTTTTATTGTGATCTCTTATTAGGATCGCACCTTTCTGTGGATAAGGGCGATCCTTTAAGTAAGATCAATAGGTTGCTGAGGATCATTAGCTGTGAATGATCGGTGATCCTGGTCCGTATAAGCTGGGATCAGAATGAAGGGTTATACACAACTCAAAAACTGAACAACGGTTGTTCTTGGGATAACTACCGGTTGATCCAAGCTTTTAACCAGAGTTATCCACATAAAAAAGTACGATCTTTACAAATCTCTGAGCAACGGATGCCACGATCCCAGCCAAATTTCAGCCGGATCTTCCGGAATTTCATGTTCCAGTACGTTGATCCTGAGCGTTTCGCCGATCTGTTTTGCCCCACAGGCCTTCAATTCGGCTTCCAGCTTGTCGATTGCGCCGCAAAAGGTGTCATATTCACGACTGCCGATCCCGATTGCACCAAAGTGCACTTGTGACAGGTCCGGTTTCTGCTCGCGTAAGGCATCATATAAAGGCTGCAGGTTGTCAGGAATGTCTCCTGCTCCGTGTGTGGAGCTGATAATCAGCCAGATCCCGTCAGTCGGAACCTCTTCAAGCATTGGCCCATGCAGTATTTCGCTGGAAAAACCGGCGTCGTCCAGCTTTTCAGCCAGATGCTCTGCTACATATTCCGCACTGCCAAGCGTACTACCGCTGATAAGAGTGATGTCTGCCATGATCGCCCACCTTTATAAAGAGGGCGTATTGTACGCTGTGTGCGAGCTGGGATCTACCTGTGGAAAAATAGGGGATTAAAAAAACCGATCATGGCTTGATGGTACGCATAATCGGGTTCTGCAAGACGATCAGGGTTTCAGTGGACTGAATTTCGTCAATTGTTTGGATCTTGTTGATAAGTACCTGCTGCAACGCGTCGATCGATTTGCACATTACCTTAATAAAGATGCTGTAGTGCCCGGTGGTGTAATACGCTTCGGTCACTTCATCGAGGCTTTCCAGTCTTGCAAGTGCTGACGGATAGTCTTTCGCACTTTTCAGAATGATGCCGATAAAGCAGCCGACGTCGTAGCCCAATTGTTTGGGACTAACATCAATCCGCGCGCCAGTAATAATCCCGGCCTGCTTCATCTTTTCTACGCGAACGTGAATTGTTCCTGGGCTGACGCCGAACTGTTTGGCTAATTCTGCGTAGGCTGTACGGGCATTTTCCATCAGGGCATCAAGAATGCCGCGGTCCAGATTGTCGATCTGATAATTTTCCATAGGTTTTTCTTATGTAGATTAATGATTCCCTCTATTTTAGACGTTAATTTTAACGAATCAAAATCAAAGTCGGCTTTTTGTTTGTTGATTATTGAATATTACCTCCATTCTGTTGCTTAATCATAGGCAACAGGACACAGGAGTACACATAATGAAAACCGCTTACATTGCCAAACAACGTCAAATTAGCTTCGTAAAATCTCATTTTTCTCGCCAGCTGGAAGAGCGTTTAGGTCTGATCGAAGTTCAGGCTCCGATCCTCAGCCGCGTTGGAGATGGTACGCAGGATAACTTGTCGGGCTGTGAAAAAGCGGTGCAGGTGAAGGTTAAAGCATTGCCAGACGCTCAATTCGAAGTGGTTCATTCACTGGCGAAGTGGAAGCGTCAAA
Organism: Citrobacter sp. BIDMC107; assembly: GCF_001037575.1. Taxonomy (NCBI): domain Bacteria; kingdom Pseudomonadati; phylum Pseudomonadota; class Gammaproteobacteria; order Enterobacterales; family Enterobacteriaceae; genus Citrobacter; species Citrobacter sp. BIDMC107. The sequence continues at coordinate 2,480,447 of NZ_KQ089848.1, read as the reverse complement.
CGTTAGGACAACACGACTTTAGCGCAGGCGAGGGGCTGTACACGCATATGAAAGCCCTGCGTCCCGATGAAGATCGCCTCTCCCCGCTGCACTCAGTGTACGTTGACCAGTGGGACTGGGAGCGCGTGATGGGCGACGGTGAGCGTCAATTCTCAACTCTGAAAAGCACGGTAGAGGCTATCTGGGCGGGAATTAAGGCCACCGAAGCTGCGGTTAGCAAAGAGTTTGGTCTGGCACCGTTCCTGCCAGAGCAGATCCACTTTGTTCATAGCCAGGAGCTGTTATCTCGTTATCCGGATCTTGACGCAAAAGGTCGTGAACGTGCGATCGCTAAAGAGCTGGGCGCGGTATTCCTGGTGGGGATCGGCGGTAAACTCAGTGACGGTCACCGTCATGATGTACGCGCGCCGGATTATGATGACTGGAGTTCAGCGTCTGAGCTGGGTCATGCCGGTCTGAACGGTGATATTCTGGTCTGGAACCCGGTTCTGGAAGATGCGTTTGAGCTGTCTTCTATGGGGATCCGTGTGGATGCTGACGCTCTGAAACACCAGCTGTCTTTGACCGGTGATGAAGATCGCCTGAGTCTGGAATGGCACCAGGCGCTGCTGCGTGGTGAAATGCCGCAGACGATTGGTGGGGGGATTGGGCAGTCGCGTCTGACCATGCTGTTGCTGCAATTACCGCACATTGGCCAGGTTCAGTGTGGCGTATGGCCGGCCCAGGTACGTGAAAGCGTCGCTTCTCTGCTGTAACAATTAACGCCGCCAGCGTCTGAGCAGGCGGCTTCGCATCCCGGTATCAAAGCGCCAGATATGATCGAAAATGCGCATGATGCCGGGTTTGCCATGTGCTGACATCGCTACCGCATGAAAACGGTGCTGGTGCACCCGCTGTAATTCCCCCACTTTGCTGACGACTTCATCGGGCAATCGCTGAGCGATAAAATCTGAGATAACCACCGCATCGGCATCAAACCATTCCCGACCCTGCATGCGTTCAATAATGGCGCGAAAACAACTGGCAATATCAGTACCGCCACGAAAGCGCTGACTTAAAAAGCGGATCGCCTGTTCGATGCCCTCCGGACCGGAAAGCTCATAGCGCACCACTTCTGTTGAAAACAGCATAATGAAACAGCGCCGGTTATCGGCAAGGGCGACGCGCATTAGCGCCAGGCAAAAGGCTTTCGCACACTGCTCATTAAACCCGCCCATCGATCCTGATGTATCAACGCAGACGATAAAAGGTCCGCGCGGCTGCTCGTCAAAATCCTGATGCACCACCGGACGTTCTGTTACCTTCTCACGCCATGCTTCGCCGTGCAGGCGGTAGGTCAGCAGTTGCTTTTCCACCAGCCGTCGGTAGAACTCATATTCCAGTTCGGTTATGCCCAACGTGGCCAGTTCTGGCGGTAGCAGGCGCAGGATATCGTCACTTTGCTGGATGCCATCCACCTGCTCCGGGACGGTTGCCGGTTCGCGCACCAGGGTACGGAAGGTTTCCATTGGCGCATCTTTACGCGGCACGGATTTCGCCTCTCTGGAACGACCTAACTGCTCGGCCAGCCGCTGGAGTTCGGGTTGTTGCGTCAGAAATTCGCCGTATTTCACCATCAACTGATAATCACCGCGCTTGATTTGGCCCGCGCTCATATCCCACAACCGGCCTGCAGCGTTATCATTTTCCGCCAGAACGGGTTCCAGTTGTCCGCTAAGGGTCATCCGTTCCTGTACTTCACTGAGCAAATGCTCGCGCTCTTCTTCCAGCAGTTGCTGATTCAGCGTTGTGGTTTGCACCACCAGGCTCAGGCGCCAGCGCTGGAGAAAAAGCGTATGTAGGGCGGGCGTAAAGGTGCTGTTGTCATTGACCAGTTGCTGCGCTTGCCCAGCCCAGGGCGAATGGAGTCGGTGCAATAGCGATAATATTTGCGGTAGTTGAACGATAAACTGTGCATGAGAGAGGAGCTGGCTTTGTTGATAACAAATGACTTCTTCTGCCAACTCCGGCGGCACATGGGTATCTTTGAGGCGGCTACGCAAAGATTCGCGCCAGCGGGGAATATCGTCAGTGATCGCTTTTTTAAGGCGAGGAAATTTTTTAAAAAATACCACCATCTTTGGGGAAGCCAACAGGGCGACGATCATCTCTTCGATCATCGCCTCTTCGCTGACTGCCAGCATTATGTTGAGTGTATCAAGGGTCAGCATTGTTGCGCCTGGCGGATTTGCGCCCCGACATCCTGCAGGCTGGCCTCAATGCGGCCTAACCAGTCGCTATGAATAAACAGGCATTTTTGCTGTTCGCTGAATGCGCTGTGCTGCTGATGCCACTCGTTATCGAGCGCTTCAAGCTCCTGTTTTATCTCTGCGGGCATACTCTCTTGCGAAGCCCCCGGCATCGCCAGGCGAGAACCCTGTAAACTGACATCGCGCACAACCAGATGCTGTGCACTATCGACTTCCATATTCAGCGTTTGGGCAAAGCCGATCCCGTTTAATTTTCCGCGGATTTCACCGCCTTTTGTTAGCCACAGTTCCAGCGCACTGCGTTCGAAAGCAATATGGATAACTTCCATATCATGCAGCTTTAATGGCTTTTGTAGCAGTAATGTCACGACTGAGGACGTAGCTTCCGGTGGTAAATCATAATGAGGACGACGACTGAACATGCCACCCTGACGGATTACCGTGAACGCCGTTTTGTCGCTTTGTTGCTGCTGGAGTTGAATGCGGCGCTGCACAATACTGCCCAGGCGCGTCAGCATGGCTTGCTGCTGCCAGGCGTGTCCGGTCATCAATATTTCAAGCTGCTGTTGCATCAGATTCAGGCTTTGCGCGTCGTACCACAGACAATCTTTCAGCAGGATCAGGTCGATAGGTACTACCGCATCACGTCCGCTAAAGAAAGCGCTGGCCTGGAGTAAGCGGATCGCTTTTTTCCAGCGACGATCGGACACGTAGGGGGCATTCGGTAGCGTGTCCAACTGCTGGCGTAGGGTGAAAATAAGCTCAAACACGCGATCGGGAAGCTTGATGGCGCCAATGTCTTTTTGCCACTGGTGATACTCTTCATCCGTCACCTGCAATGATGCGGGGACCGGGTTGTCGCTTTCATCCTGCTGACTTAGCAGCATGGAGCGGAAATTGGCCTTGTCCTGAACTTTATCCAGCCACAGACGAATCAGCATACGGTCGTACAGCGCTTCCAGGCTGCTGTCGGCTTCAGGCAGTTCGTTGGAAGCGGCCACCAGCAGACGCATCGGAATTTTTTCTTCATACGCGCCGTTGCGAAAGTGACGTTCGTTAATGGCGGTCAGCAGGGTGTTAAGAATTGCCGGGCCTGCTTTCCAGATTTCATCGAGAAAAACGATTTCAGCTTCAGGAAGATAGCCCGCCGTTAAGCGTTCATAGCGACCTTCGTCTTTAAGGGCCTGAATGGACAGCGGGCCGAAAACTTCTTCCGGCGTAGAGAAGCGCGTCATCAGGTATTCAAAAGCGCGTGCATTTTGGAAGGCAAACTTCAGTCGGCGGGCAATTAAGCTCTTTGCGATCCCCGGGGGCCCTAATAAGAAAACGCTCTCGCCGCTGAGTGCTGCCAGCAGACACAGACGAATGGCGTGGCTACGTTCAAAAAGTCCCTTTTCCAGCGCATTGCTCAGACGGGAAATTCTTTCCGCTAATAAATGTGGGTGAGCCATAATGAAGTGGCGTCCTTTCGCCAAATGTACTGCATAAACTGCGAGTATAGATGCTTCACACCATTGCAGTAATAGACTGAAGGTGCGCTTATTTTTCTTTGAGCCAGATTAATCTGGTCTCATTTAGGGGTACGATTTTGTGATTAATCGTGCATACTGTGCGCCTTTTTGTGGGCCAAGGGACGACGCACACATTTCTTATATATACACCAAATCAATCAAGCTGCACCAAGGCGGCAATGGAGTTTTCTCCTGGGATGGGGGGAATAACGAATGCAGCCCACACGGAGTGGCTTGAAAGATGATGTGTATAAACGAAAGACGAGTCTATGAGCACTGATAATAAACAATCATTGTCTGCGATTACCCTTGCAGCCATTGGGGTTGTCTACGGTGATATTGGTACCAGCCCACTTTATACGCTTCGTGAATGTTTGTCCGGCCAGTTTGGTTTTGGCGTTGAACGTGATGCCGTATTTGGTTTTCTCTCGCTGATTTTCTGGCTGCTGATCTTTGTTGTCTCCATTAAATACCTGACGTTTGTCATGCGCGCAGATAACGCCGGAGAAGGCGGGATCCTGACGCTGATGTCATTGGCCGGGCGCAATACCTCGGCGCGAACAACCTCCATGCTGGTCATTATGGGATTGATAGGCGGCAGCTTCTTCTATGGTGAAGTGGTGATTACGCCAGCCATTTCGGTGATGTCTGCGATTGAAGGTCTGGAGATTATTGCCCCGCAACTGGATACCTGGATTGTTCCGCTCTCGATAATCGTACTGACCCTGTTGTTTTTGATTCAAAAACACGGTACCGGCATGGTCGGTAAGCTGTTTGCGCCGATTATGCTGCTGTGGTTCCTGACGCTGGCGGTTTTAGGCGTACGCAGTATTATTGGCAATCCGGAAGTACTGCAGGCGCTAAATCCGTATTGGGCGGTGCATTTCTTCCTCGAATTCAAAACGTTGTCTTTTATTGCGCTGGGTGCGGTGGTGTTGTCGATTACCGGTGTTGAAGCGCTGTATGCGGATATGGGCCACTTCGGTAAGTTGCCGATTCGCCTGGCATGGTTCTCTGTGGTGTTGCCTTCACTGGTACTGAACTATTTTGGTCAGGGGGCGCTATTGTTAAAGCATCCTGAAGCGATCAAAAACCCGTTCTTCCTGTTGGCGCCAGACTGGGCGTTGATCCCGCTACTGATCCTCGCTGCGCTGGCGACGGTAATCGCTTCGCAGGCGGTTATCTCCGGTGTCTTCTCGCTGACGCGTCAGGCCGTGCGTTTGGGATATTTATCGCCAATGCGCATTATCCATACCTCGGAAATGGAGTCGGGCCAGATCTACATTCCTTTCGTTAACTGGATGCTCTATTTTGCGGTGGTTATCGTGATTGTGAGTTTTGAACACTCCAGTAATCTGGCCGCGGCGTACGGGATTGCGGTGACGGGGACGATGGTGCTGACCTCTATTTTGTCGACCACCGTGGCGCGCAAAAATTGGCACTGGAATAAATACTTCGTCTTCCTGATCCTGGTGGCATTCTTGTGCGTCGATGTTCCGCTGTTCTCCGCGAACCTCGATAAACTGATTTCCGGCGGTTGGCTGCCTCTGACGCTGGGTCTGGTGATGTTCACCATCATGACCACCTGGAAAAGTGAACGCTTCCGTCTGCTGCGTCGCATGCATGAGCACGGTAACTCTCTGGAGGCGATGATTGCTTCTCTGGAGAAATCGCCACCGGTACGCGTGCCGGGAACGGCTGTATATATGTCCCGCGCACTGAACGTCATCCCGTTTGCGCTTCTGCATAACCTCAAACATAACAAGGTGCTGCATGAGCGCGTTATTCTGCTGACGCTGCGCACGGAAGATGCGCCCTATGTTCACAACGTGCGTAGGGTGCAGATTGAGCAGTTATCGCCCACCTTCTGGCGCGTGGTTGCCAGTTACGGTTGGCGAGAAACGCCGAACGTGGAGGAAGTGTTCCATCGCTGCGGTCTGGAAGGCTTAAGCTGCCGGATGATGGAAACCTCCTTCTTCATGTCGCACGAGTCGCTGATTGTCGGCAAACGACCATGGTACTTGCGTCTGCGCGGTAAGCTGTATCTGCTGTTACAGCGCAATGCGCTGCGTGCGCCGGACCAGTTTGAAATCCCACCGAACCGGGTTATTGAGCTCGGTACTCAGGTCGAGATTTAATCTCATCAACGCCCTCTTTCATCGTGAAAGGAGGCGTTTTGTTTTGCCCCTCCCAGTTTTCATTTCATCTAATGATAATCCTTGCGAAACGTTTCGATAGCGATCACATTTTTGTAACGTCGCGGTGGTTTTCTGTCCACTCTTCGCACTACACTTATCTCCAGCGAAACGTTTCGCTAGTGGGGAAAGAAAATGAAGAAAGGCACGGTACTCAACTCTGAAATTTCATCGGTGATCTCCCGTCTGGGGCATACCGATACGCTGGTGGTGTGTGATGCAGGTTTACCCATCCCGAACAGCACAACGCGTATCGATATGGCATTAACCCAGGGCGTACCTTCTTTTATGCAGGTACTGGATGTGGTCACACGTGAAATGCAGGTCGAGGCAGCCATTCTCGCGTCGGAAATTAAACAACATAATCCGCAACTCCACGAAACGTTGCTCAGCCACATTGAGCAACTGCAACAACACCAGGGAAACACCATAGAAATTCGTTACACCACGCATGAACAATTCAAAAAACAAACCGCAGACAGTCAGGCGGTAATTCGCAGCGGAGAGTGTTCTCCGTATGCGAATATTATTCTCTGTGCTGGCGTCACGTTCTGAGGCCATCATGAACGCATTACTGCAACTCAAAGGGATCGATAAAGCGTTCCCGGGCGTAAAAGCGCTATCCGGCGCCGCGCTGAATGTATACCCAGGCCGCGTAATGGCGCTGGTGGGCGAAAACGGCGCGGGTAAATCCACCATGATGAAGGTGCTGACCGGAATCTACACCCGTGATGCCGGTTCCTTATTGTGGCTGGGGAAAGAGACCACCTTTAACGGCCCGAAATCCTCCCAGGAAGCCGGAATCGGTATCATCCACCAGGAGCTGAACCTGATCCCGCAACTCACTATCGCTGAAAACATTTTTCTCGGTCGTGAGTTTGTGAATCGCTTTGGCAAAATTGACTGGAAGAAGATGTACGCCGAAGCCGATCTGCTGCTCGCCAAACTCAATCTGCGCTTTAAAAGCGACAGGCTGGTCGGTGAGCTGTCGATTGGCGATCAGCAGATGGTCGAAATTGCCAAAGTGCTGAGCTTTGAATCGAAGGTCATCATTATGGATGAACCGACGGATGCCCTCACCGACACCGAAACAGAATCCCTGTTCCGCGTCATCCGCGAACTGAAATCCCAGGGTCGCGGCATTGTCTATATTTCTCACCGCATGAAAGAGATCTTCGAGATTTGCGACGACGTAACCGTCTTCCGCGATGGGCAGTTTATTGCCGAGCGTGAAGTCGCATCGCTTACCGAAGACTCGCTGATTGAAATGATGGTGGGACGTAAGTTGGAAGATCAGTACCCGCGCCTGGAAAAAGCGCCGGGTGATATTCGCCTGAAGGTCGATAATCTGTGCGGTCCTGGCGTAAATGATGTGTCATTCACGCTGCGTAAAGGTGAGATCCTTGGCGTATCGGGGCTGATGGGGGCTGGGCGTACCGAGCTGATGAAAGTGTTGTACGGCGCATTGCCGCGTACCAGCGGCTACGTCACGCTTGATGGCCATGAAGTGGTTACCCGTTCGCCGCAGGATGGACTGGCTAACGGCATCGTCTATATTTCTGAAGACCGTAAACGCGATGGTTTAGTGCTCGGCATGTCGGTGAAAGAGAATATGTCACTGACCGCGCTGCGCTATTTCAGCCGTGCAGGCGGAAGCCTTAAACATAAAGATGAGCAGCAGGCGGTGGGTGATTTTATTCGCCTGTTCAATGTTAAAACGCCATCGATGGAACAGGCTATCGGCCTTCTTTCCGGCGGTAACCAGCAGAAAGTGGCGATTGCGCGCGGTCTGATGACCCGGCCAAAAGTGCTGATCCTTGATGAACCAACGCGCGGCGTTGACGTTGGGGCGAAAAAAGAAATCTATCAGCTTATCAACCAGTTTAAGGCTGATGGGCTGAGTATCATTCTGGTCTCTTCTGAGATGCCAGAAGTATTGGGCATGAGCGATCGAATTATCGTTATGCATGAAGGGCATCTCGGCGGTGAATTCACTCGCGAGCAGGCCACTCAGGAAGTATTAATGGCTGCCGCTGTGGGCAAGCTTAATCGCGTGAATCAGGAGTAAAAAAGATGACTACCCAGGCTGTTTCTGGTCGCCGTTATTTCACTAAAGCATGGCTTCTGGAGCAAAAGTCGCTCATCGCTCTGTTAGTGCTGATCGCGATTGTTTCCACCATGAGCCCTAACTTTTTTACCGTTAATAACCTGTTCAACATTCTTCAGCAAACGTCGGTGAACGCCATCATGGCGGTTGGCATGACGCTGGTTATCCTGACGTCGGGTATCGATCTGTCCGTCGGTTCCTTGCTGGCGCTTACCGGTGCGGTTGCGGCTTCGATTGTAGGGATTGAAGTCAATGCGCTGGTGGCTGTTGCTGCGGCCCTGGCGCTCGGCGCTGCCATTGGCGCGGTAACCGGGGTGATTGTCGCGAAAGGTCGCGTGCAGGCGTTTATCGCGACTCTGGTTATGATGCTGCTGCTGCGCGGTGTGACCATGGTCTACACCAACGGCAGTCCGGTAAACACCGGGTTTACTGACAATGCCGATCTGTTTGGCTGGTTCGGGATTGGTCGTCCGTTAGGCGTCCCTACGCCGGTGTGGATCATGGGGATTGTCTTCCTCGCGGCGTGGTACATGCTGCACCACACGCGTCTGGGGCGTTATATCTACGCGCTGGGCGGTAACGAAGCGGCAACGCGTCTGTCCGGTATCAGCGTCAGTAAAATCAAAATTATCGTTTACTCACTGTGCGGTCTGCTGGCATCGCTGGCGGGCATCATTGAAGTAGCACGCCTCTCCTCTGCGCAACCAACGGCAGGCACTGGCTATGAGCTGGATGCTATCGCAGCGGTAGTATTAGGCGGTACTAGCCTGGCGGGTGGTAAAGGACGAATTGTTGGGACGCTGATCGGCGCATTGATTCTTGGTTTCCTCAATAATGGGTTGAATTTGTTAGGTGTATCCTCCTATTACCAGATGATCGTCAAAGCGGTGGTGATTTTGCTGGCGGTACTGGTAGACAACAAAAAGCAGTAACAACGATTACAGGACATCTTAAATATGAATATGAAAAAACTGGCTACCCTGGTTTCTGCTGTTGCGCTGAGCGCCACCGTGAGCGCGAATGCGATGGCTAAAGATACTATTGCGCTGGTGGTCTCCACCCTCAATAACCCGTTCTTTGTTTCTCTGAAGGATGGGGCGCAAAAAGAGGCGGATAAGCTGGGTTATAACCTGGTGATTCTGGACTCGCAGAACAACCCGGCGAAAGAGCTGGCTAACGTTCAGGACTTAACGGTTCGTGGAACTAAAATTCTGCTGATCAACCCAACCGACTCTGATGCCGTTGGTAATGCTGTGAAGATGGCTAACCAGGCAAAAATTCCGGTTATTACCCTTGACCGTGTTGCCTCCAAAGGCGAAGTGGTAAGCCACATTGCGTCTGATAACGTGTTGGGCGGCAAAATTGCGGGTGATTACATCGCGAAGAAAGCAGGTGAAGGCGCGAAAGTTATCGAACTGCAGGGGATTGCCGGAACTTCAGCGGCGCGTGAGCGTGGCGAAGGTTTCCAGCAGGCCGTTGCGGCACACAAATTTAACGTACTGGCCAGCCAGCCGGCAGACTTCGACCGCACTAAAGGTTTGAACGTCATGCAGAACCTGCTGACCGCGCATCCTGATGTGCAGGCCGTATTTGCTCAGAACGATGAAATGGCGCTGGGTGCGCTGCGCGCACTGCAAACCGCGGGTAAATCTGATGTGATGGTGGTTGGATTTGACGGCACTCCAGATGGCGAAAAAGCAGTAAATGATGGCAAACTGGCTGCGACCATTGCTCAGTTGCCGGATCAGATCGGCGCGAAAGGCGTTGAGACTGCGGATAAAGTCCTGAAAGGCGAGAAGGTTCAGGCTAAATATCCGGTTGACCTGAAGCTGGTCATCAAGCAGTAATACCGATTCAGGTCGCTCGCGGCCTGATGGAGACATAAATACGCCATCCCCGTATCTGGTTTTGGGGATGAAAGCGTAAAAAGAAAAGCAGGGCACGCGCCACCCTAACCCGGTGGCGCACTTTGACTTGGAACACCAAATATGAAAACCGCAGGCAACCTCGTTGTTCTTGGCAGTATCAATGCCGATCACATCCTTAACCTTAACTCTTTCCCGACACCTGGTGAAACCGTAACCGGTAGTCATTATCAGGTCGCATTTGGCGGTAAAGGCGCGAATCAGGCTGTTGCTGCGGGTCGTAGTGGCGCGAATATCGCATTCATTGCCTGTACGGGCGATGATGATATTGGCGAAAGTGTGCGTAAACAGTTAGCCAAAGACAACATTGATATTGCGCCGATTAGCGTAATTTCGGGGGAATCGACCGGTGTTGCGTTGATTTTTGTGAATGGTGAAGGTGAGAACGTTATCGGCATTCATGCTGGAGCTAACGCAGCGCTTTCGCCAGCGCTGGTGGAAGCACAGCATGAGCGTATTGCGCAGGCGTCCGCTTTACTGATGCAGCTAGAGTCGCCGATCGAAAGCGTTCTGGCTGCGGCAAAGATTGCACATCAAAATAAGACCATGGTCGCCCTAAACCCGGCTCCGGCACGTGAACTTTCTGACGAGCTGTTGGCGCTGGTAGATATTATTACCCCGAATGAAACCGAGGCTGAAAAGCTGACGGGGATCCGGGTTGAAAATGATGAAGACGCGGCCAAAGCGGCGCAGGCATTGCATGCTAAAGGAATCCATACTGTACTGATTACCTTAGGGAGTCGCGGTGTGTGGGCCAGCGTGAATGGCGAAGGTCAGCGAGTACCCGGTTTTAAAGTGGAAGCCGTTGATACTATTGCCGCCGGAGACACCTTTAATGGCGCGTTAATTACAGCGTTACTGGAAGAGACTCCACTGCCTGAAGCGATCCGTTTTGCGCATGCCGCTGCGGCGATTGCGGTTACCCGTAAAGGCGCACAGCCTTCCGTTCCGTGGCGCGAAGAAATAGAAGCGTTTTTAAGTCAACAGAGGTAACGCTTGGCTACAATGAAGGACGTCGCCCGCCTGGCGGGTGTTTCCACGTCGACGGTTTCTCACGTCATTAATAAAGATCGCTTTGTCAGTGAGTCTGTCACTGACAAAGTTGAAGCTGCGATTAAAGCGCTTAACTACGCTCCCTCCGCGCTGGCGCGTAGCCTCAAGTTAAACCAGACCCGCACAATTGGCATGTTAATCACTGCCAGTACCAATCCCTTCTATTCTGAGCTGGTGCGCGGCGTTGAACGTAGCTGTTTTGAGCGCGGCTACAGCCTGGTGCTGTGCAATACCGAAGGCGATGAACAGCGCATGAACCGTAATCTGGAAACGCTAATGCAAAAACGCGTGGATGGCTTGCTGCTGCTCTGCACGGAAACACATCAGCCTTCCAGAGAGATAATGCAGCGTTATCCTTCTATACCGACCGTGATGATGGACTGGTCGCCCTTTGATGGTGAAAGCGATCTGATTCAGGATAACTCCCTGCTGGGCGGGGATTTAGCCACGCAACATCTTATCGAAAAAGGTTTTACGCGCATTGCCTGCATCACCGGGCCGCTGGATAAAACCCCGGCGCGTTTGCGTCTGGAAGGATATCGGGCGGCAATGAAGCGGGCGGGCTTGCCTGTCCCGGAAGGCTACGAGATTACCGGTGACTTTGAGTTTGGTGGCGGCTTTGAAGCTATGCAAACGTTGCTGTCGCATAAACAGCGACCGCAGGCCGTTTTTACCGGCAATGATGCAATGGCGGTTGGCGCGTATCAGGCTCTGTACCAGTCGGGATTGCGCATTCCGCAGGATATGGCGGTGGTGGGTTATGATGATATCGAGCTGGCGCGCTATATGACGCCTCCGCTGACGACCATACATCAACCAAAAGATGAATTGGGCGAACTGGCCATCGATGTATTAATCCATCGGATGGCCCAGCCCGCATTACAACAACAGCGTTTGCAGCTTACTCCTGTTTTGATGGAGCGGGGGTCGGTTTAGGTTTGTGCCGATCTTTGATCAGGTTACGCCCATCTTTGGCTTTTAGCAGCATGAACATCAGCGCGGATATTACCGTGATAGCGCCCATCGTCATAAAGGTGTAGTGGAACTGCTCGACCGTATTGGTTCCTTCCATACCTTCATAGATACGCAGAACAGCGGCGCTGATGGCAACCCCTAAACTGATTGATAACTGCTGAGTAACGGCCAATACGCTGTTGCCGCTGCTGGCGTTTTCATCGGTCAGATCCGCCAGAGTGATAGTATTCATTGAGGTAAACTGGGTGGACATCGCCATACCTAAAATGAACAGCGGCAGGATCAGCATCCAGACCGGCATGGCAGGAGATTGCAAAGCGAACTGCGCAATCATCAGGCCGATAAAAACCGTAACACCCACCAATGTGGTCCTGTAGCCGAGTTTGCGCAGAACCTGCGTCACCATGGATTTTGCCAGAATTGAACCCAACGCCGTTGGCGCCATCATACAACCGGCTATCAGAGCCGGATATCCAAAGCCTACCTGCAACATCAGCGGCATTAAGAAGGGCACGCAGCCTGTGCCCAGGCGAGTGGCGAGGTTGCCGGCGATCCCAACAGAAAAGGTTCGTGTCTTAAATATCGGAAGAGATATAAGTGGCGTTGGGTGACGACGAGCATGGCGAATATAGGCGAGTAGTAACAACACACTGACAAGAATAATACCGAGTGCGACCCAGGTAGCGACAAGCTTCTCGCCGAACAATTCAACGCCGCTGGAAAACAACACCAGGCTCAAACCAAACAGAAAGAAACCGGTCATATCAAAACCGCGGCGTGGGGTGGTGAAGTTCGGCATATATTTGCGAGCGTAGAAGATACCGGCAATGCCAATTGGAATATTAATCAGGAAGATCCAGTGCCAACTGGCCCATGTAACCAGTACACCGCCCAATACCGGACCTAAAATCGGCCCCACAAGTCCAGGCATGGTGACGAAGTTAAGCACGGGAAGCAGTTCACTACGAGGGTAGGCACGCAATAACGCCAGACGGGCAACGGGCATCATCATGGCGCCACCGATCCCCTGAATGACACGGAAAATCACCAGCTCGCTTAGGGAGCTGGACAGCGCACAGGCCAGCGATCCCAACGTAAACAGGCTAACAGCAATCATAAAGACGCGTCGGGTACCAAATCGGTCTGCCAACCAACCACTTACCGGGATCAGCATCGCGACCGTCAGGGTATAGCTGATAATGGCCGACTGCATGGCGAGCGGAGAGCGGTTAAGACTATGTGCTATTGCGGGTAGGGCGGTATTGAGGATAGTGGCGTCTAGTGCCTGCATAAAAAAGGCCATGGCTGCTATCCACGGTAGCCCGGCCATACTACGTGATTTCTTTTCTGACATATTATTTATCCGGTAGCACGTTCGGTGCTATCAGCAATGCCTGACAAGCAGCAAAGGCGCGATCGCCATCGTTATCATCTATTGCATCGACAATGGCCTGGTGCAAATCCAGTTTCACCACATCGTTATAGGTAATAGAGGTAAAGTAGGTCTGGTAAACCGAATGGAACAGAGATGCAAAGGAAATAAGGAACGGATTCGCACTCATTTCATAGATGTGTTCATGCCAGGCGATATCAACCTCAATCCAGCGTTCGCGTCTGAAGTTTCTTTTCAGCTCGACCATCTCTTCCATCAGCGTGTTGAGGTGCGCTTTCTGTTCAGCCGTACCAATGGTCGCCGCCAGTAAACACGCCTGAGGCTCCAGGCTGATACGCATCACCAGAAAATGTTTAATGACCTGCGGGAAATTATCTTCCGTCATCCACCAGGTGAGCAGCTCCTGGTCGAGGAAGTTCCAGTTTGCTTGCGGCATGACGCGTGTGCCGATACGTGGGCGTGGTAATACCATACCTTTTGCCGTTAACGTTTTTACCGCCTCTCTTACCGCGGTGCGACTCACACCAAACTGATCGCCCAGCTCTATTTCGCCAGGCAATATAGCGCCCGGCGCGTATTCACCTTTTAATATTCGCTGAGCCAGCTTTTCGGCCAGAACGTAGGACAAGTTTTTCTGTGCGGCTAGCTGTTGGGCATTTAACGGCATGAATGTTCTTCCTTACTCTTTTTCTTATTCATTAGTATGCCACCTGGAAGTGTGATTGCGGCTGCAAAAACGGCAATTTGCTTATTTTATGGCATGTTAATGGTTGTTTTGGTGAAAAAACACGCACTCAGAAAGTTATTTTAAATTTCCCCTTGTCAGCCTGAAATAACTCCCTATAATGCGCCTCCACTGACACGGAACAACGGATTATAAGCCGCCGGGTCAGCGGGGTTCCACTGAGAACTCCGGCGAAGAAAGCGAAATTAAATGCTTGACTTCGCAGCGGGATGGCGTAATATGCACACCCCGCGCCGCTGAGAAAAAGCGAAGCGGCACTGCTCTTTAACAATTTATCAGACAATCTGTGTGGGCACTCGAAGATACGGATTCTTAACGTCGCAAGACGAAAAATGAATACCAAGTCTCTGAGTGAACATACGTAATTCATTACGAAGTTTAATTCATGAGCATCAAACTTAAATTGAAGAGTTTGATCATGGCTCAGATTGAACGCTGGCGGCAGGCCTAACACATGCAAGTCGAACGGTAGCACAGAGGAGCTTGCTCCTTGGGTGACGAGTGGCGGACGGGTGAGTAATGTCTGGGAAACTGCCCGATGGAGGGGGATAACTACTGGAAACGGTAGCTAATACCGCATAACGTCGCAAGACCAAAGAGGGGGACCTTCGGGCCTCTTGCCATCGGATGTGCCCAGATGGGATTAGCTAGTAGGTGGGGTAACGGCTCACCTAGGCGACGATCCCTAGCTGGTCTGAGAGGATGACCAGCCACACTGGAACTGAGACACGGTCCAGACTCCTACGGGAGGCAGCAGTGGGGAATATTGCACAATGGGCGCAAGCCTGATGCAGCCATGCCGCGTGTATGAAGAAGGCCTTCGGGTTGTAAAGTACTTTCAGCGAGGAGGAAGGCGTTGTGGTTAATAACCGCAGCGATTGACGTTACTCGCAGAAGAAGCACCGGCTAACTCCGTGCCAGCAGCCGCGGTAATACGGAGGGTGCAAGCGTTAATCGGAATTACTGGGCGTAAAGCGCACGCAGGCGGTCTGTCAAGTCGGATGTGAAATCCCCGGGCTCAACCTGGGAACTGCATCCGAAACTGGCAGGCTAGAGTCTTGTAGAGGGGGGTAGAATTCCAGGTGTAGCGGTGAAATGCGTAGAGATCTGGAGGAATACCGGTGGCGAAGGCGGCCCCCTGGACAAAGACTGACGCTCAGGTGCGAAAGCGTGGGGAGCAAACAGGATTAGATACCCTGGTAGTCCACGCCGTAAACGATGTCGACTTGGAGGTTGTGCCCTTGAGGCGTGGCTTCCGGAGCTAACGCGTTAAGTCGACCGCCTGGGGAGTACGGCCGCAAGGTTAAAACTCAAATGAATTGACGGGGGCCCGCACAAGCGGTGGAGCATGTGGTTTAATTCGATGCAACGCGAAGAACCTTACCTACTCTTGACATCCAGAGAACTTAGCAGAGATGCTTTGGTGCCTTCGGGAACTCTGAGACAGGTGCTGCATGGCTGTCGTCAGCTCGTGTTGTGAAATGTTGGGTTAAGTCCCGCAACGAGCGCAACCCTTATCCTTTGTTGCCAGCGGTCCGGCCGGGAACTCAAAGGAGACTGCCAGTGATAAACTGGAGGAAGGTGGGGATGACGTCAAGTCATCATGGCCCTTACGAGTAGGGCTACACACGTGCTACAATGGCATATACAAAGAGAAGCGACCTCGCGAGAGCAAGCGGACCTCATAAAGTATGTCGTAGTCCGGATTGGAGTCTGCAACTCGACTCCATGAAGTCGGAATCGCTAGTAATCGTGGATCAGAATGCCACGGTGAATACGTTCCCGGGCCTTGTACACACCGCCCGTCACACCATGGGAGTGGGTTGCAAAAGAAGTAGGTAGCTTAACCTTCGGGAGGGCGCTTACCACTTTGTGATTCATGACTGGGGTGAAGTCGTAACAAGGTAACCGTAGGGGAACCTGCGGTTGGATCACCTCCTTACCTTAAAGAAACGTTCTTTGTAGTGCTCACACAGATTGTCTGATGAAAAGTAAATAGCAAGGCGTCTTGCGATTGAGACTTCAGTGTCCCCTTCGTCTAGAGGCCCAGGACACCGCCCTTTCACGGCGGTAACAGGGGTTCGAATCCCCTAGGGGACGCCACTTGCTGGTATGTGTGAGTGAAAGTCGCCGACCTCAATATCTCAAAACTTACCTTCGGGTGACGTTTGAGATATTTGCTCTTTAAAAATCTGGATCAAGCTGAAAATTGAAACGACACACTGTGTCTGTTCTCCGTAAATAAGAACAGATAAGCGGTGTGTTCGAGTCTCTCAAATTTTCGCAATCAGAAGTGAAACATCTTCGGGTTGTGAGGTTAAGCGACTAAGCGTACACGGTGGATGCCCTGGCAGTCAGAGGCGATGAAGGACGTGCTAATCTGCGATAAGCGTCGGTAAGGTGATATGAACCGTTATAACCGGCGATTTCCGAATGGGGAAACCCAGTGTGTTTCGACACACTATCATTACGTGAATACATAGCGTAATGAAGCGAACCGGGGGAACTGAAACATCTAAGTACCCCGAGGAAAAGAAATCAACCGAGATTCCCCCAGTAGCGGCGAGCGAACGGGGAGCAGCCCAGAGTCTGAATCAGCTTGTGTGTTAGTGGAACGGTCTGGAAAGTCCGACGGTACAGGGTGATAGTCCCGTACACCAAAATGCACAGGTTGTGAACTCGAAGAGTAGGGCGGGACACGTGGTATCCTGTCTGAATATGGGGGGACCATCCTCCAAGGCTAAATACTCCTGACTGACCGATAGTGAACCAGTACCGTGAGGGAAAGGCGAAAAGAACCCCGGCGAGGGGAGTGAAAAAGAACCTGAAACCGTGTACGTACAAGCAGTGGGAGCCTCTTTATGGGGTGACTGCGTACCTTTTGTATAATGGGTCAGCGACTTATATTCTGTAGCAAGGTTAACCGTATAGGGGAGCCGAAGGGAAACCGAGTCTTAACTGGGCGTTAAGTTGCAGGGTATAGACCCGAAACCCGGTGATCTAGCCATGGGCAGGTTGAAGGTTGGGTAACACTAACTGGAGGACCGAACCGACTAATGTTGAAAAATTAGCGGATGACTTGTGGCTGGGGGTGAAAGGCCAATCAAACCGGGAGATAGCTGGTTCTCCCCGAAAGCTATTTAGGTAGCGCCTCGTGAATTCATCTTCGGGGGTAGAGCACTGTTTCGGCTAGGGGGTCATCCCGACTTACCAACCCGATGCAAACTGCGAATACCGAAGAATGTTATCACGGGAGACACACGGCGGGTGCTAACGTCCGTCGTGAAGAGGGAAACAACCCAGACCGCCAGCTAAGGTCCCAAAGTCATGGTTAAGTGGGAAACGATGTGGGAAGGCACAGACAGCCAGGATGTTGGCTTAGAAGCAGCCATCATTTAAAGAAAGCGTAATAGCTCACTGGTCGAGTCGGCCTGCGCGGAAGATGTAACGGGGCTAAACCATGCACCGAAGCTGCGGCAGCGACACTATGTGTTGTTGGGTAGGGGAGCGTTCTGTAAGCCGTTGAAGGTGGCCTGTGAGGGTTGCTGGAGGTATCAGAAGTGCGAATGCTGACATAAGTAACGATAATGCGGGTGAAAAACCCGCACGCCGGAAGACCAAGGGTTCCTGTCCAACGTTAATCGGGGCAGGGTGAGTCGACCCCTAAGGCGAGGCCGAAAGGCGTAGTCGATGGGAAACAGGTTAATATTCCTGTACTTGGTGTTACTGCGAAGGGGGGACGGAGAAGGCTATGTTAGCCGGGCGACGGTTGTCCCGGTTTAAGCATGTAGGCGGAGGTTCCAGGTAAATCCGGTACCTTTTTAACGCTGAGGTGTGATGACGAGGCACTACGGTGCTGAAGTAACAAATGCCCTGCTTCCAGGAAAAGCCTCTAAGCATCAGGTAACACGAAATCGTACCCCAAACCGACACAGGTGGTCAGGTAGAGAATACCAAGGCGCTTGAGAGAACTCGGGTGAAGGAACTAGGCAAAATGGTGCCGTAACTTCGGGAGAAGGCACGCTGATATGTAGGTGAAGTGGTTTACCCATGGAGCTGAAATCAGTCGAAGATACCAGCTGGCTGCAACTGTTTATTAAAAACACAGCACTGTGCAAACACGAAAGTGGACGTATACGGTGTGACGCCTGCCCGGTGCCGGAAGGTTAATTGATGGGGTT